>NZ_SHKW01000001.1:4800000-6121180 GCF_004217555.1 Edaphobacter modestus
TGCCGCGGCATGGCAGACAGGTTTTGCCGTTCTAGCGCTGGTGTTGGCTGGTCTCTTCATCGTGGTCCGACGCCGGCTGGACCTGATCTCTACACTCCTCTGGATCCCGCTCCCCTTCTACATCTATTCCATCTCGTATGGGTCAATTCCGATCTTTATCCCTCCGCTGTTCCCGCATTCGTACTACAACTCGCGATATGGAATGGAGATGCTGCCCGCATTCGCCATCTTCGCCTGCGTGGCTCTGGGATGGCTGCAGCAGCGCTGGGCAGCTTCGCAGCCCTTGCTGGTGCGCTTGATGCCGCCCGTTGCGTTGCTGCTCATCGCAATCAATGCGGTTGCAATGATGTATCGAGTTCCGCTAGTCCTTAAGGAAGCGATGGTGAATTCCACGACACGCATCGCATTCGAGCAGGCGATTGCGAACGAGTTGAAGACATTCCCATCCGGTGTACCGATCCTGATGTACAACTCCGACCACGTCGGTGCGTTGCAACGCGCTGGTATCCCGTTGAAGCAGACCTTGAGCGAGACGGACTATGACAGCTGGAAGGCTGCCCTGGCGGATCCCGCGAAGCATGCCGCCTATGTGGTTGCGATTGCGGGTGACCCGGTCTCTGCTGCGGTCGCTGCACATCCACAGGGCCTGACGGAGTTAGTTGTGTTGTGTACCACCGGCCAATCCTGCGCGCGCGTATATCGGTCTTCGAATTTTTGAGACCAATCAGGTTGTCGTCTTCAACGAAGTTGAGGAAGAATAAGAGCAAATGATCCCCTTTGTAAAAGCGCATGCGTGCGGTAACGATTTTCTGATTCTTGAAGAGACGGTCGCGATGCGGCAACATGCTGCGCTGGCGCGAAAGCTATGCAGCCGCAACACCAGCATCGGCGCTGACGGTATCGAGTTTCTGGAGCGCAGGTCGAACGGAGAGTTCTTTCTGCGGCTGTTCAATGCCGATGGAAGCGAGGCCGAGTTATCCGGTAACGGAACCCGTTGTGTGGCCGCGTGGCTAGCCAGTTCCGAGGGGCTCGATGAAGTGGTGCTCGGAACGCACGGTGGGCCGAGAAGCTGCCACGTCGTCGAGGACGCCGATCCGCTGTATCTGATCGAAAGCGAGATGGGAGTTCCGCGCGTGATGGAGCGTACGATCGAGCTTCCCGGCATCGGCAACGTTGCTGGAGCGATGGTCAATGTGGGAAATCCTCATTTCGTGATCTTTGTCGATTCCGAGGACTTCGGTTCTCATGGACTCTCCTGGCAGGCTCTGGGAGGGCAGATCAGCGTGAGTCCATTGTTTCCGCACGGAACCAATGTGGAGTTTGTAAAGGTTCTGTCGAAGGGTGAGATTGCATTTCGCATCTTTGAGCGCGGCTGTGGGCCGACGACCTCGTCCGGAACGGGCACCTGCGCCTCCTCCGCGGCTGCGATGGCGCTGCGTGGAGTGGATCGTGAATTGAAAGCCGTTGCCGAAGGTGGTGCCCAGCGCACCGTCTGGCTGGCCAACGACCAGATTATGCGGTTGACCGGTCCTGCCGAGATTATCTGCCGCGGTGAGGTTGCAGGCCTGTGAGTGTGTTTGAGCAGACGTTTATCAAGCCGCGCGCTCTGCGCTCTGGAGCGACTCTCGCAGTAATCTCACCGGCGAGTACCCCGAAACGGGAGTTGGTCGAGCGCGGCATTGCAGAGCTGGAAGCAGCAGGCTATCGGACCAGGCTTGGCAAATACGCCTTCGGTGGAGGTCCGTTGTACTACGCGGGAACTTGGGCCGAGCGGCTGGAGGATATCCATGCGGCGTTTGCCGATGACAGCGTGGACGGAATCATCTGTACGCGGGGCGGATGGGGATCGGCCGAGCTTCTCCCGCATCTGAATGCGGATCTGATTCGCTCCAATCCCAAGGCTTTCATCGGATACAGCGACCACAGTTCCTTGCATTGCTGGTTGCAGAATGAGGCAAACCTGACAAGCTTCTATGGTCCCATGGTCGCTGCGGATTTTGCGCGCGAAGGAGGGGTCGATCCAGCTAGTTGGCGCAATACGTTCGAGGGCGCGAGCGGATGGTCGCTGGATTCTGAAGACGGTTTACGTGTGCTTCAGCCCGGAGTGGCGGACGGCCGTCTCCTTGGCGGCTGTATCTCGATTCTGGCAGCTGGGCTAGGAACCCCGTTTGCTCCCAGGCTGACGGGAAGCGTGCTTTTTCTTGAAGATATCGGAACGAAGCCCTACCAGTGGGACAGAATGCTGCTGCATCTTCGCTATTCAGGCAGGCTCGAGGATGTTCGTGGAATTGTCTTCGGCGATATGACACAGTGCGCTGACCTGGAGGAGCAGGATCTGCTGGAACGCGCAATCCTGCACGGTTTACGGGGATTTCAGGGACCGGTCGCGATCGGGTTGCGTTGCGGCCATGTGGATGGAGCGAACCGGACACTTCCGCTGGGAGTTCAGGTGCAGCTCGATCTGACGGATGGGAAGAATCCGAGATTGACCTTTCTCGAGGCTGCGGTTTCGGGTTAGTCTTCTCTTTGGCGCAATGCAGAAACATATCTACCTCATAGGAATCTGCGGCACAGCGATGGCTTCGCTTGCCGGAATGCTGAAGCAGCAGGGTCACGAGGTGACCGGCTCGGATGCGGCGGCTTACCCGCCGATGAGCGATCTGCTGCGAGAGCTTGGCATAACCGTGCACGAGCCTTATGCTGAGCGGAACCTCGACCGCCGGCCGGATCTTGTGATAGTGGGTAATGCGATCTCGCGCGGGAATGTAGAGCTGGAGCGCGTCATGGACGAGGGGATTCCATTCTGCTCGATGGCGTCGATCCTGCATGACGAGTTTCTAAAAGGCCGCGAGTCCCTCGTTGTAGCGGGAACACACGGGAAGACAACGACGACGAGCATGCTGGCGTGGATCTACGAGACCGCCTCGGGACGCGATCCGAAGTTTGCGCCTTCGTTCCTGATCGGCGGGGTGCCGGAGAACTTCGGCACAAGCTTCATGGTCCGCCCGACCAGGCCCTTCATCCTCGAGGGTGACGAGTACGACACGGCTTTCTTCGACAAGGGGCCGAAGTTTCTTCATTACTTCCCGGACGCTGCGATTCTGACCCATGTGGAGTTCGATCACGCGGATATCTATTCCGATCTCGATGCGGTGAAGACGGCCTTCAAGCGGTTTGTAAACCTTGTTCCTCGCCGCGGCCGCGTGGTGGCCTACGATGCCAGCGAGAACGTCAGCGAGTGCGTGGCGAAGGCGTTCTGTACGGTGGAGCGCTATGGTTTCGAGGAAGGCTCTTACTGGCGGCTCTCCGATCTCGGTCATGATGGACCGGTGACGCGGTGGACGCTGTGGCGCGCCGGCGAGAAGTTCGCGGAGTTGTCTTTGCCGATGGCCGGCGAGCACAATGCTCTGAATGCTACCGCGGCCGCCGCGCTGGCCTCCGGACAGGGAGTTCCGGTCGATGCGATCGTCGAGGCGCTGCGAACGTTTCACAGCGTGAAGCGCAGGCTTGAGGTCAAGGCGGTTGCGGAAGGCGTAACGATCATCGATGACTTCGCACATCACCCGACGGCGATCCGCGAGACGCTGCGGGCGCTGCGGGAGAGTCGTCCGGGCCAGAGGCTGATCGCCGTGCTGGAGCCGCGATCGAACACGTTGCGCCGGAACGTCTTTGAGAGTGCGTTGATCGACAGCCTCGCTCTGGCTGACCGGGTGGCGTTGGCCGGGGTCTTCAAGTCCGAGAACATTCCCGTGGCCGAGAGGCTCGACCCAGAACGTGTGGTTCAAGGGCTGCTGGAGCGCGGTATCCCAGCCGCGGTGCACCAGGATGCGGACGCGATCGTTGTTGCGCTGACTCCGGAGCTGCGGAGCGGGGACGTTGTTGTGATTCTTTCCAACGGCGGCTTCGGGGGGATCTATCAGAAGCTTCCTCGGGCGATCACGGAAGCTGCGGTCGCAGGCAGGGTAGCGGTCCGATTCAGTTGAACACCCTCCCCACCCATTTCTTCTAAAATATTGATTATGTTAGGTTTATCCTGGGGCCGTGTTTGTAGAATATTGATTCCAGATGCTTTATCTACTAAAATATTGAATCTAAACGGCTTATGTGTGTGACGCCAGCGACAAGCTCGATCACTCTGGAGCCTTTCGTTCGATCCTGTTTCAATTATAGAAAAGCGGACAGAACTAATCGGCACTGGATAATCTCCTTATTTTGAATGATTTAGGTGAGATTGGGACTTGACAGTGTCAAGAGTGGGAGGAAGAACGAATCGTCAGTCCAAAGTGGGTGGGATATTCTGCGAAGTGGAATGTTTGCGACTTTGAAGTTGTTACTTGTCTATCTGACCCTTGGAGTTCCGGCTGGGATTATCGGGATTCCTTATTCGTTCCTGGTGGGTAACGTCAAACGGCTGTATCGAATTGCCATGTGGATTGCCAACGCCGGGGTTCGTGCAGCGGGAATCCGGATCGAGGTCTCGGGACTTGAAAATGTCCCGGCGGGAAGACCTTGTATCTACATGTGCAATCACGTGTCGAATCTTGATCCTCCGGTCGTGCTCCCCGTGCTTCCGGGACAGTGTTCGGTGCTGCTGAAGAAGGAGTTGATGAGTATCCCAATCCTGGGGCGCGCGATGCGGATGGGGGACTTCGTTCCTGTGGAGCGGGGAGGGAAGCGGGACGCCGCGCAGGCGAGCGTGGTTGCCGCTGGCAAGGCGCTCGGGGATGGTTTGAACATTCTGGTCTTCCCGGAGGGCACCCGGTCGAAGGATGGGCATCTATCGACGTTCAAAAAGGGACCATTCTTCCTGGCGATGGAGACGCTGGCCCCGGTGGTTCCCGTGGCTGTCTCCGGAACCGAGAAGATGATGCGGAAGGGAAGTGCTGCAATTACGCCGGGAGTAGCGCGGGTTCGTTTGCTGCCAGTGATTGAGCCGAAGGATTTTGAGACGCGGGAGGATCTTCTGCGGGCGGTTCGGGAAGAGATTGCGGCGGCGCTTCCGGAGGAGATGAAGCCGCTCGATTGAACCACGAGTCCGCATCGTGAACGCTGCTCGCTCCGAGGACGATGGCGGTCGGCTGCGCTTTGCCGTCGCCGAGGGATTGCAGGAAGAGCCTCAGCAGGGACTGGACGCGAAATGGCGCGATAGCTCGAAGGGGAGGTCTCCGTCCGCTCCAAGCGACTGTCCGGATCGCATGTGGGACTCAGTTCCAAACTAAAACAGTGATACTTTAGCAAGCGTTCCTAATTCTTGTAGATAGTGGTAGTCAACAAAAATTAGAAAAGGTAGCTTTTCCTCGAGAGAGGGTTTAGGAAATGTTGTCTAAGCGAATATTCTTCTGGTTAGTTCCACTGCCAATCATCGGATTTCTTGTTTGTTGGGCTACCTTGTTGTATCCGTCACTTCATGCTCGATACTTACTGTATGAACTCAAGGATCTTCAACTAAATCATTCTACATTTGATGATGCTCAGAAATTTGCAAAGAAGATAGGAGCACAGGAAGCGCCATTTGCTAAGTGCACTCACGCAGAATGTCAATGGTACAAATTTACCGATAACGCTCTACTACCTCAATGGTACAGGGGCAAGGGTGGAACCTTTGCGATTGCCTTTACAGTGAAGGACTCTATCGTCACAGATAAAGCTGTTGAATATAGCATTGGAGTAGGTCCTTATAAAACTTTTCTTGGCCCTCCTAGAGTGTATGTTTCTCAAACAGAAAGCCAGTTCAAATGGCCGAAAGAAAACCAACACGAACTTCAAGAAATGTCCCATGAAAAACCTACCGATTTTGTAGAACCACCAGTTAGCAAAGGGTGGGAGATATGGTATGACAAGAATGGGAAAATCGCTATTGATGCCTTTCGAGTTGCCATCTCGCCTAGATCTAAATCACTGCTAGAGGATTGGAAGAAGTACACTGCATTCAACTACAGTTGTTTCTGGAAGTACAAAGGGTGTAGTTATGGGAAAGACTTGCTACCGATAGCTGATCCCTACCCTCCAAATTCACCTTCCTGACCCTTACGATGTTCCCTCCCGAATGTTTCTGCTCTCCCTTCAAAACTAAGCGGCCCGCGGACAAGTAGCAAAGTGGCTCACCTGACCTGACCCCGTCCATTCGTCCAGATGGGAATACGATTTGGACGAATGGACGGGATATGAGTGAACCACGAGTCCGCAAGGATCAGTGTTTCCAGGCGAGATGGTCGCCGGGAAGCAGGACGATCTGGCTCACGGAGTCGATGGTCTTCGGGAACGTCACCTCTGCGTAACCTCCTCCTGCCAGGGGCCGACTCAACGAGGCTGTCTGGAGTGTCTGGGTCAGTGCGGCGATGTTGCTGCGGCCAGCGCCTGAGGAGGCTACGTCAATCAGGTATCCCATGGTTGTACCGAAGGGGCGAAGCTCTGTCTTGCCGTTGATCCTGACGGAAGAGAGCAGGCTTACGGCGGTCTCGGTTCCGAAGGAGATGCACTCGAAGGTGGGAAATGAGCTGGGCGGACAGCTGGTGCGTCCGTTTTCTTCGATCCTGTGGGTCGTTTCGTCGAGATCGTGAACGCTGCTGGCTCCGAGGAGGATGGCGGTCGGTTGCGCTTTGCCGTCGCCGATGGATTGCAGGAAAATCCTGAGCAGGGGCCTGGACGCGAAACGGCCCGAGAGCTCGAAGGGGAGGTCTCCGTCTGCTCCGAGCGACTGCCCGGCTCGCCGATTTGAGGTGTGGGAGAGAAGAAGCTCGACCCCGGTGGTAGAGGGCGAGATGACGCGATAGTCGGCCTCGAGAGAGCCTTTGTAGCTTGCGCGAGTGGTCGGAGTCGCGTCTTGAATCAAGGGCCGTTCGATCTTGATCTGCATTCCGGGCGCGAGGTCGACGAATCCACGTCCACCGAAGGAGTAGGCGAAGAAGGCGGCTTCGTTTGCCGGCAGGGGAATTCTTTCAGCGATCGCCCGGCGCAGGGTGTAGAAGCTCTGGTTGCGGGGGAAGCAGGATAGGCGCTCAAGCTCCAGAAGGTCGCCAAGGAAACGGTTCCACTCGGCGTGAACGTCGAGATCGCCTGCGCGCTTCTGCCAGCCTAGCGGGCTGAGTCCTTTGACGGCCCATTGGTTTGGCTTGCCTGTGCTGTCGGGGGCGAGGGAGAAGATAGAGCCGCCGATGACGCAGTGTTGGGCAGGGGCATCGTTTGTTGGCGCGCTGTCTGGCAGGGTGAGGGTGCTGGTCTGGAAGTCCTGATCGCTGGCCTGCGTGGACAGGGAGGGCACGAGCAGGGAGTATCCGGAGTTTTTCTCGAGTGTGTAGGTCTCGCCGGAGACGGGCGTTCGATGGACGCAACCGGTGGAGAAAAGAAGGCACGAGAGAAAGGCGGGAATCGTGATGCTCAAAGAAGCATTGCGCAGAGAGGCCAAGGTTAGTTCATCTTTCGAGTGCAGGTGTGGCTTTGTTGCGGAGATGGACAGACTAGTTAGAGCCGCTGCTTTCCGGTTTGCGGTGGTCGACGATTCTGTAACCCTCGGGAATCTCGAAGAACTTTGGATCGGGTTCGGAGGTGGTGAGTCTGTCGACGGTGAAGACCTGTTTGCCGCTTGTTGGACTATCCACCTTGGAGATGAGGTTGATGCCGAGGTGGGAGGAGTACCAGAACTCGCGGGTGCTGACGAGGGGTTGATCGTTGCCCATGACGCCGGGATTGAGGGTGAGGATGTCGCGGTAGCCGGTGACGTCTTCGCCGCTGGTGTTGCTGGTTCCAAGCTCCTCGTGCTGACGATAGCCCTTTCCATCGGGAAGAGGTCCGGAGACGCCCATGGAGGGCTTGTAGACCGTATCGGTGCGCATGTTGAAGTTGAGCAGCTCACAGATCTTCGACCGAACGGCGCAGTTGTACCAGGTGTGCTGGACAGGGTCCATGATCTGGACGATCTCCACCTCGGATTTCTGGGTGCCTCCCTTGGGTACGAGGAACCAGCGCTCCTGGTAGATTCGTCCCTTGCCGTCGCGCATGATGGGGCGCTGGTTGGTGAGGGTCATGGTTCCGCTGCCTGAGAGAGAGCGGGACCATTCGGTGATGAGGGTGAGGCTGAAGGGGGCGCCGACTATGGGCGGGATGGTGATGCTCTCCATCCTCCCGGTGGTTCCACCGTCGCGGAGCACATAGACGTTATTGTTATGCGGCGGAGGATTCTGGGCTGCAAGGAGAGGTGCAAGGAGGACTGAGGCGAGGAGCATCGCGGATGCAGAGCGCATGGGTGTGGGTCTCCGTGGCGGAGACAGTATAGGCGCGATCCGCGATACTTCAATTGAATTTTCTGCTAGCCCCAATGATTTGGGACGAGTTGGTCTATTTGACGATGGCGTTGTAGCCGTCGGCGGTGAGACGAACGCGCATGGCGTCCGCGTCCTTGCGGGTGGGGAAGGGGCCCAGCTGGATGTGGAGGAGCTTGTCCTGGGGCTCGTGACGGACGGCTACGGTGTAGCCACGCCGCTTGAGGGCGTTGACGAGAATTTCGGCGTCTTCCTGATGGGAGACGGCCGCGATCTGGACGAGCGCCGGGGCGCCGGCGGTAGCTGGGCGGAGTACGGGCGCTGTTGCTGCCGCAGCCGGAGCCTTGACCACGACAGCGGGCTTCAGCTGCGGGGCTGGAGTGGGGGGAGCTACCGCAGCACGCTCAAGATGGGGCCGTGGCGCCGGGGCTTCGGGAGTGCTGGCTGAAGAGGTGGCATCAGCCTTTTCGGGTTCGGGAGCTTCAGCGGCGGCGGCGTCCGCGGGGGTGAGATCGGCAGATTCATTGGCCTGGCCTGGGGCGGGCTTCGAGTCGCCGGTGGTCTTGAGAGGGGAGGCTTCGGTGTTATCGGCGGAGGTGGCTGTAGCGGTTGCGGAGCGGTGGCCCATGCTGTAGCCGAAGCCGAAGAAGACGGCGCAGAGGATGGCGAGCAGGAAGAAGATGCCGAGGATCGTGGAGGGACTGAGGGAGATCTCGCGGGCGGTGGAGGCGGTGTCGAGGTCGTCGTCTTCGAGGTAGCGGGAGGAGTTCACGGTCGGATCCTTCAGTTGGGCAGGAGCCGTCGTGAGGGCGCCTACTCGATGGGTTCGGCTGGCGAGGTTCTCGTGGGCGGTGGGACAGGAGCCTGCGGGACGCCGGGCCCGCCCTGATGCCCGAAGGAAGTCTTCGCAGCGTCCGCGGTCTGGACTGTTTTATTCAACAGGTTCATCAGCTCCATGGGAAGCGGAAAAACGATGGTCGTATTCTTCTCGACACCTATCTCGGTAAGGGTTTGAAGATAGCGGAGTTGCAGGGTCATGGGTTGAGTGGCCATGAGTGCAGCGGCGTCGACGAGCTTCTGGGCGGCATTGAATTCGCCCTCGGCGTGGATGATTTTGGCGCGGCGCTCGCGCTCGGCTTCGGCCTGCTTGGCCATGGCGCGGAGCATGGATTCGGGCATGTCGACCTGCTTGACCTCGACGGAGACGACTTTGACTCCGAAGGGGGCGGTGTGGCCGTCGAGGATGGTCTGGATGCGCTGGTTGAGACGGTCGCGGTGGGCGAGGAGCTCGTCGAGGTCGACCTCGCCGAGGACGGAGCGGAGGGTGGTCTGGGAGAACTGGCTGGTCTGGTAGATGTAGTTGGCGACCTCGATGACGGCCTTGGTGGGGTCGATGACGCGGAGGGTGATGACGGCGTTGACCTTGAGGGTGACGTTGTCGCGGGTGATGATGTCCTGCGGGGGGACCTCCATCGCCTCCTGACGGAGGGAGACACGAACGATCTGATCGAGGGGTCGAAAGACGAGGATGACGCCGGGGCCCTTGGAGGGAGAGATGCGGCCAAGGCGGAAGATTACGCCGCGCTCGTACTCCTTGAGGATCTTGATGGAGCTGATGAGGTAAAGGACAACGATGACAATAACGAGTAGCACGGGAGTATCGATCACTGAAACCTCGTATGTAGCGTCGGATGTGATTGTACGCGGTTTACCTGGAGAGGAAGGGTGGGAAGGATTGGGGTGGTTGGGAGACGGAGATTAATTTTTCGAGCAGTATGGGCTGTTGGGTTCGAGGCGGTTGACGGCTGAATGGGACGGCCCTAGTGTCTGTAGGTATTTGTTTTCGGGTCAAAGTGCGTTCGATGAGGTGACGGATGGCTGGCGTGGAACAGGTTCGTCTACAGGAAGCGAAGAGCGGGACTAAGGCGTGGAAGCTGTGGGGGCCCTACCTGAGCGAGCGTCAATGGGGAACGGTGCGTGAGGACTACTCCCCCAATGGGGATGCGTGGAACTACTTCACGCACGACCAGGCACGATCGAGAGCCTACAAGTGGGGAGAGGACGGGATCGCGGGGATCTCGGACGATCACCAGCACCTGTGCTTCGCGCTGGCATTGTGGAACGGAAAAGATCCGATTCTGAAGGAGCGGCTGTTCGGGCTGACGAACTCCGAGGGGAATCATGGGGAGGATGTGAAGGAGTACTACTTCTACCTGGATTCGACGCCGACGCATTCGTACATGAAGTATCTGTACAAGTATCCGCAGGAGGCGTTTCCTTACGACGATCTGGTAGCGACGAATGCGAAGCGGACGAAGTTCGAGCGTGAGTATGAGCTGCTCGACACGGGGATCTTCGAGGAGGACCGCTACTTCGATGTGTTTGTCGAATATGCGAAGGCTGACGCGGACGAGATTCTGATAAGGATTACAGCGGTGAATCGTGGCAAGAAAGCAGCCACGCTGCACCTTTTGCCGACGTTATGGTTTCGCAATACGTGGTGGCAGGGAAAGGATCAGCCGAGGCCACAGATCCAGGCAAGGAGCGGCAGGGTCGTTGGGGCCAGCTATGGCCGGCTGGGAGAGTACTTTCTGCATTGCGAAGGGGCTCCGGAGCTGTTGTTCACGGAGAACGAGTCGAACCAGAAGCGATTATCGGGGGCGGTGAATTCAACCCCGTTTGTGAAGGATGCTTTCCATGAATATCTGATTCATGGCGTAAAGGATGCGGTGAATCCTGAGCAGACCGGAACGAAGGCCGCCGCGTTGTACGAGATGGAGGTTCCGGCCGGCGGTGAGATGGTTGTGAAGTTGCGGCTGTCACGGAGTGCGGAGATGGTGGCTCCTTTCGGTGCCGGGTTCGATGGAGCATTTACGGAGAGAATCGAGGAGGCGGACGAATTTTATAAGGCGGTGTGTCCTCCATCGTGCGAGTCGGGCGATCAGATGATTATTCGACAGGCTCTGGCGGGGATGCTGTGGTCGAAGCAGTTTTACTACTTCGATCTCGACCTCTGGCTTCGCGAGCATGGATACAGCCCGACGGGGCCGGGCCGCAGGCTGACGATGAGAAATGCCCCATGGTTCCACATGCTGAACGCGGACATTATCTCGATGCCGGACAAGTGGGAGTACCCGTGGTACGCGGCGTGGGATCTGGCGTTTCATACGGTGGCATTAGCGATGGTAGATGTGGAATTCGCCAAAGAGCAGTTGGAACTGATGGTGAGCGAGACCTATCTTCATCCCAATGGACAGCTTCCGGCTTATGAGTGGAACTTTGGCGACGTGAACCCTCCGGTGCACGCGTGGGCCGTGATGTATGTGTACCTGACGGAGATGAGCCTGCGTGGGGGAGAGGGCGACGTTGAGTTTTTGAAGAGCAGCTTTAGGAAGCTGCTGCTGAACTTTACCTGGTGGGTGAATCGGAAAGATCGCTCCGGGCACAATATCTTTGAGGGTGGTTTCCTGGGACTGGACAATATCGGCGTCTTCGACAGGAGCGCTACGCTTCCTGATGGGGGTTACCTGGAGCAGGCGGATGGAACGGCATGGATGGCGATGTTTTCGCAGAACATGTTGACTATCGCTCTGGAATTGGCCTCTGTAGACGAGAGCTATGAAGACGTCGCGGTGAAGTTTCTGGAGCACTTCCTGTGGATTTCGGGGGCGATGAATCCGCAGGGGGATAGCGCAAACGAGCTATGGGACCATGAGGACGCATTTTTCTATGACGTGCTCTATATGCCGGATGGGACGGGCTGCAGACTACGGATGAAGTCGATGGTGGGACTGCTGCCCCTGGTGGCGGTCTCGATTCTGCCGTCAGAACTGGTGCGGAAGTATCCCAGGCTGATGGAGCGAGTGAAGAACTTCTTCGAGCGGAGACCGGAGCTGGCGGCGAATCTGCACGAGCCGGGCGTTCCCGGGGAGTATGGCAGGTTGATGTTGTCGGTCCTGAACCGCGACAACCTGAAGCGAGTGTTGGAACGGATGCTGGACGAAGAGCAGTTTCTGGCACCAAACGGGATTCGCTCGATCTCGCGGGAGCATTTGGATCATCCCTATGTCTTTGATGTACAGGGCACACGGCATACGGTGCAGTATGAGCCGGCTGAGTCGACGACGAGACTGTTTGGAGGGAACTCCAACTGGCGTGGACCGATCTGGATGCCGGTGAATGGTCTGCTGATCCGAGCGCTCCTGCTGATGTTCCAGTACTACGGCGACTCCTTCAAGGTGGAGTGTCCGACGGGCTCGGGGGTGGAGAAGAATCTCTTCGAGGTGGCCCACGAGATCGGCGAACGGCTGGCAAACACTTTCCGCGTGAATGAAGAGGGAAAGAGGCCGGTGTATGGGGATACGGAGAAGTTTCAGAGCGATCCGCACTGGAAGAACTACCTGTTGTTTTATGAATACTTTCACGGCGACAACGGCGCCGGGATCGGGGCGAGTCATCAGACCGGGTGGACAGGCCTGATTGCCCGCTTTCTGCATCTTTTCGACAGCGTGACAGCGAGCGATGCTTTGAATGACCAAACAAGCCTGCTGATGCGGTCGAAACCGTTGGCGGCAGCTGAAGGTGTGGTGCCTGGAGAAAAAGCGGCAGCTGCCAGGTAGGCGATGCAGGCCCGGAAGGGACGGGAGAACGTTTCTGCGCCGATTTACGCCGATAGGGACGGGTGCAGCGAGAAAGCGCTGGCCGATTTGTAAGCTCTCTGTAAAATGATGAGCAACAGAACCCGTGCTTAAGCCGAAATTTACCTTGTAGTAATGCAACCCGCCGCTTTCGTGGCTTTTGGGAGTTCGTGATGGCACCTGCAAGCTTTGATGGATTGAGGATTCTCTCACTCGAGTCGCGACGGTCGAGTGAGATGACGAAGCTGATTCGGACGTACGGGGGGGAGCCGTTTGTGGTCCCGGCGATGCGCGAGGTGTCCCTGGAGTCGAACCGGCTGGCGCTGGATTTTGCCGACAGGCTGATTGCCGGGGATTTTGACCTTGTGATCTTCCTTACCGGCGTGGGTATGCGATTCCTGGTGAATATTGTGGAGGAGGCGGGCAAGCGCGAGACGTTTCTGAAGGCGCTGAAGAAGACCCGCGTCGCCGCACGTGGACCGAAGCCAGTTGCAGCTCTAAAGGAGTTTGGGATTCCGATTGCGGTCGTCGCTCCCGAGCCCAATACATGGCACGAGATGGTCGCCGCGCTCGAGGAAGAGTTTGGAGAAGCGCTGACGGGATTCCGGGTTGCCGTGCAGGAATACGGCACTTCGAACCCCGAGCTGCTGGAGACGCTGGCTGAAAAGAGCGCATCTGTGACCAAGGTTCCGGTGTATCAGTGGGCGCTGCCTGAGGATCTACGCCCCCTGCGCGAAGCTGTTCTGAGTGTGGCGAGCGGTGGCGTGGATGTTGTGTTGTTCACCACGTCTGTGCAGGTGATTCACCTGTTCCAGGTGGCTGCGCAGATGGAATCGGCCGATGAGCTGCGAACGGGACTTCGATCCGTGGTCATCGCTTCCATCGGGCCGACGACGACCGAGGCTCTTCATCAGTATGGGATTACACCGGATTTTGAGCCTTCGCATCCAAAGATGGGGTTCCTGGTGAACGAGGCGGCGCAATTGGCCGGCAAGCTGGTGGAGGAGAAGAAGAACAATGGGGCTCGCAGCCTGGCGACGCGGGAGGCGGGACTTCTGGTCGCTATTCCGCAGGCAGCAAATGGCGTGACCCAGCCGGCAGAGTCTCGTCTGGATAATCATGCGATCGCCCCGATCGATTTTCTTCATGAGATTACGAGCCGCATCGCTTCTGCCGACTCGTTCCACAAGGTGTTGGGGCGGATCGTTGATTTTGTCACGACGGTGATTCCCTGCGACTCGTGTTTTATCTATGTGCTGGAGGGGGAGAAGCTGACGCTGCGGGCTTCGAAGAATCCGCACGCGGATGTGGTCGATCATCTGGGCATCAAGATGGGGCAGGGCATTACGGGATGGGTGGCCGAGCATCGCGAACCGGTGGCGCTGGCGTCGAATGCGTCCGAAGATCCTCGCTTCAAGCCTTTCAAAAATCTTCCGGAAGATCGCTTCGAAGCGATGTTGTCCACGCCGATTCTGTGCGCGAGTAAGGTTGTGGGTGTCATCAATCTTCAGCATCGGCTTTCGTATCAGCACACGACCAATGAGGTCCGCCTGTTGTCGACGATTGGCTACCTGGTGGGAGCTGAGGTGGAGCGAGCGCGGTTGGAGAATGAGAATGCGCAACTGGCCGGGAGGCTGGAGGCTCGCAAGGCGGTAGAACGGGCGAAGGGAATTTTACAGCGCGATATGCGGGTGGGAGAAGAGGAAGCCTATCGGATGATGCAGCGCGAGAGCCGCCAGCGTAGAAAGTCGATGCTCGAGATCGCCGAGGCAATTCTGCTGGGCGAGGAGATTCGCAAGGGACAGACAGCCACTGAACAGAAACCCGCGTCCGGAAATTGACCAGGTTTTATTCCTGAAGGGTGTACGGGATAGCGAAGCGGCCGATCTGCAGGAAGGTGTGATCGGCGGGCGGCCAGAGACGGAAGCTTTCGACGCGGGAACCGATTTCGAGGTGATGAGCGGATGCAGTGCCGCGCTTCACTCCTGTGGCCGCATCGTAGAAGGCTACGGAGAGCGAGTCTTCCTTGCGAGTCCATCCGATGACGTAAGAACCTGGTGATAGAGCCACGTTCTCGAAAGAGATGGGGGCCTGCACGAGGAGATAGTGCGAATACTTGCCCTCGGCTGAGTATCCCGCCGTAATGAGTACAACTCCTGCAATCAGTCTTCCGTGTGTATCGATGATTCCCGAGGCCGTGCGCATCTCGGTTTCGATCCGCTCTCTCTCGACGGGCGCGCGTGCGGGAAGGGCGGCGGTTAGCTCTCCCGTGGTAGCGGCGCGCCATGAGGATTTGGACTGCGCGCAGAGCGGAGATGACAACGTAATCGAGAGTCCGAGCAGAGAGGCGAAGAGTTTGTGTGGGCGCATGATGATTGCCTGAGTTATCTGAGGTGAACGATGCCGCGCTGGATGGCGACGGTGGCGGCATGAGTACGATCGCCGACGCCGAGCTTTCCAAGCAGGCTGTTGATGTGGGTCTTCACGGTGGCTTCGGAGATATTGAGATCGGAGGCGATCTCCTTGTTGGAGCGGCCCGCGACGATGCGTTCCAGAACGTTCAGTTCCCGCGCCGTGAGTGTCTGTCCGCTCATTCTGCCGGCAAGCTTTTCCGCTATGGCGGGGGAGATGCGCGTCTTTCCGGCGTGTACGGCCTTGATGGCCGAGGCGAGTTCGTCGACGGTCATGCCCTTGAGAAGGTAGGCTCGAGCGCCGGCCTCAAGAGCGCGGTAGATATCTTCGTCGCCGTCGAAGGTAGTGAGCACGATGAATCGTGCGGCGGGATCTTCGTTGCGAATGCGCCGAATGGCTTCGACGCCGGAGATGCCGGGGAGCTGCAGATCCATGAGAGTGATATCGGGGTTCAAAGCGCGGTGGAGATTGATGGCTTCAGCGCCATCGGCGGCCTGACCTACCACCTCAATCTCGGGCATGATGTTGAGAAGCGCAACCAGGCCCTGGCGAACGACGTGATGGTCGTCGACGACAAGAATGCGGATTGGTTTAGACATGTGCGGATCCCCCTTTCTGATTATCGAGCGAAAGAGTTAGCTTGATCTGTGTTCCCTCGCCTGGGCAACTGATCACGGCGAGCTGCGCTCCGATATGCTGAGCACGCTCGCGCATTCCCTGCAGGCCAAAGTGCCCATGTGCGGAAAACCTCTCTGCGTCCTGAGGAGAGAAGCCAAGGCCGTTGTCGACGATAACAAGAGTGAGTCTATCTGGTTCGTAGTTGAGGCTTACGGTAACCGAGGTGGCTTGTGCGTGCCGGCTGACGTTGGTGAGAGCCTCCTGAGCGATGCGCAGGATCTCGTTTTCCATGGCTGGATCGAGCGGTCGATAGGTTCCCCCGATCTGGATAGGAAGCTTGAGACTCTTGGATTCAAACGATTCGGCAAGTTGGGAGAGACGCGTGGGCAGTGTATTTTGCGCGGTTGCAGCGCGCAGGTCCCAGATGCTGCGTCGGGCTTCTGCGATGCCCTCGCGAACGTACGCGCGGGTTTGGTCAAGTTGCTTGCGAGCGGCCTCGTTCTGCTGGTGGGCAAGAAGCTGGGTGGTGAGCTCGAGCTGGACAGATACGCCAACGAAGCTCTGGGCGAGTGTGTCGTGAATCTCGCGGGCGACGCGGGTTCGCTCTGCGAGCACGGCGGTGAACTGCGAACGGACGCGACGGAGACGGAGACGGTATATCAGAACGATAAGTCCAGCCAGAAGTGCGATGGCTAAAAGAAGGAACCATGGCGTGCGATAGAACGGGGGGCGAATCGAAAAGGAGAGCTCTGCGCCACGTTCGTTCCAGAGACCGTCGTTGTTTGCCGCCTGAACCAGGAAACGATACTTTCCGGCAGGCAGGTTGGTGTAGAAGGCGGTGCGGCGCGAGCCCGCCTCAGTCCATTGTTTATCGAATCCTTCAAGCCGATAGCGATAACGGACGCGGGAGGGAGCAACGAAGCTGAGGCCGATGTATTCGAAGGCCAGTCGACTGTGGCCCGGGGGAATGCTCGCGCCGCCGGATCGCTCCGCGTCGTCGACCGTGAAACGCTCGATTACAACCGGGGGAGCGACACGGTTGAGAAACAGATGCGAAGGATCGATGATCGCGACTCCTTTTCTGGTCGCAAACCAGAGGGATCCTTCGGCCGCTTTCCATGCGGAGGGATGGCCAATCGCGGAGACTTCTTCTGTGGGCATGCCATCCGGGGTTCCATAGTGGTTGATGTGCAGCGTGCAGCTTGAAGCCGAGGCGCAGGCGATAAGCTCGAAGAGCTTCGCACGAAACACTCCGTGGGCTGAGCCGAGCCAGAGCGAGCCGAAGTTATCTCCAAGGATGGAATCCACCGTATTCGGAAGATCGTCGCGACGAAAGGCGATAAAGCGGCCATTCGCGGTCCGAACGGTGAGGCCGTTTCCGCGCGTTCCTATCCAGAGATTGCCCTGGGTGTCCGGATACAGAGCCGTGATGATGTCTCCGGAGAGACCATCTTTCGTAGTGAAGGTTTTGATCGTGCCATTGTTAAGTAACGACAAGCCGTTGAGCGTAGCGATCCATAGATCGCTGGATCCGGAGGGGCGTACCAGTGCGCCGATAAGATCGCTGCCGAGACCGTCCGCATGGGTGAGGGTGGTGATCCTTTGTCCGTCCAGATGTGCGAGGCCGCGGCGTGTACCGATCCAGAGAGTTCCGTCATTGTCGAGAAGCAGAGAGCGAATGAAGTCATCGGGCAAGCCATCGGCGGAGGTGAAGGATCGGATGCGATCTCCCTGAACATGGTTGAGTCCATCGGGGGTGCCTACCCAGAGGTCTTCGCCGGGACCGGGCGCGAGGGAGAGAACGATGTCACTGAGAAGGCCATCGCGGCTGGAAAGAGAATGTATGGCTCCGGCAAGCCAGCGATCGAGGCCGTCGCCATTGGAACCGATCCACATAGCTCCGTCGCCGGTTTGAGTAAGAGCGGTGACCATTCGGGCGTTCAGACCGGGGAGCGAACGAAAGTTGCGATGACGCAGGACGTGGAGACCACTGGTCTCGGTGCCTATCCACAGATCCCCCTCCGCATCTTCCCGCAACGAAAGAATGCTGTCTGTGCCGAGATCGCTTTGAAGAAGCGGGGACGAGAGGGGCGTGTCGAGATGATAGAGGCCTTTGCTGGTCCCGATCCAGAAACCGCCGCGAGCGCCAGGAAGGAAAGATTCTACCCGGGAATGGTTGAGCGCCTGAGGGCCAATCGTCCGAGGGTTGCCATTCGCTGTAAAAGAGAGGTCGTTTGCGGTGCGTTGCCAGAAAGTGTGGTCAGGCATGTAGCCGAAGGCGCGAATGGCCTGGCTCGAAGGCATGAGCTGCTGATAGGAATGTGTAACCGTGGTTCCGCGATATTGCAGGAGACCGGATTGGGTCGCGATCAGAAGGGTGTCACCGGAGAAAGAGATCGCAGTGGGGATAGAGGGTGTGGGAATTTGAGAGAAGCCGCTGCCGTCGAAACGCGCGAGCCCGCCGCCGGTAAGGGCATAGGTCGATCCGTTTCTGGAGGCCAGGGAGAGAACGTTGGGAGATGGAAGGCCCTGGGTGTAGTGCTGGAACGAGCCGTGGTTGTAGCGCAATACACCGTCGGCGGTTCCGATCCAGACTTCGTCGTTGTCCGCTCCCTGGGCGAAGCAGGAGATGTCGTCGCTTGTAATGGCAGGGACAGTTTCGTGCTGGAAGATTTTGAAATCGATACTGTTGAAGCGTGCGATGCCGGATTCGGTGGCTATCCATAAGTAGCCATCTCTCGATTGAAAGATTGCGTGGACGCTGTTCTGCGGTAGACCGCTTTCGGTAGTCCAGGATTGATGACTGAAATTTGATGGAGATTGTGCAGACAGGTGAACCGAAACGGCTACCAGCAACAAAAGGTGCAGCCGTGGAAGTGCGCAATGGAGAGAAGACCTCATGTGTAGGACTGAATGCATGGTAGTGCGTTTGTCTGCCAGGGTCTTCTGATTTCTGCTGTTATTGCTTCTTCTCCGATTTCTCGTCTTCACGCAATGAGTGTAGATAGGCGACCAGATCGTCGGCTTCCGCGGTTTGGATAACCTGAGCGAAGGAGGGCATCTGCTTACCACCCTTGAGTATCTGAGTGCGAATCTGTTCCGAATTGAGGCGACGCCCGACGTCGGAGAGATCCGGGCCCTTGGTGCCACCTTGATGACGGATGGTGTGGCACTGAGGACAGCCATTGTCAGTAAAGGCCAGGGCGCCGCGGAGACGGGGGTCACTGGTCGCCTTCGTGGAATTGGTGGCGGGTGGGTCCTGTTGG
The DNA here is from genome assembly GCF_004217555.1 of Edaphobacter modestus. GTDB lineage: Bacteria > Acidobacteriota > Terriglobia > Terriglobales > Acidobacteriaceae > Edaphobacter > Edaphobacter modestus. The sequence goes on from NZ_SHKW01000001.1 coordinate 4,819,192, forward strand.
CAGAAGGCGGCGGGGGTGCAGAGGAGAAGGAGCAGAGGCAGAGGATGAGGATTCATTGGGCCGCCATTCCCCCTTGCTTCGGTTGCGAAGATTCAGGCGTGAGATCGGAATGAGTATGCCAGGGGACGGTCTCGTTGGCGACGTCGGTGTGACGGCGCAGAAACTCGAGCGCATAGGTGCTGGCGGTAGGATCGTCCTTCTGGTCGGCGAACATTGCGGATTCGTAGGAGGCTTTCTCGGTCATGCCGAGGCGACGATAGACGATGGAGAGGATGTAGTGCGCTGCGAGATCGTCGGGGTCGATGGTCTGGAGCGTCTCGTACTCTGCGCGGGCCTCATCGTATTTGTGTTGCTGGTAGAGAGAGAAGCCGAGCTCGCGGTGAGCGTCGCGTGAGCGCGGAAACTGGGTGATCACCTCACGAAGATCGGAGATAGCGGAGTCCAGGTTGCCCTGGTTGCGCTCGACGAGGGCGAGGTAATAAAGCGCGCGAGCGTTGTGCGGGCTGAGTTTCAGGGCTTTGTCCAGGTTGGTGCGCGAATCGTCGTAACGCTGCCACTGGAAGCTGGCGATGGCGATGTTGGTGTATGCGTCGGTGTAGTCCGGTCGCAGCTTCGCCACCTGCTCGAAGGCGCGCACGCTCTCGGCATACTGTTGCGCGTCGAGCATGGCGATGCCGTAGTTGTTCCAGCGCATCCACAGGGGGTTATCCGCAGGATCCGGCGGCGTGGCTGGATTTGCGCCCAACTGGAAGGTGCGGGTGCGAGAGGCCATGTCCACGATTGGCTGGGGATAGTGCTGCGTCTGCATGGCGAAGTCCATGAAGTGCTGATCGAAGCGCCGGTAGTTTACGCGTGCCGTGACGGAGATGGGGCTTTTGGCATTCGGGGGGATACGGAACTGATAGCGCACGATCTGGGAGCGCCCGGAGGCGATGGTGTTGTTGTAGGCGACGACGCGATTGTCCCAGACCTGGTGGAGAGCATTGATCTCGCCCTTCGCGTTGATCAGGCGATTGGTGAAGCTGTGGGCGCGGGGATCGAGATCGCCATTGGCTTCAAGACCGCCGGAGTGAGAGAGGATGCGTCCCGAGGAATCTTTGGCCTCGAATTCGACCCAGCTCTCATACATGTCGCGTTGCTCCGGAACGTGACTGTGGGCGATGCCCTTGTTCTGGATGATGACGGAGACGGTGACGGTGTCGCCTGCCGCGATGGAGATGGGTTCGGTGCCTACAGGTGCTGTCATGGCGCCGCCGTTCTTCTCGAGGCCAAAAAGGTCGATGTTGAAGACGTTATTGCGCAGGAAGGCTACGGTCTTTTCCATCTGCACGTCGTAGTTGTAGAACTTCGACATGATGGTGTTCGCGCCTAACCAGCGGTGGCTGGCGAGCTTGCCATCCTTGGCTCCCGAATCGGAGAGTGTGAGCTCTTCGCGCGGCATGTGGCAGGTCTGGCAGTTGGAGACGGCGTCCTTGGTGTAGAAGGGGAGCGGCGACTGTTTGGCGAAGCTGGACTGCTGCCACTCATCGTAGAGGAAGATGGCGCGTTGCCATTTGTAGTCGTTGAGCTGCTTCGGCAGGGCGGCTTTGTGGCAGGCGGAACAGTACTCGCTGGTGCGGTAGAAATCCTTCATCACGGCCTTCGAATGAAGGTCGAGATGAGTGAGAATCTGTTTGTCAGAGACTTCGCCGTAGATGGGAGTGCCCTGTTCATCGACCATTACGGCAGGTTGCGCGAGGACGTAGCTTCCGGTGCCGCGGGTATCGACCTTTTGAATGGCGTGACAGACCGAGCAGGTGACGCCATCTTCGTCGAACTTCCGGTTGACGGGGGAGCCCTTCGTCAACGCGCCGGAGGTCAGTGCGGTCGGATTGTGGCACCCCTCACAGTGGCGTGTGAATTCAACGCCCTTCTCCTCGGTCAGCAGGTTTACATTGCGCGTGTACCAGGGGGTGCGAAAAGAGTTTGCGTGGGCTGACTGGCGCCACTCGGCGTGGGCCTCCTGATGGCAGTGCCCGCAGTATTTGGCGGTGGGGAAGGCTTTGGGGTTGATGAACTCGCCGGTATCGGTCGCGGCCAGCGATGGAAGGAAGGGATGATCCGCACCGAAGCGGTAGTTGTAATTTTCGGTGACGGATTGCGAGTAGATTTTTCGCTGCGAGGGCTGGGCGGGATCGTTATTGGCATACGCCGTGGGGGTGCGCGCACCGATGAGGAAGCACACCGCGCTCGCGCCTGTAAGAGCCCCGATCAGGACTCGCCCGACTCGCCGGGACATAAAACTGAGTTTCATCGCCCGCCGATTCTATTCAACCGGAGAGGGAGTTGGCTATCCATCAAAAGGTTGAGGCGGGGTTAAGGTTGCGCGCCTTTGCCCTCGGTCAGGGTGACGATCTGATCTGGTTTGATCTGGGGGAATTTTTCCACCGTTCCGCTGGGCCAGTGGACCTCGATGGAGTCAATCGCGGTGGCATTTCCCAGTCCAAAGTGGAGGCGAGGATCGTGGGTGGAGGCATAGCTGCCGCCGGAGATGATATCGCCGCGCTGCTTTTTCCCGTCTGCAGCGAGATAAACGGTGGCCCCGACGGCATCGCGCGGACTCTTCGCTCCACCGACCAGTTTCAATTCGATCCAATGATGCTTATCCGGGGAGACGTTATGAAGCAGCAGCGGATGTGAGTCGATCACGTTGATGACTGCGTCGAGTTTTCCATCGTTGAACAGATCGCCCACGGCGAGTCCGTGCCCTGCGACGACACGCGCAAGCCCCGAGCCTTCTACAGCGGGAACAAGTTCAAACTTTTTGCCCTCGAGGTTGCGGAAGAGCAACGGACGTTGTGCGTAGGTTGTTCCCCAGGGCATGCGATCGACGATCGGATAGACATGACCGTTGGCGAGGATCAGGTCCTTCCATCCGTCATTGTCGAAATCGAGGAATGCATCTCCCCAGCCGAGGAAGGGAATCGTCGGTTCAGCGAGGCCGAGCTGATAGCTGATGTCGGTAAAGTTGGCGTTGCCGTCGTTGCGGTAGAGCGGATTGTAGTCGTCGGAGAAGGTGGTGTTGTAGAGATCGACGAGACCGGTATTCCGATAGTCTCCTATCGCGATTCCCATGGATGCGGTTTCGCGGCCGCTTTCGTTGAGGGCGTAGCCGGAGGCGTAGCTTACATCTTCGAAGGTGCCATCGCCTTTATTGAGATAAAGATAGTTTGGGGTGGAATCGTCGGCGACGAGAAGGTCGACCTTGCCATCGTTGTTGATGTCGACGAAGACGGAGGCGAGCCCGTAATAGGCACTCTTGTCGGCAACGCCGGCTTTGTCGCTGACGTCGGTGAAGGTGCCATCTCCATTGTTGTGAAAGAGATGGTCCGATTCGCCCTTGAGTCCGCGTGGGCCGCACATGACGTCTTCGCCGCGAAACTGGCAAAAGCTGTTGGAGGTATCTTTTTTGTCGGGCGCGGGCGCGGTGGCGACCTCGTAGTGAATGTAGCCCGGGACGAAGAGGTCAAGCTTGCCGTCGCCGTCGTAGTCGCCCCAGGTGGCTCCCGTTGACCAGTTGCCGAGAGTTACGCCGGCTTTTTCTGCGACGTCGGTAAAGGTTCCATTGTGGTTGTTGTGGTAGAGACGATTCTTGCCGAAATTGGAGACGTAGATGTCGGGCCAGCCGTCGTTGTCGTAGTCGGCGATGGCTGCACCGAATCCCCAGCGCTGGTTCGTTACCCCGGCTTCGCTGGCGACGTTGGTGAAAGTTCCATCGTGATTGTTGTGGAAGAGTGCGGCCATAGGCGCGGGGGCTTTCCCGTCGAGCGCATCGTAGGTAGAGCCGTTGACCAGATAGATGTCGAGCCAGCCGTCGTTGTCGTAGTCGATGAGGGCGACGCCGGAGCCATTGGCCTCGAGAATGAATCGCTTCTCGTGTGTTCCCATGGTGTGGGTCCACGTAGCGAGGCCAGATTTCGCGGTGATGTCCTCGAAGACGACGGGGCCGTTCTTGACAAAGCCACCGGCCGTGATGGGGCGATGCTGCTGATCGTAGACTGCCGAGTGCGCTCCGCCGGTGTTGACGCCGCCCGAGGCGGGAGGCTGGCCACCCTCCTGAGGACGATCGCGTTGAGAGCTGGATTGAGCGAGGCAGAGCGCCGGCCCAGCGGCGAGCACGTTGCAAAGGGCGGCGGTGAGGAAGAACCGTATCATGCGAATCCTTGTTCTACTGCGAAGAGCAGGGAATGCTCCGGGCCGTCAACATGTTTACCACGTGATATGCCTGAGACGTAAATGGAGGGGGCGTGCCAAGAACGAAATGCACGTAGCGGAGCGAGTTCGGTAACGAAACTGCAGCGCGTTTGTCTCCGTCCAGTCGGGTCTGTAGCGACAATCTGGAGACATTGTTGCTGTTCGCAGGAATTACGATTGAAAGGATGAAAAGAAGAAGTTTTCTCTCCTTGAGTGCTATGGCCGCAACGGCTGCTGCTGCCACGCAGGTGTCCGCTACACCGGCGGCGCAAGAGTTGAAGATGCCTGCTGCCAACATGGTGCATGTTGGCGGGTCCCGGCGTATTGAGATTGGCGGCGGCCACTGGGTCTGGACGAAAAAAGTTGGGAACGGAAGCACGAAGGTGTTGTTGCTGCATGGAGGTCCGGGCGCAGATCATCGCTACTTCGAGTGCTTCGAAGACTTCCTGCCGCAGAACGATATCGAGTTCTATTACTACGACCAGCTTGACTCTACCAATTCCGACAAGCCGAACGATCCGAAGTTGTGGACTGTTGAAAGATACACAGACGAAGTAGAGGCGGTGCGGAAAGGGCTGGGGCTGGACCAGTTCTATGTGCTGGGCCATTCCTGGGGAGGCATTCTGGCGATTGAGTATGCACTGAAGTATCAGCAGCACCTGAAGGGCATTGTGATCTCGAATATGGCTGCGAGCTGTGATTCCTATCTGAGGCACGTGTCGAAGATTCGGGCAGAATTGCCTGAAGCGGTTCGAATGGAGTTGGAACGGTATGAGAAGGCCGGAACTACGGAAGACCCTGCCTATCAGAAGCTTCTCATTGAGAAGCTCTATAAAGTTTTTATCTGCCGATTGGACCCCTGGCCCGATCCGGTTCTGCGAAGTTTCGATGGCCTGAACCAGCATGTCTATAACGCGATGCAGGGGCGAAGTGAGTTCGAAGTGACCGGGGTGCTCAAGGGATGGGACCGCTGGGCAGATCTTCCGAAGATTAAAGTGCGTGCCCTAACCATGGGCGCTCGGTACGACGAGATGGATCCTGAGGATATGCGCAGGATGGCAACGCTGATGCCGAAAGGGACGTCGTGGAACTCCGAGACGGGAAGTCACTTTGCGATGTATGACGACCAGCAGAACTATTTCAGAGCGCTGTTGAAGTTTTTGAAGACATGAATTGGATCGAAGAGAGAGGCGCGGCTTATCCCGGGCCCTCTCGAGAGTTTCTTCAACTGCCCCCAACCGTCCTCCATGCCGTGAGCGGGGTTCTTGGCAAAGTAGGGGATCATCCGGTCTCCACGCGTATTGTCTGACTTTGTTGATTTCAGGATTACGTTGATTGTGTTTAATGGTGCTGCTGCGCAGCGGAGTTTTGTGGCCGCGCAAGCGATGGAGGATACGGTGAGTCGATGGCTTTCGCGAAGGTCAGTTGTCTGTCTCTGGGTGTTTGCGGTGGTGGCAATGGGGTGGGTAGAAGCTGCTGCGCAGGAGAGAAAGCCTGATCTGGTGTTGAAGGGGACGATTACTGAGGCGCAGCGTGAGACCTATGTCGAGGTTCCGTTCACGGTGCCTGCAGGCGTTATGCGGGTGAGTGTGGAGTTCCACTATACCGGTCACGAGAAGAAGGCGACGATCGACCTGGGGCTGCTGGACAACGAGAGGTTTCGCGGATGGAGCGGAGGAAACAAGAGCGCGTTCACGGTCTCGGAGTCGGATGCGACGCCTTCGTATCTGCCGGGGCCGGTGAGGCCAGGAGTCTGGAAGCTGCTGCTTGGCGTGCCGAGCATGCCAGACGGGGTGCAGTCCGAGTACGTGGCGAACGTGTACTTCGGGCGTGAGGGAGAGACGATTGGAGCGTCGGGGTTTGGCGCGGCATCTGTTCCGGAGCCGGTGCGCGAAGGTCCGGGATGGTTTCGTGGCGACCTGCACCTGCATGACGCTCACAGCGACGGAAGCTGCGTGAGTGAGGCAGGGAAGAAGGTGCCTTGTCCGTTGTTCAAGACAGTGGAAGCGGCACGCGCGCGAGGGCTGGACTTTATCGCGATCACGGATCACAACACAGTCTCGCACTTTGACGCGATGCGGGAGCTGGCTCCTTACTTCGACAAGATGTTACTGATTCCGGGGCGAGAGATTACGACCTTCGATGGACACGCGAATGTTTTCGGCACGACGGAGTTTATCGACTTCCGGCTGAAGAGCAAGTATGTTCCAACGTTCAACGATCTGCTGAACGATGTGGAGAAGAAGCACGCGCTGCTCTCGATCAATCATCCGGGATCGCCTACGGGTGCAGCATGCATGGGCTGCGGCTGGTCGGTGAAGGATACGGACTTCAGCCGCGTGCATGTGATTGAGGCGATCAATGGCGGGTCGATGGATGGACCGCAGTCGGGAGTTCCGTTCTGGCAGAAGCGTCTGAACGATGGATTTCGGGTGACTGCGATTGGCGGAAGCGACAATCATAACGCGTCCTATCAGTCGGCGATAGGGAAGCCAACGACGGTGGTGTACGCTGCGAATCTTTCAGAGCGAGCGGTGCTTGAAGGAATCCGCGCAGGCCATGTATTCGTCGATCTGCAGGGATCAGGGGATGGCGCGATCGAGTTTACGGCGACAGCGGGATCTCAGAGCGCGGTGATGGGAGATGCGCTGAAGGCTTCCAGCGGAACGAATGTGCACTTTGTTCTGACGATGCTGAATCTTGCCGGAGCACATGCCGAGGTGGTTCGAGATGGTGTGGTGAAGCCGCTTGGCGAGGTGGCGAAGAATGCACGGGAGACGCGGGAGTTCGATGAGCCTTCGGATGGCGAGCGGCATTGGGTTCGCGTGAATGTTCGTGGAGAGAATGGGCGACTGCTGGTGCTGGGGAATCCGGTCTATCTGAACTTTTAGAGGCCTTTGCCGCGGAAGAGGTAGATGAGCTCGATGACGAGGATGATGACGACGGCGGACTCGAGGAAGAAGGCGCGGCTCTGGTTGAACTGATCGACCATGAAGCGATAGAGGTCTTCGGCGGTGTTTATCTTCTGCTTGACGAGGTCTTTGTAGTCGGGAACGCCGACCTTGGCTGCGGCCAGGCGGTAAAGACGCGCGGCGAACATGTCGCTGAGGAACTTGATGGCGTTGTCGGCGTGTTCGGTGAGCTCCATGACCTCGAGGAGAACGGTGTGGAGACGATTCGCTGAACCGGCGCGGCGCCAGCGCGTGAAGACGTTGGAGGGCTGCTCGAAGGAATCGTAGACGGTATCGAGAACCTGGGTGAGAAGCTCGTCGTAGTGGCGGAATTCGAGGAGCTGGGAGTTGGCATATTCGAGCAACTGGATGGCGGCTTCGGCGCCGGCTGGAGTGTCGTAGAGGAAGGCGGCGTTCCATCCGATGACGGTGAGATCGGTCGGGTAGTAGGAGATGCTGGACTGGAGGACCTCGTGGCACTCCTGGGTAGAGAGCGGGAGGGTGTCTCCGCGAACGACCTGTGCGATGCGGGAGCCGTGGGCGGCGATGAGATCGGCGGCGGCGGGGGAACCGGTGATGTGGCGGACGTGGACGATGAGGTAGTCCTCGGAGAGCCAGTCGGCGTAGGGCTTGATAAGCGCGGGGGCGGCGGCCTGGAGGCGCAGGCGAACGATTTGCGAGGCGTGGGCGGCGAAGTCAATCTCCCATGCCCAGCGACCGGCGAGGGCGATGAGGGTCTCCCATGGGCCGGAGAAGGGAAGCTGGAGGACGACGCTAACGACTCCATAGTCGTAGTACTTGATTTCGCCAAGGAGACGCTCGCCGGTATCGAGGAGAAAAGGCTCGGTGGGCTCGACGACCGGGGGGCGTTTGTAACGGACGTAGCCGGGGGCGGGATGTTTGAGAGCGGGTTGCTGAACGGTGGGTGCGCTGAGGAGATCTCGGAGGCGGTCGAGGCGGATCTCTTCGCAGACGTCGAATTGGAGCAGGACGTGGACGGCGCCGGAGAGGGTGAAGGTCTCAGACGTGGATTGGGCGGCTTCCGGCATCCTGTCAAGGATAGTACCGCTACGGAAGTTAAAAAGAAGTTTAGCTCACGATTCAGCTATGACCGCTTCCGGTTGTTAGCGGTCCCCCCGTGCATTGGGAGATCTTATTTTCGTCTGCTGTTTAGCGGCTGCGGATGAGGACGGCTGTTGCATCGTCGGTTCGATCCGATCCAGCGCCGAAGCGCTGAACTTCCGCGATAAGGCCGTCGACGCAGGCCTCGGGCCGCAGAAAGTGCTCGATGAGGCGAGCCGGACCGTACTCTTCCTCTGTTTTATCCATGGCTTCCGTGATGCCGTCGGTATAAAGCAGCAGTTGGGTGCCGGGGTTGAGCGTAAGGATGCACTGTGGGTACGAGGACACTCCGAGGCCAAGCGGCAGGCCGGTATCCAATTCCAGAAACGAACAATCATGATTGATGAGCAGGGGACGAAGATGTCCGGCGCTGGCCAGCGTAAGCTCGCGAGAACCGGCATCGAGCACGCCGTAGACCATGGTGACGAACTTTCCTGCTGGAAAATCTTCCATGAGTGTCCGGTTGAGGTGTTCGAGGGTCTTCTCCGGCGAGGAGTAGAGAGGCGCGATCGAGCGCAGGATGGCCCGGGTCGCGGACATGAGGAGGGCGGCGGACATACCCTTTCCTGAGACATCCGCCAGGGCGATACCGTAGCGTTGATCCCCGAGATCGATGAAGTCGAACCAGTCGCCTGCAACAGCTCCCGCAGGATGCCAGGCTGTCTCAAAGGCGAAGCCTGGGATGAGCGGCACGGGCTTCAGAAAGAGCGCTTGCTGGATGGCGCGGGCCTCGTCGGACTCCTGCTGCATGCGTTCGCGCTGAAGGCGCTCCACCCGGAAGAGCCGGGCGTTCTCAATGGCTATGGCGATGTGGCCAGCAAGCGCCTGAAGCACCGTGAGTTGGTCATCGGAGAACGCGTCGATCTGGCGATGGTCGACGGACAAGACGCCGATGACCATACCGGCGGCCTTCAGGGGAATGCTGACTTCAGAGCGGGTGGCGGGCTCGCAGGCGATATAGTAAGGGTCCTGGCGGACGTCACGCGCATAGTACATCTTGCCCGTGGCTGCGACGTGGCCGACCATTCCCTGTCGCCCAATTTGCAGCCGCTGACCTTTCTTGTGCTTTGTGCAGCCGCGCACTCCCTGCAAAACCATATCGTCTGTATCGCCTGCACGGAGCCATACCGCAACCTCCACATTTCCAATGGAGGAGGAGATGTCATTGACGACGCGATCGAGCAGGGCATCGAGGTCGAGCGTGGAGGTAATCAGATTCGCGGCCCGTTGCAGCTTCATGAGGACCTGAACGAATTCACAGGAGGAGTGGATGCTCGGTGGGATGGTGCGGCGAGTCTGAACGGCAGTGGGCAAGGTGGCCATAGGTGCCCCCTTTGAACCCATGGTGTGGGTTACTCAGTAGATGTTTGGGAGGGCAATTGTGATGCATGCATCTTATTAGGGGCGGGGCGCTCGACGGGACGGCTCGAAGCCAGTTCAAGAGCGACGGTGGTCAAATGCGCGGTTCCAGCCGGATGATATCCATTCGGCGATTCCTGCGTCATGCCTGAACCGCGGATTTGCGAGTTCGCTCGTAAGTTGTTCGATTTCTAAATGGTCGGGGCGAGAGGATTCGAACCTCCGACCCCCTGCTCCCGAAGCAGGAAAGACTTCAAGTTGCTAATTAATAACGACTTACATGGTTTGTCTCTCACTTTGCATCCCTGAGTGAGGAAACATGGAACCACGTTTTGAGCAATTCCTGCGTGAACGTCAATACCTTCACAATGTCTCGTCCGCAACCATACAGTGGTATCGCGAGAGCCTTTGTTTGTTGCCCTGCGAGTCGCCCTCGCAAGAGCAACTCATCGAAACCGTAATCAAGATGCGTGAGCGAGGCCGCAAGGCCACGGGCTGCAACGTAGCGATTAGGGCAATCAACTCTTATATGCATTGGAACAGTGGGACGAAGCGCAAATGCGGATCGGGATGCGAACACCCACGAATACAAGAGCTGAAAGAGCCGCAAGAGGTGCTTCCCACGTTCTCCGAGGCGCAAATTAAACGGCTCGTCGCGGCGAAGCCGAAAGGGAAGTATCAACGACGCACACATCTGCTCGCGCTATTCCTCCTGGACACCGGCGCGAGGATTAGTGAAGCCCTTGGCGTGAGAGTGCGAGACATCGACTTCGACAATCTGTTAGTGACGCTCGACGGCAAAGGGCGAAAGCAGCGTGTCGTCCCCTTTAGCTTCGAACTGCGGCGGGCGTTGTTCCTGTACTGCAAAGAGTCGAACCACTCGCCGGACCATCCGCTATTCGCCAGCCGAATGCATACGCCGTTAGGTCGCAGGGACATGCTTCGAGACATAAAGATCCACTGCGAGCGACAAGGGGTTATCCCGCCTGTTCGAACCCTCCATGCGTTCCGGCATACGTTCGCGGTGAACTACCTTCGTCGCGGTGGCTCCGTATTCCATCTGCAAAAGTCCTCGGTCACAGCAGCCTCGATATGACTCGAATGTACGCCAATCTCGTTACGACCGATCTTCAGGCCGTACACGAGCGGGTGAGCCTGCTTTCAAAACCGTAGCTGGGGTATAGCCAAGGGCGGTTAGCGGTCCGTACTGTGACCGCTAACCGCCCTTTACGGGAGTATCCATCGCGAACTGAATCAATCACTTTACGGTCAGAGACAACCAGCTGAAAATGGGTCCATGCAAGAAAGCGCCCAAAGAAAAATCAGCGGGTCTGCCGGTACGATTATTAGCATTGCAATCGGGTTATATCTGCAGACCAATCCAACATGGGGTAATCTGCACCCGCGTCTAGCTGCGGCGTTCTACGTGATGGCTGGCGTTTCCTGCTTATTCGCTGCGATGCAGTGGCCGTTTGTGCAGCGACTATTTGGTGTCTATCATGAGCCACCTACAGCTACGCTTTCTTCGGCCTCACCCTCAATAGGGGCACTGACTTTTGCTCCCGTATTTAACAATCAAACGGAACACGCAATAGTGGGAGAGCGCAAAGAAACAACAAATTCGACGGCGGAACAAAACCGCCCGCGTCCAAAACTGCGGTGTTCGCGTGTCCAAAAAATGGGAGTAAGCTACAGTCCTTTTGGCAGGTGGGATATTGATTCTCTGGGAGCTAGCGCAATCGTTCTCTATTTGAAAAACCAAGCGGCAGACCACGGTGAAAAGGGCGCTGTCGCTGAGTTTGTCTATGCGTCAATTGAATTTTCTAGTGGAAACGGGCAGGTTGAAGCCCACATATCGAAAGCTTATTGGATGGAAGAAAAATTATGCAATGTGAATGTCGCCATTGAGGCTGAGAAAGGGATTCTTATTGGGACAATGCCCGCTCTTCATTGGCATTTATTTGAGAACGAACGAACGCCGCAACGTCAGGCCGCCATCGAGCGCAGCCGAGTTTTACCGGCTCTCAAAGAAAAGGTGTACACATTTGATGGAAATGTCACGATTACTGTAAAGGTGATCGAGTCCCGGACTGGAGAAACGCTGCTAAAACATACCTTTAGTATCTTCAGCGGTATGAATGACTTTCGAATCCTGCCTGATTAAGCTTGGGAGGGCGGGTCGAAATCTTGGGGACCTCCCCTTAAAAGCCCTCCGCCGCTCACAAACTCCCGTATACGAATAATTAGCGAAAATTAGAACGATTCATTGAACTTAGGCAACAGCTGTTGGTTTATCGAATATATTCTTGTGTATGTAAATTTGGGAATTGCGGCGCTCTTTTAAGGGGATGTCCCTCAAGATTTGACCCACCCCCCACCACCCGGGCGGACCTGCCGACGTCTGCGCACAGCACCCAATAGCTGTCCATTAGGCACTCGATTTACACAAGATGTTGTGCCTTATGCTTGACATACCGCGAAAGTTGTATATCCTCACCATTGACTATCGAAGAAAAGGCGATAGTTTGCAGCAAGATGCGTCAAGGCTATCGCTCCCCAGCGGGGCTGTAACCCCGCCGAGGAGACCTCACTCACACTAACCCTAATCACAGGAGCAATAGTTTATGAGCAAGAAAATCGAAGTAAACCGCAGCGCAGTGTCCGGAAAGTTCGTGACCGAGACGTACGCGAAGAGCCACCCGAAGACGACTGAGACGGAAACCTACAAGCGCAAGTAATCCAAGTCACAGCGGAACCATAACACAGGGACGCCCTGACTGTTTCCACAAAATTGGGGCGTTCCATAGCAAGTCACTAATTAATCATCGTTACCCATCGTTTATATAAATTCCAAATCCCGATCCCTGTCCACCCTGTCAGACGACCCTCAAGGGAGTCGGACTGGGGGGGACGGGGGTTGGGGGCGTGGGTGGTGTCCGGTATCTCTGTATCTCTTTATATGGGTGGTCATCAGACATGCCGCGACCTAGTCGCACCGATGCCTCAAGACCCAATCCTTTCCCCGCCTAATTCCGCTCTTAGACAGCAGTCGAGCTAATGCTCGGACCGACATTTTCGGGTTCTCACGCATGATCGCGATTGCACGGGCGTCTTTGCCGTCCGCATTCGGTTTGCTCCCCGGCTTGTTGACGTTGTTCGGGTCCTCAAACATCCAACGACGCCGAGCTATCCAACTTCGGCTTCGCTCGTAGTTCTCGCCCTCTACCCTAAGCCACATCTCCAAGACATCGACGGAGAGGTGCCGGTTAGCCGCGATAACGAGCCACGGATAGCCGGGCGTGCCTTTGAAGTCCTCAATATTGATTGTGAGATTTGTTTGACGGCTCACTTCTTTCCCGTGGCCATCTGTCCACCTTAGAGTCCCCATTACACAATCTCCCTCGGATGGATGTCGGCCCTGGTAGCCGGGGCGTACGCGACAACATGCGGTTGTGTGGGCCTCCACCCAAGCTCAATTGGCGTACCATCGGCCCATCGGAGCCGCCTTGCATAGCCCTTCTGTCGCTTCTTCGGCAGTGGTTCAAGTTCGGTGCCGAAGACTCTGTCGGGTGTCGCCGTTCGCAATTCAGCTCGCCCGTTAAACTCCGGGTGCAGAATTAGAATGGCCCTCGCATAGTAGGGGGTAGCGTGATCGTTCATAAGGTACGTGGTAGTAGGGCCGGACTTCATCTCCAACTTCCACCGCGAGTAATGCCACAAGCTAGCGAACGAGAACGCACCAAAGCCTCGCTCGATGCGGAGCCGGATCTCCGACACGAGGAAGTCGAGCACTTCGGGATGTTCCCGGTGGAAGCGGTGGAATCTTGCTAGTTCGTGGTGCGGTTTGGATCGCGCTACTAACTCATCAATTGCATCGATTGTCATAAAAAGTCCCTCTATTAAATGCACTAGAATGGGTCATCTTATTGAAAATAGGCGACATAAATTCGTTTAGCGTTTGTTCGCTTTGTGTTCGCTTATCGGTTCATCTTCCTCAGTGATTTCTCGAAGTGCTTTTGCAGCGTGTCCGTGTGCTTTGCTTCTAAAGCGCTTCACGCATATCTTTGCGGTCGATAGTGCTCACGTTGTAGATGGGGCGAACATTTATAAACGCCAAAAAATATGGTCCAGTTTGGGGCGCAGAGGCTTAGAACACAATACCCCCTATGCGTCATCTAAACTATTGATATAAATATGTTTACGTGGATGGGCTAAGTGGACGAGATAACGGGACGTACTATAAACAAGATGGCATTTACCTGCGATGAAGTCGCCGCGATGAGGGGTTTTCCATCGAGACACCATCACGTCACTGTTCCAGAACGAGCCGGGAGTCATAGCCATCAACCGACCCGAGCAGATGCATAAGCGGAGCTTACGCAGCATCCGCATATCGCGTCCGGTGTACTAGCGCATCGTTAGGAGGCTGACTAACCGCTGATAGGATTTGTGGAATGAACGTAGGTCTGATGATCGAAATAACTAAGGCTGTAGCTCTGTTTGCGTGGCCCGCTCTAATCTTTTATCTGACGCTGACGTTTAGGTCGGAGTTAAGAACCTTGCTTGGTGTTCTGCCCGGTGCATTGAATCGAGTCAGAGGCGCGGATGTCTTGGGGATAAAACTGGAACTCGCTGAACTGCGCGAAACCAGCTCGGAAGCGCAATCGCAAGTTCTTAGTATTCAAACAAGCGTTACATCCAAGGAACATAAGCAGCTGCGTGAACCACAGATTGAAGACGATCCAGTGGCTCGAATCAGAGAGAGGGCGGTCGTTTCCCCAGAAGCAGGCGTGCTCCTTACTTCGGTCTATATCGAACGAGAGATAAAAGAAATTGTTGCGAGTTCGGGATTGCTTTCTAGTTATACATCTCCTCAACAGGGCCTAAAGTTGCTGCGAGAAAGGGAGCTTATGCCCGCCGCACTGGCCGAATCTCTCGACAAATTTATGACGATAAGAACCATGATCGTCCACACTGACGCAGATCCAGCGTTGACCACCGAAGCTCTTAGTCAGGGTTTGGTCCTGCTAACCATGCTACGGTCAATTCACCGCAGCTCATATGAGGTCGTTCGGACAGACGTCACTCTTTATTCCGACCCTGACGGAAAAGTTGTTGTACCTGATGCCAAGGGCGTCGTATTGCGCGCGAGAGACCAGCATGGTCGGCCATCCGCCTCGACGCAGATTCACCCCACTACAAGGCAGATGTTTGTTGGGACGAAAGTGAGCTGGGAATGGAACCTTGGTAAGACGTGGCGGGAGACATGGTTTCGTGATCCAGACAGCCAAGAATTGTTTTACGCATGGTCGAATTCGGCGGAGTTCGTGGGCATGACGTAACAACTTTGTGAGTCATCGTGGGCCTGAATTCCTTGCACTGGCTGACCCCCTGCCTTAGAATTTTCCGCAAGAGAGACATCCCCGTAAGTTGTTCGATTTCTAAATGGTCGGGGCGAGAGGATTCGAACCTCCGACCCCCTGCTCCCGAAGCAGGTGCGCTACCAGGCTGCGCTACGCCCCGACTCTGTGCTGCGATGATTGGCCGGAGAAGGGTGCGTTCCGCGATGCTCAAGGGCCGGGCGAAGTTCGGGATCGCCGTGGACTCTCCTGCTGGAGCGCTGTTTCCGACTGATTTAGTCTACCAGACTTTCTGGGTAGGTTGCGGGGGGTCGGTGAGGCTTCTATACTGATGAGGATGGTTAAGTCTGTTCAGCGCGCCTGTTGTTGTTGCCGGATGCTCCCGTGTCCGTGCGCGCGCTGTTGTCGGTAGACACAACCGCCGTCACTCTCCTCCTACAACGAACTGCTGTCGACCAGATTGATCGACGTCCTTGATTTTCAAGATCGAATTCCCAGGTGCTCTTCCTCTGGAGCGATTCGAAAGGTGATCTCCCTTTATGACCCAGACCATTGCTCTTGACCCGGACACCGCTCTTCTGCCAGCGAAGCTGAATCACCTGCAGGCGCTCGAAGCCGAGAGCATCGCAATTTTACGCGAGGCGGTGGCGGAGTTTGCTCGGCCGGTGATGCTGTACTCGATCGGCAAGGATTCGAGCGTGATGCTGCGGCTGGCGCAGAAGGCTTTCTATCCGGGCAAGATTCCGTTTCCGTTGCTGCATGTGGATACGAGCTATAAGTTTCCCGAGATGATTGCCTTTCGTGATGCTTATGCGAAGGAGATCGGGGCAGAGCTGATCGTTCACAGGAACGAGGAGGCGATTGCGGCGGGGGCGAATCCTTACACGCTGGGAACGCAGAACTGCTGCGGTCTGTTGAAGACGCGGAGCCTGCTGGATGCGCTGGCAGAGGGCGGGTTCGATGCAGCGTTTGGCGGTGCGAGGCGCGACGAAGAGAAGAGCCGCGCAAAGGAGCGGGTGTACAGCTTCCGCGATGCGGCAGGACAGTGGGATCCGAAGAATCAGCGGCCAGAGCTTTGGAGTATGTACAACTCGCGATTGCGGAAGGGCGAGAGCATAAGGGTGTTTCCGCTGTCGAACTGGACCGAGCTGGATATCTGGCTCTACCTGTATGCCGAGAAGATTCCGATTGTGCCGCTGTACTTTGCCCAGGAAAGACCGCTGATTGTGCGAGGCGGGCAGATGACTCTGTACCGCGATGGAATGAAGCTGCTACCGGGCGAAGAGGTGCGAAACGAGAAGGTCCGAATGCGCTCGCTGGGCTGCCTGCCATGCACGGGCGCTATGCGGAGCGAAGCGGACACACTGCCGAAGATTATTGAAGAGCTGCTGACCTTCAGGAGAAGTGAGCGCGAGAATCGCGCGATCGACCACGACGAAGAAGGGTCGATGGAAGTGAAGAAGCGGGAGGGCTACTTCTGATGAGTGCGATTACGACGGCTGGATTTGAAGAGTTTCTTGAGGCGCATCTGGGGCAGGAGATGCTGCGATTTACGACTGCGGGAAGTGTGGACGACGGCAAAAGCACGCTGATCGGCCGGCTGCTCCACGACACCAAGAGTGTTTACGAAGACCAGCTTGCAGCGGTGAAGAAGAGCCGCGTGAATCGGGCAGCGAACGGTCATGTGGATCTTTCGTTGCTGACGGACGGGTTGAAGGCGGAGCGCGAGCAGGGCATCACGATCGACGTGGCTTACCGGTACTTTTCGACGTCGCGACGGAAGTTCATTATCGCCGACACGCCGGGACACGAGCAGTACACGCGCAACATGGCTACGGGCGCCTCGACCGCAGATGTGGCGGTGGTGCTGATCGATGCGAAGGCCTATCTGCGCGAGGGCAAGCTGCTTCCGCAGTCGCGTAGACATACCTATATCGCATCGCTTCTGGGCATCCCGCATGTGGTTGCAGCCGTGAACAAGATGGACCTGGTGGGATACGCGGAAGAGACGTTTAACGCGATCCGAGCAGAGTTTGTGGAGTTTGCATCGCAACTGGGTCTGAAGAGCGTAACGGTAATTCCGGTGAGTGCGCTTGAGGGCGATAACGTGGTGGCTCCAAGCACGGCGATGCGGTGGTATGACGGGCCGACGCTGCTGGAGTTTCTGGAGACGGTTCCGCTTGCCGTTGGAGACAACGACGGACCGCTGCGGTTCCCCGTGCAACTCGTTCAACGACCGGATGCGAACTTTCGCGGCTTTGCGGGGCAGGTGGCTCGTGGTGTGCTGCGCGCCGGAGATCGTGTGATGGCACTGCCTTCACGACGGGAGACAGCGGTGCGTCGAATTGTCACCTGGGATGGAGATCTCCCCGCGGTAGCCTATCCTCAGAGCGTGACGGTGGAGCTGGAAGACGAGATTGACCTTAGCCGCGGCGAGATGCTGGTTGCCGCCGGGACGGACGGTCAGCAGAGTCTGCCGCAGATTACGCGGCGGTTGCGTGCGATGGTGGTTTGGATGCATGAGGAACCGCTGGTGGTGGGGCGGACCTATGTTGCCAAGCACACGACACGGACGGTGCGAGCGACCGTGAAGGCAATTCGATATCGCGTGGATGTGGGTTCGCTGGTGCACGCGGAGGCCGATCACCTGGCAATGAATGAGATCGCCGAGGTGGAGCTGGAGACGAATCTTCCCTTGTTCTTCGACGCGTATGCGGAGAGCAGGACGACGGGCTCGATGATCCTGATCGATGGGTTGACGAACGCGACCGTAGGCGCGGCGATGATTGTGGGTGCGGCGGAGAGCGAGGGCGAGCAGGATTCGCGGGCGGCTTTGGTGCTGGTGGCGGGGCGGCCGGAGCAGGCAGAGCGTGTGCGCGACGCGATGGAAGCTCGCGGTCAACGGGCTGTCGTGATTGACGATGTTCTGATTCCGGATGATGCGTTGGTTGCCGTCGTACGGGCGCTCGAGATAGCCGGAGTGACTTCGATCACGGCACGCGAGCTTTCTGCCGAAGCGCTTGGCAACGTAGTGCGTGCTACCGAGAAGTTCGCCGAGGGCGCGGTCGTTGTTGGCGAGGGATTGGACGAAGACGAGATTCTGCGATTAGCGGGAGTGCAGGTATGAGCGTGATCGAAGCGACGGCAGAGTATGAAGCGTTGGCTGCTGAGGAACTGGTGGCGCAGATCGCCGAGGCCGCGGCGAAGGGTTCGGTGTGCCTGACTTCGAGTTTCCAGACGGAAGACATGGTTGCGTTGCACATGGTGCGGCGGCATCTACCAGAGGTTCCCGTGATCTTTCTCGAGACCGGATACCACTTCGCGGAGGTAATCGCATATCGCGATCGCATGGCGGCGGAGTGGGGGCTGAAGCTGGTGAACGCTATGCCGGCCACGACCGTGAAGGAGTTTGAGGGGCAGTTTGGGAAGCTGCACATCGTACAGCCGACGGCCTGCTGCCAGGCTCGTAAGGTGGAGCCTCTGATGCGGTCGCTGGAGCCTTACGATTGGTGGTTTACGGGATTGCGAAGAGAGCAGTCGCCGACGCGCGCGGGTCTGAAGAAGGTGGAGGATCACAAGACGCCGACGGGCAAGCACCTGAAAAAAGTGAGCGTCCTCGCCGACTGGGACTGGGCCCGGGTGACGGCGTATGCGGAGCGGGAGGGAATCCCACAGCTTGATCTGTACTCGCGTGGGTATACGAGCATTGGCTGCGAGCCCTGCACGGCAATTCCCGAGGCGGGTGCGGATGCACGCAGTGGCCGCTGGGGTGGGAAGAAGCTCGAGTGCGGCATTCATACCTTTTCGGAGAAGAGCTGAGGCACCGCCGCTGGCAGATTGCAGTCTCTTAGGATTAGGCTTGTTGTATGACGGAGCGGCAGCAGATCGTTGGACTTTGGCGGCGCGGCGGAACCCGGGTACTGGCAACACTGGTTCGGGTGGAAGGCTCGAGCTATCGGCAGCCCGGGGCGAGATTGCTACTGGGCGAGTCGGGAGAGTACGCGGGAACGATCAGCGGTGGGTGCCTTGAGGGAGAGGTTACTCGTAAGGCGAGCTGGAAGGTACGCGAGGGCGCGGTATTGGAGCGCTATTCGACGATCTTCGACGACACGGACGAAATTCCTTTTGGACTGGGATGCGGCGGTGTGGTGGATCTGCTGCTGGAGCCGGTAGAGACGCCGGAGTGCGAGGCTCTGCTGGCGGCGATGGAGCGCTCTTTTTCCGGAGAGCAGGCGACGGTGGTGACGTGGCTTCCGGGTGAGGGGAGGTTGCTTCGTCGCGTGGTGCTCGGTACCGATGGCGAAGTGATCTTCGCGAGCAGGGACTTGTCGGAGAAGAAGCTCGGATGTGCGCGTGATTTGGTTCCGGGAGAGGCCTACGAGGGCAGATTCGTAGAGAAGCTGCTTGCTCCGCAGAGGCTGTTTGTCTTGGGGGCGGGGGATGATGCGCGTCCGCTGGTTACGATGGCCACGATGATGGGGTGGAATGTAACGGTAGCGGATGGACGGGCGCAACTGGCCCGTTCGGAGCGATTTTCGGGAGCTGACAGAGTTGTTGTGCTGGGTGGAGGCGGGCTGCGCGATCTGGGAATTCGCGCCGAAGATGCGGTCGTGATTATGACGCATAGCTACGAGCAGGATCGCGCGTTGTTAGCCGAGCTGCTGCCGGTGGCGCCGAGATATCTGGGACTGCTGGGGGCTCGGCACAGGAGTTCGCTGCTGGTGAGTGAAGCCGCGGAGATTGCGGGACTCTCGGTGGAGGAATGCTGCCAGAGGATCTGGGCCCCGATTGGTCTGGATCTCGGAGGCGACGGTCCGGAGGCAATTGCGCTGGCGGTGATGGCGGAGGCGCACGCGATGTGCATGGGCAAGATGGGATCTTCGCGGCGGCTGACCGCAGAAGACGTATCACGATACGTAAGCGAAGGCAGAGTCTCGCGGTACCTGCAGCGACAGTGTGCTGTGGACATTGCATCGTGAGCATAGGGGCTGTTGTGCTGGCGGCGGGATCTTCGCGCCGGCTTGGGAGACCGAAACAACTTGTCCGTTTAGGGGAAGAGACGCTGGTCGAGCGCGCAGTTCGAGTGTGCCTTGAGGCAGGATGCGAGCCTGTGATGGTCGTTCTGGGCGCTTCGGCTGATCTCGTGAGGAAGACCTGCTCCTTCCAGAGTGCGGTGATCGTTAATAACGAGCGATGGGAGGAGGGGATGGGGAGTTCGCTGCGCGTGGGTGTTAGCGCGTTAGGCACGGATAGAGACGGGGTTGTGGTTATGACCTGCGATATGCCCGCGGTATCGCCGGAGCATCTGCGGAAGCTGACGAGAACAGGTGAGACCACCGCTTCTTCTTATTCAGGAAGACGTGGCGTTCCGGCTTACTTTCCTCGGGAGATGTTCGGCCAGTTGCTCGAGCTGCATGGGGATGCGGGGGCGCGGGAGCTGCTGAAGGATGCTCGTGTGGTGGAGCTTGTAGACGGCGAGCTGGATGTAGATACGCTCGAGGATCTTGCTCGTGCACGAGAGTTGTATGGATAAGCAGCTTTGAGTCCGCGCTGCGCGTGAGATTCAGGGTGTCCTGGACTTCGTATCTGACTGATGCGCCTGCTCGACTACATCGCGGATTGCACGGATGATGATGTCCGGTCGGTCGATCAGGACTGCGTGGAAACTGTCCTGCGCGACGAGCTGCTTGCTATTGCGAGATAGTGACAGCAGCTTATTTTGTAGATCTTCGTAACCCAAGCCAGCGTTGGGCGTGCTGATGATGATCAGGGGCATCTCTCCCAGTGGATGGGTTTGTTGGCCGGTGAGGCGATCGATGCGTTTGGTGCAATCCACCACCATCGGCTCGCCCGGACGCAGAGGATGTTGTGACATCGCCCATCGATGAAGTTCCTGATCCTGCTTTGAGAGCCGGCTGAAGTTGGGATCGTCCTCAAAGCCGGTTACGATGGGAGCCTTGGAGATCAGAACGGGCGGGGTGTGGCCAGATTGTGGGAGCGAGGTTTTTGGATGAGGCCCATCTGAGCTGCCGAGGAAGGCATGATCGACGATGACCATGCCCTGGATGTTGTTCGGGTATTCGGCGGCGTAAAGGCGCGTCCAGAGCGCTCCAGTGGAGAATCCGACCAGGACATAGGGGCGGTCGAGGAGCGTCCGAGTGATTAGATTGTGGAGCTCTTCGACCCTGTTGTCGCAGCTGAGTGCTTTACCGGCGAGAGGATAGGGGTCGCTCCAGGTTGTTCCGGATGGGTCGAAGGTGCAGACACGAGCGAACTTTGCGACCTCGGTTTGAACGAGGGACCAGTCGAAGGAGAAGGCCGCACCTGCAATCATCACAGCAGGGTTGCCCTGGCCGATGCAGTTGACGTGAACTCGGTAACCGCCCACGTCGATGAGCTGGCCGGTCGGCGGGGGTGTCGATGAGGGAAGAGCTTGACCTTGCGCTCTCACCGTTGCCGCAATCAAGGTCAGGCATGCAAGCGCACAGAACAGCTTTCCGGTGCCGAAAACGGGACGACGGCCAATCTTCATGGAAAGAGAAAGTTTCCTTCGCTGAATCCTATGGGCGTTCACTGGAGGTATTCTTGCCGCGGTTTGAGCGTCAGGGTGGGGGGCTTGAGCTTCCCTGGGAGCTTCTTACCGACTATCGCGTGTGTGGATTTTGAAGATCTCTTTGCGGTGGTCTTCTTTGTCTTGCCCTTTGTTGGCTTCCTGGTGGAGCTCGCTGAGGGGTTCACGACGGCGATGAGTTGAGGCGCGATGGGCGAGCCGAGTCCGGTGCAGGCGTCCCAGCCTGAGTTGGCCTTGAAGGCACCGTTGTTGCCCTGGGTGATATCGCGGAAGGCAGGCTTGGCTTTGGCAGCGTAGATGATGGGGTTGATGAATCCGGCAGATTTACCGTTCTGCTGGTTGGCCAGGGCGAGGAGACCGGCCCACAGCGGGGCGACGGCACTGGTTCCGCCTATGACCATGGTCTGGCCATCGACGCGAATGGCGTAACCGGTCGCGGGATCGGCATTGCCGGCGACATCCGGAACGCCGCGTCCCCCTGGTGACGCGGTAGGTTTAGGAACGTCAGCATTGGTTTGCCAGGATGGAATCGCGAAGACGTTGCTGACACCACCGCCGGTGGCTCCGCCATTCTGGTCGTTCCAGACAGTTTCGCTGGTAATAGATCCATTGGAGCTTTCGAGATTGGTTCCACCGCAGGCGAGCACGTGTGGACTGGAGGCAGGGAAGTCAACGTGGTTCTTGTTATCGCTGACCCCATCGGAGGAGCCGTTGTCGCCCGATGCGACCGTAATGGTGATTCCCAAGGCCGCTGCGGACTGGCAGGCGGCGTCGAGAGCATTCATCGCCTGTGCGGTCCAGTTGGCTTCAGCGGCTCCCCAGGAGATGGAGATGACGCTGGGCTTATAGGTGGTGTCGTGAACGGCGCTGGCGATGGCGTCGACAAAGCCCTGATCCGTGTTTGGGGCGAAATAGACGACGATGCGAGAACCGGGCGCGACGGCCGCGGCGACTTCGATGTCGAGCATGACTTCGCCGTCGGCGCCGTTGGCACTGCCGGGGGAGTTCTTGCCTCCGGAGACGGAGACGGCTACGACCTTGGGGGCCTTCTGGCCCAGCGATTTGAAGTAGGCGGTGATGTCGGCCTGACGGAAGCCGCCGCCCAGCTCGATGAGCGCGATCGTCTGGTCTTTGGCGGTCGCAGTGGAGGGAAATCCGTAGAGCTGGCCGATCTGGACGGGCGTATAGGAGACATTTGCGCTGGCGTGGGGTCGCGCGAACCCGCTACCCTGCGCAGTGCGTGCGGCCGTGGATCCGGTTTCGCCGGCGATGCGGAAGTGGGGTTGGGCCTGGGGGCGATTGTCGAGGCCGAGGACAGCGACGACGGAGCCGATGAGTTCCTCGGGGAGATGGATTCCGCCTTCGCGAACCCGGCAGGAGGTGCCTCCGAGATCCTTGTGCATCAGGGAGACTCCGAAGGCCCGCTGCAGGCTGGCGACGGTGCCGGTAAGTTTCATGGTTCTGCGTCCCGGCGCCGGAGTTCCGGGCTGCACGGTGAGTCCGTATTCTTTGGCGAAGCCACGTACGAGGCGCACCGCGGCAGGATCGGGTCCATGACTGGCACGGAACTGGGCGCGGGTGAGCCTCTGTTTGCCCGTGGAGTGCGCAGTCTTCAACGGTGCCTTGCGCCGGACGATGACAGAGACGGTGACTCGAGCGCCTGGAGGCGCGGGCGTTTCTGCGGCGGCGGGAGCGGCGGCGGGTTTCTCGCTTCCGGGAAGCAGAGTGCGAAGCTGGGCGGAGAAGCGGGGGAGAGACTTGCGGGGAGCCATGAAGTTTCCTCCAGTTCGTGTGATGCTCAACGAAGACCAGTGTACGGGCCCTCAACGCGCATTATGGTATTTCGGACGGATTGTCCTTGGAAGCGAAATTACGATCTGCGAGATTAGACGTTTTCAGTGGTAGAAATATAGTTTTAATGTGAGGAATCAAAGGGAGCAGGCTGGGTGACGATAATTGATGCGCATCACCATCTCTGGCGGTACTCACGAGAAGAATACGGATGGATCGATGAGACGATGTTGTCTTTACGACGGGACTTTCTTCCGGAGGATCTGACGGTGGAGATGCGCGTAGCCGGAGTGGAAGGAACGATCGCGGTGCAGGCGAGACAGACGCTCGAGGAGACGCGTTGGTTGCTGGAACTGGCCGATCAGAACGAGGCGATTCGCGGGGTGGTGGGCTGGGCCCCCATCGCCAGTGGGGAGTTTTCGACGACGCTCGAGGAGTTCAAGGGCAGGCCGAAGCTGAAGGGATTGCGGCATGTGGTGCAGGCGGAACCGGATGAAAACTATCTTCTGCGCCAGGACTTCAACCGGGGTATCGGCATGTTGCGGGGGAGTGGACTGGTATACGAGGTGTTGATCTATGAGCATCAACTTCCCCAGACGATAGAGTTTGTCGATCGCCACCCCGATCAGGCTTTCGTGTTGGACCACATCGCGAAGCCGCGGATTCGGGGGAGGGTGCTGGAGCCATGGGCCGGGCGAATGCGTGACCTGGCGCGACGGGAGAATGTCTCGTGCAAGCTGTCGGGCATGGTGACGGAGGCGGATTGGAACGGATGGACGCTTGAGGGGCTGCGGCCCTATCTGGATGTAGTGGTGGAAGCGTTCGGGCCGCAGCGTCTGATGGTGGGTTCGGATTGGCCGGTGTGCCTGGTGGCGTGCGGATATGCGCAGTGGTTTGGAGTGCTCGAGGAGTACTTTGCAGGGTTCAGCACCCAGGAGCTTGATGCCGTGTTTGCAGGCAACGCTGCACGGGTGTATGGGTTATAGGCAGGCCACAGGATCAGTAGAGCCTAAGGTTGGCGCGAACATGTAGGATTTGTCGCGCGGCAGTTATTCCAGATTGAGACCGGAGACCGAATGCAGATTTCAGCACCAGCGACGACACGAAGCAATTCAGAACCTACAGGAGGAAAGCATCCGGTATTTCCTGTCGGACATATGCTGCCGTTTGTGCTGGTGACGGTCTTGTTCTTTCTGTGGGGAATGTCGAACAACCTCACCGACATCCTGGTGCAGCAGTTCAAGAAGTCGTTGGAACTATCGCAGTTCAGCGCACAACTGGTGCAGACGGCAAACTTCTTTGGCTATTTCTGCATGGCAATCCCTGCCGGTCTTTTAATGCGCAGGTGGGGCTACAAGGCTGGAATGGTGACAGGGCTGGTGATCTTCGGCTTGGGAATGCTGCTGTTTCTTCCAGCAGCTCTCCGTGGTGAGTACGCGATGTTTCTGATCGCTCTTTTTACGGTAGGCTGTGGAGCTTCGATCCTGGAGACGGCAGCGAATCCATTCATCGCGCAGTTCGGCGATCCGGTGACTTCGGAGCAGCGCCTGAACTTTTCGCAGTCCTTCAACCCCCCGGGAACGGTCACAGGGGTCTTGATCGGGACGTACTTCATCTTCTCGGGCGTGGAACCCAATGCGGCTGAGATTGAGCAGATGAAAACGGCCGGGACCTACCAGGCTTACCTGCATGGCGAGATCATGCGCGTGGTTCCGACGTATCTTGCATTCGGACTGGTCGTGCTGCTCTGCGCACTCATCCTTTCGAGGACGAAGTTTCCCGTGATCGAG
Organism: Edaphobacter modestus; assembly: GCF_004217555.1. Classification (GTDB taxonomy): domain Bacteria; phylum Acidobacteriota; class Terriglobia; order Terriglobales; family Acidobacteriaceae; genus Edaphobacter; species Edaphobacter modestus. The sequence continues at coordinate 4,844,369 of NZ_SHKW01000001.1, forward strand.
TCGGAACACGAGGGAGAGGGTGAGGATCATGGAAGCTTTCGTGATCTCCTGCGAACTCCAACGATCTGGATTGCGGTGGCGGCGAACTTCTGCAATGTCGGTGCGCAGATCTCGTCGTGGAGCAGCCTGATTCCTTACATGAAGCAATACACGGTGGTGAGCGAACGAACGGCGGCGCACTTCCTGACGGGAGTGCTGGTGGCGATGTTGATCGGGAGGTTCGTCTCCACGCCTCTGATGCGCTATGTAAGGCCGAGTCTGATGCTGGGAGTGTATGGCATCTGCAATGCGGTGTTGATGCTGGTCTCGGTTTTGAGGCCGGGGATGACCGGAGCTTGGGCGGTTGTGGCGAGCGGATTCTTCATATCGATCATGTTTCCCACCATCTTTGCGTTGGGCTTGAAGGGGCTGGGATCGAATACCAAGCTCGGAGGATCGCTGCTGGTGATGGCGATTGTGGGCGGTGCGATCTTTCCGCCGATCTCCGGATTGATTGCACGGGAGACCGGCAGCCTGGCGCTGGGATACCTAGTCCCGCTGGTAGGGTTTATAGGCGTGGCGATCTTTGGCTTCTACCAGTCGACGCAGCGGACCCTGTTATCGGGGCCCGCGTACTGAGGAATTACCTGATCCACGCTGCCCAGTTCGGATCAGCGCTCGCGGAAGACTGAACCGGTTTTTCCGCGAGCGCTAGAAGTGGCGGAGGGTTTCGCTGGTGGGCTGAGTTTTATAAGCGGGGTCCGGGGGCATCATCTCGGTATCTACATTTTTCTCAAGGGAACGGCTTACGATATCGCGGGAGCCGAGGCCAATGGCGAGGGAAAGGGTAAAGACAATTCCACCAAAGAGGATGCCGAAGGCGAGATCGACGACCGTGCCGCCAATTTCAAGATGATCGAGTACCGTGGCTCCGGTAAGGACAAGAACGAGCCATTTCACTCCGACCGAGAGAAAGCGAGCGTACTGAAGACGTGCGTTGACGGCTTCGATGAGGACGGTGCGTGCGAGGAAGCGGGCAAGCAGCGTTCCGGCGATGAAGAGGATAATGGCTCCCACAGAATGGGTGAGGTAAGGGAGCAGGAAGAAGGATATCTGCGAGTTTCCGGCGTAAGCGGCATCGAAGGCCGAGATGCCGATGAGGAAGCCAAGGATGACATTCGCCCAGAAGACGGCACGGGCGAGAAGAAGAGTGGGGCCATGCGAGGGGGCCCAGTCGAGCGGGACGAGTGAGCTGCGAGAGAGGCGCTCGTCAAAGCGGACCGCGGTGAGCAGGCGTTTGAGAAGAGCCGCCAGCCCGGCACCGACCGCAGTGAGGATAAGTACCGCCAGCAGAAGGGCGAGGAGCCCAGGCAGGAAGTTTGCCAGGGTAACCAGCGCCCGGTGTGCGGATTGTCCCAGGGCGAGTTCGACTTGTTGCCACATGAGCGGATCTCCTTACAGTGTTGTAGGCGTCGAATGGCTGGTTAAGGATTAAAGCGATCGGGCCAGCGCCAACGCGATACGAGATAGGGTTTATCGGTTTCAAAAGCCTGGGCGACGTCTTCGATATGCCTCTCCGGCGGCACGCCGCTCTGAACGAGGATAAGGTGCGATGCGACCCATGCGAGATAAAGCGGGGTGAGAGCACCGAGCAGGTGGCCTCGATTGATCGTCCGCAATCGATAAGCCAGGACGAAATCATAGACGATGCGGGCCCAGAGACTATCGGCGATGCGGAAGGCGTCCTGAGGCATTACCGAGAGACGCTTGAGTCCGAGAAGAGTCTGGGGAGGAAGCACGAGGGCCCAGATCTCATGCAGGTTGGAATAGGCGAGATGAAAGGCCTCGAGCATGGCAGTGACATCGAGTTGTTCCGAGGGAAGAGGTGCAGCGGAGACGTCGCGCGGAGGGATCACGGATCGCATGCGCTGCCAGAATGCGGCTTTGGCATCAATATCGGCGAAGAAGGACCCCAGGATCTGGTTGAGCAGAGCATTGAGGTCGGCGGCCGCTGGCTGTGGAGCGGTGCGTACAGGAATATTGGCTTCGGAGACGGTGAATCCCGCGAGAGCCGCCTCGGAGACGGGCCAGAGCAGCGCGTCGTTCTGGTTCGCCGCCGTAAATCGCTGAGCTGTCGCGGCAAGACGCTCCGCCATACGTAGCGACAGGCCGAGATCGATGGCAAGAGGAAAGCGCGGCTTTGTGCAGAAGAGCGCACGGGTAAGGGGATAGAGGATTGCCGAATTAGCGAGTCCCTCTCGTGGACCGGTATGGTAGTGCGACACTACGAGGTCCGCCGGTGAGGAGAGGGTGGTTTCGGCCAGATTGCGGATGGACTCCGGCGTGAGGGTGTGGGCGTCGGCTCCAAGTAAAAGACAGGCCGAGACGTTATGTTCCAGCGCGAGCTTGTAAGTGTTGAGGTAATCGTCAGAGGTGAGCACCCAGTTCACGGGAGAAGGAGCAGCCGGGGTATAGGGAAGAACCCGCAGGTTGGCGAAGGAATCGACCGTGCCCGAATTAACGCTCTCGGGTACCGCAACCAGGATGGGCTGACCGGGCAACGCGGCGGACAAATTGGACAACGCAGGTTCCAGAGCATCGGGCGAGACTGTGCTGAGATGGATGAGCAGATTTGAGCTCACCGGCGGGCCAGTGTCTGGAACTGCGGCAGCGGTGTTGGTCGGCGTAGAGGCCATCGTGCGTTCGGGCTGTCCTTGTGTCGTCTACTACCTTTGAGGCGGTTTAGAGGTGAGATGCTGGCCAGCGGCGAAGGTAAACCCCGGCAGGACTTTGAAGATCAAGAAGCAGGAGCTGATGACGGCTGCAGCTCTAACCAAAAGAAAGTATACGGGGCGAGGGTGAGAGGGTACGGTTTTTCTGTGATCCCGCGGTCGAGCGCAGCGCAATCATATTCCGGGTCCAGGGCAGCAGGGACGATTGATCGCTGAGCTGAGCTGGGATTGACATCGGTGTAGTTGGCGATGTCGCAGCCATCGTCGCGCAATGGTGAGGGGAAGAAGGGCAAAAGCCAGATTCAGGTCACTCCAAGTTTCTGGAGATAGTCCAGGCGGGAGATCAAGCCGGGAAGTCCCGGATTCCATCCCTATTGGAATCCTGTAAGGTTCGGACGTGGAGCTTGTAAAGAATCGCATCTTTATACCAAAGGGGGTCTGAAGCACTGCCGGCTTTCTTCACCAATTGAAAATAGACTCTCCGAAAAGAGAGATGCGAAGGATCTCTTCCTGGTTGCAGGCTGCAGATTTTGAACGTTATACGAGGAGGTACAACCTTGGAGCCCGGATTGCGGTTCTAAGGACAAAGACGAAAGAAGCCAAGATCGCATTCCTACCTTCACTTTCATTTTTTAGCTGAGTCGACTGGGTTGTCCATGCTGCGTGTACCTATTTCTACTTATCGGGTTCAACTCCACAAAGAATTCACTTTCGACGATGCCGCGGCAGTCGCAGAGTATCTGTGGGAGCTTGGAGCCTCCCATATGTATTGCTCTCCTTACCTTCAGGCGGCGCCTGGAAGTATGCATGGATACGATGTTGTGTCGCACCAGGCGATCAACGAAGAGTTGGGGGGCAAGGAGGGTCACGAGCGACTTTGCAAGAAATTAGCAGAGGTCGGAATGGGCCAGGTACTGGATATTGTGCCCAACCACATGTCGCTTGGTAAGGAAAACCGTAATTGGTGGGATGTGCTGGAGAATGGCGCGTCGAGTCGTTACGCGTCGTTCTTCGACATTGACTGGCAACCGGTGGAGGAGAGACTGCGGGACAAGATTCTGGTGCCGATGCTCTCCGACCAATATGGCAGAGTGTTGCATCGGGGCGGAATTCGTGTAGCGCGCGCAGATGGAAAGTTTCATGTGGAAGCTGAAGGACAGATACTGCCTACTGCTCCTCAATCGCTGCAGATAATTCTGGTAAGAGCTGCTGAGCTGTCCCGATCAAGGACCTTAAGCTTTCTGGCTGCATCTTTTGGACGGCTGCCTTCGCCGCCCTATGAAGATCGACGTAAAGTTCTGGCGCTGCATAATGACAAGGTTGTTCTCTATACGCTGTTGGAAAGACTGTGCAAAGAGGAACAGGGCGTCTGCGATGGGATCGACCGGACCATCGAGGGATTGAACTCTAACGAAGATATGCTGGATGATTTCCTGAACCAGCAGAACTATCGACTGGCATATTGGAAGACCTCGGGACAGCAACTTGGGTATCGAAGATTTTTCGATGTGAACTCGTTGGTAGGGTTGCGCGTGGAACGCGAGCATGTCTTCGAGGAGACGCACGCGCTGGTGCTCGACTGGATCGAACGTAAAATTCTGGATGGAGTACGAGTGGACCATCCTGATGGCCTGCGGGATCCCCTTGAGTATATGGAGCGGTTGCGGAAGCGCGCTCCGGAAGCCTGGATTGTTGTGGAGAAGATTTTAGAGCCGGGTGAGTTTCTGCGCGAGAACTGGCCAATAGAAGGGACTACCGGCTACGACTTCATGAATGCGGTCGGTGGGGTGCTTCTGTGGCCACAGGGCCTTACGGAGTTGACCAGTGTGTACCAGGAGTTCCTGGGCAAGGAGCTGGCTGCGATCCTCACGGACTATCCAGCTCTCGCGCATGATAAGAAGATCAATGTCTCCCAGGAGGCGCTGGGCAGCGATGTAAATCGGCTGACCTCGATGTTTGTCGAGATATGCGAGTCCAATCGGGATCAACGCGACTATACACAGGCAGAAGTGCGAAGAGCGATCCGCGAGGTCGCGGCATGCCTGAACATCTATCGCACCTATGTCGTTCCAGTTCGGAACGAGATTACAGATGAAGATCGGATGCACATTGCCGAGGCAACAGAGTGCGCCAAGGCGAGGCGTCAGGACATCGATGGAGGGCTCTTCGATTTCCTTCGCGATGTGCTGACGATGGCAGTGACGGGGAGGCAGGAGAGCGAATTCGTGTTGCGCTTTCAGCAATTCACCAGCCCTGTCATGGCGAAGGGCGTAGAAGATACGGCGCTGTATTGCTATAACCGGCTATCCGGCATGAATGAGGTTGGAAGCAATCCTGACAGCAATGGTCTTAGTGTCGCGGATTTTCATGCCTATTGCGAAAAGATGCAGGGAACACATCCTCTGACCATGACAGCGTTGACCACCCACGATACCAAGCGCAGCGGCGATGTGAGGGCGCGACTGGCAGTGTTGACCGAGATGGCATCACGGTTCGGAGCAGCGATTCACCGCTGGTCGCGCATGAATGCCGGTTTCCGGAAGCGATCGGCGTCTGGAGCCATGCCTGATGCAAATACGGAGTATCTCTACTATCAAACACTGATCGGCGCGTGGCCTCTTACCAGGGAACGGGCGCAGGCTTATATGTTGAAATCGTCGCGCGAGGCGAAGCTTCAGACATCATGGGTCGCCAATAACAAGGAGTTCGAAGACGCGCTGATGGAGTTCATCGCGAAGACATTGGAGCATCCCCCTTTCCTCAAAGATCTGGAGCAGTTTGTCAGTCGAGTGAAGGACGCAGGATGGGTAAATTCATTGGCGCAGACGCTGATCAAACACACAGCACCGGGTGTTCCTGACCTGTACCAGGGAACAGAGGTGTGGGATCTGAGCCTCGTGGACCCTGATAACAGGAGGACTGTCGATTACGAACGGCGTAGACAATTGCTTGCTGAAATGCGCGGTCTGGCAGGTCAGGATGTTGCAGCACGAGTCATGCAGCGAGTTGAAGAGGGCATGCCAAAGATGTGGGTCATACATAAAGCGCTCCTGCTCAGGAGAGAACATCCGGAGTGGTTTGGTCCTGAGGCCGCTTACACGCCGCTGACGGTCGAAGGGGGAAGAGTTGATCATGTTGTGGCGTATCTGCGTGGAGAATCTGTGGCTACTGTAGCGCCACGGTGGACGATCAAACTGGCCGGAGCATGGCGCGATACGACCGTGTCGCTTCCAAAGGGAGTATGGATCAATCGGCTGACAGGAAATTCGATGGAGGGTGGAAGAATCTCTGTGAAGACTCTGCTTCGCGAGTTCCCGGTAGCGTTGCTGGTGCAGGAGGGCGGCCATGCATGAGTTTCGAGTCTGGGCACCTCGTGCAGAGAAAGTTGCGGTGCGCATCGGAGATAGCAATCATGCGATGACTGCAGTGGATGATCGCGGATGGTGGAGTGCCACCGTTGAAGAGGCCGTGCCAGGAACGGATTACGCGTTTCTACTGGACGAGGATCCAACACCCTACCCGGATCCAAGGGCCATGTGGTCGCCGAATGGAGTTCACGCAGCCTCTCGCTTGTACGATCGCGGAAAATTTGTATGGAGCGACGAACGGTGGCAGGCCCCGCCTCTTGCAAGCGGCATTCTTTACGAGATGCACGTAGGTACATTTACGCCGGAAGGCACGTTCGACGGCGCGATCGGAAGACTTGCGCATCTGGCTGAGCTTGGCGTCACACACGTTGAAATCATGCCCGTCGCGGAGTTTCCCGGCGATTTTGGGTGGGGTTATGACGGCGTGGCCCTCTTCGCCGTTCGCGAAGTCTATGGCGGGCCCGATGGACTGAAACGATTGGTTGACGCCTGTCATGCTCATGGACTCGCAGTGTTGCTGGATGTTGTGTACAACCACTTCGGTCCAGTGGGTAACTATACGGGAAAGTTCGGTCCTTACCTCACGAACAATCACCGCACGCCATGGGGCGATGCCGTGAACCTTGAGTTCGAACTGAGCGACGAGGTCCGACGATTCTTCTGTGACAACGCCCTGATGTGGATGGAGGAGTATCACATTGACGGGCTGCGACTCGATGCGGTGCATGAGTTTGTAGACCGTTCGGCCATCCACTTCCTGGAACAACTGGCGATTGAGGTGGAAGAGCTTTCAACGCGACTGGGCCGGCGGCTGGTGCTGATAGCAGAGAGCGATCTGAACGATCCGCGCGTGGTAAGGACGCGCGAGGCGAATGGCTATGGGATGAATGCGCAGTGGAACGACGATTTCCATCACGCATTGTTTACGGTATTGGACCCCGGAGGAGAGGGGAAGGGATATTACAGCGACTTCGGATCCATGGAGCGCCTGGCGAAGGCCCTCACCCAGGTCTTTGTCTATAACGGGATTTACTCCAGATATCGAAGGCGTGTTCACGGGCGTCGCGTAGAAGGATTGTCCATGCACCACTTCGTCGGATTCATTCAGAACCACGACCAGGTGGGAAATCGCGCTACCGGCGACCGGCTGGAACATTTCATTGGGCTGGAACGGGCAAAGGTGGCACTCGGCCTGGTGCTGACGGCGCCATTCATCCCGCTGCTGTTTCAGGGGGAGGAGTTTGCTGCGTCAACACCCTTCCAGTACTTCGCCCATCACGAAGACGAACAGATGGCGCGGTCGGTTTCGGAGGGAAGGAAGCGGGAGTTTGCTGCTTTTGGCTGGTTGCCGGAAGAGGTGCCGGATCCGGAGAGCAAAGATACCTTTGAACGCTCGAAGCTGCGGTGGGATGAGGTGGTGGAAGGCTCTCACGGCGAGATGCTGGAATGGTGCAGGCGGCTCATTGCTTTCCGGCGAGATTCAAGGTCGCTTTGCGATGGCGAGCCCGGGCAGACAGATGTGAGATTCGACGAGGCGAAGCGGTGGCTGACTATGGATCGGGGTCAGATAAGAGTGGTGTGTAATCTGGGAGATACAGAAGTCGACCTTGGAGTTCCGGAAGGTTATCGCCTGGTACTTAGCTCGCAGAATGATGTTCGGATGCAGGATCAGAAGGTTCTATTGCCCCCCTCCCGCTTCGCCGTTCTCTCCTCTGAATAAGAAGTAGATCCCTCGGCAGAGGATCTTCGGGGACGGCCTCAATCTAGCCAGGATGACCAGCAGGGCATGGGCGGGCGTTAGCTTAGGCGATACTGCCCTGTTTCTGGCCTCGCTTCGGAAACTTTTGGAAATCGTAAGCGTCTTCACGTACAGACCCTTAAGTAAATTGGGCAGCCCCCGGCGACGAGGTTGGCTGGCGGCCGGATAGTTGGCATATTTCCATGGGATGGGCAGATACAATGCGCATAAAAACAGGCGTTTGTACGGTTTCAATGGCGGCAGCCCTGATGTTGCCAGCTGGACTGGCAACTCCCTGGGCATTTGCCGGGGCTCAGGCTTCTGCCCCCGCAACCCGGCAGATCGGAACCGTAAAAGCGATCTCTGGCAATACTCTTACCTTGGCAGCGGATGGGGGCGCGCAGGTGAGCGTCATGGTTGCCGAGGGCGCGCGCATCGTGCAGCTTGCCCCTGGGAGCACCGACCTTAAGTCGGCTCAGCCGATTGCACTGAGCGATATCGCAGTTGGTGACCGCATACTTGTAACGGGCAAGGCCGAGGACGATGGTTCGCTGGCGGCGGTGCGGGTGATCCTGATGAAGTCCACCGATATCGCGCAAAAGAATGAGGGGGAAAAAGCAGATTGGCAACGACGCGGATCCGGTGGCCTGGTGAGCGCGGTGAACGGATCGACGCTGACAATCTCGGCAGGAACGAAAAAGATTGAGGTTGATACGACTCCCGCGACGAAGTTCAGGCGCTATGGGGCCGACTCGGTGAAGTTCGAGGATGCAATGCCAGGCACGTTGGGCCAGATTCAGCCGGGCGATCAGCTTCGTGTGCGCGGGAACAAGTCTGAGGATGGTTCAAGCATTCAGGCCGAGGAGATCGTCAGCGGTTCATTCAAAAACCTGGCAGGAACGATAGCGAGCATCAATGCATCGGGTGGAACCCTGACCCTGAAAGACCTGACTACAAAGAAGACCATGACGGTGAGCGTTACGTCGAACTCCGACCTCCGGAAGCTGCCACCGGAGATGGCGGCCCGGTTCGCGGCTCGGGCTCGTGGCGGTGCGGCAGGCGCGAGGCCGGCAGCGGGCGGCGGCTCATCCTCTTCAGGGGAGGCGTCCGGTGCAACTCCCGGTCGAGAAGCTGGGGCTGGCGGTCCCGGCCATTCAGCAGGGGGTGATCTCTCTCAGTTGCTGTCAAGGCTTCCGATGGGCAGCCTGGCTGATCTGAAGGTAGGGGATGCCGTCATGATTGTTGCGTCGGAACCGACTCCGGGCAGCGATAAAGTGACCGCTGTGACGATGCTGTCCGGGGTAGAACCGATTCTGGCGGCGACGCCGAGCGGAGCACAAGCGATGACTCTTTCGCCCTGGAATATGGGCGGCGGCGGAGCGGCTTCGGAAGGCTCAGGTGGTCCACAGTAAAGCCCCGTGGTCCAGTGCAATTCTCATGCATATCGGTTGAGGAGATGGAATGGAATCGAGCAGGACACTGAAGTTCTTTTTGTTTTTTTTGATTGCCTTGGCGTCTCTGGAAGGTCGAGCGCAGCAGCCTGCGGGAGCCTCGGTGCATGGCGTTGTCACCGATCCGGACGGAGCCGTGATTCCCGGAACCACGGTGACCCTTACTCCTGTGAAGGGAAAGGCAGGCGTTGTTCAGTCGGGCAATGACGGCGCGTATACGATTACCGGCGTTGCACCCGGAGTTTACTCGGTAACTGCGACAACAACCGGATTCGCAACGTTTGTACGGCAGGGAGTTCGCGTTACGGCAGGGCAATCGCTGGTGCTCGATGTTAAGATGGCCCTCCAGGTCGAATCGCAGGAAGTTCAGGTTACTGCGCAAAGCCAGCAGGTCAGCGTAGACGCAGACAGCAATGCCAGCTCGACGGTAATCAAAGGCAAAGATCTGGATGCATTATCGGACGATCCGGACGAGTTGTCCTCGGAGCTTTCGGCGCTTGCCGGGCCAGCGGCAGGCCCCAGCGGGGGCCAGATTTACGTGGATGGGTTTACAGGCGGGCAGCTCCCGCCGAAATCGTCCATCCGTGAGATTCGCATCAATCAGAATCCTTTCTCGGCGCAGTACGACAAGCTGGGATATGGAAGGGTCGAGGTCTTCACAAAGCCAGGGACCGACAAGTATCACGGAAATTACAGCATTCAGGGCGGAGATAAGTCATTCAACACGTCGAATCCCTTTCTCGGTCAGAGCAATAACCAGCCGGACTATCACACGGTCTTCATGATCGGCAGCATCAGCGGTCCGATCAATCGCTTCTCCTCGTTCACCGTGGGGGGATCGCATCGCAATATCCAGGACAACTCGATCGTCAACCCCGGCGGCTATTACGCCAGTTCCGCGGATGCGACTACACCGTGTCTTCCCGGAGATCGGACTTGTACCTACTATTCGTCTTATCCGGAGGCAGCCCGTGCGGTTCCTCACCCGCAGACGCGCAGCGATATCTCCCCACGCGTCGACTTCGCCCTCGGCGATAAAAACACTCTGACGGTCCGATATCAGTACTACGTCAATGGCATACAGAACAATGGAATCGGAAACACGAATCTGCCGACCGCGGGATACAACAGCGAGGCGACTGAGCACACGGTGCAGATAAGCGATACGCAGATCGTAAGCTCGCACGTTATCAACGAGACACGATTTGAGTATCAGAGAGAGTATTCCACGCAGGACCCGCTGAGCACAGATCCTGCACTGTCGGTACAGGGTATTTTCACTGCAGGTGGATCGAGCCTGGGAACGCAGCGTAGCACGTCAAACCATATTGAGGTCCAGAACTACACCTCGATCGCACTTGAGAAGCACTTTCTGCGACTGGGTGGAAGGTTGCGTACGACGGGAGAATCCTTAACCTCGACTCAAAATTCAAACGGTACCTTTACGTACTCTTATTTGCTGGATCCCTGCACGGATTCGAACCCAAGTATCACGAAACCGAGCAACTGCGCGCCAAACGTTACTACACCGTGCGACCAGGCGAACGCCGGCATCTCTTCCTATCAGTGCGGCACACCGGGGCAGTATGCTATTACGCAGATCAACAAGCCCACGGTGCACGCACGTCTGACCGATGTTGGCCTGTATGCGGAGGACGACTGGAAGCCGAAGCAGAATCTAACGATCAGCTTCGGTCTCCGTTACGAGGCGCAAAATGTCATCAATAGTGCGCATGATGTGGCTCCACGTGTGTCCTTTGCCTGGGGCATCCCGCGTGGCAAGGGAAAGTCTCCCACTACGGTGGTACGCGGAGGATACGGAATCTTTTACGACCGGTTCTCTCTGGATAACTATGTAAACACGCTGCAGTTGGATGGCTCAGCCCAGGTAAGGTCGACTTTCATCAACCCGGGAAGCTCGTGCGGCCCTCTCACGTCGCAGGATTGTGGATCCTCAACGCCGAGCCGGGCGACGATCTACACGATGGGAAACAGCATTCGCAGCTCATACACACTGCAGGCAGCGCTGGGGATCGACCAGCAGCTAGGCCGCGCCGGGACGATCTCGGTGAACTACCTCAATGCCCGTGGAGTGCACGAGTATTTGAGTCGCAACTTCTTTGATGCCGCCACCCCCGGCACCCCATATAACTATCAGTTTCAATCAGGGGGCGTTTACCGCCAGAACCAGTTGATGGTTAACGGAAATGCGCGTGTGCGTATGGTGAATCTCTTCGGCTTTTATGCCTTGAGCTTTGCGGATGCGAACACCTCCGGCGCCACCTTCTTTCCGACCAGCAACACCGACACGCGCGTAGACTATGGACGCGCAACTTTTGCACGGCGCCAGTTTGCGGTGGTCGGCGGAAGCATGCAACTCCGTTATGGCATCACGGCCAGCCCGTTTGTGATTGCCCAGGCAGGCACACCCTATAACATCACCAGCGGTCTCGATCCATTTGGATCTTCGATCTATAACGCTCGTCCATATTTTGTGAATGGCGATCGTGGCAATTGCGCAAACTCTGCGGATTTCAGCGCGACGCAAACTGGAAGTCTGGCTCCGGTTCCGATCGACTATTGCACGGGGCCGGTGAACGCCACGATCAATCTTCGTATCGCGAAGGTCTTCGGCTTTGGAGAGAGAACCGGTGCGGCTGCGACCTCCGGAGACTCCGGGCAGAATCGGCGAGGCAATCGTGGAGGTGGCAGTGGCGGCGGGAGCCGTGGCGGTTCTGGCGGTGGTCCCATGGGAATGGGTGGGGCTAACTCCGGACGACGCTACTCCTTTACTCTTGGAGCCCAGGCTCTCAATCTCTTCAATATGGTGCCTTACGGAACTCCCACGAGCAGCTTGAGTTCGCCACGGTTCGGCCAATTCACAACCCTGGCCACGGGACCCTTCAGCTCTCAAACGGCGGTCCGTCGCATCATGTTGCAGGCCTCCTTCAACTTCTAAGACCAGAAAATGCGGCGCGGCCCATGACTCGGCCGCGCTCTTTCTATTTAAGCCACTTCCAATAATTCGGTCTTCAGGGTATAAGCGCGCTACTATAGTCCCGTGCGAGGCTCCCTACGGTCATGCAGTCGCTCCATCGCGTTCTGAGGGCGGTTCTAGCCTGGATCCTGCTGTTGTGCGTCCTGCTGTTCGTTATCTGGAGCCGCCATTGGCCACTCGTAGGCGATGCATCTCTCATCCACTACATATGCTTTCTGATGGACCATGGGATGGCCCCTTACCGCGACCTGGGCGATATGAATATGCCTGGCGTCTACATCATCGAGTGGGTCGTGATGCACACGTTCGGTGGAGGGGATCTCGCCTGGCGGCTCTTCGACTTCACGCTGATGGCGGCCGCTGCTGCAGCCATCTTCGCTATCACCCTTCCCTACGACTGGTTCGCCGGATGCTTCGCGGCCGGATTGTTGATCCTGGTCCATGGCCGGGATGGACTTGGCCAGGCGGGGCAACGGGATCTCACGATGGCGATCTGCTTACTGATTTCAATTGCATTTCTCTTCCACGGAGTGCGCAGGAATCGTTCATGGCCCTTTGCTCTCTTCGGATTTTTTTCTGGTGTGGCCGCAACGATCAAACCAACCATTCTGCCGTTTGGAGTGGTCCTGCTGCTCTTGGCGCTCATCACCCTGCGAAGGCGAGGAAAGGCAGCCTATGGGCCGGCGTGGTCGGCTTCGGCAGGTCTTACGATCGGCCCGGCAGTCGCGCTTCTCTTTCTCCTGAAATGGCATGCGGCTGAAGCTTTTCTCGAGGGTCTATCCGGAATCGTTCCTTATTACGCCAGCCTGGGACATCGGCCATTCGGCTTTCTATTGCTTCACAGTATTTCTCCCTTGTTGCCGGTTGTCCTGCTGTGGCTCCTGCTGGCGGTTGTGAGACCCCACCTCAGTTGGGAGCGTCTGGCACTTCTGTGCGGCATCGGATTCGGGCTTATCTCTTACATCGTTCAGGCACGCGGCTATCCTTATTACCGCTATCCGTTACTGGTCTTTCTGCTGCCCCTGATGGCGATCGACTTTACGAGCGCTTTGCGATTGCGTTCGGCGGCTCGTGTCATCGCTTTCTCAGGGCTGATCGTGGGTTCCGTGATCATCGCTCCGACCTCGATCTTTCTTATCCATCAATACGAAACGCACGCGGACTTTATTACGTCGCTCGAAGAGAGTTTGGACCGACTTGGTGGGCCCGAGCTTTCGGGTCATATTCAATGCATTGATTCCATCTCCGGTTGCGGTTCGACTTTGTACAGGATGCGCCTGGTCCAATCGACCGGAGTGCTCTCGGATTTCCTGCTCTTCGGTCCGGAGACAACCCCGGTTGTTCGCACTACACGCGAGCAGTTCCGTCGTGCCTTCGCGAGAAATCCGCCTCGAGTCATCGTAGTAAGCAGCTGGCTTCACATCGATGGTCCCGGTGATTACCGGAAGCTGGCAAGATGGCCCGAGTTCGCAGAGTATCTCTCGACGGAGTATCTCCTGAAAACGGAATGGACTCCCGGTCGACCGAATCACTGGTGGAGCCGCAAGCAATCGCCGGACGGATATAGGATCTATGTCCTGAAAGATTGATCGATTTCAACGAGCCGATCCTACACACACGAGGGAGCAGTGGCTGCTTCGTTGTACAGCGCGCGATGTGTTCTAATTCTGGCCAAGCTTATGACATGCGGAGGAAAAGATGCGGAAGGGCATCTCGGCTTGGCTGTTGCTGTTTTCTGTACGAATGATGTCGGCACAGATACCGGACGGAGGCAAGGCCGTTGTTGAAGGCGCGGCCGGAAGCTTGATTCTTGGCAATCGTGTCATCGCGGCTCGGTGCAATGCAAACGGACCGGGACTTCATCTTGAACTGAAGGACATGCTGGCGAATCGCACGTTGCCTCTGGACGGTCCTTTCAGCATTTTGTTCGCGGATGGCACGATCGTACGCGGAGATCAGATGCACGTGGTTCAGCGTCCCGTGACTACGGAGATGAAGGCCAATACAGCGGCCTCCCGGGAGTCAGAACGATTTACGGGCAAAGCGATCCATGCCGTGCTCGAGGATGAGCAAAGCGGCCTGCGCGTCCGGTGGAGCCTGGAGTTGCGCGATGGTTCGAGGTACATACGTCAGGTCTATACGCTTGAGGCTCCGACGCACGACCTGGCAATGCGCAGCGTGCGCCTGATCGATATCAGGCCAGCGGATGACGTGCTTCGCAACACAAGAGTGGTAGGAACGGTCGCCGGCTCACCGATCGCTTCGGGAGATTTCTTTCTCGGATTCGAACACCCACTCTCCATCAGCCGCGTCGTGCACGGTGAAGCGACGGCAGATCTGGAACGTACGCTGCCGCTCGTAAAAGGCCAGTCCATTACCTATTCATCGGTCGTGGGAGTCGTCCCGAGCGGTCAGCTGCGGCGAGGCTTTCTGGAATATCTCGAACGGGAACGTGCACATCCCTATAGAACGTTCCTTCACTACAACTCCTGGTACGACATGGGATTTTTTACGCCATACGATCAGGCGATGGCGCTCGATCGAGTCCGGACGTTCGGTGAAGAGCTGCACGAGAAGCGCGGCGTCACGATGGACTCATTTCTCTTCGACGATGGCTGGGACGATCATGCCTCGCTGTGGAGTTTCAACAAAGGCTTTCCCAATGGTTTTGTGCCGATTCGCGAAGCGGCACAGAAGTACGGGTTCACGCCGGGCGTGTGGTTGTCTCCATGGGGAGGCTATTCGAAACCGAAGCAGGAGCGCGTGAAGTTCGGCCAGGTGCAGGGCTTCGAGATTGTTAGCGGAGGTTTCGCCCTCTCGGGACCGAAGTACTATGAGCGGTTTCGCGATGTCTGTCTGAAGATGATTCGCGAACAGGGCGTGAACCAGTTCAAATTTGATGGAACCGGCAATGTCAACCATGTCGTTGCTGGAAGCAGCTTTGACAGCGACTTCGATGCGATGATCCATCTGATCGATGATCTCCGGGAAGCGAAACCGGATATCTACATCAATCTCACAACAGGAACAACTGCGTCACCATTCTGGCTGCGCTATGCCGATTCCATCTGGCGTGGCGGAGAGGATGATGCCCTGGCCGGTGTAGGAACGAAACGTGAACGGTGGATTACCTATCGCGATGCGCAGACCTATGAGCGAATCGTCGCCAAAGGGCCGCTGTTTCCTCTGAGCTCGCTTATGCTGCATGGAATTATCTATGCCCGTTATGACGAGCGATTGAAGGATGATCCGGGCGACGACTTTTCGAACGAGGTGCGCTCCTACTTCGGCACCGGGACGCAGCTGCAGGAGATGTATCTGACGCCGGATCTTCTTTCGGAGAAGAACTG
Source organism: Edaphobacter modestus (assembly GCF_004217555.1). Taxonomy (GTDB): domain Bacteria; phylum Acidobacteriota; class Terriglobia; order Terriglobales; family Acidobacteriaceae; genus Edaphobacter; species Edaphobacter modestus. Next base: position 4,859,985 of record NZ_SHKW01000001.1, read on the forward strand.
GGACACACTGGCCGAGGCCGCTCGGTGGTCGCGCAACAATGCGAGCGTGTTGAAGGATACGCACTGGGTAGGCGGAGATCCGGCATGGCTGGATGTGTACGGTTGGGCGTCGTGGTCGAAGGAGAAGAGCATTCTGGTGCTGCGCAATCCCTCCGATAAGCCGCAGGAGATCTCGCTTGATGTAGCCACAGTTCTGGAGCTTCCTGAGAGTGCCGCACAAAACTTCTCAGCGCACAGTCCCTGGAGGGAAGATACGGAGAGAGTCTCGGTCGAGTTGAAAGCAGGCACGCCGCACCGCTTTCAACTTAATCCATTCGAGGTCTTGACCCTGGAGCTTCAACCATCAGGTCAAAAACAATAGCGCCTCGCAAAGAGGCGCTATCGCTAGTCTGGGTGTTGCTTACTTCGAGATTGTTTCCGGCTTTGTGAGGGGAGTGGTGATGTCGTCGAGGTATGCAGGTGTTCCATCGATTCGTTGCAGCACCGGATATCGCTCACCCTCGTGGTAATCGATATCCGCGGTGGAGACGAAGGTATCAGCCTGCAGAATGAGGTGAATTGACTCGGTCTTTCCTTTAGCCTCTTGGATAGCCGTCTTCAAGGCATCGCTGGAGAAGATCGTTCCGTTGACGGCGAGAACCTTTTGCCCAGGAGCGAGATTTGCCTTATCCGCAGGTCCTCCCCAGCGGACATCCGTGATGACGCCTTCACCCGTAACGCGCAGCCCGAGGGAGTACCAGACGTTGATTCCGCCGGCGCGTCTTCCTCCTGCGCTGGCCATCGTCCGTTCGGAGACGCTGGGCTTGTCCGTGAAGACAAGTTTGTATCCGCCGCGCTCGATACCATCGAGATCCGCGTGGGGATTGATGTTGTCGATGCGCTCATGAATGAACGTAGTCCAGTCATATTTGACGACCTGATTAAGGTCGGCAACAAGCTCGTCGCGGTTATAGGGAACGACGAGTGGACCGGTGTTGCCGCCTTTTGCCAGGAAAATGTGCAGGAAATCGGTGAGTGACTTCTTGTTATTCGTCTGTTTGCGAATGAGCGTATCCGCATCCAGCCAGAAGAGTTCGCCCTCCTGGTAGTAGTCCTGACCGCGCCGCCAGTTGGACCAGGCCGGATTGCCTCCGCGAAGGATGCTGGCGGCGATGGCGGTGTCCTCGGTGGAGCGCCACTGGCGGCCAGGCTTGTAATCCAGATTTGCTGCCGACATCGCCAGCAGGTCTCGATACTCCGCTTGGGACTTCAGGCCAGAACGCGCGGCCAGCACGTTGCCCAAATACTGCGTCATTCCTTCGTAGACCCACAGCAACGAGCCCTGCTGCATCTTCGCGAAATCGTCCTGGTAAAGGTTGTAAGGGCGACGATATTTTCCGTTCCAGGAGTGCGTAAACTCATGCGCCAGAAGATCGGCCTCCGCAAGCTGGTGCGCGTCGTCTGAAAAGCCCTTCTCTCCGACGCCGTTATCGGAGGATTGACCGTGTTCGAGCCCTTCTCCGCCAGCTACGTCAGAGAGCGTCAGCAGGAGGTGGTAGACGTTGTAGTGACGCGAGTCGTACGCAGCCCCAGTCTCGCGGACGAGATTATTCAACTCCGTGAGCAGGGCAGGGCGGAGATTTGAATCTCCAGGCAGGTCCGACACAACATCGATATAGTGCTTCGGTGTGACTTCGGGAGCGAGCGCGAATTCGTGAAAGTACTCTCCGGCGATGACGGGGGAGTCTTCCAGTTGCTCAACAGTGGTTGCGGCGTAGTGGGTGGTGCCGCCGGCAGGATGTTGCGGATCGTATCCGTCCGTGGGGGTGAGAGCGGTGCCGATACCCCAGCCTTTGGGAACCGTAACGGAGGGCTGGATCGCGATCTCCTTCACCGGCTTGTTGGCGGGATAAAGAAGAAGCTTCTCCCATTCCAATACCGCCAGCTTCTGGCTCACGCGGGACGTGACGATGCAGTCCAGATGAGCGTGCAGCGTTGTTACGCCTGCCGGCACAGTGACGTGGAACTGATACATATCCCGATCGTCACGTCGCCAGACAAGGGGCTTGCCGTTGGCGGTGAAGACCACCCCTGTGATGTCGCTCACCGGTCCGGTAGGGCGATGGTTTCCTGGGATCCATTCCGGCGTCGTGAGCGAAACCGTACCGGATCTGACCGGGATGTCGAGCTCCGCGTGATAGATCTTGCGCGGAGCATCGGACAGATCGGCGGTGATCCGAATCGGAGTTTCCTGGGCAACGGCAGATGCGGTTATGAGCAAGGCCAGCGGAAGAACGGCAGAACGAATGGACATAAGGGGGCTTGTATCCTTCGAGACGCGATAAGTTGGGTGGATAGACAAGAGACGAGTGATGCCGGCTGGGAGACGCAATAGAAAATCCTAGACCGCAAGTGTGGACTGAATGGCAGAGACGATCCTTGAATCGTCAGGGGTAATCTCGGGCGAGAAACGGGCCACAACGTTGCCCTTACGGTCAACAAGGAACTTCTCGAAGTTCCAGAGTATCCCTGGTTCGGGATTAGTACTTGCTCCATTGTGTTTGTCGCGGAGAAAGCCGTTGAGCCGTTCGCGGAAGCCGGAGCGTGTCTCTCCAATCGCCTGAGGCTCGGTTTCGATCAGAGCCCTGTAAAGCGGATGAATACCGTCTCCCGTGACTGCGATCTTTGCGAACAGAGGGAACTCTACGGAGTAATTCGTCTTGCAGAAAGAAGCGATCTCGTCATCGCTACCCGGCTCCTGGGCTCCGAAGTCGTTCGCTGGAAAGCCGCAGACGACCAGGCCGACATCCCGGAACTCCGAGTAAAGCTTCTCAAGCGCTTCGTATTGAGGAGTCAGACCACATTGTGACGCTACATTGACGATGAGCAGGACCTTGTCACGGTAGTCGGCGAGCGATGCGGGCTCACCGGTGATGCGCTGGACGGGGATGTCGTAGAGGTTTGCCATGATAATTTACAGTGTATTCCCGGATAAAAGTTGATTGCTGGTTGACGAAGCAAGTTAGTATCGATTACGGCTATGTCTTTTACCGATGTACTTTTTGGACGGCCTCTGGCGTCCAGTGACGAACGAGCAGAGCATATTGGAATAGCGGCGGGAATACCTATCTTCGGGCTTGACGCTCTAACGAGCGCAGCTTACGGGCCTGAAGCCGCCATGACACTCCTGATTCCGATGGGAATCGCGGGGCTCGACCACATCGTTCCGGTGATTTCGGCGATCCTGATCTTGCTGGTGATTGTCTTCTTCAGTTATCGCCAGACGATTGAGGCTTATCCAGGCGGTGGTGGATCCTACACCGTCGCAACGGAGAACCTGGGCGCTGGGGCAGGACTGCTTGCTGCTGCTGCGCTGATGATCGACTACATCCTCACTGCAGCTGTGGGTATCTCGGCGGGCGTTACCGCGCTCACGTCGGCGGTTCCCGAACTGCACAATCACAGGCTGTCCATCTGTCTGGTGATTCTCGTCGTGCTGACAATCGTGAATCTACGAGGGGTAAAGGACACGGGCGCGGCGTTTATTATTCCGACCTTCCTGTTTGTGGGGTCTTTGCTCGCTGTAATCGTCGTGGGCACGGTTCATTTCTACCTCAGCGGCGGTCATCCGGTGCCCGTCGTCATACCGCCACCTCCTGCCGCAACGACAGTAAAGTATTTGACACTGTGGCTGTTGATGAAGACCTTCGCCAGCGGATGCGCGGCGATGACCGGCGTCGAAGCCGTATCGAATGGCGTGATGGCGTTCGAAGAGCCTCGAGCCAAAAAGGCGCAGCGGACGCTGTCGATCATCGTCGTAACCCTGATCGTTCTTCTGTTCGGAATTACGTGGCTTTCGAAGGCATATGGAATTACCGCCATGGAGCCCGAAGCCCATAACTATCAAAACGTCCTCAGTATCCTTACGACGGCAATCTTCGGGCGCGGATGGTTTTACTACCTCACCATGGGGAGCGTGCTGCTGGCGTTGTCTTTGAGCGCGAATACGGCCTTTGCGGATTTCCCGCGCCTGGCTCGCGCTATTTCGATGCATGACTATCTGCCGCATGTGTTTATCCTTCGTGGCAGACGGCTGTTGTACTCGCACGGCATCTATGCACTGACCGGCTTCACCGCGATCATCCTCATCCTGTTCGGGGGCGTCACCGATAAGCTGATTCCGCTCTACGCCATTGGAGCGTTCCTGGCCTTCACTCTCTCGCAGGCCGGCATGGTGGTGCACTGGCTCAGGATGGAAAAGCACCCAGGCCGGCTGTGGCACATGTTCGTTAACGCCTTCGGTGCTGTGGCGACTGGCATCACCCTTGTGGTCGTCCTGATCGCGAAGTTCATGGCCGGCGCGTGGGTAACGGCTCTTCTGGTTCCTTTTTTGATCGTAATCATGATGGTGGTCAAGCGTCACTACACCCGCGTGAAGCGTGAGATGAAGGACATGACGCCGCTGAACCTGACCAATCTGCAGGAGCCGATCGTCGTTATTCCCATGGCGCGCTGGGACCGCATCGCGGAAAAGGCGCTACGTTTCGGAATGGTGATGTCGCAGGATCTCAAGGTCGTCCATGTTCATTCCGACGATGAGCCCATGGGTCTGGAAGAGGAGTGGGGCGATAAGATTATTGCTCCTATCCAGAAAGAAGGCCTGCGTATACCTGAGCTGGTCACGATTCCATCGAACTATCGCTTTATCATCAATCCCCTGATGGATTACATCCTGGAGCTTGAACACAACAACCCGGGAAGGAAGGTTGCTGTGCTTCTGCCCGAGCTGGTCGTGCGTCACTGGTGGGAGAACGCTCTCCACAATCAGCGTGTGCAACTGTTGAAGCTTCTCCTGCTCTTGAAGGGGAATCAGCGGATCGTCGTAGTGAACATCCCCTGGTATCTGTGATCAGAATGGAGCTCTCTGACGGCTGGCCTGTTTGTACCGGGGAATGGGAAATGCTGCATGGTGCGCCGCTGTAACGACGGAAGGGTTTCCCGGTAATCCAACCCAGACCGACCAACCGGAACCCTGCGCATACACTCGATAATCTGCGTAGCCGGAGCTGCTGGGGTTCCACTGGTTGTCGTCCCCGCCTACCCGAACATACAGAGCTCCGTGGCTTCCACGGATGCGAGCGGCATAAAGGCCTGCTTGTCGGGCATTCTCCTGCATATCTACGATGCTGCCTGAAGTTACCCCTGCGACCTTGCGTGCATTGATCAGCGCCTTGATCTTGTTCTGAAGATCGGAGCCCATTCAAAGTAATGTTTCCAGTAGACACAGGGAATTCCCGGATGTGTCAGCACAATGGCATAAGCCTGCTCCACCTGCCAGTTGTTGGCGAAGGAATCGGAGCGGTGATCTGATTGCGGTGTTCCGTCATCGTTGGTGCGGAAGCCGGTGTCGTGATTCTCGACGAAGGTCACGGCGCGCTGTTTCCAAGGCATGCCATCGGTCGTGTCTCCTGCGAGCCCTATGCCATTGCCAAACCCGTAGAGCTGGGTATAGGCGCTGCCGACGATCGACTTCAGGCCAAACTGGGTTTCGAAGTCGAAGACGTCGCTCGATGTCTTAAGGTGCGCCGCACCGGCTGCGGTGTTGTCCGTGGCAGTTGCCCATATCCATCCACGCTCTTCGGCCTGCTGAGTCCAGTCGTACTCGCCCACAGAAAATGTTGGCTTGGTGATGCCGTTGTACAGAGAAATCCATTGTGCGCCGTAGCCGTGGACCATATCGTAGCGCCAGCCACGATAGCCAAGCGACTGTAACGCGAGGAGATACCGCACAATATCTCGCCGAACGCGAACGTCTGTGTGCGCGAGATCGCGGAAGGAAGAGTAAGCGTAGGTGCTCCCCGGTCTGTACGAGACAACCTCTTCGCATTTGCCTCGCTGCTCCGCGGGAGTGTTCGCGACGCCGGACGATGGGTTGATGAAGGCCTCGTCATCCGTGCAGATGGACCATGTCCCCCAGGATGGATCTTTGAAGTCCGCCCAGCTGTTGATGCCGTCGCGATGATTGATGACGATATCCGCGATGGGCTCGACCCCACTGTTGAGCAGTGCCGCAAGGGCCGCCTGCTGTTGTTTGCGGCTTCCGAAGCTGTTATCCAAACGAAAATATCTTTTGGGGTTATAGCCGAGGCTGAAATCTCCTGCGTAGGAGGGTGGAGGCATCCAGACGAGATCGAAGTTGGCGGCGGCGATGGCGGGAGCGTCCGCCTTCACAATCTCATACCAGAGCTGCGTTCCGTGACCGGGAAATTTGTCCGGGTGTCCGAAGCGATAGGACTCATAGTAGAAACCCTGCAGCATAACCCGGTCATCGTCGAAGCCGGACTGCGCCCAGGTGGATACGCAGAGCTGCCAGAACACCAGAAGAGAAAAAAGTAAGTACAGTGTTTCCCTGAAGCCGGTGTCGTCCGCATGGAGTTGCTCCACAAGTGAGTTGACGATCAGGTCTGCCCGGGCCGAAGAGCTTTGTTGTCTAAACCGTTACCGCAACTGCCTTCTTGCTGTGAGCTGGCGAAAGTTCCCGTAGATGAGCGACTGCCGCTGGTATCAGCCTGAGAGCCTCATCGACCTCCTCCTCCGTGGTGAGCTTCGAGAGAGAGAAGCGAATGCTGGCTCGCGCACGCGCCGCAGAGAGTCCCATAGCCGTCAGGACATGGGAAGGCTCACTTGCGCCGGACTGGCAGGCGCTGCCGCCACTTACCGAGAGACCCTTCAGGTCAAGCGCGATTAGCAGGGCCTCCGCCTCAACGTGGTCGAAGTAGACATTGGTGGTATTGCAGACGCGTGGGGCCCCGGCCCCGTTGATCCCTGTCTCTTCAATCTGCGAAAGAATTCCCCGCTCCAGGCGATCTCGTAAAGCCGCGAGCTTCGCCGGACCGTCATTCCTGATCCACTCAGCGGAAAGCTCGGCAGCCTTGCCCAGCCCAACGATCCCCGGAACATTTTCCGTGCCTGCGCGCCGCTGACGTTCGTGCGATCCTCCATGGAACATCGGCGAAAGTTGAACGCTGCGGCGTACGTAGAGCACACCGATCCCCTTAGGAGCGTAGATTTTGTGGCCCGAGAGGGTGAGCAGGTCGACGTCCTTGAGGAAGCCATGGGAGCTTACATCCAATGGAAGCTTGCCCCCCGCCTGAACGGCGTCTGTATGGAACAGGGCTCCGCCCGCGTGAGCGATTCCTGCAAGGGCATCGATGGGCTGAATGACGCCGGTCTCATTGTTGGCGTACATCACGCTGACCAGACGGGTATTCGGTTTCAGAGCTGCGAGCAGCGTAGCCGGCTCCACGATTCCCTGGGGCGTAACCGGGAGGAGGGTAACCTCGACGCCGCGCTTTTCAAGGGACTGGGCAGCATGCAGCACAGCGTGGTGCTCGATTGTGGTGGTGATAAGGTGGTCGCCCGGTGAGAGAACCCCGAAGAGAGCGAGATTGTCGCTTTCCGTTCCGCCCGAGGTGAAGACCACCTCCGCAGGGCGGCAGTGCAACAGGCCGGCGATGGCCTCGCGCGCGCGATCGACTGCAGAGCGGGCATGCTGGCCCTGCTGATGAATGGAGCTGGCGTTGCCGTAATGCTCAAGGTAGAAGGGACGCATCGCCTCGAACACTTCCGGAAGAAGAGGTGTAGTTGCGTTCGCGTCCATGTAAATACGCTGCATATCGCTATTTTACTCGCCATGGAATTAGGAGGCATTTTGGGACGAATGTCGTATAGGTATCCAGACGGTTCTGATAGGCTTAGCCCGGAATCTACGGCTTCAGACTGCGTGTCAGACGAAAGGAAGACAGACAAGATGTTTAAGCGAATGATGATGGTGTGGATGTTGGCGGCTTGTTGCGCCACAACGGTAATGGCGCAACAGACTGGTGCGGCGACTCCGAAGGTCGCGCCCGGAACGATGATCGAGCCGGCAAAGTCGTTCGATACGGCACTGAGCGCCTTAGAAGAGCAGTTCATGGGGTTGGCAAAGGCGATGCCTGCGGACAAATACAACTTTGCTCCTAGCGCGGCGATCTTCGCGTCCTCGCAGAAAACCGACTATCTGTCGCCGGACAACAAAGGGGTTCGCACCTTCGGACAGATGGTGGCGCACGTCGCTCAGGCGAACTATTTCTACGGCGGCTTACTGAGTGGCCTTAAGCCGGAGGCGGACGTGAAGGCGATTGGAGCGCTCAAAGAGAAAGATCAGATCGTTGCCGCCCTCGAAAAATCGTTTGCCTTCGTCCATCAGGCGATCGGTACCCTCACCGCCGCGAACGCCTTTGAGAGTGTCCGCGGACCCCAGACCCGGGCAAGCCTTACCGCGGGCGTTATCGCCCATGGGTTCGATCACTATGGGCAACTGGCGGAGTATCTGCGGATGAATGGAATCATCCCGCCGGCAAGCGAGAAGAAATAATCTCGCCAAAACGAAAGCGCGCCCCATTGTGGGCGCGCTTCTTTCAGTCTTAGATATCTTAGCGGCTGCCTATGGGAGTGTAGGCGGAGGGGTAAGCCGGACCTACATACTCAGCCCGCGGCCGGATCAGGCGGTTGTCGTCGTGCTGTTCAATCACGTGAGCGGCCCATCCTGCGACACGGCTGACGGCAAAGATCGGCGTAAAGAGATCGATATCGATACCGAGCAGGGTATACGTCGACGCGGAGTAGAAGTCGACATTGGCATTGAGCTTCTTCTCCTCCTTGACGAACTGTTCAATCTTGCGCGACATCTCGAACCACTTCATATTGCCGGCTGTCTTGCTTAGCTCCTCAGACATGCGGCGAAGGTGGGTGGCTCTTGGATCCTCCGTGTGGTATACCCGGTGACCGAAGCCGGAGATCTTTTTCTTTTCCGCGAACATCTGGCGGACGTACTCGGCGGGGTCGGCCCCTTCCTCATCGATGGCATAGAGCAGGCGCATGGTCGCTTCGTTCGCGCCACCGTGCAGCGGGCCCTTGAGTGCGCCGACGGCGCCGGTAATGGCCGAGTGGATATCGGCAAGCGTCGCCGCGATCACCCGCGCCGCAAAGGTGCTGGCGTTCAGTTCGTGATCGGCGTGCAGAATCAGCGCAATATCGAACGTCCGCGTCGCGGTATCCGAAGGCTTTTCTCCATTCAGCATCCAGAGAAAGTTGGCTGCGTGCGAAAGCGATGGGTCTGCTTCCACGATGTTCTTACCCTTGCGGATACGGTCGAACACGGCGACGATCATTGCGATCTGCGAGGTAAGCCGGTACGACTTGCGCACATTCGCGTCATGAGAGTTGTCGGCTTCGTCGACATCGTAGATGCTCAGCAGCGAGACGGCGGTGCGCAGCACCTGCATCGGGGTAGCGGTGGCTGGAACGCTGCGAAGCAGATCGATGATCTTGGGATCGAGCTTGCGGGCTTCGGCGAGCTTCTTTGAAAACTCCGTGAGCTCCCCGGCGTTCGGGAGTCTTCCGAACCACAGCAGGTAGGTCGTCTCTTCAAAGCTCGAATGCTGAGCGAGTTCATGGATGTCGATGCCGCGGTATGAGAGCACGCCGGCGTCGCCGTCGATCCAGCAGATGGATGAGTTGGTGGCTACGATGCCTTCCAGGCCCTTCGGTGCAGCGACAGTCGACATAATGGAACTTCTCCCCCACGAAACTTAAATTACATCTGGTTATAGCGCAGCGGAGAAACGATTGTCACGGAGTTCGGGCGAATATCGTAATGGCTGTGCGATCCCAATCTATCCCTTACGCAGAGGAGAAAAGACCTGGAGGTCCACTGCAGGCTTCTCCCTGGAAAGCATTTGAGCCATGACTCGCGCCGTGGCTGGAGCAAGAAGGATGCCGTTGCGATAGTGCCCCGACGCGATAAAGTGCCTGTTCGCAACCTGGCCCAGCAACGGAAGGCCATCGCTAGTTCCGGGGCGGAGTCCTGCCCAAGTCTCAACCTCTGTCGCGCTGGCAAGATCCGGCAAAAGCTCCTCGGCTTGTCTGCGAAGCCTCGCAATCTCACCTGGATAGACCGTTTTGTCGAACCCGGCGTCCTCAACGGTGGCACCGACGATGGCGCGTCCGGCATGGATGCCAGTTGTACGCGGAACTATATAGATGTCTGGAGTTCGAAGCACGAGATGCAGCGGCAGGGTACCTGGAAGTTGAAGAGCCATCATCTGCCCCTTCCTGGGAAGCGATCGCACATGACCGGGAGGCAGCTGGGTAAGTCCCCACGCCCCGGTGCAATCCACGACGAACGAGGGACGCAGAACCTCCGATGCGGTATGAACTTCGACATTCGAGGGGTCCGAACGGATAAGACGGACCGGTGTGTGGCTGCGAAGGTCGATCTTTGCAGCGCGAACAGCAGCGAGAACAGCCGGAGCCAGCTCCCGGGGGTTAAGGCTATGTTCCTCCAGCAGGACAAATCGGCGTCGAGCGCCATTGAGTTGTGGAAGCAGCAACGAGAGGGTCTCCGCACCTAGCAGCGTCAGGTCTCGTGCTCCCTCAACCGGATAGGTATGGACCTCCTGGATGGTCGTGCTCGTCTGGAGCGCAACGGCTATCCCGGAGAGATCAAAAAGACGATCGAGAAATTCTGGATACAGTTCACTGCTCAACCTGGAGAGGGGGCGCAGTTCCGGTGGATTGTCCGGATCGCTGACAGCCAGCATTCCGGCGGCGGCGGTAGATGCCTCGGCAAGAGGATCACCCTGCTCGAAAACAGTAACGTTGGCTCCGCGGCTGCGAAGCTCCAGCGCAAGAGAGAGGCCGATGATGCCTGCTCCGGCGATGCAGATGTCGGGAGAGAGCATAAGACCAGTCTATGACCTCCTAAGAGCGGAGAGGATATATAGTCTGTTTGTACCGTTGCGTCGCCCGTCTTCGGGCGTGCGGGCGCGAAGTAGAGAAGTGGTTCAACGAAAGCGGTTGTAAAGGAGAGTGCGATGGCGGAAACAGAGTACGTAGAGGAGCGGTCGGTCTCTGGAGCGCTGCTGGCAGTTGTAGCGATCTCATTGTTGGCGGCATTGGGCGGGTTGTTCTGGTGCTACTCCCTGCAGAAGGACTTGGGAGCTGCAGGGCGGAAGCTTGCTGTAGCCGATCAGAAAAATGCCGAGCTGAGTCAGAAGCTAGAGGCAACGAACGCGCGCCTGCGCGCAACCAGCGAAACGCTGGGCCAGAGTGTGGGCATGACGCAAAAGCAGATTGAATTGAGAGCGCAGAGTATTCTCGCTCAGCAGAAAATAGCTCAGGCAAAACTGGAGGAGGTCCAGGCTGCCACACAAAAGCAGATCGGCGCCGTTTCGAGTGAGGTCTCCAGTGTGAAGTCGGATGTAGGCGGGGTCAAGACCGATGTCGCGGCGACAAAAACAGACCTTGAAGCCACCAAGACGCAGCTTACTCGTGTGGTGGGAGATGCAGGCGTCATGAGCGGTCTCATCGCGAAGAATCACGATGAGCTTGAGATCCTCAAGCACAGAGGCGACCGGAACTACTACGAGTTCACCCTGCAGAAGGGACAGCAGCCGACGCTGCTTTCGACCATCAAGCTGCAGTTGAAGAAGGCCGACCAGAAACACTCTCGCTACACCCTTAACGTAAGCGCCGATGATCGCAACATCGAGAAGAAGGATAAGAGTCTCGACGAGCCGGTTCAGTTTTACACCGGCAAAGACCCGGTACTTTACGAACTGGTCGTCAACTCGATTGAGAAGAACAAGGTCTCTGGATACCTTTCAACGCCGAAGACCGCAAAGACAGCCACACCATAAACTACAGTGCAGACACGAAACGGGGGACGCTATCGGCGTCCCCCGTTTGCTTTGCCTGTTGTTGTTTTACTTCTTCTTTGCGGCCTTCTTGGTTGCCTTTTTGACCGGTGCTTTTTTGGCTGCTTTTTTCGTTGCCATTTGCCTATTCTCCCTAGTGATTAGACATGCACTCTGCAACACACTTCATTGCAGCTAACGAAGGTATAGATTTACGAAAATTAACTGTCAAGAAAAATCGATGCATTCTTAAACTTTTTTTCCGCGATTGCTTCCCGTCGCTCAAGCTTCACACAGCACATTCGCGAGCCAAAGGGGCATCGACAACCTCAAGATGCGATCATTCGACCTGGAGTCTTATACTGGCGCGTCGAACTTTTCTGTTCGAGGTGAGGATATGGATGACGTCGTAATTGTTGCCGCGGCGCGGACTCCGGTTGGAAAGTTTCAGGGAGCTTTCGCCGAGATCTCAGCAGTGGAGCTTGGCGCGATTGCGGTTCGCGAGGTCATGCGCAGAGCAGGAATTGAGCCGGCCAGTGTGGACGAGTGTGTCATGGGATGCGTTCTGCCTGCGGGATTGGGACAGAACCCGGCGCGGCAGGCTGCACTCCGTGGCGGCCTCAACGATACGGTCTCCGCGCTGACCATCAACATGGTCTGTGGCAGTGGATTGCGCGCGGTCGCACTCGGTGCACAGAACATCATGGCGGGAGACGCCGCGGTTGTCGTGGCAGGAGGCATGGAGTCGATGTCCAACGCGCCCTATCTGCTTCCAGCAGCGCGCCGGGGATTTCGGATGGGCGACAGTGCAGCGGTCGACTCCATGATTCGCGATGGCTTGTGGTGCGCTTGCGACGATCAACACATGGGGATGACCGGCGAGCTGGTCGCGGAAAAATATGGCATCACCCGGGAGCAGCAGGATGCCTTCGCTCTGGAATCACACCGGCGTGCCGCTGCGGCATGGCGTGAAGGACGCTTTGATGCAGAGGTTGTGCCCGTTACCCTGGCCCCGAAGAAGAAGGGCGCCGACCCGGTCGTGATTCGTCGAGATGAAAGCGTTCGCGAAGATGCTTCGCTGGATGTACTGGCCGCATTGAAGCCGGCTTTCAAGAAGGATGGGACGGTTACGGCTGGCAATGCGCCTGGCGTGAATGATGCCGGTGCGGCGCTGGTGATCATGTCCTCCACCAAGGCGGCTGCACTTGGTTTGAAACCAATGGCGACGATCCGGGCGCAGGCAGTGAGCGGAGTGGAGCCGAGATGGGTGATGATGGCTCCCGTGATCGGCGTGCGGCGGGTGCTCGAGAAAGCCGGCTGGGACCGTCGCGATGTCGATCTCTACGAACTGAACGAGGCCTTCAGCGTGCAGGCTCTCGCAGTGACCCATGAGCTCGGTCTTCCTCTCGACAAGGTAAACGTCAACGGCGGAGCCGTCGCACTCGGTCATCCGATTGGAGCAAGCGGTGCGCGCGTGCTGGTCACGCTGCTTCATGAACTGATTCGGCGCGATGGAAAAAAAGGAGTTGCGGCGTTGTGTCTGGGGGGAGGCAACTCTGTGGCGATGGCAGTGGAAAGAATCTCGTAAGGACCGGCAGTTGTTCGTATCGATTCAAGAGCAGAGAATGCAAAAATGAAGAGTGTTCGCCGATTCGATGGCAAAGTTGTTGAATATGCGCGCTATCGCGAAAGGTATTCCCCCGAGATTGTTCTGCCGATCCTCCGCGAATTCTGCGGCCTTACCTCTGACTGGCTGATTGCCGACATCGGAGCCGGCACAGGCATGCTCAGTGACATCTTTCTGGCAAACGGCAACCGCACTTGCGCCGTCGAACCTAACTCCGAGATGAGACAGATGTGTCGTGCGCTGCACGAAGACGATCGATTGCTCCAGATCGTTGACGGTACAGCGGAAGACACGAACCTCGAATCCGGTTCCGTTGACATGGTCTCTGCTGGTCGCGCGATGCATTGGTTCGATCGGCAAAAGGCGCTCGCAGAGTTTCGACGCATCCTGAAACCAGATGGGTGGATTGCCGTCGTTGCCTTTGGCCGAACCGAGAAGGGGCGCGAAGAAAACCAGGTATTCGAGCAGCTTCTGCGCGAGTTCTCTCCAGACCAAGCGGACACTCATGCCGGCTATCAGGTGTACAGGAATTTGAAATCCGATCTGCCGCGCGATTTTCATCACGAGGAGATTCTGGGAACAATGTCGCTGAGTTGGGAGGATCTGCGCGGAATGACTCTGTCGCTCTCGCACAGCCCCTCGAAGGACCACCCGAGTTTTCCCCTCTTCGAAAAGGCTCTGCGCGATTACTTTGAACGATTTGCCGCCGATGGCGAAGTTCTGCTCGAGACGCGCTACTGGATCAACGTAGGTCGCTTCAACCGTTTTTAGTCTCGCTCAGCATTCGATGATGTTCAGCGCCAGGCCCGCCAGTGAAGTCTCCTTATAGCGCGACTGCATGTCCATGCCGGTCTGGTACATCGTCGCGATCACCTGATCGAGCGAAAGTTTGTGGCCGCCGGTCTCGTGGATTGACATACGGGCGGCGTTGATCGCTTTGACCGCTCCCATGCCATTGCGTTCGATGCAGGGGATCTGGACGAGACCTCCAATGGGATCGCAGGTCATACCGAGGTTGTGCTCCATCGCTATCTCGGCGGCATGTTCGATCTGTTCGTTCGTCCCGCTCAGCGCGGCAACCAGACCTCCAGCAGCCATGGAACAGGCGACGCCAACTTCTCCCTGGCATCCGACTTCAGCTCCCGAGATGCTGGCATTTTCCTTGTAGAGGATGCCGATGGCAGCGGCAGTCAGAAAGTAGCGAAGAATTCCGTCTTCATTGGCTCCGTCGATGAAACGCGTGTAATAGTGTGCGATAGCCGGAATCACTCCTGCCGCTCCATTGGTTGGCGCGGTGACCACTCTTCCTCCAGCAGCGTTCTCCTCGTTGACGGCCATCGCATAGACCGTTACCCAATCCATCGGCGCCAGAGGATCGCTTGAACTTCCGGTCTCCAACCGGCATGCGAGCCGGGGAGCGCGTCGCCGAACGTTGAGCCCTCCGGGAAGAATGCCTTCCGTCGCAAGGCCGCGTTCGGTGCTGTCCTGCATCGTCTTCCAGATCGCGAGAATGCCCGCTTTGACCTGATCTTCCGCGCTTGCATGCAATACCTCTTCGGAAAGGGGGGGCCGGCGGATCGCTGCATCCGAGATCAGGGATGTCTCATTGGCAAGCAGAAGATCCGCGATCGTGAGGTGGTGCGCCGCGGCAGTCGAGAGCAACTCGGCGCCGCTCGAGAAGGGATAGGGGACCGGACGAGTCGACGCTCCTTTTGTGCTCTGCTGCGTCTCGAACTCGTCTGCGGAGAGGATGAAGCCTCCGCCGATGGAGTAGAAGACCTCTTCCGCCAGGATCGAACCGTCCGTGAGGAATGCGGAGAAGCGCATGCCGTTCGGGTGTGTCGGTCTGCGCGGATCGGGATACATCTGATTGCGGCAGAAGTGCAGGTGCTCGGTCTCGGTGAAGGGAATTGGTTCACGATCGAGAAGATAGAGCGTTCCGGTCGACCGGATTGCAGCCAGCTCCGCATCGATGACCGCTGGGTCCACGGTGTCGGGAGCTTCGCCGGCGAGGCCGAGAAGAATCGCGCGGTCTGTTCCATGACCCAGTCCCGTGAGCGCGAGTGAACCGTAGAGGTCGACCGTGATCCGGGAGATCTCCGAGAGCCTTCCCGTCTTGTCGAGTGATTGCGCGAAGCGCAGAGCCGCTCGCATGGGACCGACGGTGTGCGAACTCGAGGGGCCGATACCAATCTTGAAGAGCTCGAAGAGGCTTGTATTCACGGGACTATTGTAGGCGCAACAAAAGGGCACTTGTTGCGCGGTACTTCTCGCTGTGCAGCTTCTGACGCTTCGGTGGGAGAGGAAGCGTCCGCATCGCGGTGCTATACTCGGCCCACACCTAACTGCCTCAAGGACATATCAGGCTCGATGACGCTTTTTAAGGCTCGCAGTGCTGCCGTTTATGGAATCGACGCTCACCTGATTGATGTCGAGGTGGACTTCTCGCAGATCAAGCTCGACAAGGAGCAGTTCAGCACTGTGGGACTTCCCGACGCCGCAGTGCGTGAGAGTCGGGACCGCGTGCGTTCAGCGATCAAGAACTCCGGCTTCGAGATTCCTCCGACCAAGATTACGATCAACCTCGCTCCCGCCGACCTGAAGAAAGAGGGATCCGGGTTCGATCTTCCGATCGCGATCGGAATCCTGGGAGCTTACGGCGCGCTGGCGATCAAGGATCTGGATGACTTTCTGCTTGTCGGCGAGCTTGGACTCGATGGCTCGCTGCGTGCGGTTCCCGGGACGCTGCCGATCGCGGTTGCGGCGCTTGCGAACGGCATCAGAAATGTCATTGTTCCGGCGAGCAATGCGCGGGAGGCCGCGGTCGTCGAGGGCGTGAACGTCTACCCGGTGAAGAGTCTGATCGAGGTTCGTGAGCTGTTGAACTCGGCGGCAACAGGAACAATCACTGCTACTCCGCTTGCGGTAAAGGCGGACGATCTGTTGAACGAGACACAGCACTTCCCGTTCGACTTCAAGGATGTTCGCGGGCAGCACGTGGCCAAACGTGCGCTCGAAGTTGCAGCGGCTGGTGGACACAACATTCTCATGATCGGGCCGCCAGGGTCGGGAAAGACGATGCTGGCCAAGCGGCTTCCTTCGATCCTCACTCCGCTGAAGTTCGAGGAGGCGCTGGAGACGACGAAGATTCACTCCGTCGCAGGCGTGCTCGACGGAGAGCAGGGACTGGTGGCGCAGAGACCGTTCCGCTCGCCGCACCACACCATCTCCGACGCCGGATTGATCGGCGGCGGAATGGTTCCGCGACCGGGCGAAGTATCGCTTGCGCACAACGGGCTGTTGTTCCTCGACGAACTGCCGGAGTTTCCGCGCAATGTTCTCGAAGTTCTCAGGCAGCCGCTGGAGGATGGAACAGTGACGATCTCGCGGGCGGCGATGAGCCTGAGCTTTCCGGCGCGGTTCATGCTGGCGGCGGCGATGAATCCCTGTCCCTGCGGTTATTTCAATGACAAGCGGCGTGAGTGCATGTGTACACCGCCGATGATCCAGCGATATGTCTCGAAGGTGAGCGGACCTCTTCTGGATCGAATCGATATCCATATAGAGGTTCCTGCGGTCGAGTACAAGGAGCTGCGGGGTGGAGCGGCTGCGGAGGGCTCGGCGGAGATTCGGGAGCGGGTTCTGGCTGCGCGGAGGCGACAGCACGAGCGGTTCGGCGAGGCGGCGGAGCGAACGAAAGGCTCAAGCAAGGGAGCTGGCCGGAAGGTCTTTGCCAACGCGCAGATGAATACGCAGCAGATTCGCGCCTTCTGTGTTCTCGAATCCGATGCCGAGCGGCTTCTGGAGCGCGCGATGCAGCAGCAGGGGCTTAGTGCGCGGGCTCATGACCGGATCCTCAAGGTTGCGCGGACGATTGCGGATCTGGATTCAGCGGAGAGCGTCGGCACGAGGCATATCGCTGAGGCGATCCAGTATCGGACCCTGGATCGAAGTTATTGGGCCTGACCTCCCCCTTGTTTCCACAACTTATTGATTCAAATTGGTTTACTTTGGTACCGCTTTCGTAAAATATTGATAGTAAGTGCTTTAGGTGGGGAAATATTGATTCCACGCAGGTTGCGGGTAAACTTCTTCTGCTTTACCTTCTTCCTTTTTCTATCTCTTTATTGTAGGGAATCGAAGCTATCTAATCGGCAAAATGGCTGCAGGGTTATTCGTTTTGTTATCAATTATTTGTGGACGATATTCCTTTTGAGGGCTTGACAGGGATTTTGGGGGGAGAGGAATTTCGAGACGACCGGTACTCCGTTTAATGGAATTTTTCGGAGGTCATTTCCCAAAATAAGTATTGACCGCAGGCTTAGAAGGATTTATTTTTCTAATGGTCGGGGCTGTTCCCGCCAGATACGCACGGCGGTCCGGCTGATTGGGCACCAGGCATACCTTGTGTTCCCCCTCTGCTTCCTTCTGTTGCATGCCCAGGCGCTTTTGAGCCGCTGACGATACCAGGAGAAACAGGGTTTTTAACGACGTTTCGCTCTGAGGGGCGAAGCGTAAGATTGCCTCGTCTGCTTGTTGTTTTTTTGGGTGGATCGGGTTTTGTTTGAGAGATTTACATAGAAATTGGAATCCCTTTGCCGGGGTTTGGCGTCTAAAGAATTGTGGCAGTCGTTAACGGACCTGCTTCAACTAAAAATTTTATTGCGGGGAGTGAGCGCAAGATGCTTTTTGCCGCAAGAGGAATTGAAATAAAGGAGAAGATGATGCGCTCGGATCTTGTTTTTGGAGCCCTCACTCACGTGAAGAACCGCTATGAGCTTTGTCAGCTGGCGTCGAAGGCGACCCGTAAGCTGCACAAACCGAACACCCGTTTGCAGGACACGACAAACGAGGTTCTGGACCGCTTCAAGGATTCTGTTCCTACAGGCGACGCCGAAGCCCCAGTACAGAAGATAGACCTGCAGGAGCGCCGCGCGGCATAACGCGCGGCCTTCGGCCCACTTTAACCATTCCAACCCCTTTCCGCACCACCCAATCCATCCCATAAAACTTCAGATTTCTTCCAGGCCCTCCGCAGGATCCTCTTTCAGGCACATCCCGCCCAAGTTCCCGACATTTCCATTCATCGCAAGGTAAAACCATGACAATTTCAGAGTTGAAAGAACACAACATCGCCGAGCTGGGTAAGCTGGCCCGCGGTCTCGATATCGCCGGCACGAGCGGACTCCGCAAGCAGGATCTGATCTTCAAGATTCTGCAGGCACAGAGTGAGAAGGAGGGCCACATCTTTGCCGAAGGTGTCCTCGAGATTCTTCCGGACGGCTACGGCTTCCTTCGTTCTCCCGATTACAACTATCTGCCCGGTCCTGATGACATTTATGTATCGCCTTCCCAGATTCGCAAGTTCGATCTGAAGACAGGCGACACGATCAGCGGAAACGTACGTCCGCCGCACGAGGGCGAGAAATACTTCGCGCTGGTGAAGATCGAGGCGATCAACTTCGAGTCTCCTGAAGAGACCCGCAACAAGATTTTGTTCGACAACCTCACCCCGCTTTACGCCGAAGAGCGCGTAAAGATGGAGACGGTGCGAGACAACATCTCTGGCCGGGTGATGGACCTGCTGACCCCTGTCGGTAAGGGCCAGCGCGGCCTGATCGTAGCTCCTCCGCGTACCGGCAAGACGATGCTGCTGCAGTCCATCGCGAACTCGATTACCTCCAACCATCCCGAGGTGGTGCTGATCGTTCTGCTGATCGACGAGCGCCCGGAAGAGGTTACGGACATGCAGCGGTCGGTGAAGGGCGAAGTGATCTCTTCGACCTTCGACGAGCCGGCGGCGCGCCACGTACAGGTGGCCGAGATGGTGATCGAGAAGGCCAAGCGGCTGGTGGAGCATAAGCGCGATGTGGTGATCCTGCTGGATTCGATCACGCGACTGGCGCGCGCCTACAACACGATCGTTCCTCCGAGCGGCAAGGTACTCTCAGGCGGTGTGGACTCCAATGCGCTCCAGCGTCCGAAGCGGTTCTTCGGCGCGGCCAGGAACATCGAAGAGGGCGGGTCTTTGACGATTATTGCGACGGCCCTGGTGGATACCGGTTCGAGGATGGACGAAGTGATCTTCGAAGAGTTCAAGGGCACGGGCAACATGGAAGTGATCCTGGACCGCAAGCTGGTCGACAAGCGCGTCTTCCCGGCGATCGACATTCAACGCTCGGGCACACGTAAGGAAGAGTTGCTGATTCCGAAGGAAGACCTGCAGAGGATCTGGATCCTGCGAAAGGTTCTGAACCCGCTTTCTCCGGTGGAGGCGATGGAGCTTCTGACCGATAAGCTGGCCAAGACCAGGAACAACCAGGAGTTCCTGCACAATATGAGCTCGATCTAAAAGAGCTCGCAAGTTGTCACCGGGTCCGGGTGGTGCTGGTCCGGTGATGGAAAGGGCAGTCCTTTTGGGACTGCCCTTGTTGTTTGTGCGAACAAATATTGGCTGCCGGAGACCGCCGGAGGCGAAGAGGATCCCGCAGGTGAGCGGGCCGAATCGGCTGAGGCGAGGAAGACGGCGATCGGCGTGGAGTGAAGCTGTCGTGTTTAGCGAAGGCCGCCCGACGCAACCAGGGTCTCACCGGTGAGCCAGCCTGAGTCGCTGGAGGCGAGAAAGACCGCGAGCGGAGTGATGTCGCCAACCTGGCCGATGCGGCCGAGCGGAGTCTGGGCCTCGAAGTTTTTCTGGAAGTCAGTGCCAATGAAGCCAGCGGTATGCACGCCTTCGGTCTCAACCATGCCGGGATTGATGGAGTTGACGCGCACCTTCTTTGGGCCGAGCTCCTTGGAGAGGACGGCGGTAATGGAATCTACGGCGCCTTTGGTGGCGGTGTAGACGGAACTGGTGGGGACGTTGATCTCGGTGGCGGCCGAGCCGATGTTGATGATGCTTCCGCCGTCTTCGCCGAAGAGTTTCACGGCCTCGCGGCTGGCGAGCAAGGTTCCAAGAACGTTGGTGTTGAAGAGGCGGCTGAAGAGTTCGGTGCTGACCTCCTCAATGGGGGCGAACTGATAGACACCTGCGTTGTTGACGAGTACGTCGAGCTTGCCGAAGGACTTTTTGGTCTCGGCGAAGATGCGGTTCACGTCAGCTTCCTTGGCGACGTCGCCCTGAACGGCTACGGCCTTGCCGCCAGCCTTGGTGATCTCGGCGACAACCTTGTCCGCGCCTTCCTTGCTGGAGGCATAGTTGACGACGACGGATGCTCCTTCCTTAGCCAAACCTTTGGCGATATCAGCTCCAATGCCCTTGGAGGCTCCTGTAACGATTGCTACTTTGCCTGTAAGCTTGCTCATCTCTCTGACCCTCTTCTCTCTCGGTGTCCTTCTGATTACGATGATTCGATAATCATCTAATTGATGGCGAATCGTGGGGAAAAGATTCTTTAGGAGTGTGGGAAAGATCGGGGTTGTGCCTCTCTAACGCTAAGTGAGGAGAGAGGTGGATTTATCGAGGAATCATGGGGGATCGCCTGGCGGGGTTTGTGGTCGGGGGCCGGCCGAGACTGGCCCCTGACAAGGTGCTGGCGATTATTTGGTGAGAGAGGCTTCGAGAACCTGAAGGTACTGGGCGAGCCAGGCCGGATGCGCGGGCCAGGCGGGGCCGGTGACGAGGTTGCCGTCGGTGATGGCCTCGGTGACTTCGAGGGGAACGAAGGTTCCGCCTGCCAACTCGACTTCGGGGGCGCAGGCCGGGTAGGCGTTGAGGCGCTTGCCGGCGATGACGCGAGCGGCGGCAAGGAGCTGGGGGCCATGGCAGAGCGCGGCGATGGGTTTCCCGGAGCTGTCGAAGTAGCGAATGATCTCGAGCACGCGCTGGTTGAGGCGGAGATACTCCGGGGCGCGGCCTCCGGGGACGACGAGACCATCGTAGTCTTCGGGCTTGATGTCGTCGAAGGCGGCGTTGAGGACGAAGTTGTGTCCGGGCTTTTCGGAGTAGGTCTGATCGCCTTCGAAGTCGTGAATGGCGGTGCGGACGCGATCGCCGGATCTCTTGCCGGGGCAGACGGCGTGTACGGTGTGGCCGACCATCTGGAGTGCCTGGAAGGGCACCATGACTTCGTAGTCCTCGACGAAGTCGCCGACGAGCATGAGGAGCTTTGCTGGTTGGAAGGGAGGGCGATGCAAGGGTTCGGTGACGGGGCTCATGCTGATTCCTTGGGGAGGTTTGGGGCTAGTAGCCGTTGGCGATGAGGTACTGTTCGGTGAGGACGAAGCCGGACTTTTCGCCCTGACGCTCGGCATATTTTCCGAGGACGTCAACCTCGATGTTGAGGGCGTCTCCGGGCGAGAGCGAGCGAAGACTGGTGGCGGCGTAGGTGTGAGGGATGATGGCGATCTCGACCTGATTGCCATGAATGGCGGCGACGGTGAGAGAGATTCCCTCTACGGTGATGGATCCCTTTTCGACGACGTAGCGGATGAGGTCGTCGGGGATGGTGAAGCGGAGACGATAGTCGGTGATCTCGGTGTCGGGGGTGATCGGCTCGAGCGCGAGAAGGGTTGCCGTGGAATCGATATGGCCCTGGACGACGTGGCCGCCGAGGGGAGAGCCGGCGGGAGTGGGGAGCTCGAGGTTGACGACGGCATCGGGCTTGAGGCGCGAGAGGGTGGTTCGCGCGATGGTCTCGGCGGCGAGATCGGCGGAGAAGCGCGGAGGGAAGGCGTTGGGCTCGATGTCGAGCGCGGTGAGGCAGACTCCGCCGACGGCGACTGAGTCACCTGTCGAGAGTCGGTTGACGAGGGCTACGGGTGCGCCGATGGTGATGCGGGTGACGCCGGCGCTGGGGGTTACGCAGAGGACGGTTCCCGTGGTTTCGATGAGGCCGGTGAACATATCTACAGGGTAACGCGAAGCGCGGAGAAGAGGCGACTGGGGAAGACTTTCGGTAGTGGGTCAGTTTGGAGAAGGACTGAAGTTTCCGAAAAGCGACTTTTCGGGGGCGAAGCGAAAAAGGCGATGGATACCGCAGGTTTGGTCAGCTCTGTGGGGCGCCGAAGTGGGCTCGGCGCTCCACAGCTCGCGGAGAGCCTATGATTCAAAACCCCGTATGTAGGGGGTATTCGGCGGCCGCTGCCCCGTTTCAAAGAGCGGTCCGTGTGTCGAGTGATATTTCATGTTCATGAACGGCGTCTCGATGCGGCGTCCGACGGCAGAGTAACGGCCGTTCTCCCAGTTTGATTCCATGTAGTGGTTCACAATCCCGGTTGACAGAAGCAGCCGCTCCGCATTGAACGGTTCCTTTCCGGTCAGCATCATCTCGGTGATCCAGTGCTCGTGGGCGTTCGCAGCGTGGTATTGCGAGATGGGGCCGGGCCAGCCAAGCATCGAGACGATCGTCGGGTCTTTCTGCCCTGCGATTTCGCCGGCATAGGTCCACCCCACACCCTCGCCCGAAATGACCGCCGCTTTGGTCCCATCGTTGTACTCCACGATACAAACGTTCGGTCGCCGGCCCTCCTGGAAGTGTCCCGGCTTCAGGTCAAAATTTTTCCGCACTGCTTCGAGCAGGTTACCGGCCCAGGGATTACCTTCGACCCACTTCCATGTTTCAGGCCCGCGAATGGACTGCACCGACTTGACGCCTGTCTCACCGCCCTTGCGGCGATCTACAAATGCCTGAAGCACGTCGACACAATGGGAAATCGCTCCCTCATCTGGGGAGCTTCCAACCACGATCGAGTTCTTGATCGGCGTATCGGTAGCGAGTTCTATCTCGGGCTTGCGGAAGTAAGTCGGTATGGAGGAACCCCCGGTCAGGGGAAAGTTCAGTTCACGGGATTTGTCAAACATCCACTTGGCGTCGTCCCAATTGTAGGAGAGGTGCTTGTCGTTAAACACGGGCACCGAGCGTTTGCTCTGCTCGAAAACCCGGATGACCTGCTGATAAATCCACCAGCGCGGCAAGAGCCAGTGCCCCTTGAGATCGGTTGGATAATTCCCATGTTCTGCGACTATGACAACACCATCCACCGCAAGTTCCTTGCCGCCAAGCGTGACGGCTTCACCTACTGTTTTATAGATCGGAATGTTTTTCGCTTTGCATACTTTCTGACCCAGTAAGCTCGTGTCGAACTGATGGATGTAAACGGACACCACGTCCACCCGCGAAGGAGTGTGGGCGCCCTTCCACCAATAACCGTCCAATAGCTTGTTGACGATCCAGTCCGCATGTGAAGTCGGGAGACCCCAAAAGCTGACGAGACAGGCGATACGAGGCCGTTTTTGCGCAGTCTGCGCAACAGCATCGGGTACGATACCGGTCAAAGCCGTCAAAGCCGTCAAAGCCGTCAAAGCCGTCAAAGCCGTCAAAGCCGTCAAAGCCGTCAAGCCGGCCAAACCGGCCAAACCGGTTATTCCCAGCATTTCACGCCGGGTGAAGAGAGAGTTCGACTCCATAGTTTCGGTGATTGGGAATGAATCTGCTGCCCTGGCTGCAATTTCTAGTTGTTTCTTTTTCATAATGGTTATTTGATCCTGTTGGTTACAGGTTTATTTTCTTACAACAAATGCAGCAACTTGCTCCTTCTACCTCTGGTCGGTGTTGTCATCGTACTTTCGCAGCCGGAGGGGCGATGGGGCCAACGAATCGAAGGGTCGTGCGAGCGGACGCTATTTGGGCGGTTCAGCGGAGGGCGTGAAGTCTGGAGTCTGCCTGAGCTCGGGATGGCGGGCAAGGTAGTCGGCGGCGAGTGGGCAGAGGACATCGAGACGCAGGCGATTGTCGCGGCCATACTGCAAGGCAGTTTGGACCAGCGTGCCGGCGATGCCTCGTCCGCGAAGCTCGGGGGGAACCTCAGTGTGAAGAAGGGTGAGCCAGCCGTGGTCGTCGGTCTCGAACTCGAGATAGGCGATTTTGCCGTCTTCCTCGAACTCGAATCTGCTTCTGGTAACCCGGGTGCGATCGGCCATGGCGTCTCCTCGCCTTTCTCCCTGTAACGATAGCAGCGGAGCGCAGATTATTCCGTCGGCCAGGGATCGCGGAGGTAGCCGGTGACGCTGGTGTCCGCACCGAAAGCGGTGCGAGTGATGCGGTGAAGGGAGGGTTCGAGTTCGGAGGGAGAAATGATGCCGGTCGCAAAGGGGACGGCCTGATCGCCCAGCGTGATGCTGGAGGAGAAGAGGACGACTTTATCGACGAGTTTCTGCTGGAGGAAGGCTCCGTTGATGTGGGAGCCGCCTTCGAGCAGAACGCTGAGGATGTTTCGTTCTGCGAGAGCAGACAGGACGGCGGGAAGCGAGAGAAGGCCGGCGTGATGCGGTACGGTCTCTACCTGGGCGCCGGCCCGGACGAGTTCGGAAATTCGGGAGTCGGGCGCGGAGACGCCGGTGAGAAGGAGCAGATCGTGATCGGCGGTGCGCACAAGCTGTGAGGAGCGCGAGATGCGGAGATGGGTATCGAGCACGATGCGAAGCAAAGGACGCCGACGGGAGAGACCGCTGCGGTCGGTGAGCTGCGGGTCGTCTGCGAGGACGGTGCCGATGCCGGTGAGAACGGCGTCTGATTGGTGGCGAAGAACCTGGACCTGATTCCTTGCGGCAAAGCCGGTGAGCCAATAGGGCTGGTTGGGGATGCGGTGCGAGGCCTGCGGCGCGAGCTTGCCGTCCGCGGAGAGCCCCGCCTTCAGGGTAACGAAGGGAGTGCGGGCACGGATGAAGTGCGCGAAGCCTTCGTTGAGCTCGCGGGCCTCCTGTTGCAGGACTCCGACGGTGACCTCGATGCCTGCGGCGCGCAGTTTTTCGAGACCCCGGCCGCTGACAAGCGGATTGGGATCGGTGGTGGCAACGACGGCGCGCGCGATGCCTGCGGCGACGAGAGCGTCGGCGCAGGGTCCGGTACGGCCGTGATGGCTGCAGGGTTCGAGCGTGACGTAGGCAGTGGCTCCCTTTACGGAGTGGCCGCGGGCTGCGGCCTGCTTGAGGGCCACGATCTCGGCGTGGTCGTAGCGGTCATAGAGATGCGCGCCTTCGCCCAGAACGACGTCGTCTTGAACGATGACGCAGCCAACCTGGGGGTTGGGGCTGGTGAGGGAGGTTGTCTCGGAGGCAAGCTCGAGAGCGCGGCGCATGTGCTCCCGGTCCCGTTGTAGCTGTTCGGTGGATGCCATCGTCTAGAGGATAAATGCGGGCTCGTGATGGCTGGGCCAAGAGGGCTAGCCGACGAGGGAGTCGATGAAGGCGGTGCTGTCGAAGGGAATCAGGTCGTCGATCTTTTCGCCGATTCCGGCGTAGAGGACCGGCAGCTTCAGCTCGGTGGCGATGGCGAGGACGATGCCTCCCTTGGCCGTGCCGTCGAGCTTGGTGAGGACGATTCCGCTGACGCGGGCGGCTTCGGTGAAGAGGCGCGCCTGCTGCAGGCCGTTCTGGCCCGTGGTCGCGTCCATAACGAGGAAGGTTTGGTGGGGAGCGCCGGGGACCAGCTTCTCGGCGGTGCGGCGCATCTTGTCGAGCTCCTTCATCAGGTCGGTCTTGGTGTGGAGGCGGCCAGCAGTGTCGGCGATGAGGACGTCTGTGCCTCGCGCCTTGGCGGCAGTCAGAGCGTCGTAGAGGGCTGCCGAGGGATCTCCACCTTGCTTGGTCTTGATGACAGGCACATCGGAGCGCTGGGCCCAGACCTCGAGCTGCTCGATGGCGGCTGCGCGGAAGGTGTCGGCCGCACAGAGAAGAACGCTGCGGCCCTGCGTGCGATAGAGATTGGCGAGCTTGCCGGTAGTGGTCGTCTTTCCGGTTCCGTTGACTCCGACCATGAGGATGACTTCAGGAGGAGCGGCGGGATGCTGCATGGGGCGAGAGACGCCGTCGAGGATCTGCTTGAGCTCGACCTTGAGGATCTGCCTGAGCTGGGCTCCGCTCTCGATGCCGGTGCGGAGGGCGCGCTGACGGAGGTTCTCCATGATGATGGCCGTTGTGGCAGAGCCGATGTCGGCGGCCAGCAGGCGTGGCTCGAGCTCGTCGAGCGAGGCCTGATCCACCTCGCGGGTGAGAGCCACAACAGAGCTAATGGAGTCCGAGAGAGATTCGCGCGTGCGGGTGACCGCCTGCTTCATGCGGTCGAAGAGGCTGAGCTTCGGCTGCTCGGGCGCCGCGGGCTCCGGAGATTCAGGTTCGGTCGGACGTTTGCCGAAGAGCGAAGAGAAGACCATGTGCATCCAGTTTATCGCTTCACGGGGGAGGTGGGCTGAAGCCGTGGCGTGGACCGGAGATTAGTATCCGGCTCGCGCAGTCAGAAGCAGATAGAGGACCAGAATCAGGACGAGGATGAGAGCCCCGAGGACGACGTGAAGCGGCCTGAAACCGAGCACACGCCGTTGCCGGGGCGGGGCAGGGGGCGGAATGTGCCCCTCGGAATGGTGGTGGCCGTGATCAGGTTCAGGCATAGCGGCGCAGTGAAACCACTGGAGGCCCGATAGTACCGGAGGTACATCGCGGCGTCTAGCCTGCTGCTGGAAGTTGCATCGAGAGGCTCGACGTGGGGCGGTCCTGGTCCTGCGGGATCATCTTGTGACCCTTACCCCGGATCAATACCACCGCTGCGATCAAAATGACGATAAGAACGATGGCCGCAATAATCACGACGGGAAGAAAGCGAGAATCGCCTTTTCGTTCCTCCGGGGTCGGATCGTTGCGGGTAGGTTCAATCTTCTCCTCTTCGGTAGAGGTCGACGGGGACTTGCGGAGTGGATCCATCGGATCGGCCATGCAAGGTTAGATGCGGAGAGCGGCGGAAGAGTAAGTTGGGTTATTGCAGCTCGTTGCGCCCGGGACGGGACATCAGATCGCGGATGGCATCGCTGGGTTTTTTGTTCTGGTGCAGGATTGCGTCTACCTGCTCGGTAATGGGCATCTCGACCTCGTAGCGGGCGGCGAGACCGAGGGCTGCGGTGGTGGAGCGAACACCTTCGGCGACCTTGCCGCCCATGCCGGAGAGAATGTCATCGAGAGCTCGTCCACGGCCGAGCTCGATGCCGACGGAGCGATTGCGGGAGAGCTCGCCGGTGCAGGTAAGAATCAGGTCGCCGACACCGGCGAGTCCGGCGACGGTCTGGGGTCGCCCGCCGCAGGCGACAGCGAGCCGGGTGATCTCTGCAATTCCACGGGTGATGAGAGCGGCGGCGGAGTTATGACCGAGATTGAGCCCCTTGACGACCCCTGCAGCTAGTGCAATGACGTTCTTGAGCGCACCGCCGAGCTCGACGCCGGTGACGTCGTCGTTGGTGTAGACGCGCATCGAGGGTGAGGCGAAGTCGCGCTGGATGGCCTGGGCAAGACGAAGATTGTTCGCGGTTGCCACGATCGCTGTGGGGCTGCCGGCGGCGACCTCCTGAGCGAAGGTGGGGCCGGAGAGGACGGCGCACGGATTCGACGTGACGGACCCGATGACCTGCGACATGCGCAGGAAGGAGCTTTCCTCGATGCCTTTGGAAGCGGAGAGGACGACCTGGCTGGGAGTCAGCAGCGGTGCGATATGCGAGACGATGCCACGCATATGCTGGGAGGGCACGACGCAGACGATGATGTCGGCTTCGAAGACGGCATCAGGAAGATCGTTGGTGACATGGACGTCGACCGGGAGAATATATCCGGGAAGGTAGGTGAGATTCTCACCGCCATCACGGAGCTGCTCGGCGAGTTTGGGCGAGTGGGCCCAGAGACAGAGACGATGGCCTCCGCGGCGGGCAAGCGAGATGGCTAATGCAGTACCCCAGGCCCCGGCCCCAAGAACGGTAATCCGACTCAAGCAGCCACCTTTCGCGAACCGAAACGATGCTCTTTCCCCGAGAGAAGGCGGCGAATGTTCTGGGAGTGCTTAAGGATCACGATGAGAGGGATGAGGATATAGCCGGCGACAAGAATGGGGGTGTGAGCCGGTGCATGCGGAAGGGCGAAGACGGGAAACAGGGCTGCCGCGATGACGGATGCCAGCGATACGTAGCGGGTGAGGAAGACGATGATGAGGAAGACTCCCAGGAGATAAAAGACAGTGGTGAGGGGCACAAGAGCGAAGAAGACTCCGAGCGCGGTGGCCACGCCCTTTCCTCCGCGGAAGCGAAGCCAGACGGGAAAGCAGTGGCCAAGTACCGCCGCGAGACCGGCGGCGACGGCGATGTCGTAGGCCTGAGGAAAGCCATGCCCTTCGGCGATATGCTGCGCGAGGAGAACGGCGAAGAAACCCTTGAGTGCATCAAGCAGGAGCGTGAGAACACCGAGTCCCTTTGCCCCGGAGCGTGCAACGTTGGTAGCGCCGATGTTGCCGCTGCCTGTTGTCCGTATATCTTCGTGGCGGAAGATACGGACCAGAAGATAGCCGAAGGGAATGGAACCGAGCAGGTAAGCGAGCGGAATGGAGATAAGCCAGGGAGTCATGGTGGTACGGTGTGAGTTTATCAAGTTGTCGCGATGTACGCGTAGTTACAGGGCTTACGCGTTGTAAAAAGCTGGTCATCGATGAAGATTAAGCCGCAGAAATTCGAGAGCGTGCTGGGAGGACCACCAACGGATATAGTCACGGTCTCCCGTTAGATTCAATTCTTTGATATGCGTATCGCGGCCGTTTGCCAGGCCGATATAGACGCGCCCGACGGGTTTTTCGGCATCGGGGCCAGGAGGGCCTCCGCCGGGGCCGGCAAGGCCGGTGATGGAGATTCCCAGCGAGCTCCCTGTGCGTGCTCGTATTCCCTCGGCGAGAGCCCGAGCGACCTCGGGACTGACGGCCCCATGCATCTCGACCATCTCGCGCGGTACGTCGGCAAAGACCATCTTGAGCTCAGGGGTGTAGACAACTGCGCCTCCAACAAAGGCTCGCGAGCTGTTGGGAACCGCGGTCAGACGCTGTGCAAGCAGGCCACCGGTACAGCTTTCGGCTACGGACAGGGTGAGATGGCGCATCTCGAGCATCAGCAGCACGACCTCTTCGAGGCTCTCGCCCTGCGAAGAGAAGATGGCATCCTCCATCTCGGCTTCGATGCGTCCGGCAAGCTCGTCGACGCGGGCCTGTGCCTCGAGCAAGGTCGCCTTGGCCGAGGTGAAGTGCAGCTGAATCTCTCCATGCCCGGCGAGAATCGTGGTCTGGACGTCGGCGTACTCGTTGTAAATCGGCGAGGTGCGCGCATCGACGTGGGACTCGGGAATGAGCGCCATGCGGAGAATGCGGCGGGCAAGACTCCGCGATGGAAGGGTGGCCTCGAGCAGGGGCTTTACAACCTCTTCGAACAGAGGTTTGATCTCGCGAGGGGGGCCCGGCAAAAGGATGACGAGCTTGCGGTAGTCCCCGACAATCGTATCGATCATCTGGCCCGGCGCGCTGCCATTGGAATTTGTCAGGATCACAGCGCCTTCAAGGACATCCGCCTGCTTGGCATTGTTGGGCGGCATTACCATCTGGCGTGCGGCGAAGCGCTTGTAGAGAGAGGCCAGAATCGTAGGATCGCGACGGAGCGAGATGCCGAGGGTAGAGGCAACCGCTTCGCGCGTGAGATCGTCTTCGGTAGGGCCGAGGCCGCCGGAGAAGATGACGATATCGGCACGGGAGAGCGCGGTGCGAGCCGCACCGGTAAGGTGCTCGAGGTTGTCGCCCACGATGGTCTTGAAGGCTACTTCAACGCCGAGATCGTTGAGTTGTGCGGTGAGGAAGAGTGAGTTGGTGTCCTGCCGGTGCGGTGTAAGCATCTCGGAGCCCGCTGCGATAATTTCGGCGATCATGGTTGAATTTCGTGTCCTCTCATGTCCGCGAGCCTGTCGGCGGACACAAGGCTGAAAGAGGCCTCGCTCTCCATGATAGAGAGTTTTAGATCGCGAAGGGTTGGTCAGCCGGATACGGCGACGCGGCGAAAGGTCAGATTGATACGAAAGGCTCCCGTGAGGGGATGATGCCCGGCCGCGATGGGGGCGACCCCGTGAAAGATGAGGCGAGCTGGGCCGCCCCACACCAGGACGTCGCCATGCTCGATGCGGATGCGCCTTGGCGTCTCCGTACGACGTAGAGTTCCTAGCAGGAAGGTGGCGGGAAGACCGAGCGATACGGAGACGATGGGATGGGTGTAGTCCTGTTCGTTCTTGTCCTGATGCAGCGAGAGCCGCGCGCCAACGGAGTAGCGATTGATAAGGCAACTGTTGGGAAGAAAGTCGGCAAACCCACCCTCGGCGGCGGCGCTCCGGGCCAGGGAGAGCAGAGGTGCCGCCATAATCGGCCAGGGGGAACCGGTCTCCGGATCGTCGGTTGTATAGCGATAGCCGGTTCTGTCCGTCGTCCAGCCAAAGGTTCCGGTATTGGTCATCGCCACGGACATGGTGTGGCCGCCGGGAACGACCATCTGGCGAAAAGGGGAATGAGCTTCCACGTTTCGGATCGCCTCATAAAGTGTCGCGGCCTGCTCGCGGCAGAAGGCGCGAAGAAGCGCGACACCTTCGGCAGGGTGCTCCTTGGTGGGGTCTATGGGCTCGGACCAGAGTTTGTCGCTACTGTGCATCGTGAAAGATCACTCCAAGAGTAAAGCGGTGGCCGGAGCGGACGACGCTGACGCCGTGGCGCATGGCAACTCGATAGATGCCGCGGCTGCCGTGCTGGGGGCGATGGTTCACCGCGAAGAGAACGGCCTCGCCCTGACGCAACGGCACGACAGCGACACAGGATTGCATGCGCGGACGCTGCTCCGTGAGGACGAATTCTCCGCCGCTGAAGTCCTGGCCGGGCTTACTGAGAAGGAACGCGACCTGAATGGGGAAGACCAGTTCGCCGTAGAGGTCCTGGTGAAGGCAGTTGTAGTCGTCCTGCTGGTATTTGAGCAGCAGAGGGGTCGGTCGTGTCTGTCCGGCTTGGTGGCAGAGCTGTTGAAATTCGGGGTGTTCTGAGGGGTAGACCATCGGATTGCCGAGAGCGCGGTTCCATTCATTGGCGACGGAGGAGAGAGGTCGATAGAAAGCATCGCGGAGCGTTTGAACGAGCGAGGGGAGGGGATAGCTGTAGTACTGGTATTCTCCTCGTCCGAAGCCGTGACGGGCCATGACAATGCGGCTGCGAAACTGCGAGTGGTCTTCATACCCGGCGGCGAGCTGGTGGCAGTCGTCAGGAGTGAGCAGCGGCCCGGTGGTGACGTAGCCTCTGTCGCCGAGTTCTTTTGCGAGACAGGTCCAGTCGAGAGAGGCGATTTTTTCCGTGAGATTCATCGCTCCAGATTCACTTGAATCGTGAGATGCCACACTCCGCTTTGTATCGCCGAAGTGAGGCAAAAAGGAAGTGAGGCAAAAAAGAAGACGGCAGCCTGCTGAACGCAGACTGCCGCAGGAGGGATCTCAAATCACCTTAGACTTTTGGAGCCCAGCCCTTTTCATACTCGCGGTCCCAGTGCTTCATCGCTTCGCCGTCGTTGAGGATACGACCGTTCGCCGTGTTGAGAGACAGGCCGCGATTCAGTGTCCAGGCGACGTTGGAGAGTTGCAGCATGGTCACGGCAACGTTTCCGACCTCGACGGGAGCATTGAGCTTCTGCCCCTTCTGGATGCCGGCGATGAAGTTGGCGAAGTGAAGATCGGTCATCGAGTCGGCGCCTACGAGATCGGCAGACTGCGAAGATTTCTCGGCCTTGACCTCGCCAGTCTTGGTGCCCTTCAGGTCGTAGATTTCGTAACCGCCACGATCGACGACGACGGTTCCGGTGGTTCCCATGATGGCGGAGCCACGGTCACGGTCATAGAACTTCATGCCCTGGCAGCATTTGCCCTCCCAGGAGATGATCTTGTCGTCGTACTCGAAGCTGGTCACCAGCGTGTCGTAAAACTGCCAGTCGTCCTTGAACTGATATCGTCCGCCGGAGGCAGCGACGTGCTTGGGGAAGTCGACACCGAGCGCCCAGCGGCAGACGTCGATCTCGTGAGTGCCGTTGTTGAGAGTCTCGCCGGTTCCCCAGTGCTTGAACCAGTGCCAGTTGTAGGGGTGGTAGTTATCTTTGTAGGGTTTGCGCGGCGCCGGACCCTGCCAGAGATCCCAGTCGAGCGTGGCGGGCACGGCCGCAGGCTTACCGACGCCGATGGACTTGCGTGTATTGCTGTACCAGGCTTTGGCGTAATAAGGACGGCCGATCAGGCCCTGGCTGATCTTCGCGACGACTTCGATGGTGTGGGGAGAAGAACGCTGCTGCGTTCCCATCTGCACCAGCTTCTTGTACTTGTCGCGGGCGGCGATGAGCATCTCGCCCTCGCCGGGGTTGTGGCTGCAGGGCTTTTCGACGTAGACATGCTTGCCGGCCTCGAGACCGGCGATGGCCATCGGAGCGTGCCAGTGGTCAGGGGTCGCGATGGTGATGGCATCGACGTCCTTCGATGCGAGAACCTTGCGGAAATCCTTCCCGGATGCCGGTTTGTAGCCGAGCGATGCCTCGGCCTTGCCGCAAAACTTATCGAGGATGGTGGTGTCGACATCACAGATATGGGTGATGCGTGCGTTCTTCTCGTTGGCTTTCAGCGAGGAAAGGTGAGCGTAGGCACGGCTGTTTAGTCCGATGACCGCGAAGTTGACGCGGTCGTTGGCCCCCACAATCTGGGCATAACTTTTTGCGTTGCTGCTGACAGCCGCTCCCGCAGCCGTAACGGCGAGTGTATCGAGAAATTCGCGTCGGGTGATCACTTTCCTCTCCTCCTTGGGACTTAGTTCGATCTTTGAAGCAATAGGGCAAACTGGTACCCGCAGATTCAAAGGCGATGCGGAACAAATGTACACGAGCCGATAGAAGATGGGCCAGAGGAAAGCGAAAGGTAGGGAAGTCAGACCATCTTCCTACTTTCTGGGCCGATCAGCCGATTCCGCTACTCTCGTGGTTGCAATAACATGGCCGCTCGTACCCTTCCCTCCGAGGACGTGAGTTCAGTCGATGAGGGAGCGGCCTTCTACGTCAAGAGCCACGTGGTACAGGGCATCGCGGGTGGCCAGCACGGCGCACCCATCTTCCACGAAGGTCAGCCCAACGAGGTTATTGCCTGAGATGGCAAAGGACGCCTCCCGGGCCGGCGTGATGCGGACGATTCCGCGCTGCCCTCGAAGGCTGGCGGCGACATAGAGGTTGTCGTCGACGTCGAAGGCCATTCCCTGCGCCCTGCCGAGTCCCTGGAAGAAGGTGGAGAGGTTGCCGTCGCGATCGATGGCATGGATCGACTGGTTCGAAGACGTGGTGGGGCCTGTAACCAGCAGCGTGCCGGCGGCGTTGAAAGCCAGGTGGTAGGCGGCGACCGAAGGCTCGAGCGTGGCGAAGACGAAGATCTCTCGAGCGGGATTGATCTTGAAGATGGTTCCGGAGCGGTCGCCCACGTATAGGTTGCCATCACGGTCGAAGGCGATCCCGGTGGCAACTCCCATGCCTTCGGCATACGTCGAGATCGCACCCTCGGGTGAGACGCGGTAGACGGTGCCCTCCGCACGGGAGCTTGCGTAGAGGTAGCCGTCACGGCCAAACGCGAGGCCTGTGGGGTTCATCAGGTCGCGCACGAAGGGAACCATCTGGAAGTCCCGCTGGATGCGGAAGATGGAAACGGGTGTCGCCTGGCCTCGAGAGCCGGAGAGCGTAGTGAAGACCTGCCCGGTGGAATCGACCACAGGATTGGCTACCGGATGAAGGTTTTCGGCCATGGGCACGGCGATCCGCACCGTCAGCGGATTGGACACTTCACCATTGCGATGCAGCACCAGGTCTCCCGAGATGCTGCCTTCCGGCACAAGCACGGTGGCGCGGTCAGGGCGACTCAGCAGAACAGGAGCAAAAGTATCCCCGATACTGGCATGCGGAAGGCGGCTACCCGCTGGATCGAGGTGAATGCCCTGCAGCTCGATCTCGCCTCCGGGCATGGCTGCAGAAGGCAAAAGTCGGTTCAGATGGGGTGCATCGGGCGAGGTGGGGCGAAGGAGGCTCATCCGCTCTAAGGGTAGAACGACAGCGGAGCCAGCACAAGGACACAAAGAGCGTCAGACAAACAATCGGATAAGTTGAGCGCAGAGAAGAGCGAGCAGGCCGGCGGCGATGTCATCCATCATGATTCCCGTTCCTTCGGGCAACCTTTCGAGCTGACGAACTGGTGGCGGCTTCAGGATGTCGAAGAGGCGAAAGAGCAGCAGAGAGATAACCGCATGACGCCAGTCGGGCGAGATGGCGATCAGCGCAACGAGCTGCCCCGCAACCTCGTCGATGACAACGTGGCCGGGATCTTCCCGTCCGGACTCACGCGCGACGATGGTAGAGGCGCGGATGCCGATCAGGGTTACGACAATGGCGGCGATCGTCGTTCCGATCGCAAGCGCCAACCGCGATGGTGCAAACACATGGGCAGCGCCATACCAGAGCAACAGAGCTGCGACGGAACCATACGTCCCGGGACCTGGCTGTAGAAAGCCTGCGCCAAAGAAGGTTCCGAGCGCCCAGGCCCAGAGTGTTTTTTTCTTTGCCGGAGGATGAATCTGTTCGCTCGAGTTCGCCACTAGTTCACGTCGTCGTCGGAAGGCTTATTCCGCTGAGAGCGGGAGAGTTCTTCGAGCAGGTCAGGATCCTGGATGGGACTCGAAATTTTATAGTCGCCTGAGGCCCACTTGCCCAGGTCGAGCAGGCGGCAGCGATCGCTGCAGAAAGGGAAGTTCTCGTTGTCGATCAGGACAACGTCGCGGCAGGTCGGACAGAAGAGCGCTTTTGCCATGGCAGTTTCGATTGTAAATCTGGTTGCGGACGACTTGCATCTGCGGCGCTTGCCGTCCGCGAAGCTGTTTATACGATGGAGCGCAGCAGGCCGCCCTCAGCGCGTAGTGCAGCTCCGTTGGTGGCCGCAGAGAGCGGACTGGCGATGTAGGCGACGAGACTGGCGATCTCCTCGCTCTCGATCAGGCGCTGCAGCAGCGAGCTTGAACGGTGCTTCTCGAAGAACTCCTTCTCTGCCTGTTGCGGTGTGGGGTTGGGAGTGGAGGCGATCCTTTCAAGGAACTCGACGATACCTTCGGAGCGCGTTGGTCCCGGCAGGACGGTGTTGACGGTGACGGCCGTGCCCTTGGTCAACTCGGCGAGGCCCCGCGAGATGGCGAGCTGCGAGGACTTAGTGACGCCGTAGTGGATCATCTCGGGAGGCGTCATAATGCCCGACTCGCTGGAGATGAAGATGACTCGGCCCTGCTTGCGTTCCAGCATGCGAGGGAAATAATGGCGCGAGAGGCGAACTCCGTTGAGAACATTAACTTCGAAGATCTTGAGCCAGTCGGCGTCGGTGATCTCGGTGAAGGGCTTGGGCTCGTAGATGCCGAGGTTGTTGATGAGGATGTCGGTGTCGGGGACTTGCTGGATGAGTGCGTCTGCGCCTTCGGCGGAGGCAACGTCGGCCACGACAGTCTTCACGTTGCGGATGCCTTCGACAGCTTTGTCGAGCTTCTCTTTGCTGCGTCCGGGAACTGTTACCGTGACGCCTTCAGCAGCGAGTGCTTTCGTGATTGCGAGGCCGATGCCGGCTGAGCCTCCGGTTACGATTGCTGTCTTGCCTTTGAGCTGTAGGTCCACGGTGTCTCCTCTTGTG
Organism: Edaphobacter modestus; assembly: GCF_004217555.1. Classification (GTDB taxonomy): domain Bacteria; phylum Acidobacteriota; class Terriglobia; order Terriglobales; family Acidobacteriaceae; genus Edaphobacter; species Edaphobacter modestus. The sequence goes on from NZ_SHKW01000001.1 coordinate 4,895,869, forward strand.
TCTGCCTTGCAGCGATGTACTTGATGTAGATGTCGTTGTCAGCGGGATGGATTCATCGGCCCGATCTGCATGTTCTTTTGGTGTGAACCCCTCCATTGATGGTTGGCGCATCCGTCGGAATCACGTAGCCTGAGGGCATCGACTGGCTCAAGGAATGTTCCATGGGGGCTCGCATGTCGTACCTGGAGAAGACAGGCCTGCCGGCTCTTACCGTTGTGATTCCTGTCTATAACGGAGAGAACTTTCTCCGCGAGACGCTGGAGAGCGTGCTTGCACAGTCGTACCCCGCTGTTGAGATCATCGTGGTTAACGATGGCTCAACGGATCAGACGCTTTTCGTTGCGAATGAGTTCGGCGACCGGATTCGTGTTCTCGATCGTGAGAACGCCGGTGTATCGGCCAGCCGGAACGCTGGAATCTCCACCGCCTCGACCGACTGGGTGGCGCTGGTGGATCATGACGATCTTTGGGAGAAAGAGCATCTGGCGAACCTCGCCCGCGCCATCGCACGCAACCCTGAAGCTGACGTCTGCTATACCGGGGGAAGAGAGCTGATCCCCGACCCCGTCACCGGAGTCTTTCATCCTGGAGAGCTCATGCCTTTCCCACCGGAGGTGGAGCTTCCCAGGATGCTGATGGAGCGATGCGCTTTCATTCCCAGCGCCACCGCGCTGCGCCGGTCCGCTGTGCTTGCGGCGGGAGGCTTCGATAGCCGCTATGTCAATCTTCAGGACTGGGAGTTATGGCTGAGGCTGTTTCACCGCGGAGCGAAGTTCATCCACACCCCGGAGCCGACGCTTCTGTACCGCGTGCATCCGGCCTCCCGCACCCATAAGGCGCTGCAAACTCTGAAGCATTCGGTGGCGGTGGTCGAGCAGCACGTTCTGCCCCATCTCTCCGCGTTGGAGCGGGCGACTCGCGGGCGCTGCATCATCAGCCGGCTGGAGGGAGAGGCTGCGATCCTGCTGCGTCAAAACGGCTCTCCCGGCGCTCTCGCCCTCATGCTGCGATCCATTGTGCGGCATCCCTTTCATGAGCCCAGGCGATACAAGATCGCCGCCCATATGCTGTTGCGGGGCTACCCTAAGGACGCGCAGAGGTTACTCCCTCCGCGCGACGCGCAGTAGGGTTACTCGAGGATGCGGGCGACGGCCCGGGTCTCTGACGGTGACGCCTTCGGGGCAAGAGGCTTCGTAATGGCGAGACTGATGCCTGCGTTTCCTCCGGTGACGATTGCTGTCTTGCCTTTGAGGGGCAGGTCCGATGGGTTCTCCTATTCTCCTTCCAGTCTCTGGATAAGAATGCACCATCAAATACCGGACTAAACATCTAGTTTAATCCTGTGTGCGTCTAATGAGTGCGAGGTGTCTTATGTTTACAGCATGGACTTCCGCTCATAGAAGGTGTGCCAGTGTTGTGTTCTTGCTTGCGTCGCTCTCAGCTTTGGTGGAAACAGGGGCTTCGCAGCAGAGCAGAGCAGTAACTGAGTTGCAGCCGTTGGCGTCTGGTATTACCCTGCCGGTACAGCTCGGCAGGACGCTCAGCGCGGGCAAGGTAAAGGCGGGAACCGTTTTTTTTGTTACGACGACGCAACGCGTTCCGGTCTCTGCGAGTGCTTACCTCAATCGCGGTGCGAAGGTCCGGGGTGAGGTGGTGACGTCCGAAGCCGGGAATGGGACTGCAGCGCATCCTTCCATGCTGATCATCCGGTTTACGGAGTTGAGTTATCGGGACAAGACGGTCCCGGTAGACACAAGGGCGATTGCGGCGGCCCACTTTATGCACGTCGGTTACACGTTTCTCCCGACGAGCGGCGGTGGGGATAACGGCAACGCCAGCCAGGCAAGCTGGAACACCCGGCAGGTTGGTGGCCATGAGGTCAACCGGTCGGGCTGGGTCGGAGATGTGAGCAACACGATGATGCAAAAGGTCGGCTATGCCGATTACCACGGTGTCTACAGTTTGCCGGTCAGTCTCAATGGTGTGATGGTGCCTCGAGCGATGGGCGTCTTTTCGACGACCGCCAAGGGGCTCTATGGATACGATCCGGAATCCCAGATGGAGTCATCAGGTGGACTGATCAGGATCACGAATCCGAACGAGCGTGCTGTGATCCGGAATCAGGATCAGTTGCTGCTTGAAGTTGTTTCCACTCGTTAGTTAGCTGCCGTTCTCAAGTGCGAGGTGCGGTACGTTTGGGTGCAGACTAACTACTCGATGATGCGGGCGACTACGTCGTAGTCGTGGGACTCGGTGATCTCGGCGCGGTAGAAGGTACCTCGCACGAGTTCTTCGTGGGGTCCGAAGTCGTTGATGAAGACCTTGCCGTCGATCTCGGGGGCGTGCTGGATGGTGCGGCCCTCCCAGAGAAGCTCGGTCTCTTCGGACTCGCCTTCGATGAGGAGGTCAATTTCGCGGCCTACCCACTCGGCTTTCGCCTTCGCGCTGATCTTCTGCTGGAGCTTCATCAGCTTGCGGCGGCGGCCCTGGATGGTGCGCTCGGGGACCTTGAGTTCGGCGTTGAGTTCGAAGGCCTTGGCGCCCTCTTCGTCGGAGTAGGTGAAGACTCCGAGCCAGTCGATGCGCGCGGCCTTGATGAAGGCTTCGAGTTCCTTGTAGTCCTCTTCGGTCTCGCCCGGGAACCCCACAATGAACGACGTCCGGATGACGATGCCGGGGACTGTGCGGCGCGCCTTCTCGATGAGGTCGAGGAAGATCTGTGCGTTGCCGCCTCGCTTCATGCGTTTGAGAACACTGGCGCTCGCGTGTTGCAGCGGAACATCGAGGTACTTCGCGATGTTGTCGTGGCGCGCCATCGTTTCGAGCAGTCGCGTCGTCACCTTGTTGGGGTATGTGTAGAGGAAGCGGAGCCACTTGAGGCCGGGCAGCGCGGCGAGTGCTTCGAGCAGTTGCGCGAGACCGTCGGTGAGTCCGAGGTCTTCGCCGTAGCAGGTTGTGTCCTGGCCGATGAGCGTAATCTCGCGGACGCCCTGTGCGATGAGGTTCTCGGCCTCGGCGACGATGGAGGACATGCGGCGAGAGCGGAACTTTCCGCGAAGCTGCGGGATGATGCAGAAGCTGCAGGGATGATCGCAACCTTCAGCAATCTTGATGTAGGCGCTCGACCGAGGTGTCGAGAGGATGCGCGGCGTTTCGTCGGAGTAGAGGTACTCGGGCAGTGCGGCGGTGGCTCCGTCCCAGGCTTCGCGGGAGAAGCGGCCTTGTTTTTCCCGCAGGTCGCCTTCGGCGCGGAAGGAGACCGCAGATCCTTCGGCTGCGGCTGCGCCTCCGCTCGGGATGACACCTTTTTTTTTACCGAGTTCTTTTGCGTGTTCGAGCTGGAGTTGTGTCCCTTGCTCGGTGGGGTGCGAGTGCTGGTGGACGGCACTGTGGGCCCGGGCGGCGAGCGCCTGCGGGTGAATGTTGGACTGCGGCAGGATGTTGAACGGCGAGTCCTGTGGAGCGGATTTCGGGGTCAGGCCGGCGGCGTTCAGGATGGCCTCCAGCTCTCCGGTTCCGACGACGGCGTCGACCTCGGGGATGTTTCTCCGGATCTCGTCGCGGTAGCGTTCGACCAGGCAGCCGGCGACGATGAGGCGCTGGGCTCGTCCACCGTTGGCCTGCTTGTGCTGAACCATCTCGAGGATGGTGTTTACGGACTCCTGCTTGGCGGAGTCGATGAAGCTGCAGGTGTTGACGACGAGGATCTCTGCGTCTTCGGCGTTGGGTGTGAGCTCGCCTCCAGCGGAGTGGAGCAGGCCCATCATGACTTCGGAGTCGACCAGATTCTTGGGGCAGCCGAGAGAGACGAAGCCAATCTTTGGCCGCGGGAAGCCGGCTTCAGCCTGCGGATGAGTCTCAGTTGTCGCCGGAAGAGTCACAGCCTCTAAGTTTAGCAGTTTTCCGCGGTTCGTGGGGCGGCGACCCCTTCCCCAGAAATGCGTCAAAATATTGATTCTGAATAACTTAGTTCCGGACCTGCGTATAAAGCTCCATGTTTTATGGATGAGATGACGGTAAAATATTCAAAACAAAGGGTATATATCTTCCATCCGCTCGCGGTGCTCTCGTTCTGTTCTTTATTTCTATTTTACCGAGGCGGACTCATCGTTTCGGCATTTTTCCTGATACTGCAAGTCGTTTATTTTATGAGGTTTATTTGTGTTCCGCGAGGACGCCGGGCTTGACACGAGGAGCGGGTTAAAGAAAGTCACCCATCGAGGTCGCCCTCGATGGGTGGATCGTACCGGAATCAATTGCTTGAGACCTATACGGTGGACGTGCATACCGAATCAGGAGATCAAGACAAATTTGCAATTACGACAGGCGACGCTTGAGGGCTCCTGCAGCGCCGATGAGACCGGTGCCGAGCAGCATGAGGGTGGAGGGCTCAGGAACAGCCGAGGGGTTGCTGACCGCCGTGGCGGAGAAGGTTACAGCTCCGGTCGCCTGAGTGGAGAAGAAAAGGTTGGCGAGAGTGGGATCGAATCCAGCGGCGGTGATGGTGCCGGTTCCGGTGAAGTTGCCGAAGTTGCCGGTGTGGTCACTTACGACAGAGTCAAGCGTGAAGGTTAGGAGGGTGCTTCCGCTGCCGAAGACGAGCGAGGCAGAACCGGGAACGTAGCTGGCATAGTTGATGGGCGAGGTGATGATGCCAGCCTCACCGGCGGTGAGAAGGGTCGTGAAGTCGCCCATAATGGTGCTGGCTGCGCCTACATTGATGGTGTTGGGGGTAAAGTCCAACGAGCTTCCGTTATCGGTGACAGCCGTACCCGTAACGGAGAACTGACCGGTGATAGGGGTGGCATGCAGCGCCGGAGCAACTGCAAGGGCCGCGAGTACAACGAGAGAAGACAAGAATTTCTTCACAGAGTAAATCTCCTAAAGGACGAAAAGTTGATCGCGCAAGAACTGGTTGAGTGTTGCTGGTAAGTAGTAGATGCCCCTAAAGTTGTATTGCCTAGACTGAAAGATTTTTCTGACTAATGTGCAATAAATTGCGCGTGCTGCGCCGCCCAATATCTGTGCGGATATCGAGAGATAGAGCAGGGGCAAACACCACCTTAAAATTTTTTAAAGCATGCAAAACACTGCATGTTAAACGGGCAAAACCGGCCGATTATCGATCTAAACGTTGATCGTGTATCAGTTGCAAGAGGGCTCGGTTTCGGCCCCAATCCCGCGTCCCGAGCGCAGATCATGATCTTTCGGAGAGTCTTGTTCGGATTCCGATAAAGCGCGTGCATGCGCGATGAAGTTGAATCGTATTGCACGGGACGGAAGTGCCTGTGGTTTCAGCGGAAAGGATCTTTCGTGGCGCCTTATTGAGCAAGGCTTTGGCTGACGACTGTTCCAAGGCAGGAAGGCCGGGCCAAGGCTTACGCGTCCGCTTTGCTCACGGGTGTCGGTCTGAATGGATCTGCCGAAGGGGGATAGCTGAACGTTGCCAAGCCGGCTCGATGACGCCGTAATGATGTTTCTACTCCAAATGTTTGAGTAAGCGCGCTCATCTTCACGAGTGCTTTTCATAGCCTCGATCATCCTTGTACAGGCCAGACGAACCGCAGGTCCTTCGACTGCACCTCTCGCGATGAGGCTGCGAGAGGCTTCGCTCAGGATGACACGCGGATCCAGGCGAACCGCAGGTCCTTCGACTGCACCTCTCGCGATGAGTTTGCGAGAGGCTTCGATCAGGATGACACGCGGATCCAGACGAACCGCAGGTCCTTCGGCTGCGCCTCTCGCGATGAGGCTGCGTGAGGCTTCGCTCAGGATGACACATGGATGTAGTTGTGATGCGCTTTCAACGGCTGGCTGTAGGTGCGATGCGTCTTCAGCGAGGGAGGAACTAGGCGAGACCGTTTCGTGCGATGACTTCTTTATAGAAGTGCGCGCTCAGCTTGGGCGTGCGCTTCTGCGTTTTGAAGTCGACGTAGTGGATGCCGAAGCGATAGGCGTAGCCGTCGGCCCACTCGTAGTTGTCCATGAAGCTCCAGCAGAAGTAGCCCTTGACGGGAACGCCCTCGGAGACTCCGCGGTGGAGTTGGGTGAGGTAGTTGCGGAGGTACATGACGCGGTCGGTGTCGTAGACGTGGCCGTCGGGGGTGAGGACGTCGGTGGATGAGGCTCCGTTTTCGGTGATGTAGATCTCTTTGACTCCCCAGATCTCGGCGATGAGCTTGGGACCCCAGTAGAGGCCCTGCGGGCCGACGCGCAGCCAGGGGCTCATCATGTGCGGGTAGGAGGCTGGAGCCGGGACCACGGCGTAGCCGGCAGGTGCGCTGTCGGCGCGGACCCAGGTGGTGGTGTAGTTGTTGAGGCCGACGAAGTCGATGGGGGAGCCGATGGCCTTCATGTCGGCGGCGGTGAACTTTGGCGCGTTGGCTCCGTGGTGGGCGAGATAGGCGTCGGTGTACTTGCCTTCGAGGACGGCGGTCAGGTAGCCGGCGTTCTCTTCGCGCGTGGCCTTGCGGGCTGCGGCGATGTGTTCGGCGGTCTCGATGACAGGAGCACAGGCTTCGGCGTTTTCGGCGAGGCCAACTTTGACTCCCGGCTTCGCGTGAGCGCGGATGGCCTGAACGCCGAGGCCGTGCGCGAGGACAGCGTGGTGGCGCACCTGATTGACCTTCGCGACGGAGAGCTTGAGGCCGGGTGCGTGGCGGCCATCGCGGTAGCCGATGTCGACGAAGGACTTCATCTCGTTGAGGGTCATGAAGTGCTTGACGCGGTCGGAGAGATGCTGGGCGACGTAACCGGCATACGCGGCGAAGGCCTCGGAGGTATCGCGGGACTGCCAGCCGCCCTTGTCTTCGAGGGCCTGGGGGAGATCCCAGTGGAAGAGGGTGCAGTAGGGCTGGATGCCGTTGGCGAGAAGCTGGTCTACGAGGCGGCTGTAGAAGTCGATGCCCTTGGGGTTGGGAGCTCCGGTTCCGTTGGGGAAGATGCGCGGCCAGGCGACGGAGAAGCGGTAGGTCTTGAGGCCGAGGGCCTTCATGAGCTGCACATCTTCTTTGTAGCGGTGGTAGTGGTCATTGGCGACGTCGCCGGTGTCGCCGTTGTTGGTCTTGCCGGGAGTGTGGGAGAAGGTATCCCAGATGGAGACGCCGCGGCCGTCTTCCTTGACCGCGCCTTCGACCTGATAGGAGGCTGTGGCCGATCCCCAGAGGAAGCCCTTGGGGAAGAGGTGAGGAGCCGGGGCGGTGGAAGGAGTATCGGCAGGGGCTGCGGCAGCGAGGGCGGGAAGAGCGGAGGGAGCGAGGGCGGCGGAGCCGAAGAGCTTCGCGAATTCACGTCTGGAAAATCGATTTAGCACTGGGTATTTCCCCTTGTTGAGGTGTGGAGGAAGTGTAGACGTTTCGAGCGACGGGTGCCAAGCGGATGGGCTTGTCTGGCCCTTTGTTGGAGTCAGACCTGAGCGGGGATGGCTGGTTCCGGTGCGCTTGCAGCGCCAGCAGCCTTGCGGCGAATCGTGCGGTTCATGGGTTCGGAATAAAACGCGGCCACGAGCGATCCAAGGACACCTGCGCATCCGATGGTTGTGATGAAAAGCAAGGGCACGACTTGAAGGGGCTTGCCGAGATGCACGAACATCTCGAAGAGAGCCATGACGACGAACACATGAGTCAGGTAGATCTCGTAACTGTTGCGGCCGAGGATGAGGAGGGGAGACAGCAGACGTGGAGCTCTCCAGGATGATTGTGTGGCGGCGGCGATGGTCAGGCTGGTCCCGATGGCCAGCACGGTCATATTCAATCCGTTTCTTCCCAGGCCCCAGGTGTAGGCCTTTATGGAGAAGCACAGGCTGAAGGTCAGCAATGCGAAGCCGGCAATTCCGCTGAGCCTGATGGATGGCCTTGAGAGGCGCTTGTTCGAGAGAAGGAGGGCGGTCAGGCAGCCGAGGGCGATGGCGTCCATCCCTCCCAGGTAGGAATACTCTCGCCACACCGGATTGGGATTGAAGGCTCGGGCTCGCGCGAAGGGGCCTACGATGACGAAGAGCATCAGCAGGGGGATCAGGAGTTTTTTGGTTCGCAGAAGACGAACGGCGAGAGGAAAGAAGAGATAGAACATCTCCTCGACGGAGAGCGACCAGAGGATGTCCCAGCTGGCGGGGAGATAATCGCGCGTTGCTTCGAGGAGATTGATGTGAAAGGTGAGTGCAGCGAGAAGTGCGCGGCCCAGTCCGCCAGTCTTTGGTGAGACAACGTAGCCAGTCACATGCGCGAGATGCAGGCCGCTCAAGATGCAGAGCAGAAGAAGCAGCAGCGGTGCGATGCGGGCAAAGCGCAGGACGTAGAAGTCTTTTACGGAGAGCGCGTGGAGCGATCCCCAGCGCCGGATGCTGGTGGAAGTGATCAGGAAGCCGGAGATCACGAAGAACATCTGCACGCCAAACTGGCCGTTCCACACGAGGGAAGAGACGAGCTGCGGGGAAAGCCCTTTCGTGTAGGGAACCTTCGCGGAGAGCAGACGCATGTTGACGTGGTTCATCAGGACGAAGAGGATCGACAGTCCACGCAGGAGATCGACGCCGTCGATTCTGCCCCAGTCTCGAGTCATGCTGGTGGTTGGAGAGGAGCGCATCGTCTCCGTATCTTACGGGAGCTTCTTTGCGGGAAGGTATTGTTTTGCCCGCCGGGCGGATATCGGATGCGACCAGGAAGGGCGCTCTCCGGAGAGTGGGGGCAGGAAAGACAGGGCCTCGCTGTAAGAGTGGCCCTGTCATCTTCCAGAGTTCGGGTTCGCCGGGAGAACGAGACGGGAATGTAATCCGGTGCGGGTTATTTGGGGGGAGGGGGAGGATAGTTTTTCAGCAGCTTTGTAACTGCCTTATCGAGATTTTTCTGGCGCTTATCAGGTTTTGCCTTCGGGTCGAGGGTTTTGCTCGCAACCCCTCGCCAGACGAGATCCTTCTGAGTCACGTCATACATATCCAAAGCCAATTGTCCGTTGTAAATCGTTGAGGTTTGACCGGTGGACATTCCTCCACCCGCGCCATACCATCCTCCACGGCCCCAGCCTGGACCATAGCCCCAACCGCCGCTGTCGAAGGAGGTGTATTGCTTCTCGGTTGAGACGGCGACCTGGTAGGCGACGAAGAGATCGGCGTTATCTCCCTCGACCTTACTCAGGCCCTTGGTTGCCAATGCAGAATCAAACGAAGCCTTGATCTGTTTGTCGATGAGGTCGTCTACCTGTTGTGCGTCCTTGAGCGTGACCCATTTGTAGGTTTTGAACTTGGAGAAATCGGTACCCTTGTCGAAGTTGTACCGAACGTCCTGGCCAAAAGCGCTGCTCGCGACCATGAGCAACAGGGCCAGACAGAGGAACGAAATCCTTTTCATACCCAGTCTCCTATCTGTATTTCCTAGACCAGCAATCCTGGATCAGCTTCGAGTTGATATCGCCAACGCGAATGGTAGCGGCTGCAACGATAGCCGGAAACTGTTAATTATGCCAGTGGGCACTTTTAGAGAACCTGAATTCTTTCGCGCTGAATCTCAGGGGAGGTTTTTTGCTTCGGCGATGGGGTCCCAGTGGTCCTGGCCGGAAAGAAAATTCTGCGGAAGAAACTGGTTTGCCTGCTGGGAGGTGAGTTGGTGGGACCAGGGGACGCGGGCGGTGAAGTTGGCCCCGGGGCCGGAGTTGCCGAATTCGGCGAAGAAGGCGGTCTGCTCGTTGGAGGCCTTGCCCCAGTTGTCCCAGCCCTGCGGGGCGAGGGTGACTGGCAGCTCGGTGTGGATGTAGACGACGCGCGAGTAGGGCCGCCAGGGACGGCCGAGGAAGAAGTGCTTGCCGGCGAGCGCGGCATCGTCGGCGGTGACGCGGCTGTTGACGATGACATAGCCGGTGGATTGGTCGGCGCTGGTTCGCGACTGCGCGGTGAGGAAGCCGGGGGAGAGCTCGTGGAGCTCGCTGCGGTCGAAGACGGCCTGAGCGTTGCCGAAGATGAAGTCGACGGTGCCTTCGATGTAGGTGTCGAGGTAGTACTGGCGGCCGTAGTCGGCGAAGAGGGTGTCCTGGTGGCCGAGGATGCGGCAGTGTTTGAAGATGGCGCGGTCGGAGCGGACGGCAATGGCGACGGCCTGACCGGTGTTGCCGGCGGTGTTCTCGAAGGTGAGATTGTCGGCCTCGAAGCCAGGGGCGTCGACGCGCACGGTCTCGGTGAAGAAGGTTCCGCCTGCCTGTTTGGCGTTGAGAGAGTTGCTGATGACGACGTCTTCGGGGTTTTTGCCCATGCCGACGAAGGTGATGTTGGAGTGGTTCTGGGTGACGATGACGCGCTCGTGGTAGGTGCCGGGCTCGATCTCTATATAGACGCGGCCGGGCTTCCCATCTTTGCCGCGAGCGGGGCCGGCGAAGGGGTGATGGTCCATGGCCATCTGGATGGTGGGAAACTCGGTGGTGCCTTCGATGCCGGTCTTGACGCTCTGCGCGACGCGGACATGGACGTCCTGCGCGAGGGAGGCCCATGGACATAGGGACGCGGCGAGGAGAAGTGGCAGAACCAATCGCATGGGTGAAAAGAGTATCAGGGTAATGAGCGGGTTGGGAATGAATGGTTTACGCCGATTTTGGGTGTGGATTTCCGGATGTTAGAATGAGACGTGTGCCGGGTCCTACGCGACGTAATCCCGCCAACCCCGCCAGGTCCGGAAGGAAGCAACGGTAACGGGTCATTACGGGCGCAGTAGGTCGCCCGGTACATTTTTTATGCCTCATGGAAACTGGATCTCGTTTTCCGGAATGGTGCACTGGGCGTCGCGTCGCATTTTTACGCTCACTCGCGCGGCATAGGTGCTGTAAGGAATGCAACGAATCCCCCGTACGTCATTTGTGCATCACGACCTGTTCGGCGAACGGCGAAGGTGGAGGCACCTTCACGAGGACAACCGGCAGCGGTCCCTTCTCTCTTCCATGGAATGATTCGAAGTGGATCGGAGAGAGGTGCGTCCAAAGTGCGGAGGCGTGCGTCATGAAGTGACAGGCTGTGACTTCTTAGCGAGAATAGTTGGCATTGCAAGAATTTGCGAATTCAGTATTACCCAGAGATTGAGGTGAAGGTTTGAGTCTGACGTTGAAGCCGCGGACACAGGGGCGGGCAAAGATCACTTCGGTAGGAGCATATGTTCCACCACGGTTGTTGACGAATGCAGACCTGGAAAAGATGGTCGAAACCAACGATCAGTGGATTGTGGAGCGCACGGGAATCCGCGAGCGGCACCTGGTGGATAAGGGCGTGGCGACGAGCGATCTGGCGGTTGAGGCGGCGAAGTGCTGCCTGGCCAAGCGCGGCGTGGATGCCAGTGAGATCGAGGTCATTATCGTCGCGACCGTGACGCCGGATATGCTGTTTCCGGCCACGGCCTGCCTGGTGCAGAACAAGCTGGGAGCGAAGAGCGCGTGGGGATTCGACCTGTCGGCGGCGTGTTCGGGGTTTCCGTATGCGCTGCAGGTGGGAGCCAAGCTGATCGAGAGCGGGATGCACAGGAAGGTTCTGGTGATCGGGGCCGACGTCATGAGCTCGATCATCGACTATACCGACCGGACAACGTGCGTCATCTTCGGTGACGGCGCGGGCGCGGTGCTGCTGGAGCCATGCGAAGAGGGCGAGGTGGGCCTGATCGACTACTGGCACGAGATTGATGGATCGGGCGCGGTAGCGCTGAATATGCCGGGAGGCGGAAGCCTGCATCCGTCAACGGTTGAGACGGTGGCGGCGAAGATGCACTACGTTCATCAGGACGGGCAGGCTGTTTACAAGTTCGCAGTGCGCAAGATGGCCGAGGCAGCGGAGACGGTGCTGAGCCGCAATGGAGTGGCTGGAAGCGAGTTGTCCTGCTTTATTCCGCACCAGGCGAATCGACGCATCATTCTTTCGACGGCGGAGCGACTGGGACTGCCGGAGGAGCGTGTGGTGATCAACATCGATCGCTATGGGAACACGACGGCTGGAACCATTCCGTTGGCGATGCACACTGCCCTCGAAGAGGGAAGGATGAAGAAGGGCGATCTGGTGCTGTTGGCCAGTGTAGGCGCTGGCTTTACCGTAGGGGCGACCTTGCTGCGGTGGGAGTTCTAACGGGCGTAGCTCCAGACCGAGACAGATGGAAGCGGACCTTTCGGGGTCCGTTTCTTTTTTGCATGTCGGCGGAATTTTACGGAACTGTGACGAGTGACCTTGCGTATAGATATCTGCCAGATATATATCTTGCAGATATGAAGAGAAAGACCACAGCTGCGAAAGCGGAAGATCGGACCGGGACAGCAACGCCGGATGCGTTGCTGGGTGTGTTGAGTATGGCGCCGATGTCCGGCTATACGATCCGTTCGGTCATTGCGCAATCCATCGGGAACTTCTGGAACGAGAGCTACGGCCAGATTTATCCGGCGCTGAAGAAGCTCACCGCGGAGGGGTTGGTGCAGAAGAAGACGGAGCGCCAGAAGGGACGGCCCGACCGCAATGTGTATTCGCTGACGGGGAAGGGAAGGGAACGGCTAAAAGAGTGGGTGATGGTGCCGGCGGCTGCTGAGGTTCCGCGAAATGAGCTGTTGCTGAAGTTATTCTTCGGGGGCCATGCGCCCGTGAGTGCGAGCCGGGAGAGTGTTGCGGCGTTTGTTGCGACGCAGCAAGAGGCAGTGGCGAGGTATTCGGAGATCGCAAAAGAGGTGCGGCGGGAGCGGCCGGACGATCCGCAGGCTCGTTTCTGGCTCATGACGGTGAGCTATGGCCGCCATTACAGCGAGGCTCTGGTGAAGTGGGGCAGAGAGACGTTGAAGGAACTGGATGCGATCGACAGCGGAGTCCGGAAAAAGACTTCGGGCAGGAAGAGATCCACGCGATTGAAGCAATAGACGTCATGGAGGATGCGATGCACGGACACGGATTGGATCCATTGTGGGTAAAGGCATTTTTGACGATTCATATCGCAGCAGGAACGATGTCGTTTCTGCTGGCCCCGATGGCGCTGGCGACGGCCAAGGGCGGCAGGCAGCATAAACGCTGGGGCATGGTGTACCTGTGGTCGATGGGTGCGGTGGCGGCTACGGCGGTGCCGATGGCGTTCTTCTTCCCGGTACGGTTTCTGGCGCTGGTGGCGGTCTTCAGCTTCTACCTGGCGTTTGCCGGATATAGGGTTTTGCGGTTGAAGGATCTGGCTCGCGGCGGAAGCGCCGAGCCGATCGACTGGATCGCAGGGGTGATTACGCTGGCCGTGAGCGCACTGCTGGTGTGGCTGAGCGTGTTCCGTCCAGCTTCGATCGAGGTGATTCCGGCGGTGGGAGCGGTCTTCGGGTTTATCGGAATCGGCGCAGCGATGAGGCAGATGATCTCGTTCGTCTACAAGCCGAAGGAGAAGATGTTCTGGTGGTACGGACATCTGGGCAACTTCATTGCCAGCTATATCGCAGCGTGGTCGGCGTTCAGCGTGGTGACCCTGGGGCAGGTGCTTGGGAACACCTGGTACCTGTGGCTGTGGCCTTCGATCGTGGGTGTACCGGCTGTGGCTGCGACGACGGCGTATTACAAGCGGAAGTTTGCGCCGAAGAAGAGGAGCGAGGCTGTGGCGTAACGCAGACCTGCTTTCTATTTCGAACGCCGTGATGCAACGCAAAAGACCAACGGTTGAGATCCCCCACCTTTCGAGAGGACGGCGGTCGTATCTCTCCAGCTACGCGGCCGTCTTGCCCTGGGGAGCAAGGTCTTGCGGAGCCACGACGCTCCGTGAGGCCTTGTAAAGCTGCCAGAAGGCGATGGCGCAACTGGCGAGGATGATGCTCCAGGTAGCGACGAGAAGTGTGGTCGCGTACTTTTCCGAGAGTTGATTCCAGAGGCGAAGGATGGATCTGCCGTAGTAGAGGCCGAGCCCGGCGGCGATGATGTGCCTTACGGTGCGACTGAGGATGAAGGCCCAGAGAAATTTGCGTTGCGACATTTTGAGGGCTCCCGCTGCAAGGACGAAGGGAGCCAGGGGCATGGGCGGGGGAAGTAGGGCGGGAAGCGCGACGGCAAGGATGGCATGACGCTCCATCCAGTCGCGGACCAGCTTGAAGATGCGTGGAGGCACGCGCTTTTCGAGGAAGGCGATGCCTCCGGACTTGCCGACGCGATAGCTGAGATAGCCTCCAATCGCCGACCCGACGGAGGCTACGATGACGAGCAGAAACCAGTTGGCGTGGCGGGCAGCCATCAGTACGAGCATGATGTCGGTGACGCCGGGGATGGGCAGCGGAATGAAGGACGAATCGACGATAGAGACGAGGAACAGGCCGAAGGGTCCGAAGGTGAAGAGGAAGTGCATCAGCGGAGAGCGATGCGAGGTGGGAGCCACGACTGTGCGCGCGGCGCGAGCCGCGAATTCAGCCACAATCGAAGTGGCAGCCGTGGTGGTCATACAGGATATGACGCTCCGGAGCCATGCCAGGTCGCGTCGGCCGGCGAAAAACCGTGCTGGAGGGTGGTTTAGAGGAAACGGAGGGTGGGAAGCGGGGGCAATATGCCGGATTCGGCGGCGTAGCGGCGGAAGAGCTGGATGGTGCGGATGCAGTCCGGGGTTAGGGTATACCGGATGTTTACCGAAAGGTAATGGTGGATGGTGGCAGAGGAAATGGCGATGCGCGGAGTCCACTCGCGGACCAGGTCGTCGATGTGGGCGAGTCCGTGGTCGCGCGAGCCGATGAGGTCGTCGGTGATCTGGGCTGTGGTGAGATGGCTGACGGAGAGGGCTTCGGGACGGACGGCCCAGACGGCGGCGACCCAGGGAAGGCCGGTGCGGGTGTGCCACTCGTGCGCCACGTCGAACCACTGGCATGGGCCTACGGCTTCTTCGATCTGCTGGCGGGATTCGAGCGCGAGCAGGGCGGGGTCGCCGATGAGCAGGGCGGCGTCGGCTTGGTGGAGCATCGCGATGGGATCGGCGGGGGCGGTGAGGAACTGGGGCTCGGTGTGGAGGAAGTTGCGGAAGAGGATCTCGACGTAGGCGCGGGAGCTGCGGGAGGCGTTGTCTGCGGCGACGGTGCGGACGGTCTCGAGCCTGTGCGGGCTTTTTACGATGAGCTGGATGGAGCGAACGCGATCGAACGAGGCGATGGTGCAGCCGGGCACGATGGCGAGCTCGGGCGTGAGTGAGGCGATGGGGATGAGGCCGAGGTCGGCGCGGCCGGCGAGGAGCTCGTCGGCGCAGAGAGCGGGGAGCGTGTAGTGGAGCTGGTAGCGCTGGGCAAGTGCGGAGGAGAGCGGTGGGTGCTCGAAGTCCCACATGAGAGGAGCCGGATTGAGGAAGTTGATGGCGGCTACGCGGACGGGATGGAGTGAAGTGCCCAAAGATCTACTGTAGAAGATGCAGCGAGGAGCAAGAGGATGCAGCGTGCGATCATCGGCTTCCATCAGGACGAAGAGAACCACTGGGTGGCGGAGCTGGAGTGCGGGCATGGACAGCATGTGCGCCATGATCCTCCCTGGATGATTCGAGAGTGGGTGACTACGGAGCAGGGCCGGGTTTCGCGGACGGGGACACAACTCGAATGTCGGCGATGTGACGAGGAACAGTAAGTTTCTGTTTGGACCCTGACGGAAGGGTTGTAGGATTTCATGGGCGTGCGCGAGGAGCCGACACGATGGATGGACTGACCCGAATTGGCCGCCTGCTGTATGCCGTGGCGATCGTCTTCTTTGGACTGCAGTGCATAGGCTCGGGAAGTGGAAGAGGGCCCGTGCCTGCGGCGGGGCCTCCGTGGGTGCAGACGCAGCGGGGTCTGGCGCTGCTGTTTGGGTGCGCCCTGATCGCGGCGGGAATGTGCCTGGTGTTGCGTTGGTATGGACGGGCTGCGGCAAACACTCTTGGAGTGGGAATCCTGTTGCGAGGGCTGGTGATTTATCTGCCAACGCTGCTGGCGAGTCCGCGGGATCCAAGGCCGTGGACGAGTCTGTTTGAGCTGGCCGCGATGGGAGGGGCCGCTTTGGTGATCGCCGGAACCTTTCCATCGGAGGCAGCCGGGCAGCGCAGAGGCTCGCAGTGGTTGCTGGTGGAGACAGGCCGATGGCTGTTTGCGGTATCGTTGGTCGTCTTCGGAATCCAGCACCTGATGTACTCGAAGTTCGTGGCGGCGCTGATCCCTGCCTGGATTCCGGGACATCTTTTCTGGACGTACTTTACGGGGATCGCGTTCCTGCTGGTGGCTGCGAGCCTGGTTTCGAGGATACAGGTGCGGTTGTCCGCGGGTCTGCTGGGCCTGATGTTTCTGCTGTGGGTGATCCTGTTGCATATCCCGAGGGTCGCAAAGGTTCGGGGGTTTAGCGGAAACGAGTGGACGAGCCTGTTTGTTGCGTTGGCGATGTGCGGAGCCTCGTTCGTATTGAGCGAGGCGCTGCAAGAGAGATGGAAATCGAGTGTGAGGTCGAACGGGAAGTCATGAATCGTCGAAGGTTTCTTTCTACAACGGGCGCGACAGCGCTGGTGTTGGGCTCCGGGGCTCAGGAGTCGTTTGCGGCCGCCGCGCCGAAGTCTGCGAAAACTCCGAAGGCGATGATGAAGCTCGGCTGCCAGAGCGCGCCGACGACGGATGCTCATCTGAAGTACCTGGCGCGATATGGGGTGAAGCATATCTGCGGGTATCCGGAGACGTCGGAGGGCCGGATCGCCTCGACCGTCGATGAGCTGAGCCGGATGCGGGATCTGGCGGAGAAGAATGGCATCGAGATTGTATGCGTCGGGCCGCCGATCCTGGAGTCGAGCTACATCGATCGCGAGAAGCACCCGGCCATCATGCTGGCGAAGAGTCCGGAGCGGGACCGCGATATCGAACAGCTGCAGATGCTGATTCGCAACTGCGCCCGCGCGGGGCTGCCTTCGATCAAGTACAACATGAGCATCCTTGGGGTGCTGCGGTCGGGCAGAGTGCAGGGACGCGGCGACGCGAGCTACAGCCAGTGGAAGCTCGCGGAGGCGCACCCGAAGACTCCGCTGACGATTGCGGGACATGTGGATGCGGAGGCGTTCTGGGAGAGGATTACGTTCTTTCTCGATCGCATGATTCCGGTGGCGAACGAGTACAAGATTCGCATGGCGTGTCATCCGCAGGACCCGGGAGTTCCACCGGAGGGCTACCAGGGTGTGGATCGGGTGCTGGGGACGGTAGACGGGTTGAAGAAGTTCGTTGCGATTCGGGAGAGCGAGTATCACGGGCTGAACTTCTGCCAGGGGACGGTTTCGGAGATGCTTGCGGACCCGGGAACCGAGATCTTCGACGTGATTCGCTACTTCGGCACGCGGAAGAAGATCTTCAACGTTCACTTCAGGAACATCCGCGGTCACCGGAATGATTTTGTAGAGGTGTATCCGGATGAGGGCGATGTGGACATGTGGAAGGCGATTCAGGTCTACAGGGAGATCGGCTATCCCTACATGCTGATGCCGGATCATGTTCCTGTAGCCGAGAGCGACCCCCAGGGGTTGCAGTCCTTCGCTTACTGTTATGGGTATATCCGTGGATTGATCCAGGCCGTGTCGCAGACCTAAGGCGGCAGGAAGAGGAACGAATTGAAGTTGGGCCAGCAGGAAGAGGGAGTGGCGGAGGGAGTCCGGGCAGAGGCGCAGCTGGCGTGGCTCGCGCTGGTGTTGACGCCGGCGATGGGGATGACGCGGACGTGGAGGGTGATGCGGCAACTCGGAGAGCCGGAGCGGCTCTTCGATGCTTCCCTGACCGAGCTTGAGGGGCTGGGTATGCCTGCCCACTCGGCGCAGTTTGTCTTTGATGGAAAGGCGCGAGCCGTTGCCGAGGACGAGTGGACCCGGGTGGCGGCGAGTGGTGGAGCGATCCTGACGCCGGTCGAGGCGGCGTATCCGAATCGTCTGCGCGAGATCTACGATCCTCCGGCGGTGCTCTGGATTCGGGGCGATGTCGAGCTTCTGTCTCGGCCAGGAATCGCGGTGGTGGGAACGCGTCATCCTTCGCCCTATGGCGCCGGCATGGCCGAGATGCTGTCGCGCGATCTTGCGGCGCGAAGGCTGACTATATTAAGCGGAATGGCTCGCGGGGTGGATACGGCGGCTCACAAAGGAGCGCTTGAGGCCCGCGGAAAGACGGTCGCGGTATGGGGCACGGGAATCGATGTGATCTACCCGAAGGAGAATAAGCGGCTGGCCGAACAGATCGTGGAAAGCGGCGGCACGATCGTGAGCGAATACCCCCTGGGCACGTTCCCGGCCCCACAGAATTTTCCCATCCGGAATCGCCTTTTGAGCGGAATGAGCGTGGGGGTCCTGGTCATCGAGGCGGCCGAACATAGCGGTACCCGGATTACGGCCCGGCTGGCGATGGAACAGAACCGCGATGTCTATGCGGTTCCGGGAAACGTAACCAACAAGAACGCATGGGGTCCGAATACGCTGATCAAGCAGGGAGCGAAGCTGACGGCGACCTGGGAGGACGTCTGGGAGGACCTGGCATCGGAGATCCGGCTGCAACTTGAAGACGAAATTGGGGTTAGCGCTAACAGTGAATCGAAAGACCAGGAATCCGCATCCTTATTTAGCGAAACGAGGCTTTCGAATCATGAACGCATGGTTCTGGACCGGCTAAGACAGGACGAATCGATCCAGCTGGATGAGCTGATCGAGCGCCTGGAGGGCGAGCTCGGATCGGCGGAGATCTTTACGGCATTGTTCGAACTGGAGTTGGCGGGACGCGTGAGGCAGCTTCCGGGAAAGAACTATATCCGGACCATGTGAGCGAACTCCCGGGAAGGCCGGCAAGCGGTGGAAAACTTTTTGTACAGCATGGCTAAGTAAGCCTGTCCGTTGACTTAGAGCAAGGGCTCTCGGGATGCTGCGTGTTACTCGAGTCGGTCCAAGGTGATGACTTTTTGGAACTGACTTCGTCTGTTGGGAATTGTGAGGGGATGACGTATCCGGCGAACCGTGTTAGGTTCGCAAGGGAATCCTCGCAAAACAGAGAAGGATCGATGGAACCTCCCGCTTCGTCGGGATGCTCTGGGGAATGAAGGGAAGAAATGGCTAAGTCACTCGTGATCGTAGAGTCGCCGGCAAAGGCGAAGACGATCAATAAATATCTCGGCAGCGACTACGTGGTGGAGGCCTCGCTGGGCCACATCATGGACCTGCCCAAAAACGACATTGGCGTGGAGCTGAAGAGGAGAACCTTCGAGCCGACGCTGATCGTCTCTCCTGGCAAGGAGAAGGTCGTCGACCGCCTGAAGAAGCTGGCGGCGAAGGCGGATGCCGTCTATCTGGCGCCCGACCCGGACCGCGAGGGCGAGGCAATTGCGGCGCATCTTTCGATGCAGCTGATGCCGGTGATGAAGGACAAGAAGATGCTGCGGCGGGTGACCTTTAATGAGATCACCCAGAAGGCTGTAAGGGCCGCGTTCGAGCAGGCTCGCGATGTGGACGAGAATCTGGTGGACGCGCAGCAGACGCGCCGGGTTCTGGACCGGCTGGTGGGCTATCAGATCTCTCCTTTGCTGTGGGACAAGGTTCGGCGCGGGTTGAGCGCGGGCCGAGTACAGACCGTGGCGCTACGGCTGATCGTCGAGCGCGAGCAGGAGATCAACGAATTCAAGCCGGTTGAGTACTGGACGATCGACGCGGATCTTCTGCCCGGAGGGGGCAAGCAGGGATTCACGGCTCGTTTCGTCGGTGTGAACGGCGTGCCTTCACGTGTGGCCAACGGAGTGGACGCCGATGGCAAGGAGCAGTTTCTTGCGAATGCCCTGCCGGACCACGATGCGGTGGACGAGGTTGTTGGTGAGCTGAAGAACGCAAAGTGGAGCGTGCGCTCGGTCGAGAAGAAGGAACGCCGGAACAACCCGAAGGCTCCGTTTACGACCAGCAAGCTTCAGCAGGAGGCCGCGGGACGGCTGGGGTTCAATGTTCGGCGCACGATGGGTGTGGCGCAGCGGCTGTATGAGGGCGTAGAGATTGGGTCCGAGGGAACGATCGGTCTGATCACGTACATGCGTACCGACTCGACGCGAGTCAGCCCGGATGCGATTGCGGAGGCGCGTGAGTTTATCGGCAAGCTGGGCAATCAATATCTTCCAGCCAAGCCTAACGAGTATGTCGGCAAGAAGCAGGTACAGGCGCAGGATGCGCACGAGGCGATCCGGCCGACGTCGGTGGAGTTCACTCCGGATTCGATCCGGCGCTACCTCTCCGACGAGCAGTATCGGCTCTACAAGCTGATCTGGCAACGGTTTGTTTCCAGCCAGATGACGCCTGCGGTCTTCGACCAGACGACCGTGGAGATCGAGGCGAAGGCGAAGCTGAGCTATGACTTCCGTGTAAGCGGAAGCGTCCTGAAGTTCGATGGGCACCTGAAGTTCGAAGAGGAAGAGAAGCGGGCGCGTCTGGCAGCCAAGGGGAAGGCAGCCAAGGAAGAAAAACAGACGCTGCGCGCTGGGCAGGGCGAGTCCGAAAAATCTGAGGGAGCTGAGGGAGAGGACGAGACGGAGCGCAGGCTTCCAGAGTTGACTACTGGCGAAGCGTTGAAGCTCGAGAAGCTCGATCCCCAGCAGAAGTTTACGCAGCCTCCTCCGCGCTACAACGAGGCGAGCCTGGTGAAGACCCTGGAAGAGAAGGGCATCGGACGCCCTTCAACCTATGCGTCCATCATTAATACGATCCAGGACCGCGATTATGTGAAGAAGATCACGGGACGATTTGTGCCGACCGAGATCGGGATTGTCGTCACCAAGCTGCTGGTGAAGAACTTCCCTTACATCTTCGACACGCAGTACACGGCTACGCTCGAAGGCGAGCTGGACGCCGTGGAAGATGGGCAGGAGCGCTGGACCGATCTTTTGAATGGCTTCTATGACCACTTTGAGAAAGAACTCAAGGTCGCCGAGAAGAGCATGGAAGATATCAAGCGGATGGAGGAGCCGACCACTGAGATCTGCGAGCAGTGCGGCTCTCCGCTGATTCTGAAATGGGGCAAGTTCGGAAGCTTCTTTTCCTGCTCCAACTTCACCAAGACCAAGCCGATGAATGTTGCGGCAGGGCCGTGGAAGAAGGATTCTAAGGCCGTGGTGAAGAAGATCACGTCCGCTTTCACCTTCCCGATGACGGTGAAGGCGATGACGGAAGATGTTACGGACTTCAGCCGTGAAGCGGCGGATGCGAAGGAGCTTGCTGCCGCAATCAACGAGGCGCAGGGTAAGGGCAAGAAGATCACGGTCGAGACCTTCAGCTGCGACTTCACCAAGGAAAACTACGCGGCGAAGCCCGACCTGAGCGCGCCGGGAGCCGACGAGGTCGCGGAAGAAGAGTTCTGCGACAACTGCGGACGCGTCATGGTGCTGCGTAATGGACCGTGGGGGCCGTTTATGGCGTGCCCCGGCTACAACGAGGATCCACCCTGCAAGACGATTCGCAAGCTGAGCCAGAAGGTGCAGCAGAAGCCTCCGGTGCAGCTGGAGGAGAGCTGCCCGAAGTGCGCAAAGCCGCTGCTGCTGCGGCATGGGCAGTATGGCGAGTTCATCAGCTGCAGCGGATACCCGAAGTGCAAGTACATCAAGCAGGAGCTGCTGGAGGTGAAGTGTCCGAAGGATGGCGGCGATATCGCGGTCCGGAAGACGAAGCGCGGCGATGTCTTTTACGGCTGCGTGAACTATCCCAAGTGCGATTTCGCCTCGAACCAGAAGCTGATCAGCGAGACCTGCCCGAAGTGCGATAGTGCATATCTGCTCGAGGTGGCTAACGACAAGGGAACATTCTGGGTGTGTCCGAATAACCATGAGGCTCTGCCGAAGCGACGGAAGAAGAAGGGGGACAAGGAAGAAGAAGCAGCTCCGAGTGCCCCGCCGTGCAGCTACGAGAAGCTGGTTGCTGATCCCGTGGCGAAGCCTGAAGGCGAAGCGGCCTGACAGCACTTTTAAGAAGAGGAAGAGTGGATGGCGACTGCGTCTGACGCGGAACTGATATTGAAGCTGTACGAGATGCGTCGTGAGGAAACCCTGCGAAGGTCGCGACGCTTCATGGTCTTCGACTTTCAGCCGAAGACGCTGGAGGAGCTGCGAGCGGTCTCGCGAGATGTAGGCTCGCAGCACAACGCCGCCTGGAGGCAGGTGCTGGGCTATTGGGAGATGGCAGCCTCGCTGGTGCTCCGCGGCGCGCTGGACCCGGATCTCTTCTTGGATTCGAACGGCGAAGGCATCCTGATCTACGCCAAGTTCCACCACTTTCACGCGGAGACGGAGAAGCAGTCGGGACATCCGTTTATGCGGCACACAGCGGCCCTCATCGAACGATTTCCGGAGGCCGCCAGGCTGCACGAAGGATTTCAGCGATCGCTAGGGCTTACGAAGGGATAACCGGCGGTATACCGCTTTTTCTTTTTTGCATCATTTCTGTTACAACTACTCAGTAGTAGTCTATGGGGTCTGGTGTACTGTGCCGCCCACTAAATTGGGCAGCGTTGCTGTAAATTATTGAAAAGACGGGTTGCAGACTATGGCGAAGGCAGTTTGGAATGGGCAGGTTCTGGCCGAGAGTGAGACCTACGAGACAGTTGAAGGGAACATCTATTTTCCCGACGAATCGGTCAAACGCGAGTTCCTGAGGCCAAGTTCGACGACCTCAAGCTGTCCATGGAAGGGCCAGGCTCGTTATTACACGATCCTGGTCGACGGGCAGGAGAATCAGGACGCAGCGTGGTATTACCCCGACCCCAAGCCTGCCGCCCGAAACGTGAAACACCATACCGCCTTCTGGCGGGGTGTGGAAGTGACGAAGTAGTTCTTCCGAGCAAACGCATCTACATTTTAGTCCGTTAAGTTCTGGACGGATCGTGTCCTGTGGTGCTCCTCCGTTTACGCCTGCGGCGAAGGATGCAGCCCTGCCCCGAGTATTGTTAGGGGATGGGCAGAACTTCGCACCGCGCAGATACGTATTCAGATAGAGAAGAGACAACCCTGGATCCCGCAAATGAGAAGGAATGGGCCGCGCTCCGGGCGCTTGGCCATCGGATGGTCGATGGAATCTTCGACCATCTGCAGGGAAGACGAGAGCAGCCCGTGTGGCAGCGACTCCCGGCGAAGACACGACAGGCCATCGAGCAGGAGCCGGTCCCGCGCACGGGCGAAGGGGCCATGGCGGCTTATGAGAGCTTCCTGCGGGACGTGTTGCCGTACGGAATCGGGAATACGCATCCCCGTTTCTGGGGCTGGGTCATGGGCAATGGGACTGCGGAGGGCGTACTGGCGGAGATGCTGGCCGCTGGCATGAATCCTAACGTAGGGGGATTCGATGACTCCGCAACGCTGATCGAGGAGCAGGTGATTCGCTGGATGGCCGGATTGATGGGGATGCCTGTCGGGACCAGCGGCCTGCTGATGAGCGGCGGCACGATGGCGAATCTGATCGGGCTGGCGGTGGGCCGGCACGCAAAGGCCGGCTTCGACGTGCGTGCCGAGGGTCTGCTGGGAGGACCCAGGCTGCGGGTGTACTGCTCGAGTGAAGCGCATAGCTGGCTGAAGAAGGCAATGGAGCTGATGGGGATGGGACGGGCGGCTCTGTGCGTGGTTGAAGTCGACTCGGAATACCGGATGAAGCTCGAGCAGCTGCGGCAGGCGATCGCCGCGGATCGCGGGGCTGGCCTCCTGCCTCTCTGCGTGGTGGCTACAGCGGGAACGGTGAACACCGGGGCCACGGATGATCTCCCGGCAATTGCGGATCTATGCGCTCAAGAGAATCTCTGGTTTCACGTAGACGGCGCCTTTGGCGCTCCCGCGTACTGGTCCGAGAAGCTGCGGCCCCTGGTACGGGGAATCGAACGGGCCGACTCGCTGGCGTTCGATCTGCACAAGTGGGGCTACATGCCCTACGACATCGGCTGTGTGCTGGTGCGGGATGCAGAGGGCCATAAGGCCGCATTTGCCACGGGAGCCAGCTATCTGACCGCGATGGAACGAGGGCCGGCCGCGGGGGGACTGCGTTTTGCCGATCGCGGTATCGAGCTGTCGCGAGGGTTCAGGGCTTTGAAGGCGTGGATGAGCCTGAAGGCGCGGGGAGTGGACGCGATAGCGGCCGCCATCGAACAGAACGTAGAGCAGGCGCGATACCTGGTGTCGCTGGTGAAGGCCTGCCCTGAGCTTGAGCTGGCAGCCGAGGCTCCCTTGAATATTGTTTGTCTCCGGTATGCCGGCGCGAACGACACGGAGAACAGCGAGATACTCATGCGGTTGCAGGAGAGTGGGATCGCCGTTCCGTCGGGAACAATGCTCGATGGCCGGTTTGCGATTCGCGTGGCAATCTCAAATCACAGATCGCGACGAAGCGACTTCGATCTGCTGGTCGATTCAGTGAAGCAGATTGGGCGGGATGTGACTAAAACGACAAGCAGCGCCGTGCTAAGTTGATTGCGGCTGTTTGCTTCGGCGCTGCTGCGGTTAGTAAGTCTGGGCTTGTTCCAGCGGCAGTCTAACCTGGAAGCAGGTAGCTCCGGGTTTCGAATCCACGTGGATGTAGCCGGAGTGACGCTCGAGGATGCGCTGCGCGGTATCGAGTCCGAGCCCTAGGCCGCGGCCGGGGGCCTTGGTGGTGTAGAACGGTTCGAAGATGCGGCTCTTGAGTTCCGGATCGATGCCGGGGCCAGTATCCCATACCTCGACGAAGGCCATCCGTCCCTGCAACCGTGCACAGACCCGAAGCGTTCCCTGGTCTTTCATCGCATCCAGCGCGTTCTCGATCAACGCGGTCCATACCTGGTTGAGCTCGCGTCCGTAGCCGGCGACCGGAGGAAGTGCGGGATCGAAATCCGTTACAACGGACACATGCTGCAGGCGCGACTTGAACATGGCGAGAGTGTTCTCGAGCGACTGTGCCAGGTCGATGTCCTGGATCGGCGCCTGGTCCATGTACGAGTAGTCCTTGATGGCGCGGATAAGGTCGAAGATGCGTACCGTCGAGTTGACCACGGTCTCTGCCATGCGTTCGACGCGGAGGGAGCTGGCGAAGGTGGCTACTGCGACCGGAAGCGCCTCGGAGGTGACGAGGCCGGCAAGCTCGTCGAGCTGAGCGGAGGCGATGCCGGTTTCGGCCAGCGACGGAGCGATGGCCCAGGGATTCGGGACGTTGTGGCCTTCGAGCCAGCCGAGCAGATCGACCTCGCGATCGCTGATAGCCAGCGCATCCGGAGACCTGCCGTTCGCAGCCTCGTGTTCCCCGAGCGTGGAGCGCGTACGCGCCACCCAGGAGCGGTACTGCGACGTGTGCGTATCGGAGAGGCAGAGATTGCCAAGACGATACTTCTGGTCGCCGTACTGCCGCAGCTCGGAGAAGAGGCTGGAGGCGGAGCGCTGGGCAGCGGAGGCCGGATTATTCAACTCGTGGGCCAGGTTCGCCGCAAGCTTGCCCAGAGCGGCGAGTTTTTCCGCCTGCTGCTCCATGCGTGTGACCTCGCGCACGCGATCCATCATGGTGGAGACACAGCGCTGCGTCATGGAAGGGATCGCCGCGAGCATCTCGGGAAAGCGATCTTCATGGATGTCGAGCAACCAGCCTGGGCCCACGAGGTAACCTTCGCCGCCGTAGACTTTCATGCGCGAAAAGGGCAGCTTAGCGGTCATCTGGCCGGCGCGGCCGATCCACAGCGCCATTGGGCCGGCATTGTGGCGGCGCACGTGCACCTCACCCTTGAGGATGAAGACCATGCGATCGCAGGGGCTGCCTTCGGCGAATGCCATGGCTCCGTCGTCACCGACGCGTTCGGTGCCGTGAGTGGCGAACCAGAGGTACTCCTCTTCGTTGAGACCGTCGAGTGCAGAGATAGTACGCAGCGCCGCGATGATCTCTGATTGCGGCGTCGGGTGTGTGGGAGGAGCGATGAACACCTGGAGCCCGAGCTGCTGGGGAAGTAGAGCTTCGTAACTGCTTGGGGCGGCCATGAGGCGAATCTCCTTCTGCCGTCGTGGGCAGGAAAACAAGAAACGGCGACTCTTGCTCCATTGTGACAGGTTTGCAAACAGGGGAGGAGCAAAGATGCGGAGGAATTCTCCGGGTTTTGTGACGAAAGGAAACGGCGGCACCCTTAGGATGCCGCCGTACCTCGTTTCGATGAAGAAAAGTTATGCCTTTACGACCGCGCCATTCTCGACCTTGACGGGATCGAGGAAGGGCATGGCCTTGCGCAGCTCGGCGCCAACCTTCTCGATGCCGTGCGCGGCCTCCTGCTGGCGGATGCGAGCGAACTCGTGACGACCGGTCTCGTTCTCCTCGATGAACTTCTTGGCGAAGGAACCGTTCTGAATCTCCTCGAGCAGCTTCTTCATGGCCTGCTTGGTCTCGGCGGTGACGATGCGTGGTCCGGCCACATAGTCGCCCCACTCCGCCGTGTCCGAGATGGAGTGACGCATGTAGGCAAGGCCGCCGCGATACATCAGGTCGACGATGAGCTTGAGCTCGTGCAGAACCTCGAAGTACGCGAGCTCGGGCTGGTAGCCCGCCTCGGTAAGGACTTCGAAGCCAGCCTTGACCAGGGCGGCGGTGCCTCCGCAGAGAACCGCCTGCTCGCCGAAGAGGTCGGTCTCGGTCTCTTCCGTGAATGTGGTCTCGAGAACTCCGGCGCGGGTGCAACCGATGCCCTTGGCGTAGCTGAGCGCAAGCTCAAGTGCCTTGCCAGAGGTGTTCTGCTCGACGGCAACCAGTCCGGGAACGCCGCCGCCTTCGGTGAA
This sequence comes from Edaphobacter modestus, assembly GCF_004217555.1. Classification (GTDB taxonomy): domain Bacteria; phylum Acidobacteriota; class Terriglobia; order Terriglobales; family Acidobacteriaceae; genus Edaphobacter; species Edaphobacter modestus. Next base: position 4,922,558 of record NZ_SHKW01000001.1, read on the forward strand.
GACCTCGCGGACGCGGTGGCCGGGCGCCTTGGGAGCGACCAGCGAGACATCGACGCCTGCGGACGGAACGATGGTTCCGAAGCGGATGTTGAAGCCGTGCGCGAACATGAGGGTCTTGCCGGGGGCGAGATTTGGTTCGACCTCTGTCTTATGCACCTTGGCCGCGGTCTGGTCGGGCGTGAGATTCATGATGACGTCGGCCCACTTGGCGACATTGGCGACGGTGTCGACCTGGAGGCCAGCCTTGCGGGCGCGCTCGGCATTGGGGGAATCAGGACGAAGGCCTACGCGAACCTCGACGCCGGAGTCCTTGAGGTTGAGGGCGTGGGCGTGGCCCTGCGAGCCGTAGCCGATGATGCCGACTTTCTTGGCTTGGATGAGGGAGAGGTCTGCGTCTGCGTCGTGGTAGGTCTTTGCCATTGCTTTGTCTTCTTCCTTTTCGTTGTTTCGTTAATCGTAAATGGAGAGTGATTACGCGTCGTCTTCGGCGAACTGGTTAGGGAGATCGTCGGCTTCCGGGCGATCCGGGAAGGCCAGCGGAGTCTCTTCAGAGGTCTTGGTGCCGAGGGCTTTGAGCACGCGGCTGGTGTGGTGGCCGCGACGCATGGCCATACGGCCGGTGCGGGAGACCTCGAGAACTTCGAATGAGGATTCGCGCAGGACCTGGAGGAGGCCTTCGATCTTGCTGGCGGCTCCGGTCATCTCGAGCATGATGGACTCGGGCGCGAGATCGACGACGCGAGCGCGGAAGACATTCGCGAGCTCGAAGATCTGCGAGCGCGAGTGCTGGCCATGCGGAGAGTTGGGGCCGGCAGCGACCTTGATGAGGCAGAGCTCGCGGATGACCGCTTCGCTGCGGCCAAGCTCATCGACATCGCGAGTGATCTCAAGCTTGTAAAGAGAGGCGCGGACACGGTCTGCGGCGTGCTCGGGTGCGTCGCAGACGATGGTCATGCGCGAGATCCCCTCGCGTTCGCTTTCGCCCACGGTAAGTGAAACGATGTTGACGTTGAGGCGGCGGAAGAGCGAGGCGACCCGTGTGAGCACGCCGGGCTTGTCGTCTACGAGAGCTACAAAGGTGTGAAGCATTCGTTACGTCCTTATCAGGCTGTCGTCTGAAGTTGAACTGCGTGATGAGTCAGGGGCTGCGGTGGCGACGCGCTTCCACGAGGAAGGCAGAAGATCGGTGTGCGGAACATTGGGATCGAGCCAGCGGTCGGGGACGAGGACGACCTTGTCGGGATCTGGGTTGAGCCATGCTCCCCACCAGGAGAAGCTGCTGTTGGCGATGATGTGGTGGCGGCAGGAGGACATGAGCCGGAGATCTTCGTGCGCCTCGGTCTGGCTGTTGTGGCCGACGAAGACATAGCGTGGGCCTGCAGGAAAATTCTCGCGGCAGAAAGCGATGTCGTCGGAGAAGACGAAGAACGTTGGGTCAGATACGTGCTCGCGGATGGCCGCAATGGCATTTTGGTAGTAGGTGATGGGCATTGCGTCGCGGCCACTGTAGATGGTGGTGTAATCGCCGCGCCGTACGTGGAGCGATACCGGAGACTCGCACGCGCGAATCTGATTCAGCGTCTCGATGTTCTTGCCTGTAGGAGCATCCCGAAGCGCGAGCTCGCTCCGTAGCTGCTGCTCGATGGTCTTCGCATACTGATGCGCCTGAAAGTAGCCGTCGACGTAAATGTTCCTGGTGGTCGAAGTCACGGGAAGCTCCGGAACGAAGAGCCAGTCGGTGCGGAAGTCCGGCTTGTAGCGATGGGTGCCGGAAAGAAGACGCGCAGGTATGGAGATGGGATCTTTATAGGAGGCCGTCGAGCAGAGCAGGCGATCCCATCCGTTCCGTTGCCGCACCGGTGTGGTGATGCGGAACTTCGAAAGCAGAAAGGGACGTGGATGACCGAACGACACGGCGCGCTCCTCTGATTCACGGATAATCTCCAGCGTGGCTGCGTGCTTATGGGAAAAGTAGAGACCCGCAGCATACTGGAACAGTTGATTCCCAAGGCCAGACTTCTGTTGAAGCACGATCTTCATGCAAGGCTCTTTCCAATAAAAGATTTCAATCTACAGAGTTGCAATAAAGCTCGATATTGGAGCGAGTGCCTTCAGATCGAACTGTTCCAGTTTCATCTTCTTCTTACTCGTCCTCCGCCGTCTCTATCAGCGGATTCGGCCTGCGGACCATCTCATGCAGCGCGCTGCCCGGAGCGATCATCGGGTAAACTCCATCTTCCTTTTCGACAGAGAAGTTGATGAGGAACGCCGTCGGTGCCGTTCGTGCATTTGTGACGGTTTGTGTTACATCCTTGCGCTCGGTGACGTGAGAGCCGGGAATGCCGTGCGCTTCCGCCAGTTTGACGAAGTCGGGCGAGAGGATTGGGGAGCAGGAGTAGTTCTTGTCGTAGAAGGCCTCCTGCCACTGGCGCACCATGCCCAGGAAGCCGTTGTTGATGACGGCCACGTTGATGTGAAGGGACTCCTGCTGGATGGTGGAAAGCTCTGCGGCGGTCATCTGGAAGCCGCCGTCACCGGCGATGCACCAGACGTCGCAGTCAGGCCGTGCGATCTTGGCTCCGATGGCTGCGGGCAGAGCGTAGCCCATGGTCCCGAGGCCTCCTGAGGTGATGAGGGTGCGCGTGTCCTCGTGCTTGAAGTACTGCGCCTCCCACATCTGGTGCTGTCCCACGTCGGTGGCGATGATGGTCTTGTCGAGACGACCTGCGGCCTTTGCCTCCTGCCAGATGTCGTTGATGACGTGCGCGGCGTAGAGATGGCCGTTGTCGGGAAGGTTGATGATGTCGCGCACGGCGGCGTCGCCCTTCAGGGCGCGGATCTCGCGCAGCCACTCCTTGGTGTTGTTATTCGCGCTCGCGTCGACGAGATAGTTCTTGTCGTGGATGAGCGGCTCCATCGTGCGAAGGACCTCTTTGAGGTCGCCGATCAGCGCGACGTCCACCTTGACGTTCTTGTTGATCTCCGAGGGATCGATCTCAATGTGGATCTTCTTCGCATTCGGCGCGTAGCTGGCGAGATTGCCGGTCACGCGGTCGTCGAAGCGCATCCCGAAGGCAAGCAACAGGTCGGCCTCCTGAATGGCATGGTTCACCCACGACTCGCCGTGCATGCCCATCATGCCCAGCGCCAGCGGGTGCGAGGCAGGGAAGGCTCCGAGGCCGAGCAGCGTCGTAGCAACAGGAATCTGGTAGCGTTCGGCGAAGGCCAGCACCTCGCGCTCTGCGGCGGAAAGGATGATGCCGTGGCCCGCGAGGATGACGGGCTTCGTCGAGGCCCTCATCAGCTCGATGGCGCGATGCATCTCGGTGGATTCGGCGCGTAGCATGGGGTGCGGGCGGAAGGCGGCGGGCGCGGCCTCGTCGAAGTTGAAGAGTGCGGCACCCTGCTGCGCGTCCTTGGTGATGTCGACCAGCACGGGGCCGGGGCGTCCGGACTGCGCGATCTGGAAGGCCTCGCGGATCATCGGAGCAACGTCTTCGGCGCGCGTGGCGACGAAGTTGTGCTTGGTGATCGGTAGTGTGATGCCGGTGATATCGATCTCCTGGAAGGCATCGGAGCCGAGCACCTTGGACGAGACCTGCCCGGTGATGCAGACGATCGGGATAGAGTCGAGCATCGCTGTGGCGATGCCGGTGACGAGGTTGGTCGCGCCGGGGCCCGATGTGGCGATGGCGACCCCGACCTTGCCCGAGGCGCGCGCGTAGCCGTCAGCCATGTGCGCGGCGCCCTGCTCGTGCCGCGTGAGCACGTGGTGGATGGGGAACTTGCGCAGAGCGTCGTAGGCGGGAAGGATGGCTCCGCCGGGGTAACCGAAGACCGTGGTGACACCTTCGCCTACAAGCGTGGCCCAGAGGATCTCGGCTCCGGTCAGGGTGGGGTGTGCGTTTTTCTGGTCTGTCATACATGCTCCATTCGCCATCGAGGATTATGCCGATTGAATTTGAAATCTGAATCGGCTTGGTTTGTCTATATTCAATTCGGTTTGCAAGATCTTGAGCTGCCCGACGTAGACGAAATCTGAGTGATGTCGTTCTCTGTGGAACAGATGAATTTCTTCGCCGGTGGTAGATGTAGCAAGCATCCTTTTTTCGGCGAAGTGGTCATTTGGTCCTTCCCAATCAAGCGTCTTTTCGTGCAGTTTGTCTTCATACTGCTCTGAAGATGTTTGTTTGTTCTCGGTAACGAACAAAACGATCTTGTTATCTCCAGCAGGCGTGACTACTCCTCTGGCCAAAGCATGAAATGTTTTATAGCTCCATAACTCGGCGAGTATTTGTCTCGAGTAGAGTTCTCCGGGTTTTAACTGAGCAAATTCAATGGGCATAAAATCTTTCTGGAAGGATGCAAATTACGTGGTAACCGCTCCTTCGCTGGCACTGCTCACGCTGTTCCTATACTTCGCGAAGACTCCACGCTTGTAACGCGGCTCCGGCTGCTTCACTTCCTTCAAGCGCTTTGCAATATCTTCCGCTGGAACCTCAAGTCGCAGCTCGCGGTTCTTGATGTCAAAGGTGATGGTGTCGCCTTCGTGGACGGCGGCGATTGGGCCTCCGAGCTGGGCTTCGGGGGCTACGTGGCCGACCATGAGGCCGCGCGTGGCTCCGGAGAATCGGCCGTCGGTGAGCAGCGCGACAGTATCCGTGAGCTCGGGGATGCCTTTGATGGCTGCAGTGACGGCGAGCATCTCGCGCATACCGGGGCCTCCGCGGGGGCCTTCGTAGCGAATGACGCAGACGTCGTTGGGCTTGATCTTGCCGGCTTCGACAGCAGCGTGGCACTCGTCCTCGGAGTTGAAGACGCGTGCGGGGCCGGTGTGCAGGATGCGCTCGTGGCCTGCGACCTTGACGACGCAGCCCTCGGGAGCCAGGTTGCCCTTGAGGATAACGAGTCCACCGGTGGGCTTAAGAGGCTTGTCCATCGGATAGATAACCACCTGTCCCGGCGTCTCGACGGCGTGCTGTGCCTCTTCGGCGAGGGTCTTGCCGGTGACGGTGATCAGGTTGCCGTCGATGAGGCCAGCGTCGAGCAGCCGCTTCGCGAGCAGGCGCGATCCGCCTGCGTCCTGGTAGTCCTTGGCGGCGTACTTGCCGCCGGGGGAGAGGTCGCAGATGTGTGGAGTGCGATCGCTGATGGCGTTGAAGTCGTCGATAGTGAAGGGGATGTTGAACTCGCGCGCGATGGCGAGCAGATGCAGGACAGCGTTAGTGCTTCCGCCAGACGCGCAGGCGGAGACGTAGGCGTTCTCGATGGCCTTGCGCGTCACGATCTTCGAGGGACGAAGATCGTTCTTCGCCAGCTCCATGACCAGACGGCCTGCCTCGCGGCTGGCTTCGGCCTTGTCCGGCGACATGGCGGGAACGCCGGTGATCTGGATGGGAGAGATGCCGAGAAACTCGCCTGCCATAGCCATGGTGTTGGCGGTGAACTGACCGCCGCAGGCCCCGGGGCCGGGACAGGCTGCGGCTTCGAGAGCTTCGAGCTGGTCATCATTGATCTTTCCAGCCGCGTGCGAGCCCATGGCTTCGAAGACCTGCAGGATGGTGATCTCCTTCGTGGTGCCGTCAGGCTGGGGAAGCTTGCCCGGAGCGATGGAGCCGCCGTAGAGCATGAGGCCGGGGATGTCGAGGCGGCCAAGCGCCATGATGGCGGCGGGCATGTTCTTGTCGCAGCCGGCGATGCAGATGAGGCCGTCGAAGCTGTTGCCGCGAGCGACGAGCTCGATTGAGTCGGCGATGACTTCGCGCGAGATCAGCGAGGCCTTCATGCCTTCGGTCCCCATCGTGATGCCGTCGGAGATGGTGACGGTGTTGAACTCCATCGGGGTGCCGCCTGCGTCGCGCACGCCCTGCTTGACCGCCTCCGCGACCTGGCGGAGATGGAAGTTGCAGGGGCCGATCTCGGTCCAGGTGTTGGCGATGCCGATGATGGGCTTGTGCAGGTCTTCTTTGCTGAAGCCGACGCCACGCAGGTAGGAGCGCGCAGCGGCGCGTGATGGGCCTTCGGTGAGGACCTTCGAATACTTCTTTGCCGGATTGAGTTCGTTGCTCACTTGCTGTTCTCTTCCTCTCTAAGCTTTGCGGCGCTGCAAAGAACTACTGAGATTCTTCGCTGCGCTCAGAATGACGGCGACGTTAAGCGGCGGTCTTTGGCAGCGACCAGAAGTCCTTGTTGTGCTTCTCTTCGAAGCTGTCGAGCTCATTTTCGTGGCGCAGCGTGAGGCCGATGTCGTCGAGACCGTTCAGCAGGCAGTACTTGCGGAATGGGTCGATATCAAAGGTTGCGTGAAAGCCCTGTTCGTCGGTGACGGTCTGCTGCTCGAGGTTGATGGTGAGCTTGTGCTCGGGGTTGGCGGTAGTGCGCTCGAGCAACGTCTTCACCTCGTCTTCGGTGAGGCGGCAGAGAATAATGCCGTTCTTGCCTGCGTTGGAGAAGAAGATATCGGCAAAGGTCGGCGCGATCACGGCGCGGAAGCCGTACTGATTGATTGCCCAGGCGGCGTGCTCGCGTGAGCTGCCGCAGCCGAAGTTCCTTTCGGCGATGAGGATCTCGGCGCCCTTGTACTCGGGCTTGTTGAGAACGAATTCCTTACGCTCTTCGACGTGGTCGGGTGTCTCGAGATCGTAGCGCCAGTCGAAGAACAGGAACTCGCCGTAGCCGGTGCGCTCGATGCGCTTGAGGAACTGCTTGGGGATGATCTGGTCGGTGTCGATGTTCGGGAACGGCAGCGGCACGGCCTTCGAGGTGATGATGTTGATCGGTTCCATTAGCGCGAGGCTCCTTCCGTCTGCTTCCACTTGCGGATGTCGGTGAAGTGACCGGTGATGGCAGCTGCGGCGGCCATCTCCGGCGAGACCAGGTGTGTGCGTCCGCCGCGTCCCTGGCGTCCTTCGAAGTTGCGATTGCTGGTGGAGGCGCAGCGCTCGCCGGGTTGCAGGATGTCGGGATTCATGCCGAGGCACATCGAGCAGCCGGGCTCGCGCCACTCGAAGCCGGCGGTCTTGAAGATCTCGTCGAGACCTTCTTCCTCGGCCTGATGCTTGACCGCCTGCGATCCGGGAACGACCATGGCGCGAATCTTTGTGGCGATGTGATGACCCTTGACGACGGCTGCTGCGGCACGGAGGTCTTCAATGCGTCCGTTGGTGCAGGAGCCCAGAAAAACCGTGTCGATCTTGATCTCTTCCATCGGCGTGCCGGGCGTGAGGCCCATGTATTCGTAAGCGCGTTCGAAGGATTTTTTGTCGGCCTCGGTCTTCGCGTCATTCAGCGTCGGAACCTTCGCATCGATGGTGGTGGTCATGCCGGGGGAGGTTCCCCAGGTGACGGCGGGAGCGAGGGTGGCGGCATCGATGTGAAGCTCGCGGTCGAAGGCTGCGCCTTCATCGGTGGGCAGTGTGCGCCAGTGGGCGACGGCCTCATCCCATGCGGCTCCCTGAGGAACGAAACGACGGCCCTTGAGGTAAGCAAACGTCGTCTCGTCGGGAGCGATCATTCCGGCGCGGGCACCGGCCTCGATGCTCATGTTGCAGATGGTCATGCGGCCTTCCATCGACAGGGCGCGGATGGCCGAGCCGGCATATTCGACGGCATATCCTGTGGCCCCGTCGGTGCCGATCCTGCCGATGATGTCGAGGATGATGTCCTTGGCGGTGACGCCGAAGGGAAGCCCGCCGTCGACAGCGCCTGCGGCACCATCAACCGTGATGCGGAAGGTCTTGGGCTTGTCCTGCGGTAGTGTCTGCGTGGCCATCACGTGCTCGACCTCGCTGGTGCCGATGCCGAAGGCGAGCGCGCCGAAGGCTCCGTGGGTGGAGGTGTGGGAGTCGCCGCACACGATGGTCATGCCCGGCTTGGTTGCGCCCAGCTCCGGCCCGATCATGTGGACGATGCCCTGCGAGGCGTCCTGCACGTCGAAGAACTCGACGCCGAACTCGGCGCAGTTCTTGCGCAGCGCATTCACCTGGTTGGCAGAGATCTGGTCGACGATGTGGAGACGGTCATACGCGCTGGTGGTGGGAACATTGTGATCCACCGTGGCGATCGTGCGGTCAGGGCGGCGCAGCTTGCGGCCAGCCATGCGAAGGCCGTCGAAGGCCTGCGGCGAGGTGACTTCGTGGACGAGGTGCAGGTCGATGTAGAGGATCGTCGGTTCGCCTGCGGGCTCTGCGACGACGTGCTGCTGCCAGACTTTTTCGAACAACGTCTTGGGTGCTGTGCTCATGAGTTTGCCTTCTGCTCAGTCTGTTTCTTGGTTTGGCCGATGCCAAGATCGGCCGGTTGAATCGGGTGCGGTTGTCCGTCGGGATCGACGAGGATCACATTGGCGATCTGCTCGACGGTGTTGTCGGCAAGAGGTTCGGTGGCCCAGGGTGCAATCGAGCGCGTAAGTGGCTGGGGAAGATGGGCAGGGTCGAGCGCGCGGCTGGCAAAGACCCACAACGTATAGGTCGATCCCGCCTGATCGGTGGCTTTGCTCTCTGCAATCCAGTTGGTCGCTGCAAAGACGAACAACGGATGGGCGCTGCCAACATCGATCCAGAGCAGGCCGCGGTTCGGGCAGAACTGCGCCACGCAGCCAGTGGCAACGAAGTAGCGGTTATCGTCGGCGACCACGGAGCGGGACTGACCGAGAAACTCGAAGATGGTCTCGGGAAGACTCTTGCCGTTGCTCCAGAAGGTCTGTGGTGCCGTGAAATGTGCCTGCAACAAGGCCTTCAAGCGCACGTCGTTTAGCAGTCCGCTGCCGTTTCCGCCGTCTGCAGGCTGCGTGTACTGCCACATCCACGACAGATCCTCCGCCTTCGGCTTATCGTGCTTCAGCTGAAGCTGCGCGCGGATTCCTGAGGTCACGAAGATCAGGAGGAAAACCGCACCGAGTTGGAGGTGACGTCGCACTTGAAGACTTATCGAATCTTTTTGCTTTGCTGTTTCGCCGCAAACATCATCAGTAAGTTGGCAAAGACGAGAAGAAAGATGCCAACAGTTATGAGGATGAATAACGGACTGCCAGTCCAATACCTATAGATCAACGCGGCAACAATCGAACAATTGATGAGGATAGCCTTAGTCTTTGGTGTCATCGATTTCTCATACGGCGTGCATGGCCTGACGGCGGTCGATGGACTCGGCCAGGGCCTGGTGCACATGCTTGCCCATCTCCTGCGTGTTGACGAGCTGCACGTTCTCGCCCTTACGTGCGATGTCCGCGGTGCGGTAACCCGCCTCCAGAACCTTGAGGACCGCCTGCTCCACCGCGCGCGCGTCCTGCTCGAGATTCGCGGAGTGGCGCAGAACCATCGCGGCGGTGAGGATCGCTCCCAGCGGATTCGCCTTGCCGGTTCCGGCGATGTCAGGGGCGGAGCCGTGCACAGGCTCGTAGAGATTCACCGCACCACCGATGGTGGCCGAGGGCAGCATGCCGAGCGAGCCCGTAATCACTCCCGCCTCATCGGAGAGAATGTCGCCGAAGAGGTTCTCGGTGAGTACAACGTCGAAGTTCCGCGGGATATTCATGATGTGCATCGCCATCGAATCGACAAGCTGATGTTCGAGGGTGACCTCGGGATAGTCCTTGGCGATCTCGGTAACGGTCGCGCGCCACAGCTGCGAGACCTCAAGCACGTTGGCCTTATCGACCGAAGTGACCTTCTTGCGGCGCTTCGACGCAAGCTCGAAGGCGACGCGGGCGACCCGAACCACCTCGTCGCGGGTATAACGCATCGTGTTGATGGCTTCGTTGGTCTCCTTGTTCCACCGGCGTGGCGCGCCAAAGTAGAGACCGCCCAGCAGCTCGCGAACGAACAGGATGTCGACGCCTTCGGTCACCTCGGGGCGCAGGGGAGAGCTGCCCGCAAGCGCGGTGTAGGCCACCGAAGGACGAAGGTTGGCGAAGCCGCCAAGCGCCTGGCGAATCTGCAACAGGCCGGCCTCGGGACGCTTGTCCGGCGTGAGCGAGTTGAACTTGTTGTCGCCGACCGCGCCCAGCAGAACGGCGTCGGCATCGAGTGCGGCGTCGAGCGTCGCGGTGGGGAGTGGCGATCCGCTGTCGGTGATGGCAACACCGCCGATCAGACCTTCGACAAAGGTGAATTCGTGTCCGCCCAACTCGGCAACCGCGTGCAGAATGTTCGTAGCTTCCCGTGTGACTTCAGGACCGATGCCGTCGCCGGCGAGAACTGCAACTTTGAGACGCATTCGCTATTCCTTCTTCGAGAAGTGATGAGGGCTTCGTGCCCCGCATTTTCTGGTTCGTCCAACCGTTGCTATGGAGTCGCCACGGCCGGAACCTTTTCGGGCTTCAGCAAGCCGAGAATGTCCTGGTCATAGATCGACTTCTTGCGATCGGCAAGCTCGGTAAAGCGGTGATAGACCTCGTCGAGCTGCTCGCGTGTGAGCGTGTGACCAAGTCTTTCGAGCCGGTCCGCCAGAGCCCGTCGCCCAGAGTGCTTGCCCAACACGAGGTTAGTGCTGCCCGCGCCGACCGAGGCCGGGGTCATGATCTCGTAGGTCAATGGATTTGCCAGCATGCCGTGCTGATGGATGCCGGATTCGTGCGCGAAAGCATTCGCCCCGACGACAGCCTTGTTGGGCGCGGCTCCGAAGCTGATGCACTCCGCCAGCATCTGGCTGGTCGGGTAAAGCTGATCCATCCGGATGTTGCTCGTGTAAGGAAGTTTGTCGCGTCGAACCATGAGTGCCGCGGCAATCTCTTCGAGAGCCGCGTTGCCGGCACGTTCGCCGATGCCGTTGATCGTGCATTCAATCTGACGCGCGCCACCCTGCACTCCCGCCAGCGAGTTCGCAACCGCCATGCCGAGATCGTCGTGGCAGTGGGTGGAGAGAATGACGTTCTCGATTCCAGCAACGCGCTCGCGCACCATGCGGAAGATTGCGGAGTACTCTTCGGGAGTGGTGTAGCCGACTGTATCCGGAATATTGATGGTCGTCGCACCCGCCTGCACCGCGACGGTGATCATCTTCACCAGGAACTCGGGATCGGTACGGGTGCCGTCCTCGGTCGAAAACTCGACGTTATCGGTATAGGTAAGCGCGTGCCGGACAGATTCGGCGGTCTGGTCGAGCGCCTGCTCGCGCGAGATGCGCAGCTTGTATTCGAGATGAAGGTCGGAGGAGGCAAGAAAGATGTGGATCCGGTTTAACTTGGCCGGCTGGATGGCACGGCCAGCCGCATCGATATCCTCGCGCTTACAACGCGCCAACGAGGCGATGCGGGTGCCGGTCACCTCGCGGGCAATCGCCCGGACCGCGTCGAAGTCCCCCTCCGACGCAATGGCGAAGCCGGCTTCAAGAATGTCCACCCCCAGGTCGCGAAGCTGATGCGCCATGCGTAACTTCTCGTCGTGGTGCATCGTGCAGCCCGGGGACTGCTCGCCGTCGCGGAGGGTGGTATCGAAGAAGACGATCTGATCAGGATTTGGCATAGCTCTGGTCACTCTCGTACCTAGGCGTTATCATAACCCAGGCTTATGAAGGTTTGCGCTCATATCAAAACTTCTAATCGAAGCATTCGCGCGATCAAGGGCATGGGCCCAAAGTGAGGTAAAACGTGGATCTCGTCCAGATGGAGACATTTCTGGCCGTAGCGGAGGAGCGAAGTTTTTCACGGGCCGCCTCTCGGCTCCATCGTACTCAGCCGGCGGTGAGTCAGGCAATCGCCAAGCTCGAAGGGGAGATCGGAGAGGTTCTCTTTGATCGTTCGTCAAGAGACGGCACCCTCACCGATGCCGGCGAAGTGTTGCGAGAGTATGCCGCTAAGATGTTGAATCTGCGGAGCGAAGCCTCAGGCGCCCTGACGGAGCTGCGATCGCTGCATCGGGGCAGGCTGAATCTGGCCGCCAACGAGTACACCAGCCTCTATCTTCTCCCCCTGCTGGACGAGTTCCGCAGGCAGAATCCCCGGATCAAGCTGGCCGTGCAGCGCACGCTCGCCAGCAGGATTCCCGATGAAGTCCTCATTCATTCCGTCGAATTCGGGGTGCTCTCCTTCCGTCCCGACGACAGCCAGATCCGGTCGATCGTGGTCTATCGGGACGATCTGGTCCTCGTCGTCAATCCCCGCCATCCTCTTGCCGGGGCAGGGAAGGTGTCCATCCGGCAGCTGGGATCGCAGAATTTCATCGCCCACAATATTCCTTCGCCCCAACGCCAGAAGGTGATCCAGACCTTCAAGAAGCATAAAACCCCCTTGCAGATGGGGGTTGAGCTGCCTTCGCTCGAGGCCATCAAGCGCTTTGTGGAGATGGGCAATGGCGTTGCGTTAGTTCCGCGCCTCACTGCTGTTCCGGAACTCGCCAGCGGCACCCTGGTGATGCTGGAAGTGCCGGAGCTGCAGACTGAGCGCAAGCTGCGCCTGGTCTACCGGCGACAGGCCAACCTGTCCCACGCCGCGGCCGCCTTCCTCAAAGTGGTGGAATCCTACGCAGCGAGTCACGGCGATCCCTACAGCTTCCAGCCCGACCGCGGGGCATGACGGGAAGATTAAATTCTCCGCAACGCAGAACATTTCCCGGCAATCCACGTCTGATGGAGCAGGCTTTGGGCCAGGTCTCCTGGTCGCGCCAATTGAGAGGGAAAGATTCCATGACGATAACCATGTTTCGCAAAGCAGGTATGCGGATGGCAATGGTTGCGCTTTGTACTGGCGCGCTATGTGCTCTTCCAGTGATGGCGCAGGACACCGCGCCGGCAGCTTCGCAGGGAACGGAAGGCACGCACGGTCATCAGCGTGGAGACGCGACCGCGATGCTGACCCAGAAACTGAACCTCACGACGGACCAGCAGGCCCAGGTCAAGTCCATCAATGACGATGCAAGGTCGCAGGTTATGGCTTTGAGAAATGACACCTCGATGTCGAACGACGACAAACGATCCAAGATGATGGAGATTCGAAAGACATCTCAGGATAAGATCCGCGCCGTTCTGACGGACGATCAGAAGACGAAATACGACGAGATGCAGGCAGAGATGCGGGAGCGGATGAAGGATCGTCAGCAGGGCGCGCCAGCACCTCAGTAAAATGCAATATCAAGATTGGAACGGTCTGGCCGGAGGTCCTCTCCGGCCTTTCTGCGTTCGGCATCCCATCAGGCCCGGTTGTGCGTTTACAATGAAGGGACAGTGACGAAGGCGCTGGAAGTTACTGCGGCAGGTGCCATTGCCGACAAGTCAGCCCCAAGTTGTTCTGGACGAATTCGAAGGGATCTAGCGAAGAATGAAGAAGACGATGGTGTTGGGCGCGCTGATGCTGATGGCGTCTTTCGGGTACGCACAGGAGAGCCGGCAGGACGTAAGTGCAAGCGTGATTGGGGTATTGACGCCGCAGGTGAATGGAAACGCGGTGCAGTTGAACACGACGAAGACCGTCGGATTTCTGGGTAGCTACCGCTATATGCTGACACCCCGAAGCGCGCTTGAGATGAACTACTCCTTCGCACAATACAGTTCAAACTACAACACCAGCTTTCTTCCGAATGTGCGTATCCATACCCGCCAGCAGGAGATTACAGGCGCGTATGTCTACTCTCTGAACTTCCGGAACTTCAACCCCTTCCTGGAAGGCGGCGTCGGTGGGCTGATCTTTACGCCGATTCGCGACTTCCAAACGACGAACTTCGACACGAGCCAGAATACAAGCATCGGCGCGCTCTTCGGCGGCGGCGTTGCCTATGAGCTCAGCCCGAGCTGGGACATCCGTGCGCAATACCGTGGCTTTGTCGTCAAGGCTCCGGACTTCGGCCTCACGAACTTCAAGACCAATCGCTGGGAAGTGGTCTCGATGCCCGCCATCGGTATGGCATATCACTTCTAAAGAAACATCCGCTTCAAGAGAAAGGCCCCTGATCGATCAGGGGCCTTTCTCTTGTGGTCAGCTATTGGCCAGCGAATCGCTGAACTGCTATTCAAAAGCGGTATGCGCCGCCAATGGTAACGACGGAGGGAGACAGGCCGTTGGTCGGGAAGCCGAACCAGCGCTGGTATTCGTATTCGCCTCGAACATTGACGTGGCGAAGCAACTTGTAGTCCAGGCCGCCGCCGAGACCCAACATGTTATAAGCCAGATTCGCCGTAGTCTCCCCGCGATAGGTGAAGTTGAACACTCCTCGTCCGTAGAGCCCTTTGACGTAGGGAGAAAACCGTCCCCGATACGTACGGGAATATCGTGGGCCGATCTCGTAGGTCTTTTCGTACATATTGGTCTGCCCGTCCTTCACGTAACGAAACTCGCCCTCCACGCCGAGGTGACGATAAAAGTCCCAATCCACGTAGAGGGTGGTTCCGTTTACCCGATTCGGCAGGTAGTCCGTGTTCGCGCTGGAAAAGCCTGCCCCAATCTGTAGTGAGGCTGGCCGCTCGGCGGTTGGACTGGCTTGTGCATGAAGAACTGCGGAGGTGGTAAACAAGGATGCTGCTATCAGAATCTTCTTAAACAATCACGTTCCCCTGAAAGAGGCCTGTATGTTCGTTCGAACAGGCCTTGAAACATTCACGCGAAGGGCCGCTCTACCTGCTTATCGGCAGAGCAGCCCTGGCTCTTAGTGAAAAGTGTACGCTGCCCCGAAGGTGAAGACATAGGGCGACAATCCATTCGCCGCAAATCCCGGCCATCCCTGGTATTCGAAATCGAACGCCCGGACATTAATATGAGGGGTCGTCCGTACGTCGACACCGCCACCCACCGAATAGATCTTGTAGGTGTACGAGTAGTTCGGCCTGAGAGAGTCTTTATCGTAGTCGGTCTTAAAACGGCCGAGACCAAGCTGCCCTTTGGCATAGGGTTTCAAGCGGCTGAAGCGGCTGATGTGGAAGACATAGCGAGGTCCCAGAAGATAAGAGTCTTCGCCAATATCGGTTGGGGTAATCACGCTGACTTTGTGGATATTGCCTTCAATTCCCCAGTGCCGCGTAAAGTCATAGCTCCCGTAAATCGTGTAGCCCTGAATTTTTTTTTCCCCATAGTCAGGACTGGCAAAGGAATACCCTGCGCCCAGTTGGATTGAGCCGGTACGGGTGGCCGTGGGAATTGCCTGCGCATGGGAAACGTGGGCACTGGCCCACAATAAAAAGACGATGGAAGTAATCGAAAAAATACGTTTCAACCGCGGTCCTCCAGTGATGACTTTCAGGCTAAGTTACAGAGAAAAGCAGAACTCTCTATTCTCTGTTAGATGGTCGAAAGGTGAGGATCGCCGTATAAGACGATCCCCGGTGGAACGATCGAATTTCAATTCTGCGGCGGATTGGCTGTAGCAGCTGCAGGGGAGGTGGGCTCTGCCGGAGTTGCCGGGGAGGTGGCAGGAGCCGGTTGCGAATTGGCGGCTGGAGCTCCGCCCGACGGGGCCGGAGTTTCAGTCGGTGGCTTGTAGTAACCAAGTTTAATGTATACCGGCCCCACTTCAAAGGGCATCTTGTCGGCGGGCGACAGCAGTGTTTCGAAGGCCGGGTGGAGCGTGATCGTCTGATCGGTCCACGGATCGCGGCGCAGGAAGCTCGACAGCGGCATTGCGGCCTGCTGCTTCAGGTCTGCCATATCCAGCTTCGGAGACTTGGCCACCATGGCCGCCATCCAGAAGGTCTGGTCGTTGTCGCTCTTCACCAGTCCATCGCCGATCATCGGCTGGTTAAGAGCCTTCAGCGACGGCAGCCGCTGCTGAAGCTGCTGTAGGTAGAGGCCAAAATACTGCTCGCCTCCGACCAGCTCCTTCGCTCCAAGCAGCTCAACTGCCTTCTTCGCAGCCGCTTCATTGTCGGCATTCGTATGGTGCATCGGAATACGGTTGAAGACCGAAGTCGCCGGGAAGAGAAGCCGGTCGTTGAACGCGAACTTCGTGTCGAGCCGGTGGCCGAGAATAATGTGGGCAAGCTGGAAGGCCAGCAGCGCATTCAAATTGCCCATCTGCTGGGCGCCGTCCTGGCTGAGAACGGCAGTCGTGTCGATCAGGCTCTTCGACAGGATGATGGTGTTTCCCACCGAGAGCG
This sequence comes from Edaphobacter modestus, assembly GCF_004217555.1. Taxonomy (GTDB): domain Bacteria; phylum Acidobacteriota; class Terriglobia; order Terriglobales; family Acidobacteriaceae; genus Edaphobacter; species Edaphobacter modestus. The sequence goes on from NZ_SHKW01000001.1 coordinate 4,938,575, forward strand.
ACTCCAGGGGCTCGGTCAACAGCGTTCGGCAGTGAATCGGCCGCGACAGCGTGATGTTGTTGTACGCCAGAATATTGGTCGCCAGCGCCTCGAGAGTCTTGTCGAATTCGCTCGGTGCATCCAGCAGGCCGGCCTGGTACAACCGTTCGACAACGTTGTCCTCGGCCTGTGCCACCCAGGCGCGCTGCGCTCCCAGCGGGCTGAGATCCTGTGCCTCGCTGCTGACGTCCGTCGCACCGACCACGTCCATCGACGTATTTTCGGAGTCCTTCTGCGGAACCTTCAGAACGTAGCCCCAGATGTGGTTGATCGCCTTGAACTTCAGCGTACGGGTGACACTCTTCGAATCGCTCTCTTCCACGTAGAACGAGGTTGGCAGCCAGAGACCGGGCTGGACGTTGGTGCGCCAGCTGTCAAAGTGGTAGTACTCGCGCGAATCCTTTTCCGAGCCGGCGAAGTTGCCGTTGAAGCGTACAACGTTGCCTTCACGCGTCTCTATCCAGATACGGCCAAAGAAGCGGCCCCGCTTGTCTTTCCCGAGCGGCGTCACATCGAAGACCGCCGTGGGAGTGTTGCCCAGAAATTCGTTGCGGACATAGCCAAACTGGTAGTGCTGCCGGTCGAAGTCGTTCGAGTCCATCAGCAGCATCTGGACGAAGCCGACCTCGCTGAAGTTCAGGTGCAGGCTGCTGCCCAGACCGGTTATGAACGAGGTGGAGTGCTTGAAGAAGCCAAACTTGCCGCCATCGCTTCCCTGTGCGGTCGACTTGTTAACCTCGTATTCGCTTCCACCGATGATCCGGCTGAATTCGACGCGGCCCAGAAAGTGCTGGTCCGAGTCCGGTGTCTGACCCAGCTTGTCGTCAGCCCGCATGTTCTGGATGTAGGTCTCGACCAGCGGAGCTCGCTCCTTGACGGTCTTGATGACCTCCTTCTCCCTTACGATGGCCTTGTCGATCAACTGGTTCTGGTTGGCCGTTAGCTTGGCCGCCGGTATATCCTGCGCCGCTGCCTTCTTGCCCGGCAGGGGGAACCCGAAGGCCGCGTGGGCGGAAAAGGTGGTGGCGATTACTGCCAGGACGAAACCGGCGGTAGGCTGTCTCCGAAAAATCATGATTACGGCTCCTGCGGCGACCTTTAGGTCATCCATGATGTCTTGCTGCGGTTAGTGACGGTTACAAAAAACAACGAAATGGCCGGAGCATCCTGCCGCTATCCAGCAAGCTGGAAGACGACGTTCACAATCCCCTCCCAGTCCACCGGGTTTCCCGAAGCATCCGTGGCGGGTTGAAAACGAGTTGCTTGAACGGCACGTATGGCGGACTCCCCCAGGCCATGGCCCAGGTCGCTCGTAACGCCGAGAACCTGCACTACGCCCGTTGCGGACACGTGCAGTCGCACCGAGACCGTTCCCTCGATGCGGAGCTTGATCGCCTCCTGCGTGTATTCAGGCCGAGGCTTGTAAAGAACCTTCGGAGCCTTCGCTGCCGTCGCCGCGGGCGTGGGCGCCTTCGGCATCGGCGGCACGGCCTGGCCCAGATTCACGGGGCCCGTCGAAGCCGTCCGGCTCGTCGAGTTCAAAGGACCCGTTCCGCCGGGAACTCCGAGCTTCACTCCCTGCACCGGACGAGATCCGTTGCCCGACATACTCTGGCTGCCCGGGGAACCCGAGCCCAGGTTGACGGCGGTTGCACGCGGGCCCGCTCCGGTATTCGAGGCCGGCATGCCAGGCGCGCCCTTCTGGCCCAGATCCACCGAGCTGGTGGCTGGGCGGTTTGAAGGCGCAATCGGATTGTCCGGTCGGCCAAGCGCTACCGGCGACGGGTGGGGAGATTCGTTCACCACCGACGCCGCTTGAGGATGAGCCAGCGATACGGGCTTCGGAGCCGCCGGTGCCGTCACCCGTTTCGGGGGAGCGGGAGGAACTTCCGGAGCCGGTTGCGCCATCTTCACCTCGACCGGCTTGATGGGCTCCGGAGGCTTGACCTCCGGCATCCTGATCTTCGGTGGCTCGACTTTTGCCACCGGCGGGGCAGGAAGGGGTTTGGGAATAATCTTGGGGCGGATCGGCTCGATCGGCTTCGGAGGAAGGGACAGGGTCACCTCTGTCAACCTGTGAGTCTCTTCAATCTTCTTTGCCGCTGCTCCCACGATGCAGACGATGATGGCAATCACGACGTTTACCGTGATCGAGGTGAACAGCGATCCTTTGCTCTGTTGACCGTCGTGTAAGACGCCGAAATGAGAGAACTGAACGCTGGGAGGGGAGAGATCGTCAGTGTGGAGTGGCTTCGCCATAAAGAGTCCTTTTTGTTGACACCTCTCTGCAGAAGAGGTGGAACATTGGGACCAATCCGGGTAAAGATACCGGAGGACTGGTGTACCGGGGAGATTGAACCCTAGCCCAACTTGGGTGAATGCCGTCGAGCATTTTGCTCGATGCAACAATTACGACAACGCATCGCTGCCGCCGTGGAGCGTAACAAGACAGACGTGAAGAATTGCGTCAGGGTTGCAGCAGGCACCGTGCAATCGGGAGTCCAATCCGGTTCTCTTTCGCCGGGGCTCTGCCAATTCACTTACTCAAGTATAGTGCCGTAACCCCATTTGGATGACACTGATACTTTTGTGGTATGCAGAAAGAAGGGTTTAGGAGCTATGAAATGAATATCTTAGTAACAGGTGGCGCAGGTTACATCGGGGGCACGGTAAGCCGGCTTTTGCTCGCTGCGGGCCATCAGGTCACGATCTACGACAATCTTTGCCACAGCCGCAGCGAGGCCGTCGCACCAGGCGCGCGCTTCGTCCAGGCGGATCTCGCAGACCGCCCAAAAATCGAAGCGACCCTTCGCGAGCAGCACTTCGACGGGGTCATGCACTTCGCCGCGCTCATAGAGGCCGGGGAGAGTATGAAAGTCCCCGAGGTGTACTTCCGCAGCAACACCATGGCCACCCTCACCCTGCTCGAGGCGATGCTTGCCACCGGTCACGACCGCATCGTCTTCAGCTCCACCGCCGCCTGCTACGGCGAGCCCGAAACGACTCCCATCACCGAAGATGCCCGGCTGCTCCCCACCAACGCCTACGGCGAGAGCAAGCTGCTGGTCGAACAGATGCTCACCTGGCTCAATCGCATTCATGGCTTTCGCTACGCCAGTCTCCGCTACTTCAACGTCGCAGGAGCCATTGAGGGATACGGCGAGGCCCACGAGCCGGAGTCCCACCTGATTCCCCTCATCCTCGATGTCGCCCTCGGCCGCCGCAAAGGCATCAAGGTCTTCGGCCTGGACTATCCCACCAAGGACGGAACCTGCATTCGCGACTACATCCACGTCCGCGACCTCGCCGAGGCCCATTTTCTCGCTCTTGGCGCGCTCGAACGCAGCGACCGTCTCATCTACAACATCGGCAACGGACAGGGCTTTACGGTTCGGGAGGTGATCGACTCGGTGGCCCGCGTGACCGGCCGCCCCATTGCCGTCGAGGAGTGCGAGCGCCGTCCCGGAGACCCGGCAGTTCTGGTCGCCAGCTCGGAGAAGATCAAGGCGGAGCTGGGATGGCTGCCGAAGTTCCCCGAGCTCGACCAGATCATCGCCAGCGCCTGGCAGTGGCATCAGAAGCGTTACGCCTAGGCGACATCCGGGCCGCACGATCCAACCACGCGTAAGGAGTCCTCTGTGATCGACAGCATGTTCCACCTCCATGTGCCGTTGCTGGAGAAGATTCTGCGGCCGGTGATCGTCTATCTCTGTCTCGTCCTGTTCCTGCGCCTGTTCGGGAAACGCGAACTGGCGCAGCTTAACCCCTTCGACCTGATCGTCCTGCTCTGCCTCTCGAACACCGTGCAGAATTCGATCATCGGCGATGACAACTCCGTCTCCGGGGGCATCGTCGGTGTCTTCTCTCTGCTCGGGATCAATTTTGTGCTGACGCGCATTCTGTTTCGCTTTCCCCGGCTCAACAGGATTGTTGAAGGCAAAGAGACGGTACTGATCGAGCAGGGCAAGGTCGACACTGAGGCCGTAAAGCGCGAGGCGCTCAGCGAACTTGAACTGAAGACGATATTGCACAGAGGGGGACTGAACGACTTCAGCCAGGTGGAATGCCTGGTGCTTGAACCCAGCGGCAACTTCTACGTGGAAGAGAAAGATCCACTGCGCGAAGGCAAAGAGCGCGGTGAGATCCTCCGACAGATCGTCGCACTGACCGCCGAAGTCAAGGAGCTGAAGACCCTGCTCGCCGCCCGCGGCTAGCGTGCTGCGATTGCTTTCGCATCGTCACGCGTTACGAGATCTTGGCGGAGACGATGAAGAATCAACTGCGACGGCGAAGGGGAGGGAACAGGTCCCCGCCCTGTCTTTTTGGCGAAGCGGGACAGGGACCTGGAGATCGGCAACCGGAAAGGCTGACGACATTGCCGAGACTACTGGGGGCGCTGCAGGATGTACAGGTTCAACCCTTCTTGTCTGCGCCCGCCGATTCGACCTTCTTCAGCGCGCTTCGATAGCGCTCCGGAGGTTCCAACAGGCGGGAGTCACGAATCGCCGCCCGGTAGCCGCCCAGGTAGATCGAATACATCACCGCCAGCGCACACCCCACGCCAAAACCGAAGCCGAGAAAAAATCCCACGCCGGCGGACCAGAAGACAGTTGTCGAGGACATTCTGTTCTAAAGTCTACCGCTCGCCTCGCCGTCAGCGGATAACATGCTGCCTCAACCCAACCACAGGGCGGAACGTGGCTCGTGATTCATTCTGGGGCTTCCTGTCCTGCCCACAGCCCCTATGCCGTCCGCTGCTTTGTACCCCGCCGGCGCAATCGAACATTCCCGATCAAGAGACAACCGAGCCATGAATCTCTCCTGCCTCGTTTCCTGAGGCATAGGCCTCGTGCAAGCTGCTCACCGGGGCGGCAGATGCCGCAATCGATGGAACTGCCATTTGTTCCCCGCGGAAATGTAAAAAACTAACCCATGAAAGTACGAAACCTTCCCGCACCCTCTCAAGCCCCGGACATTTGTCCTACCCTCTGGTTGCCGCTCGTATAAGCGATAGCGTACCTTTTTTGTACAGAAATTTAGTGGAGGATGTTGCGTGACGGCGATTGCAGAAGGAACGGCGAATCTGGATTCGAGCTTGCGGGAGAACAGGGTCTTCGAGCCCTCACAGGAGTTCCGCGCCAAGGCTCATATCTCCAGCCTCGAGCAGTATGAGCAGATGTATCGCCGCAGCATCGAAAAGCCGGAAGAGTTCTGGGCCGAGGCGGCCTCGGAGCTCGAATGGTTTGCTCCCTGGACCCGCGTTCTCGAGCCCGGACGCGATGGCTCCGGCTTCGGAGCAAAATGGTTTACGGGCGGCAAGCTCAACCTGTCGCACAACTGCGTCGACCGTCACGCCACCGGCTCCCGGCGCGACAAGGTCGCGCTGCTCTGGGAGGGGGAACCGGGAGACGTCCGCAAGCTCACCTACGCCGACCTTCATGCGGAGGTGCAGCGCTTTGCCAACGTCCTCAAGGGTCTCGGCATTCACAAGGGAGATCGCGTCGCCATCTACATGGGCATGTGCCCGGAGCTCGCTATCGCGCTGCTTGCCTGTGCTCGCATTGGGGCTGTCCACTCGGTCATCTTCGGTGGCTTTGCTGCTCATGCCATCGTGGACCGGGTCAACGACTCCTCCTGCGTCGCGCTCATCACGCAGGACACCTCCTATCGCCGCGGCTCCGAGATTCATTTGAAGAAGATCGCGGACGAGGCTCTGGAGCAGTGCCCCACCATCAAGAATGTCGTCGTCTACCGCCGCACCGGAACGCCCGTGCAGATGAAGCCCGGCCGCGACGTCTGGTGGGATGAGTCCATGCTTGCGGCGGAGAAAGAGTGTCCCGCCGAGTGGATGGACGCGGAAGATCCGCTCTACCTTCTCTACACCTCCGGCACAACCGGAAAGCCGAAGGGATTGCTTCACACCACGGGCGGCTATGCGGTCCAGACCTACCTCACGTCGAAGTACGTCTTCGACCTCCACGAAGAGGATGTTTACTGGTGCACCGCCGACATCGGCTGGGTGACCGGCCATAGTTACGTGGTCTACGGCCCCCTGCAGAATGGAGCGACGGTCATGATGTACGAGGGCGCTCCGAACTGGCCGGAGTGCGATCGGTTCTGGAAGATCGTCGATGCCCATAAGGTGTCCATCTTCTACACCGCTCCTACTGCCATTCGTGCCTTCACGAAGTGGGGAGTTGAGCATGTCCGGAAGCACTCGCTCGCCTCGCTGCGGCTCCTGGGAACGGTCGGTGAACCCATCAACCCCGAGGCGTGGATGTGGTTCCACCGCGAGATCGGCAAAGAGCGCTGCCCCATCGTCGATACCTACTGGCAGACCGAGACGGGAGCCATCATGATCGCTCCCATCCCCGGTGCCGTCCCAACGAAACCGGGATCGGCCACACGGCCCTTCTTCGGCATAGTGCCCGAGATCGTCAGCAAGGAAGGCCAGCCGATCACCGACGGAAAGGGAGGCCTGCTCGTCTTCCGGACGTCCTGGCCGTCGCTCGCCCGCGCCGTCTATGGCAACCCCGAGCGCTACGAGCAGGCTTACTGGGTCGAGGTTCCGGGAAGCTACTTCACCGGCGACGGTGCCCGTCGCGATGCCGACGGCTACTACTGGCTCATGGGCCGCGTCGATGACGTACTCAATGTCAGCGGTCATCGCCTCGGCACCATGGAAGTCGAGTCCGCACTGGTGGCGCACGCGAAGGTTGCGGAGGCCGCCGTCGTCGGCCGTCCCGACGATCTCAAAGGACAGGCCATCTGTGCCTTCGTGACCCTCGAAGAGGGCCACATCGCCTCCGACGAGCTCAAGCAGGAGATCCGTCAGTGGGTCGCCAAGGAGATCGGAGCCCTTGCTCGCCCCGATGACGTTCGCTTCACCGAGGCCCTCCCCAAGACCCGCAGCGGCAAGATCATGCGTCGTCTTCTGCGCGAGCTGGCCTCCGGAGGAGAGATCAAAGGCGACACGACCACACTCGAGGACTTCACCGTGATTGCGAAACTTCGCGAAAACGAAGAATAGATTCTCCGGCTGGAACTCCGAAGAGGTCCAGCCGGCCTTCCTCTTTACCGCAGATTCGTCTTCGGCCCCGTCGGCAAAGTGAAGTGAACGGTCGTGCCTTTTCCAGGAGTGCTGGTCACCCAGATGCGTCCGCCGTGCTGATGGATGATCCTGCGGCAGATCGTCAGCCCCAGTCCCGCTCCACCCAGCGCGCGTGAATCCGAAGCGTCTCCCTGCTGAAAGCGATCGAAGATATTCTCCAGTTTGTCCGCAGGAATCCCGCGCCCGTGATCCTGCACTTCAAAGAGGGCTTCCTGCTCATCCAGCTTGCACGCCGTCAATTGAATCTCGCGCTCCGGCGCTGAAAACTTGAACGCGTTGGAAAGCAGGTTATGCAGCACCTGCAGAATGCGATCCCGATCCGCCCATACGGCCACATCGGTTGCCGCAACCAGAATCCGCGTGCTCGAGCGCGAGCTTTCAGCCTCGTATGAGCCTGCGGCCCTCCGCAACAGCTCGTCACCGCGAACTCTCGCCAGGTGCAGCTCGCTCTTTCCGCTCGAGATCCGCTCGAGATCCAGAATGTCGTTTACCAGCCGTACCAGCCGGTCCGTATTGTTGATCGCGATCTCGAGCATCTGCTGCGACTTCTCCGGCCTCTCCTCCAGTGCGCCGCCGCGCAACAGGCCAAGCGCGCCGCGCAGCGAGGTGAGCGGTGTCCTCAGCTCATGCGAGACCGTGGAGATAAACTCATCCTTCATCCGCTCCAGGGCGCGTCGCTCCGTCGTGTCCGTGAATGCCACCACTACCCCGATTGCCCGCGTCTCCCCGCTTTCGCTCGCCTGCGAATCGATCAGCGGCCGGGCAACATATTCAACCGGAAAATAGGTTCCATTCTTGCGCCAGAAGATCTCGTCCATCACACGCGCTGTGCCAAAGTTCAACAGGCACCTGCGGACGGGCGACTCTTCCATCGGATAAACCGTTCCATCGGCCTTCGTATGGTGAATCAGGGAATGCATCACCTTCCCCAGCATCTCGTCCTTGCGATAGCCCAGCATCTGCACCGCGGCGGAGTTCACCACCGTCACCCTGCCTTCCAGGTCGATGCAGAAGATCCCATCGCCCACCGACTCCAGGATCGAGTTCGACTGCCGCGCCAGCGTACGAAGCTTTCTTTCCGCACGCACCTGTTCGGTAATATCCACGCCGAACCCCAGCACATAAGGCGCGCCTTCGCTCACCGTGATCAGCTTGTTTCGGTACGCAATCACGCGAACTTCGCCATCGGAGTGCGCCAGATGCAGCACGCCCTGCGCCTCGCCCACCTCTCCAACCATTCGCAGGTAGTCGTGGATCGCCGTCTGGCGCTTCGCCGGAATAAACTCTGCCAGCGAATGCCCCACCATCTCTTCGACCGTGCGGCCTACCGTCGCCGCTCCATGCGCGTTCAACGAAAGCAGCTGCCCTCGAATGTCGTGCGTGAACACCATCCCGAGCGAGCTTTCTACCAGCTGCCGATACGGAGCCTCACTCTCCTTGAGCGTCGGCTCCGCCATTCGATCTTTCGTCACGTCCATTCCCGTCGCAATCACGAACACAACCTGCCCGTCCGTGTCCTGTAGCGCGGTCGCCGTCCACGCAATGCGTCGTGTCGTGCCGTCACGATGCAGCCAGCGATTTTCAAAGGTCGCTGGAAACAGTCCATCCCGCAGCCGGCCGAAGGCCGCCATCGCCGCCGGAATCTCCCGCGTTGGAACCAGGTGATCCCACAGATAGCCTCCATTCAGCGTGCCGAAGCTGTGCCCCGTAGTCATCTCACAGGCACGATTGAATCGTACGATCCGCCCCTCGGCATCGAAGACTGCCACCAGCAGACCGATCGTATCCAGCACCGCCGAAACGAAATTCTTCTCGATCGCCAGCTCCGACTCGGACCGTCCCTGTGACTGCGATTCCAGCTCCATCTGCCGGATCCGCTCGTTCGCTTCCAGTCTCGCCACTACCTGTCGAGCCAGCGTGCCAAGAACGCTCGACTGTGTCTTCGTAAGCTGTCTCGGGTGCCGATCCACCACGGCCAGAACTCCCAGATGAGCTCCCGTCGACATGGTCAGTGGGGCGGCCGCGTAGAAGCAGTAGCACTGTCCATCCAGTTGCAATCCGTCCGGCGCAAGCTCAGGCTCAAGCCGCGCGTCGGAGACCTCATGGATCCCGTCTCCCTCGATCGCGATCTCATAGGGTATGCTTCCCCGCGGCAGCGCTGTCGCACTGCAGCCCACCGTCGCCCTCAGGCGGAAGCAGTCTTCCTCCACCACGCAAACCAGCGCAACCGGCGTTTCACACATCTGCGCCGCCAGTCCCGCCAGGTCTTCGACGACAGGGTCCGTTGTGGAGTTCAGCCCATCGTCTTGCTCAAGGGCCTGACTTCGCGAGCCTTCGTCTTTGACCAAAAGAGCGTTCATGCTTGCAGGTCGATCCTAGGGGAGCAGGGGGGTGCCGGGTATCCAACTTTAGGTGTAGCGAGGCTTACGGCTTTGGCACCGCGCAGCATTCGGCTGCCTGGGCGGGCTCATTCGAGCTCGCATCCATCGCAACCTTCCAGCTCCCATCCGGCATCTTCTTCCACACCGTCATATAGCGTCCCGAGATCACCACCGGCTGCCCGTTCTTGTCCTTGGAGTGACCCTCGTAGTGACCCCACGTGAACCCCATATCGTTCGAGGGTCCCATCTGCGCGCCTTGAGGAGCCCAGGTCAACTGGTAAACCTTCGGGTCCCACTGAGCCTGCGCCGCAATCGCTCCCCGCCCCAGGGTCGCGGGCTGGCCGTTGTTCAGAACCACCGCGTCCTCGGCAAACCACTCCGCAAACGCCTTGCCTCCCCCCGCAGCCACTGCCTGGGCGAACCTTCCCTCCAGCTCCATCAGAAGAATCACCCCGGGCGAAAGCGTGGGCTGCGTCAGTGGACTCAAAGCCGGGCCCTTCTGGCCCAGTCCATCCAGCCCCGCCGCCGACGTCGGCATCTGCGCCGCGATCGGGCGCGCCGAAGATGCCAGCAACAGCCCGAAGACCATAACGGAAACGTACAGATTTTTATCTCGCATCATCAGACCTCGGAAGCAGCCTTCCTGCACAGGAGACAGCCACGTGTTTTCTCTCACCGGGCAAATCCGCTCCGAGGACAGGAAGGAAGCGCAGCGCAGTGTCCGAGCGGCACGGCAAGAGGCCAAAGCTCTTTATACCAAGAAATCCTGCGGAGATTCTCCGCGAGCTCCGCCTCGCATGATTCCTCGTCTCCTGCTGATATTCTTCGCGAAGTGAGAACGCAATCTCTCGAACGAATTCTTCTCGCCGCGGCAGCCCTTCTGCTTGCGGCCGGTATCGCTGTCCCTGCGTTTCATGGCTCCCTCATCGCCGCGCGCCTTCTCCGATGCATCGCCATCGGTCTGCTTGCCGTCTTCGCCGCCCGCCGCCGAACCCTTACTCCCTGGATCTTTGTCGCCATGGTCGCCGGCGCGGAGCTTGGTTTTGACGCTCCGCACTTCGCCGTCTCGCTCCGCGTCTTCAGCGACATCTTCCTTCGTCTCATCAAGACCATCGTGGCTCCGCTTATCTTCGCCACCCTCGTCACCGGCATCGCCGGCCACGGCGACATCAAGGGAGTCGGGCGCATCGGGATCAAGAGCCTCATCTACTTCGAGGTCGTCACCACTCTCGCCCTCGTCGTCGGCCTCATCGCCATCAACCTCAGTCAGGCTGGCCGCGGCCTCACCCTTCCCCCACCCCCCGCGGCCATCGAAACCACGCAGCTCGCGCCCCCCGCGACCCACTGGCAGGAGTTTCTCCTTCACGTCTTTCCCGAAAACATCGCCAAATCCGTCGCCGAAGGCCAGATCCTCCAGGTTGCCGTCTTCGCCGTCTTCTTCGGAATTGCTCTCGCTGGTCTCAGCCCATCCCGGCGCGCCCCGGTTCTTCACCTCTGCGAAGGCCTCAGCGAGGTCATGTTTCGCTTTACCAACATCGTCATGTACTTTGCTCCCATCGGCGTCGGTGCGGCTATGGCTTACACCGTAGGCCACATGGGACTCGGCGTTCTCGTCAACCTCGGCAAACTCCTGCTCACCCTCTATGGAGCCCTCGTCGCCTTCGGCCTCGTCGTCCTCCTTCCCGCGGCCCTGCTCTTCCGTGTGCCTGTCCGCCGTTTTCTCTCCGCCGTCGCCGAGCCAGCCACCATCGCCTTTGCCACCTCCACCAGCGAGGCCGCCCTGCCCCGCGCCATGGAGTGCATGGAAGCCCTCGGCGTTCCCCGCCGCATCGTCTCCTTCGTCATCCCCGCCGGCTACAGCTTCAACCTCGACGGCTCCGCGCTCTATCTCTCAGCGGCCAGTATCTTCGTGGCGCAGGTCGCCGGAATCCATCTCTCCCTCGGGCAGCAGATCATGATGCTGGCCACCCTCATGCTCACCAGCAAGGGAGTCGCCGGAGTTCCCCGCGCCGTCCTCGTCGTGCTTTTCGCCACCGCCTCCACCTTCGGCCTCCCCTCCGAGCCCATCTTCGTCCTCCTCGGCATCGATGCTCTCGCCGACATGGCCCGCACCACCGTCAACGTCGTCGGAAACTGCCTCGCCTCCGTCGTCGTCGCCAAGTGGGAAGGAGAGTTCGGCTCCGAACCCATCAGCGAACAGGTTCTAGAAGGCGTCTCGGACTGACACCGTCCTGTAACGCTTCCTCCCACTCCCGAGCCTGAACACCACCACGCCCGCCATCGACTGCCGTCATGAGCACCACCACCGACCGTCGAAGCCGCCACCGCCGACCGCCGAAGCCGCCACCGCCGTCATGAGCACCACCACCGTCCGCCACCACACCCGCCGCCGTCATTCTGAGCGAAGCGAAGAATCTCAGTATTTCGCCTGTAGCGCCAGACATCCCGCCGAAGCCGCCACCACCAAAGCCGCCACGCCGAAGTCGCCACTGCCGATCGCCGTCATGAGCACCACTACCGTCCGCCACCACCCCCACCGCCCGCCGTCATTCTGAGCGAAGCGAAGAATCCCAGTATTTCGCCCGTAACACCAGATATCCCTCCGAAGCCGCCAATCCCGCACGCCAGCCCGAAATCCAAAAAGCAGAGCGTTCATGAATTCCCATAAGTGAAGGCGCATCTCTACTTCTACGAACGACTATCGGTTAGACTGTCAGACCAGAGAACAAACCATCCCGGAGATTTTTGTGCAAAGAAGAAATTTTCTAAAGTCCGCTCTCGCGACCTCTGCCGCGACCCTAGCCTCCTCGGCCTCGGCGCAGGCACCCGCTTCCTCCGCCCGTGAGTACTATCAGCTCCGTAAGTACACCCTCCGCAGCGGACCGCAGGGCAAGCTCTCCGACCAGTTCTTCTCCTCCGCTCTTATCCCCGCCCTCAACCGTCTCGGCCTCAACTCCATCGGGGCCTTCAAGGTTCAGTTCGGCCCTCAAACCCCCACCACCTACATCCTCATCCCGGGAACCAAACTCGAGACCGTCGTCGACGTCGATCTCATCCTCGCCAAAGACGCCGAGTTCCTCAAGGCCGCCGAGCCCTTCTGGACCGCCCCCGCCAAAGAGCCTCCCTTCCAGCGCATCGAAAGCACCCTGCTTAAAGCCTTCGAGGGGTATCCCAAGCTCACCGTTCCCGCCAAGGCCTCCAAGCGCATCTTTCAGCTCCGCACCTACGAGAGCGCAACTCCCCTCGATCACATCCGCAAGGTCGAGATGTTCCACCACGGTGAGTTCGAATTCTTCCGCCGGTCCGGCTGCGACAACGTCTTCTTCGCCGACGGCCTCGTCGGACCCAACCTGCCCAAGCTCACCTACATGCTTGCCTTTCCCGATCTCGACGCCCTCGACGCGGGCTGGGCGCGCTTCAACGCCGATCCGGACTGGAAGAAACTCGGCGCCGACCCGCGCTATAACTTCGAGCCCACCGTCAGCAACGTCGATAACCTCATCCTCACACCTGCGCCCTACTCGCAGATCTGAAGCCGCAACCATCGCGCGTCGGGCGAAACGTCCGGCGCGATGGGCAACCGGGAGGGGGATATCCATCTTCCCCTCCTCGCCTCACAAGAGCCACCCTCTGGAAACCCCCACCAGAGTCCCCGTAAGAGCCCACCCGCAAGAATCCCCATAAGACTCCCCCAGAGTCCGCACGCAAGAGTCCCACCAAAGTCCACCACTCACAAAGGGCTCACCGAGAAAGTGTCATCCTGAGCGAAGGGGTTCGCACCAGCGAACCCCGCAGTCGAAGGACCTGCATTATCCACTCTCCAAAGGCGATCCCCGCCCCTCAAGACAACTGCTCACCAAAACCCTGTCAAGCTGTTAATCCCATAAAACACACAAAACACGGCACATAGAATTGCCGATTAGTTTCCCTTTCCTTGCTAGCATAGAAAGGTAGAGAAAACTCAAAGAAGCAATTCCCGCGAGTTCGCCAATAAGTGACGTAAATTCAATATTTTAGGGGTTAATCCCTTTGTTTGCAACAATTTACACTGTGGAAATCTCGCAAACCTAACAGAGGAAACGACTTCCACAAATCGCAGGCAGGGGGTACCCATCCCAGGGTGTTTGACCCACAACAACTAAACTCCCGGACCGTCGTTATACTTAAAAGCTGTCCAGAAGAATACTAAAAGCTGTCCAGAAGAGAGCCCGAAGAGTCTCATGTAAGGGAAGCCGAGTCAATTCAGGGATAGACCATTGGATACGGGACAACAGATGGACGGGATTTTAGAAAAGATCAAATCGCCAGCCGACGTAAAGAAGCTTTCGCCGGTCGAGCTGGAGCAGCTCGCCCACGAGATTCGCGAACGGCTTATCAACGTAGTCGCCAGGACAGGCGGACACATCGGCCCCAACCTAGGCGTCGTCGAGTTGACCATCGCTCTTCACTACGTCTTCGACACTCCCGTCGACAGCTTCGTCTTCGACGTCAGCCATCAGGCTTACGTGCACAAGCTCCTCACCGGCCGCGAGCGCAGCTTTCACACCATTCGCCAGCCTGAAGGACTCAACGGATTCATGCTGCGAACCGAGAGCGAGCACGACAGCTATGGCGCCGGCCACGCCGGAACCGCTCTCTCCGCCGCGCTCGGAATGGCTGTCGCGCGGGACCTCGCCGGAGGCAGCGAGCACATCGTCGCCCTGGCCGGAGATGCAGCCTTCACCAACGGAATCTCGTTCGAGGCTCTTAACAACATCGCAGTGCAGACGCGCCGCATGATCGTCGTCCTCAACGACAACGACTGGTCCATCGACAAGAACGTAGGCGCCATCGCCGAATACTTCCACAAGATCACCGCGAACAACACCTTCAGCAACCTGCATGACAAGGCCGCAGGGCTGATTGAAAAGTTCGGTGGCAAGGCCGCCCGCCACGTCGTGCGCAAGGCAGAAGAAGCGGCCAAAGGCCTCATCGGTCCCGGAATGCTCTTCGAAGAGTTCGGTCTCAGCTACTACGGTCCCATCGACGGCCACAATCTGCCACTGCTCATCGAAACCTTCAAATTTCTCAAGCAGCAGAACAAGCCCGTCGTCCTTCACGCCATTACCCAGAAGGGACGCGGCTTCCAGCCTGCTCTCGAGAAGCAGAAGAAGTTCCACGGCCTCGGCCCCTACGATCCCGAGTCCGGCGAGACCAAATCCGCCGGGCAGAAGACCTACTCGGAGATCTTCGCCGAGAGCCTGACCAAGCTGGCCCGGGCGAACGAAAAGGTCGTCGCCATCACCGCCGCGATGCCCAACGGAACCGCGCTCGACCTCTACCGTCCACATCATCCGTCGCGATACTTCGACGTCGGAATCGCAGAAGAGCACGCGGTCATCTTCGCCGCAGGAATGGCGACCAAAGGCTACAAGCCCTTCTGCGCGATCTATTCGACCTTCCTGCAACGAGCCTTCGACCCCATCGTCCACGATGTTTGCCTGCAGAACCTCCCGGTTGTCTTCTGCATGGATCGCGGCGGTCTGAGTGGAGACGATGGCCCGACGCATCACGGTCTGTTCGATATCAGCTACCTTCGCAGCGTTCCCAACATCATCCACATGGTTCCCAAGGATGAGGATGAGCTGCAGGACATGATGTACACCGCGATGCTCCACGAGGGTCCGTCCGCGATCCGTTATCCGCGCGGCACAGGCCCGGGAGTGGAGGTCAAAGCCCAGCCGGTCGCGCTTGAGATCGGAAAGGCTGAGGTTCTCAACGATCCGGGACGCACCGATGTCGCCATCCTCGGCCTCGGAGCAATGCTGCCCGAAGCGGTTCGGCTGAAGGAGATGCTTCAGCACGATGGCTTCTCGGCCGCAGTCATCAACCCTCGCTTCGCCAAGCCCATCGATCGCGACTGCCTCGCGGACTTCGGCTCGCGCGCTGGACTCGTCATCACCCTCGAAGATCACGTACTCGCTGGAGGCTTCGGCTCGGCCGTGATGGAGGTTCTGAACGAGCTGGACCTGAACGTCCCCGTCGTCCGCATCGGCTGGCCCGATGCCTTCATCGAACACGGCAAGCCAGAAGCCCTGCGTGCGAAGTATGGCATCACTGCCGAGGCTGCGCACGAAAAGGCGAAGCCCTATCTGAGTCGCTTGATGGACCGCGTGCTGGCCAGACATTCCTGATTACCGTCGGTGCAGCGCAAAAAACAGCGGCCCCATCGGCGTCTTCCTTATGAAGCAGATAGCAACTGAGCGCTCTCGATTCCCATTGGGACGTTGACATTTGCTCTGGGAGCCCGTCAACTGGGAATCAGGATGGAGAGCGAACTAACCACCGATCGCAACTGGATGTCGTCGACCTCAAGCAGCGCAGCGGAACAACGGCATCGAGATCGCGGCCTGATGGCGATCGGCCTCTTCAAACTGGGCAAGGCAGTATTTTTCTTCCTGCTTGGATTCGGCGCCATTCACCTGCTGCACAAGGATCTCGGCGACGAAGTCATGCGGCTGGCCGCCGCACTCAAATTCGATCCCGAGAGCAAGTTCGTCACCTTGCTTCTGGACAAGGTCGATCTGATCGACGCACATCGGCTCAAGCAGATCAGCCTGGCTACCTTCGCTTACTCCGCTCTGGCGCTGACAGAAGGCATCGGTTTGATGCTGGAGAAGGTCTGGGCAGAATATCTAACCTTGCTCCTCACCGTCTCCTTTCTCCCCTGGGAGGTGTTTGAGCTAGGTCAACATCCCAACTGGTTCCGGTTGAGCCTTCTTCTCATCAACCTGGCAGTGCTGGCGTATCTGATCTGGCTTCTGAAAAGGAAGAAGGTTCAGCCACGCGTTCACGCCTTTTGAACGAACCTGTTGGCTGCCGTGCCCTTAAATAAATCGCGGGAGCGAACTGTCTTCGCTTTTACTTCGCCTATCAAATGCCCCTTCGGCTCCGCAAGTAACGAACTAGATATGAACCGACTTCGTAAACCCCATATGTAGTAGTTGTCACACTCGATAACCCAAGAGGCTGGATTATCCACAGCCCATTGTGGGAATAGCCCCTTTTTCTTTCAATTCCATCCTTTACACCGCCATGCGTCTGGGAGACCATGTGGACGGAAGTGGTAAAAAGTGGAGTCAAAGGGACTTGTTCAGGCAAGATTTTGAACAAAGTCTACCTCTGCGGCCTTCCCCTTCCATAGCAATGAGTTGGAACAGGTATCGAGGTTGTCATGTTTCGGGGAAATCACCCAACCCGCGTGGACGAGAAAGGCCGGCTGAAACTGCCGGCTGAGTTCAAGCGCAGGGTGGATGAACTGTACGGGCCTCAGTTCTACATCACGAGCAAGGACGGGAAGCGGGCGGAGATTTATCCGCTGAAGGAATGGGAAAAGATCGAGGAGAAGCTGGCCGCGATTCCTTCCATGAACCCGGCAAGAAAGAAGTTT
The DNA here is from genome assembly GCF_004217555.1 of Edaphobacter modestus. Taxonomy (GTDB): domain Bacteria; phylum Acidobacteriota; class Terriglobia; order Terriglobales; family Acidobacteriaceae; genus Edaphobacter; species Edaphobacter modestus. The sequence continues at coordinate 4,955,535 of NZ_SHKW01000001.1, forward strand.
CTGGACGTAACGAACTATTACGGCCAGATGGCGGAGATGGATGCGCAGGGCCGGCTGTTGATGCCGCAGATTTTGCGGGAGTCGGCAAGGGTTACCGGAGATGTGGTCGTGCTTGGTTCGCAGACCTTTCTCGAAGTTGTGAACCACGATTCGTTCAAGGCCGAGCTGGAAGCCCAGCCGATGACCGAGGCGGATCAGATGGCGCTTTCAGAGTTTGGCTTATAGCAGGTGAAGTTGGCCCCCAGGGGCAGCACAGAGGGCGGGAAAGAGATGAGGAAACCGCAGCATGTGCCGGTTCTTTTAGACGAGGTAATGGAGTACTTCAATGTGCGGCCCGGCGGCGTCTATGCAGACGCGACGCTGGGGCTCGCCGGGCACTCCTCGGAGATTGCGAGGAGGCTTGGACCGAAGGGAACGCTGATCGGTTTCGATCGCGATCCTGAGGCGCTGGCGCTGGCGAAGGCGAGGCTCGACGAGCTTCGCGGGGAGCTTGGTTCCCAGATGCCGGAGATTCGGCTGGTGCCGAAGGCATTCTCCGAGGCGGCCAGCGAGATCGAGCCCGGGAGCCTGGATGGTTTGCTTGCGGATTTCGGCGTAAGCAGCCTGCAACTGGACGAGGCGCACAGAGGATTCAGTTTTCGGACCGACGGACCCTTGGATATGCGGATGGATACGCGCACAGGGGAGACGGCCGAGCAAGTGGTAAATCAGGAAGACGAAAACGAACTCGCCGACCTGATTTACGAATTCGGAGAGGAAAGGAGGTCGCGGAGAATCGCCAGAGCCATTGTGAGGGCCCGGCCGATTACGACGACAGCGGAACTGGCAAAAGTCGTATCGGCCGCGGCCCCAGCAATGAAAGGCGACAAGATTCATCCCGCGACGCGGACCTTTCAGGCGCTTCGAATTCGAGTGAATGACGAGCTGGGAGAGATCAGGACGCTGCTTGAGAGCGCGCCATCTCTGCTGAAGCCGGGAGGAAGGCTGGTTTTGATCAGCTTCCACTCCCTGGAGGACAGGCTCGTGAAGGACGCATTCCGGGAGGCAGGGCGCAGCGGAGTGTACGAAGTGTTGACGAAGAAGCCGGTTGTAGCCGGCGAGGAAGAAGAAAGACGCAACCCGCGATCGCGAAGCGCGAAGATGCGGGCGGTAGTGAAGATTTGAATTGCAGGTTTGGTTCTACGCAGCAGAGCAGGGAGCAGACAAGTGATCGGGCCGGGGTTGTCCCACCGTGCTTTCAGGCGAAAGACAACCAGTAACAAAAAGTCCCTTCCTCTAAATAACGATCCCGGCCCGGTTTCGTTCTTGAGGATGGCAGAGCAATAAGACGAGTGAGAGGTGCGCGATGGCAGCGTCGGCGATGGCAGGACAACAGATTGAGATGATGGGTGCAGCAGCGGCAAGGCCGCGGCGTCGCACCGAGTCCGTGGCAGAACGCAATCGTGCGCTGCTTGAGGCGCAGCACAAGGCGCGCCGTGGGCCGACGCCTGAGGTTTTCTTTGCCAAGCACCTCGATAACACGCGGCTGGTGAAGGCGGACGATCCGGAGCGCCGTCGCGAGATGCGTCAGTTCGCGGTGGTCATGAGCATGCTGTTCGTGCTGGTGATGGTCTACGTGTGGCAGCACTTTCTCGCCATCGAGATCGGTTATCGCGTCGAGGCCCAGAAGCAGCAGGTGGAGCAGTTGCGGGAGCAGAATCACCAGCTTCGGCTCAATGAAGCGCAGTTGACCGATCCGGAGAGGATCGACAAGATCGCCAAACAGCTCGGGCTCGATGCGCCGCAGCCCGGCCAGGTTGTTCGGCCGGATGGAAGCGAAACCAATGCTCCCGTGTGGGCCGAAGCAAACGCTCCCGCGATGGCCCCTCGATAGAGGACCGTATCGACGCGAGACAGTAGCAAGCAGAATTTGAGATTGGAAGATTCGTCATGAACAAGGCGCCACGGCAGACACTGACCGCTCCTATCCGGAGGATACGGTTCGTCAACGTGGCGTTGTTTTTTGTCTTTTGGACCGCCGCGATCGGTGTAAGACTCATTTGGTTGCAGGTGGTTCGGCATGGTGATTTTGTCGAGCGGGCCGCCCGCCAGCAGCAGCGCACCTTTGAGGTAGCTCCCAGGCGCGGTGTGCTATACGACCGTAACCTCAAAGAACTGGCGATGACGGTGCTCGTCGACAGCATCTACGCTGTTCCGAACGAGCTGGGTGAGAATCGAGCCTCTACCGCGGACATTCTGGCGAAGATCGTACATAACGAGCACGACAACTTCACCTCTGAGCCGCAGATGCTCGCTCGCTTCAACGCATCGCGAAACTTTGCCTGGGTGGCAAGGCGCGTGGATGCCGAGACCGCCACCCGCGTGCGTGAGCTCAACCTGAAGGGTGTCTATTTTCAGAAGGAGTTCAAGCGCTTCTATCCCAACAACGACCTCGCTGCGCAGGTTCTGGGGTACGTAGGCACGGACGATACCGGGCTGGGCGGACTCGAACGACATTTCGACGACGAGATGCACGGAACGCCGGGGCATGTGATGACCGCCGTCGATGCGAAGCGCCACATTCTGGGCAGCGAAGAAAGCCAGCCGATGCCGGGCGAAAACCTGGTGTTGTCGATCGACGCGAACATTCAGTACATGGCAGAGCGCGCTCTGGACGCGCAGATGGAGAAGATGAAGGCGGCGCACGGAACGGTGGTTGTGCAGGACCCTCACACAGGACAGATTCTTGCGCTTGCGATTGCGCCACGGTTCAATCCCAACGATCAGCGGCATATGGATGCCAGTGTCCTGCAGAACCTGGCGGTGAGCGACATCTATGAGCCGGGATCGACGTTCAAGCTGGTGACCTACGCGGCGGCGCTCGATGCGGCCGGGGTGCAGCCCACCGATATTGTGGACTGCCAGTTCGGCGCGATGACGATGTACGGCCGCACGCTGCATGATGACCACAGCGATCGCTTCGGACGCGTAACGGTGCAATATGCTCTCGAGCACTCAAGCGACGTGGGCGCCGCGAAGATGGCGTTGAAGCTGGGCAATCAGAAGTTCTATGACTACATTCGCTCCTTTGGCTTTGGCGATCGCTCGGGGATCGAGCTTCCCAGCGAGACACGCGGCATTCTTCGCAATCCGAAGAAGTGGGGTTCGACCAGCATCCTTTCCATGGCGATCGGTCAGGAGATCGGCGTAACTCCGGTTCAGCTTGTAACTATGGTGAGCACGATTGCCAATGGTGGCGTCTACATGCCGCCGCACGTTCTGCTGCAGTCGACCGATCAGGTCAAGGGCGATCCGAGGTTGAGGCCTGTGGCCTTCCGGCCTGCGAACCAGCTTCCGTCTACGCTGCCCGACGGAGCCCATCGCGTGATCACGGAGATGACCTCCGCGAAGATGCGGATGATGATGCAGGGAATTGTGACCGAGGGGACGGGTAAAAAAGCCGCGCTCAATGGTTACAGCTCAGCTGGAAAGACGGGTACGGCGCAGAAGGTCGACCCGGTGACTCACACCTACTCGCATACCAAGCTGGTGGCCAGTTTTGCGGGCTTCGCGCCTGTCAGCAACCCCGCAATCTCGGTTGCCGTCGTCATCGATACGCCGACAGTAGGAACACGCTACGGCGGCGAGACCAGCGCGCCGGTCTTCGCCGAAGTCGCGCAGGAGGTGCTTGAGTATCTCGGCGTGCCTCATGATCAGCCGCTAAAGACGAAGAAAGAGCAGCAGACGATGCTCACCGCAAACGATGTCGCCGACGATTCGCTCGAAGATAACGGAGCCGATCTCAATCAGATGTTTGCCGACATCAACGATCTTCCCGCCGACGATCCGCTGCGTGCTCAGGCAAACGCGGGCGCGCTACCTGCCTTTGCGGCGGATGACAAGTCCGCCATTACAGCAAAGGCCGCGGAAGCTCAGGCCGAAAAGAAGTCGCCGGCCGTGGCAGCGAAGGGCAAGGATTCCACTCTTCTCAACCTGCTTCCAGCGAAGGTTCTTGCCACCTTCCGCTCGAAGAGTGCGCCTTCGCCGGATGCACAGGAGGCCTCGCTTTCGGCTAGTCCCAAAATCATGCCGGCGGTACAGATGCGCGGAGATGGCGGTGTTGTCGTGGACGCGAGTCATCGGGTCGCCGTGCCCTCATTCGAAGGAGGGTCCCTGCGCACTGTCGTAGAACGCGCGGACCAGGCGGGTCTGCGGGTACAGCCGGTTGGCAGCGGGCTCGCGCATGATCAGGCTCCCGCGCCCGGTACGATGGTTCCTGCGGGAACCGAGATCGTCGTTCGGTTCGCGCGATAGTCATCGTCTCTGGACGCTTAGAATCTCTACATATGGATTGGAACGAGGTGCTTCGGGAGATCGCCGTAATACAGTCTGCCGAAGGCGAAGTGCCGGTGCGCGGGGTTCAGTACGATTCGCGGCGTGTCGTGAGCGGTGATCTGTTTGTCGCAATGCGCGGCGGCTCCGCGGACGGAAATCAATTCATCGACAAAGCCATATCGCAGGGAGCCGTGACGGTGGTGACGGACTCTCCTGAGGCCTATGAGAAGCTTCGTCAAAAGCACGCTGGCACAGGTGCTGCGTTGGTCGAGTATGGCCGCCGTGCACTCGCTGAGGCCAGTGCTGCGATCTTCGGGCACCCGCAGCGACATCTTGCTTTGAGCGCAGTGACTGGAACCAACGGCAAGACCACGACGGCATTCCTGTTGGAAGCGATGTTGAAGAGCGTGGGTCGCAGCTGCGTTCTGATTGGAACCATCGAGACGCATATCGCCGGCGAAGTGCGGGAGTCTCCCCACACGACGCCGGAGTCACGCGATGTGCTCGAGCTGTTTTCTGAAGGCGCGAAAGCAGGCGCGACCGAGGCGGTGATGGAGATGTCGAGCCATGCGCTCGAGCAGGAGCGTGTCTGGGGTCTTCCCGTCGATGTTGCGATCTTTACCAATCTCACGCAGGATCACCTCGACTTCCACGGAACGATGGAACGGTATTTTGCCGCGAAGACACGCTTGTTTGAGGGCGTGGGCGCGCCGCCTCCGCGAGTAGCCGTGGTCAACGTCGACGATCCTTACGGACAGAGAATCGCTGAAAGAATCGAGCGATCCCAGCTGGTGCGCTATGGACTTGACGTTGCGGCGGACTTCTTTGCGGAGGAGATCAGGATGCGTGCAGGCGAGACTCGTTTGCGCATGAGAACTCCTCATGGCGCTGTGGAAGTGAGGTCTCCTCTCACCGGTCGCGTGAACATCTACAACCTGCTGGCGGCGTCTGCGGCCGCGTGGGCGCGTGGCCTTACTTTGGATCAGATTGCTCAGGCCGCAGAGACGGGCGCCCAAGTGCCGGGGCGGTTCGAGGTGGTTCCGACCGATACCGGTGTGACGGTTGTGGTGGACTATGCCCATACCGACGATGCCTTGCGGAACCTCATCGTGCTGGCTCGCGAGCTGGTAAAAGAGCACAGTGGTCGCGTGATTACATTGTTTGGCTGCGGAGGCGATCGCGATCGAACCAAGCGTCCGCGCATGGGTCGGGCGGCGGGCGAGGGAAGCGATCTGGTAGTGCTCACGAGTGACAACCCGCGTAGCGAAGAGCCGGGAGCGATCGTTGCCGAGGCTCTTGTGGGCTTGCGGGAGACAGGGACGGAGTCCATCGTGGAAGAAGATCGTGCAGCGGCCATTGAGATTGCGATCCGATCCGCAGATAAGGGAGACATCGTTCTGATCGCAGGAAAGGGGCACGAAAAGATGCAGATTCTGCGAAGCGGCGCCGTGCCCTTCGATGACTCTGCTGTTGCAGCGCGTGTCTTGAGAGGAGAGAGATGAAGTTGACCCTGGGTCAGATCGCGGATTGGATTCACGCTGAAGGTATCTTCGACACCATAGCCGAGGCATTGGGCTATTCGATCGACTCACGCACCATCGGTGCTGGCGATCTCTTCTTTGCCGTCAAGGGTGAGCGACTCGATGGCCACGACTTCGTGGCTGCGGCGCTGGCCGATGGCGCTATTGCGGCCGTAGTGGGCAACCGGTGGTTGATTCCGGCGGACGTGGACGAGACGAAGCTGCTACGGGTTGCCGATTGCGAAGACTGCGTTCTGAGTGCTCTCCAGCGTCTCGCCAATGCGGTTCGCCGCGATTGGGCCGGACGCGTCATCGGCGTGACTGGTTCTGCCGGGAAGACGACGACGAAGGAGGCGGTGGCCCAGGTGCTCTCGGCTCGCTTTCGCGTGCTCAAATCCGCAGGGAACCTGAACAATGCCTTTGGTCTGCCGTTGCAGTTGCTGAAGCTCGAGCGCGAGCATGAAGTCGCGGTCATCGAGATGGGAATGAATCACGCCGGAGAGATCGCCGCACTGGCGAAGATCGCGGAGCCGGACTGGGCCGTCGTCTCCAATGTCGCTCCGGTTCATGTCGAATTCTTCCCCGACGGCCTTGCCGGAATCGCCAGGGCGAAGTACGAGCTGGTCGAATCCCTGCCTCCAAATGGAATCGCGGTGTTGAACGCAGACGATCCCTATGTCAGGGAGTTCGGCCGCGGGATGGAAGATCGCGCCGTGTTCTACGGCCTTGGAGAGAATGCGCAGGTGCGCGCCGCGAAGATAGTGGAAGCCGGCATCGAAGGTATCCACTTCGATGTGGTCGCGGGCGGAGAACGGGCGTATGTGCGTCTGAAGCTGCTGGGACGTCACAACGTGCTGAATGCGCTGGCGGCGATCGCAGTCGGGTTGCGGAGTGGAATGTCGCTGGACGAATGTGCGGCGGCTGTGGGAGGGCTGCAGGCCTCCGATAAACGTGGCGAGATTTTGTCATGGAGGGGAGCAACCCTCATCAACGACTCCTACAACTCGAATCCTCGCGCTCTCGACGCGATGGTAGATGCCCTGATGGCGATGCCGGGAGAACGTCACATCGCGATTGCCGGCGAGATGCTCGAACTTGGACCCGAAGCGGCCACGCTGCATGAAGCCTGCGGGCGAAGGATGGCCGAGAAGGGCGTCTCGACGGTGGTCGGTGTAAGAGGCGTGGCTCAGGCGCTGGTGGATGGAGCCCTGGCTGCAGGCGGGGACGCAAGCTTTGTTGCAACTCCTGAGCAGGCAGGGGAGTGGATGCGTTCGAACCTGCGAGCCGGAGATGTCGTGTTGCTCAAGGCCTCCCGCGGCGTCCGCCTGGAGAAGGCCCTGGCACGATTGGGAGATTGAAAGGCCGAAACGGAGTGAGTTTGGTTCGCGCACGAAAAACTACAGAAGCGGCGCGGACAGCCTGTTAAGATAACGTTTAGCCCGCGGTCAGTCGTGCCTATCCTGCGGATTCCACTCGAAGGCGGACGTTTTGCTCTATTGGCTGCTGTATCAGAAGCTCTTCCCCTACTTTCGCCTGTTTCGCATCTTTCGCTATCTCACGTTTCGGACAGTGTTTGCGAGCCTGACGGCGCTGCTGATTGGCCTGCTGATCGGCCCTTATGTCATTGAGAGGCTGCGCGAGTTCCAGATTGGGCAATACATCCGCGAAGAAGGACCGCAATCGCATCAGAAAAAAAGCGGGACGCCAACCATGGGCGGCGTGCTGATCTGCATTTCCATCCTGGTGCCCACGCTGTTGTGGTCCGATCTTTCAAATCCGTTTGTGTGGCTGGTGATGCTTTCGACGCTGGCCTTTGGCGCGATTGGCTTTGCGGACGACTACATCAAGGTGATTCATCGCCGCAACCTCGGTCTTACCGCGCGGGCGAAGCTCAGCTTGCAGATGCTCGTGAGTGCAGGAGTTGCGATCGCTCTGCTGCATCTACAGAGCCATGGTAACTACTCCACCAAGTTGATGTTCCCGTTTTTCAAGCGTTTCCGCCCCGACCTGGTCTGGGAGTGGCTGGGGCAGATTCCGCATCTGCACTGGCTGGCCTTCCTGCCGTTTGTGGTGTTTGTGATGATCGTGATCGCTGGCGCGAGCAACGCCGTCAATCTGACCGACGGACTCGACGGGCTCGCCATCGGATGCACCATCATCGCTGCGGGAGCCCTTACCGTGCTGACCTACGTCAGCGGCCATGTCGTCTTCTCCGACTATCTTGAACTGCAGCGCATGCCCATGGTGAGTGAGCTGACCGTCTTCTGCGGGGCCATGGTGGGCGCGAGTATCGGATTCCTCTGGTACAACGCGCACCCGGCTGAGATCTTCATGGGCGATGTGGGAAGTCTTGCGCTGGGCGGCGCCATCGGAACGGTTGCGGTTGCCATCAAGCAGGAGCTGCTTCTGCCCTTCATCGGCGGTGTGTTCATTCTTGAGGCGCTTAGCGTCATGCTGCAGGTTGGCAGCTACAAGTTGCGCAACGGGAAGCGCATCTTCAAGATGGCTCCGTTACACCATCACTTCGAGCTTCTTGGCTGGTCCGAGTCGAAGGTGATTGCGCGGTTCTGGATTGTGGCGCTGATCTTCGCGCTGCTTGCGCTTACAACATTGAAGTTGCGGTAACGGCTGTGGTCTGATTGGAAGCGCCTATGGAACTGAAGAATAAACGCGTACTGGTGGTGGGACTGGGGAAGTCAGGGATTGCTGCCGCAATGTTTCTGCGCCAGCAGGGGGCGCGGGTTACAGTCAGCGATGCGCGCAGCGCGGTCGCGTTGGCGAACGAGATTCCCGCCCTGCTCGATGCTGGAATCATGGTGGAGAGCGGAGGCCATGGCCTGTTGACCTTCCGCCGTCAGGACCTGATCGTAATCTCTCCGGGCGTTCCGCTCGACACACCCGAGGTGAAACAGGTCATCGGCTACGGGATGCCTGTGATCGGCGAGATCGAGCTCGCCAGCCGGTTTCTGAAGGGACGAATTCTTGCCATCACCGGATCGAATGGGAAGACCACGACAACGACGCTGGTCGGCAGGATTCTTGCCGAAGGCGGTCGAGAGACATTAGTCGGTGGAAATATTGGAACGCCCCTGATCGAGCTGGTTTCGAAGAGCACGGACGAGACCGTGAGCGTGCTCGAGATTTCGAGCTTTCAGTTGGAGACCATTGAGCAGTTCCGGCCATGGATCGCAGTGGTACTCAACATTACTCCCGATCATCTGGACCGGCATGGAAACTTCGAAAACTATGCTGCGATGAAGGCTCGCATAACGGAACAGCAGCGGGCTGAGGACTTTCTGGTGCTGAATGCCGAGGACAAGCCTACGCAGATGGTGGCGGCAAAGACGAAGGCGCAGATCTTCTGGTTCAGCTCGCGCAGGCCGATCAAGCAGGGAGCATTCGTTCACGGGGAGAGCATTGTGTTCGTTCCTCGTGAGGGGGCGAAGGCCGAGCCGGTGATGCCGGTCGCGGAGATATCGCTGAAGGGCGCGCACAATGTGGAGAATGTGCTGGCCGCTGTGTGTGCGGCTCGTCTCGCCGGAGTCCCCGCGGAGACGATTCGTCGTTCGGTTGCAGGTTTCAAGGCAGTCGAGCATCGGCTGGAGTTCGTCAGCACCGTACAGGGAGTCGAATATTTCAACGATTCGAAGGCGACGAACGTGGACGCGGCGATGAAGGCGATTGAAGCGTTTCCTGGACGGATTCACCTGATCCTCGGAGGGAAGGACAAGGATTCGGACTATACCTTGCTCGGCCCGCTGCTCCGGCAACGGGTCAAGGCTGTTTATACGATTGGTTCAGCCGCGGAAAAGATTGAGCGCGAGCTGCACGGAGTCGTGAAGATGGTGGGAGCGGGAACGATGGACGTGGCCATTCGCGAGGCCCAAAAGGCTGCAGTCCCCGGTGATGTGGTTCTTCTGGCTCCGGCGTGTTCGAGCTTCGATCAGTTTGAGAACTATGAGCACCGTGGGCGAACCTTCCGGAAGCTCGTCCACGAATTGAGTTAGCAGCAGGAAGTGCAGGCATGGCGAAGAGAGTTGGAGTGGACAAGTGGCTCTTCGGAGTGGTGCTGCTGCTGGTGCTGTTTGGCCTGGTGATGGTCTTTTCCGCGTCGGCCGTCATGGCGAAGGCGCAGACGGGATCGCCTTATCCCTACATGCTCAGGCAGGGCATGTGGGCGGTGATGGGGATGATCGCGCTGGCGCTGTTGATGCGGGTGGACTATCGCCGCTATAACAATTCCAAATTTGTCTTTACAGCGGTGGCCGTCACCATGGTGCTGCTGCTTGGCGTCTTCGCGATGCGCGATTCGCATAATACGCATCGCTGGTTCCGCTTCGGGTTTGCAAGCTTTCAGCCGTCCGAACTGGCGAAACCTACGCTGGTGTTGTTTCTCGCGTACTTTCTGCAGACGCGAATCCACAAGATGGAAGACTGGCGCGGCACGATCCTTCGCGCTGCGCTTCCGCCGCTGCTGTTCGTTGCGCTGATCCTGAAGGAGCCTGACCTGGGAACCGCGATGGTCTGCGCCGCGGTGACGGCGCTGATGCTGTATCTGGCGGGGATGCAGGTCAAGTATCTTGGAATCGGCCTGTTGTGCTCGGCGCCGGTTCTTTACTACATGTTGTTCCGTGTGCCGTGGCGGAGGGCGCGAATGCTGGCGTTCGTGAACCCCGAGGCCGATCCGCGCGGAACCGGCTTCCACATCCTGCAGTCGCTGATCGCCGTGGGAACCGGTGGTCTGCACGGTCTGGGATTGATGGAAGGGCGACAGAAGCTGTTCTATCTTCCGGAGCCGCACACCGACTTTATCTTCGCAAACGTCTGCGAAGAGCTTGGTCTGATCGGCGCGGTGCTGATCATCGTGCTGTTTATCGCTCTCGGATATCGCGGTTTGCGTGCGGCTTATCTCTCTACCGATCCGTTTGCGCGTTTCCTGGCGTTTGGAATTACGTCGACGGTGCTGATCCAGGCGTTCTTCAATATGAGCGTTGTCATTGCTCTGCTTCCGACCAAAGGCATTACGCTTCCGTTTATCTCCTTCGGTGGAACGTCGCTGTTCGTGATGCTGGCGAGTATGGGCGTTCTGCTGAACGTCACTCGCGAGATCGACTGAGGTGGCGGAGGCTCTGCGAGTGCTGATTGCAGGAGGCGGAACCGGAGGACACGTGGTTCCGGCTCTCGCGATTGCGCGGGAGCTTCGCGATACCCACGGCGCCGAGGTGCGCTTCGTCGGAACGGCGCGAGGACTTGAGACCCGGCTGGTTCCCGAGGCCGGTTTTCCGTTGGAGCTGATCAAGGTCGGTCAGCTCAAGAATGTGAGCCTGGCGACGCGGGCGCGGACCATCTTCGATCTTCCACTCGGAGTTCTGCGCTGTGTCGAGCTGCTGCGAAGTTTTCGTCCGAACGTCGTCGTCGGGGTTGGAGGGTATGCCTCGGGGCCGGCGATGATGGCTGCGATCCTGCTGCGGGTTCCGACGCTGGCCTTTGAGCCGAACGCGGTTCCGGGATTAGCGAACCGGCTGGTGGGCAAGCACGTAAACGCCGCGGCGGTGAATCTTGAAGAGACAACGAAGTACTTTCGCAATGCCCGGGTGACGGGAACGCCGGTGCGGCCGGAGTTTTTCGCAATCGCTCCGAAGATTGCGGGACAGCCGAAGCGACTGCTTGTCTTCGGCGCGAGCCAGGGGGCACGCGTGCTGAATGAGACGATGCCGAAGATCATGGGACGACTGCTCAAGAAGTTTCCTGAGTTGACCGTCGTTCATCAGACGGGCGCACGACACGGACAGACCACCTCTGCCGCGTATGTGCACGCTGGTATTGGCTTCGAACGATTAACTGTGACTCCTTATCTCGACGACATGGCGGCGGAGTTTGCTGCGGCGGATCTGATCTTGTGTCGCGGCGGAGCGAGCTCGGTCGCCGAGGTTGCGGCTGCGGGACGAGCGGCGGTGCTGATTCCGTTTCCCCAGGCTGCCGACGATCACCAACGGAAGAACGCCGAGGCGTTTGTGGCTGCGGGAGCCGCGGAGCTGATCGTTGAGGCGGAGCTGACCGAGGAGCGGCTGCTTGGGGTGCTCTCCGGACTGCTGGCAGACGATCGGCGGCGCATCGAGATGGGACAGCGGGCGCGGGCCCTGGCCCACCCGGGTGCAGTTCGGGAGATCGCCGGAATCGCGGCTGGGCTGGCTTCCTAGGACCCCCTCCCCTTGTTTCTATAAGTATTCTGTTTTCATTGACTTAAGCGTTTTTCGTCTCGCAAAATATTGATAAGAGATGGGTTAAGGGTCAAAATATTGATTCTATGGGGCTTATTTTGTTTTCTTTTGGTCGCCGACTTTGAATGCCCTACTTTCAGGGTACGCGATGGAGTGGATCTAATCGGCAACTTTATGGGTAATAAATCACTTGACGCACATGCATGGAGGCGGTAACGTATGACTTACCGTGACAGGGCAGTGTGTGTTCTTGCTTTAGTTTGCTGTTTCTTTGAAGTCCTTGCATGTGCTCAACCCGCCGGACGAATTGGCACGAGGCGGGTTGTACAGGCGACAGAATATGGTGATGTGAGGTTTTCCAAATTGGTCTTTGTAGGTAACCTTTCCTCCAATGATGACCCTATTCTCGTAGGATTTAATACGCTCGTTCGTACCCAGTTTAAGGAACATAACCCCCTTGTCGATGTTCGGGAGTTCTTCTCCCGGGAAGAGGGTGAATTGCGTTTGATCGGTGACCAAATTCTCAACTCTGTTTTGGAACGCACTCATATTGTAAGAATCATTCTCGGCGACATCCACGATAAGGTGCCAACGCGCATTAAGCGCAGGACCTCCACCGGTATTGCGAAAGTAAATCTGCCATTTAAGTGGCTGCCCGTCGATGGGTTGGTCGAAAGACGATCCTTTTGTGTCAACTCCAACCCAAGGCCTATTTTGGGAAGCGGTCTGATCCCTTACCGCTTGAACACTCTCTTTAGATTGAGAAGCCTGAACAGAAGCACAAACAGCAGCAACAGCTACCCCTGCAAGCGTCAAGACTCTACCCATATCTTCCACGTTGGAGTGGAATTTTCATTGCCGCTGCTTCGTTCATCTGTCTGTCTTGGGGATGGTTCAACCTTCGTAGGTGCAGGAGAGAGCGTGCCGGTGCCATTGCCGCAACCGTCGGCCTTGTTGGTTGGATCTATAGCTTGTTTATTCTTATTCTTTGAGGACATTATGAAACACGAATACCACGAAGGCCCGGAAGCAAAAGAGCGATTCGAGAAGTTGGCGACTAAGCTATTTCGTGCCCCTAAATCTACCGTTAAATCCAAGGCAAAGCCAGAGCGTAAGGCGAAGAAAGCCAGCAAGGACTAGTGCTTACGTTTCCCGCGTCCTTGCCGCCACTCAGTGTGAGGTAGCACTGCCAGCGCCGGTCAGCTCATCGTATGTAAGCCGCTTGCCTGCCACCTGCGATAGGGCCTTGTTGAAACGCTGTACGTCCGTCTTGTTCTGGCGATTGTTGAAGCGGAACATCTGTTCATCCAAATAGCGGTCAAGGTGGAACGGTTCTACTGCAACATAGGTTCCTGCCAGATTTCGCTTCATCAGCGACCAGAAGTTTTCAAGGCAGTTTGTATGTACCTGACCACGGACGTATTCGTCAGCATGGTTGACCGTTTCATGGACGTATTTGGCTTTCAGCCCGTCATACGCTACAGCCTGATCGGTATAGATACGTGAGCCGAAGTTGATACCGTTAAGAATCTCTTTCTGCAAAGTCTCGCGGCGGGTGTTGGGAACAACCTTAGCTCTAACCTCACGGCTGGTGCGGTCAAATATTCCCATCACGGGCGTCTTGCCAGCGTAGCGAGTCGTATTTTTCCATGCCGGAACTTTCGATAGTTCGTTCTGTATTTTGACCTTGCGGCTATGGTGCATGTTCTTCACCTTTGCGCCGACATAAGCCTCATCTACTTCAACCTCTCCGCCTTCATTGCTGCCCATCTTGGAGGCTTTATCGTCCTTCATTGCTTCGCGGATGCGGTGGAGCATAAACCATGCACTTCTCTGCGTGACGCCTATTGTCCTTCCCAGTTCATAGGAGCTAACGCCATTACGGCAGTTCGCCAGCATCCACATTGCCAGCATCCATTTATCAAGGGTGATGGCGGAATCTTCAAAGATTGTCCCAACCTTGAGAGAGAACTGCTTATCGCAGCCGTAGCAGAACCAAATCCGGCGAGTTTTGATGAAGGAATGCTTCTCAGAACCGCAACGGGGGCAGGAAACCAGACCGTCTGGCCAACGGAAGTTCAAAGCGTACTGAAAAGCACGGTCAGCATCGCTAAAGTACACAATCGCTTGCTGTAATGTGCGTAGCTCATTCATAAATAAAGCCTACGCCAAATTAACATGTGCGTCAAGTGATTTATTACCACTTTATGTGTCCTGTTTTCTGGTAGTTGCGTGGGATAAGGTCTTGACAGGTTTTTATGGCGCGTTTCTGGCTCGAGTTGTTGCCTGGGAAGGGTATTCCGCGGTTTGAGCGTGGTGAGACGCAGGTCTCTCTACTTCGGCCCTGCCGGCCTTCGGTCGAGATGACACTTTTGGGGGCTTGGTTGTTGAGAGACGCAAGGCCGACAGGTTGCCGTGCTTAGCCAACGATGCGTTTGTGGGACGGATGAAGATGAGGGCATTCGAAAGTGTGGCGAGCAAAGGTAGGCGAAGGGCTGGAGATAGGCACCTTGGCTAGAGGATAGAGCGGTGTCTTTCCCAAGGCCGATTTGAGCTTTCGCTTCCGAGATCCTGCAAAAGAGATACTGGGATTCTTCGCCTTCGGCTCAGAATGACGGCCGTGGGGGAGGTTTTGGGGAGGCAAGGCGGGTCGAGCTTCGCTCGAATGCCCCACCCTTAGCGACGATAAAACTGTCGCGAAGATGGGCACACGGCGCTCCCGTTCTCAGTGCCTGGATTGAGAGTGGTGAGACGCAGGTCTCTCCACTTCGGCCCTGCGGGCCTTCGGTCGAGAGGACACTTTTGGGGGGCTTGGGTTGTTGAGAGACGCATGGCCGACAGGTTGCCCGTGCTTAGCCAACGATGCGCGGATGAAGATGGGCGCATTCCGAAAGTGTGGCGAGCAAGGGTAGGCGAAGGCTGGAGATACAGGCTAGAGGATAAAGCGGTGTCTTTCGCGAGGCCGGTTTGAGCTTTCGCTTCTGAGATCCTGCAAAGAAATACTGGGATTCTTCGCCTTCGGCTCAGAATGACGGCCGTGGGGAGGTTTTGGGGAGGCAAGGCGGACCAAGAAAGCGGGCTGAGATTTTTGTCTCAGCCCGCAAGGATTTATCTGGAGGATCGTGGTTTAGCGACGTCCGCCACCGCCGCCGCCGCCGCGGGATCCACCGCCGCCACCGCCGCCACGGAATCCGCCGCCACCGCCGCCACGGAATCCGCCACGGGAACCGCCGCTGAAGTTACCGGCGCTGTTGCCACGGAAGCCACCGGAGTTACCTCCGAAGCTGGGCCGGGCCTGGGCGCTGGAGAGGCCTCCACGATTTCCAAAGCTCTGGCCGGGGTTGGAGAAGCTGCGGTTGCCGAGGTTCTGGCTCGAACCGGCAAAGTTGCGCTGCTGGACGCCGTTGGCTCCCTGGAAGTTGCCGCGGCCATTTGCACCCATCCCGCCGTAGTTGCTGCGGCCCGTCGAGACGTTTGTGGCTCCGCGGAAGTTTCCGAAGCCATTCCGGCTGCTTTGTCCGAAGCTGTTGCCACGGTTGTTGTAGTACGAGCCGCGATTTCCGGCGAAGTTGCCGCGGTTCGCCCAGCTCGACCCGCCGGGGCGTCCATCGAAGTGTCCGGCGTAAGGCCGGTTGTAGACGTAGCCGCCACGGAATCCAGGACCGAAGGTGTTATAGCAGCGGTTGTACCAGAAGCGTCCGCCACCCCAGTAGCCGCCGTAGAAGCCTACGCCGAAGTAGCCGAAGCCATAGTTGATGCCGCCGTAGTAGCCGATATTCTGACCCCAGTAACCGGCGTTCCAGAGATAGCCGCCTGTGCCATAACCCCAGTAGCCGGGAGTCCAGAGCGCACCGACGTAAGGCGGCTGAACCCAGGCACCTTGAACCCATTCATAGCCCTCTCCGGTCCAGGCCCAGTAGCCCGGGGTCCAGATGTAACCATCGCCTGGCATGGCAGGCTGAGCATAGACGGGGATTGCGGGAGGAGCAATTGCAACCGAGACGAAGACTCGTGCCTGAGCGGGCGTAGCGAAGAAGAATGCTGCGCCGGCGAAGACTGCTGTTCCGAGTACGGCCGTTCCTAGAGAGTTTCGAAGAGAGATTCGAATTTTGCGGGAGAGGTTCATTGCCTGCCTTCGCCGAAGATCCTTCGTTTTTGCCCAAACGCGCGGGGTTTCGCGGATGATCGGCTGAGGTTCCTGCCCGTTTTGCCATGCGGATCAGGCACTCAGTAGTTTAGACCCTAATTGTAAGGTTTGGTTGCGTCATGTGAATGAGGATTCAGTGTCTTTCTTTTAATGATTCTGGGGTGTTTTCTCAGGGGCGTATTTGCGGAATGGAGAGGAACCGCAGATCCTTCGACTCCGCCACTGCGTGGCTTCGCTCAGGATGACACCCCGAGGGGGGTAGATGCGTGGCTTCGCTCAGGAGGACACCCCAAGGGGTAGAGTTTGTGGTCGAGGGGGTAGTTTTGGGTTCCGAAGGGCTTCGCTGGATGCGCAGGGCGCGCTGCTAGAGTGGATTCATGACTGTCACTGTTGCTCCCCCTGCTCCTCTTTTCTTTGCGCCCTCGCTTCGTATTCATTTTATTGGGATTGGCGGCATCGGGATGAGCGGGATCGCGGAGATTCTGCTGACCATGGGGTATACGGTCTCGGGGAGCGACCTGCGGCGGTCGGCGGTGACGGAGCGGCTGGTGGGCCTGGGGGCGCGCGTCTTCGAGGGGCACGCGGCGGCAAATGCCGCGGGCAGCGATGTGGTGGTGACGAGCTCGGCGGTGAGCGCCGGCAACCCGGAGGTTCTGGAGGCACGGGCGCAGAAGATTCCGGTGATCCAGCGGGCGGAGATGCTGGCGGAGCTGATGCGGCTGAAGTATGGGATCGCCGTGGCGGGCATGCACGGCAAGACGACGACGACGAGCATGGTGGCGTCGGTGCTGGCGGCAGGGGGGCTGGACCCGACGGTGGTGGTGGGCGGACGGGTGAATGCGCTGGGGTCGAATGCGCGGCTGGGAAACTCCCGCTACCTTGTGGCGGAGGCCGACGAGAGCGACCGGTCGTTTCTGAAGCTGTCGCCGGTGCTGGGAGTAGTGACGAACCTGGACCGGGAGCACATGGACTGTTACCGGGATATGGCGGACGTGGAGTCCGCATTTGTGGAGTTCATGGACAGGGTTCCGTTCTATGGGGCGGCGGTGGCCTGCGTGGACGACGGCTTGCTGCGAGGGGTTCTGCCGAAGGTGAGACGGCGACTCTACACGTATGGAGAGAGCGGGGAGGCGGACTTTCGCGTGACGATGCTGGAGAAAAACGGGCAGGGCTTTTCGCGCTTTGAGGTGGGGTACCGGGGGGCGGTGCTGGGCCCGTTTGCACTGCATGTTCCGGGAAAGCACAACGTGATGAACGCGACGGCGGCGGTGGCGATTGGAATGCTGCTGGGGGTAGCGCCGGAGCAGATTGTGGTGGGACTGGACGGGTTTCGCGGAGTGGAGCGCAGATTTCAGGTGAAGGGGACCGTGCGCGGGGTGACGGTGGTGGACGACTATGGACATCATCCGACGGAGGTTCTGGCCACGCTGAGGGCGGCCCGGGAGTGCGGCTACGGCAGGGTTCTGGTGCTGTTTCAGCCGCATCGCTATTCGCGGACCAGGGAGCTGATGCGGGAGTTCGCGGACTCGTTTGGAGATGCGGACCGGGTGGAGATTCTGGATATTTACGCGGCGAGCGAGGCGCCGATTGCGGGTGTGAGCGGAGAGGCGCTGGCAAATGCGGTTGGGCGCGAGGGTGTGGAGTACGCGGGGTCGATGGCGGAGGCAGTGGAGGCGTTGGCGCGGGAGGCACGGGAGGGGGACGTGATCGTGACGATGGGCGCGGGCAGTGTCTCCCAGGCGGCCGGGATGCTGCTGGAGCGGTTGGAAGAGTAGCCCGGTTGGGAGAGTAGCCCTCGGTTGCAGGAACGAGCCGGTGTGGCTGGCTTTTAGCACAGGTCTTACCCACGGCATAGCAGAAAGGTGGGAGAGACAGCGGGGTGAGTTCCTGAAAGGGTACAAGCATAAAGTTTGACAGGCGAGAGGGGCGGGATTGCGGGATATAGTCAAAATGGCGATTCTCGCGGCCCTGCTCGGGTTTGCGAAGTGGTGACGAATCTTCGAAGCGCGGAACGGCGGTGCTGGAGGCGCCGGAGCCTTTGTCTGCTTCGGAGGAGGTCCGGCCTCGAAGAGAATCGTCTGCGCCGAAGAGGATGATGGCCCGCGAGTTTACAGACTACGAAGACGAGTTCGAAGACGACGCGCTGCCGGCACGGAGGCGGCAGAACGGCGTGCGGGTCAAGCTGCGCGGTGGGCTTCCCCGATCGCGGGGAGGGAAGTTCGCGGCGGTTGCCGCAGTGCTGACGGTTGCGGGTCTATGTGCGGCGCTGTGGATGCTGGCTCGGAACGCGATTCTGCACGATGAGCGGTTCATGATCTCCTCGGCGACGGCTATCGAGACCGAGGGCAACGCGCATGTGAGCCGGGGGCAGCTGGTGAGCCTTTTTGGAGAGGATATTGAGCGCAACATCTTTCGGGTTCCGCTGACGGAGCGGAAGGCCGAGTTGGAGGAGCTGCCGTGGGTGGCGCATGCGACGGTGATGCGGCTGCTGCCGAACCGGCTGCGCGTGGCGGTCACGGAGCGGACGCCGGTAGCGTTTGTGCGGCAGGGAAATCGCATCGGGCTGGTGGATACGAGCGGTGTTCTGCTGGACATGCCGACGGATGCGCGCGGGAAGATGCACTACTCATTTCCGGTGGTGATGGGACTGGAGGCGAAGGATCCGTTGTCGCTGCGGGCGGCGCGGATGAAGCTGTATGAGCGGTTCACGAGCGATCTGGACGGAGGCGGGGAGAAGATCTCGGAGAAGCTGAGCGAGGTGGACCTGTCGAGCCCGGAGGACGTGCGGGCTGTGGTTCAGGACAAGGGCGGCGAGGTGATGGTGCACTTCGGCGAGGACGACTTCCTGGATCGGTATAAGAAGTTCGAGGAACATCTTCCGGAGTGGAGGAGGCTGTATCCTCACCTGGCCTCGGTGGATATGCGGTATGAGCGGCAGGTGGTTCTGGAGATGCAGCCGGGCACGGCGGCTCCGGTGGTCGGAGAGCAGCAGGCTCCGGGGACGGATGTCGCCAAGCCTGCTATAGCCTCCGCAGCGGGAGGTTCGCCGCATGACAAGGGCGCGGTGAGCAGCCGGACGGCTGCGGGAACGCATGGTGCGCCGAAGAGTAAGGCGGTAGCAAAGCCAGTCGCGAAAGGGAAGAAACCGGCCGCGAAAAAGAGTGCTGCTGCAAAGCCGGGTGCTCCTGTAAGGCGTGGGGTGACGGAGACCAAATCGTCGGCACCGCCGGCGCCGATGTTGAAGGCAGATGGGGAGTCGTTTTGGGTTCATCCGAAGAGATCAGCAACGGAAGCAGGGCCGGGCTCGAGTATAGAGGTGAAGTATCATCCGCCGCAGGTGGCTCATTCATGAAGACTCAGAAGCCGGAGAATCTGATAACGGTACTGGACGCAGGAAGCACCAAGAGCTGCGTGCTGGTGGCGGAGCTGCACGATGGTGTGCTGCGCTATCGCGGGCACGGCGTCGAGCCATCGAAGGGCATGCGCAAGGGGCTGATCGCGGAGCTGGGGCCGGCGGCCGAGGCGATCAACCGCGCGGCGCTGACGGCGGAGCGCACGGCGAAGGCGGCGATTGAGACGGCCGTGGTGGGGATTGGCGGGACGCATGTGCGCGGGATGAACTCGCGTGGAGGCATCAGCCTTGGAAGCCGGATGCGCGAGATCACGCGCGAAGAGGTGAGGGCGGCGGTGGACCGCGCGCGGAACGTGGCGCTTCCGGCGGATCGTGAGGTGCTGCACCTTCTGCCGCAGGAGTTCATCCTCGACGACCAGCCGGGGATTCATGACCCGATCGGGATGGTGGGGAACAAGCTGGAGGTGAACCTGCACCTGTCCACGTGCTCGGGGGGCGTGGCGCAGAGCGTGATTACGTGCGCCAATCGCGCCGGGCTCGAGGTGACGGACACGGTGTACGAGGGGATTGCGTCGGCAGAGGCGGTGCTCTCCGCCGATGAGCGCGAACTGGGTGTGTGCATCGCCGATATCGGATCGAGCACGACGGAGCTGGCGGTGTTCTTTGAGGGCTCGGTGGCGCACACGGCGGTGCTGCCGATCGGAGGCGATCACTTCACGAACGATCTCGCGGTTGGGCTGCATGTGACGGTGGAAGAGGCCGAGTACCTGAAGAAGACGTTTGGCCATTGCGTGGTGACGGCGGTTCCCCAGCTGAACGAGATCGAGGTGGGCGGCGATCTTGCGATCTCGGGAGGGCAGCCGGCGCGGATGGTGCGGCAGCGATTCCTGGCGGAGGTCCTGGAGCCGCGGGCGAGAGAGCTGTTTACGATGATGCGCGACAACCTGCGGCAGGGAGGCGTGCTGGAGGCGCTGGGAGCAGGCTGCGTCTTCACCGGTGGAGGCTCGCTGATCTCCGGTCTGCTGGACAACGCGGAGAGTCTGTTGCGGGTCCCGGCGCGGATCGGATATCCGGTGCCGTTGTCGCGCATGCCGGAGGAGCTGGCGAAGCCTGAGTTCTCGGCGATGATCGGGATGCTGCTGTACACCCACCGGACGCAGGTGAGGAAGGCGAGCGAAGAACAGGGGCTGCGGTCGAAGCTGAAGTCGATCTTTGCAGGAAGCTTCTAGACTGCTGGCTGCTCGCAGGAGCGACACGCGGAAGTTGAACCAGCGATGGTACGGGGAGTGGAAAACGTGGATGTTTTCGAAGTGGGGATGATGTGAGAATTGGGTTAGCGAAGGAGCACTGTATCTATGCCGAATCTGCCTGAAGACGACATCCGCATCCATTATCACGACGAGGTCCCGCGCGGGGCGAAGATCAAGGTGATTGGCGTCGGCGGCGGCGGCAACAACGCTGTCAACCGTATGATTGCGGCCAAGGTCGAGGGCGTCGAGTTTATCGCGGCGAATACGGATGTGCAGGCGCTGACGGTCTCGAATGCCCCGGTGAAGCTGCAGCTTGGGGTGAAGCTGACCAGCGGGCTGGGCGCGGGCGCGAATCCGGATGTGGGCCGGCGGGCAGCGCTCGAGGATTCCGACAAGATCATCGAGGCGCTCGAGGGCGCGGACATGGTCTTTGTGACGGCGGGTCTGGGCGGAGGAACAGGGACGGGCGCGGCTCCGGTGATCGCCTCGCTGGCCAGCGAGATGGGCGCGCTGACGGTTGCCGTGGTGACGAGGCCGTTCGGGTTCGAGGGCAAGCGGCGCATGATGCAGGCCGAGCGCGGCATGCAGGAGCTGCTGGAATCGGTGGACACGGTCATCGTGATCCCGAACGAGAAGCTGCTGGCGGTGGCAAAGGACGCCGGGTTCTTCGAGAGCTTCCGCATCGCCGACGACGTGCTGCGTCAGGGCGTACAGGGGATCTCGGACATCATTACGATTCCGGGCGTGATCAACCGCGACTTCGCGGACGTGAAGACGACGATGGCGGGAATGGGCTACGCCGTGATGGGAACGGCGATGCGCTCGGGGCAGAACCGTGCGGTCGAAGCCGCGATGGCGGCCATGGCTTCGCCGCTGCTGGAGTCGGGCGCGATCGATGGAGCGCGCGGAATTCTGATTAACATCACGGGCTCGAGCAATCTGAAGCTGAGCGAGGTGAACGAGGCCTCGACGATCATCCAGAACGCCGCGCACGAGGATGCGAATATCATCTTCGGCGCCGTGCAGGACGAGACGATGGGCGAAGACGTGAAGATCACCGTGATTGCTACGGGGTTCAAGCAGCAGGAGATGCCGGCGCGACGCGAGCGGATGCTGTCGGAGGCGACCCTGCCTACGGTTCGGTACGATGTTCCGATCGAGCCGCGTATCTCGATGTCGCGTGCGACCCCTGCGAGGTTCCTGAGCGACGATCAGGTGCAGCGGCCGGTTTCGGCCCCGGCGATCTCGGAGCGTGGTGAGTCCAGCCCGGCACCGGAGGCTGTTGCAGGGGGGCCTGGAGCAGGCGCCGAGCAGAGGCCGCAGCTGGTTCCGGTTCCTGCGTCGGTCTTCGACGACGATTTCTTCCGGAGCACGCAGGGGCGGCAGGCAGCTCCGCATGCAACGCATGAACCGGTTCGAATGGAGACGGGCCTGCGCGAAGGTGTCTACTTCACTCCGTCGGAGAACGCCCAATTAAATGTTCCGGTTGCGGAGTCCGGCGCGCACACTCCGTTCGGTGGATCCGTGGTGGCGCAGGCCGATTCCGCGGACCCGGACGAGCTGGATATTCCCGCCTTTTTGAGGCGAGGACACTAGATTTTGCCCCGCAGGATTGCGGATGCGACGTAGCATGGAAGTAGCATGTTAGAGTGACGGGCATTCTTTTAAGATGTTCTTAGGTTTATTGCCAGAGGATGGCAACTTGATTGCAGGTTACGGTTTGGAACGTGTAGGAGCGCCCGGTGTCTAAATGGGTAAGGGTTATCGGTGGAGTCCTTCTGAGCCTGGTTATGGGTTCAGTGGGCGAGGTGTGGGCCATTACCTCCTCGGGGAGTGTGAAGCATCACTCCGCAGGGACAACCCGTGTGGCGGCGAAAAAGACGACCACGTCGTCGAAGAGGGCCGGCAAGAAGGTTGTGAAGAAGACTGTCTCCGGACGCCGGCGTGGAGCACGAACCAAGCTTGCGGTGCGCCGAACCCGCTATTATGAACGCTTCTCTGCGAGCTCCTTTGCCGACAACCTTACGCTGGGAGATGTGACGGACGGGGAAGACCCGATTGTTCGCGCGGCGGCGATCGAAGCGCTGGGGAACATGAACGGCACCGCGCTGGCGATCGATCCTTCGAGTGGGAGGATTCTGGCGATGGTGAACCAGAAACTGGCTCTCTCGCGTGGCGCCGAGCCCTGCTCGACGATCAAGCTGACGGTCGCGCTGGCGGCTCTCGAAGAAGGAATCGTCAAGCGGGATACGCCGGTCAATCTCGGTGGAAGGTACCGGCTGACCCTGACAGAGGCCCTGGCTCATTCCAACAATGCGTACTTTGAGACGCTGGGCCGATCGCTTGGATTCGAGCGGGTAAAGCACTACGCCAATCAGTTTGGCCTGGGTGAGCTGGCCGGATACAACATCCAGGGCGAGCAACTGGGCACTTATCCTGACGAAGTGCTGCCGGCGAAGCTGGGCGGCGTAGGCAGGATGTGCTCGTTTGGCGAGAGCGTTTCGATGACCCCCCTGCAACTGGGTGCGCTTGTCTCGGCGATTGCCAACGGGGGAACGCTCTATTATCTGCAGCACCCGGAGAACGGGATCGACATTGCTGCCTTTCAGCCGCGGGTGAAGCGCCAGTTGAATATCGCTCCGCTGATTCCGGAGATTGTCGACGGGATGCAGGGCGCGGTGATGTATGGCACGGCACGGTCGCTGCGAGCGAACTTCAGCGAATTTCCTGTGATGGGGAAGACGGGGACCTGCTCGAACAACGGAACGCGGTTTGGATGGTTCGGCTCGTATGCGGACACTCCCAATGGACGGATTGTGACGGTGTTCTTCCTGGAGGGCGGACGGCCAACCTTTGGACCCAAGGCCGCAGAGCTGACGGGGCAGTTCTACCGCGCGTTGTGGGACAAGAGCTATTTCCACCCGAAGACGCAGGAGGCTTCGGGAGCGCTGGGCGGCTCCGAGTAGACAGAATCTGAAATTCGAAGAGAGACCCTGCGAGTGTGCAGGGTTTTTCATTTTGGAGGGCACTCTGTGGGAAAAACTGCGGCGACGAGTTTTGCCTGGGCGGTCCCGATGGGGTAGAAGGGTGGAATGAGAGTTCTCACAGCCGCCCAGATGGGTGAAACGGATCGCCGAACCGTGCAGGAGTTCAATACTCCGTTGGGCGTGTTAATGGAGGCCGCGGGGCAGGCTGTCGCGACGTTCTCAAGGCGCCGATATCCAAAAGCGGAACGGATTGTGGGGTTGTGCGGCAAGGGAAATAACGGCGGCGATGGGTTGGTCGCGGCCCGGGTGCTCTCGGCTGCGGGAGTCGCCGCGAGTGTGATTTTGCTGGGCCGCTCCGAAGAGGTGAAGGGAGAGGCGGCCGCTGCGCTGGCTCGGCTGCGCGAGGAGAGCAGCGTGGTCGTCCACGAGGTGACGGACGAGGAGGGGCTGAAGCGGGCCTTCGAGGAGACTGGAGTGATCCAGACGGGAGCGAAGCCCGGCGCTGACCTTTTGCTGGATGCACTGGTGGGGACGGGATTCCGTCCTCCGCTGCGGGGGCTTGCGGCTGCTGCGCGGAACCTCGTAAATCCGCTCTCGATTCCGGTAATTGCGGTGGATGTACCGAGCGGGTGGGATGCGGACTCGACGGAGCAGACGGTGGAAGGGGCGTTTCGAGCCGATGGTGTTGTGACGTTTACGGCTCCCAAGCTGGCCCACGTGTTCGGCTACATGACCGCCGGGCCGGTGGTGGTAGCTGAGATTGGATCGCCAGAGGAGGCGATTCCTGAGGGAGATGGTCTGAGCTGGACGGGAGGCTCGAAGGCGGTTGCGGAGAAGCCGCGGGGACCGAACTCCAACAAGGGAAAGTTCGGGCATGTGCTGGTGATTGGAGGAAGCTATGGAACGGCGGGTGCGCCGGGAATGGCTTCGTTGGCCGCGTTGAGGACGGGAGCAGGACTGGTGACCGCCGGGGTTCCGAGGAGCGTGGTGGACGTTGTCGCCGGTGTGACGCCGGAGCTGATGGTGATGCCGCTGGAGGAGGGTCCTGAAGGCGCGATCGCGCTGGCAAATGTCCAAGGTCAACATCTGGAGGCCATGCTGAAGCGGATTACGGTCGTGGCTGTGGGGCCGGGACTTTCGCAGCGCGGCGAAGCAGGTGCAGTCGTGCGGCAGCTGGTGGCAGGCACGAAGACTCCGATGGTGGTCGATGCCGACGGCCTGAATGCGTTCGATGGGCGGGCCGACCTGCTCGATGGTACGGGGAGAACTCTGGTGCTGACGCCGCACCCTGGCGAGATGGCGCGGCTTACGGGATTGACGGTGCAAGGGGTGGAGGCTCATCGGGTGAGGCTGGCACGGAGATTCGCCACCGACCATCAACTGACTCTTGTGCTGAAGGGATGGCGGACGCTGGTGGCGCATCCGGATGGCCGGGTGGCGGTGAACACGACGGGGAATCCGGCGATGTCGAAGGGCGGCAGCGGCGACATTTTAACTGGAATTATCGCCGCGATGCTGGGGCAATACCCGGACGACGTTGCCCGGGCGGTAGAGGCGGCGGTCTATCTCCACGGGCTGGCCGCGGACTTTGCGACACGCGCGATGGACGAGCATACGGTGCTGGCGACGGACACTGTGATGCATCTGTCGGATGCGTTTCGTTACCGCGTGCGAGACGAGGATGGATTGAGCTGGATTTGTGGCTTGCGGTGAATGCAGGAATGTAAAGGAGAGCAGTGAAGAATTTTTCACGGGAGAAGAGGTTTCGTACGCGCAGTGTAGCGGGAACGCTGGCGCTTGGGGAGCGGATCGCGGAGATCCTGTTGCCTGCGCCCAAGCTGGTGGTGCTGCGCGGTGAGGTGGGTGCGGGGAAGACGACCCTCGTGAAGGGGATTGCCGCCTCTTTGGGGGCGGCGACCGAGGAGGATGTGACCAGCCCGACCTTTACCCTGGTGCATGAATACGCAGGGCCGAAGGTAAGGCTGTATCACCTGGATCTATACCGCCTGGAGACGGAGCGGGAGCTGGCCACGCTGGGACTGGAAGAGATGATCGCGGAACCGGATGCCCTGGTGCTGGTGGAGTGGGGAGAACGGTTCGAGAGCATAGTGTCGCGCATGGATGCCGAGATCGCGATGGAGCACGGCGAGGGCGACGAGCGCGGGATGATGGTTCGCTGGGGATAGGCGAGACCCCGCGGCGGGAAGCAAAAGCGATCCCCGCGGCGGAGCTGCGGCTCAGGAGATTACGGCGCCTCCATCGACGACCAGGATCTGACCGGTGGTGAAGCCGGATTGCATGAGGTGGAGATAGGTCTCGGCGACGTCTTCGGGCTTACCGACGCGGCCGACGGGCAGCTTCTGCGCGGTATCCGCGTACATGGCCTCGCGGTCTTCGACGGACATCCCGCTCCAGAGCGGGGTCTTGATTACGCCAGCGCAGACGGCATTGACGCGGATGGGCGCAAAGTCGAGTGCGAGGCCGCGGGTGAGCGATTCGATGGCCCCTGCGACTGCGGCGGTGACGCTCCAGCCCTGTTTCTGCACCTCTCCTCATACAACTCCTGTCTTGCGTTTTTTCATAGAAACCTCCAGATCTGTCGCGCCAGAAGCGCCTAGATTTTTGAAATGGACTTTCCTTATGGCGTAGCTTTCAACGTGATGAACTCGGCGATTCCCAGTTCCAACGCATGCGTAGCAAATAGAAAAGCTCCTGATCCTCACCGCGACCTCGGGGGTGGCCAGCGCAGCGATGAAGCGCAAGGATCTTCGTTTGATCGATGCACCGAAGGAGATTACGGGATTTGCCTTTCAGGCGGTGTGGCATCCCCGGCTCTCGGGAGATCCAGCGCACACGTGGCTGAGACAACAGGTGTTCGAGCTGGCGAAGGAACTGTAGTTGCGGCGGTGGAGATAGATTATCTTCGAGGCGTACGGTGCTCGGAGTGAAACCGCTACAGGGAGGAAGACAATGCAAGCTGCGTCCGGTGCAACGGTGGTGGTAGTGGCATACAGGCCGAAGGCGGGCAAAGAAGCGGAGCTGCTGGAGCTGACCCGGGAGCATGTTCCGCTGCTTCGCAGGGAAGGACTGGCTACAGACCGTGCGGTGATCGCAGCACAAGCAGCGGACGGCACGATCGTGGAGGCCTTCGAGTGGGCTGCGGGCGGTGTGGAGCGGGCGCACTCCAACCCCGTTGTGAGGAAGCTCTGGGAGAGATACGCCGCCGTCTGCGAGATCGTGCCTTTGAACCATCTAGCCGAATCGTCCACCATGTTTGCATCGTTCACTCCGATCGATCTGGGTTAGAGACTTGTTTGCGCCGGGAGAGCGCAGCTCAGCCGAAGAGGCTTTGCTGCTCGGGCCACCGTACAGATGCGGGCTGTTTCTTCAGGCCAGAGGAGGCACGCTCGGGTGCGAGGGGGCGTGGATCGTCTGGCCCGGGTTCCGTGTGATCTCCGAGATCGTCGTAGTCTTCACGCCAGCGGCGGTTGAGGCCGTGGCGCTCGCGGGCCTGGGAGACGATGTGGCTGAGGTGCTGCGCGTAGCTCTTCGAGGCGAAGTCGGCATGGGCGAAGCGGCGTTCGTACTCGGGGAGGAGGGCAGGGAAGTGCTCCCGAACAAAGCTCAGGTAGGTAGGACGGGAGCACGGCTTGAGGAAGAGAGGGTTGGCGGCGAAGAAGCTGGCATTGGCACGCGCGGCGTGCGCGGCCATGCGGTCGATGGCCTCTTCGGTGTCGGTGATGCCGGGGAGTAGCGGCGAGCAGAGGATGCCTGTGGTGATGCCGGCCTGGCGGAGGCGGCGAACGGTGTCGAGGCGAAGATCGGGGCGTGGGGCGCGAGGCTCGAGCAGGCGGGCGAGGTCGGCATCGGGCGTGGTGATGGTGATGTGGACGACGAGGTGATTGCGGCGGTGGATCTCCTGTAACAGATCGGTATCGCGGAGGATGAGGCGGGACTTGGTGACGATTCCGATGCGATAGCCGGAGCGCGAGGCGAAGACCTCCAGCAGGCTGCGGGTGATGCGGGCGCGGCGCTCGATGGGCTGCCATGGATCGGTGGCGGTGCCGATGGCGATCTGGTCGGAGGGGTTGAATCGGCGCAGCTCCTGCTCGAGCAGCCAGGCGGCGTTCTGCTTGAGGAAGATAAGGCGCTCGAAGGTGAGGGGGTCGTGGAAGTCGGGCTGACCCGGCTCAGCGGCAGTGGCGGCGGGTTCGCGGTCGGGGCTGGGCGCCATGAACTCATGGGTATAGCGGGCATAGCAGTAGCGGCAGGCGAACTCGCAGCCGCGATAGGGGTTGATGCTCCAGGCCATCCAGGTCATGCGCCTGGAGACGGAGCGGTTCAGGATGCTGCTTACCTTGAGGGTTTTGAACTCGATCATGTGGCCATCGTCGGCGTGAGTGGACTCGAAGGCCATGCGGGCGATGCCGATCATGGGCGAGGCGGAGGGTTGGTTGAGGATGGGGAAGAGCGAGTCGGCGGTGCCGATTATTTTCGCCATTTGTTCGCCTTTCTGAACCAAGAATAGGCGCGGTCCGGTAGGGCGTCAAGAGAGAGTTTTGAACAGGGAGCGTTTCTCTTTCGAGGAAGAGGGATCTGTTTCAAGCGCGAGTGGGCAGACAGGGTTTAGTACACTGGGCCCGTGAACTTCAACCTTGCAGCGATGCCGCTTCCGCTTCGCTTCCGGCCCGAGATGCCGATGAGTGACGAGGAGTTGATGCGCTTTTGCGCGGCGAATGATTTTTTGCGGGTGGAGCGGGATGCGAACGGAGAGATTCTGGTGATGACGCCTGCAGGCAGCAAGACCAGCCGGATGAACAGCAGGGTCACGCGGTTGCTGGATGAGTGGGCCGAGAAAGATGGGCGTGGCGTTGCCTTTGATTCGAATGGAGGCTTTACTCTGCCGGATGGCTCGATGCGGGCAGCGGACGCGGCCTGGGTTGAGCGAAAGAGATGGGATGCGCTGAGTGAGAGAGATCAGGCGCGATATGCTCCCCTCTGTCCCGACTTTGTCATTGAACTTCGTTCGCCTTCGGACATACTGAGCGATCTTGAGGCAAAGATGAAGCAGTGGATCGCAAACGGAGCGCAGGTGGCATGGCTTATCAATCCGGAACAAAAAACCGTGGTGATCTATCGACCTGGGGATGAGCCTGAGGTGCTTTCTCTACCCAGTTCGGTTCAAGGGACCGGTGTGGTCGCTGGTTTCGAGCTGGTGATGGCGAGGGTATGGGCCTGAGCGAGCAGATTTGAAGCAATATCACCTGTAAAGGTTGCGTCATCCTGGAATTTCCGGCATACTCATAGGAGCGTCTCAACTTGCCGTTGAGACCAGTCGATGACCACGCCCCGGAGAAAGATATCCGAGAGGGGTGGGAGATGAGGAAAGATGGCTAGGAAGATCTCGAAGAATCTGGCGAAGGCGCGTGCGCTCGTTGAGCCCCGTCCTTACGTTCTGGCGGACGCGGTTCCGCTGCTCCAGAAAGCAAAATATGCAAAGTTTGACGAGACCGTCGATCTGACGATGCGTCTGGGCGTAGATCCGCGGCACGCCGACCAGATGGTCCGCGGCACGGTCGTTCTGCCGCACGGTCTGGGTAAGACCAAGATTGTGGCCGTCATCGCTTCGGGCGACAAGGTTCGCGATGCCGAGGCGGCGGGCGCTGAGTTCTTCGGCGGCGAAGAGTTGGTGGAGAAGATCCAGAAAGAGGGTTGGACGGCATTTGATGCACTGATCGCGACTCCCGACATGATGAAGTCGGTCGGACGTCTGGGTAAGGTTCTTGGACCGAAGGGTCTGATGCCGAACCCGAAGACCGGGACGGTGACCACGAACGTGGCCGACGCGGTGAGGGAGATCAAGGCTGGTAAGGTGGAGTTCCGCACCGATAAGACGGCCCTGGTTCATGTTCCCGTGGGTAAGC
This sequence comes from Edaphobacter modestus, assembly GCF_004217555.1. Lineage (GTDB taxonomy): Bacteria > Acidobacteriota > Terriglobia > Terriglobales > Acidobacteriaceae > Edaphobacter > Edaphobacter modestus. Next base: position 4,985,250 of record NZ_SHKW01000001.1, read on the forward strand.
TCTCGTTCGATCAGCAGAAGCTGATCGACAACGCGATGACCGTGATTACGAGCGTCGTGAAGGCGAAGCCTTCCGCTGCAAAGGGGAAGTACATCAAGGGCGTGACGATCAGCTCGACGATGGGACCCGGGATCCAGCTGGACTATGCGGCGGCTGAGGCTGCAGGCAAGGCGTAATCGCCGGTTCGATTTTGAGAGTTTGTCGCGACAGGCGACGCACAATTTCAGCTAGCAAATGAGGCTAGCAGTGAAGGCTAGGATTTTATGGCACTGTCCAGATCACAGAAGTCGGATAAGGTAAAGAAGCTTGCGAGCGAGCTGGAGACCTCGACCTCGGCCATTATCGGTACGTTTACCGGGCTGACGGCGGAGAAGGACTTCAACCTGCGCAAGGTGGTTCGCGCGGTCGGCGGAAGCTACCACGTGGTGAAGAATAAGCTGGCCCAGCGTTCGGCTGAGGGCACGAAGATCGAGGCGGCGCTGAAGGGGCTCAAGGGCGTCAATTCTGTGGCCTATACCTCGGGCGATCCGGTGGCGTTGGCCAAGGCTCTCTCGACCTGGGTAAAGGACAACTCGGAGTTCACCTTCAAGCTGGGCATCGTGGATGGCAAGGTGATCAATATTCAGGAGATCACCGAGCTGGCGAACATGCCGGGCAAGGATGAGCTGTTCTCGAAGCTGCTGTTCCTGATCAATGCCCCGGCGCAGCGTCTGGCGACGGTGATCAATGCGACCGGACGCGATCTGGCCGTGGTGATCAACCAGGGCGTCGAGAAGGAGAAGTTTTCGGGATCGGCTCCTGCGGCCAGCGCGGAAGCTCCGGCAGCTGAGGCGGCTACCGAGGTTGCGGCGGCGCATGTTGAGGAGTCAGCGGCTGGCGAGCAGCCTTCGGGGGCAGCGCAGCCGGAGAATGCGACGGCATCACAGGCTGGCGAGGCAGAGGGTTCGGAGCCTGTTGAGGGGTAAACGGTTTCGTCTGGTCTTGTTCGGGTGCGCTGGTCTGGGCGCAACGGAAACCCGGAAGGGGCTGGGCAACCGGAGCGGAGTAGAGCTTCGGAGAAGTAATCGGCAGTACAAGTTCAGAAGGTATTGGAGAGAAAAATGGCGGACATTCAGCAGTTGGAAGATTCGATCGTTAGCCTGAGCCTGCTCGAGGCTTCGGCTCTGGTAAAGAAGCTTGAAGAGCGTCTTGGCGTCTCGGCCGCAGCGGCAGCTGTGGCGGCTCCGGCAGCGGGCGGCGGTGCGGCAGCAGCGGCCCCGGTCGAAGAGAAGACCGAGTTCACCGTGATCCTGAAGGACGCGGGCGCGAACAAGATCAACACCATCAAGGCTGTACGCGAAGTTACCGCCCTTGGCCTGAAGGAAGCCAAGGATCTGGTGGACGGCGCCCCCAAGCCGTTGAAGGAGAACATCTCGAAGGACGACGCGGCTGCGATCGCGAAGAAGTTCGAGGGTGTTGCGACGGTCGAGATCAAGTAATTCTGGGTCAGTTGCACTTCTTGGCGGAACGAGCTATTCTTTATTACTAGAGAAGATTCGTTCCGCCTCGTTGTGCTAAGCTGGCGGCTCGGTCTGAGCGGCAACGGTGAGATCATAGATATACGGTTGTAATCCGGTCCATCCTCTCGAGGGGAGAGGTTAAGGGGCCGGTCATCATGCGTTTCTAGCGGCGGATGTGCATGGTGCCACAGGTTTCAGGCAGACAGCAGCGAATTTGGGGCAAGGCGAGCCTCAAAATGGCGGCAGGCATTCATATCATCACGATCGAAATAGTGCACAAGTCGACCTTTGCGCTCGTGGGACACGCTGTCCCTTCGAGCGCTTTGCCGCGTTTTTAGATATTTCGGCTCTGCATGGCAGAGCTTTAGGCAGAAGCACGCGTTCGTTATAGCAGATTCGAGCCGTATCGAATGAGTTGGACGCTGTGAAAAGTTTTTGAAGTTTCAAAGCAGGAAGTCGCTGGGTACATGGCGACGAGACATTTTGCGCACGGGCAGGCCGTAATCGAGGACGGCAGAACCCGATGAGACCAGAGGCGCAAGGCAGAACTAACCAGGAGAGTCAGGACCGGGACTCTCCCCTTTGAAGGCGATCTATAGGCGCCATCCGAAGGTCCTCGAAGGTAAGTATTCAGGGAGAGAGCATGTCCAGCGAAATGCGCGCGATCCGTAGCCGTCTCGATTTTTCGAAGATTCCAACCGCAATCGAAATTCCCAACCTCATTGAAGTGCAGCGCCGCAGCTATGAGCGTTTTCTGCAGATGGATAAGCTTCCACAGGAGCGCGAGGACAATGGCCTGCAGTCGGTCTTTACCTCTGTCTTCCCGATTACCGACTTCCGCAACGTGAGCGAACTGGAGTTTGTCGACTATTCGATCGGCAACTGGGAGTGCAAGTGTGGCTACCTTAAGGGGCTGAACCATCTGCGCACGGCCTGCACCCACTGCGGCCACATGGTCATAACGGACCCCTTCCATCCGGGCGACGTGCTCTGCAACTTCTGCGGAACCTACAACAAGAACACACCTGACTTCTGCACTAAGTGCGGCGACCCCGTGGGGCTGCAGCTGAAGTACGACCAGGCGGAATGCGAAGAGCGCGGCATGACCTACTCTGCCCCTCTGAAGGTTACGATCCGCCTGAAGATCTACGACAAGGATCCGGAGACTGGCGTCAAGACCCTGCGCGACATGAAGGAGCAGGAGGTCTTCTTTGGCGATATTCCTCTGATGAGCGCCAACGGAACCTTTATCGTCAACGGCACTGAGCGCGTTATCGTCTCGCAGCTGCACCGTTCGCCCGGCGTCTTCTTCGAGACGGCGAACAACCGCACCTACTTCCTGGGCAAGATCATTCCGTACCGCGGCAGCTGGGTGGAGTTTGAGTACGACCAGAAGAACACCCTCTACGTCCGCATCGACCGCAAGCGCAAGTTCCTCGGAACGATCTTCCTTCGCGCTCTCGGTCTGCGCACGGATGAAGAGATTCTGAAGACCTTCTACACGGTCGACACGATCAACGTGAAAGATGGCAAGCTGGGGTGGAAGGTTGCTCCCGAGGGTACGCCAACGAACCTGCAGGGCACGCGTCCTGCGGCGGTGGTCACGGTGAAGGGTGAGGAAGTTGCTCCCGCGACACGCAAGATCTCGGCGCATTCGCTTAAGGGTCTGCGCTCGCACAAGGTCGAGGAAGTCGGGATCGAAACCAGCGAGTTCGACGGTGCGATGACTGCGGCCGATGTCGTCGACCTGACGACGGGTGAGCTTCTCTATGAGGCCAACCAGGAGCTGACCGCCGACAAGCTGCACAAGATTCTGCAGTCCGGCGTGGCCAGCTTCCAGGTCTTCTTCCCCGAGCGCGACGATGTAGGCAACATCATCACGAACACGCTGCGCCGCGACTCGGTTCGCAAGCCCGAAGAGGCCCTGATCGAGATCTACCGCAAGCTTCGTCCGGGCGATCCTCCGACGCTCGATACCGCGACTGCACTGTTCGAGGGCATGTTCTTCGATCCGCGCAAGTACGACTTCTCGCGCGTGGGCCGTCTGAAGTTCAACATCAAGCTGTACGAGAATGCAGAGGCCACCGGGCTTGACCGTCGCACGCTGACCCCTGAGGATTTCTACGGCACTATCAAGTACCTGCTGAAGCTGCGCAAGAACATCGGCGTGGTGGACGATATCGATCACCTTGGCAACCGCCGCGTCCGCGCTGTAGGCGAGCTGATGGAGAACCAGTTCCGCATCGGCCTGGTTCGCATGGAGCGCGCGATCAAGGAGAAGATGAGCGTGTATCAGGAGATGTCGACGGCGATGCCGCACGACCTGATCAACGCGAAGCCCGTGATGGCGGCGATCCGCGAGTTCTTCGGAAGCTCGCAGCTGTCGCAGTTCATGGACCAGACCAATCCGCTGTCGGAGATCACGCACAAGCGCCGCCTGTCGGCTCTTGGGCCTGGCGGTCTGTCGCGTGAACGCGCAGGCTTCGAGGTTCGCGACGTGCACCCGACGCACTACGGCCGTATCTGCCCGATCGAGACGCCGGAAGGTCCGAACATCGGTCTTATCTCTTCGCTGAGCTGCTTTGCGCGTATCAACGAGTACGGCTTCATCGAGTCGCCGTATCGTCGCGTGAAGGACGGCAAGGTGATGGACTACGTCTCGGTGACGAATGCCGGGGAGAGCGGTCTGCGCCAGGGCGACTACCTTGAGGTAAACGAGTCGAAGAAGCTGAACGAGCAGTTGAAGAAGGATAAGAAGCGCACGATGGACCTGGCTCCATTCAGCTTCTATCTTTCGGCATGGGAGGAAGATCGCCATACCATCGCGCAGGCGAACGTTGAGCTGGACGAAGCGCTGAATATCGTGCAGGACATCGTCGACGCCCGCCGTCAGGGTAACTTCGTGCTGGTGAACAAGGCCGAGGTCGACTATGTCGACGTCTCGCCGAAGCAGCTGGTCTCGGTTGCCGCCTCGCTGGTTCCGTTCCTCGAGCACGACGACGCGAACCGCGCCCTGATGGGTGCGAACATGCAGCGCCAGTCGGTTCCGCTGCTGGTCTCCGAGGCCCCTTTTGTCGGAACCGGTATGGAGGGCGTGACGGCTCGCGACTCGGGCGCCGTGATCCTTGCCAAGCGCAACGGTATCGTGGACTCGGTCGACTCCGAGCGCATCATCATCCGCGTGGAAGGTGAGCATCATCCGACGCAGCTCTCGCGCGAAGTCGGCAGCGACATCTATCAGCTGACGAAGTTCAAGCGTTCGAACCAGAACACCTGCATCAATCAGAAGCCGGTGGTCCGCAAGGGCGACCGTGTTCTGAAGGGACAGGTCATCGCCGACGGTCCGTGCACGGAGCAGGGCGAACTCGGCCTCGGCCGTAACGTTCTGGTCGCGTTCATGCCGTGGCGCGGTTACAACTTCGAGGACGCGATCCTGATCTCGGAGAAGCTGGTCCGCGAGGACTACTACACCTCGATCCACATCGAGGAGTTCGAGATCGAGGCTCGTGACACGAAGCTGGGACCGGAAGAGATCACGCGCGATATCCCGAACGTCTCCGAGCACGCTCTGCGCGATCTGGACGAGAGCGGAATCATCCGCATTGGCGCCAAGATCGCGCACAACGACATCCTTGTGGGTAAGGTGACGCCGAAGGGCGAGACGCAGCTCACTCCGGAAGAGAAGCTGCTTCGCGCCATCTTCGGTGAGAAGGCCGGCGACGTTCGCGACGCTTCGCTGACCTGCCCTCCAGGAATCGAGGGAACGGTTGTCGACGTCCGCATCTTCTCGCGCAAGGGACAGGAGAAGGACGAGCGTGCCAAGCAGATTGAGCAGGAGCAGATCGAGAAGCTCGAGCGCAACCTGGCCGACGAGATCCGCATTCTGACCGACGAGCGTCTGAAGCGCCTTGAGGCGATTCTGGGCGGCAAGGAGGTTCAGGCCGACCTGCACGACGAGCGCACGAACAAGAAGCTGTTGTCGAAGGGCGAGGTTCTGAACCGCGACACCATCGAGCTGATCTCGACGCGTAACCTGAAGCGTATCCGTTACGCCGACAAGGATCCGCGCGTGAACGAGCAGATCGACGAGATCGAAGAGATGACCTCGCGCCAGATCGACGTTCTGCGCAAGATCACGAACGAGAAGATCGCCAAGATGTCCAAGGGCGACGAGCTTTCTCCTGGCGTCATCAAGATGGTGAAGGTCTACATCGCAATGAAGCGCAAGCTTTCGGTCGGCGACAAGATGGCCGGCCGTCACGGAAACAAGGGTGTCATCGCCCGCATTCTGCCGGAAGAGGATATGCCTTACCTCCCGGATGGAACGCCGGTCGAGATCGTCCTGAATCCACTGGGCGTGCCTTCGCGTATGAACGTGGGCCAGATTCTTGAGACGCACCTTGGCTGGGCTGCACATGAGCTTGGCAAGCAGGTGGCCGAACTGGCTGCGACGATGCAGGAGGCAAGCGAGGTCCGTGAGCTCTTCAAGGCACGCTTCGCTGGAACGGCAGCTCTCAACCAGCTCCTCGTACTCGATGACGAGCAGACGATGCGCGTTGCGGCAGGCATGAGGCGGGGCATCTGGTTCGGCACGGCAGTCTTCGACGGTGCGCGCGAGACCGAGATCAAGGCGTTGCTTGCCTCGGCGGGTCTTCCGAGCTCCGGCAAGAGCCTTCTGCATGACGGCATGACGGGCGAAGAGTTCGAACAGCCTGCCACGGTCGGCTACATCTACATGCTGAAGCTCTCGCACCTTGTCGACGACAAGATCCACGCTCGTTCGATCGGGCCGTACTCGCTGATCACCCAGCAGCCGCTGGGAGGCAAGGCGCAGTTCGGCGGACAGCGCTTCGGTGAGATGGAGGTCTGGGCGCTGGAAGCCTACGGCGCGGCCTACATCCTGCAGGAGCTGCTCACTGCCAAGTCCGACGACGTCTATGGCCGTACCAAGATCTACGAGGCCATCGTCAAGGGTGAAGCTGCGATCGAACCCGGCGTGCCGGAGTCGTTCAACGTGCTGATTCGTGAGCTCCAGTCCCTCTGCCTTGACGTTGAGCTGGTCAAGCAGGCCGATCAAAAGAAACAGCCGGTGCCCACAATCGCAGCGGCAGACTAACGCAGTAAGCCTGGGGAGGCTGTACTTGTCCTCCCCGGGCGCCATTCTCCCGAGTGGCAAGACAATCGAATTCGAGCTTCAGCTTCAGAACTAGCGGCAATGCGATGCGCCGAGAGTCATCGCCGAGAAGATCTAGCAACCGCAGCAACATGCTGCGCACCTGCAAGCGCAGGAAACAAGGGAGACGCAAAATATGTTCCGCTCCAGCCCCTTCGAACTAACCGGACCGATCGCTGACTTCGACGCGATCAAGATTCAGCTTGCCAGCCCTGAGAAGATCCGCAGCTGGTCCCACGGCGAAGTCACCAAGCCGGAAACCATCAACTACCGTACCTTCAAGCCGGAACGCGACGGTCTGTTCTGCGCCCGCATCTTTGGACCCATCACCGACTGGGAGTGCCTGTGCGGCAAGTACAAGCGCATGAAGCACCGCGGAGTGATCTGCGACAAGTGCGGCGTTGAAGTCACGCTGTCGAAGGTCCGCCGTGAGCGCCTCGGCCACATCGAGCTCGCCAGCCCCTGCTCGCACGTGTGGTTCTTCAAGGGCCTGCCCTCGCGTATCGGTCACCTGCTGGATATCTCGCTGCGCGAACTCGAGGCCGTTCTCTACTTCGAGAGCTACGTAGTCGTTGATCCAGGCGACGCTCCGGTAAAAGAGCGCGAGGTGATCAAGGACGAGAATCGCTTCCGCGAGCTCGACCAGCAGTACCGTCCCACCGGCTTCAAGGCCATGATGGGCGCAGAGGCGATCAAGGAGCTGCTGAAGCGCGTCGAGATCACCGAGCTTGCCACCGAGCTGCGCGAGCGCATGAAGCAGGAGTCGTCGCTCCAGAAGAAGCTCAAGTACTCCAAGCGCCTGAAGATCGTTGAGGCCTTCCGCAAGTCCGACAACAAACCGGAGTGGATGATTCTTGACGTGATTCCCGTCATTCCGCCTGAGCTTCGCCCGCTGGTTCCGCTGGATGGCGGCCGCTTTGCGACCTCGGACCTGAACGACCTGTATCGCCGCGTGATCAACCGCAACAACCGCCTCAAGAAGCTGATGGATCTCCATGCTCCTGAGGTGATCGTGCGCAACGAAAAGCGCATGCTGCAGGAGGCCGTCGACGCTCTGTTCGACAACGGCCGCCGTGGCCGCGTGCTGCGCGGTGCGAACAACCGTCCGCTGAAGTCGCTCTCCGACACCCTCAAGGGCAAGCAGGGCCGCTTCCGTCAGAACCTTCTCGGCAAGCGCGTCGATTACTCCGGCCGTTCGGTCATCGTCGTCGGCCCGGAACTGAAGCTGCACCAATGCGGTCTCCCCAAGAAGATGGCGCTCGAGCTCTTCAAGCCCTTCATCTATCACCGTCTGGAGCAGACGGGTCACTGCACCACCATCAAGCAGGCCAAGGAGATGGTCGAGCAGCAGGACCCGATCGTCTGGGACATCCTCGAAGAGGTCATCAAGGATCACCCGGTCCTTCTGAACCGCGCTCCAACACTTCACCGTCTCGGCATTCAGGCCTTTGAGCCCGTGCTGGTGGAAGGCAAGGCCATCAAGATTCACCCGCTGGTCTGCACCGCCTTCAACGCGGACTTCGACGGCGACCAGATGGCCGTGCACATTCCTCTGTCGCCTGAGGCGCAGATCGAGGCCAGCGTGCTGATGCTTGCTTCGCACAACATCCTCTCGCCCGCGAGCGGCCACCCCATCACGGTGCCGACGCAGGACCTCGTGCTTGGTCTGTATTACCTGACCAAGGCCAAGGTGAATGCGAAGGGGGAAGGCCGCGTCTTCGCCAACATCGAAGAGGTGCTGATGGCTCTCGAAGCCAAGCAGGTCGAGACCCTGACGCCGATTCGTCTTCGCCACACCGGTCCTGTGCTCGACATGACCACGGCGTATGACGATCAGGACATCCTGCACACGGAGCCGGTCGAGTTCAACAAGCAGTTCATCAACACGACGGTCGGCCGCGCCATTCTGAACGACGCTCTTCCCGAGGGCATGCCGTACATCAACGGCCTGCTGAAGAAGAAGGGCATCGGCCAGCTGGTGAACTACTGCTACCTGAATCTCGGACTCGAGACGACGGTCAAGACACTGGACCGGATCAAGGACCTCGGCTTCCGTTATGCGACCCGCTCGGGTCTGTCGGTCGGTCTGGACGACATGGTCATCCCGGAGTCGAAGTACACCGTTGTCGCCGAAGCTGAGAAGCAGGTCATCAACGTGCAGCAGCAGTACCTTGACGGTGCCATCACCAACGGTGAGCGCAACAACAAGGTCATCCAGATGTGGTCGAGCGTCACCGAGAAGGTCGCCGATGAGATGTTCAACAACATGAAGAAGGCGGATAAGGAAGGAGCCATGAACCCGATCTACATCATGGCCGACTCCGGCGCCCGCGGATCGAAGCAGCAGATCCGTCAGCTCTCGGGTATGCGCGGCCTGATGGCGAAGCCCTCGGGCGAAATCATCGAGACCCCCATCACGGCGAACTTCCGTGAAGGTCTCACCGTGCTGCAGTACTTCATCTCGACGCACGGCGCTCGTAAGGGCCTTGCGGACACGGCACTCAAGACTGCGGACTCTGGCTACCTGACCCGCCGCCTGGTGGACGTGGCGCAGGACGTCATCATCTCGCAGAACGACTGCGGAACAGTGGAAGGCATCTACGTGATGCCGATCATCGAAGCCGGCGAGACGATCGAGCCTCTGCGTGATCGCATCATCGGCCGCGTCTCGCTCGAGAAGCTGAAAGACTACGAAGGCAAGACCATCGTCGACATCAACCAGGAGATCGACGAGGACCTTGCCAGCGCGATCCAGGCAGCCGGTATCGAGAAGGTGAAGATCCGCTCGGTGCTGACCTGCGAGTCCAAGCGCGGCGCCTGCATCCTTTGCTACGGCCGCAACCTGGGCTCGGGCAAGATGGTCGAGATGGGCGAAGCCGTCGGCGTCATTGCGGCTCAGTCGATCGGCGAACCAGGAACGCAGCTCACCATGCGTACCTTCCACATCGGTGGAACGGCATCGCGCGTCTCGGATGCCTCGCACATTGAGGCGAAGAACGCCGGTGCGGTCCGCTTCATCAACCTGGTTACGGTCCGTTCGAAGACCGGCGATCTGGTCGCGATGAACCGGAACGGTTCGATTGCGATCATCGACGAGAAGGGCCGTGAGAAGGAGCGCTACGCAATCGTCTACGGCGCGAAGCTGAAGATCGAGGAAGGCGCTACCGTCGCGCTTGGCGACAAGCTCGGCGAGTGGGACCCCTATACCTTCTCGCTGCTGACCGAGATCGCCGGTACGGTTCAGTTCAAGGACCTGCAGGAAGGCGTAACCCTGCACGACGAGATCGACGAGGTCACGGGCCTCTCCCGGCTCGTAGTTGCCGACTCGCCCGACGAAAAGCGTCAGCCGACGATCATCATCAAGAGCGCGCAGGGTAACAAGCGCTATCTGATGCCCAGCCGTGCTCACCTCATGGTGGCCGATGGCGACGAGCTCTACCCGGGAGACATCCTGGCGAAGATCCCGCGCGAAACCACCCGCACCAAGGACATCACCGGCGGTCTGCCGAGGGTTGTCGAGCTGTTCGAGGCGCGCAAGCCGCGTGACCCCGCAATCATCTCGAAGATCGACGGCGTGGTGCGCTTCGGCGATGTCACCAAGGGACAGCGCAAGGTCTATGTTACGGCTGACAACGGGCAGGAAGAGGAGTACTCGGTTCCGCGTGGTGTGTATGTCAACGTGCAGGAAGGCGAACGCCTCCGTGCCGGCGACGCGCTCATCGACGGTCCGCGTAACCCGCACGACATCCTTGAGGTGCTCGGCGAGCGCGCACTGCAGCAGTACCTGGTGAACGAGATCCAGGAGGTCTACCGCCTGCAGGGTGTGGCGATCTCCGACAAGCACATCGAGGTCATCGTTCGGCAGATGCTGCGCTGGGTCAAGATCGAAGAGGTAGGGGATACCACCTTCCTCGTCGACCAGCAGACCGATCGCTTCCGCTTCAACGCGGAGAACCAGCGCGTGCTGATGACGGGTGGACGTCCGGCGATTGGCCGTTCGCTTCTGCTCGGCATCACCAAGGCATCGCTCTCGACCGACAGCTTCATCTCGGCCGCCAGCTTCCAGGAGACGACACGCGTTCTTACCGAGGCTTCCATCAACGGTGCAGTGGATACGCTGCGCGGCCTCAAGGAAAACGTCATCGTCGGTCGCCTCATCCCGGCCGGTACGGGCATGGAGTACTACCGCAACGTTCAGCTCTCCCCAGAGCTGGAAGAGGTGGCAGCCCAGGTTCAGGCCGAGGTTCAGGAAGCCCACGACGCCGAAGAGCGCGAGCTCGAGGCGATGCGCATGGAAGGCGAGCAGGAAGAGATGGCCGCCGAGTAGGACTACGCGTCCAGCGAAATGCGCTTCGCGCAAAAGCAACCAAAAAGGCAGAGCTTCGGCTCTGCCTTTTTGGTTGTTCTTCGAACTTCTTCGAAGTAAGCTGATTCATTCATTTTACAAATGTAACCGTCCGATCATTGCCGTACTATGTTCTTTACGAAGTCTGTTCTGGCTTGACGACGAATGAGCAAACGTACAGTGGTCGGCTTAAAGCTTAAAAATCTCTGGCAAGCTGTGCGCAAGGTGGTTTATGCGCGAGCGACGATCATCTCGGTAGCATGCCTGATCGTTCTGTGCGCCGATCTCGTGTTAGCGTCTCCGGCATCGACAGGCCAGGAACGTTACGATCTAGGCGGCCCGTGTGAAGACCAACCAAATTTCCGTGTGTCGAAGGAACTTCAAGACGCCGAGAGCGCCCACAAGTGGGACCGAGCTGTCGTGCTGACAAAGGAGCACATCAGGGCCGACGGGTGCAACATCCCGTATAGATGGTACAGATTAGTCAACGTACTCCTTAGCGCTCATCGGTCCGCAGAAGCATCGAGCGCTCTACAAGAGATGGACTCTCGCGGTTTCGACGTCGAACTCGCATTCTTGGGCGAGGATTTCCCGGAAATAGTGAAATTCATCGAGAGCAAAGAATTTGGTGCGTCCCCCCTGGGATTGAAAATGAGGCGCCTTGAGAACATATCGGATGAGAGGCGCATCAAGTTTCAGGAAGCGCTGAGTCGGATGCCTGCCAGTGAAAAGCCGCCGGACAATTACATTGCCAAGGGCGCTTGTCCTTTTGAGTGCTGCCGGTATGGCAACTGGACCGTGTTGGAAGACACGGACTTGGTTTCTAGCCCAGGCAGCAGCCGCGTGGTCGGCAGAACCAGGAAAGGAAGTCGTGCATTTGGTCTCACGGGCGAGGTGCATCTGAGGCCCGAGCCCGTTGTCGTGCTGACTGCACCCGAGCCCGATGGCGTGCTGACTGCAGACGAACTGCCAAAGAACAGCATCGCGTTCATCCTCGATAACGTAGGCGAGGGATACGGACACGTGTACACGCGCGGGAAGGTGATCGTGGTCCAAACGCACTTGAGTTATGCAAAATATTGTTACCGTCCTTCGGAGTCTTGCTGGGGCGAGACGCTTTTGCCGTCGAAGGAAAGAAAGGAAGCGATCTGGTGGGTGAAGGTTCGACTTCCTGACGGAATCGTGGGATGGACTGACAAGACGAACAATTTCGGTGACAAAGACGGTTGCGCGTAATTGAAAGAGAGTCTCAAGTGTCCATTTGAGAGAGCCGGGTGCCCCATACATGACGCAGTCTTATCGCTGGCTTGCCCGATGTTTTGTACCAATGAGGAGTTAGTGTAGCGCGTTTATCTCTGAGTTCAGATAGCCGCCGTCTGGGGTGTGGAGAAGTGGGAAGCGCGTAGCGGTTTCCACTTCTCCATGCCCCTTGCTTGTTGCGATCATCCGGGCCGCCGGAGCTGGTGGTGTATATCCCAGCGAAGAGTGTGGTCTGACGGTGTTGTAGTGGACGCGCCAGCGTTCTGCCAGCACGCGAAGCTCTTTGATGGAGTAGAAGATCTCTCCGTTGAGGAACTCATCCCGCAGCTTCGAGTTGAAGCTCTCACAGTAGCCGTTCTCCCAGGGAGAGCCGGGTTCGATATACAGTGTCTTTGCTCCTGTGTTCGCCAGCCATTTGCGCAGGTCTTTGGCCACGAACTCGGGCCCATTGTCAGAACGTATGTGCTCGGGAACTCCTTTCCAGACCATGACGTCAGCCAGAGCGCTGATGACCTTGGCCGAACTCCAGCGCCGTTCGGCCCGTATCAGCAGGCACTCCCGGCTGTGCTCGTCGATCAGGTTGAGGATGCGCACACTGCGGCCATCGTGCGTTCGCGCACTCACGAAGTCGTAGCTCCAGACATGGTTCGAGTGTGTCGGCCTGAGCCGCACACACGAGCCATCGTTGAGCCATAACCGCCCTCTCGCCTTCTGCTTCTTTGGTACCTTCAGCCCTTCACGACGCCAGATGCGTTCGACTCGGTCCTTGCCGACCTGCCAGCCGGCTCGCTGGAGTAGCGCCGTGATCCGGCGATACCCATAGCGGCCATACTGGCTGGTAAGGGTAACAATGGCCCGAGTCAGAGCATCCTCGTCTTCACGCTGTGTCGGCCGGTAGCGCTGCGTGCCCCTGGGTTGCCCCAACAGAAGGCACGCATGCCGCTCACTGACTCCATGCTCGCAGGCACGGTTGACCGCATTGCGCCGTCGTTCAGGGCTTAGAAGTTTCCCGAGGCGATGTCCTTCAACACAAGCTTGTCCAGGCTCAACTCAGCGACCAACCGTTTCAGCTTCGCGTTCTCCTGCTCAAGCTCCTTCAACCGCTTCGCCTGATCCACCTGCAGACCGCCATACTCCTTGCGCCAACGGAAGTACGTCTGCTCCACGATTTCCGCTTCCTTGCACGCCTGCGCTGTCGTCTTCCCGTTCGCCACTGCCACTTCAATCTGACGGAGCAGGTTCACCACCTGCTCTGGCTGATACCTCTTACCTCGTGCCATATGCTCTCCTCGTTCCAGTGTGTCTCTTAGTCACTGGTACAAAGCAAGCCGGGCACTCCACAAGCTCATCGCCTCAGTCGAGAGCGGAGAAGAGGTCATCATCACGCGCACTGGCAAGGCCGCCGTCAAACTGGTGATGGCCACGCGGCCCGCACGCAAATCGCACAAGGACATGTTCGGTTCAGGAATTGGTAAGCTCTGGATTGCAGAAGACGCATTCTCTCCCAAGACGGATACGCATCTTCAGCAGCTCTTCGAGGGCGAAGATCCTTTGGAAATCAGCGTGTCAAGAGCTGCACAGATCAAAAAATCATTCTTCCCAGCCGGAAACCACTGAAAGAAGGCGACTTCGAGCGAGATAAATTTATCTCGGGAAAAGCGCCGATCAGTTTCACCCAATTTCGTAAACTGAATACAGCCCCAAAAAGAGATAGAGATAAGGCGCGTCCCACTCTACGGACCTTATCTCTTATGAAATCAATATTTTGATGCCTAACCCCTTTGAATCGAATATTTTGGCTTGAGGAAATCTCACAAGTGACTCATTCCAAAATATTTATCAACTTACAACGGGGAGGGCTGCATGGAAGGCCGACTCTGGTCGGCCTTTAGCCGTGGTACAGCTTTTTACTGTGCGGTGGTGATGAGGTTGACTTCGAGCTTCACTGGAAACGGTACAGCCTGGTTGCTGACGGTGCCCGGCGCATAACGATACTGGCTCACTGCATCGAGAACGTTCCTGTCGACCACGGGACCAGCGGACTTGATGATCTTCAGATCCGTGGGCTTGCCGCTCTTATCGACGACCATGCCAACGGTGACCTCACGGTTTTCGGGGACGTTTGTCCAGGGCGCCAGATCTTCTGAGCTCACGGGGAAGGAGTGAACAAGCTTGGGGGCAATAACACCGGTAGAGATTCGCAGGGGCTTCAGGGCCGTGGTGCCACGATCTGCGGAAGCGAGTTCCGCGGGGTTGGAGGCAAGTGCGATCTGCGACGGGGCAGAGTTTGCCTGAGCGTGAAGCAGGATGGGGGAGAGGACGAAAGTAGCCAGAAGCGCTTTACGCATAATTTTCTCCATTCAAGTTAGATGTTCCCGTCACCATTATGGTCAGAATCGATAACGACTGTCAACAATTTTTATCGGTAAGATTTTTCTTCCTGTTTTTCAATAAGTTGCGGGGCGGATGATCGGCAAAGAGAGGGAAAAATTGCGGTTTGTTTTCTGACGGCAATACGAGGCTTAAGCCTTAGGGTTCAGGTGTTTCGCAGATTTTGAGGGTGTCTGTATGCTTTCGAGATGAAGAATGTTCTCGTCATCGACGTCGGCGGGACCCACGTCAAGGTCGGATCGACCTCGGAGAGAGTTCCACTCAAGATTCCATCTGGACCTTCCATGACCGCGAAGCAGATGGCTGACCAGGTAATTCTGGGGACAAGAGGATGGAAATACGACAACATTTCCATTGGCTATCCGGGCCCGGTCGCCCATGATCGTCCTCTAGCCGAGCCTCACAATCTCGCTCCCGGATGGATCGACTTTCCGTACCAGACGGTGTTTCAAAAACCGATTCGATTTATAAACGATGCTGCCATGCAGGCGCTCGGGGGCTATCGCGGTGGTCGAATGCTCTTCCTGGGAATTGGAACCGGCCTGGGATCGACGATGGTCTTCGATGGTGTCGTCGTCCCTCTGGAGCTGGCTCACCTGCCTTATCGAAAGGGGAGAACGTACGAAGACTACCTGGGGAACGCTGGACTGGAACTGCGCGGAAAGAAGCGCTGGCGAAGGTCGGTCCTCGATGTCGTCGAACGATTGAAGAATGCGTTCGTGTGTGAATACGTCCTGCTGGGAGGAGGCAACGCGAAGTTGATGAAGGGGCTTCCACCGCACGTTATTTTGGGCGCTAACAGCAATGCGATCGAGGGCGGAATACGATTGTGGCAGGCTCCGGAGGAGCTGAAGGTTCCATCGCCGACAACGCGCAATGGGGGGCAACGCTCCGCAAAAGGAGATCGAGCGTGATGCGTTTGACTTGCATCGGCATCTCTTCCGGACGAGGAAGGTAGGTCTTCGAAGGATAGGCCAGCCTGTCGTATCCCGTACGAAGCCTTTCTCTGCTTTAATCGAAGAACAGTCAGCCGCAGAGGAGGCAAGATCGCCACTCAATCCAGTCTCGACCTTACCCGCGTTGCTCCGCCCGCCGAGCTGGTGGCGACGGCGCCGGTGGAACCCACGCCTGTGGAGGAGATCGTCGCGGCTCTCGGTCTCATCTCCCCGCTGGATGGGCTGTCGACGCCGGAGTACGAGTGGCTCGCGACTCACTCGACGGAGCGGGTGGGTCCGGATGGCTCGTTGATCTTCCGGGAAGACGAGCCCTCGCACCATATGAACATCATCCTGAGCGGCGACGTGATTGCGCATCGGCGTAAGTCAGCGTCCGTCGCCCGCTTCGTAGGCCGCACCTCCCGGCTGACGGGAAAGCTGCCGTTTTCGCGCATGAAGACCTGGGGCGCGGACGGCCGCACGGTGGGTCCGGTCTGGGTGCTGGATATCCACGAAGATCTGTTTGACGAGATGCTCTGCGCGATTCCATCCATGGCGCGGCGTTGCGTGGCGCTGTTGTTGGATCGCGTACGCGACTTCACCCGGATGGATGAGCAGGCGGAAAAGCTTCTTGCGCTGGGAAAGCTCGCGGCGAACCTCTCGCATGAGCTCAATAATCCTGCATCGGCAGCGCAGCGGTCTGCTGTCAGTCTCTCTGCCGAGCTGCGCGAGACGGACCAAGCGAAGTACCGGCTTGGACGCCTGTTTCATTCTGAGGAAGAGCTGGAACGATATAACTCCTGGGTTGCGAGCGCTCGATCCCACATTCACGCATCTGCGGGTTTTTCCCTGATTCCCCGCAGCCCGCTTGAGGCGAGTGACTACGAAGAGGAGATGTTGCGCTGGCTGGAGAAGCACGAGGTTGCGACACCCTGGAACATTGCCCCCACGCTCGCCGAGATGCGCATACCGATCCTGATGCTGGACACGCTGGCCGCTGCACTCAACACAGAGACGTTATCGGCGGCGATCGCAACCTTCGCAAGTTCGTTGCGGGTCGAACGAATGGCGGATACGGTTGTGGACTCGAGCGGGCGTATCTTTGAGCTGATCAGCGCCATCCGGGGTTACTCCTTCATGGACCAGGCACCGATCCAGGACATCGATCTTCCTGTATCGATTGAAAATACGCTGGCCATGTTCCGGTCGAGGATGGCTCATGTAAAAATTCGTCTCGAATTTGAGTCGAATCTTCCACTGGTAAGCGCCTATGGGAGCGAGCTGAATCAGGCCTGGTCGGCGCTGATTGAGAATGCGCTCGACGCGATGCACGATCACGGCACCCTGACAATCTCCATCCGCGTGAGCGGACAGACTGCGATTGTCGAGTTTCACGATGATGGTCCGGGTATCGAAGAAGGGATTCAGTCGCGCATCTTCGAGCCTTTCTTCACGACGAAGCCGCTTGGAACCGCGATGGGACTGGGGCTCGACACGGTGCAGCGCATTGTCAGCAAGCACTCCGGCTCGGTTGCGGTGGATTCCAAACCGCACTCGACCTGCTTCCAGGTTCGCATTCCAATCAATCGCCTGCGGGCTTACTGAGATATCGCGGCAGAGAGCAGTTTCTTGAGGTCGAGCGGACGCGTGTACTGGCTCGGGATCAGGATAATGTTCGTATCCTTATGATTTTATGAATCCCAATCCCCGGATGTGGAGTATGCTGTCCGCACCACGGGATTCATGCGGGCCCAGCCCGTGAAAAATCGAGCACTGGAGGAGCTTTATGCTTAGCCTGCTTTGGACCGCTCTCATCGGTCTTGTCGTCGGTGCGCTCGCCAAGTTGATTATGCCCGGAAAGGATCCCGGAGGGATCCTGATAACCATGATCATCGGAATTGCGGGTTCTTTTCTCGGAACGTTTCTCGGGCGGCTTATGGGGCTCTACCGGGAAGGACAATCAGCAGGTTTCATCATGTCTCTGATCGGCGCCATCCTTCTGCTCGCGATCTATCACTTCTTCAAGCGGCGCCAGGCGGTTTAGTGCAGGGGAGTTTCTGCTGGGTGTTAAGGCTGGTGTCAGCCGTACGACAGATCGCAGGGGCTACACATTCTGAAGGGCGCCGATTCCGCTATATCCTTGGACAGCGGCGCTGAAGTTTTCTGCCGCTACCGGCAGGCCGAGGTAGTTGCCCTGCGCCTCGTCGCAGCGGCGGCGCATCAGGAATCGAAGCTGTTCTTCGGTTTCGACACCCTCTGCGACAACCCGGATGGCCAGTCCATGGGACATCGCGATGATGGTGCGGACGACTGCGGCCGCATTCGGATCGGTTCCCGCCTGCTTGATGAAGCTGCGGTCGATCTTCAGCCGGTCGACCTGGTACTGGAGAAGGTATGAGAAGCTGCAGAATCCGGTGCCGAAGTCGTCGATGGAGATGCGCACTCCCAGTTCCCTGATTCGTTGCAGCTTTTCAAGGTTTCCAGTTGAGTTCACCATCAGGATGTTTTCGGTGATCTCGATCTCAAGATTCCGAGCCAGAAGCCCGCTTACGGCGAGCGCATGTTCGATGACCTGCACCAGGTTGCGCTGTTGAAACTGCCGGGGCGACAGATTGACCGAGATGGTCAGGTCGGTTCCCAGCTCGTCCTGCAGGGCCTTCCCCTCGCGACAGGCTGTCATGAAGACCCATTCTCCGATGGGGACAATCAAACCCGTCTCTTCGGCTATTCCAATGAACTGTATCGGGGGAACATTGCCGAGCTTTGGATGGTTCCACCGCAGCAGCGCCTCGACCCCTGTGATCAGACCGGTTGTGAGCGAGATTTGCGGCTGATAGTGCAGGCGGAGCTCACTGTTTGCCAGAGCATGCCGTAGGCCATGCTCCATGGAGAGCCGATCCGCCGTCTCCTTCAGCATGTCTTCGCTGAAGATCTGGTACTGGTTCCGGCCACTCTCTTTGGCGACATACATTGCCGAATCGGCTCGTTTGAGCAGGTGTTTGGCGTCCGAGGCGAAATCCGGATAGATACAGACTCCAATGCTCGTCGTGACGTTGACGAGTTGCTCGTCGATATGGATCTCCGGAGACATTCTGGCCAGCAGGTTGAGGGCACAGTGCTCCACATCGGCCACGCTTGTGATGTCCGGCATGACGACAACAAACTCGTCGCCACCAACGCGCGCAACGACATCGGTGCTGCGAACGGATCGCCGCAGGCGTGCGGCGGTCTCAATGAGGAGCTGGTCGCCGGAAGTATGGCCCAGCGAATCATTGATTCGCTTGAACTGATCCAGATCGACCACGAAGACGGCGACCTTGGTTCCGTAGCGTCGCGCGCGCTCCACGGCCTCGACCGTCTTGTCGCGCAAAAGAGCGCGTCCGACCAGACCGGTCAGCTGATCGTGCGTGGCCAGATGGGTGACATATTGCAACATCTGGCGACGCTCCGTGATGTCGAAGGCGATACCGACAAAGCCACTGATGTCGCCTGAATCCGAAGCCACCGCACGCATAGCGAGATTGATGGGGATTCGGCTGCCGTCCCGCTTAACCAGCGTCCACTCCTTCTCTTCCATCTCGCCCTGCATGGCGCCGGCAGAGAGAATCTCGAAGCCGACCCGCTCGATCGAATCATCCGTAGCTGCGGAGTCGCGCGCGGCAGCGGCAAGTTCTCGCTCGTCATGCAGCATGGTGAGCGAAGCTTTGCCCACCAACTCGTCACGAGTGTAACCGGTAAGTTTCTCGGCTGCGAAGTTCATTGCGGTAATCGTGCCCTGCACGTCGGTTGCGACGATGCTGAAGGGAGCATTCTGAAAGACCGATTCGTTGAACTCCACGAGGTGTTCGGATCGCGCTTGCGCGGCCTTGATGCTACTGATGTCACTGCAGGTGACGGCGAGGCCATCGCCAAGCTTCACCGCCTGGTAACGAACCCAGGTGGCTTGCAACGGGTTCTCCTCGAGAACCGCATACTCCTGGCTCATGGAGATGCCTGTCTCCACGACCTCGCAGTATCGACCGAACCGGCCTGAACTCTTCGCCGTGGGAACTTTATCGCAGAGGCTTTGCGAGACCAGCTCGGCGCGTGGTTTCCCGATCAGCCGTTCCGCGTTGTGATTGAGATAGTGAATACGGAAGTCGACGATACGACCTTCTGCGTCGCGCATTGCGTTCAGGAGACAGAAGGCATCCAGGCTGACTTCCGCCGCGGCGAGGAACGTCGACTGCGCCTCTTCCAGTTGTGCGCGGAGGACTTTGTATTCCTGCTCGCGCAAGAGGGACCATATGGCTAGGGCCACACCTGCCACGGCAATCCCAGCCGCAACAATCTCACTGTAGACGACACCATGATGAGTGCGCGAAAGGCCACCTATGACCGCGCAGACGGGTACTGCAGAAACACTCACCTTCCATGCCCGCAACCGGGTCGGAGGATCAAGCACCCAAGTCCTCAAGGAACACTCCGGGAATAGCGCATTTGTTACCGGTCTCACAACTAGCGTAAACCGGTTTCACCTGATTTATTTCAATGAAGCAAAGTAGCATCTGGAAGCACGTTTTGAAACACGTTTCGGGAGAAAGTTGCGGAAGGTGCGCAGGGATGCCGCAAAGATCGTCTTTTGTTGAAGATAATTTACCTTAGCACCTGCCAAATTTTCGAGAAAACCTTCGTCGGGTTACTAAGGTCTACAGACCTGTGGTTCCTTCTGTGTGGAGGTTGCCGCGCCCGGCAGGCAGGGTCAGACCGAAACACAATACAAAAAAGCTGGTCTAAGAAAACATCATGCGCACACGATTAGTCCTGTACGTCTTCTCTCTGGTCTATTTTGCCTCTCTCGCGGGAAATGGATGCCCATCCTCTTTGGCGCAAGAAGCTTCATCCAACGTCGCAAAGACTTCTACGGATTCTCCGGCTCCTGCGACCCCACAACTCTCCGTTGATGCACGGTTGGTCAATCTTCCAGTTGTCGTCCGTGATAAAAAAGGCGCGCTGATTCGCAATCTGTCAAAGTCCGATTTCAATCTTGCAGTGGATGGCCATTCGCAGGTCATCCGCTACTTCGACGTCGATTCGAATCTTTCCCTGACGCTTGGTCTTCTAGTCGATACCAGCCTAAGCCAGAAGAGCGTGCTGGATGACGAGCGCAGCGCCAGTTCCACATTTCTCGATCAGATGTTGACAACGCCAAACGATCAGGCGTTCGTCGTCCAGTTTTCTCGAGAGGTGGAACTTCTGGGCGATCTGACAAATTCGCGGCCGAAGCTCCAGGCTGCGCTCAAAGAGATCGATACTCCCGCCCCCAGGTCGTCGTCGCCAGATTCGGATAGCAGCAGCAACAATGGCAGCAACAGTGGCAGCGACACAAACGGTCATCGTGGTGGCAGGCGGACGTATGCGGGGGGAACGACACTGTACGACGCAACCTTTCTGGCCTCCGATGAGCTGATGAAAAAACAAAAGGGACGCAAAGCTCTCATCATCCTCTCCGATGGAGTGGACCGGGGCAGCAAGGAGACTCTGAACCATGCACTGGAGAGCGCACAGCGTGCCGACACCATCATCTACGCGATCTACTTCAAGGGGGAAGCGCCGCAACAGGACTCGGGAAGGCATCAGGGGGGAGGGGGATATCCCGGCGGCGGTTACCCTGGCCGCGGAGGAGGGTATCCCGGCGGAGGATACCCCGGAGGAGGGTATCCAGGAGGAGGGTATCCTGGCGGCGGCCGTGGAGGCAGCGGCGGTGGTCAAGAGGCTCCGAGCCACGTCGATGGAAAGAAGATTCTTCGCCAGCTCTCGGAGGAGACGGGCGGAAGGCTCTTCGAGATCTCGAAGAAGCAGACCGTTGCCCAGATCTATAACGAGATTGCAGAGGAGCTGCGTGCGCAGTATCGACTGGGATATACGCCTGACCAGGCAACGGCAGCCGAGGGGTATCATCAGGTTGATCTGACAGCACATCGCAAAGATCTCATCGTTCAGACGCGAGATGGTTACTACGCGGGCAAGTAGCGGGGGCGGTGCTTCTTGCTGATCTCGGCAAGGGTCATGCATGATGAGGGAGCCACTGCTTCCCGAAGACGTACCAGGAGGGTCTATACCGTATGCTTCCACGATCATCTCGCTTCTGCACCGGACTGGTGACTCTGGCGTTTGCGATGGCGCCACTGAGCCAGGTTCCTGCGCAGATGGCGCCACCGTTCGTCAAGAAGCATCTTTATTCTTCAACGGCAGACCCAAAGGCCGATATCGCCGCGGCACTCAAGCAGGCGAAGACCCAGAAGAAGCGCGTCATTCTGGACTTCGGAGGGGACTGGTGCGGCGACTGCCAGGTGCTGGATATCTACATGCACCAGAGCCCCAACGCCGAGTTGTTGAGCAAGCATTTTGTCGTGGTTCACATTGACATTGGCCGCATGGATCGCAATGTGGATGTGGCCGCGAAGTACAAGGTTCCCATCCAGAAGGGAGTTCCTGCGATGGCAGTGCTCGATGCGAACGGCAAGCTGCTTTACTCCCAAGAGAACAAGGAGTTTGAGAACATGCGTAGTATGCGATCGAGCGACGTGACCGAATTTCTAAATCGCTGGAAGGCATGATCCCACTTGCGGGCGTGCGAAATCTTCGCGGGCATAGACTTGTATCCGTGAGACTGCTGCGCATCCCCGTCCTCTCTCATCGTGCCGCCTTGCGGGCCATGGAGCACGATGTTTCGAATCTGGCCCAGTCGGCGGCCTACTCGGCGATAGTGGCACTGTTTCCCGCGCTTCTTGTGGCGGCTGCCATCGTCGCTCTGCTGCCTGATACGGCCCCCTTGCGGTTCCAGCTGGGAGCGTTCTTCGATCGGGTTCTTCCTTCCGAAGTGATGCCTGTTTTGCAGAGCTACTTCGACGCCACGCCGCATAAGAGCAAATCGACTCACGTCCTTTTTCTGTCGTTTCTGATTTCGTTTACGGGAGCATCGAGCCTGATCGCGACGTACATGGAAGGATTCCGCAGAGCGAATGATCTTCCCCTGGACTGCTGGACCTTTTGGAGCCGCCGCGCTCGCGCCTATGCCCTGGTTCCACTCTCGCTCATCCCGCTTGCCATCGCCAGCTCTCTGATTGTCTTCGGCCATTTCATCACGCACTGGCTGGCCAGCCACGTTGTAGCTTCCATCCGAACCGAGGTTTTTATTGTGGCGTTGATCGTTCGCTGGGCGGTGGCTCTTACGGGGTCGGTTGGGCTGATCGCGTTGATCTATCACATGGGGACGCCTATCCGGCAGCCGTGGCGCCGCGTTCTGCCCGGCGCGGTAGCCGCTACGACGATGTGGTTTGTTACGACGCTTGCCTTTGGATGGTACGTCACCCGTTTCGCCAACTATTCCCAGGTTTATGGCTCGCTGGGAGCCGGAATCGCGCTTCTATTCTGGCTTTACATCATCTCGCTCAGTGTTTTGTTTGGGGCGGAGTTCAACTTTGTCTTTCACCTGCAGCACGCCTCTTCTCCTTCTTCCTGAACCGTTTTAACCGCTAGCAAGCCGCTGACGGTTAGAATGGCGAACATACGAAATTTATTGGTCATACCATCGGGGACCTATCCGCGACGGTTTACAAAGGATCCAGCAGCTTCTATGACTACCTCCGCGAATCCAATCCTTACCGAGGCCTTTTTGTCCGGAACCGGCCGTGGCCGCCGTGCCAAGATCGTCGCAACTCTCGGCCCTGCTTCCAGTTCAATCGACGTCTTTCGCCAACTCGTGCGAGCGGGCCTCGACGTCGCTCGTCTTAACTTTTCGCACGGCTCCCATGCTCAGAAGTCTGAGTTAATTCGCATGGTCCGCCAGGTTTCACGGGAGGAAGGGAAGCCCATCTGCATCCTTGCCGACCTGCAGGGACCGAAGATTCGTACCGGCAAGCTCAAGGACCACAAGCCGGTACAACTGGTCACCGGCAAACAGCTCATCATTACCCCGCAGGAGATCGCCGGTACCGCCTCGAAGGTAGGAACCACCTTCACGACGCTGGCCGAGAACCTCGAACCAGGATCGCGCATCCTGCTCTCCGATGGCCTGATTGAGTTGCGCGTGGAAAAGATCAAGGGCGGCGACGTCGTCTGCAAGATCATCAACGGCGGAATGCTGGGCGAAAACAAGGGCATCAATCTGCCAGGCATCCCGGTCAAGGTTCCTTCCCTTACGGAAAAGGATGAGGAAGATCTGGTCTTCGCGATTGGGGAAGGCGTCGATACGGTCGCGGTCTCCTTTGTACGGACTGCCGACGACATTCGCCACGTCAAGAACCGGCTGGCTGCCTTGAACTCCGATGCCTGGATCGTCGCCAAGCTGGAGAAGCCGCAGGCGATTGAGCATCTCGATTCGATTCTGGAGGCGACTGACGCCATCATGGTGGCTCGCGGCGATCTCGGTGTAGAGGTTCCTCCGGAGAAGGTTCCCGCCATCCAGAAGCACATCATTCGCCGTGCCGCCGAGTATCGCAAGCCTGTCATTACGGCGACCCAGATGCTCGAGTCGATGGTCGAAAACCCGCGCCCCACCCGGGCCGAGGCATCGGACGTTGCCAATGCCATCTATGACGGCACGGACGCGGTGATGCTCTCTGCCGAAAGTGCTGCCGGCAAATACCCGGTGGAAGCGGTTGCGATGATGGCGAAGATTGTTACCGAGACCGAGGACCAGATTCATCTCGACCCTCCTGCCGGAGCACGTCATCCACGCGGGATGAGGCTCTCTGTCGCCGAGACGATCTGCGAGTGTATGGCGCACGCCGCCGACGACCTCGATGTCGCCGCCATCGCCATCTTCACCGAGACCGGAGGCACGGCACGGCTTCTCTCCAAGTACCGTCCCGACCCGCCCATCTACGCACTTTCTCCCTTCGAGAAGGTCATCAATCGCTCCATGCTTTTGTGGGGCACGTATCCCATTCTGTGCGGTCGCTTTCACGATACCGACACCCTCGTGAACATGGCGGAAGAGATTCTTGAAAGCCATGGCCGGGTTCAGGCGCGCCAGATCGTCGGCATCGTCGCCGGAACCCGCACCCGGTCGGGAGCTACCAACTTTATGAGGCTCCACATGATCGGCGATCGTGATACGGATCCACTGAACCCACCTGCGGAAGCAGCTGAGAAGGAACCGGCAGAGAAGTCCCCGAAGAAGAAGAAACGCTGAAGCATCTGTTTCTCCGTGGTTCGCAGGCCGCCCACACGGGCGGCCTTTCGTTCGTCACGAATCTCTTGTGAAAGAGGTCTGGTGGGGGTACGCTATCCGCAGCGAGTGCAACCCCGTCCGTTCCTCGCGCTCATTCTCCCCGGTCAGACAACTTATCGATCCGAACTGCTTTCACGTCAGGAGCCAGTCATGCCTTCTCTTTCGAACGATCTTTCCGGTTGTAGTTCTCTCTCCCGCCGTTCCTTCCTCCGGTCTGCCTCCGCTACCCTCGTTGCTGCCCCCATTCTTACCGAGGCCCACTTCGCCCACGCAGCCAGGGGAACCGCCTCCGTTCCCGAGTTCTCGATGAATGGCATCTACCTTGACGCCAATGAGAATCCTCTCGGACCTTCCGATTCGGCTCGTAAGGCGATCACAGACATCATCCCCAACGGCGGCCGGTACGCTCCACCGCTTTACTTCGGCCTGATGAAGATGTTTGCCGAGCAGATGGGCGTTCCCGTCGATCACGTGATGGTGTACGACGGCTCCAGCCCGCCGCTTCACTACTCCTCTCTCGCGTTTACCTCGTCGACGCGCAGCTTTGTCTGCGGCAATCCTACCTACGAGGCCGGCCAGCGCGCCGCCGAGATTGCCGGTGCGAAGATTCACGCCGTGCCGCTCGCCAAGGATTACTCGCACGACGTTGCCGCCATGGTGAAGGCCGATCCCAATGCGGGGCTCATCTACATCTGCAATCCCAACAACCCCACCGGAACCACCACGACCAAGGAACAGATCGACTACGTTATAGGCAACAAGGCTGCGGGAACCGTTGTCCTGGTGGACGAAGCCTATATTCACCTCTCTGACGCTACCTCGGCCATCGACCACGTCAAAGCGGGCAAGGACGTCATCATCCTGCGCACCTTCTCGAAGATCTATGGCATGGCCGGTATCCGCTGCGGCTTTGCGATCGCCCGGCCCGACCTGCTCAAGAAGCTGGGGACCTACGGCCAGTCGCCCATGCCGATCACCGGCATGATTGCGGCGCAGGCAAGCCTTATGGACCCCGAGCTGGTACCGACGCGCAAGAAGCTGATCGCCGACACGCGAAACAACACCTTTGCATGGCTGAAGGCGAATAACTACTCCTTCATTCCATCGGAGAGCAATTGCTTCATGATCGACGTCAAACGGCCAGGCCCGCAGATTCGCGCCCTGATGGCGAAGGACGGCGTGCACATCGGCAGAAGCTGGGCTGCATGGCCAACCTACGTGCGTGTCACTGTCGGCCTGCCGTCGGAGATGCAGGCCTTCCAGACCTCCTTCAAGAAGGCTATGGATACCCCCGCTGCCGCCTTCAACGACGCTCCGCTGGGACGCATTCATCGCGACGGCATCTACGCTTAGCGCCGTTCAGCTTGCAACAGACAAACAAAAGCCGCCTCATCTGCCGAGGCGGCTTTCCTTGTTATGCGAAATGCCTACTTCACCTCGGCCTCGAACGCATCCGCAGCCTGGTTCATCTCCTCCGGCATCACCGAGTGCGAGGAGATGGTGATCCGGTAATGAAAGGTTGTTGAATCGCCCTTCTCCACCGTGTAGTCGAACTGCGGCTGCTTCGGGTCGAAGATCTTCCTTCCCAGCGGATTGGCCGCGAACAGCCCATAGCCGCGAGCGTGCCAATATGTCGGGTATCCGGGATTACTCTTGCGATCGAAGATTGCAATCGTCTCGGTGTGTCCATCCGGGGTGTGGCCCGTCAACTCGCACCAGCGTCCTCGGGTCGACCATACAGCGTCGCCCTCGACTCCTTCGCTCGTCCGATAGACTCCGGTGGCTCCTGCGGTATTGCCTTCCACCTTCGTCTCCCGTCCGCTCGCATCAGCAAAGGTGCCGCCCTTCTCCGTGGGTGACTCGAGAAAGTGAGCGACGCGGATTCCCAGCACGCCTTCCTTATCGTCGTGAAAGACGACCTTGTCGAGGGCCTGCAGGGTGACCGTCATATCGATGGTGCGGGCATCGCCCTTCTGTGAGAAGACATACTTCGTCCTCTGCTTGAAGATCTTCTGCCCCGCGCCTGTCTCCCACACCGAATCCACGACGAGTTCGCCGTGTTCTCCGCTTTTGACGGAGACGACTTTCTCATGGTGAATCGTCCCCATCTTCACGCGATTCTCCGGCTTGATGGCGTCGGAGTTGTTCCAGAAGTCGAAACCATTTACGTTGCCGTAGTTGAACCACAGGCCCGCATGGTGCGGATGATCCACCCGCTCCGTGTCTCGCGGAGCGAGTGGATAGCCGCGCGTCACCGTTACGCCGTCTGGTGCGACCAGCGGAAACAGGACAGGCTTCTTCAACGTGGAAGGCCACACGTATGCGGTGAACGGCTTGCCGTCGATGGTGATATCGACGCGCTTGTTCGCCTCATCTGTAACGACCTTCACCCCCTTACTGCCATCCTTCGCAAAGGCATTCGCTCCTATCGACAACCCTGCAAGGCAGCAAAGCGCCAGCAGCTTACGCATAGACCTTGCCTCCAACCATCACCTCTTGGGTCTTATCGTTGAAGGTGACCTTCTGTCCGGTCTGGATTGCGGCAATGTTCATGCAGAGAGCGACGGAATGGCTGTAACCTGCATCGACGCTCGCATTCGGCGTCTTACGCGAGCGCACGCACTCCATCCAGTTGCGCATGTTGGCCGAGGTCTGGCTGTCCGCTCCCGTGTTGGCCGAAGTGGATGTCTCCTCCACGGCCTTGCTCAGCGAGAAGGGCTCCAGCTGATTGGCCTGCATCTTCATCTCCGCCGCCGACTTCGCCGTCAGGCCGCCCGTCGGGGTTACCGTCTGCTTGTCCATATCCAGCATTCCGCCGTTCGAGTAGTAGAGCTCCTTTACCCCTCCGGCGGAGTTTGTGAATCGCGACGAATACTGCACCTGGAAGCCTTTGGTCAGATCGTCCGCCGGTCCGTAGTCGAAGACTGCCGTCATCGTGTCCCAGTTCTTGCGACCGTCATGCCACAGATAGTTGCCGCCGTTCGCAACCACGCTGCGCGGGTGAGGATACCCGCTGAACCAGTGCACGGTGTCGATCTGGTGGACCAGCCACTGGTCCGGAATTCCCGACGAGTAGGGCCAGAACAGCCGGAACTCAAGATACTTCCGCGCATCGAACGGCTCATGCGGAAGATTCATCAGGTAGCGCTTCCAGTCCGTGTCCTGCTCCTTCAGCAGCGGCACAACATCCGGTCTCCGCCAACGCCCCGGCTGATTGACGTTCCACGTCATCTCCACCATCACGATGTCGCCGAACTTGCCTGACTTGATGTACTCGTAAGCCTTCTGATAACTCGGCGTGCTTCGCCGCTGGGTTCCGATCTGCACCACCTGCTTGCTGGCGTGGACTGCGTCTCGAATGGCGCAGGCGTCCGGCATCGTGTGGGCCAGCGGCTTTTCAACATAAGCGTCGCGTCCGGCCTTCACTGCCTCCACACCATGCTGTGCATGTTGAAAGTCCGCCGTGGCAATCAGCACCGCGTCGACGTCCTTGCGCGCATACAGCTCGTCGTTGTTCCGCACAGGATCGACCTTGTTGCCGCTCACCTTCTCGATATAGGCCGCGCCCTCTTCGCGTCGCCGATTCCAGATATCCGACACTGCGACAAACTCGAAGTTCATCTCCTTCTGGTGCATGTGAAAGGAGGGAATCAAGGCTTGCTTCATTCGGTCGCCACAGCCCACCACGCCCACCCGCACGCGGTCGTTGGCACCTACAATTTTGGCGTAGCTGGTCGCATTCCATGTCGCAACCGTTCCCGCTACTGCCGCGCCCATCTTTACAAACTCACGCCGGTTCGTACCCTGCAATGTCATTGGATCGCTCCTCGGTTCTATGGATGACCGCACTCTTTCGCTGCTGAAGTTGCCTGCTGTCTGATGGCGTGCGAAGTTTACAGAATTTCTGAGAGGTCTGGCCAATTTTTATCGTTGGCCCCAATTCTGCAAAAACACGGGTGGGCAAACTCTTGCCATCCTTCGGCCCTGAACACGGGGTGAATAGGCAAAACTTTTCCCATGGGATTGACCGTGTGTGCAAAGTTTAAGCGAATTGAGCCCGAACTAAGGAAAGAGAGGGGAAGGTGCGTTTGGCGTCTGACTTGCTTCACCGATATACGAAGCTCATTCCTCAGGTGGTATAAATGCACTCTTTTTTCAAGACTTTAGCCTTTTCTGCCCTCGCCCTGGTTCTCTCCGCTCCAGCTACCCTCCTTGCCGATACAGTCACCTATAACCTCGTGCTTGCGCCGTCGTCCGGTTCTCTCTATGGAGGAACGGGGTCGATAACGCTTGAGGGGGCACCTTCGTCGACGGGCGTGTCGGACTACACAGTCGCCAATGGAAAGCTCGATAACGTGATATTCGATATCGACGGGCAAACCTTCACTCTTGCGGGCGCTACCGGCAACACACTTGTTCGGTTCTTGAACGGAGAATTGAACGACATCACCTTTGCGGAGACAATTGGAGCTTCGCCCAACCGTTTTACCTTCCATTCCACAAGTGGTTATGCCTTTTACTACAACGACGGTCAGGCCGCGTCCTACGGAACATTCACCGCAACACTGGCAAACGGTGCGTCACCCGTTCCCGAGCCGGATTCATTGGCTCTTCTTGCGCTGGGGCTTCTCAGTGGCGGAGGGGGCGAGTTCTACCGTCGCTTCCGTATCGCACGCTCCAGCTAATCTCGAAAGCTTCGAAAACGCGGTAGATCTCTCTTGCAATGGGAGCGATCTACCGCACCTCTTCGAATGCTACCGAACGGGTGGAAGATAGGCGGGGACCGAGCGTCTGAACTGATCAAACTCGTTCCCGAACCGCCTTTTGAGCAGCCCGTCCTCGATGCGGACCCGAATCTCCGTCCCCACAAGGAACACGGCCGTTGCTGCCAGGAACAACCACGCCGGCGCAGTCACTAACCCTATTCCCCACAGCAGGCACAGCATGGAGCCGTAGATCGGATGCCGGATGACCCGGTAGGGTCCGGTGCGCACCAGTTTATGCTCCACGTGGATTGCGGCATCAAAGCGTAGCTGCCTTCCGAGCGCCTGTGTCGCCGTCCATGAGAGCAGCGCCGCCAGCGCAAAGAAGCACGCTCCTGCCAGGATCCGCCAGGAAAGATGGTCTACGGTCCAGAATCCCCCGAGGAGCATCATGGCATATCCCACTACCTGAATCAGCAGACCCCAGCGGGCGCGCCGGTCTACCGCGATGGCGCTGCCTGCGCCGCGCTTCGCGATCAAAAACGGCAACAGCCAAAGAAAGGTTCCTGCGGCAATCACAAGTGAGCCAAGCACAGCCATTTAGGATGCCCCCCGGGCGATAAAGCGATTTAAGGCCTTCACGAATGTTGCTTGAAGTACTGGATCGCACGTTCGCGCTCTTCAGCTTTCTCCCGTGTCGCAAACGTTCCCAGATTTTTTCGCTTTTTCGTCCTTGGATCCACATGACGCGAATAAATCCGGAACTCACCTGTCTTCAATTTACGAATCATCTTCTTATACCTCTTCCTCTAGGATGCGGCGCGGTCTCTCTGTTGTTTTCCGCATGGAGACATCGCCATACAATCAAGGACATGGGCCGCATTCGCATTCTCTCTGACCTGGTGGCTAACCAGATCGCCGCCGGCGAAGTGGTCGAACGTCCCGCCTCCGTGGTGAAAGAACTGCTTGAAAATTCACTCGACGCCGGAGCTACGCGTATTCGCGTCGAGGTAGAGGCCGGCGGCCGCAAGCTGATTCGCATTGCAGACAACGGCCACGGCATGGTGGCCGACGACGCTCTACTTGCCTTCGAACGTCACGCAACGTCGAAGCTCCGCACCTCCGACGATCTGCTCTCCATTGCGACGCTTGGCTTTCGCGGCGAGGCACTTCCATCGATCGCCTCTGTCTCGCGTCTCACGCTCGAGACGCGCGCCGCCGAGGAAGATGCCGGAACCATCGTCGAGATTGCCGGGGGAAATATTCTCCGCGTCGAACCCGCGGGCCTGCCTATTGGAACGACCATCACCATCCGGGATCTCTTCTACAACACACCTGCCCGGCGCAAATTTCTTCGCTCCGAGCAGACCGAACTCTCCCACATCGCCGCGCTCGTCACCCACTATGCGCTGGCGAACCCCACGCGCCACTTCGAGCTCCACTCCTCGACGCAGGCGCTCCTTACCGCGCCCACAGCGGCGACCACCTCCGATCGCCTCTTTCAGATCTTCGGCAGGGAGACGAGCTCGCACATGATTCCTGCCGCTGCCGAGATCGATTTCACCCGCGCTGGCCTCCCCGAACCTCCGCCCTGGAAGCGCGAGGCCCACTATGAACCGCCCGCACCCGGCTTTCTCCGGCTCTCCGGCTTCATCTCGAAACCCGAGTTGCAGAAGCTCAATCGCAATTCAATCTATGTCTTCGTCAACGGACGCCTGATCCGCGATCGCCTCATCCTGCACGCCCTCACCGAGGCTTATCGGAACATCATTCCGCCGACCTCCTATCCGGTGGTCCTGCTGTTCCTCGAGATGCCGCCCCAGGAGGTCGATGTCAACGTCCATCCAGCGAAGACCGAGGTTCGATTCCGCCAGTCGGCCTTCGTCCATGACTTCGTGCGGGACACGGTGCGCACGGCACTGATGCACGCGCGCCCAGCGGCGGATTTTCTGCAGGCGCTCAACAACTCGCCGCTTGCCAGCGCGTCGCTCCTCGTCGACGTCAGCCCTCTCCCCGGCGGTCCAGAGCAGCCCACCTTCGACCCTCTCCGCGAGCCCGCAGGCTTCGGCTCCGAGCCTCCCCCTACATATGCAGATGTCACCTCCTTCACGCTGGAGACCGCGCCAATACCGGCCTCCCCCGGCCGACTAGCCTTCGATGGCGCGCCAATTCCGGTTGGTTACGATCTGCAAGCTTCTGGAGCCAGCCTCGAGCCCGACAGCGAGGCCCGTACCCTCAACGCGTTGGCAACCCTCAAGCCGCTCGGCCAGCTTCGCGACTCCTTCATTCTTGCGATCAACGATGAAGGCCTCTGGATCGTCGACCAGCACGTTGCGCACGAGCGCGTTCTCTTCGAGAAGATTCTGCGTGATCGGGAGGTTGAGCGTGTCCAGCGTCAACGTCTCCTGATGCCCCTTCTCATCGACCTTCTTCCTGCCCAGATGGTCGCATTTACCCGGCTGGCCGAGGAGCTCGAACGCAATGGCTTTGAGGCGGAGCCCTTCGGCCCGCAGACGATCGCAATCAAGGCGGCACCGGTGGGCCTCGAAGGGCGCGAGCTCGAGCGTATGCTCGAAGAGGTCCTTTCCGTGCCGGAGCGTGAGCAGCAGGTGGAAAACTCCGAGAGCCGTCGTCACCGCATCGCCGCCTCCATCGCCTGTCACGCCGCGATCAAGATCAATACTCCACTCGATCCCGTGAAGATCAACTGGCTTCTTGCCGAGCTGGCGAAGACCGACCATCCCACCAGTTGTCCCCATGGACGCCCGATCGCCTTACGATATTCCCTGAAGGACATACAAAAGGCCTTTCACCGCATTTGATCCATACGCACCACAGGCGGCCGAAGAAGGCCGCCTGTGGTGTTAGAGAACGCAACTCAGATTTGCGGCTCTAGACTCCCTCTCCCAAGCCTTTCGTCGAAGCCACATTAACGGTGAACTTCGTCCCGCTCTCCAGAGAGATATCCTCTCCCTGGGCATCCAGTACGCTCGCGCTCTCAGGCGTTGTCGGGGCACTCAGCATAACCTTCGGTTTATTTCCGACTGCTACGCGATCCTGAGAGCTCTTCAGCATCTCTCCGGTGGCTGACTGCTGGGGGTTACTCATCCCGCTGGACATTGCGCCGCCGGACATCGCGGGAGCCGTTGTAGACGGCGAAGCTGCACCGGTCGCCGAGCCGCCTGCATTTGCTGATCCTCCCGCGGGTGCTCCGCCCATCGCACCGCCTGCCCGGGCCATATCAAAATTTGCGCTGGCTGCAGGAGCGGTCATCGATGTGACCGCAGACCGAATCGGCATCTCTTGCCCATCCTTCAGGACTGCGCGATTCAGCGCCAGCACAAGGTGAGAGCTATCCTGGTGCTTTGATTTCGCCCTAACCTCAACGACGTTGCCTACCAGTTTCGTTCCTTTGGGAAGCTGCGTGCCATCGGGGAGCTTGGCTTCGCTGACGGTCTTCGCATGCACCTCATCGCCAATCCTTGCCTTCTTGCTGTCGATTTCCTTTGTCAGCTCCGCCTGGACGCTGGCCGCCTGTAGCTGCGCCGTCTTTTGGCTTGCCTGTGGCGTTGCGGCATCCGTCGCCGCAGGCGGGTGTGAGCCTGTCTGCGTGCTTCCGGGTGTCATTGCGGGATCGGGAGCCTGAGGAGATGCCGGGGTCTGCGCCTCGAGCGCTATGGACATTGCAGCGACCAAGAGAAGGGACAGAGTTTTTGTCATAGCGAACTCCTTTCCGACGCAGGTTCATGCAACCTGCATCCAACCTCAGACGATCTGCACCGCAACCGACGTTGCCCGCTTTAAAGGGCAATTCGCCTGGCATTTCCGGGCAAGCAGTATACTGCTGAACTTCCGCGTCGATCACCCACATCGTGCCTGGGATGCGGTATCCTAGAAGACGACGTGCAGCGGAGATTTTCTGCGCTCATCCGTCGCACGCCGCTCCCACTTCAAAACGGGGATCGTCATCCGTCAGCCCAGGCTTATGGATTTGCCGTTGCGCCCAACACCGCGCCCGGCAGGAAGGCATTACGTTGAATACCTCCTTAGCTCCCACTGCCGGCCAGCTCGCCGCAACACGCCTCGCGCACTGGCACCATGACGCCCAGCCTCTTCTTACGCTCGATCTGCTGCGCGAATGGATTAACACGACCGGCCTGGTTCTTTACACCCCGCGCTCGCAGCAGCTTCCGATTCCGGCTCCCAGCTTTGTCGAGGTCGTTCTTGGCGAGGTCACTCCCGCGCCCACACTCTCTCAGCTTGAGGAGCCTCGTACCCTTCTTGCGCGTCTGGTCGCCGAAGGCGCCGTCGTCCCCTTGCATCTGTTCGGATCGCCGACGGGCGCCGGCTCCGAGATTCCCGACTTTCTCGCCTCGCCTGCGGTGCTGTCCTACGTCTTCACTCTTCGCGGCGACAAGGCATGGAAACTGCCACCCGTCACCAGCGGTGCGGCCAAGGTCTCGCCGCTTGCCCTCGCAAGCTACAACCTCCTCTCGGCAAAAGGGCGTCTCACCGCTTCTGAACTCGCTACCGAGCTCAGCAACGAAGTTACGGAGGCCGCTGCGCTCCGCGCTCTTACCGAGCTCTGGGATCATCTCCGCGTGCTGCCCGTGCCCCAGGCCGACGGCACACGAACTCTGTGGGAGCTTGCTACAACCCGATACACGAAACAGATCAAGTCCGGTACAAATGCCGGTCTGCCCTCCGCGCTCTCCGCGCTTGTCTCTCTCTACCTCGGACAGTCCATTCTGCCTACCGAAGAGGAGATCGAAACCTTCCTTTCGCCCCTGGCTTCGCGCTCACGCATTCGTGAAGTGGTGCGCGCCCTTACTGCCGGGCGTCAGCTCGAGACCATCGTCATCGACGGCAAGAGCCAACTCTACGTTCCGGGAGAGCTTCCCGTATTTGCATCTCCTGTTGTCGAGCCCCTGCCGGAGGATGTAGACGCCATCGTGGTGACGACGGAAGGGGCCGCCAACGAAGGGCAGTCGACCGAGCGCATTGCAAAGTTTGTCCCGTCTACGCGGCGGGCACCTTCGCCGCGTAGATCCGAACATGGAGAACGCGGAGCAACATTTGTAACCCGCGAAGGCGCAAATCGCAGACCTTCGCGGCCGGAAGGCAGCTCCGATCGAGAGCGCCGTCCCTTTCAGCGTCGTGAGGACGATCGCCGCACCGAATCCCGTCCGCCGCGTCGCGACTTTGCTCGTCCCTGGGATGAAGAAAAACGAGGCCGCGAGGTGAACCGCCCAGGCTCCTTTGAGAAGCGTCCCGGTCGCGCCACGGGAGAGGAGTCGGGGCCACGCAAGCCTCGCTTCGACGGAGAAGCCAGGCGTTCCCCGTCAGGTCCACCACCTCGTTCGTTCAGCGACAAGCCTCGCAGCAGCTTTCCTCGCAGCAGTTCCCCTCGTAGCAGCTCCCAAGACAGGCCGGCCTTCCGCCGCAACGAAGGCGACAACGCCCCGCGTCCGCGCCGCGATTTCTCAGAGGAGCGTCGTCCCTCCCGCGAGCGCGACGACCAGGGCCGTGGCCAGAAGAGCGGACGTTCAGGGCCGCCGTTCCGCAAGTTCGACTCGCCGCGCAGCAGCTTCCGTGCACAGCGGCCAGAAGGCTCTTCTCGGGATTCCGGAGGCTTTGAATCGCGTCCGCCCCGGAGTGGCAGCTTCGGGCCGAAAAAGCCGTTCGACGGGAAGAAGCCCTTTGCAGCCGGAAAGTCCTTTGGAGCCGGAAAGCCCTTTGCCGGTGGTAAGCCGTTCTCCGGTGGTGATAGCGCAACCGGACCCCGAAAGTCTTTCGGAGCGGGCAAATCGTTTGGGGCAGGTAAATCGTTTGGAGCAGGTAAGTCCTTCGGTCCCAAGAAGAGCTTTGGCGGAAAGAAGTCCTTCGCGGCGTCCGGGGAACAGACCTCGGAGCGGCCGAAACGCTTCAGTCCAGGTGGAGCTCCGGGCTTTGCAAAGAAGAAGCCCTTCGGTTCCTCCGGAGGAACGTTCGCGAAGCGAGCCGGTGGTCCCCCCTCCGGAAGACCGGCAGGCAACTCCGGTCCCTTCGACAAGTTCAAGGGCAACAAGAAGCCCTTCGGAAAACGCGGAGCTCCAGCCCGCAAGATCAAGGATCGCGAGGAGTAGCAGTTTTGGAAACCCTCAAAACTTCTTCTCTTTAGTCCGCCAGCACAGGCATAAGATAAGCCGCGCATGAAGAATCGAACCGAAGCCGATCTCAACCCGACTCCTGCTCCCGCTCCCCGGCGTGAACGCCCCATCATCGCAATCGATGGACCTGCTGGCGCGGGGAAGAGCACCCTGGCGGCTCATCTGGCGAGACGCTTCGGTTTTCTGAACCTCGAGACCGGAGCCATGTATCGGGCACTTGCCCTCAAAGCCATCGAAAACGACCTCGCATTCGATGAAGAGGAGCCTCTGCTCGAACTTGCTGCTTACACTCGTGTCCGCCTGGAGCCCCAGTCTGAAGGCAACCGGGTCTTCCTCGACGAAATCGATGTCTCCCGCCGCATCCGGGATACCGATGTCACGGCCGCGGCCTCCCGCATCTCCGTGCACCCCCGTCTCCGCGCATGGATGGTCGAACAACAACGCGCCCTGGGAGCCCAGGGAGGAGTCGTGATGGAGGGTCGTGATATTGGTACTGCGGTCTTTCCCGACGCAGAGGTGAAGATCTTCCTCGATGCCTCACCGGAAGTTCGCGGCGACCGTCGATACCGTCAGGTCATCGTGCCACGGCGCGCGGGGGAGGAATCTTCTCCGCAAAATATCCCTGCAGAATCTACGCCTGAGCAGACATGGGCTCAACAGAAGATTCTGCGTGAGATGAACGATCGCGATGAACGCGATCGAAACCGGGCCGAATCCCCGCTGCGCCCCGCGCCAGATGCGGTCATCCTGGACTCCACGTCGCTAACCCTCGATCAGGTTCTGGCCCAGGCCGAGGATATCGTGCGCTCTCATCTCGCTGCTGGCGCGTAGGCGCGCGCACCGACTGGCACCACACGGAGCTGGCTTCGCTCAGAAGTGCTAAGCAACTGGTCTTCCAACCTGCAAACTGTCTGATGTCAGGTATACAGCTGCATTTCCCGCATCGTTTTCATTGCACTGGAAATAGTGCAACCGAAAGATTTCTGAAAAAAATTTGGCGAGTATGCTAACCTTCTCACATCGTTTGAAACAGATTGGTTTTCTTGCAATGATTGTCTGCGCGAACCCCGATTTGTATCTACGGCAATTCAGTTGGAAACGAAGGAAAGAAACAACATGGAACAGGGAACAGTGAAGTGGTTTAATGACGCAAAGGGGTTTGGCTTCATTAGCCGCCAGAATGGTGAGGACGTATTCGTTCACTACTCGGCGATTAACACGAGCGGCTTCAAAAGCCTCCAGGAAGGCCAAGCAGTCCAGTTCAACGTAGTAAAGGGCCCTAAGGGTTGGCAGGCTTCGGACGTTCAGCCCCTGTAAACTTTAACGGCTTTCGGCCAGCGACAACGGGTTTTGCAAAAGGGGACTGCCCACGGGCGTCCCTTTGCGCATGGGGTTCATGTGTAACCTTGCGATAGCAGTTTCCTGTACGCCCACGCGCTTTCCTGTCGAGGAATTGTCCTGTCAAGAGGAAAATCTGGTAAACCTATTGATATGAATAGGTTAAAGTGCCTATTTGCGCCGTCTCGTTTGTTATACTAGAGGTAAGGATAAGGCCCCGACGCTTCGGGGCCTTATCCTTTTTGCGATCCATGAGATCCATGATTGGAGCTTGCAAAATCACTCTCGAGAAGGCCCAAATCACGAGGTTCCGACCTAAACCTTCTCGATTGAATATTTTGCGCAAAAACGGTAGGAGGGCTAGTGGTCGCCAGCGGCCCCCAGCGCCATATCGATCAAAGTCTTCTCCTCAATGTCGTGTGCCTTCGCCGACCCTGTGGCAGGCGTCGCGCTTGCGCTGCGCTTCACGCTCAGAACAGCGCGGTCGCGGGCAAGACGTCGTAACAGCGGCATGACATAGAAGAAGGCTCCCATGTTGGCAGGCTCCTCCTGGACCCAGAGGATCTCCTCCGCGCCCGGATGCTGATCGAGCGCAGCCTGCAACTCTTCCTCAGGCCAGGGATACATCTGCTCCAGGAAGATGATGCCGACGCTGGAATCCTTCCGCTTCTCGCGCTCCACGCGCAGGTTATGCCCAATCTTGCCGCTGCAGACCAGAAGGCGGCGCGGATCCTTCACGTCGTTGTCCGGCAGCACATTCAGGAAACGGTCGCGGCCGAAATCCGCAAGGGGAGAGGACGCGTCCGGGTGACGGAGCATGCTCTTTGGCGTGAAGACGATCAGTGGCTTACGCCACGAGCGCATCACCTGCCGACGCAGCAGATGGAAGTATTGGGCTGCGGTGGAAGGCTGGCAGATCTGAAGATTGTCATTCGCGGCGAGCTGCAGGTAGCGTTCGATGCGCGCGCTCGAGTGCTCCGGCCCCTGTCCCTCA
The DNA here is from genome assembly GCF_004217555.1 of Edaphobacter modestus. Classification (GTDB taxonomy): domain Bacteria; phylum Acidobacteriota; class Terriglobia; order Terriglobales; family Acidobacteriaceae; genus Edaphobacter; species Edaphobacter modestus. The sequence goes on from NZ_SHKW01000001.1 coordinate 5,023,254, forward strand.
TAGCCGTGCGGCAGCAGCATCACGACGCCGGAGAGGAGACCCCACTTCGCCTCGCCGGCCGCAATGAACTGGTCGATGATGATCTGCGCGCCGTTCGCGAAGTCGCCGAACTGCGCCTCCCACATCACCAGGGCTTCAGGGTAGTCGCGCGCGAATCCATACTCAAAGCCAAGCACAGCGGCTTCCGAGAGCAGGGAGTTGTAGACCTCAAAACGTCCCTGCTTGTCGCTCAGGTGAGAGAGAGGCGAGTAACGACGCTCGGTTTCGGTATCGACAACGACAGCATGACGCTGATTGAACGTTCCGCGCTGCGAGTCCTGCCCGGTCAAACGGACCAGAGTACCGTCCTCGAGCAGGGAGGAGCAGGCGACGAGCTCGGCCATTCCATAGTCGAAGGGCTTCGCTCCAGAACCCATCTCCTGTCGCTGCTCAAACAGCTTCTTCACCTTTGGGTGAATGTGGAAGTCCTTCGGAACAGTGGTGAGCTGTTGGACGAGCTCGCCCACACGCTCCGCAGAAAGCCCCGTGTTCACCTCATCCGCAGGATCGAACTCGCAACCCTTGTACTTGTCCCAGTAATCCGGAAGCTCGGAGAGCTTCGGGATGCGATCGGCCTTTGTGGCCGCCTTCTGCTGGTCAAGCAGCTCCTGCTGAATCTTCTCCGCCTCTTTGGCCGGATTCACACCGATTTTCTCGGCATAGATCTGATACAGAGGCTTGTGGTCCTTGATGACGGCGTAGCGGCGGGGTTGTGTAACGGTTGGATCGTCTACCTCGCTGTGTCCATGGCGGCGATAGCCAATCAGGTCGACGACAACGTCGGATTGGAAGCGCTGGCGATATTCCATGGCGATGCCTGCGACTCGAACCACGGCATCAGGGTCTTCTGCATTCACGTGGAAGATCGGTATCGGAAGGCGCTTCGAAAGATCGGTAGAAAACCGACTGGAGTTCGACTCCTCAGGGATCGCGGTGAAGCCCAGCAGATTATTCGCGATTACGTGAATGGTTCCGCCGATGTGGTAGCCGTGTAGCGTAGCCATGTTCAGGGCTTCTGCAACGATGCCCTGTCCCGCGAATGCTGCATCGCCGTGGATGATGATTGGAAGCACCTGCTGCTTGCCTCCCTTGCCGATGCGCTCCTGCTTCGCTCGCGTGCGGCCCATCACGACGGGATTTACGGCTTCGAGGTGGCTGGGATTCGATGCAAGGTGAAGGCTGACGATCTTGCCATCAGGCGCAGTGTAATCGCCGGTTGCGCCCATGTGATATTTCACGTCGCCGCCGCCCATCGTGCTGCGCGGATCGACGTCTTCGAACTTTGTGAAGATCTCCGATGGTGAGCGGCCGATCGTATTTGTCATTACGTTCAAGCGTCCGCGATGAGCCATCGCTAATATGCTCTTGGTGACACCGAGGCCAGAGCCAACCTCGAAGATGCGATCGAGGAACGGAATCAGCGCCGTGAGGCCTTCGAGTGAAAATCGCTTGGTTCCAAGGTAACGCGACTGGATCACTTGCTCGAACAGGTCAGCATGAATCAACTGGGTAAGAATGTGCGCCTGGTTCGGCTTCGGAGGCTTCTGCTCCATCTTCTCCTGCAGCCATTGACGATGCTCTGGGCTGGGGATGTGCATGAACTCGGCAGCGATGGTGCCGCAGTAGTAGCTACGAGCTTCTGCTGCCAACTCTCCCTCAGGAGCCGGTGTTGGAAAAGGCTCTGGCGGGAGATACTGCCCGAGAGGGTCAAGCGAGGCTTGCAGATACCCCCATCGGCGAAAGATATCGAACACCGTTTCGCGTTCCTGTTGATCCGTGACCGCAGGTGCCTGGGTCAATGCCTCTGCCTTGGTGGCCATTGCTTCCTCGATTTTCTAAACAGTCAAATTCGTGGCGATGAAACGCCAACATTTCTACTTTCTATGCTAGACCTTTCGCCGTTTGGCTGCATCCCGTTTCCTGCAACTTCCGTGGCGCAGGACTAAAGAGTGGCACCTAAAAGCCAGGGCTGGAACTCCTCTTCGCCGAATCCGTGAATCTCACTTCGGGTCAGTTTTCCGGAGGCAATTTCGAGAATTTCTTTGAAGATCGCAGCTCCGCTGTCTTCCACACTTTGACCCCCATCGAGGATCGAACCGCAGTTGATATCCATATCGTCGGACATACGATGAAACAGTGCGGTATTCGAAGCGATCTTGATGGAAGGAGTAGGCTTGCAGCCGAATACCGAACCGCGTCCGGTCGTGAAGCAGATCAGATTTGCCCCACTGGCCACCTGACCTGTAGCGGAGACCGGATCGAAGCCTGGGGAATCCACGAAGACGAGTCCGTGCGCACGTACTTGCTCCGCATAGAGATAAACCTCATTCAGATCGGTCGACCCACCCTTGGAGACGGCGCCGAGGGACTTTTCAAGAATAGTCGTGAGGCCGCCGGTCTTATTTCCGGGCTGAGGATTGTTATCCATGGAACCCTGATGGTGAGCTGTGTAGTTTTCCCACCAGCGAATGCGATCGAGCAGGCGCTGGGCGACCTCTGGCCGTGAAGCGCGTCGCGTGAGCAGATGCTCCGCTCCGTAGATCTCGGGCGTCTCCGACAGAATCGCGGTTCCACCATTGCGGACGAGATGGTCGACGGCGATGCCGAGAGCAGGGTTTGCGCTGATTCCCGAGTACGCATCCGAGCCGCCGCACTGCAGACCCACCAAGAGATTTGCAGCCGAAGCGGATGCGCGGACCGCAAGATTGGCTTTCTCCAGCATCTCGTAAACCGTTGTAATTCCGTCCTTGATTGCTATTGTGGTTCCACCCGCTTCCTGAATGGTCGAGATACGGATCGAACCGGAATCGCCCGCGAGGGCGACGAGCTGATCGACCTGGTTGGTCTCGCAGCCCAGGCCAAGAAGGAGAACGGAGGCGAAGTTTGGGTGAGTCGCGTAGCCGGTGAAGACCCGGCGGAGGAGATCGGCAGGTTCGCCATGGCTGGCCATCCCGCACCCGGTCCCGTGGGTAAGCGCCACGACGCCGTCAACACTGGGATACTGGCGAAGGATGTCCGGCGTAAAGTGCGCAGCGATACGGCGGGCGACGGTAGCCGAACAGTTGACGGTCGGCAAAACCCCGACGTAATTCCTTGTTCCTACACGGCCATCAGGTCGGCGAAAGCCTTGAAAGACAGCTTCTTCTCCTGGGGCAACCAGGTTCGTTCGAGATGCTTCGGTGCCGATGGCGTAGTCCCGTTCAAAATCACCGACGGCGAGATTCTGAGTGTGGACATGTTCTCCTACCGCGATAGGCTGCGTCGCAAAACCAATGATCTGGTTGAATTTCCGGATGGGATGGCCGGGGGCGATGGAGCGGGTTGCCAGCTTATGTCCGGGCGGAATATCGGAGAGCGCGATGATCTGCAGTTCAGCGAGAAACTCGCCGGCTTTTACGGGTTCGAGGGCAACGACGACGTCATCGCTGCTTCCGAGCTTGAGGAGTAGGGACATCGAAGAGTATCAAATCTATTGGTTCATCGACCAGTATCGAGATTGGTATGACCAAATGTACTCCCGAAGGCAGGTTTGCGCCTAATGGATTCGAGAGCAGACTTTGGTGACCCAGGATGATCGATGCCAATTGAAATTATGGCGGAGGCGGCGCCTTTTCAGGCTCGCGAGGCGCGTCCTGGGTGTCTCCCGAAGACGAATCTTTTACGGTTGCAACTCCGGGCAGGATGGTGGAGGTCGCTTTGAACTTGCGGTAGTCAGAATTGTTGATCTGGATGCTGCCGGTGAAGCTGACAAAGAGCATGACTCGCGCTGCGCCGTGGCCTTCGATGTGAGAGGGCAACCAGACCTCGTCATTGATCTTCATCTGCTCCATCGAAAAGCTGGTGCCTTCCTTGATGGACATCACGATGCCTGCTCCCACTTTGTATGCTTTTGCGAAGTGTCCTTCGAGCCGGGTGATGGTTCTGTCCTGCTCGTCGACCCAGATCGTTCCTGAGAGATCACGAATGACATCTTCCATGCGATTGCGCGTCTTCGCTTTCGGGTCTCCCGCATAGTCGATGACGATGGTGTCGCGACCTTTCAGCTGGACGCGTCGTGGATTGGTAAAGGCTCCGAGCATGAGGAAACGGGAGACGGTGACTTCATCATTGCCACGCGAGTCGGTTGGCTGACCCTTTTCTTCGGCTTTTTTCTTGCGGTCGGTCGCCTTCGCGACTTGCTTGTCGATGCGCTCGCTCTCCTTCCGCTGCTCGTCCGCGGTGAGATCTTTCCCGTCTTTTCGCGTGAGCTTGTGGACCTGGACGCCATTGAGCCAAAAGACATCGAACTCCTCGGTCTGTGACTTCGTGCCATTGCTGCGTTGTTCCTGGGCAACCTCGTGGTAAAGATAGTCCTTCTGGATGGCCTCGGCAGCTTTCTGGTGTTCTTCTACCTCATGCATGAGGGTTGGGATATCAGGAAGCGGGCGATCCGATTCGGTGAGTTGAGATGCGATCGGTGCAGGAGCGGCGGGCCGCGCAAGGAGTGTGGCCAGGAGCAGGAGCGAACTGAGCGCGGCAAGTTTCATCGTGATTCAGGGTGCAGTGCTTCCGGGCTTTCGTGCGGGGTGATTTCACGAGCGTAAATCTGATAGGAGATCTTTGGTGGCTCCTCGCCCTGATGAAGCTCGCGTACGCGGGCACGGATCGCTTCGTCCGCTGTAGTAATGCGCTCGCGGGATCGCAGGTAGTCGAGCCAGGATTCCATGACGAAGGTTTCGTTGAGGCGTTCGGGATCGATGACATCGCGGTAGATTCCCCAGCGCATGGCTCCATCGCGGAGGCGAACCCCGCGAAGCTGGTGAATGGCGTGGGTGAACTCCGCATAACGCTCCGCGGGGATGCGATATTCAATCGAGATTCGTACTGGTCCGGAGTGGATCAGGTCATCCGCCTGCGCGGCCGAATCGGCCAGTTGAAACACACTCGGCTGAGATGCGGATCGGGAGGAACGGAAGGGAGTGTGATCGGGGAGGGGACCCTGGAGGATATGGAAACGTCGAATTGCCGGATAGCTGAGGGCGAGCCCGCAGGCGGAGGCTGTGAGCGCAACGGACGTGGAGGTGTGTTCGGCGACAAGACCCCACAGGATAGAGCCGAAGACCATTCCTCCCTGGAAGGTCATCAGATAGGTTCCAAGTGCACGCGCCTGTACCCATGCGGGAACGGAAAGCTGGACAGAGGTATTCAGGGTAGACATGGTGCTGGTCCAGGCAAAGCCGGACAGGATAAGCGTCGGAATGATGATTGCCGGATAGTGAGCGTAGGCAAGGACAAGCAACGTGATGACGTCGTAGAACGTGGAGATGACGATGATCGTATCGGCGGGGACACGACGACGGATACGAGGGAGCTGTGTGGCCGCGATCACTGCTCCAAGTCCGAGCGAGCCGTTCAGGATGCCATATCCGAGCGCGCCCTGGTTTAGATCGCGCTTCGCGACTACGGCGAGCAGAGACCAGATGGCCGAGACGAAGAAGGTGAAGGTGAAAGCCCGTACGAGGGAGGACTGGAGGTCAGGGGCATAGCGAACGTATCGCAGCCCGGTCATGATGGAGCCGGCGATGCGCTCGGAGGGAAGAGCGGATTTGAACAACGGGGTCCGCTTCCAGTTGACGAGCACCCAGATGACAGCCGCAAATGAGATTGCGTTGAGAAGAAATACCCAGCCTGCGCCTGTATGCGCGCTGGCAAAGCCCGCCACCATCAGTCCGCCGAGTGCAGGACCGACGGCGCGGGCGAGATTGTTGGATGCAGCATTGAGCGAGACCGTGTCGGGGATAAGCTCGCGTGGAACCAGCTCCGGAACGATAGCCTGCCAGGCTGGATTGTTCATGGCAGAGCCGATATTGAGCAGGAATGTGAAGGCGAGCAGCGCCCAGGGGGAGACGTAGCCGAAGAAGGTGAGTACAGCCAGCACGGCGACCGAAGAGAGCATCCATGCCTGCCAGAAGATGAGTAGCTTCCGGCGATCGAAGATATCGGCGGTCGCACCGGCAAGCAGACCCAGGAGGAGAACGGGCAGCGAAGCCGCAGTCTGCATGAGTGCGATGAGCAGCGGCGAGGCCGTGAGCGACGTCATCAGCCAGGTTCCCGCGGTGTCCTGCATCCAGGTTCCGACCGACGAGATTGTGGAAGCGATCCAGCGGTCGCGGAAGAGCCGGATACGGAGCGGAGCGAAGCCGCTTGGGTTGGGGTTGGCGACTGCGACGAGCGGACCGGAGTTTGGAGTCTCTAGAGGCATTCGCTCAACCTCTAGTGTACCCATCCGAAAGAATTCATGCCGGAAAGCAGAAGGACAAATGGACGGAGGGCCAGGGTGGCCCTCCGTCTCTTGAAAGGGAACAAACGGTTGTATCCCTTATCGGCAGCTTAGAAGAGTAGCTTCAGTCCGAACTGGATCTGGCGCGACGTGGTCGCCGTTGCGGTAATGACGCCGGCGGTAGGACTTGCGACGATGGCGGCGGTCTGGTTCGCTGGAGTCCCCTGCGTCGGGCCAGAGGTGAAGACCACGGGGTTGGGTGTTGCGAAGTTGGTGTGGTTCAGAGCATTAAAGAACTCGGCACGGAACTGGGCGCGGATCCGTTCAGTGACCTGTGTGACCTTGAGCAGCGAGAGATCGAAGTTGACGAGGCCGGGGCCTGTGAGCGTGTCACGGCCAAGATTGCCGACTGTTCCGTACGCCGGCGCAAGAAACGCCGCGGGGTTGAAGTACTGCTGTGGAGTTCGCGGGTAGAGATTGCCATGAAAATTGGGATTGATATCAGGACGCACGGGATTGCGAGTATCCCCCGAACCGGTGGGATTGTAGCCAAGCTGCGGCGAGAAGGGAAAACCGGACTGGAGGGCGACGATGGAGCTGAGAGTCCATCCAGAGACAGCGCGATTCGCCATGCCTCGGAGGTTCGAGGCGAGGATGTGACCCTGGCCGAAAGGCAGGTCGTAGGTGCCATTGATTGCTGCTATGTGTCGCAGGTCGGTCGCGCCAGGTCCGTAGTCGATACTCGGATTGGCCGGGTAAGAGACGAACGCTGGGGTATTGGCGCTGACGCTGGTATTCCAGGCCGAGCCATTGTCGAGGTTCTTCGAGAAGGTGTAGTTGCCGCGGAGCTGGAGGCCGTGAGTAAGGCTGCGACGGACGTCGACGACCAGACCGTTGTAGTTGCTCATGCCGCGCGAGATCCATGAGGTGGTATTGGCGACTGCCGGATTAACCTTCGTGGTCGTCGGATAGAAGATTCTCCCGTTCACGATGGTTGCTTCGGGCTCGTTGAGATCGGCGGAGAGGATCTGGTTGTAGCCGTGAGACCCGATGTAGCCGAGGGTGAGCGAGGTGTTCGGAGTGAGCTGCTGCTCGATCTGCAGGCTCCAGGACATGACTGTCGGGGTTGCAAGATCGGTCTGGACGCTGGAAGGGGAGACGAGCGTGCCAGGCGAGGGCTGGGTCGAGGATGTGATGTGCAGGTTCGAGACGGCGACGTTCGCCAGCGACAACGTTGTATTGAACGGAGCGGCCTGATCGAGGCGGTAGTTCAGGTTGTCCAGCAGCGAGTAGTGGATGCCGAAGCCGGCGCGGACACTGGTCTTGCCGTCGCCGCGTACATCCCATGCCAGGCCGAGGCGAGGCGCTGGAAGGAACTTCGCGCGGTTTTGGGTAAGTGGAGAGGAACCGACGAAGGGGTTGGTGTCGATTACACCGTTCGTGAAGGCGTAGTTGGACGCTCGGCCTTGCGATTCGTTGAAGCCGTTGGTGGACTCGATGCGAAGGCCGGCACGCAGTTCAACCCGAGGTGTGAGCTTGATGGTGTCTTCGAGATATCCGGCTCCCATCCAGGAGCGCCAGCCGAGTCTCGTGGGATTGGGGACGACAGTGAAGGTTTTCACGGTTCCCTGCAGGAAGGTGGTGAGAGTAGCGAAGGATGCCTGGCCAAACTGATTTTGCGCAAGGTTGTCATTCGATTGCAGCCGCTGCAGCCAGCCTCCAGCTTCGATCTGATGACGGCCATGGGTCCAGAAGATGTGATCGTCGAAGGTGAAGAGATTGCGGGTAGTCGCGTTATTCGATCCCACGTTGGCTCCCGCTCCAGTGATCTGTGAGGAGCCGTTCGAGGCAGTCGATCCCGCGATCACGATGGCCCCGACGGGCTGCCCTGCGACCCATCCTGGTACATCGGCGCCTCCGAGTGGAGAAGAGGTGCCGAGGAAGAAGAAGGATGCTCTTGAGAATCCGAAACGGGCGGTGTTGAGGAGGCGCGGAGAAAAGACGTGCTGCTCCTGCAGGCTGGCGACTTGTTCGCGGAGGTCTTCATTGATGGAAGCGAGAGGGTTCTGCGTCGGGGTGTCGGCGGTGGAGTCATCGACGGTGTAGACGCCGAAGAAGAGATCGCGCGGACTGATGTTGTAGTCGAAGCGTGTTGTCCCGAAGTCCTCGCGGATATGCTGCATCGGATTGGAATAAGCAAGGGCGATGCCAGTCTGGTTACCGTTCGCATCCAGAAGGGCAGGACCGTTTTGCTCGGGCCAGAGGTTGAAGAGTGGAGCGACTCCAGGTGCGACGCCGTAATTTTTTCGCGGCCCGGAGGGATTGGCCGGATCGGGCAGGTAGCCCTGGCGCGCCTGATCGTCGGGGACGAAGGTGACGTCGGAGAGGCCGAGGTTCTGTCGGTAGCCCTCGTAGTTCGCGAAGAGGAAGAGCTTGTCGTGGCGAATGGGACCGCCGATCGAGCCTCCGAAGTTGTTGCGCTGGAACTCAGGAATATGGGCCTGATCGAAGTAGTTACGCGCATCGAATGCGGAGTTACGCAGGAACTCGTAGACGGAGCCGTGAAGATTGTTGGTGCCGGATGCTGTCACGATGGAGATCTGCGCGCCCTGGCGCTTGCCGTAGCTCGCGGAGTAGGTATCCGTGACGACGTTGAATTCTCGTACGGCATCGACGCCGAGAAGCTGGCCGCTGGTGCCTCCCGGGGTCACGTTGATCAGGGACGCTCCGGTGTATTCGATTCCGTTCAGCAGGAAGAGATTGTCCTGAGGCCGGCGGCCCGAGATGGCGAACATGTTGCCGACGGAGGAGTTCGAGGTTCCAATGCTTCCGGAACGCTGGTTGGTGTAGTTGACCACTGCCGGGTTGAGCGTGATGAGCTGGTCATAGCTTCGGCCGTTGAGCGGAAGCTGCTTGATCTGGCGCTCGTCGACAAGGCCTGAGGTCTGCTGGGTGGAGAGATTGACGACAGAGGGCGTGTCTTCAACGGTGACCTGCTGTTGCACGGAATCGACGGTGAGTGCGAGGTCGATCTGTTTGCTCTGGCCGATGGTGAGAGGAATCCCCGTGCGGCGTTGTTCCGTGAAGCCAGCATGCTGGACGGTGATGGTGTAGGTCCCGATGGGAATGGATGGAGCGGAGAAGCGTCCGTCGGGTCCTGTGACCAGGCTGCGTTCGTTGCCTGTTTCATCGTTGTGGATGTGAACGGAAGCCTCGGAGAGCGCTGCGCCGGTCGGGTCGGTAATGACGCCGGAGAGTGTGCCGCCGACAACCTGCGAGTGGGCGCTGAGGACAGTGAGAGCAACGACGACAAAGACTGCGACGATACGGAGGAGTTCGGCGGGAGAGGTTTTAAAGAATGGATATTTGCGAATACGGTCGTGCATTTTGGGCTCCAACGAGGCATGGGATGCTCTCGCATTCATCTCTGCGAGTCGCATGAAGATAGATTTTTCGTAGGGAAAGGCGGTGTGTGCTCTAGGAGCGACAACAAGTGGATGCAAAGAATCGCAGAGAGGGCATCATCTTGCGACCCCGTGACTGTAGCTCCAGTAGACGAGCCCCAGGGTGATGAGTGCGATCGCAATCTCTCCGAGAATGCCCACGATCAGAGGACGCCATCCCTGCCCGGTGAGATCGCGGAGGTTGGTCCTGAGACCGACGCCGGCAAAGGCGGGAAGAAAGGCCCAGCGGGAGAGATTCGCGAGACTGGTGAGCTGCGTGTGGGTGAAGAATCCCGAGGTCGCGAGGACCGAGAGTGCGATGAAGCCGATAATGAACTTCGGAAACTTGCGCCAGAGGAATACACCCTTGTGCTCCACATCCGGCGCGAGCCCGCGGGAAGACCAGTACACCGCGTACGCAAGCACGACGAAGCCGATGAAGCCGGAACGGGCAGTCTTTGCGAGCACAGTCCAGCGGCCTGCCTCTTCGCCGTAGAGAGCGCCGGTGACGAGCGATTCCGCTGTGTTGTCGACGGCAAGCCCGGCCCACATTCCGTAGCCCTGCTGGCTCATATGGAGAGCATGACCGATAGCAGGAAAGGTGAAGAGCGCGATCGCGCCCAGGGTAAGGATGGCGGCGATTGCGGTGGAGGTATCTTCTTCCTCGGGTTCAATAGCTCCCTGGGCGGCCATGATGGCTGTGACGCCGCAGATGCTGGAGCCGATGGCGAGCAAGGACGTGAGCTTTGGTGGCAGGCGAAAGAGTCGGCCGAGAAGATGCATCATCGAGAGCGAGAGGATGAGTTCAACCGCGACCAGCGCCAGCGAGAGGCCACCGATGTGCAGTACGTCCTGAAGGAGAAATCGTGCGCCGACCAGCACGATTCCGAGTTTCAGCCAGAGCTCGTAGGTGGCGACTCCAGCCCGAAGAAATGGAGCGACGCCGACAGTATTGCCGATTGCCAGCCCAAGCAGGATGGCCCACAGAACATATTCGAGATGAGGGAAGGGAACGCCGGGATGGCTGGCGCGAAGGTGGGTGAAGATGTGTTCGAGGAGCTTGCCCAGAAGACCGATGCCGAATAGCAAACCAACTCCGGGCAGCACACGGAGAAACTGTGTGGTTAGCGAAGATGCAGGTGCTGCGATCGGAATTGTGCGAGTAGACACTGAGGTACTTTTAGAATCCCACAGGCGGGAGCACGTTGAAGCGAATAAGCGCCGCAAGGGTCAGGGCGATTGCAACAGCAATCAGGTCGATATTGATACGGCTGTTGGATACGTGGGGTGATGCCATAGATGCCTCGATTCAGCGAATAAGCTTTTAGAAGTTGTCGCGGGCAAAGGAAAAACCCACGTGCGCGAAGGGCGCTGCTACGTGGGTTCCTGAGATCCTCTAAGCCGGAATTTTGAGAAGGGGCTTAGGTGAGGGAGAGTCCAGCGCAGCAGCAACAGGTGCCCTTACAACAAGGACAACAGCTACAGGCCGCGATGTAAATCGATCCCATTAGGAACAAGGTTAAAAGGTTCCAGCAGATGCGTCAAGCGAATGACACAGGAAATGTTGAGTTAAAAAGGAAACCCACGCAGCGCGGTGGGGGCTGTTGCGTGGGTGTTCCGTTAATCAACGAAGTGGGTGGACTTCGTTATGACCGACTCAACCCGAAGGGAGTCCTGCCACATCGGTTAAGATACCGAGAATTTTTGCAGGAGTCAAGAGTCGCTCGGCGTGCTTTGCATTCCGTTTCGCACAGGCGTTCTACGGACCTCCCTCTCACTATAGCCATAAGAATCATAGTCTTGGAGGATAATGGCTCTCGTTTTCTCTGAGAGGTCCGGCGGTTGGGCTATAAACGGCAGATCAGCAGCTCCCGCTCGTAAATCATCTCAGGCGGCAGGTGATCATGGAGGGCGAGGAAGAGCTCCTCATGGTCCATCACCTCTCGCCGCCATGCTGTCCGATCGACGCTTTGAAGCTCCTCAAAAACGACACGGCGCCTCTCCTCGGACATCTGCAATCCCTCCCATCGGATATCTTCGTAATGGGGCGTCCACCCGATGGGGGTCTCTTTGCCCTGCGCCCGACCCCGAACGCGGTCGACAATCCACTTCAGCACGCGCATGTTCTCGGAGTATCCCGGCCAGAGAAATCTGCCGTCTTCATCCTTGCGGAACCAATTCACGTGAAAGATGCGGGGAGTTGAGGACAGGGCGCGCTGCATCTTGATCCAATGGCGGAAGTAGTCGCCCATGTGATATCCGCAGAAGGGCAGCATAGCCATCGGGTCGCGTCGGACCTTGCCGAGCGCGCCTCCAGCAGCTGCTGTCGTCTCCGAACCCATCGTTGCGCCTGCGTAGACTCCGCCGGACCAGTTGAAGGCCTGGTAGACCAGCGGCATCGTGGTCGAACGGCGGCCGCCGAAGATGATCGCCGAGATAGGTACCCCCTCTGGGGCCTCCCAATCGGGATCAATCGTGGGGCATTGGCTGGCAGGCGCCGTAAAACGACCGTTGGGATGAGCGGCGGGCTGACCTGTCTGCTTTCCAATCTCCGGTGTCCAAAGGTTGCCGCGCCAGTCCAGGCACTCCTTTGGTGGAGCGTCCGTCATCCCCTCCCACCAGACGCCGCCCTCAGGAGTAAGTGCGACGTTGGTAAAGATCGTGTTCTTCGCGAGCGTTGCCATGGCGTTGGGGTTGGTTTTGGCCGATGTTCCGGGAGCGACACCGAAGAAGCCGGATTCCGGATTGATGGCACGAAGCCGCCCTGTTGCATCGGGCTTGATCCACGCGATGTCGTCGCCGACCGTCCAGATCTTCCAGCCTTCGAATCCAGCCGGCGGAATCATCATGGCAAAGTTGGTCTTGCCACAGGCTGAAGGGAAGGCCGCCGCAACATAGGTCTTCTCGTGAGTGGGCGACTCGACGCCGAGGATCAGCATGTGCTCGGCCATCCAGCCCTCGTCGCGGGCGATGTTCGAGGCGATGCGAAGGGCAAAGCACTTTTTGCCAAGGAGGGCGTTGCCGCCGTAACCAGAGCCGTAGCTCCAGATCTCGCGGGTCTCCGGGAAGTGCACGATGTACTTCTCGTCATTGCAGGGCCAGGAGACGTCCTGCTGACCGGGCTCGAGCGGTGCGCCGACCGAGTGCATACAGGGAACGACTCGTTTGATGTCCTTATCGATCTCGGCGAAGACCGGAGCTCCGACACGCGCCATGATGCGCATGTTTACGACCGCATACGGCGAATCGGTCAGCTGTACCCCGATCTGTGACATGGGTGAACCAAGGGGGCCCATCGAAAACGGCAGGACGTACATGGTGCGTCCGCGCATGCAGCCGCGAAAGAGCTGCTTGAGCTTGCGCCGCATCACGAAGGGATCTTCCCAGTTGTTGGTGGGGCCCGCGTTGTCCTTCGACAGGGAGCAGATGAAGGTTCGATCTTCAACTCGGGCCACATCGTTGGGAGCCGAGCGAGCGTAGAAGCATCCTGGCCACAGATTCTGGTTCAGCCTGGTAAAGGTCCCGGCATCCACCAGCTGACGGCACAGAAGGTCGTACTCGGCCTTAGATCCATCGACCCAGTGAATGGCGTCGGGCTGAGTAAGATCGGCCATCTTTTCGACCCAGCGGACCAGGTGTTTATTCGTCGTGGGGGGCGCGGAAGGAAGGACAGCAGTGAGGGTCTTTTCGTTCTTCATGGCCAGTCGGTTCTCCAGTTAAGGATTCGCCTGCTTCAAAGGGCTGTCAACTGCTTGTCCACAGGGCGAGAGAAAGTCTTCTACCCTGCTTCGATAAGGTAAAGCTAAGTGGTCAGGCCAATTCTACCCTTTTGGCTCAAAAATGATCAGGATGAGGTGGTAATCCTTAGCTCGTTATCTCGGGTCCTCCAGATCTCGAGCAGCACCGAGGCCGCCGTGATGGTAAGGGGGCCGAGGACGATGCCCGTAATTCCGAATAACGCGATTCCTCCAAGAATGGAGAGCAGAACCGCGACTGAATGCTGCCGGAGATGCGGTCCGACGAGAACCGGATAGAGGAAATTATCGACAAGGCTGACGATGCAACCGCCCCATATAGCCAGTAGAGCAGCCTTGATCCAGTGACCCGAGAGGCCCAGGTAAAGAGCTACAGGGACCCAGACCAGAAAAGCCCCGAATGCGGGGACCATCGCCATCAATCCTGTGAGGATGGCCCAGAGGAGCACGTCGGGGACGCCAAGGATCCAATAGGCTAAGCCTGCGAGTGTGCCCTGCAGGGCCGCGATCGCCATCCGGCCAAGCGCAGTGGCATAGATGGTTCCCCGCAGCCGTTGGAGGAAGATATCTGCCTGCCGATTGTCCATCGGCAGCAGGGAACGGGCAAAGCGGCCTGCCAGCTCCCGATCGCGATAGAGGAAAAAGAGGATGAAAAGCATCGCGACGATCTGTGTAATCGCTCCAATCGAGCTTCCAATGAGAGCCGCGAACCTTCTTCCCAGGAAAGCTGCGGTCGATTGCGCGGCGTTATGCAGGTCGAGACTGTCGCTGATGGTCTGAATACGCTCTGCGAGTGCTGGATGGCGCCCGAAGTAGTCCGCAATACCTTGCTGCGTTGATTCGCTTCGCAGGTTTGTAATGAGATGGGTGACCTGTTTTCCGACGTCCTGCGCCAGAAAGAAGATGGGAAGGACGATGCTCAGGATTACCAGGAGCAGAGCGATAGTTGCGCAGAGATTGCGCTGGCGGAGACGCGCTGCAAGCCAAAGATAGGGTTGCTCGGTTACGACAGCGATTACGATGGCTCCGACGATGGCTACGAGAAAGGGCCTGAGAAGCAGACCACAGACGATCAGGACGCCAAGGGTCAGCAGGAAGAATGCGATCTGCTTCCATAAAGACGCTTCAGTGCTTGCTTGCATGAGACCTCGTCGGAAAAGATGTGCCGTCAGCCTACATCGTTATGGTGCGTTCGGGGCCGAGGAAGTTGCAGGGAAAGGGCGGAACTTGTACTCGTAAGAGAACGGGTTCTTCCATTCCTGTGGCAGAGTGTTTTGTGGCGACCTCCTCCCCGTACATTTTGTTGCAAAATCTTCAGTGCAAAGGATTTAGGCTGGTATCTCCGGATTTCTACCGCTTTAAAAGGGAAGGCCCGGCGGGTGCCGGGCTCTTCTTTCTTCCATGGTTTAAGTTTATCAGCGGTGTCAAGCGCGCGTGTCGACGCTCCATAGCTTCGCGGCCTCTTCGGCGATGAGCTCGGGCATCTCTTCGGGGAAGAAGAGGTTTGCTCCTGCGACGCGGCGGATGCCCTGGGAGTTGGGAAGGGTGCGATCGAGCCACTCGGCCCACTGGACGCCGAAGAGAGGGTCCTTGAGGCCCCAGACCATTCGGGCGGGTCCTTTCCATTGCCGAAGATTCTCGCGGATCGCGACGAGGTCGTTTACGGCGAGAGCCAGGGTGAACTGATCAAGCTGAGACCTTCGCACCTGAGACTGGGTGAGAGGGCGGAGATAGATCTCAATGGTTTCGTCGGTGAGCCGATCCGGATAGGTGAAGGCCAGGCCTCCGAGACCTTTGTCGGACCGGGCGAGATTCTTGTCGTTCAACTGGGGAACGAAGAAGCGGTCGACGAGGATACCCTTGCGTGCGAGATCGACGAGAGGAAGAAACCCTGCGGGCGGGCTGTTCTTATCGACGTCGCAGTTCGTGAGCAGAAGCGAGCGAACCCGGTGGGGGTATTTGGAGAGGAAGATCTGGGCAGTGAGTCCGCCGCTGTCGTTGGCGACGAGGTCGACGGTATCGATCCGTAGATGGTCGAGGAGGGCGGCGAGCATGGCAGCCTGGGTGTGCGGTGAGATGGTCTGGCCCTCGCGGGGCTCCGTGAGGCCGAGGCTCATAAGGTCGGGTGCGATGCAGCGGCGATGGGGGTGGAGGCGTTCGAGGGCGCCCCGCCACTGGTAGCTGTTGAGCGGATAGCCGTGAACGAACAAAGCAGCCGGGCCGTGGCCAGCTTCGACGTAGGCGACGCGGGCCATGGGGAGATCGACGAATCGGCGCGAGCGGCTGTACCAAGCGGCGTCGAAGGGGATGGACGATCTCGTTTGGAGATGAGGTACGGCGACGACTGCGGGAAGGGTGGCGGCGGAGGTTTTGAGGAAGTCTCGGCGGGTCATGGAAGCGAGTATCGAGATTTACGCGAAGATTTACGCGCACATTCAGACGGCAGAGAGCACAAACGGAGGGCGGGATCAGTCGGCGGCGAATTTGCGTCGAATGACATTGGGCGCAAGGCCTGTGGCGCGTCGGATGTGGCGAGCGAGGTGACTCTGGTGAGCGAAGCCGGTGGCGGCAGCGATCTCGGCCATGGTGAGGCTGTCCTGCGTGAGAAGGGACCTGGCACGCTCGATGCGGCGCTGTATGACGAACTGATGCACCGGCAGCCCCATGGCCTGACGGAAGAGCGGCTTGAGGTGGGAGGTACTGAGGCCGGCAACGGCGGCGATCTGGTCGAGCGAGAGGTCTTCGGCGAGCTGATCTTCGATGAAGGAGAGGACCTGTTTGAGCCGGCGACCGGAGAGGGTAGCGGGGGGCATACGCGAAGGCTGGGAGATGGAGCTGTGCTGTGCGAGCAGGCGGGAGGTCATCGCGGCGACGAGACCCTCGGTGTAGAGAGGGCCGGAGGGATGGCCGTCGTCGATCTCGCGATGAATAGCATTGGCGATGAGCTCGAGCTCGGGATCGCGAACCTGGAAGCGGTTGCGAATCTCGAGCCGTGAGGAGTCGTGACCGGCCTGCTGGGCGACGGAGTGGATGAGGGTTTGAGGAAGGCTGAGAAGAAGGTTGCGATCGTTATGATCGTGGGCGACCCAGCGGCTGGGAGTCCATGCGGGGATGATGTCGATGTCGCCGTGGACGGCGGTGCCGCTGTATTGCTTGCCATCGCGGCGGCAGGAGAGCCGGGCTGCCGGACCGATGTGAAAGCAGAGGATGGTCTTTTCGATGCCGGGAAGATCGAGCGAGCCGATGGGATCGAGGCGATGCTGGAGGATGACGCCGTGAGCAGTCTCCGCCTGAGAGAAGACCTGTGGGGTCTCCGGCGATACGATGCTTCTCCGAGGCTGCGATTTTGCAGGCACGGAGATAGTCTCTCAGGGTTCTGCGGCGGTGGGGAAGGGCGCTCATCCCAGATGGCGCGCAACTTTGGATGAACTCTGCCGCGTAGTTTAGTGAATGCTGGATAGTGGGATTCGCGCGAAGGAGATGCGCTTGCGGTTCCATGTGTAGGTCGCGTAGACGTTTGAATCCCGGCCCTGGATGATGGCGGGGTAGGAGTACTCCCCGGGCTCGTCTTCGAGGGTGTGGAACATGGTGAAGTGTTCGCCGTCCTTGCTTACGGCGAGGTTAAGCGGCGTGCGGCCTGAGATGGTGTTGTTGTAGATCAGGACGACGCGGCCATCGCGAAGACCGACGGCGTCGATTCCGGAGTTCGGGTTGGGCAGGTCGAGGGGATGGGCGTCGGTCCAGGTGATGCCGTCGTCGAAGGAGTCGGCGGCGCAGATGCGACCGATATCGCGGGTGGAGCGGGCGTAGAGGCGGAGGTGTTTTTTGCCGAGATGGACGACGGCGGGCTGGATGATTCCGGTTACATGCTCGGCGCCGGGCTTCAGAGGAGGTTCAGCTGGTGCCGGAGAGGGCTTGAGGCTGGCAGGCACGGTGATGGGGCCTGATCGGTGCCACGTCTTGCCGTCGTCGGTGCTGCGGTCGACCCAGACTGCCCAGGACGAGTAGCTCTCGACGGAGGTTCCGCTGACGATGGTTCCGTTGTCGAGGACGAGGGGCTTGTCTTTGATGGGGCCGAGGAGGCCGGCGGGGAGATGTTCGGGTGAGGACCATGTCTGGCCCTGATCGCTGCTGACGAGACGGGCGCCGGTCCACTCGCGCACGTTGCGGCCGTACTTGTAGTAGAGCCACAGTTTGCCATCGTGAGTCTCAAAGAGGACGGGATTCCAGCAGGGAACGTTGGGTTCGCGTACGAGCAGGAAGGGAGCGGACCAGCCGGAGGAGGTTCGACGGGAGCCCCAGATGGCCACGTCGGTGGCGCCTTCTTTTGCTCCGCCAAACCATGCGGCGAGGATGTCGCCGTTTTTCAACTGCACCAGAGTGGAGGCGTGCGCCGAGGGGAAGGGCGCGGTGGTGTAGACGAACTCTTTCGAGGCTGGCGATGTCTCGGCATGGAGGCGAGGAAGTGAGAGGGCGAGCAGGAGAAGAGGTAGATGCCAAGAGATCGGTTTGGGCTTGTGCATTGGAGAGAGTTTACGTGACGGGGTTGGGCGGCATTGGTCGATGGTCGTCCTTCGGACGATGTCCCACACATCAGAGTCGATGTGTGGGGCACCCGGCTCTTAGTGGTGGATTGAGTGGCCCTCAGAGTTCCATTGCGAACTGGTGGGAGGGTTCGTAGGCCGAGGGTTTGGGCTCGGTGGCGAGGTCGAGGATGAGGCGCTCGAGAACGAGGAGCTTATTGGCGGGTGAGCTGCGTAGCTCGAGGTCTGCGCGGGCGACCAGGCGCAGGGCGCGGGTGAGCTCGCGACGGGATTTGTAGCGGCGGGCCTGACGAATGAGATCTTCTGCGGCGAAGGGCGGCATGCGAAAGCCCTGCCAGAGCGCCTGCCAGATGGCGCGCGAGTCGCGGACGTTCTTTTCGAGGATGATGAGCATCTGTCGGAAGGTTCGGGCGAGCATGTAGAGGTGGCCGATGGCGGCGTCCTCGCCGCCGTCGGAGGCGTTGAGCAGACCGTGGAGAAGTGCGAGAGCGCGGGGGCGGTCCTTGGCGCTGATGGCGTCGGTGAGCTCGTAGAGGGAACGTTGCTTGGCGGCGAGGACCATGGTCTCGACGTCGCCGAGGGTGACTCGGTTGCGGGCGAGTGGCTCTGCCGGGGATTGATGTGGCGCGCCGGGGAGACTACTGAGATTCTCCCCCTTCGACTCGCTTTGCTCGCTCAGGGTCAGAATGACGCCATTAGAGGCTGGCGCGGAGACGTAGAGGAGGAGCTTTTCGAACTCACTGGAGATGAGCATCATGTCGGCTCCCAGGGAGTCGACAAGCTCGCGGGCGGCGTCGGGGTCGAAGCGGACGCCGCGGGATTCGGCGGTGTCGGTGACCCAACGGATGGCGTCGTTCTCGTCGACGCGGGCAAGCTCGACGGTGCCGCACCAGTCGCCGAGGGTCTCGCGGATGCGCTCGAAGCGCTCCTTGTCCTGGTAGTCCATGCGGCGGAGGTCGGTGGGGATGCGGATGTGGTCGGCGACGAAGAGAAGCAGCGCCTGCGGGTTGGGGGAGCGGAAGTAGGCCTCGATGGCGGCGAACTCTTCTTTTTTGGAGCCGCGACCGTAAAGAGTCTTGAGATTGCGGAGGAAGAGGACCTGGAAGGGCGCCATCAGCGACGGTGTCTGAGCACGGTCGAGGGCTTCGAAGATGCTTGTCTCGGCCAGGTCGAGATCGTGGAGGGCGAAGTCGCGAGCGCCTTCAGGGACGAGGGTGGAGAGGACGGCTCGGCGGCATCGGTCGTAGAGGAAGATCTCGTCGCCGATGAGGACGTAGCCGGCGCGGATGGACGGCGAGGCGGGCGAACTGATCTCCGCGATGAACCGGTCGGTGGAGGCGAAGCTTCGAAGGGCAGGGGCCATCAGAATGACTCCAGCATATCGCTGACGACGGTCTGGGCGAAGTCCCGTGACATGCGCGAGATGGCGGGGGAACCTTCCTGGATAAAGGTGTTGACGTCCTGAGTGGACTGATACTGTTCGCGGAATGTGATGGCATCGTTGCGATAAAGTACGGTACCGTCATGTGCTGTGAGGATGACCCGCGCGGTGACTGCGACTAGATAGCTGGAGGTCTGGCTGGAGGTGGAGTCGTAGGTGAGCGGGGTGATGATCTGGGTGAGGATGGTGCCGTGGAGAGTGGCATCGGCGTCGGGGGAGTCGGTGTTGAGGATGCGATAGCGGGAGCGGGTGTTGAGTTCGCGGATGACGGCCTGGGTAAAGGCCATCTCCGTGTGATAGGCCTGCGAACGAGTAGAAAAGATGGGAACGGCGAGGGTGCGAACGTTGGATGGGATGTGAGTGGCCGACCCTGCAGTGTGATAGCCGCAACCGGTGAGAAGAATGCTGAACAGGAGGAGAGTAGGTGCAGTGCGGAGCTTCATGCTGTTGGTTTCATTGTCGCATCTGAGCGAGGGCGAAAATGCTGAACGAGCACAGGAAATTCGGCATCGAACGGTTGGTACGCGGCACGTAAATCACCACAGAGGTTTCTTATGTGCCATCACGTAAAAAAACTGATGTACACCGTCAATATTGGCGAGCCGGACGTACGATTCGGAAACATGTTGCTGGAGCAGTTCGGCGGGGCAAATGGGGAGCTGGCAGCCGCAATGCAGTATACGATTCAGGGCTGGAACTGTATCGATGATCTCGGGCGGCGCGACCTGTTGCTGGATATCGGGACGGAGGAACTCAGTCATCTTGAGGTTGTCGGTGCGTTGATTCGAATGCACCTAGCGCCGTTGAAGACCAACCGGGAAGCTGCGGAGGCCGACCCGCTGATTACGATTGCAGGTGGAGGCGGTGTGGCTCTGTTTGACTCCATGGGAAATCCCTGGACCGCAACCTACCTGAAGATTACCGGTGAGATGGATGTGGATTTGCGCAGCAATATTGCTGCGGAGGCCAGGGCAAAGATCGTCTATGAACGTCTGATCGATCATACGGACGATCAGGGTTCGATCGATGCGCTGCAGTTTCTGATGACGCGGGAGATTACGCACATGAAGGCTTTCCAGGCAGCTCTGGAGAGCATCGAGAAACCGCAGTTCTCGATCGGGTTGCTCAAGCCGACGCCGGGAATTGTGGACGAGTACTTCAATGGCTCGACCGGAGATGGGGACGAGGGCGATACGGACATGCGTGGGTCGTGGACGACCTCGCATGGTTTGCATGTCGTCGATCCGAAGATGGACGCACCGGGAGGAGGACTCTCGGTACAGACGATCAACGGCAAGATCAACGGCGAGGAACGCGGCAAGCAGGACGAGGCGCAAAAGGCGACGACGTCTCCGGGCAACGAGGCGATCGGAAAGAAGTCTTCGGGCAAGGTGAAAGGCAACGGAAAGGCCGCGGCGAAACGGGCCCTTTAGGGGATGCCTACTCCCGAGTGGGCGACCACTGACGACAAAAAGAAGAGGCAGCCTCGACGGCTGCCTCTTCTTTTTGATGCTGGGTTATGAGTTATGCGGGGGAAGGCTGGCCCTCGTTGAAGCCAGGCTTGCGACCTGCTTCGGGCTTGAGAACCTTCTGGGCTTCTCCTCCCGGACCGGAATCCACACCTGCGAGCGCCGACTTCATGGGCGGGAGTTCTTTGCCTTCGATGATCAACTTGATCTCGACGGCGTCTAGGGTCTCGCGCTCAAGCAGGGCGCTGGCGAGCCTGTGCATGATGTCCTGGTTGGTGTTGAGCAGGTTGTAGGCGGACTGGTAAGCCGTGTCGACGAACTTGCGGACCTCGATGTCGATCTGCTTGGCCGTCTCCTCGGAGAAGTCGCGGTGCTGGGCGATCTCGCGGCCGAGGAAGATCTGCTCTTCCTTCTTGCCGTAAGTCATGGGACCGAGCCCGCTCATGCCGAACTCGCAGACCATCTTGCGGGCTAGCTCGGTGATGCGCTCGATGTCGTTGCCGGCCCCGGTAGTCATCTTGCCCAGGAAGATCTCTTCGGCGCAACGGCCTCCCATGAGGGTGGCGAGGCGGGTCTCGAGATATTCCTTGGTGACGGTGTGCTGGTCTTCCTCGGGGAGGTAGACGGTAACACCGAGAGCCATGCCGCGTGGGATGATGGTGACCTTGTGGAGCGGGTCGGAGTGCTCACGCAGCGCGGAGACGAGGGTGTGGCCGGCCTCGTGATAGGCGGTGACCTTCTTCTCCTGGTCGGTGAGGAGCATCGACTTGCGCTCGGCGCCCATCATTACCTTGTCCTTCGCCACTTCAAAGTCGAACATGTGGACCGACTTGCGGTTGTAGCGGGCAGCGGTGAGGGCGGCCTCGTTGACCATGTTGGCCAGGTCGGCTCCGGAGAAGCCCGGGGTTCCACGAGCGAGGACGTTCAGGTCGACGTCTTCGGCCATGGGGACCTTCTTGGAGTGGACCTTGAGGACCTCTTCGCGGCCACGGATGTCCGGACGGTCGACGACGACGCGACGGTCGAAGCGGCCGGGGCGGAGAAGGGCGGGGTCGAGAACGTCGGGCCGGTTGGTGGCTGCGACGAGAATGACTCCGTCGTTGGACTCGAAGCCGTCCATCTCGACAAGAAGCTGATTGAGGGTCTGCTCGCGCTCGTCGTGTCCACCGCCGAGGCCAGCGCCGCGGTGACGGCCGACTGCGTCGATCTCGTCGATGAAGATGATGCAGGGGGCATTCTTCTTGCCCTGCTCGAAGAGGTCGCGGACGCGTGAGGCGCCTACGCCTACGAACATCTCGACGAAGTCAGAGCCAGAGATGGAGAAGAAGGGAACGTTCGCTTCGCCGGCGACGGCGCGGGCGAGGAGGGTCTTGCCGGTTCCTGGAGGTCCGACGAGCAGAACACCCTTGGGGATGCGACCGCCGAGACGCTGGAACTTCTGGGCCTCGCGGAGGAACTCGATGATCTCCTTGAGCTCTTCCTTGGCCTCGTCAACACCGGCGACATCCTTGAAGGTGATCTTCTTCTGCTGCATGGAGAGCAGGCGGGCGCGCGATTTGCCGAAGCTCATCGCCTTGTTGCCGCCGGACTGCATCTGGCGAAGGAGGAAGAACCAGAGACCGAGGAGTAGAGCGAAGGGCGCGAGCTGGATGAGGAAGCCGAGCCACGCGTTCGAGTTCTGGTCCTTGATGCTGATGTTGACGCCGTGATCGCGCAGGGTCTTGTACATGTCCGGATAGTTGGCCGGAATGGTGGTGTGGAACTGGGTCTTATCGTCCTTCCAGTGCCCGGTTACGTCGGAGCCATTGACCATGACGTCGGCGACTTTGCCCTGGTCGGCGTCGTTAAGGAGCTGGGTAAGACTGATGTTTTTTTCCTGGCCGGCGCCTGTGCCCTTGACGACAAACTGCCACAGAAACACGAGGCAGGTGATCATGAAGACCCAGATCAGAATTTGTTTGACGGTCGAGTTCAAAGCGTGTTCCTCATTTTCCTGTCTGCATCACCGTGATACTTGGACGGCTTGTCAGACCCGGCCCCCTAAGAGGGCCAAAAGCCTTATAGAGAGCCTACATCGTTAGACGATAGCGGCGAAGGAAGGTTCTGTGGGTGGCCGGCTTCCGTTGCCCGGCACCGCAGTAACGGTCCTACCCCGTCAGATGGTTAAGATTCTACTCTTAGGGATAAGGATTCAGGGTGGGAAAGGTGGTTTTTCGCTGCAACTATGGGGCTACCGATTTTGCCCCCGTTTACCCGAAGAGAGATTGGGGGACCACAAGACGTGGGGAGACGAAAAGTCAGTCCTGTTCGAATTTTGCTCGATCCTTATTCCAACTGCACAGCAAAGACGGGACGCCGACTCGAATCACGAGCCGTATGAAAGGAATGGACTTAGGAGTCTTGCTCTGCTTTGGATTCGCAGGAAAGGCGAAGCTCGCGGGCGGATCGTTGGGCGCGAAGTCCCTTGGCCAGATGCACGGACGATCCTGAGCGTGAGGCGACGGTGGGCAAGGTGGCGAACCCGGCCAGGGCCAGGAGGCGGGTGGTGTCGTCGAAGCTGAGCCGGAAGCCAAGCTGACGGGCGGCGGCTCGGAGGACCCGACGGCGAAGGGCGGGGTCGAGGGAACGGAGGCGATCGAGCTCGATGCCGACCGAAGCGGTGCCGGGCGTAGTTGCGACGGCGCGTCCCCCTCCACGAACAGGTTTCCCGGGTAGGAGGAGCTGAGGGAGGAGTCGGGAGAGCTCGGCCTGCCAGCGGGACTCTTCCTCACGTGCCAGCTCGGCGAGATTGGCGAGGGTCTGGTCGATCGAGGGATTGAAGGTACGGAGCTGCGGGAGCAATTCATGCCGGACGCGGTTGCGGGTGAAGGCTGTGTCGGCGTTTGTGGAGTCGGTGCGCCAGGTTTGATTGCGCGATTGAAGGAAGGACTCGATCTGTGCGCGGGTGGTGGAGAGCAGAGGGCGAAGGACGCGGCCGGTGCGCGTGGGGGCCTGAGGTGCGGATACGGGGGTGTCGATAAGGAGGACGGGGTGAATGGCGGAGAGACCCTCGGTCCAGGCGCCGCGGAGGAGCTTCATGAGGACGGTCTCGGCCTGATCGTCGAGGGTGTGGGCGGTGAGGACGGAGTCGGCGTGGCCGGAGGCAATGAGGGTGCGGAAGAAAGCGTAGCGGACTTCGCGGGCAGCTTCCTCGAGGGTTTCGCGGTTCTGGGTGGCTCGAGCGGGGACGTCGGCGTGATGGATATGCAAGGGGACGTCGAGCTGGATGCAGAGGTCCTGGACGAAGGCGAGGTCGGCGTCGGATTCGACGGCATCGCGGATGCCGTGGTGGACATGGACAGCGGAGAGACCGATGCCGAGCGAGTCTCGGGTGGCCGCGTTGGCCTCGTGGATGGCAAGAAGAAGCGCGACGGAGTCCGCACCGCCCGAGACGGCCACGCAGATACGGTCTCCGGGGCGGATGTGTTCGCGATTGAAGGGAAGAGTCGGTGCTTGCGGCATCTGCCTAAGGGTAGATTTTATGCCACTTCCTCGAAGGGCTGTATCTCAGCGTGGGAGCCTCTTCAGGCTTTTCCTGTGAAGAGGTAATGGAGGGAGAGACTGAAGCGGAATCGTTGAGGAGAGCGAGGCATTCAGAATGGGGGCCGGCGGTATGTTCTCTTCAAAACATACCGAACAGCCGCCGCCGACCTGAAGGATGACTCGAAGCTGTTCCTCGGATGAGGAGGCCACGTGAATGGATAGTTCATATGGCCTGAAACCGAGGCTGGAGACCTTTAGAACATAGTCGCCGGGTTTTGTGTGGATTGAGAATTGTCCCTGGTCTGAAGCCGTCGTAGCGACGCTTGTTTCCACCGCCGTCAATTTGATTTCGGCGTTGGGAATTACTGCTCCTGATGTGTCCAATACGGTTCCGGAGATCGTCACCGATGGATCCGCAGTCGAATGGGTTTGGGCTTGGGCGGAAGGGATGCCTGCCATTAGCACCAGCAAGCCGCTCATGAGACATCTCCGCATTCTGCACCCGGTTCTCATCGAGAGTGAAATGAATATAGGTTTCCACTGAGGTAAAAGCAATGCTTTCTGACGTCTGATTTCAAACGTCGAGACCTATGAGGCGCATCAGTTCGACTCCGTTGCTGCGGGTGACGGGGCCGTTCCGGAGTTTGAAGTCGAACTTCATCTTGCCGTCCTCGATCTCGTCCTGAAAGTGCATGTTGTGGATTGAGTCGCCTTTGAGGGCGGTGAGGGCGAGGTCGTGAGTGCTGATGATGCCGATCGCATTGGTGCTGAGCAGCGCGTTGACGATGCCTTCGGCTCCGATGAGGCGATCGCGGGAGTTGGTTCCCTGAAGGAGCTCGTCGAGGAGAAAGAGGAGAGGCGGGTCCTGATCGGCGAGATCGTGGATGTGGCGAAGCCTGGTGATCTCCGCGTAGAAGCGGGAGCTGCCTTTCTGCAGGGAGTCGTTGACGAGGATGCTGGCACCGACGCGCAAAGGCGTGAGCTGAAGCGATCCGGCATGGACGGGGGCGCCAGCCATGGCGAGGACGGTGTTGATGCCTACCGCGCGCATGAGGGTGCTCTTGCCGGACATGTTGGAGCCGCTGATGAGGACAACTCTTTGTTGGTCGCCGAGGGCGATATCGTTACGGACGCAGCGTGAATCCGGAATAAGGGGGTGTCCGAGGGAGACCGCGTGGAAGGCAGGTTCGCCGGAGAGGAAGTCAGGAAAGGGATAGGCGGGATGTTCGTAGCTGTAGGTTGCAAGCGAGAGGAGGGCTTCCATCTCGCCGAGAGTGGCGAGCCACGCGATTACCGCCGAGCCGTATCGGTGGCGCCATGCGTCGGCGACGAAGGCGAGCTGGACGGAGTAAAGAAATGGAATGTCGAGCAGCCGCATGAGCGGATTTTCCAGTGACTGGATGTGCTGACAGATTGTGTCGAGGCGGGCAATGGCCTGGGATGCCGTCGACGAGGAAGTAGAAAGACGTTCCTTCAATGCAAGAAGTGCGGGGGCTGCAAATGGCTCTTGTTCCATGCGAGCAAGGAGGGAGGAGAGGAGCTGGAGATCATCCAGGGCGTGTTCCGTCTGATGGAGGATGGATTCGACCCTGGAGCGATGGAGAAGAACGAGGATGCCTTCGAAGAAGACAACCGTGAAGAAGGGAGCTTTGACTCCTGAGTCGATCCAGAAAGCAGCTGCCACGAGCATGAGAATCGTGAGCAGAAGAGCGAGCCAGCGGACGAACCGACTCTTTAGTTGCCTTGGAGACTGAGCCCATTGCGTGAGCTCCGCGGGATGAACTCCGGTCTGTAGGTTGTCGCTCAGAATTGCCATATCTTCGCGGTAGTCGATGCGGCTGCGAAGGTCGGCGAGGGAGGTGTGCCGTTCGAGGATTGCGGGCAGGGGAGATGGCTGGAGCAACCAACTGGCGAGGGTGTCCTCGCCCATACGAGTGCGGGCGACGGAGAGAAGCTGATAGAGGCTTCCGTGTCCGAAGAGATCGAGGTCTGCGGCGTAGAGATGGGTGGAGATGTCGAAGCGATCTCCGAGCTGGCCCATGCCTTGCCAACGATCTTCGATCCGCGCCAGACCGTGGCGGTAGAAGTCCACGGCGCGCTTCGCCAGAGATTGCCTCTGAAGAGTTTTCGAGTGAAAGACCGCAACGGCGATAAAGAGAACTAGAGGAACAAGAAGCCATCGCCCCGAAAAACTAGGGGTTCGGAGGTAGAAAAAGATGGCGGCAACTTCGAGCAGGACCAGCAGAAGGCGAAGATTGCCCAGCCGGATATGAATTGCTTCGAAGTGAGCGACCCGAAGCTCGCGTGCGCGTTGTCGCTGAAGGTATTCCTCAGATGGAAGAGTGGGATCCGGCACAGAGCCATTATTACCCGTTGGTGGAAGCTGGCGGAGCACTCCAAGGGGGAAGTCGCACCATAATCTTGTATACTTCGCAGGTTATGCGAGTTTTTGTCATTCTTCCCGCGGCGGGGATCGGCACACGAATGGCTGCCGGTTCTCATGCAGCCGCCCCGAAGCAGTTCTTGAGTGTTGGCGGCGTTCCGGTGCTGGTGCGCTCGGTAAAGGCGTTCCTCGATGTCCCGCGTGTGGATGCGGTGTGTGTTGCGGTGCGCGCCTCGGAACGGGAACGGGTTAAGGCTCAGATGGATGAGTATGAGCTGGGGGCGCGGGTTCACGTGGTTGAGGGCGGCGATTCGCGGCAGGAGTCCGTTGGCAATGCACTGGCGGCGCTGGAAAGCCATGAGGACGATATCGTTCTGGTGCATGATGCGGTGCGTCCACTGATCGATGTAGCGACGATCGAGCGGACCATCGATGCGGTAGAGCGGCATGGCGCTGCCATCGTGGGCCTGCCTGCAGTGGATACGATCAAGCAGGTAGAGCGGATGGCCGAGGGAGCGATCATTACGTCGACGATTCCACGAGAGAGAATTGTGCTGGCGCAGACTCCGCAGGGTGCGCGTGTAGGGCTGCTACGGAGGGCCTTTGCCGAGGCAGAGACCGATGGATTTGCGGGAACCGATGAGGCGAGCCTGCTGGAGCGAGCGGGAATCGAGGTGGCGGTGGTGCCGGGTTCGGCGAAGAATTTCAAGATTACGCAGCCGGGCGACATCGAACTGGCAGAGTTTTATCTGCAGCAGGCAGGTGCGCGATGAGCATGAGGATCGGGTACGGGTTCGACTCGCACGCATTCAAGCCGGGCGTTCCACTGGTCATAGGCGGACTGGCGATCGAGCACCCGGAGGGATTGGCCGGGCATTCGGACGGGGATGTGCTGCTGCACGCGATTACCGATGCGCTGCTGGGTGCAGTGTCTGCGGGGGATATCGGAACGTTTTTCCCGCCGAGCGATCCGCGATGGAAGGGCGCAGCCTCGCACATCTTTCTTCAGACGGCGCTGGAAGAGGTGGCGACGGCGGGATACAAGATCGTCAACGTGGATACGGTGCTGGTGATGGCGCAGCCCAAGATTGTTCCCATCGCCGGTGAGCTCCGGGAGCGTGTGGCTGAACTGTTGGGCGTAAAGCCCGGCGAGGTCGGGATCAAGGCCAAGACGCCGGAGGGGCTGAACCAGGATCATGTGGCGGTAGCTCATGCGACGGTGCTGCTGGAGAGCGTGAAGTTGGCGGATACTCCGGTACAGATGGTTACGACTGCTGAGGTCGACGACGACATTGACGAGGTGGTGAAGGGACTGGTGGGCGACTCGCGGGATATCTCGGCGTTGGGACGGAAGCGTCCTGCGTTCGATACGGACGACTTGACCTAGTTTGCCCGCGGCGAGAGTTCAGGCCTTCACGATGGCGAGCGCGAAGCCATCGTAACCTTTGACCCCGACGGTCTGGATGGCTGTGGCATCGAGGCGCGGGTGGTTGCCGAGGTTTTCGAGGAAGGTGCGTGTTCCGGCGACGCGAGGATCGGTGCTTGCCTCCTCCACGATGGATCCTTCACGGACGACGTTGTCGGCGAGTATGAGAGTGCCAGGTCGAGAGAGTTGGACGGCCCATTCCAGATAGTTGGGATTATTGGGCTTGTCGGCGTCGAGGAAGATGAAATCGAAGGGCGCGGGCTTTTCGGCGTGAAGCGCCGCGAGAGAATCAAGGGCAGGGCCGACGCGGATATCTACCAGCGAAGAGAGGCCTGCCCGTTGAATGTTGGAACTGGCTACGGCGGCATGTTTCGGTTCGAGCTCGAGGGTGACGAGTTGGCCGTTAGACGGAAGCGCACGGGCGAGCCAGATGGTGGAATAACCGCCGAGGGTACCTATCTCGAGAATGCGTCGCGCTCCCTGGACGCGGGCAAGAAGGTGGAGCAGTTTCCCCTGGCTGGGAGCAACGTCGATCGCGGGAAGACCGGCGCACGCGTTGGCCTCAAGAGCATCTTCGATGCGCTGATCCGGAGAGATGAGTGTATCTGCGAGGTAGCGGTCGACGGTGTTCCAAAGATTCTGATCCATAGATAAAACCAAGGATAGATTTTAGGAGATGCCGTGTACAGCCTCGGGCTGGATCGACGGTGTCGACGGTACGCTTGCGTGACAGCAAACGCCTCCCGTTGACACAGCAGGAAGGCGGTCTCCGTCGATATGTTCCAGGGTTCGTTCGATGGTTTAGCCATGATTCTCGCCGTGGCGCGATAGCCCAAACGGTTTATTCCAGGCCCACGCCTGCATGACAGAGGACGGTGGATGGCGAGGTGCTAGCGTGATGCATAGGGATTCCAGGCTGTGTGTAAGGGGAGTGGCAATGCGGATCGGCTTGAGTTTGTGGGCGATGATGGTCTTCAGTGGCGCGGTGTATGGACAGACGGTGGCCCAGCCTCGGCTGATGGACGCTCCGGCGACAGCGCCTTGCACGGTGCAGAACGAATGGGCTACCCCGGCGGAGAAGAGTTGCTACGCAACGACACCTGACTATGTCGGGACGATGGACTATTTGAGGCGTGTGGAGACGGCAGCTCCTCGCGAGGTGAAGATTGAGCCGTTTGGGAAGACGGGTGAGGGCCGCGAGCTGGATGTTGTGGTCGTCTCACGCGATGGAGTATTTGATCCGGTGGCGATTCATGCGGCGAAGCGCCCGGTGGTGCTGGTGCAGAACTCGATTCATGCGGGCGAGATGGATGGCAAGGATGCGTGTCTTGCGCTGCTGCGAGACATGGTGATTACAAAGTCGAAGGCGGCGCTGCTGGAGCGCGCGGTGTTTGTTTTTATCCCGATGTACAACGCCGATGGGCACGAACGCCGGGGTCGCTATAACCGCATCAATCAGGACGGCCCGGCGGAGATGGGGTGGCGCGGCAATGGGACGAATCTGAACCTGAACCGCGACTACTTGAAGGCGGATGCACCGGAGACCCGGGCGTTCCTGGCGATGTTCCATCGGTGGATGCCGGACTTCTTTGTCGACGATCATGTGACGGATGGCGCGGATTACCAATATGACGTGACTTTCACGATCGACGATGGGCCAAATGTTCCGGCGGGAACGGCAAAGTGGGTCGATGAGGTGGCTACGCCGTCGCTTGAGAGGTACGTGGATGCGCATGGACATCTGGCGTCGCCTACGTATATCAACCTTGTGAACGACAACGATCCTGCAGAGGGATTGGGATTCAACGACAATCCGCCGAGGTTTTCGACGGGCTACGTGATTCTTGAAGGCCGTCCGGGAATGCTGGTGGAGTTGCATATGCTGAAGGATTACCGGACGCGGGTGACGGGAAACTACGAGATTCTGGCTGGTCTCATGGAACTGGTCAACCGTGATGCGGATAAACTGCTGGCACTGAATGCGGCTGCGGATAAGGAAGCGGAAGCGACGGGATCGCATCCCCTGAGCAATATGAAGTATCCGTTGGCGCTGGCGTGGGGAGGGCAGACGACTCCGTTCCTGTTTCGGGGTTACAAATACACGCGAGAGCTGAGCGGGGTTTCGGGGGCGATGTGGGTGAGGTATACGCATGAGCTGTGGAATGTTTCGCTGCCAGCCCGGACGGGCTTCACGGTAGCAGCAGAGACGACGCCTCCCGCGGCTTATATCATTCCGGCGCAGTGGACGCAGGTGATCGATGCGCTAGCTGCTCATCAGGTGGCGATGACGCGCACGACGTCGGCATGGAG
The DNA here is from genome assembly GCF_004217555.1 of Edaphobacter modestus. GTDB lineage: Bacteria > Acidobacteriota > Terriglobia > Terriglobales > Acidobacteriaceae > Edaphobacter > Edaphobacter modestus. The sequence continues at coordinate 5,053,845 of NZ_SHKW01000001.1, forward strand.
TGGAGTCGTGGAGACTTATCGCTGCGCGGGGATGGAGTGGCAGGGACCTCCGTTCGAAGGCAGGCATCCGACGTTCAACGGTGAGGCGCAGCACGATCCGGGTAAGTTCGGAAACTGTGTGCTGGTACAAGAACGGCTGAGTTTTCCGGCGGGTTCTGCGGTCGTGAAGCTGAATCAGCGTCTGTCGCGTGTGGCGATGGCATGGCTGGAGCCGGCGGCGCCCGATTCGGCGATGCAGTGGGGATTCTTCGATGCGATCTTTGAGCAGAAGGAATACGGCGAGGCCTACGTGCTGGAGGAACTGGCGCGAGAGATGATGGCGAAAGACCCGAAGCTGAAGGCGGAGTTCGAGCGGAAGGTGTCGAGCGATCCGGCGTTCGCGGCGAGTTCGTATGCGCGGCTGGAGTTTTTTTATGAACGCTCGCCGTGGTATGCCGCGAATCGGGTTGGTTTGTATCCCGTGGGACGGCTGGGAAGCCTGGACGGTGTTCCGGTGGAGCATTGATTCAATGCATGCGTGCCGAACATTATTGGTTACAATCCGCTCATGCCATCCAGACGAAGCTTTCTTCTCGCCGCATCCGCAGCAGCCGCAGCGCCGTCTTTAACGCTTCAGGCGCAGCGGCCATCCGGTTCTTCTGCTGAAATCAAGCAGCTTCCGCCGGCCATCGCGGCGCTTACGAGCCGTCGTTCCGAGGCTGTGCCGATCAGCCTCGAAGAGCGCGAGCACCGCATCGAGCGCGCTCGGGGGCTACTGGCGAAGAGCAGGCTGAATGCGCTGGTGATCTGCACGGGAACCTCGCTGGCCTACTTCACAGGTTTGCGGTGGGGGCAATCGGAACGCTTCTTTGCGTGGGTTCTTCCGGCGACGGGAAGTCCGTTTATTGTGTGCCCGGTCTTTGAGGAAGGGAGGGTGCGTGAGCGCATGGAGGCGACGCCGGCGACGTTACCGCAGGCGTCGGTAACGCGGGTCTATACGTGGAATGAAGATGAGAGTCCTTACGCGCTGCTGGCGAAGGCTTTGAAGGATGCGGGCATCACTACAGGCAAGATTGGAGTCGAGGAGCGCACACAGTTTGCCTTTTCGGACGGCATTGCCCATGCCAGTCCTACTCTGACTGCCGTCAGTGGAACCCCGGTTACGGCTGGTTGCCGCGCCGTCAAATCCCCCGCCGAACTGGCGCTGATGAGGCTGGCTAATGACAACACCTTGAAGGTGTACGAGGCGGCGTGGAAGTCGCTTGAACCGGGGATGACGAACCGCCATGTCTCCGACCTGATCAGTGCGGCTTACGAGCGCACGGGATTTCCGGGATTCGCTTCGTGCCAGGTGGCGGAGTACACGGCGCTTCCGCATGGCTCATTGCAGCCACAGGTGATTCGCGAGGGGCAGATCATCCTGTTGGATGACGGGTGTGTGGTGGAGGGGTATCAGTCTGATATCTCGAGGTCGTTTGTGCTGGGCAAGGCAACGGATAAACAGAAGCAGGTTTTCGATGTTGTCCACAAGGCACAGGCTGCAGCACTCGCGGCGGGGAAGGCTGGTGCTGCCTGCCATGCTGTGGACGATGCTGCTCGCAAAGTGATCACGGACGCGGGCTTTGGTCCCGGCTATAAACATTTCACACATCGGCTGGGCCACGGAATCGGCATGGACGGACATGAATGGCCGTACCTGGTAAAGGGGAACGATCTGCCGCTTGAATCGGGCATGACCTTTTCTGACGAGCCGGGTATCTACATCGTAGGTGAGTTCGGAATTCGACTTGAGGACGATTGGGTGGTTACTCCCAGCGGCGGTGAGATGTTTACCCCGCAAAGTCCTTCACTTGAAGAGCCTTTTGCCAAAGCCTAGGCGTGATGGATAGAAATGGTCGATCCTACGCCATGCTGGATGGAATATCGTACAGATGATAGCTTCGATACTTGGCGGACCCTATGGGCGACGCTGTAGCGCGGCTATTAACCGAGGTGGACAGTATGGCAATGATTACGACAGTACAGCAGCATATTCTGCAGCAGCAGCAGGAGTTGTTAAAGTCAACCGGCCGCGAGGCGTCTGGAACTTTTAGCTGGTTGCTGAGCGGAATTACGCTGGCCACCAAAATGATTGAGGCGAAAATTCGATCTGCCGGTCTGAGCGATGTGCTGGGTGCCGTCGGCGTGGAGAATGTCCAGGGCGAGCAACAGCAGAAGCTGGATGTGTATGCGAATCAGGCGATGCTGCATTGTCTGGGGCTAAGGGATAGTGTGGCGGCGCTGGTAAGCGAAGAAGATGAGGAGCCGGTTACGTTCAACCGCGATGCGGAGACGGGCAAGTACATCCTGGTCTTCGATCCTCTGGATGGTTCGAGCAATATCGATGTCAATGTGAATGTCGGGACGATCTTCAGCGTGCTGCGGCGCATGCCCGCGGAACTCGGAACGCTGGAAGAGTCGATTCTGCAGCCGGGGTTTCGTCAGGTAGCTGCGGGGTATGTGGTTTACGGGCCTTCGACGGTGCTGGTGTACACGACCGGAAACGGGGTTCATGGATTCACGCTTGATCCGAAGATCGGTGCGTTCGTGTTGAGTAACGAACGGATGCAGATGCCGGAGCAGGGAATCTATTACTCGGTGAACGAGGCGAATGCAGCCGGTTGGCCGGAGGGGTATCGTTCCTATGTGACGATGTTGCGCGAAGGCGGGTTGGGGAAGACCTATAGCTCTCGTTATATCGGAAGCCTGGTGGCGGACTTCCACCGTACGCTGCTGAAGGGAGGAGTCTTTCTCTATCCTCCTACGGAGAAGCAGTCCAAGGGCAAGCTACGCCTTTTGTATGAGGCCAACCCGTTGGCCTTTATTGCGGAACAGGGGGGGGGAGTCGCTACCAATGGAGCAGAACGCATCCTGGAGATAAGGCCGACGGGAATTCATCAACGAACGCCGTTCTGCGTTGGGGGGCGCCGTGAGATGGAAGCTCTACAGAGTGCATTGACCGGGGTGCTGACAGCGTGAGTTTCTCGAGCGTAGTCGTGGATATCCGAGAAGAAGGTCGGAGTTCGGGGAAGCAGCGCTGGCAGCTTTTGTTGGAGAAGACCGAGTTTTCAGCAGGGGATACAGGAGTGCTCGAAGCGATTGCACGAAGTGGTACGCGGCTTTTGATACCTGTTTTGGGAGTGATCCATGTGCAGGAACAGAACTGGCTGCAGGTGGAAAAACCGTTGATGGCAGGAACCGCCGTGACGGGTTATGTTGAACGGAGAGATCGTACAATCCGGTTTGAGGGGACGTCTGCTTCCTGATACACTTGATGAGTTATTGCGGCAGACAACTTCTGTGAAGCAATAGGTAAGTCACCTTGGGGCTGTAGCTCAGCTGGGAGAGCGCCTCGTTCGCAACGAGGAGGTCAGCGGTTCGATCCCGCTCAGCTCCACCATAGAATCGTAATTTGCGGCATGTGTAGCGAATCTAGCAGTACGTCTGTGTTGTGACCCTCTGTTTACTCCTAAAATCACTGTACTTTTTTCGAGTTCAGTCCCGGCAAGGGAAGGGTAGCCTTAGAACGACACTCGGGCTCCGAACTGGAACTGCCGCGGATCGCTGGCCGCCGTCTGCTGCCCCGCCTGCGTGTACAGCAGGTTCACGTCCAGCACGTTGTTCTTGTTGATCAGGTTGAATCCATCGGCCATCAGCTGCAGCGAGGCCTTCTCCCCGAAGCTGATCGACTTCGCAATCCGCAGGTCCGTGTACACCACGTAAGGCTTCACGCCCACATTGCGCGCAAAGTTGCCGTTATAAGCCGACGCTGGCGACCCCGCCGGAACGTCCGCGTAGCACGGCAGGTTGAACGCCCCCGTCGGCGAGTACTTACTCAGCACCGGCGAGGTCCCGCAGCTTGTCGGCCCGCTGCCGGGAGCTACCGCATTCGGCCGGTCCGTCAGCGGGTTGAAGTCGAAGTTCGTGTCCGAGCCCGTCAATATATTGAACGGACGCCCCGAGGCCAGCTCGATGATCGGGGCAACCGTGATGAAGCTCAGCAGCGCCGACCGCAGCCCGTGGCCCTGCTTGCCCGAGTTGTACACGCCCGAGAGCACAAAGCGGTGCCTCTGGTCGAAGGTCGACTTCGACCTCTCCGCGTTGGCCGCGAAGTTGTTCTGCGGCGCGTCCGAGTTCGACACCACGTCCGTCGAATCGTCGATGGCGTGCGACCACGTGTAGCTGCCCAGGAACTCGTACCTCTCCGAGAAGCGCTTCCGAACATTCACGCTCAGACCGTTGTAGTTCGAGGTGCCGTTGGTGCGGTTGGGCGTCATGTCGCCGAAGGGCACCGGAACCCCCACGCCCAGCCTGTACGCCGTTACCAGCTGCTGCGCCAGTCCAACGCAAGCCCCGGCTCCCTGCGCGGTGAAGAACGGCGCCAGCGAGGTGTTCACGCCCGATTGCCGGAAGAAGTTCAATAGCGGAGGAGCGACGTAAGGTCCGCCCGGCCCCGAGCCGCAGGGGATCGTTCCGCTCGCCGTCGCTACCGTCAGCGGGTTCGACCGCGGCCCCGCCACCGCCGTCACCGGTGTTCCCGGACGCACCGCCGCCGTGCCCGCGTTCACCGCCGCCACCGCCGCGCGCCAGTTCGCCACCAGCAGCGTCGGGTTCACCGCGTTCGCGTTGATCGGCCGGTTCAGGTGCCGCCCGCCGGTCGAGTTGTACGCGATGTTCAGCGAGATGTTATGCCCCATGTCCTGCTCGATGCCGAAGGAGATCTGCTGCACGTACGGCGTCGCATAGTTCAGGTCCGCAGGCAGCCCCGAGGGCAGGATCGCCAGCGGGAACCCCGCCGCGAGATAGTTCTGGTTGATGAAGATCGAGTTGGTATTGTTGGCGTCGAACCTCTGCTGCGAGGCCTGGTAGTTCAAGCTCGCCACGGGAAGGCAGTTCGCGTTCGCCAGCGTCCCCTGAAAGGTGTTGGTCGCATTCAGATTCAGCGGGCTCACCGTGCTCGCCCCCGTGCACGGCGCGCCTCCGGCAAGGATCGTCAGCGGCACCGTCGTCGAGTTGAAGATACTCGACTGCGCCTCGAGATTGCCCGGCGCGCGGTCGTAGAACAACCCATAGTTCGCCCGCAGCACCGTCTTCGAGTCGCCAAAGACATCGAAGGCAAGGCCCACGCGCGGAGCCACGTTCTTCGTCTGCAGCTTGATCCCCTCGCGCAGCCCGTAGGCGCGCTCCGCCGCGTTGGTGCTGGCGTTCAGCGCCTGCTGCGTGGGGAACGCCTCCAGGTCGTAGCGCACACCGGCGTTCAACGTCACCCGTCGCGTGATGCGCCAGCTGTCTTCGGCGAACGCGCCCAGCACCTTGAGGTTGTAGCGGAACTGCGTCAGCCCGATGCCCTGCGCGAACGACTGCGGAACGCCGAGCCCATACGCCTGGATCGGCGAAAAGCCCGGAAGCCCGGCCAGCGCCGGTGAGATGTCCGTGGCGTTGAGCGCGCCGAAGGAGTAGTTGCCGCCGCCGTAGAGCTGGCCCTGCTTGATGTCGATGGGAATATAGCGCAGGTCGACGCCAAACTTGAAGGTGTGGCTTCCCCGCGTGTAGGTGAAATAGTCCATCAACTGGAACTGGTTCTCGATGCGGTCGACGACAGAGAACGGAGTCTTGCCGAAGTAGGCGAAGCCGGGGATGTTGACCGCGACGCCCGTTCCTCCTGGCGCGCTCGACGGCGCGAAGAGCACGGGGTGCCGCGCGTACTGGAAGCGCAGCTCGTTCACCTTGTTGTCGCTCAGCAAGTAGGTGTGCTGGCCGACGATGGCGACGTCGTGGATGCTCGAGGACGCCGTGCGCGAGAACGAGTTCTCGCCCAGGTTCTGATTGGCCGCGCTCTCCTGGATGCCGGTCACGTAGCTCGGGCTCACCGCCGCGCGCAGCATCAGCTGCTGCCTGTCCGTCAACTTGTGATCGAGCCTTAGCGAGTAGACCTCCGTCTTCTCCGTGACGGGGAAGTTGCCGATCAGCGAGTTCAGCGGCGTGTACGATCCCGGCGTCGCCTGCCCCGAGGTGACGAAGCGATTGGTGCCGATGGTCGGCGCAAGAAACGCCGGGTTTCGTCCGGTCAGCGCCAGCGACGAGCTCGAACCCACAAGCGCAACATACTGCTGAATTCCGGGAGTCGCCGCCGGAGCCGCGCTTAGAAAGGCCTGCTGCGCCGTGGTCCCCTGCACGATCAGCGAGCCCGCGGGCGCGCCGTAGAATCTGCTGACGTCGATGTTCGTCAGGCCGAAGTTGCCGCGGCCGATCTGCGAGAAGCCCGACTCCTGCCGCCGCGTGATCTCAGTGGAAAAGAAGTAAAATGTGCGGTTCTTCTTGAGCGCGCCGCCGAAGCTGAAGCCAGCCTGCACGCGCGTGTACGCCGGCTGATAGACCGTCGAAAAAGGGTTCGTCGCCTGGATGTAGCGGTTGCGAAGGAAGCCAAAGGCGCTGCCGTGCGTGGCATTTGTGCCTGTTTTGGTCACAATATTCACCACGCCACCGGCAGCGCGTCCGTACTGCGCCGAAAAACCGTTGGTGATGATCTGGAACTCCTGCACGGCGTCCTGCGAGACCGTGGTGCGCGCGCCGCCGGAGATATAGTCGCCTGCATCGGCGCCATCGACGTTGATCGAGTTCGAGCGCGCGCGGATGCCGCCGAAGTTGAGCCCAGTGGTCGGAATCGCGCCAATCGGTGGCGCGGCATCGCGCGCGATCTGCGAGTTGGTCAGCGTGAAGTTGATGTAGTTGCGGCCGTTGATGGGCAGGTTGTTGATGCGCTGCTGGTCGACCGTCGTGGCCTGCGAGCTGCGCTGCGTCTCGATCAGCTCGGCGTTGGACTGCACGATAATGCTCACGCGCGCTTCTCCCAGCGGCAGCGTGATGGCAAGCTCAACCGACTGGCCGACGGTCAGCACCACGTTGCTCTCAGTGATGGCATTGAATCCTGGCGCCGCCGCCGTCACGGCGTACGTGCCCGGAGGCAGCAGAAGGAAATGGTAGCCGCCCTGGCCATCGGTGGTCGTGCTGCGGCTGAAGCCCTTCGAGGGATCATCGATCTTCACGCTCGCATTAGGAACCACAGCGCCGGTATGGTCGTGCACCGTGCCGCTGAGCTGCGCCGTAGAGACCGTTTGCGAAAACGCCGTCAGACCCACCATCAAGGGAGGAAGAAGGAGAAGAGCGGCAAGTAGCTTCGGTGAGAGCAGCCGCAGCAGAGACGTAGTCATAGCGCAACCTCGATGTCGCGCACCGCGGGCCATCCAGGAGATGCAGACAGGCAGCCGCGCGGCGGTGAAACGTTCAGCCGCGATGTTCTACATGAATGACCATTCAGTGTGCAAGAGGCAAGACGAAAGATCTCTCAGGTAGTGCCGTCATCGGTTCGGAACGTTTACCCAAAGCGGGCCTTCGAGTCACCCCGGGAACGCGACGCCGCAGGCACCGGATATCGCCCGCAATTCGCACGTTCCCGCGATCATTTCATGACCTAGCTCGTGAAGTTGTTCACTCAATCGGAGTCTCTTTGGCGCCGGCAGCTAGCGAAATGCTCGGTAAGACTCGCTATGCGGAACTCCGTGTGGCTAGGGCCGTCCGATTACGTCCCTAAGCGCTTACGGAGGTCGCCTGAGCAATTGGAAGACATCCTGATTGATGTATAAATGGCATACCTATGGAAGGAACCACTCGGATGCTAAGAACCTGCATGTTATCAGGACAATTGGAACGCCTTCTAAATCTGATTATCGACATCGATGATCGCCACAGTACAGGCGACAGGCCGTCGACCGTATATTTTCGCGGGACGCGCGCACCGGACCTGTCGGATGATTGAATCGATCCTAAAATTGATTTGGCGGAGTTGAGCGGCATATGGAAGACGTTGAGATGGTCCTAAATGGAGACGCGATTTAGCGATAAAAATGAGATGGGGCAAGTACAACGGTGAGGATTAGGAAGAGGAATTGATGAAACTGCAGATGAGAACGCGCCTCAGTGCGATGATGTTTCTGGAATATTTCATCTGGGGGGCCTGGTACGTCACTTTGGGAACCTGGCTTTCGGGGCCACTCCATTTCAGTGGGCAGCAGATTGGTCTTGCGGCGGGAGCTACGGCTGTAGGGGCTATTCTTGCTCCATTCTTTGTCGGGTTGATCGCAGACAGGCTATTCGCTACGCAGAAAGTCCTTGCGTTATTACATTTGCTGGGTGCGGCATTGTTGTTTGCTGCATCTTCGCAGACATCTTTCGCGATCTTCTATTCGCTGCTCCTCCTATATTGCCTTTGCTTTATGCCGACGCTGGCGCTTACAAATTCGCTTGCATTCCGGCAGATGAGTGACCCGACGGAGGAGTTTGGTGCAATTCGTGTACTCGGTACCGCCGGTTGGATTGTTGCGGGTCTCCTGATTGGCTCGATGAAGGTTGAAGCGACAGCGATGCCGATGAAACTCGCGGCACTGTCCTCGCTGATCATGGGTTTGTACTGTCTGACGTTGCCCTCAACACCGCCTCTTGGTCGCACCGATCGGATGTCTGTAGGTGACATCTTTCCCCGCGAGGCAATTGCTTTGATCAAAGAACGTTCCATGTTGATCTTCGTCATTGCCTCGTTCTTGATCTGCATTCCGTTGCAGTTCTACTACGCCTTTACCAATCTTTTTCTGAATCAGGTAGGAGTTCAGAATGCAGCCGGCAAGATGACCGGCGGCCAGATGTCCGAGCTGCTTGGGATGGTGCTGATCCCTTTGTTTTTTCGAAGATTGGGTGTGAAGTACATGCTGGTGGCGGGGATGGCCGCATGGGTGCTTCGATATTTATTCTTCGCCTATGGCAATGCTGGGAGTGGCATGTGGATGTTTTGGGGAGGCATTCTTCTGCATGGCATTTGCTATGATTTCTTCTTCGTAACGGGACAGATTTATATCGACCAGAAGGCTAATGTCGGATTGCGTGCCGCTGCGCAGGGCCTCATTACCTTCATCACTTATGGATTGGGGATGTTCGTCGGCGCGTGGCTCTCTGGTTTCGTAGTGGAACACTATGCTCTCGCGGCCGCACGGGGATCAGCTACCTACGAATGGAGATCCATATGGCTGTTCTCGAGCATCATATCCGCCTTCGTATTGCTTTTCTTCCTCTTTTCCTTCTCCGAGAAAAAGAGGCAAGTCAAGCTTTCCGAGCAAGACGAAGCGCAACTGGACCGCGCAGTACCCCAATAGGTTTCGGTTCACAGATGCATCCTCGCTGGCTTAGCAAACCTGATGAAGTTCAGCCTCGATCTGCTGCTCCCGATTAGACGTGGTCGGCCTGGAGCTCTGAATGGCGGTGACCGCTGGCGACAGCTCCAGCCGATGGGTCGAGACCGAGGCTATCGAAAACAGGCGCGAGCGAGAGCAGGGAGATGAGGAAGATGGCGAGGTGGAAGTCGCGCAGCTGGGGTAAGGCTGCAGAGTGACCGTGAGCGTGGGCGACGAGGCGCAGGGTTACTGCTCCGACCGCGACTCCCATGCCCATCGAAAGCTGCATGACAGCTGAGAGAAAACCGTTGGCGCGCGACATGCGCTCGGGCGGTATTTCCGTGTAAGCAAGAGTGGTCATGCAGGTGAATTCGAGCGAACGGCACGCTCCATGGAATGCGAGTATGGCAACGATGATTACCGGATGCGTTGAGGGGCTGAGGGTCGCACATAAGGCGATTGAACCGGCAGTAATAACGCCGTTGACGATGAGGATACGGCGGAATCCGAAACGGCGAAGAATCCGTATGACGAAGGATTTCATACTGAGATCGCCTGCGAAGAGCGCAAGCAGGTAGAGGCCGGAGATAAATGCGTTCATTCCGAATGCGATTTGGAACATGAGCGGCAGGAGGAACGGTAGGACAGCCACCGAGATGCGGAAGCCGCTGGCACCGAAGATCGAAAGGGAGTAGGACTTCAGCTTGAGAGATTCAAGGTCGATCAGAGAAGTAGCCGGCCTCCGATACGCGCAGACGATTGCGAAGATTGCACTGAGAGCACTGAACGCGAAGAGGATGACGGAAGACTGCCAGTGAGCGCCGTCTCCCCCGAGTTTTTCCATGGCATAAACGGCACAGGTGGAAGCGATACCCGCCCATATGAAGGTTAGCCAGTCAAACGCATGTAGCTCGTCTGTGCGGAAGTTCGGCACCCATGCCATGGTAAGAATGAGGGCGATGATGCCGAGTGGAAGATTGAGAAAGAAGATCCAATGCCAGCTCGCGAAGGTCGTAATAAAGCCGCCAAGTGGTGGTCCAACGACGAGCGCTGTTAGTCCCGGCCAGGTGATGTAGAGGATGGCCTGGGTGAGATTTTCCTTGGCGGTGCTGCGCAAGACGATAAGGCGGCCTACAGGGACCATCATGGCTCCGCCTATGCCCTGCAGAATGCGCATGAAAGTGAACTGCGTGAGGGTATGTGATGCTCCACAGAGCACTGACGCTATAGTGAAGATGGCGATGGCGGAGGCGAAGACGGAACGTGAGCCGAAGCGGTCGGCGACCCAGCCGCTGATGGGAATGAAGACTGCCAAGGTGATAAGGTAGGCCGTCATACCGATGTTGAGACGAACGGCGCTGACGTGGAGACTGCGTGCCATCTGTGGAAGGGCTGTGGCAATGATCGTTCCGTCTAAATTCTCCATGAAGAAAGACCCCGCAACGAGCGTGGTGACGAAGAGGGGAGAGCGAGTGGTGCGCATGGGACTAGTTTAAACGACCTTGCGGTCTCGCAAAAAACGGGTGATCTTTGAGGTCTTCGGAACAACCTGTTTAGATCAACCTTTCAGTTCTCTTCTTGGCGTATAGCCACCAGCTAATTCCATATTTCCCGATATAGCTGCTCGATTTCAGCCGCAGTCGGCACTCGTGGATTGTTCTGCGGCGAACCGGAGGCCAGCGCCTGGGCTGCCATCGTCGGTAGGACCTCAAAGAATCGGTCTTCAGATATGCCGTACTTTTTGGGGGAAGGTACTTGCAGTTCGGCGTTTCTGTTGAAGAGGGCTTCCACAAATCGGTCAAGAGTTTTTATGGGCGAATCGGCTGGAGCGGCGATGCCCATGACGCGGGCGCAGTCAGCATAACGATGGGGGGCTGATTGTATAGAGAACCCGGTGACTGCGGGCAGCAGCATAGCGTTCGACAGGCCATGTGGAACGTGGAAGAAGGCGCCGAGAGGACGGCTCATGCCATGTACCAAAGCTACACTCGAGTTGGAAAATGCTATACCCGCCTGTGTGGCTGCCAACATCATGGCTTCCCGTGCTCCATGATTCCCCGGTTCATGAAACGCTACCGGCAGCTGTTCCCAGATGGTTTTCATGGCTGTAAGCGCGAAGGCATCTGCGAAGCGATTTGCTTTGCGACTAACATAAGCCTCAATAGCATGGGTGAGGGAGTCTGTTCCGGTATCCGCAGTTAAGCGAGCTGGCATCGAAAGGGTAAGCTCATAGTCGATTACGGCGGCTGAGGGTAAGAGCGCTCCCCCTGCGATCAGCATTTTCTCGTCATTTGCTGAGTCGGTAATGACTGTGAAGCGAGTAACTTCAGATCCAGTGCCCGCCGTTGTCGGAATTGCTACATGAACGGGGCCAGCCTTTGGAATGAGGTTCGGGACTTTGTAATCACGGCAACGACCGCTGTTCGCGACCAACATGCCGATGGCTTTTGCCGTGTCAATTGAGCTTCCTCCGCCAAAACTTACAAGGCTGTCGTGACCTCCGGCTTGAAAGACACGAACGGCCGCATCTACGGCTTCGGTCGTTGGATCAGAGACCGTTTCGGAGAAGATCGCGCAGTCCATTCCGGATTGCTGAACCATATTCTGCAGCCGCGTTGGGAGGCCCTGGCTCATGAGGAAAGCGTCGGTCACAATCAGCGGATGCTGACAAAACAGCTGCTTGAGAAGGGACGGGATCTCAGCAAAGGAGCCACCCCCGATCTTGATCATGGATGGGATTTCAATTTCTATCGGCATATTCGTTAAGACTCGCGTCTGGCTTTGACTTGCGACGGCAAGTATATGGGAGTGAAACCAAAGTTTCTGTACTGATGGCGTCCCACTGCCTGCTTAACTGAAAGAGATGGCGACAGAGGAGCAGATCAGGCGTTATCTTTAACGCAAACAAAATGAGGATAAAGGCAGCTGTAGAGCGAGTGCCCGGCGGCTTGATGACAGTGCCACTTGGGTGCGGGGCGTTCCTTGCAACAGTAGCACCGCACATGGGAGAGTTCTTCGGCTCCTTCACGGGTGCTCTTTTTACCGGAGCGCTGCCGATCCTCGCCGTTTTTTATGTCTGCATGGGTGCGACGATCTCCGTAGATTCGCTGCCAATGGTATTGAGGCGAGGCGGGGCCTTGATGGCTACCAAGATAGGTCTCGGTGTGCTTTGCGGTGTGGTCCTGGGGCATTTTCTGGGTGCGCAGCCTGTACGGTCCGGATGGTTCGCCGGCCTGTCTACGCTTGCGGTTGTGGCGGCAATCAACGATACGAACGGTGGTCTTTACATGGCGTTGATGAAACGCTATGGCACGGTCGAAGATGCGGCGGCTTATTCGGTGATGGCGTTGGAGTCTGGGCCTTTCATTACGATGGTGACCCTTGGAGTAGCAGGCTTGTCCGCCTTTCCCTGGCAGACGATGTTGGGAGCCGTTCTTCCGCTCTGTGGGGGCATGTTATTGGGGAATCTTGACTCGGAGCTTAGAACCTTCCTCGGCGGCGCTGCTCCGGTGCTGATTCCGTTTTTCGCCTTTGCGCTGGGTGCGAGTCTTGATCTCCACCTTCTCTGGAGGGCCGGTTTATTGGGGTTGTTCCTGGGGTTGGCTACGCTTCTGACTTCGGCGGTCGTGATGGTCGGTGTGGATAAACTGATCGGCGGTAACGGGACAGCCGGAATTGCCGCCGCGACGACGGCAGGCAATGCTGCCGCGGTACCTATGCTCGTGGCAGCGGCTAATTCTCGATATGCAGAGGCCGCGAAGTCGGCCACGGTATTGGTGGCGTCATCGGTGATTGTTACCAGTCTTCTGGCTCCTCTGCTCACTGCATGGTGGTATAGGTTGGCAAATCGAGAATGCCGGATTCGACAAGTAAAAAGCGGCCATCCTGGTTAAATTTTGGGACTCAGGTCAACTGTTTGGGTCGGGGCAGGCCATTTGCTCTGTATGAAACGTATCGGTAGCTTTCTGTACGGTATAGTGGGAAAACCAATTTCGGGTACAAGGTGCAGATGTCCAAAATGAATCCGTCTGAGCTGGCCAAGAAGATCGGTGAGGGTCTTCTTTCTTTTCCCGTCACGCATTTCAACAAAGATCTCGCCTTCGATGAAAGACCTTATCGCGAGCACATCTCCTGGCTTCTGGAGCACAACCCGGCCGGATTGTTTGCGGCCGGCGGCACTGGAGAGTTCTTTTCGCTCTCTCCAGGTGAGTTTTCAGCGGTGGTAAAGGCTGCGGTGGATGAGACCGCCGGACGGGTTCCGGTGCTTGCAGGATGCGGCTACGGAACGGCGATGGCGAAGGAGTTTGCGAAGGCTGCGGAGGATGCCGGAGCAGACGGCATCCTGCTTCTTCCGCCATATCTGTTGAACTCGGAAGCGGCTGGCCTGGCCGCTCATGCCGAGGCGGTTTGCGCTTCTACAAAGCTCGGTGTCATCTTCTATAACCGCGATAACGCGATCATGGATGATGTGACGCTGGCGAAGCTCTGCGAACGGTGTCCGAACCTGATTGGTTTTAAGGACGGTTACGGCGATATTGAACTGATGACACGAATCTATGCGCGGCTGGGTGACCGGTTGATCTATATCGGCGGCCTGCCGACGGCAGAGACATTTGCGCTGCCGTATCTCGAGATGGGGGTAACTACCTACTCGTCTGCTATCTTCAATTTCCTTCCAGGCTTTGCGCAGGAGTTCTATGCGGCGGTTCGAAAGCGGGATCGGGAGAAGGTTTATGCCGGGCTGCGTGACTTCGTTCTGCCGTACATAGGAATTCGGAACCGCCGTAAAGGTTATGCGGTGTCTATCGTGAAGGCCGGTATGAATGCAATTGGCCGAGCTGCCGGGCCGGTACGTACTCCTCTCGTTGAGCTGACCCAGGCAGAGCTTGAGGAACTGACAAAACTGATCGGGAATCGCAACTAATGGCAAACGCCCCGGGCATATCGACCGCACCGGAGCAGAGACCGACACGCATCCGCTACCAGATCGTGTTGATGCTATTCGTCGCGAGCTGCTTCAGCTATGGCGACCGTGTGATGCTGTCAATCGCTGGCATCAGCTTCTCCAAAGACCTGCACATGGATGCGCTGAAGCTGGGGTATCTCTTCTCCGGCTTTAGCTGGGCGTATGTCGTAGGGCAGTTGCCAGCCGGCGGTTTGCTCGATCGGTTTGGATCGAAGCGCGTGTACGGAATCAGTATCATTGGCTGGTCAGCCTGTGCCTTTCTTGCGGGCTTCGCCGGCTACCTGCCAGCCACAGCTGCTTTCGTTGCGATCTTTGGCCTGCGCCTGATATCCGGACTTGTGCAGTCGCCGGTATTTCCTGGGAATGGTCGTATCGTAGCGAGCTGGTTTCCAACTGCGGAGCGCGGACGCGCATCGGCGATCTTCAATGCGTCGCAGTATTTCTCGCTGGTCTTGTTTGCTCCCATCCTGGGATGGATTACGAACTTCTGGGGCTGGAAGCAGTGCTTCTGGTTTGTGGGGACGGCAGGTATCCTGCTCAGCCTTGTCTGGTACAAGGTCGTCTATGGTGTGAAGGCGCATCCGCGAATCAATCAACGCGAGATCGATTACATCGAACAGGGCGGCGGACTGGTCAACATCGATCCGAGCAACGGTTCAACACAGAAAGCGCCAAGGTTGACGTGGGCGGCGATCAGGATGCTGTTGAGCAATCGAATGCTGGTAGGCATCTACATTGGCCAATACTGTATTACGACGCTGACGTGGTTTTTTCTTACATGGTTTCCGGTTTATCTGAGCCAGGCGCGCCACATGTCCATCACGAAGGTTGGAATCATGGCGGCCCTCCCTGCACTTTGCGGATTCGCAGGCGGCATTCTGGGGGGCGTGGTATCGGACAAGCTGCTACAGGCAGGTCATTCGCTGTCGTTCGCGCGCAAGACGCCTATCGTTGCGGGCATGCTGCTCTCCGTTACGATGATTGGTTGCAATTATGCCAACGCTCAATGGGTGGTGATGGTGTTGATGTCCCTGGCGTTCTTCGGCAAAGGCTTTGGAGCGCTGGGATGGACGGTGATTGCGGATACCTCTCCAAAGCCCCTGATCGGTGTGAACGGTGGTCTCTTCAACCTGATCGGCAATCTGGCGGGAATCACCACGCCCATCATCATTGGATATATCGTCAAACGAACGGGCTCGTTCCACGATGCGTTGATCTTTGTGGTCGCGACGGCGCTGATGGCTATCGTTGCCTATCTGCCGATCGTAGGGGAGATCAAGCGCGTCGATCTGAAGCTGCCCGAACCTGAGAGCGCAAAGGCATGAAGGAAGTGACTGGACGAGAATCTCCTCGGTTAAAAAACATGCGGGTGATCCCGGTGGCGGGACGGGATTCGATGCTGCTGAATCTCAGCGGTGCACACGCCCCCTACTTTACCCGCAACCTGGTGGTCATCACAGATGACACTGGCTCAGTGGGCGTAGGTGAGGTTCCCGGTGGGGAAAAGATTCGGCAGGTGCTCGAGGAGAGCCGCTCCCTGGTAGAAGGCAAAAGTCTCGCTTTCTATAAGCGCATCCTGAATACCGTACGAGAGCGCTTTGCGGACCGCGACGTTGGTGGGCGAGGTTTGCAGACCTTCGACCTGAGAATCACAATTCACGCAGTGACGGCAATCGAATCGGCACTGCTTGACCTGCTGGGAAAATTCCTCGGAGTTCCCGTCGCCGAACTTCTGGGAGAAGGGCAGCAGCGCAGCAAAGTCGACGTCCTCGGATACCTGTTCTACATAGGAGATCGGAGGAAGACCGATCTACCTTACGAGAGTGACGATATAAACGAGGATGCCTGGCTGCGGCTCAGGCATGAGGAGGCCCTGACGACAGAGGCCGTTCTGCGGCTGGCCGAAGCCGCGAAGCTGCGATATGGATTTCGCGACTTCAAGCTAAAAGGTGGCGTGCTGACGGGAGAACAGGAGATGGAAACTGTCACGGCGCTGGCTGAACGTTTTCCAGAGGCACGCATCACACTCGACCCGAATGGGGCATGGTCGCTGGATGAGGCCGTAAGGATTTGCAGCGGAAGACGCAATGTACTCGCGTATGCCGAAGACCCTTGCGGCGCTGAGAGGGGATACTCTGGCAGGGAGATTATGGCGGAGTTTCGTCGCGCGACAGGGCTGCCGACGGCGACGAACATGATTGCGACCGACTGGCGCCAGTTGAGGTATACAGCGGAGCTACATGCTGTGGATATTCCGCTCGCCGATCCTCATTTCTGGACGATGCAGGGCTCGGTTCAGGTGGCGCAATTCTGCCGCGAGTGGGGGCTTACGTGGGGATCGCACTCGAACAATCATTTTGACGTCTCACTTGCCATGTTTACGCATGTCGCTGCCGCAGCCCCGGGAAGAGTGACAGCAATCGATACGCACTGGATTTGGCAGGACGGGCAACGCCTTACGGTGGATCCCTTGAAGATTGAGGATGGAAAGTTATCTGTTCCGGAGAGGCCTGGACTTGGAATCGATCTGGATATGGAGGCGGTCGAGGCGGCACACCGCCTGTATCTCAACGTTGGCCTCGGAGCGCGAGACGACGCTGCTGCCATGCAGTTCTTGAGACCGAACTGGAAGTTCGACCCGAAACGCCCCTGCCTCTGCTGAGTGGACGTCTATGTGATTGGTGCAGGATTGAAGAGCGCAAACTCATTGTGAAGTCCCCAATGATCCGCACAGGTCTGTTTGCGACCGCTCGCCACATCGAGAATGAGATGAAAGATCTGCTCTCCGACCTCTTGAATGCTGGCCTTTCCAGTGGCGATGGTTCCTGCATCGATATCGATCAGATCGGACCAGCGTTCGGCGAGGGCTGTTCTTGAGGCGACCTTAATTACCGGTGCCATCGCCAATCCATAGGGCGTTCCACGTCCGGTGGTGAAGACGTGCATATTCATCGATGCGGCGAGCTGGAGCGTTCCGCAGACGAAGTCGCTTGCGGGCGTGGCGGCAAAGACGAGCCCTTTCGTGGTGACGCGCTCACCTGGCCCGAAGACGCCGCTGATGGGGCTTGTCCCCGATTTGACGATGGATCCGAGCGCCTTCTCCACGATATTCGTGAGACCTCCACTCTTGTTGCCGGGAGTCGGGTTGGCGCTTCGATCGACGGCACCGCGCTGCAGATACCTGTCATACCACTCCATCTCGCGGACGAGGCCCTCTGCGACTTCGGGAGTGGCAGCGCGAGCGACGAGCAGGTCGATCGCATCGCGAACTTCAGTGACCTCGGAGAACATTACGATGGCCCCAGCTCGAACCAACAGATCTGCCGCGTATCCGACGGCTGGGTTTGCTGTAACCCCTGAAAAGGCATCGCTGCCGCCGCATTGAAGACCCACGACAAGATCAGATGCCGGACGAGTGACACGGCGACGCTGGTTGAGATGCACCAGACGATCTTCGGCCATCTTCATAATCGCCTGGACCATATCGCCGAAGCTGTGGTGCTCCTCATCCTGCAGTCGAACTATGTAGGGTTGCGACGTCAGGACTGGCAAGGTACTGCTGGGGAGCATGCGGGCGGGTTGCAGCTTCTCGCAACCGAGACTGACGACCATCGGAGCCCCGCCAAGGTTAGGGTTCAGGCTAAGGTTGCGCAGAGTACGGATTGGTATCTCCGCACCCGGTGCATCGATGGCTACGCCAC
The DNA here is from genome assembly GCF_004217555.1 of Edaphobacter modestus. Lineage (GTDB taxonomy): Bacteria > Acidobacteriota > Terriglobia > Terriglobales > Acidobacteriaceae > Edaphobacter > Edaphobacter modestus. The sequence goes on from NZ_SHKW01000001.1 coordinate 5,071,751, forward strand.
ACCCATAGAGATGGGTAATGGCGATGACATCATCGACGTGGGGATATCTTGGCAGCAACTCTGCCTTGACCTTTTTTACGGCATATTCGACGGTGGCCGAGACGCATTGGACGGTGGTGCTGATGCCGAGAATATTCTTTGTCCCGACGGTGCCGTCGTCGTTGACGTAGCCTTCAAAGGTGAATCCTTCGAGCGGATCGATACAGTGCTGGTGAGCCGCGGGAGGTGGAAGTTGGTCGAGCTCTGGTGGTTGCGGAAGCGTGAGGATTTCTTCATGCACCCAGCTTCCCGCGGGAATCTCTTTTAGGGCGTGACCAATGATTACGCCGTACCGGACCACGGCGGCGCCTTCGGAAATCGCTGTGAGCGCAACCTTATGTGCTTCCGGCACCGCGTCCTTCAGGATCAAGCCCGAATCAAATACCGTTCCGGCAGGCAGACCGCCTTCGTTGACGACGATGGCGACGTTGTCTGAGGGGTGAACCTGGATGTAGAGCGCCTGGGTGGTGTCTCGCATTGGGAGTCTACCTTGTCTCTTTTTGACTGGTTTAAAGGCCAAACGGCCATACTCGCTGCACGGTTCTATGTAAGATCTCTTCGCGTTCTGGATTCGATAGAAATCCTAAATGGTCACGGTAGAGCGCGACTCTTTGGTCATAGGAGAGTCGCTCACGAAGGATAGGCCAATCGGTTCCCCACATCAGGCGGTTTGCGCCGAAGGCATCCCGCAACCTTAGAAGCTGATCTGTAAGGTCAGGGTAGGGAAAGGGCTTTTGAGAGAGAGACCACATGTGAGAGATCTTCACGTAAACGCGGGGGTAACGTGCCATGGCCAGTAAAAGCTGCAATTGCTGGAGGTCGCCTGCGGGAACATCCGCCATGTGATCGATCACCACAGTTAGATCCGGGTTTTTCTCGATCCAGGGCGCGACGTCGGGCAGCCTGGATGCCGGCAGCAGGAGTGTCATCGGGATCCTAAGCTGGGCACATCTCCGCCACAGCGGAGCCATCAGAGGTCCGCGAATCCAGTCGCCCTTTACCGTGGCATCAGGACTGAGCCTGACGCCATGGCACCCGCTCGCGGTAAGCGTACTCAAGTGATCGGGCGCAGCCGGGTCTTCAGGGTTAACGCGGCACACTCCATGAAATTTGCCTGGATGGCGGTGGAGCACGTCGAGTAGATAGCGGTTGTCCCAGCGGTAATGACTCACCTGGATCAGCACGGTACGAGCTACGCCGTGAGAATCCATCAGCTTCAGCAGGTCCTCTGCTGTGATGTCGAAATCGGGCGGCGTTGCTCCCTCGGCGAATGGAAACTCTGGAGTATGTTTCCAGACGTGGACGTGCGAATCGATCATGACAGTCCGACGGCTGGGACTGAACCCGGGTCCGACGAGCGCGTATTTGAGCGAGCCACTAAGAAAAGAACGACGGTCCATTCCATCAGCCTCAAAGAGGGAGCTTTCACCCATAGTAGAACCCATATCTTCCAGGCAGATTTCCGAGTGCAGGAGATTCCGATTTTCACCCTTGTCATTTAAGATGAAGCGTCCCCCGTCAACACGCGGGCGCGGGCATAGACCGGAAGCACGAGGACGGGATCGTTGGCGTTTTATTTGGCAGTAGATCTGGGCGGAACCAAGACTGAGTATGTATTAGCCGATGAGACACGCGAGCTTGCGCGCGTTCGCGGAGGCACAATCAAGCGGATGCGTACCGACGCGACCACAGCCGAGGAGAACTTCACCCAGGCGATTCGTGAGCTCGAGCAGATGTCAGGGGTTTCGGTTCGCGACATTACTCGAAGCTGCGTAGGTGCAGCTGGAGTGACCGTGGCTCTGGTTACCGATTGGATTCGTAAGATCTTTGCCGAACGTATCGGAGGGTCGCTGATCCTGGTGGGGGATGTGGAAATTGCCCTTGACGGTGCCTTCTTCGGCGGGCCGGGAGTTCTGGTGATGTCTGGAACCGGCTCGAATGTCGCCGGACGTACAGCAGCAGGAAAGCTGACGACAGCGGGCGGATGGGGTCCGGCTCTCTCGGACCAGGGATCGGGTTCACGAATCGGACAGCAGGCGCTGCGTGATACTACTCTGGCAGTCGATGAGGAGCGCGAGACAACGCTTCTACCCGCAATCCTGAAGTTATGGAATCTGAGGGATTTCGATGAGCTGGTGGCCTACGCCAATCAGGTTCCCGCTCCGGATTTTACAAAGCTGGCTCCTGAAGTGGTTTCCTGCGCTGCCGCAGGCGATGCTGTGGCACAGGGGGTGCTTCGTCGGGAGGCCGAGGAGCTGGCACACCTGGCGCGATTGGTGATCGACAGGCTTCGACGCGTCGATACTCGGTCAGACTGGCTGCCTGACCTGGCCTTTACGGGCAGCATCCTAGAGCATGTGGCCCCAATACGGGAGGGAATCGTGGAGAGTCTGCGCCGCGAACTTCCCGCGCTGAAGGTCGTTCCGGGCATGGTCGATCCGACCCTTGGCGCCCTGTGGCGGGCGCGCCACGGGTAGTCAGGGATGGAGAATCTCCGGACGTGTGCCTGCGAGGGTGCCCAGCAGCTCGCCGAACAGCGTATTTGCCCAGGCGAACCAGGCGCGGGTGAAACGCTTTGCGTCGTCCTTGAAGTAGCTCTCGTGCATGAAGCCGAATCCGGCGGCGGCATTTTTGAGCATTGCCAGAGAGCGGCGGATTTCGTCCTCGCGTGTGCTGGTCAGGGCAAAGATGATCTGCGACATCGGCCAAATCATGTTGCGGCCAACGTGCGGTCCTCCGATGCCTTCGCCGGCGCTGCCCCGGAAGAACCATGGGTTACGCTCGCTCCAGCTGAAGGCCCGGGTCCGCGCATAGAGGGCAGCATCGGGAGAGCTGCCGAGATAGGGAAGACCGAGCAGGCTGGGAACATTCGCGTCGTCCATCATTAACCGACTGCCGAAGCCGTCGATCTCGTAGGCCCAGATGGTTCCATCGGGTGTGGAGACAATCGCGTGTTCGCGCAGTGCGCGTTCCACTTCTTCGGCAAGCGAGCTGGCGTTGTTTGCAAGCGTATCGTCGTGAAGGATGGAGCGCGCCATCTCTGCAAGCTGTCGCATCGACGTAACGGCGAACAGATTTGAGGGGACCAGAAAGGGAAAGACGCACGCATCATCGGAAGGCCGGAAGCCGGAGGCGATGAGACCTATGGGGCGGACCGGGTTGCCCACGCCGGCAGCAGGCAGTGTCTCGGTTGACGCGGTGGATTCGCGCTGAAAGCGATAGGGGCCATCGCCCTGTTTGCGCTGTTGGATGCGGAATGTATCCACGATGAGCCGCATAGCGTCGTGCCAGCGACCATCAAAGGGGCCAACATCCCCGGTCTGTTGCCAATAGCCATGGGAGAGACGTATGGGGTAGCAAAGGGAATCGACCTCCCATTTGCGCTCGCCGACACCTTGACGGAGCTCTGTCTTATCCTTCAAACTCCAGGGCAACGCCGGCGCATTCAGGTCTGCCATGAAAGCGTTGGCGTAAGGGTCGATAAGGATACAGCGCGCCTGGCGGCGGATGACGCCTTCGAGAAGATTGCGCAGCCGACGGTCTTCCTTGGCCAGTGGAAGGTAGGGCCATACCTGAGCGGAAGAGTCGCGCAGCCACATCGCGGCAATATCTCCTGTCAGCACCGCAGTATCGGGCTTGCCCTCGAACATGCCGGGCTCGACGGTCGTGTCGAGCGTGTTTGGAAAGCAGGAGACGAAGAGAGAGGCAAGTACGGGATCGGCGATGCGGGTGCTGCGCTCCTTCAAGAATGCTTCGACGGCATCGCTGTGAAACTTGCGCTCCGATGGTTTAGGTCGACCCTGGGACATATCCCACGGAGCTTTGACCGGCGGAACCTCGACGGAAGACTGGGGTTCCCCGCCGGGAACCTGAGAGCTGGGGTAGATCGAAGGAGCGAGAGCGGTGGCTGCCGCGGAGCGGAGAAAACTGCGTCTGGTGGTGATCGGACCTGAAATCTTCATTGGTTTCGCTTCGAGTTATTTTGTCATAGTTGCCGGTACTATATCCCTTACGTAAGAATGGTGATGATGTAGATCGTCAACCCTTAGATCTGTAGCGTGTGTTGCAACAGCTATTCCCCAAATCTCTGCCAATCGGAGAATGCATGATCAGTCGTAGAAGGTTTCTGGAGCGTAGCGCTGCTGTATGCGCTGCGAGCGCACTTCCCATGGATAAGTTTGTTTACGCCGCTTCGGGCGAAGCGAAGACCGAAGATCCCCTGCGCTGGGTAGATCCGCGGATCGGCACCGGCGGTCACGGTCACTGTTATCCAGGCGCAGCGCTTCCCTTTGGGATGGTGCAGCTCAGCCCGGACACCTTCAACGACGGTTGGGACTGGTGTTCGGGATATCACGTCTCCGATAGCTCCATCATGGGCTTTAGCCACACGCATCTGAGCGGCACCGGCTGTGGCGATCTTCTCGACTTTCTGGTGATGGCTGGAACGGGTACGGCGCATATTGTTCCTGGAGATCGCAGCAATCCAGATGGCGGATACCGCTCACGCTTCGACCATGCTGATGAACGGACGGAGCCTGGCTACTACTCCGTAGTGCTGAAGGACTACAAGGTACGTGCCGAGCTGACTGCGACCGAGCGTACCGGGCTGCATCGCTACACGTTTCCCGCGAATGACAAGTCCTACCTCATCCTTGACCTGCAGCATGGTTATGGTCCGGATGCTGGACCCTGTGATTCAGCTGAACTACGTCTGGTTGCGCCCGATACGCTGGCCGGCGGAAGACGCACGTCAGCATGGGGCAAGAATCGTCACGCCTATTTCACGCTGAAGGTTTCAAAGCGCCCCGAACGTATCGTCTTCTACTCGGATGATAAGGAAGTACCAGCGCCTGCGAGCGGGGAAGATTTGAAGGGGAAGAATCTCAAGTGTGTTTTGTACTTCACGACAAAGGCTAACGAACGTGTGCTGGTGAAGACAGGCATATCGGGGGTCGATGCTGATGGCGCGGCAAAGAATCTCGCGGCCGAGGCACCTGGCTGGGAGTTCGACAAGGTACGCACGACCGCGCGCGAGACGTGGCGTCGGCAGATCTCGAAGATTCAGGTTGCGAGCGCGAACGAAGACCACAAGCGAATCTTCTACACCGCTCTCTACCACCTGTCGCTTGGACCGACGCTCTTCGATGATGTGGACGGTCGATACCGTGGTATGGACAACCAGGTCCATACGCTTCCGGCGGGGCAGCACAGTTTCTCCACGTTCTCTCTATGGGACACCTTCCGTGCCGCACATCCGACCTTCACGCTTATTGAGCCGGAGCGCGTTCCGCTGTTCATGAACGCGCTGATTCGCATGGCCGAACAGAGTCCGGAAGGGATGCCGGTATGGCCCCTGATGTCCACCGAGACAGGAACAATGACCGGATATCACTCAGCGGCAGTTATCTCTGAGGCGTGCAGTAAGGGCTTCACTGGAATTGACTATGAAAAGGCATATGGCCTGATGATGAAGCGTGCCATGGTGGATGACTTCCGTGGTCTCGGGTATTACCGCAAGCTCCACTACATTCCAGCCGATAAAGAAGGTGAGTCAGTCTCGAAGACCTTCGAGTATTGTTACGACGATTGGTCGATTGCACATGTCGCGCGCAAGTTAGGCAAGAGCGATGATGCTGCGATGCTGGCTAAGCGGTCGACAAACTATCGCAATTACTACGACAAATCGGTTGGTTTCATGCGGCCGAAGCTCGAGGATGGCAGCTGGACCACGCCATTTCGGCCGATCGATATGGGCCACTCGAAGAAGTGGCGTGACTATACCGAATCCAACGCCTGGCAAACGACTTTTGGCGTGCAGCATGACCCGGCAGGTTTGATTGAGCTTTGTGGAGGCCGAGAAGCTTTCGTTACAAAGCTCGATGGGCTATTCACCGCACCAAGCGACCTGCCAGAGGATGCCCCTCCCGACATTGCAGGGCTGGTAGGACAATATGCGCACGGCAACGAGCCATCGCATCACATCGCATATCTCTACGTCTATGCTGGCGCTCCGCACAAGACCCAGGCACGTGTTCGCAGTCTGCTTGAAACCATGTATGCGGCAAAACCCGACGGCATGCAGGGCAACGAGGATGTGGGTCAGATGTCGGCCTGGTACATCCTGAGTTCGCTGGGCTTTTATCCGGTCGATCCTGTCAGCGGAAATTACATCCTTGGCTCCCCGTTGTTCGAGAGCGCGACGATCGATCTAGGCCACGGGAAGAAACTGGAGTTGGTCGTCGAACGGAAGGATCCTTCCCACCAGTACATTCAGTCCTTTTCCTTGAACGGGAAGGAGCAGCCGAAAGTCTGGTTCCACCATTCGGATATCGCGGAAGGCGGGAAGCTCGTCTTCACCATGGGACCCGAGCCCAATCCATCCTTCGGAGCAGATGCCTCTGTGGCCCCGCCCTCACTTAGTCTTTCGTGAGGCCTGCGTTTACCTTCGAGCTCTGCGCCGAGACCCTGCAGGCATGTCTTGCTGCAGGGGAAGGCGGAGCAGACCGCATTGAACTTTGCTCGGCGCTCAGCGAAGACGGGCTGACGCCGAGCCATGGCCTTATCCATGCGGCGGTTCAGCGCAGCGGGTTACCGGTGCATGTCCTGTTGCGGCCACGCGCTGGTAATTTTTTCTACAGCGACGAAGAGTTTGAGCTCATGCGCGACGACCTTCTCCACGCGCGCGCATTGGGGGCAAGCGGGTTCGCCCTAGGAGTTCTTCGCGCCGATGCAACCATCGATATCGAGCGGACTCGGACACTGGTAGAGTTAGCTTCGCCTCTCGAAGTAACCTTTCACCGCGCGTTCGACCTTGTTCCTTCGCTTTATGAGGCGTTAGACGATGTGATTGCGACCGGATGCCATAGGATTCTAACGTCTGGCGGGGAACGCGATGTCGTTGTGGGGGCTGCGAATCTCGCGACATTGGTCGATCTTGCGAAGAATAGAATTGCGATCGTGGCAGGTGGTGGGCTTCGGGTTGAAAATGCAGCTCTGGTTGCCCGTACCAGTAGAGCCACGCATTTTCATGGAAGTGTGCGACGTTCTACGAATCGGGCAAGCGTACTAGAGCGAGGGGGAATCCTCACCCCATCGACGACAGGTCAATTCTCAGTTGACCCTGCGGAGATCCGCGCCATGATCCAAGATCTCAGAGTTTTATAGGCTCATTTGCTTAGCGAATCGCCAGCGATGCCGTACCTCATCAATTCCGGCTTGCGTAATGTGATTCGCCAGATTAACGGAACCGAGGTTACAGACAGCGATTTCTCGACTATTTGTGTTCAGTGTAATTTCAGTGCAAAGATTTGATGAGTGAACCACTCCGGCGTGCTGTTGCGGGGAGCGCAGATTGCACGGAACCTTGAACGTAATCCACGGATGTCCAGTTTCAAAGAGCATCGTTAGCATCCTGCGCCACAGATCCTGCGCGCGGATTGTTCGACTAACTTGCATCTCCCCGCGGTGTGCTTTGGCCTCATAAAAAACATAACGCTCTGCAAACGCGATGTCGTATAAATTGTGCAGATCGGGTACTTCATCGGGAGAAACAATGTCCAAGTGCCATCTGATTCAACCCCGTTCCATAAAGAGATCCGGTACCCAGTTCGCCGTATTCATATCATGTGTGCGACGCCGATCATCGCCTGTATTTTTTCGAAGATCAAGAAACTCCTCTATGTCGATATGCCATGTTTCCAGATAGCCACACACAGCTCCCTTACGTTTGCCTCCTTGATTTACTGCAATCGCTGTGTCATTGGCCACTTTCAAGAACGGCACTACACCTTGTGACTGACCATTTGTTCCACGGATATGCGATCCAAGACCGCGGATAGCGCTCCAATCATTCCCAAGTCCCCCGGCATATTTGGAGAGCAAGGCATTATCTTTTATCGCTTTGAAGATGCCTTCCAGATCATCCGCAATCGTAGTTAGAAAGCAAGAGGAAAGCTGTGGTCGTAGAGCAACTCGTAAAATTCGATTGCCCTATCGTCGCGATCGATTTCCCGGATTACCAGGCCCATGGCTACCCTCATAAAAAATGCTTGCGGCAATTCGAACCGGACTCCTTCTTTCTGCAAAAAGTAGCGATCATAGAGAGTCTGCAGACCAAGGAACTGGAACTTGTTATCACGCTCGGGTTTGAGCACTGCGGCCAGACGGGAAAGATCGAAAGTGGCAAGTTCCTTGTCCAGAATCTGAAGGTGAACGGCTCGATGGATGAATTCGGGGAAGTACCCTTCGTATCGCACTTCACTGTGTCCTTGGTTGGCGGATACCAGGCTCGGAAGTACGAAGGCTAGTGCTTCATCGCGCAAGCTAGACAAGAGAAGCCGAGCGCTAACGTAGGCGTAGTTAGGCTCTTGCTCTATAAGCGAACGGGCAGCCATCGTTTGGGCCAAACTGATTTCATGAAAGAGGATGCCGTCATAGAGGTTGCGGCGGACTTCGACCATTACGGCATCTGCGGAGACTCCATCAAGCCCCGCACAGGCTGCTTTGACCTCCTGTTGAAGTCGACCTTCATCAAGTGGTTCGCCGCGGCCATCCTTTAGCCGGACGTGAATCCGAGGTCGGGACGGCAACAATCCCTGCTCGGCCTGCTCACGGCGCTCTTGTGCTCGTTTCTCCCGATAGAGAACGTAGGCGCGAGCGACCTTATGCTCGCCGCTGCGCATGAGCACAAGCTCTACCTGGTCCTGAATATCTTCGATATGGATGGTGCGGGATGCGTCAGCTCGTCGGCTTAAAGCGTCGACGATCTGCCGAGTGAGTGACTCAACTGCTTCATGAATGCGGCGGGATGTGGTTGCTCCCGTACCTTCCACCGCCACGAATGCTTTGGTGATTGCGACAGAGATTTTGGCCGCATCGAATTGCGAGAAAGAACCATTCCTTCGGATTACCTGGAAACCCGAAGGAGTATTGGGAGCAATGTTGGCCTCACCAGAGTAGCTGGCGACTCGAGGGGAGGGAAGAGTATCGAAGGTGTGAGTTGTCGACGCGGCCATGGAAGTCTCCTTTGGCCTCAAACGGGAATGCAGGAAAAACAGCGCACACTCTTCGTACCGAAGACAAGCCACTGCCACCTCGCCCCCCTCGGAGGCATCAGCGATTTTTCCTAGGCAGGTCTTCGGACTTACAGGTTTATACCTAATCGCCAGACTTCCCAGGTTCAACCCAGTGTCAATTTGGCTTTCGTACCTGTTTACCGCTGCGGGGCAGTTCCGGATTTACACCGGATTCCCTTTTCACTCTCAGTGTTGGAGAGACCCAGGAACTTGGCATTGAAACACGTCCTGTCTTAGTGGGTCCGTTGACGCTTCTTTTGTTGGGAAAGAACGTTGGCGACTTCGATTCCATGACTCTATTGCCTAAGCTCATCGCTGCTTATGGTGAAATGCTGCAGTTGCTTGCTGCTGAGCGCATTTCTTGGGTACAGATAGATGAGCCTTTCCTCGTGACGGATCTCGAAGAACCCGTCGCCGATGCGTATGCGAAGACCTACAGGGGGTTCGAGAAAATTCCCATAAAACTGATGCTGACAACTTACTTCGGCTCCCTCGCCGACAACCTGACCCTGGCGGCGAAGCCTGGGATGGCAGGTATTCACATCGATGCAGTGCGAGGTGCGGATCAAGTTAAGGCCGTGGCTTCAGCATTGAATCCAGAGCAAGTGCTGAGCATTGGATGCGTCGATGGTCGAAATATCTGGCTCAGCGACTTCGCGGTCATTTCGTCAATGCTTAAAGAAGCGACTGGTCAGCTTGGGCTGGAACGCGTAGTGGTAGCTCCATCGTGGAGTGGCCATATTATCTCGATTGGGCAGTCAAGGCATTCCGGCTCGCTACGAGTTCCACAGAAGATGGAACGCAGATTCATAAGCATATGTGCTACTGCGACTTCGAAGATATCCTGCCTTCCATCGCTGCCTTAGATGCGGATGTGATCTCAATGGAATCGGCACGGTCCCGCATGGAATTGCTGGAAGCGTTCCACTCCCATCAATATCCCAGCGAGATCGGGCCCGGCATCTACGACATCCATTCACCGTGTGTTCCCTCCGTCGAGGAGATGCGGGATCTTCTGACTTTAGCCCTCGAAGTCTTGAAGCCGGAGCAACTTTGGGTGAATCCAGACTGCGGTCTCAAAACACGAGGCTGGTCTGAGACCATCTCCGCACTCGAAAACATGTGCAAAGCTGCCGGTGAACTACGCGCTCGATTCGCAGTGTAGTTACGAGGCTTTGGACGACAATCTTGCACATCTTCAGCGAGGTTGTCGTCCAAAGCCGGATTGTCCGACCAATCCACAGTAGAGTGCGTCAATTCCTGTTGACACATTCGAATTGATGCTGATACTTTTCGTTCGCAATTCAAACAATAGTTTTCACCAGAGGCAAAATTTGCCTCTTTCTTTTCGGGAGGACCAACAGAATGCGACGGAAACTGATTTTCACCTGGATTGTCTTCTGTTTGCTGGCGATCCATTCGCCCTCGTTCGGCCAGGCGGTCAACGCGACCTTGCTGGGAACGATCACCGATTCAACGGGAGCAACAGTTTCCAACGCCAGGATCACGGCGACGGCTGCTGCCACTTCGACCGTATACGAATCAGTCACGAACGAAGCCGGGAACTTCACAATTCCCAACATTCCGCCCGGAACGTACTCGGTGACGGTAACGGCGCCGGGCTTCAAAAAAGAGACCCACCAGAACATCGATGTGTTGATCAACACCTCGACTCGCGTGGACTTCAATGTGGCTCCAGGCAGCGTAACGGAAGAGGTGATGGTGACGACGGCTCCTCCGCTGCTCCAGACGGACCGCGCGGACATCAGCACGAAGCTTGAGACGCAGCAGCTGCAGAATCTGCCAATGTCGACGAATCGGAACTTCCAGTCGCTGCTGAATCTTGTGCCGGGATCTACGCCTGCGACCTTCGAGCACTCACAGTTCTTCAACGCACAGGGCTCGCTGCAAACGCGCGTGAACGGAATACCGCGCATGGGCAATCTGTACCAGATCGAAGGTATTGACGACGATGAGCGTACGGGGCTGCTGCAGATCATCATTCCTCCAGCGGATGCGATTCAGTCAGTGGACATCACGACGAATAATTTCGATGCCGAACTAGGGCGTGCAATTGGAGCGGTGACCAATGTGATCCTGAAGTCGGGGACGAACAAGTTTCATGGTTCTGCGTTCGAGTACATCCAGAACAATGCGGTGAACGCGCGGAGCTACTTTGGGCCTCCGCTCGGACACCTTTCGTACAACAACTATGGCGGATCGATCGGCGGTCCGATCTTCAAGGACAAGCTGTTCTTTTTTGGCGACTACCAGGGAAGCTCTGATCACGAGACGGTAGGCGGCACGTTTACGATTCCTGATTCTCGGTACTTTACGCCGAATGCGCAGGGAAATATCGATCTGAGCTCTATGCTCGGAGCAGCAGGTGCAAATGGAGTCAGGCAGGGCCAGATCTTCGATCCTTCGACCGGCGACGGACGGACAGCGGCCCAAGGTGGAACTCCGCGTACAGCATTCGCGAATAATCAGATTCCGATAGGCCGCGTAAATCCGGTGTCGCTGGATATTTTGAATAGATTAAATGCCGCGGCTGCGCAGTATGGAAAGCTGACGCCGTCGACATCGCTGTTGACGCCGGCGAACAACTACACGACGATTTTGCCGTTTACCAAGAGTACGAATAGCTGGGATACAAAGATCGATTACACCCTGAACGAGCGGAACCATGTCAGCGGACGGTTCAGCTGGCAGAAGGTGAATACGTTCCAGGCGCCGACCTTTGGGGCGTTCCTGGGTGGACCCTTTGGTGGTGGTTTCCAGGGCGTCGGTACACAGACCTCGTACAGCACGGGCGTGAACTACGATCACGTCTTTTCGCCCACGCTGTTTACACAGGCCCGGTTCGGGGTGGCTCACCTGCGGAACAATGCTCAGCCAAGCAACTATGGGTCGAACGATGCCGATGCGCTGGGAATTCCGGGCGTCAACATCAATGAGTTCTCAAGCGGTCAGGTGGGAATCTTTCTGACGGGCTTCGGCCAGTCAGGAGCAGACAATCCGTTGATAGGTTACTCCGCTTCCATACCGTGGATTCGAGGTGAGTCGAACATCGACTTCGTAAACAACTGGACGAAGATCCTTCGCAACCACACGATCAAGTTTGGAGGAGACCTTCGCCGGGTTCGTGACGATCTATTGCAGGACCAGACGTTCAGCCCTCGCGGCATCTTCCGGTTTGCCGATCAGCAGACATCGGACGCGACGAGCTCAGGGACGAATCTGGGCAACAATGTCGCAAGCTTCCTTCTCGATAGCCCAAGCCAGGTTGGCCGCGACGTTAATACGTTCTTCCCGGCCTATCGCCAGTGGTGGTTCTTCACGTTTGTCAGCGACAAGTGGCAGGTGACGCCAAAGCTGACTCTCGATCTGGGAGTTCGCTGGGAGTTTTATCCTCCTGCGACACCGAAGATCCCAAGTGGATTCACGAACTACGACCCGGTCAATAACAATCTTGTGATCGCCGGTATAGGCAACAACCCCTCGAACCTGGGGATGCAGACGCGGTATCGCTACTGGGCCCCGCGCACGGGCTTCGCGTATCGCGCTACCGAGGACACGGTGATTCGCGGTGGCTTCGGTGTGAGCTACATGCCGTATGCCGACAACAATTATGCGTACAACTATCCCGTACGCTCGAACAACGCCTATAACCCGACGGGCGGCAGTCCGTATACAGCAGCTGTGTTGGCAAATGGCAATGTAGCGACATTCCAGGCCGGGTTCCCGGCCCCGGTTCCGGTTCCGATTCCTGACAATGGCATCATCCCCGTGACTACGGCGACTCTTGCGAATCAAAACCTGTTTTATGTTCCGCTGGATTACAAGAACCCCTACGTGGCATCGTGGAACGTTGCGGTCCAACAGGCGCTTCCTTATGACATGTCGATGCAGATTGCCTATGTCGGAAACCACGGCACAGGTATACCTTCGAATATCGACATCAACAATCCCGCGGATATCTATGGCGGAGGCAATGCTTCGAAGCCGGAATACAACTGTGTGGGATGCGTGACAACCGGACCAAATGCGGTCCATCGCACAGCTACGACGTCGAAGATCTTCCAGGGATTTTCTTCAAACTTCCAGTCCTTGCAGTTGCAGCTGACCAAACGGTTTGCAAGAGGGCTGGGATTTACCTCAGCGTTTACGTGGGGTAAGGGCCTCGGATATGTGACGGGCGATGACGGCAACGTTATCTTCCTGACGACTGCGAACCTTCGCCGGAACTACGCGCCGAACGATTTCGATCGCAAGTTGAATTTTGAGCAGAGCTTTGTGTATGAGCTTCCAGCTGGACGTGGGCATCGATATCTGAATTCAGGTGTGGGCGCTTATGTACTGGGCGGTTGGAAGCTTTCGGGAACTATTTCGGCGGTCTCCGGTCTACCGTTCTCGGTGTACGCGAACGGCGGTACCTTGAACACTCCGGGAACGGCACAGTTGGCGAACCTGACCGGCATCTATAAGGTGCTGGGTGGACTTGGTCCAAACAATCCATGGCTGGATGTGTCGGCGTTCTCGCAGCCGGGGGGATGTCCGACGACGGGCTGCAATGCATCGAATGTTCAGCTGGGCAATACGGGAAGAAATCAGTTCCGTGGGCCGGGCTTTATTCAGAACAATGTTTCGATCTCCAAGAGTTTCCCCCTCTGGCATGAGAAGGCTGCTCTTGAGACGAAACTCGATGCGTTCCAGCTGAGCAATACGCCGCAGTTCGCAGTTCCGAACTCCGGCAGCGGCAACCTGTTTACATCCGGAAGCTTTGGACGCATCACGAGCACGCTGGGCAGCGGTCAGGGGAGCGTGAACGGCGTGGGCGGTGGACGCAGCCTGCAGGCCTCTGCAAGAATCACGTTCTAGCAACGATAATCTGGTTCAATGTTCTTGGACCTGGAAGAACCGGCTCTTCCTATGGCAGAGCCGGTCTTCTTCTTAAGAAGAAAGAGGAGTGAGGATGGAAGGGATATCGCGAAGGGGATTTTTGCGTGGTTCGGCCGCGGTGGGTGTGGGCGGCTTTGCTGGACGAGCGTTTGGTTTTGCGGGAGCGGGACCATTCAAGGTGGGAGTGATCACCGATGAGATCTCGCAGGACTTCGATCACGCGTGCGCCGTGGCCTCGAAAGAGTTTGGCATGCAGTGGGTAGAACTGCGAGCGATGTGGAAGAAGAGCTTGCTGGCGCTTACGGACGCCGAACTCGCTGAGACGCAAAAAATTCTCTCGAAGTACAACCTGCAGGTGACCGACATCGCGAGTCCTCTGTTCAAGGCATACTGGCCGGGAGCGCCCCAATCCTCAGAGGGACCTAAGGGCGGAACCCGCGGGGGCGATGTGTTGAAGGAGCAGGATGAGGTGCTGGAGAAAAGCATCGCGCTGGCGAAGCAGTTCAAGACGAACAAGGTCAGATGCTTCGACTTCTGGAGGATCGAGGATGTTAAGCCTTATCGCGACGCGATCGATCGCAAGTTGGCGGAGGCTGCCGACAAGTGTGCAAAGCATGGAGTTTTGCTGGTTTTGGAAAATGAACCCGCCTGCAACACTGCAACAGGTCGAGAGTCCGCGCGCTTACTCGGTGCGGTAAAGTCACCGCACCTGGCATTGAACTGGGATCCCGGCAATGCTGTAATGCGTGGGGAATTCGATGCCTATCCCGTAGCCTGGAGAATGCTTCCGAAGGAGCGCATACACCATTGTCATGTCAAAAATGCGGTGAAAGGTAGCGAAGGGAAGGTGGTATGGTCCCCGACCGGCGAGGGGATCATCGATTGGACGGCACAGTTCCGCGATCTTGCCAAAGTGGGGTACCGCGATGCAGTAAGTCTTGAAACGCATTGGCATGGGGGTGGAACGCCGGAACAGTCGACTCGCGTAAGCTGGAGCGGAATGAAAAAGGCCCTTCAAGACTCCGGCAATCTGTAGAACGACAGTTCGCCTCTCCATAGCGCACCTCTTTCATAGATTGCTGCGCGGTCGAATTACCGTCCGACCGCGCAGTGCCTGGTGCATATTTCAAACGTTGAAGATTGTTCAAGTGCGACGATTGATATTATGATCGTCGAAATTAATGAAAAAACCCTCAATCGGTCGCGGGAGAAATTCCATTTCGCCAGTCCCTGCGCATCAGTATGGTATACGGCGCATCGATCTATCCTCGGCCCAACTCGCATCGAGCGAAATGGCTCGCGATATCAACCGCGATATCGTGCTGGAATTCATCCGCTTTCGACAACCTGTATCTCGCGTAGACCTGTCTAGACTTTCCGGACTGCAACCCAGCACGATCTCCGCAATTGTGGAAGACCTGCTGGATGAAGGATGGATTAGGGAAGGTGCTGTCGTGCGTGCGGGACGCGGTCGACCCTCAACCATGCTTTCGGTCAACGATGATCTCGTTACGCTTGCCCTGGATATACGGCCGAGTCAAGCGATCGTTGCCGTTGTCGATCTTACCGGACGCTTTCTATCGCATGAAGTGGTTACAACCGCGACAGATCCGCAAACGGCGATTGCGAAACTGGTTAAGAAGATGCAATCGCTGAGAGGCAAGCATCAAGGTAAGACCTTCGAGGGAATTGGGGTGAGCGTTCCCGGTCGAGTGGATCCACTCACACATCGATTGTTGATGGCGCCGAACCTTAAATGGGATGGATTTGATATCAGGTCGGCTTTGGAGGAGGCGATGGACCTCCAAGTAGAGATAGATAACGACGCCAACGCCTGTCTTCTTTCGGAGCTCTGGTTCGGACGATTGGAAGGCGTTCGAAATGCCGTTCTCGTGGCTGTTTCGGAAGGGTTGGGTACAGCGATTTTAGCTGGTGGCCAACTCCATTCAGGCTTTAATGGCCTTGCCGGCGAATTCGGTCACATTCCGATCGATCCAAAGGGACCGATGTGCGGGTGTGGACGGCGGGGGTGCTGGGAGATGTTTGCCTCCTCTCGAGCTGCTCTTCGAATTTATCGAACTCTCTCCCGTAAATCCCAGGTACAGGACATAAGATCCCTCTTGCGATTGGTACAGGATGGAGACCCGCTCGCGATCCGGGCTGTCAAGACCCAGGCAACGGCCCTCGGACAAGGATTACGTCTTATTACCGCCGCACTCTCGCCCGAGCAGATCTTAATTACGGGAGAGATAACGTCATGTTGGGATCTGGTCGGGCCTGTGGTTCAGCAAGAGCTCGAAGAGGGAATGTTGGCGGGAGCGGCTCCTCGTTTGACAACCGCCGGAGATGGATACCTGGCCCGTCTGAGTGGCGGCGCCGCTCTGCTTTTGCAGAGGCATTCTCATTATCATCGGTCGACACATGTTTCGCGCACGGTAAAGCCTAGACGGGGGACGCGGACCCGATCCTGATCAATCGGGATCGCTTCAGCGAACCCAGTTACCGACGAAGCATTGTCATTTGCATCATTCAAATGGCTTGAAGGAGGGTCGCAATGGCCAGGAACCCTGAAGGAGGAAGCGATGTATCTGGGTATTGATTGTGGAACGCAGGGAACCAAGGCGTTGCTGCTTGATGAAAATGGAAGACCTCTAGGACGAGGCTATGCTCGGCATGCCTTGATTGAACGTGAAAACGGTGCGCGCGAGCAGGAGCCACAGTGGTGGGTGGATGCTTTACGGGAAGCCGTGCGGCAAGCCCTCGCCCAGGCGCCCGGAGCGAAGGTAGTTGCTTTGGGGGTTTCCGGGCAACAGCATGGTCTGGTGGTGCTGGATGAGAATAGGAAGGTAATTCGGCCCGCGAAGCTTTGGAACGATACAGAGACGGCGCCGCAAAACGAGACTCTCGTCAAGGCTCTGGGTGGGAATCAAGGATGTCTGGAAAAGATTGGTATTGTCCCGCTTACTGGCTATACGGCTTCGAAGCTATTGTGGATGCAGGAAAATGAGCCGGAGAACTTTAACCGCATCCGTCATATTCTTCTACCGCATGATTATCTGAACTTCTGGCTGACAGGCAAGCTGGCCGCCGAGTATGGCGATGCCTCCGGAACCGCATTCTTCGATGTGCGGCAGCGCACCTGGTCGAAGGAGGTGCTCGCCCAGATCGACGGGGGAACGGGACATCTTATAAAAGCTTTGCCGGAGCTTCTTTCGCCCGAGGAGATCGTTGGCACGCTTCGTCCGGAAGTAGCCGCGGAGTTGGGACTTTCGCCAGATTGCGTTGTCTCCTCCGGAGGAGGCGACAACATGATGGGCGCGATCGGGACCGGAAACGTGAGGGAGGGAGTTGTAACCCTGAGCCTGGGAACTTCGTCCACGGTTTATTCCTTTCGCAAGGAATCAATCGCTGACGCTACTGGGTCTGTGGCGTCGTTCTGTTCTTCCTCAGGAGGATGGTTGCCCTTGGTTTGCACCATGAATGCCACCAATATCGTAACCCAGACGTTGACCGTGGTCGGTAAAACGGTAGGAGATCTGGACTCGGTCCTTGCCAAAACCCTTCCCGGTGCTGACGGCATGACGTTTCTGCCGTTTCTCAATGGAGAACGCACACCGGATCTTCCGCGCGCCCGCGGGTCGATCGTCGGACTGTCCTCGAATAACTTTACGAGCGAAAACCTGGTTCGTGCCGCCATCGAAGGCGTAACCTTCGGCGTCTTAAGTGGACTGGACCTGATCCTTGCCGGAAAAGAGCCCAGCGTTATCTTTGCCATTGGAGGGGGCGCACGTTCGAAAGAGTGGCGTCAACTTCTGGCCGACGCAACCGGTGCAACGATTCAGGTTCCCATGGAAGAAGAGGCAGGGTGTCTGGGAGCCGCGATGCAGGCGATGTATGCCTTTCGATGCGTCACTGGCGCTCCCATGGATCTGGCCGACATTGCGGACCGCTGCGTGGGTATCTCGCAAGAGGAAAGGCAAACACCGCGCCCGGATCTTCGCGAGCCCTATCGGCTGGCGATGGAGACGTATCGCTCGGAGTTAGAGGAACTTTATCTGCATAAGAAGCAGTAGAGGCTATAGACTGTCAAAGTTATTTCGTGACGAATAATAAACTCCATAGGACGTCTCCAGGATTCGCCTGATGCCATTCGGACCTCCACATCTGCTTTTGTTGTTTGCTCCTCGCCAGTTGACGACTTTGGCTCCTGTCGATATCGCGGTTCTCGCGCTCTATTTCGTCCTGGTGATCTTCATAGGCTTCTATGTGAAGGGCTCTACGAACACCAGCGAAGAATTTTTTCTCGCTGGCAGGGAGATGTCAGCCTGGATTGCCGGCCTGAGTTTTGTGTCGGCGAACCTCGGTTCACTGGAGCTTATGGGGTGGGCAGGAGCGGCCTACCAGTATGGAATCCTCGCGGCACATTGGTATTGGATTGGCGCGATCCCTGCGATGCTTTTTCTCGGCATCGTAATGATGCCGTTCTATTACATCTCGAAGACCCACTCCGTTCCAGGTTATCTGAAGCTACGTTTTGGAGAGGGCGCGCGCGGTGTAAGCGCGGTCTCCTTCGCGCTGATGACGATTCTGATGAGCGGCGTCAACATGTATTCCATGGCACTGGTTATGAAGGTAGTGCTTGGATGGAACATCAGTTTCTCGATCTGGGTCGGGGCGGTAACGGTTGCAATCTATGTCATGCTGGGCGGGCTCCGGTCAGCCATTATCAATGAAGTTCTCCAGTTCATCCTTATCTGGGCTGGCGCCGCGCTGATTCCGATTCTCGGGTTGATTGAAGCGGGAGGCTGGCAAAATCTCAAGGCGCAGATCGCAGCCAATGTCGGGTCCAATGATTACACCCATCTCTGGAGCACACTCGGAAGTTTTCGCGATAATCCAATGGGCGTTCACTGGACTGGAATTGTCTTCGGCCTGGGCTTCGTAATCAGCTTCGGTTACTGGACGACGGACTTTCTCGTGGTCCAGAGAGTGCTCTCGGCAAATAACCTTCGCGCAGCCAAGATGGCACCCGTCATCGGTGCCGCCTTCAAGATGGCGGTTCCGCTGATCGTGATCGTGCCTGGATTGTTGGCATTGACGGTCCTCAAAAATCCGGATGGAAGTCTTATGCACCTGGTCGGGGAAGATGTCGCGGCGGTTACAGGCCAACATAGTTACAACGAAGTACTGCCGCTGATGCTGATCCGTTACTGTGGCCCCGGCCTGTTGGGGCTGGGAATTACGGCACTCGTAGCTGGTTTTATGAGCGGTATGGCGGGCAACGTCAGCGCCTTCTCCACTGTCTGGACCTACGATCTTTACGGAGCGTACATGAAGAAGAACGCTCCCGATCGACATTATGTTGCCATGGGACGTTGGTCGACCGTTGTTGGTATGCTGCTTTCTGTAGGAACCGCCTACCTCGTGGCGCATGCCGCCAGCATCATGGATTACGTGCAGGCATTATTCAGCTTCTTCATCGCTCCGTTATTCGGCACAGTCGTGCTTGGTATGCTCTGGAAAAGGGCGACCCGGGCAGGAGGATTCTGGGGGCTGCTCTCCGGTACCGTCGCATCCATTGCAATGTGGGTCTGGGTTCAGCGTGACGGAACCGCATTGCACTATATTGCCCTTTCAGCCGATGCGAAACCAATGGCTGAAAATCTGTACCGCGCGCTGTGGAGCTTTCTGATCTGCGTTTTGATCACGTGTGTTGTCAGTTTTCTTACGAAACCGACTCCTGTTGCTCAGTTGGCGGGGCTGGTATATGGTGCGACGGAACTTCCGGATGATGGCGCGAGATCCTTATGGCAAAAGCCGATCTTCTGGGCATGTGTCGTAATCGTGGTGTTCTTTATTTTGAACCTGATCTTCTGGTAGGAGTGAGCATTATGGCTGAAGGAACAGGGCGCGGAGAGCGACTCTCCATCTGGTTCTTTGTGGGAGTTCTACCATTGCTCTATGGATTGATTCTTTTCCCATATGGCATCTACGAGGCGTTAGGGCATGAAGCTCCGACGACATTGCACGAGTTGCACCCTACCATGTGGTGGGGACTCCTTCTCCTGCTCTTTGGAGCTTTCTATGTGATTCGTTTTCGGCCTGGCAAAGGCTGAGGTCTTCAAAAACGCCGTCCGCGGCATGAACAAAGAAGTATCTGGGGGATGTATGGGTAGGCAGATGACATTTGGCGTCATTGTAGGCAATCGCGGTTTTTTCCCGAGCCACCTGGCGGCGACAGGCCGCACGGAGATGATCGCCGCATTAGAGAGACAGGGATACAAGGCGATCGTTGTCACTCCAGAGGAAACCGCATTTGGAGCCGTCGAAAGTTATACCGAAGCGAAGATCTGTGCGGAGCTGTTTCAGCGTCACGCCCGCGAAATCGACGGCATCATTGTGACACTGCCGAACTTCGGTGAAGAGCGTGGCATCGCAGATGCAATCCGCCTGGCCAATCTTCAGGTTCCTATCCTGATCCAGGCCACCCCCGACGATGCTGGCAAAATGAGTATCGCTTTCCGACGTGACAGCTTCTGCGGCAAGATGTCCATCTGCAACAATCTTCGCCAATACGGCGTCCCCTATACTTTGACAACGCTGCACACCGAGGCGCCAGATTCCGAGCAGTTCTCCAGCGACCTTCAGGTCTTCGCTGCCACCTGTCGTATCGTTCGCGGATTCCGGAACCTCAGAATCGGAGCCATCGGCGCTCGCCCCGCGGCCTTCAACACCGTGCGGTACTCAGAAAAGCTCTTAGAGAAGAGCGGGATTACCGTGGATACGCTTGATCTCAGCGAGGTGCTCGGACGAATTCAGCGTTTGCAGGATGGCGAGCATGAAGTCCAGGACAAGCTTGGCGCGATCAAGAGCTATATTCCGGTTAATGACGTCCCCGAAGCTGCGCTCTTGAAGATGTCAAAGTTGGGCGTTGTGATCGATGGTTGGATGAAGTCCAATGCGCTGGACGTCACGTCGGTGCAGTGCTGGACATCTCTGGAAGAGTTCTTTGGTGTCGTGCCTTGCACCATCATGAGCATGATGAGCGAGAAGCTCATTCCAAGTGCGTGCGAAGTCGACACGATGGGAACACTCTCGATGCATGCGCTTACGCTTGCCAGTGAGACCCCGTCTGCGCTGCTGGACTGGAACAATAACTACGGGGCAAATCCCGACAAGGCGGTCTGTTTTCACTGCTCCAACCTTCCCAAGCACTTCTTCCGCCAGGGCGTAAAGATGGATTTCCAGCAGATCATCGCGGGAACTGTGGGCAAGGAAAATACATTTGGCACACTGGACGGAAGAGTGAAGGCGGGCCCGATGAGCTTTGTGCGCTTCTCGACGGACGAATTTGCCGGAACCATCAAGGGTTACGTCGGGCAGGGAAGCTTCACGGACGATCCGCTTCAGACCTTTGGCGGTGCGGGCGTAGTCGAGATTCCGAATATGCAGAAACTCCTGCATTACATCTGCGAAAACGGCTTCGAGCATCACGTTGCCGCAAACTTCTCGCATGTTGGCGAAGCCGTTAAAGAAGCCGCACAGAAATATCTCGGCTGGCCGATGCTTCTGCACAATTAGGCGTTCCAGAAATCAATTTCCTTTGTTGCGATTGACTCCGACCTTCAGGCTGGATATCACTAAGACAACTGTGATGTCTTTGCCTGGAGGCCGTATTGTTCTTAAGCTCGGATCATGAAGGTGAGGCCATTCTCTCTTCTCTAAAAGGCAAGTTGATCGTTTCCTGCCAGGCCGATCCCGGTGATCCGATGGATGACATCGATACCATCACCAGAATGGCGAGAGCAGTGCTTCGAGGCGGAGCCGGTGGTCTCAGAGCGGAGGGGTCGAAGACCGTCAAGGCATTTCGAGAGATAACTCGAGTTCCCGTTATCGGTATGGTCAAGGCAAAAGATTCGAAGGGTGAGGTCTACATTACACCGACGTTTGCTGCCGCCAAAACCGTCTCTGTCGCCGGAGCCCATATCATCGCCCTGGATTGCACGCATCGACGTTTAGGTGAAGCAGAGCCTTGGCCTGAGCTGATCCAGCGTATTCATGGAGAGCTCGGCAGGCCGGTCCTGGCCGACATAGCCAGCGTGGAGGATGGACTCGCGGCACTGGAGGCAGGCGCAGACGCCGTCGCCACGACCCTCTATGGCTACACTGCAGAGACCGCTGGGATCAGGCAGATGTCCTGGCCCCTTCTGCGGTCTCTCATCGCAGTGCTGACAATTCCCGTTATCGCCGAGGGGCACATCCAGCAGCCGGAAGATGTTCGCACTGCCTTGGAACTTGGAGCGCACGCCGTACTGGTAGGGTCTGCAATCACGCGTCCCGCGACCATAACGGCTCGGTTTGCAGCGGCGACACAAGTCTGATCCTGGCCGGCCGCTATTCGATCGTCGTGGTTGGAATCCGTATCAGCGCACGATAACGATCCCCGCGATAACGCGAGCAGGCCACTTCAATAGGGGTCTGCTCCGTCGTCATAATGATGCGCGAGATCGAGAGCACGCTGGCTCGTTTGGGTATCGTAAGCAGGTCGGATTCTTCGCGTGTCGCTGGAAGAGCCTCGATGATCTCATCCGCCCAGGCGACGCGAACCCCATAGTTCTCACGAAGAACGTAATAGAGTGACTGCTTCGCAAAATTGATTCGTTCCAGTCCTGGGAACGGCCGCAGCGGGATGAAGGAGTCTTCAAGGGCCATCGGTATCCCATCTGCCAGCCGAAGGCGCCGCAATTTCATAACATCGCTTCCTAAACCGATCGTCAGGCTATCGGCCAGATCTTCACCAGCCGTAACGACCGTCTGTTCGAGAAGTTGTGAGCTGGGCTGCATCCCGCGCTGTTTCATGTCCTCGGTAAATCCACGCAGGTGCATGATGTTCTTCTCTAGCTTCGGTTTTGTAACGAAGGTCCCACGTCCTTTTTGGCTTAGAGCATAGCCTCGTGTCTTAAGACCATGCAGAGCCTGTCTCGCAGTCATTCTGCTGACTTGGTACGAGCGGGCCAGCTCCTCCTCCGACGCAAGCAGATCCCCCTCCAACAGCTCCCCCGAATGGATCTTCTCCATCAACGCACGCTGAATCTGGTAATAGAGCGGAATAAATCCATTTTTATCGAGCATGTGGGCAGATGGCGGAGCGGCATGTACCTGACTTTTCGACACGATATCGTTCTCTCTCCTGGTGGTTGCCCGCGAGGCGGGTTCGCGTGCGTGTCCCGTTCTATCTGTATCTTCCGGTACTTGTCTACAACTACGACGAAAATCGGGCTTCCGTTCCCTGCAGGCTCGTATCTTCGCAGAAGAATGTTTTTCTTGCATTACAGTCCAGTTGTCTATACATTGAGTCAACTTTCACATTTCTGATGGATAACAAGGTTGCGCGTCTGAAGCGGGAGTTCGCTGGCTCGCGCCGACGTAATGGCATCCCCGGTGGTCGGATTCTCGGTGTTGATGATTGGCGCCGCCGTGGTGAGAACCACATTCTCAATCAGGCGGTCTCTTACGGACAGGGCTCCTACAGCGATGAGTGGGGACAGTGTCAATGGCGCGACGCCATTTTCTTCCAGGATGACTGGAAGGTCACCCCGAATCTCACCATCAATCTCGGCATGCGCTGGGAGTGGGATCAGCCTCTTTACGAGGTCAACAACAAGCAGACCAATATCAACCTGACCACGGGGGCGATCCTCTTTGCCGGCCAAGACGGCAACAGCCGTGCGCTCTACAACAGCTTTTATGGCGGAGTTATGCCACGTATCGGCTTTGCGTATACGCCGCAAAGTTTCGCTGGCAAATTTATAGTTCGTGGTGGCTATGGAATCACGAACTTCCTTGAAGGCACGGGTGCAAACCTTCGCTTGCCTCTGAATCCCCCATTCTTTACCGACGCTTCGGGAACGCACACCGAAGGCGAAGCCTACTTCCAGGTTCAGAGCGGCTTCCCGCGTCCGGCCGATGCAACAACCTTCGCTGGAAATGTTCGCGCCTGGGATCCAAACCTCAAGCCCGCACTGATCCAGCAATACAACCTGACCACGGAGACGGAGCTTAACCGCAACACTTCCTTGGTCATCGCGTACCTCGGCCAGAGCGGTAACCATCTCATCGATCCGCGCGAAGCAAACCAGCGCCTATGCCCGACCTGCCCGCTTCCGGTATCTTCGCTTCCGGGCCTTAGTCAGGTTACGCAGGTCAGCCTCACGGAATCGGAATCCATGATGAACTACACGCCCTTCAGATTACGGGCCGCCGTCGTCTCACCCATGGTCTCGAGTTCCTGACGAATTACACCTGGAGCAAGTCGCTCACCAACAACCTCGGCTACTACGGTGCCGGTGGCGGTGCTTCCGCTTCGCAAAGCCCATACTGGCAGAATGCCTACAACGGTGGTGCGGACTACGGTCCGGCATTCTTCGACACCACTCAGCTCTTCTCTTTCGCCGGCTACTACGACCTTCCGTTCGGTCGCGGCAGGCTGTTCGGCGGCAACATGAACCGTTTCGCCGACGTTGCACTGGGTGGATGGAAGGTCGGTGCAATTGCAAACCTTCACTCTGGTATGCCCATCACGATAAGTTCGAACACCAACTACTTCGTGAACCAGCGTACCGATCGTGCCGATCGCTTTCGCCCGCTTCATATCCGGAATCAGTCCGTAAACAACTGGTTCGGAACCGATACGACAGCGTACGTTCCCGTCACTACCTCAGACCAGAATGGCACTTCCGTCGTGAATGGTTGCTCCGATCTCAAGTACAACCCCGTTGGCCTTGGTTGCGCTTACGGACCGGAAAGCACCATCGGACTGGGAACGTCGCGCGTCGGCGCTGAGCGGGCGCCGAGCTATCACAATCTCGACGCTGCACTTAGCAAGGCATTCACCATTACTGGCGAAAAACAGTTGGCGTTCCGGGCTGATTTCTTCAACGTCCTGAACACGACTAACCTTGCACCTCCCAGCAACAATATCTCGGCGACGAACTTCGGTCAGATCACATCGACCGTCTCAACCGAGCGACAGATTCAACTCGCACTCAAGCTGACGTTCTAGCCTTCGGGACACTCAAGCTTTCCTTGCCCTTCCTTTCCACGGTCCGGAAAGGAAGGGCTTTTTCTACTCTCTTTGTGAACAAAATTCAGCACCTGCGGCGTTATGGAGCAACTTCGGGTGTCGAGATATCGCTGGCCTTCGAACCTTCAATCGGCACATGCCACACACCCCCGCCGAAGGTGGAAACGTACACCTTCGCTGGATCTTCTGGATCGACTTGAACGCGGTGTCCCCATTTGAAATTAAAAGCTGGGATGCGATTCCAATGTTCTCCCTGATCGCGCGAAATCCATGCGTTGGATTCGAAGCCCGCGGCGTACAGAACCTTGCGATCGTGAGGTTCGATGGTGACGTCATAGATATGACGATCTCGTTCAAGAGTCCATCGCCAGTTACGACCACCATCCGTGGAGATCGCCACTCCTCCATAAACTCCATTGAAGATGGCGGTGCCGTTCGCATCTGGTTTCGCTCCGGCGCGTGTCCCACTTAGCTTCCTCGAATCCACCTCGGGTGTCGCCCGTGCCCACAGGGCGAGATAAAGCCGCTCTGGATCTTCGGGATCGATCGCAATGCCGTTCGGACCATTGGCTCCTGACGGCAATGGAACCGGTACCCAATTCTCTCCGCCATCGGTAGAGCGATAAAGCGCGCCGTCGCCTGAGTTGCCAATGCTTCCATCCTCGCTCCGGCGAGCGATCAAGACATACAGCGTTCCGTTCGAAGCGCGCGCGAGGCGCCAGGCCAGCAGGTTCTCTTGCTCAATCCCATGATTCGCAGACGACCATGTGCGTCCATCATCCGTAGATCGGTAAACGCCATAACCCATCGTTGCTGCCCATAAGACGCGGCGACCCACCGGGCTGTCAGGATCGACAAGGATGGAAGTGGGTGCAGTAGGCGGCATACCCTCGGAAGGCTGCCAGGTCCGGCCTCCGTCGACACTCACGCAAATGCCCCCGATGTAATCGGTGGTGGATCGGTGACGCCACATCTTGGGTCGAGGAAGATCATGGATCTCGCTCATCGCGGCCCACATCTTGCCGCGAACCTTCGGATCGAACACGAGCGAGTAGGTTGTGTTTCGCCAGCGTCCCGGCACTCCTGCAACGGAACGCATCCATGAGCGGCCCGAGTCCTCACTGCGAAAGAGGCCGATATCCGTAGTCAGAATAAAGCGCCGCTTCGAATCGAATGGATCGAACAGATACCCATACGTTGTCGTCACGTCGAGACCCGTACTGACCCAGGCTCGATCCGTTTGGGATGAGTTCGCCGCAACCTCCGAATAACGAGCCGTCCAGGTGCGTCCGCCATCAACCGTCGCCACCGTTCTCCCAAGATCCGTGGCGTAAACAAGATTTGGATCATCATCATCCACCGTGAGGCTCAGTGGCTCTTCGGTCCACTCCGGTGTCATCGCATCGGCGATCCAGGCGTCGTGAACGTTCGCTGATTCGCGATGTAGAGTCGATCGCCACACCAGGTCCCAGTGCCTGCCGAAATCATTCGTGCGTGCAACGCCCTGAAAATTTTGTCCATCGATCCGCATGTCCTTGAACGACACATAGGCGACCTCAGGATGGTGAAGCGCGGTCGCTACTGCTCGCAGGCGCGCTCCCATACCCGGCAGCGGAGATGGAACCCATGTTGCACCGCCATCCTTCGTGACAAGCAGGTGCGCACTCGAGCCTGGACCTCCTGTGACTGCATAAAAGGCGGAGCTTATTCCGCGTCCCCTTGGAAAGGCAGCGGAGACGTCGGTGAAGGTCACACCGGCAGGTGCCGCTCGCCACTGCCATACACCATGAATTCGAACATGCATGCCGCCGGCGGTCGCAACATACAGGTCGCGATGGCTTCGGGGCGATCTTGGATCGATCCAGATGTGAAGGGGAGTATCGGCCAAAGAGAGAAGCACTCGCCACGTCGTCCCTCCGTCGCGTGAAACCACGAGCCTCGCATGAGACCCTTCCAGCGAAGCGGCGTAAAGTACGTGTGGGTCTGCCGGATCCACGGCAAGGGCCATGATTTTGCCGACAGCATTCGGGCTGGTCACAGCGGTCTCATCGGCATGGTCGGAGTCCATCAAAATCGCTCGTACAGCAGACGGTCGCGGCCACAATAATCGCCACGTCTCTCCGTCATCGGTGCTTCGCCAGAGAACATCCGTTGCTGCATATAGAACGCCTGGACGAATGGGATCGAAGGCAAAGAAATGAATGCTTCCCCGCAGATTGAACATTCTCCAGTGATGGCCGGCATCATGGCTGATGTACGCTCCCGTCATGTCACAGGACAGGAGCACCTCGTTCGGATCT
Organism: Edaphobacter modestus; assembly: GCF_004217555.1. Taxonomy (GTDB): domain Bacteria; phylum Acidobacteriota; class Terriglobia; order Terriglobales; family Acidobacteriaceae; genus Edaphobacter; species Edaphobacter modestus. The sequence continues at coordinate 5,099,149 of NZ_SHKW01000001.1, forward strand.
CTGGGGTTGATGGTCACATGGAACATCGCGCCACCTCCGCCCGGTCCTGCGATGCGAGGCTCTTGAGCGCAAAGAAAAATACCCGACAGCAGCGAGACAGCCCCAAGGAAGAATCGATACCTTCTATGCGAGATCGTTCTTTCGAATTCTGTAATCAAATTGCCTCTCTTCTCATCGTTCATTATGATCCCGTGGACGTCGTTTTCTCGTGCAGCGTGCAGTCCAACTCTGCGGCTCTCAAAAACGGCATCATCAACTCTCAATGAGGTTTTGTGAATGCGAAAGATCGGCATCATCATGAATGGCGTCACGGGGCGCATGGGGACAAATCAGCACCTGGGGAGGTCCATCGTAGCAATTCGCAAGCAGGGCGGCCTCCGGCTTCGCGATCAGACTACCGTGATGCCGGAACCTGTACTACTCGGAAGAAACGAAGAGAAGCTTCAAGCGCTTGCCGGTGCCTGGGGTGTCGATCGCTGGTCTACCAATCTCGACGCTTGCCTGGCGGACAGGGAAAACATCATCTACTTCGATGCGCAGTTGACCCAGGTGCGAGCCGAGAGCGTGCATGCCGCGCTAAAGGCGCAGAAGCATGTTTACTGTGAAAAGCCTTTGGCGGCTACCCTACAGGAAAGCCTGGAACTGGCTCGCGAGGCAAAGAAAGCCGGTGTCAAAAATGGCGTCGTCCAGGACAAGCTGTTTCTTCCCGGAATTCTCAAGTTGAAACAGGTACTCGCATCCGGCTTGCTGGGAAAAGTCTTATCCGTGCGAGGCGAATTCGGCTATTGGGTATTTGAAGGCCCTGTGCCACCAGCCCAAAGGCCGTCGTGGAACTACAGGAAGGAGGAGGGTGGAGGAATCATCCTCGACATGTTTCCTCACTGGCAGTATGTTCTTGCGAACCTGTTCGGTCAGGTCAAGGCGGTCAGTTGCACCGCCAGGACAACGATCCCACAGCGTGTGGACGAGGCAGGCAAGACATATATCTGTACCGCGGACGACGCAGCCTATGCCACCTTCGAGCTGGAAGGCGGGGCGATCGCACATATCAATTCGTCCTGGGTGACACGCGTGAACCGCGATGAGCTTCTCGAACTGCACGTGGATGGAACCAATGGCAGTGCGGTCGCCGGCCTGCGGGAGTGCAAAGTTCAGCCACGGGTCGCGACACCGAAGGCTGTATGGAACCCCGATATTCCGAACCCAATCCACTTTCTGGATTCATGGCAGACGATACCGGCCACCATCACGGAAGAGAATGCCTTCAAGGTCCAGTGGGAGATGTTCCTTCGTCACGTTCTCGAAGACGCACCTTTCCCCCACACCTTTCTGGAGGCCGCAAAGGGAGTGCAGCTTGCTGAAGCCGGGATGCGCTCCTGGTCCGAAAGGCTCTGGATCGATCTTCCAGAGCTTGCGTTGGATTAACAAAGTTGTTTAATCACCTCACAACAAAGAAACCAGGACCATGAAGATTCGACTTCCGCTCGATGGTGAAATAGCAGACTACAGATTGACAGCAGAAGCGCCTTTGAACGTCAGTCCAGGCCCTTCACCGCGTTCGCGTGTGGCGTATGCTGCGGCCCATGTTGTCGTCGATCCGCTCAATCCCGAGACGTTGGACATGGAGGCCACGATGGCCTTTCGACATCATCTGTGGTCGCTCGGTTTCGGAGTGGCGGAGGCGATGGACACCGCGCAGCGAGGCATGGGGTTGAACTGGGCGGCGGCCAGGGAGCTTATCCAGATCTCGGCCGGCGAGCGTGCCGGAGCGATTGCTTGCGGAGCGAACACAGATCAGCTCGATCCGGCAGCGTCGGTCACGATCGAGGATGTCATCGCTGCCTACGAGGAGCAGTGCGAGACCATTGAATCGGCGGGCGGCAGGGTGATCCTCATGGCCAGCCGCGCCCTGGTGAGATGCGCCAAAGGGCCTGAGGATTACATGAGGGTGTATGCCCGTCTCCTTGGCGGATTGCGGCAGCCGGCGATCCTGCACTGGCTGGGAGAGGCGTTCGACCCGCAGCTGAAAGGATACTGGGGAGACTCGTCGGTTGAGGAGGCCATGAAAAGCTGCCTCGCTGTCATCCGGGAAAATCATTCGCAGATCGATGGAATCAAAATTTCGCTTCTGGACAAGCAGCAGGAGATCCGGATGCGCCGTCTGTTACCCGAGGGTGTGCGGATGTACACAGGAGACGACTTCGACTACGCCGAGTTGATCCGGGGCGACGAGATCGGTCATAGCGATGCGCTGCTCGGGATCTTCGACGGAATCGCCCCGGCTGCGGCCATGGCGCTGCGCGCGCTGGACGCGGGCGATCTCGCTACGTATGAAAAGATCCTTGCGCCGACCGTTCCTCTCTCGAGGCATATCTTCCAGTCCCCGACTTTCTTTTACAAGACCGGCCTCACTTTTCTTGCTTACCTGAACGGTCATCAGAGGCACTTCCGTATGCTCGGAGGGCAGGAGAGCGCACGCTCCGTCACGCATCTTGCAGCGCTGTTTGTGCTGGCGGACAAAGCAAACCTGCTGGCAGATCCCGCTCTCGCCGTTCATCGGATGCGGCTCGTGCTCGAGCTGGCGGGAGTGGAGGCTTAGTGGCAGATCTCGACAGGCTAAGTTTCAACCAGATGACGGCAGGCAAAGCCACACTGCGCGAGGTGATCGATGCATGCCGCAGATCCGGGATCGAGTGGATCGGTCCCTGGCGCCACGCCCTTGGCGATGATCCGGCAGCCGTGGGGAGGGAGCTGCGCGATGCGGGACTGAGGGTCTCGAGCCTCTGCCGCGGAGGGATGTTTCCAGCGGCTACTGCGGCGGATCGGCGGAAGAGGATCGACGACAATCTGCGTGCAATCGACGAGGCGTCTGCTGTAGGAACGGATCTTCTGGTGCTGGTCAATGGACCTGCACCAGACAAGGACATTGATGCAGCGCGATGCATGGTCGTCGATGGGATCGCTGCAATTTCCGATCACGCAGAGAAGAGCGGTGTACGGCTTGGAGTCGAACCGCTTCACCCCATGTTTGCCGCCGACCGAAGCGTGATTGTCACCCTGGGCGAGGCCAACCGGATCGCGGAGCAGTTTCCGTCCCGCCAGGTTGGGCTGGTGGTCGATGTCTATCATGTCTGGTGGGACCCGGAGGTCTATCGCGAGATCGCGCGTGCGGGCGAGCGGATCTTTGCTTTTCATGTCTCGGACTGGATTGTTCCGCTTCCCGATCCGCTGATGGGACGCGGTTTGATGGGCGAGGGAGTGATCGAGATCCGGCGACTGAGGCAGGCGGTGGAAGCTGCAGGGTATCGAGGACCGATCGAGGTGGAAATTTTCAACGAACCGCTGTGGGCGCGGCCCGCAGACGAGATCGTAGGCGAAGTGGCTAAGAGGTTCCAGGAGTGGGTGTAAGCGTAGGTTCTTCTCCTTCCATTCTTCTTCTTTTGGCTCAAAAGAGCAGATTTGACCGGTTCCGGCAATGCAATTTGCCGGGATGCGTTTTACCATAGAGAGATGAGCGAAGTTCTGGAACAGGAAGCGAAAACTGGGGCGGGGCACGCCCAGAAGTACACGCGCAACAGCCCATACGCGTCGAATGTCAATGTCAACTACCTTCTGACCGCCGAGGGGTCTGAAAAAGAGACGCGCCACGTCGAGCTGGCGCTCGAAGAGGGTATGACTTATACGCCCGGCGATGCCGTGGGCATTATCCCGGAGAACCGGGCCGAGGCCGTGGACGATGCGCTGAAGGCATTGGGCTACAAGGGTGACGAACGCGTTCTTGATCACTACAAGGTCGAGATCTCTCTCGAAGAGGCGCTGCGGACGCGGCTTGGAATCGGCAAGCTGTCGCGAGGCAGCATCGGCCAGTATGCCAAGCTGGCTCCCAACCTCGACGGCTTGAAGGTTCTGATCGGGCCGGACAACCGTGCGCGCGCCGAGGAGTACTGCTGGGGTCGCGAGTTTGTGGACCTGGCGACCGATTTCCCGGGCGTGGTCACCGATCCTCAGCAGCTGTTCAACGTGCTGCAGCGGCTGACGCCGCGGATGTATTCGATCTCTTCGAGCCAGAAGGTTCATCCGGACAGTGTGCATACGACGGTTCGCGTGATCCGCTACGAGACCCACGGCCGCGACCGGCAGGGCGTAGCCAGCGGCCATCTCGGCGATCGAGCGGGCGAAGGCACGGCGATGCCGATCTTCCTGCACTCCAACAATAACTTCCGGCTTCCGGAAGAGGCTTCCGCTCCCGTGATCATGGTGGGTCCCGGAACGGGGATCGCTCCTTTCCGCGCGTTTCTCGAGGAGCGTCAGGCGGACGGCGCGCCGGGAGAGAACTGGCTGTTCTTCGGAGAGCAGCGCGAGAAGATGGACTTTCTGTACAAGGATCAGCTTCAGGGGATGGTGAAGGCCGGTGTCCTGACACATCTGCATACGGCGTTTTCGCGCGATCAGCACAACAAGGTCTACGTCCAGGACCGCATCCAGGAGAACGCGAAAGAGGTCTTCGAGTGGCTCGAGCGCGGAGCCTACTTCTACGTCTGCGGCGATGCCACGCGCATGGCGAAGGACGTTGAGACCGCTCTGCTGGATGCGATTGCGAAGGGCTCGAACGGCACGCTGGAACATGCAGCCGAGTACCTTGCGACAATGAAGAAGCAGAAGCGGTACCAGCGAGACGTATACTAGCCTGAAGGGGTACCCCCCCTTTGTCTTGCAAAATGCTGAATAATAAAGGCTTAGTCGACTGGATATTGTCTAAAATATTCAAGACAAAGGGTTTAAGTGCTAAAATATTGAAATAAAAAGATTTAGCAGACTAAAAGCCCGGAGACGATTCCGGGCTTTTCCTTTTCTGTGTTAATTGTACCGGGTCGGCGATAACTTATCGGCACTTTTATGTATCTGAATCTTAGTGGTTTAAAGGCATACGGCCCTTGACAGCCTTTTCTTATGTCTGCGTTTTGAATATATAAGCGACAAGTGTTGTAAATATATGAGTCCAACCGAACAGCCGGGTCATCTATGGGGTCATCTATGTAAGCGAAAAAGGTAGTGAGGAGGATGTGATGAAGATTGTGATTTATGGAGCGACGGGAAACTCTGGGTCGGAGATCGTCAAGGAACTTCTGCGGCGCGGACACACGGCCACCGGCGTTGCACGGAATGTGGATTCTCTGAAGTCTCAGCCTGGGATCACTGCGAAGACGGATGATCTGTCGAATGTGGATACGATTGCGTCGATCATCCAGGGAGCCGATGCGGTGGTGAGTGCCTACCAGCCGCCCGCGGATAACACGGATGCCCTGGTGGATGTAACGAAGAGGCAGATTGAGGCGGTAAAGAAGGCGGGAGTGCCTCGTCTGCTTGTGGTTGGTGGTGCGGGTCTGCTGGAGGTGGCGCCGGGGGTGACGCTGATCAAGTCGGGGCATCTGCCTGCGGAGTATCTTCCGATAGCGACTTCGCACGAGAAGGCTTTGGGTGTTTTGCGAGGCTCTGACATTAATTGGACTTATTTGAGTCCGGCGGCATTCTTCATTCCAGGGGAGCGGACGGGAACGTTCCGACAGGGCACAAAGGAGCTGGTAACGGATGCCAAAGGCGAGAGCAAGATCTCGTTTGCGGATTATGCGATTGCGCTGGTGGATGAGATCGAGAAACCGAAGCACGAGCGAGGCTCTTTTTCGGTTGGGTATTGATTGGAGTGCCGGGGCTTGGGCTCGGGGCAGCTTGGCTCTGCGGTTCGAGCTTCGCTCGGGTGCCCCACTCATGCGATAGAGCCGCATGAATGGGGCACCCGGCACGCGGCTTACGACTGTCATTCTGGAGAGTACGGCGAAATACGGGGATTCTTCGCTATGCTCAGAATGACGGCATATTTTTCAGAATGACGATACGTTTTCAGAAATGACGGTATGTTTTCTGGCGTATTTCTACGTGGATCTTCTGTTTTCTTTCGTTGCTCTCGGTGAGATCTTTTGCGAGCTAGACGCGGTGATGGTCGGCACGCCAGTGAGTGATGCTTTGCTTGATTGCCTTCGGTTCGAGCTCCTGAGTGAGGGTCTTGTGGACGAGAGCGGGCAGCTCCTCATCGGCAGCGAAGCGCAACGCTACTAATTGCTTTACAGAGAGCTCCTGGAGATGGCCGAGTTCGTTGGCCGGCACGAGGGAGGCGATGCGGAGACGTTCTTCGAGGCGAATGATGCGGTCCTGGAGCTTGACGTCGTTCATGCGGGTTTTGAGCGCGAAGAGGAGCATGGCAAAAGAGACGACAATCCACCACAAGTAAAGATAAGCGTGTTGATGTTCGGGCCAGCGCTCGACGGTCACCCAGATCGCTAGACCTACGTTGAGGATAAGGACAGGAAAGATAAATAAGTGCATCGGCGGATCGAGGCGGCCATGATTGCTGTAGTTTTGCTCTGCGGACATGCGGTTCCTTTCTCGGGCGAGAAAACCGGCCTCAGCATAGCACGCAGAATCGGAGCGACAGGCTGCGTTAGGCTGGAGAGATGGCGATCAAGAAGAAGCGAATCGGTGTACATGTAGGGACGGGCGGCGGGGTCTGGACGGCGGTGGAACGCGCGGTGGCCGCGGGAGCGAACACGTTTCAGATCTTCTCGGCGAGCCCGCGGATGTGGAAGGCCTCGCCGGTGAAGCCTGCCGATGCGGCGAAGATGCAGGAGCTGCGGGCGAAGCATGATGTGAGTCCGGTGGCGATTCATGCGAGCTACCTGATCAATCTTTGCAGCCAGACGGATAGCGTGAGGCAGAATTCTACGACGGCGTTTCGTGGAGAGGTTGAGCGCGCCCTGGCGCTGGGGGCGGAGTTCCTGGTGCTGCATCCGGGGAGCTGGAAGGGACTGACGCGGGAGCAGGGGCTGACGTTTGCGGCGCAGTCGATCGAGCGGGCGATCGATGGGATTGATTTTGCAGGAAAGAATTTCAAGATCCTGATTGAGAATACGGCGGGGGCGGAGTTTTCTCTGGGCGGGAAGCTGGAGCAGGTGGCGGAGCTGGTGGAGTGCCTGAAGGCCTGTGCGCCGGTGGCGGTTTGCCTGGATACGTGCCACGTCCATGTAGCCGGATACGACATTGTGTCGACGGACGGCTATATCGAGACGATGAAGTTGGTGGAGTCGACGGTGGGCTTTGAGGCGGTGAAGGTGTGGCACTGCAACGACGCCAAGGCGGCGATGGGGTCGAAGCTGGACCGGCATGAGCACATTGGCGAGGGAACGATTGGGGCGGAGGCGTTTCGGAGGCTGCTGCACGATGGCCGGTTTGGCCATTGCGCTTTTATTGCGGAGACTCCTGTGGATACACCCGGCGACGAGGCCCGCAATGTTGGAGTGTTGCGGGCGCTGGCGGCGGGGTGAGCGATAGCGCGGGTTTTTGCTTGCCTGAGCGGTTCGGTTGGGATAACGTTTGCAGCTAGCTACGCGGGCCTGCTGTGGATTGACTTCAACTCTGGAGAAGGCGATGGCCCCTGATCCCGAATCACCCACCAAGATCGGTCATAGATTCCAGGAGTTCGACCTGACAGGCGAGACTGCCATTCGGCTTGAGGTCGGCAGGCGTGAGGAGATCGAGGCGGGGTTGAGCACGATGATGTCGTGCGTGGATGTGCTGCTGAGGGCGCGCGATGAGGGAACGATTCGTTTTGCCGAGGGTGTGACGGGGCGAATGTTCGAGACGATGGGCGTTCTGCTGATGCGGGCCGCGCACGTGAACGAGAGGTCGCGGGAGGCGATGTTTCAGCACTGGCAGGCGCATGGGCCGGAGATTCTGGAGAGCCTGATTGCGGATGTTGCGGCCCGGCAGGGCAAGATGCTGATGCCGGAGGATCTTGCCGCGGCGTTTATGGGAACGCCGCCGGGATACTAGGTCCGATGGCCGATTCGGGTCAAGACGCGGCAGCGGGATACATCGATGCGGTGAAGTGGATTGTGGGGATCTCAAGCGCGCTGCTGGCGGGCGTGTTTCTGCACCCGGAGCTGACGAACGGCTGGTCGTTTTGGGGGAAGGTCTCGCTGGTCCTGGTGCTGCTGCTTCTGGGTGCGAGCATCGTGGGCGGCGTGGTGTACCTGCTCTGGCTGAACAGGATTCGCAGGCGCAAGGAGCGCATTGCGGAGATCGACAGAGAGATGTCGTCGCCGGTTGTTATTCCGGACGCTCAAAGAACACAGAAGCTGAGGGAAGAAAAAGTCCTGCTGCTGAAGGATGAGGAAGACTCCAAAGGGACACAGGCTTTTTGGTATTGGGCGTTCATCCTGACGTTTCTTTTCGGCGGAGCGATCGGGATTACCTCGTTCTGTGCCCAGGTTGTTTATGGGCAGAGGCCAAAGGACGACTGTAAGAAGGATTGCAGAGACAAGTGCTGTGATGACGAAGGTGCAGCGACGACGCCTGATTTGCGCCGCTTCACGGTGGTGCAGTCGGCGGTACACAAGACGGCGCATGGGACGCAGGCGCATACGTTTCTGGTGAACCAGCAGACGGGCGATGTGTGGCAGATGATCTGCGATCAGAAGGGGAACATTGTCGCCTTTCAACGGGTGAAGCGGCTGGACCTGAACGGGAATCCGGAGAGGGAAGAGGCCGCAAAGAAGCCGTGATCGCTGGTGTACGGCGCGCTTGAGGACGCGCCGTATGGACTCCGGTCAGGGTTTTTGGGTGGGGCGAAGCAGGACTTCGCTGACGAAGGATTGAGGAGCCTGGGTGACGAGCATGGCTACGATGCGGGCTACGTCGGAGGGCTGGATCTTTTTGTCGGCGTTCTTGTCGCTGTGCGAGAAGCTGGTGTTGACCGAGCCGGGAGCGATGACGGAGACGCGGATGTTGTGGGGGCGCAGCTCTTCGGCGATGGAGTAGGTGAGCCCGTTGAGCCCCCACTTGGAGGCCGAGTACGCCGCTCCGTTGGGGAGAGGGTTGCGGCCGGCCAGCGAGGAGATGTTGACGATGTGGCCGGATTTTGCGGCGATCATCAGAGGTGCCAGGGCGCGGACCATCAGGTAAGGGCCGCGAAGGTTGGTGTTCATGAGCGTGTCCCAGTCGGCCGGGGACATCTCGATGAGGGGCTTGCCGATGAGGCCGATTGCGGCGTTGTTGACGAGGATGTCACAGCGGCTGCCGTGCCGGGTCTGAATCGTTTTGGCGAGCGAGGCGATGGAGGACTCGTCGAGGAGATCGAGCTGGGCGATGTGGGCGGTGCCTCCGGCGGCTTCGATCTCCTGCCGGACCTGATCGAGGCGGGCTTTGTCGCGCGCGGCGAGGATGACGGTGGCTCCCATGGAGGCGAGTTGCTTGCCGATGGCAGCACCGATGCCGCGTGCGGCTCCTGTGACGACTGCGAGCTGTCCTTTGAGTTCTTCTGTCATGAGGGGTTGGATGCGGGGAGAGGGACCGCAGATCCTTCGACTGCGCTTCCGTTGGTCGCTTCGCTCAGGATGACACAGTTTTCTGAAGGTGAGGGTTAGGTTGGTATGACGAATGGGTGCGGCTGGGCCATCTCGTGCGCTACGCCACGGTTTAGAACCGATGGGAGCGGAGTGCGGCGGAGCTTTGACTGCGCACTCCGCTTCGACATCGTTGAGCGGGTTTCAGCTGTAGAGTTCGGCGGTGATGAACTCGTTGCGGAACTTGCCCGTGGGGTCGTACTGCTGGACGAGCGCCTTGAAGTCGTTCAGCTTTGGGTAGGCGGCGCGGAGCTGTGCGGGCTTGAGCGTGGAGAGTTTGGCCCAGTGGGGGCGCGGGTTGAAGGGAGCGAGCTGGGCTTCGATGAGCGGGAGGATCTTCTGGACCTCGGGCCACTCGCGCTTCCAGGTGAAGTGGATGGCGAGGGAGTCGCGCTGGTAGGCCATGCTCATCCAGAGGTTGTCGGCGGCGATGGTGCGGAGCTCAGTGGTGAGCAGGTGCGGGGTGATGCGATCGCGGAGGGTCTCGACGGCGCGGATGGCCTTGTAGCCGTCGGCGCGGGGAACGAAGTATTCGGTCTGGAGCTCTTCTCCGCTTGAGGGCGTGAAGTTCATGCGGAAGTGGGGCAGGCGCTCGTACCAGGGGCCGGGGACGCCCATCTGCGGGGTGCAGTTGATGGCGTCGAGGGCAGGGATGGGGTGGAGGTTTTTGGTGGCGAGTTTGGCGTTGTAGAACAGGGGCGGCGTGTCGAGCTTTTCGCCGGGTTTGACGCGGCGCTTGAGCCAGAGCTCGGTGCCACGGCCTTTCTGCCAGTCGGTGAAGATGCTGACGCTGTAGCCGGCGCCGAAGATGTCGTCAAAGTGATGCTCGAGCTCGGCGAAGGGGATGTCGGTGTAGACGGTCTGGGCGATCTCGAAGGTGGGTTCGACGTTGAGGGTGACGGTGGTGATGACGCCAAGCAGACCGAGGTTGACGACGGCACCCGAGAACTTGTCGCCGTCGTGGGCGTGGGAGAGGGTCTGGAGCGATCCGTCGGCGGCGACGAACTCGATGGCGGCGACGGAGGTGGAGAGGTTGCCGTTGTGGATGCCGGAGCCGTGGGTTCCGGTGACGCAGGCTCCGGGGACGGAGATGTGGGGCAGGGAGGCGAGGTTGTGGAGGGCGAAGCCCTTGGCGTCGATGACGGGGGCGACGTCGCCGTAGCGGACGCCGGCCCCAACGGTGACGGTCTTTGCCTGCTCGTCGAGCTTGATCTGGGTGAAGTTTTTGAGGGAGACCTGGGCGTGGGTGCTGTCGGCGAGGGCGTTGAAGGAGTGGCGCGTGCCGAGGGGACGGATGCTGGGATGGTCTTTGACGACCTGCTGAAGCTCGGCGACGGTGGAGGGTTCGAAGAGATTGCCGGTGTGGTAGGTAAGGTTTCCTGCCCAGTTTGTTCTGTGTGTCATCGTTTTCTGCTCAGCGGTGGAGAAGCCGGGTAAAAGGGCGGTTGTGGCGAATGCGCCGGAGACTTTTAGAAACTGTCGTTTATCCATGGTTCCTCTTGGAGGGCGATAACGGAACGCGGCCATGGTAACGGCTTCTGCGGTTGAGAGGGAAGCGGGATTGTGTCTGCTGCCGGCGGCACGAAATTCTTTACAATCAAAGAATATGTCAGAGATCGAGACGAACGCGACAGAACGGCAGGCGAGGTATAACCCGGCGGAGATTGAGCCGAAGTGGCAGGCGCGGTGGGACGCGGATCCAGCGCTTTATGCGGCGGAGGGCCATGATTCGGGCAAGCCGAAGTTTTATTGCCTGGAGATGTTGCCGTACCCCAGCGGACAACTGCACATGGGCCATGTGCGCAACTATGCCATTGGCGATGCGCTGGCGCGCTACATGTGGATGCGCGGGTACAACGTGCTGCACCCCATGGGATGGGATGCCTTCGGCCTGCCGGCGGAGAACGCGGCGCTCAAGAACAATACGCCGCCGCGGGAGTGGACGCTTCAGAACATTGCGGCGATGAAGAAGCAGATGCGGCGCATGGGTTTGAGCTATGACTGGTCGACCGAGGTGACGACGTGCCTGCCGGACTATTACCGCTGGAACCAGTGGTTCTTCGTGAAGATGTTCGAGAAGGGGCTGGCGTACAGGAAGAAGAGCAAGGTCAACTGGTGTCCCGACTGCCAGACGGTGTTGGCGAACGAACAGGTGATCAATGGCCGTTGCTGGCGTCATGAAGATACGCTCGTCGAGCTGCGCGACCTGACCCAGTGGTTCCTGCGGATTACGAAGTACGCGGATGAGCTGCTGGATGGCCTGGACAAGCTCGAAGGGTGGCCCGAGAAGGTTCGGACGATGCAGCGGAACTGGATCGGCCGGAGCGAGGGTGCGCTGGTGGACTTCGCGGTGGACGGCGATCCCGGCAAAAAAGCAACCGCAGGTCCTTCGACTTCGCTGCGCTCCGCTCAGGATGACACCTATAACGCTCGGGATGACATCCGTAATGCTCAGGATGACACCTGTGATGTGATTACGGTCTTTACGACGCGGGTGGATACGATCTTCGGGGCGACTTCGGTGCAGCTGGCCCCTGAGCATGCTGTGGCGAAGGCCTTTGCGACGGAGGACGCGGCGCTGGCGGAGAAGATTGAGGCGTTGCTGGCCGAGCAGAAGAAGGCGCGCGAGGCCGACGACTTTGGCGCCATTGAAAAGCATGGTGTGAATACCGGGCGGTTTGCGGTGAATCCGTTCAATGGCGAACGCGTGCCGATCTGGGTAGGGAACTACATCCTTGCCGACTATGGGACCGGGGCTATCATGAGCGTTCCGGGGCACGATGAGCGGGACTTCGAGTTTGCCCTGAAGTATGGGTTGGAGGTTCGCCGTGTGATCGCGCCGGAGAGCGGAGCAGAGGTACCGGAGCTTCCGTTTACTGCGGAAGGGGACGCTGTGCTGATCAACTCGCGCGAGTGGGATGGTCTGAGCTGTGTCGAGGCGCAGCAGAAGATGGCTGCGTTCGCGGAGAAGAACGGGTTCGGGTCCGCGACCGTGACTTACCGCTTGAAGGACTGGGGGGTGAGCCGCCAGCGTTACTGGGGCACACCGATCCCGATGGTGTACTGCGAAAACGGCCACGCGGGGCTAGAGCCAGGTGGAGTTGTTGCGCTTCCGGAGAGTGCTTTGCCAGTGCTGCTGCCTGCGCAGGTTGAGATTACGCAGGAGGGTGGATCGCCGCTTGGCAGGGTTGCGGAGTTTCTGAATACGATGTGCCCGGTGTGCGGAGGTCCTGCGCGGCGCGAGACCGATACGATGGATACCTTCGTGGACTCGAGCTGGTACTTCTACCGCTACACGGACGCGAAGAACGAGACGGCGCCGTTTGAGAGTGACAAGGCGAACTACTGGTTCCCCATGGACCAGTACATCGGCGGAGTCGAGCACGCGATTCTGCACCTGATCTACTCGCGCTTCTGGACGAAGGTGATGCGCGATCTTGGCATGATCAAGAGTGACGAGCCCGCGGAGCGGCTGTTCACTCAGGGAATGGTGATCAAAGATGGCGCGAAGATGTCGAAGTCGAAGGGCAATGTGGTCTCTCCCGACGACATGATTGCGCGTTATGGCGCGGATGCGACGAGGATGTATTCGCTGTTCGCCGCGCCTCCGGACCGTGACCTGGAGTGGCAGGAAGAGGGTGTTGCCGGAATCAGCAGGTTCCTGGGGCGCGTGTATCGGCTGACGACGAAGTATGCGGAGCTTACCCGGGAGTCTGGCGTAGCTCGGGCGGCCAATCGCACAGAGATCGATCAGGCGTTGCTGCGGAGGCTTCATCAGACCATTGCCAAAATGACGCTGGACTTCAGCGGACGCTGGCATTTCAACACGTCGATCGCCGCCATCATGTCTCTGGTAAACGAGATCGTAGCGGCGGAGGTAGCCATTGATGAAGGGAAGGCCTCGCCGGCGGCAGTGGCTGAGATCGTTCGCAATCTGGTGCTGATGCTCGCGCCTTTCGCTCCGTTCTTTGCGGCGGAGTTGTGGGAGCAGATCGGTGGAGAGGGGATCGTCTTCAGAACGGCGTGGCCGGTGGTGGATGAAGAGCTGGCGCGTGAGGACGAGATTGAGATCCCGGTGCAGGTGAATGGGAAGCTGGTGAACGTGATCAAGGTCGCTGCCGGAAGTGAGGAAGAGGCGATCAAGGTTGCGGCGCTGGCCGATGAAAAGGTAATGGCACGCATTGTAGGTAAGACCGTGGTGAAGGTGATTGTGGTTCCGGGCAAACTTGTTAATCTCGTGGTGAAGTAATGGATCGCGTGAAGGAGGGCGAGCTTGTCTCTGCCGCCGATGGATCTGTGCGGGGCACGCAATCCTTTGTACGGACGCTGTCGGAGTGCTGGTCGCGGCCTTCGCTGACGGCGCTTGAGATTCTGTGGCGCTGGACCTATGGGGTTCCGGCGCTGGCACTGGTCTGGAGCGTTGCGAAGCGAATCCTGTCGAAGAGCGCGCTGGATACGGGAGCGCTGCAGGCGATGACCGTGACCAAGCCGCTGGAGGCCGCGCAGACCCTGGCCGATGCCATGGCGGTTCTTTTGCCGGCAGTGAGCCGTGAGGCGCTGTGGCTGGCGCCTTTGCTGTTGCTCGCCTGGGTGGTGTGGTCCTCGGCGGGAAGAACCCTCGTCCTGCATCGCGCGGATAAGAGTCTGCATACAAGGCTCTGGACGATGATGGTGCTGCAGCTCCTGCGCGTACTCGCACTTGCCGCAGCTTTTCTCCTGTGGCTCATATGCCTCCATAGGGCGGCTGCGACAGCGGTGACGGGGCCGCTGGAGCGCGGCGTAGATCCGAACCTGGTGATTTACTTTGCTCTGGCGATTGTCTCAACGCTGGGGGTTTTTGCCCTGTGGGCTGTTATCAGCTGGTTCCTCAGCATTGCGCCGCTGCTGTCGATGCTTCGCAACCTGGGACCTGGGGCGAGCCTCGCCGCGGCACTCAGGCTGGGCACGCTCAAGAGCAAGCTGGTCGAGATCAACCTCGTGATGGGAATCGTAAAGATTGCGCTGCTGGTGCTGGCGATGGTCTTCTCGGCTACTCCGCTGCCGTTTGAAAGTATCGCGACGGCAGCTTTCCTTAACGTGTGGTGGGTGCTCGTCGCGATCGCTTACTTTATCGCGTCGGATTTTTTCCACGTTGCCCGTGCGGTCGCGTACCTGAAGCTTTGGCGGGCCTACGAGGCTGGGCCGAATGATTTGAAGTGACCCACTCTCTTGCGGATCGTTCCTCAGGGTGATCCGCTGGCACGCGATTTACACTAGGGATGTGGACACCTCTACGATCGTCATCCTGGATTTTGGATCGCAATATACCCAGCTGATCGCGCGGCGCATTCGCGAGTTCAATGTATTTTCGGTGGTTTTGCCCTGCACGGCCTCTCTTGAGCAGGTTCGTGCGCTGAAGCCGAAGGGCCTGATTCTTTCAGGCGGGCCAAGCTCGGTCTACGACGCCGACGCTCCGAAGGCCGATCCCGCGGTGCTCTCGATGGGAGCCCCGGTGCTGGGCATCTGTTACGGTCTGCAGTTCATCACGCACCATCTCGGCGGTAAGGTGGAATCGGCCCCGGCGCGCGAGTACGGCCATGCCCAGGTGACCGTGGTTGCGGAGACGACGCTGTTTCGCGGATTGCCCCAGACACTTGACGTCTGGATGTCGCACGGCGATGAGGCGAAGTCTCTTCCCGAGGGGTTTCACCTGACAGCGAAGACCTCAAATGCGGTTGCGGGAATCGCGGACGAGTCGCGTCGCATCTGGGCGGTCCAGTTTCACCCCGAGGTGGCGCATACACGCCAGGGAATGGAGCTGCTGAAGAACTTCTGCATCGATATCTGCGGCGCGAAACAGGATTGGACGCCGGAACACTTCATCCAATCCACCGTAGAGAAGATCCGTGCGCAGGTGGGTGATGGCCATGCGATCTGCGGCCTGAGCGGTGGCGTCGATTCTTCGGTCGCGGCCGTACTGGTGGCGCGTGCCATTGGAGACCGGCTGACCTGCATCTTCGTGAATAACGGAGTGCTGCGGAAGGATGAGTTCGCCAAGGTGCAGCGCAATATGCGCGAAGGACTGGGGCTGAACGTCGTCGCCATCGATGCAGGAGAGCGCTTCCTGACCAAGCTGGCCGGGGTTACCGATCCCGAGAAGAAGCGCAAGATTATCGGCAACGAGTTCATCGCGGTCTTCGATGATGAGGCGACAAAGATCTTCGAAGCGGAGAAGAGTGCGGGGGAAGAGGTGGCGTGGCTGGTGCAGGGCACGCTTTACCCGGACGTGATCGAATCTTCGAGCGTGCATGGGCCGTCGCACACAATCAAGAGCCATCACAATGTAGGTGGCCTGCCTGAGAACATGAAGCTGAAGCTGATTGAGCCGCTGCGCGATCTGTTCAAGGACGAGGTGCGGCGGATCGGCCGCGATCTGGGGATGCCGGAGGAGATTCTGGAGCGGCAGCCGTTCCCGGGGCCGGGGCTGGCAGTGCGCATCCTCGGCGAGGTGACGGCAGATCGGGTTGCGCTTCTGCAGGAGGCGGATGAGATTGTTGTGACCGAGATCAAGGCTGCCGGCCTCTATCGCAAGGTATGGCAGAGCTTTGCGGTGCTGCTGCCGGTGAAGAGCGTAGGGGTGATGGGCGACCAACGGACATATGCGTATACCTGCGCGATCCGCGCTGTGGAGAGCGAGGACGGCATGACGGCGGACTGGGCGCCGTTGCCCTACGAGGTGCTGCGAACGATTTCAAGCCGGATTGTGAGCGAGGTACGTGGGATAAACCGCGTTGTGTACGACATCACGTCGAAGCCACCGGGCACGATCGAGTGGGAATAGATTCTGGCTGCGTCTGGGCTTCCGGCGCATGCAGAATCGGCATCCTATGGACACTGAGCAGGCTATCGAGCTCAGAGCAGGATTGGGACGGAATGAAACCGTTTAATGCAGAAAATAGAAAACTTAATGCACCATTAAGTTGACTTCTGCGTCTACTGCTGTAGACTCCTGATTAAGATTGCTTATGAATCGACACAAACCCATTTCGCACAAGTTGCTTTTCGGCGTAATCTTCGCCGGACTGAACCTGTTGTGCTTTCTGGGTGCGGTGCACGGTCATAAGGTCGTTCACCAAACTCGAATCAACTACTCGCATATTCCAGCACAGGGCTCACGCCGTTCAGGCGCGCAGGCCGGGTTTGTGGCATCGGTGGATGCAGTGGTCGAGCATGCGGTTGTAGTTCATCCTTCAAGCAGCCAGGCGATCACGGCGCTACAGGGCGGATCGTCCGTCATGCCGCTGGTTGCGGTGGCCCCGGCAAAGTTCAAGTTGCCGATACCTGAAGGAATCACAGAGCCGCTGGCACAGGAAAATGTGCTCGCGCTTGGTTGTGCCCCACGCGCCCCTGGACTGGGTCGCGCCCCTCCTGTTGCATAAATCTCCCTCGCACAACTTCGCCTGGTGTTTGCTGATCCTGTTTTCCTAAGGGCTCTGCATCCGCGGAGGTCTCCGTATTGGATCGATCTCAGCTTCCATCCCCAGGTGTATCTGTTTTCGCGATTCGAAATGGCGTGCGCGCTTATTGGCGGCTCGGCCTGTGGAGAGGTGTATGCAGCAACTAATAGATGGTTACGCACGATTCCGTTCCAATGTATTTCCGCAACATTCCAAGCTCTTTGAGCGACTGGCGAAGGGGCAGGAGCCGCAGGCTCTGTTCATCTGCTGCTCGGATTCGCGCGTCGTCCCCGAGATGGTGATGCAGTGCGATCCGGGGGTGCTGTTTCCCTCTCGCAGTGTAGGGAATCTTGTTCCTCCGCCAACGGAAACCTCGAGCGGTGTGGCCGCGACGATCGAGTATGCGGTTCGCGTTTTGAAGGTCCCGGACGTTATCGTCTGCGGACACTCTGACTGCGGGGCGATGAAGGGCATCCTCGAGAACGAGAAGCTCGAGTTGCTGCCAGCGGTGCGGTCTTATCTAGAGCATGCGGGGCCGTCATCGAAGTGGCTCACAAGGCTTTTGAAGGGCGCGACCTCCATGTCATTCGAGCAGAAGCTGCAGCTTCTGACGGAGGCGAATGTCATCGCGCAGGTGCAGAATCTGCGGGTGCATCCGGCAGTGGACGAGGCATTGAAGAAGAATTCGGTCCGGGTCCACGGCTGGGTCTACGACATCGGCAGCGGCGGTATCGAACAGTTCGATCCGGCGCAAGGCTGCTTCCGTCCGTTACTGGAGAGTCAGGCCGGAGCGGCTGTATCCACATCCACGGAACAGGAACGCAAGATTGCATAAGGGAGATGTCATGTCGAACCAACTTCGTCAGGTAGCGAATAGAGCGGAGGTCAAGAGTGGCTCGTTAATGCGAGATTTTTCTGCGTCACTTGTAGTGTTTCTGGTTGCGCTTCCGCTTTGCATGGGTATAGCTCTGGCGTCGGGTATGCCGGCGGCGTCGGGGCTGGTTACGGGTATTATCGGCGGTCTAGTGGTTGGTTTTCTTGCCGGACAGCCGCTGCAGGTCAGTGGCCCGGCGGCGGGGCTGGCGGTAATCGTCTTTGAGCTCGTTCGTGAGCATGGTATTGCCGCTCTGGGGCCGCTCCTGGTGATTGCTGGAGCGATTCAGCTCGTTGCAGGTTTGCTGAAGGCGGGCCGCTGGTTCCGAGCCATTTCGCCGGAGGTAATCCATGGAATGCTGGCCGGAATCGGCGTACTGATCGTGATCCAGCAGTTTCACGTTGTGCTCGATCGATCTCCCAAGCACAGTGGCCCGGAGAACATCGTCGGGATGTGGGATGCGATCTTCGGTGGCCTGTTCCCGCTGAACGGAAGCAAGGAGGAGGCCGCGGCTCTGGTGGGGCTGGTGACGATGGCCATACTGATTCTATGGGAGAAGTTCCGCCCGGCGAAGCTGAAGCTGCTTCCGGGGGCGCTGCTTGGAATTGGCGCGGCGACGGTGCTGGCGCAAGTGCTTCATCTTGGCGTGAATCGCATTAAGGTTCCGGAGAACCTGGTGCAGATGATCTCGTTCCCGAGTCTGAGCTCGCTTCAGGGAATTCCTCTCACCACCATCGTCGGGACGGCGCTGGCGCTGGCGTTCATCGCGAGCGCGGAGACGCTGCTGTCGGCGGCGGCGGTCGAGCAGATGCAGACGCGCTGGAAGACCAACTACGATCGCGAACTGACGGCGCAGGGTGTGGGCAACCTGCTCTGCGGCTTGGTGGGCGCTCTGCCGATGACCGGGGTTATTGTTCGCAGCTCGACCAATGTACAGGCGGGCGCGGAGACGAAGCGTTCGGCGATCCTGCACGGGCTGTGGATGCTGCTTTCGGTTCTCGCATTCGCCTCGGTGCTCCGCTTGATTCCGACGGCAAGTTTGGCGGCGGTGCTGATCTTTGTAGGCATCAAGCTGGTGAAGCCCTCGGAGGTTAGAAAGCTGGCACGCTTCGGAAAGACTCCTGTGCTGATCTACTTTGCCTCGATGCTTACGATCGTCGCGACCGATCTGCTTACGGGCGTTCTGGTCGGCGTGGCGCTGTCGGTGATGCGCCTGCTGTATAACGTCACGCACCTTGAGGTTCAGGTTACGGAGGAGGGTGGCGATACGCATGTTCATCTGTCTGGAATCGGTACGTTCATGTCGATTCCGAAGATCACCCACGCACTCGATCAGGTGAAAACGGACGGTGCTGTCCATGTTCACTGTGCCCATCTCCGCTATATCGACCATGCCTGCATTGAGGTGATCGAGGGATGGACCGAGCGTCTCGAGCAGACCGGGCAGATTGTGTACGTCGACATGGATAAGCTCCATCTGCGCTATCGCGCCCGGGTGAGCGAGACGGTGACCTAAAGATTGATTTTTCGCAGGAGCGGGGCTGCAATCCCGTCGGCCCCGCTCTTCTTTTTTCAAATTTTCCGAGGTTGTACGAGAGCAGTAGATTTACAGACGATGCAAAGGTAGTTCAAGTAAAAACAAAGAAAGCGGCGGACCGATAAGGTCCGCCGCTTTTACTTGTGAGGGCCGGTTGCTGCCATGCCGTGTTCCGTCGGAGTCAGTGGCCGGCGGGAAGAAGACAGGGACTCTTCCGGCACCGGCCCAGACGGGAATGGCTAGCCGAGGGCTTCGAGGCTGTTAACTCCGAACTTGTAGTACCAGGGTGTGGCTGCCTTGAGGGCGTTATTGACGTTGGTGATGTTCTCGACGCCGGTAGTCTCCAGCCAGTCACGGAATGCCTTCGTCCCCTGCTTGGCGTAGATGGGAATACCTTCCTTCCAGGTGGCGCGGCCGCAGAGAACGCCGTTGAATTTGGTTCCGGACTCGCCCGCCAGCTCGAGGGTTTCGATGAAGACGGGGTTTGAGACGCCAGCGGAGAGATAGATGAAGGGCTTGTGCGTCATGGTTTCGGCGTCGCGGAAGTGCTGCAGGGCCTCGGCGCGGGTATAAGCCTTCTCGCCCTTGAAGGATTTTGTGCCTTCGACGAAGGCCATCTCCACGGGGACCTCGACCTTGAGCACGTCGATGTTGTAGCGGGCCTTGCCGAACTCGGCCATGGAGCCGGAGACGATCTCAGGCTTCTTTTTGGCGTAAGCGATGGATTTTTCGTCGCCGCCCTCGGCGTCGTAGCCGACAAACTCGAGGAAGAAGGGGATGTCGTGGGCGAGGCACTCGTCGCCGATGCGCTCGATCCAGGCGTGCTTGAGGTCGTTGACGGCGGTCGTCGCAAAGGGGGTGTAGTAGAGAAGGATCTTGATGCAGTCGGCTCCTGCTTCCTTCAGGCGGCGTACGCTCCAGACATCGAGCAGATCGGGAAGACGGCCGGGAGTTGCGGCGTCGTAGCCGGTCTTCTCGTAGGCCAGAAGCAAGCCCTTGCCGTTGCGGACCTTGGAGGCGGGGAGGCCGTACTCCGGGTCGAGCAGGATGGCAGAGGCGTGACGGGTGAGGACCTCGGTGACCTGGAGCTTGAACTCCTCGAGATCCTGGGCGTTGGCGGCGGCCCCCCGCTCTTTCGCGAGAGATTTCTGGAGCGAGCCGCGCTGGTCCATGGCGGCGGCGGCGATGACGCCGCGAGGGTCGGATACAGATTTAAGTCCGGCGAGTTTCCCTGGGGTCAGCTTCGACATTGCTCGTATTCTCCTGAGGTTAGGTGTCTTAGAGGGCCATTTTACACAGCGCGGAAGAGAGTTGGCTGAGAGCCGTTGTCTGACTGTACCCCCTCCGGATACATTTTGCGCAAAGTCTTCAAAAAATTAGGTTTAGGTCGGTACTTCCTGGGATGGTTGCGATGCAACGCGGGGGCCGGATGGTTTCTGCTTCTGTATTTATTTTACCGACCGGGATGAAACTGATCGGCACTTCTAAGATGCTTATTCCCGGCGGGTTGATGCCTATGGAGGGTTGACCAGCTTCTGAGAGAGTCCCCTGATGGAAGAGAATTCGCCAATCCCGATGTATCTGCCGTCAGAGTGCGGAACGACGGGTGATTCGTACGCCCGTGGAACGCTGCTGCTCGAGCAGGAAGCGAGCTGGGCGAGACTGTCGGCTTCGGTCTCGGGAACCATAGGTGGGATGATACTTGTGGACGCAGATTGGGTGCATGATGGTTGGGATGAGGATGATGCGTATGAACAGGTTTAGAGATCTGGCAACGGTGATGCTTGTCATGGCTACGGTACTGGAGAATGGAGTCGCGCAAAGCGCAGCTTTGAACGCGCCATCGCAGAGTGCAGCGAGCGCATCCGCACCGACTGGGGGACGGAGCAGCGGGCTGGTGGTGCGAGGTTACGATGGACAAGCCCCACTGACCTATCGCGACGGGCAGGCGTATGTGGAGGTGGAAGGACTGGCGCGAGTGATTGGAGCGAGCATCGCCTTCCAGGGAACTCGTATGGTCTTGACGCTGTCGACGCCGACGGCGCCCGCATCCGCTGCTGCGCCGGTGGCGCCTGCACCTCAGCCGAAGGAAGAGAGGGGATTCTCCCGGGAGTTTCTGCGAGCGGGAGTAGAACAGATGACCGTGGTTCGCGAGTGGCGCAGCGCCATTGAGAACGCGATTCGCACGAACAACCCTGTGGATCAGAGCTGGGTTTCAGGATATCGGAGCAACGCGCAGAGCAGGATGGGCATGGCGACTGCGTCGGCAACGACGGATGCAGACCGCCAGGCGCTCCCTCTCTTGCAAAGTGCGATGGCGATGATGCAACAGCTCAGCGATCGGTTTCTGGCGCTACGTACAACGGCTTCGTACGTCTCCCCGGACACGTTGGATAACGATCCACTGGACCAGAAGATTCTGGCCTGTGCGCAGGGAATGGCGGCGATTGCAATTCCGGGCGGGCAGTTTCAGGACGTCGATGCCTGTCATTGACAGGGCTTTGCGGAAGTCGGAGACAAGCAGAGGAACGGCCGGTCTGACACAATCAGACAGTGGATCTAATTTCGCTCTGATTCACATTCCTACCAGCTGAGCAGGACGGTCGATGAGGATGTTTTCAGGTAAGGTGTTTGCCTCACCTGAATTTGCGCTCGAAAACAAATCTTCGCGTTGTCCAAAAATTTTACCTCGAAAGAGCGCGCTAACCTGCAGGCCTGGCTTCAGGAGTGAGTCTGTCGTGTTCTTCTTCCAGGGCCACAGCCTTGTCTGGGGTAACGCCGTGATGATTGCGTAAAGCTTGAGTTATTTCTGGGTAGAGAGGCGAATCTTTGCGGACTAGCCAACACTCGCGATCGCCCTCGCCATATTGCCAGTGCTTTCGCTGTCTGTAAAACTCCGATCCGAACGATGTAAGCCAGAGCTCATAATGGTTCGCGTGCGCACCAATGGTGAGGTTACGAGTCAAATGTGGCCAAGAGCGCTCGGCATAGTTGGACGACGACCACGAGGGCAACACGAGACAACTTTCCGGTCGGTCGGGATGAAAGGCGACCAGGTCCGGTCTGATCCGTCCAACATCTGAGCTTTGCAGGGGCCGGTGGGCGAACTCGGGTGTATTGAGCCCCCACGCGTCGTAGGTGGTCCAGTTTGAGAAATATGGGATGAAACCAGCCTCAGAAGTGAGAATTGTTCCATGCCGGGTAGCGTGGCTTAACTCTTCCGCGATGCTCTTAACTTCTCCGAACTGCTCATCCCGAAAGGTCCTTACCTCTCTGGACAATGGCAACATAAGAAGCACTGACCAAGCCAAGCATCCGACCCTGAAAACAAGTACTTTGTGTTCTCCAAGCGCCGCCCAATTCGCAGCGATGATTATCGCCGTTGCCAGTGGCAAGTAGAAAAAGAACCGGGCCGCGACATTTTGATCCAGTCTCATTGCCCAATAGAAAAAGGTTGGAACGGCGACGAGCGGAACTATAAGCCAAAGATGCCGCGCTTCGGCACGAAGGATGATTGGCGCGAGCATGACTATAGCGAACAAGAGGTAGATCAAGCTCTGGTGCAGGGAATGAGGGACGAATAGCCCTAGAACCCGATGGGTGTCAGCCTTGACCAGAAATGGAAGAGGAAATAGTTCCCCGAAATATATCCACCGCCACGAAAAGTAGATAATCCCCGGAGCCGCAAACAATGCCCCTATCGTAGCGGCATTCTTCCATCGCAGCGGTCCACGAACAATGAGGTAGGCGAGCAACGGGATCGTGAATACCACAGCATCCGGGCGGAAGAGGCAGAATACGAAAGCAGCCAACGACGCTCGCTCTAGCTGGCCTCTCATCACAAAAAGCACGAAAGTCGAGAGCAGAACGGCGTCTGGCAACACCGCGAAGCCAGAGGCTGCAGCAAGAATCTGAGGCATCAAGGCAATCGATCCCACGATCGCCAGCAGCCGCAAAAGCGAGACTTGCACCTCAGCGATCTTCAACAGGATTACGGCCAGCAAGATCAGGGACAAAACATTCATGCCCGCAGAGAACCATAAGGGTGGGATATGAAGGCGAATGCCTGCAGCGACCAATAACATCCAACCAAAATCCGTCGCGCCCTCAACATGTGGTCCATTGGCCAGGAACGTGATTGATCCATGCTCCGCGAGGTTTCTGCTGTATTGAAACAAGATGATTGCGTCTTCTGCTGGAAGGAAGCGAGACGGCACAAATGCGAGTGCAACTAAGGCCACTTCGCCATAGATGGAAAAAAGCGTAAGAACGGTGCGATCGAAGATCTTCACGCCGCTTTCGCTGAGAGGATTGACCTTGTACTGCTCTGTTGTGGAAGCCACCTCGATAGGCACTTATGTATTTCCCCTTCTGATTCGGTTGCTCCTTTTTGCTCGCTGGTAGCCAATGGCCAAGGGTAAGACTACCTAGGGTTGATGAATAATTCAAAGGCAGGCCATAGCATCACAGTCAACAAAGATGCTTTTCTTGTTTAGGTATCCGCGTGCATATCCAACGCACCAAATACAACGATCATTGGAATGTTCGTATCTCGAAACCGATTGAAACACCTCGACACATGGAGGCAGCATCGATCGTGTCGGTATCGCGATACCTTTTGGAAGTCATCTTTGAGCGCGGCTGCTGACGCCAGAATCAACTTGTGATTCGGTTGCGTTCGCGGAGGAGCAAGAGGCCGACCATCCAGCCAAACGAGCTCATGAAGCCGATGTAGGCGAGGACGAGGGCGAGTTTGGTGAGACTGGTCCGGGTATCTCCGAAGTAGCCGTTGATGACGGCCTCGTTGAAGCCGAGGCGTTGAGCGATGCAGGCCTCGCGGGAGAGTCCTTCGCAGGGCGGAGTATGGGGTGAGCCGAGCCCAACAGCGAAGGAGACGGTCTGGTTCGCGGCGGGGACTTCGATGTGAGCGACCGCGAGCATCTGGAGTGCGAGGAAGACGATGAGGGTGACGACGGCCAGGGCCGCGGCGATTCGAAACTCGATGGGACCGGCAGGGTCACGCTTTCTCCACTGAACGAGGACGGCGATGATTCCCATGGAGGCGATAGAGATGGGAATGGCAGTGCTCTGGACGGAATGTGGAATGAGGGAGAGCAGCGGTGTGAAGAGTGGGACGCCGACGAGGCCGAGATAAGGCGCGAGGCCGACGGAGACGCTGATGGAAAAACCAAGGAGATAGCGAACCCAGGAAGAGGCAAGGCGTGGAAGCTTCGCCTCGGGCGTGCCGGAATTGGGATGACCTTGTGTGTTTTCGGTCATGGGATCAGTGTTCAGCGAGAAGGTTGCAGGGTAGCGAGGAGCCGGAGCTGCCCTGATGGACGAAGGTGCAGTGTAGGGCGTTGCCTTTTTCGCGGACGAGATCGATGGTGCCGGTGATGGTCTTTTGGCCATCGCGAGTGACCGTGTAGTTATAGACTCCTCGCCACAGGTTGGTGATGGTTCCTCGCGAAGCACGGGAGAGTTTGTCGCCCGCGACAGGGGTGATCTCAAAGAGAGCGCCGGTGGGATTGCTGTCGAGGATGAGATCGAGGCGATAGGCGCTGACGTTCTTGAGGGAGTTGAGGAGATTGTTGGCGTTGGTGAGATAGGGGCCGCAGATCTTCATGTCGACTTTTTTATTCGCCGGAACTCCTTTTAGGGAGGCAGGAAAGTTTTGCAGGACATAGGCTCGGAGAGGTGCGGCCTCTTTTGGGAGGTCGTCGAGGAGTTGCTGGCGGGTTACGGCGAGAACGCTGTTGAGGTCGCCTGCGGGGTAGCTCCATTTGGGATTGGAGAAGCGGCGGGTGCTCGCCTGGAAGTCGGCGGCGGTCTGGGAGATATTGGACGCGATCTGGGCGTCGTCGGCCAAGGGCTGCTGCGAGTTGAGGGGCCCGAGAGACAGAAGAAGGAGAGCTGTTGCGTAACGTTTCACGCCTGAACCCCTTGCCCGATGATTTGATGGTGATGGTACGCAGGAGGAGATACCCGGCGCAAGCGGAGCGGGGAGGAGGGAATCTTAGTCGATGCGGCGGAGGGTGCGGCTCCATCGTGTTTCGTCGAAGAAGTGCAGCATGGTATGCAGAGTCGATTCAGCCCTCTCCGTAAGGGAGGTTTTGTAGATGTCATCGTCCAGCATTTCGAACGACCAGTAGACGAAGAGTGGACGGCCGATGAGATTGCTGCGTGGAACGAGACCCCAGTAACGGCTGTCGAAGCTGTTGGTGCGGTTGTCGCCCATCATGAAGTACTCGCCGGGAGGAACGACGAGGTCTTCGCCCTGGATGTGAGTGGGAAGATCGACGGACCAGGTGGCGAGGACGCCGCGTCCCTGGCTTGCCGGGAGGGCGGGGAAGTCATCGTTGTATGGGTCGTAGTTGGTCGCGGTGGGCATGGCGGCGTAAGGCTCTTGCAGAGCGATGCCGTTGCGGTAAACAACGCCGTGACGGAGATGGATATGATCGCCTGGGAGTCCGATGACTCGTTTGACGAGGATGTCATGGTCGCCCTGAGCGTTGGGAGCGGGACGGAAGAAGACGACGGGTTCGTCGTGCCGGAGCTCGTGATAGTGAACGAAAGGCACCAAAGAAGAGGAAGGCGCAAGGGTGACGCGCTCAACGACAACATGATCGCCTACCAGCAGGGTGCTGGCCATGGAAGCGGAGGGGATCACGAAGTTCTGGAAGAGAAAGCCCATGACGAAGATTCCGACGGCGAGGGTGGAACAGAGAGAGGCCAGTTCCTGAAAGCTCGTGCCGTGCTTGTCGCTGCTCTGCTTTGTCATGAGTGATTTTCCTGTGAGATTAAAATCCGGCTGCGAGTGCGGATTGTTGAGCGGCAAAGAGCTCATGGATGCCCTTCTCTGCGTAGTCGAGCATGGCGTTGAGCTGGGCGCGGCTGTAGGAGTCCTTCTCTGCCGTGGCCTGGGTTTCGACGAGACCGCCTGAGGCCAGCATGACGACGTTCATATCGACGGTGGCGCGAGAGTCCTCTTCGTAGCAGAGGTCGAGGAGGACGTTGCCGTCGACGATGCCGACGCTGGTGGCTGCGACCATCTGGCGCAAGGGTGAGGTCTTGAGGGTTCCGGCGGCGACGAGCTTCTGAAGAGCGATGGCGAGGGCTACGGAGGCTCCGGTGATGGCAGCGGTGCGGGTTCCGCCGTCGGCCTGGAGGACGTCGCAGTCGAGGATGATGGTGCGCTCGCCGAGGGCCTTCATGTCGACGACAGAGCGCAGGCTTCGACCGATGAGGCGTTGAATCTCGTGGGTGCGCCCGCCGATCTTGCCTCGCTCGGCCTCGCGGGGAGAGCGGGTGAGGGTGGCGCGGGGAAGCATGCCGTACTCGGCGGTGACCCAGCCGCGGCCGGAGTTGCGGAGCCAGGTTGGAACTCCCTGCTCGACGGAGGCGTTGCAGAGGACACGGGTGTTGCCGGCCTCGATGAGCACGGAACCCTCGGCCATCGCGATGAAACCAGGGGTGATGCGTATGGGGCGGAGAGAGTCGGCGGTGCGGGCGTCGGGGCGGAAGAGTTGGGGTGGAGCAGCGGACATTCGGAGATTATAGACGGCGAAGAGAGGGCTTCTCCCAAATTGGGAAGCTGTTTCATTTTGGAACGTGCTTGCGAACGGGGAAATAGGCAATTTGGGACTGACGCGATGGCTTGTAGCCCGAAATGGGAATGGCGCGGTGAGGTCTGATCGTGTTTGTCTGTATGCAGGCTGGCGTGGGGAGAAGTTTTCCTTCGTCTTCAAGCACTTAGCGTGTAAGTTCCAGTTTGGCACTGCACGTGATTATAGATAGGCAACCCGTTGCACAGAGACGCGGGACAGGAGTGGAGAGCGATGACCGTAGCGATGCAGAGCAGGACGGCACGGGAAGAAGATATGGAAACTGGCTCGAAGACAGAGACCGGTGTGGCGAAGCTTGCCGTGCCTGTAAGGGACGAGACGGGGAAGATGCCGGAGCTGCATGTGCTGGTCGTCGACGATGATACTTCGGTGCGGCATGCATGCTGCTCGATCGCTGAGAAGATGGGGTTCGCCGTGGCAGGCGCCGATAGCGTGGCGCAGGCGCGGCAGATTTTGAAGCATCGCAAGATCGATGTTCTGCTGCTGGATCTGAAGCTTCCCGATGGTGGGGGGCTGACGCTGCTCGAGCAGGTGAAGATGCTCTATCCGGACACAGCCGTGGTTGTGATGACGGCATTCGCGACGGTGTCGTCCGCGGTAGAAGCGATGCGGATTGGAGCACGTGACTACCTGACGAAGCCATTCGCGCTGGAAGAGATGACGACGGTGCTGGAACGCGCCGGTCAGCGGGTGCACTTCGACCACGAGAGCCGGTTGCTGCGCGAGAGGCTGCGGTCTCAGAAGGATACAGATGGGCTGGTGGGGCGATCCCCGGAGATGGAGAAGCTGTACCGCATTCTGTCGAAGGTGGCGTTTTCGACGCACCCGGTGTTGATTCTGGGCGAGAGCGGAACCGGCAAAGAGGTGGTGGCGCGCTCGATTCACTTTAACGGGCCGAATGCGGACAAGCCGTTCGTTCCGGTGGACTGCGGCTCCCTGGTTCCGAGCCTGATCGAGAGTGAGCTGTTCGGCCATGTGAAGGGGGCGTTCACCGGGGCGGATCGAGCGAAGGAGGGCCTGCTGGCGGCGGCGGGCGGCGGGACGGTTTTT
The DNA here is from genome assembly GCF_004217555.1 of Edaphobacter modestus. Taxonomy (GTDB): domain Bacteria; phylum Acidobacteriota; class Terriglobia; order Terriglobales; family Acidobacteriaceae; genus Edaphobacter; species Edaphobacter modestus. Next base: position 5,127,126 of record NZ_SHKW01000001.1, read on the forward strand.
CTGGATGAGATCGGCGAGCTTCCGCTGGATTTGCAGGCGAAGCTGCTGCGCGCACTGCAGGAGAAGGAGGTTCGGCCGGTGGGAGCGACCCAGGCAAAGCCAATCTCCGCGCGGGTGCTGGCGGCGACCAATCGGGATCTTACGGCGATGGTCGAACAGGGCAAGTTTCGCAAGGATCTCTTCTTCCGGCTGAACGTGGTGAACCTGAGGATTCCGCCCCTGCGTGAGCGGAGAGGGGATATTCCGCTGCTGGCGATGCATTTTCTGGCGAGGATGGAGAAGGAGACGGGAGTGGAGAGGACGTTGTCGGACGATTCGCTGCGGCTGATGGCGGACTACGACTGGCCGGGAAATGTTCGGGAGCTTGAGAACGCAATCGAGCGTGCCTGTGCGTTGTCGAGCGGGCCGGTGCTGCACCTGGGCGATATGCCGACCCAGCTGCAGGACCTGAGAATGCAGCGGAAGGCGGAGGCTGTTTCCGAGCCGGTGGCGGCGGAGATAGCTGCGGTCGAAAGCGTTCGCGGCGTTCTGACAAGAGATGGCGAGATCGTCTCGATTGCGGAGATGGAGAAGCAGGCAATCCTGAATACGATTCACCAGCTCAAGGGAGACAAGCTGCTGGCGGCCAAGCTGCTGGGAATCGGAAAGACGACGCTCTATCGCAAGCTGAAAGAATATGGGATTGCGGATGTTCCTGCGGAGTGAAGGATTTAAACCTGGAACTCGCCTCCGGAGTCTTCGATGGCGCATCCTAGACCAGGAAGAAGGACCAGAGAGAAGAGAGAGGGCGCCGATGAGGTGTAAGCATCTGGATCAGATTCGGGACGTAAAGCCTTCGGCCAAGGGATGCGAGGAGTGTCTGAAGAGCGGAAGCTGGTGGGTTCATCTGCGGATGTGCAAGATCTGCGGGCACGTAGGATGTTGCGATTCGTCGCCGAACAAGCATGCGACGAAGCACTTTCACGGGACGAAGCATCCGATCATGCGCTCGATTGAGCCGGGGGAGACGTGGGGGTGGTGCTATGTCGACGAGGTGGAGTTGGACTTCGGCTGACATATTGCGCGGCGGTGAAGAGCCAAGCCGACACCGGTTTGCTATGCTGGGCTCATCCTTTGCAAAGAGAGTGAGCAGCACGATGTCAGAAGAAGCAGTAAAGATTACGGTTCGCCCGAATGGTCCGTTGCGGGTGGAGGGTCCGATCTCGTTGACGGATGCGGATGGAAGGCATTGGGATCTTACGGGCAAGCCGGCGATCTCGTTGTGCCGGTGTGGTGCGAGCGAGAAGCGGCCTTTCTGCGATGGTTCGCATAACAGGGTGGGCTTTCAGTGCGCGGCTTCGCCGAACTTGACGTAGTGTGATTAAGATTGCCGCTTCGACCGCCTCTTTCTGGGGGCCGGTCGAAGCGGCAGCATTGTTTCTCCGTGGATTTCAATCCCGGCAGCTCTGATTGTGAGGAAGGCTCGATGAGACGTTTGACCTGGTCGATGGGGATGTTGTCGGGTGTTCTGTTGCTTTCAACCGGAATGGCCTGGTCGCAGACGGGCGGAGCCGACCCGCAGGCGGTGACGTTGCCGGCGGGAAAGCTCGCCGAGTATGTGGGGCAGTACCGGGGCGCGGTCGAGCCGGATGTCATTCAATCGATCTCGCTTCGAGGCGGGGCTTTGTATGTAGAAGGCGAGCGCATGGCGACCCTGGAGCTGAAGCCGGAGTCGGAGGATCACTTTTTTATGCCGGCCTCGCCGACTCGCGTCGCGTTTACGCGCGATGCCGCGGGGAAGGTGACGGGACTGACGACGACGGCGACGGGACCGCGAAGCAGCGGCGGGTCGATGAGCATGGTGCGCTTCAGCGAGACGCCTGCGGAGCTGAATCACTTCCGCGAGTACACACGCAGCGAGACGATGGTGCCGATGCGCGATGGTGTGAAGCTGCATCTCGTCATCCTGCGACCGAAGGGTTCGGAGAGCACGGGAGAGCCGCTTCCATTCCTGCTGCAGAGGACGCCCTATGGGGTGGACGGGGAGACGTCTTTCAGCGTGAACGCCTCGAAGCCGGAGCTGGCGGCGAGCGGATACCTCTTCGTCTTTGGGGATATTCGTGGGCGCTATAAGTCGGAAGGGAAGTTTGTGATGAATCGGCCAGTCGTCGAGCACAAGACGAAGAAGGATGTGGACGAGACGACGGATACCAATGACACGATCGACTGGCTGCTGAAGAATCTGCCGAACAATAATGGTCGCGTCGGTGTTTACGGCATCTCCTATCCAGGCTTTCTGGCGATCATGGCAGGAATCGATGCCCATCCTGCGGTGAAGGCAATCTCTCCGCAGGCGCCGATGACGAACATCTGGATCGGCGATGACTTTTTTCACAATGGGGCGTTCCGCGAGACGTATGGCTTTGACTATGTGCAGCAGCTTGAGGGGCAAAAGACGGATGTGCGGGTCGAATCGAGCGAGGACACGTTCGATTTCTTTCTAAAGAACGGGAACTTTGCCGGAGCGGCGAAGAGCGCGGGAATGAGCGATCTGCCGACGGCGAAGGCGTTTCTTTCGCAGCCGGCGTATACGAAGTTCTGGCAGGCGATGGCGGTGGAACCGCATCTGACGAAGGTGGAGGTCCCGACGCTCGAGGTGGGGGGCTGGTGGGACCAGGAGGATATGTGGGGTCCCCAGGCCGAGTACGCTGCGCTGGAGCCGCACGATAAAGACCATGAGGTTTATCTGGTGCTGGGACCGTGGAACCATGGTGGATGGGTTCCAACGACGAGACATCTGGGAGCGGTGGACTTTGGCTCTGCGACTGGGGAGGTGTATCGGAAGACGATCGAGGCACCTTTCTTTGAGAGATACCTGAAGGATCGTACGGGCTTCGATCTGAAGGATACTGCGAGCTTCCGTACGGGCGTTGACGAATGGAAACGATATGATGCCTGGCCTCCGAAGTCAGGGTTCAGGCAGACGAAGATGTATCTTGCGGCCGATCATGGACTCAGCTTCGAGGCGCCGAAGGATGAGTCGAAGACGGAGTATGTGGCTGACCCGGCGAATCCCGTGCCCTATCGAAACAGGCCGATCCAGCCGACCTATGGGAGTGGGTCGAAGTGGAGGACGTGGCTGGTGGAAGATCAGCGGTTTGTGAGCGGGCGCAAGGACCTGGCGAACTTCACGACTGCACCGCTCGATCATGATGTGACGGTGACAGGAGATGTGGTTGCCGATCTCTTTGCTTCGACGACGGGGAGCGATGGCGACTGGGTGGTGAAGCTGATCGATGTGTATCCCGACGATGCGCCGAACGGCATGGGCGGCTACCAGCTGATGATTGCAGATGAGATTCTTCGTGGGCGATATCGGAAGAGCTTCGAAAAACCGGAGCCGGTGAAGCCGGGTGAAGTGGCTAAGTACAAGTGGAGCCTGCATGGAGCGGATCACACCTTTCTGAAGGGGCATAGGATCATGGTTGAGGTGCAATCGAGCTGGTTCCCGCTCTACGATCGGAATCCGCAGACCTATGTGCCGAACATCATGACCGCTCCGGCGAGTGCGTACAAGGCGGAGACGATCTCGATCTACGGTTCTGCGAAGTATCCGTCGCATCTGGAGTTCGAGATGCCGGAGTAATCGGTGACCGCAGAGGAGAGTGCTTGACGATCAGGACGATCAGCAGTCGCGAGGTCTATCGCAACCCATGGACGAGCGTGCGCGAGGATGTGATTGAACGCGCGAACGGGCAGCGCGGCATCTATGGAGTAGTCGATAAAGACCCGGCTTCGATCATCATTCCTCTGGAGAAGACAGAGGAGGGCGAGTTTGTTTACCTGATTGAGCAGTTTCGCTATACGGTAGGCGGGCGGTTCGCTGAGTTTCCGCAGGGTGGTTGGGAACGGGCCGACGTGGTGCCGGAGGAGCTGGCGCGCGGGGAGCTGCGGGAGGAGACAGGCATCGAGGCCGAACGTCTGACGCTGCTGAGTACATTGCAGATCGCATACGGTGTGATGAATCAGAAGCACTATGTCTTTCTTGCGGAGGGACTGACGCACGGTGAGGCTGATCCCGATGCGGAAGAACACGACCTGGTGCTGCGCCGAGTGAGCGTAGCGGAGTTTGAGCGGATGTTGCTGAACGGAGAGATTGTGGATAACTGTTCGGTCGCGGCGTGGGGTCTATACAAGGTATGGCTGGAGCATGGGCGCCCTGCGAGGTGATGTTGTGAATGAAGAGAAGGACATGGAAGCTGGTGACGCGGGACAAGAGCTTGTAACTCAGGCCGAAGGGACGGAGCGGGGACTGCGCTGGGCTAGCATGGGCAGTTTTTTGTTCGCCTTGATCCAGAGCGCGTGCGCGGCGGTGCTGGCCATTAGCGGATTTCGTGTGCTGATCGGGTTGAGTGCTCTGGCCGCGGCGAGCGGAGTTTATGGTCCGGCGAAGGGCTTTCATCAGGATGCCATTCGGATCCCGATGATGTGGGTGGCGCTGATTGGATCACTGGCGAACCTGTATTCGGTGTGGAGGGTGCGGTCGTTGCGGGCGCGCCCGGCGGCGCAGTGGAGGGTGCAACCGGTTTCGCGTAAGAAGCTGCGTTCGGAGCGGCTGCAGATTGTTCTTGCAGGGGTGACGCTGCTGCTGCTCGCGGCAGAGTTGGTTACGCATCCTATGATGCATCGTGTATGACGATGATTTACGAGGGTGGTTCTTCTTCCTCGTATTCGGTCGATGACGGAATCTCAAGCATGGCGGCTGCCAGGCGTGCGTGAAGGCGTTCGCTGTAGCCGAGGGGGAGCTCGAAGACGCGATCGTCGGCGGTAAGGATAAGGATGTTGCGGGTGGAATCGAGAATCGCCGAGCAGATCTCACAGTGTTCGAGGTGATGCTCTACGTCGGCGCGGATCTCGGCGTCGAGGGTGTTGTCCAGATAACCGGAGATATATTCCCAGACATGGCGGCAGTTCAGAACCATGGGAACCTCCTTCGGCGCTGCGGAGCTGTGCTGAGGAGCTGAGGAGCGAGTTGCTTCTGCAGCATCATGCGGGCGCGGTGAAGTCTCATTTTGACAGACGCGACGGTGATGCCGAGGGTTTCGGCTGTCTCCTTCACATTGCGTTCTTCAAGCTCGCGGAGGACGAAGACCTCGCGATAGGCGAGCGGAAGAGCGGAGAGGGCGCGGCGAATGAGGGAACGAACTTCCTGGCGCTCGAGGGTCTCGGAGGGAATCTCGCGCCAGTCGGTGAGCTGGGCCGGGACGACGGGACCTTCGGTGTCGTCGATGGAGTCTGTAAGGCCGGGTTGCTTGCGGCGCAAACGGGCTCGCGCCTCGTTGAGGGCGATGGCGATGAGCCAGGTGCTGAAGCGCGACTCGGAGCGGAAGCGAGCGAGATTGCGATAGGCCTTGATGAAGGCCTCCTGCGCGGCGTCTTCGGCCTCGGCTTCGTTGTGCAAAAGAGAGAGCGCCATAAGGTAAACGCTGCGCTCGTAGGGGCGGATGAGCTCATGGAAGGCCTCGGTTTGACCAGCGAGGACTTCCGCAATCATGGCCGCCTCGTTTCTCTCGTTATCCAGAGACTGCATCCGTTTCCCAGTGTGTTTTGCCCACGGTGTGCATGTAAGGGCGGAATCTTCTGGCGATCAAAGCGTCGAGCGAGAAGAGGCCGGGGCCGAAGGCAAAGATGAGGATCGCGGCAGCGAGGAAGGTATAAGCGTCTGCTTTATAGAACTTTTCCGAGTCGCTGAAGATGGCGAGGAATGCTTCGCGCTCCGCAGTCCAAAACGCTACGAACATTGAGCAGCTGAGCAAAAAAGCAATAGGACGCGAGAAGAGCCCGAGGATAAGCAGAATACCCCCGAAGAACTCGAGGCCGGAGACAAAATGTGCGTTCAGAGCGGGAAAAGGGATGTTCAGCGAGGTGAAGAAGTCAACTACCTTCGCCTGATGGTGCAGCTTGCCCCAGCCGGTCTGGGCGAACTGCCATCCCCAGTAGAGACGGACGAAGAGCAACACCGGCGAGCAGAGTTTCTCAGCGATGTTGCAGAGTGCGGCGTGGGCGGAGGCGAGACGGGTAAGGGGCTTCATCGGGGCTCCGTTGCGAGAGGTGTGCAGAGCCAGCCCATCTGCATAAGGTAGTGGAACGAAGATTGAATGTGGGCCGCACGATCCGATTCGGACAAGGTGCTGTTGGCGAAAGCAGCCTCAATGGCTTCTCCGAGGTTTGCGCCGTCTTCGAAGGCGCGGAGCAGAAGGTAGTCTTCGCGCGCCAGACGCTTATAGTAGACCGAGTCCTCGTGACGGTGGACGGCGAGATAGATCTGGCCGGGCACGAGTTTACGGGAACGCGTGCGACGAACCAGATGAATGCCGACTGCATTGGAAGCCTGTGCTCCCGCTCCTTGAGAGGCGTCACGTACAGCGATCAGAGCGTCGTCAACGGCGGCTGGAGCTTCGACGAGCTTGACGTAAGGCTGCAGGGAGAGAAGAGAAAGATCGTCAAGCAATGCTATCTCTTCGGTTGTGAGGGGCTGTCGCCGCTCGCTATCAAAAGCTTCAATGTGCGCCCACTCAAGATCCGCCATGGCGATGGCTTCCGCGGTTCGGGGCTGGGTATATTTTGGATTGTCGCGAAGCCATGCGGGGAGGGAAGAGCCGAGGTTGCGCAGTGTAAAGGAGCGCGAAGGATGGGCTTCAAGATAGGCGCGCATGAGGCGTTCGAACTTGCGCGTTCCGACGATCGACTTGAGGCCGGGAAAATCTTCGTCGAAGGAGGAGAAGACTCGGAACCAATACTGCCGGTTGTAGATTTCGAGGCGTTCGAAGGAGCTGAGGCGGTCGTTCGGCTTGATGAACGAAGAGGCCTCGTCGGCAAGGGAGCGATTGTCGTCGTCGCGGCGACGCATCTGTTCGTTGCGGGTGAGGGGACGCATGACGGCCGCGGCCATGCGCTGCTGCAGGGCATGCAGCTCGGGGGCGTTCATGCCGTCACCGCCAGCGGCGCCGCCTCTGCCTGAGGATTGAGATAACGGTTCGCCTTGAGGGCTTCGGCGTGAACTTCCTCGAAGGACGGAATGGAGTCGTCCCACTCGAGCAGCGTGGCGGTGGGGCCGCAGCGCTCGATGGCGCGGGCGTAGAGCCCCCAGACAGGATCGAGCACGGGATGATCGTGAGTGTCGAGGATGTATTTCTCGAACTTCGAATGTCCGGCGATGTGGATCTGTGCGACGCGCTCGGCGGGCACGCTGTCGACGTAGGTATGCGGGTCGAAGTTGTGGTTCTGCGACGAGACGTAGATGTTATTGACGTCGAGAAGAATGCCACAGTCGGCCTGTTCGACGACCTCGTTGAGGAACTCCCATTCGGTCATCTGGGAGACGTGAAATTCGGCATAGCTGGAGACATTCTCGACAGCGATGGGGACCTCAAGGAAGTCTTGGGCCTGGCGGATTTTTTCGGCGGTGAGGTGGGCGGCCTCGAAGGTGTAGGGCATAGGCAGAAGGTCGTGGGTGTAGGTTCCATCGACCGAGCCCCAGCAGAGATGGTCAGAGAGCCAGGGAGTGTTGGTGCGGCGAACCAAGGCCTTCAGCCGGCGGAGATGCTCACGCGAGTGGGGCTCGGCAGAGCCGAAGTACATGGAGACGCCGTGTTGCACGACACGATATTGATCGAGGATGCTGTCAAGAACCGTGAGCGGGCGACCGGCATCGACCATGTAGTTCTCGGAGATGATCTCGAACCAGTCGACGACCGGCTTCTTCTCGAGGATATGGCGATAATGCGGCACGCGAAGTCCGATGCCAACGCCATAGTCCGTAAATGCGTTGAAGCGATTTGCTGGCATTCCTTGGTCCTCCACAGGAAGGCAGGCTGTATCGCCGCGGCGATGAGGCTCACGGCGATACAGCGCAGCCGATGTCGTCTTAGTGCTTGGAGCCGTCCGTTGCGCAGCCACCCTTGCCCTTGCAGCTGTTCTTGCCCTTGCAGCCGTTGTCGCCGGCCTTGCAGCCGCCCTTGCCTTTACAGTCGTTCTTGCCTTTACAAGAGTGCTTGTCGGTGTCCTGCGCCATCATCGAGGAAGAGACAAGCGCCGCCTGTCCCAGTTGTGCGCCATCATGGCTGCTCGAAGCGTGCAGGGGGGTAGTGGAACCACTGAGCAATCCCGTGACGGCAGCGCTCAACATCATAGCCTTGAAAGAGTTCTTCATGGAGTCTCCTTATTTTGAGAGGGGCAAAGATGCCTCCTCTGTCTGCCTCGTTAGATACGAGGTGTGGAGAAGGGTAACAGTTTTCCTTCTACCGTTTGTCACAGAAATCGCCCCTCAAATTAAGGGCTAACGGTGTGCTAATTCTATGCATCCAACTGAATGTGAAGGATGTTAAGCACGACACAAAACAAACCTCTGGCCCCGCGCCTAGCAAGCGGCGAGGTTTCTGGGGCAGGATCGCAATCGCTCTGCTGTTCGTCGTTATTGGCTTTGCAGCGACCTTGGAAGTGATGCTTCATCGCGCGGAACCGATCCTGCGGGGACGGATTGTGGAGACGCTCGCAACGCGGTTCGACAGCCGGGTGGAGATGGATAAGTTGCATGTGTCGGTGCTGAGCGGACTCGAAGTTGCGGGTGACGGATTGCGCATCTTCCCACCCGATGGTGTCGTGGATGCCGGAGCAAAGGCGCCATTGATCTCCCTCGAACGTTTTGCATTTCATGTAAACGTCATGGGGTTGTTCCAGAAGCCGATGCATGTGGGGACCGTGAAGGTTTCGGGGATGACGATCAGCATTCCTCCCCGCGAGATGCGCCAGCAGGGGCCGAAGCGCGATCGCCGTGCCGGGAAGATCAAGATCGTGGTCGATCAGATTGACTTTGACGATTCCAAGCTGATCATCGGAACGATGAAGCCGGATAAGGATCCCAAAAAGTTCGCCCTGAAACACATTGTGATGCACAACGTGGGGCCGAACGATCCCTGGCGGTATGACGCTACGCTGGTCAACGCCGTTCCGACCGGGAATATCCACGCGGTTGGAACCTTTGGCCCGTGGGTCAATGAGAGTCCTGGAGATTCAGCGGTAACGGGCAAATATACCTTCGATCGCGCCGATCTAAACACGATCAAGGGCATTGCCGGAATTCTGTCATCGGTTGGAGAATTCAACGGACAGTTGAATCGGATCGTTGTGGACGGAACGACGGAGACGCCGGACTTCTCGCTCGACACGGCTCATCATCCGATGCCCCTGCACACAAAATTTCATGCGATCGTGGATGGCACCAGTGGCGATACGTATCTGCAGCCTGTCGAGGCGAAGCTGGGGGATTCGGAGTTCACCTGCAGGGGCGAGGTGATCAACATCAAGGGGAAGGGACACCAGATCAACCTGGATGTGGACGTGCCGAATGGAAGGATTCAGGACTTCCTCGAATTGGCGGTCAAGGCTCAGCCAGCGATCATGACCGGGCGACTGAACATGAAGACGAAGCTGACAATCCATCCTGGGAAGGAGAGTGTGACCCAAAAGATCGGATTGAATGGCCACTTCACGCTTCGCTCCATTCACTTCGTAAATCCCGAGTGGCAGGACAAGGTGGATATGATGAGCCTTCGCGCACAGGGCGAGGCGAAGCAGGCGAAGCCGGGCGCGGAGGATGTGAGCTCTTTGATGACAGGGCAGTTTGGGATGGGGAGAGGGAAGCTTCACTTCAACCGTCTTGCTTATGCCCTGCCGGGAGCGGACATCAATCTCGCGGGTGTTTATTCGCTGGATGGCAATGAGCTGGATTTCGACGGCAAGGTAAGAACCAAGGCTGCGTTATCGAACATGGTGGCTACCTGGTGGAAATCGTGGCTGCTGAAGCCGGTCGACCCATTTTTCAGAAAGAACGGTGCGGGAGCCGAAATTCCGGTGAAGATCAGCGGCTCCCGCGGGGCACCTAAATTTGGCCTGGCACTCAAGCACAAAGATAAGGACAAGGAAGGCAATTGACGGCTAGAAGCTGCTGTCGTCGCCGCCCGAATCGAAGTCATCGCCGAAGTTGGAACCGTCGTCAAAGTTAGAGTCGTCGGCGAAGTTATCGGTGGTGTCATCGGTTGAGTTGCCGGTGTCCATGAACTTGTTGCCATGGTCATTGTTATCGACGGCCTGGGAGAAGGCAGATTCCCCCCGGCGGTCTTCGATATCGGGTGAGAGCTGGCCTTCGCTGTGATGTTCGCTGCCGTCGCCGTAGTAGTTATTGATGACCTCGGGACGTTCCGAATCTCCGAAACTACCGAAACCCGGGCCGTAACCAGCCGAGTTGCCAAAACCGTGCATCAGGCTCTCAATGCCCTGGAATGCAAGTGCGCCCGCGGCCACGCCTGTTGCGGTCTGCATGGCTGAGCGGAGGAAGCCTCCGGACTGGCCAGACGGGGGAGCTCCGTAGGCGGGAGCAGGCATGTATTGGGGCTGTGCGTACTGGGGCTGTGAGTATTGGGGTGGCGGAGGCGGCGGAGCAGGGCGTGCGGGTTCCTCGGTCCTGCCCAGCAGAGATCCCAGAAAGCTGGTCGCGCGCTGTGGCGGCTGCTGGCGAAGCTGTTCAAGCTGCTTCTGTGCCTGTTCGAGCGCATATTGCTGGACGAGTACGGTCTGCGCGAGGATGTAGAGCGCGTCAGGATTGCGTCCCAGCGTCTGTCGCAGCATCTCTTCGGCGTCAAAGTCTTTCTCCTGAAGCTGGGTCTGATTGACGCGCTGAATCAGGCCCTCAAGCATTTGCTGTTCCTGTGGGGTCATGGAGCTCCTTCGATATGCGCTCGTGCGCTGGCAAGTATGACGCAACAAAGGTACGGAAAGGTAGGAGCGGGAGTTCCGCTCCTCCGTGAAGGGGTGGCACTTCTCATCGCAACTGGCTGAATCCGCAGGCTTGATTGTCCCAGGCTCGAAGGCTCACGCGCGCAGTCCTCAAGGGTGTTTCCCAGTCCGGGGCTCTAATTTCGTTGAACCCTCCGTTGAACCCAGGAGTCGGAGAAACTTCTGATACTCAAAGCCGCTCCGCTGGAGCAGGGCTGTCAGCTCCCTTACTGCGGAGGTGATCGGAGCCACGTCCTCCAGCAAAAGGGGAGCGGAAGCCGCTATCCCAACCAGCGCCGGCAGTTCGAACCAGCACAGAAGCTCTTCAAACCTTTCCTTATTCATGTATTCAATGCCGGATGCAAGATTTACGCCAGTCAGCCAGCGGACATCGGGATCCTTCCAGAACTCTTTCGTCCGGAGAATCTTCCGGGAGTCTTCATCGCCGGTAAATTTCAGCTGCACCCTGACCTGTGCCGCCGCCTTCCAGGCGGTCTCCCCTTCCAATCCCACGGAGGAGAAGGTTTCTGCGAGCGCCCACCGCAGGTTGACACTCTCGAAGACCTCGAGCGGAGAGAAGCTGGGCGGAAGACTCTGAAACACCAGCCACGCCATGACGGGAGCCCAGTTCTGGGTGGGCGAAAGTCTCGGGTCGGTGCTTGGGAGTACAGCGCTGGCCGCAGGTCGCAAGCTTTCAGGGAATTCGGAAACCAGCATAGGAAGATGCAGCGCGGCTGCTGCGAGCAGGGAGCAGGTATCCTGCTTCTGTCCTTCTGTCTTCGATTCGCGATCTTTCGCGGGTGAAGCAGTTTCGAATCCCTCGACACGATGGGGAGAACTCCCGCCGTTCAATTCGGAGAGCTCCATAACACGGTCCCTGAACAGATACGCATGATCGAAGAAGTCGTTGAGACGCGAGTCAACCTTCGCTGTGCCGCGCTCCTCAGTCTTTTCGACAGCGGCCCCATCCGGAGTTTCCACCTGCTTCTGAAGAGGGGTGTGGAGGTCGACCTGGACCGGGGAAGCTTTCTCAGAGATCTGATCGCCTGGTATCTCTATTTCATGTTCATGTGAAAGGCGGGCAAAGACATCGATGTTCTCCTGTGATACGGCCTCACGCAGGGCTTCGAGAAGAGGCCTGACCTGGAGTCTCGACAACGCTTCTTCAATGCTATACACCCCGGAACCATGGAGTGCATCGCAGAGACGATCCCACGGCTGCGCGGCCGTCGACCGAAGCTCGCGCCACTTGAGCAGCGCGACATGTTGATAGCCTCGGAGACCCAGGGTCAAGCCATGATCGCGGAGATCCTTTGCGCGGCGCAGGTATTCCAGTCCGAGAACGTTGTCCATGTAGGCGATCACAATGGAATCGTCATCCGGAAGGTCGAGTCCGGAGGCGAGGCTCTTTTGCTGCATGGAGCCTGCGGCCTTTTCGAGAAATCCCACGGAGAAGTGAATGGTGCCATGGGTTGATTGATAGCTGTTGTTGTAGAGAATCACTCCGCGTTCTTGCCCGTGGCGATTTGAATAAGCGAAGACGTTCTCGTCGACCGTACCGTTATCGCGCCAGAAGTCATAGAGCAGGAAGTGCGTGCTCTCTGCAAAGAGAGCACGGTTCTTGAGTAACGGAGCGATCAGATGCTGGTGCCTGGCAACCAGGTCCTCATTCGGGTTCTCGTCCAGCCGAGCCTGTTTGAAGTCCATACCATACCGCTCGGTAAAGCCTTCGATCTGTCCGTGACCAAACATGGGAAGGCCGGGCAGGGTAGCAAGCAGCACGGAGACGCCAAAGTATTTGTCGCCCGAACCGAACTGGTCGATAGCGGTGCGCTCGTCGGGATTGCTCATGAAGTTGACATAACGCTTGAGGATGTCGGGATCGAACTCCACAGTCTTCTTCAGATAGGAGCGATACTTGGCGTTCTCTTCATCACGCAGCATGTTCATAAACGCACTGTTGTAGACACGATGCATGCCCAGTGTGCGAACGAAGTAGCCTTCGAGCAGCCAGAAGGCCTCGGCCAGCAGGAGAGTTCCAGGAACCTCTCTCGCTACCCGGTCTACCACTTCGCGCCAGAACTCGTTTGGCATGAGAGCATCGAAGGCCTCTTGCGACATCGCGTTTTCCGCTCGTGAGGGGATGGACCCGCCGGTGCCGGGCAATGGAAACCAGAGACGCTGCACATGACGTTTTGCCAGAACCATCGCTGCGTCGAAGCGAATGATCGGAAAACGTCGGGCTACATCGAGAATTGTCTGAATGACGCTTTCTCGCACGTGGGCTTTGGAATAGTCGAGTTGTGCGGTGTCGTTCCAGGCGAAGGTGGTTCCATCGTTGCCGTGATACACATACCGCGTCGCGCCGTCGTAGTGATGCCGAAGGCGGAAGACCACGGCAGCGTCTGAATGGTCGTAGTAATGGTCTTCGATCTTGATTTCGACTCTACTATCGGTCGAGACGTCGGGACCCTCAAAGCGATACACCGGGAAGGGACTCTCCGAGCGTGAAAGGAACCAGTCCGGATGGTCGATGACCCAATCGGAATCGATGCCCATATGGTTAGGCACCATGTCGCTGGCGAGCCTGAGTCCGACAGCGGCTGCGTGATCTCTGAGGTGCATGTACGCTGCTTCTCCGCCGAGGTCCTGAGCGATGGTGTAGTTCTTCAGCGAATAGGCGGAAGCAACCGCGTCGCGGTTGCCGCGCAATCGCTTGATTGTCCTGGAGGCGGTACTGCGCTCCCAAAGGCCGATCAACCAGAGACCCGTGATGCCTCGATCTACCAGCAACTGAAGTTCTTCATCAGGAATCTGATCGAGACGATAGATGTGACGTCCATATTTCTTCGACAGCTGTTCCAGCCAGACATAGGTGTTCTTTGCAATAAGTACAACCGTCGGCATCCATGCCTGGTCGGCACTGAAGGCTTCATACTCATGCAGCGGAGCCTGGTAGTCAGCGGCGTAACGCCGACGCCTGGTGCCGTCCGCCAAGGTGGTGAATTCGTCTTCAAAGCCGATAAATTCGTCACCAACGAAGCCTTCGTCTGCGCGCCCTGGGTCACCATGGCGATGCCACACCGGCCCCGCGGGGTGAAATCGCATCCAGACGGCGATCTCCTCTTCGCGCAGGACGTCGATAGCCAACAAGACCCGGGCAAGATCCTTGCCAAGAACAGGAGCCCAGTGTTCCCGGATGTAATCCAGTTGACCGGTCAGGGAGTCGGGTGACGCAAGCATCGGTGCTCTTAATGCGTTGAGCAGTGATCCCAAAGCCGGTTCGACGGGGGGTCGGGTTCGGAAGTAATTGGGTAGGGTGGACGTGGCCGCAGAATAGGCGGTTTCGTTCTTCAGCGCCTTATCCCCAAAGAGGAGATCGAAGACCGCAAAGGCAGGGTTGGTGTTTGCCAGCCAGAGCAGAAGCATCTCTTCAAAAGCCGCCTCGCGATTGGGCAAGCCGTCCGTCTGCCCCCTCAGCCATTCCTCCGCCGTCAATTCCTTGCGGAAGACTGCGACAGCAGGAAATTGTTCGGTGAAGCGGAGAAGAAGTCGATCCAGTTGCTCTGGACCAATCTCACCAGCCAGGTAGCGGAGCCCTTCTTTCAGAACGAGAGGGTCGGTGGTCTGCCGGTACTTTGCGACGAGGGCGTGACTCAATTCGTCGATCAGACCCATGGCGAAGAGTGCGGCGCCACTCACAGTCTTTTCAGGCAGACCTTCCGCACTGTCAAGAGCTTTCAGACGTTCTGCCAGTTTGCGGCTGGCGGTGACGTTCGCAAAAACGACGTTCCCCGTAAAGCTGAATAGCAGGTCGTCCAGATCTATTCGCTCGCGGACAGATCTTGAAATATGAAACTCCATCCAATGCTCCTTCAGGTGCCATAGGTTCCAAGAACAATCAGACCCATCCTCTCTGAGATGCTCGCGGTTGTCTCCGGCTGAGTCAATTCATTCCTGAACGAAGTGTCCAGGTTTTCTTCCGCACCTGGCCACCCTTCAGACTCGAAGATAACCTGACCAATGTATCGTGACTGAGAAGGCTGGGTTGGAGAAGAGCAAATCGTCACTCTGAGCGGGACTGAAGAATACCCGTATCGCGTGAAGCGGCTTCAGTTCATGGCTTCTTTATGGAACTGCTGCGCAAATGCGCGTACTGAATTCTGTCAGTGTACGGTCTTCATCCGGCGGGACATGAAATCCATCAGCAGGTAGTTGCCGAGGGTCTGGGGAGTGGTGAAGTAAGCCTTACCCCGGCACATCGCGCTGACCTTCTGGACGAACTGCATGAGTGCGAAGTCGTTGGCGAGCATGAAGGTGTTGATCATGATTCCGGCGCGCTTGCACCGCGCGACCTCTTCGAGCGTCTCTTCGATCACCAGCGGATCGAGTCCAAAGGCATTTTTGTAGATGCGACCGTCGGGGAGCGTGAGGGCAGAGGGCTTCCCGTCGGTGATCATGACGATCTGCTTCATATCCTTGTTCTGCTTCGCCAGGATGCGCTGGGCCAGCCGGAGGCCGTCGCGGGTATTGGTGTAATGCGGGCCAACCTTCACCCGGGAGAGCTGCGAAACAGGGACCTCCTCAGCCGTATCGTGAAAGAGGACGAGGTTGAGCGTGTCGCCTGGAAACTGCGTTCGGATGAGGTGCGAGAGGGCCATCGCGACCCGCTTGGCGGGGGTAAAACGGTCTTCGCCGTAGAGAATCATCGAATGCGAGCAGTCGAGAAGAACGACGGTCGCGCAGGAGGACTGATAGTCCGATTGATGCACATGAAGATCGGAGTATTCGATGTGGAGCGGGGTGTGCTCTTCGCCTTCGACGGCGGTTCTGATGCCTTCGCGCGCGAAGACGCTGGAGAATGTGGCGGTGACGTCGAGGTTCAGCGTGTCGCCGAACTCGTACAGCTTGGAGGAGCCGTTGATCTCGACTCCGGCAGCCTCGTGACGCGTATCGTGACGCCCGAAGTTGGATTTCCCGAGCGGTCCGAGCAGGTCGCGCAGCGCCTTGTAACCGAGAAAGTCCATGCCTTTGTCGGTTACCTCGAAGCGCGCGTTTTCGTTGGCCTGGCCGAAGTCGCCCTGACCCTGGTCGGGCGTCTCGGCGTTGATGAAGTTCTGCTCCTGCATCTTCTGGATGATCTTGTCGATCAGCTCCTCGACCTGGTCCTCCGCAAGTGTGTCGTACTTCTCCTGCGCTTCCTCATCGAAGAGCTCACCGGATTCAAGCGCCTGACGGATGGCATCGCGCAGGTTTTCAAGGGTCTGGTCGTTGAATTCGCTGAAGTTTGAGTAGGGGTCGTTGAAGCCGGAATCGAGCAGGAAATCGGAGAGGGCCTGCATGAGGTCTTCGAGACCGAAGCTGGAGGAGAGGTCGCCGGTGAACTTGGTATAGCGGACGCGCTTCATAAGAGCCCTCTACTTCTATTCTAGTTCGTCTGCGGAACACACCGTCCGACTCATGCCGCACTTCAACGAGTAAAGGAGGATCGACCCACTAGTTGAAGCCGCGCCGGGTGCGGTTTCTCGGATTGTATTCTTCCTGTTCGCGCTCTCTCGCGCGCTCAGCGTACTGGGATGCCTGATCGACGCGCT
Source organism: Edaphobacter modestus (assembly GCF_004217555.1). Lineage (GTDB taxonomy): Bacteria > Acidobacteriota > Terriglobia > Terriglobales > Acidobacteriaceae > Edaphobacter > Edaphobacter modestus. Next base: position 5,143,532 of record NZ_SHKW01000001.1, read on the forward strand.
GCTTCTTCTCCGCGGCAGTGAAGACCCGCTCTTCGGCGCGGCTGATGCGCTTGTGGGCGGTCATGCCCTCCAGGAGAAACTCGGCTGCGCTCACCGTGGTCTCCGGAGAGGATTTGCCGTTGACGCTCAGCGGCGAGAGCTTTTCGAGCAGGCCCTGGATCTGCTGGAGTTCGGCGAGCGAGGCCGCGGCAGGTTGCACGTCGTTGAGCTGTACCGTGCCTCCAAGATTGAACCACTGCTCGATCTGCTGCGTGTCGGTTCCGGCAAAGTACTTGTCGAAGACGGTGGCGACGGACGCGCGGATGATCTCGCGGACGACGGTGTCGGCACCTCGCATCTCGCCCTCGTACTCAAGCTCGATCTTTCCGGTTATTCCGGGCAGTGCCGTGTAGATATCGCCGATGCGCGGGACCACGATCTGCTCCCCGTGAACCAGGGCGCGGCGCTCCGCGTTCGACAGGACGAGTTCCATGGTGCTGATGGGAAGCCGTTGGGAGACACCGGAACGCTTGTCGACCTTTTTGTCCTCGCGGGCGGTGAAGGCGATCTGCTCGATTACCTGGCGAATGTAGTGAGGAATCTCGATGTTGGACGCCGGCCTGGCGGACCATGCCTCCTGCGTGGTGATGCGGATGCCTTCCTCGATGTCCTCGGGGTAGTGGGTTCGGATCTCCGAGCCGATGCGATCTTTGAGGGGAGTAACGATCTTGCCGCGGGCGGTATAGTCCTCGGGATTTGCGCTGAAGACGATGGCGACGTCGAGGGGAAGCCGTACGGGGTAACCCTTAATCTGCACGTCGCCTTCCTGCATGATGTTGAAGAGGGCGACCTGGATCTTGCCGGCGAGGTCAGGCACCTCGTTGATCGCGAAGATGCCGCGGTTGGCGCGTGGCAGGAGGCCGTAGTGCATGGTCAGCTCGGAGCCGAGGTCCTGGTTCGAGCGTGCGGCTTTGATGGGGTCGATATCGCCTACGAGGTCGGCCACGGTAACGTCAGGGGTGGCGAGCTTTTCGACGAAACGCTCGTCCGGCGTAAGCCATGCAATCTGGGTTTGGTCACCCAGCTTCGCGATCAGGTCGCGGGAGTACTTGCTGATGGGTGCGTAGGGATTGTCGTGAATCTCTGAGCCTGCGACGTACGGTGTGTGGGCATCAAGCAGCGTGGTCAGCGCGCGGAGGATGCGTGACTTTGCCTGGCCTCGCAGGCCAAGCAGAATAAAGTTGTGGCGCGACAGGATTGCGTTGACGATCTGGGGAATGACCGTATCCTCGTAGCCGACGATGCCGGGGAAGATGGTCTCTTTGGCCCTCAGCCGCGCAATGAGATTCTCGCGAAGCTCATCCTTGACGCTGCGGGCAAGCCGTTCGGGGGTGTATTCGCTGTTACGGAGAGCGCCGAGGGTCGCAGGAAGGGGGTTCGCCATACAGGAAGTATAGATGTTTGGAGGTGGGGAAAGGTTCGACAGGGTGATTTCAGCCGCGACAGAGCGAAGAGAGGCAGGTAGGCCGTAAGTTCGCGTACCAGGTGAGGTGTCTCCGGTTGTATGTGTCCTTTGACGCCTGCCGCCGCCAGCAGAATGCGAATTGCGATCTGTTCCCAGCGGAGGGTAACTGGCATGGCGGGTTCGATGTGGATTCAGCGGCTTAGGTCATCCCGCAGACCCTCCATCTCGGCCAGCGCGTGAGGATTGCCGGTGCGCTTGGCGGCCGAGATGCCGCTGTGCAGGCGCTCAATCGCCTCGTCGGTGCGGCCCTGCTTCGCAAGCGTCTGGGCGGACATCTGGTAGGCGGGAACGTAGTCAGGATTCTGCTGGACGATTGTGGAGAACTCCGAGAGAGCATCTTCGATGTTGCCGTCAGAGAGATGGGCCATGGCGAGGCCGTAGCGGGCGAAGGCGTCGGAGGGGTTCTGTTCGAGCACCTGGGTGAGGAGGGCGATTCTGTCCATGCGTTGATGTTGCGATGGACTGTGCCAAGTTGGCAAGCCGCTTGAAGATTTACACTGGGAAGAATGAGCGAAGTCGTTGTGGCAAGAACGGTGGCGGAATCGCGGTCCGAACGCAGTGAGATCATCTTTCCGTCAGATGCCAATGCGCTGGGCAACCTCTTCGGAGGCAGGCTGATGCAATACATCGATCTGGTAGGTGCGATGGCCGCAAGCCGGCATGCGCGGGCCATTACGGTGACCGCGAGCATGGACCATCTGGACTTTGTCGCCCCGGTTCGCGTGGGCGACCTGCTGATCCTGAAGGCGAGCGTAAACCGCGCTTACCGGACCTCGATGGAGGTTGGGGTGAAGGCAATGGTCGAAGATGTACGCCACAACCGGATGCGGCATGTCTCGTCGGCGTATCTGACCTATGTAGCCGTAGAGAAAGACGGGACCAGGATCGTGGTTCCCCAGGTCATTCCGGAGACCGAGCACCAGAAGCGCCGGTACGAAGATGCAGGACGCCGACGCGAGATGCGCGCCGGCGAGACGCAGCGCAAGAAAGAGATCCGTGCCGCACTCGGAGACGAGTGGCACATTTGAAGCTTTAGGAAAGGATTCGTTATGGGACATATGGGAGCAGGAGTTCCGCCGGCGCCGCAGCCTTTGCCGGGCGTGGCGCACGTTGTAGCGGTCGGTAGCGGCAAGGGTGGTGTAGGAAAGACGACGGTAGCGGTCAATCTTTCGGTGGCGCTGGCCAAACTTGGGTACAAGGTCGGGCTGATCGATGCGGATATCTACGGGCCGAACGTCCCGACGATGATGGGAACGACGCGCCAGCCGAACGTCGTAGGCGAAAACCGCATTGAGCCGATCCTGGCTCATGGAGTGAAGTTCATCTCGATCGGGCTGATTTCGCCGGGAGACAAGCCTCTGGTGATGCGCGGACCCATGCTGCACCAGATCATTCGCCAGTTCCTGCAACAGGTGGAATGGGGCGAGCTCGACTTCCTGATCGTTGACCTTCCTCCGGGAACCGGCGATGTGGTGATCTCCCTGGTCCAGACGGTTCCGCTGACCGGCGCGGTGGTGGTTTCTACCGGGTCGAACGTGGCCCTTGAGGATGCCCGCAAGGCCCTGGAGATGTTTCATCAGGTGAAGGTCGAGGTTCTGGGGATGGTCGAGAATATGTCCCAGATGACGCTGCCTTCGGGGGAGGTCATCGACGTCTTCGGAGCCGGCGGAACCGAGCGCACAGCGGCGCAGTTCGGTCTGGCTTTTCTGGGTGCGCTGGAGCTGAATCCTGCGATCCGTGAAGGCGGCGACAAGGGGTTGCCGATCGCGCTGGCGGGCCCGGACTCAAAGTTGGCTTCGGAGGTCTACACGATGGCTCAGCGGGTTGCCGACAAAGCGAAGCAGGTTGCGTCTAAAAATGAGAATGTGTTCGAGATCAGTTAACTGAAACTCCGACACGCTTGACGCGAACGATAGACTGGTTTCAAGCGGGGGAGGGAATGATGGCAGATGCATGGCGGATTACAGCTCGGCAGCGAGCTATTCTGACGGCCATCATTGAGAGCTATATCGAGACCGGAGAACCTGTGGGCTCCGGGACCATCGCCCGGCTGCGAATCCAGGAAGGCTCCGGTATGAGTCCGGCGACCATCCGGAACGAGATGGTGGAGCTGGCCGAAGCGGGACTCCTCGAACAACCACATACGTCTGCAGGGCGAATTCCGACCGCGATGGCGTTTCGGATGTATGTGGAGCAGTTGAGCAGCGGAGCCCATCCCAGGGGCGGCGCGCGACGGTTGACGGCGCAGTCGCGCCGGCAGATCGATTCCAGCTTTGTGGGAGTCGCGGGCACGCAGGCGGTGCTCGAAAGAACTTCACATGTGCTGGCAATGCTTTCGAGTGGAGTCGGAGTGGCGGTCGCGACGGCTGCGGAAGGAGATCTGCTGGAACACGTGCACTTCTCGAGGCTGGCTCCCGCAAGCATTCTTGCCGTGGTCGTGACCAAATCAGGAGTGGTTCGGGATCGCGTACTGGCGCTGGACCGGGATCTGAGTCTGGTGGAACTGGAGACCGCATCCAATTTTCTGAACGAGCACTTTCGGGGCTGGAGCATCGAGCAGGTGCGCTCGGAGCTGGCGAAGCTGGTGGACCGGGAACGAAGCGAGTATCAGCAGCTGCTGAACTCCGTGCAACAGCTCTGGGTGAAGGCGGTTCGGGAGACCGACGCTTCGATGCCTCCGGTTTACGTGGAAGGCGTGGCAAACCTGGTAAGCGCGAATACCGACGGCGAACGTCTGCGGGAGATGCTTGCCGCACTCGAAGCCAAGCAGCGCCTGGTGGATCTGCTGAATGCCTATATCGATGCGCGCCAGCAGAGCGTGCGGGTCATCTTCGATCTGGAAGAACAGGCGCCGGAGATGGCGGGCCTGGTGCTGATCGCAGCTCCGGCGAGGATGGCGGGTGAGAGCCGAGGAACCATTGGCGTGATCGGCTCCAAGAGGATGGATTACGAAAACACGATGAACGCGGTAAGCTACCTCTCCCGCGTCTTCGACCGGATTGTCCCTGCATCGGGGTGAATCGAAGGACTTTGTCACCTTTGATGTCGCTGCCGCTGTAACCGGCTCCTTGCCGGTATCCCGAGGCTTGCGCGATCGGCGATAATAGATGAGGAAACGACAATGAGGAGACATAATTCCATGCAGGACGAGACGACTGTACAGGCCGTGCAGGAGGGAGAAGTTGTCACCCGCCTTCCGGAGGAGCCGGTGCAGGAGGTGGCTTCGGCGCAGGCGGAGCTGGAGCAGGTAAAGGGTGAGCGCGATCAGCTTCTGGATCGGCTGGCGCGGCTGCAGGCGGAGTTCGACAATGCCCGCAAGCGCGAAGCCAAGGAACGCCAGGATGTGCGCGATTACACGGTTTCGAGTACCGTCGAACCGTTTCTGGGTGTGATGGACAACTTCCAGCTAGCGCTGAAGTCGGACGGATCGGCTGAGCAGCTGCGAACCGGTGTAGAACTGATTCTAAAGCAGATGGAAGACGCTCTGCGGGCCCTGAATGTGGTTCCGGTGGAGAGTGCAGGGGCGCAGTTCGATCCACGGGTTCATGAAGCTTTGGGAAGTGTTGAAACCAAGGAGTTCCCGGATCATCAGGTATTGGAGGAGATTCGCCGCGGATACAAGGTTCGCGACAAGCTTCTCCGTCCGGCGCTGGTGAGGATTGCTTCGAATCCGTCGGTGGTAAGCGATTAGTTTTTTTGATGCGGCAGAGGTAGTTGAAGGATGAGTGCGACGGCAAACGTGACCAAAGTTGATTTCTATGAAGTGTTGAGCGTCTCGCGGGATGCCTCCGATCAGGAGCTGAAGACGGCGTACCGCAAACTGGCGATGCAGTATCACCCTGACCGCAATCCGGGCGATGCCGCGGCCGAAGAGAAGTTCAAGGAGTGCAGCGAGGCCTACCAGGTCCTGAGTGACGCGGATAAGCGTGCGGCCTACGATCGCTACGGCCACGCGGCGTTCAATGGAAGCTCGAGCGGAAACGGCGGCGGTCCGTTCGGAGGCGGCGGCTTCGGGAATGCCCAGGACCTCGGGGATATCTTCGGCGATCTTTTCGGCGAGATGTTCAACATGGGTGGCTCGGGCCGTGGCGGCCATGCCTCACGGGTGCAGCGTGGGCGTGATCTGCGCTACGACCTGACCCTCGAGTTCGAGGAGGCTGCGTTCGGGGTCGAACGCGAGATCAAGATCCGGCGCAGTGAGGTCTGCCCGGATTGCCACGGAAACGGAGCCGCGCGCGGGAAACAGCCGGTGACCTGCACGCAGTGCGGGGGGCGCGGGCAGCAGCGGTTCCAGCAGGGCTTCTTCTCGGTAGCCCGGACCTGCTCAGTGTGTGGTGGAACCGGAACCCTGATCGTAGACCCGTGTGCGACCTGCGTTGGCGAGACCAGGGTACAGACGGAGCATAAGATCCTGGTCAAGGTCCCGGCGGGCGTGGAGCAGGATACCCGCATCCGCTACCAGGGCGAGGGCGAGGCAGGTAAATTCGGCGGTCCCTCAGGCGACCTCTACGTCGTTCTCAATGTGAAGGCGCACAAGTTCTTCGAACGCGATGGCGACGACCTGCATTGCGTGATGCCGATCTCGTACCCGCAGGCGGCACTTGGGACAGACCTCGAGATTCAGACCCTTGAGGGCGTTGAGACCCTGAAGATTCCCGAAGGCGTGCAGAGCGGACGCGAGTTCAAGCTGCGAGGCAAGGGCGTTCCGCACCTCAATGAACGGGGCAAAGGGGATCTCATTGTGGAGATCAGGGTTCAGACGCCGACCAAACTGAACCGGCACCAGAAAGATCTTCTTCGGGAGCTTGGGGAGACGATGCAGGTGGAGAACACGCCGACCTCCCGGGGAATTCTGGACAAGGTCAAGGAGATGTTCAACTAGAGGATCTCCATCGGGACGAATGTTTTCCCAAGAAAAATCCCCGAACTGAGCGTTCGGGGATTTTTCTTGTGGGACGGGATTCCGTCACCGGGCGATGCTGTAGCGGGATGCAGGCACATTCGTCTGCATGGCGTGGAACATCTTTTCTCGTAGGGCATCGAACTCAGCCCACAACTGCTCATCCTCGAGTGAGGGCAAGGTGACCGCTTCTCCGAGGTCCAGACCTGCAAGCGCCGCGTCGACACAGTCCTCAGCGCTCATGATCATGGAGGGATTCATGATCTTCGGGTCAACCCCGGCGAGCTCCCAGATCTCCGTGGCGGTGCCTGCGGGGAGCACGAGCTGAATCCGGACCCCGGTGGCCGCAAACTCCTGCTGCAGACCGGAGGTGAAGAGCATGACGAAGGCCTTGGTCCCGCTGTAGGTGGTGCTTGCGGAGCGGCTGTAGAACGATTGCACAGAGCCGATGTTGATCAGGGTGCCGTGATTGCGAGCTGCAAAGCCAGGTAACACGGCGAGACTGAGACGTGCCAACGCAGTGTTGTTAATACTGATCAGTCGCTCGATGTCCTCCGAGGAGGTGCGAACGGTGGGAGCTGCGACGGCAATGCCGGCATTGTTGACCAGCATCGTCACGTTCTCGTCGTTCCCGATTCTTTCGGCCAGACGCTGCAGATCGTCAGGATCTCCAAGGTCGGCGATCACGGTTTCTACGCGAATTTCATAATTTTGCTTCAGCTCGTCGGCCACGGCTTGGAGCCGGTCGCCACGACGGGCCACAAGCATAAGATCGTAGCCCCGTGCCGCCAGCCGGTCCGCATAAATTTTCCCTATTCCGGAGGAGGCTCCGGTAACGACTGCCACACCTTTTTCGGTTTCCATTGCTTCCTGCAGATCGGAGTTACTCATCAAATAAACACCCTCCATTTAGGAGAACACGTCGGCACGCAAGATATTCCATCTCTTCAAAGCCGATAGGCGGGGTGCGAGCGTTCGATTTTGGGACAGTGAGCGTAGGATTAGGACGTTCAGGTGAGAGGCGACCTACTGCCGCGTTTGACCGTGACCTGTCCAGCCCTCCTCGCTCGTTGCTGCCGGTTTGGTAGCGCTTTGGGCGGTCGATGGCTGAATGCTCATCTCGGAAACGGGAGGATTTGCCGATGACGAAGATGGTCGAGGGGTCGTCTTAAAGACAGAAAGACAGAACGAACGAATTGTGCCTCGTCCTGAGATCAGGTCGTAGGCCCCTGATCCGTCATTTGCATAGAGCATTGGAGCCGGGGTTTGCGACTTATCCCATACCTGATGCATCGAATATCTGATAATTTGATAAAAGGACACTCAATGGCAAACGACTTCGTTAGTGTAATCAAGCCGACAGCGAAAAACTCCGAGGGGAGCGAGGGCGCGAATGGCAAGCGGCCGGTTCCGGTCTTGCCAGTTCGCGATACGGTTCTCTTTCCGCATGCGGTACTTCCTTTGACGGTGGGCCGTGAAAGCTCCATTCAACTGATTCAATCTCTGGGCGAGGAGAAGTCGATCCTGGTGGTGGCTCAGCGCGATGCGCGCCAGGACGCCCCGCAGGCGTCGGATCTTTACGCTATTGGCACGCGCGCCACCGTTCACAAGGTTGTGAAGATGCCGAACCAGAGTCTTTTTGTGTTTACGGAGGGAAATGAGCGTGTGCACCTGGGGGAATTTACCCAGCTGCAGCCGTTTATGACTGCGGAGTTCGAGGTGATCGGCGAGACCGAGCCGGAGAAGACGCCGGAGACGGAGGCTCTGCAGAGGAACGTGGTGAGCCAGTTCCAGCAGATCGTAACCTCGTCGCCGACGCTGTCCGATGATCTGCAGACGATCGCGATCAACATCGAGGAGCCGGGCCGGCTGGCGGACTTTATTGCTTCGTCGCTTCCGTTTCTGACGACGACGGACAAGCAGGATCTTCTGGAGATGCCAGACATCACCAAGCGCCTGGAGCGGATCAATCAGCACCTGGCGAAGGAGCTGGATGTCCAGCAACTCAGAAACAAGATCCAGAGCGAGGTACAGGACTCGGTGCAGCAGTCGCAGCGGGACTACTACCTGCGCGAGCAGCTGAAGGCGATCCAGAAGGAACTTGGCGATGTGGACGAGAGCCAGAAGGATATCGCGGAGCTGAAGGAGAAGATTGAAGCCGCCGGGATGCCGGAGGAGACGAAGAAAGACGCGCTGAAGGAGCTGAGCCGGTTGAGCCGGATGAGCCCGATGGCGGCGGACTACAGCCTGACGCGCAATTATGTCGAGTGGCTGGCGGTGCTGCCGTGGTCGAAGGGTTCTGCTATCGCAGAGGTCGATATCAAGAAGGCGAAGGAGTTCCTCGACGAGGACCACTATGGCCTAAAGAAGGTAAAGGAGCGCATCCTGGACTACCTCTCGGTCCGACGGTTGAAGCCGGATATGAAGGGGCCGATCCTGTGCTTTGTCGGGCCTCCGGGCGTCGGTAAGACCTCGCTTGGACGTTCGATTGCGCGGGCTCTGGGACGGAAGTTTTCGCGTATCTCGCTCGGCGGCATGCACGACGAGGCGGAGATCCGTGGACATCGCCGGACGTACATCGGGGCGCTGCCGGGGCAGATTATCCAGCACCTGAAGAGGGTGGAGGTGAACGACCCGGTCTTCATGCTGGATGAGATCGACAAGCTGGGACGCGACTTCCGGGGAGACCCTGCGAGCGCGTTGCTCGAGACCCTGGACCCGGAGCAGAACAACACGTTCCGCGACAACTATCTCGATCAGCCGTTTGATCTGTCGAAGGTGCTGTTTATCTGCACGGCGAATCAGCTGGATACGATTCCGGCGCCGTTGCTGGACCGCATGGAGATTATCGAGCTGACGGGTTATACGGAGGAGGAGAAGGTCAACATCGCAGAACGGTATCTGGTTCCGCGGCAGATCAAGGAGAACGGCGTCGAGGAAGCGATGATCGAGTTCCCGACGGAGAGCGTGGCGATGATCGCGCGGCATTACACGCGTGAGGCCGGAGTTCGCAAGCTGGAACAGAGAATCGGAACGGTTGCGCGCAAGGTGGCTCGCAAGATCGCCGAAGGCCAGACGGAGAAGATCACGATCACGCCGGAGGTGATCCATGAGTTCCTGGGCGGTATCAAGGTCCGCGTGGACACGGAGATCGCCGAGCGGACGAAGCGGGCGGGCGTGGTGGTGGGCCTGGCGTGGACACCTGCGGGAGGCGATGTGCTCTTCATCGAGGCGAACAAGATGAAGGGCAAGGGCGGCTTCACGATCACCGGCCAGATCGGCGATGTGATGAAGGAGAGCATGCAGGCGGCGCTGACCTGGGTGCGCTCGAACGCAGGGAAGTTCGGCCTGGAGCAGGACTTCACGAAGGACACGGATATCCATATCCACGTTCCGGCGGGGGCGATCCCGAAGGACGGTCCTTCGGCGGGAGTCACGATGGCGACGGCGCTGGTGAGTCTGTTGACGGACACGCCGGTGCATCCGCTGACGGCGATGACCGGCGAGATCACGCTGAGCGGCAATGTACTGCCGGTTGGCGGGATCAAGGAGAAGTTCCTTGCGGCGAAACGCGCCGGCGTGCGGGATGTGATTCTGCCGCTGGAGTGCAAGACGCAGGTGGAGGAAGACCTGACGGCCGACCAGATCGAGGGCGTGAAGATTCACTATGCCACGAGGATCGAAGAGGTTCTTTCGATTGCACTGCCAAACACGGTGCAGGAAGAGGCCGAGGATGAGGCGGTACGCGAAGAGGTGATTCACGCCTCAGCGTAATCGGCAGTCGCTGGATCGAGAGGCGGTTCGGGATCTCCGGGCCGCCTCTTTTTTTGGGGTTGGAGGAGTTTGGCGATGATGACGATTGGGCATTCCACGCTGAGCATCGAGGCGTTTTTGGGGGCGCTTACGGAGAACGGGGTGCGGACGCTGGTGGATGTTCGGAGGTTTCCGGGATCGCGGCGGCATCCCCAGTTCTCCCAGGCCTCGCTGTTCGCGTCCCTGGAGGCCGTGGGGATTCATGGAGTGTGGAGGGAAGGGCTGGGCGGGCGGCGACCGGCGCTGCCGGATAGCGTGAATACGGGGTGGAGAAACGAGAGCTTTCGCGGCTATGCGGATTATATGCAGACCGCGGCCTTCAGGGCGGAGATCGACTGGCTGGCGGGGCTGAAGGAGATGGAGAAGACGGTTGTAATGTGTGCGGAGGCGCTGCCGTGGCGGTGTCATCGATCGCTGATTGCGGATGCGGTGCTGGCGCGGGGAGTGGGAGCAGAGAATATTTTTGTGAAGCCGGATGGAGAGAGCTCACGAACGCCGCATGAGATGACGGCGTTTGCGCAGGTTCGGGAGGGACGAGTCTGGTATCCGAAGGAGCCCGTGTTGTTTGGATGAGTCGCTCACAACCAGGGCGAAGAGACGGATACGAAGTGCAGTGGCTATTGGTGGGAACCTCTGAAAGTCGCATCACCGGCTTCTATCGAATGGCACCATGGGAATGATCGTTGTGTATTTTGGCGTCATAGATTCTCATTTGTCTGGTGACGATTTCGTTCGTTTTCAGGATGGCATTTTGCGTTGTGGCACCGAGCTGGTCCCATGTCCTGAACGTGGATGGTTCCTGAACCGATTCCGGATCGATCTGTCCGTCCTGATCGACCATGGCCGCCATAAGAATCTGGGCCGATTTCTGGTTTGGGTCGATCCTGATCTGCCGAACTCTGTAACCGATGTCATTGCAGGCGTCCAGATGCGCAGCATCTCCCATCCCCCAGCTTATCTGGTTAGCACGACAGGCGTTAACGGTCCTATATAGCGTGAATGTCGATAACGTGTAGGTGCCGCGGTTTTGAAAATCGGAATAGTTGCGACTGAGCCAGGTTGTAGTGGTCACGTCAGGGATATAGATCTCCACATCACGGTCGGAGGAGACGAGGAGGGGGATGGTCCATTGCTGGGTTTCGTCCAAAACCTGCGTCGGCTTACCGAAAGGTCCTCGCTGTACGACTTGTTGCCCGAAGCTCATCCCAGGAAAAAGCAGGATGAGCAACGATGCAATTCTGAAAACTTCAAGGTATCGGCGTTTCTGCAAGCCCATTGGATGCCCGTTTCTCTTATCTCAACTATATAAGGGATGTCGAAGGCCCCGGATGCGATTGGATCGTCCGCATTTTGTAAAAGCCGGGAAATCTTTGTAAAAGCCGGGGCAATCTTTGAAGGGGCTTGTGATGTTTTCCAAAGTTGAGCCGTCCAACCGGCGGGCTCGCGTATTCTTTTTGAGATATGCAGGTAACAGTACTTTATTTTGGGGTCTTGAAGGATATGGTCGGCCATCGCTCTTCCGAGATGGACTTGCCGGAGGGTTTGTCGGTAGCCGGACTGGTGGAACGTCATGCGGCACAGCTAGGGTCTTCCGGGGAGTTTTGGGATTCAATCGCGGTGGCTGTGAATCAACAATATGCGAAGGCAGAGGATGTTTTGCATGACGGAGATGAGATTGCGCTGCTGCCTCCGGTAAGTGGAGGGTTGCGGTGAGAGTCGAGATTGTGGACGGGGTGATTCCGGCGGCGGAGATTGTGGAGGGGCTGAAGGCGGGCTCCGATGGGGCCGTATGCGTCTTCGATGGAATTGTGCGGGACAACACGCGCGGTCGGAAGACGCTGCACCTGGACTACGAAGCGTATCGCGAGATGGCGCTGGAGCAGATGCGCGCGCTTGCCGCGGAGGCGGTGGCGAAGTTTGGAGTGCGCGATGTGGCTCTGGTGCATCGGCTGGGACGCCTGACGGTGGGAGAGACGAGCGTGCTGATTGCGGTTGCCTCGGCGCATCGCGGCGTGGCGTTTGAGGCTTGCCGGTGGCTGATCGATTCGCTGAAGCGGACGGTGCCGATCTGGAAGAAAGAACAGTTTGTGGATGGGGCAATCTGGGCCGATGGCGAGCCGTTTCCGGAAGGCATCGGCGTTGTCCCGCCATCCGGGACAGCAGGGCAATTGGCCGATGGCGAGCCGTCTCCGGAAGGCATCGGCGTTGCCGGTACGAAGCCGGATGCGGTTAACAAGGAGCACCAGTGAGAATTGGGGCTGCAGCCGTGGTCTGGCTGCTGGGGGCTACGATGTTGGCGCAGGCTCCGATTGTGAGGCGGCCTCCGATGCAGCCAATCGAACCGGACGCCGATCAGCAGCAACAGCAGGCTCCAGCGCAGGGGGGACAGGTTCCTACGATACGCGTGGAGTCGCGGCTGGTGAATATTGCAGTGAACGTGGTCGACAGGAATGGGGCTCCCATCGGCGGGCTGGGTAAGGAAGATTTCGAGATTACGGAAGACGGGAAGCCGCAGAAGATCGCTTACTTCGAGAAGGAGTCGTCGGCGCCGCTGTCGATTGTGCTGGCGATCGATGCAAGCAAGAGCGTGTTGGGGGATGCACGGCTGGAGAAGGACGCGGCGAAGCACTTTGTGAATGCGCTGTTGCGGGATCAGGACGAGCTGGACCTGATGGACTTTTCGGATTCGGTTCGGGAGATCGTTCCATTCACGAACCAGAAGAAGCGAATTGAGAGCGGGCTGAATGACCTGCAGCCCGGCGATGAGACGGCGTTGTATGACGCGATCTTCCTGGCATCGGAGCGGCTGTCGCAGACGAAGATCGAAGCCGGACGCAGACGCGTGGTGGTGGTGATTACGGATGGCGTGGATACGGCGAAGCGGTCGCGTTATGGCCAAGCCCTGGAAGCGGCGCAGAGGGCGGGAGCGATGATCTATTCGATCATTATCGTGCCGGTATGGGAGGATGCGGGAAGGAACACGGGCGGAGAACATGCGCTGATCCAGATGGCGACCGATACGGGCGGAAAGTACTTCTACGTGGAAGACAAGAAGGATCTGGAGCCGGCGTTTGCGCGCGTGTCGGATGATCTGCGGACCCAGTATGTGCTGGGGTATTATGCCCCGCAGCGCAAGGGAGACGGCGTATTCCGCTCCGTTCGGGTGCGGATGAAAGATGCGGAGCTGCAGGGCAAGTATCAGTTGCGGCATCGCACCGGATATTACGCGGAGGCGCGTTGAGGTTTGGTAGAGATGGATGGGACTAGAACCGCAGGTCCTTCGACTTCGCTGCGCTTCGCTCAGGATGACACGGCGTGTGGGAGAGAGATGTGCGGGTTCCTGTCGCTGCGCTCAGAGGGCGGAATGACGGCAGTGGTGTTGTGGGATTTAGAGTAGAGGGTGAGAGGGATTCGTGAATCAATTCGAGTTTGCACATAAGGCAGAAGAGATTGCACGCGAGGCCGGCGCGCTGTTGAAGGGCTTTTACGAGAACGGCGTCAAGGCGGAGTACAAGGGCGACGTAGACCTGGTTACCGAGGCCGATAAGGCAAGTGAGAAGCTGATTCGCGAGCGGTTGCAAGCGGCGTTTCCGACGCATGGCATCTATGGCGAGGAAGGAACACGGGATGCGCTGGACAGTGAATATCGCTGGTATGTGGACCCGCTGGATGGAACGACGAACTTTGCGCATGGGTTTCCGGCCTTCGCGGTGGTGCTGGGGCTGGAGCATCGGCCCGCGGGGTTGAAGCCCGACGAAGATGGCACGATGATCGCGGGCGTCGTCTACGATCCGTTGCGCGATGAGATGTTCACGGCGGAGAAGGGCAAGGGCGCGTGGCTGAATGGCAAGCCGATTCAGGTATCGAAGACGAAGAAGCTGCAGGAGTCGCTGACGGCCACGGGATTTCCGAGCCATAAACGACATCTGAATCCGAACGCCTATTTCTACTACCAGATCACGCTGCGGTCGCATGGGGTGAGGCGTGCGGGCTCGGCGGCGCTGGATCTGGCCTATGTTGCGTGCGGAAGACTGGATGGGTTCTGGGAGTTCAATCTGAATCCGTGGGATACGTCGTCGGGCGTTCTGCTGGTGAGCGAGGCGGGTGGTACGGTGTCGCACTTCGATGGCGGCGCGTTTACGCTCGATAGCCGCGAGGTGCTGGCGACCAATGGGTTGATCAAGGACGAGATGGTGCACATCTTTACCGAGTTGTTTGCCGGACGGGAGCTGGAGGCGATCCCTACGCCTCAAGAGTTTGCGGCGCGGCGGGCGGCTGAAGGGCGGTAAAGAAAGAGGGTTGTGCTTTACGAATGGTCCGCTCATGCGATGAAGTCGCATGAGTGGGCCATTCTGTTTGGGCTGCTTGTTTGTCTGGCTGAAATTTTGCTGGCACGGGCAGAATACTGAGATTCTTCGTTTCGCTCAGAATGACGGCCATTCGATGCTTCGGCTCAGAATGACGAGCTTTGATGTCTAAGTGGCGACGGAGATCTCTTCTTCGAGGCGCTGCTTTTCGAAGAGGCTGGTGTAGTAGCCGTTGCGGGCGATGAGCTCGTCGTGGGTTCCCAGCTCGGCGATGCGGCCCTGCACGAGGACGGCGATCTGGTCGGCGTTGCGCGCGGTGGAGATGCGGTGGGAGATGAAGATGGTCGTGCGGCCCTGCATGACCCTGGCGAGTCCCTGCAGGATTCGCTCTTCGGTGTACGTATCGACAGAGGCGAGGGCGTCGTCGAGGATGAGGACGCGCGGGTCGCGAATGATGGCGCGGGCGATGGCGGTGCGCTGCTTCTGGCCGCCGGAGAGGGTGATGCCGCGCTCGCCGACCATGGTGTCGAAGCCGCGGGGGAACTCGAGGATCTCGGTACGGATGTGCGCGATGGCGGCGGAGTCTTCGATCTGCTGGTCGGTGGCCCTGGGGGCGCCGAAGGAGATGTTGTGGCGGATGGTGTCGGAGAAGAGGAAGGTTTCCTGGGGAACGAAGCCGATGTTGGCGCGAAGCTCAGACAGCGGGAAGGAGCGGATGGGTATGCCGTCGATGTGGATCATGCCGGGGTCAGCGTCCTCGAGGCGGGCGATGAGAGAGACGAGAGTGGATTTTCCTGAACCGGTGGGGCCGACGATGGCCAGGGAGGAGCCGGCGGGGATGTTGAGATTGATGTTGTGGAGAACGGCGAGGCCGCCGGGATAAGCGAAGGAGAGATTCTGAAACCGGATGTCGCCGTGGATGGAACACTGGGGAAGGGTGGCGGGAATGTTGGAGAGGTTGGCGCAGGAGGTGTTCGGGTTGGGTCGACAGGAGAGAAGCGCGGGGTCGTCGACGATGGAGGGCTGCTGCTTGAGCAGCTCGTCGATGCGAACGACGGAGGCGGTTCCGCGCTGGAAGAGATTGACGACCCAGCCGATGGCGATGATGGGCCAGATGAGCTGGACCATGTAGACGTTGAAGCTGGTGAATTCGCCGACCGTAATGCGATGCTGGACGACCTCATGCCCTCCGATGAGCAGAGTGATCATGAGCGAGAGGCCGAGGACGAACTCAAGCGTGGGCCACAGCATGGCCATCAGGCGGACGAGATGGAGGGAGCGGTGGATGTACTCGCGGTTGGCAGTCTCGAAGGAGGCGATCTCGGCTTCCTCCTGCGCGAAGGCGCGGATGAGACGGGCGCCGGAGAAGTTCTCCTGGGCCTTGGCGGAGATGTCGGAGAACATGGCCTGGATGCGCTCGAAGCGGCGGTGAATCCGATTGCCGAAGTACTGGACGATCACGGAAGCGGCGGGTAGGGGGACGAAGGCGAAGAAGGTCAGCTTAGGGCTGATGCGGTACATGAAGGGCAGCGCGGCACAGGTGAAGACCAGCGTGTTGGCGCTGTACATGATCGCGGGGCCGAGGAGTTGACGGACGGCGTTCAGGTCGTTGGTGGTGCGGGCCATGATGTCGCCGGTGCGATGGGTGTTGTAGTAGCCGGGCGACTGCCGTTCAAGGTTGGCGAAGAGGTCGTTGCGCAGGTCGAACTCGATCTCGCGAGAGGCCCCGATGATGACCTGACGGGTGATATAGAGGAAGACCGCAGAGCAGGCGGCGACGAGAAGAAGCCGCAGCGCGTGAAAGAGGATCTTCTGCTGCGTGATGCCGTGACCCATATCGTCGATGGCATGACCGATGACGACGGGGACCAGCACCTTGAGGACGTTATAGAGGATGACGGCGACGCCGCCCCAGGCAAGTGACTTCCAGTAGCGCCTGAGGTAAGGATTAAGAGGTTTGAGACGGTCCATCATCATGTAAGGAATAGTTTAAGCCGTAGAGATTAGATACCGGGAACGGCGCGGGGGTTCGGGGAATTTGCACCGTCCCCGGTATGGAGGAATTACGGATTCGGCGAGCTCTGAGGCGGCTGACCCGCCGGCGTGGTGGCTGGCGGCGGAGTGGGCGGCTTGCTGGTGGAAGGCTCCGGAGTTTCTTTGGGCTTGGGTGCATCCTGGGCCGGGTTTGTCTCGCCGGGTTGAGGAGCGGGAGCGGGTTCCGGCTTTTCCTGCGGCGGCGTGTCGGACTGTGCGACGAGCTCGAGGTCGAAGATGAGATCGGCCTTGGCCGGGATGACAGGGGGACGGCCCGATTCACCGTAAGCGAGCTGGTAGGGGACGTAGAGACGGCGCTTGCCGCCTACATGCATTCCCTCAAAGCCGGTATCCCAGCCCGGAATGACCCTGCGCGCACCATAAGGGAAGACGAAGGACTCGGCGCCTGGATGGTCGTCAGAGGAGTCGAATTTGGTGCCGTCGGTGAGCCATCCGGTATAACGCACGGTGTAGTACTGGCGAGGCTTGGCAGGTTCCCCGGTACCGACTTGCGTGTCGATATAGCGGAGGGCGTAGAGATTCTTGGGTCTCCCTTGCACAGGGGGAACGTTCGGTGGATTGTCCGTCGGATTCGCCGCGGGCTCGGCAGTGGCCTTGGCTGCAGAGGTTGCCGTCGATTTGGACGCCGTGGAAGGGGTGCGTCGAGTGGTTTGTTTCTGCGGAGTACTCGTGGTGGTTTGAGCGGCAGCCGTGGCCGTGATGAGAGCCGCCAGGGCGAAGGAGGATCGAAGTGTCATCGTGGCTTTAGTGTAGGCCAGACGCGGTCTTGCGTGCGCGCGATCTGACGAGGGATGGCGTAACTTCCTGGCATGGTTGATCAAAAAGAAGAACCGGGATCTGAGGTCTTCGACTCGCATGGCCGATCAACTTCCGGTGTAGGTTTCTCTATAACGCTTGATAGCCGCCGTTCTCGGCTGCTCCTGCGGCTCCGGGAGAAGAGTCTACGTCTGAGTGCGAAGGAGGAGATAGGTTCCGGCGATTCCGAAGAGCAGATCCGGCGACCATGCGGCGAGAACCGCCGGTAGCGTGTTGACGTTGCCCATGGCCTGGAATAGGGCATCGACAACCCAATAGGCGATTGCGAGACCGATGGCGGTGGCGATTCCGGCAAGAGATCCGCGTTTGCCCATCGATAACGCAAAAGGAACCGCGAGGATCGCCATGACCAGGGTGATGAGCGGGTAGGCCAGCTTGCGGTTGAGCTGTACGCTGAGACGCTTGGTGTCGAAGCCGGACTGGTTGAGATCGGAGATGTAGCGGGAGAGCTCGTTGTAGCTCATCTCCTGGGCGGGACGGTCTTCCTTGACGAAGTAGGACGGCTGCTCGTGGATATCGGAAAAGGCGGTAACGGTGAAGGGCTGATACGAGGAGATGGTATCTCCCTCAAAGGTGCGCTGCCAGCCATTTTCAAAGACCCATTGACCGACGCGTTCGTTCCAGTGCGCCGAAGAGGCGAAGATGCGACGTTTGAGCACAAAGGAGCCGGGGTCAAACTCGAAGACGGTCAGATTGGCGAAGATATTTTTGGAGGCGTCGAAGAACTGATAGAAGAAGATGCGGCTGGGAGAGCCCGAGGGGCCTGCCTGTCCAGAGATCCATTTGCGGTCGGGACGGAGGAAGGTCTGGGCGGGCTTGTCCTTGATGATGGAGCGTAGAGCTTCCTGGCGGCGGTTGGCGGCGGGCAGATAAAGCTCGTCGAAGGTGAAGAGGCAGCCGGCGATGACCAGCGTTGTGAACAATACAGGCGCGATGATTCGATACACGCTGACGCCAGTGGCCTTCATCGCCGTAATCTCTGAGGTGCGGCTGAGAGCGCCGAAGGTGACCAGCACAGCGACTAACGCGCAGAGCGGGGTGACGTTATAGAGGATGAAGGGGATCAGGTTGATGAGATAGTCTCCGACCGTCACCAGCGGAGTACGGTTGCGGATGATATCTCCGGTGAGCTCAAAGAAGGTGAAGATGAGGAAGAGCGCGGAAAAAGAAGACAGGATGAGCGCGAAGTTGGTGGCGTACTCGCGCATGACGTAATCGTCGAGGAGCAGAGGGAACTGAATATGAAAGGTGCTGCGAAACCGGCGCAGCGCGGTGGAAAGATTCAGGCCTCCGCTGGAAGCAGCGAACCTGCGCCCGCGCGGAAAGCGCGTAAGCAGCTTGTTCAGCCAGACTCCCGCCGAAGAGACGAGGCCGAGAGCGATGCCTCCGCGAGACATCTGGTAGAGCAGCAGGATGCCCGCGGTGGCGAAGAGGAGATTGGCTCCCCAGACGCCGGCGAATGGCGAGAGCTTTCCATTCTTCGCGAGCGCGATGCCGATCTGGGAGAGGAAGTAGTAGACGAAGACAAGCACGATGGTGAGGACAAAGCCGGTGGATTTGCCTCCGCGCTTGGAAGAGAGGCCCAGAGGAACTCCTATGAGCATGAGGACAAGACAGGCGAAGGGATAGGAGAAGCGTCGATGAAACTCGATGCGATAGATGCTTGCTCGATGGCCGGGAACTGCGCTGTCCGGTGAGTTGGCGAGGCGCCAGAGGTCCGAAAGCGGAAGCGCGAGGATGGGGGTATCGGATCGGCCCAGATGAGGATCTTCTTGCATGCCGGTCTCGATGGGAAGGTCGGTCGAGGAAAAGGTGGAGATATTGTACTGGTTGGGATCGGTAGGAGAGGTCTGGTGCTGTCCGCCGTCGATCAGATGCAGACGAATACTTCGGGGATCGTTTGAGACCACCACGGCCCGGGAGGCGGTGGTGATGTTGGGATCGGCTGGCTGCGTGAGATCTGCGAGAAAGATGTTGTGCCAGACTGCTGCGCCTGCCGCAGGGCGCACGTCCTGGATATAGAGGACGTAGTTGCGGAAGTCCTCGTAAAAGACACGGGGCTGCACTTCGAAGGATGCCTGCGCGGACTTGAGGGAGTTAGTGAGCGCGAGCGTTGCGGCGGCGGACCTGGGGGCAAGATAAAGGGAGTTGAACAGCCCAAGCGCGACGGCGACTGCAGACACGATCGATACGATGCGGACGAAGGCGAGAACACCCATTCCGGAGGCGCGCATGGCAGTGATCTCGGAGTCCGCGGCGAGCCGCGAAAGTCCGAGCAGGATGCCGACGAGAACGGCCATCGGGATGGTAACGATCAGGAAGTTCGGAAGAAGATACGCAAGGATACGAAGGATGTCGGTAAGCGATGCGGAATCGCGCACCACGAGCTCGAGGATGTGCCCGAGATCGCGCATGAACAGTACGAAGGTAAAGAGGGCGCCGCCGAGCAGGGCGTGTGTGGTGACTTCGCGAAGGATGTAGCGGGTGAGGATGCGCATGCCGGTGGGGTTCGTTCCCTCTTTGAGTTTAGCGGAGAACGAAGCCACGGGGGTGGGAGGGCGGCGTGGCTACTCGGCCCGGAGGGCCTCCACGGGATTGATGGATGCGGCGCGATGCGCGGGAATATAGCTGGCTATGAGAGCGGCGATACCCAGAACAACGACGACGAAAAGAAGGGTGGAGAGATCCCAGGTATGGATCTGGAAGAGAATCCCGCGCAACAGGGTGGAGGCCCCGAGCGCGCAGACGATTCCGGCAGAGATACCGAGGGCGGTGAGCATGCCGGCCTCACGAAGGATGAGCTGATAGACGGTTCCTCGCTGTGCGCCGAGAGCCATGCGTACGCCTATCTCGCGGGTACGCTGGCTGACTGAGTAGGCGATGACTCCATAGAGGCCGATGACGCCGAGGAGAAGCGCGAGAACGGCGAAGCCACCAACGAGCCAGGCGGCGGATCGATGCAGATAGGCGGTCTGCGAGCTGCTGATGCGCTGGCTCATGGTCGCCGGATCTGAGGTCCCAATGCCGGGATCGATCTCGTGGACGACGGCGGTGAGCGCGGGAAGGAGCGACTTCTCATCACCGGAGGTGCGGACTGCCAGGGCGAAGTAGGACGTGGTGGCCTGATTGAAGGGCATGTATTCGGCGGGCCATATCTGTTCGTCGAGTGAGCTTTCCCGAATGTC
Organism: Edaphobacter modestus; assembly: GCF_004217555.1. GTDB lineage: Bacteria > Acidobacteriota > Terriglobia > Terriglobales > Acidobacteriaceae > Edaphobacter > Edaphobacter modestus. The sequence continues at coordinate 5,164,112 of NZ_SHKW01000001.1, forward strand.
GTCGACGACGCCGATGATCTCTTTGATGGAGTCGGGGCTCAGGTCTCCACCGCCGTATTTCTTGCCGATGGGATCTTCGCCGGGAAAGTACTTCTCCGCGAATGCCTTATTGATGACAGAGATGTGGGGGCGAGTGCTGTCATCCTGCTCGGTGAAGAAGCGGCCACGAAGCAATCGAGCCTGAATGGTTCGGAAGTAGCTGCTGCTTACCTCGCGCTCATTGACTTCGTTGTGCTCGCCGTGGAAGGGATGACCGACGACGCGAATCCAATTAGTGTTTCCGTTTCCGCTGACGGGAAGCGTGCTGGTGATACCTGCGGAGACGACACCGGGGAGCGAAGAGACGCGGTCAAGGATGCTTCGCGCTACGGCAACGGTCTTCTCGTCTTTGTCGTAGGCCGCTCTTGGAAGGGAGGCCTGCAGGGTGGCGAGATGGCTGGGCTCAAACGCCAGCTCAACATGGAGGAGGCGATAGAAGCTCTTGCCGAGCAGGCCCGCGCTGACGAGGAGCACGACGGCGATGGTGAGCTCAAGCACAACGAGGTTCGCTCCCAGGCGCCGCCATAGAGTTCCAGCAGACCCGCGATCTCCTTCGTTAAGGGCTTCGCGCAGGGCGGCGGTTGGAAGGCGGAGCAGGGGGGTAAGGGAAAAGATAGCTGTCGTCAGCAGAGCGATGGCAGCGGCAAAGAGCAGCAGATGCGAGTTGACGCTAAGTCGGCTGAGGTACGGCATGCTGGCGAGCATGTCTTTGGAGATGAGACCCAGCATGAGCCGCATAGCTGCGTAACCGGCGGCAAGTCCTGCGAGAGTTCCGGTAGTGACGAGCACGATGCCTTCGGTGGCGAACTGACGGACAAGACGAGAGGTCGATGCTCCGAGAGCACCTCGAACAGCGAACTCACGGCGTCGACTTTCGGAACGCACCAAAAGAAGGCTGGCGACGTTGACGCAGGCGATGATGAGAAGAAGGCAGGCGCCGGCGAGCAGGACGAGCAGGATAGGACGGATGTCGCCGACGATGAGCTCTGAGAGGGGGCCGATGTGAGCACCCTGGTCGCGGTTTGAGCCGGGATACTGCGTTTCAAGCTGCCTGGCGATCGTCGCCATATCCGCCTGTGCGGTCTGGAAGGAGATGCCATCCTTGAGTCGCCCGACTGCGAAGAGATTATGGCAGCTACGGCGCTTCTCGCAGTTGGAGAGCTCGTGAAGGGTCGTCCAGAGCTCGGCGTTGCCACGAGGCGCGAATTGGAAGTCTTCAGGGAGCACTGCTATGACAACGGTGGGCGTGCCATTGAGAGTGATGCTTTGGCCGATGATGTCTTTGCGGCCGCCGAAGCGGCGCTGCCAGATTCCGTAGGTCAGGATGGCGGAAGCAGCTGCGTTCGGCTGGTCTTCGCCAGCGTGGAAATCCCGACCCAGTAAAGGCTGGACTCCCAGGGTTCGGAAGAAGCCATCGCTTACACGCGCTGCGGATATGGGTTCCACGCCGGACGAGGTGGTAAGCAGATAGCCGCTGCCGGTATAGGCGTCGACTGAGGAGAAGACTTTGTTGAGCCGTCTCCAGTCAAGGAAGTCCTGATAAGAGAGATTGGAACGTGGGAAGGCCACGCCATGCTCCGCGACGTCTGCAAGTCGGTTTGCATCCGCATAGGGCAGCGGTTTGAGCAGCGCGGCATCGACGAAGGCGAAGATGGAGATACTGGCCCCAATGCCGAGGGCAAGCATGAGAATGCTGATTACGGTGAAGCCGGGACTGCGACGCAGCTGACGCAGAGCGAAACGGACGTCCTGAAGGATGGTCGCAAGAAACGGGAGGGTGCGGCGGTTCCGATGCGCCTGCTTGGTTCGCTCCATGCCGCCCAGCTTGAGGATGGCATTGCGGCGGGCATCCTCCGGCGTCATTCCCGCGCGGAGATTATCGTCGATGTGGAGCTGGAGATGACTCTCCAGCTCTTCGGAGAAGTCCAGTTCCTGCTGCTGCGTGGGAACGATGCCTGCAAGTCTGCGAAGCCATGCGCGAAATGGATTCATGATGGATCCTCCGAGGAAGCAAGAAACCGGGCAAGAATCGCGGTCGTTTGCTCCCAACTACGGGTTTCCTTGTCCAGAAGGCGACGTCCGGAACGGGTGAGCGAGTAGAACTTGGCCCGGCGGTTGTTTTCGGACTGACCCCACTCCGAGGCAATCGCTCCTTCCTGCTCGAGACGAAGCAGCGCGGGGTAGAGCGTGCCGTAGTTCAGCGAGAGCAGGTCGCCGCTGGTCTGCTCGATGCGGCGCGCGATGCCGTATCCGTGAAGAGGCCCCATACTCTCGAGAGTCTTGAGGACCATCAGTGCCAGTGTGCCTTGCCAGACGTCGGTCTTATCGCCCATAAATCTCCTATTGCCTTGCCATAGGAGTATGGGCGGCTTCTCTATGGGATTGCAATAGGAGATATAAAAAATGTGACGAACGCCGCGCAGGAAGGGGAAGCGTGCGGGAATCTCGCTACTGCGAAAAGAGGAGGCAGTAGCGTTGAGCCTGATCTCCTGCTAGATAGGAGGTGGCAAACCAGCTTTGTTGAATGCCGCCGAGCGCTACAGGCTTTTGCAGCGTCAGAGCTTGTTGCGCTCAGCGTGGTGCGAGCAAAGACCCTTCCGTCATGGATTTGCCAGGAAGCGATAGCCAACGCCGCGCACGGTGACCAGGTGCTGAGGACGCGCAGGATCATCTTCAATGTAGCGGCGCAGGCGCACGATGAAGTTGTCGATTGCGCGCGTATCGGTGTCCTCGTGGACATGCCAGACCTGTTCGAGGATCTCTTTGCGGGAGACGATCTGGCCCTCCCGCTCGGTGAGATAGCGAAGAAGATCTGCTTCCATGACGGTGAGCTGCGTGGTTCGGTTGGGAGCGATCAGTTCGAGTTCATCGAAGCGGATGGTTCGGTGGTTGAAGGCGTACTCGGGCGGCTGACCGGAGGATTCGGCCGACCTCGGTGATTCTGTCTCGGTAAGAGCTGCGGCTGGGCCGCGTTGCCATGACGTGCGGCGAAGGAGGGACTTGATGCGGACAAGAAGGATGTTCAGATCGAAGGGCTTGGGGAGATAGTCATCCGCGCCAGCCTCGATGCCTTCAAGAATCTCCTCGGGTCGCGAGCGCGCAGTGAGCATCAGCACGGGCGTGAAGCACTTCGACTCGCGGAGAGTTCGAACAATCTCGAAGCCGTCGGTGCCTGGAAGCATGCAGTCGAGTACTACGATGGAGACGGGATCGGGCGGATGAAGCAGGTATTCAAGGGCCGCGTCGCCGTCAGCTTCATGATGAGTCCGATAGCCCTCAGCCTGCAGATTGAAGAGAAGTCCTTGTGCAAGATGTTCTTCGTCTTCAATGACGGCGACGAGAGGAGCTTCGTTCTTCTCCAGCGATTCGCTCATGCTCTCTCTTCGACTCCTTTCTGTTGTTTGTTTTTGAAAGATGCCGCCGAGGGCTCGCTCGTGGTCGTTGGATTGGCCAGGGGAAGAGTCAATGTGATCGTCGTGCCGAGGTTGGGGCCAGGGCTGGATGCGGTGGCATTGCCTCCGTGCTGACGCGCGATCGCCCGGACCAGAAACAGGCCGAGACCAGTTCCCTTGATGCGTGTCATGGCGCGGCCGGGCACGCGGTAGAAGCGACGGAAGATGCGTTTGTTCTGATTTGGCGGGAGTCCGAGACCGGTATCGGTGATCTTCAGGGTGGCCCAGGTGTAGTGCGTGATGGACAACGAACAGCGTACGCGGACTCCTTCAGGAGAATACTTGACCGCATTGTCGAGCAGATTGAGGACGGCGGTGCGGAGGTCTTCCGCGATTCCCATGACGCGAAGATGAACGGCGCCCGAAACCGGTTCAAGAACCATGTTCTCGGGCGAAAGATGATGGCGTTTGAGCGTAATGGCGATGCAGTCTGCCACGAGCGGCTCAAGATCGATCAGGGTCCGGCTTTGCTGGCGATGCCGCTGTCCGAGTTGACCGGCCTTGAGAACCTGTTCGACGGTCGCGAGCAGCCGGTCGGAGTCCGCGAGCATGTTGGCATAGAACTGCTGGCGCTGGACGTCGTCGACAGGACGTCGTTGAAGCGTTTCCAGGTAAAGCCGGATACTTGCGATGGGAGTTTTGAGCTCGTGGGTTACGGCGTTGAGGAATGAGTCCTGACGCTCATTGCGGCGGACTTCGCGCACAAGAAAGACCGTGTTGAGGACTACCCCTGCGATCAGAAGGGCAAAGAGAATGATTCCGAGAACGGCTAGAGCGACCGTGCGCTCGTTAAGCACTACCCAGCCGATGTTGAGCGTGACCGCAAGACCGACGAGAAGGACACCGAGAGTGATGAAGAAGGCGATCGTTCCGCGGCGTCGAGTGATGTTCATGAGATGCCCAAAGAAATTCCTTCTCAGGGAAAGTATAGCGGTCGCCTTGGCTCGATTACGACTAAGGATAGGCAGCTCAGCGGTGACGGCCGGGAACAAGCCGAGGTCGCGGCGAAGGCAGCAGACTGACTGGTTTCGCTGTGCAGACGTGCCCTGCGGGTACGGGTTGGGAATCGAGCACCGTGAGATAGGCGGAGAGGAGCCGGTAGGTATCGAAGTAATCGCTGAAATGGACCGCCGAAGCATTGTCGGTGGATTGGTGCAAGATGTGCGCCGTGGAAGGAGTAAGCGTGTGAACGACAAGTGTACATACCTTTTCGCGAATAAAGGATTCTTCGTCGGATTCGCCGAATCCATTTAGCTCCATCCCGCTAAGAGGTATGCGCATGTTGAGTGCAAGACCATTGAGTAGCTTTGTAAGACGAGGGTCCGATTGACTGAGCCAGACCTCGGTTGGACCGAGTCCTAACGTGTCCAGATTGATCATGGCTTCAATCTTTGAACGTTGAGGTTCTGAAAGCTGCTTTACGTAGAACTGCGAACCAAGGAGCCCTGCTTCCTCGCCACTGAACCCTACAAAGACAAAGGTATGCTTTAGAGGCTGCGTAGCGAGGCCCTGGAAGAGGCTGGGAAGCAGGGAAGCGCCGCTCCAATTGTCGACGACGCCATCCCCCCGGTCGACATGATCGAAGTGTGCTCCAACGACGATCGTCTGGTCAGTCATTCCTGGAAGTACACAAATTACATTGGGTTGTTTCTTCTGAGGGATCACCTGCTCGGTGAGGGAAGACGAGCCACAACCCGCATCAGAAAAAATCTGCTTAAGCGCGGCTTCACGTTTTGTGTCGTTTCCCTTATACAGACTCAAGCGCTGTCTGACAGTGTCCTGTTTGACGAAGTTAAAGGAAATCTGTGCAGGCACGATGCCCGGAATGAGCATCGGGATGAAGAATAGGATGGGGCGTCTAACGGTCACTCTGCACGGTATCGTATCCAACAAAATGAGTTATCGCACGACATATTGCGAAAGAACCCGCACCGATAGGCTACGATGGCTGGCATGAATCGACGCACGTTATTGCAGGGATTGGGAGCGGCAGGGGCTCTGCCGTTCATGGGTGGCGCCGTAGCGGAGGCTAAGACCTCCGGCGGAGCCGTGGATAAGGACACGGTGTACGAGTTGAGGATCTATCACACGCCGGAGGGCAAGCTGGACGCCTTGTTGGCGCGGTTCGGTGGACCTGAGAAGAAGATCTTCGAGCGGCTCGGCATGCATTGCGTGGCATTCTGGACCGCTACCGATGACCCGTTGAAGGGTAGAACGCTGATCTACATGCTTCGGCATAAGAGCCGCGCCATCGCCGACGAGAACTGGAAGGCGTTTCGAGCGGATCCGGAGTGGGTGAAGGTCAAAGCAGAGAGCGAAAAAGATGGGCGTCTCGTCGAGAAGAGCGAGTCGACGTTTATGTCGCTGACGAGCTTCTCGCCCGTTCTCTAAGCCAAAAATGAAAAGGCCGGCGAGAAGTGTTCCGCCTCATCGCCGGCCCCCGATGCGTTTCCAACTAGCGTGTGCGGAACTCTGCACGGCAGCCGCGGTCTACCCACAGACCACGACGATCGGTTCCCCAGGTCTGTCCCTGAATGCAGGCAGAACCGCTAATCTGGCGGGACATGATTACGTTGTTGGGATTGCCGCCGCCTGGGATCGAGCAGTAGTTGCGCCCGCCATTGTCGGACGAACAGGTGAAGGTCTGTCCTCCACCACCCCCGTTGTTTCCGCCCCCATTCCAACTGCCTCCGCGGCCAGCTACGAACTCGGCGCGGCAGCCGCGATCAACCCACACGCCGCCGTTGTCATATCCCCAGGTCTGTCCCTGAACGCAGGAAGAACCGCTGATCTGGCGAGTCAGGCGAACTCCACCGCGCGTGTCCATGCTACAGGAGTGTCGACGACCGTCATCGGAGGAGCAAGTAACCGACTGTCCTCCACCATTATTGCCGTTCCCGCCGCCGTTTCCTCCCCGAGTGATGAACTCGGCGCGACACCCACGGTCGACCCAGATTCCGCGATTGTCCCAGCCCCAGGTCTGGCCCTGAATGCACGCAGAGCCGCTCCGCTGCTTTGTCATCTCAACTCCGCCGCGTGTGTTGGCGCTGCAGTAGTTACGCTTACCATCGTCTGAGGCGCAATAGATGCTTTGCCCATGAGCAGACGGTGGTTTCACAAAGACCGCGCAGGCAAGTAGAGAAAGAAAGATGAGCGGCAGAAGTCGAATCTTTAGAATCATTAACGCCTCTCCTCAAAAGTTGGTACTGCGACTGCAAAACTACAGAGTTCTTATATACGTGCCGCATGACAATATTCCAACAACATTTGCCTGTCGAATGGGATGCAGGTTTGTAGAAACAAGTATGTACCAGACAAGACACGTTTCCCTGGCGATGCCTGGAGGCCTGAATAAAACAAAACGGGGTGCAGACTGAAGTCTGCACCCGTGGATTCAAAGCTGTGTAAAAAGGGTTACATGCCGGCAGGCTTGGGGTTCGCCGGATCGAACTTGGCGACCTGGACTTTCTTGGCCAGGCCGATCTTTTCCAGCAGCCAGATGCCGTAGTAATTGATATCGAACTCATACCACGCCAATCCGTGACGGGCGCTGACCGGGTGGGCATGGTGGTTGTTGTGCCAGCCCTCGCCGCCCGTAAGAATTGCGACCCACCAGTTGTTACGCGAGTCGTCGTGGGTGTCGAAGCGACGCTTGCCCCAAAGATGAGTGGCGGAGTTGACCAGCCAGGTCGCATGCAGGCCGAGCGTGACGCGAAGGAAGGTTCCCCAGAGCATCATGCCTACGGCACCGACGATGCGATGGCCGGGGGCAGCAAGCGCGGCACCAAGGGCAATCTGCAGGAAGCCGGCGATGGTCAAAGGGAGCCAGTGGAACTTCGAGAGCCAGACGTGAACCGGATCGCGGGTTAGATCGGGGGCGTAGCGGCCAAGCAGCGCGGTCTCCGAGTGCATGGCGCGGCCGGAGACGATCCAACCTGCGTGAGCCCACCAGGTTCCGTCGTGCGGAGTGTGCGGATCGCCTTCGTGGTCTGAATTCTGATGATGGACGCGGTGGGTAGCGACCCAGAAGATGGGTCCGCCCTCAAGCGCCATCGTGCCGCAGGTGGTCAGGAAGTACTCGACCCACTTGGGTGTCTTGTAACCCCGGTGCGTCAAGAGGCGGTGATACGCCATGCCGATCCCGACGTTGATCGCGAAGAAGTACATCACGACGGCGACGGCGAGATTCGTCCAGGAGAAGAAGAACAACGCAGCGATAGCGCCGACGTGGAAGAGCGCCATTGCAATGGCGGTAATCCAGTTAATGCGGCCCTCCTGATGCTCGCGACCCATGCGAAGATCCTCACGAACCTTGCGGGCAGTATGAGCAGCGGGGGAGACGGCCGACCGCGTCTCTGTGGAGACGGGGGCCTGGGCGATTTCTTCAGCGGGGATCAGAGAGGGGCTCATAAGGGTCTGTTTCGCTTCCTTCCAGAACTTCTATTTCGAAGCTAACAGGATGCGTGGAGCCTGGATGTAAGACTTTTGTAATGCTATGCAGCGGAGAAATTTGCCCGGAAAACAGTGCAGATTTACCTCGATCGAGTGCTGTCGCAGCAGCCTAAACAAATCATCAAACAACGAGAAAAAGTCATGCCTCCGCTTGACATATTCTTATATAGGAATATACAGTCCTCTCCATGGCAAGAGCTGCAACCACCGCCGATGTCTTCAACGCAATTGCCGAGCCTCGGCGGCGCGAGATCATTGGCGTTCTGGTGGACGGGCAAGAGCGTGCGGTAGGCGATGTCGTCAAGGTTGTTCGTATGTCCCAGCCCACCGTCTCCAAGCATCTCGGTGTTCTGCGTCGAGTGGGCGTGGTTACGGTGGTCAAGCGGGGACAGCATCGTATGTATCGCCTGAACGCCGCCGAGTTGAAGCCCGTGCATGACTGGGTAAAGACCTTCGAGAAGTACTGGACGCACCAGATCTCACGAATTAAGGAACGGGCCGAGCAGAAGGCTGCCGAACGTATCGGAAGGGCACGAGCCGTACCAGAGACAGGAGCCCCGGGAGGCGAGGAATGACTGTATTTGCCTCAGTCAGATCGCTTGTCTCACTCGGCCACTGAATTCAAGCAGGAGGGATAAGGATGCCGGTTACAGAGCAACAACAGACGATTCAGACACTTGAGATCTTGAGGGAAGAGGAGATTGCGGCACCGATCGATGTCGTCTTCGAGACTCTTCTCGAACAGATGGGACCCTACAACGAGACGCCGGACAAGGTTCCGCTGCCGATGAAGCTCGAGCCGTGGCCGGGCGGTCGATGGTACCGCGACCTGGGAGAGAACAACGGGCACTGGTGGGGAAACGTGCAGGCAATCAAGGCGCCCATCTTGCTTGAGATCTGCGGACCCCTCTTTATGTCTTACCCGGCGACTTCAAATGTTCAGTACAGGCTGAGCGAAGAAGACGGAATCACCCGGCTGAAGTTCGCCCATCGTGCCATTGGCTGGATGCCTGCTGAGATGACCGAGGGCGTTAATCGCGGCTGGGACCACATACTAACGAGATTGCGTGAGCGAGCTCTCAATCGGAACGACAGGCGGAACGACCGGGCGCGAACCACGGCGCGGGGTGAGTCTCATGCGGCTTCGGTAAACGGCTTCGCTCCGGTGCGAATGGAAGATGGTGGGCAGATGACCGTAGTGGGACTCAAAGGGCACTTTCGATTTGGAGGCGACCCCTCCATTGCGGCGCTCTGGTCGCGCTTTGTACCTCATCTTGGCAAGGTACCCGGTCAAGTGGGGAGTGTAGCCTACGGGGTCTGCTGGAACTTCGAGGACGGTGGACTGGATTACATGGCGGGCGTGGAGGTACGCAGCGAAGAGGACGTGCCGCTGGAGCTGGTCGAAGAGAGTATTCCGCCGGCCGCCTTCGCGGTCTTTGCGCACCACGGTCACGTCTCGGAGATTCCGAAGACCATGAGCAGAGTCTACGAATGGTTGGCAAAGAATGAACGTGAGGTGCGCCGCGACAGAAGCCTGCCCGGGCTGATCGAACGTTACGGCGAGCGCTTCGATCCCGGGAGCGGAAGCGGCGATATCGAGCTATGGGTTCCGGTGAAGTAAGAACATTGCGGAAACAAAGGAGACAGATCATGCAGGAGAACAAAGTTGTTTCTCGAAGCGAGTGGCTGGATGCGCGAAAGGCATTTCTCGCAAAGGAAAAAGAGCTTACCCGGCGACGGGATGCGCTGAGCCGGGAGAGGCTGGCCCTGCCCTGGGTCAAGGTAGACAAAGAGTATGTCTTCGATGGCCCGCAGGGAAGACAGACGCTGGCAGAACTGTTCGGCAGCAAGAGCCAGCTGCTGATCTATCACTTCATGTTCGGGCCGGAGTGGGAGCAGGGTTGCCCTTCGTGCTCGCTGGTCTCGGACACCATCAACAGCAACCTCCCGCATCTGACCTCGCGTGATGTAGCTCTGGCCGTGGTCTCGCGGGCGCCGCTTAATAAGATCGAGGCTTTTCGTAAGCGGATGGGATGGAGCTTTCCCTGGCTTTCCTCGTTCACCAGCGATTTCAATCAGGATTTTGGAGTGTCCTTCACTCCCGAACAGCGTGCGGGAAAGGCCTACTACAACTTCGGTACGAGCGATTTTCCGAGCGAAGAGGCTCCTGGCATCAGCGCTTTTTACAAAAACGAAGCGGGCGAAATCTTCCACACCTATTCGAGTTACTCGCGTGGCGTCGAAGGGCTGTTGGGAGTTTACCCACTGTTGGACATGGCCCCAAGAGGAAGAGATGAGGACGCGCTGCCCTTTCCGATGGCGTGGGTTCGTCACCATGACCGTTACGAGAGCGCCTAGACACGAAAGATCGAATTCTGTTGTCGAACGATGGAGGAGCGATGAGCACAGCGATCATGGATCACGAGGTGGTATCGAGTGCAAAGTGGATTGAAGCGCGAAAGAAGCTTCTGGAAAAGGAAAAGGAGCTCACACAACAGAGGGAGGAGGTAAGCCGGCTGAGGCGAGAGCTTCCGTGGGAGAAGGTAGACAAGGACTATGTCTTCGAAGGGCCGAACGGCAAGGAGAGCCTGGCCGATCTCTTCGGCGAGAATAGCCAGCTGATCCTCTACCACTTCATGTTCGGTCCGGGATGGAAAGAGGGCTGCCCTTTCTGCTCTTTCCTTGCAGACGGTATCGACGGCGCGGAGATTCATCTAAAGAATCACGACGTAACTCTACTGGCGGTCTCTCGTACTCCCTTCGCCGAGATAAAGTCCTTCAAGGAACGCATGCGGTGGAAGTTCAAATGGGTCTCTTCCTATGGAAGCGATTTCAACTTCGACTATCACGTCTCGTTCAGGAAAGATGGCGACGGCACGTCCGAGAGTCATGTGTTCGTGGAAGGGCAGATTGAGTACAACTACGGGACTGTGCCGTTCTTCAGCGAAGAGATGCCGGGGACGAGCGTCTTCTTCAAGGACGCGAACGGCGACGTCTTTCACACGTACTCCAGCTTTGCGCGTGGAGGCGAAGCGCAGTTGATGGCGTACAGCTATCTGGATATCACCCCGAAGGGACGCAACGAAACTGGTCCTCGGCACGACCTGACGGACTGGGTAAAACACCACGACCAATACGCGAAGCCCGCAGAACATTCCTGCTGCGGAGGGCACTGATGAAAGCACGAAGCTGCTGTGCCGAAACCAGGCACAGCAGCTTTTATGTTCGGGGAAGATCGGTGCCGGTAAAAAGGTCCGCTCAGTGGGGAGCGCCCGCTCTGGTCCTGATGCTGCTCCCAAAGTGCCCAATGTGCGTTGCGGCTTATATGGCGATGCTTACGGGCATTGGAATGAGTTTCGAAACAGCAGCTCGGCTGCGAGGAACGGTGATGGTGCTATGCGCAGGGGCGATGATACTGCTCGCTGCGCGTTCCATGCATCGCCTGATCGCCGCTCGTTAGTAACAAGACTAACGTAGCAAGGCTGTAGAGCCTGCCACCTCCGCTGCTTTGAGGTAGTTTCCGTATCCCACGATGACGGTCGAGACGATCAGCAGCAGAAGTCCCAGCGTGACCAACACCTTGGTGCGCATGCTGGTTCCGCGCCATTCCTTGAGGGCAAGGCCCCAGAGGGTGGCGAAGATGATGATCGAAGCCATGTGCAGGGTCCAGGAGGAGAAGTCGTACTTGCCCATCTTGGTCTGCCCCATGGAGTAGAAGAAGAACTGGAAGTACCAGATAACTCCAGCCATGCCCGCAAAGAGGTAGTTGGCCGTAAGGGTGCGCGGCGACAGGCGGTCGTAAGTCGAGGGGTCGAGCGGATCGAAGTCAACCATCGTGTCTCCGGAGGCATGAGTGGCCCGCATGGGGTTCAGGCCTGGTTCGCCGAGAAACTGTTTGGCTGAGCTGTTCTTGATGATCAGGATGACCGACCAGACGAAGTTGGTAAGGAAGCCGCCCCAGAGAACTACGATCAGGACCGGAAGATTCTGCCAGAGATCGAGCCGGTTATGGGCCAGAAGCTGTTGCTTGGCGATGGCGGCAAGGGGTGCTCCCGCCTTGAGGCCGAAGGCGAAGAAGGAGCTCATGATGCCCGCAAAGACGGCGACGGAGAGACCTTTGCTGAAGTTGTAGTCCGTTTCCCCGGCTTCGGCCTTTTCTTCCGGCGTCACCTCGCGCTCCTTGGAGAGGCCGGCCGCTCCATTAACCGCCACGGCGATCAAGCAGACGGCTACGCCCACGAGAATGATCTGGCCCGAGTGCTCATGCAGGATGGACGACATCTCGCCGCTGTAGATGGGCGGGATAAGGGTTCCGAAGGCGGTGCAGAGACCGAGCGCGATGGCATAACCGAGGGCGATCCCGAGATAACGGATGGCGAGGCCGAAGGTAAGGCCTCCCATGCCCCAGAGAACTCCCCACAGGATGGCGTAGTGGATGCTGGATGGGTCCTGCTGATAGGCCGTGTGAAGCACGGTGGAGAGATTGGGAACGAAGATCCACGCGAGCAGGAGAGGGGCTACGATCCACGCGGCGAAGCCCTGGATGAGCCAATAGATCTCCCATGACCAGCGCTTGATGGCACGGAACGGAATGAAGTTGGTCGCGGAGGCGAACCCGCCTATCCAATGGAAGATAACGCCGACGAAAGGATTTGGTCCCACGAAGTCTCCGATTTGCGAAATGATAAAGAAGGGCTCCCTGGGAGCGCGTACTATTGTATCTGGAAATAAACTCTCTATTGAATAGAGTGTATTGGCACTGCAACCGGAGGTAGGTCCTGCAAGTCTCCCTGTTCATTACCTGTTATAACGACACCCTGTTTCCTGAGACGGGTAAGGCCGTCGTCAAGGTGCTGGAGCGGCTGGGTCATGCGGTGGATTTTCCCGCAGGCCAGACCTGTTGCGGGCAGATGCACTGGAATACAGGCTATCAGGCCGAGGCCCTTCCGTTGGTGGGACGTTTCGTTGAGCAGTTTCGACATGCCGAGGTGGTCGTGGTTCCCTCGTCAAGCTGCGTGGCGATGATTCGCGACCATTACCCGAAGATGGCGGAGGAGATCGGCGATGCCAGATTGATCGCGCAGGTGTCTGAGCTTCTTCCGCGTGTGTACGAGTTTTCGGAGTTCCTGACCAAATGCCTTGGACTTCAGGATGTTGGCGCGTACTACCCCCATCGCGTGACCTATCACGCCAGCTGCCATGGGTTGCGCAACCTCGGGTTGGGAGACGGTCCGCTGAGCCTGCTCCGGGCGGTGAAGGGAATCGACCTCGTCGAGATTGAGAACATGGAGCAGTGCTGCGGCTTCGGCGGAACCTTCGCCGTGAAGAACGCCGATGTCTCAAGCGCGATGCTGGCCGAGAAGACGACGGCCGTGTTGAATACAAGGGCGGAAGCCTGCACCGCCTGCGACAACAGCTGCCTGATGCATATTCAGGGGGCCTTGCATCGTCAGCGTACCGGCGTCAGGACCGTGCATCTGGCCGAGATTCTGGCCGGCAGCGAAGGGGAGGTCCTGTGAGCACAGCGGATACCGCACTCGACCCCAAGACCTCTCCCACGTTCCCGATCGCAGCCCGGGCGACGCTCGGCGACACGCAATTGAGGAAGAACGTCCGTCACGCGACCGAAGTCATTCAGAACAAGCGTGCGCGTGTCGTAGGCGAGATGCCGGACTGGCAGCAGCTTCGCGAGACCGGGAGACAGATTCGCGAGCATGCGATGGCGAATCTCGCCTATTACCTGGAAGAGTTTGAGCGCAAGTGCATCAAGGCGGGAGGACAGGTCCACTGGGCACGTGACGGTGAAGAGGCCAAGCGCATCGTCACAGAGCTGGTGAAGGCAAGCGGCTCTTCGGAGGTCATCAAGATCAAGTCGATGACTACAGAGGAGATCCACTTGAACGTCTCGCTCGAGGCTGCTGGTATCAAGGCCTACGAGACAGACCTGGCGGAGTTGATTATCCAGCTTGGACACGACCAGCCTTCACACATCGTCGTCCCTGCGCTGCACAAGAACCGTCAGCAGATTCGAGAGATCTTCCAGCGGGAGATGCATCTGCCGGAACTGGGCGAGAAGCCGCAGGATCTTGCGGACGCGGCACGGAGATTTCTGCGCGAGAAGTTTCTGCGGGTGAAGACGGCCGTCAGCGGAGCGAACTTCCTGATCGCCGAGACTGGCGGCGTGTGCATTGTGGAGAGCGAAGGCAACGGGAGAATGTGCCTCACCCTGCCGGATACGCTGATTACGATCGCCGGAATCGACAAGGTTCTTCCGCGTTTCCAGGATCTGGAGGTGATGCTGCAGCTTCTGCCGCGATCTGCCACGGGCGAGCGGATGAACCCGTACAACTCCATCTGGACGGGAGTGCACGAGGGGGACGGACCGCGAAACTTTCATGTTGTCCTAATGGACAATGCGCGAACCGAAGTTCTCGCAGACCCGGAGGGAAGGCAGACGCTGAACTGCATCCGCTGCGGCGCCTGCCAGAATGCCTGTCCCGTCTACCGGCAGACGGGGGGACACGCCTACGGCTCGGTTTACGCGGGCCCGATCGGAGCGATCCTCACGCCGCAGCTGCAACAGCTTCACTACGCGCAGTCGCTGCCTTACGCTTCCTCGCTTTGCGGAGCTTGCTACGAGGTCTGCCCGGTCAAGATCAACATTCCCGAGGTGCTGATTCACCTGCGCAACAAGGTGGTGAAGCAGAAGGGAGCTCTGAATCCGGAAGCACTTGCGATGAAGACTGCGGGAGCGATCTTCCGATCCGAGCGCAGGTTCCGCGCCGCGCAGCGGCTTGGCCGGTTCGCCGAGACGCCGCTGGTTCACAAGGACGGAAACGGAGAGGGCTGGATCGGCTGGCTGCCGGGGCTGCTCGGCGGCTGGACCCAGGTGAGGGATCTCAAGGAGATGCCGAAGGAGACCTTCCGGGAGTGGTGGGAGAAGAGGGGGAGCCGTGGCAGGTGAGATATGGGGAGTTGTCGATTCTTCGTCCGCACGCGCCGAGATACTTCGGAGGATTCGCGCAGCCAACGGCGGAGCAGCCGATGGCGAGAGGGCCAGCCGACAGTGGAATGCGATCGAGCGCAACTATCGACGGGCGGCAACCCGCTCGCGCGAAGAGATCCTGGACCTTCTGGAGGATCGCCTGCGCGACTACGACGCGAATGTGGTCCGTGTTACCGCCCCGGATATCGCCTTGACCGTTGGGAAGATGCTGAGCGAACGAGGCAAGCGAAAGATAGTGATCCCGCCAGGGATGGAGCAGACCTGGCTGCCCGAGGGATTTGATTTCGTTGTGGATGAAGGCGCGTCTTCGGCGGAGATGGATGGTTTCGAAGGTGTCATGACCGCTTCGACATGTGCGATCGCCCTCACGGGATCTGTGGTTTTGCAAGGTGTAGCGGGACAGGGCAGACGGGCGGTATCCCTGATTCCGGACTACCACCTTTGTCTTGTTCGAGTTGAGGATGTGGTTGAGACGGTTCCGGAGGCGCTTGATCGTCTTGCTGCCACGTCGACCTTGCCGACCACCTTCTTTGCGGGGCCATCTGCAACGGCGGACATCGAGATGACCCGCATCAAGGGGGTTCACGGCCCCCGTTTTCTGGACATCATCCTGGTAGAGCGACCTTAGAAAAAAAGTTGTTGCCGAGCCAAGTGTGCCTCTTGTGGGAAGATGGCATCCTATCGGACCAGCGTTTCTCCTTGCGGAGAAGTTTTTTACATTTCCTTTACGGTTCCCCGGCGGAAAACACTGGTGCAGATTGGGCTCAATGTATATAGTTGTCCGACAATGTGAACCGAGAGACACACATTCACGAGTGGCAGCTAGAAACCGGAGCGCGATGACGTTGCCGTTATAGCAAGCGCCCCGGCCCGCCTTTCTAAGGCATGCTGCCTGCAGACGTGAGCAGTCGCTTGTTTCAGGGTTCTGGATTGAGGTGTCTGCGATGAAGTTTCTTCCTCAGCGGCCTGCGCTCCTTTCCTTCGGTCTCCTGTGTCTGCTGGTCTGTCCGCTGACAGGCTGGACGCAGAACTCTTCCTCAGCCTCTCCGCGGAGGCTATCGAGAACAACGCCTGGCGGTCGTTCCGTATCACGAGCGGCAGACGGTGTCGTGATTCCCGGCCCACTACGGTCGTTTTTGCGAATGGCCGGAATCAGCCAGAAGATCCCGGCGGACGAAGTTCTGCCGTTGCTCTCGCGAAACGTCTTCATGCAGGGGTACAGCCAGCAAAAGCCAACCGAATTCCTGATCCTGCTGGACCGTTACGTCCAACAGGCCCGGGAACTGCAGATTCTCGCGGGCTCCAGCGGAACGATCAATGTTATGGGTTGCGCCGATGTCGGCACCCTGATCCAGATCCTCGGCTATCGCGTCGTTGGCAACTGCCACGAAAAGAACCTCACCCTCGCGACTTCGGATCCGGACCGTGCCTTTCTAACGATCGACTCGGGGTTTCCATTGATCACGCTTGAGGAGTCGCTTCAGAAGGGGGTGGAATTCCATTATCCCTTCCCGTCTGCCCGAGTTCCAGTGTTGCTGAAAGAATCCGACTGGATGGCGCTCAATCGCAAGCGGTCGGCTGCCAATCTGATCGATCTTCTGATTCGCGATCCTGGGATTGCACGGCTTTACTGGGCCCTGTCGCGTAATGACGATGAGACCAACCTCGCGCTGGCGAAGTCTCCCGGCCTATGGAAGATGTCGGCCTTCGCTCCCGTGCTGGACTTCTACGGAAGCCAGATTTCGATTCGTTCAGGCCGGGTGATGGTGCCAGGAGGGAGCAGAGCGGAGCCCGTATGGAAGGACCTTGCCGGTGCCAGTCCGGAGAACCCGGGTGAGTTTGTCATGCACCTGATCTCGAAAGATAACGGCTGGCTCGCAGCCTATTACGACGCGTTGTCCCGCGTGAGCCAGACCCAACAGGAGCATCTCACGGAACCGGCACGTATGAGGCATGTCTACGAGGCCTTCCGCTCGCCGCAACTCGAACCCGCCTCTACGGCCAGCGTGTTCCGCAAGGCTCCGGGGCTCCTGGTGCTCTTTACACGCGTTGAATGGGATCCGGACGGGAAACCTCACGTTCCTGGGGGGCTTGACGTCTGGAAGGAGAAGCTCGCGCAGAAGTCCGATTTCAAAGTGGTACGCACCTGGGGCAAGCATGCCCGCAACTGGAACGATCCTGAGCAGCTTCTGGAGGCGATGGCTTCAATTTCGCGGCTGGACTCTGACACAGGCCCTCTGCAGACCTATCTGACCCTCAGCGAGATTGACGCTCGTCGGCCAGCGGGGCGGAAGTTGTCGCCCGAAGCCGCGCGCCTGCTTGCGGCACGCTTTCAGAAGTTTGGCACATGGTATCTTCTGTTTTCCGAATTTCCTGAGCTGACCGACGAATCGATCGCTCGCTTTATCAATGTGGCCGAATCCATCGGCGACATCTCCAATGCCGCGTTGCGCGGCAACACTGTGGGAGCCTTCCAGGCGAATATCGGTATCTGGCAGATTCTCGCACGCCAGGAAGAGATTCCCGTCAGCGAGCTCAATGCGTCCTGGATGAATACCGTAGGCTCGTTTGCAAAGATCACCTCGTCCATGCAGCTCTTCGATGCCGCGCGATCTTCGCTGGCAGATGTAGTCCGGGCTACCGGTGCACAGAATCTCTCCCAGGAGGCGTTAATCGCCTTAATGGCCGGGCCGCCACAACAGACGCTGGAGGGGCAGCAGACGAGAGACGAGATCGCGGGTCGTATCCGAAATGTGTTCGAGGACCAGAGACTTGTCTCGCTGAACACTCTCTTCTCGCTGAGCGACGGTCTGGCTTCGATGGCGCAGGGATCGGCTGCACCGGCAAACATGCTTGGCCTTGCAGGAGAGCTGCACGAATTCGAGATGCCGCGGCCTATCTTCACCAATAGTGAAAAGATCTCCTGGGCCCCGGGTGTTTACTCCACGCATCACGCCGAGTTGCAGATCAAGACCGACCTAACGAAAGTGATCAAGGGGCCAGGCACAAAGGTGCAGCTGGAAGCTGCCAGGGGACAATTGACGCCCTTCCTGCGCGATGCTCTGGTGGGGTTGAACTACGCGTACTACGAGCCACCGGGAGCTCAGGTACTGCATAACAACTCCCTCTTTGTGCGCGCACACGACTTCTCGGGTCTCTCGGTGGTAGCGGAGGAACGCTCGTGGCTGGCTCCGGAGTTGATGGGCGTCGGAACTCCGGCGGGGGGAGGAGCCTACCTCATGGGGTCGCTTGCCGATCTTCCTTATGCGCTGGCGGCGACCGAGCAGGACTTCATCGCGCCTGAAAATGTGCAGGCGCTCATCTGGAAGGAACTGGTTCCGGACCTCCTGGTCAGTGCAACAGTCCCGCGTTGGTGGAGCGTAAGCCCACAGGAGCTCCACGCTGTAACGCTCTACCTGCGTTCCGGCGAAGAGTTGCTGCTTTCGTCGGAAAAGGATCCCGCTCTCCGTGCGCAGGTCACACAGATTCTCGCGGATCGCATGGCACCGCAACGTCTCGAGACGCTTGATAAAGCTCTGGCGAACAATGAGGACGCCATTGCCGTGCTCGCCCAGACCATGCCAGCGGACACCTTCTATCTGGCTGCGGAGTTTCGCCGCAGATATCCGGGCCGTGCAGCTGTTGCCGGATCGCACATGCAGCAGCTGGATGCCCTTGCCGCACAGTACCCAGCAGACACCTCCGTCGAGCGGCTCTCCCGCGACTTTGGTGTTCCCCATCCTGTGCTCGCACGCAGCTATGCCCCGAAGCTGCTTTATGTGAAGCCATTTCCGTCTTTCGGTGGAGAGTCGAGCCGGCTCTTCGGCGAGTCGTGGGAATCAAGCAACCTGTACTGGGCCAGTCTGGCAGATGAGAAGGGATACCAGCCGGCGACTTTGAACCGGCTGGTTCCAGAGCTTACCCGTCGTATGACCGCGAAGATCTTCGCCACAGATCTTGAAGACTGGCCGGCGCTGCACCGAGCCATGCAGGAGGCCGGGGAGGAGTTTCGTCAGGGAAAGGTTGCGCCCTTGCCGATGGCGGCAACGGCTGGATCGTTACAGGCTCCTGGTGGACAGCCGCAGGAGACCCCGATTGGAGGAGTACGGTGAAGAAGTCTCTTCTCTCAGTTTTGTTGATGTCCTCGTTGCTGGTGCTTGGGGGTGGACGAAAGACCGCCGCCCAGGATGACTCCCGGATTCTGGTCAATGTGGTTCTGGTGCAGTTGAATGTTGCGGTGACTGACCGCAAAGGGAACTACATCAGCGGCCTCAAGCCGGAAGATTTTGCGATCACCGAGGACAAGATCCCGGAGAAGATCGCAACCTTCGAGGAGGGCAATGAGCCCACACGCCGCCTGGTACTGAGCGGGCCCGATGGCAAAATGAAACAGCAGGCCGTCATGCAACCCGCGGAAGGTGCCGATTCCTCTGCCGTATCCATCCCTTCCATTACCGGGGCCAACGTCTTTATTCTCTTCGATACGAGCAATTACATGTATCGCGGTTTTGTCTTTGCCCAGGATGCGATCGCCGACTTCATCCGTTCGCTCGAAGGTGTCTCCCGCCTCGCCTTCTACTCCTATAGCCGCGATCTCTCTCGCGGGGTCCAGCTTACAGGCGACCGCTCGACGGTGCTGCGTGGCGTGCGCAGCACAGTAGCGGGAGACGACGCCGCGCTCTACAACTGCCTCTTGATGACGGTGAAGGATGCGGCGCAGTTTACAGGCCGCAAAGCCATTGTCGTGTTTTCCAATGGCCCCGATAATGCGAGCCTGGTTCCCCCCGAGGACGTTGCAGAGCTTGCGCAGTCGACCGGCACCATCATCTATATGGTCAGTACACGCGACGCTCAGGCAGAACCCGTATCTACAGCCGTCTTCGAACGCATGAGCAAGGCAACTGGGGGCAAGGCCTACTTCGCGAAGAGCTGGAAAGATGAAAAGGATGCCTTTTCCTCCATCCGCGAAGACCTGGCCCACCTCTACTCGCTGAGCTACTATCCGCAACCGAACCCGAATCGTGGATGGAGGACCATCAACGTACAGCTGATCGGCGAAAACGCGAAGAAGTACCGTATTCGCACTCGCGACGGATATCGTGTCTTGAAGCCGGCCCAGATCGCGACGATAGCGAGCCCTGCCGCGTCCTCCGAGTCAGCGCCAAGGTAGACCGCGGCTCCCCGCAACGGCTCAGGGTTGAAAGACCAGTCGAGCGCCTTCGTTTGAGGCGTTCCACCGGCCTTCTACATCGCGTAGAGGGGCCGTCCGAATCTCTACCTTGAAAGGTTGTTTCGCCGCAGTCGCGAAAAACTCACCGATGGCCTCCCGAATTCGTTCCATCGACGCGCTGCCGAAGCCGCTGCCCAGAATCTCAAGACCCGAACTGCGAAGCGTGGCTGCGGGAAGGGATACGGAGGGTCCCGCGCTTCCTCCAATCTGGATAAAGCGGACTCGCGGAGCCGAATGGCTGAGTCCCTTGCGCGCGATCGCCTCGAAGACCAGCTCGGCGGGCTGACCCCAGAGATAATCGAGCACCACATCCACTCCGCTGTTACTCCATTCCTCACGCAGTGCGGCAATTGCTGCGTCACGATCCTGGCTCAAGGAGAGGACCGAGTCCGCACCGAGTGCCTTCAATTCATCGCCGTCCACATGCCTGGCCATCGCGATAACGTGGCGTGCCCCCAGCCGCTTGGCAATCTGGATGGCCAGCCGGCCTGCGGATCCCGTCGCACCCAGTACCAGGACGCTCTCGCCGGACTTGAACTGGGCGCGCGCTTTAAGGGCTACCCAGGATGACATTCCCGGGTTTGCGATCGCGGCCGCCGTCGCGTCATCCAGTTCTTTGGGAACGGGACCTAAAAGAGCATCTCCAGCGACAGACAGTTCAGAGAACGTTCCGAATGGAGGACGCGCTGCTCCGAAGTAGACGGAGGTGCCATCCTCGAGCTTGCCGACGCCGTCCACGCCCGCGACAAAGGGAAACTGGCCCGTGCTGCCGTAATGAGTGCCATTTGCTAATGACCTCACGATGGGATGCAGGCCGGCGGCTGTGACTCTCACGATACGCTCGCCCTGTTGTGGCGTTGGGTCGGCGAAGGACATGTAACGTGGAGGCTGGGTATAACTCTCGACGACGGCTGCATTCATCCGCAAATCTCCTTATGCCAGCATAGATGAGACTGCAGGCTGCTTCGATGCGCGGTTTATTCGTCTTCAGTCAGATAGCAGCGCAGCAGTCCACAGACTACGGCGATGATCCCACCCAACAGCATGAGAAGAGGAGCCGTCGAGGCCTTGCCGACCGCATAGGGCAACAGGAAGATTCCAACGCCTGCGTACATCATGATCGTCAGCAGCGTTCGTGCGGTCTTCCGGTTCACGTCCCCTCCTGGCTCGCCGCTCTGCCTGTCCACCTGCGTGCGCCGGTCGATGGTGTAGAGTGGCGTTATCGATGAGACAAACCCCTGCCGGACATATATACCCGGTGGTTTCCATGCTGTGCAAGATCTAATCTCCACACGGAAGGTCTCCTATGCAGCGATTGGATATTTCCCGCCCACGGCGTGAATTCATCTCTTTCTTCGCCTTGTTTGTGGTTTCGTGCTCGCTGAGTGCCCAGTCCCGCACGGAGGTGCGGCCCGACGATCGCATCTCTTCGCAGGTCATCAAGCTCAAGAACGGCATCACTCTGAACTACGCGGTTCAGGGCGATCCGAAGGGTCCTGTAATCGTGATGCTTCATGGAGCGGGAGACTCATGGCACTCTTACGCTCGTGTCTTCCCGCTTCTTCCTGCGAGCTATCGTGTCTATGCGGTTACGTTACGCGGTCATGGCCTGTCGGACCATCCTGACTCCGGCTACTCCCGCGCCGACTTCGCCGGGGATATCCTCGACTTTCTCGATCAATTGCATATTCAGCACGCGACACTGGTCGGCCACTCGCTCGGAAGCTTTGTCGCCCAGAAGGTCGCAGAGCAGGACACCGGGCACCTCGACCGGTTGGTGTTGATCGGCTCCGGTCCTGGCACGCACCGGGCCGGATCTTCGGAAGAAGAGATCACCAGTCCCTTCGCCAGGCTGACCGACCCGGTTCCGTACACCTTCGCGCGCGACTTCCAGGCAAGCACAATCTACTATCCGGTTCCTGCATGGTTCTTCGAGATGATGGTGGGAGAGGCACAGCGTGTACCGGCAGCCACCTGGCACGGCCTTGGTGCGAGCATCAGTACCGGAGACTCTCTCGACCAGTTGAAGAAGATTCGGGTTCCGACGCTCTTGTTCTGGGGAGAGAAAGACTCCATCTTTCACCGCGAGGATCAGGAGACTCTCCTCAAAAACATCCCACAGGCCCTGCTCAAAGACTATCCGGAGACAGGCCATGCGCTGCACTGGGAGCGGCCGGAGCGATTCACCGCCGATCTGCTCGTTTTCATACGGTCCAACGGAGGTACAAAACAGGTACGGCCCTGATTCTTACGAGAAGTGAACCGTAAAACTCTCCCCGGCCTTCACCGGCAGGACCAGCTCGTCCGGTCCTGTGCCGGGGATCGGTTCCGTCGTCTGGGGCGAGACAGAGGCGATCCGCTGTCCCTTGGGTGCAAGAATGTGATGGGTCAGATCGAGGTGCGCCTTGAGTGTCGCCTGGGTTGCCTTTCCATTCTGCCATTGAAGATCGATCTCCAGACCGCCCCTGGCGCGCAGGCCACGGAAAGATCCGTTCGGCCATGCCTTGGGCAGGGCGGGCAGCAGACGAATTACATTGGCCGCCGATTCCATTCCGCGCATCTGGGCAACCTCATTGCTTCCTCCGCTGGCATGGGACTGCAGCAGCATCTCGATCATTCCGGTCGAGCCACCGATATTGCCGTCAAGCTGGAACGGAGAATCCGCCTTCGTACCACACACATCGAACATGTTGCCGCGGGTTGAGTCTGACAGCAGCCGCAACAGGCTGGTGTAAGCGGCATCGCCATCGTGAAGACGCGCCATGCAGCAGAGAATCCAGGCCCTCGACCATCCCGTGCTGCCCCCGCCGTTCACAAGCCTGCGGTCCAGCGTTACCCTCGCCGCCCGAGCAAGATCGGGGGTTCGCTGAGGCGTGATCTGGTCGTCCGGGAAGAGTGCGAACAGATGCGAAATATGGCGATGGCCCGGTTCATTCTCCGCATAATCCTGTTGCCACTCCTGGAGATTTCCCGCTTTGCCAATCTGAAAGGAAGGCAGTTTGATGAGAGCCAGCCGGGCGCGATTGTGTAGCTCCGCATCCGTCGTGGCGTCCCAGTTGGGGGAAGCAGCGAGGACGGAGGCCGCCTGCAGCAGGCGCGTGAGAACTGCCCGCACGATCTCGATGTCCATCGTCGGAGCCATGCAGACGTTGTGCGCCGACCCGTCCGGCAACTTGTACTTATTCTCCGGAGAGCAGGATGGTCCCGTCACCATGCGCTCGGTCTTCGGGTCCGTCACCAGGTAGTCGAGAAGAAACAGGGCATTCTCGCGCAGGCGGGGATAAGCCCTGTCCCGAAGGAAGGAGATGTTGCCGGTGTAATCGAAGTGATCCCACAGGTGCAGCGACAACCAGGCAGCTCCCATGGGCCATACCCCGCCGCCAAGCCCATCGACCGGTGAGGAGTCCCCCCAGATATCGGTGTTGTGATGGACGACATAGCCGCCCGCGCCATAGTACTTCTGCGCGGTGACGTATCCCGGATTCCGGGTGCGATCGATCAGGTCAAACAACGGCGCGTGCAGGTCCGAGAGGTTCCCGCGTTCGGCCAGCCAGTAGATCATCTGAATGTTGATATTGATCGTGTACTTCGATCCCCATGGCGGGTCGACGGATTCATTCCAGATTCCCTGGAGATTTGCCGCGAAGTTTCCCGGCCGGGAGCTCGAGATCAGCATGTAGCGGCCGAACTGAAAGTAGATCCCCAGCAGGCCCAGGTCTTCGCCGCCTGCCTTGATCTTCTGAAGCCGCTTGTCCGTGGCAACTGCGGCATTCGCGTCCTCTGCATCCCCCAGTACGATCGCCGAACGCCGGAACAGTCTCTGATGATCGACGATGTGCCGCATGCGCAGCTCGGCATAGGGTCGCGAGGCCGCGGCAAGAATATTCCTGACGACCGCCTGGCGCATGATCGCGTCCCCTGCCGGATATCGATAGTTTGTAGCGCAATCAAGAAACAGTGTGATGGCGGTCGCATTCGTGACGGTGAGTGTATTGCTCTTCGTCGAGGTGATGCCATCGGTCGAGACGGCCAGCAGCTCCGCATAGTAGCGAATTCCGACCTGGCGTTCCTTGACCGGCAATCCTGGATCGTCGTTTACAGGAAGCGCCTCACCGAAGATCTTCAGCCGATTCTGCGCCAGCGCATCTGTCTCGAAGTTGGCTGGGCGGTCGAGCGTAGCCGCAAAGCTGATCTTGCCGATCTTGTCCGACGTCAGCCGGATCACGATGACCTGGTCGGGCGCCGAGCTGAAAACCTCTCGCCGATACCGCACTCCATTATGGGCAAAGGTCGTCGCGGCTATCGCCGTGTCGAGATTCAATTCCAGACGGTAGTCGGTGACGCCCTCCATTGGACCGAAGTCCAGATGCAGATCGCCCAGGGTCTGATAACAGGGAAGGCGGCGAGGAACGGAGATGAAGTCGGTCAACACCAGTGCTTCCGCTTCCGCCACCTGTCCGGCGAAGAGCAGCTGGCGCATCTTTTGCACGGTCTCGCCCGCCAGGGGATTATTGCGGTCCCGCAGTTCACCATCCCAGATGGACTCTTCATTGAGCTGGATTCGGTCCTTGCCCGGTTGACCGAAGACGCAGGCTCCCAGCCTGCCATTGCCCACGGGAAGCGAGTCCTGCCAGGTTTCCGCCGGCTGATCGAAGAACAGCTTGTAGGGAGTCGGGTCGTCGGGAGTTATCGGCTCCTGCCACGGCAGCGCAAGGGCCTTGTGTTGCGAAATCACTGCGGCCGCGGCGGCGGAGGTTGCGATGAAGCGGCGGCGCGTCGGGCGATTCGACATCAGAATAAGCTCCCTTGCGGATCCGGACGACAGGGTCCGGCTGGGTTATCTCTTAGGCAAAAGAGTGGTCAGTGTGGCAAAACGTTCAAGTGCAACCTTCATTTCCTCGACCATTTTAGTGCGTACCACAGCATCCGCGTTGCGGACCGGCCCTGGACCTTCGCTATTTCGCGAACAGCTGTCCCATGTCGGCAAATGCCTTGAACTCAAGGGCATTTCCTGCAGGGTCAAGAAAGAACATCGTCGCCTGCTCGCCAACCTCTCCCTTGAACCGGATATAAGGCTCGATGACGAAGCGGATCTTTGCAGACTGCAGCCTCTCGGCCAGCGCCTCCCAGACCTGCATGGAGAGCACCACGCCGAAGTGCGGAACCGGGACATCGTGACCATCCACTGGATTGTGATGCTGCTTCTCCTCTGCGGAGGGCTTCAGATGGGCAACGATCTGGTGGCCGAAGAGATCAAAATCGATCCACTGCGCGGAGCTTCGCCCTTCAGGGCAACCCAGAAGGCCACCGTAGAAAGAACGTGCTGCGTCAAGATCATTAACCGGGAAGGCGATATGAAAAGGGGTGAGCGGCACCTTGATGTCTCCTTGCGTTCATCATACGATGACGCTCCCGGAGAGTTCGCGCCTTCAGGCGGACTGCGGGGCCTGTGCCGGCAGACGAACGATAAACTCCGTGCTGCCGGGAACCGAGGAGAAGCGGATAATGCCGCCGTACTGATCCACGATGCGGTGGACGATCCCAAGCCCCAGTCCAGTGCCGACGCCCACCGGCTTGGTCGTATAAAACGTGTCGAAGATGTGTGCCTGGCTGTCGAGCGGGATTCCGCTGCCGTCATCGGCAATGCGAATGCAGATGTCGGTGCGCTGGTCGTTGGTGGGAGACTTCTCCGCCCAGGTCTTCACGCTGATCTTTCCATGCGGACCTACCGCGTCGATGGAGTTGTCCAGAAGATTGGTCCAGATCTGGTTCAGGCCGGTGCACTCGCTTTGAAGGGGAGGAAGGTCGGCGGCAAAGTCCTTCTCGACCGTGATCTCCTTTTCGCGCATCTTGTGGCTCAGGATCACCAGCGTTGCATGAATGCTGCTGTTGATATCGACCGACTGTTTCAAGCCTTTGCCCTCGTACGCATACGACTTGACCGCCATCACCAGGTCGGAGACCCGACCGATGCTCTCCTCGATCGTTGCTACCAGCTGCATGCTCGAAGCCATGGCTTCCAGCCAGTTCAGCGCATCGGAGAGGGTCGAACCGGGAAACTCCGACCGGGCGCATTCAAGGTCCTCTGCCTTCAGCCCAATCGAGACCAGCGTGGGAGCCATCTTCCATGCATTTTCGATGTTTGCCCCCTCCATCCATTCGGCCAGCGCCTCTTCGGCATCGCTCTGCTCGAGCGAGTTCATCACGATGGGCTGCCTCGCCTGCAGCGTATGCTCCTGCAGATCGTGGAGGCATTCCTTCTGCTCCCGGCTCAAGTCGATCTTGCTGAACTTGGCGGAGAGCTCGTGCATCCGCATTAAATTCGCGCGAAGCTGCGAAGCCGCCCTGCGAGCCGCAGTGCCCGGGTTATTCAGCTCATGCATCAGCCCGGCAGCAAGTGTGCCCAGCGAAGCCATCTTCTCCTGCTGAATCGTCGCGCTCTGCATCCTCTGGAAGCGTTTGGCCATGTTCCCCAAAATAGCCTTGCGCACATCCGGACACGTGGTCATCAGGCTCCAGAAGCCCTCTTCGTTGAGCTGCACCAGGTGGCAGGAATCCTCCGCCCGCATGTTAATCGCGTTGGGGATATTCGCGAGAAGCGGAAGCTCGCCAAAGGCGTTTCCGCTGGGAATCGAGGTAACCTCCATCTCGCGCCCGTCCGGCATGGTCTGCGAGAGCAGCACGCTGCCTTCAAGCAGAACCCAGAAGTTGTGAGCAACCTCTCCCTGGCGCACCAGAAGGTCGCCTTTTTTGAGCTGGATCTCCTCCAGACCCTTCAAGCAGCGCAACTCCTCCTCTTTGAGAGAGGAAAAGATCGACGTTGTTCTCAACTTCGCAAAGAGAGCATCGCTGATGGGCGCTGCGGCAGGCTGTTGGACGACTGGGGTTTGTTGGCTCATGGCTGTGGTGGAATCAGACCTTTCAGAGTGTTGCAAGGTATTGGTGAACGAACTGGATCGCGATCGACCCTTCTCCGACTGCGGAGGCGCACCGCTTGACCGAGTTGTATCGAACGTCGCCGGCGACAAAGATGCCCGGTACGCTGGTCTCCAGCAGATAAGGCTCCCGTTCGAGCTTCCAGCTTCCAGGAGACCTGGTCTTCAGATCCGGGCCTGCGAGGATGAAACCCTTGTTGTCGCATGCGACCTGTTGCGGAAGCCAGTCGGTCTTCGGCGCCGCGCCGATGAAGATGAACAGGGAGCTGGTCTCGCGTCCTTCCTCGCCTCGCGGTGTACGGAGAGTCAGATACTCCAGGTGATCGTTGCCCGACATGGACACGATCTCCGTCTTCGTTTCGACAATGATGTTGGGCGTGGCCTCGATCTGGTCGATCAGGTACTTCGACATACTCTTGGCCAGCGACTCCGCACGGACGACCATGTGTACCTTATCGGCGTAGCGGGAGAAGTGCATCGCAGCCTGTCCGGCGGAGTTGGCTCCCCCTACGATGTACACGGTCTCATTTGCGCAGCCCATCGCCTCGCTCAGCGCAGCGCCGTAGTAAACGCCTGCACCGCTGTACTGCTCCGCGCCTGGAACGTCCAGCATGCAGTAATCGACCCCGGTGGCAACCAGGCAGACATGGCAGGTAATCTCCTGCCCATCGTTCATGACGACAATCTGGTAGTTGTTTTCGGACCGGATGCAGGTAACCCGCTGCAGTAGAAACTCGGCTCCAAGCCGCGTCGCCTGCAGAAAGGCCCGCTTTGCCAGCTCTTCGCCGCTCAGGCCGGAAGGAAAGCCGAGGTAGTTTTCGATCTTCGAGCTCGAGCCCGCCTGACCGCCCGGAGCATTGGGCTCGACGATAAGCGTGCGGAGTCCTTCGGAGGCGCCGTATACTCCCGCAGCCAAGCCAGCCGGGCCCGCGCCGACGACGACAATGTCGTAGAACTTCTGCTGCGCCTGGGTCGGCATGCCCAGCTTTGCCGCCAGATCCGTCGAGGAGGGCTGCACGAGTGCCGTTCCATCTCCGAAAAGGACCACGGGGAGCTTGCCATCGTCCGCGCCCTTCTCCTTCAGAAGGGCCAGTGCGTCGGCATTCTGTTCGGGGTTCAGCCAGATGTAGGGAATACGGTTGCGCGAGAGGAAGTCTCGCACCGCGTGGTCCTTTGCCGACCACCGCATCCCCACCACACGGATCCCTTCGAATGGAGGCTTGTATCCCTGCTTCCAGGCTTCAAGAAGATCGTCCAGGACCGGATAGAGCTTCTCTTCGGGGGGATCCCAGGGCTTGTTGAGGTAATAGTGGATCTTGGCAGAGTTGATGGCGCGGATGGCGGCTTCGGTGTCGGCGTACGCCGTCAGCAGAACACGTTTGGCGTCGGGGTAGATGCAGAGCGCCTGTTGCAGGAAGTCGACACCGGTCATTCCGGGCATGCGCTGGTCGGAGAGGAAGAGGGCTACGGTGTCGTTGCGTTCCTTCAGCTGGCGGCAGATATCGAGGGCTGCTCCGCCTGAGGCCGCTCGGACGATCCGGTAATCCTGGCCATAATGGCGACGGAGATCCTGCACCACTGCCTCAAGCACGCTGGTGTCATCGTCGATGGCTAGCAAAATTGGCTTCGGCATACCCTTGTTATACTTCGCGGACCGGTGACAATGCACACCCCACCTGTGATTTGATTAAGTCAGGTATGCCCTGGATTCAGAAAAAGGGATCTCGCTTCTAAATCTCGGAGAGGATCGCCCCATCCAGGATGGCCACGGACCAGCAGAGCAGTTTGTCCGAATTGAAGACACAGCGGTTAGCGGACGCGGAAGCGCCGATGAGAAGAACACGGGGCATAAGACCCCATCGCAGGAGAAACCTATGAACCGTATTATTCTCGCCGATAACCAGGTCATCTTCAGAGCCGGCGCCGCACGGGTTCTGGCGCTCGAGGAAGACATGCGAATCGTCGCCCAGTGCGAGGACCTTCCCAAGATGTGGAGCGCACTCGAGAGCCTTCGTGGAGCAATCCTTCTGGTAGCTTCAAGTCTTCACCCCGAGGCGCAGGCGCTGACGGAACGAGCCAGAATCATGGGCAGCCGCGTCATCCTGATCGCCGAGAACACCGAACAGGTTCCCGATGAGATCCTCTCGCTGGTCGACGGAGTCGTATGCCGCAACATTGGGGGAATCGACCTTGTCGACGGGGTTCGGCGGGTGGCCCGTGGCCAGAGGTACATGCAGCGGGCGAACGTCACGGCGATCCACTCAACCGACAGCGTCGGCACCCGGGTTCGCGACAGGTTGACACCCAAGGAGATGCAGATCGTGGCTCTGATTGTGCAGGGCTGCAAGAACAAGGAGATCGCCCTGCAGCTCGGAACCAAGGAGCAGGTGATCAAGAACTACCTGCGTGGAATCTATGACAAGACCGGAGTCTCGGATCGGCTGGAGCTGGCACTGTTCACGATTCATCATCGTGTGCTCGCCGAAGCGGCGGCCAAGGCTGGAAACCTGATTGAAATGAAGACCGCTTGACCGCCTGAACGGCTGCAAATACAGAAAAGGTCCGCTCTCGAGTGGGTCTTTTCTGTATTTGCCTGCGCTTTCATCAAAGCCCCTGCTCAGTCTGCTTTTCGATCTCCGGGCTGGCGTGGCCGATCTTTTCACCGATGCTCTTTGCCTGGGTGAAGAGCAGAAGGTAGTCCGGACCGCCGGCCTTGGAGTCGGTTCCGCTCATGTTGAAGCCGCCGAAAGGGTGAGCTCCCACCATCGCACCGGTGCACTTGCGGTTGAAGTACAGGTTGCCCACGTGGAACTCCTCGCGGGCGCGATCAAGTTTTTCGCGTGAAGAAGAGTAGACCGATCCGGTGAGCCCATACTCGGTGTTGTTGGCGATCGCCAGCGCTTCGTCGAAGCTCTGCGATTTGATTACCGCCAGCACCGGCCCGAAGATCTCCTCCTGGGCGATGCGAGCAGTCGGGCTGACATCGGCGATGACGGTCGGCGAGATGTAGTAACCACCGTCGGGCGTTTCAATGGTTATGCCGCCATTGAGCAGCCTGCCCTCGTCCTTGCCGATCTCGATGGAGTCGAGAACCTTCTTGTACGCCTTCGGACTGATGACGGGACCGGTGTAGACGTTCTCCGCGGGATCTCCCGTTTTGATCTGATCGACACGGGCCTGGAGCCGGTCGCAGAAGGTGTCGTAGATGCTGGCGTCGACGATGGCGCGCGAGCAGGCGGAGCACTTTTGGCCATTGAAGCCAAAGGCGCTCGCGACGACGCCTTCAATCGCGGCATCGAGATCTGCATCACCCGCGACAATGATTGCGTCCTTGCCGCCCATCTCGAGGATGGTGCGTTTGATGAACTTCTGTCCGGGTTGGGTGCGGGCGGCGCTCTCATGAATCTCAAGCCCGACCGCCTTCGATCCGGTGAAGGCGATGAAGCGGGTCTGGGGATGCGCGACGACAGCGGAGCCGAAGCCGGGGCCCTCGCCCTGGCAGAGGTTCACGACCCCATCGGGGAGGCCGGCCTCTTCCAGCAGGCTCACGAAGTGCGCGGCGATGGTGGGAGCATCGACCGAGGGCTTCAGGATGACGGTATTGCCGCAGACAATCGCTGCTGCGGTCATTCCGGCCATGATGGCGAAGGGAAAGTTCCAGGGCGGGATGACGGCTCCGACGCCGAGCGGGATGTAGCGGAGCTGGTTGTGCTCGCCGGGGAACTGGATGGGCGTGGTCGCGGCGTCCAGCTTGAGCGCTTCGCGGCCATAAAACTCGAGAAAGTCGATGGTCTCGCCTACGTCGGCGTCGGCCTCGCCCCAGTTCTTTCCGACCTCGAAGGTGAGCCAGGCGCAGAACTCGAACTTGCGCTCTCGAATCAGGTCGGCAGCCAGGAAGAGAAGAGCAGCGCGCTCGGTCGCGGGGGTCCGGCTCCAGGCAGGGAAGGCGGCGAGCGCGGCGGCGACGGCTTTCCCTGCAAGCTCGGCTTCGGCGCGCTGGTGAATTCCGACGATCTGGGTCGGGCGTGCCGGGTTGATCGAAACGATCTTGCCGTCGGTCTTCAGGCGGCGGCCGCCGATGACCAGGTCGTACTCCCGTCCGAGCTGGGTTTCGACATCGGCAAGAGCCTGCTTCATCGCCCGCTTGTTTTCGGCGTCGTTGAAGTCGATGAAAGGCTCGTTGACGAAGGGGGTCTCTGCGGTGCGCGAGGGGGCGGCGGAGGTGAGATCAGCGGTTGCCATAACAGTTCATTCTAGCTCCGCTGGGCGGGCGATGCGTTACATGCCTCCCAATCCCGGTTAATTCGCGTAAAATATTCTAACATAAAGACTTAGCTTTGGACCGTGATCTGAATCTCCTTTGAATTCGGAGGATATTAGTGCAAGGTCTTCAAAATAAATGGCTTAAAGGAAAAGACCCGGCGTGGGCCGGATCTTTGACACTCTTTTTCATCTGATTCAAGTCTAGCAGGTTCGGGGGATCGATTCGGCACATGCAAGTTACTGATTTATATAATGTTACAGCGTTTTTCTCTTGACACTGCTGGTGACCGGGTTTCACGAAGGGCTCCTCGCGGAAACAACAGGCCCAATCCAAATGCTGCAGACGACTGGAGGATGGTATTCCGGTCGCGCTTTCGCTCAATGACCCACCTTAGCCGCGATGAGGCTTTCGGCGAAGATGGTAACCGATTCCAAATGTGGGCCACCCGCCCTGACGCCCCTTTTTGTAGTGCCTTCTGGAAGAAGGCCAAACCTTAAGGCCTGGCGTACCCAGAGGCGGTTCGAGCTTGGCTCGAATGGCCCACTCATGCGATGAAACCGCATGAATGGGGCACCCGAAGAATGGGTTGGTTCGGATGTATGGGCCACCCGCCCCACCTTAGCCGCGATGAAGCTGCGGCGAAGATGGGCACCCGATTTGTGGTGGGTTAGATGTGGGCCACCCAGCCGGACGAACTCCGAGCGTGGCCGGTAGCCTCTAGGTCACTGCGGCTTTGTCGGAGCGGCATGGCCCGACTCGTGAAGCAACGTGGTCGCAGCGGGAGCGAAGGCGAGTACAGGGCTGGAGGCGATGCACTGAAAAGATGCGATTGAGCGCGACGAGTTTCCATACGCAACGAAGTCTGCACCGGTCATTGTCCCATGTGGCTTCGACGCGACTAGCTTACGCAGCTCGTCAGAGCTGGGGAAGTATCCGACTTCGGCCTTCATCCCGGATATTTGGGAAGCAACGAAGACACGGGGGACATTATGCACCCGATACGGCGGCACCGTCTCTCGGATGGGGAGCGTGGCCGTGATCTGAGCTGAGTAGCTCTCCGATGGATGCAAAAGCGTCAGTCTGGCGGACGCATCATCATGGTCGAAGAAGATATCGCGGGAAGGTTCGTAGAGGGCGAACCCCGCTATAAGCACCCTCTCGTTTTTGGGATCGGGATACCAGTACGGACCACTGCTGCCGTCGGTTCTCTTAGGATCTGTGACAACGTACACATCCTCGCCGGAGACGTTGCGGACTACGATCTTGAACGCTTGCCCTGCGCTCTCCCCCTCGACCCGCTGAAGACTCACTTCAAGGCTTGCATTCATGGACTGGCACTTTCCCTCAGCGATGTGAGTTGATTGCGAAGCGGATGCGCCTTGGGGCGACATCCGCAACGCCGATGCAAAGAGCAGAAGTAGAACTAGGGTTTTCATGGCTGCGGAGTCCAGTTGTCCGGGTTGGTATATGTCGCCCTATCGTTTAAGCCGAACGGATGTCTCAACTTCTGCTCCGTGATGTCGCCTGGCTGCGTGAACCATTGAAAACCAACGGTTCGGAATTCCTCGGTTCGCCAACGCTCTTGATAGTTGCCAGTGGGATCGGAGAACGAGTGGAC
Source organism: Edaphobacter modestus (assembly GCF_004217555.1). Lineage (GTDB taxonomy): Bacteria > Acidobacteriota > Terriglobia > Terriglobales > Acidobacteriaceae > Edaphobacter > Edaphobacter modestus. The sequence continues at coordinate 5,197,108 of NZ_SHKW01000001.1, forward strand.
TCCTAAGCCGTAATCGATTGTGCCGTTAGCGATGTGGGTCGCATGAATCAGCTCATGACCAAGAGTCACCTGCCCCGGCTCATCTGCGGCGGCAATCGCGCTGTTTCCCGGCCCTGTTCGAGCCTGATTGGTGCTTCCCGTCGGGTCGTATTTTATGAAGACATTCGCAGCGTCCCCGGCAGTGCTTCCGTTTCGGCTTCCCGGATCGGTTGAGATATGGATTACCGTCGAAGTGTTCACGATGGAAGAGACTAAGGACGTGCCCGCTCCGTTACCGTCGAGATGATTCCAGATTCGTTGTAGCAGTCCAGCCTTGATGACTGTGCCGTCTGCCCCAACCTTTGTTCCCGGCACTAGCTTAGCTAAATCAGCTCCACATTGAGCCGTGTCGCCTTCGCACTTTCCAACGTGCCCGTCCGGATCGAATTTCGAAAGCGGATTGTTCCCAACATAGGCATACAGATTCAGGCTCTGCGGATCGCCCAGCTTTGCATACGGTACAGGCGCAACTTTGGCGCTCCAGTCGGGCGACATGAACCTACCCATCGACGAACCGTAGAATCTGGCCCCGAAGTAATCGAGTCCACTTTCTGTATCCCGTTCTTTGCCGGTATAACGAGGTTCGGTCAAAACGCACGAATGCACATAACGCAGGGGCCGGTCGTAGATAAAGTGGGTCTGCATCGTAGTGATGGAGCAATCCCTTTACTGGTGTTCGGCGAGTGCCTCGGTTTGTTTGGACATCTTCGCGGTGCGTTCGAGCTTGTCCCAGCTGAACGGTTTGCCGTCGATCGCACGCTTAATCGTCTTGAACAGAACGATCGAAAAGACCTGGCGATAAGTGAAGCGCTGGATCCAGATGTGAACGAGCAGCCAGGCGTCGCCGCGGCTGGCGGGATGTTTGCGCTCGAGCGCGAAGGCGAGGGCCGAGGTGAGGAAATCGATGACGAGGAAGGCAAGGAAGAAGAGGAGCAGCTTATGGAAGCTGGCGGTTGACGTAGTGTCGGGGTGGAAGTGCTTGTCGATGAAGTAGTGGACCACACCGGCGACGAACATCAGGTCGATCAGGGGTGAGACCAGCGGCAGCAGAATCTGGAAGATGAGGATGTTGGGCAGCGCGAAGAGGCCCATGGCGCGATGTTTCGTGATGGCCCCGCGGTGTTTGAAGATGGCCTGAAGGATTCCGAAGGACCAGCGGAAGCGCTGGCGCATGAGGCCGTCCATGTCGACGGGAGCCTCGGTGAAGGCGAGAGCCTGGTCCTCGTAGATGACGGAGTAGCCCTGCTCGAGCACGTTCATGGTGAGGTCGGCATCTTCGGCCACGGTGTCGGGGTGATAGCCTCCGCCGGCGCGCACGGTAGAGGTGCGCCAGGCACCGATGGCTCCGGGGACGACCATGACGACGTCGAAGAGGTCGAGGGCGCGGCGCTCGAAGTTCTGCGAGGTGATGTACTCGAGTGCCTGCCAGCGGGTCCAGAGGTTCACGCGATTGCCGACCTTGGCGTTGCCGGCGACGGCGCCGATCTTCGGGTTGGCGAAGTGGCAGACGAGGCGGGTGATGGCGTCGTGGGCGATGACGCCATCGGCGTCGATGCCGATGTAGATCTCCTCGTCGGTGTGGTTGAGGGCGAAGTTGAGCGCCTCGGCCTTGCCGCCGTTGGGCTTTGTAAGCACCGTCAGGCGACCGGCGGCGATATCGGCGGGGTATGCGTCGCGGGCGACCTCGAAGGTGCGGTCGGTTGAACCGTCGTCGATGACGATGATGCGGAGATTTTTGTAGTTGGACATCATCACCGACCGGATGGTGCGGACGATGACCTTCTCTTCGTTATAGGCGGGAATGAGGACGGCGACGCGCGGAGCATAGTCGGGCGCGGCGAAGTTTTTGCGCGTACGGAGGCGGTCGATGACGGCGAAGATGCCGATGAGGATGAGCCGCGCGCTCATCAGGATGTCGCCGACAAAGAAGAGGCTGACGACGAAGTTGTTGAAGAAGCCGAAGAGGAAGAAGGTGATGGAGTCGGCGCGGGCCTGCCAGCGCTGGTGCGGGGTGAGCGGAGGCATGACCTGGGCACGGGTTTTGCCGATCAGCTCGGAGACGGGAACGATCTGGTACCCGCGCTCGCGCAGCGTGGTGATGAGCATCGGCAGTGCGGCGACGGTGGCGGCGCGATCTCCGCCCCCATCATGCATGAGGATGATGGAGCCGCGTGTCCAGGGGCGCTTGTCCATCTCGGAGATCTGGGCAAAGACGTCGTCGGTGATCTCCTGCGGAGTCTTGCGCGGGGTTTCATTCCAGTCGTTGGTATCGATCTTGTTTCCGAGGATGACGTAGCCGCGGCTCTGGATGCGTTCGACGGGAGCAGCCTGATCGTTGGTGTCGGGCTCCTGGTCGATGGAGTAGGGAGGACGGAAGTAGAGCGGCTGCACGCCGATCTTCGAAGCGAAGAGGCGCTCGGTGAGGTTCAGCTCGAGATCGACCTGCCCCTTGGAGATCTCGGCGATATCGGGATGAGTGAAGCTGTGGTTGCCTATCTCATGACCCTCGCGGTAGACGCGCTGCATGATGCCGACGTTCTTCTCCGCCTCCTCGCCGATCATGAGGAAGACACCCTTCACGTTGTACTGCTTCAGGACATCGAGAATCTTTGGGGTCCATTCGGCATCGGGACCGTCGTCAAACGAGATCGCTACCTTTTTGGGGTTGTAACCGTACTGCGTCACGGTGTACGAGAGCGGGTAGGACTCCATCGATTCCTGCAGCACCATGCGGTACTGCGAAGGGACGGAATCGTCGTCATCCATGGTGAGGTCGCGCGAGCCATCCTGAGGCTTTCGTGTGATGCGCAGGACGTCGCCTTCCCCTTCGGTATCGATGTCGTAGCCTGGCGGAACCTGGGCCAGGTCTTTGGCGGGATCGGCGTGAAGCGGGGCGTCCCAGATCTTCCAGAGAGAGTTGTCCTCCTGTCCCAGACGCCAGAGCGCAATCGTCTGGATGCCCAGCGCGCGGGCTGCACGCATCTCATTCATAACGGTGACGGCGTCGAGAAACCAGACGTAGTGACGCACATGGGCGTCGTCGTCATCGTAGGCGAAGTGGACGTTGAGCGAGTCGTCGTCCAGATCGATGTGGGAGTGGGAGTCGTAGGCCTGCTGCCATGCCTGCTGTGTCGAGATACTGGTTACGGAGAGGACCTTCTCCGGGACGCTCGGGACATTTTTTTTGCCTCTCTTCCGAACGGTCGGAGACGTCGTGGTCCAGTCATAGCCGTAGCTTCCGATGGCGCAGATGATCTTGTCCTTCGGAACGACCTTCAGAGCCCATTTGAGGTTGTCGATGAACCAGTCCTGCGAGGCGATGGGTCCGGGCCCGCTGCCGGTCTCGTGCTCGTCGTAGTTCATCAACAGCAGACCGTCGGAGTGGTCGGCGAGGAACTTCATGTCGAAGTCTTCGTCGTGCGCGGGAACGTTGACGTAGACGCGAAGGTTGCGGGGATGAAAATCGTCGTACAGGGCAGCGATGAGAGCCTTGAAGCCTGGCTGCGCTTCGAGAGGAATCTCTTCGAGGTCAACGGAAAGGCCGCGGTACGTGGGGTTGGCGGCGAGCAGCTGATCGACCTGATGGATGAAGTTGGCGCGAGCGGTTTCGCTCGAGAGGAACTGACCGATCTCGGGCATGAAGACGCCTTTGACCGGGTCGTAGTTGTTTACAAGCGGGAAGACATCGAGATTGACGTGACTGGACGAGATGAGATCGCCGATTTTGCCGTCGTGATCCACCGGCGCGATGCGGCCTTTGTTCACGATTGGGTATGGACGATTGTCAAGAGAGAAGCCGGTCAGGGCTCCATCGGGCGAGACGACATGCAGCCATTCGGGAAAGAGCAGATCGATCTGGCTGATGTGTTGACGAAGGGAGGAGAAACTGGCGGGATCGTCCTCGACGTAGTAGGCCGCGCGGAGTCCTTCGCCGGAGTTCAGGGGAACGTCGGCGGGCTTGAGATCGGTCTTGCGGTGGGCTGACCGGCGGAACTTGAGGCCCTTCAGGTTTTGCTGGTTCGCCAGCGTCCGGTAGTTGCGCTTGTGCGCGGACAGCAAAAGCTCCGGCAGAGGCTGCATGCGGATGAGCCCGACGAGAAAGATGATTCCGAGAATGAGACCGCCCAGGGCGAGCGAGTCAAAGGCGACCCGAAGACGCTTCCAGCGTTTGCGTTGCGGATCGTAAAAGATTTGTTTGCTCATCAGGGAGTGCGATGCATACGCGAGGGCGGGGTGCCCTTCTTCCATCCTATGCAGGTGCGCTGGCGGAGTCAACGAGGAGGTTGGCCGATGGAACGTTCACAGTATGATGCAGTTGCATGCCCGTGATTAAGAGAAGGATGGTGATGCAGTTCTGGCTGGCGCTCGCCCTGGGACTCGCCCTGCGGCTGGTCTTTGTGCTGCATGCCCCACGTATCGCAGGCGATACGCTGATTTATGGAGACATTGCGAAGAACTGGATGCAATACCACGTCTACGGCTTCGCGGAGTCGGCTGCGGGACCGATCCCAACCCTGATCCGTCTGCCTGGGTATCCACTGTTTCTCGCGCTGTGCTTCCGGATCTTCGGCGATGACCAGTACACGGCGGTGATGCTGGTCCAGTGCCTGATCGACCTGGGGACGTGCGTTCTGATGGCCGATCTCGCCCGGTGTGTCTTTGGCCAGCGTGCAGCTCTCGTCGTGCTGTGGTTGGGGGCCCTGTGTCCCTTCACGGCAAACTATGTTGCGTCTCCTCTGACGGAGACGCTGAGCCTGGCATGTATCGCGGTAGCGTTCTATGGGTTGGAGCGCTGGAGGCTGCAGCGGACAGGATGGAACCGCTGGCTGTGGATGATTGCGGCGGCGCTGGCCTACGCCGTGCTGCTACGTCCCGAACAGGGATTGTTAGCCGTGGCGATTGTTCCCGCGATGGTTTGGATCGCGGTACGGCGCGAGGGCGGTTTTCACGGGACTGCGCCCGTTGCGACGCTGGCGCTTTGCGTGGTCCTGCCGCTGGTTCCATGGACGGCCCGGAACTGGAGGACATTCCATGTGTTCCAGCCGCTGGTGCCTCGCGACGCGACCGATCCGGGCGAGTTGGTTCCCCGAGGCTTCAATCGCTGGTACCGCACATGGGCGATCGATTTTGCTTCGACCGAAGACGTTTATTGGAACTGGAATACCGCGCTGATCGATATCAACGACATTCCCACACGCGCCTTCGACACGGAGGACCAATACAACCGCGTGGCGGCGTTGCTGAACGAGCACAACGAGACCTTTAACGCGACCGCAAAGCTGGATTCAGCCTTCGGCGTGCTGGCGAAGGAGCGGATTGCCGACGACCCGATCCGGTATTACGTTGCATTGCCCGTTGCACGGTTGTTGAACATGGTGCTTCGCCCTCGAACGGAGATGATGGAGATCGCCCTCGAATGGTGGAAGTGGAGCAGACACCCTGCGAAGACTGCCTTCTCGAGCGCCTACGCGCTGCTGAATCTCGCCTACTTCGCGCTGGGAGGAACAGGTCTCTGGCGATGGCGGCACAGACAATGGGACGGCTACGCCGTGCTGGGTTGGTCGACGGTCGCTTTCCTTCTGCTCCGTTGCGCGCTGCTGTTGACGCTCGACAACTCCGAGCCGCGCTATACTCTGGAGTTTTTCCCTCTGCTGACGCTGTGGGCAGGTGCTCTTTTCTTTTGCCCCAGCGCCAAAGGCGCAGGGAGCCACCAGCCTCGGTCAGGTTCTGATCGGCGTGTTGCCGAATGCGTCCAGCACGATGCGTCGCGCGGCGTCGAGCTCTTCCGGAAGGATAGTATGGGGCCTGCCGGGAAAACGCCGTAGAGTGACGACGGCCCCCATTCCAGCAAGAATGTTGGCCGACTCCTGTACCCGCGCAAAAGGGACGTGCGGATCGGGATCTCCCGAGCCGAAAAATGCGGGGGTTCCTGCAAGGTCGCCCGTGTGCCGCAGATCTTCGTCGGGCGGACCGATGAGCCCGCCGGTGAAGGCGATGAGACCGGCATAGCGGTGCGGATGCGAGGCGACAAACTCCGTCGCCAGGCAGGCACCCTGCGAGAAGCCGCAGAGCACGATATTTTCGGCGTCGATTCCAGCGTCGGTCGCCTGCTTTACCGTGGCTGCCACCTTGCCGAGTGCGGAGTTCAGCCATGGCTGGTTCTGTTCCCGGGGCGCGAGAAAGGAGTACGGATACCAGCTGTTGCCCGCGGCCTGTGGCGCCAGATAGGCCAGCTCTGGCCGGTACATCTCGCCTGCGAGCGAGAGAATATCGTCGGCAGTCCCGCCGCGTCCGTGCAGCAGGATCACTGCTCCCAGTGCATGCTTGAGCGTCTCGCCGAGATGGGGTACCGGCTGGTCGCGGTGCGGATCGAGAGCGTTCGGTTCAAGCGCAGCGTCCGTCATACGGTTACTTTCTCCTTGTGCAGCTCGAGCGGCGGAAGTCGCTGCTCGATGACGGGACGATGTTGCTCCAGCCAGCTTGGAATACGCAGCGCCTCGCCCAGCGAATCGAGAGGCTCATCCAGCGCGAAGCCTGGTGGATCTGTCGCAAGTTCGAAGAGCACGCCTCCCGGTTCACGGAAGTAGATGGAGTGAAAGTAGGTGCGGTCCAGCACCGGAGTTACATCCAGGTGCTGGTCGAGGATCTCTCTCCACTCCAAATGCGAGGCATCGTCGGCGGCGCGAAATGCGATGTGGTGTACGGTTCCCGAGCCGCTGCGTCCATGATGGCCATCAGGGTTCACGAGCAGATCGATGTGATTGCCCAGCGCCGAACCCTCGGCCGAGAAGCGCAAGCGGTTCCCCTGTTCGTCGCGCTTTGTGAAGCCCATGATGTTCAGGATTGCCGCGGTCTCTTCCGCCTGCTTGAGAAACAAAGTCACGCCAAAAAACCCGCGCAGGCTGTGCTCCGCAGGAATCGCGCTGAAGCGGGAAGGATGAGGGGACTCGGCATGGGCATGCCCGACGATCTCGATCTTCATGCCGTCGGGATCGGGAAAGGTCAGCACGGTTTCTTTGAAACGCTCGCTGCGCTCGACCGGCAGGTTGTAGCTGGAGAGCCGGTTCTCCCAGAAGTCGATGGAAGACAAAGGAGCGCTAAACGCCGTAAGGGTCACCTCGCCGACTCCCGCACTTCCACGCGGCGTGCGTGGCCAGGGGAAGAAGGTCAGAATGGTTCCGGGGGTGCCGGAATCGTCGCCGAAGTAGAAGTGGTAGCTGCCGGGATCGTCGAAGTTGACCGTGCGCTTGACGAAGCGAAGGCCGAGGACCTCCGTGTAGAAGTCCAGGTTGGTCTGGGGGTCTGAGGCGATGGCGGTGACGTGGTGCAATCCAACGATGGGCTTCGGCATGACATTGTCCTTTCCTGAAAGCAGAGCGTAACGGACTACTGCAGCGGCTTGAGATCCCCAAGAACTGTGGGAATCAACTCGGAGACGGTGGGATGAATGTGAACCGCACGCTGAATGGTCGTATATGGCGCGCGCGCATACATGACATCGGTGATGCAGTGGATGGCTTCGTCGCCGCCGACTCCAAGAATCGATGCCCCGAGAATCTGCTTGCTCTCGGAGTCCACCAGAACCTTCATGAAGCCGTCGCTCTCGCCTTTTTCGACGGCGCGATTGACCTTCGTCATGGGCCGGGTCCCGATCAGGGCAGGCTTTCCAGATTCTCGCACTTCGCGTTCGGTCATGCCTACGCGTGCCAGCGGCGGATCCATGAAGAGGCCATAGGTGGTGATGCGGTCCGAGACGCGGCGGGGATCGTTGTCCAGCAGGTTCGCCGCGACGATCTCGAAGTCGTTATACGCCGTGTGGGTAAAGGCTCCCTTGCCATTGCAGTCGCCCATGGCCCAGATGCCGGGGACGTTCGTCCGGAGCTGATCGTCGACCTGGATATAGCCCTTGTCGTCGATGGCGACCCCTGCTTTCTCCAGCCCGAGGTCATCCGTGTTGGGCGTGCGGCCTACGGCAAGCAGGACATGCGAGGCGGTCGTGGGGGTCCCATCTTCCTCGCAGGTCACGTGGACAGAGACGCCCTGAGGATCGCTGTGCAGCTGGATGCATTCCGCGTTGAGGCGGATGTGAATTCCTTCCTTCTCGAGAATCTCTTTGATGGTTGCGGAGACGTCCTCATCTTCGCGATGCGTCAGGCGCGATGCCATCTCGACGATGGTGACCTCGCTGCCGAAGCGGCGGAAGGCCTGCGCGAATTCGATTCCGATGTAGCTTCCCCCCACAACCACGAGATGGCGCGGAAGCGTTTCAAGATCGAGCAGGGAGGTGTTCGTGAGAAAAGGAACCTCCTTCACGCCCGGCATGTCGGGCACATAGGCGCGGCCGCCTACGTTCAGAAAGATCTGTGGGGCCGTGATCGCCTCTTCGCCCACACGGATCTCCGTCGGCGACTCGAAACGCGCATGATCGGTAAAGACGGTGCAGTTTTCCATGTCCCGAAGCCAGCTTTCGATGCTGTTGCGCGACTTCAGGAGCACGGAGTCTTTCCGTGCCTTCAGGGCCTTCATGTCCGCGGTTACCGGGCCGGCCACGTCGATGCCATAGCTCTTCGCGGTACGCGCCTTGTGAGCGACGTACGCACTGGCGATCAGCGTTTTGGTCGGAGTGCAGCCGGTGTTGACGCACGTTCCGCCAAAGAGTTTTCGCTCGACGATGGCCACCTTGCGTCCTGCCTGCGCGAGTCGTCCGGCGAGGGAGGGACCGGCCTGGCCGGCACCGACGATGATGGCGTCGAAATCCTTTCGCGTCGTCATAGATGCGAGACTATCAGCAGGCCGCCGAAGATGGCGATGGCGTCTTCGATGAGGGCAGCGGGAAGATCGTTGCTGATGGTGCGTGAGAGCCAGCCGCGGAATGCGGCTCCGCCGAGGGTTCCGGCTACGGCTCCAATCGCTCCAGCCAGCAGGCCGCCCACCAGCGACTCGCGGGAGGCGCCGATGGCTGCGCCAGAGAGAGCGCCCGTGACCACACGGGTGATGAACTGCGGCGGAATCTTACGGCTGGGAGTCTTCGGGAGTTTGTCATTGACCAGCTCGCCCAGCGCGCCCAGAGAAAACAGCCATCGAGTGATGGCGGAGCTGAAGAAATGAAGCGATGTGCCCTCGAGGTTCAGCCAGCCCAGTCCGGCGGCCCAGCTCACCAGGGCAGGGGCCATGACGGCGCGTAGCCCAGCTATGATGCCGATCAGAAACGCAGATACAAGGATAGCCATGCGAGCCCTCGTCTACAGTGGAGTGGATGTTTTGGCGATCATAGAGAGCCGCGGACGGGGAGGCAATCATTAATGTCGGGAGAGAAAGACCCTCTGGGTGTGGTGGTGATTCATAAACACACAAGAGTTGATCCGGGGTGAGCATATTCTCGGACTGTGTTTGCGAAGGAGGAGAGATGCAGATCAGCTGTGCAGGCAAAGTTGTGCTGGTGGCAGGTGGAACAGGCGGGTTGGGGCGCGGTGTCAGCCTCGCATTTCTCGCCGAGGGTACGAAGGTAGTCGCGACGTACCGCAACGAAGAGGAGTTCGCTGTGCTCAAGGCCGCAGCCGGTACACACGCTGAGTTGCTGGAAGGAGCGAATACGGATGTGACGGACGAATCCTCGGTGACGTCTCTGGTGGCTGAGATCGTGGCGAAGCACGGTCGCCTCGACGTGCTCGTCAACACCGTGGGGGGCTACGCGGGAGGGATCAAGCTGTGGGAGCTCGAGCCGAAGGTCTTCGAGCGCATGCTCGACCTTAATCTGCGTACCGGGTTCGTGCTTGCGCGCGCCGCTATTCCCGCGATGCTGAAGCAGGGAGGCGGTGTTCTGATTAATATCGCCGCGAAGGCCGCGTTCGACCACGCAGCGGGGGCTTCGGCTTATGCGGCGTCCAAGGCGGCTGCGGTCGCCCTGATGGAGTGCCTTGCGGCCGATGTGAAGGGAACGGGGGTTAGGGTGAACACCGTTCTGCCCAGCATTATCGACACCGAGACCAATCGAAAGGCCATGCCCGACGCTCCATTCGCCAAATGGCCCAAGCCGGAGGAGATCGCAGGTGTCATCCTGTTTCTCGCCAGCGACGAGGCACGTGTCGTCCATGGAGCCTCCGTACCTGTATACGGGGAGAGCTAACCCACCGTCGTGCAGTGGAAAGCGGTGAATTAGGCCATGGATTTCGCGGTTCCAAACGCTTGCGCTTTGAATTTTCATTGCCGGAATGAGTTCCATCCCGAGCAACTGTAAGAAAAGATGGCACGTCGTACTAGCAGCGCTACACGGTAGCGTTATCGGCTACTGCCACAAGAAGGTTTCGGAATCTCCCGCATCGCGAACAGCAGCTCGAAAAATGGTTGAGGAGAGAGAAAGATGAAAAAGATTGCATGTCTATCGCTAGGCTTCCTGCTGGTGCTGCCGATGATGGCAAATGCTCAGGACAAGGAAGAGGACCGTGTTAAAGAATCAGGCGACGTTCTAAGGGATATCCTTGAATCGCCCGATAAGGGAATCCCACATGACCTGGTGCATAAGTCTGAATGCGTCGTTGTCTATCCCTCCGTCAAGAAGGCTGCCTTCGTTGTGGGTGGAAGCTATGGCCGTGGTGTCATGACCTGTCGCACAGGTGAGGACTTCAGCGGACCATGGAGTCCCCCGACCATGATGGCTCTGGAAGGCGCCAGTTTCGGTTTCCAGATTGGCGGTCAGGCGACTGACTTTATTTTGCTCATCATGAACGAAAAGGGCGCGAAGTCTGTACTCAAGAGCAAGTTGAAGATCGGTGGCGATGCCTCGGCAGCTGCCGGTCCGGTTGGGCGCACAGCTACCGCTGAGACGAACGCTGTCATGAAGGCCGAAATTCTTTCGTGGTCGCGAGCCCAGGGTCTTTTTGCAGGCGTGTCTCTGACGGGATCGACGATGCGCACCGATGACGACGCAAACAAAAAACTGTATGGAAAAGAACTGACTGCGCCGGACATCGTGGCCAAGCATGAGGTCGAGGCTCCTCCTTCGGCCAGCACGCTGCTTTCGGAGTTGACCAAGGTCTCACCGCACCATCAGAACTAAGGCTTAGAGGCTGAGATAGTTCCATTCCAATCGAGGCTTCAGCCAGTCGGGATCGTTTCCCGCACTGCTGAAGCCTTTCGACTTAACCCGCAAACCTGTCGGGTTCGCTGTGACAGATGCCCCTCAGGAGGTCTACAATTCTGCCCTCGCCGGAATCGGCGAACGCGAAGGAGTAGACGAGTATGGCAACCATGACTGCGCTGGCCAGGAGCCTACGGGTTCCCTGTGTCGATTCGGCCGACGTATGACAATTTTATTGGCGGCGAGTGGGTGGCTCCGGCCGCGAGAAGGTTTCGAATCTCCCGCATTGCGAACAGCAAAGGTCGTAAGAGAGTTGAGGAGAGAAAAGATGAAAAAGATTGCATGTCTATCGTTAGGCTTCCTGCTGGTGCTACCCCTGGCGGCCAATGCCCAAGAAAAGGAAGACGATCGCGTTAAGGAATCTGGCCAGGTTTTGAGGGACATCCTCGAATCGCCGGACAAGGGAATCCCGCATGATCTGGTGGATAAGTCTGAATGCGTGGTTGTATATCCATCCGTGAAGAAGGCAGCCTTTGTGGTGGGTGGAAGCTATGGCCGTGGCATTATTACCTGCCGCACAGGAGAGAATTTCTCCGGACCCTGGAGCGCACCGGCGATGATGGCATTGGAAGGTGCGAGTTTTGGGTTCCAAATCGGTGGTCAGGCAACCGACTTTATTCTGCTCGTCATGAATGAAAAGGGCGCGAAGTCTGTGCTCTCCAGCAAGGTGAAGATCGGTGGCGATGCCTCGGCGGCGGCCGGTCCGGTTGGGCGTTCCGCCACTGCAGAGACCGATATCGTGATGAAGGCCGAGATTCTTTCATGGTCGCGAGCCCAGGGTCTTTTCGCGGGTGTATCTTTGACGGGATCGACGATGCGCGCCGATAATGACGCAAACAAAAAACTGTATGGAAAAGAACTGACTGCGCAGGACATCGTGTTCAAGCATGAGGTCCAGCCTCCTCCTTCGGCCAGCATGCTGCTTTCCGAACTGCATAAGATCTCGCCGAAGCGTAAGCCCTAAGGCTTAACTGCTGAGATAGTTCATTCCTTCGAGGGCTTCAGCCAGTCGGGGTCTTTCCCTAACTGCTGAAGCCCTTTGACTTGTCCCGCTAACCCATTGGGGTTCGGTCTTCGCCTGTGACAGAGGTCGCTCAGGAGGTCTACAATTCCGCCCTCGCCGGGAATCGGCGAAACGCGAAGGAGTAGACGAGTATGGCAACGATGACTGCGCTACGGCCAGGAGCCTACGGGTTCCCTGTGTCGATTCGGCCGAGGTATGACAATTTTATTGGCGGCGAGTGGGTGGCTCCCGCATCCGGACAATACTTCGAGAACGTAACTCCTGTTACCGGACAGGTTCTCTGCGAGATTCCGCGTTCGAATGCAGCCGACATCGACCGCGCTCTCGACGCCGCACATGCTGCAAAAGCCGCGTGGGGCAAGACCTCGACCACCGAACGCGGACGCATGCTCGAGAAGATTGCGCTGCGCATGGAAGAGAACCTCGAGATGCTTGCGACGGTCGAGACCTGGGACAACGGCAAGCCCATCCGCGAGACCATGGCCGCCGATCTTCCGCTGGCGATCGACCATTTCCGTTACTTTGCCGGGTGCATCCGCGCGCAGGAAGGCTCGATCTGCGAGATCGACGAGTCGACCATCGCCTATCACTACCACGAGCCGCTCGGCGTCGTCGGCCAGATCATCCCGTGGAACTTCCCCATCCTGATGGCGACGTGGAAGCTCGCGCCTGCGCTGGCCGCTGGCAACACCGTCGTCCTCAAGCCCGCCGAGCAGACGCCCCTTGGCATTCTTGTTCTGGCGGAGCTGATCCAGGACATCCTTCCTCCCGGCGTCCTGAACATCGTCAACGGCTTCGGCCTTGAGGCAGGCAAGCCGCTCGCCTCCAGCCCGCGCATCGCCAAGATCGCCTTCACCGGCGAGACCACCACCGGCCGCCTCATCATGCAGTATGCTTCGCAGAACATCATCCCGGTCACGCTCGAACTTGGGGGTAAGTCGCCGAACATCTTCTTTGCTGACACCATGCGCGAGGACGACGACTACTTCGACAAGACCCTCGAAGGCTTCGCCATGTTCGCGCTTAATCAGGGCGAGGTCTGCACTTGCCCCTCTCGCGCGCTCGTCCAGGAGTCCATCTATGATCGCTTCATGGAAGCTGCCTTGAAGCGCGTGAAGGCCATCAAGCAGGGCAATCCGCTCGACAAGTCCACGATGATCGGAGCCCAGGCCTCCACCGAGCAGATGGAGAAGATCCTCTCCTATCTCGACATCGGCCGCCAGGAGGGTGCAGAAGTTCTCACCGGCGGCAAGCGCGCGAAGCTCGACGGTGACCTCGCCGACGGTTTCTACATCGAGCCCACAGTCTTCAAGGGCCATAACAAGATGCGTGTCTTCCAGGAAGAAATCTTCGGACCCGTCGTCTCGGTGACGACATTCAAGGACGACGACGAAGCCCTCGCCATCGCCAACGACACGCTCTACGGTCTCGGCGCCGGCATTTGGACCCGCGACCTCAACCGCGCCTATCACTTCGGCCGCGCCATCCAGGCCGGCCGCGTCTGGACCAACTGCTACCACCTCTATCCGGCACATGCTGCCTTCGGTGGCTACAAGCAGTCCGGCATCGGCCGCGAGAACCACAAAGCCATGCTCGACCACTACCAGCAGACGAAGAACCAGCTCGTCAGCTACAGCCCCAAGGCGATGGGCTTCTTCTAAACATGACGAAAACGACAAATACTCCACTTCAGGTGATCGCGACCCCGGCCGCGATCACCCTCATGGAGACGCTGAAGGCAAAATATGGGGAGCTGATGTTCCATCAATCGGGAGGCTGCTGCGACGGCAGCTCCCCCATGTGCTATCCCCGCGGCGAGTTCCTCACCGGCGACAGCGACGTTCTGCTGGGCGAACTGGAGGGCACACCCTTCTACATGAGCCGTCCCCAGTTCGAATACTGGAAGCACACGCAACTCATCCTGGACGTCGTGCCGGGAAGGGGAGGGATGTTTTCGCTGGAGGGACCGGAAGGGGTGCGCTTTCTTATCCGGTCAAGGGTCTTTCAGGACGAGGAGATCGGCGCTCTGCGCGAGGCAGGAAGAATCTAAAGCTGGTTCGGTTCAGGCGCGCTTCTTCTCGAGGCACTTCGTCATGATGGCGGAGTGTAGCTTCTCCCGCAGGTCATCGGAGATCTCGTAAATCTCGGTGCCGCGATAGACCTCGATCGTCTGACGCGTCGTGTTCAGGACGACCTCGCAGTGGCTGCAGCCTGCCAGATGCGTGCGAACTTCTTCCAGAAGCTCGGGGCTGATCTGGCCGTCGAAGTAATCGGTAAGCTGGCTCAGGAAATCGGTGCAGTTCATGCGGGTTGTCCTTCCTTCCGCTGCCGGAAGTACCTGCTCAGACGTTCGCGCAATTGTAGCCTAGCGCGCAACAGGCGTGATTTGACTGCGGGTATGCTCAAACCAAGTGCCTCAGCAGTCTCTTCTGTAGAGAGGTTCTCGATATCCCGGAGCGTGAAGACGGTACGGAATCCGGGAGGAAGCCCCTGGATCGTCCGTCGAAGAATGTCGTTGAGCTCGTTCTGATCGAAGATCTGCTCGGGATTCGGTCTCCATTCGGCGAAATCGCGGGGAATAGAGCCCTCGTCGGTCTGCACGTCTTCGTCCATGGAGACGGTCTTGCTGGTCTTGCGCTTGCGCAGCCGCATAAGGCTCTCGTTGACCGCGATCCGGACCAGCCAGGTCGAAAACTTGGAGTTTCCCTGGAACTGCTCCAGCTTCTCGTAAGCCTTGAGGAATGTATCCTGCGTGATGTCTTCGGCGTCTTCACGGTTCTGCGTAATATGCTGCGCTACCCGGAAGATCTGGCGTTCGTACTGCCGGACCAGCTGCTCGAAGGCGGCTGTATCTCCCTCCCTGGCGCGCGCAACCAGCGCTACGTCGGGGTGGATCTCTTCCGTTCCTGGAGATTGGATGGCGGGCATGAGCAAAAGGTGCGCGAAATCGGGACTGAGCCTATGCCGCTCAGTTGTCGATTTCTAACGCTTCCTTCATAGTAAATGCCGTTACCCCTCCGGGCAAAGCGAAGCCGGATGCCATTTGCGGAGGAACCGTATGTACCTGTCCAGATTCCACTGTGCGCAGTCCAATCCTTAAGCGAGGCTCGCAGCTTACAGTAAAGGGGTGGGCTTCCGCGAAGAGAGGCAATGTTGAAGGTTTGTACTAGGTTTCAAGCTGCTGTAATCCTTGGTTCTCTGCTGGCAGGTTCGTCCTGGGCCGGAGCGCACACGATAGCGCCCGAAGCCCAGACCTCCTCCCAGACCCCTCCCCGGAAGACCTCCCCGAAGAGCTCCTCAACCAAGAAAAGCTCCCCCGCCAAAAAGACCCCGTCCAAATCCGCTGGGCGTAAGGCTACCGGGGCATCGACTGCCTCCAGGAAAGGTTCCAAGGCCAGCAGCCAGAAGCGCGCCGCGGCAAAGCGTTCCTCCCGAAAGCCCACCGCGCAGACCATCCGCCTGACCAGTGCCTTTCACGCCACGGAGCAGCTTCGGCCCATGGCGCAGCAGCTTATCGCCAGCCGCTCCTCAGCCGCCTACGCCGGAGTCCAGTCCTATGCGCGTGCGCATCCGGGCGAGGGAGCAGCCGCCGCCTGGCTCGCGCTGGGCCATGCCTACATGCTCGATCGGCGCTACAACGACGCCTACACCGCCTTCCAGCAGGCCAAAGCCAGCGGTAAGGCCCTCGACGACTACGCCGACTATCTGGGCGCCCAGGCGGCCCTGCAGGCCAGCCGCGGCGCCGATGCGTACTCTCTTCTCGATCGTTTCGCCGAGCGCCATCCCGACAGCATCTTCGTCGCCAACGCCCCCGTCCTTCTGGCAAACGCATACCTGCAACAGAACAACCCCCAGGGAGCATTGGCCGCGCTTCAGCCGGTTCAGGACACGCCGGTCGGCGGCCACAGCGACTTCCAATATGTGCTCGCGCGCGCCTATCAGCTTTCGGGAGATACCGGACACGCCGCGCCCATCTACCGCAGCGTCTATGCAAAGTTCCCGCTCAGCTCCGAGGCCGGGCAGGCCCGCGCGCAGCTCGATGCCATGAGCGTGCCCTTGAATGCCGTCGAGCGCAAAGCGCATGCCGACTTTCTCTTCAATGTGAAGCGGTACAACGAAGCCGGTCAGGAGTACCACGAGATCGCTCGCAACGACTCCAGCCTCTCCCCCGCCGACCGCGACGCCCTTGCCATCTATGCCGCCGTCTGCGATTACAAGCTCAAGCGCATCAGCCGGCGCGATGTCGAGCGCCTTCCCCAGACCAGCGACGATACCGCGGCAGCCAAACTCTTTCTGCTGGCCGAGCTCTCCCGCAACGAGAACGACCAGCAGACTCACGCTGCAATTCTCGATCAGATGATCAAGCAGTTTCCTGTCAGCCGCTGGCTCGAAGAAGCGCTGTACTCCGGTGGAAACATGTACCTGATCAAGCGCGACTCCGAGCAGGCGATCCATCACTACACCCTGCTCGTCCAGATGTTTCCGCGCAGCACCTACGCTCCATCGGCACACTGGCGCGCTGCCTGGATGAACTATCGGTTGCGCCGCTACGGCGAGGCCGCACGCCTGATGGATGACCAGATCCAGCACTACACCGCCGGCATCGAAGCTCCAACCGCGCTTTACTGGCGTGGCCGTATCTATGAGGACGAGGAACATAACGCAGGGCAGGCAGCAAACTACTATCGCACTCTGATCTCAAGCTACGTCAACTACTACTACGCCGATCTGGCGCGGAAGCGCCTTGCGGTACTCGGCTCGCAGGCTCCCACGGTTCCCCCATCACCCGTACTTGCCTCCGTGCAGGAACGCGAGGTTCCGCCCCTGACCGACGAGCTGCCGGAAAACGAGCCGCACATTATCAAGGCTCGCTTGCTTGCCAATGCCGCGCTCAACGAATACATCGGTCCCGAGATTCAGGCTGCACCGGATTCCTCCGAGTGGGGAGCCCTGGCCGAAGCGCGCATCTACAACTCCTACGGCGAGACCACCCGTACCCTGCAGTCGCTGAAGCGAAGTAAAATCTCCTTCTTCGCGCTGCCCATGGACCAGGTCCCCACCCTTTACTGGCAGCTGCTCTTCCCGCGGCCCTACTGGAGCGAACTCGTCGCCAACTCTCAGAAAAATGACGTCGATCCTTTCCTTGTCGCCTCCCTCATCCGGCAGGAATCCGAGTTCAATGCCGGAGCCGTCAGCCGAGCCAACGCTTATGGCCTTATGCAGCTTCTGCCCTCGGTAGGAAAATCGATGGCCAGAAAACAACGTATCCGCGGATTCAAGACGCCACAGCTCTTGAATCCCTCCACCAATCTTCAGCTCGGCACCCTGAATCTCAGCGAGGTTCTGGCACGGTACGGTGGTCAGCCGGAGTATGCCCTCGCCGCCTACAACGCCGGAGACGTTCCGGTACGGCAGTGGATGGCGGCCGGCGACTACAAGGACATCTCCGAGTTCGTCGAATCCATTCCCTACACGGAGACCCGCGAGTATGTGCAGGCCATTCTGAGGAACCGTCGTTTCTACCAGTCGCTCTATGGAAGCAAGCAGTAAACGATTCGCCGTCGTGCCTGCTGGTAGAAACTCTTTCGAGCAGGAGATATAGATTCGCTTTTTTGAGTAGGAATATAGATTCCACGTCATTCTGAGCGAAGCGAAGAATCGCAGTAGTTCCCCGCGTCGCCCATAAATTGAGCGATGCCACCCGACCAGGCGTATGTCTAAATCCGGTCCAACAGCCGGCGACGCCTTTACCGGGTTCGCGCATGTTCCTTCGACGATCTATGTTGTGGAAAACGCGGAACCAAATCAGAATCTTCTGTCATATGGGCCATTGACACGACGCGGAATTTGGATATGCTTTGCACCATAGACAGTGCAATTTCAGTTCAGGAGGAAGGATCTGGAAGGTGGAGTGCATACCATTCTGGCGCTAACCCGCGCCATCGTGAACTCGAACTCAATGGTAGGGAACAGAGGGGTAATACCTATGATCGCCGATTTGAACTTCCTCGATGAGTGGATTCCGGAGCAGATGGAGCCGGGAACGATGTTTCTGTTGGATGGCGCTGGAGAACTGGGAAAGGCCGAGAACCCTTACTGGGCTGTCCTGGCATGTCCCGCCTGCGGAGCCCTCGGACTCATTACCCGTCAACAGTGTGCGGGCCTGGAAGCGATGATCTGTGGATCGGAGGTCTGCTCGGCGGAATACTTTCTGGCCGACGGTTACATCTGTTATCGCCCTCCGAACTAACCGCCTTCGATTGCCATGGATATGTATCCTCGTCCGTCGCCCAATGGAATTTGCGGGCTAGGAGAAGGTGCGGGTCTGTCAAGTCATTAATCTTGTAAGCTGCTTTTTATCAGCAGGATAAAAGTGCCGAACAGATCCCGTGGATGAGCTATTCTGTTTAAGCGGACGAGATTCGGAAGGCGACTTGGCTACAGAAAAAGCTCTGCGCCGCAGGTACCAGGCTAAGCCTCGTCAATTGAAGATTTTGCACAAAAATGTATGGGGGAATCCTACTCGTGGCGCAAGGCAACGACGGGGTCCATGCGAGCCGCTCTCATCGCCGGCAGCAGCCCTGAGATCACTCCGACGGCTCCGAGAATCCCGAACGCCGCCAGCATGATGGTCGGCGACGCCCTGAGGATGATGTCGCCCTCGTGATTGGCGGTCTTATAGATGTCCGAATAGAGAGGCATCGGCGGAATCAGATAGCCCACCGCGACCGCAAGGATCATCCCTACGATCCCGGCAAGAAAGGTCAGCGTAAGACTCTCGAGAAGGAACTGGGTGAGGATGTCTCGACGACGCGCCCCGAGCGCCTTGAGCAGACCGATCTCCCGGGTACGCTCGGTGACAGAGACCAGCATGATGTTCATGACCCCGACGCCTCCCACACCGAGGGTCATGGCGCCGATGATCCCCAGCAGGAGCTGGAGGGCGGTAGAGAACTGCATGATCTCCTGCGAGTCCTCAACCGTGTCCCAGGTTGGCGTGGCCTTGTCATCCTTGGGATCGAAGTGATGCCGGCTTGCCAACACTGAGCGGACCGCCTGGATGGCTTTGACGTGAAGGTCGGGCGAACTGGGTTGAAAGACGATGCTCCCAGGATCGCGCTCATCGCGAAGCAGGCGCATCATGCCGAAGGGCACAAAGGCGTTCTCGTTGTCCGGTCCATTGTTCGAGGAGTCCTGGATCTTGGTAGCAAGCACGCCAATGACCTGAAAGACGTGTCCTTCGATCTGGACCGACTCGCCCACCGGCGGGAAGCCGTTGAACAGTTTCTGCGCCGCATGCGGACCGAAGATGACGACCTGCCGATGCTCGCTGAAGTCAGCCGCCTCGAAGTATCGTCCTTCTGCGACGTTCAGCTTGCGCATCCCTCCGTAAGGAAGCTCGACGGCCTTCGTCGAGATGTTGATGACCTTCGGCCCGTATTTGAAGCTGAAACCGTCATCGCTCTCGGAACTCACGGCGGTGAGGAAGGGAACCGCATCGCGGACGGCCTCCGTATCGCCGTCGAGGAACTTGATCTTCTTGCCGGACCGCTCGCCTCCGGCCTGCATGCTGGTCTGTCCGCCCCACATCATGATGACGTTGTTGCCAAGCCCCAGAAAACCGTTCAATACCTCTCTGCCGAGGCTGCTGCCGTAGCTCAGGAGCAGCACCACGGTTACGAGACCCCAGACGATTCCCAGCATGGTGAGGCCGGATCGCAGGCGATTTCGCAGGAGCGACTCGATGCTCTGCCGAACGATCTCCATTAGGTTCACGGCGCTACTCCGATCGCAGGCATTCGATGGGACTTAAATTGGCGGCACGCATCGCCGGGTAGGTCCCAGCGAAGAGCGTGATCGCGGTGAGGGTGGCCAGAGATGCGAAGACCGCGACCGGCGAAATGACCGGGTGCGGCACGAAGTCTGGCAGTGGGATGAGGCGCATCAGCAGGCAAACACCGACTCCGGACAGGAGGCCACCGATGCCACTTACGATAGTGATGATGGCCGACTCCACAAGAAACTGCCTTTTGATGTCGGTGGCGGTCGCGCCCAGCGCCTTGCGGACGCCGATCTCCCGGGTTCTTTCGGTGACAGCAACCAGCATGATGTTCATGACCCCAATGCCTCCGAGAGCGAGCGTAAGCAGAGCGACGGCGCCGAAGAACAACGTCATGACGCCGAAGATGCGCTCGGTGAACTTCGATCCTTCGAGCGTGTCCCAGACCCACAGCGCCTCCTTATCGTTGGCGCTGTAGTGGTGTCGTTCTGCGATGATGCGCTTTACCTGGTCGAGAGCCTTCTCGTGCAGGTCTGGAGAGACAGGCTCGAGAACGATATTGTTCACATAACCTTTTGTGATTCCGGGCCGCTCCGGGGGAGGGAAGTCACGAGCCATTGCTGAATACGTCGTGAACAGTTGCGTATTATCCGGGCCGCTGCCGTAACTGCCGTTCTGCTTCTTCTTTGCGAGCACGCCAATGACGGTATATTCATAGCCGTTTACCATCAGGGGCTGACCGATAACGGATTTTCCTGGAAAGAGCTGCCTGTTCGCTTCAGCTCCCAGCAGAACGACACGCGCTCCATCGGCCTCGTCGCGTTCATTCATCAGCCTACCCTGTTCTACAGTCAGCGAGCGGAATCGCTGATATTCCGGCCAGACCCCGCGAATGGGGCGGCTGGCCGCATTCCACTGGCTTACCTCGGAGACGCTGCGCCGCAATTCCGGACTGACTGTTTTGACCAGGGATGCCCGTCGCTGAATGGCAATTGCATCATCCACAGTGAGCCGAATATCGCGTCCCGCGGCATATCCTCCGGCCTGCATTCCAGTTTTGCCGCCGAAGATGATTGCGATATCGGTCCCGATTGTCTTGAGATGCTCCTTCTGATCCAGATTGAAGCCGATGCCCAGGCCTACGAGGAGGATGACAGAGGTGATGCCCCATACGATGCCGAACATAGTGAGGAAGCTGCGGAGCTTGGTCTCCCAAAGCGCGGACAATGTCTGCTTGAGAATCTCACGAATAGGCATGAGTTTGGTTCCCAGCCTCCTCGGCCGCACTGCTTCATACGCAAGATGCTTCTGATCGGTTCCCATTCCCTGGAACTGATGCGGTAGCATGAGAAAGGTTGGGGGAAATCAGCTCTGGCCCGGATGGTGAAATCGGCAGACACAGCGGACTTAAAATCCGCAGACCTTAACCGGTCGTGGGGGTTCAAGTCCCCCTCCGGGCACCATGATTCCAAATAGCTTATGGATGAAACCGACCACCTAACTGCGAGGGGTCGTTTTTTGGGGTGCCGGTTTTGGTGCATGTTTGCGAGCCGAACGCCGTGAGGCATCATGAACCTGGCGTTGCTATTCGTTCCACCACAGACTGCAGAGTGCTGGAGAGAGATGGCTGTAGCGAGCTGTCATGGTGATTGTCTTGTGGCTGGCCGCCTCCTGGATCCCCTTGATGGACGCACCTGACATCGCAAGCCATGAACAGAATGTGTGCCGGTTGCAGTGCCAGACGCAGCCTGTAATATAAGCGGCCGCTAAAGATGGCTGAACCAAGACTTGGTGTCGAAGCTTCGTCTTGCAAGGACGCGCGGAAATACCGGTACGTTCCTTGGCTGCCCAGCCGAGGGAGGGAGGCAATCGCAGCAAGCGCGGTCGCATTGAGCCTCACGACCCTGGCACTACCATTCTTGTCTTTGTCAGATCGACGATCTGTCTACCGAGATCAACCTGGGCCCATATGCAGGAAGATCTGCTCGCTTGCTCACACCCCGCGGACTGAAACCACGAAAGGCTGGCAGGTGTACTGGAAAGCGATCTGAGATGACAGCGCAAAGCTTTTCGTATTCCTCGCGGCTCAGGAATCGTACTCTCCCTGTACCTTCCTTTCTTTGACGAATCTGGCGAGCCGGGTTGGTCTGCACCTTCCCATTGCGAACACCCTCCCTATACACGAGGCTGAAGAACGCCTTATAGCGGTTTGCAGTTGCATTGCTCTTGCTCTTGCGCTTTGCGAGGCCAGGAATCGATGTCCTGGGATGTCACTTCAGACGCAATGCGAAAACCCATTTCCTTTCCTACGATGCATGCCTTGCATGCATAGTCGCGAGCGCTTTGATTGAGCGTCTTCGCATATGCCAGTGCATCGTCGATGAGGGCCGAAAGCGTCAACCTGGGGTTCTGAGCTCCGGCAACTTGATCCCTCGCCATGGCTCAAAAATGGGCGGCAGCACAAGCAGTTTGCCAACCTCGCCGGTACGTAGCCCACACTCCTCCCCAATCGAAAAGGCGAGCATGATTCAGTGAAGAACAGACGACAAGTGCAGCGATCCCGGGGGTGTCTTTGAACGACCAAAGGGCTGAGACATCTGGTGGATCAATTACTACGTACACGGTAAGCAGAAACGTGAAAAGATTACCGGACTGCAGCTTTGCCGCGCGAGATCCCAAAGGGCACTCATTTCTGCAGCGGTATAGGGACGCGGTTGCGCCGGAGCACTGTATTGGTTGTGGATGCGTGAAACTACCGGACTCGAAGCTTGATTCGCTCTTCCGATTGCAACCAACGAAAGAGCTTGCGAGGTGTCCATAGCCACCACCCTTTAATATCCCGGGACCTCTCCCTGGCGGACATATGTGCCCAGCATGCATCACAAGCACAGCAGTAATGGTCGCCGGAGCCGGATCCACGGGAGGAATTCTGGCGGTGTGCATCGGTAAGTTCAGGAAATTTTTCAGAGCGAATGGATTCTGCGAGACGAGCTGGGAGACTGGGCGATCTGGTCAGTAGTTGAACAGTCATCGAAGCAAATCGGGATTGAACACTTTGGCGCCCACGATCTGCGCCGACCTGCTCCAAACTCTGCAGAAAGAATGGCGGCGATTTGGCGCAGATAAAGTCTTCCTATCAATAGACTGTCGCATGGAATCTGATTGCCCATAATGACGTCTATCGTTGGTGTGATCTGGCTCAGTTGACAAAGATCATTATTAGTATCACAATGTGATTCTAATGCTAGGCGAATTCGAGTATCTATTGATTACAGCGGCGGCGGGACTTGGTGAGAACGCTTATGGTGCGTCGATTCGGGAAGAGATCGAATCGACGACGGGGCGGAAATGTTCTATCGGCGCGCTTTATACGACCATTGACCGGCTGGAGAAGAAGGGATTGCTTATGACGTGGATGGGGGAGGCCACGGCGGAGAGGGGAGGCCGCGCCAAGCGCATGGTGCGAGTAACGCCTAAGGGCGTCCAGGAGGGAAAGGATTTCTACGACGTGGTCATGCGTGTGAGCCGTGGCGCGTCATGGGTCGTGAATCGTAGCGGAGGCATTCTATGACGAGCATCGCCTGGTCGCTTGTGGAGGTTGCCGCTCGACTGCTGGAACGAAACGAACGCGAGGCGGTGCTGGGTGATCTGGTTGAGACTAGGGAAGGAGAGTGGGAGGGGCTGCTCGGTATCCTTGGCCTGGCCGTTCGACGGCAACTAATGCTTTGGAAGAACTGGAGGCCATGGCTCGCGTCGTTTGGGCTGGCGTTGCCATGCAGCCTGCTGTTGATGGGATTTTCACTGTCGATCAGCCAGACGTATCAGGGACTCATCAACTCGACCCTTTTCAAGGGCAGTGGAATTGTGCTGGGGCCCGGATGTGCGTTGCTCCTGTGCAACGTTCTTTTGCTGGTTGCGTGGTCGTGGACCGGTGGGTTTGTGATGGGATCGATGTCGCGGAGGACAGTACGGGTAAGTATTGCGCTCTCGTTCGCGCCATGCGTGTTTTGCCTGACGAGGTTCCATGTGGAATCGTTATCGCGATTTTGCCTGCTTCTATTTCTGCTTCCTGCGGCATGGGGAGTCCGCCGCGGTCTGCAGATTGCACGGATCAGGTTGCGCTCGGCTGTGGTTTTGGCGGCGACAATTACGGTGCTGACGATTCCTGCATGGAGCAGCAACGGTTCGTGGATTCCTAACTGGGCGCTGAGCTGGCCGGCGTGGTATTTGGTCGCTACGGCGTCAAGAAGCGCGGCTTCCAAGGAGGAGAAGCGATGGCGAATCAGTTGACTCTATCTGTGAATGGCTCGAACCATTCGGTATCGGCTACGCCGGATACACCGTTGCTGTATGTTCTGCGCAACGATCTGAAGCTGTCCGGCCCACGCTATGGCTGTGGGATGGCGCAGTGCGGCGCGTGCTCTGTGCTGGTGGATGGAGTGGAGGTGCGCTCGTGTATTACGCCAGCCTCGGCAGTCGCTGGGAAGCTGGTGACTACGATCGAGGGGCTACCCGCAATGTGGGCAGCGGCGAAGGGGCTGCATGCTCCAGGCGATACAGTGCTACATCCGGTGCAGCAGGCGTGGATTGACGAGCAGGTGCCACAGTGCGGCTACTGCCAGAGTGGGATGATGATCGTCGCTGTGGAACTGCTTGCTAACAATCCAAATCCGACCGTGGCACAGATCAAAGATGCGTATACGAATAAACCGCCTTCTCCGCATCTCTGTCGCTGCGGCACTTATGCCGCGATTCTCGATGCGGTGCAACGCGCGGCCCAGGCGATGAAGAGCTGAAGAGGTCTACATTATGACGGTGAAGATCAAGAGCGATAGCGCTTCCACAGCTATACCGACGCTTTCTCGTCGCGGCTTCATCAAGGGCGGCGGTGTGTTGATGGTGTCATTCTCGTTTCCTCATCTTGCTGCGACTGCCGCCGAGGTTCCGACGATGACGACCGGGCTTGCATCATGGATCGAAATCAGACATGACAACACAGTTGTAGTTCGTACTGGGCGGACGGAGATCGGCACAGGCATGAGTGCGTTTTATGCCCAGGTGGTTGCGGAAGAACTGAACGTTCGCCCAGAGACGATCACGCTGATTATGGGCGACACCGATAAGACCCCGGATGGCGGTTACTCGGCAGGGTTCCGTACTGGAGCGGCCAATCTTCGCAAGGTTGGCGCCTATACGTATCAAGCGCTGCTTGGCCTGGCCGCGAAGAAGCTGCGTGTGCCGGTCACAGCTCTCACCGTCGTGGATGGAGTTGTGACTGGCGGTGGAAAGAGCATACGGTACGGGGAACTCGTACGGGAACAGCACCTCGATCTGAAGATCCCTGTCTCGGGTGAGGCTGCGAAGGTCGATCCGAAGTCGTGGAACGGGATGGCGGGCCTGGATGGTCTGGTAGTGCTGGGAGATCCGCCGATGAAGCCAATGAGCCAGTACAGGTTCGTCGGCAAGTCGCATCCGATGCCGGGCACTCCGGACAAGGTCACAGGAAAGACGCAGTGGACCTGTGACGTCACACTGCCGGAAATGCTTCATGCGCGGATGGTGCGTCCAGCGACTCTGGGATCGACGCTGATCTCCGTTGGGACGCTCGATAAGACGATGTTTCCTAGCGCGCAGGTAGTGGTAAAGAAGAATCTGGTGGCGGTGGTCTCTCCTAACGAGTGGGAATCGATCAATGCAGCGCAGGCTGTCGCAGCAGAGACGAAGTGGACAGAGTGGGTTGGGTTACCAGGTAGCGAGAATCTGACGCAGGGGTTGCGTGGCTACAAGTGGGGAGCACCCTCGGAGGCCCGAGGGAATGCCGATGCGGTGGCAGCGGCGATGGCGGGCTCCGTAAAGACGATCTCCGCGACATACGAGCAGCCGTAT
The DNA here is from genome assembly GCF_004217555.1 of Edaphobacter modestus. Taxonomy (GTDB): domain Bacteria; phylum Acidobacteriota; class Terriglobia; order Terriglobales; family Acidobacteriaceae; genus Edaphobacter; species Edaphobacter modestus. The sequence goes on from NZ_SHKW01000001.1 coordinate 5,222,974, forward strand.
GTGAAGCATGCTCCTATTGGACCGTTTGTTGCAGTTGCCGATGTGCGCAGCGACGGCGCAACAACGGTGTGGACGCACTCGGCGAACTCGCAGGGATTGCGAGCGCAGATCGCAAATACTTTGAGTGTACCTATAGAAAAAGTGGTCGTTCGTTGGATGGATCATGCAGGTCAGTTTGGACGCACAACCTTTGGAGGGGATGGCGCAGAGGGCGATGCGGCCATTCTTTCGCAGATGACTGGCAAGCCGGTGCGCGTGCAGTGGACGCTGCAGGAGGACTTTGCATGGTCGACCTGCTCGCCCTGCTGGGTGGAGGACATCAAGTGCGGCCTAGATGCGGATGGTCGTGTAACCTCGGTGCAGAGCGCCTTCTACTCGCCGCAGTCAAACGATGCTCGTATTGTCGGAGCTATTCTTGCCGGGATGCCGTGCAGCGTACCGAAGCCGGGGCAATGGATTGCTACAGAATGGCCGTACGACAAGATTCCTCACCGACGGGAAGAGGTCTACGGCATGCCAAACCTTGGGGCGGATTCATCTACGATGGGGTTACGCGGTTTGATCATGCGCACGCCGGGACAGCGGCAGCAAAATTTTGCACTCGAATCACTAATGAACCAAGCCGCTTTCGTTGCGGGTGCCGATCCCATCGAGTTCAGGCTGCGGCATACTACCGACCAACGGCTGATCGATATTATCAACGCCACTGCGAAGGAGGCTGCGTGGGAGCCTCGTTCCTTTCCGCATCCGGGGGCGCGCCGTACAGGGGCGGAACCGGTCGCCGGACGAGGGGCGAACATCATGGTTCGCGAAAACTCATACTGGATGGGCATTGCGGAGGTCTTGGTAACTCCGGATACAGGCGTGGTGCAGGTAACGAAGTTTACGATTGGCGCCGAATGTGGAAAGATTATCAACCCGCGGCAGCTTACACGCTGCATGAAGAGTGGTGTCGTGATGGGAGTGAGCGAAGCTCTGAAGGAAGAGGTGACCTTCGACACGGGGAAGATCACAAGTACGATGTGGACCCGGTACAAAATTCTGACAATGGCCGAGATGCCCGAGGTGAAGACGGTGCAGCTCTCGCGTGACGATAAAGGGTATGGCGGGGGCTCGGAGGCGGCGAATGGGATATGTCCGCCTGCGATTGCTGCTGCTTTCTTCGACGCTACGGGGGTTTATCCGCGCAGAATTCCACTGACACCTGCGTACGTGATGAAACTACTCAAAGGTGTTTGACTCTCAGTTATTTCCGACAAGAAGTCATATGAACGGGTTTTCGAATCCACTCAACGGATCAGTTGCTACAAATAATGACTGTAAAGAAGGAAAAGGGGGACCATGTCACCTATTGACCCATCCCGCTTGCCCAGTCTCAGTGCCTACCGCGAACTGGACTGAGAGTTCACTGTAGGTGACCAGCTTCAGTTCCCACATTCCAACCGCGATTTGGGCATCCCTAACCGAAAGTCCTGAACCGGAATGAGATAATCTAAAGAGAAACCTAAATGCGTCGGGACAACGCGGATGAGTGTGCGCCTACAGTGGTAAGTGTCCGGCGTGAGATTGACCTGAAATGCCTGCCCCTTTATTGCGGCAGGAGCAACAATGCGCGGCTATGCCGCTGTAAAAGCAGCATAGCCACGCTCAAGGCCACCAGGGAGACATGACAAGAGCCCACCAACATCCTCTTCAAAAGATCCTCGACAGTCGCATCGCCATCATCGATGGGGCGATGGGCACGACCATCCGCACCTATGACATGAAAGAAGCTGACATTCGTGGGGAGCGGTTCAGGGATGCGAGGAAGGACCTGTTGAACAATGGCGATCTCTTCACCCTTACTCAGCCCAAGATGATTGGTGATATTCACCGCCGTTTTCTGGAAGCCGGCGCGGACATCATCGAGACCAACACCTTCGGCGCGACCAGCATCTCTCAGAGTGAGTTCTTCGTGGACGATCCGCGAGAGCACGGTGGCCGGAAGGATCCCGCGTTCTATCAAAAGATCATCGACGATCCTTTCCTCAACGACCTGGCCTGGGAGATCAATGAGCAGTCGGCCCGCCAGTGCCGCGAATGGGCGGATCGTGTTGGCAATGCGACCTCGCGTCAGCGATTCGTAGCAGGGGCGATCGGACCGCTGACGGTTTCTCTTTCGAACTCTCCCGATGCCGATGACCCGGGCTTCCGGGTAATGACCTTCGATCAGGTAAAAGTTGCCTATGCGCAGCAGGTGCGTGCCCTCATCGCCGGTGGTTCGGACCTCCTGCTGGTCGAGACCATCTTTGACTCGCTCAACGCCAAGGCCGCGCTCGTCGCCATCCGTGAGGTATTCGATGAAGGTGGTAAGGAGCTTCCAGTGATGATCTCTGCGGCAGTCGGGCGTGGCGGAGAGACGATGATCTCCGCGCAGACGATTGAGGCATTCTGGAATGCGGTTCAACATGCGAAGCCACTGTCGGTGGGGCTCAACTGCTCTCTTGGACCCGATCTGATGTATCCGTTCCTTGAGGAGCTCTCGGGGAAGGCGGACGTGGCGATCTCAGCCTATCCGAATGCTGGCTTGCCCAATCCGCTTTCGCCGACCGGTTTCGATCTGGAGCCGCAGGACATGGCGCGATATCTGGCTGATTTCGCACGGGGAGGGCTAATTAACATCGCCGGCGGCTGCTGCGGCAATACGCCTGAGCACATAGCGGCGATCGCCAAAGCACTCGAAGGCCAGCCTCCGCGAAGGCTGGAGGTGGCGTTACCTGACGAATCTTATGCGCCCGAGAGCGAGAGCGTAGCATGAGCGTCCTCGAGAGCGTTCCCGTGGTGGTGACCAGAGACATAAAACCCCTCCGTCTGTCGGGGTCACAGCCGTTCACCCAACAACCGGGCGTCTACATCATGATCGGGGAGCGGACCAATGTCGCCGGCTCGCCAAAGTTCGCGAAGCTGGTCAAGGATGGCAAGTACGAGGAAGCGGTGAACGTGGCTCGGCAGCAGGTCGAGAACGGGGCGAACGTGATCGACATCTGCATGGACGAGGGCATGATCGATGGCGTTGCGGCGATGACTCGTTTTCTGCAGTTGCTGGCGAGCGAACCTGAGGTCGCCAAAGTGCCCTTCATGGTGGACTCCTCGAAATGGGAAGTTATCGAGGCCGGGCTGAAGTGCCTGCAGGGCAAGGGCATCGTGAACTCAATCTCGCTGAAGGAAGGGGAAGAGAAGTTCCGCCGGAACGCCGCGACCATTCTCAAGTATGGCGCTGCGGTGGTGGTGATGGCTTTCGACGAAAAGGGCCAGGCTGCGACGTCCGAGGATAAAATTCGCATCTGCGAGCGCGCCTACCAGATCCTGGTCGACGAAGTTGGTTTTCCGCCCGAAGACATTATCTTCGACCCCAACATCCTCACTGTTGCCACCGGCATGGAGGAACACAACAACTACGCGGTAGACTTCATCAACGCCACGCGCTGGATCAAGACCAACCTGCCACACGCGAAGGTCAGCGGTGGTGTCTCGAACATCTCGTTCAGTTTTCGCGGCAACAACAAGGTTCGCGAGGCTATGCACTCCGCGTTTCTCTATCACGCTATTGCTGCGGGCATGGACATGGGCATTGTGAATGCCGGACAGCTCGAGATCTACGAGGAGATTGAGCCAGAGTTGAAGATGCTGGTCGAGGACGTGCTGCTCAACCGCCGTCCGGATGCGACAGAGCGCCTGGTGGACTTTGGGGAGAGGTTGAAGGCCGCAAGCGCTGGAGGTGCCGTCAGTGAGAAGAAGACCGAAGAGTGGCGTAACGGCACAGTCGAGGAACGCCTTTCTCACGCGCTTGTCAAAGGCATTGACGCGTACATCGACACCGATACCGAGGAGGCTCGTGCCAAGCTGGGCCGTCCTCTATTAGTGATTGAAGGTCCATTGATGGCAGGCATGAGCGTGGTAGGCGATCTGTTCGGAGCCGGCAAGATGTTCTTGCCACAGGTTGTTAAGTCTGCCCGCGTCATGAAGAAGGCTGTTGCGTACCTGACGCCATTCATGGAGGCTGAAAAGGCCGCGATGGCCGCGGCTGGCCAGGTGGTCAGAACGCAGGGAAAGATCGTACTTGCAACGGTCAAGGGCGACGTTCACGACATCGGCAAGAATATTGTCGGGGTCGTCCTCGCCTGCAATAACTACGAAGTCATCGATATGGGCGTGATGGTACCAGCGGAAAAGATTCTTGAGCGTGCGAAGGCGGTGAATGCCGACGTGATTGGCCTTAGCGGTCTGATCACGCCCTCTCTCGATGAAATGGTGCATGTCGCCCGCGAGATGGAGCGTCAGGGGTTCAAATTACCGCTTCTCATCGGTGGAGCAACCACGAGCAGGGCGCACACGGCAATTAAGATTGCGCCGCACTATAGCGAGCCTGTGGTCCACGTGCTCGATGCCAGCCGGGCAGTGCCTGTGACGACAAAACTTCTGAGTGAGGATGGCAAGGCGGAATTCGTAGCGCAGCACCGCGCCGACTATGCGGCGCTCCGCAAGGCCCATTCTTCGCCTCGGCAGAAGGTCGTATCGCTAGAGACTGCTCGCAAAAGGCGCACCCCGATCGAGTGGCGTGCCGAGGACATACCTGTACCTGAATTCACCGGCGTGCGCGTACTTGCGGACTTTCCTCTGGAGACATTGCGTGACTTCATTGACTGGACACCGTTCTTCCATACCTGGGGATTGAAAGGTATTTATCCTCGCATCGTCGATGACGAGAAGCAGGGAGCGCAGGCGCGCCAACTCTTTTCCGAGGCTAATGCTCTTCTGGATCGCATCATCGAGAAGAAGCTGCTCACGGCGCGGGGCGTCTACGGATTCTTTCCTGCTAACGCTGTCGGCGATGATGTCGTACTGTACGCTGACGACAACGGCGGAAAGGTACCTGAGCGATTTCACTTCCTTCGCCAGCAGTCAAATAAGGAAGGCAGCGAGCCATGTCGGTCACTCGCCGATTTCATTGCGCCAAAGGAAACAGGGCTGGCGGACTATATAGGGGCCTTCGCAGTAACCAGTGGGGTCGGCCTAAAGGAGCTGTGCGACCATTTCAGGACCGAGCATGATGATTACAACGCGATCATGGCAGAAGCGATCGCCGATCGCCTCGCGGAAGCCTTCGCTGAATGCCTTCACAAGCGGGTGCGGGATGAGTGGGGTTACGGCTGCGAAGAAAACTTTAGCGCTGCCGAGCTCGTCCAGGAGAAGTATCGGGGGATAAGGCCGGCCCCGGGTTACCCAGCGTGCCCGGATCACACGGAGAAGGGCACGATCTGGCGTTTGCTTGATGTGCAGGCGAACACCGGAATGCTGATTACGGAGTCATTTGCGATGTGGCCGGGCTCGAGCGTGAGCGGGCTCTACTTCGCCCATCCGGAATCACGCTATTTTAGTCTGGGCAAGATTGACCGCGATCAGATCGCTGACTATCACGAACGTAAGGGGATGAGCGTGGCAGAGGTTGAGCGATGGCTTGGACCTAACCTAAACTACGATCCTGCAGGTTAGCTATCCTCGAAGCATTTTTCTTCCGATGTTCCAGCCAAGCGTCTGATCAGTTTGCTCACACCATGCGCGACGTTGAAGGACTCCACTACAGAAGGAGTATCGAGCAGGCCAAGTCCACAGGTTGCTGTGATGATGGCTCGCTCAGCAAGCTTCTGGGGATTGCCCGTAAGAGATGCTGCTTCCAGCCAGCGGATAAAAATGCTTGCTGAATCGACGGCGTTCAGGTGCGGTCTTGTGGGCACCAATCCATAGGCGACTGTTCCTCCTTGATACACGAAGTCGAGCGCATGCGGATCGGCCAAAAACGACTCAAGTCCCTCATGAGCATCGAACGAGAGGATATCCGGCTTTGCGCGGAACATGCGCTCGAACGGGCGCGCCGCGCAGCAATGAAGTCCGGCGTAGGCTCCGTGAGTTCGCGCGTCATTCAGTGTGATCGCTAATGCGTTGAGCCTCTGTTCCTCTGCGATAGGGTTTGCGGCGGATGCCTCGAGGCACAAAGCAGGCTCATCGACAAATCGCAGCACAGGCAGGCCGGCAGATTTCAGGCGATCAATCTGCCAGCAGATGATTTGCGAGACATGAAATGCGATTGCTGCAAAAAGCGCAGGATCAGACAGAAACGGCCGGCCCCGATAATACAGATAGGCCGACAGCGTCACTAGACCCTCAATCTGTCCCTTGACGGCGGTCGCAGACTTGAACAGGCCGGATGACAACGCTTCTTCGAACGCACCAAAGCCTGATGCGTTCGCTGGCGTCAACTCTCCGCTATTCCGGTGAAGGATCTCGATCACTGAATCGAGCCGGCCCTCTTTTACCTGATATCCGTAGCCTTCGTTGCGAGGCTCTATCAGATCTGCGACAGCACCCAGGCCTTGGCCGATAACACTCTCCTGTTCTGAGAGTCGCGGCATCTGCGGCCAGAAGGGAATCTCGGACGAAAATTCGGCAACTGACTGAATTGCCGCTGCCATAGAGGTGAGTGGCAGACTTCCGATACCTGTGACCGCAGCAGCCGGATCAAACGGCATTCGGCGAGTAGGAATTCGATTCGTCTGTGATGGAATCACTGCTCGCACTCTTTCTTTCCAGAGAGCATTGCCGTCAATGCTTTGAGAGCCAGATTGCACAAATTGAATGCCATACGCCCTTTCAGCAGCGGATGGTGTTGATGTGACACCATACATCTGCCAAAGCCCATGTCGGGCCAGTGACATTTCCACCGTATCACGATCTCGTCAAATACCGCAGATACCACTTCGCCACACTCGGTTATGAGATTGCCGCCGTCTCGGCTTTCGCAAGCTCGTCGAATAAGTTTTTCAAAGCCAGCCGGCTGACACAACCAGATAAGCAGAAAACATCTAGCATTCGACGCGGAATGATCATTCTCCTCAACCTATTGGGATAGCCTTTCGGCTCTCCGCCAACCTGACTGACTCCACGATGGCTTGATGTCGTCGTTCCGTTCCGCGGGCGACAAAGGATCTGGCTCAAACATCGTCGCGGGGTTACCGCGATCAAGATATGACTCAATCAATGACCCAAATTGGAAATGTCTCTCTTTTTTCCGATAACTGCACGTCCTCAGCAAGTGAAGCGACCTCCTGTCGTTGAAGGAGGGAGATCGTCTACCACCGTCATTGCGAGCAAGTTAACCCGCAGCGCCGTGTTGAGCAATGTCTTGAGGCTAGAAGTGAAGGGTTGATTATCCGGATCACGGCTCTGAGGGACGACATTCTTCGAGTCCGGATAGCAAGGGGAAGTTCTTCCCGAAGCCCGGACGAACAGTGTACCGACCACGCAGGAACAGGACAGTGGAAGTATCGGGTTTTCGAACCAAAGCGGTACGAGTTCGAGTGGACTGGGAGACGTCGCAACTTACGATTACGGACCTGAACGGAGCTGTCGTCCAAAAAGACGATCCAAATCGCCCCATTGAATTTCATGGAAGCGCCTTTCGGATTTACAAAACGATGCCTCCCGAGGAGCATTATTTTGGCTTGGGGGATAAGCCCGATCCTTAGGCCGTCGAGGCGGAGCATACTCGATGTGGAACACAGATTGGTTCGGCTTTCCGGAATCGACGGACACGATCTATAAAAGCATCCCTTTCTTCCTCAGTGTCTGTCGGGGCAGAGCGGTAGGAACTTTATTCACAACCACTGGAGGACAGTTTTGATTTCGGCAAGTAATCCCATACCGCATATTCTTTTGGCGCCGAAGATGGTCCCCTTAATTACTACGTGCTCTATGATCCGGACGCGAAGCAGGTTCTCGAGGACTATGCGTGGCTGACGGGTCCCACACCGTTGCCACCGCTATAGTCGCTCGGCTTTCAGCAGTCGCGATTCAGTTATGTTCTAGAGACTCGCGTGCTGGAGATTGCAAACCGGCTGCGCTCGGGCCACTGTTTTTGAATTTCCACGCGCAACCACTGACCTTCATCCCATTGATCTCGACACTTAGGGCGAGTTTCTCTTCGGGCGGGATCTGTTGGTGGTGCCGTCACCTTTCCCGGACAGGCTCGATAGTTACACGGCGTTGTTACCATCGACTGGCTGGTACGACTTCTGACGGGAGAGAAAATCATCGGACATGCAGATGAAACCGGGAAAAAGTAGAAGGGACTTCGATCATGATCCAGCCGAAGCTCGAGGTCTTGCCGGTGTTCGTTCGTGAAGGAGCTATTGTGCCGATGCAGCCTCTGGTACAGAGTACGAACGATGTGCCAAATGGCCCACTGACCTTGCGAGTCTACCCCGGAGGCAACTGCCGCGGAACTCTCTATCAGGACGATGGAACGACCTTCGCCTATGAGCGCGGAGGGTTTCGCAGAATGGAGTTCAGCTGCGCGCAGGATGGAGATCAACTAATGCTGCATGTCGGCAGACGTAGGGACTTACGCGGCAAAAGCGTCTTTGGTCCGTCATCGCAAATAATGAAAGCTTGCGTCCGGCGCGTTGGAATCGGCCCCCCCTCCTCGTGAAGCCATCGACATTAAACACAATTCACCAACGAGAGAGATTGGCTCCCAAATATATTTTGGCGTGGCCGCTAGTTCGGCAGGCCGAACGCTATTATGTCCGAGCCGGTTGCGACAGCAACGTATTGTTTGTTGTCGAATAAATAAGTCATCGGCGAGGCATGCGGCGGCTGGCTGGTCTGGAACCTCCAAAGTGACTTGCCTGTCCTTGCGTCTGCAGCTGAAAAAGAATCGTCGTCGGCTCCGTATAGAACTACGTTGCCAGCTGTGCTGAGCACACCGCCAAAAGTATCTCCAGAGCCTGTCTGGGGAAGCTCCCACACCGCCTTGCCCGTATGGATATCGAATGCACGCAAGACACGTCGTCCCGGGTCGGCCGGATCGGAACTGAATGAGCCCCCCATGAAGCCGCGGCCCTGTTGATACTGCATATCGGTACGTGTGTAGATGCCACACTTATCATTGGTCTGGACGTAGTACAGCGCGGTAAGCGGATTGTAGGAGGCCGAATACCAGTTTGACGCACCGTTTAGCCATGGGCAGATCAGTGCGCCTTCATGCGTAGGTTCGTGACCCGGAGCGATAATTGGGCGGCCTTCGGGAGTAAGGCCTGTTGCCCAGGTCAGCTTACTGGTATAGGGGCGTCCCAACAAGAATTTGCCATTGGTGCGGTCCAGCACGTAGAAGAAGCCGTTACGATTGGCCTGAACCATCAGCTTGCGCGGCTTACCTTCCCACAATGCATCGATCAGCGACGGCGGCGCCATAGCGTCGAAGTCATGCACGTCATGTGGGGTGAACTGGAAGTACCATTTCAACTTGCCAGTCTCTGGATCGAGCGCCACGATCGAGTCGGTATAGAGGTTATCGCCAGCTCGATCGTCTCCGATCAGGTCTGGACCGGGATTGCCGACAGGCCAGTAGAGGGTGTTCAGATCCTTGTCATAGGTTCCCGTCATCCAGGTCGCACCGCTCGGATGATCAATTCCTGTTCCTTGCCATGTTTCCGAACCCGGTTCACCACGTTTCGGCACGGTCCAGAAACGCCATGCCTCCTTGCCTGACGTTTGATCGTATGCCGCCACAAATCCCCGCGCGCCCTCATCTCCGCCAGCGATGCCGGATATCACCATTTTGCCAACCACAAGTGGTGCACCGGTGGCGTTGTAATTGTTATGCCAGTCAACCATCTCGGTCTCCCACACGAGCGCTCCAGTGAATCGGTTCAGCGCGATCAGGTGAGCATTATCAGTGACCATAAATACTTTATCGCCAGCGACCGCCGCGCCCCGGTTCGCGCCTCCTGCAGCCACACCGGTGATACCCGGCGTGCGTGAGCGCTGATAATGCCATATCTGACGGCCGCTGCCTGCATCGAGCGCGTAGCACTCGTTGGCAGAGGTTACATACATCACTCCATCGACGACAATTGGGGTCGACTGAACTTCCCTGGTGTTTCGCAAGGTAAAGATCCACTTTGCCTGTAATTGAGAAGCATTCGTGTTGGTTATCTGCTTCAGTTCGCTGTAACGACTGCCGACAGTCTGCCCGTTGTAGCTCGGCCAGTCTGACTGCGAGGTTACAGTCCTGTACTGACCAGAGCTCGTTTTTCGCAGAAGATAAAGCTTATGGTCATTCCCCAGCAGTTGCATATCGCTTGCTGAGCGGTTCAGCGCGATACCTTGAAGCATCTTTCCATCCTGTAGCCTCACTGAGGCGCTTGCCATGGCCGCCCCGTGAGATGGCTGTAGGGTTCGCAGGAAGCCGATCAGGCTTGTACGCTCCTGACCTATGATGTCCGGAAAAGCCGGCATGCCCGATGGCAGGCCATCATGCAGTAACCTTGCAAGTTCGTCGTCTGTACGCAGGGGCACGCGGTCCACAATCGAAGGTGCGAACTCGCCTCCATTCGCGGTAGTGCCATGGCAAGATGCACATCGTGTCGCGAAGACTTGGCCGCCCGCGGTCTGCGACTCCGATGCCATCTTTGCCGTTGGAGAATTCTGCCCTTGAACGTCGCCTGCCAAAAGAAGCGTCAGAAAGCCACTCAACAGAGCCGCTTTCAATGTCCCGCACCCTATTTGCATCTACCCCACCCTAGACAATGATGATAACGGCCACTCAAAAAATCAGACTTTTGAGAGTTGAACCGAATAAGCACGCAAAATGTCGCGTTTGGAGCATGATACCGGCAAACTTTTAGAAAGGCACGGTTGATTACGCGTGGCCTTACGTAAGAAGCAACAACGCGAAGTTTGGCATGAGTTTCAGCCACGTAGACTTGCAGGTGCATGGCTTACAGCGGACAGCCGGTCGTAAGCAGCCTGCGGGAGTTTAAGACCCGCAGCAGCGATATTCTCCTCCAGGTGCTTGACCGAAGATGTTCCGGGAATAGGCAGAATCACTTTGGAACGTTTGAGTAACCATGCCAATGCAACCTGCAAGGGAGTTGCATCAAGGTCGTTCGCAAGTTTCTTGATGGCGTCATGTGCCTCCTTCGCTTGACCGAGGGGAGCCCACGGAAGGAACGCGATATTGTGTTCCTCGCAATAATCCACGATGAAGTCAGATTCCCGGTCCGCAAAGCTGTAGCGGTTCTGCACAGAGACAATCGGAACGATCTTGCGTGCCCTCTCAATGTGTTCACGAGTCACATTTGAGAGCGCGACATGACGAATTTTACCCTGCTCACGCAGCTTGGCCAACGCTTCTACAGACGCCTCGAAAGCGACAGCATTATCGGGAGCATGAAGTTGATAGATGTCGATACGACCCAATTGCAGACGCTTCAGACTCCCCTCCAGCGCTTCGGCGAGATGTTTCGGGCTTGCATTGTGCGTCCATTGGCCCGGGCCCGGGCGCTCCCATCCGCCCTTGGTTGCGATCACTAATCCAACTGGATATGGGTAGAGTGCTTCCGCGATCAGCTCTTCAGAGGTGCCAGGGCCGTAGGAGTCGGCCGTGTCAATCAGATTCACACCGAGTTCAATCGCCCGCCGCAGGGTTGCAAGCGCAGCGGTTTTGTCTACGGGTGGTCCCCAGACGCCTGGCCCGGTAATGCGCATCGCGCCATAGCCCATCCGGTTGACCGTGAGATCCCCACCGATGTTGAACGTGCCGGCAGCTGCGGCAGCTGCGGTTGAAAGAATCTGTTCCTTCTTCATAAGACTGCTCCTTTTCGTGTTGAGAATTTGGAAATGTATGGCAAGCCTATCGCCGACCTCAGGCTGGCACCGGCGCATTTTGCTCGATCAGATTCTGAGCCTTGAGTTCTGCCCAGAACTCGGCAGGAATTTTGGTTTGCATGGAGGTGTAATCCGCAAGGATCTGCTGTTCGCTGCTGGCGCCTACAACCAGGGCTGCAGCGCTGTCAGGCGCGGCAGAGAATTGAAGCGCCGCAGTCCGGAGATCGACTCCATGATTACTTGCAACCTCGCGAAGCCTCTTGCGTTTTTCAAGAAAGGCAGGCGGAATCTTGTATGACTCCTTCCCGTAGTTGTAGCGTGGACTTCCCGTGATAAACCCTGCGTTGAGTGATGAGCCGATCACGAAAGACACGCTCTTGGTCTTGGCCGCCGGAAACACTTGATCCAGGGCATTCTTGTGGTCGATCAGAGAATACTGAGAGGCCAGAAGACATACATCCGGATCTGCGACCTCAAGCAGTCGCATAATTGGCTCTGGCGTGTTGACGCCGATACCCCAGCCTTTGATCAATCCCTCTTCCCGCATGCGGGTGAGTTCAGGAAATGCGCCCTTTCGGGCAATCTCGTACTGCTCCTGCCAGGGTGTCGGAAGATTCTTGTTGTCCGACGAGATGTCATGCACGAAGGCGATGTCGAGGCTGTCAATACCGAGTCTTTGCAGACTGTCTTCAATGGAACGTCGCACGCCAGACGCCGTGTAATCGTAGACCACATCGTTCGGCGAGGGAGAAAACGGGAAATACTCCTTATTCTTCGCGGTCTTCGATGCCTTGAGGAGCTTGCCGACCTTCGAGGAGAGGACGTATTCACTTCGATTTTTGTTGTGAAGAAAGTTGCCGTATCTACGCTCAGCTAAACCCAATCCGTACCACGGAGCCATGTCATAGTAACGAACCCCGGCATTCCAGGCGGCTTCGATGGTGGCATACGCATCTTTATCGGTAACGACCGCGAATTCATTTCCGAGCGGAACCCCTCCTATACCAAATCTGAAAGGCGGCTTATAGTGCCCTTTGTTGCTGCTGCTGACAGCCTGCTCCATACTGCTGCTCCCAATCATTTCTGATGCACCTGACGCAGAAGCGGCTCTGGGCAGAACTGCTGTCGCCACCGCCATGGCCGATCCTTTGATAGTAATGCTCAAGAAATCTCTTCTCGTATTCATCATTTCCTCTCTTTTGAATTAGTTGGCGTCCAGAAATCGTCAGGCAAATTAACAACGATCGGCTCTGGCGTACTTCGCACCACCACCCATCGAAATGGGTGCTCCTTCGAAGGGTTGAGTTCCTGATGTGGCAACCAACTCGGCACATGCAGAAAATCGCCCGCCTCAACAGTGGCCGAGTGCTCTCCGAAGTCGCCCCACCGCACGCAAGCCTCTCCTTCGAGGACGTAAACGACGGTATCCTGTTCGCCGTGGTGGTGAATGCCGGTCTTCGCTAAGGGCTCGACCACAAATATGCCTGCCCATAACGAGGAGGCGATCCCATGCATTGCTGCAATGGCAGACAACCTCAGCGACCCCGGTGTCTGCTGGGTTTCGCTGCTCAGCTCAGCGGGATGCACAACGCTGAGCGTTAATTGCGCTTTGGGTTCAGGTAATCCGCGCATAGCTATTTCCCTTTGAATCGCGAACACATCGGTCAGCGATTGGGTGGACGAGCGAATCATTGGATATGTTTTCCATGCACTCTCCGTATGCTTCGCTATTGATTCTAGCAAAAATGTACTGTACGGTACAGTACATCACTAAAGTACTTAACGACAACGCTACAGGCCGGCAATCCAGAGTGGGGTCTGAAGAAAGAAGTCGCATAAAATTCTGTTGATACGGGAGAATCCAAGCTGTGGATCGCATTGAATATTTCTTTGATGCATTGGGGGATGAATGCCTAAAAAGAGGTCGCGAGGAGAGGTTCGAAACGGCAAGCTTCAAAGAGTCGCAGCAGACTTGTTTCTGAAACGCGGCTATGAGGGCGTCACTGTCGACAAGATCGTCGAGCTGGCTGGCGGTTCGAAGAGTACGGTCTACAGCGAATTCGGTGGGAAGTGTGGGTTGTTCATCAGCAGTATCGAGAACCTGTGCCGCGAGTCGAATGAACCTCTCACGAAGATCGATTACACAGGATTGAACCTTGAAGGGAGTCTAAAGAAACTCTCTTTTCACATCTTGAAGCTCATCACCGCAAAACGGTCTGTGGAGCTTCATCGTCTCGCCATCGGCGAGGCCGTGAACTGTCCCGAAGTAGGAGAGGCGTGGTACACGCACGGTCCCGCCAGAACGGCTTCGATCATACGATCTGTGTTGGAAAGTCATCGGGACGAACTGCGAAGAACAACGGTTCCGATTGAACGCATGGCCGTGATGCTTCACGACTCATTGACGGGAGACACCCTATACCGTCTGCTGGCGGGAGTCGGTAAGCATGAAAATGATGCCGAGCTCGAGCGATTGGCTTGCGCTGCCGTCGACGTCATTTTCGGAAACATTCTTAGCGAAGTGCCTTAAGGGCATACCTCCGCTGACTCTGTCGAGTATTGTCTATCAACCATTTTCCTGGGTTCGGATTCTCGATCGATGAAAATCGCTATCTCACTCAGGGACGTGCAGCCCGCTTACGTGAAAGCGGCTTACTCAGCTTCCGACCGCCGCGACGTCGTCGTTGAGATGGGACTGCGTCAACATCTAACGCGAAGTTCTGAGCGTCAACGTGCGTCCAGCCGGAAGCAAGAAACTCTCAGCCGAAAGCTCTTTTTTCTGAGACAGGCTTGCCCATCACGATCCGCGAGCGGAATCTCACTTGTCGAGAACAGTGCTTAGCATTGAAAACCCCTTCGCGCTAAGTGGAGCGCGTCTTCAGCTATCCATCCTGTTGATGACCGAAGGGTTACTTGCAAAGAATCAGAGAAGAAAATCTTTACGCTCCATCCGTCGAGGCAATGAGAGGAAAATTCGGCGAGCGCTGAGTTACCATGTTGCGGCGCTGGAACACCTAGGGCGCTCGCCTCAAATGAGGTTTTTGGGAGGATGGTTATGGTCTTGCATTCGCGAGGATTTCTGAAAATAATGATGGCGTTTATGTCCTGTACAGCACCAGCCTCAGATCTTGGTAGTAAGGTGACAGTCTCGGGTTGGGTGATTGACTCCGCGTGCGCCTATACGAAGGGCCTCGACAAGCCAATTGGAGCGGCTTGTGCCAAGGCGTGCGCTAGAAACGGATCACCTCTAGTAATCCTGCGCGATGATGGCACTATCTTTCTGCCGATCGACAGCCGAACGCCCTCTTCCTCACAGAACTCAAAATTGATGCCGTTCGCAGGAGAGCGCATCACGGTTGTTGGTAGAGACTACGCGCGTAACGGCTCACATGGACTTGTGATTGAAAAGATCGCTTCGGAAACCGCTAAAACGAGAGACCGGTAGTCTGAGCTACTGGCAATAATGGCCGGATTTCATCTCAGACAGGCTGTTTCCTCAGAGTGCAACGCAGCGCGTGGACAGCGTGCAGCTGAAGATTCTGGTGCGCGACGAAAGTGCCTCCGTCGCGCTCGGCAAGGCTATGCATCGACTCTTCCCAAGAGCTACCGGGAGCGCCACGCATATTGTGAAATTCTGGGAACAGAACGAATACCCCAGCTCGCTGCCAATGAATTCTTCTGCTTTAAGGTAGCCCAAAATGCGGCCTCGACGTCCCGCCCAACCGCCTCTCCGAAGACCCCTCGCGCTTGTCATCGACCGCTTCGATCTGCGTCCTTACGATACGTATCGCGGCTTTGAGGATTTCTGCGTGCTCAATGACCGCCCGGGTCCAAAAGAAGCTGTCGATCCAACATTCAGAATTCGTCTCGCTTTGCCGACTTACCATGTCGCACAGAAAAGCTTTGTGAGCACCACAAGACTCGTAAGATTCACTTAATCATGTCCATGTCCAGTAGCAAGCTCAGTTTCGATAAACGGTCCGTAGAAGCTGGAGCCTGCATTATTCACGAGAGCATTAATTTTAATTCCACGCCTTAAGACCTCTGCATGGAGGTTCTCCGCAGATGCCGGATTTGAAAGATCATAGGTGATCACGAATGCATGCGCGCCGTGCTTTCCTTTATTTAGTCGCACATCGCGAGCACACTCTAACGCCATCACTGAAAAATATAAAGCTCCTGCAATAACAAACTTCTTAAAGGTTAATGAAAATCGTGCGACTGCAGTTCCAACCCGCTGCTGGATAATTCCAGCAAAGCGAACCGCTTTTACATGGAGCACATTGTCTTGGTTTTGAAGTATTCCTTCGACGAATAGAAACTTACTGCGAGTGACCACCAAGCGATCTCGGTCATACAGATCCGGTGTGACGATGACATTGGCGATGCCGGTTTCATCTTCCATTGAGATAAAAATGAACCCCCTTGGCCGTACCAGGACGCTGCCGAGCGATGACGCAGCCGGCAGTTCGCAGAACACCCCATCTTTGCACTCCGGCAACTCGTCCGCCGTCAAAGCTCCAGTCATCGCAACTCAGGGCGCCGGCGATACATAGGGTGTCTGTCGATCGTGAGACCAGTTCCGGCATCGTCAGCGACAAGGCGTTCTTCGAGGTCCATCTGTCGGAGCGGCAATGTTTTAGAATCATCTTTCAACCAGTCGCTCTGCTGTCTGAGTAGAGGCCCCTCTAGCTTGCCGGCGCGTTCCACTGGCCAGAAAGCATCCCGGCGATGGGCAATTCCTTCGATCTTATTCAACGCTCCGATTCGGGCAAGGAGCGTGAGTTCTTTCCTGTCCAGCGGCGGGACGCGCACGGCAAGATCCTCCGCCGAGCAGAAGGGGGACCATCCAGCGCGCGAGATCCTACGAGTGCTTCTGCCGACCGCTTCCGCAGACGTTTCGCATAACTCAGTCCCAATCGCAAAGACAAGGTTCCGTTTGATTCGTATTCGATAGTGCAAGGCCAATCCGACGTCTGAACGTCGATCGGTTTCACACGCAGGCCATGCCGTTGAGCTTCCTTCACCAGCACAGCAGATGAGTAAAAGCCCATTGGCTGATTGTTGAGGATGGCACAGATAAAAGCTGCAAGATACTTCACCTTGAAATACGCCGATGCGCTTGCCGCGTGCGACTCTGGAAAGCCATAAAGGGCAAAGTAACTGATATTTTGGACAATATTATTCTGGGTAGGGGTGTCGGATGTCCTCGATCCATGTGTGTAACGGATGTTCCGGTACAGCTCAGTAGCTGGAAGCTGACGTGCTCGCGGAGTGACTCGGGAGTCGCTGTTTCCGTGGCAAGTGGCGGGCTGGTTTCATTTGACTCGAGAAAGCGTTGTCTGGCGAGTAAAAGTTTATTGAGCGAGTTGGGCTAGATAAGACTCAACCGCAGGCCAACTATCGGCCTTGGCAGACAGAGCAACATATCCATCCGGACGGACAATCCAAAGACCACCGGCGTGGAATGGCATGCGCGCTATCGGTTCAACGATTTTGGTGTATTTTTCCAGCAAGCGCGGAGGTACGCTCTCAGGTTGGGCATAAAGGACAAATCGCGGCGTATTCCCGTAGCCTAGGTGTTTAGTCCCGGCATTTGATGGATTGGGTCGAGTGTAAATCTGTCTGGGTCGTGGGTCCAGAGTTTGCAGATGGCTTCGTAGGGTGTGAGGCCGCGTAGTGTCTTGAGTCGTCTGGCGAAGTTGTAGGCTGCGATGAAGTCGGACAAGTGCGCTTTGTGTTGTTGGTGGGTGTTGTAGAAGAAGCGTTTGACCGTGGCTTCCTTGATGGTGCGGTTCCCGTCCGGGCGTCCCAAAGTGCAGGACACGCCCTCCGCCTTTTCTTGGAAGTTTTCAATTCCGTCTGGCGTTCCACCTTCACGCCGAGGAGGGCAAGATGTTCTTCCAAGAGCCGCTCCGTTTCGCTCTGAGGAATCATCAAGACGAACTTATGGGTGGAGTCCACACCTGTCATATCTAGGTGGGCGATTTCATCGTTGCCGGACAAGATATTGACGCTCTCGGTTTTCAATCCAGCGCGAATAAACTGGTCCGCAAAGTCGGCTTCCATACGATCGAGAAGTTCGAGAGTACGAGCCCACAACACTAGAGCCTTCGATTTATCTGTCCGTGCATCATTTTTGTCGACGATTCGAGTTGACAATCCGTAACGGGCCAGCTCGGACGCCATGGTTAGTCCTACAGGTCCTGCTCCAGCGATCAAAATATCGGTCTTCATTCCGTACTCTCCAATCTTTGGCGATAGTGCCTCAAGTCGGGGGGTCGATTTCGGAACCTTTGTCTGGACAGGAGCTAGCGTACACGACCTCAGGACGATTTGGAACGAACAACTACTGTTTTTGCCGGGAATTGCCGCAATTCCGCCGAAGTCTTAAAAGTGTCCTTATGGCGAATCACTGGGACACGAAATGCACCAATGAACGGTGCGGACACCGTAAGGGCAATCATCACGCCATGGCGTCGAGGAAGACGCATAGTGGGCTGGTGTGCCGCCCCGGCATGAAGGACGGCCGATATGAATACGCTTGTCGACCTCGGTACCGGAACCGCGTTCCTTTACCCAGCTGTTACAACCATAGCCCAGACTTCTTTCTGGCACACGGCATCGCCCCTGATACTTACTTCGAAGCAGGCATTTTTGATCATCGGCCTTGTGCTGACAGGCAACACCCTCGAGAGCCGCGCTAAAGGCCAGACTGCCGTCGCATTACGGAAGCTCGTGCAAATGCAACCGCAAATTGCACGTGTTCTGCGAGATGGCGCGGAATATGACCTGCCTCTGGAGGCCATTCAGCGCGACGACCTCATCCTGGTGCGTCCAGGAGAACGCATTCCGACCGACGGCGAAATTGTCTACGGAAAGAGCAGTGTGGATGAGTCCATGCTCACGGGAGAATCCTTGCCGGTTGAAAAGACTGCAAGCGACCGGGTCATGGGTGGCACTCTCAATCAGACCGGGACCTTCCATTATCGTGCCACGACCCTCGGTGCGGACAGCACCTTGGCACAGACCGTCCGGCTGTTGCGCGAAGCTCAGGTATCGCATGCGCCGATTCAGAGACTCGCTGACAGTATCAGTGCGATCTCTGTACGACCGTTTTGGGCATCGCAATCGTCACGTTCTTTGCATGGCACTTCTTTGCACCTGGCTTGGGAATTATGCAGGGCTTTACCGCAGCGGTCACTGTGCTCGTGATCGCTTGCCCCTGCGCCATGGGCCTGGCCGTCCCCACTGCGGTGATGGTGGCAAAAGAGCGGGAAGCTACTTTTGGGCTTGTCATCAAAGGTGGAGAGACACTCCAAAAGCCCGAGAAGGTTGACACGGTGGTGCTCGACAAAACCGGCACGATTACGGCAGGTCGCCCCGAGGTCACTCATCTTCTCCTCCCGCCAGAGAGCAGCATTGACGTCATCGGAGACAATCCGCCTACCTCTGAGGATCGTGTGCTTCGAATTGTTGCTGCACTCGAACGCGCCAGCGAACATCCTCTGGCTGCGGCTGTAGTTCGCTATGCTCAACAGCACGGTCTGAACCTGCCGCAGTTGGAGAGCTTTGAATCGCAGACGGGCCATGGTGTCGTCGGCATTGTCGAAGGCAATTTGACGGTGATTGGCAACGCAGCGTTGATGAAGAACAACAGCATCTCCGGACAGACTTTGACGGCAGCTGCTCGGACATGCCAAGCTCGCGGATACTACGGTGTACCTGCATCTGTCGCGACGCCATCTGCACGCGGTTGCCAGTCCGCTGGAGGCGATCGATGTATCCAGAACCGAAGAGGTGAAACACTCCAGGAGACGCGCGAAGCGATGAGCCGGCTCACCCTCGAGGTGACCGACATCATTCGCGCATCGGGCAGCGGATTCTCCGAACGGCACGGATCGCACCTGGCCTTGCAGCACCACAAGGTGATGGACGCTATCGTCCGTTGCCGCACTGACACCCCAAGCGTTCGTGGACGAAGGGCTTAAGTTGAATAGAGCGGTAGGACGAGCGAATTCCTACATAGGAAGCTTGGCTATGATGTTGGCATGTTCTATTCGAAGTTCGGCCAGTTCTATTTCCAGCATCGATGTTTCGACAGGACCGATAGATTGTCTACGGCCATCAATCTTGGATCCGCTTAGTCTCGACTGGAGCGAATCAATCTGCGAGTTTATTGACGCCAAACGAACTTCTGTATTGATGAGAAAACGCTGCATAACGCAAGTCTACGCGCTAATGTGTTCCGCACCATGCCCAAGTCTTTGGGGCACATCAATCTCTTCCACAAGGGAATGGTTGCCCTGCTGTAAAAGATTCTCATTATTTTCCAACAGCCAAATCGAAATGCTTGCCTTTTCGTTGAGTTGGTAATGGATGAGTTACAGATTCACTTCTACTGAACGGCACGATACGCTTTTCAGGCGTATGGTTGATCTAGAAGCAGGGCCATTCTTCTTGCCTTCGGTTGTCCATTGCTTAGCTCCGACGCGCACCTTTCGCGTAGACAATAAGTACAGGATCCTATACCGGATCTGTCCGTTCATCTCGCCTGAATACGACCTGGTGAGATTTCTGAGATAGGCCGAGTTTTAGACTCATCCTTCGCTCCAGCTAGATGATAGCCAAATGTTTTTCTGCTTCACGCTGGAGACACGAGTCTTCTCAGGGGTCCGTAGGCCAAGCGTACTTCGAGTGCTTAGTTTGTCTGACATGCCTTCGCGCATTCACTCTTGACACTGCTCTATGAAGCAGTGATGAAAGCAGGCACGTATGTCTTTTTCCAGATCTTCTGAACCAGAGGAAGATTCGGCAGTATTGCCACTGCCAACCCGTCTAGCGTTCGTGGGCAACTACCTACCGCGCCAATGTGGAATCGCGACCTTCACTACCGACCTTTGCACTGCAATTGCTGATCGATACGGCAGTGCGAGACTCTTTGCGATTCCCGTCAACGACCCGGATTCAACATACGATTACCCCGAACGGGTGCGGCTCGAGCTAACCCAGGAAGATAAATCTTCATACGAGCGAGGCGCCGAGTTTCTTAACTTCAATGGAAACGACTTGGTTTGTTTACAACATGAATACGGAATCTTCGGAGGGCCAGCCGGCAGTCATGTACTGGCCTTACTTCGGAAGCTGAAGATGCCCCTGGTGACAACCCTTCACACGGTTCTAAGTGATCCGGATGCAAATCAACGCGCTGTCCTTGAAGAGATAGCGCATCTGTCGGATCGATTGATTGTAATGAGTGAACACGCCTCAACGCTCTTACGGGAAGTGTACGGCGTGCCCTCTGGAAAAATCGACCTGATACCGCACGGCGTGCCGGATTTTCCATTCACGGATCCCA
The DNA here is from genome assembly GCF_004217555.1 of Edaphobacter modestus. GTDB lineage: Bacteria > Acidobacteriota > Terriglobia > Terriglobales > Acidobacteriaceae > Edaphobacter > Edaphobacter modestus. The sequence continues at coordinate 5,244,038 of NZ_SHKW01000001.1, forward strand.
ATTATTTCAAAGATTTGTTTGGAACTCAGGGAAAACCAGTACTACTTACGTTCGGATTACTTTCTCCAAACAAGGGGATCGAAAATGTGATCTGCGCCCTTCCAAGAATTCTTGAAGAGCATGAAGACGTGGTTTACATCGTCTCCGGAGCAACGCATCCACATATCAGGCGGTTCGAAGGCGAGAAATATAGAGAAGGATTGCAGGCGCTGGCGGAGGAACTGGGCGTCTCTTCGCATGTGATCTTCAACAATCGCTTTGTAAGTTCAGAAGAACTAATCGAGCATGTGGGCTCGGCAGACATCTATATCACCCCTTATCGTCAAGAAGCACAGGTTGTTTCAGGCACACTTGCTATTGCTCTCGGAGCTGGGAAAGCGATCATTTCTACGCCGTACTGGTATGCCAAAGAGCTTCTTGCTGACGGCCGCGGCGTGATTGTTCCGTTTAATGATCCGGATTCAATTGCAGAGGCAACTATCAAACTGCTGGATAACGACGCCGAGCGGCATGCGATGCGGAAGCGGGCCTATCTTCATTCCCGCGGCACGACATGGCAAAAAACTGCGCAAGCTTATATGGCGAGCTTTCAACGTGCGCGTATTGAACGCATGCTCCGTCCCCGTCCTGCACTGCAAGATCTTTTCGTCCCTAAAGCTACAGACCGTTTGCCGAAACTGAGTACCGCCCATCTTTCGAAGATGACAGACGACACCGGCATCTTGCAGCATGCCATTTTCTCTCTACCTAACTGCAATGAGGGCTATACAACAGATGACAACGCCCGTGCGCTAATTGTCGCAACAATGCTCAAAGATTCTCTTCCGTCCGGCAGCAGCGATGAGCATGCAACGCTGTCCCATCGCTACCTCGCTTTTCTCTGGCTCGCGTTCCATGACAAGACGGGCAGATTTAGGAACTTTCTAAGCTACGGACGGGAGTGGCAGGAAGAAGTCGGCTCAGAAGACAGTCACGGTCGCGCACTATGGGCTTTGGGAACGGTGCTCGGGAATTCGGAGGACGCGGGCCTCAGAGGTGCAGCGGGCAGACTCTTTGAAGCTTCCGCTTCAGTCACATTAACGTTTACCAGCCCGCGAGCGTGGGCGTTCTCAATACTAGGTATGCAAGCCTATCTCGATTGGTTTCCGGGAGACAGAGTGATTCAGGACTCCCGTAATGTCCTCGCAAATCGATTGCTGACTGCCTATGAGCATACTCAGTCAGAGTCATGGCAGTGGTTTGAGAAGAGCCTTTCCTACTCGAACGCCAGATTGTCACAAGCGTTGCTCATAGCAGGATGGCGCAGTAAGAACGCGCGGATGATAGAAGCAGGGTTTGAGTCCCTTCGATGGCTTGTCGCTGAGCAGCATCGCGGCCATGACGTGGTCTTCGTTCCGATAGGTTCCAGGGGCTTTGCTGTTGCAGGCGGTATTAAAGCGCGTTTCGATCAGCAACCAGTAGAGGCTTGCGCGACGATCGCAGCATGTGTTCTGGCGTACCAAATCACCCATGAGCAGCAATGGCTCGAAGAGGCGTGGTGTGCTTTTCGTTGGTTTCTTGGGGAGAACGACCTGCAAGTTCCACTCTACGACGCAGTAACCGGCGGTTGTAAAGATGGGCTTCATCCAGATCGCGTGAATGAAAACCAGGGAGCCGAATCGACGCTTTCATTCCTGATGGCTCTTCTCGAGATGCAAAATATCGAAATCACAAACGTAGAAAACTTGAACCAAGAAACGAGTGTTTCCATTTGACAGCAATTGCCCGTCCGACGGTGTCGCGTGAAGATCGCTCCGCCAAACAGCCGAGTTCAAACATGAGCGAAGAGATTTCCTTGTTCACTCGTCACGCCGCGAATCCGATCCTGAGCCGTAAAGATTGGCCGTATCCGATTAATAGCGTTTTCAATGCGGGCGCCGTGAAACTTCCCGACGGCGATACGTTGCTGCTTTGCCGAGTAGAAGACCGGCGAGGTCTCTCGCATCTCTGTGCTGCCCGCTCTGCGAATGGAGTCGACGGATGGCGCATAGACGCTCAACCAACATTGATGGCGAGCCCGCGTGAGTTTCCTGAAGAGATCTGGGGTATCGAAGACCCACGGATCACCTATGTTCCTGAACTGCAGCAGTACGCCATTGCCTACACCTCGTTTGCGCGGGGTGGCCCCGGCGTTTCACTTGCGATGACGAAGGACTTCAGAACCTTTGAGCGGTATGGCGTCATCATGCCGCCGGAGGACAAGGATGCTGCTCTTCTACCGCGAAGGATAGGCGGGTTTTGGGCCATGATTCATCGACCAGTGACGACACTCGGTGCGCATATGTGGATTTCCTATTCGCCAGATCTACGGCATTGGGGTAGTCACAAGGTGATGCTTGAGGCACGCCGCGGTGGATGGTGGGATGCCAACAAGATAGGTCTCTGCTCTCCGCCGATTGAGACAGAAAAGGGTTGGTTGGTGATCTACCATGGCGTCCGGCATACGGCGTCCGGTAGCATCTATCGCCTGGGACTTGCGCTCTTCGATCTGGACAGGCCAGATGTCTGCGTCCAGCGAGGCGATTCCTGGATATTCGGTCCTGAAGCTCCATACGAGCGCGGAGGAGATGTCAATGACGTCGTATTTCCCTGCGGACAAACCATTGGAGCTGATGGAGACACGATTCACCTCTACTACGGTGCAGGTGACTCCTGTATGGCGATGGCAACCGGCAGCATACGTGCTCTTCTTTCATGGCTCGATTCGAATTCGGGCACAGCCGACGAAATGGGATTCTAATCTCAACCTCCTCGTAGGCTCTCTTCGCTTGCGCTAGGTTGCTGGACCTTGGCCAGACTGTCGCGCAAGGTTGGCCCCCCACTAAGTGCCCTGATTATTGTTGAGCGGTCGCGTCAAAGACTTCAATAATACGTAGTTTATGAAATCAGTTGGCTTTCACTCCCGCATCGGTAACGAGAATGTATGGTCCGCCGCACGACTGCAAGGGAAAAGCTGAGGAGCGAGGAGACAAGTCTGCGCAAATGTATTCGGCGTTTTGATGGAGATCAGTTCTCCTGGCCATGATGAATTGCGCGCGCGTCTGTCCTTATAAGTCGGTCGGTCGTTGAAGACCATTCTCGGTATCAGGTTGAAGACACGCCGTTGTGACTGTTCTTTTCGTCCTTGCTGTTCCTGTGCAGACCTCATGGTCATGCTCAAGGCGCAAGGCAAAGGCGTCCAGATCTATGGATGCGTGGAGGGAAACTGGATGCTGATCGGTCCCGTTCCAGACTATTCAATGAGCAGGGAAATGTGATCGGCAGGCACTATGCAGGGCCCCACATGGCAACTGACAGATGGGAGTCTGGTGATGGGAAAGACAATCGCCTAGACTGCTCCACTGAATGCACAGTCTGTGCCATGGTTCCTTCCTGAGGCGTCTTCGGGCACGGGCGAGTTCAAAGCCGGGAAGTTTATCCAGCGCCGGGACACACATGGTGGCGTGGCTCCATCCACGTCATGCAAGGGCAAAGCAGAACTACGGGTTCCGTATCTGTTCTATGGCGCACTAATAGTCACCTTAGCTCATAGAGTTAAAGTGGCTCACACTGGTGAAGTTAGAGAGCGAAGAATTCTAGAGCCACCGCTGAACTGTGAGGGCTAGTCAAGCAGGAAAACACTAGACGGATCTCCGCTTTGACCCGGACATACGCTCGTGCGGACATCAATATGGGAACTGATTGACTTGATTAGCGCTTATCTCCTGCAGAGACTGCGGACGCAAGAACGTATCGTGTGAGCTTTTCATAGCGGCGGTGGCAGCAGGAGAATCCCTATGGCAAGAAGAGCAGGAGCGACTGCTCGTCATGGCAATCGAGGAGATGAGCCAGTGGCAGAAGCTAGTTTGTCCGAGGTAACAAGCAGACTGATACGGTTGTTTGGCATCCGAAATTCCACGAGAGCTGCGGGTTCGCCGCCAAATTTCACCAGACGACCGCCAGCAAGGGTGTACTTCGCCCGGTCATCTGCAGCGATGCCCGCGTTGGGCATTCGAAACGGGAACGAGACCCGCTGCGCAAACCACGCGGCAACCACCTCTGGTCAACTAGATTCCACATCCAGCGATCTACTGTTGCCGGATATACGGTGTTTGGCGATTGCTGCCTCGACGAAGCTCATGGCGCGTGATTCCCGTCGGAGATAGGAAATGGATAAAACAACGCCAATCGCGACCAAGAACATAGCGGCAGCAGCAACCGGCCTCCAATAGGCTCGAACAGCAGATCTTTTTTGTACCAGAGGATCCGACATCGACTGATTGGTGGGATTGCTCATGTTGCTCATGATTTTTTCGCGCAGGACTGCTGGCGCCTCTACTTGAGGACGCGCGCTTCTCACGCTCACAAGTTCCCCTCCATAACCGATGCCGACGCAAAAGGCATGATCGATCAAAGCCTCGACTTTGAATCCCAGCGCACAAACATTAAGAGGAAGTACGCCAAAGAATTCCAGAAGGCTGGACTTTCATCTTTAACCATCGCTAAGTTTCTACAGCTTGAGCATCGACTAGATCTTTTGGTTGACTTGAAGATTGCCTCCGCGCTTCCACCTCTGTTGGTCAAACCGGCCGACCAATCTACGGCTCCAAATCAGTAGATCCGCCCAAATCCTGTAGGGGCGCCGCCACGGTCATGAATTAACTCGCGGAGCGCGACCGTAGAAGGAGGCTTGATATGTGCTTTCAAGCAAATGAAGTTTTCCACGTTCCGGCGCCGGAAGATTTTAGCGGCCTTAGACAAGTCACAGGTGCGCAAGTGGATAGTTGATCGCTTTGCACCCTTGTCGCGCTCAGGCAGTGGTCGGCAACTTCCTGATCAAGCTCAAGGACTCTCGTCGTGCGAGAACTCAGCTAGCTTCGTTATCGGCAGGTCATTGATGGCTGCAGACACGGAAAATCGGAAACTGATCTGACGGCGAGTTACAGAAAGTCGATGAGATTCTGGGGAGGGCACGCTGGCAATAGCCAAAATCGAACCACTGCCGAGAAGTGATTTCGGCCACAAGGTAGTTCCATGGCAGAAGCAACACGCTGACGGCAAGGATTTGCGCCGCACCGTCCCACGGGAGTCCATGCGGCGTGGGTACCCTCGAACAATCGTCCCGACCCGCTGTAGCTCATTGCTGAGAGCAATAAAGGCAGGCAAAAAGCTCTCATTCCGTTGCGCATGGGGCGCATGGCAGCCTCGCCGTTCACCTTCTTGCGGGGCTCGGCCTGCGTGATTGCGGCTGATCTGTCCACATCACCCATCAGCGGAATTTCCGCGATCATCGATGGCGACGCACACCTGAACAACTTTGGCTTTTATGGAACGCCACAGCAGAAGTTGTCTTCGACATGAACGATTTTGATGAGGTTACTGTCGGTCCCTGCGAGTGGGACCTGAAACGCCTGGTGGCAAGCGTAAACGTGGCCGGGCGGGAGAATGGCCTGAACCGCCCAGAAAGGGCCGCCGCCGTGCAGCGTGCCGTCAAGGGTTACCGCGCCGATCTCACACAACTGGAAAGTATGGGATTGCTGGAAATCTGGTCCATGCCTATCCTGGGCGTTTGAATCCGCTGATCAAGATCGATCCGAAGTCCCAAGCAGTCTTTAGCAAAGCGCTGACCAAAGCATTGGCTACTGACAACAAAGCGCTTGTGCCCAAGGTTGCGGAGCGCAGGAACGGCGGGTCCTGGATGTTCCCGGACGATCCGCCTGTGTTGACGCGGGGAAACGCTTCCACGAGGGCAAAGGTGATTGATGCCCTGAACCGTTACTCAGATACACTTCCGGGAGAGCGTCGCTTCATGTTGTGCCGCTATCACGTAGCAGATGTCGCTCACCGGGTGGTAGGCGTGGGTTCGGTAGGAAGCCGTGCGTACCTGGCGCTGCTCTTCGGTAACGGAGATAACGATCCCTTATTCCTGCAGGTTAAGGAGGCCGCAGCGCCGGCACATGCCCCTACTTGCCGCAACTCCCGAAAGAGTTTCTCCACAATGGCAAGCGGGTGGTGTTGGGACAGAAAGGACTGCAAGCCTCGAACAATCCAAGCTGGGCTATACCGACTCGACGGGAGACATTACTACGTACGACAAATGAAGAATCTGAAGGCTTCGATACCTGTCGAATGGCTCACGGGAGCCTCGTTTAATTTCTATGCCTGGGCGTGCGGAGCATTGCTGGCGCGCGCACATGCGCGGGTGGGAGACGCGGCGCGTATCGCCGGCTACTGCGGCAACTCCGCGGTTCTGGATAGAGCATTGGCGGAGTGGGCCGAGAGCTACGGAGATCAGACGGAACAGGATCACGCGACGCTAGCTGATTCAATCAAGCGAGGGAAAACCAAACCACACGTCGAGTCAGGGAACGAAAGTTAACTCTGTCTTGATGGGGAAATGACTCGTGGGCAACGCGGATAGCGGGGAAACTAAAGAGAAATGACAGGTCGGTGAAACTGTACGGCTAGGGAGAAATCATCTGGTGTTTGATGGCGTATCCCAAAAGCTCCGCGTTGGTACTGATGTTCAAAGTCTCCATCATTCGGTACTTATGGAAAGCAACTGTGCCTGGCTTCACATGGATTTCGCTAGCTACTTGCTTCATCGATAATCCTTGGGCAAGTAGTTGTAGAATTTCGGTTTGCCTTTTCGTGATTCGCTTTTGTTCTGATAAACGTTGTCCGTTGTTCAGAAGAGAGCTCACCGTTTCCTTTGCAATGAGTGGCGAAAGGTAAGACTCTCCTCGGTTGACCTTGCGGACCGCAAGCCGGAGCTCTTCTCCGGTTGATTGCTTGAGCACGTAACCTGAGGCGCCGCGACGGAATGCTTCAGCCGCTACGTCAGCCGCCGACGTCATGGTAAGGAACACCAGTTTGATGCGTGGTATTTTCTGCTTGATTTGTTCGCCTGCATCGAGGCCATTCAGACCTGGCATGTAGATATCGAGGATAATGATATCTGGCTTGAACTGACCTACTGCATCTGCCAGTTGACGACCGTCTGTGACTACGGCAACCACTGAAAACTCAGGTTCCAGAAGACTCTTGCATGCGTCAGCAAAAAGTAGGTGATCATCGGCGATGATAATGCGTGCCGCTGGTCGTTGTTCCCTCACGGTAGACCTCCTGAATAGGTACTTCAAAGTGCCCGTGTGTGACCCAATATTGACGGTGCAGATGTATTGATCCTCATTCACCTTGACCCTTAGTCCCAAGCGCATTGGGGCCTAATCATAGCAAATAGAGGTGGCGCGGGAAGGCATCTTTTCGGCTGACGAGTATCCCAAGGGTCGTTCATTGATAGTTGATAGCCAATTCGGCCCGTTGCCGGTGGCGCGATCCGCAGTGCTTATAACCTCGCCTGGGCGCAACGTACTGAAGCCGAACTGAGTTACAGGCAGACAGTCCAGAACGCGTTCGATAGAGGAACAGACGAATACTTATAAGGAGACGGCCCGGCTTGCCAATGTTCGTTTCACGAACGGATCGACGAGCTTTCTTGAAGTGTTGGTAACGCAACAGCAGTATTTCATCTCGCAGTTGGCTCTCGCTCAAGCGTGGAATGCCGAGATGCAAAATTATGTTCAGCTCTATCAAGCGCTGGGAGGCGGATGGAATCCGTAGCCCACTCGAGCGGCCCTTACATCTCGAACCGAGCCTTATAAGGCTATTTCAGGACCAGGGAAATCAGAGCAGGCACCGTAGCTGAGTACGGTATTCGGCCGTAATCAGAGCAAAAATACCGTCACAAGTGATATGTTGTCAGCTATCACTCCTACGGGGGCGCGATTTGAACTATTCCATTTTCATGTTCTTTTGAGGTGAGATTAAATGCCATTCCAACTCAACATCAATCGGAAACCTCATACGGTCGACGCCTCAGACGACACGCCGTTGCTATGGGTGCTGCGCGACGTACTCGACATGAAAGGTACCAAGTACGGCTGTGGGGTAGGGATGTGCGGTGCCTGCACGGTGCTCATGGACGGCAAGGCAATCCGGTCCTGCCTGATTCCAGCCTCTCAGGTGAAGGGCAACATTACCACCATCGAAGGACTGGCGGAAAACGGCAAGCTGCACGCGCTGCAAGAGGCCTGGGTCGACCTGGACGTTGCCCAGTGCGGCTATTGCCAGGGCGGACAGATTCTGAGCGCGGCGTCGCTGCTGGCGCAGCATCCCAAGCCGACTGACGCTGAGATCGAAACGGCGATGACGGGCAATATCTGCCGCTGCGCCACCTATAACCGCATCAAGGCGGCGATTCATAAGGCTGCCGGCTCTCAAGCTGAGACGAAGGGGGAAGTCCATGCCGGTGAGTGAGACATTCGCAAAGTACGATTCCGAGATTCAGGCAATCATCGCAGAGGTGGAGACGATCGCGCCTCCGGTTGCAACCATTGGACGTCGATCCTTTCTGAAGCTGGCGGGCTTTGCCGGTGGCGGGCTGGTGCTGGCCTTCCATCTCGACACCCGCTCCGCCCGCGCCGAGGACGCAGGAGGGCACGAGACCACCACGCTCAATTCCTTCGTGCGGGTGGCGCCGGACAATACGGTCACGGTCGTTTCCAAAGGTCCGGAGATCGGCCAGGGCATCAAGACCGCCTTCGGCCTGATCATCGCCGAGGAGCTCGACGCCGATTGGAAGACGGTGAGGGTCGATCAGGCGCTGATCAATCCCAAGGTCTACGGCTATCAGGGAGCCGGCGGCTCGACGTCGATTCCGCGTGGCTGGGACCAGCTGCGCCAGGCAGGCGCCACCGCGCGCGCCATGCTCATCGCCGCTGCGGCCAAGCGATGGAAGGTGCCGGTGAGTGAATGCACCGCCGCCTCCAGCGTCGTCATCCACACGCCCTCCGGGCGAAAGCTGACCTATGGCGCGTTGGCCAAGGACGCTTCGGCAGAGCCCGTGCCCGATGTCGCCAAAGTGCCGTTGAAGACACGCGCTCAGTACAAGCTGCTGGGCAAGCGCTTTACTGGGGTCGACAATTCGAAGATAGTTACCGGCCAGCCGCTGTTCGGCATCGACGTACAGATGCCCGGCATGCTGATCGCTAATTACACGAAGTGCCCCGCCTCCGGCGGCAAGGTCAAGAGCGCCAATCTGGACGAGATCAAGAAGATGCCGGGCATTGTCGATGCCTTTGTACTCGATGGCACCGGCAATCCTCTCGAAGTCATGCCGGGAGTTGCCATCATCGCCAAAACTACCTGGGATGCCTTCCGGGCCAAGGCCGCGCTGAAGGTGGAGTGGGACGAGAGTGGTGCGTCCAAGGATTCGCTTACCCAGGCTGCAGCCAAGGCCAAAGAGCTTGGCCCTCAGATGCCCGCTCCCGAGACCAACGTGGGCGACATCGATGCCGCGTTTGCCTCCGGTGCCAAGGTTGTCGAGGCCTCCTACGACTACGCCATGGTCTCGCATCAACAGCTGGAACCACAGAACAGCACTGCCTGGTGGCACGACGGCATCATGGAGATGTGGACGCCCAGTCAGCAGTCGGACCGTGGTCTGGCCATGATCATCAGCATGCTCAAGCTGCCCGAGGACAAGGTCATCATCCACCAGACCCGCGCCGGTGGCGGCTTCGGCCGCAGGCTGATGAACGACTACCTGTGCGAGGCCGCGGCCATTGCGATGAAGGTCAATGCGCCGGTCAAGCTGCAATGGAAGCGCGAAGACGACTTTGCGTACGACTTCTTCCGCGCAGGCGGATATCACTTCCTGAAGGGCGCGGTCAAAGACGGTAAGCTGTCGGCCTTCCAGAACCATCTCGTCACCTTCTCGGCCGACGGCAAACGTCCTGTGTCGGGCGGTGGTCGCAGCAACAATAGCTTCCCCACCGACATGGCGCCGAACGTGCGTTATGGCGTCAGCATGATGCCGCTCCAGGTTCCATGTGGCCCGTGGCGCGCCCCTACGGACAACGTCCAGATGTTCGTGGTGGGAAGTTTCCTGCATGAACTGTCTGTGGCGGCGGAATGCGATCATGTAGAGTTTCTGATGAATTGGTTTACCCGGCCGCTGGCCAAGCCTTCGACCCAGGGGCCTCCGCCCGATCTCAGCCGTACCTTCAATCCCACCCGTGCCGCCGGGGTTCTCAAACTGGCGGCGGAGAAGTCCGGATGGGGCAAGAAGCTTCCTGCCGGAAGAGGGCTAGGTATCGCCTTCGGCTTCTCCTATGGTGGTCATATCGCGGAGGCCGTCGAGCTGAGCGTCGACGCGAACAAGCACATCACTGTCCACAAGATCACCGTGGTCGGTGACATCGGCCCCATCATTAACATGAGCAGCGCCGAGAACCAGGCCCAGGGCGGCGCCATCGATGGGTTGTCCACCGCCATGGGGTTGGAGATCGCGGTCGAGAAGGGCCGTGTCCAGCAGACCAACTTCGGTGACTATCCGATTCTGAGGATGAGCAGCGCCCCGAAGGTGGAAGTTCATTTCATCCAGTCGGACTTCCGCCCCGCAGGTCTGGGTGAACCTTGTGTGCCGCCTCTGGCCGCAGCGCTGGGCAACGCAATCTTCGCAGCTACCGGAGAGCGGGTGCGGACGATGCCAATCAAGCGAGCGGGGTATACGATCTAGGGTTCCTGCCTCACTTTGCCGTGGAACAATCTGGCAATGATTCATCCACATGAGTCGCTGCTCGATGATTCACGGATCGATGGTATGCGCGATGTCGAACTTCCCAGGTATGTCGGGATGGCGCACGGGGCGCCGCGCCTGACGAGGTGTGGCCCCCCCCGGTTACCTCTTTTGCGTAAAATGTTCCATTCCAAAAGACTTGCCAGGTGATGTGGTTTGTAAAATATTGAAAACAGAAGGTTTGCGGGCAAGATATTCAAAACATTGGGCTTGTATTGCCGAGATTCGTATCAAAGACACGTATCAAGACACATGGCAAGACGCGTGTTCTGTCTTCTGATCACCTCCCGCCCACTCCTCTCCTTAATGCTCTCTCCTCTTTATTAAGAATAGCGATTCGACTGTAACTAATCGGCAACTGATAATTCTATTGATTGCAACAAGTTACCCCTCGATCTGGCTTGACAGTTTATGACTGTAGCAACTGCAATGCACGATTGACTTGACTTCCGGCACGACCGGGCGCAACCTTTGGAAACGATTTTCGTTCCATACTCCTGTTTTCTGTAGTTTGTGGCACTTCCCCCAAAAGTCTTCCTGAAAGCGAAACAGTTCGCGAAGTGAAGAAGCTGAAACTCCCGGCATCCACGCAGCCGACGAGCGGGCCACGAAGAACACAGAGGAGCAGTTCCCATAGAGCTGCCTTTCTTCGGTTTCAAAAACAGAGTTTTGCAGTTTATGCCAGCACGAGAAGGGGGAACCTCTAATGCTTTGCATGATGCGAAGAACGAATCTGCGTGGACAATTCCGCCTGTGGCGTATTTCGATTTTGATATGCCTTGCGTTTTTGAGTGGCCTGGCCGTGAAAGGTGCATGGGCGCAGGCGAAGAAGCCGAACATCCTGGTGATCTTCGGCGACGACATTGGCCAGACGAACATCAGCCGGTACACGCATGGCTTAGTAGGCTATTCGACGCCGAACATCGACCGCGTCGGCGAAGAAGGCATGACTTTCACCGACTACTACGCGGAGAACAGCTGCACGGCGGGGCGTTCGTCGTTTATCACGGGTCAGTCGCCGATGCGAGTCGGCCTCACCAAGGTGGGTGTGCCCGGCGCTCCGGTTGGTCTTCAGAAGCGCGACATTACGATCGCCGAGGCTCTTAAGCCGCTGGGATATGCCACCGGGCAGTTCGGAAAAAATCATCTCGGCGATCGCGATGAGTATCTGCCCACGAATCACGGCTTCGACGAGTTCTTCGGCAACCTCTACCACCTGAATGCGGAGCAGGAGCCGGAGATGCCTTACTGGCCGAAAGACGATCCCGCTTTTCTAAAGGTGTACAACCCTCGTGGCGTAATCCACTCGTTTGCCGATGGGAAGATCGAAGATACGGGTCCTCTGAATATCAAGCGCATGGAGACGATCGACGACGAGACCTCCAACGCGGCGATGGGATTTATCGACAAGCAGGTGAAGGCAAACAAGCCTTTCTTTGTGTGGATGAACTTCACGCGAATGCATGTCTTTACGCACATCCGGCCTGAGTTCCACGAAAAGAGCGGCATGCCCGGTAACGATTATGCCGATGGCATGTGGGAGCACGACCAGGATGTCGGAAAGCTGCTGAAGCAACTGGATGATCTTGGAATCGCGAAGGACACGATCGTGCTCTATACGACGGATAACGGTCCCAACATGTTCAGTTGGCCAGATGCAGCGATGACTCCTTTCCGGAGCGAGAAGGACTCGAACTGGGAGGGCGCATTCCGTGTCCCGGCGATGGTTCGCTGGCCCGGACATATCAAGGCAGGTGCCTGGTCGAATGAGATCGTCTCCGGTCAGGACTGGTTCCCGACGCTGCTGGCGGCAGCGGGAAATCCGAACATCACGGAGCAACTGTTGAATGGCACGGGGCCGGGCGGTATGGCGCACAAGGTCCATCTGGATGGGTACAACATCCTTCCTTATCTTGAGGGCAAGGTGGCACATACACCGCGAAAGGACTTTTACTACTTCGACGACGATGGCCAGCTGGTAGCCATGCGGCACGAAAACTGGAAGTTCGTCTTCTGCGAACAGCGTGCACCGGGGAATATGCTGATATGGGCAAACCCGTTCACCTGTCTGCGGCTTCCGAAGATTTATAACCTTCGCATGGATCCCTTCGAGAGGGCAGACATTACGTCCGATCAGTACTACGACTGGGTGGGACACAACGTTTATCTGGCCATCCAGGGTCAGATTCGCGCCATCGAGTTCATGGAGACCTTCAAAGCCTACCCGCCCAGTCAGGCTCCTGCGAGCTTCAGTATCGATCCTGACGGTATTTTGAAGATGCTGGAGCGTCAAAAGGCAGCAACAGGAGGAGGAAAGTGAGTCCAGAAGAGGGAGTGTTCTGAAGAAAGACTCTCAAATCCACAGACTCTCTTTGCAATTGAAGATCGATCGCTTTGAACAGCCGGGTTCATTCCACGATGAACCCGGTTTGCTTTGATGGGTGGAAGATCAAGAGGCGGAATGAACCCGGTAAAGGTATTTTCGGTCCCTAAGATGAAGAAGACAGCGATAAAGAACGCGAGAGAAGTTGCACCTGTTGCGCGAGACCATAGCGGTGCGGCTCTGCTGTATTGTGCGCTGCTGTTTCTTTCTGGAGTTGCGGCGCTGGTGTACCAGGTGCTTTGGGTGAGGCAGCTTTCGCTGGTGGTGGGCGTCGAGCTGTACTCGATCACGGTGGCGGTGAGCGCGTTCTTTGCGGGGTTGGCGGGGGGAGGCGCTATGTTTGGGCGAGTGGCCGACCGCGTGGTGTCTGCGTTGCGGCTGTATGTCGTGCTTGAGGTTGCTGTCGCGCTGTGTGCTGTGGCCACGACGCTGGTGCTGCCTCATGCTGCGATGCCGTTTGTGTGGATGCAGGAGCATGTTGGAGTTCTCTCGTGGGTGTTGCCGTTTGTGCTGGTGGGGGTGCCGGCGTTCGTGATGGGAGGGACGCTTCCGGTGGCGGTGCGTGCGCTGCGAGCGAGTGGGCAAGAGGCGGCGAGAGAGGGCGGGCTGCTTTACGCGGCGAATACGGCGGGAGGAATTGTGGGCGCGCTGGTGGCGAGCTTTGCGTTGCTGCCGTGGTTTGGGGTGCGCGGCGCGGCGTTGGCGGCGGGCTGTCTGAACATGGCTGCGGCGGGGATTGCGTTGGCGCTGGCTCGGCGTGAGGATGCCGAGAGGGCTCGCGAGGCTTCGCGGGAGGTTGGTGAGGAACGGGGCGCGGTCGGTGTGCCGGTGGCTCCGGGGATGGCGCTGGCGTTGTATGCGGTGGCGGGGGGAATCGCGCTGGGCTACGAGGTGGTGTGGTCGCAGGCGCTGGGTCAGTTTGTGAGCACGCGGGCGTTTGCATTTTCGATTGTGCTGGCCGTGTACCTTGCGGGGGTTGCGGCGGGGAGCGGGGTGGGGTCGCGGTTGGCGGGGAGATTGCGGGACTCGTGGGGAGTGTTTGGCCTGCTGATCGCGGGAGCGGGGCTGGTGGCGATGCTGGAGTTTGCGGCGCTGGGGCCGTGGCTGGTCGAGCTGCAGACGGTGGTGGGTGGTGCGGTGCTGGCGGCGACGGGGAGTCAGGCGATGCGGATGTATGCGAGCTTCGCGGTGGCGGGGATGGGAATGGTGTTTGTGCCGACGCTTCTGCTGGGCGCGGCGTTTCCGGTGGCGCTGCGCCTGATGGTGGGCGCGAAGCATGTGGGCCGCGATGTGGGTGCGGTGGTGGCGGCGAATACCACGGGAGGAATCGCGGGAACGCTGGTGACGGGGTTTGTGCTGGTTCCGCAGATTGGGCTGGTGCGCACGTTGAGCCTGCTGGCGATTGCGGCGGTGGCGGTGGGGCTGATCGCTGCGCTCTTGGGTGCGGGCGTGAGGCGGGGGATGACGTGGGCGATCGGCGGGATGGGCGTGGCGGTGGTGGTGGCTGCATCTCTTACGCCGCCGGACCGTCTGGCGAATCTGCTGTTGGAGACGCGGGGAGGGGGCGTGCTGGTGTTCTACGAGGAGGGCCGGGGAGCAACGGTGGCGGTTGCGCAGCAGCGGGCGAAGGACAACGTGTTTCGGCGGCTGTTCATCCAGGGGGTTTCGAACTCGGGCGATGCGATGCCTTCGATGCGGTATATGCGGCTGCAGGCGATGCTGCCGCTGCTGATTCATGATGGCGAGCCGAAGTCGGCGCTGGTGGTGGGATTTGGGACGGGGATTACGGCGGGGGAGATACTGCGATATCCGGGGCTTGAGACGCGGGTTTGCGCGGAACTGCTGCCGGCGGTGGTGCGGTCGGGAGAGATGTTTCCGGAGAACTACAAGGCGTGGAGCGATCCGAGGATGCAGATACGAATACGCGATGGGCGGCAGGAGCTGATGCGGAGCAAGGAGCGGTACGACGTGATTGCGCTCGAGCCGCCGCCACCGTCGGCGCAGGGAGTGGCGAATCTGTATTCGACGGAGTTTTATGAGCTGGCGAAGAGCAGGCTCGCACCGAAGGGACTGTTTGCGCAGTGGCTGCCGATTGCTACGCAGAATGTGGAGGAGACGCGATCGCTGGTGCGCAGCTTTCTGGATGCGTTTCCGCATGCCACGCTGTGGACGACTGAACTGCACGAGATGCTGTTGGTGGGGTCGGAGTCGCCGATCAGGCTGGATGCGCAGGTGATGGCGCAGAGGTTTGCCTCTGAGACGGTAACAGCAAGTTTGAAGGCGGTGGGAGTGGAGTCGCCTGCGGCGGCATTGGCGACGTGGGTGACGGGGCGCGAGGGGCTGGAGACGTTTGCCGCCGGGGCGAAGCCAGTGACGGACGACAGGCCGGGGATCGAGTATGGCGCGTGGGTGAAGCCAAGCGAGATTACGCGGGTGCTGCCGGAGCTGTTGTCGCTGAAGACGGAGGTTCCGGTGGAGGCCGCGGATGTTACGCTTCGCGCAGAGGTGGAGAGGCGACGCGCGACCCTGATGGACTTCTACACGGCAGGGCTGGCGGCCTATGGCGGAGATCAGCAGGCGTGGGGCCAGGCGGTGGCCAGGGTAAAGAAGGCTGAGCCAGGGAACGCCTACTACGGGTGGGTTATCGGCAGGGATTGAGGGAGGATCTTTGCTTTTTTATGAGTCGGGGTGCCGTACTGGATGCGACTTCTCCGCGTCGAGACGAACGACACCGATCGGCGTGGTCATGCTGGTGCCGGCCTCTTCGACGATGCGCATCATCTCGAGGATGACTTTTTCCTGCTCGGCGAGGAAGGAGTTGTAGTCGCCGCCGGGTTTGTTGTAGTAGGCGTAGACCTCGATCTCGGGGCCTGCGGGGGTGAGGCGGACGACGCGGATGCGCGCGGTCCTTTCGTCGATGTCCGGTCGATGAGTGAGGATGGCGAAGATATCGTCGAGGACTTTCTGCACGGTGGTGTGCGAGGTGTCAAAGCGCAGGGTGAAGGTCTGGTGGATCCAGAACTGGTCGCGCATGGAGAAGTTTTCGAGCTCCATCTCGGCGACTTTTGAGTTGGGGATGGAGATGACGGAGCGGTCGAGGGTGCGGAGGCGGAGGGAGGAGATGCCGATCTCTTCGACGGTTCCGGTTTTCCCGGCTACGGTGCAGTAGTCGTTGACGCGGACGGCGCCGCGCATGACGATGGAGATTCCTCCGAAGAGGTCCGCGAGAGTCTTCTGCGAGGCGAGCGCGAGGGCGATACCGCCGATGCCGAGACCGGTGACGAGGGCGGAGACATTGACTCCGGCGAGGGTGAGCAAGACGATGACGAGGACGAGGACGATGAGGATCTTGAGCATCTTCGCCAGCATGCCGACGAGGGTGATGCGCTCGATCTGCCCGAGGAGCAGAAGGCGCAGGGTGAGGAAGGCGATGGAGATGTCGGTGAGGCGGACGAGCATCCACGCGGTGCTGACGATGGCGGTGAGGATGGAGCCCAGGATCCAGTAGCGACGGGCCAGGGCGGTAATGGCGTAGTCAGCGGCGATGCGTTCCAGCAGCGCCAGCATCAGGCCGAAGGTGGGACCGTTGAGCTTGGCGATGGCCCTCTCGACGGTCCGCGTCATGTTGCGGCGAAACGAGATGCTCAGGATCCAGCGCACGAGGCGGGATAGAAGTCTGGCGAGGACGAACGCGATCACCAGGGCGAGAAGAATCACCGACCATCGCCAGAGGGGGATGGAGAGGATGCGGACGCGCGAGGTCCAAGAGGGAAAGTAGCGGGAGAAGTCGGTGTGGCGGGTGCTGGCGTAGGCGGAGGGAACGCGGTCGAGGGTCTCGCGGGAGAAGAGCCAGATGGAGGACTCGTTGGGGCGGGCGATGCGGTCGAGGAGGATGTCGAACGTTGCTGCGGGAGTGGTGACGACGCCGACTTTTTCGCGGGAGTCAGGGAGTCCGTCCTCGAGGTTGCCCTCAGGGAGGCGGGAGAATTTCTCGAACTCGGTGGAGGGGCCGAGATCGAAAAGCGCCTTGAGCTGTGAGGCGAGCTGCTCGGCTTGCTGCTCAGGGAGCTTGGTGTCGAGAAACTTTGCTGCGCGGGCGTAGTCCTGGCTTTCGGCGGCGCGAAGAAAGCCGAGGACGGTGCCGCGGGGCGTCGATCGGCCGAAGGGGTCGGGCGGCGGCGGCTGAACGGGCGCGGGAGCAGCGGCTGGGGTGGTGGCGGCGGGTGGCGGGGCGGCGGCTTTCTTCGAAGCGCGTTTCGTTCGAGGCGAGGTTTGCGCGTTGGCGCCGGCGAGCGCTGCCAGGAGCAGCGGCAGCAGCAGGAGCAGCAGCGGGAGCAGACGGAGACGCCGCGGTTCCGAAGCGTCCTTGATCTGGATGTGGTCGAACATGCGTGTCTCTCCTCCACCGTCACGACCGGCGGCTGCGGCTATCCGTATGGTTTACACCACGACTTTCATGAGCAGCTTGAGGACATCCTTGAGGGGCATCACGGTCAACAGGAGCGTGGCCATGGGCAGAAGCGTGAGGATGACGAGCTGGAGGAGCGTTCGCGGATCGATGGGGATGGGTTTCATGTGCTCGATGATCTCGTAGCTGTGGCTGAGATCGGCGAGCGATTGAATGTCGGGGGTGCCGAGGAGTTTTTGCTGTTCGGGATTGTCACCCTGGACCCATTTGTGGTGGAAGGAGCCGGTGTAGGCGGTGGCCAGCGCGCCGTACTCCCGCAGGCCTATGCGTTTGGTGACGAGTAGCTTCCTGGTGAAGACGACGAGCGGGGCCGAAGTGAGCAGCACAACGAAGATGACATAGGCGGCGATGGCCGGGGCGAAGTTCTGCAGTGGAATCTTTCCGTAGATGATCTCGTCGGCGAAGACGCCGGTGATGCTGCAGGAGTAGGCGAAGAAGAGGATGCCGAAGAAACGCTGCGCCTCTCCGATGAAGCCGAGGCCGCCTTCCTGATCGGGGTGCGTGGGAAACAATTGTAGATTAAGGTTGCTGACTTCGTTGAGAAAGCGGAACCACAGAAAGATTCTCCAGACCCAGCGCAAGAGGAGGAACTGCAGCAGGGGCACGCAGAAGAGGATGAACCACCAGCCTGCCCAGGTGAGGACGAAGCCGCCGGTTGCGGACGGCGTGGCGTACCAGGTGGAGATGGGAACGGCGAGTTGCCGGAAGCCGGTGAGGGAGACGATGTAAGCGAGAACCACGATGATGATCTCGGCGAAGACGGAATCGCGGAGGCGCAGGCTTCTTTCGACGGCGGCGTCGAATTTGTTGTAATCGCTCTCGGTGACGATGTTGGCCAGCAGCAAGTGTTCTGCGGTGTCAGCGATGCGCGGGCCGAGCACCACCTCGGCGAGAAGAAACAACGGAACAGCGATGAGAAAGCGGCTGTAGGTGCTGAAGTCGGACAGGAAGGGCATTGTCACCGACTTGCCGAAGGCATCGCCGTGGAGAGCGGAGAGGATGAGAAGGACAAACCAGGTGAGGCCGGCGGCCAGGAGGGCACGACGTATGGTGAAAGGAGTGTTGGCCTTGATGAGACCGGCGCGCCGTTCGAGGCGATAGAAGGGGCCGCCCTCCATGAGAAGGAGGGGGCGGGTCTTTGGATAAGTAAGCGGATCGATGTGCCGATGCGTGCTCGGTTCCACTGGTTCCACCTTTCAGGTTTCTGCGGTGCGAAGCTATTTGCCCATCATGTTCTGGACGGCGCGATCGTTGCTGACCGCCTGGACGAGCGCGGCATGATCGAGCACGGTCTGATCGCCGTAAGCCTCGGCCCATTTTGCCAGTGCATCATCGAGGACGGACGAGTTGCCGCAGTAGCCGGCGATGAGGGCGATGTCGGTGGTGCGGGCGTGAGCTCGTGCAAGGATGGCGCCGCATGCCCAGACGGGGAAGTCGGAGCGGCGCGACCACTCGCCGTGGGCCTCTCGAGGGAGTTTTGTGCGTAGGGCTTTTTCTGCGGCGCGGCGTTCTGCGAGAGGAAGCTCGCCGTGAAAGGGGATGATGCTCTCAACAGTGCGCGGCGCTTTGCCGGGACCTTTTTGCTTTGGGCGGGAGCGGGAGTCTTCTTCGTTGACTTTGCCATGATCTCCTCACGGAAGCGGTCAGAATCAGGTGCGCACCATCTTAGCCTAGTGGGTGAAAGCCGTTCTGGAGTTTGTTCAAGGATCGAAAGACAAGCAACGGCCAAAGCAAAGGCCAACTACTGGGATTCTTCCCCTTCGCTTCGCTCGAGGGTCAGAATGACGGTCGTTTTAGGGGATTCGTTTGATCAGAATGGCGGTGGTTCTCGATCACTCGATAGCATCTCAAAGACGGCTCTAGTGAAAGGACCAGCCTACGGTGGTGGAGCCGCCGAGGTTGTTGGTGGGCGCGCCGACGACGGGCTGATTGTCGTAGTTATCGTAGAAGCTCATGCGGATATAGAAGTCGCCGAGGAACTTGTAATAGATGTCCTGATTGAACGTCATGCGCACGCGGCCCGGCGAGGTGAGGCTGGGATAGAGCCAGAACGCGGTATTGAAGGTGGTGGAGTCGAAGCGGAAGGTGGAGTACTGGACGGCGAAGGAGGAGTCGAGCGCCTGGCTGCGGGCCGTGCTGGTCGTGCCCGGAGCGTCACGCTCGACGGTGAGGGCAAGGCCGCCGACGGTGTTGAGGTTGGTGCGGTTGGTGAAGATGACACGCTTGGCCAGGCCTCCGCCGATGGTGGACCGGAGGTCGATCTGCTGGGCGGTACTGGAGAGGAAGTTGGCGATGCCGCCGTAGTACCAGTTGGACCGATGGAGCTGCTTGTAGAGCGCGGTTTTGATGTTGGTTTCGTTGGTGTCGCTGGTCTGCTGCTGGCTGGTGAACTGCGAGTTGGAGTCGAGGGAGAAGTAGTGTTCGCGGGACTGGTAGGAGAGTCCTCCCTGGAGCGACATGTTTTTCTGGTTGTTGGATTTTGCGAAGCTCAAGCCTAAATCGATGTTTCCTCGCATTCTCTTCCAGAAGCTTTCGCCGAGCTCTTCGACCTGGATGACGGAGAGGTTGGGGAGCCTTGTGGTTGTGTCTCCGATGACGGTGAGGTCCTTGGTGTCTTTGTCGCGTTCGATTCTTCCGGTGAAGACATCACCTTTGGGATCGGTGACAACGAAGGTCTGTTTACTTTCGACGTGATCGACCTTCTCCCAGTCGAGGACGATGTTGGAGCTGGTGTAGTCGGGTTTGACGGTGAACTGACCTTTTTCGAGCGACTTGATCTCGCAGGTGATCTTATCGCCGTTCTTCATGTAGACGATGTCGGTCTTAGAACGACTGTCGGCGAGGGCAGCCTGAGCCAAGAGCAGCGCAAGCATAGCGAGGAGCGAGGAGGCTCGCGTTTCACGTTGCCGGGAAGGCAGGTTCCTAATAAGAGGAAAGAAGCGATTGACGCTTTGCATCATTGCGGCCCCCCTACCGGCTCGATCTTGATCCAAAAGCAGCATTCAGGCTTTGTGCTATATTTGCTCACCAGGTTTGAGGCGTCAAAGGCTCCGAGCAAGTTTGGGTTTTTTGCTTCTCGATGTCTTTTCCAATAAGAAGACCAGGACACCAACATTATTCTCTTTAGTTCTGGCTAAGACGGAAAGACGAAAGAACGGGTTGCGAGGTGACTTCTTGATGCGCGAGAGAACGTCGTCGCATGCTCTGCGCCACTTTGTCTCAGCCTTGTTGGTGGTCTTGTTTTTCGGTGATCAAGTTCCGGCTCAACAGTCCGGTCACTACATACAGGGATTCACCGGCCTCGACAACGGAACAGGTGCACCCCCTGGGGTGTATGTTGCCTACCTCCCATACATCTACGACATCGACTCGCTGCGGGGACCGCAAGGGACAACGCTGCTAAAGCCCGACCTGACGCTCGTAGCCGACAACGTGGTCTACCAGGCGACGACGACGAAGAAGATCCTCGGCGCCGATTACGGCGTGGCGGTGAGCATTCCTATCGTGAATACACGCCTGACAGCGAACTTTCTGAACACGAATGTACAAAATGCCGGTGTCTCGGATATCTATTTCGCGCCGATTGTGCTTGGTTGGGCGAAGGGTAAGGCGACCTATCTTCTGAACTACGGTTTTTACGCGCCGTCAGGTCAATTCGATCCCAACACGTCCATCAATTCCGGTCTTGGCTTCTGGGAGCACCAGATCCAGGCGGGAATGGGCTATTCGTTCGACAAGAAGAAGCTTTGGAACGCCTCGGCTCTCTCGACGTGGGAGATCAATCAGAGCAAGTCGGGGCTGGACCTGACGCCGGGGCCGATGGTGAACGTGGAGTACAGCGCGGGACACAGGTTCGATCAGTACAAGATCAACCTGGGTGCGGCGGGATACTTCTATCACAAGCTTTCGCCGGACTCGGGAAGCGACAGCACGCTGCTGGGCACTACGGCGCTCGACCGATCGTTTGGCATCGGGCCTGAGTTCAAGTACACGAATCCGGTAAAGCACTTCTCCTTTGATTTTCGGTACGAGCACCAGTTTGGCGTGCAGGCGAAGACGCAAGGCGATGTTTATGTGATAGGTATCACGTGGCTGAATATCTTTCCTCCGTCGCACCCCTAGGGCCGCCAGGATGGGAGTATGATTCCGCGCCTCCACGCGGACGTATTGCTGATGGAAGGAGGTTATGATGCTGGTTCGATTGCTGCGTAGATTGACCGCTGAGATGTGCATCAGTTGTCTGGTCGTCTCGCCGACCCAATTGGCTGCACAAGCCTCTCCAGGAAGCACGGCCTCCGCGCCGTCACCGGCTGCAGTCGGAGATCCAGGATGGCCGCGACAGATCGTAAAGAACGGCGTAAAGCTGGTGTATTACCAGCCCCAGGTGGACAGTTGGGAGAAGTATCAGCTGTTGAAGGCTCGTATGGCGTTTTCGTTGACGCCACAGAGCGGGAAGGCTGCGCTGGGTGTTGTTTCGGTGGAAGCAGGCACGACGGTTGATAACAACACGCGTACGGTCTATCTGCATGACCTGAACTATACGAGCGTGCGTTTTTCAGGGATCGATGCGACGTCAGAAGCGCAGTTGCAGCAGACGTTTCGCGCGATCGTGCCACCCGAGGGAGAGCCCGTTGCGCTGGACAGGTTACTGGCGGATCTCGATACCACGAAGATGCCTCTAAAGACAGCTCCGCTGAAGAATGATCCTCCGCAGATCTTCTATAGCGCGTCGCCGGCCATTCTGCTGATGGTGCAGGGCCAGCCAGTGCTGAGCCCCATTGAGAAGACGGATCTGCAGTTCGTCGTGAACACCAACTGGGATTTGTTCTTCGAAAAGTCGAAGGGCGACTACTACCTGCTGGACAACAACCTGTGGCTGACATCGAAGAACCTGGGTGGACCCTGGGTGGCAACGAAGACGCTGCCAAAGGACATGGCGAAGCTGCCCCCCGGGCAAAACTTCGATGATGTGAAGCGATATGTCCCTCCGCCTGCGACGACAGGAAGGGCACCGCGTGTCGTGTATAGCCAGACACCGGCAGAGCTTCTGCTGCTGCGGGGAGCCCCGGTATACACGCGGATTTCGGGAACGCGGTTGCTGTATGTAACGAACACAGACAATGATGTGTTTCTGGACGATGCGGCGAAGCAGTACTACGTCCTGCTGTCGGGACGGTGGTTTCGTTCGGCTTCGTTGGATGGGCCGTGGAGCTATGCAAGCGATAAGCTACCGCCGGACTTCATGAAAATCCCCGAGGATTCGCCGAAGGGGAGGGTACTGGCTTCGGTGCCGGGCACAATTCAGGCTTCCGATGCCGTGATGCTCGCGCAGATTCCAACGAGGGTAACGGTGAACCGCGCAGAGGCTGAAGCGAAAGCGAAGGTGACGTACGATGGACCGCCTCAGTTCAAGCCGATCGAAACAACGAAGCTGCAGTATGCGACGAATACGCAGGATAAGGTGATCAAGGATGGCGACATTTACTACCTGTGCTTCCAGGGGGTGTGGTTTATGTCGACGACGCCGAGCGGACCGTGGAAGACGGCAAGCTCGGTTCCGCCGGAGATCTATGAGATTCCTCCGAGCTCACCGGTATACAACGTGACCTACGTGACGCAGACGAACCCGACGGCGACGACGGTGCAGAGCAGCACAACGGCGGGTTACTTCGGCATGTTTATCCTGGGTGCGGCGGTGGGCGCGGCAATCGTATACGGCTCGGGATACTACTATCCGCCGTATATCTACTGGGGTCCCGGAGCCTACCCGATCTATCGTCCCTGGCCGGTGACCTACGGAGCCGGTTACGTGTACAACCCCTGGAATGGAGGATGGGCCGCGGGCCACGCGGCCTATGGTCCATACGGGGCTGTTGGGTCGTCGGCGTGGTACAACCCTTCGACCGGGAGATATGGCCGCTCTGCGAGCGTACAGGGGGTGTATGGGGGAAGGACCGTTGCACAGGCATACAACCCGTGGACGGGAGGCTACGGCGCGACCTCGCAGGGACATAACGCATATTCGCAGTGGGGAAGCTCTGTCGCGAGCCGCAATGGCAACTGGGTGCAGACGGGTCATGTGACGACGGCGAGCGGGACCGTAGCCGGCTATAGAACATCCGCCGGCGAGCAGGGCACAGCCTATCGTGGAGCGAATGGCGCGGTGGTGCACGGCTCGGACAACTCCGTCTATGCGGGCAACGATGGCAATGTCTACCGCAAAGACTCCAGTGGTGGCTGGAGCAAGTACGACAACGGTGGCTGGAACACGGTCGACACAACCGCGGCGAAGCAGCAGGCACAGCAGAACCTTCAGACAAGCCACCCGAATGCGCAGCAGAATGCGCAGACTTTCCAGGCGAACCATCCCAGCGCGCAAGAGAACGCTCAGGCAGCGCGGCAGAATGCGGGGAATAGGGGGGCGAGCGGAGGGACATCGCAGATCAACAGCAGCACACTGCAGGGGCTTGATCGATCGGCCGGTGCTCGATACCGCGGACAGGCACAGACAGGACGGTTCCAAAACTTTCACAGGGGAGGAGGAAGATTCCGGCGGTAAGACTTCCTTGTCGTCGAATATTCGTGGAGCGTATGAAGAGATCGAACACCAAGATCGCCGAGACAGAGGTAAAGCAGACCAAGACCACGCTCTTGATATGTCTCGTGGTGGCCGCAGCGATTCTTGCAGCGGTACTGGTTGTAAAGCGACCGGGAAATATGAAGTTCGGTCCGGCTGCAACAGATGCAACTCCCGCGGCGGCAACAAGCACTCCGGCTTCGCCTGCGCATGACTTAATGCATCACGAGGGGGACGCTAACAATAAGGTCGCGTTCGGTCCGACAGTGCCGAACGCTGCGCCGCCTCCAAAGAAGGCGCCGGCAGGAATGGTGTGGATCTCGGGCGGTGAATTTTCCATGGGCGCGCAGGATCCGCCGGGCATGGATGACGTGGGTATGAAGGCGACCTACGATTCGCGTCCGGTGCATCGCGTGTATGTGGATGGATTCTTCATGGACAGGACGGACGTGACCAACGCGGAGTTCGAGAGATTTGTGAAGGCGACCGGTTATGTAACGGTGGCGGAGCGTAAGCCACGGGCCGAGGACTTTCCAGGGGCTCCGCCAGAGAACCTGGTTGCGGGGTCGGTGGTGTTTTCGCCTCCCGATCATCCTGTATCGCTGGACAACTATTTCCAGTGGTGGAGCTATGTGGCGGGGGCCAACTGGCGTCACCCGCAGGGTCCGAAGAGCAGCATTGCGGGCAAGGGCGATTATCCGGTGGTGCATGTCGCCTATGAAGATGCACAGGCCTATGCGAAGTGGGCGGGCAAGCGTCTGCCGACGGAGGCGGAGTGGGAGTTTGCAGCTCGCGGCGGCCTTGCCGGGAAACCTTATGTGTGGGGCGACGACTTTCGGCCGCACGGCAAGTGGATGGCGAATACGCACGAAGGGCAGTTCCCGATGAAGGACACGGGCGCGGACGGCTATGTTGGGGCCGCTCCGGTGGCGCAGTTTCCTGCGAACGGATATGGCTTGTACGACATGGCTGGGAATGTGTGGCAATGGACGAGCGACTGGTATCGCCCGGACTACTACAAGCAACTCAATGCAGCAGGTGTGGCTCGCAATCCGCAGGGGCCGGAGTCGGCATACGATCCATCGGAGCCAGGTACTCAGAAGAAGGTTCATCGCGGGGGATCGTATTTGTGCACGGACCAATACTGCTCGCGCTACATGGTGGGCACGCGAGGCAAGGGAGAGACCGATACCGGCACGAATCATCTCGGGTTTCGCTGCGTGATGATCGTGCCTGAAAAGACAGCAACAGTAGCAGGACACGCAAGTTCGGCCTCCGGGCAGTAAAGCTCGGGGACGGAGCTGGAAGATGAGGATGTGGTCGAAGAGCCTGATAATTGCGATAGTGGGCTGCTATCTTGCAATGACCGGATGCAAGAGCATGCCGGATGCGAAGGCAGTTAAGGAAACAATCGTGGATCCGCTGCCGTCGTGGAACGACGGGCCGACGAAGAAGGCGATCACCGACTTTGTGGCGCGGGTGACGAACAAAGGCAGCGCGGACTTTGTACCGGAGGGCGAACGCATCGCGACCTTCGACAATGATGGAACGCTGTGGGTGGAGCAGCCGATCTATACGGAGGCAATCTTTACCAACGACCGCATCCAGCAGCTTGCACCGCAGCATCCGGAGTGGAAGACAAAGCAACCTTTCGCAGCCGTGCTGAACCATGACAGGAAGGCGCTGGCGGCGAGCGAAGAGAAGGGCGCGGTGGCGCAACTCCTGGCCGTGACGCATACAGGGATGACGACGGATGAGTTCGATAAGACCGTGTCGGACTGGATCGCGCAGGCGCGGCATCCACGCTTCAAGCGGCCGTTTACTCAATGTATCTACCAGCCGATGGTAGAAGTGCTGAACTATCTGCGCGCGAACGGATTCAAGACGTATATCGTCTCGGGCGGCGAGCAGGAGTTCATGAGGCCATGGACGGAAAAGGCATATGGTATTCCCCGCGAACAGGTGATAGGAACTCAAATGAAGACATCGTTCGCATTGAAGGACGGCCTCGCGTCTATCATGCGTCTGCCGCAGCTTGATTCGATGGACGATGGCCCGGGCAAGCCTGTCAACATCTAGCGGTTCATTGGAAAACGCCCTATCGCAGCCTTCGGCAACTCGGATGGCGATCAGCAGATGCTGGAGTACACCGCAAGAGGCTCGGGGGCACGGCTGGCGGTTCTGGTGCATCACACGGACGCAGACCGCGAGTACAGCTATGACCGGGACTCAAATGTAGGCAGGCTGGACAAGGCTCTCGATGAGGCTCGTGAGAACAAGCGGCTTGTCATCGATATGAAATCTGACTGGAAAGCGATCTTTCCATCCAGTGGCAATCCATAGCTTCTCAATGAGGAATCAGATAGGAGAAACGATGAACTAGCTCGCATCACTCTGTGTTTCTTGCCAACGATTTGAAGTTGACGTGAAGATCCGAGGTCTCAGACGGGAAAGCGTGTCGAAGAGATGAGCCCAAAGTTAGGGTTAGCACAGACAGCCATTGCAGTGCCGGTGGGAAGGGTGATCGCGGTAGATGTTTCCCGAAGCTATCTCTTTCCTGGAAGGCAATCCATGCGTCGTTTGGCTTCTATCGTTCTCGTACTTTGCCACGGCTACAGTCACGCGCAGAAGGTTGAAGGACTGTGGCCGCCTTGTGGGCTGCTTCGGCATAAGCGACAGCGATCTTTGCGAACGATACGTTTGTTTCATCGGATTCGCCACTCGAATCCCACAGCTTCGCCGACGGAATCCTTGGCAATGGTTTTGTCGTTCGTGCTATCGATAACTCCAACATCGTGCCATGGTCCTACGTAACGCAGGTTCGGTCGATTGCAAACGCACACAACATACCCATTCAATATGGCGCTACCGGCGGCGGCAACGATGATGCGGGGTTTCAGCGCTATGGCACAACCGACGTGCCACTCAGCGGGCCTCTACGAAACTCACATTCCCCGTCGAAGTAATGGATCTCCGGGACCTGGATGCACTTTCCGCCATCATCAAACCGGTCATCATCCCATAGAGCGCAAATTACGTAGAACATCCCGACTGACAACGGTGGCGTCGGCCCTCGCGCTCTGCTTTGCAGCTAATACGCCTAGAAGCCTGTCGCGGCTTTGCAACTTTCAACTGATCGCTGAGGAGCGCAAGGTCTGAGTACGTTTATTGAGGTGGGATGGCTTCCACCTTGGCAGTTCACTGGCAAGCTGTCGCCCTACCCTGTACTGAACCGCCATTACTGCTTTCGATATGAATTCGGAATACTGTACGGCCTGCGTCGAGCGTTAGGCTATTTGGCCTACTAAACACTTCGTCATCTGACCGATGTCGGCCAGCGAAAGATGACATTCAATGGACCGCATCAATTAATTCAATAATTCCGTCGCTCCACGATGATTGCGCCTTGGATCTGCCGGCGTCTACGGATCTGGGAATGAAGCGACAAGCTTGTCCCTTTGCGACGAGCGATTGCACGATCTACCAAAGATGTCCAACGGATAAGACTTTGATGAGACGATCGCTGTATTACGGTTTCGTTGCTGTCGCTCTTCTGGCTGGTGGCGCTTATGGGGCCTATGCTCAGGGTGGCGACGCGGGGGCGGGCAGCCGAATCTTTTCTTCCAACTGCGCGGGCTGCCACGGGTCGGATGGCCGCGGTGGAGAGCGGGCTCCAAATATCGCGACGGCGCGGAACATCGCCTCGCTGAGGGATACGGAGCTAGGCAATTTTGTCCGCAATGGTATTCCTGGGGCAGGGATGCCTGCATTCTCTTTCCTGGGCGAGCGCGGCGTCCCGGACGTGATTGCCTATCTGCGTGTGCTGCAGGGAAAGACCGACGCGGTGGAAGTGACCGGCGATGCGACGGCGGGACGTGTGCTCTTCTTCGGCAGCGCCGAATGTTCGAGATGCCACATGATGCATGGCGAGGGCGGTTTTATCGCCTCCGACCTCTCCGACTATGGAAGTGGCGTCGCGCCGGAGCGCATTCGATCGGCAATTGTCGAGCCGGAGAAGGTGGTGAGCCCGAAGTCGGAGGTGATCGAGGTAAGGACTGCCGAGGGAGAGAGCTTGCATGGGGTGCTGCGGGCGGAGGACAACTTTACCCTTGTCATCCAGCTTGAGAACGGCCGCTATCGCAGGTTCAAGAAGGATTCATTGGCCGATGTTCATCATACTGGCCAGTCACTGATGCCCAGAGACTATAAGAGCCGGCTCTCGCCTAAGGAGCTGGATGACCTTGTCAGCTATCTGGTTCGATCGGCGGCGCCAATGGAGCCGAGCGCACCGCGGGAGAAGACTGGAGATAGCCAATGAGCTGCCCTGGCCTGGTTCGGGTTCTTCTGGTTGGAGCGCTGGCAGTGGTGAGTTCTATAGAGGCTCAACAAAAGAAGATGAGTGGTGAGTTTGCGCTCAAGCCGGATTCACCGGTCTTCTGGAGCCTGGTGGCGAAGGACGCAACGCTGAAGACCGTGGGCTCGGGCTTCGGCTTTACCGAGGGGCCAGTGTGGGAGCCGGGCGGGACTGTGCTGGTAAGCGACGAGGGGAAAAACGAACTCTGTCGACTGTTCGCCGATGGACATTATGAGACCGTGATGAAGCTCGGAGATCCGGATGGCAATACGCGCGATGGCGGGCAGCGGTTGATCGTAACCGCAAGTGTGCTGCGAGCGATTATCCGCTTGTCACCGGACCAGCGAAGCTACAGCGTGCTGGCCGACCGATATCGAGGGATGAGGTTAAACAGTCCGAACGACGTGACGCTGGGGCCGGACGGCGCTCTCTACTTTACCGATCCGACACTGGACCTGGTGAAGAGCGAGAGGCAGGAGACACCGTTCCAGGGTGTCTACCGGCTTGACGGCAAAGGCGAGTTGACCTTGCTGGTTCGCGATCTTGCGCAACCGAACGGATTAGCCTTCTCGCCGGACGGAAGGTATCTCTACGTGGATGACACGGAGCGAAGGACGATCTGGCGCTATCGCTTCCATCCTGACGGTAGTGTGTCCGATGGAGTGTTCTTTGCCGAGGAGAAGAGCGAGGGAGAGCCAGGTGTCCCTGACGGCATGAAAGTCGATACGAAGGGGAATCTTTATGTAACCGGGCCTGGTGGAATCTGGGTCTGGAGCCAGGAAGGACAGCGGTTGGGACGGATCCTGCTGCCTAGCGTACCCGCGAACCTGACGTGGGGCGGGGAAGATCGCTCGACGTTATTCATCGCCGCTGGTCACTTCGTCTACGCCCTCAAAATGAAGGCGACCGGGTATCTTCCGTACAACAATCCGAAGGAGTCCAAGTGAGCCGTTATCTTCGCACCTTGTACTGTGGCCTGATCTGCAGCCTCGTCTGTGGCGGTGGCTCTAGCGCTATCGCTCATGCGCAGACAACGACCAAGCGTGGCGAGGACATTATAACCAGTGATGAGTTGCGGAAGACAACCCTGCTCGAGAACTGGCCCTCGTACAACGGCGACTACACGGGCCGCCGCTACAGCAGCCTGAAGGAGGTTACGCCGCGCAACGCTGCGCAGCTCCAAGCGCAGTGGGTGTTTCACAGCCGCAATGCGGGGATTCTTGAGGCGACGCCCTTGGTCGTCGATGGAATTATGTACATGACGGGATCGAACGACGCTTACGCGCTGGACGCGACGACGGGGAAGGTGCTGTGGCATCACGCACGACCGGTCACGCAGGGGTTGATCGACGACGCATCCGGACATATCAATCGCGGCGTCGCCATCCTCGGCACGCGTTTGTACATGGAGACGGATAATGCACATCTGCTCTGCCTGGATGCCCGTTCGGGCAATCTTCTGTGGGATGTGGGATACGCTCCGGGCAACAAAAACTACGGCGCGACAAGTGCACCGCTGGTTGTGAAGGACAAGGTGATCGTGGGGACCTCTGGTGGCGACGACGGCGTACGCGGCTTCGTGGCGGCCTTTGACGCGACGACAGGCAAGGAGGCGTGGAGATTCTGGACGATTCCCGCGCCGGGCGAGCCTGGATCGGAGACATGGCCGAAGGGAACGGCCTACCAGCACGGCGGCGGAACGACATGGATGCCGGGGACCTACGATCCGGAGCTGAATACGATTTATTGGGGAACGAGTAATCCGTCACCGGACTTCGATGGTAGCGTGCGGGCGGGGGACAACCTCTATACCAACTGTGTCCTTGCGCTCGACCCGGATACGGGAAAGCTGAAATGGCACTTCCAGTTCACGCCGCACGACCTGAACGACTACGACGCGACCGAGACGCCGGTGTTGGTAAACGACGTCTATAAAGGAAAGCCGCGCAAGCTGATTATCGAAGCCAACCGCAACGGCTTCGTTTACGTTTTCGACCGCGAGACGGGAGAGTTTCTTTCGGCGACACAGTTTGCGCTGATGCAGAACTGGGCCAAAGGCATCGATACGAAGGGCCGGCCGATCCGCACTGACCTGATGCCGAGCGAGAACGGGACGCGGATGTGCCCGAGCTATGCCGGGGGAACGAACTGGTATTCCCCGACCTATAGCGAGGCGACGCATCTGTTCTACTTCATGTCGCTCGAGGACTGCAGTGTCTTCAAGGCGCACACGGAGGATTTTGAAGAGGGGCATGCCTACTATTCGACCGGAGCTGCGCACCTGGCCACCGAGCACGATAAGAAGTACCTGAACGCCTATGACATGGCGACAGGTAAATTTCTCTGGCGATACGCGCAGACAGGCGACGCCCATTCCTTCGCCGGGGCGATGAGTACGGCGACCGGGTTGGTGGCTTTCGGCAATGATGCCGACGAGTTTGAGGTAGTCGACGGATCGAGCGGCACTTCGCTGTGGCATTTCAATGTCGGTCAACAGATTCATGCCTCGCCGATGAGTTATGCGGTAGATGGTAAGCAGTATTTCGCTATTGCGGCAGGAAACGACCTCTTCACCTTTGCCCTGCCGCACCCTGACGGAAAGACGCGCAGCGTACCGGTTGTGCCAAGAACGCATTGATCGCTCCGCGATGATCGATCGATGCTGCAGGCCATGACGCCTGCAGAGATAGTCCCGTAACCAAACCATAGGAGCCACGACTGCTCCATCGGTAAGCACGTGCCGCCGTTGTATTCCGGCTGTGCGGAGACGTGTGTTCTGCAAGAGTGCTTGTGAAAGGACTAAACAAACATGAAGAGGGGATGAGTCACATCCGCAACAAGTTGTACTGACGACGACAGCAATAGAACCCCCTCTCGTATACAGCAACAGAATGGAAGCAAAACTCGCGATTCGCACCGTTAGAACAAAAAAATAAGGAGATCATCATGCCTCAGTACATTCGCAGAATACTGCTTGCATGTCTCGTCCTCGTCCTGGGGACTACGACACTGCGTGCAGCCATTACGGGATCAATCTCAGGACACGTTGTGGACCCTACCGGCGCCTATATCTCAGGAGCTAAGGTCACCATTAGAAACGAGGCAACAGGCATCAGTCAGATGGCGACCGCCGACGGCGCCGGCTTCTACACCTTCCCCGCCCTGAATGTCGGAACCTACACGGTGTCAACCGCTCCCACTGGCTTTCGGACCTACGAGGCAACGGGAATAAAGGTCGACGCGAACTCGGCGATCCGCATCGAGCTCACTGTGCAGATCGGATCGAACAACGAGACTCAAGAGGTGCGGGCCGACGAACTGGTAGTCGAGACGCAGACGACGCAGCTCGGTCAGGTTATCGAGAGCAGCAAGATGACCGCGATGCCCTTGAACGGTAGATCGTTCACTGATCTGCTTTCGCTTCAGCCGGGCGTATCGCCTTATAAGGGAACTTCGGAGAACGGGCGTACTGTCTCCGGCGATCTGAATCCGGGCAACGTGTCCGTGAATGGAGGCCGAGAGGCGTCCAACGGGTACATGATTAATGGAGCGGATGCTAATGAAGGCGTTTATAACGGAGCGGCCATAATCCCGAACCTGGATTCCATCGCCGAGTTCCGCATCATCACCAACAACTTCGACGCCGAGTACGGTAACTTCAGTGGCGGAGAGGTCAATGTCGTCACCAAATCCGGCACGAATGGTTTTCACGGCGATGTTTTCAATTTTCTGCGCAATACGGATCTTGATGCACGCAACTACTTCTCCTCACAGCGCGGCACCTTCATTCAGAACATATTCGGTGGTGTGATCGGCGGTCCGATCCGCAAGAACAAGGCGTTCTTTTTTGCGGATTTTCAGGGCACCAAGCAGATACGCGGAGCGACACAAAATTTTCAAGTGCCGACCGAAGACAATCGTAACGGTGACTTTTTCAATGGGGGTGATTCGCCGATGAACTCGACCGTGCAGGGTGCAGGATGGGCCCAAGTGTTGTCGAAGAGACTCGGCTACACGGTCGCTAGCGGCGAACCCTATTACACGGCGGGATGTACGAC
This sequence comes from Edaphobacter modestus, assembly GCF_004217555.1. Classification (GTDB taxonomy): domain Bacteria; phylum Acidobacteriota; class Terriglobia; order Terriglobales; family Acidobacteriaceae; genus Edaphobacter; species Edaphobacter modestus. Next base: position 5,276,538 of record NZ_SHKW01000001.1, read on the forward strand.
CGCCACCTGTGTCTTTCCGAATGCGGTAATTCCTCGCTCGGCATGGTCCCCGGCAGCTGCCGGCCTGCTGCAGTATGTTCCGCAAAGCAACACTGCGAATAGCTACTTTGAAACCTCGGCGGCTTCGGCGCACCTGACCGATTACAAAGGCAGCATACGGGGCGACCTGAATACGCGATTAGGAAATCTCTTTGGCTATTACTTCGTCGATAATTTCACGCTGAGCGATCCGTATGGCAGCGGTGTGAATGTACCTGGTTTTACCTCCGATAACAACGGCCGTGCGCAGATGATCAACCTTGGTCTGACGACGACCGTCCACGGCACCGCTGTCAACGATCTCCGCTTCACGTACATGCGCGTTGTCAATCACCTGGGCAATCCATCGGGAGGCACAGGGGTCTCACTCTCTTCCCTCGGGTTTACGACACCGTGGGGTCCTACTGGTGGTTTTTCGAACATCAACCCCGCTCTCAGCGGCGTTCCCAACGTCGGCCTGAACAACTTCAGCTTCGGGACCCCCACGGATACGCTTGGGCAGTACAACAACATGTTCCAGGTACTGGAGAGCTACTCGAAGACAATTGGGACTCACAACCTCCACTACGGAATCAACTATCACTACGATCAGATCAACGAACGGAACTTCTATGCTCCCAACGGTCAATTTGGGTTCAACGGGCAGGAGACCGGCAGTGACGTCGCCGACCTTCTGATTGGAGCGCCAAACTACTTCATTCAGGCGAGTCCGCAGATTCTCGATTCGAGGAGTCACTACTTCGGGGCATTCGCGCAGGACTCGTGGCGGGTTACTTCGAACCTTACATTGAACTACGGTCTGCGATATGAGGTCTCGACTCCCTGGTATGACACGCAGAACAAGTTGGAGACGCTGGTCCCCGGCGTGCAGTCGGTCGTCTTCCCGGGGGCTCCTCCAGGCTATTTGGTGCCAGGCGATCCCGGTGTTCCGCGCACGCTCGCACCGGTACGATGGAACAACTTCGCTCCGCGTTTCGGCTTCAACTACTCGCCCAGTAAGACCGATGGCCTGCTGTCGAAGATCACCGGTGGCCCTGGAAACTTCACGATGCGAGGTGGGTTCGGTCTCTTCTATACGAACATTCAGGACGCGACCGGCTTTATCGAGGTCGGTGACGCGCCGTATGGCCTGTTCTACTACAGCCCCGTGCAACCGATGCTCGAGACACCATACATCGATCGCGCGACGGGAAACAACGAGGGCCAGCGTTTCCCCTTTAACTTCCCTCCTACCAACGTGTCGAAGAACAACCCCGATACTACCTTCGACTGGTCACAGGTGCTTCCGATCTCCGGTTCGGCTCTCTTTGATTCGAAGAATGTGTTGCCTTATGTCGAGAGCTACTATCTGGGCTTCCAGCGCAGCCTCGGCAGTAAGACCGTGTTCAGCATGAACTACGTGGGGAACCAGGGCCGCAAGCTGATCACCCAGGAAGAGTCAAATCCCGGCGATGCTGCGCTCTGTCTCTCTTTGACGAAGGATAAGCTGGCTCCAGGCCAGACGCCGTGCGGGCCCGGTCTCGAAACAAATCTTTATACCCTCAGTAACGGCAGCGTCGTCAACGGAACCAGGGTGTTGGGTCTCGACTTCGGGTCGAATCCGTACATGCGAACGACGGCCTCATCCAACTACAACTCCCTGCAGGCATCGTTGCAGCACTCGAGCAAGCGTTACGACTTCCTGCTGGGCTATACCTTCGCCCGTTCCTTCGATAATGCGTCGGCACAGACGGATCGCACCAACGTCCTCAACCCCTCGCTCAGCTGGGGACTGTCGAACTACGACGCCACCCACAACTTTGTCGGCAGCTATACGGTGCAACTGCCCTTCGATCTGCTCACGCCGAACCAGCATGGCGTGGTGGCATATATTGCCGAAGGATGGTCTGTCTCGGGTGTGACAACGCTTGCGACTGGCCTTCCTATCACGTTGTCTGAAAACGACGATCAATCGTTGACCGGGACCAGCGCAGATCTCCCGGACTATACTCCGGGGCGGTTGTACAACAACAAGAATCCGCGCAGCGGGCAACCTTACTTCAATACTGATCTCTTCTCCCAGGAACCGCTCGGACAGTTCGGAAGCTCGCGGCGACGGTTCTTCCATGGGCCGGGTCTCAATAACACCGACCTCGCACTCTCGCGTAAGTTCGATATCCGCGAGGAGGTCTATGTGCAGTTCCGCGCCGAAGCATTCAATGTCTTCAATCACGCTCAATTCAACACACCCTCTGGCCTCTGGAACAATCAGGGTGTCGGAGGCTTCGGCTACATCACGTCGGCGAACGATCCGCGTATTATGCAGGTCGCTCTAAAACTCTACTTCTAGACAGCGGTCGGGTTGGATATGGATTCGAATGTCGCGTATCCAACCCGTCCGGTTTGCTCGTGCAGTCGATATTGAAAATCGACACATGTAATGCCGCCGAAAGGGCCTGGTCGCCAATGAAATCCCGCCTTGTTCCCGTTGCGCTTATCGCTTTCGCTACGCTTCCGATGTCTGTGCACGCACAGCCGGCCAATACTCCCAGCCCCTGCTCGGTTCGTCCCGGATCTTACATGGGATGGCCGGACCAGAAGGTCTCTAACCGCTGGGTGACACTGACCTTCGTTCCTGGCCTGGGCGGGCGCCTGATGCAGGTCGAATTCAACGGACATCCCTATCTCTTCGTGAACCCGCGCTTTCGCGGCAAGTATATCTCGCCGACGGAGGCAAAGGGTGATTGGATCAACTATGGCGGAGACAAGATCTGGCCTATGCCCGAAGGCTCGCAGGATGAGAACCACTGGGTGATCCAGTCGACGGCGATCGATGATCTTCCGTATCGCTTCGAGGTTCTCTCTCAAGGTAAGGAGTGCGTCGTGCGGCTTACGGGACAACCGGACAACATCACGGGTCTCAGGATTATTCGCACGGTCAGCCTGGGCGCCGCCACTCCTGAGATAAAGTTCCATGCAGTGATGGAGAATGCGACGGCGCACCCTATTACATGGTCGATTCAGTCAGTGTCGCAATATGATCTCGAGGATCCGTCGAAGCCAGGGGATTATAACCATGACCTCTGGGCTATCACGCCGCGCAATCCAGCTTCGTCGTTTCCGGACGGATATCACGTTCGCTACGGACTGGCGGAGGATCCTGCATTCTCCGTCTCGGACGATCTGTTTCTTCTTCACTGGACCCATTTCGGCAACGAGGTGTGGCTCGATACGACGGCCGGGTGGCTTGCCGTCGTCGACAAGGCAAGCCACTACGGTATGGTGGAGAGCTTCGAAGTCACTCAAGGTGGGAACTACCCGGGCAAGACAACGGTGATCTTCTACAAGAACGGGCCATCGGTCCACTTTGATGCAAACGGTACTGCAACGATTGCAGCGGTATCGCAGGCGACAACGCCGTTCTACATGGAGGCGGAGATCAACTCGCCGATCGTGACACTACGGCCAGGAGAAAGCCATGCGCTCGATACCGTTTGGCATCCGATGGCAATCATGGCGAAGCCACAGGAAATGCATTCATCGGGCGTGGTCGTCGATCGATTGAATGCGACACATGAGGGGAAGGGAGTGCATCTCCATGGCGGCTTCTCGGTATTTGTTCCGGGAACGCTGGTCGCTTTATTTTTCAACGAGCATGGTCTAGAAGTTGCCAGGCAAGAAATTGAGAGAGTGGATCCGATAAAACCTGTAGTGTTGGACGCGACAGTGCCTATGACGCAGGATGCTGCTCGGGTAAATCTTATGATGATCGGTGCGGCAGGCGAAGACGAGGGAATTCTGGCGAAAGGGATGATCGAACCGGCGAAAATCCCTTAGGTCCGACGGTCAAAGATTCTCTGACTCCATCTATTGTGATAAGCCGAATCATCAAGGCAATCCTGCGCTTGAATAGCGGTCGAAAGCTCTGCCAGTTTCGCTGCTCAGTTAGCGATAGCTATAAAGCGCACTCTATAACCCTACCTTGGGCCAAAAATCAGTGTCATAAAGCCTCAAAGCCTGTCCCTGAGAGTTCTCGTCGCCGTTGAGCCGCCTTCTTGGCACCCAGGCTCCGTTCTCAAAGGACTCTTCAATCAATACTCTCAATGCCAACGATGGGCGACCCAGGTTTGTCGAGAAGGTGATATGAGCATCCCGCTGCCAGTAACAATAAATTCGTTCGGACCTGTTTGAAGAAACATTGCAGCGATTCGAGCTCTCACACCAGATGAACCTCCTGCCCGAACAATATTGGCGATATAGCCGCCTGTGGACAGCCTTGCCGATCGCTGCGCTTCGCCCTCTACGAGCGCGGCGGTTACGCCTCCTGCTTCTTGCTTTTCCAGGATCATCGGCGCCAGTCTGTACAGATGGGAATACACACATTAGTTATGGCGGAATTATCCAAACGCTCCGAAGGATTGGTTATGCCCACCAGATCGAGCGGAGCATTCCCTTGATCATCGATGCCAACGGGAGAGAAGCCGATGGCCGATAGATGTCCGAAGGCATACAGCGCATTGGCGGCACCTGTTGCACCCCCTTGCGTCTCAGGAATGAAGAGTGGATTGTCAGGACGTGTATACCTTCCCCCCAACCTCATTTTCGACTTGCATCATGATGACAGTGTGCGTGTCGCCATCCGCCTCCCGCAGGTGATGCATCAGTTTTTCGCGAAGGCGCGCGCGTCCGCATCTCGAGCGGCCGTACTGAATGGCGACAGGCGCTCTGTACCTCGACCATCGCTGGTCTGGACACGCGGGAACCGCTGCGTGTTGATCTTCACCCACGCTGGCACCTAGCTGGAGTAAGGGTTTTTCCAGGACCAAACCATAGAACGACAAGCTTGAGGTTGTTTTCACGGGCTCCTTCAAGGAGTCCATCCACGTCTTTGAAATCAAATCTTCCCTCTTCATGCTCGATCGTCTCCCATGCAACGAGCGACAACACAGTATTCAGATGCATCGCCGCAAGCTACGGCCGGACGGATTTCATATGCTCGATACTGGAGGGACTGGAATTATGCAATTCTCCCCAAGAACCAGAAAGGGCCTGCCCTCGACGATGAGTTGCGTCGCACTCCCACGCTTTTCGAGATGGGGCGGTCCTGCATGAGAGTCAGGCGTTTGGCTGCCAACCGGCCCATTAAACGCTATCGAGACAAAAAAGAGTTAGGACACCGAGCCAGCTAAAATTTTGTTTTCGATTATTAGGGAGTGCTATTGACGTATTGGCCATCTTCTATTCAATAGCCTGAATACCGTCTAAGCAAGCAAAGAATCAAAGGGGCGAGCCTTCGCTTCCTAAGAAAGGGAAATTGCTGTGGTGCATACCATACACCTGCAATAACTTCGTTCGGCCTAGACCGGGCTTTATAGTTAGAAGACTTCGACCGAAGTGGAGTATGTGTCGCGCCGCAGGACAATGGCAGCATTTCCTTCGCGCCGTTATTTCATCTGCTGGATATCTCAGGCGATTGCCGCAACTGAAGTTGCTGTGGATGTATGGAGGTTAGATTATAGGAGACCGGAGGAGTGCAATTGTCTCGGAATTGTCTCGCTTTGCAAGGTTTTGCGAATTCCTTTGCAAGATAGAAAATGATGCTAGATGTTTATCACGGACACAATGGCATCGACTGAAGCTTTCGGGATTGAACACATAGATAGTTTGTACCGCTATGCTCTCGTGCTCACACGTAGCAAGGTTGAGGCCGAAGACTTGGTGCAGGAAACGTATGTTCGCGCCATCGAAGCATTCAACCGGTTGAGGGAGAATAGTAATGTGAGAGGATGGCTTTTCACCATTCTTCGCAATCTCTGGTTGAATGAACTGCGCAAGCATCGCACTCGACCTCAGCTTGTCGAGGTAGATGCCGATAGTTATCTTGTTGAAGGACTAGTGGGGAACATGCGGGATGCTCATGAGATTTTGGAGAGCGAAGAAAATGCTAGTCGCATCAGGGGTGCCATTAGCAAATTGCCATCGGAGTTTCAGGAGATCCTCGTGCTGCGTGAGTTTGAGGAGCTCTCCTATCAGGAGATTGCCACTGTCCTGAATTGTCCGGCCGGAACTGTGATGTCGCGCCTCGGTAGAGCACGCGCTAAGCTGCGGGTTCTTCTTATGGAAGGATATGGCATGCACCAGGAATCTGGAAGGTAGGAGAGCGTGAGCAGCTGCACAGAGTACTACGCGCGAATTCAGCTTTATGTAGACGGAGAGCTCGTGAAAGAGGAGAAGGAAGATCTGTTCTCCCATCTGAAGCTTTGCGTCATTTGCCGACAGTCTTTGGAGGATGCAGAAGCTTACTCCTTGCACATCCGCTCCTGCCGTCCTTCAATAACGGCACCTCACTCCCTGCGAAATGCGGTGCTTACCAGGATACGGGAGACACGCAGCTCTGTCGGCCCTACATCGGTTTCACTCAAACCCGCAAAGGCTGCTCAACTTCAAATGCTACCTGTGGTTGCCGCCGTATTGGTGATGGTTGTTATCGGATTGTTCGTCTTTTCCCGACACCGAAAAGACAATATTGATACGATGGTCCAGGCAGCCGTACTCTCGCATCAGCAACTCGAACAAAACGTTATACCTTTGGATGTCACTTCTGGCTCTTCACAAGTAGTGTCTTCGTGGTTTGCCAGCAGATTACCCTTTCCGTTTCGCATGGCGGATGCCGGCATGGCGGCTGAGGATAAAGCCAAATACAAACTCACCGGCGGTAGACTCGTCACAGTAGGGAACGAGCAGGCCGCTCTGTTGTCTTTCCGTTTGGCTCATGATGTGGTCAGTATGCTCGTCGGCCCGGAACACCTCTCTATTGCCTCAGGCGGTACGGCCATACAATCGAACGGTATTACCTTCCATAGCAACGAACAGGGTTCTCTCCATGTTGTCACTTGGAACAATCGCGGTCTCAGCTACGTTCTTACCTCTTCCAAATCCATGGTTAACACCCGCAAATGTTCGTTCTGTCACGAAGATCGTACCTCAGGGAAAGAGTCCTCCAGTGAAGCTGCAATGTTATACCCGCGTCTCGCGAGATCCTGGGCGAGTTCTCCATCGCATTAGCCGAAACGCAAACATCATCTCCACGTAAATGTGCGCCAATAGCCAGACATAGCGGAATATCTCCCTGTTCGAGTGTCTGAACGAAGCCATTGTAAAGATGGAGATCGGATCCGCAGATGGGATCAGGTACATCATGCCTGCATCTTCTCTTTCCTGTCCGGCAGACGGCTTTTATGGGAACTCCTTGTCAAATATCCTCAAAAAAGGATGAGGTTGGCTATGCACTTTTCGGAAGCGAGGAAACAGCCTGCGATTCGTGATGGTTGCTCATCTTACGGAAAAGGACCTGCTCGACACGACCATGAACAGCACGTCGCCCATGCATCTGACCGGCATTTGTCGTCGGACAAGTCATTCTTGGTCCCACTTCGCGGGCCGCTTCTTGTAAATTGATTTCGACTGGACCTTTGGTACTATCCTCAAAACTCGGATCAATAGGAATGGCATGAATTATAAGACAGATCGTCGCAGTTTTCTTATTGCTGGAGGATTAACCGCGGTTGCTTCTACAAGAGCTTTTGGTGCGAATGACAGGCTCAGGATCGGCGTGATTGGCGCCGGTGGACGAATGCAATCGCTGCTCAGTTCGGCTGAAAATACAGGGCTGCCGTTCGAGATTGCAGCGATAAGCGACGTATATACCCCGCGGCGCGATGAGGTGAAAACCCGTCCATCCGCTGCAATGGCAGCCACGCACGTGGATTACCGCAACGTGTTGGACGACAACACTGTCGATGCCGTCATCATCGCGACACCCGACCATTGGCACGTCCGTATCGCTGTCGACGCGCTGGCTGCAGGTAAAGACGTCTATCTTGAGAAGCCGGTGACTCACACGATTGAGGAGGGAGCAACCCTCGGCCGGGCAGTAAGGTCCAGCAAGCAGATCCTCCAGTGTGGCATGCAGCAAAGGAGCTGGGTTCACTTCCGCAACGCGGTCGATCTTATCCAGGGCGGTTCTCTGGGCCGAATCACACAGGTTCGGACCTATTGGTGGCAGAATTATGGTTCCAGCTGGGCGCCGAAACCGGTCGACGTGGCCCAGCTCGACTGGAAGCAATGGCTCGGCGGAGCTCCGGATCAGCCGTTCAGCCTGGAGAAGTACAACCGCTGGCGGTGGTATTGGGACTTCGGAGGCGGCGCGATGACAGACCTGTTCGCACATTGGATCGATGTGGTGCAATGGGCGATGAAGGCCGACGAACCTACCACGGCCTTCATGCTTGGAGACAAATACATCTTCAAGGACTGGGACTGTCCCGACACCATCCAGGCAGCGCTACGCTATCCGGGATTTGGTGTGGTGTACGAGGGGATGATGAGTTCTTCCATTGACGATGGCGGACTCGAGTTTCGAGGTACGGAGGCTACACTGAAGATCTCGCGTGCGGGGATGAGTATCTTTCGCGAGAATGTGAAGGGAGATCGCAATCCCGTTTCAAGGGAAGAGAGCTTTGAAGACGGGACGACGCCACACATGAGAAATTTCTTTGACTGCATCAAGACGCGCAGACAACCGAACGCGCCGGTTGAAACTGGAATTGCCGCCGCGAGAGCAGGCCATATTGCCAATCTGGCTTATCATCATGCCGGCAAAATAGTGTGGCCGCTGAAATAAGTCCCCCAATTCGCTGTTAGGTTCTTACGGACTTCTGATGTTTTCATAGCCACACTCTCTTGTTGCTTCGCTTTTATTTCGCCGACAAGAAGCGGGAAAGATTGCCAGGCTCTTGAATATGCAATCGAGGTTGTGCGTGGGTCGATATGGCTAACCAGACCAAATGAAAGATACTGGACGCTGAAAATAGCAAATTCTAGCTCGAAGTCGCATAATTGAGGCATTCGCATGTTTGTTTTGTGGTTGTGTAACTCTTTCTGCCAGGTGGTTTAGCATGAAATGTCCAGAATGTTATGGACAGGACCTTCGACATTCGCGACGCCGAGGATTGGATCGACTTCTGACGCTGATCTTCCTCTGCCCTTTCCGCCGTATGAATTGCGACGCTAGATTCTACCGATACCGACCGAGCAGTCGTTAGGGATGTCGGCCCTGCTCCTCTCTCGCCATGGCGAAACATTCATACCCACAGCCATCCCCAACCTCTTGCCTGAGCGAGAATACAAAGGGCATCTCGAGACCGTGACCTTCAGTTGCCACGGATGGCTATGCCACTTGCACGTGTTCGTGCACAAGCGTGAGCACTCCGCGAAAGACTTTGCGAAGATTGTACCGGCCTGATATTGCGCAGTATATCGGTGCGGACCCGGAGCGGGTGAATGCCGATGCTGCCAGGAATGGTGAGGCAGGGACGAATGCGCAAGGGTTTCAATGGTCCGGGGGAAACATCCTCAATGATGCGTGTAACAGAGATGATGATTGATTTGGTGGGTAAGACTCCGATCGCTTTCCGGGGAGGCCCATTACAAGACAGATCCAGCTTGTACTACTAAGGGTTCTCGGGAGCAGGTCCGTTTACCCATCGTTCCGGTAGAATCAACCGCGTGAGAGTCACCTTCCGCAACCAGCCTGCACCCCGGCTAGGCGCAACCACTACCATCGTCCTTACTCTCCTCCTCAGCGCCTCGCCTCCAGGCTCCCAGGCCGCCCCTGTTTCGCAGTCCCCTGTAGTTGTTCGGCAGACCTCGCCCCCTCTACAAACTCCTGACCCCGCGAAACCTTCCTCCATCGGGCCCATGACGACTATCAAAGTTCAGGCCAACGAAGTAAACCTCATCTTCACCGTCACCGACAAAAAGGGCCGCTTCATCACTGGCCTCAAACGCGAGAGCTTCGGTCTGCTCGACGACGGCCGTCCTCCGGTCGCCGTACTCAGCTTCACCCAAGAGACTAATCTCCCTCTCCGCGTCGGCATCATGCTGGACACCTCCAGTTCCATCCGCCAGCGCTTCCAGTTCGAGCAGGACTCTGCCGTCGAGTTCCTGCATCAGATACTGCATCGCGGCGACCTCGCCTTCGTAGAGGGCTTTGACATCAAGGCCGACTTGGCTCAGGGCTTCACCGACAACATCGCCCTTCTCAATCAGGGCATCCGCAAGCTGCGCCCCGGTGGCGGAACAGCGCTCTTCGATGCCCTCCACAAGGCCTGCCGAGACCAGATGCTTACCCTTCGAGAAGAAGGTGCCTTCCGCCGCATCCTGGTCCTTGTTTCCGATGGCGACGATAACTACAGTCGTTCCCAGGCGTCCGACGCTATCAAAATGTGCCAGCGCGCTGAGACCCTCGTCTACGCCATCAGCACCAACATTAGCCCCGGCAAAAATAGGGGCGACGAGGTACTCCGCGTCATCTCCGACGCCACCGGTGGTCAGGCCTTCTACCCCGTCCGCATCGAGGATGTAGCCACCGGCTTCAACAAAATTGAAGAGGAGCTCCGGAGCCAATACTCTTTGATCTACCGCCCTGCGGCCTTCAAGAATGACGGTTCCTTCCGCACCATTAACCTCCACGCCTTCGACCGCCGCTACAAGGTCCGCGTCCACACAGGCTACTTCGCTCCCCGCCCCACCGAGTAACTTCTTGCCCGATCGGTCTCATCTCAAGCGCAGTGTTCTTCCAGTGGCGTGTACTCAGATTTGCCGCAAAATTCTGGGATGGATAGAAGATAGCCAGAAGCCAAACAATAAAACCTTCCACTCTGATTAGAGAAATGATGGGCAGAAACGGCTTCCTGTTGTTTATGCTTTTTGCACGGTCAGGCCATTCTACGGCCAACTTCACACGACATAACCTGCATCTACCTATTCTTCCCTTATGTAGCGCACCACATCCAACAGAGGTCTAGCGGGTGAAGACAGTGCTAACGTAGCGTTTGCTGCGGAAAATACCGCGGGTTACATGCTGAACATTTACACGTCCCGGGACGGTCTCCTGCATAGGCTCGATGGCTCCGCCGAGCCCACTCGACTGGCGGATGCAGTCTGGATCGACATGATGGAGCCTACGAAAAAAGAGGAGCTTGCGGTAGAAGCACTTATCGGGATTGACGTTCCGAGCCGCGAAGAGATGCGTGAGGTCGAAAGCAGCAGTCAGCTCTACCACGACGGCGATGCGATCATCATGACCATAAGGATTCTGGGCGTAACCGCCAGGCCATCGCCTGTACTCATTGCCGCTACCTTCATTCTTACGCCAGCGAGGTTGGTCACGTTGAGATATGCAGACCCAACGCCATTCAAGAACTTCGTTGCGCGTGCGGCGAAGGAAGGCGGGTATCTGACATCTTCCTATGCCGCTATGTCTGGCTTGTTGGAAGCAGTCGTCGGTCGCGTGGTGGATATTTTAGAAGGGATTGGCGATGAGCTCGATGAGGTTTCCGCAAAGCTGCTTCTCGCAGAACGAAGCAATTACCCAGGGCAATGCCAATACGGACCTGCAGGCCGTCCTGAAGAGAATCGGGCGCAACGGTGATCTTGCTTCACGGGCTCGCGAGAGTCTTCACAGCATTTCTCGCGTCATGCCCGTCCTGCAGCGTGAACAAGCCTCGATATCCTGACCGTCCGCGTCGAAGCGAACATAAGGGATGCCCGGCCGTGAGAGCTCGAGCATGATGGCGATGATCGCTCGCTGAAACCAAATGCGACAGCGTTCCTCTTAAAGCGTTCAACATCCTCCGGATTGGAGGACAAAAGAAGAACGACGTAATTCCGTCATCATGCTCCGCCATATGGTGTGCAGCCGCCGGATTCGTCATCAGCTCCCAATCGGTTTCGCTTACGTAGACCATTTGAGATATCGGCATATTGATACGTTGTGAATTTCACGTTGCCTCGATGTCCTCGATTGAGAAAAAAGCCGATGCTGAATCAGCACCTGCCCTATTGAGTTCTTGGTTCTTGAGTGGCCGACTCCCCAGCCTTTGTTTGTAAGAATCAAAGCCGCAGTGAAACTGCGACTTATTCGCATTTGCGAGCGGGGCTGTGATGTCGGGAAAATGCTGCTTGGATCTTCGGCTTCTGCGCCCAATCCCGAGTAACTTTCACGTCGTAGGTATAGGTGACATCGGAGACCGTTGGACCCATCATCGAAGCTGGTTCCGTCCACTTGACGATCTGGCTCACCTTTTTCGGACCATAGCAGAGTTGCTTTCCCGCCCGGAACTTTACGTCTTGCAGGACTAGGACGCGTAGTTCACCCAGCTAAATATTCTTCTTTTGTTGCACAACGGTGGCGTGATTCAGGCTTTGAATAAGCCACGTTTTGAGCGGGCGATCGGTGTGATTTATCGGCCGGAAACGGCACGCCTCAGTCGTTGCTTTCACGGCCGGCTGACCGGGCAGTTCGATGCTTTTATCCATATCGATAGGGCGATGGCGCTCATTCCATTCGAACCTACCGGAGCTCGGGAGGCTAGCGAGGTGCCATGGAGACAACGCCGTACAATAGAACGCCGTTCTGAATCTAAGGGAGTATGGAAACTAGTCGTTCACCCGTATCCAGAGAAGACATCTCCCAGTTGTGGACTACTGTCGCAAATCGTATCTCTGACCCACGTACTGGCATCTTCGGACCATCCTCGATTGGCTGGAAGGTCAATCGAGAATCAGCGTTGTTTTTAGGCGCCGGACGGGCAGCGTTGCTCCAACTAGCGCATCCCTGGGTTGCGGCAGCGCTCGATCAACACTCAAACCTCAGGTCAGATCCACTTGGGAGATTTCACAACACCTTCCGTGTTGTGTTCACCATGATATTTGGCACCCTCGAGCAGGCACTAGCAAGTTCCCGCTACCTCTATCAATTGCATACACGTGTCCAGGGAGAGATTTCCGAATCCGTCGCCGTATACGGGCGCGGTTCGCATTATGAGGCAAACGAAGTCGAGGCACTTCGCTGGGTCTATGCGACGCTGGTAGAGAGCGCCTTGCTCGCATATGAAAGCGTTCTGCCACCACTCTCACTCGCTGAGCAGGAGGCGTATTACGACGAGAGCAAAACGTTGGCGACGCTGTTCGGAATACCAGCGAGTGCCTTGCCTGCGGATTGGTCTGCCTTCAACGCCTACAATCGAGCGATGTGGGCATCGAACACGCTTGGTGTGAACAAGCTTTCGCGAGAGATGGCGCACCGTATACTCCACGGCCGCGGATCCTGGGTACCGGTTCCACATTGGTACCGTGCGCTCACAGCTGCATGGATGCCTGATGGGCTCCGCGAAGCGTTTGCGCTGCCGTACAGCGAGCGAGAAGAACGTGCCGCGGCTTGTGCCCTGCGCTGGCTGCCGCTCTTTTACCGAAGGATACCCGGTACTCTCCGGTATGTCGGGCCATATCAGGAGGCGCGTGCGCGTCTTCAGGCCCGCAGCGTTGGCCTTCTCACCCGCGCGAGCAATCGCTTCTGGATGGGGCGGCCGAGAATGCTATTCCCCAAAACCAATACTAAGGGGACGATGCCGGAACCCCGTTCGCAGTGACGGTAATCCCCGTAGGCCAAAACCTTGCGGTCAAGTCCCTGGGAAAATAGGGAACGCTAACCGACGGGAAACCCGAAAGCAACCGCTTAGCTTACTGTTTGCCGACGCCCCATGAGTTATCGCACGCTGGCTAACAGGTCACGTGGAGAATGGCGTTTGCCGCGGACTCCTTTTCCATTAGCCGGATGGCCTCACTGGTCGGTACGATGACCAACTCGACGTGGCGGCGTTCCGCCTCCCGTTTCACTTCTTTCATAATTGGCAAACGCCCACGCTCCGGTGCCGATCACAAGCCGGTGGCATTTCCAGGGTATCTTTTCTTCGATGGACAAGGGTGTATGTCCAAACTCGTCACGGAATCTCTTGGACGGCGACTTCTTGCGTTTGCGGATCTCCCCGCAGTCGATCACCACGTCCTGCTCGTACGTGGTGCCGTCGATCCGGAGGGCGCCGAAGGAAAATTTGTAGAAGTGCACACGCACCTCCCCGTACTGTGTTTGGGCGCTGCTGTGTTCAGGCGCTCTTCTTCGAAGTGACGGCAGAGAAGGCAGACCAGCACTGTTCTACCTCGTGACTGCCGCAGTGCGGGCAGGCGGTCTTTTCCGCGTCATGCTCTGCCATGGTGAGAATCTTCTCGAATGTTTTTTTGCAGGCTTTGCAGAAGAACTCATAGTGGGGCATACAGACCTCCCGCAGTCTAAGAAGTGGCTGCAGCTGGATTCTAAACCCGTGGCTGGAGCAGGTTCAATCGTCACCCGATGCCCTCCGAAAAGTAAATTCGACGTACACTGCCGACGTATGGCGCCAACAATTGAAAGGATCTCTGCGATCACGTTTCGCGTCTTGAACATGCAAGCGTCGGTGCAGTTTTACCGAAATGTGCCCGGCATGAGCTGCTTTACGGCGGAGAAGAGGCAAGTTTCTCCTCGCTGCAAGCGAACAATTCAGAATCTGCGATTCTAAACCTCGAACAAGGTGACACGATGCCGCGGTGGGGCCGGCTGATCTTCCACGTCACGGATGTGGATGCGTTCTGGACACATCTGAAGGAGAGAGAATTCCATCTTGAAATCCCACGCGACGCGTCCTGGGGCGAACGCTACTTCCACATGCTCGATCAGGACGGCCACGAACTGTCGTTTGCTCAGCCGCTGCAAAGAGTTGGCCAAAAGAAATAAAGAAATGTACTCAGATGAAGTGTGTTGGCGGCAACGGTCGGTCAGAGGCGCCGTGCCTCTCCGAGGTTGTGCCTCGATCGTGTGGAAAGTACTCTTGGTGTAGCAAGGAGAGCCCACCGGTGAGACCATCATAATGATCCGAGCGTTAGGTCGATCCAAATGGGCCTGAATCGGAAAATCGATACATGGGGGCTGGAGTCGGTCGAGGTGCTTAAGGGGGCCTTCGTCAGCGGTACGGGCAGAGTGTGCTCGGCAGGCTGGTTCAAGGAATGAAGAACCTGATATCGCCAGTTGAAAAATACCTCTGTCCACAGACTGGCGAATACCCCAATCCGTGGGCTGTTTGAATTGCATCTTATCGTGCCAATGAGACCTCGGATGTCGATCAAAGCTTTCTCAAATCGAACATCTTGCCATTGGAGACCAAACAAATCGCCCTCTTACATCAGCGGGCTAAGGATACGTACGCCATGCCAAGACGATCGGACGCGATGCCATCCCATTCACATCCATCGTCTGAAGCAAGATCTCAAAGTGTGGAAGTCGAGAGTTATTGCCCGAAAACTCTCTGAAGAGGGTGTCGAAGTCCTTTCCGCTCGTAACAAACTCAGCCGCGGCATCTGTGCCAGCAAGCGTAAACCCCTGGACGAGCAGAATATTCCCGTTTCTACCTAAATTAGGAAGAAATGAGATTGCAGCTAGACCGCGCTTTTGCGGATCGTCGTTTCTGAAAAAATACTCTCTTTTTTCACCATCTCTCGGCTTTAGATTCTCCACACGCAATGGCCCCAATGATGGGTCGTCATGCAGGATGAAATTCATCTGATGATCTATCAAACGAAGCCAAGGGTCGGCGATGAGTGACCCGGCAAGAATAAGGTTGGACTGCTTGAAATCTTCCAATTGAAGATCACGAACGTAACGTATCTGTGTCCGATCTGGAAGGGCTTCAGGGAGTCTAGCCAACGCAGCTGCAAATTTCAGATCCGCCATTGAGGTATAACGTCGACTCTCAACCTCCTGCAATAGGCGGCGATCGCAAGGCTTATTACATATCGCATCTGTTCTATAGCGACCACTGGCATATTCAGCCAGATCGACGGAATGACCTGCGATCAAGTTTCCAATCACCAGGGCGACATCTGCTGGAACGATGAGCGTGTTTTGATTGTCGCGGAACATCTGAGACCACAGTTTGTGCGTTGGGGTTTCATTCCGCACGGCTAGATGAGCAGAGCGGAGATGGACCAATGCGAATGCAAGACCTTCTACCACCACGCAGAGGGTCAAGAAAATCGCCAGAGCTTTGTAGTTTTTTTGTGCAGTTGATTCCGGCACTGCAACAGGAGGAGCTGTCTCTAAGCGTTTTAAGTTAGCCGAATCGAGATCAAAGGAAGCTAACGGCGATTCAGGCGCCACTCTTTCGAACACGGCAACGTAACTACCTCGCGGGACGCTCACACGAAGCGTCTCAAAAGCTCCTTCTTCGCGAAAGTAAGATTCGAGCCGGATTCTTAAACGGCTCGCATGCGAGCGGACAATGTTGTCGTCGCGGGGATCGTAGCCTACTGCGCGTTCAAAGACGACCTCTCCGATGATCTGTTCGCCAAGTTCCGCGCCTCTGCCGCTGATGCTTTGTCGACAGACATACATCAGAAGGCTTGAAAGCCGCGCAGACCGCGCGAATGCTGGAGTCGCTACGATTCTCTCAACTAACTGCCATCTCGGATCGCCTTCGAGGGAGTGGGTTGGAGAATCGGCCTCTTTGGTTGCATGCGTCATGTCATTTGAACTTAGAAAAATTATAGAAGGGACCGTTATGGAATTTGTGAATACATGATGAAGACAGACTGCTTGCGTCTATAACCGGGGATTTCACCAGGTAAAGACTGCAATGCAATCGAAGATATCCAATGGACTTATGCGTTGCGACAGTAAAAGTACAGTCAAGCCACCTTGTTTTTGTGATTGGCACTGCCTAGTTTGATTTCAGGAAAGCCGATCCCTCAAACTCTACGAACAATCCCAACCGCAAGCCTGAACCGAGGAGCCATGCGGTGATCGCTGCAGTGTGTCCGATGGAAGGGACGTTTCGAGGTGTGATGAGGCTCGGTGCTTTCCACTTTCGAAGAAATGTTAATGCGCTGTGAAAAACAATTTCATCTCCACGATTCTTGACCTGATTCAGAGGATGGTATGCACCAAAGAAAACTCAAGTCTGTCTTGCCTGAACGACTTTACCCGGTGATCCGATTCGTGCTCGTGGTTGGCTTTATCTATCTCGGAAGCATGTCATCGGCGATGGGGCAAAGAATTACCGCCTCTCTCGTAGGAACAACTCGCGATTCGAGTGACGCAACGATACCTGGTGCGACGGTAACGGTGACCAATACAGGTACTCACACATCGACAACCGTAAAGACGGATGGCGAAGGACAGTTTGTCTTCTCGAACCTGCCTCCGGGCCCTTATAGCGTCCTTGCGGAGGCGACAGGATTTAAGCGCTTCGTTCGGTCTGGTGTTGTCCTGGACGTGGACCAAACCGTCCATCTAGACCTCACGCTGGAGATCGGTTCGACGGCGGAGACGGTTGAGGTCAACTCTGCGGCTCCGCTGCTCGAGACCCAGACATCGGACGTTGGCCAGGTCATTAATAATACAAGCATCGAAAACCTTCCCCTGAATCAAAGGAACCCATTCAGCCTGATACTCCTGGTTCCAGGAGTGACTGGAACCGTCAATTCCACATTCACCGGTATGCAGTTTAACGTAAACGGAGGACGAGCCGGCTCGAGCGATGTGCTTCTCGACGGTGTTCCTTCCGCTCCTCCGACCGATGATTCTAACTCGCTGGCGATCTTTCCTTCGGTAGACGCCACGCAGGAGTTCAAGGTTCAGACCAGCAACTTCTCGGCACAGTTTGGGAATACCGGTGGCGGCATCATCAATGTGGTCTACAAGTCTGGAACCAACAATCTGCATGGAAGTGTCTACGACTACGTCCGAAACTCATATCTGGATGCGAATGATTTCTTCTCCAATCAGCAAGGGGTAAAGCTGGCAAGTTTCAAGCGCAACCAGTTCGGCTTCAGCCTCGGTGGACCTGTCTATATTCCCGGCCTGTATCACGGACGCGACAAGACATTTTTCTTTGTCGACTATGAAGGCCTACGTCAGGGCAAAGCCACCTCGGTCTTGACGACCGTACCGACCCTGGCGGAACGCGCCGGAGATTTTTCGGCAGATGTTACGAACAACGGCGCGCCAATCATCGTCTACGACCCCAAGACGACGAAAGCGACCGTTTCTCCCACGGGCGCTACCAGCTATTCCAGAACGGCCTTTACGGGAAACAAGATCGATCCTTCTCGGTTCGATCCCGTTGCGGTCAATATCCTTAAATATTTTCCTCTTCCTAACCGGCCCGGAACGTTTGGTCGTAACAACTACTTCGCGAATAGTTCGGCTCCGTACACCATCAACCAGTACGACATCAAGGTCGATCAGATTCTTTCCAGCCGGCAGCGTGTGTCGTTCCGGCTCTCCAAGAGAAATCCTGTCTCAGGATTCGCTCCGCTCCTGCCGCCCGAGATTGCAATTGCACAGCCTTCTACAACCAGCTCGCAGCCGGCGATTGGAGCAGGCCTTGACTATAGCTTTGCCAAAAGTCCTACCTATATTTTTGAGTTGAGAGCTGGTGTCAGCCACGTCTATCAGAACGCTGTAGCTCCTTCCAGCGGATTTGATCCAACCACCCTGGGCTTTCCTGGCTATCTGGCAGCTTCGGCGCTTGCTACTTCCAGGAGTGCTCTCACATTCCCGGCAATCAGCCCTGCTGGATATCTTCAGATTGGAGCTGGAAGCTTTGGTTCCATCGGTACGGCGGGTTATCTGGCCGATACATTCCTTATCAATAATACGAAGATCATAGGACACCACACTCTCAACTTCGGTGGCGAGTTCCGAATTCTTGCCAACAACGACAACCAGGTGGGGCAGGCCTCAGGCAACTTCAGCTTCGGCACGAACTTTACTCAGGGACCCAATGCTCTGACGGCTTCCAGCACGTCGGGAGACGGATTCGCCTCATTCCTTCTAGGGCTTGGATCGGGAACCGTCGTTCACTACTTCAAAGTAGTTAATACGGTCAGCCATTACTTCGCGGGTTATCTACAAGATGATTGGACTGCGACCGACAAGCTCACGCTCAACCTTGGGCTCAGGTACGATCTCTTCGTCCCGAGAACCGAGCGGCACAACCAAACTACCTTTCTCGACCTCAATGTACCCTCTCCTCTCGCCGCGACTTCAGGCCTATCCGGCCTGAAGGGAGGCTTGCAGTACGCCGGTGTAAATGGCAATCCACGCAATGTAACCGACCCGGAGTATGCAAATTTCTCGCCCCGTGTGGGCTTCTCCTACCATCTGTTCCGCCCGCTCGTGATTCGCGGTGCCTACGGCATCTTCTTCACCAACAACCCCAACCAGGCAGCGTCGACGATTCAGAACACTGGCTATCGTACAAGCACCTCCTATCTGGGAACAATTGACGGAGCTACACCCAACAACTACCTCTCGGACCCATTCCCAGGAGGCGTCTTTACTCCGGTAACCGGAAGCTCGCTCGGTCTTCTCACAAGCACCGGCGCAGGTATCTCTGCCAGCATTCGCAAGCAGCCTTCGCCCTATACGGAAAACTACAATCTCGGGCTTGAATATCAGTTGCCGCAAAGCTGGTTAGTTGGCGTGTCGTATGTCGGTAATCGTGGGCTTCAACTGCCTTACGCTCCGATCTGTAATCAGCTTCCCGATTCAGCCCTGGCGCTCGGCGGTCAGTTGTTGACCTCCGTTCCCAATCCTCTTAAAGGGCAGGTGCAGATCGTTGGCCCCATCTCCGGCGCGACGATTCAGCGAAGATATCTCCTGTCCCCCTATCCTCAGTTCACAAGCGTGGGGGGCATTGTCGTTGCAGGAGCCATCTCGCGTTACGACTCTTTGCAGGTCCGCGTCGAGAAGAGATTCAGCCAGGGTGCAACGCTTCTTCTGTCCTACACGGGAAGCAAATCTCTGGATGACAACTCCGTTGGTTTCGCGGGCAACTACGGCACCAATGGCGTATATCAGGATGCAAGCATCCCGCTCAAGCAGGACTCTTACTCACTTTCTACTTTTGACGTCTCTCGCAACCTAGTTATCAGCGGCGTCTACGCTCTTCCTTTCGGTCGCGGCAAGCGTTTCGGTGGTTCCTGGAACCGCCTTGTAGATAACTTGCTGGGTGGATACCAGATGAATGGAATCCTATCGGCTCACAACGGAAATCCCTTGGCGTTCTCTGCCAATAACGTTGCCAATATTTTGAATCCCGGCGAACGTCCGAACACTAATGGTCAGGATGCAAGAATCGACGGACGAGTGGAAGACAAGCTGAATCGATATTTCAAGACATCGAACTTCTCTCAGCCTGCCATCTACACCTTCGGCAACATGTCGCGCACATCGGGTTACCTACGGTCTCCCGGACTGCGTAATCTTGATTTCTCGATCTTCAAGCAGTTCTCAGTCAACGAGAACGTCAAGACGGAGTTCAGAGCCGAAGCGTTCAATGCCTTCAATACACCTCAGTTTGGAGCTCCCGATACCAGCGTCTCCAGCGCAACTTTCGGCGTGATCTCTTCGCAGATCAACGCACCTCGTCAGATCCAGCTTGCTCTGAAGATTATGTTCTAGGCCATCTCTCAGAGTGATCCATTCCAGTATGAGGAGGGCCAAAAACTGCCTTCCCCACAACCTTCTTCATTTTGATCTGAAGATCGATCCAGCCCCTGAGGATTCATATGTTCAAAAGAAATGCACTGCGCTCCACTGTCGCCCACTGGTCTATTGCTCTGATCCTTGCATCGTTCACCATGGCCGACGCTTACGCGAAGGAACCTATCAAGATCATTGGTCACCGTGGAGGCGTTGTAGATGACCGCCATCCTGAAAACTCCGCCGGAGCCGCGAAAGAAGCGATCAGCCGAGGTTACTGGATGCTGGAGATCGATCTCGACGAGACCAAGGACGGTCACATCGTCGTGCACCACATGTCTTTTAGAGATTTCGGCGTTCCCCGGCTGCCGAGCCAGTTGACGATGGACGAGATCAGCAAGCTGACATCTCCCGCAGATCAGTCCCACCCTTTAGAGTTCAGCGAATTTGCGGCTCTCTGCAAAGGCAAGATTCAGCTCATGATCGACACAAAACAGCCGGGCCATTCGGAGGCTTACTACGAGTCGATGGAACAGACTCTTAAGAAGAACGGCCTTCTGAAGAACGCTCTATTTATCGGGACCGCTGAGACACGCGACTACTTCAAAGGCAAAGCCATGATCAGCATGAGCGAAGGCGAGTTGGTAAAGAAGTTGGATTCGGGCGAGGACCTCTCGAAGACCTACTTCCTCTTTGAGCACGGAACATCACTCAACGAGAAGAGCATGGAGCTTGCCAAGCGTGCGGGAATTCCCGTTGTGGTGTCGATCAATGAATATCACTATGCGGCGAAGCCCGATCCGATGGCAGCAGCACATGCCGACGTTGAGCGTGCACGTCAGCTGGGAGTAACTTACTTCCAGATTGATTCCCCCTACGATATCTGGCTGCGCTAAATTTGTTGTCTGCCAAAACGATCTGGGTTACCTCAACTCAGGTCGTGTCCTTCCACACACCTCGGTTATAGGTGGGTCGATAGGCGCCCCTGTGCCCAAAACGCCTAAACCCAGCGTGCAAAATGGCTCTCGAGAACGCCAGAGAGGTCGGGAAACATCCTGTCGAAGCCAAGCGAGTCATGGTTAACATCGTTGTAGACGAGTACGGCCGCTGGTTTCGTCCAATCGGGGGCGAACATGGTTGCGGGTTGTGCGACCGCTAGGGTTGCCATCGTTTGAGGGGAGATGCTGCTGTAAGTAGCAACACTTTGAACGGTAATTGATTCAATCATTCGTCACTTCGGCCAAAGCAGAGATTCAGAGGAACAGATTAAGTGAGTCTAACGCGGAGCGCTAGCCTACGAGGCTGTAGCAAATAGGTATAGCCCAACCCTACGTCCGACACCCGGCGAACCAATGTCGCCATAGGGTCCCTTTCTGAGTTGTCGTACAGGTAATGACGAAGGTCAAAGAGTATATTCGGACACCTCGCCCCGCTCGAACGCGCAAGCCGTCCAGAGGCCAGCAGGTCGGCTACCTGCGTGTTAGCTTCCTGGATCAAAACGCGGTTCGCCAGGCTCTTGACAAAACATTTACCGACAAAGCCTCGGGCAAGGATACGAAACGGCCGCAACTGGAGGCCATGCAGAGCTTCGTCCGCAAAGGCGATACAGTGTTTTGTCACTCGATGGACCGGCTGGCCCGCAACCTCGATGACTTGCGCAGAATAGTGTTGGGTCTGACTGAGCAGGGCATTCATATCGTCTTTGTGAAGGAAAACTTGATCTTCACCGGCGAGGATTCGCCCACGTCAAATCTGTTGCTGAGTGTCATGGGGGCGTTTGCTCAGTTCGAAAGAAAGTTGATCCGCGAGCGCCAGCGTGAGGGAATTGCGATCGCAAGGCGGGAAGGGAAGTACCGCGGCAGGAAGCCGTCTCTGACACCCGCGCGGGCGGCCGAGTTGCAACGGCGAGTTGCCGATGGTGACTCGAAGGCTGCGCTCGCTCGTGAGTTCGGCATCAGCCGGGATACGCTATATCGGTATGTTCCGGTCAAAAAGCGCCGCGCCGGGAGGCTTGCAAAATGAAATGTGTGAAGAGAATCGGAGGAGGGAAACGATGAGTGAATCTGAGATGCAAGCCGAGTTGGAGCGCCTGCGGGCTGAGAATGCCCAGCTCAAGAGCAAAGACAAGGGTGGCCTCACTTTGAAAGTGAGCGCGAACGGCGGGCTCTCTCTGTACGGCATGGGCCGGTTTCCAGTCACGCTCTACAAAGAACAATGGCTCCGCATCCTGGCGAGTGCGCCGGGGATCGAGGCGCACATCGGGAGACATCACGATCGATATCGCCGCACGAGAGGCCTGGATCGACTTCAGCTTCGCGTTCTCCTGTTCCAGTTCTTTCAGCCGCTTCGCCTGGTCTACCTGCAGCCCCCCATACTCCTTCGCCAGCGGAAGTACGTCTGCTCCACGATCTCCGCTTCCTTGCATGCTTGCGCTGTCCTCTCGCCGTTCGCCACGGCTACTTCGGTCTGCCGGAGCAGGTTCACTACCTGCTCCGGTTGATACCTCTTGCCTCGTGCCATTCCAGGCTCCTCTCATGCCTGTCTCTTATTTTCTCCACTGGCACAAAAGTCGCCGGGCACTCCAGGACTCAGTGTGGCTAACGATGGTGCATTGCCAGCAAAGCCTGCCATCCTGCCTTGCTCATTCGCAAGCGTTGCCCACTTGCCAGAATGACGGAGCCCTCTGTTCTGCCTTCACGCAGGATTTCGGAAACGCGGCCTATATGAACTATCGCGCACCGATGAATCCTGACGAATTTGGTCGGATCTAAAGTTTGTGCGAGGTCTTTGATGGTTTGCCGAAGCATATAACGCTTCTGTCCCACATGAAGGCATGCGTAATAATCCGCCGCCTCGATCCAGTCGATCTCATCCACGTTGACAACAGACTCTTTGCCACCGCCGTTCGGGACAAGAATGCGTGAGGGGTAAGCTGCCTGGGGAGCGAGTAGTTGCTCAAGTCCTGCGAGGGCAGACATCCAGTAATGTTGTGTGTTGAATGCAGTACGCGACATGATCCTCTCACGGATTCGTACGAGAGTATTCTGGATACGATCCGGCTCCACGGGCTTCGTGAGGTAGTCGAGGGCATTCACTTCGAACGCTTGAATCGCATACTTGTTATGTGCCGTAACGAAGACCGTGATTGGCATATTCGCTGCGCCGACCTGGTCGATTATTTCGAAGCCGCCTCGACCTGGCATCTGGATGTCGAGAAAGAGAACGTCAAATGGAGACTCCTTCAACGCGGCGATCACCTCTTTGCCGGTCCGGCATTCTGCTCCTATCTCAATATCCGTATCGAGTGAGAGAAGGTATCTCAGTCGTTCGCGAGCCAAGGGCTCATCATCGGCGATGAGTGCACGTAGTCTCATTGTTCATACGGAATCGAGATCGCCACTTCGAAGCCGCCTGTCAATATGGGCTCCGCTTTCATCTCGAAACGGTCCTCGTAAAAGTGATTGAGACGCTCACGGGTGTTCCTGAGACCGATTCCGCTGCCGTTTCCTGGCGGCGCCTTAGTACCAAGCCCGGTATCGCGTATTCTCAGACGAAGCATCTCGCCGTCTCGCCGGATGGATGCTTCGATCAGTCCTCGGCCTTCACAATGGGCTATCCCGTGGCGAATGGCATTCTCCACGATTGGCTGTAAAAGGAAACTGGGCACCAGTCCGCCGAGAGCTCCCTGATCGACCTTCAACTCGACGGTGAGCCGGTCGGCGAAACGCACCTGCTCGATCGCCAGATAGTTGTCGACGATTTCGAGTTCCTTCGAAAGAGGCACTTTCTGGGGTGTGGCGCTTGCCAGAGTGCTCTTGAGAATGGTGTTTAGGTGCGCCAGCATCCGAGCGGCTTCTTGTGATCGTCCGAGTTCGACCAGGGTCGTAATCGCGTTGAGCGTGTTGAACAGAAAGTGTGGTTCGAGCTGCATCTGGAGAGCCTGTAGCTGCGCAGCAGCGAGTTGCCTTTGCAAGTCTGATGATCTGATGGCTTCATATTGCGACCGAACATGGTATTGAACGGCGCCGATTGCCCCGACGATGAAACCGTAGATCAGGAATTCGATCCCGAAACGATTGATCTCGATCAGCCGATTCCATTCCGACTGCGGGACATCGGCGCGCTGAGCCAGTGGCACCGTAAAGCTGATACTCCAGAGCAACAGAAGATGCAGCCAGGCTAGCAACGGAGCCAAACAGAGGTGCACGATTACTATTTTGGGCGAAAAGAGCTTCAGAGCTGGGAGCTTCCGTCCGACCATCCAAAGGACGCTGGCGAGCAGCCCCCACCATCCCCAAAGCGTCACGCCATACAGTAGCGACGGCAGATGCGTGATGGAGTTGCATTCGCTTGCGGTTGCCAACGACAGAGCCCCGGAGATCGAAAAGATGATGGCGTAAGAGTTCGGACGGACGTCTTTCAATCCTCTTGGATGGAACGAGTTCGGCGCAGTCACTGCCTCGTGCAGACTTGGTGCGACAATAGCCTCCCTCATAGTGCCCATTCAGGCCTCCCCATTCAATCATCCTCAATGCTATTCCTCGGTTTCCCCGGATGTGTACAAATCCGACGCTATTTTGCAGCGAAAAGTGCAAATCATGCAGCGAACGTTTCAAGACAGGTCAGGACCCGCCTTGCGACCGGCATCCCTGCTGCAGGCGAGGCAGGTTTCACTGCGTGTGCGGGCCGGTTCCCTGCAAACCTCTGGCACGACTCCTCGAATGAGGAGAATCTGAATCCCGGAGTTGACGATGGCGCGCTTCAATCTCGAGATCAACGGTCACCAGCAAACGATCGATGCCGATCCGGAGATGCCCCTACTCTGGGTGCTCCGGGATCTTCTCAACCTGACTGGCACGAAGTACGGTTGCGGCATCGGACTCTGCGGTGCATGCACTGTTCATATCGATGGCTCTGCAACGCGCTCCTGTCAGACTCGAGTGGCGACAGCGGCCGGAAAGCACGTCGTCACGATCGAGGGCCTAGGCATAACTGGTCTTCATCCGGTACAGGACGCATGGATCGCCGAACAAGTCCCGCAATGCGGCTACTGCCAAGCGGGGCAGATCATGTCCGCTGCAGCACTTCTTGCCCAGAACGCTCACCCCACTGACTCAGATATTGACAACGCGATGGCTGGCAATGTCTGTAGATGTGCTACCTATTTCCGCATTCGCAACGCCATTCACCGCGCTGCGGGAGAGGTGCGGCCGTGAGCACCAAACCCAGCCCCGCCCCTGCAGAGAAATCCTCCGAGATCTCGCGTCGGACATTTCTTGCGACATCGGCGGCAGCGGGCGGAGCCCTTGTTGTGGGTCTCACACTTCGCGGTCGGTTTCATTCGGCTTCTTCCGGGGACACTAAAGATCCTTTCAACGCTTGGATTCGCATTCATCCGGATGGAAGAACACAACTGGTGCTCAACAAATCTGAGATGGGGCAAGGCGTCTTCACCTCGTTGCCCATGATTCTGGCCGAAGAGGCTGAGATCGACTTCTCCAAGATCACCGTGATGCAGGCCGATAACGCCGGCGGAACCGGGGGGAGCGGCTCAGTCTGGGAGGGATACACACCGCTGCGGCAGGCGGGTGCGCAGGTTCGAGAGGTTATGATTGCTTCGGCCGGCCGCAGGTGGGGAGTTCCTGCGACTGAATGTCACGCTCGCAGCAGCCAGGTCATACACACGCCTTCTGGTCGCACTTTTCCATACGCAGAACTCGTCAAGGATGCGCGTAGGATTCCGCTTCCTGACCCCAATACTGTGCCATTGAAGGACCCTAAGGATTTCACGCTTCTTGGCCGTTCGATCCCCCATCTCGATATTCCCGACAAGGTAAAGGGTGCAGCTCAATTCGGTCTCGACGTTCGCCTCCCTGGAATGGTCTATGCTGTCGTCGCCCAGTGCCCGTACTTCCGCGGCGATCTTCTCCGTTATGATGCTGCTAAAGCTAAAGCCGTACCGGGCGTTCTCGAGGTCTTCGAGATTCCAGCCGATCCTTATTCGGCCAACAAAGACACCCGTGAACTCGCCGTGGTCGCCACTAATACATGGGCGGCGATTCAAGGCCGCAATGCGCTGGCCGTCGAATGGAAGCCGGGTCAGTATCAGGACGAGTCTACCGAGTCTCTTACTGTACAGATCCGAGCGGGGCTCGATGCTCAGGAATATTGGAATTCATCCAACACGGGTCTGAATCCCGACACGGTTCCGGCCGCAAAGCGCATTGAGAGTGTTTATGAATTTCCTTTTCTTGCGCACGCCACTATGGAGCCGATGAATATGACGGTGAGGCTCGATGGTGGCCGGTGTGAGATCTGGTCGCCAACACAGGATGGTGGAGGGTCTCAGGAGACGGCCGCCAAAATCCTAGGTATCGACAAGGGCCAGGTGACCGTCCACGTCACCTTCATGGGCGGGGGCTTTGGCCGCCGTTTCGGCGTACCGTTCGATCATCAGGCACTTCAGATCGCTCGTAAAATTCAGCAACCAGTGCAACTTGTCTGGACGCGGGAAGATGACTTCACCCATGATCGCTACCGTCCAGCTGGTATGCATCGTCTCCGAGCTGGTATCGATCGGCAAGGGAATATTGTTTCGTGGACGGACCGTCTCGTCGATACCACCATTATTGGCCAGGGAAATCCCAGGCAGGCGCAGCTTTATGAACTAGGGGGCGCTGTCGATCACCCTTATCCTGTGGAGCACTTTCGGATGTCCTATGTGCCGGTCGATAGCGGCGCGACGCGCGGAGCCTGGCGCGGTGTCGAAATATCGTTCAACGTCTTCTCGATAGAGTCCTTTGTCGACGAACTCGCTCACCTTACTCGCAAGGACCCCTATCTCTTCCGCCGCTGGCTGTTGGAAACCGCGTTAGCGCGTGCCACACCGCCAAAATCCAACTTCGGTGGCGATCGGGCACGCATGATTCAGATACTCGACCTAGCCACGGAGAAAGCTGGTTGGGGTAAACCCCTTGGGCCTCATCGTGGGCGAGGCATCTCCTGCTTTTTCTCCAAGAACACATACCTTGCGCAGGTAGCCGAGGTCACGGTCAAGAACGGACACCTCAAGGTCGATCGCGTGGTGACCGTCGTCGACCCCGGGCGCGTCATCAACATGAATGGCATTCGCGCCCAGATCGAAGGCGCTATTCTTATGGGACTCAGTGCCACTCTCAAGGAGAAGATCACGGTTAAGAACGGGATGATTCAACAACAGAACTTCAATAGCTATGACGTGCTGCGGATACCCGATGCGCCGTATCTCGAAACTCATCTTGTTGAAGGGGGACGTCCTCCCGGCGGCATCGGCGAACCACCGTTGGCGCTCATCGGCCCCAGCGTAGCCAATGCGATATTTGCAGCAACCGGCAAACGTCTCCGTAAGCTCCCGCTACAACTCGACGAGGTCGATTCTTGAAGCTGGTCTCATCTCTGTCAGTGTGTGGGTTTGCGTCGTTCTCCATGGCCCAGTTCCGCCGATAGTCATCTCGCAAGAACCGTTTTTCGGAAGTCACTGGGGCTGGTACGAGCGCAGGTTGAAGTTCCGTGAAGGCGCCAGCATAGCGGTTGCCGGCGGAACCCAGCCCAGATCCTGTACTTGCGAGCCGCCGCATGAACCGCGTCACAGGCCCAGCAACCGACACACCTTGCCTGGCATTTGTCCGAGGCGAGACAATTGACTATGGCTCCGGGGAAACCTATTCGTATCCTGACCGTCGAGGATCACCCGGTCTTCCGTGAAGGATTGACCACGATCCTTCGGTCAGAGCCAGACATGCTTTTGGTTGGACTGGCGGCAAATGCAGCGGAGGCACTCACAGAGTTCCGTCGTCATCGTCCCGACATCACCCTGATGGATCTTCGGCTTCCAGGCACGAATGGGACGGATGCCCTCATAACGATTCGAGGAGAATATCCAGACGCTCGCATCATTATGCTGACGAGTTCGGATGGCGATGTCGATATCCAGCGGGCAATGCGGGCGGGCGCCTGGGGTTACATTCTTAAGAGCATGCCGCAGCAAGAATTGCTGGAGGTAGTGCGTTTGGTCCATGCTGGCCGTCGGCATGCTCCAACGGAGGTGGCAGCCCGGCTCGCCGAGCATCTGGGCGAGGAAGATCTTACGACTCGGGAACTCGAGGTGCTCCGGCTGATTCGAGATGGCTATCGCAACAAGCAAATTGCCGATCAACTGATGATCGCGGAGACCACCGTCAGTTTCCACATTAAGAACCTCGTGGGTAAGCTGGGGGCCA
Source organism: Edaphobacter modestus (assembly GCF_004217555.1). Classification (GTDB taxonomy): domain Bacteria; phylum Acidobacteriota; class Terriglobia; order Terriglobales; family Acidobacteriaceae; genus Edaphobacter; species Edaphobacter modestus. The sequence goes on from NZ_SHKW01000001.1 coordinate 5,305,233, forward strand.
ACGACAGGACTCATGCGGTAACCATTGCACTTCGGCGCGGCTTGCTGCACATCTGACCAGTCGTCTGAACCTCTTCATCCCTCATGGCGCGCTCCCAGATGAGATTTCTGGACGACTTAAGTGGCGACGCAAAGCTTTTAAATGACGAGCATGCCGGTTATTCCGAACGCGAGGGCCTTCCAGTAGACGAGCCGACCTTTGCTCGGAACTGGGATGGGACAACTTGAGCCGCCGTCTAAAACGGATTCGCACTGCTGACAAAACAGCGCAGGGCGGTCAATCCGGATGGATCGGAATTACGCAAATCTGGGCCCCACAGGACATATAGTTAAGTTAATCACAAGCTTTTGACTGGGGATTTTCAGATTCCACCGCAAGAAGATCCCACTATCATCAGAGGCTTGACTTCTCTTCCTGATTCTCTTTGAGTGTTCTCGTGGATCTGTCGGCTTTTGGCGGCTTCAGCTCATGGATAATTTGTTGCTTCTAACCAGGCTAAGCATGAGAAATACGGAGAGAATGCGCGTCTCTCGGTTGTATTTCGGCTGCTTCTTGCTGGTTCTATTCCTGGCAAGTGCAGTGTTTGCACTGAACCCGGACAGACACATCTCCCAGTATGGACACACCGCGTGGAGAATACAGGACGGATTTTTTGGTGGCCAGGTACGCACCGTTACCCAGACCACGGATGGGTACATTTGGGTAGGAACCGAAGCCGGACTTTTCAGATTTGACGGGGTCCGGTTCGTTTCATTAAGTTCGCAGGAGGTGGAACAGATGCCTTCCACCTCTATCACTGCTCTGTTGGGCGCACGAGACGGAAGCCTCTGGATCGGCACTGATGCCGGTCTGGTGCACCGGGTAAACCAGCACTTGATCACTTATCTAAAGGGAGAGGGGTACATCTCATCCATCCTTCAAGATGTGAACGGGGAAATCTGGATCGCGCGTGATCGAAGTGGCGATAACACCCAGCCGCTTTGCAAGGTCATCGGCATAGGAGTTCATTGTTACGGGAACGAGGATGGGGTGCCTGCGTTCCTCGCAGGCCCTCTAGTGCAGGACGCTTCGAGCAATCTTTGGATCGGCGGCGATACAACACTTCTCAGATGGCGACCGGGATCATCTAACGCTTATAGACCTAAGGCATTGAAATCCAATGCGGGAGTGGACGGGGTGGAGGCCTTGTCAGTCGCAGCAGATGGCTCTCTCTGGGTTGGAATGGCTCTCAGCGGCAGTGGACGAGGGTTGCAGCATCTGGTCGATGGCGGGCTGAAATCATTTGTCGCGCCCAAGTTAAATGGCGAGACCATCGAAGTCACAGAGCTCTTGGAAGATCACGAGAAGAACCTCTGGGTCGGGACCAGCAACAGGGTATCTACAGAATTCACGGTGCTGACGTCGATCATTATCGAACGGCAGACGGTTTATCGAGTGACTTCATACTCGAGTTTCACGAAGATCGTGAAGGCAACCTCTGGGTGGCTACGGCGAAAGGCCTCGATTGCTTCCGTGACCTTCGGGTGAGCAGCTTTTCCACACACGAAGGACTAAGCGCGGATGCAGTCGATTCGGTTTTGGCATCACGGGATGGCACTATCTGGATTGGAAACGCGAGCAAGCTGGACGTCCTTGGTCCGGGTGGCATGCCTTCTCAGGCCGGGAATGCTTTGCAAGGACATCAAGTTACATCTATTCTCGAAGATCGCATTGGACGATTGTGGGCCGGAATTGACAACACTCTAACGATCTATCAGGGGAGAAGATTCAGGCAGATCAAAAGGCAGGACGGCAGCCCAGTCGGAGTCGTGACAGGGATGACTGAAGATTCTGAGAACAACATATGGGTTGAGACCATGGGGCCGCCATGGACGCTCCTTCGCATTCAGGACCAGAAGGTCCGAGAAACGTTCCCAGCGCCGCAGATGCCATTAGCCCGCAAAATTGCGGCTGATCCGCAAAGCGGGATCTGGTTAGGCCTTTTGAATGGTGATTTGGCTCGTTATCGGTCTGGCAAGACAGAGATCTTCCCCTACACGCACCACCCTGGTTCTCGAGTCAACGAGCTCATCGCGGCTTCCGATGGATCCATATTAGGAACACTTACCGGGGGCGCTACGACATTCCCCGCCATGTGAACTGGATCGATCATTTGCAGCACACTGCCGTTGGCAAACCACAATCGCCCGTCGGGAGTTCTTGTGCTCGTATTGAAGTGACCGCGCCCCGGCTGCACTCCGTCCGACACGTCGAAAACTTTCAGTTTCAGCCTGCTTTCAGGTCGCTCCCACCATCGTTGCAGCTCGGCATCTGCGATCTCGATGAGACCACATTGTGCGTAAAGCCATAGGTCACCTTGATCGTCTGAGATGAGTGTGTGGATGCTGTCGCAAGGCAGGCCATTTCGGACAGTGAGAATCTGACGTTTTCCGTTTTTCCATACGACGACTCCGAACTTGCTACCTTGGACAGTCTGAAGGAATGCGTCATGGCAAGCCTATTGGAGATCGAGCTCAGATACTCGAAGGACCTTACCCTATGTATCAATGACAACGGCACAGGTTTCGATCCGGCAATTGCAGATAAAGGTAAGGACGAGCATTTCGGACTTCAGGGAATGCGAGAGCGCGCGGCTCGCATCGGCGCTAAACTCGCGCTGATGACTTCAGCCTCCGGGACCGAAATTAAGCTGATCGTCCCTGGAGGCGTCATCTTCCCGACGAGCAGCTCGCCTCGGCTGAGGCTGTTTGCGAAGATAAGAGCTCTGTTTCGACTGAAGGACGAAGAATCCAATCTGGATTGATCCTGATTTGGGACCGCTTGGGAAAAGCTGATCGCGAGATAGTACGACTGGCGATAGAAGCGTCAAGTCTTCGCTTTCGCGCCACACATTCATGTGTAGCAAAACAGCGGTGGAAATGCCGGTCTTTGCTCCAACCGGATCACTCATGCTCACTAACGACGCGGCAATGTCTATTCTCGCCCTGGTGTTTGTCTCTGCTGAGAGAGCGTTCTCAATAGCCGGTTTGGCCAGATCCTCGTGCTTCTCGGCAAGTTCGGCCGCTGCAAGCGATCGAACTTCTGGATTACTATTCTTGAGTGCAGCGATGAGCGACGGCTCCGATGCGTCGACGCCGGGCTCGCAGAGAGTTACCGAAAACGGCATCAGCCCTCCACAAATAAAACCGTCTGTGGAGGGTTTGTAGTTGGGATCACATGCTTTTTGTACGTCTGCGGATACGGTGTTGAGAGGTGTCTGCGCCGGGAGTGGGTGGGTAGCGATGGCAAGAAGTGAGACGAGCAGAACAACATTTTGTGGGCGACATAGCGAGTCCATCCTGCGGAACTTTATTGCGCCAGAAGGATAAACCCCATCTCGTACTGCGCGAAAACCCGGGCGGTCTCAACCGGTCGATGCAACACTGGCTTGAAGTTTACTCGCCGGGGTTTCAAAGCCCAAGGTTTTTCGGGGGCGTTGATTTAGGCGCAGAGCTACCTTGTTGAGATCGGCTTGAGAGTTACCGGATAAGTTGGTTTTCTTAGGGAAGTATTGTCTCAGTAGGCCGTTGGTATTTTCATTGGTGCCGCGCTGCCAGGGGCTCTGCGGATCACAGAAGTAGACTTTCACATTCGTGTCCACCGTGAAGCTCTTGTGTTTTGCCATCTCGTGCCCCCGGTCCCAGGTCAAGGAGCGCCGCAGGGACGCGGGCAGTTTACGCACGTGCTTGCTCAGCGCGGCGACGACCGTCGCTGTATCTTTGCTGGGCACTTTGACCAGCATGGTAAAACGCGAATGTCGTTCCACCAGGGTTGCGACATGACTATTGCTGCTGCCGCTAAGCAGGTCGCCCTCCCAATGACCGGGAATAGCGCGGTCTTCAACCTCCGCAGGTCTTTCCCTAATAGAGATGGCATCGACGATCTGACCTCGGGACTGTCCGCCAGCCCGCGAGTGCCGTGAGCGGCGGATACACCGCTTGGACCGCAGGTGCTGAATCAGCTCTTTCTTCAACACTCCTCGTGCCTGGATGAATAAGCTGCGGTAGATGGTTTCGTGGGACACGCGCATGCTCTCGTTGCTGGGATAGTGGACCTTCAGCCATTTCGAAACCTGTTCCGGCGACCAGTCCAGGATCAGTTTACTGGCCACGATCGTCCGCAGCTTCTGGTCGATGGCAAGAAGGCACACCTTGGGTCGCAGAGCCGACTCCCAGGCCTGATGATCTGCTTCATTGGCTCGATAGAGTGGACGCCCGCCATGACGCGCCACCTCCCGGCTCACTGTCGACACAGCCCGTTGCAACCCGTTGGCTATCTCCCGAATCGACAAACCGGAAGCAATTCCACGTGAGATGTCTTCCCAGCGTCAGCGTTCGCAGCGAGCGTCGACGAGCATCAGGAACTATCCCGCCGCGCTGCGTCAACAAGAACCGAATGGAACCATCGCCTTTACCGAAGGCGCGGCCAATCTCATGCAACGACTCGCACGACTTCCAACGGCGCCACATGTCGATCCGCTGCTCGGTGGAAAGCCTGTCCCGTTTTCCTTGTGCCATAAACACCACCTTTAGAATATGAATTCATATCAGATGGTGTTGCATCGACCGGTTGAGACCGCCATGGATATCGGCAAGTTCGACCCGCCGAACCCCGCTGGCCGAGTGAACTTGCTCAATGTATGGTCCGCCGTGTGAATGCAAGGGAAAAGTTTCGAATGAAGGAAAGTCTGCGTCAATGTATTCGGCCTTTTAGGTGGAGAGTTTTCTCCTGGCCTTGATGAGATACGCCGCGTACCTGTCCTTAGAAAATGCGCCGGCCTCGTATGGGCCATTTCGGCAAGCAGGTTTCAGGTGCGCCGTTTTGACTGTTCTTTCATCTTCACTTATCCGGTGCAGACCTCGGTGGAGAACTTGATGTTGCTGGTTTCTAAGCTTGCTTATGCCGTCAGTGCCTCGGGTACTGCTCGATAGTCCTGGCCCGTTGAGAGCACTGCCCACGCCATCCGCGCCAGTTTGTGTGCTGTTGCCACGATCAATACGTTTCGTGGCGCGATTCGGTCCCGCTTGGATCGCAATACGACCGCGCGTGCTCCATGAATCAGGATCTTGCGAAGGTAAGAGTTGCCGCGCTTGCTGATTCCATACAGCCTCGCCTTGCCACCGGTCGAATGCTGCTTCGGCAGCAGCCCCATCCAGGCTGCGAACTCTCGTCCCTTGCGGAAGGCTGCGCCGTTACCGATGGAGGCCACGATCGCGGTTGCAACCAGCGGTCCGATACCAGGAATCTGCCGCAGTCTCCGACACGCTTCATCGCTCGAAGCGATCCGTTCCACTTCGTCGTTCATCTGCACGATCTGAAGCTCCAGGTCCTTCCACTCGCTCCACAGCATGGCAACCAGGTTCCGCATCCTCGGGGTGAGGTTCTCGTTGACGTTCTCAAGCACCTCAGGCAGAGCTTCCCTCAGCCGAATCGGGCTCTTGGCGAACACTGTGCCTCGCACCAGCAGAAACGCACGAATCTGGTTGATCAGAGCGGTTCTTCGCGCCATGAGCCGGTCACGCACGCGATGGAGAGCTTGCAGGTCGAGCTGATCATCTGTCTTGATCGGCACGAAGCGCATGTTCTCGCGATCCACGGCCTCAGCAATCGCTTCAGCGTCGATGAAATCGTTCTTGTTCGACTTCACAAACGGCTTCACGAACTGGGCTGGAATCAACTTCACATCATGACCTTGTTCCCGTAAAAGCACGGCCGAGGAAGTGCGACCCCGAACATGCTTCCATCCCGATCAAGCAGGTCTGCATGTTCGCGGTGAAGGCAATCAACTGCTTCTGGGTAAACTTCTTCTTCAGCAGCACCTTGCCGTTATCACCAAGTGCCACCAGGTGAAAGGTCGTCTTGCCAAGGTCAATACCAACCGATCGAATCTGCATGTCGATGATCCTCCTTGAATCTGCCTACAAGATCTTCCGGGGAAGATCAAGCGGCGGACCATCTTAGTAAACGCGACTTCGCGGAAATTTCGAAGAATTGCAGAGGGGATACGCCCGTGAACCCGATCTAAGCGTGAAAAATTGCGCAGTTTGCGGCATCACTAGTATATTGGTCACGATCAGACGCTCTCTGGAAAAGTATGCACCATCAAATGCCGGGACTAAACACTGTTTTTGATGATTTGCTCGACGTTGGTGTAAGAACGATATGCGATTGTGGTTAGCAATTGGAGTTGATTGAATTCGGCCGTTGAATCGACATAGCTGTCGTCGCGTATAAGCCAAACCCGTTTGTCACGAGCGATCGCGAGCCCAATTTCGAAAACATGACGTCAGGATTGATCGTAGTGATGTCTGCGCAGAAATAATCAGACTCGTCGATCATGTCGCAGATCTTGTGGATGATGTATTTGCCACCGATATCCAGCGACTCCCAACTAACAAGCTCTAATTGTTGCCCTTTGTTAATCGACTCAATCGCTGCCTTGATGGTGGAAGAATTGAGTGTGACAGGATGCCATATGCGAAGAAGCCTACAGGTTGGCGAATTAGCTGCGCGAAAATATTTCGTTGTAATGAGATGGCCAAGCAATTACTGGGTCCGGACGATTGCTAATTCATTCAACTGGATATTTCTTTCTATTATTTGTCGGAAGCCACTAAGTCGAGATATCGAAGCGCCAGCCTCATTCAAAGGGAACGACGTTGCAGGGTTCTGAGGTGTCCTGCTTCATTGGCTGCTCCCGATTCCGTAACCATGCAATTGGGGTGGCATCCATTCAGTCAGATCGAAAACCATGTTTGAATGGCCGGTGAGGGCTGGACCGGAATCGAATTTCGTGACTCCGGCCCAACTCGACACACAGGCTATGCCTCCAACGGCACCCTAGAAGTCCACCCGAAGCGCAACCTGTCCCGTCCGGTTCCCCGCGTTCTCCGCCGTCTGCGGCCCAATCAACCTACCGAACGTAGACGGACTATCCACCACCGTCGCCGGCGGAGCGAAGTTCGTATGGTTCAGCACATTGGTAAAGGTCGACTCAAATCTCGCGTGAACCCTCTCGCTGATGGGAAACGACTTGGCCACGCCCAGACTTACCGCAGCAGTCCCCGGGCCCTGCAAAATGCCGACTCCGGCATTGCCGAAGCGCCCCGCTCCCGCCGGTGTCGGTGCGAACGCTGCGAGGTTGAAGAACTGCGCCCGCGACTGTCCCGCGTAGAAGTTATTCGACACTACATCAGGCCGAATAATCGCTCCACGGTTCGCCACGTTTGTATTCGACTGATCCGCCGCAGCGCTGATGCTCGGCGTCTGCCACGGCCCCGTTTCCAGCATCGTGATGTTGGTCAGATCCCAGCCGCCCAGCAGTTCATTCATCCATCCGCCACCCGCCATGAAGGTGCGGCCTTTGCCGAACGGAAGCTGATAGACACCCGTCAGCAGCATTCTGTGACGCCGCGTGCCCTGAACGTTACCGTAGTCCTGCGTGACGTGGAAACGGTCTGCAATGGGAATTCCGTAGTTCACCTCCCCGGCGAAGGCGCTCGGCGCGTCGCCCTGGTTATCCGCCTGGTTCTTCGCCAGCGTGTAGTTCGCGTCGAAGTAGAGACCGTGCGCCATCTTGTGCGTCGCCTCGAGTTCCAGCGCGCTGTAGTTCGACTTGCCTGCGTTGAAAGTGCTGTAGAGCGTCGTCCAGTTGGGATAGGGAAGCGGATTCGTCCCAAAGGGCGCCGTGCTTGCCGCTAGCTGGTTCAGGTCCTCCGTCACGCTCAGCCGGTAGGTATGCATCCCCACATAGCTGACACGCAACGAACTAGAGTTGCTCAACTGACGCTCCACCGTGACGCTCCACTGGTTCGACTGCGGATCGCGGTAGTTCGGATCGACGCCCTGATCCAGACCACCGCCGCCGTACTGTACGCCAACGCTGGGTGGAGCCGTGTTGGGGAACTGGATCAGCGGATGCGTCCCGTTTGCATCTGTCACCGTGGTGTTGGAGTAGGTGTGAAGATTCGACGTAGGATTGCCGCTGTTGTTGAACGAGAGCGGCCCAAGGTTCGTCATCGTATAGATGCCGAAGCCCGCACGCACCACCGTATTCGTATCGTTGAACGGCCGGTACGCCACGGAGAATCGCGGCTGGAAGTTGCCTTTGTATGTATTCCGCAGGCTGTTCGGCAGGCCGTCCTGGCTGGCCGTCACATACTTCGTGCAGGGCATCGAGGTGTTACCCAGGTTGCACGCATTGAACGACTGCTGGAACGCCAGATTCGAGCTCTGAAGATTGTTCGCTGCAAGATACGCCGCTAACTGATCTGGAACCACAATCGAGTTGTTCCTCTGATCGAAGTTCGCCGCGTTGCCACCATCCAGGTTGAAGCCCGGCAGCATCTGCCAGCGCAGACCGTAGCTCAACGTCAACCTGCTGTTTAGCTGGTACGTATCCTGTACAAACAGGCTGTACTGCGTCGCCAAACCAGAGACGTCGGGGCTCGAAACCGCGAAGAACAGCGTGGTCGGCGCACCGATCAGAAAGTCGCCAAACGCATTCGGCAGCACAGGGGGTTTGGCGGAAGCGTTCCCTGTAAACGTCGGCTGAAATGTGAACGACCCAAAGTCATCCGACGGCAGGAACAGCTCTGTATCGGTATACCGCACCCTGCGGACGTCAATGCCGCCCTTCAACGTGTGCTTACCCTTCGTGAATGTCACGTTATCGCTGAACTGTATCGTATTCGACTTCGTCACGCCCGTCTTGTCTCGCCCAATCGGCGTCAGACCAGTGCCCGCGCTGAAGTTGAACGTCGGAAAGGCATTCGACGTTGGATGCTGGCTTATGTCCACACCCTGCAGATCCAATTGCTGCAACGCGCTCGCGCCCGAGATCGGGAAGCCAACACTCGTAATCACGTTCGTGAAGCCAAAGCGAAACTCGTTGAGAAGCCTCGGCGTGATCGTGTAGGTATCGGAGACCAGAAAGCTTCGGTTGTGAATGCTGTCCGCATCGTTCGGAAGAAATGGGTTGGCAACGTCCGAGGTTATGTTCTTGCGACTGAATCGCGCATAGGCCGAGTTCTTGGCCCCAAAGGTCTGATCGATCCGGACATCGGCACCATCGGTCCGTGCCGGCGTTGATTGAAAGTTCTCGTAGTTGTACCCGCTTTGCCCCGCAACATTGGGCAGCGGATAGAAGTTCAGCAACGCTTTCGCCGTCGCGCTGATCTGCGATTGCGGAATTATTAGAGGAGCTGACGGCGTGCACGGATTAGCCTGCGTGGGTTGGCAAACGGGTGTTAGAGCCGTCAAATCACCGTTGCGCTCTGCCTGCGTCGGCACCAGGAACTGCTGCAGTGCGGCCGTCGTACGCCGGTTCCCCTCGTAGTCGAAGAAGAAGAACGTCTTGTCCTTACCGTTATAGAGATGCGGCAGAACCACCGGGCCGCTCAACGACCCGCCGAACGTGTTGAACTTCTTCGGAGCCTTGCCGGAGAACCCATAGGGGCTGGCATCCAGCGCCTGGTTCTGCAGATACTCGAAGAGGCTGCCGTGGATATTGTTGGTCCCATTCTTCGTCGTGAATGTCACGTCGCCCACCTGCGAGAACTCCGCACTGTTGTTGAACGCCGTCACCTTCACCGCCGAGATGCCCTCCTGCGAGGGATAGGCATCCTGCAGCGCGCCATTCTGTCGCACGTTCGCCGTCGAGATGCCGTCAACGGAGAAGTTCACCATCGAGGAGCTCGCACCGCCCAGCGCGATATTGCCCTGGCTATCCGTCTGCACATTTGGCGACAGCCCCAAAGCGCCCAGCGGACTCGTCGTCGTCGCCCGGTTATTCAGGGGCAACTGCGTCATCTGGATATTGTCCTTCGAGTCGCCGAGACTGGCATCCTCGCTGTTGATCAATTGGTCGCCCCCGGCGCTTACTTCCACCGACGATGTCTGAGCCGCGACCGTCATGACCACGGTCAGCCGGACATCTTGCCGCGCCGCCACCGTCACACCGCTGATCACCTTCGCAGCAAAGCCGTCGATGTCCGCTTGCAAGCTATAGCGGCCGGCCTTCACGTTCTCAAACGTAAAGTTGCCGTCGGTATCGGACTTCACCTTCCGGTCCGTATTTTCGTCGAGACTGTGCAGCGTCATCTGCGTATCTGTCAGAACCGCCCCGGAGCTGTCCTGCACGATCCCGCGCACACTGCCAAAAGTAGATTGAGCAACTGCTGGTACGACACTCAGAAGCAGACTAAAGATAAAGATCGGAAGCATCTGCAGACAAACGCGCAGCCGCTTCGTCAAACTGTTTGAAGGGGTCGAAAAGTTTCTAGATTTGTTCTGCTGATCGCCATGAATTCTTGTCTTGCTCTCTTCGCAACATATCTCTGGTATAGCAAGGACCATTGGATCAGATTGAAAAAGGCCTCTAATGTATTTCATTTGAATCACCTCGTGGAACCGGAATTTGCCGGCCATTCCAGTGAATCGTGAAATCCATCAATTACGCATAAGTGGATTTTTAATGAGTTTTTAACGGGTTCAAAGCTAAAATCTAACTGTTGCCAGTCGCGAAAGAATGCTCAAAAGAACAATTCGCGAGGTCGCTATCAGGATGGCCCTTGGAATCGCGGCAGCGCTGCTTATCACCTGGGTCGCTTCCCAATTTCATTTCAATCTGTCCGCTGCGACGTCTGTTCATCTCTTTCTCGTAACAGCTATTGCGTTGCGGTGGGGCTTTCTTGAGGCGAGCATCGTGTCTTTGCTCTCCGTGGCTTGCCTCGATTATTTCTTCACCCAACCGTTGTTCAAGTTTTATATGACGGACTCCCATGACTGGATAGCTTTGGTCACCTTCGAAAGCGTTGCCTTGCTCGTGAGCCGTCTTTCAAATCAGGTCAGCCGCCATGCCCGTGAATCCGAGATGCATCGGTCACACCTGCAGAAGCTGTATGAACTGAGCCAGAATGTTCTTCTTCTGGACCGGCAGAAGCCAGTCGATCAGCAGCTTGCGAGCCTGATTCAGACCACGCTGCAGGTGAAGGGAGTCGCACTATGGAACGCTTATGACCTGCATCTATGCAGAAGCGGCACCTGTGAGGTCACAGACGATGAAGTGCGTTCCACCCGCTTTACAGAACACAACGAGGATGACCCCCTAACAGCAACTTCGCGGCGCGTCCTACGCTCAGGTACACGATCCATTGGCTCGCTGGTCATCTGCGGCCATTCGCTCGATGATGCTTCGATCAATGCAACCGCTTCGCTCACGGCTGTTGCAATTGAGAGAGCACGCTCCTTCTCCGCGGAAAGCAGCGCTGAAGCAGCTCGTCAAAGCGAGCAACTTCGTTCCGCCGTACTGGATGGTCTCGCACATGCCTTTAAAACTCCGTTGACGACGATCAGAAGCTCAAGTTCCGGCCTGCTTGAAATGGATACCTTGTCCGGCACCGAAAAAAGACTTGTCTCCCTGATCGATCAGCATGCCGATCAGCTCAATGAGCTCACCACACGACTGCTCCGCACGGCGAGAATCGACAATGCCGACCTCAAGCTGAAACGGGAACAAATTGATCTCGCGCAGTTCATACAAAATAGTATCGAAGCATCTTCGCAGGAACTCGGCGCACATCCCGTCTATCTTCAGCCCAAGATGCAACGCGGCACGGTGTGGGCTGACAGGCAACTCCTCGAGATGGCGCTTTTTCAGGTCTTAGATAATGCCGCCAAATATGGCAGCCCTGGCTCCTCCATCACGATAGGCGTTCAGGAAGAGCAGGCAGAGACACTCATCAGTATCAGGAACGAGGGTTCCTTCATCCCCCCTGACGAAAGAGAAAAGATCTTCAAGCGCTTCTATCGCAGCCCAGGTTCGGATCGCAGGGCATCAGGCACAGGTATCGGTCTATCGGTAGTCAAGCGGATAACGGAAGCACATCAGGGACGCGTATGGGTGAATAGCGGCGAGCATACTGGGACTACTTTCTTCCTTACGTTACCCCGAACGGCAAAGGAAAAGTGAAGCATGGACCAACGAAGTAATGTGCTCATCGTAGAGGATGATGCAGGAATTCGGCAAAGCTTGTTTGAGACTTTGACTGCATTAAGATTCGTGGTCGGGGAGGCCGATAACGGAGAAGAAGCCCTGATGCGTCTGCGGATGATCGATTACGACGCAGTCCTGCTTGATATCAATATGCCTGGAATGGGGGGTATTGAAACATGTCGCAGAATTCACCACAGTTACCCCCATATTCCGATCATTATGCTTACCGTGCGAGACGAAGAGGATGACAAAGTGGAGGCGCTCGATGCAGGTGCCGATGACTATGTGACGAAACCGTTTCAAATTCGGGAACTAACTGCGAGGTTGCGGTCGATAATCCGTCGTTCCAAAACATCGGGAGTTCCGTCCGATTCTCCAATCGTGGTTGGCTCTTTGATGCTAGATCCCGATCGTCGTCGTGTCGAAAAAATGGGACAGGAGGTTCACCTCACTCCAAAAGAGTTCGAGATGCTGCGTTATCTGATGGAGCATGCAGGTCGCCCTGTACCTCACAGTCGCTTGCTAATCGCCATCTGGGGATTACAGTATGGAAACGAACGCGAATATTTGCGCGTCCTTATCAACCAGCTTCGAAAAAAAATCGAAGATGATCCGGCACACCCCACCTACATCTTGACGGATAGTTATATTGGCTATCGCTTTCGCGAGGCTTAGTGTGAACTGTCTGCTGATAGAGCTCCTCTCATATGGATCACCAATCCGTAAAACCCCGCGACTGTACACTTAGGTGACTCACCAGGCACTAGTTGTCCGTAACGGATTTGCTTCAGCTTGTGGGGTAGGATGATGCCCAATATGATCGATTTGCCTCACAGCCCGGGACGTCGCCGTCGTGTTTTGCTTGTCGTCGTCCCGTTCGCAGTCCTTTTTCTCTTCGGGAACACGGTTCTTTCGAGCTACGTAAACAGTCTCTGGTTTTCCTCGCTCGGCTATGGAGAGGTCTTCTGGAAGACCCTGGGAATGCAATGGGGTGTATTCGCCGCAGTCGCGACGGCTACCTTTCTCCTCCTCTACGGAATCTTCTTCGGCTTGAGGCGGATACACCGCTACGACCTGCCCGGCAGCCACACCATCATCCTCAATCGCCAACCGGTCACGATCCCGCTCGGCCCGCTCGTGCGCTGGTTGGCAGTGGGCGTTTCAGGCGTCATCGCTCTCGTCAGCGGCGTGGCCATCTCTGCGGATTGGCCTGTTCTGGCCCGCCTCTGGTACGCACCAAAAGTCGCCGGAGCCACGCTTGATCCCCTCCTCAGCAAGCCGCTGAACTTTTACCTATTCACACTTCCAGTCTGGAGGCTCACGGCGGACTGGCTCACCACGCTCGCGTTCTTCGCCGTCGGCATTGCGGTCCTCTTTCTCTTCATCGCAAACGGAAGCCGGGCTCTCGAAGGAAGGAGCGAACACTACATCAAGCCGCCTTGGCGCGGCCTCTCCCTCGCCTCCGCCTTCCTGTTGCTCATGCTGGCCGTGCGGATGTATATCGGCCGTTTTGACCGGATGCTTGAGGAGCATACTGTCTTCTCCGGCGCAACGTACATGGACGCGCACGTCATGCTTAGAGGCTTGCTGATCGTCTGTGTTGCGCTGCTTCTGGGTGCAGCTGTCGCGACGGTCAGTGCCTTTGCGGATCGTGGCAGGCGCTGGCTCGGCCTGGCTGTATTGCCTGCGGTGATCTCCTTCGGGGCACTGCAGCTCTTCAGCTGGTACGTCAACAGCTTCATTGTCAAGCCGAATGAACTGGTCCGGGAGCGACCGTACATCGGCTATAACATCGACTTCACTCGCAAGGCCTACGGGCTGGATCGCATCGCGCAGCGGGAGTTTTCAGCCCAGACGACCGTCGAGTCAGCCGACGCCGTGAACAACCAGGACACCCTCAAAAACATCCGCCTCTGGGACTGGCAGGCCTTACAGGACACCCTGCGCCAGATCCAGGAGATCCGGACTTACTACGACTTTCCCGACATCGACATCGACCGTTACGACCTTAATGGCACAACTCGCCAGGTCATGATTTCTACACGAGAACTCAACACCGAGAAGCTGCCCGAGAGCAGTCGCAACTGGATCAACGAGAAGCTCATCTACACGCACGGCTACGGTGTAACCATGAACTCTGTCAACGGCTTCACGGCAGAGGGTCTGCCGATCCTGACGCTGGGCAACATGCCTGTCCAGAGCACCGTTCCGGGACTCACGCTCACGCGTCCAGAGGTCTACTTCGGTCAACTGACGGACGAGGACGTCTACGTCAAGACGGGCCAGAAAGAGTTTAACTACCCGCAGGGGCAGTCGAACAATCTGACCTCCTACGAAGGCAGCGGGGGCATCGTCCTTGGCGGAGGGTTGCGACGTCTGCTCATCGCGTTCGATCGCGGCGACCTGGCTAAACTGCCGTTCAGCGACGACATCCGCCCTGACAGCCGCTTGCTGATGCGGCGCAACGTCATGGCGCGCGCGTCGGCGCTGGCGCCGTTCCTAACCTTCGACTCCGACCCGTACATCGTGGTCGGGGGCAACGGCAGGCTGTCTTGGATCATCGACGCCTTTACCACATCAGATGCCTTTCCCTATTCGCGGCACTTCAACTTCGCCGGCGACGCCATCAACTACGTGCGGAACAGCGTCAAGGTAGTCATCGACGCCTACGATGGCACGACGACCTTCTACGTCTTTGACTCACAGGATCCGATTCTTGGATCCTATCGGAGCATGTTCCCGAGCCTGTTCAAGGATGGCAGCGCAATGCCGGAGACGCTGCGCAAGCACGTCCGCTACTCCGAATTGCTGTTGAAGCTGCAGGCAGAGGTATACGGCCTGTACCACGTGACCGATCCGGAGATGTTTTACAACCGCGAAGACCTCTGGACACCCGCCTCCGAGAGTAGCGTAGATACACAGGGTCAACGCAGCACCCAGCCCATTGCCCCGAACTTCGTGCTCATGAAGCTTCCGGGTGAGAGCGGCACCGAGTTCGTCAACATCCTGCCGTTTACACCGGCAAACCGCAATAATCTCATCGGCTGGATCGCCGGACGCAGCGATGGCGCGCACTATGGTTCCGCGGTCGTCTACAACTTTCCCAAGACGAAACTTGTCGATGGTCCTCTCCAGGTTGAGGCCCGGATTGATCAGAACGCCGAACTTTCCGGTCAATTGACGTTGTGGAACCAGCAGGGCTCGCGCGTCCGCCGAGGCAATCTCCTGGTCATTCCCGTCGGAAATGCCTTGCTTTACGCGGAGCCGATCTACTTGCAGGCCGAGCGAAGCCCGATGCCCGAACTGCGTCTCGTCGTGCTCGCTCTGCAGGATCGCCTTGCCTACGGACCGACCTTCGAGGCCGCGATGGCCGGGCTCTTTGGCGGGGCGGCGTCCTCCACCAGCGCTGCTCAGGAGACGCAGTCGGGCACGCCGTCACCGGCGGCTTCCAGAAACCCCGAGGAACGGCCAGACCCAAAGGCACCCTGTAGCGCTCGCATTCCCGAGGCCGCCAAAGATCTCTCCGAGTATCAGCGGTTGACGTCAGAAGGCAAGCTTGGTGCCGCCGGCGCAAAGCTCGAACAGCTGAAGCACACGTTGGATGAATTAACTACCTGTCCTAAGTAAGCCCAGATGAGCAGGACAATCGAAATTGAAGATGTCTTGCAGGAATGGCAAAGGAGCAACTTCTTTAAGTCAACCAACGGGCGCAAAAAAAGCCTCCAAAAGGGACGTCCGCAAGAAACTGACTTAGACCTCACCGCCTGACGAGCGACTGGATCGCGCCATTCAGGGTCACTTCCGCCATGTTCGGGACCAAGCATCCATGCCTCATCAGCAGGAGCGAAGATCACCAGAGCTACCTCTTTCTTACGCCCTCAAAACACCGGCCGGAAAATCACCAAATGTGCGCCAGAACCGTTTCAGCTTTGCGCTTACATGGCGTGTTGAAGCTATTTAGAAATATCCCTACTTTTGCCCCGATGTTCCTTGCAGCCATCCTCTCGCCTGGGGATGGCTGTTTCTTTCATGTAAAAGGGGGACGAGAGGAAAGATAGCCGCTCGACACGAAGCAACGTCCTACCAGGTGCGGGACGAATTGGCAACGGCGCTGTAGGTAGCCTTGTCGGGCCGGTACGACGGCGGTCGAAGACGTCCCAACTGCATGAGTCGATGGGAATGCGTTTCGAGGCTACATTTACTAACCTGCCCAACCACTCGAACTTTGCGCCAGCGCCCGTCAACGTATCCGCGCCGGATTCTTTTGGTCATATCACAACCGTGCACACAGCTTATAACGCCGGTAATCGGACGGGCAAATTAGCTCTTCGCCTCGACTTCTGAGAATTGGTATACAGGGAAGGGCGAGGCTCAAGAGCTTCGCCCTTCTTCTTTTGGTCGTCTTTATGCTTTCTTTAGCGGTTGTGGCCTGAAATATGAAGGTGTCGCCAACAAATACGGCGACCAGAGATTAGAACCACTGTGGTATTAGTGTCATGCTCGTATCGACGATTCTCACCGTCATCGCGTTTGTTGGAATTGTGTTCTTATCCTATTCTTTCGTCAAACTGTGTCAGAATCACGCAAAAGACGCTGATGTCCTTGAGGCTCTAGGCTTCTGCGATACAGATTCAAGCGAACTGTTCGATATTGCAGCCTCAAGGATACTTGACCGGTACTTCTATCTAGGTCTAATCGTGTCGAGCGGTGGGACTATGACCGAGCACTCTACAAAAACGCAACAAGATCGAGCGGTTCTTCCGGCGCCTCAAAAGGCTTCCGCGGAATCTTCTGCTGCTTCGAGAAGCTCGACGTGATCTTCCTTGGCTTCCTCAACTTCGCTCTCATCGTCGAAGCGCTGCGTTAGCGTTAACATACCCTGGTTTCAAGCATTTTTCACGCAGATATTTTAAAGTCATGTCCCTGCATGAAATTAGATAATCAACGCCTGGCATGGAGATCATCGTTCGGTATCTCACGATAGCGTAATAAAAATTAGACGACGATCATTTTGAGATGTTAGATTCTCAATGCCAGCTATATAACAATGAGTCGCCATCTCCTCCTCGAATTAGTTTGTCATTTGGGTAACATGTTGAGACGTTGTTAGGGGTAATCATCTGGTGTCGGACGAATGTTGCGGGAGGAATATCCTTGCCCTGAAGTTTGTCCAATGCTAAAGCTATGACGGCATCGCCATAACGTTCCGGGAAGTACGCCACAGATCCTATGAGACGAGAGCCAGATCGCTGCATCTCTCGCCTAGCCTCAATTGAAGCATTGTGCCCGACGGCAAGACAGTTTGCGCCTCTTCCGGCTTCTTCGAACGCGTGCAGAGCACCCAGACAACTTGGATCATTTAACGCGCTTATTAGTACGTGTTTGGTATTGACACGTTGCAGATATCGGCGTGTGACCTGAAGGCTGCTTTCAAAGCGTCCCTTGCCATCGAGGAATCGAACTTTTTGATCCTGGAATTTTGGGATAATTTCTCGAATACCAGCCAGTACGCCTGTAAGTCTTGAGCGCGGAAGCGGGCCTGCCATAGGCAGTTCGAGTAATAGCACTTCATCGACTTGACCTCGCCATTGTTGAATTGCCGCTTCTGCTAAGCTGCGGCCCGCTAGCAAGCCAGCTCGATAGTTATTTGCACCATAATAGTTGGCTCCAGGGTGAGGAATGTCGATTGCGATCAGAGGAATATCCGCTTCGATAAGTTTGGAGGCTATGATTGACGCACTCTGTTCGTTCGTCTGGAACTCGATGACAAGATCCACTTGTTCGCGAACAAATATTTCGGCATTACGAACCGCTATCGTGGGGCTATATCGGTTACTAAGTTCCAATAGTTCTATGCCTGCTTCATAGGCTTGGCTACGAATACTGTCTGAGACAAGTCGGGAAAATGAGAACTCTTCACTCTGGGACGCATAGCCGATGCGGTGGCGATTTCGCCCCTTTAGGTCACTCGCCGCCCGATATTGGTTCTTCGCGGGCCGTTCCAACATGCCCTGGTCGACAAGCGTCGCCAGTAGACGAAATGCTGTTGTACGGCTTAGTTTCGTCTCTTTGACAATGTCGCTAAGCGTGAGCGGTGACCGTTGCCGGAAGCACTTTAGGATGCTGCATGCGCGTTCCACGGCTTGAACGCTATAAGCAGAATCTGCCGCTTTTTGGTTTGAGTTCCCATAGGAGTGCTTCTTCATGCTTCATCCCCAAGCGCCCGATTGCGTAGGGACACATCCTATCATTTCACGCTGCGGAATTGTTTCAGCGCGGCCCTTCCAAAACTTGATGGGCGGATAGGCCCTGAGGCCCATTGGTTCTCAAAAAAAATGGGTGGAAACACTCTCTTCGTTTTCCAAAACATGGAATTAGCGGGTCAGGCGAGAAAAGACTGTTTCTGAGATCGTGAAGACATAACCTGCACTAGCGACCGAAATATTCAAAAGGAGACTGAAGTGGACAGCAGATTTAAGAGGCTTCGTATTGGTTTGGTCGGACTCGGACTTGAGACTTATTGGCCGCAGTTTGAAGGGCTGGAAGAACGATTACGCGGTTATCTAGCAATCGTGCGAGACAAGTTGGAAAGTGAAGAGCGAATCGTTATTACTTTGGGACTTGTGGATAGTCCGCAGAAGGCGGTGGAAGCGGGTCATGTGTGTAGGCAAGAGGACATCGACATTCTGCTGATTTATGTAACGACTTATGCTCTTTCCTCAACGATCCTTCCTGTCATTCTACGTGCAAAGGTACCAGTGATCCTGCTCAATCTGCAGCCGGAACCAGCAATCGATTACGGTGCTATCAATCAAATGGCGAGTCGCACGGCGATGACCAGCGAATGGCTGGCTTATTGCTGTTCATGCCCAGTACCTGAGATTACGAATGTTCTTCGGCGATTGGATATTCCATTTCACCAAGTGACTGGAGTATTGCATAAAGATCCGGTGTGCTGGGAGGATCTTGAGGGGTGGTTGACCGCCGCCCGAATCGCAAAGATATTGAGCCATAGCCGCATGGGCCTGATGGGACATTACTACAGCGGGATGCTTGATGTTGCGACCGATTTAGCGCAAATAAGCGGACGATTCGGCACGCACATCGAAGTCATCGAGGTAGACCAGTTAAGCCGTCTGCGTCGTGATGTGCCGAAGGAAGAGATTGTGGCGAAGCTCGAAGAGTTTCGTCGATTCTTTTCGATTGATGAAGACTGCTCTGAGGAGGAGCTTGAACGTGCCGCAATCACGGCTGTGGCGTTGGACAAGGTCGTGGCGAAGAACACCTTGAATATGTTGGCGTATTACTACATGGGATCGGGCATCGAAGAGAATGAGAACACTTTAAGCTCGATTATTCTGGCAACGTCTTTGCTCACAGGTAACGGCGTTACAACGGCCGGAGAATACGAAGTTAAGAATGTCCTCGCTATGAAGATTCTGGACGAGCTCGGCGCTGGCGGATCGTTCACGGAATATTACGCGATGGATTTCAATGATGATCTTGTCTTAATGGGACACGATGGTCCAGGGCATCCACACATCGCACAGGATCGAATTCGCGTACGTCCGCTGCAGGTCTATCATGGCAAGGTGGGACGTGGCCTCTCGGTCGAGATGGCAGTGAAGTATGGCCTGGTCACTCTTCTGTCGGTTGTAGAAGACAGGAATAAAGGCTTCTCCTTTCTGGTGGCGGAAGGCGAGAGTGTGGCGGGACCTATTCTGCAGATAGGAAATACGAACAGTCGCTATCGTTTTCCGTTGGGTGCGCGCGGCTTTGTAGAAGCCTGGAATGCACAAGGTCCAGCGCATCACTGTGCGATCGGCATTGGGCACTGGGGAAGCCAATTGAACAAGATCGCAAAATTGATGAACTTCGGCTTCCACCAAGTCTGCTGAGGTGCCTCGGTGAGGATCTGCGAAGGTAGTCATTTCATGCTATGGAATAGGATTTACTGTCGAAAATGGATTGCCAAGATTCACTTTGTCTCATTACTCTCCCGACGATATTCCGAACGTCAGATCTTGTGGTTCCGAGGAGATTCATGAAGAATTGGAACGCTATAGTGTTAGCAACAGGATTAGGCTGCTTTATTTCCCCTGCGTTGCTATTCGCGCAAGGGTCAACTCAGCCAGATCTAAAAATTGATTGGTCTAAGACCACTTTCGAATCCAAGTCCACACCTACTCTTCAAGTTGTTGTGAACCCCATGCTGCTTCGTGGCTCAAAGATGCACGATGGCAGCTTCGCCGCACTAAAAATGTTGGGGGCGGAGTATGTCCGCTATGTACCTTGGCTGCCTTATCCAAAGCAGGCCGTTGCTGAATTAGAACCACCCACGAAAGAAAAGACCTCATGGGAGTTCAAATACATCGATCCCGCGTTGGAAGATTTCATGAAAGCGACGGAAGGCCACTCTGTCGTGATGAACTTCAGCACGATGCCAGCCTGGCTCTGGAAGACGGATAAACCAGTCGGTTATCCTGAAGATCCAAATCAAGTATTTTGGAACTATACACAGGGTACCGAGTTGCGGGATCCTACGATGAAGGAAGCGGCGGAATACTATGCTCGGTTGTTGAGTTGGTATGAAAAGGGAGGCCTTACTGACGAGAACGGCAAGTGGCATGAGTCTGGGCACCACTATAAGTTTGCTTATTGGGAAGTCCTGAACGAAGTCGACATAGAGCACCATTGGGCACCAGAAGCTTATACAAAATTTTACGACGTCGTAACGTCTGAGATGCTTAAAGTAGATCCGGATATCAGGTTTATGGCAGTTGCGTCGGCGTACCCGCGCATGCATGGCTCAATGTATGAATATTTCCTAAATCTCAGAAACCACGTTCCCGGTACGCACCTCGATTTTCTTAGCTACCACTTCTATGCTTCGCCATCAGAGTCCGAGCCGTTCGAGGCGATGCAGTACACCTTTTTCGACCAAGCGGACGGTTTTCTTGCAACGGCCAGGTATGTTGAGCAGATGAAGCACCGCCTTGCACCAAACATGAAGACTGATTTGAATGAACTTGGGGTAATTCTTCCCGAGGATGCGAAGAGCAACAGGATCCAAGTTTATAAAGCAAAGCCTGAGCCTGAAGGTTATTGGAATCTTGCGGGTGCAATGTATGCCTACCTTTACATAGAGGCAGCTAAGCTAGGCATCGATGTCGTTGGGGAATCACAACTTGTAGGCTATCCCACTCAGTATCCCAGCGTTAGTATGATGAATTACAACACCACGGAACCGAATCCACGCTTCTGGGTGTTGAAGTTGCTGAAAGATAACTTCGGCCCCGGTGACCATTTGGTGGAAACTGCTGAACGCAATCGCGATTTGGCTGTTCAAGCATTTTCTACTTCCAAAGGCAAGAAGTTGCTGGTTATTAACAAGCGTTCCACTTCTCTGGAACTCGAACTGCCAACCAATGCATTAGCGACTTCGAAGTCCTATGTGGCGCCCTCAACAAAGGACGGGGAGCCTGCCATCAAAACATTACACGGCGCCAACGTGCAGCTGGAGCCATTTGAAGTTGCAGTCGTGCAGGTTAAATAATCTTCCTCGCGAATGTGTCTCGCGGCTCAAGCCCCATGGCGGAAGTGTCGTTTTCTTTAGGCGCTTACGGGAAGGTTTTTGCTCATTTTGCAGTGACGCTGTTTATTACATTGATTAGCCTCATTGACGAGCGTTGAGGGCTTCTTTGTAGCTTAAAGGGCCTTGAAATTTCCCCCATACATGAGCGAGGAAAGAATTTGTCTTGACAGTGCTGAGATGCCATGGGTAGGATTCCCGGCGAAATGAGACGTCTCAAAAAATGTTTTCCAAATGCTATTCCGTGCCAAGACAGCCAGGCAGATCAAGGCACACCCGACGTTTTGATCGGGCCACTTCGGAGGCTTCAAACGTGAATATCTCAACAAGCAGGAGTACAGACGTGCGCAACAAAGCATCAATGTGGAATCGAAAAGTGACAGCGAATGAGAATGCGATCTTTCGTATCGCGCGCCTGGCGTCGGTCACTCTGATCATGGCGACGGGGCCCGTTGTGACGTCCAGTCTAGTCACGCTGCCCGCATTTGGTCAGGCCAGTTCCAGCTCTGACGCGGTCGGACGGGTAACGGATTCGACCGGCGCCACGGTTCCCGGTGCGACGGTGCACCTGACGAATAACGCCACGGGTGCCGATCGTAGTGCTACAACCAACGACGGCGGTGACTGGTCGATTCCAAACCTGCCGCCGGCAAACTACCGTTTACGAGTGGAGAAGGAAGGTTTCAAGAGCAGCACGATTCCTTCGCTGGACGTGGAGATCGGCAAGACCGCGAACGGTTCCGTAACGTTGAGCGTCGGCGAAAGAACCGAGACCGTGGAAGTGAGCACACTGCCTGCCCAGTTGCAGACAACGGAGGCGACCGTCGGACAGGTTATCGATCAGAAGCAGATCACCGACTTGCCGCTGAACGGCCGCAACGTGCTTCAGCTTGCGACGCTTGCCCCGGGCGTTTCGCCACCGCAGACCGGCCAGACCGGTAGCCCAGGTCGTTTCGGTACACGCAGTCTGTTCATCACTGTGGATGGCGGCCGCGGCAGTTCCACCAATTACGTGTTGGACGGAACCTATATCCGTTCCGTTCGCTTCAACAATATGTCAATTCAGCCGAATGTGGACACAATTCAGGAGTTCAACCTGCTCCGCAACTCCTTCTCCACCGAGTACGGCCAAGGGCAAGCGGTGGTTTCGATGGTGACAAAGTCGGGATCAAATCAGATCCACGGCAGCGCGTATGAGTTTGCCCGCAACAGCGTCTTCGACGCCCGTAACTACTTCTCAAACACAGGCGCAAAGCCGGACTTCACTCGTCATCAGTACGGCGGCACAGTTGGCTTTCCCATTATCAAGGACAGGCTGTTCGTCTTTGGCGGTTACGAAGGTCTACGTACAAATCGTTCCACTCCGCAATTCGGCAATTTTCCAACTCCTGCCCAGCTCGGAACTCCGGACCCGAGCAACACACTCGCGCAGGTCACAAATCCTACTATTCCGGTTCCGAATATTGACCCAAACATCTCGGGCGGCAACAACTACGTCAACTATCAGACAACGACTGACAATTACGACCAGTATACGATTCGTGCGGACCAGTCACTATCGCAGCGCAACCAGCTTTTTGAGCGGTATGTTGATTTCAATTCCAATCAATTCCTTCCGTCGGTTCAGGGCGGGATTAATAACACCCTTATTGGCCGCAATGCTGTCCTCGGGCACACATTCCTCGTCACTCCCAACATCGTGAATGAGGCACGTGTCGGCTACAATATGTACTTCAACTTTGAAAACGGAGTCGGTTACCAGCCGGGCACCAATTTCGCGGCGCTGGAAGGCTTGAAGTTCGTCACCGGTCTAACAGACCCCACGCAATACGGCCGCGCGAATGTCACGATTCAAGGCTTCACCAACACATTCGACAATATCACGAACCAAGGAGGTAACGAAAACATCATCAGCGTCGGTGATTCGCTCAGCCTTGTCAAAGGGAAACACACACTCAAGTTTGGTTTTCAGTATCAAAATCGCCGCGTGGTCTTGCTCGCTGATAACAATGGGAATGGTGCGTTTACATTCGGTCCCTGCACCGCCGCAACTTCGACGAGCAATGGTGCATGTGATCCCGCGCTTAAGATCAATCCTGCGACGGGCCTTCTTTACACCGCTTTAGAGAACTATCGCCGTGGATATTGCACCGCCAGTTGCAACGGCAACTACGGCACCACTCGTGGTCACTACAGAGACAACACCTATGGGGCCTTCATTAGCGACGTATGGCAGTTAGGTCATGGCTTAACGGTCAATGCCGGTCTGCGTTGGGAGTACAACTCGCCCTTCGTCGAGCAGAATGGCTTGGAGGGAACGCTGGATCCTACTCTTGGCAAGATTAAATACAGCAAAGTTCCAGCCTTCATTCCCCAGGCATTCCTGCCATATGTGGTCACTGATTCCACCTATAGCCCGGGCATCCTTCAGCCGAGGAGAAAAGGGTTTGGTCCCCGTCTCGGCGTAGCCTATGAAGCGCATCCGGGAACTGTCTTCCGTGTCGGCGGTGGAATCTTTTTCGACAATACCAACACCAACGAACTGCAGTTCACC
Source organism: Edaphobacter modestus (assembly GCF_004217555.1). GTDB lineage: Bacteria > Acidobacteriota > Terriglobia > Terriglobales > Acidobacteriaceae > Edaphobacter > Edaphobacter modestus. Next base: position 5,329,413 of record NZ_SHKW01000001.1, read on the forward strand.
CGATACGCAGCGCCGCTCTACTATCAACAATCTCTCAGCAATATCTTCGTGCAGAACGCATTCCCAGATCCTACGCTCGGATCTGCCGGTTTGCCTGCACCGTTCTCCATCAATCCTAATAACTCCATGCCTTACACCTATGAGTGGACGGCAAGCGTTCAGCAGGATCTTGGTCACGGCCTCATTTTCGAGCTTGCATACACTGCGAGCGCAACCCGAAAGCTCTGGAAGCGCTATGACCAGAACATGGATTCACTGTTTCCCGGCTACACTTCCTCCGGAGGCAGCAATACGACTAATGTAGGTGTCCGGCCATTCCCACAATTCCAGCACGGCGTTCTCACCAGTCGCAATGCTGCGACAGCTAACTTCAATGGCCTTTCGGTCAAAGCAGAAAAGCGCGTCAAGAATGGTTTCTACTTTCTTTCCAGCTATCAATGGTCAAAGAACCTGGACAACAACTCGGGCGAGGTGGAGGCGAACGATACCTCGTATGCTACCGACTTCGGCTTCGACTACTCCTATGCACGTTTTGACGTGCCGCACCGCGCCGTTATGAGCGGCGGATATGAACTTCCATTCGGTAGAGGCCACGCCATGCTGCAGAAGGGTGTCGGCAACGTCCTCGCAGGAGGATGGTCGATTCAACCAGCCGTTCAACTCCGCAGCGGCTATCCGTTCTCTGTCTCCCGCTCCGGTGCTACGTTCGGAACGTATACCCCCGGGCGCGTCAACCTCGCACCCGGTCGGACTATTGCGAGCGCCGTCCGACGCAATCCTTCCCCTAACAACTGGTTTGACCCATCGGCCTTTGTCGATCCGGGACCGACCTTGCAGGGCAACGTGACCCGTAATGTACTTCGCGGACCGGGTACTGCACAGGTTGATTTTTCGGCGATCAAGAGTTTCCGGATCTTCGAGCGAATCAACACGCAGTTCCGCGCAGAGGCTTACAACATCATCAATCACCCCATCTTCGCGCAGCCGCAAGCGAACATCTCCACCACGAGTACTGTGGGCAAGATATCGGCCACATCAGGTGACAATCGCAGCATTCAGCTTGCAGTGAAGGTAATGTTCTAGCAGAACCAAGAAATTGTATTCCGAGGGCCTGACGGTTTAGCACTCCGTCAGGCTATTCGTCTTTATTCGCAAGATGATTTAAGTCGTGATAGAGGAGTACCAGACTCTTCTTTAGATCGGAACCCCTGCGAAAATTTTCGTCGGGCTTGCTTGGTAGAGAGTGCCCACGGAAAGACCTTAATTGCGGAACGAATTGAAGTCGCTTGTGTCCCAACCTCAAGAGCATCCCAAGTCATTGTTTACGAAGGCAACCAGGGAACTTCCGTTTGACGTGGTTTTATTCGCATAGGCTCTCCGCGTTTCATCACCAGCTCTCTTCAGTACTTAAGTCTCTGCGCCGGCTGTGTGTAGACAAAACCCCTGTACGGTTTCATATAGTTATTTCCATTCTTGGGAAGCACTGACGCTAGGAACTTCCGATGACTAGCCGAACTTCGACCTACACGTGAAAGCCTCCTTCGTCTGATTCTTCATCAGGAGTCAATTGTGCTCGAAATGCCAACGGGAGTGCAGATCAATGCACCGATGACACCCGCCTTTACCAATCTTTTATCGCCGGCCACCATAGATTTTTTTACTCAATTGCAGAGGAGATTTGGTGAGCGTCGAAAAAAGTTGTTAGCGGCGCGAATCGCGCGCCAACGAAAGTTGGATGCTGGTGAAAAACCGGACTTTCTTCCCGAAACGAGGCATGTTCGAAAAGAAAATTGGCGTTGTGCCCACTTCCAGGGGATCTCTACGACCGCCGTGTCGAAATCACAGGTCCTGTCGATCGGAAGATGATCATAAATGCTCTCAATTCGGGAGCCAACGTCTTCATGGCAGACTTCGAAGATTCCTCCACTCTGCTCTGGAGAAATCTCCTAGAGGTCCAGATCAATTTATGCGATGCAATTCGCCGTACGATCACATTTGAAGATCAGCAGACCGGGAAAAGCTATAAGCTGAACGACAAGGCCGCTGTACTTTTCCTAAGACCTCGCGGCTGGCACATGGAAGAGCAGCATGTTTTAGTTGACGGGAAGCCTATCTATGCTTCCATCTTTGATTTTGATATTTACTTTTTTGAATGCGAGGGAACTGCTCAATCGAGGGAGCAGTCCGTATTTTTACCATCCTAGGATGGAATCGCATTTGGAGGCTCGTTCTAGGGAACGACATTTTCTTATGCTTTCCTACACCTCGTCTTTGCGGCGAACCGCACCCGTGGAGCCTACGCTCCTCATCCTGTCGAGGCGAGCGGAATCGCGGAGATTTTTTGATGAATGCCTCGGATCGTGCTCGGCAGCGGCTCGCCGAGATTGTGGGATCAGATCATGTAGTGGTCGATAATCCTAAAACCCTAACGATCACCCTCCGAGACAAAGGAGGTGTCGGGCGTTCTTTCTTTTGCAAAGATAATAATTTCATGATATCTCCGCGGGGAGCGGTACCAACTGGACTGGGGAGGTCGGTTGGCTCCTCGAATTTACATCTCTCTCACTCGTCTTAATAAGCTAATCGAGCATCGAGGGCAGGACCTCACCTGTACGGTACAAGCAGGTTGTCGGTGGCAGACACTCTAACAAAGTCTTGCAAGACATGGCTAGTTCATTGCACTCGACTCCTTATTTAAAAATTGAGCCACCGTGGGAGGCGTCCTGTCCACAAACGATTCTGGAGCTCTTCGCCACGGATACGGTAGTCTTAGAGATCTTGTAATAGGTATGACTCTTGTTCTATCGGACGGAACCATTGCTAATACTGGTGGCAAGATAGTGAGGAATGTCGAGGGGACGACCTTTGTAAGCTCTTGACAGGTAGTTATGGAACCCTAGGAGTGATCACAGAAGCTACCTTTCGGTTACACCCCCCAGCCTCGACACGAACAGAGCTTCACGATCGTTGCGTCAAAAGCCTCTGAATTGGCTTCTCTCCTAGCTTCTATTCGGGGGAGCCATCTACTAACGCAAGCTGTCCAGCCCCGCTTTAATGGACAAAAGTTCTATTTGGATGTTAAGTTGAACGCTCACCCTAAAGCGAACCATAAATCGATCTCGCGCGTAGGGGGAGAGGGAAGGATTAATTCTCGAAGATGCAGCCGAAGGGACTTGGGCCGTGAGGCAAGCCCTATTTACCTCAGATTCAACGATCCTCCGTGCTTCTACGCTTCCTACCCAGATATGCGCATATCTGGATCAACTGCAACTCATTCAGTCTGCAGTTGAGATCCGATGCGTCTCTCAGGTTCTAGGTCTGCACTATATGTCACTTCGTGGCTCATCGGGGAAGATTGAAGCCATCATTCACAAGCTCAGTGCGGACGACATGCATTCTGGGAACACTGTGTCAGTGTTGCAATGCGGCCCAGGCTTCAATCTTCCGGCATTCGATATACCTGTGGCTACATTGTCCGTGATGCAGTCAATTAAGCGTCAATTCGATCCTTATAATATCTTGAATCCAGGAAAGCTCTTCGCGGGAATATAGACAGGTAATGGCCAATCTAACTCATGGGACGAATTCAGTAGCTCTGCAAAACAAGGTAGTTTCGATGCCAATAACCCGCCATCGAAGAGCCTGCTCTCTGATGGCGTTCACTGCGGCTTCTGCCTTACCCGCCTGCCCCACCTACGTTCTTTGGCGTGAGGAGATGGACTCGCCTCGAGGCCGCATCTATATGATGGCAAAAGCAACCCAAGGGGGAAGCTCAGCTCGATCAGCAATTCGAACAGCACATGGACAATTGTTTGGGTTGCATGGCTGCATGACTGCCTGTCCCTCTGGAGTAAAGTACGACAGACTGATTGAAGGCACACGTTTTCAGATAGAACGGAATATCCCTCGCTCGGTCTCAGATTCGACGTTTCGTAAACTTCTATTTGCAATATTTCCTTATCCGAAGCGTCTTCGTGTCCTTGCGTTTCCTATGCTGTTCCCAAAACATTTTGTAGCTATGGAGTCTTTGTCCCTCATGTGACGCAGTATTTGAAATGGCTAATGTCGATTACGTCATTATCAACGCCGCCGGTTGTGGGTCCACCATGAAGGGCTATGGTCATCTCCTTAGTGACGAGCCGGTGTGACGCGAGCGGGCAAAGATATTCGCCTCTAAATGTAGAGACATCTCCGAAATTCTTCTCTCAAGGCCGATGCAGCAACGTCGAAACCCGCTTCCGCTTCGCGTGGCATATCACGATGCTCGCCACCTTCGTCATGCTCAGGGTATTTATGCTGAGCCCCGGTCATTGCTTCGGAGCATTCCTCATCTTGAGATTCTAGAAATAGCGGAACCCAGCCTTTTGTTGTGGTTCCGCAGGAGTCTATAACATCTTGCGACCTGATCCTGCCGAAGAGCTTTGGCGATCGTAAGGTCAAAAAAATACTTGCAACCTGTGCTCAAGCGTTAGTGAGTGCAAAACCGGGTTTGGGGACGTGGTTGCGGAGGAATCAAGGATTTTGGGGATTAGAACGAAAACCTTGCAGTAAGGGCAACGGCTCGAGGTCCGGCGTTATCCTTGGTCTGCACGCTGGTGATCTGTCCGAAGTTCGAGGTCGCGATATCGAGCGAGGCCGGAACATCGTAGTTGTGGTGGTTGAAGAGGTTCTGAACCTGTGCCCCTACCTGAAGCTCGATCTGCTCCGTAAAGCTCACGCTCTTCATCAATGATGTCGAGAAGGTGTTTGTGCCGGGACCGACCACGCTGCCGACGCTCGCCGTTCCCTGGCGGCCAATGTTGGCCCCAGGATTGACAAAGGCACCGCTGTTAAGAGCGTTGCGCGCGCCCAGTCCCGTCGTGTAAGGGGAAATGCCGGGTACCTTGTCAGGGCGGGCATAGGACTGAACTCCCTTCGAGATCATGCCTGTGCCTGTTGGATCGACGGCAGAGGTGATCGGCGTAAGGAACGGGCCGCTCTGCTGCAGGTAGTAGCCGGCAAGCTGCCAATCGTTCACCAGGGCATTCACAAAGGAGCTGGAACTGCCCAGGAACATTCTGTTACGCCCAAACGGCAGGTCGTACAAAAACGAAGCCATGAAGCGATTCCGTCGCGTGTAGATAACATTTCCGTAGTCTTTGCCTATATGATAGACGTCGCTTGGTGACCCACCGATCTCGCTCGCATTCGTGGTGGGGTTCATGCCACCTTCCTCCGACAGGTTGCGAGCGAACGTATAACTTCCCTGGAACTGCAGGCCACGGGTCATGCGATGGTTGGCTTCGAGCGTCATGGCGTTGTAGTTGCTCGATGCCAGGTTCAGAACTGTGTAGATTGAATTCAACGTTGGGAATGGTCGTTGGGAGAGAGAAGGAGTGCCAGTCCCATAGGGCAGCTGATTGACGTCAGAGTACATGCCGAGATTCTGGCCGTGGCTTCCGGCATATGATGCGCGGAGGCCAGTGTTGAAGCCGAGATCTTGCTCTACGGTCAGGTTCCATTGCTGGACTGTCGGGTCTCTGTAGGTAGGACTAACGGCATAGTCGAAGTCAAGCGATCCCACTGCTGATGTGGCGATACCAAACGGCGATGGAAACGAGAGTGCCGGTCTTCCGTTTACATACGAATTGGAATAGGTATTGACTGCGCTGCCAGATACAGCCCATCCGCCAACCACGTTACCGCCCAGCGCTCCGGCGATGAAGCGGCCGAAGCCACCACGGATGACTGTCTTGTCGTTATGAAGTGGACGCCAGGCAAAGCCGAAGCGTGGAGCGAAGTCGTTCTTCGAGACAGACACAAGCGCCGTCGAAATTCCCGCCTGCTGTGCCGTCAGAATCGGCATGGGCGCGATCCCGCTTCGAAAAGCCTCGAGCACGTTGTGGTCGATAGCATATTGCGTGGGAACCACGACCGCACCCCGCACGTTGGTACCGTTTATGTTGGAGTAGTAGTTGGCAAGAAACTGCGCGCTGTTCTCGTACTTGTCACGCAGCATCGGGTGGTACTCGTATCGAAGCCCGAAGTTCAGCGTCAGGCTGCTGGTGATCTTCCAGTCATCCTGAACATAAACGGCATACGCGTTGCCGCGGCCATTCATGTTAGGCGCCAGAACATCCGAAACGGTCGTCGAATCCGGATACCCCACCAGAAAGGAAGCGAACGGAACGCCAACTTTCTTGCCGACGGTGCTGCTGCCGTTGAAGACATATCTGCCAAGTCTGGAACTGCCGAAGACATTACCAGCGTAGGCATACATGCGTCGCCAATCGCCGCCCATCTTCACGGTGTGCTGATTTCGAGACCACGTAACGTTATCGATGATCTGATAGGTATTGCTGCTTCCTTTTGAGGAACCGGTGCCCCCAGGAGCTGTAAATCCGGTGATGCGAACGTTGGGGGAGGCCGCTACCGTAGGGCTGATCAAGTCCGGAATTCCCGTAATTCCAATACTCGTAAATGCCGCGGAGTTGTCGTTGAAACTGGTTTCGGTGATGAACTTACTCAGGCCTCCGCGAAGCTCGTTGAGGAGCGACGGCGTGATCACGTAGTTGTAGGCGACCGCTAGGCTGGTGTCCTTTTCAGGTTTTCTGAAGACACCAATCAGCGCCGATCCACCGGTCGAAGCATTTGATGTGGGAGGGGTCGATACGTTCCGCTGTTTGTAGCTGTAGCGCGCGTAGATATTCTGATGCGGAGTCAGTGTTCGGTCGATACGTGCGTCGCCCTGGTCCGAAGTGATCGGCGTCGAGAAGTTCTGCTGGTAGTTGTTGCTGGTCGCATTCGAGGGGCCGTAGTTCGGCAGCGGATAATATCTCGTCAAAAGGGTTTGCGACACACTGCTGATGTCACTGGCCGGGATCTTATTACCGGCATAGGGCACACCGGCTGCATTATTCACTTGCGTAGCGTATGCCGAAAGATCGCCACTGCGCATCGCCGCTGTCGGAACACTCTGGATGACATTGGATTGCTGCGGCAAGCGCAGGCCTTCGTAGCTCAGGAAGTAAAACGTCTTATCGCGGCCATCATAGAGGTGAGGGATCATGACCGGTCCGCCGTAAAAGATTCCGAAATCGTTCATAACGAGCTTGGGTTTTGTGGCCGCGAAAGGATCCTTCGAGTTGAATCCAGCGGTCTCATAGTTATCGAAGGCGCCGCCGTGGCCGTGGTTGTTGCCTCCTCGGGTCACGGTGGTGATGTCGCTGATCCCACCGAACTCAGCGGCGTTGGCGTTCTGGCTGATGCGAATCTCTTCGATCGTGTTAAACGACGGGAACAGCTCCGCCGCGGGAATACTGGAGCGGACGTTCATTGTGCTGATACCGTCGACGGTCACCGATAGCAGGCTTGGTTTTGCGCCTGCCACAGAGATGTTACCGGCCGAGTCAGTCTGCACGCCGGCCTGCGAGGTCAGCGTGGAGTACGGGCTCGTCGAGCCAGAACCTCGCGAGCTGACGGCCAGAGGCAGCGTGTTCAGCTCGATACCACTGCGGGTCTCCGATAGATTTGAAGTGTCCGTATTGATCACCGCTGCTGCGGCTTCAACTGAGACCGACTCCGACTGCTGGCCAAGCTTGAGTGTGCCATCGACACGCTGTGTCTCGCGCGCCTGCAACGTCAGCCCTGTGAACTGCAGCGTCTGGAAGCCGGCGAACTCGACAACCACCCTGTAACTTCCCGCCTCAATGTTCAGAAGCGTGTATTGACCATCAGCGCCAGTAACCGCCGTCTGTACGGACGCCGTGCCTACGCGATAAAGCTTTACGGTGGCGCCCACTACGACTGCACCTTGAGGATCCTTGATGGAGCCGACGAACGAGCCAAACGTCGACTGCGCGAGCGAAATCGCAGGACAGATGACCAGGCTCAGCAGGCAAAGCAGTCTCAAAAGAGATGCAAAGGGGCGTGTCTGCCGCAGCGGCAGCTGTGAGTAAAGATGGCGCATCTTTAACCCTTTCTAGGTGAAGAGATGAAAATGAACGGCAGCTTCAAAAGCTAGTTTTGAGCAAAGTTCAACTTGACGTGACCCGCTTCTGCGAGAGCTCGCAGAAGACACCTGCAGCGGCAATCTCGGTTAGCGAGAAGGCCGTGATGAGTTGCGTCGGATGGCTTCGATGTGCAGACAGTAACGTTGTGTTGATCGAAAGTCAAACACTCATCGATGCCGAATTGCTCATTAATTTTTATGCGACTTAGAGGCTGAAGTTATCTAGCCGATCGGAGGCGCGGTTGGTTAGCAATCGGCCGCCTTCGTACAGTGAGAGAATACTGCTTGTTGCTGAGATGGCTCGTTTCATGACGAAGAGTATCGCCAGGGTGGGCGATCTGCTACATAGATTCTTCTTATCTAGGACAAAACTTATAACTATTTGTGCGGACTGTTGCTCTGCCATACATTTCGTGTAGTTCACATCTCTAGCCGTTTTCCGTTATTTCTTTTTATTTGGGATCTCTGCATTAATTTGGGATTCCTAAAGCGTCGCCGTCTCTAAACAAACGACATTATCTTCTTGAACCGATTCCAGTAAGGACAATCTCAGCATGAAGAGTTCTGGAAGGCGTAGTGCAGGGTACAAGCTCTCAGTGGTTGCGGCGGCCTCGATCTTACTGTGGCACAGTGCGCCGATACGATCTCAGCAGGCTCCAGACCAGCAGGTAAAGGGAATACCTGCGTCAGGTGATGAGGGCTTTCCGGTTAAGGATCCGTTGGTCCAGCAGAAATGCGGTTCGTGCCACGTGCAGGATGCGAAGGAAAACATGAGCCGCATCTCCTATATCCGGACGACGCCGGAAGGATGGGAAGAGGCAATCAAGCGAATGATCCGCTTGAACGGTCTTCAGTTGACGCCGGATGAAGCCAGGCACATTCTTCGCTATTTGAGCGACGACCACGGCCTTTCTCCTCAGGAGGCGAAGAAGACCGCTTACTTCGCAGAGCGTCGTGTGGTTGATGAGGATGTACCGAATCAGACCGTGGAAGCAGCCTGCGGATCTTGCCACGCGATTGCAAAGCCTCTCTCCTGGCATCGCACGGCGGCCGATTGGAAATATCTGAAGAACATGCACATCGCGTTCTTCCCGGCCGTTGAGTCCTCATCCTTTTCTGGATTAACCTATCGGACGGGACACGAAGGTCCTCCTCCGCCTCCGCACATGGGGCCGGATGGAAAGCCGATCAAGGCTGTTGACGAAGCGCTGGAATGGGTTGTGAAGAGCTCGCCTCTGCACACGCCTGAGTGGTCCAACTGGCAGAGCATGATGCAGGAGCCAAAGCTTGACGGTAACTGGCTCGTCAGCGGTCGAGAGCCCGGCAAGGGTCCCTTCCAGGGCAAGATGACTATCAAGGCTGGCGGAGCCCCGGGCGACTTTGTGACCGAGACGACGGTCAAGTATCTTGATGGCTCAACCTACACGGCGAAGGGTGCGTCGATCGTCTACACCGGCTATGCGTGGCGCGGCCGCTCTGAAGCCACGTCGGATGCCGCGGGTCCGGCCGCTCCTGCAAGAGTGCGCGAGGTCATGATGCTCTCGCCCGACGGCAGTAAGCTCGAAGGCCGCTGGTTCTGGGGCGTCTACCAGGAGTTCGGCATGAACGTGACGCTTACGAGAGATACGGGTGCGCCCGTCTTGCTCGGAGTCAGCGTCCCATCGCTCAAGGCCGGGTCGACCGGAACGAAGCTCACCATCTTCGGCGACAACCTTCCTAAGGAGATCGCTGCATCAGACGTCGACTTTGGCGCAGGTGTGACAGTGACCTCGGTTGAAGCCAGCCCGACCTCAATCACGGTGGCTGCCAACGTAGCCGCAGACGCGCGACCCGGGAAGCGGACGATCTCCGTCAAAGGCATCACGCTGCCCGGAGCGGTCGCAGTCTATGACCACATCGACTTCCTCAAGGTCACTCCGGGAACCTCCATTGCACGGCTTGGCAGCGAAACCCACAACAAGGGCTACGCGCAGTTCGAGGCTGAGGCCTATAGCTTCGGTCCTGACGGCAAGGCCATGACGCCCGACGATATTCCTCTCGGTGTTGTGCCTGCTACTTGGAAGATGGAGGAGTTTGTCGCCTCCTATGGTGACGACGACGTCGACTACGTGGGAACCCTGAACAGCAAGACTGGCCTCTTCTCGCCGTCGTCCGATGGCCCGAACCCTAAGCGTAGGTCGATGCGAAACAACTATGGCGATGTCTGGGTCGTCGCTTCGTACATCCCTGAGGGAGCGTCGAAGCCTGTCACCGGTCGCAGCTATATGATCGTTACCGTTCCGCAGTACCTGCAGTACGACCAGCCGGAGGTGGCCGCACAATGAACCTGTCCCTGGGTGAGTTTCATCGCTTTCGCGGAGGAGACGAAAGCTTCCTCTATATGGTTGGGAGCGGCGGAATCGTCGCGCTGGACGGGATCTCCGATGCCGCACTGCGCAAGCTGGAGTCGGTATCGCTCAGCGCAGACGATCTGGTCGATGAGTTGGTGCGCGAAGGGCACTCGAAAGAGGAGGCCCGCGGTTCCGTCCGCGAGCTCTGGCAGCTGGGCGCGCTCTCAGACGGGATGAAGAAGCCGGTCGTCTCGCAGCCGTTACCGGAGGAGTTTCCGCTGCAGAGCATCGTGCTGAACATCACGAACCAGTGCAATCTCTCGTGTTCGTACTGTTATGAGTTTGGCGAAGACAAGATCGCAACACCTGACGGCAAGCCGAAGTTTATGGGCTGGGATACGGCGAAGACGTCGATCGACTATCTCTTTGAGAGTGCAAAATCCCGCGACGCAATTCACATAACCTTCTTCGGCGGCGAGACACTGATGAACTTCCCCCTGTTGCAGAAGGTAGTCGAGTATGCTCGGGGACAGGCTGCAGAGCGAGGCATAAGAATCGGCTTCAGCTTAACCACCAACGCAACGCTACTCACGACGAAGATCATCGATTTTCTCGCAGACAACGAAGTCGGCGTTACGGTCAGCATCGACGGCCCCCAGGAGATGCAGGACAAGTTTCGCATCTTCTCCAATGGCAAGGGCAGCTATGACGTCATCAAGCCGAAGATCCAGGAGCTGATCGCGCGCCACAAGACTCGTCCGATCGCTGCGCGAGTTACGCTGACCTCTGGCGCGAACGACGTGCTGAAGATATACAACCACCTCAAGCACGAGCTCAACTTCCACGAGGTCGCCTTTGCCCCGGTAACTACTTCACCGGACCGCCTGTACGCGATTGGCGAGCCCGGCATGGACAAAGTGCTCGAGCAGTTCACCGAGCTCGCGAAGGACTATCTCAAAAGTGCACTGCGCGGTGAGCATCATGGATTTTCGAACGTCAGCGATACTCTCGCCGAGCTTCACCAGGGCGTCAACAAGTCTCTCCCCTGTGGTGCTGGTCTCGGCATGGTTGGAGTCGGTCCTTCCGGCGATATCGCTCCGTGTCATCGCTTCGTCGACTCCGACGAACATGTGATCGGACACATCGACACCGGTATCGACATCGAAAAGCGGAGCGAATTCCTTAAGAAGGGAAGCATCGACGGCAAGTACGACTGCCATAGCTGCTTCGCGAGGCCGCTCTGCGCCGGCGGCTGCCATCACGAGGCGTTCGTCCGCTATGGAGACTCCGGCCACGCGAACCTTCACTACTGCGACTGGATTCGCGGCTGGACGCACACGTGTCTGGGCATCTATGGCGCGATTGCGGCGGAGAACCCAACATTTCTGGAGCACTTTTCGGAAAGGAAGGCATCATGAAGCACTTGCGAGCTATCAACAAGAAGGCTGCGCGTATCGTGGAACAGAATGCGGCTCAGGAGAACGATATTCTTGGTCTGCAGCAGCAACCTGTACAGAATGCCCACGTGCCGATGGGTTGCTCGATCGTCTTCTCGCCAGGATGGGAGGTCGACTCTGCAGGTGGCACTGCCGGACTCTGTCAGCCGGTGGAGCGAGATATCTTTGATTGCTATGTCACATGCTACTGGCCTGCCCAGGTTCCCGATCACCTGAACAACTATCCCGACTGGACCAGCAAGTGCGCGGTTGCGACCAAGGACTGGCGCAACATTGACATCGTCTTCCCATAACACTAAAGAGCGAGGAATGAAAATGCGAACGTTTTCCGCCGTTCTGGCGATGTGTCTCTGCGCAATTTCTGCTGTTGCCGCACCGGCCAAAACCGTAACGTCTACTCCCGCGGAGTTGATGTACCTCGGCGTATGGCCGCATACCATCCTTGTCGTCGATGCGAATCAGGAGAAGGTTGTCGATAAGATCGATCTGCCGACGGACATCGCACGCACCATGCTGCTCTCGCCTGATAAGACCAAGCTGATCGTCTCGACCCTGCGCGATAACTCGATCCTCACCATCGACCTTGCGACCAAGAAGATCGAAAACTGCTTCTCTCTCAACGACGGCCCCAGCAGTCTCAGGATAGGCGGCCTCACCACCGATCCCAGCGGAAGGCTTCTCTACGCCGTCGGCACTGCAATCGACAAGAAGATCGACCACTACGAGATCGGCGAACCGAAGTTGATGGTTATCGATCTCGCGGCGAAGAAGGTCACTCGCTCGGCGGAGTTCGGCAAGGACGATGCCTTCACCTCGCAGCGCGCCTCCATGAAGGTCTCGCCCGATGGCAAGCTTCTCTACATGTTCCGCCAGTCGATCTTTGTCTACGACACCTCGACCCTGAAGCTCGTGAAGAAGATCGAGTTGAGCAAGGCGGAGGCGCCGGAGACAGCCAGCATGTCACTCAGTCCCGTCGAGGATCCCAATGCGGTTCCCGGCAAGGTGACCGGTATATTCAACTCCTCTGACCCTTACGTCCACCAGCGCGTCTTCGGTATAGCTGAGGTCGACCTCGCAACGCAAGACTACGAACTCACCCCCATCGGTCCCTCTGCAACCAGTATTCAACCACTGTTGATGAGTCCGGACCGCAAGTACGGCTACACGGTCGCCATCTACGGAACCAACGGAAACCGCGTCACCGAGTTCTGGGTCTTCGACATGAAGACGAGAAAGCTGCTCAACAAGCACGAGTTCGTCGGCCGCACCCGTCTGAACTTCGGCCTCACCGCCGACGGGACGAAGCTGCTGATCTACAACGCCGGCTTTGAGATCGAAGTCTACGACGCGAAGACGCTCGCCATGCGGAGCACGATCGATCTCCATGGCGATACCACGTCGAACCTTGTGGTAATGCCCACCGCAGGAAAGTGAGTTGGATGAAGGACCGAGAATGAGTCGCGAGCCTCTGTCTAGACCGGCTCTCTTCCGGCAGTACCGTCGCGCGGTCCGTTACGTGCGGCCTTACACCACCTCGCTCGTCGCCTTCATCCTCCTGGGACTGATATCGACGGCGCTCGGCCTCGCGCAGCCCTACATGTCTCGCTTCCTGGTAGACGATGCTCTGCTGGGCCACAACCGCCGCGCCCTTCTCATCATCGCCTCGGCGATGGTTGCCGTGGCAGTCCTCAGTTCTGCTATCTCGTTCGCCTCCAGCTACACCTATCTTCGCCTCTCGACCAGCAGCCTGTTCGATATGCGGCTGGATCTCTACCGTCATCTGCAGCGCCTCTCCCCCCGGTTCTTCGCGGGCAGAAAGCTCGGCGACCTGGTCTCACGCATCAATAACGACATCGGCGAGGTCCAGCGGGTCGCGTCGGATGCTCTCCTCTCCCTGCTCTCGAACGTCCTCTTCCTCGTAGGAAGCATCGGAATGATGCTGTGGCTTAACTGGCAGCTAACCATTGTCAGCGTCGTTCTGCTGCCGATTTCGATATTTGCGCTGCGGCACTATCAAGGCCGCCTCGTACTCCAGACTAAGGACATCCGCCAGAGAAGCTCCGACCTCGGCAGCTTCCTGATCGAATCTTTGATGGGCTTGCGCATGACCGTTTCCTGCGTCGCTGAAGAACGCGAAGCGTTTCGTTTTCGCCGGTTCAACGACGGCTTCATCCAGGCGCTCCTCAAGACCCAGGTGACCTCGTTCCTTGCCGGAGCGCTGCCCGCACTCGTGCTGACCTTTGCAACCTCGCTCATGTTTCTGTACGGAGGCTGGCTGGTCTTCGCTGGCAAGCTCACCATCGGCGGACTACTGGCGTTTATCGCCTACCAGGCCAAGCTCCTCTCTCCCGTACAGAATCTGCTCGCGCTCTATACCAATCTGCTCACAGGCGGAGTCGCGCTGGACCGTGTCTTCGAGCTGATGGACATTCCCGCAGAGGTCAGGGAGCCGGAGCATCCAACGCCTCTACCCACGAGACTCGGTACCTTCAGGCTGAAGGACGTCAGTTTTTCCTACAAGGATGCGCCGGCGATTGAGAATATCAACCTGACGATTACAAAGGGCTCCTTCTGCGTCCTGCTCGGTCCCAGCGGCTCAGGAAAATCGACGCTGGCCGACATGCTGTTGCGCTACTACGATCCCGACTCAGGAGCCATCACGGTCGATGGCGTCGACCTTCGCTTCGCTGGCCTCGCCGAACTTCGCGGCCAGATTGCCATCGTCGAACAGGTACCCTACCTCTTCCATGCCACGATCGAAGAGAACATAGCCTACGGCCGACCCGATGCCAGTCTCCCTGAGATTCGCGAGTGCGCGAAGGCCGCTAATATAGACGCCTTCATCATGAGTCTGCCCGATGGTTACGCCACCATCGTCGGCGAGCGTGGCGCGACTCTCTCGGTAGGAGAGCGTCAGCGGATCGCAATCGCCCGCGCTCTCCTGCGTAACCCCGCATTGCTGATCCTCGACGAACCCACGGCCTCGCTCGATCCCGCCTCCGAGGCCGCTGTCTCGGTCGCGCTCGCACGAGTAAGCGAAGGACGAACGACCCTTCTTATTACCCATCGTCATGCGCTGATCGAGATGGCCGACCAGATCGTCGTCCTCGACAAGGGGCGCGTTATTGAAAGCGGCTCGCCGAATGACTTGATTCGCTCCGGCGGCTACGTGGCAAAGCACATGGCCAGCCATGCCGGACTCCGACAGCTCGAAAGCAACGCCTCCGTGGAGAAGGCATTGGAGAAGGCATTCGCATGAGCCGTGTTCGCGTTGCAGTTCTGGACAGCGGAGTCCACCCTTCGCATCCCCACGTCGGTAACCTGGCCAAGGGAGTCCAGATTACAGCTCAGGGCGAGTCGGAGGATACGCTCGACCGCCTGGGACACGGTACTGCCGTGGCATCGGTCATCCATCATCTCTCGCCGCAGGTGGAGATCGTACCGGTCAAGATCTTCGACAACCAGCTGGCGACCAACCTCGCGATCATTCTTCGCGCCGTCGACTGGTGCCTGCAAAACGATATTCAGGTGATTAATCTGAGTCTCGGCACAACGAACGAGCAACACCGCGAAGCCTTCGAGCAGATGGGGAGCCGCGTCGCGCTGCACGATGCGGTGGTTGTCTCTGCACACTCGATGGAGGCGACACGTCTCCTCCCCGGAACGCTGCCCGGTATCGTTGGCGTTGTCGCTGATGCCCGCTGTGATCCCACTGGCTACAGCATCCAACGCGAGGAAGAGAAGACGATCTTCGGTGCGCTTCCATATCCGCGCGACATTCCCGGCGTACCCCGCGAGGCCAATCTCAACGGCGTCAGCTTCGCTGTGGCGCGTGTCTCCGCGTATATCGGTCGTTCCTGGTCGCAGCGCACGCAGGACGAGAGCTGGGAGGCCATTCTTTCTTCACCTGACCATGCTCCCGCACTGCAGTTTCTATAACGCAGCCAGCGGCGAGATCGCCTCGAGATCGAGTCCACGGAAACGAAACTGCGCAGGAGCCGACGTGGCGAGGCCAGAACGCAATTCTGCAATGCCCGCTTTAAGAGCGGCGTCCTCGGCGCGCCAAAAATCGGAGCTGCCGCCGGAGCTATAAAAAGAACTGCAGATCACCAGGTGCTGGAGGAACGCCTGTTGCAAACGGCAGGTGTAGTGGGCCAGCAGAGCCTCAACCGGCTCACCTCGCATTGCAGCCCGAATCAATGCCACAGCCAGGTAGGCCTCCCGTACAGCATGGCCGGCGCCCTCGCCGCACAGCGGATCAAACCGCATAGCCGCACTGCCCGTACGAACAACTCCGCCGTTGCACAGAGTGCGCGCGATTCGCGGCGCGATCGATACGGTCGCTGACGCGGACGAGATATCCGACAGTCGGGAAACGATCAGTCGACTCTGCCGCAACGCTGACTCCGGATCAGTGCCCGAAGCGATCAGCGAGGCCTCGCTCCCATTGAAGGGAAGCAGAAAGAGCCACCCCTCTGGCGTCGACTCCATCCAGCAGCTGGTTGAATCGACGAGATTTCGCACTGTCACTCGATAAGAGACCGCGCGCCTCTCGCCGTAGATGTTGAACTCTGAGTCGTGAGCGGAGCTGTGAGTCGCAATCAGCCAACTCGCGCTCATTGGAACAGCCAGCCTGTGCTTCCTCAGGGAGGAACGCATCGCAGCGATAAGGATCTCTTCGGAGATCGCGATTCCATCGTGCTCCACTGTGATCGGTTTCGTCGCCTCACCCCACAGCACAACCCTCTTTCTGATCCGCCAACCGCTATCGAGAAGCGAGGTCGATCGGCAGACGTCTCTCAGTAACGAAGCAGCCTGCGCCCCCAGCAGAATAGCCGGCTGTTTCGTGGTTCGGCCCGATGAGAGGGAGCAGGCGATCTCGCTCCGCGAAAAGAGATGAGCGCAGCAGAGGGCTGCAACGCCGTCGCCCTCGATGGAAATGCCGGATACGCCCGCGGCGTTCATCGCTTTTCTCCGCTCAGTGCATCTCCTCCGCGGCCCCAGTGCAACTGGTTCAGCGTCACGCCGTTCCCACGATCTCCGACCGAAGGGAGTCGGCAATCGAGAAGGGCTGCTCGAAGCTTACGTCCTTGACATCGTTGCTCCAGCGAAACGCTACGGGATCGAACGACTTGATGGACTCCACGGTCGAATTGATGAAGGCCTCGACACGCCGCGTCATGCTGGCCGTACCGGGAACGGTCAGAACAATGTTGGCTGGCGGCACATCTTCGGCGATGGGAAGACAGATTACGCTCTTGCCGTCGTAGCTGTGATCCAGTGCCGGGCGGACGTTCAGAATGGCATAGCCCGTTCCCGCGGCGACCAATCCGCGCACAAGCTCGAAGTTTTTTACGCGCTGTCCAATTCTCGGAGGGCGGTCCTGCTTCTGAAACAATGAAAGAAGGTATTCGTCGTTCTGCGGCCTGTCGAAGATGACGAGCGGTTCGTCGACCATGTCGCGAAGCTTCACATAAGAGCGGCTTGCCATGCGATGGGTCTTTGGCAGCAGGACGTAAGGCTTCAGTTCGAGCAGAGGAATCTTGCGGAAGGAGGAATCGAGATTATTGAGGTCATACATGAGACAGACCTCGATGTTTCCGGAACGGAGGCGCCGCGTCAGGCTCTCCGTAGTGCCATCGAAGATCGTCGTCACGACTCCCGGGTGCTCCTGTTCAAATGTCTCGAGAATGCGCGGAAGGAAGAAGGGACCAATGGTCGAAAAGCATCCGATGTCCAGTTTGCCCGTGATTGTCTCCGTCAGCTCCCGTGCTCGCCGTTGGAGGTTCGTCGCCCTGGCCAGGACCTCGCGGGCCTCCGAGATGAAGCCCTGGCCGGCGGCCGTCAGCGTAACCCCCTTGGCATGATGCCGGACGAAACACTGGAGCCCGAAGACCTCTTCCAGGTGCGAAATTGCTGCCGAAACTCCCGGCTGCGAGACATACAACGACCGCGCAGCTGCGGAGACGCTCCCGTGATCTGCAACTGCAATCAGGTACTTCAATTGCTGAAGGGTATAGTTCATCGCCTAATCCCTGAGCTGGAATATGGAATATGTCTTTGATTGGGTGCTTGCTGCGACGGGGGAGCGAATCCAGACTAGCGCACCTGGCTCTGATCCGCAATATGTAACGTCGAA
The DNA here is from genome assembly GCF_004217555.1 of Edaphobacter modestus. Classification (GTDB taxonomy): domain Bacteria; phylum Acidobacteriota; class Terriglobia; order Terriglobales; family Acidobacteriaceae; genus Edaphobacter; species Edaphobacter modestus. Next base: position 5,347,329 of record NZ_SHKW01000001.1, read on the forward strand.
GGAACGCGAAACTGGCGAGGAACGCATCAATATTGTGGCTTACACTTGCGTCGTATGAGACTCATGGCGCTTCTTGCGACATTTGCGTTGTCCGTCGCCGGCACCGTATTCCTGCTCAGGCAGGCAAGACCACACCTGACCTTTTCATCGAAATCTTCTTCGGTTCGATCAGAAGCAGGGCGGCGTTCAGGGTGTACCTCGACTCCTGAGTTGAGACGGCAAGGATGGTGTGAGCAATCAAGGAACGAAGAACGGAAACCGAAAAGACGACCGGCGTCAAGTAAGGTGCGGTTAGCCGACAAACCAGAAGTAAATACCGAGAAGAGCACCTGTCGCTACTGACCAGCCTCCATACGGCAAGGAACCGATCCTGGTGATCCACCTTTCCGGGGAACATACGCGATCCGGCGTGCGTAAGTGTATTCATCTCTTCCCCGCCGGAGGTTCGCGATGTCGACACTCAACCATGCTCTGTTCACATCTCTGCTCTGCCTTGGATCTCTTCCTTTGGGGGGACAGATTTCAATGCCCAGTGTTCAAGAGGATGGTACGAGGGCCGGTTTGGTCAAAGCCGTCGGCGAGTCTATTCGATTCCGGAGCATACGCATGCCTCGCCGACTGACAGACTCAGTTGGCGGCCGAGTTACGGGCTCTCCTGCCGCGCAGAAGGCGATCAAATGGGCAGTCAATCAGATGAAGATGGCCGGTCTGACGAACGTGCATAAGGAACCTTGGGCACTCTTTCGCGGCTGGACGCGCGGCACCGCTACCGCCGAAATGGTCGAGCCGCTCCAGCGTAAGCTCTACATCGATTCCCTCGGTTGGGTTGGCTCAACGCCGGCAGATGGCGTAGACGCTCAGGTAGTCGCGGTCAACCTCGTCTAGATGAACTCAAGACGGACGCTAGTATTCAGGCGCGCCCCGGTCATGGTCGTATTCTGCTCATGCCATTGGGCGAGACCGGCGACCATATCATGCGAGCCACGAGAATCGATGAGGTATATCGAACCTGATCTCGAGTGAAGTTGAAGACGACAGAGCCCGCTTCCTGATCATTGGATGCCAGCTTGAACGCCCGGCCCGAAACCAGTACTTAGATATCAACAGCCTTGCGTTCCGGGATTATTTTTGGTGAGAAGTTTAGTCCACCAATGCACTCCCCTGATAGTCGCGGATACTATCGCTAGCCGCTTGCAGACGACGAGGCTGTTTGAGGGTGGCAGATCCGGAGTTCGCGAAATCGCCAGGTGCGCCGTTCAAAAGCGAAGCGATGGACCGGGATTCGAGGTCAGTTCATCAGCACCGTCAGGGGAGCGGCTCCGACAGATGGCATCGAGTTGATCAGGAAGCGGCTGCCATCGGGGGAGACGGCATATTGGAACAGTACGAGACGCGGTCCGATGATTCGCGTTTGGAAGAGGACATGGGGAACACCTGCCACGGGCTCGTCATGCGAGGTGTCGATTGCTACCGCCATAAGCTTTTTATCCATGGAGATATAGAAGAGTTCTTTTCCATCCGCACGCCAGCGCGCTTGTAAGCCGCCATGATTGGATATCTGGATTCGTCGGCCGGAGCCGGGGAAACGACCTACATACACTTCAGGGTCTCCAGAGCCCGACGACCCAAATCCGGAGAAGGCGATCCATCTCCCATCGGGAGAAAACTGGGCTTCCGCACCCGTTGCGTAGGCTGTCTGCGAATGGTTCCTGAGGTCAAGAACCTCCAGCTCCGGCGCAACAACGTTCTGAAAATTCATGTACACGAGAAAACGCCCGTCGGCCGACCAGTCGTTGAGAGCCAGACGATCGGACGCCACCAGTCGCTCCAATTTTCCGGAACCATCGGTAGCCGCAACGTCGATGTACTTAGAAGTTCTGTCATGATTGGCTGCATAAGCCACCCTTTTGCCGTCAGGGGAGAAAACCGGCAAACTATCTTTCCCTCCCTCTGAGACGCGGGTACTTGTACCTCTGGCGAAATCGTAAATATGGATGTATCGCTTGCCGTTGTGTTCCTCGTCGGAGGAGACTGCGAGCAGAGCGCCATCGCGGGAGAGAGCAGGATCGCGATAGCCGGTTCTGGGTAGTTCTTCGAGTTCTTTACCGGAACGGTCAAACCATGCGAGCCGGGAGAGGCTTTCAGTTGCCGACTGGAAGACGACCACACCGTTGTCCGAAACCGAGAATCCGGTACGGGAAAAGGCCGGGGCCTCTTCCAGTTCCTGTCGCGAGACAACTTCCGGCCGACCCGTAAGCTGCAGCCGTTTGAGATCGAACGACTGCGCCATGAGGCTGCTATTGCGGACGTAGTAGAGGCGCGAGGACGCGAACTGAGTATTGCCGATGATCTCGGAAGAGATCAATTTGCTTTCCTGCGTACTGAGAGACCCGACATAGATTCCCTGCTTCTGAGCGGGCTTCGAGCTCCCGCGAAGGAAATATAGAAAGTGGTCTCCATCCGGAAGAGCGGACGGCCAAATTATCGGGGCGTTCGGCGCGTTGCCCTTCGTGACGAGCTGCGTTTCACCACCCGAGGCTGATACCTTGAGTATCGAGTTGGAGCCGATGTCGCTGGGCCCATTAGATCCACCGAAAGCGAAGATGATCGTGCCTCGATCGTTCCATGCCCCGCCAAAGCCACCGGGTGCGTCGCACAGGACCTGGACGGCACCGCTGCTCGGATCAACGCTCTTCAGCTTGGACGCCTGGAAGAAGCCCACCTGACGACTATCCGGTGACCAGAACGGCAACGTGGCGCCTTCGGTACCAGTCAATTGCTGCGCAGCTCCAGAGGCCAGGGACCGGATCCACAAGGCGGTGCCACCATCCTGTGCGACAGCCACGAAGGCGAGCCGCCGGCCGTCAGGCGAGATAGCGAAATTGTGGGGGACGAATGAAGTAGAGGGCGGCGGAAGTAAGGAAAGGCGAAGATTCCGGCTCTCCGCCGGCTGTATGCTGCGCCAATGGGCAACTCCGAGCCAGGTCAACAGGGCGATACACAGAGCCGCCACTCCCCACGCAAATTGTTCCCGGCGGCGCGGCGCCGGTTCAGACGCCTTTGTGAGGCCCACTTCTCCGGAGATCCACTTCAGCTCTCTCGACAAATCTCGCGCGCTTTGCACAGGTGTCTCGACAAAATCAGCCTCGCTCAGGCCAATCGCCTTGTCGGTCGCTTGCAGATCTCCCAAGGCGATTTCAGAAACCTCAACCTTGCACACGAACCGGTATCCGACCGTGGCCACGGTTTCGATGAAACGCGGCTCGTTGACGTCGTCGCCCAGCAGGCGGCGCAGCAGCCAGATGCAACGCGTAAGGGAACCCTCTGTAACGGCGGTATCTCCCCAGACGGAATTCAGCAGTTCTTCCTTCGAGATCACCTTTTGGGGGGTACGCAGCAATAGCAAGAGGACGCGAAACGCCTTCGGCTCGACCGCCAACACCTTGCCCGCCTTGGTGAGCGAGAACTCCCGCTCGCGAACCTCAACGTCGGAGAAGCGGAAGACAAAGGACTTATTCCCCATCATAAATTCACAATCCGGACCTAAGAAATTCCTGATCCGTGTCGAGAAACTGATAACAAGCCCATCAAGACCAAGGAGAACCATGCGCCCAGAGTGTCTTCAGCCAGCCCGGCTGAGGAGCTCTCACAATGTCCAACTTCAAGTGGTTCGCTTCCTTCGTTCTGGCCGCAACCATCGTCCCGGCCTTTTACGCAGAACCGCATTGCCCCGGAAATGTCGCCAGTGTACCCTTCCGTCTTGTAAACCGCTACCAGATGATCGTGGCGGTATCCGTAAACCATTCCGGCCCCTACAACTTTCTGCTGGACACCGGCACTCAGATGACGATGGTTGATCCCGCCTTGGCTGCTGAGCTCCATCTGAATACTCAGGGCTCGGCCGGGGTAGCAGGAGTCGGATTTCTTACATCCGCTCCCTTCGCGCAACTCGACCTGCTCGAAGTCGGCTCCCATGCCGTCGCCAACCAGAAGGTACTCGTGTTTGACTTCCAGAATTCCCATCCCGTCGATCTCCACCTTTTTCGCGGTGTCCTCGGCGAGGATTTTCTCGGCGAATTCGATATGTTGATCGACAATGCTCACAACCTGCTCTGTCTCGACGACTCATCTGCCATGGCCGCCGACGTAAAAGGACCGCATATCCGACTGGTGGCACTGGCTCGGGCGGCTAACGGCATGCCGGCGCTCAGGTCGCTCATCATCGCGGCTCGTCTATCTGACGGGACGCGACCCGTTCGCCTAAAGCTTGACTCCGGCACGAACGTCTCTTTCCTGTTCTACACGGCTCGATATATGCCGCTGGAACTATTACAAAGGACCTCGTTGCTTGGAGGCGGTTTTGATAGAGCACAACGTCCAGTTTCGACCATGCCGCTGCAGGACTTGCAGATCGGCTCTCTTGGATTCCCCAGGGTGTCCTTCTTCACATACGCAGACTCCTCAGAAGGAGTCTCCCGCGCTTACGATGGACTCCTGACGTTGGGGATCTTCCGGCGCGTCTTCATCTGCCACACCCATCACTTTGCTGTCTTTGAGCCGTGGTAGGACGGAAGTATTCGATGTTCGATTCTGGTGAATGAATTACGAGCTGTGATTTCGCCACCTACAAGCGAAGTCAAATTAAAGCTAGGCCTGATCTCAAGTGATGAGAACAGGCGTGGGTGTTGAAAAACTCGACATCGCGGAAAATCAGGACAAATCCGGGGATAGAAAATGTCCAGACGATCCGAGAAAGTCGTTTATAGGGCATCCTTATCCGGCAAGTGAAAGGTGCCAAGCGCCTCGGTATTCGACTCGGCAACTGGTTGACGTCCACGCAGGGAAGAGAGCTGCTTGGCGTTCCCGACTGGGCTTCAGTAAAAGGCAAAAGGAACTACGCGATGTTGGCCGCGCTCCTGGGCTGCGGTCTACGTCGATCGGAACTCACTCGGCTCACCGTAAGCCATCTTCAGCAACGAGACGGCCCCTGGGCGATCGTCGACCTGTTCGGAAAGGGCGGGCACGTCCGTACCGTTCCCGTCCCGGCCTGGGTGAAGGTGGCTATTGACTCATGGCTTGCTATCGCCGGTATCGACACTGGAATCATCTTCCGCTGTGTCAGCAGGACCGGCCACGTTTGGGGTAACCGCCTCAGTGAGAAAGCGGTCTGGTGGGTCGTTCGTGAATACGCGAAACTCGTGGGCATTGATAATCTGGCGCCTCACGACTTGCGCAGGACTGCGCACGGCTGTGTCATTCCGCAGGAGGGGAACTTGAACAAATCCAGTTTTTGCTCGGCCACCGGTCTGTGGAAACTACAGAACGATACCTGGGTTCGCGGCAGAGATTGGTGCAGGCAGTCAACGAGCACCTCGGGATCGAACCGCCAGGCGACTCATAAGTGACTTTTCCGGCATATCCGGAAGTGCTACCGCTTGCTTGCACCGCGACTAAGCGCCGGGACGGGGATATCAGAATGGCCGTTGCAATGCAGAAGCTAGAGAGCGCCGAAAGCGATAGAATGCGGGCGGGAGACCCAGAAATGGCCAACTCACCGGACTCGGCAGCTCAAAACGTCATCCCGATGTACGAACTAAAGTGGTCTCATGCCGAGAAGACAGTTGCTCGCAGAGCCTTCGACCTGGCGCTTGGCAAAGAATTGGAAGCTCTCCTCCACGAAGCTAAAGGCCGAGCCGCGAGGATCGAGGAACCGTCGGAGCTGTGGGATTTGGAAAGCTGGCTGACGGAACGTCGGCGGGAGATTGACCGAAGGTATGACTACCATTACTCCATCCTTCCACTCGTGTTTGCCCAACTACTTCGCGACGGCCGCCTAACCGAAGACGATTTGCACGGGCTTGGACAGGAGAAACTCGACCTTATTCGCAGAGCCTCGGCCATCTGAAAGACGGCTCGTGACGCGAGGGACAGGCAGATGAACGACGCATAGCCCATCGCTCGTGCGCAGGTGGCGGTATCGAAAAACGCAGTGTGCCAGGGCCTCCACGAACTTGCCGAGAAGGCGACTTTGCGGGAGCTTTGGAATTACTTCCTACAAGCGGACTTCTAAGGACTAATCTGGGCCTTCGACGATGGTTGCGTATCGACTAGCGCTTCTGCTGTTTCTCTAAAGCTCGTGCTCATTAGAGACCGCACCTACATGTCACGCCATGCGATGGTGGCATGGATCCGTCCAACGCCGGGATGCAGTGGCCGTGCGGATCAGTTGTGGGGTTGCCCAGCTTGGCCGCGACCCGCTCTTCGAATGACTCGGAGATAAAGTGCTCTAATCGTTCCGCTTCGTCGTGCAGTTCTTTTATTGGGTAATTCAGCACCTCGAAGAGGAAGGTTTCGATGAGTCGGTGATGACGGACAATCTCGAGCGCTCGTCTTCGACCCGCACTTGAGAGCCGCACGCCCGAACCTCGCTTGTAATCTACCAGGGATTTGGGTTCGCCCGAGAGCTTCTGCATCATGTTCGTCACAGAGGCAGGTGCAACACGCAGGCGACTAGCCAGTTCTGACCCACCTACCCATCTCCGCTCATCCCCACCCAGCGAGTAGATGGCCTTGAGGTAGTCGTCTACCGATTCCGTATTCCTATCCCAGTGCGTGCGCTTCGTCTTTTTCAAGCGAAATATTCCTCCTACCCAAATTTAGGGTACACTAATTAAAGATTATGTATACCTAAACAGTGAGCGCTCGCAAAACCACTTCCGTCTTCCTAGCTTTCCTCGTTATCGCGGCCTTGCTCTGTGCTTCATCCGCTGCGCAGAATGGCGTGTCAGCTGGCCTTTCGGGCGTTGTGGTCGATATCAGCGGCGCAGCCGTGCCGGGCGCGAAGCTAGTCCTGACGTACGTCAGAAGCGGTGCGGAGAGAAGACAGGTCTCGGGTCCGGAGGGAGAGTTCGTGTTCCTGCGGCTCAGTACCGGAGACTACCGTCTGCAGGTGGAATCTGCTGGGTTTGCTGCTAGCCAGAAGGCAATCTCCTACCAGGGCGCGGAGATCCGCCTCATCGTTCCTCTCACCGCCGCAGCAAGCTCCGAAGTAACGGTCTCCGGGACGGACTACGTCGAGGAAACGACTACACCCGCACATGTCCTCATCACACCGGACGAGATCGACCGCATGCCGTCCCAGAGCGTGAGTTCACCCTTCAGTTCGCTGATTACGATGACCGCGCCTGGCGTCTCCGCTGATTCGAACGGCTCCTTTCATCCTCTTGGTGATCACGCCGAATCGTCCTTCTCTGTGGATGGCCAACCTATCACGGATCAGCTGAGCCGCACCTTCTCTACGCAGCCCTCTCTCAACACGCTGCAATCGGTCGAGATCCGGGAAGGCGCGCCGGGTGCGGATGTGGGAGATAAAACCAGCATGGTCATTGTGGCGCAGACGCGATCCGGACTGGATCAGCGCAGACCTGCTGGAAGCATCCATCTTGGCCGTGGAACCTTTGCGACTTCGAACGTCAGCGCCAACCTCGGATTCGGCAGCGAGCGTTTCGGCTCGTTCAGCGCGGTGGATGCGGTAAACAGTGCCCGTTTTCTGGATACGCCAGAAACCATAAATCTTCACGCAAACGGCAATGCTGAGAACATATTCGAGCGCCTGGATTACCGCCTCACGGATAAGACGAGTCTGCAGCTCAACGCCAGTCTCAGTCACTCGTGGTTCCAGACACCGAACACCTTCGACCAGCAGGCGCTCAGTCAGAATCAGCGGCAAACCATCATCAGTTTCAATATCGCTCCACAGGTGATCCATACCTTCAACTCCCGTGCGTTCGGGCGAACCAATCTCTGGCTGCGGCAGGACAAGATTCGCTACCGGCCTTCGGACAATATCTTTTCCGATACACCCGCCTATCTGGAACAGGCTCGTCGTCTGACCAATGCAGGAATACGGCCAGAGTTCACCTACGTTCATAGACGCCATAACGTGAACGTGGGGGGAGAGTTCAAGCACACGTTCCTGGCCGAGCAGTTTGCGACCGGACTTACTTCTCCGACCTACAACAGCCCTTGCCTCGACCAGGAGGGGGCTCCTTCGGCCAACACATCCGTTCGAGATCCTTCGCAGTGTTCCACGATCGGACTCGCGCCCAATTCAGCCTACCTGCCGGGTCTTCTATCTCTCGATCTGACTCGCGGCGGCACCATCTATTCCTTCCGCGGCAAAACGGATATTAAGCAGTTCGCGTTGTTTGGACAGGACTTCATTCGATATGGGGATTTTCAATTCAAGCTGGGCCTGCGGTATGACAAGTACAACGGCCTGGTAGGGACGCACGGTCTTCAACCACGAGTCGGTCTCACCTACAGCATGCCGCGACTCCATACGACGTTGCGTGGTGACTACTCCAGGGTGTTCCTGACGCCTTATAACGAGAACCTGATCGTCGCCAGTTCGAACGGCCCCGGGTCGCCTTCTGCTTCATTGGGGGCAGCTGACTCGCATATATTGAGCACCGCGAATCGCAACCAATTCAACGTCGGCTTCACCACTGCCCTCAAACGCATTTCTTTCAGCGGCGAATATCTCTGGAAGTTCACCTACGGGGCGTACGACTTTGATGTGTTGCTCAACAGCCCGCTCACATTTCCGACGCAGTTTCAAAAGTCAAAGATCGATGGCGGTCTGGTTCGGATCACTCTCCTGCCATCCCATGGCCTCGGCGGATTCTTCACTGTGAGCCACACGCGCTCCCGTCTGTTCGGACCTCAGACGGGTGGCGTCAGCTTCAGCGCACCCTACAGCGATGTCGTAAGGCCAGATCATGACCAAGGTTTGTCGATGAACCTCAACCTGCGCTATCAGTTCGGGAAACGCGGACCATGGATCGACGCCTCGTACCGGTACGACGGTGGCCTGGTCTCCGTCGCTACACCGGATATAGCGACCGCTCTCCGGCTGACAGGAGACGAGCAGCAGCAGATGGGTCTGTATTGCGGGAACACCTTCGCGACCGTATCGGCGCCCCTCCGCTCCTGCGACGGACCGATCCGTGCCACGCGTATCCGTATCCCGGCTCCTGGAACCTATGATGCCGACAGGAACCCGGCTCGCGTTGCTGTTCGGAACACCGTCGATCTCGCGGTCGGCGAGGACAACCTAATCTCCCATGAGAATCAGAGCATTGGCATTCGGGTCGAGGTGGTGAACCTCAACAACACCAGCGCGCTCTACAACTATCTCTCGACCTTTTCTGGAACGCACTTCCTTACGCCTCGCGCTGTAACAGCAGGAATACGCTACACATTCTGACTCAGATCGTCACCGCTTCTCGATTTCGCGACCAGCCGTTCGATCGTGCCGACCATGCGTGTTCCAACTGCATCAGTAACGGGAAATACGCTTCTCGTCACTTTACTCCCGGTTCGTTCGGCTACTTGTCAATCGCAACGATCTGACTTCGGCCCGTTCCGGACGATGTGGTGTCGGCAAAAGGGGTATAAGGTTCGGTTTGTTTGAATGTAAGTCAGGTCAAGAGCACGAGGTGTTGCAAACGCCGAACTCAGCGATGAGGCTGATTCAGAACGACCTCGGAGGCTCCTCAGAGACGATATGAATTACATCGGACTGGACATTCACAAGAAGACGATCAGCTATTGCGTGAAGGACGCGGGCAGTCAGATCCATCGGGAAGGCAAAAATCGGATCGACGCGTTGCGAACTGGACAGTTGGATCAAGACACTTCCCCAACCTCGCATGATCGCTATGGTAGCGACGATCTTCACCGGGTGGATTTACGATCACCTGCTTCCGCATGCGGAAAATGCGGCTCTGTTGCATTAACTGGCGCAGACGCAACTCGCTCGTACAGATGCTGCAGATCAGGCAGCAACATCGAACAGCTTGTTGATGAATTGAATTTCGCCGGCGACCTTAGGCTTTGCAGAGGAGGCAATGGCGGCGGCGGATCATACGCATAACCTCAAATCCCTTGATGGTGGCCGACGCTGTTCTCATCGTCTGAAAACCGCGGGTAGGACGGATCACCCGCTTGAGACCACCGTGATCTGCCTCAATGATGTTGTTTAGATATTTCGACGTGCGGTGCTTCGTGTCCTGTGGCAACTTGCCTTCGTGCTGCAGCCGGCCAATCGCCTTGGGATAGGAGCCCAGCTTATCGGTTGTGATCGAGTGCGGCGGCCAGTTGTGCATCGTCTTTAGTGCCTTGCCCAGGAAGCGGTGTGCCCCGCGCGCGTTACGGCGGTCCAGCAGCATGAAGTCGATCAACCGGCCATGATTGTCGACGGCGCGGAACAAGTACTTCCACTGTCCACCGACCTTAACATATGTTTCGTCCACTCGCCAGGAGCTCGAGCGGTAGCCTTGATACCAACGGATGCGCTTTTCGAGCTCAGGCGCGTAACGCTGCACCCACCGGAAGATTGTCGAGGCGTCGACCTCAACTCCGCGCTCTTGCATCATCTCCGCGAGATCGCGATATGTGATGCCGTACTTGCAATACCACCGCACGCATACCAGGATGATCTCGACCGGAAATCGGCGGCGCTTGAACGGACATCTGCTGGACTCCTCGACTCACCTCTCACCATACACGGCCTTAGTTAATGCAACAGAGCCCCTTTTTCTTGGTGCTTATGTCCTAGTGAGGAGGTCCAGGCATAGACTCGCCACTTTCGAAACTTTCCATCAGTGTCCGAGCCGTGGTCGACCACGGTAAACGAAACAAAGCGGTTGAGACGTTTTCAATGTTCGACTTAGTAACCAAGTTTCTATGGAAGTATCGCAAGATCGCGCCCCAGGAGCCTGCTGTTCGTTGATATCCAACGGGTAGTTCGGTCCGAACTTTTCACCGTATCTCATGTCGAGAGTCGCGATAGACGATCGATCTGGCGATCGATTCACCTTTTCGCCAGCCAGAGACAATCCAATGACAACATTCGAACAATCGCTTGACACGCCCCAAACCCTCAATCGACCACACTGGAGACCTGATGTTGAAACCGATCAGTTCGTCAAGAAAAGTGGTGTTTTTCTTTCCGTCCTTTGCCAGCTCCGAAGCGACAGCCCCACTCGGTATTTTGGCAGTTGCGACGCCGCTGATACGTGCCGGTTATCAGATTACTCTCATTGATTCAACGATTAGCCCAGACTATAAGAAGCGTGTACTCCAAGAGGTCCGCGATGCAGTCTGTCTCGGCATCTCACTTGTCACGGGGCCCATGATTCGTGAGACGGTTGAGATTGCCCGAGCAGTCAAAGAGTGGAACCCGGATTTCCCCATCATTCTTGGCGGGTGGCATCCTTCCTTGCTTCCCGATCAGACCTTGCAGGCTGATTGTGTCGACTACATCGTGCGCGGGCAGGGCGAAGATGCTCTGCTGGAACTGGTTCAGCATCTCGAAACGAGGTCCGCGCCTGACCTAATCCAGGGGATCGGCTTCAAGCGGGACGGCAAGCTCATCCTCACACCGGAGCGGCCGCTGAAGCCTTTGGCAGACATGCCTCCGAAGGCGTACCACATTGCAGACTTCGATGCCTATGAACGTGGCTGCGGCAAGAGATGGGCCATGTACACCTCGAGCCTGGCATGCCCGTTTAACTGTGCCTATTGCACCAACGCAGGTGTCTATGGACGCAAGTGGAACGCCCTGTCTCCCGAACAGTTCGTCGAGGAGACTGTCGATCTCACGAGGCGCTACCGTCTCGAGATGCTCTGGGTGGTCGACGATAACTTTATGGTCGATCTCGACCGTGCGCGCGGCATCGCTGAAGGGCTAGTACGTGCAGGTTCCCAATTCAAGTGGAGCATACAGGCAACGACCAATATGGTTGCGCGCCTCACGCCTGAAGATCTTAAGCTGCTTCGACGCGCAGGACTGCACCAGATATGCCAGGGTGTCGACTCGGGATCGCCCAAGATTTTGCAATTGATGAACAAGACCTTTCAGGACTTCGATCAGATCTACGAGAGCGCTGCTCGCTGCCTTGCTGCCGATATACGGCCATCGTTCAATATCATTTTCGCCTTCCCCGGCGAGGGTGCGAAGGAACGCAGAGAGACGGTCAGCTTCATGATGGATGTCTGCAGGCGCTTTCCTGGAGCCGAATTCTGGACGAATATCTTCACGCCCTATCCCGGTTCCCCCATCTTCCAGCACTGTGCCGAACACGGCATTGAGCCACCCAAAAGCCTCGAGGCTTGGGCCGACTTCTTTCCGCGCTATACCCAACTTCCATGGCTCAAGGGGCGGGACCATGAACGGCTTCAGGTTATGCGTGATTATCTTCGAATTGCCTTCGACAGAATTCCCATTGCGGCCGATAGTCGGGGGCCCATTACCCGAATCGTTCAGAAGTCCATCTCGCTGCCGGCCCGCTGGCGCCTCGATCACGACATTTACAAGTATCCCGTCGAGGTATGGCTGAACAACAAGTTGAAGAAGCGGATGGCCTCCAGCAAGCCTGCAGTCGATGCCAAGAGGCTTGCTAACACACCAGCGGAGGCAGCTTGCTGACACGGGGCAAGGTGGTACTCTTCTACCCGCCATACGACGGGCCGCCACTTGGCGCCCCGCTTTCGTTGTTGTCGTTGGCCGGCACGCTGCGCGAAGCCAATTTTGAGGTAGTTCTCATTGATGCCGCGATTGAATCGCGATATCTGGAACGCATAGCTGTTGAGTGCGAGTCGGCACTCTGTATTGGCATCTCAGTGCTGACAGGTCCTATGATCCGCGGGGCTATAGAAGCGGCCTCGTTCATTAAGAACCACTCACCTGGAGTGTGCGTAATCTTTGGAGGATGGCACCCCACGCTGTGTCCTGAGTCAACCCTGCGCGAACCCTATGTGGACGTCGTCGTGCGCGGACAAGGTGAAGTCACCATCGTCGAACTCGCGACTGCACTCGCTACCAAGCGACCACTGGATCTGATCGCGGGCATCTCCTGGAAGAAGCAGGGCAGGCTGATACAAAACTTCGAACGGCGCGTTCAACCAGTCGACACCTTCGCTCCTCCTGCCTTCGACATGACAGATTTTGACGCGTACGAGCGGGTCTCGGGCAAGCGTGAGTTGGCGTATGCCACGAGCATCGGATGCCCCTATGCCTGCAATTACTGTACCGACATGGTCGTGTACAAGCGCCGGTTCAATGCTTACGCGGCCGAGCATGTCGTCGCAGAGTTGACCGAACTCGTCGCACGCTATCGCATCACGAATGTGGCCCTCCTTGATTCCAACTTTCCCGTGGACTTGAAGCGGGCAATCGCCATCGCGAAGGGCATACGAGACTCCGGTGTGAAGTTCACATGGACCTTCCAGGCATCGACGGATTTCATCTGCCGCATGAGTCAGGAGGAGGTCCAGTTGCTTGCCGACAGCGGGGTAAGCTACATGGGATTTGGGACCGAGTCCACTTCGCAGTCCGTGCTCAAGATGATGAACAAGCGTCACCAGCGCGTGGATGAGATGTACGAGACCGCACGCAAGGCCAATCTCGCCGGCATCCGCATCACTTTTAACCTCATCTTCGGCTACCCCGGAGAAACCGAGGCTGACAGGCTCATCACGTTTAGAACCATGAGCGACATCGGGCGCCAGTTCCGCAATGTCCGCTTCTCGCCGAATATCTTCACACCGTACCCCGGTATCCCTATCTGGCCTCAGCTCCGCGAACTCGGCGTAATCGAGCCACAGACCCTGGAGGATTGGATGGAGATGCCGCTCGGAGCCAACCTGTTGCCATGGCTGCGAGGCCGCGAACTTATGCGTCTCGATCGTATGCTCGCATATTTCCTGCTGCTCGACCAGATGCGTCGTCCGCGGAAGACATCGCTCTTGCAAAAGACCACCAACTTCCTTGTCCAGGCCCCAATTCTCTGGCGCTTGGACTCCAGCTTCTTCTCGTTCCCATGGGAGATCTGGCTTGCAAAGCTCTCGGAGCATATTGTCAAGCGCCGCTCTCTTGTCACCGGCCAGGCTTTGCCTGCGGAGCAAGCCAATGTCTGCTGAAATGCTTTTGCTCGGAGGTGGCCAATGGCGGATGTACTGCTGACGCACTCCTATCATCTTGCCCACGACTCCAAGCAATTTAAGAAGATGCGGCCGTATCCTCCGCTTGGCACGCTTTATGCGGCGACGGCGCTGCGCTCCGCAGGTATCTCGGTCGCCGTGTATGACACAATGTTCGCCGAGCCCGTCACCGGCTTCCAAGCGGCGCTCGAAGAACACAGGCCACAGATCGTCGTAATCTACGAGGATGACTTCAACTTCGTGACCAAGATGTGCCTGACGCACATGCGCGAACTGGCAAGCAAGCTGGCAACCATGGCCCGCCTCGCGGGAATCACCGTGATTGCACACGGATCGGATGCTACAGATCACTCGCGGGAGTATCTGGACAATGGTGTCGATTTTGTTCTGAACGGTGAAGCTGAGCAGAGTCTGACCGATCTTTGTGACGCTCTTTTGCATTCTCGGCATTTGCCGGAGCTGTCCGGGCTTGTGCACTACTCCGCTGTGGATGGGAGCCTGGAGAGCTCGTTGCCTGCGCCGACGAATCCTTCCTGGGCTACTCTGCCACGCGCGGCTAGAGAACTGATCGACCTCGAGCCATACCGGCGTGCGTGGACGCAAGCACATGGATACTTCTCTACAAACATCGTGGCGAGCCGTGGCTGCCCATACCGTTGCGAGTGGTGTGCAAAGCCTATTTCAGGCAACCGCTACCAACTCCGAGCGCCTGAGGAGGTTGCGGAGGAGATTCGTGAACTCAAGACGTTTTTCGGCGTGCAGCATATCTGGTTTGGCGATGACGTATTTGCGTTGGATCGCCATTGGGTAGAAAAGTTTGCGAGCGTCGTCGAGGCCCATGGCGAAGTTGTCCCCTTCAAAATTCAGTCTCGCGCAGACCTGATGAGTGATACCAATGTCTCGGCTCTCAGACGAGCAGGCTGTATCGAAGTATGGATGGGCGTCGAGTCTGGTTCACAGACCATCCTTGACGCGATGAAAAAAGGTCTGAAGCTCTCTGCCGTTCACGCCGCTAGAGAGAGGCTTGCTGCTAATGGCATACGGGCATGCTACTTCCTTCAGTTTGGCTATCCCGGAGAGGGCTGGGCCGAAATCTGCGAGACAGTAAAATTGGTGCGCGATACGCGACCAGATGATATTGGCGTATCTCTCTCCTATCCTCTGCCGGGTACGCGCTTCTTCGAGCGCGTTCAAGCGCAGTTGGGAAGCAAGCGTAATTGGATCGACAGCGACGACCTCTGTACCATCCACATTGCCAGCTACAACGACCCCTTTTACCATGCACTTCGCGATGCATTGCACGCCGAGGTGGCATCATGGCACGCGTCCTCAGGCTCATCCGATGCGGCCGAGTACGAGTCTCTATGGACGCGGGTATACGAAATGGAGCCTGTATGCCGAAACACTAACATCCTGTCTTTGCCTGCCGAATCGTCTCATGGCGATACGCAGAGCGCATTTATGCCACTCGAAGATCTCATCGTGGGGGCTAGGAGATCCTGATGCCGGACTTGCTGCTTACGCACGGTTATTTCCTCTACGAAGACCCCAAAGAGATGCAGATCATGAAGCCGTATGCGCCTCTGGGAATCCTGTATCTCTGTTCACACCTGCGGCAGCAGGGCTTCGATGTCGAGGTCTTCGATACAACTTTCTCGAGCCGCGAGTCGCTTTTTCGCCACCTTCAGACGGAGAAGCCGTCCGTGCTTGGGATCTATGCCAACCTGATGACTCGCGGTAATGTAGTAGAAATTATTCGCGTGGGTCGTGAGGCCGGCTGGCGCATTATCGTCGGAGGACCTGAGCCCGGTGCTTATGCCCAGGAGTTTCTGGAGTCCGGGGCGGAGTTCGTCGTCTTTGGCGAAGGAGAGTCCACGATGCAGGAACTGTTGACAGCCATCCGCGACGGATGCAACAAGTCCAGCAATCAGTGGAAGTCGAAGATCGCGGGTACAGCATATCTCGATGACGAAGGAGTATTTCATCAGAATCCGCCGCGTGCCCAGATCGCCGACCTCGATGCCCAACCTTGGCCCGCCCGTCAAGCGATCGATTTGCACCGTTACGTCGAGACTTGGCGAACCCACCATCAAAAAGGTTCGGTCAACTTCATTACTGCGCGCGGATGTCCCTACAAATGTCGCTGGTGCAGTCATCAGGTCTACGGTCAAACTCACCGGCGTCGGAACCCTATCAAGGTCATAGATGAACTTGAGTGGCTGCTTAAGGAGTACACGCCGGACATTGCCTGGGTGTCAGACGATGTGTTCACGATCAACCATGACTGGCTGCGCAAGTATGCTGAGGAGATGCGTCGGCGTGGACTTCATGTCCCATTCGAATGCATCTCGCGCGCCGACAGGCTCAACGACGAAATGTTCGATCTTCTCGCAGAGCTTGGTTGCTTTCGTATCTGGATCGGTTCTGAGAGTGGATCGCAGCGACTGCTCGATTCCATGGACCGCGGCGTGAAGGTGGAGCAGGTGCAGAAGGCTGTTGAGATGAGCCGCGCGCGCAAGATCCAAAGCGGGATGTTTCTGATGTGGGGCTATGAAGGAGAGGAGATGGAGGACATCGAGGCCACCATCCGTCATGTCAGCAGGGCGAAGCCCGACATCTTTTTCACGACCGTCTCCTATCCAATAAAAGGCACCCCGTATTACCAGCAGGTTCAGAGCAAACTCGTGCAACTGAAGCCATGGGCAGAGACCTCCGATCGCGAGATCAAGATCGCCGGTCGACACTCACGAACTTACTACGCGCATGCCGACAAGTTGCTCCGCGATGAAGTTCAGTTGGCCAAACTAATGGAAAACAAAGCAGAGAATTCATCTTTCCTGCAGGATCTAAGGAGCAGCATACAAGTCTCCCGCGAAGGACTCCTCGCCACACAGAGCGAGGTGGAGGCATGAGCATGGAAAGTACCTATCTTCCACTAGCAGATTGCCCCGGACCGGCCGCAGCCGTAGCCTTCGATCGCATCGCGCAAGACTACGATCAGAGATTTACCGATTCGCTCATTGGGCGAGCGCAACGCGAAGCCGTATGGAAGGTCCTCACGAGAACCTTTCGAACCAACGACAACATTCTCGAACTCAACTGTGGTACGGGCGAAGATGCCATCTTTCTCGCTGGCAATGGCATCTCTGTTTTCGCTCTGGATGCTTCGCGGCAGATGATCGCCCGAGCCCAGCAGCGCCTTCAGCATACTGCGCCTCGACTTCCGGTAGTCTTCTGTGAGTTGCCGACAGAACGCATCGGAGAACTTCGTCCGGAGATGCAATTCGACGGTGCATTTTCAAACTTCTCCGGTTTGAACTGTATCTCCGATCTTCGCGCGGTCGCCTCCTCGCTTGCGAACCTGGTAAAGCAGGATGGCAGGCTGGTTCTGTGCCTTTCAACACGCTTCTGCCTGATCGAAATCCTGTACTACCTCGCGCTCGGACAATGGCGGAAAGCCCTGAGACGCTGCAAAGGCTACACCAAAGTGACCCTCGACGGTGTGGAGTTCGCGGTCTACTACCCGACCATTCGTCAGATACGCCAATCCTTCGCGCCTAATTTCCGCCTGTACTCCTGCACTGGAATTGGAGTAGCTGTGCCGCCCTCCTATCTTGAGACGTGGGCTCGCAACCATCCTCGTATCTTTCCTTTACTTCGCCGTCTGGAAGAACTGCTTGCCACAATGCCTATTTTTCGCAGCACGGGAGACAATGTCCTGCTCTGCTTCGAGAAGGTGTCCAGATGATCATGGAGCAAATAAACGCAAGCGATCCGGCCGAAGAATCGTACGCGCACCAGACAATCACACTTCTGTGTTGGCAATGCGGCGGCTCGCTCGCGGAGATGACCTTACAGACTCGGAGCGGTTCCGGCACCCGTGTGTGTCCTGGTTGTACGACTGCAACGCAATATCGAGACGGAATATGGCGAACGCTCTCTCCTCAGCGAGCCGATAACTTCCGTAGCTTCATCGAGGAGTATGAGTTCATCCGTGCAGCCGAAGGGCGGGGCAGCACTGCAGCGGAGTACTATCTCAGCTTGCCGTACGAGGATGTATCCGGCCGCAATGCCGATCAGTGGATGATACGAGCACACACCTTTCGCACGATTGAGCGATGCATCCTGTCGCCCCTTGCCAAACTCAATGAGCGCCCCCTTCGCATCCTCGACCTGGGCGCGGGCAACGGTTGGATGAGTTATCGGCTAGCGCTTCAGGGCCATCTTCCCGTCGCGGTCGATCTCTTGACAAACGATCGCGACGGTCTTGGTGCGGCCATCCACTACAGTGGACGCATCCATCCCTTGTTTCCTCGCGTTCAGGCGGAGCTCGACCGACTCCCGTTCGCATCATCCACCTTCGACCTCGTGATCTTTAACGCATCGTTCCATTACTCCGAGGACTACGAACGCACATTTGAGGAAGCTTCGCGTTGCACACGCTCGGGCGGCACCATCGTAATTGCCGACACGCCATGGTACGCAGAGGAAGATAGCGGCAGGAGAATGGTGGAGGAAAAGCACAAGCATTTCAACGCAACATACGGTTTTTCCTCAGACTCGATCCCGAGCCTCGAATATCTCACTCCAGATCGTCTGCGGCGTCTGCAAGACAGGTTCGAGTTGGAGTGGAGCATCATAAGACCCTTCTATGGAGTTCGCTGGTCCCTCCGGCCGCTCCGAGCAAGACTCGCAGGCCGTCGTCCTCCATCTCAATTCCGCATATATGCTGCATCGGTGAGTGCATGATCATCCTCTATCACCCACGTGCTACCCGGCCTCGGAACCGAAGGCTGCCTCTTGCCGTTCTCGCGCTTGCCGCGGTGCTCGAGGGCAGAGAAGAGTACGAGATTGTTGATGGAAACCTCGAGGACGATCCGGTCGCACGCATCCTGCAACTTATTGCACAGCATAAGATTCAACTGCTGGGCGTCTCGACGATGCCAGGGCCCCAGATGGTAGCTGCGATGGAGACGTCTCGCGAGATTCGCCGTCTTCATCCGGAGGTCCCCATCTGCTGGGGCGGTTACTTCCCGTCCATCTACCCGGATGCTGCGCTCAACGCACGTTACGTGGATTACGTCGTTCGAGGGCAGGGAGAGGACACCCTCATTGAGCTTCTCGATGCCCTTCGCGGCAAGCGCTCTCTCGACTCAGTAAAAGGTCTTTCCTACAAGGATATGTTTGGCCTGCGTCATGACAACGGAGAGAGACCCATGAAGGGACCGAATGAGTTTCCATGGTCTCCATTCCATCGCCTTCCGGTCGAAAAATACTTGCGACCGTCCTTCTTCGGAAAACGTACCGCCGTTCACCATGCGAGCATCGGCTGTCCCTTCAACTGTAGTTTTTGTGGCGTTCATGCGGCCTACGGCAACAAGGAAAAGATGGAGTCGCCCGAACGTACGGTCGCTATTCTTACTCATCTTGTGGAACGTTACGGAGCGGATTCGGTTCAGTTCTACGATATGAACTTCTTCCTACGCGAAGATCACGCTCGAGAACTCTGCGATCGCATGGCGCATTTAAACCTCCGCTGGTGGTGTGAAGCTCGTGTCGACATCATGTCTCGCTATTCGGACGAAACATTTGCCGCGATTAAACGGGCTGGATGCGCGATGATCTTCTTCGGTGCCGAGTCCGGCTCCGACTGGGTACTCGAGGAAATGCAGAAGGGCATCACTACGCAACAGACCCTGGAAGTCGCCAGAAGAACCCGTGAGTTCGGCATCATTCCGGAGTTTTCCTTTGTCATTGGAAATCCCAACGATCCGGACCGGGACACACGCGAGACGCTACGATTCATTCGCAGGATCAAACGTATCAATCCGGATTCGGAGATCATCATTCAGCACTACACTCCCACGCCTCAGCCACACGCTGCGGGTGGCGAGATGTACGGCAAGGTTGACGTCCCATTCCCTGATTCGCCGGCTGGGTGGGCAACGAAGGAGTGGATGAACTTTACTCTGCGCATCGATACCAACGCTCCATGGCTGAAGCGCCGCACCAAGAAACTCATCGACAACTTCGAGATCGTCATCGGTTCGCGCTGGCCCACGGTTCAGGATATTCGCGCTCCGCGCTGGAGCCGTATATTCCTGCAGGTTCTTAGCGCGTGGCGTTATGCTTTGCACATCTATAAATTTCCTTTCGAGCTTCATCTTGCCAGCCAGTTCATCGCTCTGCGCAAACCCAAACGAGAGAGCCTGTGAAGACATCCACTGAAACGATGGCCCGCTCACCGGTTCAACCGGAAAGCCACATCTTCGATCTCTGGGCTCAGGTATATGATGCACAGTCCAACCCTCTGCTGATGCTTGAAGAGCGGTGCGTCACACCCCTGCTGCCACCTCTGAGCGGCGAGGACGTGCTGGATGTCGGCTGCGGTACGGGGCGTTGGCTTAGAAGGCTGGAAGTACTCGAGCCGGGCTCGCTCATCGGGATCGATTGCTCCACGATCATGCTGGAGCGTGCCAGATCGAAAGTCCGCCCCACGACGACACTTGAGCTCAGCCAGTGTTCCGTGCTGCCGGGAGAGGATGGCTCCAGGGGCATTGTCCTGGCCTCTTTTGTACTTAGCTATCTCGATGATCTGGAGCAATTCGCACGCGAGTGCAGGCGCATCCTTCGACCAGATGGATGGCTGCTTATCTCCGACATGCATCCCCTGACAGCGGCGGAACGAGGCTGGACACGGAGCTTTCATCTTGATGGGGAAAAGATCCAAATCGCAGCTCATTCTCGTTCCATCGACGAGATCATTGCGGTCTTTCGCCGCCATGGTTTCGACCCACGAGTTCTCAATGAGCCCTCATTCGAAACGTGTGAGGGCTCTGTATTCGAAAGCGCAGGGAAGTTGGCGAAGTATGAAGAACTCTCTGGTGTGCCTGCAATCTACATCCTGAAATTGCAAAAACGAATGCCATCTCTGTCGGGTCAAGCTCCTCGCGCAAGCAGCACTCTTCAGCTTGCCAATGCGCCCATAGCCCTTAGCCCCGTCGCCTGGAGAGATGGAGCGGTCCTAATTGAAGATGGACACATTGTGTCTCTTCATGAAGCCGTTGATGAGTCAGCGCCGAAACTCGATTTGGCTGGCTATTTCCTTCTTCCGGGGCTGATTAATGCGCACGAACATCTCGAGTTTGGATTGTTCCCAAAGCTTGGGCGCCCTGCAGTTGGTCCTCCCTATCGAAACGCTACAGAATGGGCTAAGGAGATTCATCGGGTTCACTCCAGCATCATCGCCCAGTACAGGCAGATCCCGCAGGCAACCCATTTGCGGTGGGGAGCGATTCGGAATCTACTCTGCGGCATCACAACCGTCTGTCATCACAACCCTCTGCACACAGAACTGACTCGTCCCGACTTTCCTGTGCGCGTTCTCCATCACTTCGGCTGGTCGCACTCACTCGCATTCGACCAACAGCTGGCCCAGAAATTTCAGGCTACGCCGCAGGACCGCCCGTTCATCCTGCACGCGGCAGAGGGCCTAGATGAAGAAAGCCGGAACGAAATCTCTCAACTGAACGCAATGCATGTGCTGGATGAACGCGCCGTGCTCGTTCATGGGCTGGCATGCACGACAGAGGAGATAGCGTTGATCAACCGGCGTGGCGCTTCCGTGGTCGTCTGTCCCACGTCAAACCGCTTCCTCTTCGCAGAGACGCTTTCGTGCGAGTTGCTTACTTCCATCGAGCGAGTGGCGCTCGGGAGCGACTCACCGATCACTGCCGCTGGCGATCTGCTCGATGAGGTTCGCTCCCTTCATGCCGAGATCGGACTCGATCCAAACCTGATTTACAGCATGATTACCACCGGCCCTGCTGAGATGTTTCATTTGAAAGATGGTCAGGGACGCATCGTGGAATCCGGCGTGGCCGATCTAATCGCAGTCCGTGTCCAACATGGTTCGCCTGCCCGCACCCTCTCGAACCTCGCCTTTAGCGACGTTGAGTTGGTTCTGCTCGAGGGGCGAGTTCAGATGGCATCTCCTCCTCTGTTCGCACGCTTGCCGTATGATCTCCGCTCCGGTATGGAGCTTATCGAGGTGGCTGGTCACCAACGCTGGATTCGGTCGTCCTTGCAGGATCTTTTCGAAGCTGCAGAGAGCGTTCTCCACCCGGAGAAACTGCTGCTCGCAGGAAGGGAGGTGCGTTATCTCGGAACTCTATAGTATTCAACCTGCTCTGCCTACACATCTCGAGGGATCGCGCCTCGCCAGGCTTCCGATCCTGCTGCTTAATATTCATAGTCAGTGCAATTGCCGCTGCGTGATGTGCGATATCTGGCAGAGAAAGGATGGGCGTGAGAGCCATGCCACCGACCTAGAACGGCATCGAGAATCGATACGCAGGCTCAGCGTGCAGCATGTTGTACTGTCCGGAGGGGAACCTCTGCTCAATCGTGAGTTGGACGCGATCTGCACGTTCTTTCGCGATCTTGGCATTCGCATCACATTACTCACGACAGGGCTCTTGCTGCAAAAGAAGGCGAGTATTGTTGAAGCGGGTATTGACGACATCATTATCTCTATCGATGGCCCGCCGGATGTTCATGATCGGATTCGTCGTGTCTCCGGTGCCTTTCAGGCTATCCAGAAGGGCGTGTTGGAAATACGCGAGCGTCGGCCTGAGATACCAATATCCTGCCGGACAACTGTGCAAAAACTAAACCATACACAGCTTCGCGCCGCGGTCTCAGCCGCCAGGTCTCTTGAACTCAATAGCATTTCCTTCCTCGCCGCGGACATCTCATCGGCAGCTTTCAACCGGGAGGAGCGATGGACCGCGGAGAGGCAGGACGAAATTTCGCTTAGTCCAGCAGAGTTGATCGAACTGGATGAAGAGATCGAGCTTCTGATCCAGATGCATCAGGAAGATATCGACAAGGGCTTCATCAAAGAAGGGAATGCGAAGTTGCGGAAAATCGGGGCTCGCTTTCGAGAACGAATTGAAGGTACGCCACCGATGTCTCCAATCTGCAATGCCCCGTGGGTCTCTGCGGTAATCGACGTAGATGGGAGTGTTCGTCCCTGCTTCTTTCATCCGCCGATTGGCAATGCACACCAACTGACGCTGGAAGAGGCGATCAATACGGAAGTGGGCCTCTCCTTCCGAAGCCGCCTGAAGATTGCCAGCAATCCCACCTGCCAGCAGTGCGTTTGCTCCCTGAACTACCCGCGATAGCAAGCGCGTTTGGCACTGTCTGTGGAGACTCCACACTCGCAGGCAGTCATACACAGAGGCGGAGCGCTAGCTTACGATTGAAAGTGGTAGAGCGGTGAAAGCGATCAACTAGCAGCAACTGTTCAAATCATGTACATTCGGCCTCTGCCTTTGGATTGCAGTCCCTCCTGGATCTCTTTCGAGACGGCAAAGCGATCAACGCCATTTCTTGAACGGAGAAGGGAACTCGCGAACCAGGAGGTCTTTGGACTGCGACTGCGATGAAAAGAGAAAAGCGTGTACGGATAGTTGAAAGAAGGGACGGCCAGACTTGCTGTGTGGATGGCCCATGAGGCGTCCCGAGCCTTAAGGGTGAACAACTCTAAGGCCGAGGTGCTTCTCGAACGGGTCGAAGTCGTGGTCGCGATGGAGGAGGGAATGCCCCTCGGTCAGACAGAAAGTCGCGTTTAGGCAGTCGATGGTCGTGCGGACCGTATGGCCGCGTGATCGAAGGGAACGATAGTTCTGAGCGGGGGGCTACTGCCAGCGCCTCACCTCCAGTGTCGAATACCTCGAAGTTGGACAGGTTACGCCTGACGCGCGTGAAGGTTGAGTCGGCACGGACTGCTTGCAAAATCTCGCACAAGATTAGATCGGTCAAACCGAGGCGCCGTTGATTCAGCTCTCGATGAGCATCCTGCAGTGAAGTTTGCTCGAAGAACACGGAAAGAGTTCCGCTTTTTCCGCGTGGCCCATGCCACAGGAATCTTTGATTGACCACAGGACGGAAGTGGGCTATTTTTCTGATCTCTCCGATTTTCCGGAACTAACGATTCCTAACGTGGTGGAGGATTTATGTCTTGGTGGGACTTGTGGGATAAGAAATCTAGTGATTACATCTACGCAGAAATTCCTGGTAACAAGACGAGGAGCGGCCTCGATCATACAGCGCTCGTCCCGAAGGCAGGCTATGTTCGGATCTTTCTTAAGACGTGGCGCATCGACAACATCCGAGAAGGGTGGAGCGAATTCTACGGCGCAGTGCACGGCTACATCTCGGTTCCGCGCTTCGGCGGGGGAAGTGTCGATGTCAGCATGTTTACGTCACCGAACCAGCTGCAGAATGCCGATCCGAAGCACGCGAATCGGATCATCTCCCTGAATTACCCATTGTTCGGGCCAGTTCCTTATATGGGAGGTGACCTGAACGTAAAGATCGGCCTTTTCTCGATTAAGTCCGCCGATCTGTCGGGACCGTTCCTCGATATGCTGTCTACAGTCGCCACCGCTGCAGGCCAGGGAGCCTATGTGGCTGCAGTCAAACCCTTCATTGACACTCTTAAGAAAGGCATTGAAGCGGTTACGGACACCGACCAGGACACGCGCCTGGAGATCGGTCTCGTCAAAACTTACGATGCTCCCACGACTGGCTATTTCGTGGTGATCCGGGCTGATGCGAGCACGGTCGACAAGTCAAAGTTCCGCGTAGATAACGACGATCAATTGGTCGATGACAGCACTGGCATGCCAATCCGTGACTATCCATACTTCGTCTTCACCATAGAGTACAACGCTGAGCACCAGACTTGGTACGAGGTTGCGGATCTGCAGCAGGCTTATAGCGAACTCAGCGTCACGATCAACGATGACAATGCGACTGCCTCGATCATTCAATCGGCATACCTGCGCTTCCGCAAGAAAGTGAAACAATCTCCCGACCTTATTCCCGACGACACGAACAGGGTCTTGGAGGAAATCAGGACGAAGATCGCGGACGTCACTGGAGTCACGGTATCTTACACTCTCCCTGCGTCAATGGCAGCCGTTACTAAGAAATCGCTTACCGCTCCTGTGCGGCCAGCTTCGAAGAAGCCACTACTTCGCAAGCGGGGTAAGATGCCCGCGCTCAAGTCGCTTAAGATCTACTCTAAGGTTTCCAAAGCTTGACTCAAGTATTGCGCTATAGTCGGTGGATTACGTTTCGTCATCGGTAACTGCTAGCGTCACTCTTACGGTCTTGTAAACAATTGCCTGCGGTGTGTCATTCACTAGGTGCGGCATGGATCGTCGGACACGATGGAGATGATTGCCATTAACGCTATTTCAGGGAAGAGTTCGGGTCTTTCGCGCTGCGTGGCACCCGGAACCCCGTAACACCTGGATGATTCCAAGTTATAACGCTCTGGGCCGCAACAAAGGATCGGCATCTCGACTATCGCTGTAGGTGAATGGTTTTTATGGCAGGGAAACAGAGGCCGAATCGTGCAATGGCCTGAGTCCTTTTCCATCAAGAATTTGCTGAAGCGTAAGTGCGAAGCCGCTGTGCGGTTCTATATATCTCTGTATCGCAACAGTTAATTAATGATAATAAAAAACTTGGTGGAGGCGGCGGGAGTCGAACCCGCGTCCGAAAAAACCTTCAACAGAGAGCCTTCATGCTTTTTCCAGTTCATCTTGTCTCGTCATCGTCGCTTAGAACGGACGAAGATGCGACGACGACCAGCCTGATCGATCTCGCCATTCCCGCGCAGGCGGAGCAGGTTTGGCCAGCCTACTGTGCGACGATCGGTACGGGCCCGTAGGCGAAGCCCGAGCGATCGGCTACTTAGTTAATTAAGCAGCAAGCGCGAATTGAGGTTCGGCACTTATAGTTTTGTGAGCGATTACGGGTGTTCACACCCCGGCATGCCTCTCTGCCGCAAGCAATCCCGTCGAAGCCGTGACGCCCCCATCTGGAGCTGGCACCAACATTGCATTGGGCCGTGCAAAGAACTATCTCCATTATACCGCGCGCGAAAATACGGGATTTGGCCGCGTTTGGGCGAGGTCCATCAAGCGAAGGCCAGGATCACGGCTCCGATGGCGATGAGAGATGCTCCGCCGATCTTCAGCGGTGTTAGCCTCTCACCCAGAAATATCCATGCTCCCAGGATGACCAGAACCACGCTCAATTTATCGACGGGCGCGACGCTCGACGCGGGGCCAAGCTGGAGTGCTCGAAAGTAGCAGAGCCACGACAATCCAGTTGCGATTCCTGAGAGGACCAGAAAAACCCAACTTCGCGGAGAGATCTGAGAGATCTCGTGATGTGACTCAAGACTGAGCGCGATGGCCCAGGTAAAGGCAACGATGACCGTTGTGCGTATGGCGGTAGCAAGGTTGGAATCAATTCCAGTGACGCCGACCTTGGCCAGAAGGGCAGTCGCGGCTGCGAAGACGGCGGAAAGGACTGCCCAGACGAACCAGCTCATGGAATGAGGATATCGTGTCCGATCGAGCGCTGTTCCAGCGACGTTTACAGGGAAGCGTCTTCGAGTTTGACGTCCTGCCAATCGCCGCGCTCAATTCCGGCGCGAATCTGCGCGGGAGTCTTTCCCTTCCGGGTCTGTTGATAGGCGTAGACCGCCTCTTGCATGCAGGTTGAGCATGCTGCGCCGTGGGTTCCCTCAAAGCAGCTGTGCAGGCTGTTATGTCCCATGGCCCGATCGCAGTGGCAGTAGCAGGGTTGCTGATGCAGAACGGCGGGAATCTTCGCCGCCATCTTATAGACGGTGACCTGATACGGATGCGAGAAGTATGGTCCTGTCAGCTGCTCTCCGGAGAGGATTGCGGGAAGCGGCTTCGCCGGAGGCTTTGCGTTGTAGGCGGGAATGTCCGCCGCAGGATTACTCCACTGCGCAGAGGCTGCAATCGTTATGAGTCCAAGTGCCAACAGTCCGAGAATCCGCTTCATGCGTTCATGTTAATCAATAGAGGCGTTTCGAGCAAAAAAAGACGGCACGAACATTGTCCGTGCCGGGAGGCCAGTGACGCAACTTGTGTCAGCCGAGGGGGTTGCTCTCGAGGCTGCTAATGTCTCCGGGATTGCCTGTCCTTCATCCCGTAAGAGAAATATACCACAATATGGAAAGAGAAATTAGAAAAATATGTTCAACCATAGGAAAATACTCTTCGAACGTTTTTCTCATCACGAGAATTAGAGGCTAAGTCTTTATATATGATCAAATTTAGGTATAGAAGTGCCTTGGTCTCCATCCGCGCGAGCTTGTAAAAATATAGTTTCCAGTTTTTTGTATTTTCAATCTAAAGGAGAGAGTCCTAGGATAAATCTCTTCGTTGAAGCGACCTTTCTCGCAGTACCCACCCCCATATCATTTTCGATAAAGTATTTATCATGTGTTGTTTACGCGCAAGATGTTCTTGTAAAATATTCAAAACAAATACTTTATTTATAAAAACTTTATTTTGAGCAGTTTGTGGTCTGAATACCCGTTTGTACGATAGCTGGCCTTATCTGTCAGCTTCAGATCGACAAATCTGGCGCACGCAGGGAAAGACGATAGCTTCGCTGAGAATTGCACAGGAAGGAAGGTCGCACCCGTATTCTCCCCAACATTTGCTGCTGTTTCCATTTTACTAAGCCCGATAAAACTAAACGGCACATAAATGTCATTTAGTTTGTTTTACTTGGGAGGATTTTGACTTGACAGCCTCGGGGCGTTCGGAGCTGGTTTGGCTGCGAGGGCGGAGGAATAAAGAAGGGTTGAGCCTCGATCCAGAGTGATTTATTTTTCGGAGTCTTCTTCCGGGTCGGCGGGAAGGGTACGATGCAAACCATTTAGAATCGAAAAACCGATTGCAATGGTGGTGAGAAGAGCTTGGTTACAGGCAAAGATGTGAAGAAACCGCTTACGTTTCAGGAGCTTCTGTTCAGGCTGCAAAGATTCTGGGCCGAGCAGGGGTGTGTGCTCCAGCAACCCTATGACGTCGAGGTGGGGGCGGGAACCATGTCCCCGGATACGTTTTTGCGGGTTCTTGGTCCCAAGCCGGTTCGAATCGCGTATGCACAGCCCTCACGGCGGCCGGCGGACGGCCGATACGGGGAGAACCCCAATCGGCTCTTCCGGCATACGCAGCTCCAGGTGATTCTGAAGCCTCCGCCGGAACGGATCCAGGAGCTGTACCTGGAGTCGCTCGAAGCGGTGGGAATCAACCTGCGCGAGCACGATATTAAGTTCGAAGAGGATAACTGGGAGTGGCCGGTGGGCGGCGCCTGGGGGGTGGGCTGGCAGGTGATGCTGGACGGCCTCGAGATTACCCAGTTCACCTACTTTCAGCAGTGCGGCGGCATGGATCTCGATCCGATCTGCGGCGAGATTACGTATGGTCTCGAGCGGATCGCCGGGTTTCTGCAGGATGTCGATTCGATCTACGACATTGTGTGGGCGGTTGAACCGGACACGGGCCGCAGGGTGACCTATGGCGAGATGCGGCTGGCGGAAGAGGAACAGTTCTCGGCGTACAGCTTCGATTACGCCGATGTTTCGAAGCTGTGGGAACACCTGAAGCTTTACGAGTCCGAGTGCCTGCAGTTGCTGGATAAGGCCAAAGGCCTGGCTAAGATGGATGCGCTTACGCTGAAGCGCTTTCCAGTGCTTGGAGCCTATGAGCTGGCGCTGAAGTGCTCGCATGTCTTCAACCTGCTGGATGCCCGGGGGGCTATTTCGGTGACGGAGCGCGTAGGTGTGATGGCTCGGATTCGCACGCTGGTGGTGGGCGTAGCGAAGGCATATGCGGAACAGGGTGAGTTGTTGGCGGCGGAGCCTGTGGTCGTGGCGAGTTGACGGATTCATTCCCACTTATCGGGGCGAGGCCGCGATGGCGGGAAGAGAAGAGCAACCGCAGGTCTTTCGACTCTGCGACTCGCAGGTTGCGAGTCGCTCCGCTCAGGATGACAGTTCATCTTTGGGGGAATGAGTTTCGAGGAGAGGCAGCGGGACAGGATTGAGGAAGACGATGGCGGATTTTCTTTTTGAGATCGGGTTGGAAGAGGTTCCTGCGCGGATGATTGCCGGGGCTCAGGCGGAGTTGGCGCGCCGCGTGAGTGCGCTGCTGGAGCGCGAGCGTCTGGTTGGGGCGGGGACATCTGCGAAGAGCTTTTCGACGCCGCGGCGGCTGGCGGTGCTGGTTTCGAACGTGGCCGAGCGGCAGGAGGATGCGGCCGAGGAACTGATGGGCCCCCCGGTGAAGGTGGCCTTTAAGGATGGTGCCGCAACTGCTGCAGCCATTGCCTTTGCGAAGAAGGCAGGTGTGGCTGTCGAGGCGCTGCGAACGGTGACGACCCCGAAGGGAGATTACATTGCGGCCACACTCTTAAAGGCGGGTCGCTCTGCTGCCGAGGTCGTTGCGGAGGAGCTGCCGAAGGAGCTTGCGGCGATCTACTGGTCGAAGAACATGTACTGGCGCGCGGGCAAGCCGGAGCGGTTTGTTCGGCCAGTGCGCTGGATGGTTGCGCTGCTGGGGAGTGAGGTTGTTCCCGTAGCGTTTGGCGGTAAGGCAGCGGGCAAGGTGACGTACGGGCATCGCGTGCTCTTTGGCGACGCGGCGATTGCGCTGGAGGCTCCGGTAAAGTACGAGGAAGCGTTGCTCACCGCCTATGTGATCGCCGATGTGGAGGCGAGACGCCAGAAGATTCGCAAGGCGCTGGATCGCGTGACGCGCACGAAGGAAGGCGCACGTTGGCGCGAAGACCATGAGCTGGTGGATACGCTGACGCACCTGACGGAGTGGGCCTCGGACCGGTCGGTGATTCTGGGCGGATTCGAGCCCGAGTATCTTGCATTGCCGGAGGAGGTGCTGGTGACGGTGATGCGCGACCACCAGAAGTACCTCGCGGTCGAGGAGAAGACGGGTAAGCTGGCACCACACTTTCTCGCAGTGCTGAATACCGAGGCGGAGGATAAGGGGCTGGCGGTGATCCGGCATGGAAATGAGCGCGTGTTGCGGGCGAGGTTTAATGACGCGCGGTTCTTCTGGGAGTTCGATCAGCGGGTTCCTTTGAAGGAGCGGACGAAGCTGCTGGAGAACGTCACGTTTCAAAAAGAGCTGGGAAGCTATGCAGCCAAGGCGACACGTGTCCGTGGCCTTGCGCTGGGGTTGGCAGAGCTTGTGACGGCGCGGGGCGGCAGGGTGGATGCTGCGGCGCTGGATGAGGCGGCAACGCTTGCGAAGACGGACCTGACGACGGAGCTGGTGAAAGAGTTCACGGAGCTGCAGGGTGTGGTGGGTGGACTTTACGCAAGAGCGCAGGGGGTTTCGGCTGCGGCGAGCGATGCGATCTATGACCAGTACCTGCCGGAGTCGATGGAAGATTCGGTGCCGCGTACGGTCGAGGGCTCGCTGCTTTCGATTGCGGATAAGGCGGACACGATTGCGGGCATGTTTGGCCTGGGGATCGAGCCTACGGGATCGAAGGATCCCTTTGCGCTGCGCCGGGCGGCGAATGGGATTGTAAAGATTCTGGCGGAAAGCTCGCTGCCGCTGACCTTGAGCGAGGTCGCCGGTCGTGCGACGGAAAATGAAGCCGTGGAGACGCGAGTACGCGCATTTCTGATCGAGCGGCTTGAGTTCTATCTGCGCGAATCGAGGGGGCAGGCCTACGACGTTGTGAAGGCGGTGCTCGCAGCCGGCAGCGATGATGTGCGCGATGCCGTGGCGCGGGCCGAGGCTGTAACGGCCGTTCGCAGCTCGGCGGACTTCGAGGCGGTGAGCGCGGCGTTCAAACGGATAAAAAATATTCTGGCGCAGGCGAAGGGCGAACTGGGCATGGGTGCGGTCGCGGACGGGCTCGCGGCTGACCATCCGGCGCAGGCAGCGTTGAAGCTGGAGGCGTCGCGTGTGGGCGAGAAGGTCGAGCATCTGAGGGCCAGCCATCAATACGTCGCCGCGCTTGAGTCGGTGGCCACGCTGCGGCCTCAGGTGGATGCGTTCTTCGAGCAGGTGATGGTGATGGATCCGGATGAGAAGGTTCGCAGGAGCAGGCTGGCGCTGCTGGCTTCCATTGTGAAGAGCTTCTCAGGGATCGCGGACTTTTCGGAGATTGTGACGGCAGGATAAAGACGCGCTGGCTTTACTGCGGGGAGCTTGAGTCGCGCCGGTTTCAGTTCAGACGCTGCAGGCGTGCGATCAGCTTCTCGGCCAGCGGTTCGCCGGACTCGGTCCAGAGGAGACGGCTGGAGATTCCGCAGTTCTTTTCGACCGAGAGGGTAAAGGCGAGCAGCATCTCCACATTCTGCTGGACGTGCTTCTGCGCCTCTTCGTCGAGCACTTCTTCCTGTTCTTCATCCATGACCCATGGCGTATCGAGACCAAAGTCGACGCGGATGTGTCCGTTCTGCTCGTAGGTGGCCTGGTCGAAGTGCGGGCCGAAGCCGAGGATCTTCACGGTGGACGGGTGCGGACGCCAGAGGGTGTCGAGAGCAGCCTCGGAGATTGGGGTGTCGTTGCCTTCGGGCATCCAGAGGTTCCACTTCATCTCGAACTCGTAGGCCATGTCGTCGTGGAGCTGTTCGGTGGCCTCGGCGACGGCGTTCTCGATGATGGAGTCTTCTGTGGATTGCGCGCGATCGTCGTTGACGTAGATTCGTTGGTAGACGGGGGACTCGGTAAAGCTGATGGGATAGACGGAGGCCGCGGTGACGCGCTTTTCGCCGCTGACGAGCGCGAACTGGCGCAGCACGGAGACGAGAGCAGCCGGAAGTGCTTCGAAGCGAAAATTAGGGAACCAGAGGCTGAGGTAAAGCTGGTCTGCCATGGGGATAGTGTACAGGCGGGTCGTGGGAACGAACTTAGGCGATTTGTGTTTGCAGGAATGAGAAGATAGAAGAGACGGTTTAATGATGCGGGTTTCGGTAGAGAGGCTGCGGAAGTGGTTGCTCGCGGGTGCGGGCCTCCTGATCTTGGTGATTGCAGGTCTGCTTGCCTACGCGCATTATCGCGCTCACCGCTTTCTTACGGAGCTTCCACACAAGCTTGGCGCGGATATCCGCCAGGAGACGAACTCTTTCACGTGGTCTCAGACGGTGAAGGGGCGAACGATCTTCACGGTGCATGCCGCCAAGGCCATCCAGCACCAGGATGGCCAGTACACGATGCACGATGTGGCGATCGCGGTTTATGGAAAGGGCCAGGGCGAGGGCGACCGCACCGATCGGATCTACGGCAAAGAGTTCCAGCTGGATCAGGCGGCGGGAATTGTAAAAGCAATGGGGGAGGTCCATCTCGACCTTCAGGTTCCGGCGGGGACGCCTGGCGCTGCGGAGGAGACGCAGGCGACAGGCAGCACCCAGACGCATGCCGGAGATCTGAAGAACTCGCCGCTGATCCATGTAAAGACCAGCGGCCTGGTGTATCAGCAAAAGCTGGGCTTGGCGGCAACGGATCAGGAGATCGAGTTCGAGTACAACGGCCTGACGGGACACGCGACAGGCGCCGATTACAACGCGGACAGCGGGATTCTTGTGCTGCACTCGCGGGTGATGGTGAGTGGGCTTGATCACGGGCGGCCTTTGTTGCTGACAGCATCGCAGGCGAGGCTGAACCGGACGAATCACAGTGTTCTGCTGTCGGAGGCGAAGCTTGTGACCGTCAATGGCGAGGGAGACGGCGAGGGGGCAAGGCAGACGGTAGAGGCTCTGGAGGCTACGGTGCTTCTGCGCCCTGACGGTTCGGCGGAGCGGATGATCGGCGAGGGCGGGGTTCGGGTGACCGGAGGCGATGGTTCTCAGGTAGCAGCCCAGCATGGCGAGATGTTGCTGAGCGCCGCGAATAAGCCACAGTCGATGACGATGAAGGGTGACGTGCGCTATACCGCGAGCGATCCGTCACGGCAGGCAGATGGGGAGGCTGCGGAGGCGGTGGCTGCCTTCAATGCGCAGGGACATGTGGAGAAGGCAGTCCTTACGGGGGCGGTTCATCTTAAGGAGCGTATTGCGCCGGCGAATGGGGCGAAGGGTGCGGGAAGCGAAAGAGATCTGACCGCCGCCACGGTCGAGATGGCTCTGGCCAGCGATGCGAAGGGAAGATCGTGGATAAGGGACGCGAAGGCGAATGGCAATGCTCGTCTTGTGGTGAGGGAGCAGGAGAAAGATGGGAAGGGAGTACGGACCAGCTCGATGCAGGGAGATGTGCTGACGGCTCAGTTCCTTCACGAGGACGGACGGTCGTGGCTGAATGGGGTGCACGGGAATGGCGCGACGGTACTTGAACAGAAGAGCGGGAACGGCATCGTGCAGACGAGCTCAGGAGACAGGCTCGATGTGGCCATTCGCCGGCCGTCATCGGGATCTTCGAGCGGATCGTCTTCCTCTGACGTCCCCGGAGAGATTGATACCGCGGTTCAGCAAGGTCATGTGATTGCAACGCGCACGGCTCCTGCCAGGCCTGGGGGAAGTGGAGCTATGGAACGCGACCGTGCGATGGCGGAGAAGCTTACGTATGACGGCAAAACGCAGCGAATGATGCTGAGCGGCTTGGTCGAGATGCAAAACGCTGACGGCAGGTTGTGGGCCGACCATGTTGCGGTAGAGCAGAAGACGGGAGATGCGGCCGCAGACGGATCGGTAAAGGCGAGCTATCGAAGTGGGACGCAGGGAGATGCTCTCCACGTGCTGGCTGGACGGGCCGATTTGAAGAAGGCAAGTAATATGGCGATCTTCTATGGGTTGGAAGGCCAGCCGGCCCGGCTTTGGCAAGGGGGTTCGCAGATTGAGGCTCCGGTGCTCGAGTTTGACCGGGGGAAGAATCAGCTTACGGCTCATGGCGATGGAAGTGCGATGGCCGTACGGACGGTGTTGCCGAGCGCTGGATCGACGAAACAAGGTGTGCCTGCGGCTTCCTCGACGACCGGGCTTCTACACAAGGCGGCAGTGGTCCGGATTGCGAGCCGGGAGATGATTTATTCCGATGAGGCTCACACGGCGCAGTTTACCGGCGGCGTGAAGGTGGAGAGCACGGATGGGGTGATGCGAGGTCAGCGGGCAACGGCCTATTTACAGTCAGCACCGGCGAGAAAGGACACGGTATCTGCCCCCGGCTCAGGGTTTATGGGGGGCGGTGTGCAGCGCGTGGCCGTCGAGGGAGAGATCGAGATTGAACAGAGCGGACGCCGGGCTACGGGCGACCGATTGATCTACACGGCAGACGATGGCGTCTTTGTCCTGACCGGGACTGAGGCGGAGCCGCCCCGGGTGATGGATGCGACCCGAGGCACTGTGACGGGCCGGGAGCTTCGCTTCCGCGAGCAGGACGCGAGCGTCGTGGTTTCTAATGGAGATGCGAACGGTAAAGGCCAGAGAGTTCGCACGGAGACGCGGGTGAAGAGAGAACGATGAGGACGCTTTCGACCGAGGAGATTGGGAAGTCGTACAGCGGCCGCCAGGTAGTTCGAGGGGTAAGCCTGAAGATCGAACAGGGAGAGGTGGTCGGTCTGCTGGGTCCAAACGGC
This sequence comes from Edaphobacter modestus, assembly GCF_004217555.1. Taxonomy (GTDB): domain Bacteria; phylum Acidobacteriota; class Terriglobia; order Terriglobales; family Acidobacteriaceae; genus Edaphobacter; species Edaphobacter modestus. The sequence goes on from NZ_SHKW01000001.1 coordinate 5,381,787, forward strand.
GCAGGCAAAACGACCAGCTTCTATATGATCGTCGGCCTGGTGAGGCCGGATGGAGGTCGCATCCTGGCTGACGGAAACGACATTACGCGACTGCCGATGTATCTTCGTGCGCGCGAGTATGGCATCAGCTATCTTCCGCAGGAGCCTTCCGTCTTTCGCAAGCTCACCGTGGAGGACAATATTCTGGCCGTTCTTGAGACGCAGCACCAGAGCTGGGAGGGAAGACGGACCCGCACGGAGAAACTGATTGAGCAGCTGAATCTCTCGCATGTGCGGAAGACGCGCGGTTACGCCCTCAGCGGCGGCGAGCGCAGGCGTGTGGAGATCGCCCGCTGCCTGGCGATCAATCCGGCGTTCATTCTGCTGGATGAGCCTTTTTCGGGCATCGACCCGATCGCGGTGATCGATCTACAAGAGATTATCTTCGATCTGAAGCGAGCAGGAATCGGCGTTCTGATTACCGACCACAATGTACGCGAGACATTGTCGGTAACGGATCGAGCCTACATCATCAATGAAGGGAAGATCTTTCGAGCGGGTACACCGGTGGATCTCGGCCGGGATCCAGAGGTACGAAAGGTCTATCTTGGGGAGAAGTTTTCCATGGATTAGTCCGTGGTACAACTTCTGTTGTAAACGAGGCGCCCGGAGGTGAGGAACCTGGATCAGGCAGGGCGCGGTAGACTAGGCCAAGTAAACTTTCAGACGTGTAGACTAGTGGCCTGGAGGCGTTCGCCCCAGTCATTACGATGTACCGTGAATATTGAAACGGTGCATTTTTCAACTCTCACTTACGTTTAAGGAACTGACAAGGATCTGCTCACGTGCTCCTGCAACCCAAGCTGAATCTGAGAGTCTCGCAGCGCCAGGTGCTTACTCCTGGGCTGGTGCAGATGGTCAGTGTGCTGGCGTTGAACAAGCTTGAGCTCAAGGAGATGATCAACACCGAGATCATCGAAAATCCGGTGCTGGAGGAGATAGAGGACAACGGCATCCCGCTTGAGGAGCGAGCGGGCATCGAGGGAGACCGGGAGCGTTCCGCCGAAGAGGTCGCAGCCGAGGGGGAGCGTGCGGAGAAGGATCCCTTCGATGAGATTGATTTTGGGAGCTATTTCCAGGAGTATCTTGATCCGGGCTATCGAACTGCCTCCAACTTTGAGGAGTACGACAAGCCTTCGCTGGAGAGCTTCCTGTCGCAGCCAGGGACTTTGAGCGACCATCTGATGTGGCAGCTGGGCTCGCTGACGGTGAGCGCCGAGGTCCGTGCCGCTGCGGAACTTGTGATTGGAAACCTGAACGAGAATGGATACCTGACAGCCACGGACGATGAGCTGGCGGACTCCCTTTCTCAACTGCAGATAGTGGACCTCCCGGCACCTATTCCATTTGAGCAGGGTTCGCGAAACCGTACCTCAGGATGGCGGCCGGACGCTGCGAACGACGATTCCGGGGACGATGGAGCCCAGAAGCTCGACCTTGCTGCTGCCTCTTCGGAGGACGAACGGGAGTTCCTGCTCGCCGTTGTACGCGAGGCACGCTCAGTCATCAATAATCTTGACCCTGTGGGAGTGGGTGCACGCGATCTGCGGGAGTGCTTGCTGCTCCAGATTGGTGCCCAGCGCCATGAAGCCGCCATCATGCTGCGCAGGCGCCATGATGCGGGCGCAAGGAATAGAGACGAGGCCGGCACGGACCACGCGGACGGAATTTCGATGGAGCGAACCGATGTTTTTACCACGGCTTCCCATATCGTAGAGAATTGCCTGGCGCTGCTGCAGAAGAAGGACATGCGCGAACTGACGCGCAGCTGTGGTCGGTCCTCGGAGGAGGTGAACGCAGCTGTGGAATTCATCCGATCTCTGGACCCCCGTCCCGGTCAGCGTTACAACCATACGGAGACGCGGCTGATCGAGCCGGATGTGGCGTTTGTAAAGCGCGACGACCACTTCATTGTCCTCGTGAATGACGAAGACATGCCTGCGCTGCGGCTGAATCACAATTACCGCAAAATGCTCCAGGAAAAACAGACGGAAAAAGAGGTTAAGGAATATGTGAAGGAGCGCTACAAGTCGGCGATTCAGCTTCTCCGCAACATCGAGCAGCGGAAGAATACGATTGTGCGCACCTGCGAGGTGATCGTGCGGCGGCAGACGGAGTTTCTGGAGCGCGGGGTGGAGGCTCTTAAGCCGATGATGATCAAAGAGGTCGCCGAGGAGATCGGTGTCCATCCGTCGACCGTGAGCCGCGCGGTGGCGAGTAAATACGTGCATACGCCGCAAGGTGTGTACGAGCTTCGTTTTTTCTTCTCGGAAGGCGTGAATGGACCTGAGGGCGGCGATCTTCCGCTGGTCCTGCTCAAGCGCAAGGTGAAGAAGCTGATTGAGGACGAAGATTCGCGCAAACCCCTGACGGACGACCAGCTTGCGGCGGAGCTGCAGCGGCAGGGAATCCAGGTTACGCGCCGGACTGTGGCGAAGTATCGCGAGGATATGCAGATCCCGAGTACCCATCAGCGCCGGGTACGGTGAACCGGGCGTAAGATGTTCGTCAAGAGGGTACCCCCGATGAACGTGGATTACACCGGTAGACAGACAACGATCACCAAAAAACTTAAGGCGCAGACCGAGGCGGGGCTGGACCGGATCGCCAAGATCATTGGAGATGCGGGCAGCGTACACGTAATCCTGACAACCGAGAAATACCGTCGCACGGCGGAGTTGACTGTGCAGACGAGAAACCTCAAGCTGGTGGCGGCCTGTGAAGCCACCGATATGGAGATGGCTCTGCGCGACGCTTTGGCTGCGATCGAAAAGCAGGCCATCCGGCACAAGAAGAAAAAGACGACGATAAAGCGGAATGCGAAAGAGGGCGTGCGGCAGGTCGCACTCGCGCAGCCCGAGAACGGCGCGATTGCCGTTGAAGTAGAGCAGGCACCCAAGGTGTCGCTCACGAAGAACGGCTCATCGCGCAAGTCTGTACCCATGCTTGTCCATTCCTTTCCTTCAGAGACACCGCTGGTGGAACCGCACCTGGTCCGTTCCAGGGACGGTGTAGCCCTGCGTCCAATGTCTCTTGAAGAAGCGGTGAAGGAAGCGGCGTTTCGCGACCGCGAAGTCTTCGTCTTTCGGGATCACGGCGGTCAGGCATTGGTGCTGCACCGCAAGCGCGATGGCAAGATGGAACTGATCGAGGTTCCATAGCGGCATGTCCTTTCGGGGCATGACTGGTGCTAGGATTCCAGTCATGCCCCGGAAGCAAACGAAGAAGAAGTCAGTGAGGCCGCCGGATAAGGAGTTGGTCATCCTGACCGGACTGTCTGGCTCTGGAAAACTGTCCGCGCTAAAAACCTTTGAGGACCTTGGTTTCTATTCAGTCGATAATCTTCCGCTTGAATTGGTTCCGCGTTTTGCAGATCTGGTTCGTCAATCGGTGGAGATCGAGCGTGCCGCACTGGTCGTGGATGTGCGCGAAGGGATACGGCTGGACGAGTTTCCCGCAATTCTCAAGAGGGTCCGCAGGGTCCTACCTACGCGTGTGCTCTATCTGGAAGCCAACGATGAGGCCCTGATCCGGAGATTCTCTGAGACGCGCCGCCCCCATCCCATGGGCCGTGCCGATACGGTCCTGCAATCGATTCGGGCTGAGCGCAAGCGGCTGGATCCCATTCGCAACGTCGCCGATATTGTGCTGGATACGACGAAGTTCACGGTGCATGATCTGCGCGCGCACATTGGCGCCCAGTTTGAACGTGAGGCCAGCGACCGCAACCTGACGATCTCTTCAAACAGCTTCGGATTCAAGAATGGTGTTCCGGCGGAGGCGGACCTCGTCTTCGACGTTCGGTTTCTTCCCAATCCACACTTTGTGCCCGAGTTTCGGAAGCTGACCGGAAAGCACCCCAAGGTTGCAAAGTATGTGCGCGATTTTCCGCAGACTGCGGAGTTTCTGGACAGGACAACGGACCTGATGAAGTTTCTTCTGCCGCATTACATCAAGGAAGGCAAGAGCTATCTGACGGTCGCGTTTGGATGCACGGGAGGGCAGCACCGGTCGGTGTTTATCGCCGAGGAGATGAAAAAAAGACTGGCGGCCGCGGGATACCGCGTGAAGACGCTGCATCGCGATATGCCCCGCTAACGGCGACAAGTGAGGGCCTCGAATAAAATAAAGAGATGCCAGCAATGGTAAGGATTGGGAGAGTGGCTGCTTGAAGCGCATCTGGCGATTGCTTCTGTATGTGCGGCCCTATGCCTTGCAACTGGCGGGCTCCGTGTTTCTGATGGCAACCGTGGGCGCGATGGCTGCGCTGCGCATTCTTCTGGTAAAGCCGATCTTCGACAATGTATTGAGTCCGGACGCTCCCACGGGCGATGTACTGAGGTTTCATCTTCCTCACATCGATCGCGAGCTGAACCTGCAGTTTCTGGTTCCGGGGTACTTCCATAACGCATGGACGGTGGTGGCGTATGCGCTGATCGTTTCGGCGGTTCTGAAGTCGGTATGCGACTACCTGGGAACCTATCTTGTGAACTATGCCGGCTTCGGCATGATCACAGATCTTCGAAACGATCTGTACAACGCCGTATTGCGGCGCTCGGTTGCGTTCTTCCAGAAGCATACGACCGGGACGCTTCTCTCCACGCTGATCAATGACATCGAGCGTGTGCAGTATGCGATGTCGAGCGTGCTCGGTGACTTCATGCAGCAGTTCTTTACACTGCTGTTTACCGCGTGTGTTGTCGTTGTGGTTGGCGGCAAGCTCGCATGGGTGCTGCTCCTCTTCGTTCCCGTCGTCATCTCATCGGCGCGCCGCATCGGCCGCAGGGTGCGGCAGACGACGCGGAAGGGACAGGATAAGCTCGCCGAGATTCAGAACATTCTCCATGAGACCATCACGGGCAACCGAATCGTGAAGGCGTTCGGGATGGAGCTGTGGGAGATGAATCGCTTTCGCAGAGCAGCACGCAGGCTGTTTCGGGCGAATCTGAAATCGGTCAGCGTGCAGGCGATCAGCTCGCCGCTGATGGATGCACTGGGGTCGGTGGGAATTGCGCTGCTGCTGCTGCTGGGAAGAGGAAGAATTCTTCACCACGAGATGACGGCGGGATCGTTTATTGCATTTCTTGTCGCCGTCTTTACGCTCTATGATCCCGTGCGGAAATTTGCGCTGTTTTACAACAGCTTTCAGCAGGCCCTGGGGGCGAGCGAAGACATCTTCAAATTTATGGATGCGCAGGACGACGTGCGAGAGAAGCGCCGTGCGGTCCCGCTGAAGGGCTTTCAGCAGGAAATCCGGTTCGAGAATGTCGGGTTTGGGTATGCAGGGGATGACGGTACCATCACGCAGGTGCTTCATGGCATCAGCCTCGACGTGAAGCCCGGCGAAGTGATTGCCTTTGTAGGACCCAGTGGGGCGGGCAAATCTTCGCTGGTCAATTTGATTCCGCGCTTCTTCGATGTGAACGAGGGCCGGATGTTGATTGATGGTCACGACCTTCGCGATGTCACGATAGCGTCATTGCGGGAGCAGATTGGAAAGGTCACGCAGGAGACGGTGCTCTTCAACGATACTGTGAGGAACAACATTGCCTATGGGCAGCCTGATGTTCCTCTCAGCAAGGTCGAAGAGGCCGCTCGGATGGCGCTGGCGCATGAGTTCATCCTGAAGATGCCTGAGGGCTACGACACCAGGATCGGCGAAAAAGGGGTGAGGCTGAGTGGAGGCGAGCGGCAGCGGCTTGCGATCGCCCGCGCAATTCTGAAGAATGCGCCGATTCTGATTCTTGATGAGGCAACCAGCGCACTGGACACGGAGAGCGAGCAGTTCGTTCAGGCAGCGCTGGCCAACCTGATGCAGGGGAGAACCGTCTTTGTGATTGCGCACCGCCTCTCGACCGTACGCAGGGCGACCAAGATCGTGGTGCTGGAGCGTGGCCGGATCACTGAGACCGGTACTCACGAGGAACTGATGCGAAAATCGGGAATGTATCGCCGGCTCTACGATATGCAGTTTGGTGAGGAAGGTCCGGCAGTAGCGGAGAGTGAGCCGGCTTTGCAGCCGGCTGAGTTGGAGGGATTTGCTTGAGTTCAATTTTTTCGATGACAGGATTTGCGAGTGCCCGAAGCAGTGCGGAAGACCGCCTTGGATTTTCGCTTGCGATCAAGAGTGTGAACCATCGCTTTCTCGACCTGCACCTGCGGCTGCCCTCCTACTGCGACGCGCTGGAGATCCAGATGCGCCGTCTCCTTAAAGAAATGCTGAAGCGTGGTCACATCGAGGTCACGCTGCAGGTAGAACGCCGAGCGAGCGCCCAGATTCAACTGAATGCCGATTTGCTCGATGCTTATGTCGGAGCGTTTGGCAGGGCCGCCGAGCTCTACGGTCTGCCGAATCAGCCGGATCTGAATTCGTTGCTGCGCATCCCTGGCGTGATGACTACGGAAAGTAACGTCAGCCTCGAAGGAATCCCGGAGCTCGACCAGGCGGTGATGGCGGCAATGCCGGCTCTGGTGGAGAAGCTGAACGAGGCAAGAGCACAGGAAGGTGCGGTGCTTGCCTCCGAGCTGCGCGCGTCCATGGGGCGTCTGAAGACCTTCGCCGAAGAGATGGCGGGCCATCGGAACGGCGTGCGCGAGGCTCAGTTTGAGCGTCTGCGGGCGAGACTGGGGGATTTGACCGACGGGTTTGTCGTAAGCGAGGAGCGATTGCTCTCCGAAGCGGCAGTGCTGGCTGAGAAGAGCGATATCGAGGAGGAGATCGTGCGGCTGAGAACGCACATCGATCGATTCGTCGCCATGCTGGATGAGGGAGGAGAGCTCGGCAAGCGAATGGATTTTCTCCTGCAGGAGCTGAACCGGGAGGCGAATACGATGCTCTCGAAGACCAGCGCCGCATCGGGAGAGAATAGCCTGCGTATTACCGAACTGGGCCTCGAGATCAAGGCGGAGATCGAAAAAGCTCGCGAGCAGGTTCAAAATCTGGAGTAACCGCGGTTTACACTGACAGGTATCCGAACAAACGGAACGATCAGGGAGCAGATGGCGGGAATTCTTTTTATCATCTCAGCGCCCTCCGGTTCAGGGAAGTCGACACTGGTGAGCCAGCTTCGAACCCTGGTGGAGGGATTGGATTTTTCTATCTCCTATACCACGCGCGATCGTCGTGGCTCAGAGCAGCCCGGTCGCGAGTATTTCTTCACTACACGCGAAGAGTTCGAGCGAATGGTTGCAGCAGGAGACTTCCTGGAATGGGCGGAGGTGTTTGGCAACTATTATGGAACGGCCGTCGCTGCTCTCCGGCATGCAAAGGAGCTGGGTAAGGATCTTCTGCTCGACATCGATGTGCAGGGAGCTTTGCAGGTGATGCAAAAGATGCCGCAGGCGGTTTCGATCTTTATCCTCCCTCCTAGTCCACAGGTCCTGGAGCAGCGGCTGAAAAACCGGAGCGCTGCCGAGAAGATGACCGACGAAACGGTCATTCAGAAGCGTTTGGCGGAAGCGAAAAACGAACTCAAGAGAGTTTGGGACTATAAATACGCTCTGGTAAACGATGTCCTGGAAAACGCCGTTGCGGAGATGCGGTCGATCGTTCTCTTCGAGCGGGGGGATGGAGAGTGCGAGGCGCTCGCAAAGAGTTGCAGGACCGATGCGGCGTCTCCGAAGCTAAAGGCGGTGCTTGAGGCCTTTGGAGAATAGGGCCCGGATTTTCCACCGTGAATTTCTGATGTACATTTCGCTGGGCTGCGATACATTCAGACCACAAGGGAGGACCACCCATGACGGATCAAAGTGCATTCCACAACAAGTACAGCTTGGTGAAGGGCGCGGCACGTCGGGCGCGACAACTGCAGTCGGGAGCACCTCCGCTCATCGTCGCCAAGTCGACCAAGGCTTGCCGCGTAGCGCAGGAAGAGATCAAGCAGGGTTATGTGAAGTTCGTTCTGGCTAAAGGGTCTGAGCCAAAGATTCACTAAGTGCCCAAGACGGATTGCACGCGATAGCATAGGAGTATGGCAGGAGAGGCTGAGCGGCAGTTACGTGCCTACGTTGAGTACTTCCGCGACATGGGCGTGTACGATCTTTATCGCCGGGGCGATCCGGTCTTCGAGGCAGAGCCGGTGCTGCCTGGCTCGCCTGTGGACGCTCTCGCTGTGGTGGCCCCTGAGGCTGTCGCCGCGACGGAGGTAAGGATGGAGCCGCAGATCATAGCGGCTGCTCCGCCGGTCGAGAGGCCTGCGCCACCCTTGCCCAAGATAGATTTTTCGGAGCCTGAGATTCCCAAGCTGGTGAGTTTTGACAATCTTGCACCTTTGCCGGAGGTGCGAATCGCGGCTGCCCAAAGGTCCGCCGCGCTGGAGGCGATCCGCGAAGACATCGGGGATTGCACGCGGTGTCCGCTGGCGTATGCCGGGCGTCGCAACATCGTATTCGCTGACGGGGATCCGAATGCGCGCCTGATGTTCGTCGGCGAAGGTCCGGGAGCGGACGAGGACACTCAGGGGCTTCCGTTTGTCGGCAAGGCCGGGCAGTTGCTGAACAATATGATCTCCGCGATGGGGCTCAAGCGGGAGGAGGTCTATATCGCGAATATTGTGAAGTGCAGGCCTCCGAGCAATCGCGTTCCCGAGCCGGTGGAGGCGAATACCTGCTCGCAGTTTCTTTTGAGACAGATCGATGTGGTGCAGCCTGAGGTGATTGTGGCTCTGGGCTCCACGGCGGCGACCTATTTGCTGGGGGTGAAGCAGTCCCTGAGCGGGTTACGCGGCCGCTGGCATGGCTGCCGTGGAGCGAAGATGGTGGTGACGTATCATCCGGCCTTTCTACTGCGCGACCCGCGCCAGAAAGGCGAGGCGTGGAAGGATCTTCAGATGGTGATGAAGGAGCTTGGCCTGAAGCCTCCTGCGCGTGGATAGGGCCCTCTCCCGCCTTTTTTGTACAAAATCTTGAAATATAAGATCTTAGAGGGATACTTCAGAGCCTAAGTTCTCGATCCGACGACGCATGGAGCGAAGGTAAATTTCCCTTCCTCCATTTTACGAAACCGCGGCTGGTGTTTGGTCACTTTGCCCAGGTATTTTCCTTGGCTACAAGTGGCTATTTTTCATGAGCTTAGACACGCTAAAACAATACGGTGCAAGGATTAGGGGCTTGACACGTTTTTGGAAGGAATCGGACATAGAGCCTTCGGCTGCATGCAGTTTTTGCGCAGTTGATCTCCAAATGCGATCTAACCGCCTTATGCTCACCTTCAAATGTCAGACAGCTAGACGAAGCGGTGCGGGCAGCCACGAACGGAGGCGAGACCAGTGAACATCCAGGAAGACACCCATGCTGCTCACGACTGCACCTCGGTTACACGAAGGATGTCGCCGATGATACCGGCCATGCGATTCCACTTTTCGGTCTCTTGCGCGAGAAGGCGGCGACCGACGGCGGTAAGTGTGTAGTACTTGGCACGACGGTTGTTTTCGCTTTCGCCCCATTCGCCGCGCAGGGCGCCATCGTGCTCGAGGCGGAAGAGGGCGGGATACAGAGAGCCTTGCTGGATGACAAGCTGTTCGCCGCTGATCTGCTGGATGCGAAGGAGCACGCCGTACCCATGCAGCTTGCCGAGCGAGACAGCTTTGAGAATCAGCATGTCGAGCGTGCCCTGCATGAGGTCCGCTTGTTTTGGAGCCATAAAGGGTCTCCCCTTGACAGTCTAGGAGACTAGAGAGGTTCTCCTAGACTGTCAAGGAAAGTCATTTTTTGGCAAGATGCCTACTGGGGCGGCGGGATGCGGACGCTGTTGGCGCGGCAGGAGCGGAGGTTGCCGCAGGCGATCGGGTGAGCCTGTTTGTCGAGGCAGACTTCGACGGCGGTGAGGTAGTTGCTGCCACATCTCATCGCGAGGCTGGAAGAAGTAATCGAGGGATTGGCTGCGATGAAGAGACCAAGGATCTTCGACGGTGGCAGGGAGATCTGTTTGTCGAGCGTGGAGAAGGTAGGCGGAATCTGCACGGAGTGGAAGGCCGTGCGGGCCAGTTGGAAGAAGGCGTCGGGAGCGAGGCCGGAGCAGGTGCCGTGGGTCTTCCACTCGTGCTGGAGCAGGCCGGCGTCGGGGTAGATGTCGCTGTACTGCGAGGGGTCGGAGGGGCCGGGAGCGTTGCTGCAGTTCTCAGGGTAGGTACCGTCGTTGTTCTCGGGCCAGAGGCCGTGAAGGACGAAGGTGGAGTGTTGCGCGCACTGGATGTCGGACGGGTGCGAGTGACAGTACTCGGGTGACCAGGAGAGATTGAGCAGGTAGTAGTCGAAGGGCCGCGAGGCCGCCGCTGGTGCCGCGGTTCGGGGCTGCGCGGACGTCGGGGTGACGGCCGAAGGGACTTCGTGTGTTGATGACGTCTGCGTGTTGCAGGCCGTAAGCAGGAGAAGAAGTGACAGAGCGGGGAGGGGAAGTTGCTTCTTCATGCGGGAAGAATAGCAGGCGGCGATGACGAGAGAGTTTCGCAGTAGCGCGGGAAAGGTCGGATGTGATTCACTTTTGGGCATGGCTAATATACAGACTCGCCGTAACTTTCTGCTGACGGCTCCGCTTGCTGCAGCGGTCGCCTCTCCCTTTGCCGATACGATGATGCGTGCTTCGACTGCTGGTTCCGCTGCGGGGCAGGCGGCGGAGGAAAGCGCGATTCAGGTGTTCCCTGCCGCCGAGATGGAAGGCGAGTTGAAGGGAGTGCAGGCGAACCATGGTACGAAGAACCTGCTGACCTCGCCGGGGACGCTGATGATTCTCAATGCGGAGACGAAGAAGGCGGCCAAGGAGTTTGAGTGGCACGCGACGCGCGACCACGTCTTCCAGGTGCTGGATGGGGAGACAAAGTATGACCTGGGCGGAACGCCGAAGGGGGCGCACCAGACCAAGCCGGGCGAGTGGCTGGCTCCGGAGAGCGAGGGCGCGAAGGCGGTAATCCTGAAGAAGGGGGATTATCTGTTCGTTCCGCGAATGACTCCGCACCGGCGAACGACGGATGGAAGCGTGAGTCTGCTGCTGATTTCAGCGCAAACGCCCGCTTAGGGCAGCAGGAGCGCGAGGACAAGAGCTGCATTTGTACGCAGCTCTTTGCGTTTAAGGCAAATTCATCGTTTGTTCATTCGTGTGACTTGAGATGTCTTTTAGTCTCGGCGAGTCCGCCAGCGGCGGACCTCAGGAGAACAGACCGTATGAAACACGCATTTCTGCAAACGGCTTTTATCGCATTGGTATGTGGAGGCGCACTATCCCAGCCCGCGCAGGCACAGGTGGCTTTGATTGCGAAGGGAACATTGACCGGTTCGGCCGCCGGACCGAATGAGGACCTTTCGGGGTTGAAGGGGACGCTAGAGAATGGGGCTCCCGCCAATCTGCTGGGCGGCTTGGGCTCGGGCATCGCCTACGTTTCGGGCGACACGTTTCTGGCAGTTCCGGACCGTGGGCCGAATGCGGTGAGCTTCAATTCGCTGGTGGATGACACGGTGTCGTGGATTCCGCGCGTACATACGGTTCGGATGAACCTCGAGGCGAATCACGGAGCCGGGCTGCCCTACGAGATCACTCCGAAGCTGGTGGATACCACGCTGCTTTCGAGCCCTCTGCCGCTGGTGTATGGGACCGGCGATGGACTCAACATCGGGTCAGGGAAGCCGAAACAGAACAGCTTCTTCCGCTCTTACTTCTCGGGTCGTTCGGACAACTTCGATGCGCACGCCGACTCGGGCGATCCACGCGATGCGCGCTTCGATCCAGAGAGCATTCGGCTGTCGAACGATGGATTGACCTTCTTTATCTCCGATGAGTACGGACCCTATATTTACCAGTTTCTGCGTACTGGAGAGCGGATTCGGAGCTACAAGCTTCCGGACGAGTTCTATGTCGCGCATCCTGCTCCGACGACCGATCAGGAGATCTCGATGAACTCGATTGGAAGGATCGCGAACAAGGGTATGGAAGGCCTTGCGATCACTCCGGATGGACGGAAGCTGGTTGGGATTCTGCAGACAGCGACGATCCAGGACACGGCGGAGGGAGGCGATGCGGCCAACCTGTTGCGTATGGCAGTGATCGATGTGCTGACGGGCAAAACGCTTCATGAGTACGGCTATCTGCTGACGACCGGGAGCGGAGTCAGCGACATTGTGGCTCTGAACGATCACGAGCTTCTTGTGGATGAGCGCGACGGCAAGGGTCTCGGCGACGGAAGCAAGGCGAAGATAAAGCAGGTCTTCAAGATCGATCTGAACAACGCGACCGATATCCAGGGTATGGACGGCACGCAGGCTGCCAAGGTGGCCGTGAGCAAGACGCTGTTTCTCGACGTTGTGGATGTCCTGAAGGCCAATGGGATGACGGTGGATCAGATTCCGGCGAAGATCGAGGGATTAGCGTTCGGGCCGGATGTAAAAGAGAAGGGAAAGACCATTCACACGCTGTGGGTTGCGAATGACAACGACTTTCTGCAGGACTATGCCGGTCCGGGAACGAATCCCAACCAGTTCTTCGTCTTTGGATTTACGGACGCTGACCTGGAGGGATCGCAGTACGTTCCGCAGGGTCATGGCGGCTGGTTTGGTAACGGTGGCCACTTTTAGGCGATTCCATCTTTCGTAGTGAAGGAAGAGGCGGCTTACTGGTTAGTGAGCCGCTTCGTTTTTTGTAGATGCTGTGCGCAATTTTTCTAATGCCGTCTTGATGTCCTGACGAGTGGGGTCAAGCTTTAATGCCTGCTCATAGTTTTCGATGGCCAGGTCTGTTTTTCCGGTCTCCGCATAAGTGTCGCCGAGGTTGTTGTAGGCGTTTGCCGATTTGGGATGGAGTTCCAGGCATCGTGTAAAGACGGCAATGGCATCGTCGTATCTCTTTCGACGCATCAGGAAGTAGCCGGCGGAGTTGATGTTCTCCTCTGTGACGGTGCCGTCGTTCAGTTGCGCGGCATACGTCGTAAGGGTTTGAGCGCCGTCGTGAATCGTGTCGTGGATAAAGCGAACGCCAGGGGAGTCGTAGGTGTCGTAGTGAATCCAACGGAAGGCGGGGTGGCTGCCGCCGATGGCGTCATGGACGATTGCAGGCGCGATGGAAAGACCGTTGTAGCCGTTTGCGAAGAAGACAACCGCATTGCGATGCCTGAGATCGACGGCGACGAAGGCCTTGTAGACGTTATTGTCGCCCCAGTGCCAGAGATACTTGCCGGTGGGGGTCTGCTCGATGCCCCAGCCGAGTCCCCAGAAGAGGTCGGTCGAGAGCTTCGCGGGTGCGTGGTCGGTGCAGTTGGTGCAGGTGGGATCGACGGCGCTCTGTGGGGTCTCCATTTGACGGAGAGTTGAGGGTTTGAGGCTGCGGCCGCTGAGGATCGCTTCGAGGAAGAGTGCGTAGTCGTGTGCCGTGGTAAGCAGGCTGGCGGCGGCGTTTCCTTTGTCGCTCCTGATAGGAGGACGCTGTTGGCCGCCGGCGGTGTAGCCGAGGGTGATATTGGGACCGGGCACCGAGATGTAGGTTGAGTCGTTCATGCCGAGTGGAGCGAAGACGAGTCGTTGCACGATGTCGTTGAGCGGTTTGCCTTCGATGTGCTCGACGGTGCGCTGGAGATAGACGAAGCCCTCACCGGAGTAGCTGAAGCGTTCTCCGGGAGTGAAGTAGATTTTGAGTTGGCCGCCGTCGGGACGCCAGTTTGGGAACCCTGTGCGGTGACTCAGGACAATGCGTGCGGCGATCTTATCAAGCCGCGGATCGTCCTTGGGATCGACGATGCGCTCGGGCCAATAGTGGGTAAGAGGCGTGTCGAGGTCGAGCCTGCCCTGATCGACGAGCTGAAGAACGGCATAGGCAAAGATGGTCTTGCTGAGAGAGGCCGCGCTGAAGCGGGTGTGATAGGTAACCGAGAGATTCGTGGAAGGGTCCACCGTGCCGAAGCTGTGGACCCATGCGGTGCGGCCATGGCGGACCACGGCGATGGAGAGGCCAGGAATGTCGGTCTGCTGCATGAGCGAGGGAATCTCTTTCATGAGTGCAGCGGTTGCATCCGCATCCGGATTAGCATGTGCCCTCGTCGCGAGACAAAAGGTAACGGTGAGAACAGCGATGGCGAACGAGCGGGGCATGCGATCTCCGGGGTGGCGGCGTGTCGGTCAGGCTGTGGGCGATTATTCTGAATACTGTGTCTCGTTACGCTGATATCGCGCTTCCGGTTCCCCTGGACCAGACGTTCACCTATGAGGTGAATGGGGTGGTGCCGGTGGTGGGGGCACGCGTGCTGGTTCCATTCAGCGGGCAGAGGCTGATGGGTGTCGTGATGCGCGTGCATAACGATGCGCCCGAGGGAGATTTTGAGGTCAAGCCAATCCAGCAGATTCTGGACGATGTGGCCGTGCTGCCGGATGAGCTGATCGAGCTGGCCCGATGGATCGCTCAGTATTATGTCGCTCCGCTGGGCGAGGTTCTGCGCGGGATGCTTCCTCTAAGCGCGGAGGTGAAGCGGCAGTTCCTGTATCGCATCACCGAAACGGGCAGGAAGGTCTTGTACGAGGGAGCGGCGAAGGGAGCCTCGCGGCGATCGAAGTTGAGTCCGGAGGAGCAGAACCGGGAATATGCTGTGCTGAATTATCTGGAGAGTGGGGAAGAGGCGAAGCTGTCGGCGTTGCGCTCTGCGACCAGTGCGAATAAGGCTCTGTTGGAAGGGATGGTCCGGAAGAAGTGGCTGGTGCGGGAGGCAGTCGCCGAGGAGCGCGACGCACGGCGGCTGGAGAAGGTGGCTGTGCTGGTGGAGGATGCACGGCTTCCGAAGCTGAATGCCAACCAGACGGCCATCCTGGCGGAGCTGGCGGCTGTTGGCGGAAGGATGCGTGTGCGCGATCTGAAGGAGACGCTGGGGCGCGCTGGGGTGCCGGAGTCCACGCTGGGTACTCTGGTGAAGCGGGAGCTGGTCCGTGTGGAGGAGGTCGCGGAGGCGTTTCATTTTGGCGGCGTGGGTTCGTACGGCAAGAAGCATGCGCATGAGCATGCGCTGAACGAGACCCAGATGGAGGCGCTGGGAACGATTGCAGCAGCGATGGCGAAGGGTGGCTTCGCGCCGCATCTGCTGTACGGCGTCACGGGCAGCGGCAAGACAGCGGTGTACTTTGCGGCGATGCGGCGAGCGCTCGATGCGGGGAGGTCGGCGCTGCTGATGGTTCCGGAGATCGGTTTGACGCCCGCGATGACAGGACAGCTTGTAGCCGCCTTTGGCGATGAGGTGGCCCTGTTGCACTCGCAGCTTACGCCGGATGAGCGCGCGGAGCAGTGGCACAGGATTCGACGCGGCGAGGCGCGGGTGGTGGTGGGGACAAGGTCTGCGGTGTTTGCGCCGGTGCGGGAGCTGGGGCTGATTATCGTCGATGAGGAGCATGACGGAAGCTACAAGCAGGAGGAGACGCCGCGCTACCACGGCCGCGACGTGGCTGTGATGCGGGCGAAGCTGAAGGATGCGGTGGTGGTGCTGGGGTCGGCGACGCCTTCGCTCGAGAGCTGGTCGAACGCGGAGAAGGGGCGTTACGCACGGATCGAGATGCGCACGCGGGTGGCGAACCGGCCGCTGCCCGCGGTCGAACTTGTGGACATGCGAGATGAGTTCCGCGAGACGGGGCAGGAGCAGATCTTCTCGCGCCGGCTGATCGAGGAGACCGAGGCGACGATCGCTCGAGGCGAGCAGGCGATTATTCTGCTGAATCGGCGCGGCTACTCGTTCGTGGTGATGTGCCGGAGCTGCGGCGAGAAGATCGAGTGCGAGAACTGCGCGATCTCGATGACGTACCACAAGCCGGTCAGCGGCAACGATGCTATCGCGCAGCCGGGGCAGCGGCTGGAATGCCATTATTGCGGCTTTCGGCGCGGGGTTCCGAAGGAGTGCCCGAAGTGTCAGAGCGAGCACCTCTACTTTCTGGGTGCAGGATCGCAGCAGGGCGAAGAGCGGCTGCAGGAGATCTTTCCGCAGGCACGGATCGGGAGAATGGACCGGGATACGGTGCGGGGCCGCAGCGATATGGAGCGCATGCTGGCTCGGCTGCATGCCGGCGAGATCAACCTCCTGGTGGGCACGCAGATGATCGCGAAGGGGCACGACATTCACGGTGTGACGCTGGTCGGCGTGGTGGGTGCGGACTTCGCGCTGGGACTCCCGGACTTTCGGGCGGCGGAGAGGGTGTTTCAGTTGCTCACGCAGGTCTCCGGGCGCGCGGGGCGGGGAGAGTTGCCGGGCAAGGTCCTGGTACAGACCTATCATCCGGATCATTACGCGGTTAAGTTCGCGGCGGGACATGATTATCCGGGGTTCGTCGCCAAGGAGATGCAGTACCGGCGATGGATGCACTATCCGCCGTTCGGTGTGCTGGCAAATGTGGTGGTGCAGAGCGAGAGGCTTGAAGAGGCGACGGGATGGTCCGCGCAGTTGGGGAGATGGTTTTCCTCTACTCGTTTGGAGAAGGTTCGAGTGCTCGGTCCTGCAGCGGCGCCGATCTCGCGGCTGAAGCGAATCTACCGCTATCACTTTGTGCTGAAAGGGGAGAGTAGAAAGGCGCTGAGTGAGGCTTTACGGGCGATGCTCAGATTCGCCGACGCACAAGGGATCGTGCGCCGGAACCTGGTTGTGGACGTGGACGCGCTTCACCTGATGTAGATAGCACAGCAGGCGTGAAAGAAGCGTCCGGCCAGTCGCCGACGTTACGGCGACAAACAACCGGGTTCCGTGCGGGCACGGGTTTGCAAATCTTTTCCGGCTGGGACTCTTTCGATGCGCAACGGTGCCAGAGGCCTAGGCAGAGCTAGTTCAGCAGATGCAGTTCTTTTCCAGGCTTGAAGCGAACTGCTTTGCCAGGCGCGATAGTGACCTCGGCCCCGGTCCGCGGATTGCGACCGATGCCTGTCTTTCTCGGCTTGACGGTGAAGACGCCAAATCCCCGAAGTTCGATGCGGTCGCCAGCGACCAACGTCTGCTTCATGCTCTCGAAAATAGCGTCCACCGCAGCCTCTGCTTTCGTGCGTGGCAGGCCGGTGCGCTCAACAACCCTCTGTATTAAGTCCTGCTTTATCATTATGGGCCGCCGTCCTTTGGGCTGTAGATTTTTGAAAATGTTGATGAAATCGATATCGACCTGGTTTAGTAACGTGATGGTAGAAATTCATGACCCGGTTGTCAACGACAGATCGCTGCCGTAAGATGAAGAATCTAATGACGCAAAGAGTACCTTGCTCAATGCCCGGCTATTTTGCCACAAGCAGGGCAGCGCTCGCGATAAATTGTTAGACGAAACATTCATCCAATGAAGGAAGAAGAAGGGAAGTAGAGCCGAGTGGCCATCAAAAGCGACCGTTGGATTCGCCAGCAGGCGAAGGAAAACGGAATGATCTCCCCGTTCAGCGAAAAACAGGTTCGTGAGGGCGTCATCTCCTACGGCTTATCCTCCTACGGATATGACCTGCGGGTTTCCGACGAGTTCAAGATCTTCACGAACGTGAACAGCGCGATTATCGATCCTAAGGCTTTTGACGAGCGATCGTTCGTGACGGTGGTGTCAGAGAGCGTCATCATTCCGCCGAACTCGTTTGCGCTGGCGCGGTCTATTGAATACTTCAAAATTCCGCGGGATGTACTCACAATCTGTGTGGGCAAGTCGACCTATGCCCGCTGCGGAATCATCGTGAACGTAACTCCCTTCGAACCGGAATGGGAGGGATACGTCACGCTGGAGATCTCCAACACGACGCCTCTGCCTGCGCGTGTCTATGCCAACGAAGGACTGTGCCAGATCCTGTTCTTTCAGTCCGACGAGTCTTGTGAGGTCAGTTACGCGGACCGAAAAGGCAAGTATCAAAAACAGCAAGGGATCGTTCTCCCGAAGCTTTAGAGCACTGGGCCACGCACAAAAGGAAACACATTTTCTGTACGGGATCTGAAGGTCGCGTATCTGGCGCTCTTTGGATGTTCCCGAATCGTTCGAGGCCATGACAGAGATAAAGCAGGGCGAGCCGTTTCGTATCGGTCTGATTGCTACCGATCCGCTGCGGGTGCTGGGATTGCAGACGATCGTCGCAGAAGGTGGCGCGTCGGAGGTCGTCTCGGTAGCCGGGCCCGGTGCTTTGGACGCGTCGGGAGTCTCCCTGGTCATGATCGACGCAGCTTGTACGGACCATCTGTTTGAGCTGCTGGAGACCTTTCGACGGTCACGGCCGCATCTGCGTCTGGTGGTGGTTGGACTCGAGGAGAGTCACGAACATATCCAGAAGGTGATCGGTGCCGGAGCAAAGGGCTATCTGACCCATACGGCGCGAGAGAACGAGATTCGGCTGGCGATTGAGATTGTGCGGGACGGGTCCGTCTGGGCTCCGCGGAAGGTGCTGGCGCGTTTGCTGGAGGCTTCCGCGGTTGAACGGAGAAACGTAGCTCCGGAGCCAAAGTTCACCGACAGGGAGACCCAGGTGTTGCAGCTGCTGGTGGCGGGACGGCCAAACCGCGAGATTGCAGAGGCTCTTGGGATCGATGCGGCGACAGTGAAAGCCCATGTGGGACGCCTGATGCGAAAGATGGGTGTAGATAATCGCATTGCCCTGAGCGTTCAGGCGGTAAATCGTAACCTGGTGGCGAAGTAAGGCCGCGGTTACCTTTTGGGCAGGGCCGCGCGAAGGTCTATATACCTCCGTACCGTTGTAGTTACCTCCTGCTTCAGGCACTCTTTTCCTAAGCAACACAGACCTGGGAGAGGGGTTGTAGAGAGCGCGCCTGGCGATACAGGCACTTCTCTACAACCCCCATTTTTTTTGGGTGGGGGAACGTTGAGAGAGCAAGCAACGTCCGTTTGATGGAATACATCAAACATCTTATTGTAAACAAAGTATTTATTGATCCTCGCCCGAGGAAGAGAAAGTAGGCCTAAGTATGTGGATGAAGTATTTATCTGGGGTTGCATGTAGTGTTGCGCTAATTTTCAGCTCGACCGTTGCCTCCGCAGCGACGGATAAAGCCAAGCTGGTCGAGCGATTGCAGGATGCTCAGGCCGTGGTTACTCAGATTATGGCGGCGCCGGATAAGGGCATTCCTTCCAGCATTCTGTCTGGAGCAACCTGCCTCGCGGTGATCCCAAGCTTCAAAAAGGCGGCTTTCGTCGTAGGCGCTCAGTACGGTCAGGGTGTCGCCACCTGCCGGACCTCACATGGTTGGAGTGCGCCTTCCTTCGTACAGCTTGCGGGAGGAAGTTTTGGGTTCCAGATTGGCGGTCAGGCCACCGACCTGATCATCGTCGCGATGAACGAGCAGGGACTTCAGGACATGCTGAAGAACAAGTTCAAGATCGGTGCCGATGCAGCGGCCTCTGCCGGTCCGGTTGGACGCAATGCGCAGGCAGGGACGGATTGGAAGATGAACGCGGAGCTGCTGACCTACTCCCGAAGCAAGGGACTGTTCGCCGGGATTGACCTGGATGGAACGGTGCTGTCGCAAAACGAAACTGACACGCGCGTGATGTATGGCAATGCGATTCCTTTTGAGACGATTCTGAAGGGCAACCAGGTGACGCCCGAGGAGGCGCGGCCCTTTGTCCGTACCGTCGCGAAGTATTTTGTCGAGGCGCATGCAGAGAACAAATAAAAGCAGGATGTCTGTAGAAGGGCGGCCATCGCGGCCGCCCTTGTCTTTGCCGGAATGCACGAAAAAGGTTTCTGCTCCATTAGACTGAAGGCTTGAACGATGCGATAGAAAGAGAGCCCGCGCCAGCCACGGCGACCCTGCGCGAGCGAGTGGAGTTTGCAGCGGTATGGACGATGGTCCGCCTGCTGGGTGCGCTGCCGCGGGGTGTGGCACGAGGGGCTGGAGCGGCAATCGGCGAGATCGCCTACTACGCATTGTCCCGGTTGCGGCGAGTGGGAATACGCAACCTGGAATTGGCCTTTCCCGAGATCATGGCGGATCGCAGGCAGCAGATTTTGAAAGAGGTCTATCGTAACCTCGGCTGTCTGCTGGCGGAGTTTTGCCTGATGGCGGGCTACACCCCGGCAAAGGCAAGTCGGTTTATCCGCTACGAGGGCCTGGAGAATTATCTGCGGGCACGCAGCGGGGGCAAAGGAGTTCTGGTATTGACCGGCCATCTGGGAGCGTGGGAGCTGTCGAGCTTCTATCACTCCCTGGGGGGCTACCCGATGGGAATGGTGATTCGCCGCCTCGATAATCCACTGGTCGATCGGTTTGTGAACCGGATACGGTGTCTCCACGGCAACCGGGTCATGCACAAGGACGACTTCGCGCGGGGCTTGCTTGCGTCGATGCGTGCAGGGGAGACGGTCGGAATCCTGATGGACACAAATATGACGCCGCCCCAGGGAGTCTTTGTCCCATTCTTCGGCATAGAAGCATGTACGGCCAGCGGGATGGCGCGAGTGGCTGCGAAGACGGGAGCTGCTGTCGTGCCCGGGTTTCTGTTGTGGGAGAAGGCGGAGCAGCGCTATGTACTTCACTTTGGCGAGGAACTGCCGGTCGTCCGCACCGGCGACGCGGAAGCGGACGCGCTCGAGAATACCGCAAGGTTTACCGCAGAGATCGAAGCATACATCCGGCGCTATCCTGAGCAATGGCTGTGGATGCACAGGCGATGGAAGACACGGCCCGAGGACGAGGGAGGGATCTACTGAGATGGCGGAGCTAAGCGCGATCGTGGAGTGGGTGAAAGGCTCGACGAAAGAGGAGGCGCGGCCGAATGCCGAGATCACTCGCGTCTCGGCCATGGAGGATGCGGAGAGGGATGCTGCCGTCTTCGCGTTGGACGAGAATGCTCTGAAGACAGCCATCGCCTCGCGAGCTGGATTGATCCTTGCGAATAGCAGGCTGAATCATCCCGATCGTGCGGTTACGGACGAGCGGGTCGTCTGGGTGCGGGATGCACGCTATGGGTTCGCGGTTCTGGCGCAGAAGCTGGCTGAAGGTTCGTTCCGTGCGGAGATTCATTCTACGGCTATGGTGGGTGAGGAGGTCGAGATCGGGCCAGACACTTCGATTGGTCCCGGTGTGGTGCTTGGCGAGCGGGTGAAGATCGGGCGGGCATGCCGGATCGATGCTCGGGTCACCATTTATCCGGGGGCCGTGCTGGGCGATGAAGTGATTGTGCAGTCCGGTGCAGTGCTGGGTTCAGCGGGTTTCGGTTATGCTGCCAGCCCCGAGACGGGAGAGTACGTGCTGTTTCCGCAACAGGGCCGCCTGGTGATTGAAGATCGCGTGGAGATTGGAGCGAACACGACGATCGACAGGGGCGCGCTTGGCGAGACCCGAATCGGCTACGGAACGAAGATCGATAATCTTGTGCACATCGGCCATAACTGCAGGATTGGAAGAAATGTTGTTATCGCTGCGCAGACGGGCATCTCCGGTTCCAGCGTGGTGGAAGATGGTGCAGTTCTGGGCGGACAGGTTGGAATCGGAGAGCACGCGACGGTTGGCGCTGGAGTTATCCTCGGTGGGGGAGCGGGCGTGTTAAGCGGCAAAAAGATGCAGGGTGCGGGACGGGTGTTCTGGGGCAGGCCGGCGCGACCCCTGAAGGAGTACCTTCGTGATTTGGCGCGGTTGAGGCGTGGTGGCGATCCGCGAGCGTAGTTGGAAGGTGTGTCATGGCAGTGGTCGTGGTAGGTGGACACTCACGAAACATCGGTAAGACCAGCGTCATGGAGGGGCTGATTCGTGGGATGCCGTGGATGCATTGGACGGCCTTCAAGGTGACGCAGTTCGGCCACGGAATGTGCTCGGCCAATGGGGAGCCTTGCGATTGCGAGACAGCCGAACATGCAGTTGCGGTGAGTGAGGAAAGAGATGCGTCGACCGGGACGGACTCGTCACGATACCTGGCCGCGGGAGCAGTCCGATCGCTGTGGGTAAGAACGAGAATGGGCGATCTTGCAGAGGCGATGCCACGTATCCGCAAAGAGCTTGAGAAAGCTGAAAACGCCGTCATCGAGTCCAACAGCATCCTGAGGTTTCTGCGGCCAGACCTTTACTTGAGTGTTCTGGACCCGGAGGTAGACGATTTCAAGGACTCGGCTCGTCTTTACCTTGATCGAGCGGATGCGGTTCTTATTCCTGACGGAGCGCTGGGCCGTCCAGCGTGGAAGGGAATTTCGCTGAAGTTGATTCAAGGGACTCCGGTGCTGGCCATGCGGCCGCCGGAGTATGTCACCGCTGAGATGTTGGAATTTGTTCAACGACAACTTCAGTCCTCGCTCAATCGACGTAAAAAACTTCAATCGATTTAAAAAACGGTGCTTGGGATTTATGCCCGTTGGGGTTTATGCTTCTGCCTTCAGTGAGTTGCTAGAAAGATTCCTCTGTAACAAAAATAGCCCAGGTTGAACAGTGAACTGGGTCGTATACGCGTAAGTGCCGATTTGTGAAGCGATGGCGAGGGTCCTGCTACGGTTCGGGGGCGGGCGCAATGGATACGGCGACACTGGTTCTGGCGAACGTTTTGTTATTCGCGTTATGCGCGGCTGTCATGTTAGTGAATGCCCGAATGGTGGGCGGCATGCGCGGCGCCGTATGGTTCGCTGGTGCAAATCTATGCCGCGGAACCTCGATGCTTGTGGCAGGGATGAGCTGGCTGCATCTGGAATCAGCCCGATTCGGAGAGGCTATCAGTGGCATCCTTGCCATGGCGGGGGTCCTGCTGCTTCATCAAAGCTTCGCGGAATTACTGGAGCGGAAAGCCATCCTGCGCGTGGTCCAGTTTGGCCTCACGGGAATTGTAACGCTCGCCCTCATCTACTTCATGGTGTTTCCAACGCAGTCACAGCTTCCAGGAGCCATGCTGTGCGCAACGTTGGGAGTGTTGCATGCGCTGGTGGCGGTTCTGGTCTTCCGTTTCTCGGATGAAGAAGTCGGTCCCGTAGGCTGGCTGACGAGTCTTGCGCTTGCAGGTTACGCGCTGATCCTCTTTGTGCGGGCTGTGGCGCGCGCCGATCTTAGCTGGTCGGGATATGTCGCCGAATGGGCACGTGCCGCCCCTGGATGGCTGATGGCATGCCTGATTACCAGCGCCGCCACGGCTTTCGGTTTCATGTCGCTCTCTACGGCAAAGCTGCGGGTGGAATTGTTGTGGAGGGCGCAGGTGGATGAACTGACGGGACTGCTGAACCGCTGGGCGTTGAAGCGGACCGCTTTGCGTGAGATTCAGAACTGTCGACGCTCGAATAGTTCGATGGCAGTGGTGATGATGGATCTCGACGGGCTGAAGATTGTCAACGATAGCAAGGGACACAGCTGCGGGGACGTGGTGCTGCAGGCCGTGGCAGGCGTGCTGCAGGAGACCGTGAGGGCCGGTGATTCGGTGGCGAGGATGGGAGGCGACGAGTTTTGCGTCCTGCTGCCGAAGAGCTCTCTCGAGGAGGCGATGATGGTAGCCGAACGGCTGAAGGAGGAGATCAGCGATCTTGTGATCCGATTTCGGGGTGACGTGGTCCAGACCAGCGCCAGCCTGGGAGTAGCTTCGTCCGATATCTCCGGCCTGCAGTGGCAAAGCCTGATCGATGACAGTGACGCCGCCTTGTATCACGCGAAACGCAAAGGGAAGAACAAGGTTATCGCGGCGGCTCCCGCCTGGATGCCGGAGATGATCCAGGAGAGATTTGCCGGAGAGCAAGACAAGGGATACTCCGATTCCATCTAGGCAACGCGCAGAGAACCCCTTAGATCGACTGGACGGGAAGCAGCATCAGGTCGTCGACCAGACCGACTTCTTTCTGCACGAAGGGCTCAGCGTAGCGGACACCTGCGAGCAGGCCATAGTGCCGCGCGCTCGAGAAGGTGCGCTCGCGGATGTCGTCTTCGGGGACGAAGAGTCCCCCGCCCGCTGGCTGGTTCGCATACTGAGAACGGTAGGCGAGAAGCGACTGCAGGCGTTGCTCGACGTACGGCGTGATATCGACGACGAAGGATGGACGTACATCGGCATAGAGGGAGGCGTAGAGAATCTTGTACGGGCGATGCGGAGGGAGGGTGCTCCCGGGGATCGCAAGCTTGCTCAGGCCGCTGGCGAAGCAGGCCTCATAGCCGAGCGTGGCAGTCGTATAGTGATCCGGATGGCGGCCCTGCCAGTAGGGGAGAATAACAACGCGCGGGCGAAGCCGCCGGAGGACCCCGGCGATCTTGATTCGGTTGGACTGCGTGTTCTCGACGTTGCCGTCCGGAAGATCGAGGGCCTCGCGATGCTCTACCTTCAGAATCCTCGCGGCGGCTTCGGCCTCGGCTTGACGTTCCTGCGCCGTGCCCCGCGTGCCTGACTCCCCTTGAGTCAGGTCGAGGATGCCGGTCTTCCAGCCCTTGTCGTGCATCGCCAGCAAGGTGCCGCCGCACGTCTGTTCCACGTCGTCACGGTGCGCGGCAATGGCGAGAATATCGAGCATAGAAAATTGGAAGAAACGATTGTGGGAGATCGAAGACGATCTCCCACAGAGCTACCCTTGCAGTCTTGTTCCCGGTGAGCTAATTGGCCGCATTGGTTGCCGCATCCATGAAGGCGACATCCAGCGCGGTGCCCTGGACCGTGATCTGGGAGTTGTTGATCTCCGAGCCGTCAGCGGTGTTGAATGCGTGAACCTGCCCGCCGTAGGCGGTGTACATCTTGTTCCAGCCCTGTACCCAGCACAGTCCCGTGAGGTCACCATAGTAAAACTGGTTCTCGTTGGCGTTCGGGTACGGCACGCTGGAGGTAGGATCAGCGGGGTTGACGTTGGGCACCACCATGGTGCTCTTGGCGCCGATGTCATAACGGGTCAGGCAGTTGTAATTCTGGTTGAGCTTGGCCCGCTCCCCGGTAGCGCAACCCTGCGAGCCAATCCAGAGCGTGTTGTTGTCTCCGAAGAGCATTTTGGTGTGATTTCCGTCCGAGATGGAGTATTGCCCCGTGATCGTGTTCGAAGACAGATCCATCGTAGAGAGAAAGCCGGCGAAGAGCCCGTCGGGCTGCAGTTGCTGGCCGGAAATATAGAGCGTCGTTCCGTCGGAAAGGACGGCGGTCGCGCCTCCCGGCACGGGAACGCTTCCTGTAACCGGCGATGGATATGGCGTGGAGGTGGGGTAGCTGTCGACGCGCAGATTGCCCTGCGGCATCATGGTGATGCTCGA
The DNA here is from genome assembly GCF_004217555.1 of Edaphobacter modestus. Lineage (GTDB taxonomy): Bacteria > Acidobacteriota > Terriglobia > Terriglobales > Acidobacteriaceae > Edaphobacter > Edaphobacter modestus. The sequence goes on from NZ_SHKW01000001.1 coordinate 5,406,917, forward strand.
AGTGGTGCCGCCACACTCGGGACCGCAGTTCAACACATAGGCGGTTGTGCCATCGAGCGAAAAGTACGCTCCCACGGGACGATCGAGACTCGGGCTGGTGGAGCTGTCGGGAACCGGGAGAGCGCACCAGACCGGTACGTTATAGGGCTGGCAATCGGCCGCGCCAGGAATGAAGCCCTGATTCTGGTTCAACCGCACTAGGCGATACAACGTATTCGAATTGCGGACCATCGCCAGTATGACCGAATCGCCCGAATTGGCGGCCACGCGGTACACATTCGGAAGATTCAGATAGTAGGTCTGTCCGTTTGTGTTGTCGATCACAGTAAGAACACCGAGAGAAGAGACCGCGGCGTACACGTGGCTGAAGCTGACCGGAACCGCGATGGAATCAGCCTTTCCCGGCAGTGCGCCACCCGAGCCCGCCACTGCTTCCGTGCTGTAATTGACCTTGGTGAGGCTTCCATCGGAGTTTGAGTAGACGTAGCCGATCACCTGTTCCGGGAAGTTGAAGATCATGTTCGGATACCCGGATGAATAACCCGAGATCGGGAAGGTCGAGTTCGGGTTGAAGATGCTGTTGCGGATATCGCGGTTCGCGTCCAGCATCTGCAGGGCACCCTGGGTGCCATTGACCGTGAGGCTGACCAGAACCCGTGTGGCGAGCTTGCTGGGCGGAACCGGCCGGTTGGCAAACGGATATTGCGGAAACTTGTAATACCGCGTTCCGCAGGACGATAGGCCGAGAGTAACGATCGCGATGACAAGGCCGCAGAAGAACTGGGCGCAGAACGAATGGGAAAGGGAACTTCTGATCTTCAACGGTGACTGACTCCGAACTGCGCTGCAAGTGTGGGGGTGGGCGGCCACGACTCTACGGCAAAGTATAACAAAGCGAAGCGGTCCGGCGCCGATGCGTCAAGATTTGGAGCGCTTTGCTGTATGGCTTAAGATAAATCGGATAGGCCGGTGACCAGAATGGATCGGAAGACAGAGGGTGCGAGCGAAGGCTCGGCAGCAGTAAAGCGTTTGTTTAAAGGTGTGCCGGTGCTCTGTGACGGAGCAATGGGCACCATGCTTTACGCGCGTGGGGTGTTTATCAATCGGTGCTACGACGAGTTAAATCTCTCGCAGCCCGAACTGGTACGGGAAGTCCATATCGAATATCTGCAAGCGGGCGCCGAAGTCATTGAGACCAATACCTTCGGCGCCAACGCCTTTCGCCTGGAACATTTCGGGATTCGCGACAAGGTTCGCGAGATCAACATGGCCGGCGCACGACTGGCTCGTGAAGCGGTCAACCAGATCCGCGACAAGCAGGCGGCGGAGGCCTTCGTGGCTGGAGCGATCGGTCCTCTCGGAATCCGACTGGAGCCGCTTGGCAAGGTAGGCCTCGATGAAGCACGAGAGGCGTTTTCCGAACAGATCGCCGCGTTGACCGAAGGCGGCCCGGGCGTGGGGGTAGACCTGCTGTCGATCGAAACCATGACCTCGCTGACCGAGGCGGAGCAGGCAGTCGCTGCCGCCCGTGCCGTCGCTCCCGGCGTTCCTGTCATTGTCATGGTCACGGTGGACGAAGAGGGCAATTGTCTCGACGGAACCTCGGCCGAGATGGCTGCACGTCGACTGAGCGACACCGGCGCTGACGCCATAGGATGCAACTGCAGCGCCGGGCCTGCCACGGTGCTGAGTGTGATTGAGCGGATGCGGCCCTTGACGGAACTGCCTTTGGTCGCTATGCCGAACGCAGGAATTCCTCGCGCGGTCGAGGGCCGAACGATTTATCTGACCTCGCCGGAGTACATGGCAAGCTTCACGCGCAAGCTGGTGAAGGCCGGAGCTTCGCTGGTTGGAGGCTGCTGCGGAACCACGCCCAGCTACACCCGCGCGATGCGAGGCGCACTGCGCGCTCTCGATGCCATGGAGAGCGGAGCTGAAGTGATGGAGCGTCGCGTCGAGGCACCGACGACCCCTAAGATATCGCCACCGCCTTTAGCCCAGCGGTCGAAGGTCGGCGCCATGGTGGCGGCCGGTGAGTTCGTGTCGATGGTCGAGATTGTTCCGCCGAAGGGAATCAACTGCTCGAAGGAGATTGACGGTGCGGCCCAGATGCACAAGCTTGGCGTCGATGCGATCAACGTGCCGGACTCGCCCCGTGCGAGCGCTCGAATGAGCGCACAGAGTCTCTGTGTCCAGATTCAGCAGCACGTTGGCATCGAGACGATCCTGCACTACACCTGCCGTGATCGCAATGTATTGAGCATTCAGAGCGATCTTCTGGGAGCTTCGTCGATCGGTCTCAAAAATATTCTCTGTCTTACGGGTGATCCTCCGAAACTCGGCAACTATCCCGACGCGACGGCGGTCTTTGACGTCGATGCGATCGGCCTGGTGAACATCGTCCGCAATCTGAACTGCGGGCTGGATATCGGGAAGAACTCGATTGGAGAGTCGACGGGCTTCACCATCTCGGTCGCGGCGAATCCTGGCGTGCCGGATATCGACCAGGAGGTTCGGCGCTTCGCTTATAAGGTTGAGGCCGGGGCGGAGTTTGCGATCACGCAGCCGGTCTTTGACCTGCGTGTGCTCGAAGAGTTCCTGCGTCGCATTGAGAGTTTCCGCATCCCGATCATCGCCGGCATCTGGCCGCTGACGAGCCTCAGAAATGCTGAGTTCATGAAGAACGATCTGCGTCTCGCTGTGCCAGATGGGGTGATGACGAGGATGGCGCAGGCAGGCTCTCCCGAAGCCGCACGCGCCGAGGGTGTTCGCATTGCCCAGGAGATGCTGGCCGAGGCAAGACCGATGGTACAGGGAGTCCAGGTCAGCGCTCCGTTCGGGAAGGATAAGTATGTGGCAGCGGCGCAGGTGCTAGGGCTTACGGAAGGCGTAGGTGTGTAGATGGCGGATTTCGAACGCAAGCTGACAGACCTGGAGGCGATCGTAGAGCGGTTGGAGCAGGGTGATCTCTCGCTCGAGGAGTCCGTGCGGCTGTTTGAAGAGGGAATGAAGCTATCGGAGAGCTGCAAGCAGGAACTTGAGTCTGCCGAGGGCAGGATTCAGGTTCTGATGACAGAGGGAGGCGGCAAACTCAAAGCTCGCGATCTTGAGGTGGAGACCGAAATCGACGAAGAAGCTGATTTGGATCAGACAGACGACGAAGAATAATATGTGTCGCGATGTTGCCGAGTTTACTGAGGCTGAGAGCTTCCATCGGAGCCACTGAGCCAATAGCTTGTTCTGGCTGAGATGGTGAGTTCGGGATGACTCGGAAGGCGGACCTGGATCGGGTGCAGGCCAGGTTCAGCCGAAGTCGGTGTAAAGCTGAGCGTGTAACGGTTGCGCATGTGGCTGCTTAGAGTGGACAGTCCATCGTCGAGTTGATGCTGGTTGTCGAAACCAGCCGCTTCGCCTCCTGAAAGCGAAGCCATCTCGGCGGCAACGTTTTTTCTCATCGCACCCAGAATCATTCCCAGCGGCTCGCCCAGATCGAAGTAGGCTACATAACTTCCATTTCCAACTGTAACGGGTGGATGGGAATGGCCGCCTTCCCTCAACGAATCCTTTAGCTTTGTCTTTTGCGGAGAGAAGGTTAGGGTGTAGATCGCAGTGTTGGTCTCACCTGAGAATTGCAGAATCTCCTTCGCGGTCGTCGTGCTTCCAATGTCCGTCGGTTGAGAGATCAGCAGTATTGCACGTCGGTTTGCTGCAGGCTGTTTCGCCAAAAGAGCGAGCGCGAATTTGAGGCTGTCCATAATCGCGGCTCCGCTGTCGCCCGGATCGGGGTGATTGATAGCGTCGGTCCATTGAGCGATGTCGGAGGTGAAGGGTGAGGCAGCCTCGGGCCTGCTGTCGAAGTTGACGATCGATACCTGGTTAGGCGCTGATCCGAGCATCGCGGCCAGCATGGTTTCGAGGTTGCGATACTTGTCGAACTCGTGGACGGCGGAGCCCCCAGTCTGCATCAGGACCACCAGAGAAAGGGGCTGGTGTGTCTCGTCATCCAGCCTGACCTTCTGCGGGACGCCTTTGTCGGTCAGCAGGAAGTCTTCCGCGTGAAGAGAGTAGACGATCTCGTTCGAAGGAGTCTGGACCAGAGTAGGGACGAGGACCAGTCTTGTGGTCGTCTGGAGGGTTGACGTGTCTAGTGTGCTCTGTGCAAACGAGCTTCCTGCAATTACAAGAAACAGGACGGCCGTCAGAGACCTGCACATCATGCGCTTCATTGTAGCTAGTTTTGGATTAGCGGTCGCGGCTGGTGACGAATCCGGGGACCCACATCAGGGCCCGTTTGGCGTCGGACGGTGGCAGGTCTGCGATGGACTGCCGAGCTGCCTCGGCGTAGGCGCAGGCCGTATCCATTGCGTACTCGAGCGAACCGTGACGACGGAGAATCTCGAGAATCTGGGGATGCGAGACCGAAGTGAAGCTGCGGTCGGCCAGGACCGTGCGGATGGCCTCGCGGTCGGCTCCGGTGCCGCGTTCGAGCGCGTGAATAACGGCGAGCGTGGCCTTGCCTTCGCGGAGATCACTGGCGACCGGTTTGCCGAGAACATCTTCGGCGGCAGTCAGGTCGAGCACGTCGTCGACGATCTGGAAGGCGAGCCCGAGGTTGCGGCCGTATTCGCCGAGCTGCGATTCGATGATCGCGGCGTCGCCGAAGTCGTGCGGCGTGATGGCCGCGCCGAGCTGCATCGAGACTTTGAAGAGGCAGGCCGTCTTGCGATAGATCAGATCGAAGTACTCTTCCTCATTGATGAGGTGTCCGAGCTTTTCAATCTGGAGCAGTTCGCCTTCGACCATCTGCTGGGTCAGTGAGATCAACAGGTCGAGGACATGAAAGCTGCGTTCCTCGAGGGCTGCGGAGAAGGCCTGCATGTAGAGCCAGTCGCCTGCCAGAACGCACTTGGAGTTGCCCCAGGTGGTATTCGACGATGGGCGTCCGCGGCGGGTGTCGGCTTCGTCGATGATGTCGTCGTGGACGAGGGTCGCGGTGTGGAGCATCTCGACGACGGCGCCGAGACGGATGCGGCTGTGACCGGTCGAGCCGAGTGCCTTGGCCGCGAGCAGCAGCAACAGCGGGCGGATACGCTTGCCACCGCCGGCGATCAGGTACTGGGCAATGTCGGTGATGACGGCGACGTTCGAGGCAGATTGGCGGGAAAACTCCTGCTCGATGGCAGCAAGATCTTCGCGGAGAAGCTCGAAGACCTCGGCGGCGGTCGCAATGGAGAGAGTACTCACTCTGGAATCAGAGTAACAGGATGTTTATCGAACAGTCGGACCGGCTCGAAAATCGCACGGAAGATTTTCGAGCCGATTTCCATGCAGGGTCTAGTTCGAACGGTAGTTAGTGAACTGGAGCTCAACACCATAGTCGCCGGCACGAAGCTTGCCCATGATCTGCTGGAGGATGTCGCGATCCTTCGAGACGACGCGGACGGTGTCTCCCTGGATGCTGGCCTGAGCCTTGAGCTTGGAGTCCTTGATGGCGGCAACGATCTTTTTGGCGTTCTCGGAAGCGATGCCCTGTTTTAGCTTGATCTTCTGACGAACGGAGGAGTTAGAGGCAGGCTCGATCTTTTCGTACTCAAGGTTCTTGAGCGAGATACCGCGCTTGACGAGCTTCTGGGACAGGATCTCCTTGACCGCCTCGAGCTTGTATTCATCCTGCGAGGCGAGCTGGATGGTGTCGGTTCCCTCGAGCTCAATCTTTGACTTGGAGTCCTTGAGATCGAAACGCGCGCCAACCTCCTTCGAGGCCTGGTCGATCGCGTTTTTGACCTCTTGAATCTCTACTTTGCTGACTACGTCGAAGCTGTTGTCGGTTGCCATGTGTTTTCCTTCTCTGATTTGCTCGGGTTCTATTATGTCAGGACTGCTGAGGTTCGCGAGTGGAAGGGAAGAGGTGGTGGAAGTTCTCCGTTGTGATGGCCGCCAGTTCCTGAGGTGAGATGCCGCGCAGGGCGGCGAGGGCTGCCGCGGTGTGAGCGACGTAAGCTGGTTCGTTGCGCTGGCCGCGGAGCGGGATGGGGGCGAGAAAGGGCGCGTCGGTCTCGACGAGGATGCGGTCGGCCGGGGCGAAGGCGGCGGCGTCGCGGATGCCCTGGGCCTTCGGGTAGGTCAGGTTGCCGGCGAAGGAGAGGTAGAAGCCGAGATCGAGGGAACGGCGGGCGTCCTCGATGTTGCCGGAGAAGCAGTGCATGATGCCGGGCAGGCCTGAGGGCATGAAGTGCTCCGTGATGATGGTAAGGGTGTCGGCCCAGGCGTCGGCGGCGCCGTACCGCTGCCTGGCCTGCGGGGTGGCCAGCTCGGAGGTGCGGCAGTGAATGATGATGGGCCTGCGCACCTCGGTGGCGATCTTCATCTGGGCGAGGAAAGCCTGATGCTGGACGGGGATGTCGGGGTTTTCGAGGTGGTAGTAGTCGAGACCGATCTCTCCGACGGCTACGCAGCGGGGGTGGGCGGCGAGGCGGGAGAGCGCAGCCAGGGCGTCGGGGGTGGCGTTGTGGGCCTGCTCGGGGTGGATTCCGGCGGTGGCGTAGACGCTGGGTTGATGGTCGCCGGTGACGGTTGTGGCGAGGTCAAGCGCGAGGTGCATCTGGGAGGGGTTTTCACCGATTCCGATGGCTAGAATGGTTCTGACATCCGCGTCCCAGGCGCGGCGGAGGACCTCGTCGCGTTCGGTGGGGTGCGTGGTGTAGAAGTCGAGATGCGCGTGAGAGTCAATCAGCATGGTGTGGTTTGGGGTACCCCCCGGACTAAAGTACGCAAAGTATTAGATTCAGGCAAGTTAGCCTTGGACCTGGTGGGGAGTGCGTCCGCGGGCCTTCTGCAAAGTATGGCGGGGGAGGCGTTTTCTTCAGCTGCCGTGTCTGCCCCTCTTTTAATTTTAGCGGAGGCGGTGGGGTAAATCGGCAGTGGGGATGTGTTTCGTTTCCACGGAGATAGCAGGTTTGAGGGGTTGACAGGTTTTTCCAGTGGTTCTTTGGCACGACCGGCGTGATATTGGGATTCTTCGCTGCGCTCAGGGCAGCGCTCAGAATGGCGGGCTAACGGTTGCGGAAGCTGCAGGATCTAGGGGAGTTCTGCGCGGAAGGTCAGGTTTTCGGTTAGGATGGCGGGCATGAGAGATTTCAATCGTCGTGATCTTTGTATTGCCCTGTCGGCGCTGGCGGCAGCGGGGAGTCTGACGTCGGAGGGAGAGGCGCAGGCGAAGTCGAATGAGGTGCTGTCGAAGTCGCAGTCGTGGACCTTCGACTCGCTGCCGGTGAAGCATAACGCAAACGGCGGCGCCAGCCGGGCGGTGGTTCAAGGAGTTCTGGCGACCGGTGAACCGGTCGAGTTGCATGAGACGACGCTGCCGGCGGGCCAGATGCCGCATCCTCCGCACAAGCACCGGCACTCGGAGTTCATCTTCATTCGCGAGGGCGAGCTGGAGGTGGACAGCAACGGGACGAAGAGCCGCCTGGGGCCGGGCGGGGTGATCTTCAACGCGTCGAACGTGATGCACGGGTTGAAGAATGTGGGGACGACTACGGCGAATTACTTTGTGATTGCGATCAGCCGTGCGGATGCGTAACGAGAAGTATGGTCTGCCGCGGGTTTAAAGTTCCTCTTCGTCAGCGACGGTTGCGGCATTCGATCGACCGCGCTCAAGGAAGGCTCTGAGCCCTTGCCCTTGAACAGAGCGGTTCGCGCTTTGCGCGAATGCGAATGGCCCACTCATGCGATGAGACCGCATGAATGGGGCACCCACCAGCACCGAGACGCGCGATGAGCTGCGCGCACGGTTTCGGTCGGTTTTAAGACAGACTTCTAGTGAGTCGACTCCATGCGGCTACGCCTGATTGCTGCGAATCCGAGGAGACCGAAGACGCCTGTGGCGAGCAGGACCAGACTGGAAGGCTCTGGAGTTGCGGCAGTTGCCGTCTGCGGAGTGATGGTCAGGGTGTAGGGGACGGGAGGCCCTTCTGGTTGACCAGGAAACACTCCCACTCCAATGAGTGGATAGGTGCCGGGGATGAAGGTTGTCTCGAGATCAAACGGATTGAATGGATCGAATGGATCGGCTGGTACGAGAATGGTGCTGACGAGCCCGGGACCCTGGAACTGAAGCATTGGATATCCGAAGATCGCTTCGGGGACGTAGAGCTGAAGTGTAGTAAATGGGGAGGGGTTGGAGTTGAAGCCTACCCCTAGGGGATAGCCTGGGATGCCGTCGATGGTGGCGGAGGCGCCTATGTATATGAACTCGAGCTTCGGAAAGGTGTTGGTGGCGGGATACGAGTAGGAGATGGTATGGCCTCCGCCAGTGAGGAGGAAGTCGTCGATTGTGTCGGCGTGGGCGGCGAGAGGAAGAGCCAGCACCGAGGCAAGGACAGCGAGACCGAAGAGGGATCGATGCATAAAGGTTCTCCTGACGAGTACGCTCGGAAAGCGTAGAGCCTTGCAGGATACGAGTCAACCAAGTGCCTACTGGAAAAATAGACCTCAGGGGCTGAAGCCCCTTTCCATTTGTGTGCAGCTATGGCACGGCTAAAGCCGTGCCCTTAAGCGAGGCGGTTCGAGCTTTCGCTCGAATGGCCCACTCATGTCGCGATACTACTGCGCCATGAATGGGGCACCCGGCACCAGGCTTCGCTCAGGATGACACTTCGTTTTCAACAAAGCTTTGTGATGATCTCTGTTTTTAGTGATCGCTTAATCGCGGACGCGGATGACGATCTTGCCGAAGGCTCCGCGTTCGAGGTGATCGAAGGCCTTGCTGGCTTCGGCGAAGGGGTAGACGGTGTCGAGGACGGGATGAAGTTTGAGCTCGTCGAACTTGCGCAGCATGTCTTCGAGGGCGCGGCGGGGGCCGACGGAGATGCCTCGAAGGATGCCGTGCTTCTGGATGAGACCGAAGAGAGGGATGGTGGCGTCGAAGCCGTCGATGATGCCGATGATGGAGATCTGGCCCTGGGGCTTGATGGCCTTGATGGAGCGGGCCAGGTTGGGGCCGCCGACGACCTCGAGGATCTGGTCGACGCCCTGTTTGTCGGTGAGAGCGAGCGCTTCCGTCTCCCAGTCGGGTGTCTTTTTGTAGTTGATGGTGTGGGTTGCGCCGAGGGCTTTGGCGCGCTCGAGTTTCTCGTCGCTGGAGGAGGTGACGATGGTGGTGGCTCCGAGGGCGGAGGCGATCTGAAGGCCGAAGAGGGAGACTCCGCCGGTGCCCTGAACGAGGACGGTCTGGCTGGATGTGAGGCCGCCCTTTTCGACGAGGGAGTACCAGGCGGTGAGAGCGGCGCAGGGAAGGGCGGCGGCCTCGTCGTTGGTGAGGTAGGCGGGCGCGAGGGCGAGGGCCTGCTCGGTGAGCACGAGATACTCGGCGAGGGAGCCGGGGATGACGTTGCCGAGGGTGTAGAGAGTCTCCTTGCCGGTGGGCTGGCCATCAACCCAGCGGGTGCAGTAGTTGGTGACGACGCGGTCGCCGACCTTGAAGCGAGTGGTATCGGCGCCGAGAGCGACGATCTCGCCGACGGCATCGGCGACCTGAGTCATGGGGAACTCGAGGTGCGGGTTGTAGCTGCCGTCGTAGAGAAGCTTGTCGCGATAGTTGAGCGAGACCGAGGAGATGCGAATCAGGGCCTCCCCGGGGCCGGGCGTGGGCTGGGGAATGTCGTTGAGTACGAGGTTTTCGCGGCCAAAGGCCTGGAGCTGCCATGCTTTCATATCTTCTCTTCGATCCTCTCCTGGTCAATTCGAATATAGTCGAACTATCGTACAATTCGAACTATGGACGAGGCGCCGCCGCTTTGTCAACTTTGAGGGGAGTGAAGGTCTTGCCAATCTTTCTGCCGAGAGAGCCAACGAGGAAGGAACTGTCGTTGGCGACGGTTCTATATGCGCTGAGCGATGAGGTGCGGCTGGGAATCGTGCGCCAGCTTGCGGTGGGCGGCGAGCAGCCGTGCGGGGTGTTCGAGGTGGACCGGCCGAAGTCGTCGCTGTCGCACCACTTCAGGGTGCTGCGGGAGTCGGGTGTGGTGGCGACACGGAAGGACGGGAAGACCCTGATGAATACGCTGCGTCGGGAAGACCTGGACGCTCGGTTTCCGGGGTTGTTGAAGGCTGTGTTGCGGTAAAGCGGTCCGCGCTGTGCGCGAAGATGAATGTTTGCCTCGACCGGTGGCTGCGGTGGCCCGAGCGAAATACAGGGATTCTTCGCTTCGCTCAGAATGACGGGAGTGGCGGAAAAGGCGGGTGTGGCGGAGGACTCGATTCCCTCGGCTGCGGCGCTCCGCGGCTTTTGATCGGGCTGAGAGACGGGCGGCGCACCTGATCGATGCGCCGCTTTTTCCTTGTCTACTTGAGGCGGGAGCCGAGCTCGATCTCGTCGGATTCCGCGAAGGTGGCGAGGATGGGCTTGCCGTCTTCGCCGTGCGAGGCGGCGAGGAGCATGCCGTGGGATTCGAGGCCGCGCATCTTGCGGGGCGCGAGGTTAGCCACGATGATGATGCGGCGGCCGATGAGGTCTTCGGGGGTGTACCACTGGGCGATGCCGGAGAGAATCTGGCGCTTCTCGTAGCCGAGGTCAACTTCGAGACGGAGCAGCTTGTCGGCCTTGGGGATGCGCTCGGCGACGAGGACCTTCGCGACGCGGAGCTCGATCTTGACGAAGTCGTCGATGGCGATCTGTTGCGTGTCGGAGGCCGCTGAACCTGCGAAGACGCCGGAGGCGGGGGCCTCGGAGTGTGGGGCGGGAGGCCTGGCCAGCTCGGGAACGGGGGCGGAGGATGCTCCGACCTGCGTGCCGGGGTTTTCGTGGGGAAGGAGGCTGGTGCGCGGGGCGGCTCCGGGGTGAGTGGGGTCGGAGGGCGCGGGTGCGGTGTGGGTGGTCTTCTCGTCGACGAACTTCGAGGGTGTGGGGGGAGTCGAGCTACCGTTCTGTTCGGCGTCGGTCATGATCTGGATGAGTCCTTTATCGGCGCGGGGGAAGATGGGGCCAAGCTGGCCGAGTTTGGTTCCGGGCTTGAGGCTGCCCCAGGTGAGGTCGTTGAGCTCGCCGTTGCGCGCTGCGGCTTCGATGTCGCCGAGACCGAGTTGGTCCCAGACCTTGGCGGTGGAGTAGGGCAGGACGGGGTAGAGGAGCGCGGTGATGATGCGGATGGACTCGGCGGCTGAGTACAAAACCTGGCGCAAAGTAATTATGGCGTCGGTCGAATCGAGCTTCGCGAGTTTCCAAGGGGCCTTTTCGCTAATGAACGAGTCCGTGGTTCCAATAAGGCTCCATACAGATTCCAGCAATCTGCCGAAATCGTTCTCTTCGAAGGCTTCGTTGGTTCGTCCGAGAACTACACCTACAGAAGAACGAATTGCCTCATTAAGAGGGAATGAAGTCTCATCGTTTTCTAGAGGGGGTACAGGAGCATAACCACTCAATCTTCCAACTGCCTCACCTGTACTAAAGTATTGGCGGATCATCGACAGCGTGCGGCTGACTAGGTTGCCGTAACCGTTGGCGAGGTCGGAGTTGTAGCGCTGGACTAGGGCGTCGAAGCTGAAGGAGCCGTCCTGACCGAAGGGAATCTCGCGGAGGAGGAAGTAGCGGAGGACGTCGGAGGCGAAGAGGTCCTGCTCGGCTTTGGTTGGTGGTGGTGGCGGCTCGGGGGACGCAGATCCCTCCACTCCGCTTCGCTCCGGTCGGGATGACACGGTGTTGGAAATGGATGACGCGGTGCTGGACGTGGATAACACCGGTTTGGGGGTGAGCAGACTGCCGAAGGCGTCGAGGATGGTTTCGGTGCGGACGATGTTGCCGCGCGACTTCGACATCTTGGATTCTTCGAAGAGAAGCCAGCCGTGGGCCTGGACTTTTTTCGGCAGAGGGACGCCCGCGGCCAGCAGGAAGGCAGGCCAGTAGACGCAGTGGAAGCGAATGATCTCCTTGCCGACGAGGTGGAGGTCGGCGGGCCAGAACTTTTTGTACTGCTCTTGCTGCGCGGGATCGTCGGAGCCGTAGCCTACGGCGGTCATGTAGTTGGTGAGGGCGTCGAGCCAGACGTAGATGACGTGCTTCTTCGTAGTCCTGGAGGCGGCGGGCTCGGGGACGGGGATGCCCCAGTCGAAGGAGCTGCGCGAGATGGAGAGGTCCTTGAGGGCTCCGGGGACGTAGGGATTGCCCTTGGAGGAGAACCGCAGGTCCTTCGACTCGGCGGCTTTGCCGCCTTCGCTCAGGATGACACCTTCTGTAGATGAAGCGGCGGCGACGTTGCCGCGGAGGAAGCTGAGGACTTCGTTGCGTCGGGCTTCGGGCTCGATGCGGAAGGCTTTGGGGTCGTCTTCGTCCGCTTCGATTCTGTCGATGAGTTCGGCCTGGTAGGAGGAGAGGCGGAAGTAGAAGTTCTCTTCGGTGACGGTCTCGGTGGGTTTGCCGTCGGGGCCAATCGTTCCGGGGGGGCCGTCTACGAACATCTCCTCGCCGACGGAGTACTGGCCGGTGTAGGTGTCGAGGTAGATGTGGCCGCGCGAGTAGAGCTCGGCGAAGAGGCGCTGGACGCCCCGGGTGTGGCGCGGCTCGGTGGTGCGGATGTAGTCGTTGTAGGTGATGCCCATGCGCTGCCAGAGCGAGCGGAACTGCTCGGAGACCTGGTCGGCGAAGCGCTGCGGGGGGATTCCGGCGGCCTCGGCGGAGCGCTGGATCTTCTGGCCGTGCTCGTCGGTGCCGGTGAGGAACCAGACGTTGTCTGTGCCGAGCAGGAGGCGCTGGCGCCGGGCGATGACGTCGGCCGCAATGGTGGTGTAGGCGTGGCCGATGTGAGGGCGCGCGTTGACGTAGTAGATCGGGGTGGTGAGGTAGAACTTTTTCTGTGCGTCGGACATGAGTGAAGTAAAAGCCAGTTTAGCAGGGTGAGCGGGAGCGCTCTGGAGAGGCTTGCGCTGGCTGGTTGCGTCGGCTGAAGCCGTACGTGCAAAGCAGTGCGGTTCGAGCTTCGCTCGAATGCCCACCTCAGGCGCGATGAAACTGCGCCGAAGATGGGCACCCGGATGGGTGAGGTTCGATGGGAATGGGGTGGGGACAGGAGACACTACATCCCGGCAAGGCGGAAGAGAATCTGCCGGCACGCGGATGTGTCGGTGTTCAGTCGGTGATGGCGACGGAGTCCGAGTCGGCGTCGGCGGTCTGCGGCTGGTCAGCTTCGGCGGCCTGCGCGGTGCGGGCGAGGTTGAGGTGCTTCTCCATGGTCTGGCGGGCGAGGACGGGATTGCGCGAACGGATGGCCCGGAAGATCTCGCGATGCATCTCGGCGGACTCCTTGAGGTCCTGGGCGTTCTGGACGGTCTTGGAGCGGTACTCGTAGAGGTTGGCGGTGATGGTCTCCATCAGTGCGCCAAGGATGGGATTGCCGGCGGCCCGGGCGATGGTGCGATGGAAGCGCACGTCGTGGATGAGATATTCCTGCGGGTCGCTTAGGGAGGCGTACATTTCAGCGACCTCTTCGGCGAGCTCGGCGACGTGCTCGTCGGTGGCGCGCTCGGCGGCGAGGGCCGCGACGGAGGACTCGAGGACGAGCCGAGCTTCGAACATCTGCCAGGGGAGAAAGCCGTGGAGGGCTCCGAGGACAGAGAGGGAGCTGGAGTCGAGGGCGGGTGGGCCGCTGGAGACGAAGGTTCCGGCGCCGTGGCGGCTTTTAAGTACGCCCATGGCGGAGAGGAAGCCGATTCCGGCACGAAGGCTGGAACGGCTGATTTTGAGCTTTCGGGCCAGCTCGCGCTCGGGGGGAAGGCGGTCACCGGGTTTGACCTCCCCGGAGGAGATCAGGGAGCGAACGTGCTCGACGACCTGCATGGTGAGCTGGCTGTGCGGGGTTGCGTCGGTGACGGCCTCATTTTTCACTTCGGAACAGACTCCTCCCTCAGGAAGTGGGAGAAGGGTAACACGGAGGGTGGGGGGACCGCTAAGACTCGGAAGGTATAGGAGGACCACACGGGAGTAGATGAAACGCAGGTCCGGCAGATGCGTCGAAGAGTATGGGGGAGTGTGGCGGGTGCCGGGCGGAATGAGATGCGCGGACATGCGCAGGCCCGCCGTGTACTAGACTTGAGTCGTCATAAGGAGGAGAAGCGTGCGGGTGCCGGATTGCAGACCGATTGTGAGGCGCTGGAGTGTAGGAGTGCTCACGGCAGTGTTGGCGTGCGGTGTGGCTAGCGGAGAGAAGTGTACGACGCAGTCCGCCATGACGGACACCGACCGCAATGCTCTGGCGGGCGCGGGTCGGGCGATGGCGGAGAAGGTTCTGGCGAATGATGCTGCAGGACTGCAGGCGATAACGATTGCGGAGTACGCGCAGAATTTTGGAGCCATTCAGGCTGCGGTGGGGAATGCATCGGCGAAGGTAAAGGGAGCGACGCTGGTGGTGGAGCAGGTTTATCTGCTGGATGCCAGCGACATGAAGCCTGGCCCGGACGGTAAGCCGGGAAATGCGCAGTTTCTGTGCACGCTGAACCGGTCGATTGCCGAGGCGGATTTTTCGATCCCATCGCTTCCAGCGGGTAAGTATGGATTTGTGATCGTCGAGGCGCGCGGAATCGCGGCTCCGTGGCGCCTGTCGTTTTTGATGGAGCAGGTGCAGGGGCAGTGGCAGATGGCTGGCTTCTATCCCGGGGCGATGACGGCGGCGGGGCGTGATGGGCTGTGGTACTGGACAGCGGCGCGTACGATGGCGAAGAGCAAAGAGCAATGGAATGCGTGGCTCTATTACCGGCAGGCGGAAGCTTTACTGAATCCATCGGGACTGATCCTGAGCACGCACCTGGAGAAGCTGCATAACGAGCAGGCTTCAGCAGCTCCGCCTGCTTTGTCGGGCGGAATCAGCATGGAATCCCCGCTGGTGGTGAAGGGAGCCGATGGGGTGGAGTATCACTTTATCGGGCTGGGTGTGGACGATTCGCTGGCGACGGACAAGATTGACGTGATGGCTCACCTAAAAGTGGAACAGATTGGCGATGCAGTGGCGGCGAGAAAGCGCAATCTTGATGCGATGAGTGCCTTGCTGGGGGCTTATCCCGAACTGCGCAAGGGATTTCATGGTGTATGGATTGTGGCCGAGGTCCAAGGGCAACCTCCTTACGCGACAGAGCTCGCGATGAACGAAGTTCGTTAGGGGCTCGCGGCCTCGGGTTAATTCCATGCGGGCAAGATGCTATCTTGAAGACGCCTTTGCCTTTGCAACGTGCGGGGAAGCCCTGCGGGCGAAAGACGACATCCTAAGTAAAGAAACCAATAGGGAACGATGGCAGATACCAGGAAGACCTTAGCCCAGGCAATAGCGGAGAGGCGGGCGACGCCCAGCTTCGACGGAACTCCGATTCCAGCGGAAGACCTGAAGCAGATTCTTGATGCCGGTCTTCACGCGCCGAGCGGGTATAACATGCAGCCGTGGCGATTCGTCGTGGTTCAGTCGCCCGAGCAGCGAAAGAGGTTGCGGGCGGCGAGCTACAACCAGGCCAAGGTGGAAGAGGCCTCGGCGGTGATTGTGGCTTGTGGGGACGCCGACGGCTGGCGCAAGGACGTGGACCTGATGCTCCAACTGGGCCGTGAGGGCGGAATGCCGGAGAGCTACGCGGCGCAGGCAAGCACGAGCGTCTCGAATTTCCTCTCCGGATTCAGCAGAGAGCAGATGCACGGATGGTTGAACAAGCATGTGATGATTGCCTTGACGCACATGATGCTGATGGCCGAGGTGATGGGATACGACACGGCTCCAATGGAAGGCTTCGAGCAGGATAAGGTTCATGAAGTGCTGCGTCTGCCGATGAGTTACTGGGTGGTGGCTCTGCTGGGGATCGGACATCTCAAAGGGCCGGATAAGTACAACGGCGGACGATTCGAGATCAGTCACACGGTCTTCAGCGAAGAGTTTGGCAAACCGCTGAAGTGAGCATGGACACGGAGGCGGCAAGGCAAGGGCGCGAGTATCCTCAGGCGCCCATTGTGGGGGTTGCGGCTGTCGTGGTGTGTGGGGGGAAGATTCTGCTGATCCGCCGCGGACGTGAGCCGCTGCTGGGCGCCTGGTCACTGCCGGGAGGTGCGCTGGAGCTGGGCGAGACGACCGCAGAGGGCGTTGTTCGCGAGATCTTCGAAGAGACAGGGGTCGAGGCGCGGCCAGTGCAGATTGTTGCAACTCTGGACCGCATCGTTCGCGACGAGGAAGACCGGGTGCGCTACCACTATGTTCTGGTGGAGTGGCTTTGCCTGGCGGAAGACGATGCAGCACCCCTGGTATGCGGCGACGATGCAGTCGAGGCCCGATGGGTGACTCGGGACGAGATTTTTTTCGGCAGCTATGATCTCGACGAGACTACACTGGGCGTCATTAAACGAGCCCTTGGGCTCGTGGAGACGATGGCGCGATGAAGATCCTGGGGCGTGCCTTGCTGATCCTGGTCGTGTTTGCGGTTGCGTGCGGCCTGATCTTCTACTTCAACCCGCTGTGGGTAGCCGATCAGCAGATGCGTCTGCATCTTTGGCGTGAGGGCGTGAAGAGTAAGTATGTCGAGGCGGGCGGATACCGGCTGCATTACTTTGAAGCCCAGCCGCAGAAAGGTGGAGGAGAACCCCTGCTGCTGATTCACGGCCTGGGTGCGCGTGGCGAGGACTGGTCGAATATGATTCCAGCCATGGCAGCACACGGGTTCCATGTCTATGCACCGGATCTTCCGGGATACGGAAGGTCATCACGGCCGAAGGATGCGGATTATTCGATCGCGATGGAGGAGGCCGCGGTCGTGGCATTTGCGCAGGCGGTGCATCTGCCACACGCGTTTGTCGGCGGATGGTCCATGGGCGGATGGGTGGCGATGAAGATGGCGGTCGAACATCCGGAGATGGTGGATCGGCTGGTGGTGTATGACAGTGCCGGGGTCTATTTCCCGGCTGATTTTGGAGCGGAGCTGTTTGTGCCTGTCGATTCGCCGGGGATTGCGCGTTTGTTGAAGGCGCTTACCCCTCACCCGCAGACGATGCCTCCGTTTGTGGCGCGGGATGTCCTGCGAAAGTTTGCCCGGAATGGATGGGTGACGAAGCGCAGCATGGCTGCGATGACGACTGGACGTGATCTGCTGGACTTTCGGCTGCATGAGATTCGCCAGCCCACGCTGGTGGTGTGGGGATCGGAGGACCACCTGATTCCACTGGCGGTGGGAAGGCGGATCCATGAGGGGATTCCGAACTCGTCGCTCAGCATTGTGGAAGGGTGCGGGCACCTGGCTCCGCTGGAGTGCTGGCAGCCTGTGTCGGAGACGACGGAGATGTTTCTGCACGCGCAGCCTCCGATGGAGCGTGGCGAGAGAACTCTCGCGGCTTCGCGCTAATCTTCTAATCTTTCGTCAGCGCCCCACTGATAAGCTCCGGGTTGTGGAAGGCCAATGTGTGCGAGTACGCGGTGTACGAACTGCTGCGCCATCTCCGTGGTGCTCTGCGGATGGTTATAGAGCGTAGGGATTGCGGGAAAGATGGTTGCTCCTGCCTCGGCGGCGAGCTGCATGTTCCGCAGATGAATGCGGTTGAAGGGGGTTTCGCGGACGCAGAGCACGAGCGGCCGGCGCTCCTTGAGGCACACATCGGCGGCGCGATGAATGAGGTTGGAGGCTAGGCCGTTGGCGATGGCGGCAAGCGTTCCCATGGAGCAGGGAAGCACGATCATGGCGCTGATGGGGTAGCTGCCGCTGGCGATGCTGGCGCCGATGTCGGAGTCGGCGTGTCGGCGGAGCTTTGTGCAGGGAGAGCCGAGAAGTTTTTCCGCAAGGTCGTTGCGGCCGCTCAGGCCAAGCTCTTCGGCGAAGACGCGGAGAGCGCTCTCTGAGGCGACGAAGTGAATCCGGGAGACGCGATCGTCGCTGGCGAGAGCGCGCAGCATCTCGGCGGCATAGAGGCTGCCGCTGGCCCCGGTAACGGCGAGGGTGATGTTGTGCGCGGCTGGAGGATGTTCAGGCACAGCCATGATTATCGCTTAGGAAGGAAATCGGGCGGTGGCACGGAGGCTCCTGGATGCGATAAAAAGTTAATAGGAGCCGTTTTTAGAGAGCTTGCGGCGAAGGGATCGAGAAGCCGATGAAAAGTCGACCAGGGTGCGTTATCGCCGCACTATGTGCTGTCATGTTTGCTTCGTTGCCAGGACGGAGAGCAGAGGCTTCGGTTGCCTTGCTGATGGAAGAGCCATATGGGAAGTTTGGCGCGTTCAACCCGACCGGGCACGCGGCGATGTATCTGAACCATGTTTGCGCCGAAAGCCCTACGGAACTTCGAATGTGCCACGACGGAGAGTATGGCGTGGTGATCAGCAGGTATCACAAGATGGATGGATACGATTGGATCGCGGTTCCACTGATTCCTTATCTCTATGCGGTCAACTCGATCGACGAGATACCGGTGACGGTGGATAAGGCGCAGGTGGCAGAGCTGCGGGATGCCTATCGTCGTGCGCACCTGGAGAGGCTGGCTCCGGATACAGACAAGGGAGCGGCGCCCAAGGGCGAGTGGGCGCAACTGGTGGGAGCCTCCTACGACCGGACGATCCATGGGTTCCAGGTGGAGACCACGCAGGAACAGGATGAGCGGTTTATCGCTTATGTGAACGATAGGAAAAACGTCGGGCACTTCAACCTGTTTCTCCATAACTGCGCGGACTTCTCGCGGGTTGCGCTGGATATGTATTTTCCGCATGCGATCCATAGAAACTTTATTGCAGATGCGGGACTGACGACGCCGAAACAGGTGGCGCGCTCCCTGGTGAGCTATGGGAAGAAGCATCCTGAGTTGAAGATGACAGCATTCGTCATTCCGCAGGTACCTGGCAACATGCGGCGAAGCCATAGCGTGGATGGGGTTGCCGAATCGCTGGTGAAGAGCAAGAAGTACATTATTCCTCTGGTCGCGCTGAACCCTGAGGTTTCGGGTGCGATTGTGGTGGCGTACCTCGTCGATGGACGGTTGAAGATGCCAAAGGACGCTATGGTGTTCCAGATCGACGATGTGGAGGTCACGGACTCGGCGGTCGATCGCGCTGCTACACCGGCCGGAACCAGAACTGCTCTTCGCTTACCGACGGCAGGAACAGGGGCGCAGAATCACTGAGGGTCTTTTGAATCCTGGAGTGCACAGGCGACGATGGTTTCGCCACAGACGGCGTGCGCTGCGTTGAAGGCCTCGTTGCTGGCGGCCTCCTGCGAGGGAATCGTGGGATCGAGCTCACAGGAGGCGATCTCTTCGGTGATGGCCGTGATGTAGCAGAGCTCGCAGGTGGCGAGGTTGCCTTCGGGTGTACGCATGGGCGGCCCGAAGGTGCGGCAGACGATAGGGCGGTGCTCGTAGAGGTCGCAGGTGCCGGTGGTGGGATCGAGGACGGGGCAGGGCTCGTTGTCGCCGATGCTGTCTTCGGATTCGTCGGCGAAGAGGAGGGAATCTTCGTAGTCCTCGTTGAGAATGCCGGTTGCGAGGTCGCCGGGGAACAGTGGGGCGAGGCGGGCGAGGGACGAAGCTACTCGGCTGCGGATGCGGGCGACGCGCTTGGGGTCATGTCGGTCGAGTATGCGTAATCCTTCGCGGAGGCGCGCGGCGTCCTGATGAGAGATGGGGAAGATGCCGTGGCAACACTGAGTACAACCGGGGCGACATGCGAGATGATGGCCGCTGCGCTGGCTGGATGAGGCGAGGGCGGCATCTACGATCTGGACGAGATTTGCGTCGTCGCAACCGTCGACTTCTTTCAGCATGGAGCGCATCCTCATGATCACTTTACTGCAAAGGCAGCTAAGGCTCGACGAGAGTACGTTGCATCTATAAGATGCGGAGTCGTGGTGATCCTGAGAGGTGCATTGATGTCTGATCTGGTTTCGCGGCGAAACTTTCTTGCCTCTACAACGCTGGCTGCGGCTGCGGTTCTCGCCGCACCGCGTCGCGCGCATGGAATGCTTGTTGCACCGGAGACAAAACCCTTTGCCGACTGGAAGATGAAGCCGGTGATGGATTTCTCCAGGTCTCCGTATGCGAAGTTGCGGCAGGTGCCTGTGGCCGCGGTGACGGTGACCGGGTATTGGGCGAGCAGGCGAAAGACAAATGTTGAGAGCAGTATTCCGAGCATGCGTGAAGAGATGGTGCAGCATGGGCGGATGACGAACTTCGAGCGTATGCAGGGGAAGTCGAAGGAGCCGCAGAAGGGTCCCATGTATTCGGACTCGGACATGTACAAATGGACGGAGGCGGTGGGGTACGTGCTGCAGTCGGAGGCGCAGCCGGATTTGCGGAAGGTGGCGGATGCGCAGATACGAGAGATCGTGGCGGTGCAGGAGCCCAGCGGATACCTGAATACCTATTACATCGAGGACCGGAAGCCGCTGCGGATGCAGCAGCATACGCAGGAGGTGGGCCATGAGCTCTATAACATGGGTCACTATCTGCAGGGTGCGATTGCCTATTACCGAGCTACGGGCGACCCCACGATGCTGAATGCGGGGATACGGTTTGTAGATGACTTTCTGCTTCCGAACTATGGACCGGGAGCTACGCAGACGCCGATTGTGTCGGGACATCCTGAGATCGAGATGTCGCTGATCGAGCTGTATCGTACGACGGGAAACAAGAAATATCTGGAGCTGGCGGGGTATATTCTGCACGGCGATACGCGATGGACCATCAAGCCGAGTGCCATTGTGTATATGTATTGCGGAATTCCGTTTCCACAAAGAACGAAGCTCGAAGGACATGCCGTGCGGGCGATGTATGCCTGTTGCGGGGCGACGGACTACTACCTGGAGACTGGAGATCCGGCGTACTGGAAGACGCTGGAGGGTCTCTGGCAGGATCTGGTGAAACATCAGCTCTATGTCACGGGCGGAGTGGGGGCTCGAGCAGAAGGCGAAGCGTTTGGCGATGCGTATGAGCTGCCGAATGCGCGCGCCTACGGTGAAAGTTGTGCAGCGATCGGCAACATGATGTGGAATGCTCGCATGCTGGCGGCAACCGGCGAGGCGCGGTTTACCGATGTGATGGAGCGGGCGCTGTACAACGGTATCAACTCCGGCATGTCACTGGACGGAAAGCTGTATTGCTACCGCAATCCATTGGCTTTCGAGCCGGCGACGGGAGATGTGATTCGTAATCCGTGGTACGACACCACCTGTTGCCCGCCAAATATCGAGCGTACCTTCGCATCGTTGCCCGGGTACTTTTACAGCACCAGCAAGGATGGGATCTATGTGCACCTGTACGATGCTTCCGAGATGAACTGGCATCTGGAAGATGGCACCGGCCTGAAGATCGTGCAGAAGACGGAGTATCCGTGGAAGGGCGATGTCGAGCTGACGGTCTCTCCTGCAAAGCCGCATGAATTTACGGTCTACCTGCGTATACCGAGCTGGTCTGCGAAGAACGACGTTCGCGTCAATGGAAAGGCCGTGGACGGGGCAAAGCCGGGAGAGTATCTGGCTATTCGCAGGACCTGGAATGCGGGGGACAAGGTCGAACTGGCGATGGACATGGCGCCGCGGTTGCTGCAGGCCAACGCCGCCGTAATGGAGGACGTTGGCAAGGCGGCCATGCAGCGCGGCCCCGTGGTGTTCTGCATGGAAGGCGTCGATCAGAGAGCGCAGAACCAGGGCTTGAATCTCTCGAATCTTCGGGCCGATTTAAAGGGCGAGACGAAGGTTCGGTTCGAGCCGGAGATGCTGGGAGGCGTGGTCGTCCTGGAACATCCAGGTCGAGTCATGACCGAACAGGCAGGCGATCTTTACCGTGTTGGTGTTGCCGGAGCAGGCGAGAATACGGCCACGATGCTTACCCTGATTCCTTACTATGTGTGGGCCAACCGCGCTCCTTCTGCGATGCAGGTTTGGATTCCGTTCAGGGAAGCTTGAGTGGGGATGCTTCGTACCGCTTGAATTGCATGATGCAGGTAACGTGGGTTTGGAGGAACGACTGAATATCAGCCTCGTAGTGGAGCATCGTACGTAACGGAACCGTAGCCTCGATGAGGTGGATATCGTTGACTGTTTTCATTCCCTCGACTCTTCCTTGTCGATGATTGAGGTCCTGGATGATGGCCCCCATCACCTGCTCGGGGTATGAGATTTCGACACTCATCAACGGTTCGAGAAGGACGGGCTTTGCCCTTCTGGCGGCTTCCTTGAGAGCCATGGAAGCCGCGATCTTGAAGGACATTTCATTCGAGTTGGTCTCGTGAAAGCTGGCGTCGAGGAGCGTCGCTTTGATACCAACCAGTTCATTGCCTGCAAGAACGCCTCCGAGCATTGCGTCCTGAATCCCCTGATCGATAGCGTGAAGAAACGGCGCGGGTAATCTGTTGTCGCCGAGTTCGTTTGAGAATTCGTAGCCTTCGTCCCGACTCCTCGGCTCGATCAGAATTCTGACCTGAGCATAGTTGGATGGGCGAATGTACCTTCCTTCGGCCTGGGCTTCAGCACGAATGCTTTCGTAGTAGATGACCTGGGGCTCGCTTAGCTCAGCTGTGACAGCTGTGTCGTGCAAGACGCGATCGATAAGCTGGCGCAGTTGCCGCTCACCCTCGCCGGCAACTACAACGTGCCCTGATTCAGGATCGGTTCGATGGCTGAAGGTTTTATCGAGCTGCGAGAGCTCCGCGAGAGCAACATCGATCTTCCATCGATCCATGTTGCTCTTCGCGTAGATCGTTATCGCAAGAATCGGCCTCATGAGGTCAACTCACATTTAGACCACAGGTTATTTTTTGGTACTGCTTAAAACGCGATTGAAGATGGCATCGACGTTGGCCAGCTGGCGGTTGTAGTCGAAGGCGCGGGCCAATTTTTCCGGCGTGAGACGCGCCGTGATCTCGGGGACCCTGGCTATCTCATCGCGGAAGACCAGATCG
Source organism: Edaphobacter modestus (assembly GCF_004217555.1). Lineage (GTDB taxonomy): Bacteria > Acidobacteriota > Terriglobia > Terriglobales > Acidobacteriaceae > Edaphobacter > Edaphobacter modestus. Next base: position 5,429,803 of record NZ_SHKW01000001.1, read on the forward strand.
TTCTTCCAGGAGTTCATCGCGTGACCCTGAACGAGACGATAGGCATCTTCACGGCTCATTCCGGACTCGGCGAGATCGAGCAACAGTTGGCCGGAGAAGATGAGGCCGCCCGTGGATTCGAGGTTCTTCAGCATGCGCGCCGGATAGACGAGGAGTTTTTCGATGAGGTTGGTCGTCTTGGCCAGCAGGTAGTCGGCGAGGATGGTCGAGTCGGGGAAGATGACGCGCTCGGCGGAGGAGTGCGAGATGTCGCGCTCGTGCCAGAGGGCTACGTTTTCGAGCGCAGTCTGGGCGTTGGCACGCATGACGCGTGCGAGGCCGGAGATCTGCTCGCTGGTGATGGGGTTGCGCTTGTGCGGCATCGCGCTTGAACCCTTCTGCTTCTCGGAGAAGAACTCCTCGGCTTCGCGGACCTCGGTGCGCTGCAGATGACGGATCTCGGTGGCGATCTTGTCGAGGGTGCTGGCGAGGACGGCGAGCGTGGAGATGTAGGCCGCGTGGCGGTCGCGCTGGAGCACCTGGGTAGCGATGTCGGCGGGCTTGAGATCGAGCTCGGCGCAGATGGCCTCTTCGTGCTCGGGCTTGAGGTGGCCGAAGGTGCCGACGGCTCCGGAGAGCTTGCCGACGCGAAGGTCTTCGGCGGCGGCGTCGAAGCGGGCGAGGTTGCGATGCATCTCCGAGTACCAGAGCAGGAGCTTGAGTCCGAAGGTGGACGGCTCGGCATGGATGCCGTGGGTGCGGCCGATGATGGGAGTGTTTTTGAACTCGAGAGCCCTGCGCTTGAGGACCTCCGAGAGTTCGACGATGCCCGCGCGAATAATGACAGAGGCTTCGCGGATCTGGAGAGCCTGCGCGGTGTCGACCACGTCGGTGGAAGTGAGGCCGTAGTGGAGCCAGCGCGAGTGTTCCGGGTTGTTGATGTGCTCGGCGACGGTGGTGGTGAAGGCGATGACGTCGTGGCGGACCTCGGCCTCGATGGCATTGATGCGGTCGACGGTAAAGTCGCCGCGGTCGCGGATTGCGTCGGCGGCCTCCTGCGGCACGAGACCGAAGCGGGCGAGGGCTTGCGAGGCGGCGGCCTCGACCTTGAGCCAGCAGCGGTACTTGTTTTCGTCAGACCAGATGCGGCCCATAGCGGGGCGAGTGTAGCGGGGAATCATAGATGTCTTCCTGAATAGGTCCTGAAGGCGCCTGCGCAATGGCGAGTGTAGCGGGAGATCAAGGTGCGGGCTCTCCAGGGAAGGTAAGGTTCCTTTTTATTTTACTGCGGGATAGGGAGCTGGTATCTGGTGGTGTTTGGGTATGAGTTGGTGGAGAGCTTAAATATATCGTAATGCGATATAATCGTGATGCGACATAAATGGCTGTTCTGACCAAAAAACAGAAGACCGTGCACGCCAAGCCAGAGCGACTGGCCGAGCTGGCGGAGTTTCGCTTCAGGCTTCGGCGGTTTCTCGGCTTCAGCGAAACGGCTGCCGAGGCTGCCGGGATCTCGGCGCAACAATACCAGCTGCTTCAGGTGGTGGCCGCAGTTCCGGAAGGGAGTGAATGTTCGATCTCGTACCTGGCTCAGCGCATGTTGTTACGTCATAACAGCGCCGTGGAGTTAGTGGATCGGGCAGAGCGGTCGGGCCTGGTGCGTCGTGTTGCCGATGTGGCCGATCACAGACGCTCGCTCGTAGAGGTCACCGAACAAGGGAACCGTGTGCTGACCACTCTGGTAGAAGCGCATCTTGCCGAAATAGAGACAGAGGGCCCGGAGCTGCTGCATGCATTACAGCAACTTATCAGCGGCCGCCAATCTGGGAAGAGGAATGGAACACGATGAGCGCTCCCGGAGACAGGCTTCGCGACTATTCGGTTGATGCGCGCGTGCTGTATGTAAGCGTGCTGGCGGCGGTACTGGGGGCTGTAAGCAGCGTACTCGCATGGGCGCTTCTGGAGCTGATCGCGCTTGCCACGAACCTTTTCTACTATCAGCGGTTTTCTTTTGTGGAGGTCGAACCGTCGGGGCACCATATGGGCTGGTGGGTGGCCTTCATACCCGTCATCGGTGGCCTCATCGTGGGTTTGATTGCGCGCTTCGGTTCCCCGAAGGTGCGTGGACACGGTATGCCGGAAGCGGTCGAGGTGATCGTCTTTCAGCGCGGCAGGGTACAGCCGCGGGTCGCGATCCTCAAGCCGCTGGCCACGGCCATCTCCATCGGTTCGGGCGGACCGTTCGGTGCGGAAGGCCCGGTGATCATCACGGGAGGCGCTGTGGGGTCGGTGCTCGGTCAGCTGCTTCCTGTAACCGATTGCGAGCGCACAGTGCTGATGGTGGCGGGAGCTTCGGCGGGCATGGCGGCGGCTTTCAGCTGTCCGATGGCTGCGACCCTGCTGGCTGTCGAGCTTCTGTTGTTCGAGTGGAGACCGCGAAGCCTGGTCCCGGTCGCCATCGCCTGCATTACAGCCGGTGCAATTCGGCGGCTTCTGCTGGGGCCGGGACCGATCTTCCTGATGCAGCCGACCGTCGTCGCGATGCATCATGCGGCGATGCTGGGGGCGCTGCTGATGGGAATGCTTGCCGCGCTGCTGACGACCGGCTTGAGCCGCGCGATCCATTTCTTCGAGACAAAGTTCGAGAGCCTCCCGATCCACTGGATGTGGTGGCCTGCGCTGGGCGGTATCGTGGTCGGGCTCGGTGGCCTGATCTTTCCGCAGTCGCTGGGCGTGGGCTATGACGTGATCCGTCAGCTGCTGAATGAGCAGGTCACATGGAAGCTGCTTGCAGGCATACTTCTGATCAAATCGTTTATCTGGGTGGTCGCTCTGGGATCGGAGACGGCGGGCGGAATTCTGGCGCCGCTGTTGATGATCGGCGGCGCGATGGGCGTAGCTGTCGGGCATCTGCTGACCCCGATCTCCCCCGGTGCCTGGGCGGTTGTGGGGATGACGTCGATCATTGCCGCTTCCCTGGGCGCGCCCCTCACGGCGGCGATGTTTGCGGTCGAGCTGACCCACAACGGCGGTCTGATGCTTCCGGTGCTGCTTGCCTGCGTCACTGCGTATGCGATCAGCGCCTTGCTACAGCCCCGATCGATGCTGACGGAGAGCCTGAGCCGTAAGGGGCTTCACCTCTCCCGCGAGTATGGCGTCGATCCGCTGGAGACGGTGATGGTGCGCGAAGTGATGCACACCAGCGTCTTCGCCCTGCCTGCGAGTGCGACGCGACAGGATGCGATGGATTGGCTCGCGAAGATGAACAAGCGCGGAGGCGAGGCCTGGGCGCACTGGCAGCGTATCTTCCCGCTTCTCGGCGAAGGTGGCGGAATAAAGGCCATTCTGACCCGCGGACAGATGATCACGGCAGCCGAGGCGGGAGATCCTTCCGCGCCCCTGATCAAGGATGGAATCTCTAATCCCGTAGCCGTGGGCCCATGGGAGACGCTGCGCTCGGTCGCTGAAAAGATGGCCGAGTCGAAGCTGCGGTCGTTTCCTGTTACGAACGATGACGGAGAGTTGGTCGGCATCCTCAATATCGAGGACCTGCTTGAGGCTCGTGGCAAAGCCAGCCTCCGTGACCGGGAGCGACAAAGAATTCTTCGTCTTCGCTGGCCTTTCGCGCAGCATGAGAACACCGCGCCGTTCCTCGACCATCTTGTCGACAGCGCGTACGAAAGCGCGAACCGCCATGGGCGTACCGGCGACCGCCGAACTGCCGGGGATAGGGCTCTGAGCGATGATTCCGAGGCGACGGCCATGACGACGCACGCGGAAAAATAGAAATCAGGCGTTGTTTACGCCGAACAGTTGCGCCATCTCGTCATGCAGAAAGCCATAGCCAGGACGGTACGGCTGGACCCATCTTCCGTTGATAACGAATTGAGGGATCGCACGTTTGCCGACGTTCTCGAGGACGAGGTCGGCGGCACCCGGAGTGATTTCGATGTCAACTTCCTGATAAGGAATGTTGTGGGTGTCGAGAAAACGCTTCGCTTCGCGGCAGTCGCGGCACCATGCCGCAGTGTAGACAGTCAACTCCATAGCCATATTTTACGGGACCCTTCACTGCTCGTGATAATTGACGGTGAGACCACCGTCGATGATGTAAGTGCTTCCGGTGATGTAGGAGGCTTCGTCCGAAGCGAGAAAGGCGGTTAGCGCGGCGACCTCTTCAGGCTTGCCCATACGTGCGAGTGGAATGTTTTTGAGCAGGGAGTCGAGCCTGGGCTTGTCGTCGAGCAAGGACTTGTTCATGGGCGTCATGATGGCACCGGGCGCGATGTTGTTGATGGTAATGCCGAGCGGCCCAAGCTCGACGGCGAGGTTTCGCGCTAGCATGCGCATGGCTCCTTTGGAGGAGCAATAGGTGGAGAAGTGCGGGAAGGCCATGTCCTCACGCACGGAGCTGATGTTGACGATGCGGCCCGGACGCTTCGCCTCACGCAAACGTCGGACGAAGGCCTGGGTGAGAAAGAAGACTCCTTTGAGATTTACATTGAGGACCTCGTCATAGTCCTCTTCGGTGACGTCCCAGAAGTCGGCATCCTTCTCGATACCGGCGTTGTTGACGAGAATGTCGCAGCCACCGAGATGTTGCCATGCCTGCTCGACGAGTTTCCGTGTGTCTTCGAGCTTCGAGACGTCGGCGTGCAGGGTGATGGCCTTGCTTCCACCCGCCTCGATCTGCTTCCTGGTATCGTCGGCGCCTTCGGGGTGACTGCGGTAGTCGACGACGATGTTTGCTCCCTCGGTGGCGAGACGGATGGCGATGGACTGGCCGATCCCGGAAGAAGATCCGGTGACGATGGCGACTCTTCCGGAGAGGCGGCCTGGCATGAAACCCCTTTGCGTGAGCGGAACTGTCTTACGCTGCTTTCTTTGTAGCCTTCTTCTTTGTGCGAGTCGTTACCTTTTTCACTGCCTCTCGTGTTGCCTTCTTTGCTGCAGCCTTTTGTGTAGAAGATTTTTGGGCGGCAGGCTTTTCCTTCTGGTCGGCGATGATTCCGGAGAGGATCGTCTTCGCCTTTTTGAGAGCAGTCTTTCGTTCCGCCGGAAGATTCTTTCCGGCTCTGTTGCTATAGAAGGTCAACATCCGCCTACGCGAGCCTGGGCCCTTGGGCGAGATCCTCTTTGAAGCTAATGCTTTGGCGATTGTGGACGGACTTTTTTTGAACAGACCTTCATCGGGATGTGTGGAATCGGTATCAACTTTTGCGGACCATTTTTTCTTCGTCGCCATCGTTGCCTCCGAGGAGGGCCTCCTCTGCATCCATAGGATGCGGGTCGACGCGCTGCCTTCCGCGTCTGGCGAGGAAAAAGTTGCTCAGCATCCGGCTGCACTCTTCAGCCAGAATGCCGGTGCGGACCTCGGTGCGGTGATTGAGCTGCGGGTGATTCATCACTTCGAGAACGCTGCCGCAGGCCCCCGCCTTGGGATCGTCGGCGGCGTAGACGAGCCGTGCGATGCGGGCGTGCAGGATGGCGCTGGCGCACATGGCGCAGGGCTCCAGCGTGACGTAGAGGGTGCAGCCACCCTCCGGCGTAAGCAGGCGGTAGTTGGACAGGGCGCGGCCGGCCTCGCGCATGGCGACGATCTCAGCGTGCGCGGTAGGGTCGCTGTCGCGGAGGACGCGATTCTGGCCGCGTCCGAGAATTGTTTCGCCATCAGCCGCAAGGACGATGGCACCGACGGGGACCTCGCCTGCCGCCTCTGCGGCGCGCGCCTCGGCGATGGCGAGGCGCATCATGCGCTCATCGAAAGCGTCACGCTGTTCGGGGGCGTCAGGCTGTTCGCGCGGTTTCATTCAGTTCCGTGTGGCGATCTAGTTCTGTGGCGGAGTGTTGGGAACGAGGACGCCGTGGTGGTAGACGGCTTCGATGTGACGCGTGTTCCGAACGTCCATCAGAGGATCGGCAGAGAGAATGAGCAGGTCGGCGGAGTAGTCCTGCTTGATGAGGCCGACGCTGAGCTTCGGGTTGAGCTCGTGCAGCAGGCGTCCGTTCTCGCCGGTCGCAAGTGTGATCGCCTGCAGAGGAGTCATGCCGGCCGCGACCAGGTCTTCGAGCTCGCGGTGCTCTGTGAAGCCGGGGATGCGGCCCGGTACTGCGCCAGAGTCAGTGCCGAAGGCGATGCTGACTCCAGCATCGTAAAGAGTTTTGAGATTCTTCATGGCAATCTCGTGGTCTTTCTTCGCCTGCTCGGTCTGCGGTGAGGCAAGAGTCTTCTCGGCGTAGTCAGGGGCCTGGAGCTTTGCGAGGAGCTGTGGGCCGGCGGCCTGCTGGAAGAAGGACGACTTCATGACGTCGGGATCTGAGGCGTAGACGTAAAAGGTTTCGTCCAGAGTGAGGGTGGGGATGTACCAGATCTTGTGAGCGATGAGCGACTGGGCGAAGGCGGGATCGACGGCCTGATCGCGCACGGAGTGAGCGAGGATATCGATGTTTGCGTTGACCAGGCTGCGGGCATCGGCAAGGTTGTAGACGTGTGCGGCAACCTTCATGTGGTGCTTGTGCGCCTCTTCAAGGATGGCGGTGTAGACGGCGGGATCCATCGGAGGAATCTTGCCGTGACCGCTGTCGAGCCAGAACTTGACGAGATCAGCGTGGTGCCCGGCGAGTTCATTGACGTCTTTACGGGCTTCGTCGGCGTTGGCGGGGCGATAGATCTGGTCGGGCGCTACATCTAGGCCGGGCGCGCCGTTGGGCACGCCGAAGCCGCGGCCGGCGGTGAGGAGAGTGGCTCCGCCGAGCTTGCCTGCACGCTGCTGGTCGCGAAGCTCGTAGACCAGATCACGATTGAGGCCGAGCGAGACGATGGTGGTGACACCATAGCGTTCGAACTGGTTGAGAGCGGCGGTGACATTCTCGGTGGTGTAGGCATTCGCCGATGGGGTGGCGTTGTCGAGCAGGATGCCGAGATGCGAGTGCGCGCTGATGAGCCCCGGGATGACGGTCTTGCCGGTGCAATCGATGATGTCTGCATCCTTGGGAGCCTTCTTGAAGGCGGGCTTGACGCTCTCGATGTAGCCCTTGTGGAGTGTGATGTCGACGTGCGGGCGAATTTGAGCCCCGGTGCCGTCGACGAGGGCTGCATCGTGCAGGATGATGGGCTTCTGTTGGGCCGTTGCAGCAATGGCAGCCGAGAACATCAGGGCGCAGGCGATGGTTCGCATCAGGTCTCCGAAATTAATTACGAAACGTAACAGTAAAACATCTTTGGATGCCAGCGTAGGCGAATCGGTTTACGCAGGCTCTTGTTGTGTCATGCAGTGTAGCGCGCCGAGACCCCAGATGAAGTCAGTGCAGTGGATTCCGGTGACACGACGGTCTGGGAAGCAGCCGGCGATGATGTTGAGGGCATGGCGGTCGTTGGCGTCGTTGAAGGTGGGGACGAGGACGAGGTCGTTGGCGATGTAGAAGTTCGCGTAGCTGGCCGGGAGGCGCTGGTTATCGAAGACGACCGGCGCGGGCATGGGCATCTCGACGATTCTGAAGGGCTTGCCGTCGAGGTTGCGGGCGGAGCGGAGGCGGTCGAGGTTTTCGGCGAGAGGGAGATGGTTCTCGTCGTGGGTGCTGGGCTCGACGCAGGTGAGGATGGTGTCCTCGGCGACGAAGCGGGTGATGTCGTCGACGTGACCGTGCGTATCGTCCCCGGCGGTGCCTCGATTGAGCCAGATGGTGTGGTCGATGCCGAGGTAATCGTGGAAGGCCTGCTCGAGTTGTTCGCGGGAGACGCCGGGGTTGCGCTGCTGGACGTCGGAGAGGAGGCACTCTTCGGTGGTGAGAAGGACGCCTGCTCCGTTGGTGTCGATGGAGCCGCCTTCGAGGACGAGGCGGTGATCTTTGCCATCTTCGCCGGTGATCTTCGGCTGGAACTCCTCGAGGCCGTAGAGTTTGGCGATGTGGTGCGGGATCTGGTCGTCGCGGCGCCAGTTGTCGTACTTGGCCCAGGCGTTGAAGCGCCAGTTGGTGAGGGCGAGCTCACCCTGGGGATTTTTGACGAAGATGGGGCCGGAGTCGCGGAGCCAGACGCGGTCGGTCTGCCAGGGGTGGAAGTGGAGGCGGGCCATGTTGGCTCCGGCGCGGAGAAGGATGCGGCGGGCGCGCTTCTCCGAGCCTTCGTCGTTGACGAGGATGTGGACGTCTTCGCAGCAGGAGAGGTTGCGAACGATCTCGGCGTAGACCCAGGCGATGGGCTGGAATTTTCCGGGCCAGTCCTCGGCGTTGTGGGGCCACGCGATCCAGGTGGCGGTGTGGGGAGCCCATTCGGCGGGCATGCGGAGGTTCCGGTCGCGAGGTGTAGTCATCTGGCTCTTTATCTTCTTCCGTAAGTGACTGGAGAGCGTCCCCTCCCCCGTCTTAAGTGTGCAAAATATTCAAACGATGTAAGTTAGGTCGGTACCTGTGAAGTTTAAACGACGCGTGCCCGGTGTTTCGGATGGGCATGCGCTCCGGTTCAGTCCCTGATTTAAGTATAGCGGGGGAGGGGAAACTGATCGGCACTGGCAATGTGACTGATGGATGAAGGTTTAGGTCTTGTGGAGACTTGACAGGTTTTTGGCAGGGCGCCGTGAAGGAAAGCGGGCGGTGGCGTTAGGTAGTGGAACCGCAGATCCTTCGACTTCGCCTCTCGCGATAAAACTACGAGAGGCTTCGCTCAGGATGACACTCTTCCGGGGTGGGTTCTGCCGCATTTTCAGGATGACACTCTTCCGGGGCGCGGGTTTCTGCCGCATTTTTAGGATGACACTCTTCGGGGGCATGGGTTTTTCTGCCGCATTTTCGAGAGTGGCATGTGGGATCGAGTCTGGGGGATCTGGCGATGGCTTTGCGGGAGGAGTGGTCGGCTCTGGGAAGCGCGTCGGGCCATCGAAGCGTTGGGGTCCGCCCTGGGAAGCATAGGGCCATCGAAGCGTATTAGGATGGGATGGGCTGGAAGAGTTTAACCGTTTTATTGCCCGGCAGAGGTTACCCAGAGATATGGCCATCGGCGTTGGAACAACAGCAGCCACGACACAGTACTCCGGAGCGCGCAAGACCGACATCCGGGCCATGAGCATCGCGACGATGCTCTTTTTCATGTGGGGCTTTCTGACGTGCCTCAATGACATCCTGATTCCGCACCTGAAGGGCATTTTTGACCTGAACTACGGGCAGGCGATGCTGGTGCAGTTCTGTTTCTTCTCGTCGTATTTCATCTTCGCGCTGCCGGCGGGCAAGCTGGTGGAGTGGCGCGGCTACAAGGGAACGATGGTGATCGGCCTGCTGGTGATGGCGGCGGGCGCGTTTCTGTTCCTTCCAGCGTCGACGGCGGCTTCGTTCGCCCTGTTTCTTTCGGCTCTGGTGATCCTGGCGGCGGGAATTACGAGTTTGCAGGTGGCGGCGAATCCTTATGTGGCGAACCTGGGACCGCCGGAGACCTCGGCGGCGCGCCTGAATCTGGCCCAGGCGTTCAACTCCTTCGGAACGTTTGTGGCTCCGTTCTTTGGCGGCGCGTTGATTCTGAGCTCGACCCAGGCGACACAGGAGAGGCTGCAGTCGTTTTCCGCCGCGGCGCTGCAGCAGTACCGGATGGAGCAGGCCTCTTCGGTGCGGCTGCCATATATGGGAATCGGGCTGACGCTGGTGCTGCTGGCGATCTCGTTTGCCGTGCTGAAGATGCCGACGATGGACTTTACGCGCGACATCCGTCCCGGCGAGCTGGATGCGGATACGACCGGAGACAGCATCTGGAAGCATCCAGTACTGCTGGCGGGGGCGCTGGGGATTTTTGTATATGTCGGGGCAGAGGTGTCGATCGGGAGCTTCCTGGTGAACTACTTCGGGCTGCCGGATATTGCGGCGTTTTCGGAGAGGACGGCGGCGAAGTACGTCTCGCTGTACTGGGGCGGGGCGATGATCGGGCGGTTTATCGGGTCGTGGCTGCTGACGAAGCTCAAGACGAGCACGGTGCTGGGAACGGCGGCCGTGGTGGCGTTCGGGCTGGTGGTGATGTCGATCCTGACGCATGGGCATACGGCGATGTGGGCGATTCTGGCGGTGGGGCTGTTCAACTCGGTGATGTTTCCGAGCATCTTCACGGTCGGGCTGTCGGGGCTGGGGCCGCTGACGAGCAAGGGCTCGAGCCTGATGGTGGCGGCGATTGTGGGCGGTGCGCTGATTCCGCTGGCCGAGGGACATCTGGCGGATAAGATCGGCGTGCAGCACGCATTTGTGATTCCGGCGGTCTGCTATATCTACATTGCGCTGTTTGGGTATCTGGGGGGAAGACGGGCGGAGCGTGAGGTTGGGCTGGCTTGAGGAGGCTCTGCTTCCTGCCTGCTCTGACTGCCCTCCATTGCCACCGATACGATGAGATTGCGTGAATGGGCACCCGACATCTGGCGTCTTTGCGCGGCGGCCTCATTCATGCGATGAGACTGCATGAATGGGGCGGAGAACCACTGCGATTCTTCGCTTTGCTCAGAATGACGTGTCGAAAAAGTGGGATTTAGACTAAAGCCCCTTTTCTTTTCGTGCAGCAGAGAGGGCCAAGCCTGGAGGCTTGCCGGTACCTGGAAGCGGTTCGCGTTTTCCGCGCGAATATCCCACTCAAGCGGTGAAACCGCGTGAATGGGGCACCCGAGATAAGAGATCCGTATCAATGGGGCCGGGATCCTGCCGTCTACTTCTCCTTGAAGATGAGATAGGTGGTGGTGGTACCGGGGGGAACCTTGACCCAGTGCGGTACACCGGCGGGGACGTGGACTGTGTCTCCGACGTGGAGGACGATCTCCTGGCCGCCGTCCACAGACGGGCCACGGGTTTCGCCCTCCTGGCCAGCGAGCGTGTGGCCGCCTTTCATCGCTCCTCCGGTGACAAGAGTGACCGTTCCTTTGGTGATGTACATCTGGTCGGCCCATCGGTCGTGAAGCTCGGCATCGCCGGTATGAACGCGGACGACCATGAGGGTGCGGGCGGAGCCGAAGTCGTCGATGGTGTCTATTCCTACACCGGAGGGACTGGATTTGGCGGTGGCAGTCAATCTGGTCTCGACCTGGGCGAGATCGGTTGCGGAGTGGAGGGTGGCGGCAGACTGAGCGAACAGCGGAGCTGCAGCGAATAGAGCGAGTGCAGAGAGTTTGAGAGAGAGCATCGGTCCTCTTTTCGAAGTGGAGAAATTGTACTTGCCCGGCGGTAGACGCCTTGAAGGTGTTTGCGTACCCGGAGGTGTCTGCGCTTTGGCGTTTGGTTACAGGGGGGATGTGAAAAGCGAGAGATGGGTAAGGAGCCTAACCCTTTTCGCTGTTGGTCGTCTGGTAAAGATGCTGACTGTCTTGTTTCTTTCTGCCTTTCTATTTGTTTCGCAAACGACTGACTCGACCTTACCCCCTTCGGGAGCTCATGTGGTGTACCTCACTGCGGGGCACGGGGTACAGATTTACGAGTGCATGCAGCAGGGGTCGGGGTTCGCCTGGATCTTTCAGGCTCCTGTAGCGAAGCTCTTCGACCTTTCGACGCATAAGCAGGTTGGAACCCATGGTGCGGGTCCTGTTTGGACCTGGCAGGATGGAAGCTCCGTCTCAGGTAAAGTTCTGGTGAAAGCTCCGTCGCCTGACTCCGCCAGCATTCCGTGGCTCCTGCTTTCGGCGACTCCTTCCGAAAGCCCCGCCGGGGCGCTCTCGAAGGTTACCCTGGTTCGCCGGTCCGATACTCACGGGGGCGACGCGCCCAGCACCGGTTGCGATGTGGAACATGCGGGCCGGTCTTTGCGCGTTCCTTATACTGCGATTTACAGCTTCTACAGCGTGCAGTAGAAGGTAACTTGCAATTACACGTTCGTGAAAAACCGTCCCGGCACACCTGTCTGAATTAGATTTCTCACACGAGAGGGGCCATTCGTTTGGCCTGCGGGATGCTTCCTCGGTCGTCAGGATTACCATGGCTGACTACCTGATCTCGATCATTCGTCCTAGCGGTTACATTCACAGCTCCTGCTTTCAGGAGGTTGCCGAGACTTTGCATTTCGCTTTGAAGGCGCTTGGTCATAGAGCGGCCGTCATCGAGAACATCGTCGATCGTCAGGCGACGAATATCATCCTGGGAGCTCATCTGCTCAGCGAGGCGGAGATGAAGACGCTTCCCGAGGGAACCGTGATCTATAACCTGGAGCAGCTGGGAGCGAGCCATCTTTCTGAGGCGTATCGCCGGTTGGCGGAACGGCATACGATCTGGGACTACAGCCCGGTGAACCTGGAAAGGTGGAAGGAGGCCGGGTGTCTCTATCCGCCGCGCCTGGTCGAGATCGGATATGCTCCGGAGCTGCGCCGTATCGTCTCGCAGGCGGAGCAGGATATCGATGTGCTGTTCTATGGCTCGGTGAATGAACATCGCCGGAAGATTCTGCTTCAACTGGAACAGGCCGGGATCAACGTTCACTGCGCCTTCGGTGTGTATGGGAGGGAGCGGGATGCGCTGATTGCTCGTGCCAGGGTGGTGTTGAACCTTCACTACTATGAGACGAATCTCTTTGAGATCGTGCGTGTGAGCTACCTGCTGGCGAACTCGAAGGCCGTCGTGAGCGAGCCTTCGCCGGATATGGGAACGTATGCGGATGCGGTTGCGGTGTTTCCGGCAGAGAAGATAGTTGCAGGATGTCTGGAGCTAGTTCGCGACGAGCGGAGGCGGAGGGAGTTGGAGCAAAGGGGATTCGTACATTTCTCGCAGCGCTCGGCGGTGCGGATTCTGGCGGAGGTGTTGCCTCAGCCTGCCAATCACGAGCAGAGTCTGCAGGAGTTATACCTGGATTTGGTGCAGCGGTGTTTGATCAATGTGATCTATGAGGACCCGAATCAGGATCGCTGGTCGCCGCACGAATACCGGAATGAGCTGCGCCAGCTGGGCCGGGACTGGCCATCGCAGGCGCACAGCATGATCGGCAATGCGAGGATGACGAATCTGCGACGCATCGCGGAGTATGTGCTGGAACAGAAGATTCCGGGTGATTTTATCGAGACGGGTGTGTGGCGGGGTGGGGCCTGCATCATGATGCGGGCGGTGCTAAAGGCTTATGGAGTGACGGATCGGAGGGTATGGGCGGCGGACTCCTTCTGCGGGCTTCCGAAGCCGAGTCCGGACGTGGCCGCGGACTGCGGGGACATGCACCATACGTTTTCGGAGCTTGCGATCTCGCGGGAGCAGGTGCAGGCGAACTTCATGAAGTATGGGCTGCTGGACGATCAGGTCGGGTTCCTTGAAGGATGGTTCTCGGAGACGCTGCCGTCTGCGCCGATCGAGGAGTTGGCGATCCTGCGGCTGGATGGGGATATGTACGAGTCCACGATGGATGCGCTGGTTCATCTGTATGACAAGGTTTCGCCGGGCGGCTTCGTGATTGTGGATGACTATGGAGCGGTTCCGGGATGCCGAAAGGCAGTGGAGGACTTTCGTGAGGGCCGGAAGATAGGCTCTCCTATTCAGGAGATCGATGGCTATGGAGTTTTCTGGCAGAAGATGGGGGCTGCGTCGGGAGTCTTGCCTAGGCCGGAGTGGAAGGGGTTCGAGCTTTGCTCGAATGCCGACTCATACGATGAGACTGCATGAATGGGCCACCCGGCCACCCGTCCTTCTTTAGTGGTTCGGTTCTTAGACGGGTTCTGCGGTTTGGGATTCGAGCAGGCTGCGGGGCTCATAGGTGCACTTGGAAAGCCCGAGTTCATTAAGGGGACCTGGATTCGAGAGGGCGCCGTAGTTGTGGACGCGGGCTCACATCCGGGAAAAGTTGGCGATATCGAACTCTCTTCCGCTATCGGAAGTTGTTCTGCAAATACTCCGGTCACGGGCGGCGTGGGGCCTATGACGATTGCCACCCTGATCTCCCAAGCCGTGGACGCGGCAGAAGTCCAGCCCGGCGCTCAAATCCTTCCAAATCGCTTTGGTTCATCACCCTTCAGGTTTTACATCAGAGAACCAGCCTGCGTTATAACTATCTCGCGGAGATAGACGTGAATCATATTGATCTGAACGGACGCCATGCTGTGATTACAGGGGGCGCGCAGGGCATTGGGTTCGCCATTGCGGAGCGAGTGGTTGCCTCAGGAGCCTCGGTCGCGCTGTGGGACAGGGACGCGGCGCTTTTGCAAAGTGCATCGGAAAAGCTACAGAACGCTGGAACGGTGACGACGGAGGTAGTGGATGTTTCGGATGCTGCGAACATCGATGCCGCTGTAGCGCATACAATTACGCGGCACGGCGCGATCGACATCCTGGTAGCGAGTGCAGGGATTGCGGGGCCGAATTTTAAGACATGGGAATACCCAATTGACGCATGGCGCCAAGTAATGGAGATCAATCTCACGGGGATATTTCTTTGTTGTCGCGCGATCGTTCCTGGCATGGTCGAACGCAACTATGGACGCATCGTGAATATTTCTTCGATTGCGGGCAAGGAGGGTAATCCGACGGCATCCGGTTACAGTGCATCGAAGGCGGGAGTGATTGCATTGACCAAATCGCTCGGTAAAGAGACTGCGAGCTACAACATTGCGGTGAACTGCATTACACCCGCAGCAGCGAAGACGCGCATTTTTGAGCAGGTAAGCCAGGAGCACATCGACTTTATGCTCTCGAAGATTCCGCGCGGGCGCTTTCTTAAAGTAGAAGAGGTGAGTGCGATGGTGGCGTGGCTGGTCTCGGAGGAGAACTCGTTCACCACGGGGGCAGTGTTCGATTTGAGCGGGGGCAGGGCGACGTACTAGTTCTGCTGAAGCGTTGGCTCGAGGACGTTGGCCGGTAGCGCGAGGCTGCGGGTGGGGTCGACTAACAGCCACGACAATGCGCCGACTACAGCTAGTCCGGCGGCGGTGAAGAATGCTGTGTGCCATCCCAGGCGCGCGGCGAGGAATGGTGTGAGGGATGTGGCGACGGCGCCGCCGACCTGCGCACCCATGTTCATGATTCCGGAGGCAAGGCCTGCGTATTCGCCTGCGAAGTCGGCGGTGATGGCCCAGAAGCAGCTCTGTGCGATGTAGAGGACACCGGCGCCGAGCGCGAGCACAATGCCTGCTGTACTCGCTTGTTCTGCGCGGGAGCCTGCGATGAGCAGTACGGAGGTGGTGGCCATGGCGAAGCAGGGGAGGATGCAGCGGCCAGTTCGCAGGCTGAAGCGCAGTGCAAGCCAGTCGCTGGCGACGCCGCCTCCCATGGCACCGATAGTCATACCGATGAAGGGAAGGATGGAGTAGACGGCGCTGGTCTTGAGGTTGAGTCCGCGGGCCTGGGCGAGGTAGATGTAGAACCAACCGAAGAAGACCCAAGCGACGTAGCCAAAGGCCAGGTAGCTGAGGGTGAGAGCGAGGATCTCTTTACTGGAGAAGATGCGACGCCAGGGGACGCTGCGCTTCGCGGATTCGGTATGCTCCGGCCCGCGCCCGGCTCGAATGAGCGCGAGTTCCTTTTCGCCCACGCGCGGGTGCTCTTCGGGCGTGTCTCGCGCGGAGAGGTACCAGACGATACCGGCGATGATGCCGCAGACGGCGCTGAACCAGAAGGAGGCCCGCCAGCCGAAGTGCAGGATGATGGCGGTAACGATGGGCGGCGTGAAGCCGGAGCCGACGCCAACTCCGCCGAAGATGATGCCGTTGGCCTTTCCGCGCTCGGGCACGGGGAACCACCGCTCCACGAACTGGC
Organism: Edaphobacter modestus; assembly: GCF_004217555.1. Classification (GTDB taxonomy): domain Bacteria; phylum Acidobacteriota; class Terriglobia; order Terriglobales; family Acidobacteriaceae; genus Edaphobacter; species Edaphobacter modestus. Next base: position 5,445,454 of record NZ_SHKW01000001.1, read on the forward strand.
TTGCGGCAGGGTACATGGTGGCCTCGCCGGCACCGAGCGCGAACCGCACGAGGATGAGGACGGCGACTGCGTTGCCGATGGAGGGCGGGACAAGTGTGGTGAGAACGGTGAAGATTCCCCACCAGACTACGGCGAAGGTGAGTAGCCGCCGCGAGCCGAAGCGATGCGCCAGCAGCCCGGCGGGGACCTGGAAGACGGCGTATCCGATCAGGAAGGCGCTGAAGATCCAGCCGAGATGGGTGTTGTCGATCGCGTACTCGTGGCTGATCTGGATTCCGGCGATCGAGATGTTGGTCCGGTCGAGGTAGGCGACGGAGCTGAGAAGAAAGAGAAGGACGACGAGGAGGTAGCGCATGGGCAGAGCGGTGGCGGGCTTCCGGTTCTGTATCATGCGCCTTCTGATCTCACTCTTACTGCTGTTCGTGGCTTCGTTGGATATCTACCAGTTGGTGATGGAACCATCCGGACGGAAGTAAGTCTGCGCGCGCGCGGTGACGGGTTCGGTGAACTCGGCGATCTGGGTCAACTGTTTGAAGTCCAGCTCAACTCCTAGTCCAGGCCTTTCGTTTGCAAACAGTTTTCCGTCTTTGAAGTCCAGGCAGACGGGAAGATGAGGCAAAGTACGGCCCTGATAGTTGTATTCCATCAGGACGGGTCCTGAATAGGTGCCGAGGCAATTTACGAGTGCGGCAGTCGCGATGGGGCCGGTAAAGTGGGGGACGATTCCGATAAAGTGGGTCTCGCAGAGTGCGGCGATCTTCATCATCTCGGTGATTCCGCCGACGTTGGGCAGGGTGGCGCGCACATAGTCGATGCTGTGGTTTTCGACGAGCGGGTTGAAGTCCCAGCGGTTGCCCCACTCTTCGCCTGCGGCGAGGGGAACGTTGACCTTGCTGCGGAGGGTGGGGACGTCCTGCAGGAAGGCTTCGGCGCGGACGGGGTCTTCGACGAAGAGGGGGTTGTACTCTTCGATGAGATTGCAGCCGCGGATGGCGTCGGCGAGATCGAAGCGCTGATGGAAGTCGATGCACCAGTCGCCGTCTGGTCCGACTCCTTCGCGTACTTGCCCGCACTCTTCGCGGACCTTGTTGATGCGCTCGCGGGTGTTGAAGGTGGTGTTGGCTTTAGTGTCGGCGGCGCCGAAGCGGAAGGCGCGGTAGCCGGCCTCGACGGTGATACGGGCGCGGTCTTTGATGGGCATTCCCTGGGTAATGCCGGGAATGAGGCCGGCGGTGTTGTAGCACTCGACGTGTTTACGGACCATGCCGCCCAGTATTTCGTGTACGGGCAGCTTGAGCACTTTGCCTTTGATGTCCCAGAGGGCGAGATCGAGCGCGCCGATGGCGTCTGTCTTCTCTCGTCCCGGAGGATAGAAGAAGGCGCGATTCATATCCTGCCATAGCTGTTCGATGTATTGCGGGTCGCGGCCGATGAGGCGGCCGGCCGACTGGGCCAGCGTGTCTTTCGATCCGCCTTCGCCAATACCAGTGATACCCGCGTCAGTTTCGATGGTGACGACGACGTCGCTCTGGTTGAAGAGCGGATTCGGGTTGGGCGGAAAGTAGGCACGCACGCGCGTGATCTTCATCTTTGGAAGTGAAGCGAAGGCAGGAAAGCTGCCCGCTGCAGCGGAGAGCGCTGTTGCCGAGAGGGATTGAAGGAAGGTTCTTCGATTCATGAGAGGGTTACTCCTGCCGGGTTCGCGGTATTCGTTATGGAGAAAGAGTTCAGACGGATAGTTGCTGCGGCGTGTTGCTTCCTGCTTCAACTACAGGAGAACGCATACCCACCTTGGCGAGAACAAGATAAATGATGAAGCCTACGAAGAAGGAATAGAGACTGGAGGGGTTGTCGGCCTTGAGGAGTGCGGGCGGCAGGCCGGGGATGTGCTCGGGAATGCCGACGAGGAAGCCGATGAGCCAGGCGATGTATCCTGCCCAGTTGATACCGATCCGCGGTCCGCTCCAGCGGCGTCCAGCGAGGAGGTAGTCGGCAGCCATCGCGCCGCAGATGGGGCCAAACGACGCGGCGACGAGGCTGAAGAAGCCGACGAGGTTGTTTGCGACTCCAGTGGCCGCGAGGAGGATGCTGATGGTGAGAGCGATGAAGGTCGAGACCATGCGCGGGATCTTCGGCAGCATGGTGCTGAAGCTGTTCGATGCGATGAACGACGAAAAGCAGGTAGGCACCATGGAGGCGATAGCGAAGAGGAAGAACATTACTGGAGCCAGAGTGCCGACGCTGGCAATGGCAGCCGTGTAGTCGTAACTCGTGGGACCGATGCCGCGTCCGAGATACCCTGCGATGGAGAGAAGTGGAAGGCCGCCTGCGATGAGCGCGCCGCCGACGATTCCGAGCGAGCCACCGAGGAGGATGTCTTTGCGGTTGCGATTGTTCATCCCGAAGTCCGCCCCTGCGGCTCCTGCTGTGGCGAAGTAGCCGATGACGATGCTAAGGACGTTGAGGAAGCCGGTCAGCGGCTGCGTGTGCGCCGGCTGGTAGCGTGCGATGCCGTCGCGGTTGGCCCAGAAGACGATGAGGACCATGAAGAGCGGGACCCAGTTAAGGAACTTCGCGACGCGCGCGACGTGGTGGATGCCTTTGATGGCGACCCAACCCAGGCTGTAGACCCAGACGACGACGAGCACGCAATAGAGGGTTCGCGAGGTGAGGTTCAGCCCTTTCATGATGAAGTCTGCCGAGACGGCTCCGATTACAGCGACCCAGCCGATCTGGAGGAAGCCCATCATGAGTCCCGGAATGAAATAGCCGCCCGAGGTTCCGAAGGTAGAGGAGCCGACGACATAGAGCGGCCGTCCGCTCTGCATGCCGAGCATCGCTGGCACCCAATAATAGAGTGCGAAACAGAGCAGGCCGGCGACGAGGAGAGCGAGCAGGCAGAGGCCAAGACTGGCGTATCCGATCGTCGGCTCGGCTATCTTCAGATAGAAGCCAACCCAGAGGAAAATTCCGAAGTAGGTGGGGAAGGTGCTGCTGTACCACGGTACCCGCGCAGATGTTGGCACGGGAACGGAGCTGGAGATGTAGTCGGGGACGGCACGCTGCATAGAAGAGCCTCATTTTCCTTTTTTATCGAAGCAGCTCTAGATAGCGGTGTATCCGGCGACGGCGTAGTTCTCGCAGAGATCTTCAACGAGCGGCCAGACCTCCTGATGCAGATCGGTGGCCACCCATTTTTGCTGCGAAGCCCACTGATCGAAGCTCAGGCACAAGCGGTAGCTGGTTTCGTCATCATTCGAGCGCAGAAGCTCTGCTGCGACGAAACCACTTTGTGCCGATATGGCCCGGTAGAAGCGCTCGACGAAGGTCTTTTCGAGATTAGCCTGCGACCCGGACTTCACCTTGAGTTCAACATGCAGAACGAACATGGGCCTCCTTACCACTTCAAGTTGAAGACTTCGACGGCTGTCTGGCCCATGACCTTGTTGTAAACCTCGGCTTCTAGATCCAGCGCGCGGTACTTTGCGAACTCGACGGGAACGTTGCTTGGGAGGTCGGCTCCCATCATGACGCGGTCGGGGCCGATGGTGTTGATCATCCAGCGGATGTCTTCGCCGAGGCACCAAGATGTTTCGAGGTACAGATTGTCGCAAATGGAGGCCGCTACCTGGGCTTCTGCGGAGACGATTCCTCCGCCGGCGTGGGCGAGGACGATCTTGAGGTCGGGGTACTTGTTGGCTGCGGGGATGCAGAGCGCGGGGAGCGAGAAGGGAATTCCGGCGCCGGTGTGGACCATGCAGGGGATTCCGAGTGCATGCGCGGTGGCGAAGACCAGGTCGCCGTCCTCGGTGAGCGGGTTTACGCCGTGACCGATGGTGTGCAGCTTGACGCTGACGAACTTGAGCTCCTTGATGCAGCGCTCAACCTCGCGTTCGTACTTGTCGCGGCCGACGTGTGGGCTGAGGCTGGCGAGGCCGAAGAAGCGGCCGGGATGCTTCGCACAGAGTTCGGCGATCTCGTCGTGGCGATGCACGTAGTCCCTGGCTCCGGGAAAGGGCTGCACGATGGTGGCGTCAACGCCGCACTCGTCCATGCGGCGGATCATATCTTCCTCGGTACCGTAGAGGCCGAAGACGCAGCACTCGCCGAGATGTGCGTGGGTGTCGATTACCTTAGGCATTGCGAAGGCTCCTTGTTGGTTGAACTCATTTTTTTTCTGTCGGTACGAGGCCGGTCATCCCGGTTGGCGAGGTCATGTACGCTTCCTTGGCGGCCATATCGCGTGCGATACCAAAGATCATGAACTCGAGTGGCGCGGAGCCGGTGCTGGCAAATGATTTCGTCTCACCGAGGCCGGCGGGGACTGCGTCTCCCGCGTGGATCGCGGCTTTTTCGCCGTTGAGCGTGACCGTACCCTCACCAGAGAGCACGAAATAGACCTCACTCATATCAGGCTGTGTGTCAGGACCGACCGAGGTGTCTGGCGGAAGGAGCAGATGATCGACATAGGACCACGAGGAGAAGAAGACGCTGGGGTTGAGTGCGCGTCGATACTGCACGGTGCCGCTGCCACCATGCATGTTGGAGACGGGCTTCAGCAAGGAACGGTCAAGATGCATCGCGATGAAGGTCGGGATTGGATCGACGGGGGCTCCCACTCGTGGGTCATCGAGGTTGAAGGCATCGTAGAAGCCCTTCGTTAGGCCGATGTTGATGTTCATCCACTGGACGGTCTTGCCGGAAGTGTTGGAGATCGCGTGCGAGTGCCCGAGACGAGCGGGCGCTCCTGCCGGCCCTTTGAGCACGGAGGTGCGGCCGTCGATAGTGAACTGCGATTCGCCGTCGAGGATGATGAACATCTCTTCGCAGTGATTGTGGAAGTGCGCTCCTATGCCTCCATTGGGGGGAAGCACGCCGCGATGCAGAAAGAAGAGGTTTGTGCCGAGGTTGAACTTCGCGGACTGCGAGCTCTTGACGTCGAAGAGCGCCATGTAATCCATGGGGCCGGAGCCGTTGTGGACCGAGGTGAGGTGCTGATACTTTGCGGGGTCGGTGTGCGCGATCCGTTGCGCCAGCTCTGGCGATTGTTGCGCCAGGGATGCGATCGGAAGGGCGAGAAGGGAACAGAGCGTAATCCGCGCAGTTTTACCGGTCAGCATTCTTTCTCCCTTCATAAAGCAGCTCATGGAGCACTGTTTTCAGTGGTGTGCGGGAGCACCGAGTTCCGTGTCGAGTACGTTCTTCTGCGTCGAGATGCCGACGACCATCAGCTCAAGATCGCCGCTGGTGCTGGTTAGAGAGTGCGGCTCGTTGAGGCGGATGGGGACGGCATCGCCCTTGTGGATCTCCGCGGTTTCGTCGTTGACACGTACCTGGCCGTCTCCGTTGAGGACGTAGTAGATCTCCTCGACTCCGCGATGGCGGTGCAGGCCCTCGGAGGCGCCAGCGGGAATGAGTAGGTGATCGACATAGGCCCAGTTGGTGAGGAAGACGTCTGGGTCGAGCGCGCGACGGTAACGGACCGTGCCCTCGCCGCCGTTGTGATTCTTGATGGGTGCGAGCAGCGCCTTATCGAGCTTCATGGTCATGAAGACGGGTGTCGCATCCTTGGGAGCGCCTACGCGAGCATCGCCGAGGTTGAAGGCATCATAGTGTCCCTTGATCGAGGCGACGTTGATGTTCATGAACTCAACCGGCTTGTCGGAGGGGTTATAGATCGCGTGGGAGTGGCCCATCCGGACGGGGGCGCCGACGGTTCCGCTGAGTGTGGAGGTGCGGCCGTCGACGGTGAACTCGGCCTGACCATCGAAGACGATAAACATCTCTTCGGTGGAGTTGTGGAAGTGATGGCCGACGCCGCCGCCGGGCATGATCTGGCAGCGGTGCATGAAATTGAGATTGATGTTGAGTGCAGTGGGGGAGACGAGGAGCTCACAGGCCATGTCGCCGGCACTGTCGTGAGAGCGACTGTGCTTGTATTTGCTTGGGTCGGTGTGGCCGATTCTGGAGGCGAGCGTCATCTGTGCTGCAAGATTGTGGGTTGCAAGCGCAGAAATGGCGAGAAAGAGAGAAAGACGGGATGTCCGCATCACGCTTGTAAAGAACCCTTTAGAAGATGTTCGCGAAACCTGGTTTCACGACAGCGGGGACTTTATAGGTGACGGATTACCAACGTCAAGTGAAAATTGCAACTTTCGTCAAGAAAACGAACTTTTGTTCAAAATACGTAGAACATGAGTTAGATGAGAGAGGTTTATCGATAGAAGAGGCTTCGGTCGCCTACAGGTCGCGAGCAAGAGTCAAGGCGGTCGCCCGGAGAGCGGCGATGATGGACGCTTCGTGCTCCTCGCCGCGCAGACGGAACTTCGGCATGGAGAGACTGATGGCTGCGGAGACCTCGTCACCGGGACCAAAGACCGGCACAGAGAAGCAGATGCCATCATTGGCGCACTCCTCGCGGTCTACGGCAAATCGTTGAGCGCGGATGTTCTCGAACTCGTGGGCCAGGTCGCGAGGGTCGGTGATGGTGTGGTCGGTGAAGCGGTAGATCTTGAAGCTGCGCAGCAACTTCTCCCGTCCTGCGGGGGGCTGGAAGGCGGTGATGGCCTTGCCCAGAGAGCTGGCGTTGGGCGGCAAGATGTGGCCGACGACGTTGCTCATTCGGATGACGTGAGGGCTCTCGATGACGGCGACGACCTCGATCCTGTTCTCGAACAGGGCAGCCAGACTTACGGTTTCCGTCGTCTCGTGAGTGAGCGCCTGCATGTGCGGCACGGCGATCCGCACGAGTTTGCTGAGCCATTGGGTTGGCGTGACGGCATGGATGCCGGGGGCCAACTTATATTGTCCGCGGCCGTCCTGGGCCACATAGCCGGTAGCTTCCAGGGTCTTCAGCAGGCGAAATGCTGAGGTCTTGGAGAGCCGCAAACGCTGGGCGATCTCATTCATGGACATAGAGTTCCCTTCGTTTTGCAGGAACTCGAGTGCTTCCAGTGCCTTGCTGACGGCGCGAGAAAAGTACTTATCGTGCGGCGAGTCATCGACGCGCTTGGCCGCTACTAACTTCCGGACTGTCTTGGGCTTCACCATAAGGGCTTGTACAGGTTTCATCTTATCTGAAAGCACTTTGCAATTCATTTGAGAGGGTACGTTAGGCTTTTCCGCTCTTTTATGTCAAATTACGAAATTCATTTCAATAAATGATTGCAATTTTAGTTTTTTGAGATATAGAGTGATCGGCGCAATGAACTCAGCATTCCCCTGTGGTATGAGGACGAGGAGACCCGACGTGTTAAAAACTGCATGTTTATTGGTGTTAGTCGCGTTGATGAGTCTGCGTAGCGAAGCGCAGGCGACATCCGCAGAGATCAGCGGTTCTATTGCGGACGCTTCAGGTGCAGTGGTTCCCGGCGTCACAGTCACGGCGACCAACGTCGAGACGGGCACAGCTCAGGGCACCAAGAGCGCAACCAATGGGGATTATGTGCTGACGAACCTGCGACCGGGAACCTACACACTCACTGCCGAAGCGGTAGGGTTCAGCAAGTTGGTGCAGACCGGTCTGCATCTTCAGGTGAACCAGCAGGTGCGGCTCGACCTTACGCTGAAGGTCGGTCAGGCGTCGGAGACTGTGGAGGTAACGGCGCGAGCGCCGCTGCTCGAGGGCGAGTCATCGTCGATCGGCACGGTGGTTAACCAGCAGATGGTGAACCAGCTTCCCTTGAATGGTCGCAACTTTACTCAGTTGGCAACGCTGAGTCCTGGTGTGACCGGAGTTGGGTCGTCTGCTACGGGAACGATCCAGAGCGGCACGCGACCGGATGACAGGCGGCCGGGGTCAGAGATTTTCTCCAACGGCAATCGCGAGGGAGATAACAATTTTCTGTTCGACGGCGTGGACGACAATGAGCGGCTTACGCTGTCGGTCGTGCTTCGGCCGGCTGTAGAGGCCGTTCGCGAGTTTAAGATCCAGACGAATCTCTATAGCGCCGACATCGGGCGCAATTCGGGTGCCGTTATCGACGTGATCTCGAAGTCGGGCACGAACCGGCTGCATGGAAGCGCGTTCGAGTTTATCCGCAACTCCGCTGTGGATTCGCGGACGTACTTCAACAAGGCAGGCACGGCGTTCCCGTCGCTGAAGCTCAACCAGTTTGGCGGATCCTTTGGGGGGCCTGTAGTTATTCCGCGCGTCTATAACGGCAGGAATAAGACCTTCTTCTTCGTTGACTATGAGGGGTCGCGGCGGAGCACGCAGGCGTTCCTTCTAGGGAACGTCCCTACCGTTCGGATGCGCAATGGCGATTTCGGTGAGACGGCCACCATCTATGATCCCACGACGACCCGTGCAAACCCGAACGTGCCTGGAGGATTCCTCAGGACGCCATTTGGGAACAACATCATTCCGGTGGGGCGGCGTGATCCGATTGCGATGAAGATGATCAATGCTTATCCGTTGCCAACAGGTCCCGGGCGCATCAACAACTACTCTTCGAGCCAGACCATCATTACCAATTCTGATTCAGGCGACGTACGCGTCGATGAACAGCTAACGGAAAAGGACATGCTCTTCGCGCGCTATTCCATTCAGAAGTCACTGAACATTTCGCCGAGTACGTATCCAGTGACAAATATTCCTGGAATATCGACACCGGTACACCTGAGCGATGAGGCTTCCTTCGCTGGCAGCTCAACCGCGCCTGTCCAGCACGTAGCCACTAGCTACACGAGAATACTCACTCCAACGATTGCGAATGACTTCCGGTTCGGATTCAACAGATACCGGCTGGACTACGTTCCGGTGGATTTTGTCGAGAACGGTGGTCTTGGCAATCAACTTGGCGTACCCAATTCCAATGTGACTCCGCGGGAACAGAACCTGCCGATCTTCTCACCTTCGACGTATCTCGGGATCGGGCAGACACGTTCACTCCCCTTGTACCGCCGAGAGAACACATTTCAGGAGCTGGATAACCTGACGTGGACGCACAACTCGCACACGCTGAAGTTTGGAGGAGATTTTCGTCGCCGTCAGCTGTCGATCTACCAGACCAACCAGGGCAACGGCAGATTCAATTTTTCGGCGGCTCTAACGGATTCTCGCAACCCGGCGGGAACGGGCGGAGACAGCGTGGCGAGCATGATGCTCGGCCTTCCTACTCTGATTGCGCATGACTACACCTTCCCCTTTCCGGGCATCCGCCTGAATGAATATGGTTTCTATGCGGCAGACGATTGGAGGGTGACCAAAAAGCTGACGCTGAACTACGGTATACGGTGGGACTATTTCAGCCCGCCGAGCGAAGCACATAATCAGTGGTCGAACTTCAATCCAACAACGGGCAAGATGGACATAGCAGAGCGCAACGGAGTCAGCCTGACGTCCGGAGTACTGCCGTGGAAGAAAGGTGTCGGCCCACGCGTGGGATTCGCCTACAAGGTATATGAGTCAACGGTAATTCGGGGCGGCTTTGGACTTTTCTACAATGCGTCCGGCAGCGAGAGTGTGAATATGCGTCTCGCGCGCAATGTGCCTTTTGGATTGACGATCAGCAACTCGCAGAGCGATATCACTCCTGGCGGCACAATCAGCCAGGGATTTCCACCGGCGCCGACGGTGAACTACTCGCAGGCTGACAATCCGAGCGGAGCGCAGTCCTCTGTTGATCCCAACTTCCGTCCCGGTTATGCCGAGCAGTTCAACCTCGGTATGGAGCAGGAGTTCCAGCGGCTGGACATGGTGCTGAAGGTTGTGGGTGTGGGCAATCTGGGACGGGCCATCTACCTCCCCTACAACGCCAACCAGGCGATTCCAGGGGCGACCACATTGAACACACGGCGTCCGTTGTATGCCATCAACCCCAACCTAAGCGACGTGACGTATGCGACGTCCAGGGGAAGTGCAAATTACTATGCCTTGCAGGTGACGCTGGATAAGCGCCTCAGCCACGGGGTGAACTTCCTGATGGGGTATGCCTGGGCGCACTCGATCGACAACGTTCCGCTGGAGTTTGGCGGTGGCGCCGCAGGTCCGACGCCACAGGACCCAAGATTTCTTTCAGCAGAGCGCAGTAACTCCATTATCGATCAGCGCCAGCGCCTCACACTCAGCTACCTTTGGATGCTTCCGTTTGGCAAGGGCCGGGAGTTCATGAACCGCGGAGGACCGCTGAATTGGGTGCTCGGAGGATGGCAGACAAACGGCATCTTCTTCACGCAGACGGGGCTGTACTTTTCCCCTGTGCTGGCTACGTCAACAACGAATACCGGCACCGGCAGCAGACCGAATCTGACTGGTACGGTGAACTATCCGAAGACGCTTACCAACTGGTTCAGCGCGTCGGCCTTTAGCATTCCGGCGCAGTACACCTACGGGAACGCGGGGCGCAACTCGCTGGTCGGGCCGGGAAGGACGAACTTCGATATGTCGCTGCTGAAGACGTTCCCTATCCACGAACAGATGCTCTTCCAGTTCCGCTTTGAGGCATTCAATATCTTCAATCATCCGCAGTTTGGATATCCGAATGCGAATATTGGAACCACGCAGGCTGGTCAGATCACGTCGATCGTAGGCACAGCCAGGAATCTGCAGGCATCCCTGCGGTTCCAGTTCTAAACTGCAGCGGAGCGGAAGGAGAATCGGGCTTTCCGCTCTACTGCAAATTTTAGCCGACCATATATAGATAGGTTTGCAACCTGAATGGGAGTGATATGAAGTTTACGAGGCGGTCGAAGATGAGAGTTCCTTCCCTTGCGCTTACCCTTGCGCTGGGAGCTGGTGTTGCGGTTCTTCCTTCGCAGCTGCGGGCGGCCGATAAGGGCGATCTGCAGATTTATTTCGTGGACGTAGAGGGAGGGCAGGCCACCCTGTTCGTAACGCCGGACAAACACTCGCTGCTGGTGGATACCGGCTGGCCGGGCAATGATGGGCGCGATGCGGACCGAATCATTGCAGCCACCAAACTGGCCGGAATCAACCGGATTGACTACGTGCTGCTGACGCACTATCACGACGACCATGCTGGTGGAGTTCCTCAGCTCGTCGACAGAATTCCCGTGGGGACGTTCCTTGATCATGGCGAGAACATCGACACGAAGCCCGGCGGGCCGACGATGAAGATCTGGGACGCCTATCAAAAGGTGCTGGCAACGGGGAAGTACAAACGCATCTCGGCTAAGGCGGGCGACGTCTTTCCTATCGGCAGCATGAAGGCCACGGTAATCAGCAGCGACGGCAATGCGATCGATCACAACCTGCCTGGAGGCGGAGAGAATAACCAGTATTGCGACATCGCCGAAAACAAGCCGAACGACCGCAGTGAGAACTCGCACTCGCTGGGCGTGCTGATCAACTTCGGCAAATTGAAGATTCTCGACCTGGGCGATCTGACATGGGAGAAGGAGCACATGTTTATGTGCCCGGTTAATCGCATTGGCACGGTGGACCTCCTAGTAGTTTCGCATCACGGATTTCGTCCAAGCTCCAGCCATGCCCTGATCGATGCCATTCATCCGCGGGTGGCGATTATGGATAACGGTGCTACGAAGGGTGGCAATATTCCGGTGCTTGATACGATCCGCCAGTCACCGAGCCTGGAGACGCTGTGGCAGTTGCACTACTCGGAGGAGGGTGGCGCGGAGCACAACACAGCAGCCGAGTATATTGCGAATCCTCAGGGACCGGACCAAGGAAATTACATCGTCGTGAAGGCAAGTCCAAAGGGAAGCTTCACGGTCTTCAACTCGGGTAATAAGCAGAGTAAGACTTACGCGGCACGGTAGGGTAACCTGTGGCTAACGAAGGAATCCAAGAGACGGTTCTTCGCGTGGACTGAGATTGGTGTGCTCGATGGTCAGGATTTCCCGAGCTTCGCTTTCTCGTGTGTCTATTCATGGCGCCCATCGTACGAAGCGATCAGTGAACCGTGATGTCGAGCAATTGTTTGCACGGGATGCCTTTGTTTCAATGAAGTGAGAGTTTACGGGAGGACAGGATTGATCGGGGTCGATTGGGGTACAAGCAACTTCCGGGCGTTTCGCTTCGGTAACACCGGAGAGGTGATTGGGCGGCGATCGTATCCCATCGGTATCCTCAAGGTGCGGGAAGGGAAGTTTGCCGAAACCCTGCAGGAGCAGGTGGGGGACTGGATCGCCAACGGCGAAACACGTGTGCTGTTGTGCGGTATGGTGGGGAGCCGCCAGGGATGGACTGAGGCCAACTACCTTCGGTGCCCGGTGAAGATCGACGATCTCGCCCAGGCAGTCATGAAGATATCGTTTGCGGGCGCTGAAGCCATGCTGATCCCAGGCGTTATGGGAGAAGACTCTAATGGTGTTCCCGAGGTGATGCGTGGAGAAGAGACGGAGGCGATGGGAATCGTCGACGATTGCGACGGCTGCGGATTGGTGTGTCTGCCAGGCACGCACACGAAGTGGATCAAACTCAGGGACCGGTCCATCGTGAGCTTCCTCACCTGCATGACGGGCGATGCGTTTGCTGCGCTACGCAAACACACGATCCTCTCGAGGCTCATGAATTCGGAAGCAGCCATGGACGAGGCGAGTTTTCTTCGCGGTGTTGCCCGTTCCGCCGATGCGGGCGGCCTGCTGCATCATCTCTTCAGCGTCCGCACCCTGGCGCTGACTGGCGACCTCAAGGAAGAAACCACGGCTTCATATCTGTCGGGTCTGTTGATTGGGCATGAGGTCCGGGCGGTGATGCCAGCAGACGTGCATGTTCACCTAGTGGGTGCGGTACAACTATGCAAGCTGTATCAGCGAGCGATTGCGGCTTGCGGAGGCGCGGCCACCCTCGAAGACGAAGATGCGGCGGCACGTGGGCTTGCGGCTATCGGAAGGAGGCTGGGTTGGCTATAGAGAGCAGTGATCTCAGGGGATGGATATCGCGTTGCCCGGTGATCGCGATCTTGCGTGGCATCAGGCCTGACGAGGCCGAATTCATAGGCGATGCTTTGGAGGAGGCCGGCGTCACCATTGTTGAGGTACCACTCAACTCACCCGATCCGTTCCAAAGTATTGGGACGCTAGCGCGTGTCTTCGGTGATCGAATGTTGATCGGTGCGGGGACGCTAACCGATCCTGCACAGGTTACTGAGGTAGCGCGCGCGGGGGGAAGGCTGATCGTAACGCCGCACGCCGAGCTTTCCATCATTCGCGCCGCAAAACAAGCCGGTCTCTTTGCTGTTCCCGGGTTCTTCAATCCCACCGAGGCGTTCGCCTTGTTGAAAGCAGGGGCAGATGCCATCAAACTGTTTCCAGCCGAGGTTGTGGGACCTTCTATGCTGAAAGCCTTGAAAGCTGTTCTGCCTAAGGATGCCCTCGTTATTCCTGTCGGCGGGATCGACAAACAGAGTATCGCTGCATGGATGGCAGCAGGAGCGAACGGCTTCGGTGCAGGCTCGTCTATTTACAGGCCGGGTGACGACGCAAAAACAGTGAAGCAGAAGGCAAAGGTTCTGGTAGATGCCGTGCGGACTTTCAACGACATTGACAGATTGTAGGTTGTTCAATGTGTACTGACATCATTGTCCTGTGTGCCGTCCCGTATCGTACCGTTCATACGTTATCTCCTGTACGCTGTAATTCTCGGACTATACGTCTTTCTCCCGACAGATTGACGCACTGCATCTAGTGTGGCATGCCGGGATGACTGGCCATTGCCCGATCCAAAGGGCCGTCGGTGGATGAGGTTCGTACGGTTGTCGTCGCGAACGTCGTCCGCGATTTTGGCTTGCCCGATGTTAATGAGATGGTCGCTTGATCTCGCCGGAGAAGAGGGGGGATCGTGTTGGGAGCGGTTCACGGAGGCTCATTTTGTGCAGATGCAGGTTATCGGCATTGATGTGGGCAAGAGCGTTTTCCATCTGGTAGGGATGGATCAACATGGGAAGGTTGTGACCAGGAAGCGGCTGCGAGCCTGTCAAGGTGACGACACAATGACGGTATCTTGTCATCGCTACGTCGTCACTCAACCCTTATGTGACATTCGCAAATCCTACTTTTTAGCTAACTTATTTATCGTCAGCCGCTAACCACTTCTCGCGTTGAAGCGCCGCACCTTTGGTGCGCAAATTGCTTTACACAGGGCGGGCAGCAATAAAGATCGCAGGCCCGCTGTAGAAGAGAAGGAAGGGGTGACTGTGGCAAAAGTAATCGAATTCTACATATCGAATAACTCCCGAAAAAGCGTGAAATGGGTTAGCCGTGAACAGTACGGCAAGATCATCGAGTTCGCTTCATGGATAAAGAAATCGGCCTAACAAACGCTATTCGTGTGGCCACCACCCGCCACCGGCGCGACTGGGACGGGCACGGAGTTGGTCGCGAGGGTCCTTCACAGGTTGTCCTATGGTTCCTCCCGGGCGTTCATCCGCGTACCTTGCGCGACGATTCCGCCTCGGACGGCCTGCTTGTAGCTCTCGCACGTGCCTTGGGTTAATTCGAAGGAGGCGAAATTTGAATATGTTCGGTTCAGTGCGGCGACGCCGCAAGACTCCAAGGCTGGGCGATAGCTTTGGAAACTGGATGAAGTCTCCGTGGGCGCCGTCTGGCCCGGATGCCTGTGACTACCGCTTTCTCGCGCTCCAACCGATCTTCAATCGCCGGAGAAAGATCTTCGGTTACGAAGCACTGTCTCGTTCGGGATGGGATAACCGGTTTACTGGAGACTCCGACGCGGCGACGAAGATGATGGTTGGCGACTGGATGTTTCATGGACTCGACGAACTCACAGGAGGCCATCGCACCTTTCTGAACTGCACACGGGATGCATTGGTCCGAGGGTTGTTGACACGGCTTCCGCCTTCGACCGTGCTTGAGCTTCTCGAAACGGTTGAGCCAGACAAAGAGGTTCTGGCTGCCTGCCGCAGAATGAAAGCCTTGGGCTACCAGATTGCGCTCGATGACTTTCAGCATTGCGAAAAAATGGAAGGACTGCTCGCGCTGGCAGATTATGTCAAGGTCGATTTTCGGCTCTCCGATAAAGAGGAGCGCAGGGAGATTATTCGTCGCCTGAAGAGTAATGCCACGATGCTCGTGGCGGAAAAAATCGAAACAAACGAAGAATTTGAAATGGCTCTTGAAGAAGGATTCCGGTTATTTCAGGGATATTATTTGGCGCGTCCTAAGATCTTTTCAAAGCGCAAAATTTCTACTCACGGTGTGAACCATCTCCGTCGGCTGGCAGCACGGAGCTAGTTCCTTCCCATTCCGTGTGAGAAAGTGACCGAGCCGGCGAGGCAGAAGCCTCCCCTCTGCTACCGGTTGTTGCATACCGTTGTTGTGCCTGGTGAACTCAGCAGATTCAGCAGCTATGGAAGAGAAAAATCAAGCCTTCCAGGAGGATACAAATGCGTTCCGATCTGGTATTCGAAGCAATGGCGCATGTTTCAGGCTGTTTTTTGCTGACGAAAGAGCCACAACGCTATCCGGCAATGCTTTCTCCGGCCGGGTCTCCTCGCAGAGCGCGTCGCGCTCGCCCATGCGCTGCCGCAACCACGGAGCAATAAGGACCAAGATCCTAGTTAGTCTTGCAATCATCATTCAACCCTCACATTCGGTAGCTACTCTGCGATACACCGTAGGGGCGTGCTCGTAGGCATCCTTAGCGTCCTTCAATTCCGAGGTTCTTATTTGAGGGGATTTCTCTGCCAAACAGCATCGATACAGGTGAGGCACCACTCAGCGCTCCGCCGGAAGGCCCGGACAGGCTTTCCTCCAGCGCGAACGAAGATCGGATGGGTGTGTCCGGATGGGAGTATTCGCAACCCCACCCAGGAGATGCGCTGAATCCTGATCTCGATCCCAAAACGCCACCAACTCACCACTCGCAGAGATTGTCTTTTGAGCAACGGCTGACCGACTACTACTTCTACCATTACACTGCGCGTTCCGGGGATTCGCGCATGTTCGAGACGCCAGGCCGCCCGCGGTGACTTTGGATTTGCCTTCTCCTCAAGTCGTGCAGCAATCTGTGCGGTAACCACTAACGTAGCGGGTATTGGCAGTTCTATGTTGCCAGTGCCCACGTGATGGCCATTGATTTGATAGTGGATAAAGTGACTACGTCCATCACCGAAGTACAATCGTCCATTGCGAATGCCCTCAATCCACGACCCGTATCCGAGATCTCCAATCGGAGGATTGGCCGGCCCGACATAGGTTCTTCCTGTACCAACCCGTTCACTGCTGATACAGGGAAAATCTGTCTCCCCGAGCATCGCCACCCGAAATCCGCAGTTCAGGACGTGATACCAGATATTGAGCTCCGCGACGGGACTGAACTCGGCGCCCGAGGTGAAGTCGACTGCTTCGCCGGAGGCGACAAATAATCCCATGGCACCGTGCGCGTATCCAACCACGGCGCCTTGATCACGCGCCTATTTGAAAATTGGAAGACTCCACGATGGCCAGTTCTCAATCCTTGCGGCATCTGGATAGTTCTGGTCGCGTAGCCGCTGTATCGCATTAGCGGAGTCTCGCAGAGCCGCCGCGAGCGAGGTCAATCCGCAGGGCTCCAGCGGATAGAGCGGAAACGCAGAAAACAGGAAGATTCGGCTTTACCACTAAAGGAAAGGAATAGAGGGCTTCCGAGACACGCGATAGGATCGTTGCAATGAGCTAACGACCAGATCGGGCCGATCCAACTGTATCCAGTGGCCGCTCCTTTCCGCGATGACGTGCTCGCCGATGCTGGAGAGTGAAGCCAGCTTGCGATGCTCCCTTACCTCTGACTCAGTTGCATTCTCGGCAGAAATCACGATCAGCGAAAGATGACCCAGCGATGCGTATGGAATTTCATCCACGCACCGGGTGAGTCGAGAAAGATACTGGGCCAGGGTCTCAAAACTTTGCGGGCGCGACCAATGTGCGCGTACCGCGGGCAAGAGTTCGCTCGGCATCTTGCTGACCTCGGCGGTGACGCGCGAGATAACGCTCTCGCCGCTGCCACTTGCCATGCGCGCGATCAATTTCGGTAGCGTCCTCGCTCCTGCCGACAGCAACATCAGGGAAAAACGAACCACACCGACTCGCGCCAGCCAGGCACCGCGTCTTGAAAGCCTGGCACCGATTGCCAATCGTTCGTTGCCTTCGGGGAGCAGCGTGCGCCAATACTCACAATCGATTGGATCCAGCAGCAGAAGTCCCTCGACGCGATCGGGATTGCGATAACAGTACGTACGAGCAATCAAACTACCGAAGGAATGCGCAACCAGAATGAGCGGTCCGGAGATCTCAAGAGAGTCAAGCATCTTCTCTAATTCGGACACCAAATTGTCGATCGTGCGCGGGGTGCGCGCGGCCTCGCTCCACCCGAAACCTGCGCGGTCATAACTGATCACCCGCGTGAACTGCGCTAACTCCGCTTGCACTGCTCTCCAGTTCAGCGAAGAAGCTGCGATTCCTGATTCCAATATGATCGTCGGCTCGCCTTCACCTTCCGAATAGGCATGGAGACGGGTACCTTGCACGGGAACAAGCCTGCCCGGTGGAGGATAGCGTCGTCGATCAATCGCTGAACCTATGGCTTGAAATAGTGCCCCAATAAGCAGCACGCCCAAGGGCACCGCTACCACCCGAAGTAGGATGCTCACTGTCACTCCTGTTCTATGGCATGCAGTATTAATGTCTCCACTTCCTGCCAAACATCAGGATTATTGTCCATTTTCAGGTGGTCGGTACGAAACGCCTTCTTGTACCAGGGAAGTTTGCAACAATGGGCTCTCATTGGGGAGAAATCATACCAAACGGCTGTCAAAGCAAAGAGCCCCGTTGAAATTACCTATAAGGCGTATACGGGAAAGCGTTAAGGGACACAGCGCGCAGATCTATTCTTTGGATCGAAGCCGCCGTACGCTCTCCTCGAGCCTTGCGGTCAGTTGCGCGGGCGCTCCACCTTCCTCAACGGCTACAGCCTCGCCTACATGCACCTCCAGCTGCCCGGAACGGAACCATCGAGTCTTGCCTCCGCGCATCTCACCCAGCCCGATCAACGCTACCGGCACGACGGGCACGCGCGACTGCTGCGCCAGCAGGCCGATCCCCGGCCTGAACGGGTGCAGCAGCCCATCGGGACTCCGGGTCCCCTCTGGAAAGATCAGTACGGAGTAGCCTCGATCCATCGTCTCGCCTGCATGCGCAAAACTCTTTCGAAACCCACGCAGCCGCGGCAGAGGAAATACATTGAACAATGCTGTCACCAGCCAGTACCCAGCTGGTGCGAGCAGGTTGCGAAGCGTGCTCTGCTGGTTTCGTCCCTTTCGAAGGTCCATAAGCACCTCACCCGACATTGCAATTGCAACCCGTCGCCGCAGTCTTGCTGGCAGCGCGTACAAGATCAGCGCGCCGTCGTAGGCGGTCACATGATTCGCAATAACGAGTACCGGCCTGAGCGGCAGATCCGGCGTCTCGCGCACTATCCGTGGCGCGGCGAGCACCCAGATCAGCGGGCGCATCACGAGTTCGAGGAAGGCAACCCGAATTGCATGAATCGGCCAACCCCACGGCCACCGCGGAAACACATGCTCAGACGCATCCCGCTCTTTTGGGAACGCCATCTGGGGCAGGGACACCGCCGCCGGCACGTCAGCGGGACTCACCGGAGCAGGACCGGCCTCCGCCGAGGTACCCGCCGCCTGCGATGCCGTTCCTTCTTTCCAATCCATCAACGCCCGCAGATCGCCCAGCGTCTCCACCCCGACGATGGCATCGTCCTCGAGTTCCAGGCCCAATCGCTGCTCCAGCGCCGATTGCAACTGGACACGGCCCAGGCTGTCCAGGTGCAAATCCTCCGACAGCCGTAGCTGGTCATTGGCGCCTGAGAGAGACTCGCCCGTGATCTCCGCAATCATGTTGAGCACCACATCCGCTCCCTCGGCTACCCCCGAAGCCCCCGAAAGTGTCGCACAAACCCACTCTGCCAGCTCTCTGCGCAACAGCTTCCCCGTCGAGGTATATGGGAACTGCGGATGAGGCCATCTCAGTGCTCGCCGGATGTGCTGATGCTCTGCCAGCCCGCGGTTTGCTTGACCAACAAGTACATCAAGGTCGGAATCGCTCCCCGAAAAGAGCACGACTGCAACCGGCTCTGGGCCGCTGATGGTCTCACACGGCACCACGACGCATCCGCGTACTCCGGGCAGTTTCGTCACCGCCTCTTCGAGATCTGCGGGGTGCACGTTCATCCCCGCACCGGTGACGATCACTTCACCCTTTCTGCCGAGAAACCGCAGTTCGCCGGACTCATCCTTCGCCGCCAGATCGCCGGTCGCCAGCCACTCGCCCTCGCGCTGACGCAATGTGCCTCCCTGCCACGTCGCTGCTGCCAACATGTCTCCGCGCACCAAGATTTCGCCGTCGTCGCTGATGCGAACCTCACGGCCCGGCAGAGGCTTACCGATTGTTCCGTGTCCGATACGAAATGGATGATTGAGCGTCACAAGCGCGGTTGTCTCGGTCATCCCATAACCCTGAATCAGCGCGAAACCCAGCCTGTTCCAGAAATCTTCCAGATCGGCGGGCAATGTCGCTCCGCCCGAGATGACTGCCCAGAACTTCCACCCGAGAGCGCGATGCACCTGCTGAAAGCGCCACCACCGCTTCCAGACTGAGAGGTCCTTTGCCCGTTCCAGGTCTCCTGCGAGCGAACCGTAACGCGCCAGCAGGTGCGTCCGGAGCAGATGCAAAACGCGCGGCACGGTGACCAGGACCGAAATACGCTCACGTTGTATAAGCTCCGTCATCCGCGACGGCTCAAGCTGTTCGCCAAAGTGGACCTCCGCCGCGAGCAACGGAGGCACCCACATGCCCATGAACTGCCCGAAGACATGGCTCAGCGGCAGGGTGTGCAGGAACCTCAACGGATGCACCCACCGCTCGTACTTCAGGTATTTGGATATCTCGGCCTCGATGGGCTCGAGGCTGGCAAGAACATTGCGGTGCGTAAGAACAATTCCTTTTGGCTCCGCAGTTGTGCCCGATGTAAAGATGATCTGAAACGGCGTCTCCCCTTTGATGGCATCGCTCACCGCGAACATCGGCGTGGCGGGCAATCGCACGTTTACTTCTGAGAACAACAACCGCGGAACATCGCTTTCCATGGAAGCCAACCGGCCGCGATCGCCCACGATCAGCTTCGGCGAAACATCTTTCACGACGCGGTTGGCGAACTCGTTTGAACCTGCCGCATCCAGTGGAACAGCGATCACTCCCCGCAGCAGACAGCCGAAGAAAACGCCAAGCCATTCCGCCGAGTTCTCACCCCAGAGCACAACCCGTTCACCCGGGGCAATTCCGCGCCGATCGAGTTCGGCAGCAGACCGCCCTGCAAGCTCCGCGAGTTCACCGTATGTTGTCGCATAGCGCCGATTGCCGCGATGAGCCACCACCGCAGCCTCCGCAGCGTGCCGGCGAAAGTCTTCCACAAGGCTGGCCAGATGAAATCGCACTCCGCCATCATATCCGTCTATCTCATTGCAGAATGAACAGCGATGCAGGTTCCATTGCGAAGTTTGATTGAAGAGAGATCGATAGGGGAGTGTATCGGTCGGAAGACTAATTTTCTAGGCAGCGATGCCGAAGAGGTTTGCAATGAAGCGGGCTTGAGCCCTGGCATCGTCTTTGGCTAACCACCTCACTCGTCCCTTTCGAATCATGTTCGCTGTTTCAATACCCTCAAGGATTCGCCATGTGCCGCGAAACGAACCGTAGCCTTTGGCTACCCACGCACGTTTCTTCCGAATGGACCGTCATCTACCCAGAACGCGCTCGGGGCCTCAAGAGAGGAAAAAGGCGAAGACTCCCACGAAGGTCGTTTTCATGGAAGGAGTCTTCGCCGAAGACGGTGCGCAAATAAAAGATTTACTTCGCCTTGTCTACATCGACTCCGAAGACGTAGGTTGGTCCGAACATATTCGATCGGAAGATTACCATCTTGCTGTCGGGGGTGAAGCTTACATTCGGTTCCAGGGTGTAATTGTGTTTCGACATGTTGATCAGCCGTTCGGCGTGAAGCACCCCTGGTGTTGGCCAGTTATCGTTCGTAATTCCATTGGTGGTTAGAATCTGCGGGTGGAATAGATAAATCCACTCTCCATCTTTCGCTTTCGCTACCTGGCGTGGATCACCACCATCCCCGGTGAACAGGGTTGCCCCCTTATTGACGTTAAAGTGAATCGACCATTCATCGCGTTGGACGTGATACCAGATCCGCTTTTTCGTCTTCACGTCGAGTGAAGCGAGCCAGAAATCTTCTCCCTTAGGAGTCTGCAGATCGTAATAAACTGTCTCTCCATCCTTGCCCCAGAACTCATGGCCGGCAATCTCACCCGGCATCGTGCGCTGATGCATCAACTGGTTCTGCGTTCCATCTGTGCGAATAGTCCAGATGCGATCGACCTTCTGCCACGGTCCTTCATGGCAGTACATGAGCAGCGTTGGATCGCTGGGAGAAAAGAGCAGATGGTTCACCCAGTCGGTGCTGTGGAGCAGGGGAGTGATCTTTCCGCTTCCGGTGAGGTCGATCGAGAAGAGCACGAGCGGGATCCGGGCTGCAAGTCTTTTCTCCATCATCTCGCCTTTGTTTGCGGCCTGGTCCAATGGGCTCGTCTGCGGGCTGCTGGGCGAAGTGACCTTACCGCCGTTGCGCCCAAATTGCTCGTCAGGCTTGTCGATTTCGTCATAAGTCCCGGCGGCTAGGGTCTCATCCGCGTTCACCGTGATAACGCGGCCGCGAGACGGAACCTTGGCGAGCATCTTTGTCGCACCCGTGTTCAGGTCAGTCTTGTAGATCGCGTCTTCATCGGTCTTTATATAAAAGATGGTCGAGGTTTTATGCCCTACCTCCATGGTTCGAACCTTGCCCTTCACGACATTGCGCGTAGCATGGGTCTTGAGATTCAGAACATTGATGCCCTCGTTAGTTGTGTAGACCATCTCTGTGCCATCGGGCGTGTAGCCGTTTACATTGAAGTAAAAACTCGCGGATCCAGGCTCGTCGGTAAGTCGTGTAACGCGATGGCCGGTATCTTTATCGATCCATGTCTTGGGCGGGTTTTTTAACTCTTCCTGCGTGGGCATCTTGTCGGGCGGCCGAGTGTCCTGACGAGCCTGCGCAATTGCGACGGGGTAAGACAGGATCGCAAGGGAAACGGTGAACAAGATATTTTGCGCAGACGAAAACTTCATTCGTTTGATCCTTTCTGGTGCTGCTCAACTTTGGAGGGGGTGCCTGGCGCGAATCCAGTTCACGCCAGGCAGGATTTAGAAGGTAATGTGGCCCGCGAGCATGAATGCACGAGGATTGTTTCTTACCGAGCCGATGGTGCCGAAAGCCGCAGATCCCCAGACCGCATTGGGGGCATTGAAGATCGTGTGGTTCCAGGTGTTGAAGCAGTCCACTTCTACGAGGAACGCCATCCCCTCGCGCGGCAGAGCGAACGATCGCTTGATCGCCGTGTCTACATTTTGCGCGCCGGGATTGGTAAGGTGCAGCGCCCCGGTTCGGGGAGCATTGCCCAACAGATTGATCGCCGTGACACCCGCTGGCGAAATGACTGCTGGAGCCTTGAAGCCATTCGTGTCGAAGTATTTGACCGCCGTGCACCCGATACCCTGTCCCAGGTTGCATGCGGTGCGTCCGTTCGGCCCGGTACCGAAGCTGCCATTGATGCGAGCATTTCCGGAGAAGTTGGGGTTCAGGTCGGGCATACACTGCCCCTGGCCAGGTGAGTTGCAACCACCGTAGGTCACGAGAACCGGAGTACCGGATGAGTACGTGTAGATGCCCGATAGCTGCCACCCACTCGCAAGCGCTCTGCCGATCCAGCTGCTGCCGCCCATGTGTCCCTTGCCGAAGGGAAGACTCCAGACACCGAATGCATTAATAATGTGTGGACTGTTGACGACGGTCTGCGATCTTTCGATTCTGCCTTGGTGATAGCTTTGTGTGCCTCCCGAGATCGCTGCTGCTGGGATATCGAAGCCGCTACGGTTTGTCCCGTCGTTTCCGACGTTGCGCGACCATGTGTAATTCATTTGGAACGTCAGGCCGCGATACATTCTCTGTTCCATCGTGACCTGGAGAGAGTTATAGCTGTAGTTGCCGACATTGCCCCAGGTGTCCGTTACGCCACTATATTGCGGAAAGGCAACCAGGCCCTGCGTAATAGTCGCCGCGCCGTCGCCAGCCGCCGCCGCCGTCTGAAAATATGCCGGAATGTTGATTCCTGACATTGCAGCCTGTGCCCTCGCAACATTCTGCGGCGTTGCCGGAGCCTGCAATAGAGGCACATTGCCGCCATTCAGGCTGGTTCCAACCTGACTGCCGAGGCCGGCAAGGTATACCGGGTTGAGTTGATTCGACCAATACCCGCGGGCACCTCCTCCTGTATTGGTGGAATTGATAAGGTGATGGCTTTGATTGCCGACGTAGTTGATGCCAAGCGTCAGATTGTTGGTAAGAGCGCGCTGCATGCCCACGTTGTAAAACATAAAATTCGGAGCGCGGCTGGAGAAATACGGATCCGCATAAGACACACTGCTGGCTGTCACGATTCGACCGTTGCTCACGTAGTTTCCGGCATTCAACGCTTGAGATGCGATGCCAGGGACGGGGGCGGTAGGATAGACATATCCAGGACCGAAGAGCGAGGTGTTTGCGAGGCCGATGGATTGAAAATAGGGGCTGTTATTTAGATAAAAGGATGGTCCCGCCGCTGCGCCGGAGATACTCTCAGCCGGAGAAGCAGCCGTCGTATTGAAACCGAGCTGGCCAGTTCCACCGAACGCGCCGCCGCGGCCGCCGACGCCACCACCCTGTGAATAAACACGGCCGATACCGGCACGAAATACCGTTCTGTCGTCGGGGGCAAACGTAAGGCCTACACGCGGGCCCCAGTTCTTCCAGTAGGTCTGTACGGGAGTGCGGCAATTGCAACTGACCCCCGGTCCACCATAGTTTCCTGCAAATTGAATTGCTCCCGGAGTCCCTGTCGCGGGGTTCGTGAGGTCGGGGTTCAGGAAGCTCCAGCGGTCCTTGACCTCACGATAGGGAGGGAGATAGTCCCAACGAAGACCGGCATCAAGTGTGAACTTGGAGTTGATCTTCCAGGTGTCTCCCACATAAGGAGCGATCGTTCGGTATCGTCCTCCAACTTCGCTGACCGGCTGCAGGCCGAGAGAAATCGGAGCTACAGCGCCCAGCAGGAAGCTTGCGTAGGAATGACCAGAGGTGTTTGGAGATAGAGAACTTCCAGCAAAGTTAGCGGTTGAATTCGCGTTGTAGGGCAAATTCAAAACTCCTGTGTAAGTTGCGGGATTCGCATTATTGATCTGCTGCCACTGAATGGTGATGCCAAAGGTCAACGTGTGAGCTCCTTTGACCCACTGAAGATTGTCCAGCACGGTGTAGTTATTTGGCGTTGTCTGTTGGGTGGAGGTGGTGCTGCTAGGGGTCGTGCCCTGTGCTGCCTGCCATGTTTGGATCGGGTTGCCGAATCGACCGGTACTGGCAAAGGTTGCCGCGGGGAAATTCTGTCCTGCCTGACCTGCAGGAAGATTAGTGATCCCAAGCCCACCGATCTGATACCTGGAGTCGTTCTGAGTCGGATTCTGGATGTTCTGAAAGAAGCGCACATACCCAAACTTCAGCTGATTCACCATTGTGTTCGAGATGGTAAAGGCATCCTGAACATCGAAGACCTTTGGAAAGATATTCGCGAGGGTGCCACCCGTATACGGTAGCGGTAAGTAGGGCAAGTTGTAGTTATTAAGGTAATTGACCGTCCCCATGACGCCTACCGTCGAAATGCGGTGATCGGGAGTTATCTGGAAATCGACGCGATAGTTATAGAGATGATTATTAAAGCCCCTCGCCAGGCCGGCCGAGTAGTTGTTGGTTAGAGTGGAAGGATTCGTCGGATCGGGCAAAAACTGCTGCTGCGCCTTCGCGATCGGAGAGATGTAACTATCCGGGATGACATTGTTAGTAGCAACGCCATTCTTCATTCCCTGAAACGGCCTTCGTGTGCACACACCATTGCTGCAGGTTGTGGAGGTCGGGTCGAAAAGAAATGCCGGATTATCCGGTCCAATACCTGTAAGGCCGCCGGTGCCGACGCCGCCGTTCAGCTCCGTGAAATCGCCGTTTCGTTGAAGCACGCTGGGAATCGTGAAAGTCGTTGGATTTGCCTGTGTACGGTTGTGATATCGGTCATAAGCAAAGAAGAAGAAGACCCGCTTGGTGCCGGGAACATGGCCACCCAGCGTGACGGAAAGCTCGTTCTGGTGATCGACAGGCTTTTGCGAAACAAGCTGCCCCGCTGCATTTCTAGTCTTGCCGCTGAAGGGCCACGCATCAAGCGAAGTATTCCGGATAAAATCCTTCACGGAGCCGTGATACTTCAGGCCTCCCGACTTCATCGTGAAGTTCGACGCGCCCGCGCCGGCATACTCCACTGGGGGCGTGCTGGTGACGACCTGGATCTGATCGATAGCATCAACGGTTACGGCCTGCGATACCAGGCGGTTGTCCCCTTGTTGGCTCACGGTTTGCGCCGGAAGGCCGTCGAGGTAAAGCTGTCCCAGATAGTTGCCCGTGCCTCCGATGATCGGCAGACGTGCGCCGGCCGTGGCACCCGGTGAAAGCTGTGCAACGTAGGTCGGATCGCGCTGCTGGCCATTCATGGCCAGCGGAAGGTTCGCATAGGTGGTGTTCTCCACCGTGAGTCCAAGGGTCGCGTTGGTGGTTACCAGTTGTGGGGGAGCATCCGTCACTTCAACTGTCGTATCCGCCGCTCCGACCTTCATCGAAATATTGAGAGCCGTCATAGACAGAGCATTTGCGGTGAGGTTTTTCTGAACATAGTCACTAAAGCCTTGTGCCTTGACGCGCACCGTGTAGCTGCCCGGAAGAATCGGTGACACGGTGTAGAGTCCATCGCCGGTCGTCTGTCGCGTGAGAGCCACACCGGTAGCGTCATTCGTGACGGTTACGGTCGCATTAGGAATTGCCGCGCCCTCGGCATCGGTCACCGTACCCTGAATTCCGGCCTCTCCACCGGTTTGAGCCTTCAGGCCCATTGGCATAAAAGCGAGCAGGACCAGCAGAAAGACAAAGAACAGACGAGCTCTCTTGTCGTTTTGAAATGGTCTTGTCAGGGGTTCGCGCTTCTTCAGAGCGCTCATCATGTATCTCATAGATCCTCCAAGGGGTCGGTAAGGCTGGCTTTCTTTCGGAGAGAACTCTATGGGGCGCAAATTAGAAGTGTCAATAGGAAAATATTCTCCAATAGTAAAAATTGGCCGTATCAATTCCTTGTAGACAGGCTGTCGAGATCACGAATCAGGAGGGACTATTCTGCATAAGAATTACACCCATACACGAATGCGCTTCACAATTTGAAGAATTCAAACGGCAGAGAGCCCGTGAGGCAGACACCATCGGTCTGACCACTTTTTGGGGCTGGTTTTCATCGAATAGGCCATAAGGCCTAGGAGAACGTGGAGTCATTTGCCTGTAGTCGGTAAATTCGCCAAAAGCTAAAGTGCCTTACGGTATAGCGACAGTAGTGCATTGAACCAGCGAAAGCTGACGCGGCATTGTTACGACAGACTCCGCATCGGTAGATCCCAAAAGCGATACAAGGTCATGGAGCGCCTTGCTTGGAATCAGAAGCTTGCGTGCCGTTGTGAACGCCCGACAAGCCTCTGTGCTCGTCCTTCTCGGCCACAGCGAGACGGTGGCCGTCTGTAGCGAGCGGGCTGACGGGTCGAAGATGCAGCGGGCGCGAGAGCGCATGGAGGCGGTTCGGACGGCGGCGCGGGCGACCGGGCCTGAGCCGGAGCAGGCAGCGAAGATCGAACCGGAGGAGGGCTGACGATGGCGGAGTGAGGACGGAAGGCATTACCATGTGGGAGATCTTTTCACGCATGATAATCCCGGATGGCCGCGGAGCGGCCGCACCTGAGGATGAGAAGATCTGCCTTGACCGGCGTTAGTCGGCCGGAGAGAATTTTCTTGCGCACAGGCAAAAGGGTCGCGGACTTATTGGTGGTTTGACCCCGAATGATAATCTGACCCGCCGGCGGCTTACGTACACCTGACTGGTGCCTCTTCTGAGCCCGTAGAACAATATGCCCTGATCGCCGCCGGCTGCTTGTCCGCAAGGAGGAGCGTTGATCGAAGCAGTGATTGAGCGGTGTGCCGGCATCGATGTCGGCAAGAAGTTCGTGCTGGTCTGCGTGATGACCGGCGGCGCCAAGGACGAACCACGGACGCAGATCAAGAAGTTCGGCACCATCGTCAGTGAGCTCGACCGGCTGGCCGCCTGGCTGGTTAGCGAGGGGTGCACCCACGCCGTGATGGAGAGCACGGGGAGCTACTGGAAGCCGGCCTTCAACCTGCTCGAGGCGCACGTCCGGGTGATTCTTGCCAACGCTGCGGACGTGCAGAACCGGCGCGGGCACAAGACCGATCCGAACGACAGCCGCTGGCTGGCGCATCTTCTCCGTCACGGCATGATCCGGCCAAGCTTTATCCCGCCACTCGCTATCCGCGAGCTGCGGGATCTGACCCGTCGGCGTCGGCAGTTGATCGGGGAAAACTCCCGCGAGCGCAATCGCGTGCAAAAAGTCCTCGAGGATGCCAACGTCAAGCTGGGGGACGTGCTGTCGGATGTCTTCTGTGTATCCGGCCGCCTCATGCTCCAAGCACTGCTCGACGGCCATCTGAGCGCAGAACAGATCGCGGAGCTGGCCAAGAAGAAGGCCAGGATGAAGATCCCGCAGATCGCCGCATCCATCGCCGGCCATCGCCTCACCGATCATCAGCGCTTCTTGATCCGCCATGCCCTCCGGCATCTGCAGTTCCTGGAAGAAGAGGTAGAGGCGCTCAGTCAGGAGATCCTGCGCCGAATGGAAGACCCGGCTCTCGCGGAAGCGTTTCAGCTGCTGCAGAGCATCCCCGGCATCAAGGAAGAATCCGCCGCAAGCATCCTGGCCGAAGTCGGCGCCGACATGCAGCAGTTCCCAAGCGCCGCGCAGCTCAGCTCCTGGGCAGGCCTATGTCCCGCCAACCACGAAAGCGCCGGCGTAAAGAAGAGTGTTCGCACAAACCGAGGAAACGTCTGGCTCAAGGGTACGCTCACACAGAGCGCTTGGGCGGCCACCAACCGAAAGGGTTCACGACTCCAGGCTCGTTATCATGCTCTGCGTGTTCGCTGCGGAAACAAGCGCGCCATCGTTGCACTTGGCCATACCCTGCTGATCACAGTCCACGCAGTTCTCTCGACGCGATCACCCTACCGCGAAGCACAGTTGACCGAAGAAACACAACGACAGGAAGAGCGCGCTCGCTACCACTTACGCTGTCTGAAGAAGCTTGGTTACCCCACGCTGGCAGGCGAGTAGACCGACCTATTCTCAGAACAATGTCCTTTATGATGCGCTATCATCGCGCTATTCTTTCTCCACCATGACACTCGCGACGAACTCAAAGCCCTCATCGCCAGTTGCAAGAATCGCACTTCGAGCCGATTCGCATGATGCTGGAGCACCGTCTCCATCCTCCTTCACCGTCGCCCGAATTGGAGCACAGCGCTGGTCAAAAGGAAGGAGGAGAGAGATGCCCAATCGACATCCAACCTACGAAGCTGATTGGCGTGGACGTCGGTGCGCCTAGCTCGAGCCAGGTCTTCATCGAGAAAGACGACCACACCTTTATTGTCCGAACTATTGACCGAGAAAGATACGATTCGTTGACCAGCGAGATCTCTCACCTGGACGTGGACTGAATTGTAATTCTCCAGCCAAGGGCCGAATTGACTCCTCAACTTTTCGTAGAGCCAGCTCGGCGACGCTCATTTGGGAGTCATCCTTAATCTACTCCTGACGCTGCGGCTCCAAACCCACATCCCGTATTCGTTTTGACAACCCGTTATTTCCTGCTGTTTATAGGTAAATCGCAAAGACACACTAACTCCAGGTTGACACATTTTCGTTTTGAAAATGGTGTATACAGCATTTCTACTTGGCAAAAGTAGAGACATTTCTAAATGGCTTCAACAGGTAAGTCGTCCGTCACGTGGCCTTTTGCCGCGAATCGCACAATATTCGCCTGGACATGCCAGAACGCCTTCCGTGTAGCGGATGGAAGCGAGAGCTGCCGAAAGTTGGCTGTGACAATCCATATCTAGTCCAAAAAGCGTTTGGCTATGCCTTCGTAGGCGTCGATGCGGCGGTCGCGTAGGAAGGGCCAGTGCTGGCGGGTTACTTCGATGAGTTTGGAGTCGAGGTCGGCGATGAGGATCTCTTCTTTGTCGTAAGAGGCCTGGGCGAGGATGCGGCCGAAGGGGTCGGCGATGAAGCTGCCTCCCCAGAACTCGAGGCCTGATTGTGGGGTGTGGTCGCCGGGGCCGTGGAGCTCGACTGTGGCGGGGTTGCCGTCGGCGGCGGTGACCTTGAACTTCACGTCGCCATGCTCATGGCCTACGCGGTTTACGGCGCAGACGAAGACTCCGTTGGCGATGGCGTGGGCGCGCTGGGCGGTCTGCCAGGCGGAGTATTGGGCGTCGCCGAACTCATCCTTCTCGGAGGGGTGCCAGCCGATGGCGGTGGGGAAGAAGAGGACCTCGGCTCCGCGGAGGGCGGTGAGGCGGGCGCCTTCGGGGTACCACTGGTCCCAGCAGACGAGTGTACCGATGGGGCCGGAGGTGGTTTGCGTGGCCTTGAAGCCGAGGTCGCCGGGGGTGAAGTAGAACTTCTCGTAGTAGAGCGGGTCGTCGGGGATGTGCATCTTGCGATACATGTCGGCGATGCGGCCGTCCTTCTCGATGGTGACGGCGGTGTTGTGGTAGAGGCCGGGCGCGCGGCGCTCGAACAAGCTGGCGACGAGGACGACGCCGGTCTCGCTGCAGACGCGGGTGAGGACGTCGGTGGAAGGTCCGGGGATGGGCTCGGCGAGGCCGAAGAGGTCGTGGTCTTCGCGCTGGCAGAAATATTGAGCGCGGAAGAGCTCGGGCAGGCAGACGAGGGTGGCTCCCTGGCGGGCGGCTTCGTAGACGCGTTCGGCGGCCTTGTCGAGATTCAGCTTTGTGTCCGGATCGCAGGACATCTGGATGAGGGCGACGCGCTTGATTCCGGCGGGAGTGCTCGAGTGATTGTTCGTCATGGCTATAGCTCTATTTTATAGAGGTTGTGCCGTGAGGTTGTGGAGGCGTTCTGCGATTGGCGGGATCTTTATTGCGGGCGGGAACGGCAAGCAGCGGACGAAGCGTCCTACGCCGATGGTGGGCCGATGGTGCGGTGAAAAGCGGTGCTTTCAGGATGGAAAGGGTGGACCTCTCTTTATTTCCTGTGTAACTTTCTGTTAAGGTGGACGTAGGGTCTTCTGCCCGCGACGCCAGCGGATCCATTTCTCCATCATCCCCAAACGATCCTGTCAGCCGACCATGCCAGTCGTGTATCTCATTGCAGAAGGAGCAAAAGACGTTGAGCGAATTACGTGATTACCTGGAACTTTCTTACTCAGAACTCGAGGACCTCAACCTGCAGGCCAAGGAGCAGCGCCGGAAGCGCGTTGCTGCCGACGTCATCCAGGAAGAACGGCTCAAGTACCTGACCGATGAGCGCCGCATCAAGGCGGTTACGGTGCTGTTCAGCGACCTCGAAGGCCGGCTGCACATGCTGGACTATGACAAGAAGTTCCTGGTGAAGAGCTATGACAACCTGACGTTCGACGGATCGTCGATCCGCGGCTTTACGGCTCAGCGTGAGAGCGATCTGCGTCTGGGAATCGACTGGAGCGCGTTTTACTGGGCTCCGGCCGACGTCTTCGGACCGGGCAAGGTCCTGGTGTTCGGCGAGGTGATCGATAAGAACGGCGGAACCTACAGCGCGGACATTCGCGGCGTGCTGAAGGAGTTCTCGAATGAGATGTTCAGCACGCAGGGATACACGCTGAATGCGGCCAACGAGATCGAAGGCTTCCTGTTCGAGGGAATCGACGCGGAGCGCAAGTTCCACGATACGGGCGTGTTTGAGTACGTCAACAAGGGCGGCTATTACCACTCTTTGCCGGGCGACCCGCTGCGCGAGTTTATCGACACGTCCGCCGAAGTACAGCGCGCGATGGGCTTTGAGAACGAGAAGGACCACCCTGAGGTTGCGCCTTCGCAGTTCGAGATCAACTATACCTACGGCGAAGTGGTTGCAGCCGCTGACCAGATTCAGCTGTACAAGCTGATCTGCCGCCAGATTGCTACCCAGATGGGCATGACCGCGAGCTTCCTGCCGAAGCCGGTTGTGGGCGTGAACGGCTCGGGTATGCACACGAACGTTTCGATCACGAAGAACGGCAAGAACCTGTTTTGGGATCCGAAGGGCGAGGAGAAGGTCTCGCGGATGGCATGGCAGTTCACGGACCGCATTCTGACGCATGGCAACGACCTGTGCCTGCTGCTGAACGCGAGCGTGAATGCGTATCGTCGTCTCGATCCTCATTTCGAGGCTCCGAATCAGATCAAGGCATCGGCTGTGGATCGCGGATCGATGATTCGTATTCCGATCGGCAATGAGAAGTCGGCCCGTGTTGAGGTGCGCTCTGTAGGGCCGGATGCGAATCCGTACCTGGTGCTGTACTCGATCTTCAAGAGTGGCCTGCATGGCGACACCTCGAAGATCAAGAACCTTCGTCAGGCCGAGCGTTATCTGCCGGACAACATCTACACCGCGATTGAGCACTTCCGCGGCGCGGACTGGACCACGAAGCTGCTGGGAGCGGATGTAAAGGGACGTTATGCGGACCTGAAGCAGGCTTCGGCGGATCGCTGCCCACGGCTGCTGGGAACGATTGTGAAGGCACCTGAGGTGCAGTTCCACCACGACGTTTACAACCAGCTGCTCTGGAACATCTTCTAGGCTCTGGTTTCACGATAATTACGAAAGGCCCCGGAAAAGAACCGGGGCCTTTCTTGTTGATAACAAAGCTAACGAACGGTCTCCCCGATCCATGCTAAGGTTAGGCCGGTATGAACCCCTGGCTTCGTAAGTTTAGCTTGATGTTTGGGATAGTCCTGGCGCTGTGCGGTTGTGGAAGGTCAGGCAAATCGGTTCCGGCTGCACCGCTCGATACAAAGACACTCACGGGGAACTGGCTCCTCACGGGGATGCTTCCGAGTGTAGGGGGCCGATCACGGATCCGGCGGTGACGATGACCTTTGATGTGTCCGGTTCAAGTATCAGGGCCGGAGGATTTGCGAGTGTTCGTTGTGACAATACCTCCCGGCTGATGATCAATTTGGCCAACGCATTGCGGGTACAGTTTTGTCGGACGGAAGTTTTACGGCACAGTTGCCGAGCGCGATCTCGGCGTCAGGGACTGCTTTTTCAGTACAGGGAAGTGTACCGACGACGAGCCAGGGGTCTTGGTCGGGCAGCTACAACCTTTCCGTGGACACGCCAAGCTGCAGTGGCAAGTTCTCCGGGCCATTTACAGCAAGTTCCATTCAGGCTATGTCTGGAGTGTTTGCAGGAAACCGCAGTTTCACGATTCCAGGCGTGAAGACCGGACTGTCCCAGCAGGTCTCGGCGATGGTCAGGATGACCTTGCAGCAGGGAGCTAGCACGACCAACCCGCTTACCGGAGAGGTAGCTTATAGCAATGCGGCTCTCTCCGGCAGTATTCAGGTTGAGGGCCTAAGGTGCTTTACTTCGGGTGCGATCAGCACGAAATCACTTAGTGAAATCGACGGCAACCGGGTGACCCTGACCTTCGATATGGATGATGGATCGACCCTGCAGATGATGGGATCTCTGACAGACATGGCCGCAACACATCTTTCTGCCGACTTGTTTCTCGCGAATGGAGGAACTTGCGGTACCATCAGGAGCCTGGGAATCTCAGAGATGACTCAATTGAATTGATGTTTGTCTGGAGTGGAGATGCTTGCCTATGAATGATGTATGGAGTGGGCTAGAGGTGAGAGCCTCGGCGGTGCTGGGTGGGTGCCTCCTTTTGGGGTTGGTGCTTGGCGGGTGGCTGCTGGGAAAAGAGATCAAGGAGACGCGGCTGGCTGATCGGTATGTGACCGTGAAGGGGCTGGTAGAGCGGACGGTCAAGTCCGATAGCGCGGTTTGGCCCGTCACGTTCAAGGAGACGGGCAACGATCTGCAGCAGGTGTATGCGAAGAGCGAAGAGGACCGTGGCGCAGTGTTGAAGTTTTTTGCTGAGCAGGGAATCACTCCGCAGGAGATTTCGGTAGGGCAGATTCAGGTTACGGATAAGCAGGCCAACGAATATGGTGGGAATGTGAGCGCGGGCCCGCGGTATATCGTGCAGCAGACGGTGACGGTGAGTTCGAACGATGTGGATAAGATCGCGAAGGCGGGGCAGAAGACGGCGCAGCTGCTGCAGGCGGGCATCATCGTGGTGGGCGGGTATGGGCAGGGAATTCGTTACGTCTTCAACGGTCTGAATGCGCTCAAACCGGACATGATTACAGAGGCGACGAAGAATGCGCGCGCGTCTGCGGATCGCTTTGCGGCGGATTCGGGAAGTGAGGTTGGATCGATCCGGTCAGCGAATCAAGGCGTGTTTTCCATATCGGCAGCGGATGCGGGGAGTGGAGTGGCGCCAGGCGAAGACGGTGGGGGCGGCGGCGGGCAGGGGCCGGATGCGAGCATCATGAAAAAGGTTCGCGTGGTGGCGACGGTGGATTACTACCTGGTGAAGTAGGATTTTTCTTAATGCCTTTGCGGGCGTCAGAGCGTGTGGCGATGTTCGATTATCGTATTCATCGTGCGAATATTGCCAGAGCTTCTTTGTGGATGATAGTTTGGTTTTCTCATCACCTATGAGGGGAGACGATTTAGTTATGCAGGAGAGCTACAACGGGATTGCGGTGCCCAAGGACGGCGCGCCGATTCAGTATGCCAACGGAAAGTACACGGTTCCCGATAACCCGATCGTCCCGTTTATTGAAGGCGATGGCACGGGACGCGATATCTGGAAGGCCTCGCAGCGTGTGTTCGACGCGGCGGTGGAGAAGGCCTATGGCGGCAAGCGCGCGGTGAAGTGGTTCGAGGTGCTGGCCGGCGAGAAGGCGTACCGCCAGACGCAGAACTGGCTTCCCGATGATACGGTGAAGGCGACGGTGGACTATCGCGTGTCGATCAAGGGGCCGCTGACCACACCAGTAGGCGGAGGTATTCGCTCGCTGAATGTGGCTCTGCGGCAGCTGATGGACCTGTATCAGTGCGTTCGTCCGGTGAAGTATTACGCTGGCGTACCGAGCCCGGTAAAGCACCCCGAGAAGCTAGATGTTGTCATCTTCCGCGAGAACACGGAGGACATCTACGCGGGCATCGAGTTCCGCGAGGGAACGCCGGAGGCGGCGAAGTTCATCAGCTTCGTGAATGACGAGATGCTGAAGGGCAGCAAGAAGAAGATCCGTACGGATTCCGGCGTGGGCGTGAAGCCGATCTCGATCACGGGCTCGAAGCGCCTGGTCCGCGCAGCAATTCAGTATGCGCTGGATAACAATCGCAAGGTTGTCACTCTGGTGCACAAAGGCAACATCCAGAAGTTCACCGAGGGCGCGTTCCGCGAGTGGGGATACGAGGTTGCGTCGCAGGAGTTTCGCGACCAGACGGTGACGGAGCGCGAGAGCTGGATTCTTGGGAACCTTGAGGCGAATCCGAACCTGACACCTGAGGAGAACGCCGCACTGATCGAGCCGGGAATCGAGTTTGCCGCGAAGGAGTTTGGCGAAGGTGTTGTGGCCGAGGTGAAGCAGGTGATCGCTTCGATCGGCGCATCGCATGGCGATGGCAAATGGAAGAAGAAGATCCTGGTCAACGACCGGATCGCCGATTCGATCTTCCAGCAGATCATTCTGCGGCCTGAGGACTACAGCGTTCTGGCTACGACGAACCTGAACGGCGACTACATCTCCGACGCTGCTGCGGCTCAGGTGGGTGGACTTGGAATTGCTCCGGGCGGAAACATTGGCGATGGATATGCCGTGTTCGAAGCGACGCATGGAACGGCGCCCAAATATGCGGACAAGGACGTGATCAATCCGGGTTCGGTGATCCTGTCGGGCGTGATGCTGTTCGACTTTATGGGTTGGACGGAGGCTGCACGTCTGATTGAGAAGTCGATGGAAAAGACGATCGGACAGAAATTTGTCACGTACGACTTCGAGCGAGGAATGCAGGGCGCGACGAAGGCGAAGACGAGCGAGTTCGCGACTCGGATGATTGAGAATATGTCTAAGTAATGTTGTTGAAGAGAGGAGTCTGATGAAAAGCAGACTCCTCCGCTTCAATATGAATGACAGCCATAAAGATTTTGCCGCAAGGAGAAGAGATGCGTAAGAAGGTAACGATTGTCGGTGCTGGAAATGTTGGGGCTACTGCTGCTCATTGGATTGCTTCGAAGGAACTTGCCGATGTTGTTTTGATCGACGTTGTTGAGGGTGTGCCGCAGGGCAAGGGGCTGGATCTGCTGGAGGCGCTGCCGATCGAGAAGCGCGACGTGTCGGTGATCGGCACGAACGACTATGCAGACACGGCGAACTCGGACATCGTAGTGATTACGGCTGGCATTGCGCGTAAGCCGGGCATGAGCCGCGACGACCTGTTGAATACGAACTTCAACATCATGAGCGATGTTGCGGGCAAGGCGCTGGCGGCCTCGCCGAACGCAATCTTCATCATCGTTTCGAACCCGCTAGATGCGATGGCACAGACGGCGTTCAAGAAGCTGGGGCTGCCGCGTGAGCGCGTGATCGGTATGGCGGGTGTGTTGGATTCGGCTCGCTTCCGCACATTCATTGCCGAGGAGTTGAAGGTTTCGGTCGAGAATGTGACGGCGTTCGTGCTTGGTGGCCATGGCGACACGATGGTTCCGCTGTCGCGCTACTCGACCGTGGCTGGAATTCCGATCACGGAGTTGATTCCGGCTGATCGCCTGAAAGAGCTGGAGACGCGCACGGCCAATGGCGGCGCGGAGATCGTCAAATACCTGAAGACGGGCTCGGCTTACTATGCTCCGTCGGCGGCTGCCGTCGAGATGGTCGAGGCGATTCTGAAGGACAAGAAGAAGATTCTTCCCTGCGCAGCTTATCTGCAGGGCGAGTATGGCATCTCCGGGCTTTATGTCGGTGTGCCGTGCAAGCTGGGATCGAAGGGGTTGGAGCAGA
Organism: Edaphobacter modestus; assembly: GCF_004217555.1. GTDB lineage: Bacteria > Acidobacteriota > Terriglobia > Terriglobales > Acidobacteriaceae > Edaphobacter > Edaphobacter modestus. The sequence continues at coordinate 5,481,633 of NZ_SHKW01000001.1, forward strand.
TCATCGAGATCAAGCTGACGCCTGAAGAGCAGGCTGCGCTGAACAAGAGTGCCGATGCGGTGAAGGAGCTCTGCACGGTGATTGGGGTCGCTTAACTGGCGCGACAGGCGAAATACTGAGATTCTTTCGCTTCGCTCAGAATGATGACCAAATGAAGAAGCCCGCATGACGCGGGCTTTTTCATTTGGTTGGAGCAGTAGCTTACGCTACGCGCTCGATAGTGACGGACTCGAGGACGACGGGGGTTTTGGGGCGGTCCATGCCGTCGCGGGAGACCTTGGAGATCTTCTCGACGATGTCATAGCCTTCGACGACTTCACCGAAGATGGTGTGTTTTCCGGTGAGCCAGCTGGTGGGGGCTACGGTGATGAAGAACTGGCTGCCGTTGGTGTTGGGGCCGGCGTTGGCCATGGCGAGCTTGCCCTTCTCCTGGAAGCCGTGCTTCGAGCCGCGGGTCTCGTCGGCGAACTTGTAGCCGGGGCCGCCCATGCCGGTGCCTTCGGGATCGCCGGCCTGGATCATGAACTCGGGAATGACGCGGTGGAAGACGGTTCCGTCGTAGAGTTTGTCGCCCTTCTTGCTGCGGCTCTCCCACGGCTTGGTTCCTTCGGCGAGGCCGATGAAGTTCGCGACGGTCTCGGGGGCGTCCTTCTCGAAGAGCTCGGTGACGATGGTTCCTTCAGACGTGTTGAAGATTGCGTAGGTTCCTGGCTTTCTTGCCATGTTTTCTCCTTTGAAGATCGAACGTTGTGAGTGAGGCCCTTCGAACAGGGTGAAGGGCAAAGAATTATTGCGGCGGCGGGGCGGGAGCGGCCGGTGCGGGAGCAGGAAGCGCGGGCTCGGGAGGCATGGGCTGGCCGTCGCGGACGATGGTGATCTTGTTGATAACGACGGGCGTGTTGGGCTTGTCGTCCTGATTGCGCTCGACGCGGGCGATGGAGGCGACGAGCAGGACGGTGTGAGCGTCGCACTGTCCGAAGATGGTGTGTTTGCCGTCGAGCTGCGGGACGGGCTCTTCAGTGATGAAGAACTGCGAGCCGTTAGTGCTGGGACCGGAGTTCGCCATGGCGAGACGGCCGGGCTCGTCGAAGGTCAAGGTCGGGTCGAACTCGTCTTTGAAGAGATAGCCGGGGTCGCCACGTCCATCGCCGAGCTTGTCGCCGCCCTGAATCATGAAGCCGGGGATGACTCGGTGGAAGGTGGTGCCGTTATAGAAGGGCTGGCCATGGACCTTCTGGAGGGTCTTGGGGTCGGTCCAATCTTTGGAGCCATCGGAGAGACCGATGAAGTTTGCGACGGTGACGGGAGCCTGCTGGTCGTAGAGTTTGCAGGTGAGCCGGCCCATGCTGGTGTCGATGACTGCGGTAGGCCCTGTCGGCGTTACGGGCGCTTTGGCCTGGCTGGTGGTGCTGGGAGCGTCGGGTAGCGCGTCCGAGGAGGGCGCCGGAGCTGGCTGGGTCTGCGGTGTCGGAGACTGGGGAACGGGCGACGTAGGTGACGCGGGCTGAGACTGGGCCATGGCCGAGCCACTGCCGAGGGCCAGGGCAAGTGCGAGAAGACGAAACGTCATGCGTAGCTTAACTCCATGGAACAGGCTATCGCAGACGCTCCGATGGAGCAATTCCGCACCGCTACATGAAGCGGCGGAGAAGGCTGCGTACGAGTTCCAGAGACCCGCCATAGACGACATGTGCGGCCCAGTGCTGAAGGTGATCGGGAGCGGGTGTTTGGGCGGGAGATGGGGAGAGCTGGAATGCCGGAACGGCGACTTCGTCTGCGGCGAGGAAGAGAAGCGTGCCATAGGCCGTGCCTCCGCCGGTCGTGACCTCGGGGACGAGCTCGGCGGTGACACCGTAAACCGCGCCCATGAGGGTTCCAAAGGCGTAGTGGACGGCCTGGCCTGCTTTTTTCTTGTCCTGCTGCGGAAGCTCTTTGCCCGCGACCGAGGCAATTTTGCGGGCGACTTTTTCGGTGGAGCCTTCCTGCTGTGCGGCTTCTTCTTCCTTTTGCCGCTGGTCGCGCTCGATGGCCTCTTTGGATTCGTGATGTGCGAGCCGCACCTGCTTTTCGGCGGCTTTCTGGCCAGCCGAGGTCAGCTTCAGGAACTGGTCCATGATGAGGGTGGCGGCGATGCCTGCGGTGATGCCGGTGACGACTCCGCGAAAGACGTTGGGATGATGCCTGCGCCGGAAGATCCTTTGAATCACATTGCACCTCGATCTGCTTCACAAATATTTACACAAGTGTGATGCGGATTCCGAGGACAAGGCGTGACTGCCGGAGTTGTTGGGCATCCAACGGTGAAAGGAGATTTACGATGCCGACGCTTGCACTTTACGTTCCGTTGAAACCGAAGCCAGGGAAAGAGGCGGAGTTGAAAGAGTTTTTGAAGCAGGGTGCGCAGATGGCCGCACAGGAGCCGGGTACAGTGACCTGGTATGCCATTGACGAAGGTGAGGGCCGCTGCGCGATCTTCGATACCTTCAATGACGAGGCCGGGCGGGACGCTCATTTGAATGGGCCGATCGCGAAGGCACTGATGGCCAAAGCAGACGAACTGCTGGACGGGCCGGTCCAGATTCATAAGCTAGGGATTTTTGCGGTCAAGGGGTAGGCGTCTCTTCAGGACTTATGCACGAGAGGACGTAAGAACCAATTTGAACTGGTAAAGTTTCGCCGGTTCCGGTTTCTCGGAGCCGGCGAAATGATTTTAAGAAACGATCTTCCTTCAGCCGCGATTCCTATTGGCCTTGTCCGGGTGCGATGACAGGTGGCTTCTGCTGTGCGGCCTGTACGTCGCGGAAGACGCGCAGAAGGTTGCCCCCTAAGAGCTTGTGCATGTCGTCGGCAGTGTAGCCTCGTGCCATCAGCGCGGCGGTGATCTTCGGCAGATCGGCGGCGGAGTCGATTCCCTCGGGGGGGACGGGGATGCCGTCGAAGTCGGTGCCGATGCCGACGTGGTTGATCCCGGCCACTTTGATGACGTGATCGAAGTGGGCTATCAGCGAATCGAACGGTGCCCGTCCGATCTGTGCGGCGTACTTGCGGTCGATCTTGTCGGAGGCCACAAAAGGCACAGGCAGACCTTTGGCTTTGTATTCGGCCTCGAGGGCTTCCTGTTCTTTTTCGCGTTCGGGTTTCGATGCGTTCCATGCCTGTCGCCACTGCTCGTCGATGAAAGCGGGGAAGAAGTTGACCATGACGACCCCGTTGTTTTTGGCGACGGCGCGCAGCATCTCGTCGGTCATGTTGCGCTGTGCGTTGGTGAGGGCGCGGGCGGAGGAGTGCGAGGCGATGACGGGGGCTTTCGTGGTCTCGATGACGTCCCAGAAGGTCTTGTCGGAGACGTGGGAGATGTCGACCAGCATGCCGAGGCGGTTCATCTCGGCGACGACCTGCTTGCCGAAGGGAGTGAGGCCGTTGTGATGGAGGATGGTGGGATCGTCGATGTCGCCGGAAGAGTCGGCCCAGTCATTGGTGTTGGACCAGGTGAGGGTCATATAGCGGACGCCGAGGCGGTAATAGTCGCGCAGCAGACCGAGAGAGTTCTCGATGGAGTGACCGCCTTCGATTCCCATCAGGACGGCGAACTTTCCCTGCTTGTGCGCGGCGAGGATCTGGTCGGCAGTGACGCAGAGGGCGAGTTTATCGGGAGCGCGACGAACCTGCTCAAGTGTGCCGTCGATGAGGTCGAGGGTACGGCGGGCTGAGGCGTTGGCGGGATACTGGCTGGGGTCAACCCAGATGGAGAAGAACTGCGCGTCGAGGTTGCCCTTCTTTGCGCTGTCGTAGTTGAGCATGCCGCCGTTCAAGGGATCGGTGAAGTTCCAGTGCTCATCAACGAAACGCTGCGGCGTGTCGGCGTGGGTGTCGATGACGATGGAAGAGTTGTGAACCACGACAGGATTCTGGGTTGCGCTCATTGTTTCCTTGTGGGCCCGGCTGGTTGCCTGGGCGTGTGAAAAAGGTCCGACGCTCGGCAAAAGAGTGCAGGCGGATAACGCAATGATGCGCATAAAACGCTGCTTTTCATTTGTTTGAGTGGGGACGCGAAAGCTCATAGGCTATGAGCGATTGTAGCAACACTCGAGGACGGCAACCGCATACGAGGCAGGGTCATCTCTCCATGCAGAGAGGTTGAATCATAGCACAAGGACTGAACTCGACCAAGACAGGAGCACGGCCGGCACACGAAGCGATTGAACAGAACGCCAGCGCGACTGAGGTCGGCAAGACAGCCCAGCAGAGAGCAGATGATGAAGCGATGCAGAGCGCCAAGCGCGCCCAGAATCGCATCCACAGCAACGAGAACAAGACGCATGGAAATACGATGTTCACGAAATAGGCAGGCGGAGACAAGGTAAGGGAAACCGACCTTTAGAAGTAGTGAGTGAAACGAAACGTACTTGTCCTCCTAACAAGAAAGAGTGGCTCCCGATTTCGGGAGCCACTCTTTTTCTTGCCGCTTTGATGCAAGATCAGAATGCGGCTGTGCCTGCCTCGGCTACGGCGTGATCCTGCTCGCCGGAGCCCCCACTGACTCCGATCCCCCCGACAACCTTTCCGTCCTTCTTGAGAGGAATGCCACCGGCGAAGATCATCACTTTGCCATCGTTGGACGCGTGAATTCCGAAGAACTGGTCGCCCGACTGCGAGTTTGCCGCAAGATCTTTGGTGGTGATATCGAAGGCGCGCGAGGTCCAGGCCTTCTTGATGGAGATGTCGATGGAGCCGATCCATGCGTTGTCCATGCGGACGTGGGCGACGAGGTTTCCACCGGCATCGGCCACAGCAATGTTCATGGGCTGGCCGATTTCAGCGGCTTTCTTTTCGGCGGCGGCGATGATACGGCGAGCATCTGCGAGCTGGATCATGTTTATTTCTCCTGTGGGGAGCTTAACCTCTTTGGTGCCTGCATGTGTAGGGACCGTCTCTGAAATGCAGAAAATTCAAATTCCCGGGCGCGGAAGTTCACGTGGAAGGAATAAAAGGCGTGCTTTTCGTTGGGTGCGGTAGCGGTCTAATCGGAAGCCAGCTGCAAAGTCAAGACGGGTGTCCAACGGATCGCGATAAAGCGGCGATGATGGGACACCCGACCGATTTGTATTGCCTGGTGAGCCTGATTAGCGGGTGAAGATATCTTTGACCTGCTGGATGAATACGTCGCGGCCCATGTCGCTGATGGCCTCGGTGAGAGGGAGTTCCTTGGGGCAGGCCTGGACGCAGTTCTGCGCGAAGCCGCACTCCTGGATGCCGCCGTCTCCCGCGAGAGCGCGAAGACGATCTTCGGAGAGGACTGCGCCGGAGGGGTCCATGTTGAAGAGCTTGGCCTGAGCGATGGTTGCAGCTCCGACGAAGTTGGTGACGTCGTTGAACTGGGGGCATACCTCCATGCAGCAGCAGCAGGAGATGCAGTTGGAGAGCGGATAGCGCTGCTCCTGCACCTGCGGGAACTGACGGGGGCCCGCACCGAGGTCGTAGGTTCCGTCGATGGGAACCCAGGCCTTGACCTTCTTGAGGTTTTCGAAGAGGACGGAGCGGTCGACGGCGAGATCGCGCACGACAGGAAACTTCGAGAGCGGTGCCAGCGTGATGGGCTGGGCCATATCGGAGCCCATCAGCTTGTCGACCAGGGCGGAGCAGGCCATGCGAGCTTTGCCGTTGATGAGCATGGCGCAGGAGCCGCAGATCTCCTCGAGGCAGTTCGAGTCGTAGGTGACGGGCGTAGTGGCCTTGCCGGTGATATCGACGGGATTGAGTGCAATCTCTCCGAGCAGCGAGGTGATATTCATCCCCGGACGATGGGGGATCTCGAACTTCTCGGTTACGGCTGGGGCATCGGGGTTGGCTTGTCGCTTGATCTCGACTTTGATTGTGCTGGGCATGATCGATTTCCTTAGCTGGGGGTAACGGCGGGATAGCGGTTTTTAATTCGCCGCGAATGAGCAAGAGCTAGAGAGGGCTTTTCTACGAAGAACCAGGACAGAACGGCGGCGATGGCAATCGTGATGAGGGTGAGGACGAGCGCAACCCACGGGCGGGTATGGTAGAGTCCCGTGGTGACAAAGAGCTGAATGATGGGCCAATGGAGAACGTAGATCCCATAGGAAAAATCTCCCCAGCGCGTGGGGCCTTTGACTGTGGGGAAGAGCAGCGAGGCGCTGAGGGTGAGGGTGGCGACGCCCGCGGGACGAAGGGCGAACCATCCCGTGGCCAGATGGCCGATGTACAGAAGCGCGGCGGCTACGGTAAGCCACTTGCCATAGGTCTCAAACCACCGAAGGTGGTAGTGGATGAGCGCGCCGATCATGAAGAAGGAGAGCTGGCCCGGAAGCTGGAGCGCGAATGTATTGTGATCGGCCATTGCGACGCGATAAACGATCGATAGGACGAACAAAGTCCATAGAACGGCGTCGCGGTTGAGCCGACGGCAGAGCCAGACGATGACCGGGACGAGGATGTAGAACATGACCTCGATCTTGATGGTCCAGAGGGCTCCATTCATCCCGTCGAACGGATTCGAGGCGAAGACACCGGGAATTGAGCCGGCGAGGAAGTTGGCAAACGTGAGGTTTGCAAACAGAAAGCGAGCGACATGAAAGCTGCCGTAGAAGAAGGCGACAAAGAGGCAGAATACCGTCGCGAGCCAATATCCGGGAAGGATGCGCGCCGCCCGCTTGATGAAGTAGTCGTGAAGCGAGGACGAGCGCTCGTAGCTGGCAAAGATCAAAAAGCCGGAGATGGCAAAAAAACCCTCAACCGCGAGATGACCGCTGAAGTAACGCGGAAAAGCCTCGAAGGCAGGTGCTCCGCTGATGTATCCGACGTGAAAAAAAACGACAACCGCAGCCAGGAGCAGGCGGATAATGTCGAAGTTGTTCTGACGGCTCATAAAGAACCCATCCTCATGCGAGAGATGGGGAGATACCGATCAGAAACTATGTGGGGCGGTGAGATAGCGGACTCGTAGAGAGAGACAGAACTTTCCCGCAGGCGGGAGAAGGAGACTGCGTCGTGAACTAGGAAATACCGCCTATTCTGCCGGTACGTTCTTTTTCCAGTGTCACGAGAGAAATTCCCTCTTCCTCGCTGGTGAGATGTCTTCCTGAGGCTTCGATCTGCTTGATTCTCTTCTTTACGCGCCTGTTGTACAGAAGGATGTAACTCCAGACCGCGATAAAGATCGTCGGAAGCACCAGGAAGACAAAGTAGTTGGAGACTGTCTCTGTCATGCCCGGTTAGATGGCGCAAGCGAGTTGTAAGGGTACCTGGCTGCATAAGTCTGGTGGTACTGTTTTTGACCAGATAAGGCACGTTCAAGGCGTTGTCAGGAGCAGTTCGCGGTTCGTCCCGCCCGGCAGGGCAGGAAGTGACAGGCACGGGCGGCAGGAATTGCGACTCCTGCCGCGGCGATGACGAGTTTTGTGAGGCTCATGCTGACCTCTCTTCTTCAGGATCAGGCCGTGGCGTCGTAACGGCGCGGGCGAGGCTTGATGTGGCTGATGTCTACGTCCTCAAACTCAAATTTAGGCGCGTCGTTGACGAAGCTGGCTTTGGTGGTCTTCAGGAACTTTTCGTCGTTGCGCTCAGGGAAGTCAGGCTTGTAGTGAGCTCCGCGGGATTCGTCGCGGAGACGTGCTCCCTGAACGATAACGCGGGCGAGCTCGAGCATGTTGTAGAGCTGGCGGGCAAAGGCGAAGCTGGTGTTGGCCCACTGGCTCTTGTCGCTCAGGTTGATGTTGCGATAACGCGCCTGCAGCTCGACGATCTTGGCGTCGGCCTCTTCAAGACCGGCGTTGTACCGGATGATGGTGGCGTGCTTGGTCATGGTCTCGCCAAGTTCGCGCCAGATCTTGAAGGGGTTCTCGGTGCCGGGATTGTTGAGAAGGATGTTGTTGTACTCCTTCTGGCGCTGCAGCTCGGCCGCGTGGCCGCCGTCGCCCTCTGGCGCTGCGAGCGACTTGGCATATTGCATGGCCTGAGGGCCGGCGACGAAACCTCCGTAGATGCAGGAGAGGAGCGAGTTGGCTCCGAGCCGGTTGGCTCCGTGGATGGAATAGTCGGCCTCGCCCGCGGCGAAGACGCCGGGGATATTGGTCTGCTGGTCGAAGTCAACCCACAGGCCGCCCATGGTGTAGTGCATGCCGGGGAAGATCTTCATGGGGACTTTGCGAGGATCGTCACCGACGAACTTCTCGTAGATCTCGAGAATGCCTTCGAGCTTGTGCTGCCGCTCCGGCGCGAGGTGGGAGACGTCGAGGTAGACCATGGGCTGACCGTCGATTCCCATGCCGTGCTCGTAGACGACCTTGAAGATGGCGCGGGTGGCGACGTCGCGTGGGACGAGGTTGCCGTACTTGGGGTACCACTCCTCGAGAAAGTACCAGCGATCGGATTCGGGGATCGACTGGGCGGCGCGTTTGTCGTTCTTGTCTTTGGGAACCCAGACGCGACCGCCTTCGCCGCGGGCCGACTCAGACATCAGACGGAGCTTATCTTCGCCCGGGATCGCGGTGGGGTGAACCTGGATGAACTCGCCGTTGGCGTAGTAGGCGCCTTGCTGGTAGAGGGCCGACTGCGCGGAGCCGGTGCACACCACGGAGTTCGTAGATTTGCCGAAGATGGCTCCGTTGCCGCCCGTGCAGACGATGATGGCGTCGGCGGGGAAGGTGCGAAGTTCCATGGTGCGGAGGTCCATCGCGGAGATTCCGCGGCAGGCGCCCTTGGAGTCGAGCACGGCGGAGAGGAACTCCCAGCCTTCGTACTTCTTGACCTTGCCCTCGGACTCGTAGCGGCGAACCTGCTCGTCGAGCGCGTAGAGAAGCTGCTGGCCTGTGGTGGCTCCGGCGAAGGCGGTGCGGTGGTAGAGGGTACCGCCGAAACGGCGGAAGTCGAGCAGGCCTTCGGGGGTGCGGTTGAAGGGCACGCCCATGCGGTCGAGCAGGTCGATGATGGCGGGGCCCTGCGCGGTCATCTGCTTGACGGGGGTCTGGTTGGCGAGGAAGTCGCCGCCGTAGATGGTGTCGTCGAAGTGCTTGAAGACATCGTCGCCCTCGCCCTTGAGGTTCTTGGCTGCGTTGATGCCGCCCTGGGCGCAGACGGAGTGCGAGCGCTTGACGGGGACGATGGAGAAGAGGTCGACGTTGCCGCCCGCCTCGGCGATCTTGATGACGGCGGCGAGGCCGGCGAGACCGCCGCCTACGACGATGATTCTGGGAGTTGCTGCTGCCATGTCGTTTTTGTAACCTTTCCTAGCGTTGCAGGCTGGAGGGCTCGGGATTGGTCGAGCCGGGAACAGGATTTTCGGGGGCCGGCATGGTTACTCCGGGAGGTTGCGGCGGCATGACATCTTCTGGCGCATTGGCATACTTCGGTCCTACGAAGGCCCAGATGCTGACGAAGCCCATCAGGCAGAGTCCCGCGCCGACGGCGGCGCAGACGTAGCCGAAGCGCTTGCGAGCCTTGTCGCCGGGGGTGATGCCCCACTTGGCGGCGAAGAGCCAGACGCCATAGGCGAAGTGCCACGTGGTGGCGACCATGGCGATGATGTAAATGGCGAGCATCCAGGGGTTTGCGAGTTCGTGCTGGACCTTCGCGAAGGCCGCGCCGGGATGCTCGGGGAGCATGACTCCGCTGAAGCGCTGCCGCCAGACATGCTGCGCTATATAGAGAAGCGCGATGATGCCGGTGACGCGTTGGGACAGATACATCCAATTGCCAGCCCAGGGATAGACGTTGACGTTTGAACGTCCGCGCACGGCGATGAAGACGCCGTATCCGGCGTGATAGGCGAGGGGGATGAAGATGAAGGCCCATTCAAGCAGACGCACTAAAGGCAGGCTGTTGAGGAACTTCACCTGTTGCGCATAGGCAAGGGGACCGTTGATCGCCTCGAAGTTCGAGATGATGTGCTCGACCAGGAAGGCGCCGATGGGAACGATGCCGGTGAGCGAGTGCAGCCTGCGCCAGAAGAACGAATGCCCTTCGCCAGCGCGGAGCGGTTGCACGCCGCGAAGAGACGGAGTGGCAGGTGGGGCTGGCGGTGCGGCGGTTGCCATGGCGGAACTCCTTGAAGATCGTTGGGAGTGCGCTGCGCGTGGATTTCTGCAGCAGGCTGATTATTCCGCTCCGGTTAAGGCAGAGTCAAGGAATCAACGGGTTTTCGTGCGATTACCGTGAAGTTTGTGCGATTAAGCGGACGACGTGAAATTACGATTCTTTGGGTCCTATATTTCTTTTCTACGAGAGCGTTTGGAGCAGTCTCCGAAGAGCGCGTCCGCGATGACTGAAAGAGAGCTTTGTGGCGGGTTCGAGCTCGGCCATGGTCTTGCCGAGTTCGGGTAGGAAGAAGAGGGGATCATACCCAAAGCCGGATCTTCCACGCTGAGCGGTGAGGATGGTTCCTTCGACGGTGCCATCTGCGACGGCGATGATCTCCCCGTCGCGCGCGGCGGCGAGGACACAGTGATAGCGGCCCCGACGATCGGCTTCGGAGGCGCCTTTGAGCGATTCGAGGAGGCATCGGTTATTACGCTCGTCAAGGGGGAGCGATTCGTCCTGCGCGAAGCCTGCATCTTCGGCATAACGTGCGGAACGCACTCCGGGCGCGCCGTCCAGCGCATCGACTTCAAGCCCGGAGTCATCTGCCACGACTATCAGGCCGGGAGATTGAAGCGAGTAATAGGCCGCCTTGGCGCAGGCGTTGCCAGAGAAGGTCGGCTCGTCTTCGGGAGGCGAAGGGATCGTGGCCAGGCCGGGCAGCGTCTCAAGTCTGACGTTTGTGCCCGCGACCTCTGCCGCTGCAGCGGAGAAGTCGCGGAGCTTGCCCGGGTTGGAGGTGGCTACGTAGAGAGTCATCTCTCTATTCAAGCATTCGACTCGATAGCCGCCTACCTCGCAATTCTGAAGCGTACGAAGGCTGCCACGCCCCAGGGACGATCGCCGTAGGTGGATCGCAGCGTCTCGGGGGTGGTGTAGGTGGTGAACTGGGCTCCAGGGGCGGCCGTGAGGTGACGGCTCAGACGAAAGTCGCGATCGTAGCCGAAGCTGTAGGCCTGGACGTGTCCGATGGGATCCTCTTCGAAGCCAGCGGGGAGAGGACTGCCTGGGGGCAGCAGCAGCTCACTGGTTCGCCCGGCATTCTCGATGCGAGTCCAGACGTAGTTGCGGCGCGCGAACTTGAGCAGCGATTCGGCGAGATAGCTGTTGACCTTGTGCTCGTCGTGTCCGGCAGCAATCGAGCGTGTGCGTCCCCAGAGGAGCGTGTTCGACCAGTTGCCGGCGGTGAGGCCGTTGGCGTCGCGGTCTCCGAAGGGATGGTTGTACATGATGGAGGCGGTTTGACGGAGCTGATCTTCGTGAGGGTAGAGCGCCTCGGGGCTGGTAATGCGTCCAGTAGAGTACTGGCCGCTCCAATTGGCTGTCGGCGAGACGGTCAGGCGAGTGGAGTAGCTGTCGATGGCGAGACCGTTCGACGAGGGCTGGAACTGCCAGCGGCCTTCGGAGGGTTCGCCGCCGTGGAAGCCAGAGCCTTCGATGCGGAACCACCGCCAGGTGAGGCCGGTGGTCAGGACGTTGTAGGCGATGTGGGTGGAATCCTCCTGATGGTGTCCAAGTGCCGCGATTGGATTTTCAGAGGCCGACATGCGATGCGGGTATGCAGTGGGGCCGATGGCGGGATCGCCGATGGGAGCGGCGTAGAAGCTCAAAAGAGTGCGTTCGCTGAGACGGATGTCGTAGAGAGCGGCGACCTCCATGAACAAGTTGTGAGGGTGCTGTCCGTCGACGATGGGTTTGCCGAAGGCGGTCTCGCCCTGCTGGAAGAGGAGCGGATACTGGCGATCCGTCATGGTCGCGGGCTCGAGTGAGAACATCGCACGCAGCGTGAGCTGGCCGGGACCGAGGCGCCGCATGGCCATCGGCATGATCCAGTTGGCAGAGAAGAGTTTGTCTCCGCCACGACGACCCTGAGGTGTCTGCGAGGCCAGCTGCTGGATGTCGGTGACGAAGGCTTCGCCATGCAGCATCCACAACCATGCACCGCGATGGCCCATCATCATGTACATCGGGGTCGACGGCGGTTCGACAGTGGTGCCGGAGGAAAGATGATTCAACTGTGCCTGGATGAGGTTGGTGGGTTGCATCATCATTCCCGGCATCTGCGGCATGGAATTCATGTTTTGCTGCCGATCCATCTGGGACATCGGCATCTCGGGCATCTCGGACGGCTGCTGAGCCATCGTGGCGAGGCTTGAGAACAGAAAAACGGGTGCGAGAGTGCGTAGCAGGCTACGCGAAATACGCGGGGTCACGACTCTATTTCTCCTGAGGGATAAGGCGAGAACAATGTGCCTGCTGGGAAGCGCATGCAACTGGGGCGCTTACGGACGCAGGCAGACCTTAGGGAAGAGTCGGAATCAGATTCGAAGGGCGATGAGAGGGGGATGCTGCTGCGGTGCGATTCTCACGTTCGCAAAAGCATGTGCTGTCAGGCGGGTGAGCGATGGAAGAGCAGATGCAATGAGAGAGGGAAGGCCTGGCTGCTGCGACTCCGAAGCGAAGGTGGCCGAGGCGGGCTGGTGGTGCACGGTGCAGCATGCGTTCGACACCTGCGTATCGGCGGGCGAGTGGTTCGGGCAGCAGGCATGGCCGGGCGCGCTCATACTGTGCATGTGAATCTCGTTTGCCTGCTGGGGCAGAGGCGCGGCAAAGCAGGCTGCCGAGCTGACGAAGAACGCCAGCAGGCAGAGGACCGCAACGAGACTCGAAAGCGAGTGCTTCATGCTGTATCTGTTGAGACGGATTCGCGGGGAAACCGTTACACCAACAGGTACAGTTTAGCAGCCGGGGCTATGCGGACCAGCGGGAAGACACAGCCTCCTCGTTGAGGGAGGAGGGAGGAGGCGCAGAGAATAGTTCTTCCTTCGTACGCAGCTCGCGCGGTAATACGCGGCTAGCGTCCGGGTTACGCGCCACGACGACCCAGGCCTCGCGAACATTGCGGATGGAGGCGATGATCTCGTGGAACTGTTCGATGGACTCGTAGTGTGAAGCCTCGAGCGTCAGGGTGAACATGGCGGCGTAGAAATCGGAGAGAGACTGCGCCGTGCTTCCGCCCAGGTCGGGCCGAAGCCGTGCCTGCAGATACATCAGAATATCGAGCGCGCGGCTGACCGCGATGCGACGGCCACGCACATCCTGCTCTTCGATGCACTGCGCCGCGCGATACAGGAAGCGGATTGCGCCGTCATAAAGGGCAAGGACGAGCTCCATTCCGGTTGCGCCCATCAGCGTCTGCTGTTGATAGTTCGGTTCCATCGCTCTCCTCTTCGTTACTGGCCGGTGTTAAAGCCGGTGATTGCGCTGTAGAGCTGCTTGATCTCGTTCACCTGGTCGGGAAGCGACTGCAGGATCTGGTTGGCAAGGTTCAACTCGTCGGTGAGCCGGCTCTTGTTGTCGGCGATTCGAGCCTCCTGATCGCTGATGTTTTGATTCAGAGTGGCTTCCTGGGCGGAGTTCTGCTTGAGCGCGAGAGAGATTGCGCCTTTGGTCGAGGTGCCGCTCAGGCCGTTCAGGGTCGAGGTGAAGTTCTGCCCGAAGCTGTTTGCGTTCTGAAAAAATCCCTGTATGTCGGCGAAGTTCGTATTGAGTGAATTGTCCAGTGTGCCGCCATCAATGTTGAGATGGCCGAGCTGGTCCACGGAGATGCCGAACTGGGACAGGCTTTTGATGGAACCGCTGGGGGCACCCGACAGCAGCCCTTGCGTGAGCTGATTCTGAATCCGGGCGACCGTGGGATCGCCATAGAGAGGCTCCGGATTGCCGCTGGAGTCTTTTCCCTCCTGGTCCTTGATGTCGTCAACCACCGCGTTGTAGGCAGTCACAAAGCTGGCCATCGCCTGCTCGATGGAGGTGTTGTCGTTGGTAATCTGCACCTGCACAGGATTGTCAGGGTCGGATTTGGAGAGAATCTGGAAGGTGACGCCGGGAATGAGGCCGGTGACCGTGTTCGATGCGCTCGTTGTGTCGAGGCCATCGACCGTGAGGCTCGCATCTTGCCCGTGCATGCCCACCTGAAATGCGATGGTGTTTCCAGTGGCATCATCGCTCAGAGAGGACAAGGCGTTCATCGTGATCTCTCCGGCTGCTCCGCTCGTACTGCTCACGAGAGAGAGGCGTGAGCCTGTCGTATCGGTGATCACAGATGCGGAGACCCCCATGGAGGCTCCGTTGATCGAGGCTGCGAGTTGTGTGAGCGTCTTGCCACTGAAGTCGAGCTGCTGGCTCTGTCCGTTGATGGTGAAGCTCAGCGACCCGCTGAGGGTATCGCTTGCGTTCGTGATCTTGTCGGAGTACTGCGACGAGGTCTGAGCGAGTTTGTTGACGACAATGGTGTGGCTTCCGGCCACGGCAAGATTGCTGGCCGAGCTGAGCGCCACGACATCGGTATCAGAGCTCGAACCCTGCTTCGAGACGAAGGTGCCGCTGAAATCGGTGAGGGACTGGAGCGCAGTGGAAAGGGTCGAGAGGTCCGTGCCGAATTTGCTGAGCGCGGTGTCCTGCGCCTGCAGGTTGGATAACTGGGTCTTCCAGGGATCTTCGACGGCCTGTTGGGCCGCGAGAATCTGGGTTACCGTGGAAGCGACATCGAAACCCTGGCCGCTGTTGATTGGACCGAAGTTGATTCCAACTGTACCCATCTCGTTCTCCTGAAACGCAGCCTGCGATGCTGACATGTGCAACTGGAAGGCCTAAATCTCTGTTCAAGAATTAGGCGCTATTAATAAGAATTTCTGTCCTGTGCGAATTCGCAAAAAGAACAAGGGCGGCAAACAGCTTTCGCTGCCTGCCGCTGACCTGTTCAAGGGTTTACTGGAGCAGCTTGAGGACGTCCTGCTGGACGGCGTTGGCCTGGGAGAGAGCCGCGATGCCGGTTTGGGTGAGGACCTGGAACTTGGCCATGTCGCTGGTCGCCTGGCCGTAGTCGGTTGCGCGGATGTTGTTCTCCGCCGAGGACAGGTTGACCGACTGCGTGTTCGCAACGTTCGCGGCCGCATTGAGCTGGTTGATGTTGGCGCCGAGAGTGCCGCGCTGATAGGCGACGTCCGCAACGGCGTCGGTCAGCGTGGTCAGGATGCTCGTTGCCGTGGTGGCGTCCAGCGTTGCATTGGTCGTAAGATCAGCGCCGGCTCCGCCGCCAGAGGTGGTTCCAACGCTGCCTGTGGTGAGGACACCGACGGTCTGTGCGAAGGTGCTCGCGCCCGTTGAGGTTCCATCGCTGACGAATACGTTGACGGCGGTCGCGGAGAAGACCTGGTTGCCGTTGTAGTTCGTCGTCGATCCGATGTTGCCGATCTCGGTCAGGATGTTCTGGTACTCCTGATCGGCGGAGCTGACCTGGCTGGTGTTCAGCGTGCCGTTCGCCGCCTCGGTGGCGAGCGTAACAGCGCGGTTGAGCAGGTTGGTGACCTGGGCCAGGGCACCGTCGGCGGTCTGCAGCATGCCGACGCCGGCGCTGGCGTTCTGTGCCGATTGGGTGAGAGCGGCGACGTTGGCGTGGAGGCCGTCGGCCAGAGCCAGGCCGGCCGCATCGTCGGCGCCGCTGTTGATGCGCGAACCCGAGGAGAGCTGCGTGAGGGTGTTCTGCAGGCTCGCCTGGGTCTGGTTGAGGTTGTTCTGCGCGTAAATGGCTGAGATGTTGTTCAATACACCCAAGGACATGGGGGAACGCTCCTCTTAATCACTCAATTTGAGTTACCGCACTGCCTGTCCCGGGTGATCCGGATCTTGGTAGAGAACCTTCGATCCGTCTGACCTTACGAAAGGCGTTGCGTTCCCCCACCTCATCGGCGCGGGGTGCCGGGACTTGAGCCGTTTCTTTCCG
Source organism: Edaphobacter modestus (assembly GCF_004217555.1). GTDB lineage: Bacteria > Acidobacteriota > Terriglobia > Terriglobales > Acidobacteriaceae > Edaphobacter > Edaphobacter modestus. Next base: position 5,497,516 of record NZ_SHKW01000001.1, read on the forward strand.
CGGAAGGCCTGAGGAGGTTACGAGCGATCGGATCTATTGCCCGGGGGGCATCCGCCGATGAAAGGACAGAGAGGAAGTGTTGCCATGATTGAACTGACTCGCCTGAACGGCAGTCGCCTCAGCATTAACTGCGACCTCATTAAATATGCGGACTCAGCCCCGGACACGGTCCTGACGCTGGTGACCGGAGAGAAGCTTGTGGTTCTGGAGCCGCGCAGCGAGGTTATGCGCAGGACCATGGAATATCGCGCCTCTGTGCTTCGCTCAGCGTGGCCGGATGCGGATATGGCTCTGGCGGCAAAGAACGCCCGGACCGTGCAGGAACTCGTCTCCGAATCCGACAAATCCACAAGCTGAACTGCAGACAGATTCCATTTTGGAAGAGGAAGTTTATGGACATCGCCAGCATTGGTGGCATCTTAGTCGCGATCCTCGGCATCCTGGCCGGCATGATGATTGAGGGTGGAAGCATTGGCCAGATCGCTCAGCCTACAGCGGCCCTGATCGTGATCGGGGGAACGATGGGAGCGGTGATGCTGCAGTTCCCGCTAAACATCTTTCTTGCCGCGCTCAAGCGAATGATGAGGATCTTCATCTCAGGCGGAGGCGATAACGAGGAGTTCCTGCGGCAGCTGGTTCAGTTCGCCAACAAGGCACGCAAGAGCGGGATTGTCTCTCTCGACCAGGATCTTGGCTCGATCAAGGATCCGTTCTTTCGCCAGGCGCTGATGCTGGCGATCGATGGAACGGAGCCCAACGAGGTTCGCAAGATCATGCAGATGGAGCTGGACAACAAGTCGGAGATGGAGGAGAAGATTCCCCAGGTCTTCGAGGCGGCGGGCGGCTACTCGCCCACGGTTGGCATCATCGGGGCTGTGCTTGGGTTGATCCAGGTCATGCAGCACCTGGACAACATCACCGAGGTAGGTCGCGGCATCGCGGTTGCGTTCGTTGCGACGATCTACGGGGTGGCGCTGGCGAACCTTGTCTTCCTTCCGGTAGCGGGCAAGCTGAAGATCCGACACCGCGAGGAGCAGATGGCCAAGGAGATGGTCCTCGAAGGCGTCATCTCCATTCTTGAAGGTATGAATCCGCGCATGATGGAGACGAAGCTGCGCACCTTCCTGGCCGACGGCAAGACGATCGAGCACACGGCGGAGGCTGCAGCGTGAGCCGCAAGAAGAAACATGAGCATGTGAATCATGAGCGCTGGCTGGTCTCCTATGCCGACTTCATCACGCTTTTGTTTGCGTTCTTCGTAGTGCTGTTCGCCTCGAGCCAGTCGGACAGGAAGAAGCAAGCGCAGGTGGCGGCCGCGATGCAGACCGCGTTTACACCGCTGGGAAGCTTTGAGGCACATGCGAAGACGCCTCCGCTGGAGCAGGCACCGAGCGCCGCAACCGTAACCCGGCCTGCGGCGCTGGCGATGCCGTTTCCACAGATAGGGCAGTTGACGCCCGAGCGGGAGATGGAGGATAGACTGACGCGGCTGATCAAGGAGGCGGGAGCGCGGCTTCCGGCTGGCAGCGTGACCACGCGGGTGGTTCCTGAAGGTCTGGCGATCTCCTTGCATGAGATCGGCTTCTTCGCCTCCGGTTCAGCGGAGGTGCGTAACGAATCGATCCCTATCCTGACGAAGCTGGCTGAAACGATTCCCAATGCTCCGCTGCGTGTGGAAGGGCACACGGACAATATGCCGATCCACACAGCGCAATTTTCTTCAAACTGGGAGCTTTCGACGGCGCGGGCCAGTGCGATCGCTCGTCTGCTGCTGGAGCGCGGATCGATTCGCCCGGCAAATGTCTCTGCCTCCGGTTATGCGGAGTATCATCCCGTCGCTTCGAACGCTACCGTCGAGGGACGGAGCCAGAACCGGCGCGTGGACATCATTCTTTTGCGAGACCGAGAAGCTTCACGATGACCCGCTTGGAGCGCTGGCCGTCGAACTCGGCGTAAAAGATGCGCTGCCAGGTTCCCAGGTCGAGGCGCCCTTTCGTGACGGGAAGCGTCGTCTCGTGGTGCAGGAGAAGGGCTTTGAGGTGCGCGTCGGCATTGTCTTAGCCGGTGCGATGGTGCTTGTAGCCGGGCCAGCGCGGGCAAGCTTTTCAAGCCATGTGCCGATATCTTCGATGAGCCGCGAGCGTCAGCGTGAGGGAATTGCGATCGCAAGGCTGGAAGGGAAGTACCGCGGCAGGAAGCCGTCTCTGACACCCGCGCGGGCGGCCGAGTTGCGACGGCGAGTTGCCGATGGTAACTCGAAGGCTGCGCTTGCTCGTGAGTTCGGCATCAGCCGAGATACGCTATATCGGTATGTTCCGGTCAAAAAGCGCCGGGCTGGGAAGCTCGCAAAATGAATTGTATGCAGGGAATTGGAGGAGGGAAGCGATGAGTGAATCGGAGATGCAAGCGGAGTTGGAGCGCCTGCGGGCTGAGAATGCCCAGCTCAAGAGCAAAGACAAGGGCGGCCTCACATTGAAGGTGAGCGAGAAAGGCGGGCTCTCTCTGTACGGCATGGGCCGGTTTCCGGTCACACTCTACAAAGAACAATGGCTGCGCATCCTGGCGTGTGCGCCGGAGATCAAGGCGTTCATCCGCGAAAATGACTCCAAGCTGACGACGAAGGAATAGGGCTTTGAAGAAGGGGGATCCAGACCACAATTTGCTGTCCTTGCGGGAACGAGAAGATCCTCGCCTTGGGCCTCTGCGCGACCTGCTACACGCTGAAACGGCAGGATGCCGAATATTTCGGTGGCATAAGCTGGCTCCTATCCCAAAGCGATTGGCCGGCTGCAGCCGAAGGCAAGTTGCCACAGGACACGAAGCAACGCACGTCGAAATATCTAAACAACATCTGAAGCGGACCATGGTGCACTGAAGCGAGTCATTCGCCCCATGCGAGGCTTTCAGACAATGAAGACGTCCGCCGCTACGATGAAGAGGTTCGAGGTGATGCGGATGATCCGCCGAGGACATTGCCTCACGTGTAAGCCGCATGTCAAAGACGAGGTGCGCTTCGTAAACAAGCTGTTCGACATCTTCGTTATCGCTGTCTGATGCAAACTGTACAACGGACGAACTGCGACCAACAGAGTTAGTGCAACAGAGCCCAAGGATTTGAGGTTATGCGTATGATCCGCCGCCATCGCCTTCTCTGCAACCCTAAGGTCGCCGGCGAAATTCAATTCATCAACAAGCGGTTCGATGTTGTTGCCTGATCTGCAACATCGGTACGAGCGAGTTGCCTCTGCGCCAGTTAATGCAACAGAGCCATCTTTCTTCGTATCGCTCCTTATCCCCTCCGTTCAAAGATTTGGCCCACCCACGGAAAATAGCTTATCCCGCCACACTTCCACTGACATTTCGCACAGCAACCGCCACCATCTCGCCATTGCGGTACACTTATGGGCAATCGAGGTAACGACCATGTGCAAGCCACGTCTCGCCGGGTCCCTGACGCTCCCCAGCCTCCTCATAACAACCTTCCTTCTAACCAATTCCCCGGCCATCGCTCAATCCACCCAGATCAAAGGAATCATCGACGGACGAACCGGCGCCACCATGTCCATCAAGGTAGTCGACTCCCCCGACACCACGGTTCTCCTCTCCGACACGACTAATGTGCAGGAGGTTGAAGGCGTCTTCCACGGACGCAAGAAAGACATGCCGATGACCTCTCTCATCCCCGGTCTTCCTGTTGACGTCAGCGGAAGCATGAACGCCCAGAACCAGCTCGCCGCCGACAGCGTCAAGTTCAAAGGCTCCGACCTCAAAGCCGCCATGGACGCGCAGGCAGGCCTCAAGCCCACCACACAGCAACTTCAGCAAACCCAGCAGCAGGTCGACCAGCAAAAGGCTGCTCTTCAGGCCCAACAAGCCCAGCTCACGGCCGAGCAGAAGAAGATTGCCGCCAACAAAGCCGCAATCGCCGCCGCCAACAAACGCTTCGGCGAGCTTGGTGATTACAACATCCTGGGCGAGGCCACCGTCTACTTTGCCAACGGCAAAACCACCGTCGACAGCGCAGACAAGGCAAAGCTCCTGCAGCTGGCACAGCAGGCGAAGGCAATCACGGCCTACATCCTGCAGGTGCAGGGATACGCCTCTACGGTCGGCAGCGCCGCCCTCAACCAGCGACTCAGCAGCGAGCGCGCAAACGCCGTCACTGAGATTCTCGAGCAGGATGGCAGTATTCCCCTCACCAACATGCTCGCCCCCGGTGCCATGGGTACTTCCTCCCAGGTAGATTCCGACAAAACAGCGGAAGGCCAAGCTCAGAACCGCCGCGTAGTCGTCAGAATCCTCCAGAACAAAGGCATCGCAGGGACCTAGGGCCGTCACAAACTGCAGCTGCATCAGACGGCTTCTAGCATCGTCGAAATCCGGCCCGCACAGCGGAGTTTTTCGGGCTCCATTCAACTACCGTGGTCCCGGACGCTGTCAAAGAACTGGACGGTGGCAGGAATGTTCTCGCTGATGTGGCCAAGCGGGAGACCGCGGCGAAAATCTGACCGCCTAGTCCAGTGTGTACTTTGACCGTCGGATCAAAATCGACCTGGGACGCATGGGTCGAGTATTCAGGTGCTTTCCCCCAACCGGGGCAGTCCACAAAACATGATCGACTTTTGGATGGCGTACAAACCTACACCCCATCAACAACTCGACTTTCATTGCAGCTTCGGCCTTTCCGCCACAACGACCGATAACTCACTCGGCTTTGGCTATTCGGTCCGATTCCAGGCGTTTCGATCCAGATGATGTTCCCATTTTTGGTTCTCCCCGTCGAATGCGACTGCGAAGAACAGCCCGAAGCCAGCAGAAGATTTTTTAGTTTTTAATATACAAATCCTGTTAGCAAAAATACTGGGATTTGCGAAATGAATTTAATAGTGACCGGGTCATGGCTTGTTCCGGAGGTAAAAGTGCAATGTCACTCCGGCGGCATTCCAGTCTGTCGGAGTACACGTAGTGCAATGCTCTCGCCGGTAATACGTCTAACCATGGCAACGCGCCTTACCGGCCATAGAATTCCCACCGTATACCATGCCTCATTCCACGAGTGCTTCATGAACTCCGGTAGAAACGCATTGCCGGCAGCGACGTCATGATTCCAGCCAACCGCAGTTCTTTGACAAGTCGACCCTGCAACGCACGATTGACACGCTCCACCCGTCCCTTAGACTGAATGGAGTTGGCACATAAGATCTCGATGTTCAGCTCTGCAAGGGCACGCCCAAACTGAGTCATACCAGGACCGCCTTTAGCCTCCCGATTGACACGGAATACGGTGTGCTTATCCGAGTAGAAAGCGACAGGAGCGCCATACGTCACAAGGTATCCGTGCAAAGATTCAAAGCAGGATTCGGTGCTTTCACTGAGAACAAACCGCAGCTGCATCAGACGGCTTGTAGCATCGTCGATGAAGACTAGCAGGGTGCAGGGTTAACCTCGATCTTCAAACCATTGGTGATCACTCCCGTCGATCTGTCTCTGCGGAGACATGTTTCGGCCCACCGGGAATGCCGGCAAATGCCATCTCCTCGTGGTTGCTGAGTCACGTCGGAGTCCGAAGTTTTCCTCTGCGCCCCGGTCCTGCATTCAGCCGGGCTGTTACTTTGGCGGATAGTGCTTCAGAAGCTTCTCCATCGACTTATCCAGATTTTTCTGATTTTTCTCCTGGTTGTTGCTAGGATCAATCGTCTTCGTGGCAGTTCCGGTCCAAACGAGTTGCTTTGTGTCAGGGTCATACATATCAAGCACCAAGGATCCAATGTTGATCGTCGATTGCGTTGCTGTAGCCATGCCGCCGCCGCCCCAACGAACGCCACCCATTCCATAGGCATTCCACTGCTTTTCCTGATCGACCGCAATCTGATAACCGACGTTGAGATCAGCTTTGTTGTCGCTTGACTTGGTTAGGCCCTTCGTAGCCAGCTGCGCATCGACAGCCTGCCTTATTTCGGCGTCCATGATTTGGTTAGGGTGTGCGCCACCCTCTATGCTGATCCACTTGTAAGTGTGGTACTTTGCGAAATTAGTGCCAGGCATGAAGTTATACTTCACATCTTGTGCAATCGCGGCACTGCAAATCAGAAGTGCGATTCCGAGAATCGTTGGGTAAATCCGAAACGTCCGGTTCATGATAGTCTCCCTTCATTGCTAACCAGAACAGATACACATCGTATTGCCGGGAACGGGCGAGGAACTTGGGCAAGCTTTGTCGGGATTGGAACTTGCTGCGCCTGAATACCAACCGACAGCACGGCTGGCGTCAGGAGTAGAAGAGCAGAACGCGACAACAGCGAGACCCATTCTGAACGACATACTTTCGTCTCCTTACGACAGAAAGCGATCAACATGCGGGGGCCGTTCGAAAGCTGAGTCCGATCGGGAACAATAGTAGAGGAAGAGATTCATTCGCTGCAACTGTCCCAAGTGACAGGTGTTGCCAAGTCAGTCCCGTATCCAAGCGATGGGGACTAACCGCTACATCGCATCGGTCTTAGATCACGACCGAATTTGGAATGCCCCGTTTGCGATGGCAGTCTTCCGCTGGGGGTTCTGCCCGAGCCACGGTCAAAACCGGAAATAATCCCGAGTGCCCCGCGAAGTGGTTTCGAGCAAACTTAGCATTGTCCATCTAACTGTGCAGCCGTAGCTGCGTCAGGAGCATAAATGAAAGATCCTCGCAATCAGGTTCATCGTCCAGAGAAAGAGCCGGCATAGGTGTGCAGTTCATATCGGGAGAATTGAATTGAAGAGATAGATTTGGTCACTGCCCAGAAATTGTTCAACAACGAGAGTACTGTGGGTGGGTATGCTGTGCCTAGTAAAACCACTAGTTGCTACTTCAAGGCTCCTGTATCGATATTCATAGTTCATGGTTTCCTCGGAAGATATGAACAGAACTCCATCGCAGTAACTGGAGAAATGAAACTGGATCAGCGATAGGAGATGACCGTGCGGCGGTTCGCGAATTGCATTTTCACTTTAATATTGGCCGCATTGTTGATGACGATTTGGGCTTGCAAGAAGTCTGGGCAGGCGACGACTGCCGGGCCGGGCGCGGCCGCCGCCGTAGACCGGACCGTGCTGCCGCCCCCAAACCCAGCGTTCCAGGGCAAGATCGAAGTAGCCTATAAGGATTCGAAGCCGATTTGCCGAGCCGCTGAGAGCGCCAACGGGCGCGCCCAATGTGTTGCTTATCATGAGCCACGACATCGGCTACGGCCACATGAGCGCGTTCGGCGGGCCGGCAAATACGTCGACGTTCGACCGGCTGGCGAAGCAGGGGCCGCTCTCGAACGAGGATTGAAGCGATCAGTGGAGGACCGGGCCGCCGACAACTTCACACCTAAGGCACAGCTTGAACAACAGGTTTGTCAATATGAATTCGGATTAGTTTCTGAAGGAACTTGTCGCGTGCGTTAGCTCGCTCGCTGCGGACATTGAACGCCTATCGGACCTCTCGATTGTGCCAACGCCGACGTACTTCATTGAGCCCTGAGCAGGAAAGCTTGAGGTGTTACGGGATGATTGTCGGCAAACTCCGAAGTTGGACCAGCGATAGCTGGGGTGGTCCGAGCATAGAGTTAATGAGATGGTCCGCCGCTTGATTCACCTGGGGTAGCAGGTTGATCGTGGTTGGCAGTTCCTGTGAAGGAGATCATCGACATGCAGATACATTTAGTTGGCATCGACCTTGGCAAGACAACCTTTCATCTTGTAGCGCTCGGCGCAGCCGGCAAGGTGCTTGTGCGGAAGAAGTTCACGCAGAAGCAGTTGCTGGCTTACACCGCGAACATGCAGACCTCTCTGATCGGGCTGGAGGCGTGCTCCGGCGCCCACTTCCTCGGCCGGGCACTGCACAAGCAGGGGCACGATGTCCGGCTGATTTCAGCCCAGTTTGTGGCATCCAGTTCGCCGACCTTCCGAAGAATCGCCAGGGGCCAACCGCCCGCGCTCCCACTTTCCCACACCACCACCACGACGGCTTGAAGTTTCTCCACCTAAGTCTGCACACAGGGTAAGTAACGACGAAAGCACAGTCACAGCGGCGTGTCCGCAACCTGGTGTTACGAATGGTCTTCAACGACCGACGAGTTTTAAAGGACAGACACGCGCGCAACTCATCCTGGCCAGGAGAACTACTCTCCACCCAAAGGCCGAATACATTTGCGCAGACTTGTCTTCTCGACCAAACTTTTCCCTTGCAGTCGCGTGGCGGACCATACATTCGAAACAATCTCAGAATTCGAAGTTGCCGATATCCCAGTACGTCGAGGTCTACGACTCCCCTGATCGCGCAATGGAGGTGGAGTGACCAACGCGAAAGTCCGATCAGCCCCGAAGTCGGCTTTTCGGCCAGAGCACTCTTTGAGATCTTCCCTTCCTTCCGTACTGTTCCAGATGGTTAGGATGCCCACGAAATGAGACGTCTCATAATTTACCTATCCGATGCCGTTGCGTTTCTGGCTAGCCGTTTCTCCTCGACAAGTCCTTATACTCTCCTCGCCCTCGGTCCCCAAACGAACCTGGCAGAGGCGCTTGCCCAGAATCAACGCACTGTCTCCGGAATAGGGCAGATGATCATGATGGGTGGAGCGGTCTTTGTCGAAGGTAATGTCACCGGATATCATGACAAGAAAGCCGAGTGGAACATATTTGAGGACCCCGATGCAGCCTCGTCTGTCTTTACATCGGGAATGCCTATCTCCATGGTGCCTCTTGACGCGACGCAGTTCGTCCCTATAGATCAGTCGTTTCTGGATGCAGCCAAAAAGTTCACGAGCCCGCTGGGTCACGTTGTCTTCCAGTTGCTCCGGCTTGGCTATAAGAGCAACGATAAAAGCTACTTTGCCTGGGACCCGCTCGCTGCTGTCAGCGTAGTAGCTCCGTCGGTTGTGCAATCCCAGTCCGTAGCTATTCAGATTGTGACTTCACCACCGGAGGTGGGAAGGACAAGGGCTGATCCATCTAGCCCCAACAAAGTCATGGTGGCGACGTCAGCGAGCGCTGAAATCTTTCGCAATGCATTTCTTGACGCTTTCTCGTAGTTCGATCGTTCAAAAACTGAAGAGGCGCCGGTCACTCCAGTTCGGATCTCGCAGCAACTGGCTTGCCCGATGTTTTGTACCGGTGAGGAGTTAGTGTAGCGCGTTTATCTCTGAGTTCAGATAGCCGCCGTCCGGGGGTGTGGAGAAGTGGGAAGCGCGAAGCGGTTTCCACTTCTCCATGCCCCTTGCTGGTTGCAGTCAGTCACGTTTCCGGAGCTGGTGGTTTTACGGTTAAGCGTGTGGCCTTCGATGACATGAGCCATCAGGAGGTGCCGCTCGAGGAGGAGCTTACGTTTCTGAACCTTTATCTCGGGATTCAAAAGCAGCGCTTCGGTGATCGGTTGACGGCATGTCTGAACGCTGATGCCAACGCGATGTCACTACGTGTGCCGAGTCTGATCCTTCAGCCATTGGTGGAGAACGCCCTGCATCACGGCATCGGCGCGCATCGCGATCAGGATATCGTGGAGATCTCAACTTTATAGCACGGCGATTTTCTTGAGTTGGAGGTGCGAAAACTTCGCAAGCAGCATCTCCTCGACATCACACCATAACGGCCATGGGGTGGGTCTGCGGAACACTCGGGCAAGGCTGGAGCAGCTCTACGGCAACGCTGGAACTAAGGGAACTGCAGCCCCGCGGTGTCGCAGCAACGATTCGTATGTATAAGGAGCGAGGCATTGCGATGATTCGCGCCCTCATCGTTGACGACGAGCCGCTGGCCCGGAAAGCCCTCTCGAGGCTGTTGAGATTAGAGAGCGATATCGATGTCGTGGGGGAATGCGGCGACGGAGCGCGCGCTTTGGCATTGGCCAGAAGTCTGCGGCCAGACCTGCTGTTTCTGGACATTCGTATGCCGGAACGTGACGGCTTTGAGGTGGTTGAGGCGCTAAGTGGCGTGTCGTGGTGAATTCGTTAGTACGGATGCGGCGGGAAGTATGGGAGTATTTCCATTGGATAGGGCGTGCGTTGGCTGAATAGGCGTTGATGTAGCGGCGAAGCTTGCGATCCAGGTCGGAGACCGAGGTGAAGATGCCGCGAGCGATGACGTCACGTTCGATTTTGGCGAACCAGATCTCGACTTGGTTGAGCCAGGAGGAGTAGGCGGGCGTGAAGTGAAAGCGGACTCGCGGATTCTGTTCCAGGAACTCGCGGACCGCCTGTGTCTTGTGAGCCGAGAGGTTATCGAGGATGATGTGAATCTTCTGGTTGGACGGGCACGAGGCAATGACTTCCCGGAGGAAGCCGACGAAGTCGCGGCTGGTGTGCCGGGCTGCGGTCTTGCCCGTCACCCTGCCGGACTTCACATCCAGCGCGGCGTAGAGCGAGAGCGTGCCGTGGCGGTAATACTCGAAACCATGACGCTCGGCGCGTCCCGGGGAGAGCGGCAAGACCGGGTCCAGACGATCCAGTGCTTGAATGGCTGTCTTTTCATCAACGCAGAACACCGCAGCATGGTGCGGCGGACGAAGATAGAGTCCGATGATGTCGGCCGCCTTGGCTTCAAACTCAGGATCGTCGCTGGCCATGTAGCGTTCCAGACGGTGCGGTTTCAGGCCAGCCTCTTTCCAGACACGATGTACGGCGTCCTTACTGACGTGAAGGCCGCCGCCAGTTTGCGGCAACTCCAATGGGTGGAACCATCGCTCGGCTTCTTCCGCGCGGCAGCCAGAATCCGGGCACGCAGAGCAGGGGTCAGTACGCTGGCCGTTTGCCCGGGATGAAAGGTGTCGAGGCCATCGAGCCCATCCTGAAGAAAACGCTGCTTCCAGCGAATGATCGTCGGTGCGGTGGTCTGCAAGCGCTGCTTGATGGTGCTGAAGGACGCGCCCTCGGCCAGCAGCAGGATCAGTTTGGCGCGAAAGACGTATCCCGCTGGCAAGCAGCGAGACTGAGCGATGGCTCGCAGTTCGGAATGCTGATCCTCGGTAAGCATGAGCTCGTTGCCAGTAGCCATACCATCTTAGAAGCACAAAATATGGTAATGGTTACTCTGCGACAGTCCACTAGGTTCAGCAAATCCTCCAGCAGTGGTATTTGTCACGGCCTACGACCAACACGCGCTACAGGCGTGTGAAGTACATGCCGTCGACTACCTCCTAAAACCTTTCTCGAGGGACCGGCTGAAAAAGACGCTCGAACGCGCTATCGATATCTCGTCACTCAACGAGATGTTGATGGAGATGCGTCGGCAGGAGGCACAGCGCACGTACTTGCAGCGTGTTCCCGTGGCTTTGGGCGGACGCATTCACCTGCTCCCCACCGTGAGATCGAACGAATCGAAGCGATGGGCAACTACGCTCAGTTAGTCACACGCAAGCAAACCTTTGAGGTGCGTGAGACTCTGCTCAGCCCGGAAAAAAGCTGGACCCTACGCGCTTTGTCCGCATTCATCGATCAACGATTGTGAACGTGGACTTTGTGAAGGAAGTGCAGTCATGGTTCAAGGGCGGCCACTTGGTCATCATGAAAGATGGGAGCGAGTTGCGGTTGAGCCGGTACCAGCATAAAGCAGTCGAGGCCTTGACGGGCAAACGTATTCCCTTAGGATAAATTCCCTGACTAAGTCACTTTGCTATTGCGAAGACATCCGAGTCAGCGCAAGTCGGGTTCCTAAATCGCTCATGTAACTTCAAATCGGGATAACTCATCCCCGATGACCGGTATCGCTTTTGAGCGACGAATTAGCCGGACTGATATGTGATAAATAATGGTAAACCGCTCTGGTCGTCACGAAACTCCCGAGTGGTCGACAAACAGGAAGTAATCGGTGCGTCACGGTTACATTCCCTTCACGGGCGCTCATGCCTCCACAGGGAGTCGTTGGGAGGACCACCGGGCTGCAACTGGAACCGGAGACCGAGCCAGCCGTGTGAGTCGTTGGTTTCGGCGAAGTTACGGGCGGAGACGGTTCGCGGCTGGTGACGTGCGTCACAATTCGATCAAGCGCTGCGCGACTGCCGTCGGAGAGGGGGCAATGGCCGTCTCAATGGTGCATCAGTATCTTGTTACTCGGTCGTAACCGTTGAACGCATGGCCGACCATCGTCCACATCAAGAAACTCTTGGCTTTTACCTGAGGCGAGCTCGGAAACAATCCACCGATTCATAGGCCCCGCAAAACGGGGTTGGCAACTTCGAAGGTTGAACTTGCCGAAATCCCGACGTTGCCGGCAACCGGGAGTTTAGGAATCGGAAAATACAAAATTTCGACGAGGCAGGCAATTCCAGCCGATTCGGTTCAAGAGGAGAGTCGATGCTGCTATTTATCGGTCGGGCTCGTAGGCCAAAGCGCGCGCGCATTGCCGCCACAACGGGATTACTTCCGGTTTGACCGTTACTTGGGAACAACAGGTCGCTTCCTACAATACAGCTTCGCATTACCAACTGGTGCATAGAGGGCTCCGCAAAAAAGAATGTTTGCACGTGATCCGGATGTGCAGGTCAACTGCTATAGAGAAAGCCTTGGCGGATCGCTTTTCTTCATCGAATAATTAGGGCGCCTCGGTCTTCTTCAACAGGTGATGGCGTAACGGCGTGATGAACTCAACACCAGTGACGTTATTCTGAGCGTCGACATTGAACGAGAGTTCCTGCGGTTCATCAAGGACGAAGAAGTGCGTCGGTGATTCCGGATAGAGTCGGGCTGGTGTTGACCCCAGCAGGAATTTCGGCAGTGAGCACATCTCCCGCACCAGCTCATTTGTTGGTTTTCGCCGATCTGGGGAGCGGCGAGTCCAACACCCAGTGCGTCGGCCAGAGTTTCGCGCATGTGTTCAAATGAGTTCACGAATTCGGCGGCTACCGATCTCCTCTGAGGTGAGTGGACGAGCTGCAGTCCGCAGAACAGGCTCTCCGACATTTGCTATTTTGATTCGCACATAGATAGCCTAGCGCCAATTCGGCCGACTTCAGATGGCAGCACCCGCCTCAGAAGCTCCGTCAACTTCAAGCAGTTTGCCTGTCTTAACGTCATAAACGTATCCGTAGATCGGAATTGAAAGTGGTACGAGCGGGTGCTGCCGTATCCGAAGCACATCGTCAATCACAGCCTGCTTCTGGTCTCGTATCGTGAGCCAATCGATAAACTCACCAGCGCGAGATCCCGGTCCTTTACCCACATCCTTGAAGCCTTCGGACGTTAGCTCAGCAGTCTCAAGGCTACTGCCTAACAATCCGCGAATCGTATCGTTCGTGAAGAACTCCATGCCGCAATTCGTATGGTGAATGACGAAGAACTCATGGGTACCAAGCAGCTTGTAGCTGATCACAAGGGAGCGAATCGCATCATCGCTAGCACGGCCCCCGGCGTTCCGGATCACATGCGCATCTCCTTCGCTCAATCCGGCGAACTTGGCTGGATCGAGGCGTGCATCCATGCACGTGAGAACAGCGAAGCGGCGGGTTGGAGGGAGTGCCAAATCGCCCTTGCTCCCGAAGGAATCAACATAACGGGCGTTTGCTTTCAGGACTTCATCGAGAATTGCACTCATAGGAAACCTCTTCTTGTGGATTCTGGGTTATATGTTTGCGCCAAACCCGAAACTGAATAGGACATATCGCTCTCCCGGCAAGGTGCAGGATTTCGATCCATTGGCCGGGTAGGGCAAATTCACGATCCCATAGGGACTGCTCTTGATCCCCCAATCTGTCCTGCTTTATGAATTCCTACGGAAGGAACTAGCGGTCCGTAGAGCCAATCCCTCAATTCAGCAGGACAGGCCCCTGAAGAGTCGCAACAACAGCGAACAGACTTGAAGTACCTGCATTACGTGTTCGCATATTCCTCAGAAGTAGTGTTGGGTACATCTTCGGTATTGGTCTTATAAGCATGTCTGGATTAGATGCCGATGGTGACTTTCCCGACAGAAATCGAAGTTATTCCGGCAACTGCCCCGTAAAGTCTTTGCCTCCAGAAGAGAGGAGGCCGCTGCTTCTGTCGGCTTGAGTCGCACAGCGCGCCCTCCCAGTCAGCGCCATACTTCTACGTTGAAGGACTAGGGAAACTTGCCGCTCCCTACACCAATTCGACGAGGGCTCTTGGCAAGACAGAGCTTGGCTTTTTCGACTTCGTCAATCGGCATCGCCAAACCCTCCACGGATAGTTGATGCCGCTTTCGACCGAGGAGGCTACGTGAAGCTATTCGCCTATCTCACCCATGATCGCCTCTTCGGCTACACTCCATCGATCCTCGATATCCATACGGAGCTCGTCGAGTTCCTTAGCTGGGATGTTATGGCTCTTCAGGAATTTCTTCAGGACTTTGATCTGCTCATCGAAATGTTCCATGAACTCACCTCGCGCAGATGCAATCCGCTTGCGGACCTCGTCCACGTCAATCTCAGGCTCGGCAGGTTTGCTAGGTTTCGGGTGCTGCGTGCGCTCTACAAACTCGAGATCGTCAACAAGGACGCGGAAGCGCTGAAGGTTTGTTTCCGGAATATGAAGATCGACTTGGTTTCCGTCCGAGGAGACTCTGCTCACTGTCCAAATGGACTCTCCGTCACCGACCGTGACTTTGTCACCAACCTGGACGGCGGCGGGGTGATCATGGATGGATTCACTTTTAGGCTTTTGGGCGAGTGCTTCAATAAGGCGTTCTTCGACACTAACCGTAGGCTCAGCTTTCGGTGGCGGTTTTCGTTTGGTTGCCATATGAGCAGCCTAGCACTGGATGCAATGTGATCGAAGTAAAAGAGAGGCCGGCGAGGGTGGGCAGAAGCACAATTTAGGCGAAATAAAAGCGAATATACAACGGCAAGCATGTTGTGCGATTTCTGGACGGCGTAAGTTATTGTGATCGAAACAATCTCAGTGTGCTTTGTCCACCAAGGAACGAGAATCCGCGGATCGCTCGGGCTTGACCAATCGGGGAATCTCTTGGCATTCAGTGCATGTCTCTCTATGGAGAGTCATCTCACTATGGACGTCACGAAGATGGATTGCAGCTTGGAGTTGCTCGCCTGTTTTCAGAACGCTCGCAAGGTGAAGAAGTCGATATGCTTCGGTCAATTGATACGCCAACAGTTTCATCGTAGTGCAATGCCGGTGAATCATCGCATGCCTCCAGCGGTTAGGACGAGCGAAGCCAATAGGCCGCAGGGCGGAATTGATATTACTCCAATTTTCAGAGACAAATCAGGACTGACGCAGTGGTGTTGTTGATCCGGATGAGATAGCGATTCAATTAGGCCGGAACCCAGCGGCTGCTTTAGAGACGTGGCGGGCAGCTGTTGAAGCGAGTCAGATAGATATTCGAGTGCTTTCTTCCTCGATTTGTACCTTCGCCACTTTGTTTCATCGCCTTCATCGTAGCTCACAAACGACGGTTTATGAGTCTCTCGAAATCGCCCCATACGCCATGTCACAAGCAAAGAGATAAAAATACGATTTGTGATTTCTTCTCCGCTTGATTAGTGGATATGCTCGCGTTCCGACGGACGGCCAGACAAACGCGGCCCAGTCGCTGAGGTGAAGAAAACCGCTTTCAAAGGCGAACGCACGAACAAACCACTAGCCTTCCGGTTGCACAAGGGGTAGCGTAGCGCGAACGTGTGGCGGTCTACGCTTCCTGCGCACCGGATTTCGGCAAGTTTCCTATAAGAAGTGCTGGCTCAGACGGTCGACGCAACACTTGCTTGCAGTCTAGCTGCAGGAGTTTGGAAACCCAAGGTCTTTCTGGGACGTTGATTCAAGCGCAGCGCGACCTGGTCGAGCTGCGCTTGCGAGATAGGGGCAAGGTTGGTTCCTCGGGGGAAGTATTGTCGCAATAATAGATTGGTGTTTTCATTGGTGCCGCGCTGCCAGGGACTCTGCGGATCGCAGAAGTACACTTTCACCTTGGTAGCCACTGTAAACTCCTTGTGCCTGGCCATCTCCAACCCGCGATCCCACGTCAGCGAACGCCGCAGGGTCGCCGGGAGTTTACGAACATGCCGGCTCAAGGCTTGAACGACCGCTTCAGTGTCTTTGCCCGGCACCTTGACCAGCATGGCAAAGCGTGAATGACGCTCCACTAAAGTCGCGATGTAACTGTTCTTTGCGCCGCTCAGCAGATCACCTTCCCAATGCCCAGGAACCGCTCGGTCTTCCACTTCCGCGGGCCTTTCACGGATCGAGACGGCATCGACGATCTGGCCGCGGGACTGTCCGCTGACCGTTGCATGGAGCGAGCGGCGCATGCGCCGCTTGCTCCGCAAGTGCTCCATCAGCTCTTGTTTCAGCACGCCCCGCGCCTGGATGAACAGGCTTCGGTAAATGGTCTCGTGGGACACGCGCATGCTCTCGTCGTCAGGATACTGTGTCTTCAGCCATCCGGAAATCTGCTCCGGCGACCAGTCCAACACCAGCTTACTCGCAACCATCTTCCGCAACTTGCGGTTGCTGGCCAGAAGACACCTCTTGGGTCGTAACCCCGACCCCCAGGCCTGGTTATCCGCATCGTGGGCGCGATAGGCGGCACGGCCGCCATGGCGCGTGACCTCCCGGCTCACTGTCGACGCCGCCCGACCGAGGCCGCTGGCTATCGTGCGGATCGATGAGCCGGAAGCCATTCCTCGCGAAATGTCCTCTCGCTCAGCCAAGGTGAGCGCTATGCGAGAGCGCTGGCGAGCGGCTGGAGCAATCCCTCCGCGAGGCAACAACACACAGCGAATGCAGTTATGGGGCTTGCCGTAGGCACGCCCAATCTCATGCAACGACTCCCCCGCCTTCCATCGGCTCCAAACATCAGCCTTCTCCGCGGGAGATAGTCTCGACTGCTTTCCTTCACTCATAAACACCATCCTCAATAGAAGAACTTCTACTAGATGGTGTTGCAGCGACCTATCGAATGCACCCGACTTTTCGGGAGGTTCGAGGTCAACTTCCGAGTAGCCGGTTATTCGGCCACTTGCCGAAGACATAGATCGATTCGAATAGCTCGATGAGTGACTCGGTCTATTATCACTATTTGAGTGGCTTCCTGGCGCAGATCCATAGATCACAGAGATTGCCCCAATCGTCTCTCGAGCTGAGGGCGATAGGTTCTGCTAACGCGCGAACGGCGACCATCGCGCAGAACCACTGCGAATTCGCCATGGGAAATGACCTGAAGCTCGACGATGCTGTCTATATTCACGATCGCCGATCGATGGACGCGCACGAAGCGCATCGGATCAAGACGATCGGCGAGTTCATTGAGTGCCGTACGGTAGAGAAACTCCTTGCCTGCGACGTGCAGGTTGACATAGACGCCCGCGCCCTCGATCCAATCGATGTCCACCACGCGAATGAAGCGCGTTCCCGCCGACTTTATAACGAGGCGGTCGAGGTAGCGATCTGCAGGCTCCCTGGTGGAGACCATCCGCAAGACGCTGCGGCCGAACTCGCGGATACTACGTTCATCGAGACGGGTTTTGGCGCGAGAAAGTGAGGCTTCGAGCCGCTCATCACTGAATGGTTTGAGCAGATAGTCGAGTGCGTTCGCTTCGAAGGCGTGAATCGCGTGCTGGTCGTATGCGGTCACAAAGACTGTAAGCGGCATAGCGGCAGCACCCACGGCCTCAATTACTTCGAGGCCGTCGAGCTCCGGCATCTGCACATCGAGGAAGACGAGATCAGGCGCCTCGCGTTCAATGATTTCAACGGCGGCTTGCCCATCGCCTGCTTCCAGTACGACGCCAACCTGGGCGTCCGCCTGCAGCAGATCGAGGAGACGCTGGCGTGCAGGCACCTCATCGTCAGCTACAAGGACGCGCATGCCTTCAGAGCGCGGGGCGATCATCCGTTTCCCCTCCCGCCCATCGAAGTGGCAACGATATCTCAACTTCCGTTCCGCCGCCGTTCCGCCGGGTGACGGTAAAGCGGCTTCCGCCTTCGGAATGAAGGCCGGCGATTCGTTCGCGTGTTACGGAAAGGCCCAGGCCCTGTGAGTTATCGAGCGTCCATCCCGGCGGCAGCCCTACACCGTCGTCCACGACTCGAATCACAACTCGTTCCGCTACACGTACCGCCGTCACCGTTACCGCTCCGCCGGAGGCGCGGCGCGAGATGCCGTGACGGATCGCATTTTCTACCAGCGGTTGCACGATAAGGCAAGGCACCAGCACGAACTTGACCTCAGGTGCGATTCGAATTTCGATTTGCAGGTTAGCTCCGAAGCGAATCCTCTGGATGGCGACGTAGTGATCGAGAAAGGCCATCTCTTCGGCAAGCGGTACCTCCTGCCGATTGCGGGTTTCGAGTGAAAGACGCAGCAGATCGCCCAGATGCTCGATCATGTTGCGCGCCAACCTAGGATCACGCTCCACCTGCGAGGAGATGGTGTTCAGCGCATTGAAGAGAAAGTGCGGATCGAGCTGCATACGGAGCGCGTTGAGGCGTGCCTGAGAAAAGCTGCGCTCCATGCGCTCGAGGCGTAGCTGCTCGCCAGATAGTATTGGTAATACCGATAAGTCTGGCGCGCGCCAAAGATCAGCCAATACACCAGCCAGCTCCAAAGAATTCCGCCACGGAATGCGTTGCTGAGCATGTGAATGTCGGTAAACATAGCCCATGGGCTCAGGCCGAGCAGTGCGCGAACAGCGAAAAATACGTAGAAGTAGACGAGGGTCAAAAGCAGGCTGGGTATAAGTTGCGCAAGGATGCGCATGCCGAGCCGCTGCTCCTTGAACGGAAGACGTTCGTCCACCCAGAAAATAAGCGGAGTGATCAAGCCCCAGGACCACCACTGCGCGAGCGAACCGAGCAGCGTACGGTTCCAGCCAGCAGACGAAAACGCGGGAAGCGCAAAAAGCAGCCCGATCACGCTCCAGAGCAGAGCCGCAAGCAGCAAGCGGCCCCACCAGCGTCGCATCGATTGCCCGCGGAACCGCTCGTCCAAAGTTAATCGATCGCTCGTATTGCTCGTTTCGATAGCTTCCCCCGCACCTGCTGCAATCCTGTGGGTCGCGACAGACTCTATTGCGCGACCAGGAGCAAATCCTTCGCATCGTCGAAGCGCATCTCGAGTCCCCAACCGTAGAAATTATTGACGACCGCTATTGCCACCTCATTATTACCGGCCTTAAGGGGCAGCATCAACGAGCCATTCTGGAACGACAGCCGACCATCTGGCGTTTTGCGCGCCTCCGGCGGTTGGTAGAGATTTTTGTCCGCAAAGACCAGTTGGCCATTCACGAAGACGAATATCTCCCGGGCCCATCCCAGGGAGACGTGCTTCTGCTGCGCTGTGCTGGAGTTAATCCTTGTCTTGAGCCAGACCACAGCGCGATCCGGCCGCGCCAGGGGCAGTCCATAGACTCGGCTCGCGTTCACCAGTCCGCTACGCTCAGCGTCGAGTGAGGTCCAGTGGGCGGTTGGCGCGGGCAGGTCGGCCAAGGTGGGTGCCTGATCCGCTGCCAGCTTGGAGAAAGGCGAGATCCGCCAATGGCGCACGTATCGGTCATCCGATGCCGTCGCGTCTTCTTCCGGATCGCCAGGCAGGTCTTCCACAGCTTCCGGCGCGACCGTTAGATTGGCAAAGATTCCCGGGCCTTGCAGCATCAGGCCGCCTTCTTCGGTGTCCCCTTCGAGGCGCCCAATCTTCAGCGTCGGCTCAACTGCGCCATTGATGAAGATATTCATTCGCTTTCCAGAGACGACGAGCTTCACATGATTCCACTCGCCTTGGCGCAAGGGAGCCGGCCCCTGATACTGCGGGAACATATCCCATAACAAGACCCCATGCGTCTGTGGCGCGTATTGCACACAGTCGGGAGCTTCTTCGCATTTCGGCCTCGGCCGCAGATAGAACATCTCGTAGTTGTCCTTGTCGACGCGACGGAAGATGAAGCCCGCGCCCATGTCGCTGGTTGCGGCCACATCGTACTCAATAGTTCCGTTGTGAAAGGTAAGGCCGTTGAGCACCGCCGCGCCGGATTGGATGTGCTGTGGGTAATTACCCGCCTTCAACTCAATAGAGTGCTTTCCCATGTACTCGATAAAGTTCACTGTTCCGCCCGTCGTCGTCCATCGGTCGGCAGTCATGGGAATCTCCACTGGCTCGGAGGCAAGCGCCAAGTGCGATACGCTCAGCAGGAACAGGCCGAAGGCGAGGAGTGATCTGGCCTTCCACCCTGAATTTACTGGGCGGATGGGAACGATATGTGCGACAGAATTGACGACTGAGTTTTTCATGGCCCAATCCTAGGTAGTGCCGGCATGAGCGTCGCGCGAAATGTTGCGAGATGGACATCCGTGTTGCGAAGCGGCTTTCCAGCTAATCGCATCGCCTGCACGTCTTGCAGAAAAGCTGTCGACCTCGACTCCCTCAAAAACAACTTGGTGTTCCCAAAAGACGGGATTTTCGGGGACTTGCCCAAAGATAGCAGCCGGTGCAGTCCTCAGTTTTTGAGAAATCGGCAAGTCACACATTGATGAGCGGATTGGTACCGCAATGTCGGCTTAGCGTGAGTGATGTTGATGAGTGGCTTCTGACGAATATCAGCTATGGCCTATTCGCGCCGCAACGCCTCGACGGGGTCAAGTCTCGCCGCGCGGAGGGCCGGCAGAAAACTTGCGATAACTGCGACGATCGCAAGCAGCGTAATAGCGAAGCCGAGCGAGGTGGGATCCCACGACTTCAGCCCGAAGAGGATTGAGCCGGCGCCGCGTGTGGCTAGCAGAGAGACGATTGCGCCAACTACGGTCCCGATCGCGAGCATGCGTCCAGCGTCGCGCATGACCAGCGAGATGATCTGCTGGCGCGTAGAGCCTAGCGCAATGCGGATGCCGAGCTCGTTGCGGCGGCGGGTGACGAGGTAGGCGACGACTCCGTAGAGCCCGACCATGACGAGGACGGCGGCGAGGATTCCGAAGAAGCCGGAGAGGATGGCGAGGAGGCGCTCCCGGAGGAGATTGTTGCGGATGGCCACCTGGAGCTCGAAGAAGCGAGTGCGAATTTCAGGATGTGAGGCGGCGAGGGCGCGCTTGATATCTTCGCTGATGACGGCGGAGGGGAGGGTGGAGGAGATGACCATTCCGAGGCCCGGGCCGTCGGCTTCGATGGGAAACTGCATGGCAGGAACGAAGGCCATGGGCTCGGGGTTGCCGCGCAGGTCGTTGTACTTCGTGTCGGGGATGACGCCGACGATCTCAAAGAGTGTGGAAGGGTAGCGCGGCTCGGCCTTGGAGCGGACAGTCTTGCCGATGGGGTTTTGCCCGTCGAGATAGTTGCGGACGAAGGACTGGTTGACGATTGCGATGCGCGGGGAGGACTGGGTGTCGTTATCGTTGAAGCCCCGTCCGGAGAGGATAGGGATGCCCATGGTCTGAAAGTAGGTAGGGCTGACCCAGGTGAACCGGCTGTTTCCTTCTTTTGGTCCGACATCGATGCCGTGTCCCCAGCTTCCGCCGATGAGCGGGATCATGGTGGTGATGGCGGCGTTGGTGACGCCCGGCATGGCGCGGACCTCGTTGAGGAGCTGGCGCCTGAATTCGCCGAGGTGCGCGGGTTCGATCTTTGCGTTGAAAAAATTCAAGAGGGCGACGGTGATTCCCTGTTCGCGCATGCCGGGGTCGACGGTCATGAGGTTGCGGAAGCTGCGCACGAAGAGGAGCGCGGCGACGAGCAGCACCATGGAAATGGCGACCTGTGTGACGACCATGATGCGCTGCATGGAGAAGCGCTCACGGCGGCTGCTGGCGTGGCCGTCGCCACTCTTGAGGGCGTGGATGGGATCGGCCTTGGAGGCACGGAAGGCGGGGAGGGTTCCGAAGACAACGCAGGTGAACACTGCGACGGCGGTGGCGAAGAGGAGAACGCGCCAGTCGGTGTGGACGGCGAGGGTAAGGGAGTCGTTGCCGGTGGTGAGGGCGCGGATGAGAAGGCGGCTGAAGAGCTGGGCGAGGACGATGCCGAGGAGGGCACCGGTGACGGCGAGGAGCGAGGATTCAATGAGGAGCTGGCGGAGGAGACGCGCTCGCGTGGCTCCAAGTGCCATACGGACGGCGAGCTCGCGCTGGCGGGCGCTGGCGCGAGCGAGCATGAGATTGGCCAGGTTGGCGCAGGCGATGAGCAGGACGAGTCCGGTGATGCCGAGGAGGATCCAGAGGGATGAGTCGTAGGCATCGCGCAGGTTGCTGACGCCGGTGACGGCGGAGAAGGCGCCGAGTTTGAAGTCGCGAAACAGCTGGGTGGACTGGGTACTGTAGCCCTGTGGCAGTGCGGCTTCGAAGAAGGCCTTGCTGGAGGAGGTGAACCACTGTGTGGCACGTTCGAGTGTCCAGCCGGGGGCGAGGCGGCCCATCACCCCGATGTCGAAGTGCTCACGCTGTACGTTGGGAGGGGTGCAGAGGGGGGTGACGAAGTCGAAGCCTTCGCCGACTGCGAGGCCGAAGAAGCGCGGAGGCGTGACACCGACGATGTGGTACTGGGTGCCGTCGAGGACGATGGATTCGGCGTTGCTGATGGGACGACCACCCATTTGCGATTCCCACCAGGAGTAGCTGACGGCAGCATTGGATGAGGTGCATGCGCTGGATGCGTCTTCAGGGCCGAGGAGGCGACCGGCGAAGGGAGCAACGCCGAGGACGTTGAAGAAGTCGGCAGATACGTTGAGGGCGCGAACGGGCCGGACGTCGTTGGCGGTAAGGCCGGTCTGCATATTCTGGAAGCTGGAGCGCCAGGCGAAGACGCCGGAGAGAGGATCATGGTTGCGCTCGATCTCTTGCCAGACAGGCCGGGTGATCCGGGTGTAGCTGCCGTCGTTGATACCGAGTCCATGATTGCCGCCGATGATGCGAATGTCGACGAGCTCTTCAGGATGCGCAATGGGTAGGCTGCGGAGGCGGACTTCGTTGAGGAGCTGGAAGATGGCGGTGTTGGCTCCGATGCCGAGCGCGAGGGTAGTGATGGCGACGATGGCGAACATGGGAGCGTTGCGGTAACCGCGGACGGCGTAGTGGATGTCTCGCCACATGGAGTCGAGGCTGAGTGCGACGTCGACATGTTCGACACGCTCGCGGGTGGCGGTGGGATTGCCGAAGCGGAGTCGGGCATCAAGCGCGGCGGCGGCAGGTGGCATGCCAGCGGCGATGTTGTCTTCGGCACGCATGGCGAGGTGGGCCTGCAGCTCTTCTTCAATCTCGTGGTCGATGGAGGAGCGGCGGAAGAGGGCGGCGATGCGGCGAAGGAGGGTCATCGGATTACCTCAGGCGAACTGCATGACGGCTTGAATGCCTTTGACGGTCTTTTCCCAGCTCTTCTCGGCGATAGCGAGCTGCTTGCGGCCAGCGGCGGTCAGCGAGTAGAACTTAGCGCGGCGGTTGGTCTCGGTGAGCGCCCATGATGAGCGCACCCATTGGTTCTGCTCCATGCGGTGCAGCGCGGGGTAGAGCGAACCCTCCTCGACGCGCAGCAGCTCGCCCGAGACGCGCTCGATGTGAAGGACGATGCCGTAGCCGTGGAGGGAGGAGTTCTGAGCGAGGGTCTTGAGGATGAGCAGCTCGAGTGTGCCCTGGAGGTCGTTTTTAGCCATAGCGGTCGATGCCTCGAAATCTAGGTGTTAAAAATGATTGCTCCGCGCATACCTAGATGTCAAGGCTTAAAAGTAAGATTGTGCCTTGGTAAACCGGCTTATAGGAAACCCTTCACTGAACACAAGAGCGTTTATAGGACGAATCGGCCTCCGCTGTTTTCGATGAGTGCATTGCCTGTGTTTTGAAAAACTCATCCTCGGGAAGCGCTCATAAGTTTCATCGCACTAGGATGCCTGCAAGCGACTTTCTCGACTCGGCTGGACATTTTCTATCCCAAATATGCGGCTGTTTTCTCTGACAGCGACTTTTTCAACACCGCCCCTGTTAACGCCAATTGAGCCGCGGATCAGTCAACGTCAGCCGACTTTCTATGAGCAGGTGACTTGTGTCAATATTCGTCTTAGTTTTTCCTTCATAGGTTTTTGCTGTTGTGTCTTATTGCGACGCATGTTGCTCTCCACCAAGTTTTCTATTCGCACTCTTGAAGAGCTTCCATTCGAGGAGCTCGGTGCCGGTTGGGGTTCGAGAGGAGATCGATGCTGCCATTTGTCAGACGGCCTTTACGGCCAAAGTCGGCTCGCAGTCATCGGAACGCGGTATCGTCGCAACAGGTAGACATGATCATCTCTCAAGCAGCTGTTGGGTAGAAAGGCATATAGGGCTGTTGCGTGGTCCAGATGCGGTGGAGCAAGACGGCCAGCTTACGTGCGACCGCAACGACGGCCTTGTTCGTGGCCTGCTTGCCACCTCGAGACGCCAGATGTAGTCCCCACTGTCGAAGCGATGAGTCCCTGCCATGAGGTCTGAGGATGTGGTTTGCGCACTCGATGAGCAGACTTCGGAGGTAGACATTGCCAGCCTTGGTGATGCCAAGCTGAGGATCGCGATCACCGGACTGGCTGCGTCGAGGTCGCAGGCCGAGATAGCAGCCTACATCGCGGCTCTGCCGAAAGCGCTCTTTACCACCCAAGGTCAGCACATAGGTCAGCGCCGTAATATGGCAGACACCGTGGACCTTCAGGAGTGCCTGTGTCTCCGGATAATCTGTCTGGCCGACCTGTTGGATCTGTCGATCGTACTGCTTGATCTTAGCGGTCATCTCCGCGATCTGCACCAGTACCGGACCGAGTGCCTGCGCGAGTCCCGGTGGCATCGCGGCCAGACTTCGCTTGGCGAAACACCGTGTCGAGGAAGCGGGCATGCGATAGCCGCACGACTTCGTCAGGCCACGCACGGCGTTCACTGCGCTGTGCGTAGTCGAACCAGAAGGTCGCGTGCACGGATCAACGTCAATGCTTCCTGTTGTTCCACCGTGCGGCGTGCAATCGGCCGTAGGATCTGCGGATCAAGCGGAGCATAACGGGCCAGCTTCTCCGCATCGACCTGATCGCTCTTCCGGTCGCTATTCGAGATCGCCCGCAGTTCACGGACGTTCGCTACGATGACTTCGTGTCCAAGTTCCTGAAGCTGCTCGCTGATCCAGATCGAATGGGTCCCGGCTTCCATCGCCACTCGCGCTGGCGGTAGACCGGTAAACCACTTCTCGACTGCCTTCGGGCTGGTTCGGAAATTGCCTAGATCGACTACCTCGCCGTCTTCGTTGAGGGGGCAGTAATGGCTCCAGACATCTCCAACGTCGATACCGATCGTCTTCTCGACTCTGGACCGTCTGCCGGGAACTACCGCGATTAGGTGTTGCGCTGTCTTTTTCATGGGAAACAGTCTCTCCGATCCGAAGGTTCCCTCGGTTCGGTCCACGCGAGATGTGATCTCGCGGCTGGAAAACGAGGTTCCATGTTTGATGAAACAGGGCGGAGTTCCTGGGATGTCGATCGCCTTGATCCGTGATGGGAAGACGATCTGGCTGCATGGGTTCGGAG
Source organism: Edaphobacter modestus (assembly GCF_004217555.1). Classification (GTDB taxonomy): domain Bacteria; phylum Acidobacteriota; class Terriglobia; order Terriglobales; family Acidobacteriaceae; genus Edaphobacter; species Edaphobacter modestus. Next base: position 5,522,948 of record NZ_SHKW01000001.1, read on the forward strand.
TCAAAGACAAGAAGACGGGAGAACCCGTCAGGACGGACACGGTCTTTGAAGCCGCTTCCCTGAGCAAACCCGTATTCACTTACGGCGTGCTGAAGTTGGTCGACCAGGGAAAGCTCGATCTCGACACTCCGTTGAGTTCTTATTTGCCAAAGCCCTACGTTCCAGACGAACGCGTAGGCAAGATCACGGCTCGATTGGTATTGAGTCATCGAACCGGCTTTCCGAATTGGCGAGGCGACGACGGCTCGCTTCCAATCTATTTCTCCCCCGGAGAACGTTTCAGCTACTCAGGTGAGGGATATATCTATCTGCAACGCGTGGTCGAGCAGATTACCGGGAAGCCGCTGGACGTTTATATGGACGAAGTTGTTTTCAAGCCGTTGGGGATGACGAATAGCAGCTATGTGTGGAGACCGAGCTTTGATTCTCTGACGGCTACGGGGTATGACTCCAAAGGAGCACCGGGTGAGCTAGAGAAGCCGAAGGAAGCCGGAGCAGCATCCAGCCTGAATACTACCGCCAGAGATTATGCGCTTTTCGTCGACGCAGTTCTGAATGGCAAAGGGCTTTCGTCCTCCGTGCTCCGTCAGATGGAGACGCCTGAGATCGCGCTCGACCCGACTTGCAGGATTTGCGTTAAACAAGAACCGAAAGAGCTGTCGAAAACGCTCTTCTGGGGTTTGGGATGGGGTATTCAGCGCGGAAACAATAGTCTCATGCTCTGGCATTGGGGCGATAACGGCGTCTTCAAAGCTTTTGTGATGGCCGACCCTGCAAGAAAGTCAGGCATCGTAATCTTCGCAAACGGCCAAGATGCGCTGAACGTCGCAAAGTCGATCATCGACACAGCAATAGACACAGATTCCCAGGCATTCGCGTGGCTGAAATGAAGCAGCCCGGCTGAGCTAATAGCTATGGATCGATCTACGGTCGTGAGTGCGGCTAATTCCTCGATGAGCGATAAATCGCCAATTCGCGTTTCGAGGTGCGGTAGCGCTGGAAACGTGCTTTGGTCTGTTGGCAACGGTTGCGGTCCTTTCCTTCCGGTCCTGCGAGTCAGCGCCGGCAAAGGCCGCAGGTAAAAAGCACTGCGGACAAGACTGCGGCAGCAGTGCGGATGTGATTCCAAATGGTCCAGGCTGCGAGATAATTCGGCCAGAACGCTATGGTCTGGGCGGGATCAGTCGTCGAGGCAAGTCTTCTGTTGAGCGGTACATTGAAAATCAGAGTGACGCCAAAAGTGCCCATCAGGTACACAAGGCTCGCAGCGAAGATCAACTTCGCTCCTCCCTGGTTCCATGTGAAGAGCGCACGGACGCCAATGAGCAGGCACAAAAGACCTGTGCCCATGAACACACTCATGAAGCCGGGATAATAACGGTAGTGTTAATGGAGTTCATCGCCGCAGCGCCTTGCGCGGGAGGAATGCGCCCCAGCGTTGCCATCACGCACGACGAAAACGCAAAGAAGATTCCGGCGGCAATCCCGCTGCCAATCGCCGCGACGAAAACGGTGCCAGTAGCGAGGAGCGTTCTATCCATGCTGGTTTCCCCACACACCGCTCGCGGCAGTCTGCCGGACATACTCTCTGAAATCCCGCGGTGGACGACCGAGCGCACGCTCCACGCCGTCAACTGTCGGAGTGTTGCGGCCATCGAGCACGATACCAAGCAGATAGAGAACCAGATCGATGATGTCTTCAGGGACCTACGCCTGTAACATGGCAGCGCGATACTCTTCGGGCGTAATAGAAAGATATCGGATGTCCCGGCCTGTCGCGCGCGCGATTTCTCCGATTGCGTCGGCAAAGGTCAGTGCGCGTGGGCCTGTAAGCTCATAAAGTTTCCGTGAGTGGCCATCCTGAGTCAGCGCCGCGACTGCAACGTCAGCAACGTCCTCGACATCGACAAAGGGTTCCGCTACAGGGCCTACAGGCAGGGCAACTTCGCCAGCCAGGATCGGGTCCAGGAAGAAGTTCTCGCTAAAGTTCTGACTGAAGAAGCTGCAGCGCAAAATTGTCCAATCTACATCGCAGGCTTTCAACACTTGCTCTGCATGCTGCGCCTCTTCTTCGCCTCGACCAGACAGAAGAACCAGTTTCTCGACTCCGGCATCGATCGCATGAGCGAAGAAGGATTGAACTGTTTCCGATGCTCCAGGAACAGCCAGATCCGGGTAATAGGTGACATACGCTTTGACTACGCCCTTCAAATGAAGGCGACCATGTATTGCTGTCTTCCCAATTGAATGTAGGCTGGGCTCCCCGCGAACCTACACGAAATGGAAGCCCAAGCCGCTGCAGCCGCTGGACTACCCTTCGACCAGTCTTCCCAGTTCCACCTACAACCAGTGTCATATCATCCTGATTCATATTCCTCCTTTCAAACTCACTCAGAGAGTGCCTTCGGTCGTCGATCGGGTAAACGAAGGCTCTTCATTATTTGCAGACTGTCATCGGACCACAATCGCGCTAATTCTACTGATCCTTATCCTGGGTTGGGCCTTCGCTTCAGGCAGTGGTCTGCCTACCAACGGTAAAAGGGTCGCCAATAAGCCAACACCATGTCCCGTCCGGCTGGCGACGTGCAACCTCGATCGCAAACATGGAAATTGGCTGAGGAGAGGACACCGTCCACCGAGTGTGCATCAATGCGATATCGCCAGACTGAATAATCTGCTTGATGCTGAAGTCAAAGATAGCTTTCGCTGAAGCAAAAGGGGCCAACTCCCCTCGCAGTCCTTGCCTGCCCTGCTTAGTTTCGCCTGATTGATTTAGAAAGACCGCTTCCGGATCGTAGATACTGAGCAGCGCCTCAATATCACCCTCCGCCATGTACTGTTTGAAAAGGTGGCAGATTTGCTCGGGACTCGTTGCTGACATGCTGCACCTCCTCCCTACTAGATGCGCACATCGGTATTCGCGTAACTCTTTTGGCTCTCGCTCGAGCAGGCTGTGATTCCCAGGCAAATCCGTACTCTGACAGACAGAGACATACACGGATGTCAGCAAATCAGAAGTTGGGGGCAGCGTCTCTCAATTTCCGGCAAATCGCCAAGTCACTCATCGAGACTGGATCGCTAATGGTAGTTGATCTTTCGCATTCGGCTAGGTTCCGTATACTTGGTGTCTCGAAAGGTAGCCGATGCAGGCAATCATCTATCGCCGCTACGGTCCACCCGATGTTCTCGAATACGAGGAATTAGACTGACCTATTCCTGCCCCAGGAGAGGTCCTGATTCAGGTTCCCGCCGCGTCGGTCAACCCATACGACTGGCATTTTCTGCGCGGGACGCCGTCTTTCATCCGTCTGTTTACCGGACTGCGACGTCCAAAATCGCCGTACCTAGGAGCGGATGTGGCGGCTGTGACCGTAGCAGTTGGCCCAGGAGTCACGCGTTTGAAGCCTGGCGATGCGGTGTTCGGCGTTTGCAAGGGAGCATTTGCTGAGTTCGCTTGCGGCAAGGAAACCGAGTTGGTTCCCAAGCCGGAGCGGCTGAGCTTTGAACAAGCGGCTTCGGCTCCGATCGCGGGCATCACGGCTCTGCAGGGCTTCGGGACTGTGGCCGTGTGCAGCCCGGACAACGCGTGCTCATCATTGGGGCAGCGGGTGGCGTCGGCACGTTTGCCGTGCAGATTGGTAAATGGCTCGGCGCACATCTCACTGGCGTCTGCAGCACGCGTAACGTGGCATTTGTGCAGTCCATCGGCGCGGATCGCGCCATCGATTACACCCTTCAGGATTTCACGCGCAGCGACGACCAGTACGACGTGATCTTCGATCTCGTTGGCAACCATCCACTGAAAGCAATACGGCGTGTTCTGCGCTCGAAAGGAACATTTGTGGGATGCGGAGGAGGCGGACCCGACAAACCGGCCAGTCAGCTTCTGTCCATGATGGTGGGGCGTCTCGTGACGTCGCCATCTACGAGCCAGAAACATACCGGAGTGTTCGCCAAAGTCAACGCGGCCGACCTGAATGTTCTCGGCGACCTTTTGCAATTCGGAAAGATCGAACCAGCGCTCGATCGGAGTTACCCGCTAAGCGGTGTCGCGGAGGCTCTCCGTTATGTGGAATCCTACCACGCGCGAGGCAAGGTCACAATCGCGGTCGCGTAGAGTCACCTGTTCCTATTTGTCGGCCAGGCGGTCGCCAACGATCGCTTCAATGAGCGCATAGCCCTGGAGTCGTCAATTGGGAATTACTGCGGATGTCCCGTGATTTGGAGCTTGTCCTCACCACTCGGGAGAGAAGCCACAAGTGACGCTAGGTTGGGACCGTTGCGGCGATGGATAGGCTCTCGCACAGGCGCAGAATTGGCCAGCATGTAAGCTAGGTGGACGCACTTGGCGAGAGATTGTGGGCGTTTAGCTTTCTGGCTGTTCAGCGTCGAAGGGCTCTAAGGAGGAAGACATGACGTTAAAGCAGATGACTAAGCTTTGCAGCGCGGTACTGGCGGCCGGACTTTTTTCGTTTTGTCTCGCTCGAGCGCAACCAAAGCAAGCCGCGTCCCCGAATGTGCCGCCTCCGGTGAAGGCGGAGCGCGATGGAGCGCATGACTTCGACTTCCTAATCGGAAACTGGAAGGCGCACGTGCGGCGGCTCCCTGATCGACTCAACGGCTCGAACGCCTGGGTCGAGTACGACGGCATATCGAACCACAAGAAAATTCTGGATAGCAATTCCAACTTCGAGGAGTTCGAAGTTGACAACCCCGTGAAGCACTTTCACATCAAGGCGCAGACACTAAGGCTCTACAAGCCGGAATCGCACCAGTGGAGCATCTATTTGCTCGACGTCGACAAAGGTGTGCTCAGCCTTCCGCCAGTCGTCGGTCAGTTCACCGGGGATCGGGGAGAGTTTTTTGACCAGGAGGACTATAAAGGACGGGCGATTCTCGTTCGCTACGTCTGGCTGAATATTTCACCGCGATCGGCGCGGATGGAGCAGTCGTTCTCGCCCGACGGGGGCAAGACCTGGGAAGTGAACTGGATTTGCGAGCTTTCGAGAGATTGAATGGAGTTGCTGACCTCCGCGTTTACTAAGATGGTCCGCCGCTTGATCTTCCCCGGAAGATCTTGTAGGCAGATTCAAGGAGGATCATCGACATGCAGATTCGATCGGTTGGTATTGACCTTGGCAAGACGACCTTTCACCTGGTGGCACTTGGTGATAACGGCAAGGTGCTGCTGAAGAAGAAGTTTACCCAGAAGCAGTTGATTGCCTTCACCGCGAACATGCAGACCTGCTTGATCGGGATGGAAGCATGTTCGGGGTCGCACTTCCTCGGCCGTGCTTTTACGGGAACAAGGTCATGATGTGAAGTTGATTCCAGCCCAGTTCGTGAAGCCGTTTGTGAAGTCGAACAAGAACGATTTCATCGACGCTGAAGCGATTGCTGAGGCCGTGGATCGCGAGAACATGCGCTTCGTGCCGATCAAGACAGATGATCAGCTCGACCTGCAAGCTCTCCATCGCGTGCGTGACCGGCTCATGGCGCGAAGAACCGCTCTGATCAACCAGATTCGTGCGTTTCTGCTGGTGCGAGGCACAGTGTTCGCCAAGAGCCCGATTCGGCTGAGGGAAGCTCTGCCTGAGGTGCTTGAGAACGTCAACGAGAACCTCACCCCGAGGATGCGGAACCTGGTTGCCATGCTGTGGAGCGAGTGGAAGGACCTGGAGCTTCAGATCGTGCAGATGAACGACGAAGTGGAACGGATCGCTTCGAGCGATGAAGCGTGTCGGAGACTGCGGCAGATTCCTGGTATCGGACCGCTGGTTGCAACCGCGATCGTGGCCTCCATCGGTAACGGCGCAGCCTTCCGCAAGGGACGAGAGTTCGCAGCCTGGATGGGGCTGCTGCCGAAGCAGCATTCGACCGGTGGCAAGGCGAGGCTGTATGGAATCAGCAAGCGCGGCAACTCTTACCTTCGCAAGATCCTGATTCATGGAGCACGCGCGGTCGTATTGCGATCCAAGCGGGACCGAATCGCGCCACGAAACGTATTGATCGTGGCAACAGCACACAAACTGGCGCGGATGGCGTGGGCAGTGCTCTCAACGGGCCAGGACTATCGAGCAGTACCCGAGGCACTGACGGCATAAGCAAGCTTAGAAACCAGCAACATCAAGTTCTCCACCGAGGTCTGCACCGGATAAGTGAAGATGAAAGAACAGTCAAAACGGCGCACCTGAAACCTGCTTGCCGAAATGGCCCATACGAGGCCGGCGCATTTTCTAAGGACAGGTACGCGGCGTATCTCATCAAGGCCAGGAGAAAACTCTCCACCTAAAAGGCCGAATACATTGACGCAGACTTTCCTTCATTCGAAAAACTTTTCCCTTGCATTCACACGGCGGACCATACATTCGGCAACTCGGAGATTACCCGTGAAAGCCTCTCTATGAGCGCATCATCGCCAAAGCGCGTTTCCAGCGGCCGGGGGCTGGAGACGTGCTTTGGCCTTCTGTTTGCATCAACTGAGAATGAGTTTCCAATTTATCCGCTCGCGTGCAGGGACTTCGTCCGTTCGATCAATGATCTTGAACTCACGAACAGGCGTTCGACACGCGGGCAGTGTGTGCGGTCTGCTAAAGTTCTTCGCTATGCAAGTCTTCATTGACCGCCTCGCACTCCAACGATCCTGCTTTGTTCCGCTGCTCATCCTGATGCTTTGCACGGCAGCGCACCCGCTGCACGCGCAAGCGCCCTAATCCCCGGCGGCATCTGCACCCGCCGTGCCGGACTGAGCGCAGCCGGGATCTCCTACCCACGCTCAGGTACCGCCACCGGCAGATTTTCGGCTCTGTTGCATTAACGGGCGCACACGCGACTCGCCCTTACAGATGCTACAGATCAGGCAGCAACATCGAACAGCTTGTTGATGAATTTAATTTCGCCGGCGACCTTGGGCTTGCAGAGGAGGCAATGACGGCGGCGGATCATACGCATGACTTCAAATCCCTTGATGGTGGCCGACGCTGTTCTCATCGTCTGAAAACCGCGGGTGGGACGGATCACCCGCTTGAGACCACCGTGATCTGCCTCAATGATGTTGTTCAGATACTTGCACGTGCGATGCTTTGGTATCGCTTGATAGCTTGCCTTCTCGTTGCAGCCGGCTAATGGCTTTTGGATACGACCCGAGTTGGTCCGTGGTGATGGAGGACGACGACCAGTGGCGCATTGTCGTCAGCGCTTTTCCCAGGAAATGATGGGCCGCACGGGTATTTCGCCGATCCATCAACATGAAATCGATCAACCGGCCATGCTTGTCGACGGCCCCGGAACAGGTACTTCCAGTGGCCACCGACCTTCACATACGTCTCGTCCACTCGCCACGAGGTCGCACGGTACCCCTGGTACCAGCGGACCCGCTTCTCAAGCTCAGGCGCGTAGCGATGAACCCAGCGCATGATCGTGGGTGGATCCACGTCTACGCCGCGTTCCTGCATCATCTCCGCCAGATCCCGGTAGCCTATCCCATACTTGCAGTACCAGCGAACGCACACCAGGATGATATCCACAGGAAAACGACGGCGCTTGAACATGAACAAGGCTCCTCGGTGAACGACTCCAGACTACGACACGCCCGTTAATGCAACAGAGTCCTCGCTTCAAACATGCATGGTCCCACCACGAGCGGGACAAGCTGCGCTGGCGAACCGATTCAGACTCCCGTGAGTCCAAGATTTAAAGCACTCTAACGTCACGAAAATCCAGGATTTAAGTGCAGCGCGATAGCCGAGGTAAGGATTGCTGAACTTGCGACAACGCCATTGAGTAACTGATCTCCACTGAACCGTATGATGCGATCTCGCTGACGCCATATCTGCTCGGACTCGCCTCTATGGAGATGGGCAGGACCCAGCAGGCAGCGGCAGATCTTCACCTTGTACTGGCGCATCGCGGCGCGGCATTGTCCTGGGCAGCACCGTCTACCCGGTGGCGCAGTCTGAACTGGCTCTGGCTGCCGATAGAAAAAGGCATCGTTTCTAACATTCAGGACACGAGTTGGACCGGGTCGAGCTCGTGGACAAGGCTATCGATGTTTACCTTATCGTTCTCACCAGTAAGTAGTGGCCACTAGCTCAGGATCATCGATTCCTTTATCGGAGGCAATGCGAATCACGAACTGCAAATTTTTCTTATCCCAATTTTCAGGGGCGAATTTCAGTACCTTCTCCAGAAAGGCCGGACTGACAATCAATTCGGTTCCGATTCGACTACCGTACGCCCTCAGTCCAGCGACGCAGATGACTGCTTTTCGGGAGCTTGAACCTACAAGACGTGTGATGACGACATAGTCTTCCGAGCTTTTCACCGCGTTTGTTTCTTCAATCTCCCAGAAGCGCGCCGGATTATCTCGATCGACAATTCTCGGTTTGTTGTCGATGAGTTGAAAGGCAAACCTGAGGTTTTGTGTCAGCGCGAGGGTCCAACGGTTGAATCTCGGCCCTCCGATCAGGACGATGGGCGACACCTGCAGGTCCGAGGCGGAGACATCGTTTGCTATTGCTATTCGGCTTGAGCGTCCTAAGTTCTGGAGTTTTTCGCTGAGATGAAATCCCTCAGAGGCATCGCCTCTGCGGGCTAACCGATCTAGAGAGAGATAGTATGCGCCTGGATGGGATATACAGATGATGGGTTTGTCGTGCCCCAAAAAGGGTCGCCAGAACTTCTTCAAGGGAGACGCGACTGAAGATACCGTATAAATGACTCCAGCGAGAATCAAGAGCAGAGCTGTTATTGCCGTTGTGCGAATGATTCTTCCGGACACGCGTTTTGGAGCTGTGTCCACGACCAGCGGTCCCGGAAACAGCCGCCGCGTAATCTTCGGTGCATACGAACCAGGGCTCAGTTCGATTGCGACCGACCTCTGCGGATCTGCACTCTGATTGTACTGAGCGAGACGCCGCCGAACCTCGCTGGCCTTGACTCGTACTATGGCATCCGCGCCTGTGTCGTAGTCCGGAGCGCGACCAAATACCGCAATCCCGATATTGCGCTCTTTGAGAGATTCTTGAGACTTCGAGCAGGCCACCCACACCACATGCTTGAGAAAGTCCTGACAGCGAGCACTACTCTTAAAGAAGTCGCTTGCGAGAATTCGCTCTAATTCTGATTCAACCTCCGCATCGCTATATGTAGAAGACAGATTTTCACCATCTCTCTGTCTTAGACCGTTTTGTTTTCTGTCAAACATCTGGGGCCGAGCACCTGAAAAGGTTTTTACACGCAATATCGATCGGCTTGTGTTCCTGGACTATCCAATGATGCTCGAGGACTTCAACCTTGAAGCCTGATGTTGGATCGACACAAAGCCGCTGCTCCTATGAAAGCACGATTACTTTACAGAAATGTGACGCGTCAATATGAATATCGTGTTACAGAGGCTGGAAAATACGGGACGTTACGGGCAGTTATGCTCAGCAAAGCTTCGGGAGTAGAAGTCGAGCGCACGCTGAAGCTACCGAGGTATTACCGTTTGTAACCTTGTGCGGCTTCGATGCCTTTCCTAGAGTTGGTCTATCGCAGCACATCAAGAGAAATTCAGCGCAAGTCGCGTGGCTTACCGTGGGATCTTTCGCGGAACCCATCTGGCAGGACGCGCTCCGGAATCAGGCATCCCGCGAGCAACATGAATTGACGTTTCTGTAAATCAGTCGGTTGATCTAAAAGCAACGGCTTGCGGAGTCCTCTGCGACTACGAAGACACATCGATCAAGGACCTTGACGGCACACAGTATTGGAGAACGATTTGGGTAGTACGCGCATAGCGGGGGGCACGCCGCACGGAGGCTTCGACGGGGGATTCTCTCGCCGTCGCTTCCTTTCCTTCGGCGGTGCGTTGACTGCCGGCAGCCTGCTGCAATTCGGAGGCTTTGCCTTTGCGGAAGTGAGGCCGGAGATCATCCTTCAGATCACTCCCTGCCAGATCGAGGTAGCCCCAGGGCACATTATCCATACGACGGCCTATAACGGCAGCGCTCCCGGCCCTCTTCTTCGCATCCCTGAGGGCAGGTCCGTTCAGGTCGAGATCCGCAATGAATCCTCGACCGAAGAGTATGTGCACTGGCATGGCTTTTCTCTGGATGCTGCACTGGACGGAACGGCCGAGGAGAATAGCCTTTCAGTCGGTCCTTTGTCCCGACTGAGCTATATGCTTCCCGCACAGTCTGCAGGCTCCTACTATGTTCACTCCCATGCGATGGCACACCATGATATGGGTGCGGGAATGTATGGCGGTCAATTCGCCTTCGTCTACGTCGAGCCGGCTCGGGAAGCCGGGGACTACGATCAGGAGATATTCCTGAGCAGCCATGAGTGGGAACCGTACATGGTGAATGAGACGCAGGAGGAAAGATCGATCGAGGAGATGCACCACCTCCGGATCGACCCCGAGAAGGGTGAGGGCGAAGCTCCCGGCGAAGGCGGGTGGGATATCCGGTACCGGCTTGCCTCTCTTAACGGAAAGGCGTTGGGCCATGGAGAGCCGATTCGCGTAAAGGAGGGGGAACGGATTCTCCTGCATCTTCTTAACGCCAGCGCTACAGAGAATATACAGATCGCACTTCCTGGCCATGAGTTCCTCGTCCAGTCCATGGACGGGCATCGCGTCCCCAATCCCGCCGCCGTCGCCGTACTCGACCTGGGCGTGGGAGAGCGCATCGACGCGATTGTAGAGATGAAAGCCCCGGGTGTGTGGGTACTTGGCTCAACCGATGAGGAGACTCGCAATATGGGTCTCGGCGTAGTGATCGAGTACGCCGGGAGGCGGGGCGATCCTGTATGGACCGATGTGATGGCCCCGGACTGGGATTACACACTCTTTGCCAGCCAGGGAATGGACCGCATCGCGGAAGAGGTCTCCATCGCGCTGCGCCGTCTGCCTTTGACGGAAGAGGGGACTGAGAGATGGGAGATGACGGGCCGGGTGAACGGGAAGAATAGTCCGCTTCCGACCGTACTGCACCGGGACAACCCCTACCGTCTTCGCATCAGGAACGAGAGCAACGAATGGCATCCCATGCACCTTCATCGCCACTCCTTCGAGTTGATCCGCTTTCGGGGGAGGACGACTGCAGGGTTGATGAAGGATACCGTTGTCGTTCCTCCATATAACGAAGTGGAGATGCTCATGATTCCCAGGCAGACAGGTCGTGCTTTGTTCCATTGCCACAACCAGATGCATATGGATGCGGGCCTCCAGGCGCTTTTCAACATTCACTCAGCGACAGATCGATATCACCGAAAGACGGAGAAACAATAATGCACCGCGGTACGACCTACAAAGGGCTTCTTCTCGGCGTTCTCTTTTTCTCAGGATTGCTCGAAGCACAAACGATGGACGAACTGCCGTCACCGAAGATTGCGATCTCAGACGATCTTCTTCAGAAGATTCCTTCAGGATATCGAGAAGAGGTTGTTAAGCTTCATCTGACGGCGACCGCACAGGATCAGGAAAAAATCCTGAAGCAAACCGCAATGTACCCGGATGCTCCGCTGGCGCTCGCGCTGAAGGGAATGTCGATCAATCCCGAGGGCTTCGATTTCATGACCCAGCAGTTGGTACAGGAGAGCTCCGCCGAGCGTCGTAGCCTCATTCTCAAGTACGGAATTCAACCCTATGTACGTTATGCCCATGAAGGAGAGCAACGCGACAAGGTCCGCGAGACACTGACGCGTCTTGCGTTGCAGGATAAGGATGCGGGAGTATCGCTGGTCGCGATTCAGGCTCTTCGCCGGCTGGAGTGGGGCCACTCTTCTCAGTTCATTGTGGCCCGCGCAAACCGGGCTCGCTCGGAAGGCGATGTGGCCGGTGCGATGAAACTGCTGGATGAAGGGGACAAATGGGCGGAGTGGGATGGACAGATGAATCTTCCGAACTTTATGCGAACACCGCCACCTCTGTTTCAGGTCTCTTCCGAAGAGAAGCCGATTCGTGTGCTTGCTTTTGGCGACTTCGGCACAAGTTCGCCGCAGCAGGTTCAATTGGCAGCAACGATGAAGGAGTATCAGAAGAAGAACCCATTCGACTTTGGAATTACTTTGGGCGATAACTTTTACCCAAACGGCGTATCCAGCCCCGACGATCCACAGTGGAAGGCGAAGTGGGAGGACATGTACGGTCCGCTCGGACTCTCGTTCTACGCCACACTTGGAAACCACGATTATATTCGTGCGGACGGACCTGCGGCGGAGATTCTTTACACGCAGAAAAGCCCCTCCTGGAAGATGCCGGCGACTTACTACACCTACACGGCCGGACCGGTTCAATTCTTCGCAATCGACACAATCGAGTTGTCGGACTCCGCATTGCCCAATAAAGAGATGGCATGGCTCGACGCAGAGATCGCAAAGAGTAAGGCGCGATGGAAGATCGTCTACGGTCACTACCAGATCTACTCAGCAACGCGCGGCGATGAACAGAATCTGATCAAAAGACTACTGCCGATTCTGCGTAATCGCGTCGATGTCTATCTATGTGGGCACGATCATAACCTGCAGGAGTTGAAGCCCGAAGATGGTGTGCACTTCTTTGTAAGCGGGGGCGGCGGCGCAGGTGTATATCCGTTCCGGCAGCCCAACTATTCGCACTCCATCTTCAAGCAGGAACAGTATGGGTTTACTGTCCTCGATGCAGACAGGGATCAGATCAAGTTGCGATTTATCGGTCTTAACGGGGAAGAACTGTATTCCTCAATCGTTCACAAATAAGTAGCGCATTGATTTCGATCACTCGCAAAGATCCTCGACAACCGAATAGAGCGACGGACCTCGCTTCTGAGGACGAGATCTGCCGAGGCTTTGCAAAAATGCCTTTAACCGCAACGCATGAAGTCACCGCTCCATGTGATTCCACGGAGTCAAACCTCTTTCCGAAAGGAAGATCTATGCAGACTCAGAAGACCAGCCGAACGCCCTGTTCGAATAGAATCCGTCACCGCTTTATTCATGCCCTTCTCTTGATGCCTTTTATTGTTAGTTGTTTTCTTTCCCTTCCGGCGCAGGAGTTCCGTAGCTCCATTGCTGGCGTCGTCACTGATCCCGGGGGCAACGCTGTCAAGAGTGCTGCTGTCATGGTTCGAAACACGGACACAGGCGCGCTTTTCAGTACAAAGACGAACGATCATGGCAACTACATAGCCCCATCCCTCACGCCTGGCACATATGAGGTGCATGTGGAGGCTCCCACGTTCCGTGCCTTCCTGCAAAACGGCATCACGCTGCAGGCCAGTGAGCAGTTGCATGTGGATGTAATGCTGCTGCTCGGCAATGTGAGCCAGGAGGTCCAAGTGACCGCTGATGCTCCTATAGTGGATGCGTCCAATGCAGCGATTGGCCAGGTTATTACGACCCGCGAAGTGGAAGACCTTCCGCAGAATGGCCGTACGCCGGTGGTGCTGGCGCAGTTGGCCTTGGGTGTCGCGAGCACGAATCACCCAGGACAGACGCGTCCGTTCGACAATGCGGGTGCGGCGTCAGTCTCCATTGCGGGTACGCCTACGGAGAGCACCGAGATCCTGTTAGATGGCTCGCCCGATACGGACAACCTGTTGAAGCTGGCATACAGCCCTCCGCAGGACATTGTTCAGTCGGTGAACGTGAACGTGTTCCAGGTGGACGCGGGCTATGGACACTCCGGTGGCGGCGTGCTCAACCAGGTGACCAAGGGCGGCACCAATAACTATCACGGATCGGTATATGAGTATGCCCAGTTTGCAGCTCTGAACGCCAATACTTACTTTGCTGATCAACAGCATAAGCCCAAGCCGAATACCCACTATCACCAGTATGGTCTTTCTCTCGGTGGCCCGATTCGGATACCGAAGCTGTTCGATGGACGCGACCGTGTCTTCTTCGAGTTTGCATGGGAGGGAATTCGAGATTCGCAGCCTGCGAGTGGATTTCTGACTGTGCCTACAGATGCAGAACGAGCTGGTGATTTTTCTGCATTGCTTGCAGGTGGAACGAAGTATCAGATCTATGATCCGGCGACTGCCACAGTCGATAGCAAAGGTAACGTCACACGACAGCCGTTCAAGAACAACATCATTCCACAGAGTCGCTTGAATCCAATCGCACTGCAATTGATGAAGTTCTATCCAGCTCCCAACACTGTTAATACGTCTTTCGACGGAACGAACAACTACTTCACGAGTTTTCCAAGCGTTGACCTATACGACAATCAATTTGGACGTCTTGACTTCAATCTAGGCACCAGGGACAAGCTGTTCTTGGATGTGCGGCATAGCCAACGTACACAGACCACGAACAACTACTTTCACAACATTGCGACCGGCGATCCGTTGGATCGCGTCAACTGGGGTTCAGGTGTCGACAATGTTTACACGGTCAATCCGACAACCCTGATCAATACGCGCGTCAACTGGAACCGCTACGTTAACTACGCGATCGCCGGAAGCCAGGGACTGGACCCAACTCCGCTTGGGTACCCGGGCTATTTGACCGCAAACACGACCCTGCTGGAGTATCCATCCATTCAAATCAGCACTTGCAAAACAACTACATACGCATGTCTATTCACGCCGAATAATCTTGCAGCATCAACCTACACTGAAAGTTATCACCTATTGAACAGCCTCACCAAGGTGATCCACGAGCATGTATTGAAGATCGGTGTGGATGCACGCCAGTACCGGGTTGCCAATATTGCTTATAACTACTCGGCGGGACAGTTCACGTTCGGGAATACATTCACCCAGGCGTCCAGTGGTTCGGCGCCTGCTCCGCTCGGGCAGGATCTTGCCGCACTGCTTCTCGGGCTGCCAACCGCAGGCGAATACGACCATAACGTCTTTCTCTCGACGCATAGCAACTATCTTGGAATTTATGTGCAGGATGACTGGCGGGTGTCTAAGACCCTGACGCTAAACCTCGGTCTGCGTTTCGATCACGATTTCCCGCTGTACGAGCGCCATAACCGTGCCATCAATGGATTCGATCCCACAATCACGACGCCACTCAGCGCGCATGCCATGGCCGCTTACAATGCTAAGCCTATTCCTGAGATTCCTATTGGGCAGTTCAATGTTCCCGGAGGCCTCACTTATGCCAGCGATGCCAAGCCACAGTTATACGACACTCCGTCCAAGACCTTCAGCCCACGCGTAGGCTTTGCGTGGAGTCCTGACTACCTCAATGGCAAGACCGTGCTGACAGGCGGATTTTCCATCTTTGTCTTCCCGCTGCTCGATGTAGGTACTGTGAACAGCACGGGCTTCAGTTCGACCACGCCCTACGTTGCGACAAACGACAACTACGCGACAGCGGCTCACAGTCTGAGCGATCCGTTTCCTGCAGGCTATCTACAGCCGACGGGATCGTCGTTAGGCGCTTCGACATCCCAGGGACAATTGATCTACTGGTTCAATCCAGACTTCCACAACGCATACTCGGAGCGGTATGCGTTCTCTGTACAGCAACAACTCGACGCAAATACTTATATGCAAATCGCATATCTCGGCGCTCATTATGTCAAGTTGCCGGTTCAGCGGTCGCTCAACTTTATTCCGCGCCAGTACCTTAGCACGAGCCCGATCCGCGATACGACTCTCGTCAATTCATTGAGCTCAAACGTTCCAAATCCGTTCAGTGGTTTGCTGCCGGGCACAACGCTGAATGGTTCTATGATAGCCCGGGCGCAGTTGCTACTGCCCTATCCACAGTACCCCGTCGATCAGGTTATCGAGCAGAACGTCAGCAACGGTTCGGTGAGGTTCAACAGCTTCAATGCGCGTATTCAGCGTCGGTTGACGCACGGTCTCTCCCTGCTGGCGAACTATACCTGGTCGCGCAATATTGAGCAGGATTCGCTGCTGAACGAGGCGGATGCCAAGTACGAGAAGCGCATCTCCAGCTTCGACTATCCGCAACACCTTGTGATCTCGTCCACCTACAAACTGCCTTACCCGGTGCTTGGCGGAGATGGAATCGTGGGGCATCTTCAACATGCACTGTTGGGCGGCTGGGCGGCTAGCGGTACCTATCTTCTGCAATCGGGTGCCCCGCTTTCCTGGGGAAATGTTGTCTATCTAGGTGGTGAACTCCATCTCAATCCGAAGAAAACTGTCGGTGCGGCGTTCGATACCAGCCGGTTTGACATGGACCCGAGCCATCAACCCACCTACAACATCCGTACGTTTCACACTACCGATTCACGTTGGCGTGGAGATATCACGAACAATATCGATGTGTCTCTGGCTAAGCAGGTCAGCTATCGCGACCGCATCACCGGAGAGCTACGGGTCGAAGCATTCAATTTTCTCAACCACGTTACCTTCAGTAACCCTAACCTGACGCCCACGAGTGTGGCCTTCGGCACAATCACCGGACAGGCTAACGAATCGAGAACGCTGCAGGTCTCCGCACACATCCGTTTCTAGATCCGGTCAGCCTGACTCACGAAACAACCTGAAGCCCGGCCCTGTAGCGAAGACAGGGCCGGGGTTCGAATCTTTTACTTACAGCGGAAACGGGAGTTTGATGAGCACCAATCGTAGACAGATCCTGAAGTTCGGCAGCCTCGGTCTCGCAGCAGTTAGTCCTGCAACGTACTTCGGTGGGATAGCCGATGCCCAGGAGCCGCAGAGAATAGAGGGATCCGCGCTGCTTACACCTGGTCCACGTGCCGCAACCGAGACGAGCGACACGAAGCGGTTGCAACGTGCAATCGATCAGGTACATGAGCGCGGTGGTGGAACGGTGCATCTTGCTGCGGGCCGCTATGTCTCCGGCTCTTTGCTGCTGCGGTCCAATGTCTCATTGTGGCTCGACAACGGTTCGATCCTCGCCATGAGTCCGGATGTTGCTGAGTTTCTTCCCGCGGAGAAGCTGACCTACGAGACCGGAGCGAACCAGGCGACCTCCGACTTTCACGTTGCGTTACTCGTGGGTGATGCCGTCGAGAGCATCGCGGTATTCGGAGAAGGCGTCATCGAGTGCGAACAAGGTAAGCAGAAAGGCGGAGGCCCCAAGCCAGTTGCGCTAAGGCGCTGCATGCGCGTCAGCCTGCGTGGTATCACCATCCGCAACGCCCGGAACTACAACATCAGCATGCTCGGCTGCCAGTTTGTCGACATTGATGGCGTCACGATTCAGGGAGGCCACTCCGACGGGATTGATCCCGACTGCTGTCGCTACGTGCGCATCGCCAACTGCTTCGTTGAGTCGGCGGACGATAGCCTATGTCTGAAGGCGAGCGGCTCGCTCGGTGAACGTGGCGCAACGGAGTACGTGACGGTGACCAACTGCGTACTGCGGACGGCAAGCATCCACTTCAAATGTGGGACGGAAAGCTGCGGCGACTTTCGGAACATCACCATCTCAAACTGCGTCTTTGAAGGCGGCTTGGGCATGCGACACGGCAACCCAGGCATCGCACTATACACAGTAGATGGCGGAAACCTCGATGGTGTTGTTGCTTCCAACATCGTCATGCGGGACGTCGGAACTCCTCTGGCGATCATTCGCGGCAACCGGGATCGCTGTTCGCTCGGCAAAGGCCCGGGGCCTCTCGGTTCTATTAGCATCTCGAACATCATCGCAACCGGCGCGAAGTTTACAAGCGTCATCGCAGGCTTGCCGGATGCCCCCGTCACGGGCGTTCACATCAGCAGAGTTTCAATTTCCATGGCTGTCGCGGGCACCGGCCCTAAGACTTTGGAGGCGGTGCCCGAGCAGCCGACCGCCTATCCCCAACCCGTTATGTTCGGCGCACTCCCCGCCTTCGGCCTGTTCCTGCGCCACGTTGCGAATCTGGTTCTGTCAGACGTGAAGCTCAAGGCGCCCGCCCAGGAAGATCGTCCCGATATCGTGGCCGACGATGTTGTGAACCTGCGGCTCCACGGCTATGAGAAAGAACTCGGTACGAATGCGACGCATTTGTGGCTGAATAATGTTCGGGATTCCTGGCTCGAATGTCTTGCGATCCTGCCGGTACCCGCTCGTTCGTATCGAGTGAGTGGGGCGAAGACGAGCAATCTATTCTTTAAAGGGAGTGGCGTCCTCGATTGGAAGACGAACCTCTCGGTCGACACGAGTGTTCCGTGCGGAGCTGTGCATACGTCGAGTGTCTAGTGAGTCGTTTCC
This sequence comes from Edaphobacter modestus, assembly GCF_004217555.1. Classification (GTDB taxonomy): domain Bacteria; phylum Acidobacteriota; class Terriglobia; order Terriglobales; family Acidobacteriaceae; genus Edaphobacter; species Edaphobacter modestus. Next base: position 5,541,062 of record NZ_SHKW01000001.1, read on the forward strand.
CTGATTTACTTCAGCGTCAGGTCGCCGGCTTGTGATGGTGCGGGAACAGTTGCGCTCCAGGCTTTAGCTGAGAAGGTACGCAAAATCGGCACTGTTGCATTAACGGGGGTGTCGTAGTCTGGAGTGGTTCGCCGAGGAGCCTTGTTCATGTTCAAGCGTCGTCGTTTCCCTGTGGATATCATCCTGGTGTGCGTTCGCTGGTACTGCAAGTATGGGATAAGCTACCGGGATCAGGCGGAGATGATGCAGGAACGCGGCGTAGACGTGGATCCGACCACGATCATGCACAGGGTTCATCGCTACGCGCCCGAGCTTGAGAGCGGGTCCGCTGGTACCAGGGGTACCGTGGTGCGACCTCCTCGTGGCGAGTGGACGAGACGTATGTGAAGGTCGGTGGCCACTGGAAGTACCTGTTCCGGGCCGTCGACAAGCATGGCCGGTTGATCGACTTCATGTTGATGGATCGGCGAAACACCCGTGCGGCCCATCGCTTCCTGCGAAAAGCGTTGACGACAATGCGCCACTGGCCGCCGTCCTCCATCACCACGGACCAACTCGGCTCTTATCCAAAAGCCATTAGCCGGCTGCAACGAGAAGGCAAGCTATCAAGCAATCCCAAGCATCGCACGTGCAAGTATCTGAACAACATCATTGAAGCGGACCACGGCGCACTGAAGCGAGTCATTCGCCCCACGCGAGGCTTTCAGACAATGAAGACGGCTGCCGCTACGATGAAGGGGTTCGAGGTGATGCGGATGATCCGCCGAGGACATTGCCTCACGTGTAAGCCGCATGTCAAAGACGAGGTGCGCTTCGTAAACAAGCTGTTCGACATCTTCGTTATCGCTGTCTGATGTAAACCGCGCAACGGACGAACTGCGACCAACAAAGTTAATGCAACAGAGCCGTTATCGTACAGGTAGTGACGAAGGTCAAAAGGTCTATTCGGACACCTCGGCCCGCTCGAACGCGCAAGCAGTCCCACGGCCAACAGGTAGGCTACCTGCGCGTCAGCTCCCTGGATCAAAAACGAGGTTCGCCAGCTCGAAGGGCTGGCCCTGGACAAAACCTTCACCGACAAAGCCTCCGGCAAGGATGTAAAGCGGCCCCAACTGGAGGCCATGCAGAGCTTCGTCCGCGAAGGCGATACAGTGTTTTGTCACTCGATGGGCCGATTGGCCCGCAACCTCGATGACTTGCGGAGAATCGTGCTGGGTCTGACGGAGCGGGGCGTCCATATTGTCTTTGTGAAGGAAAACCTGACCTTCAGCGGCGAAGATTCACCCATGTCGGATCTGTTGCTGAGTGTCATGGGGGCCTTTGCTCAGTTCGAGAGAGAACTGATCCGTGAGCGCCAGCGCGAGGGAATTGCGATCGCAAAGCGGGAAGGGAAGTACAGCGGCAGAAAGCCGTCTCTGACACCCGCGCGGGCGGTCGAACTGCGACGGCGAGTTGCCGATGGTGCCTCGAAGGCTGCGCTTGCTCGCGAGTTCGGCATCAGCCGGGATACGCTATATCGGTATGTTCCTGTCAAAAAAGCGCCGAGCGGGAAAGCTTGGAAAATGAATTCTATGCAGGGAATCGGAGAGGGAAACGATGAGTGAATCGGAGATGCAAGCGGAGCTGGAGAGCCTGCGGAACTAGAACGCCAGTTCAAGATGGCCCTGTTCGAACGCGCTGGGCTCAGTCTGCCAAAAGTGTCGCCGCTGGTGACACAAAACGTATCCCGAAGCTCTGAGCGTCTTTCGCGCAAAAATCCATTGACGCGCTTGACACTCCACCTTTAGCATCGCCTCGAACAGTCCTCGCAGTTTAGCCCAAGCTTCCAACGCTGAGTTGTCTAAGGAGCTTTATGTCTATCACGTCTGCACGCTTTCCGCATTATCTCAACATGCTATTCATTAGAGTTATAGCGTCTGTATTACTCTTTGGCATTCCTGTATCCGGGATCAATTGGACAGGTGGACTCGTTTATGCTCAAACAAACACAACGCCGACACGGACTTCAGCATCGCGGAACACCTGGACATGGCCAGCAATTCCTGGATGCCTTGCAGATCCGGAGATCCAAACGAAGGGAACGACTGATTACAATTCACCAATCTGTCCTCTCTATGATCGGCTGCTGGCGAGTGGCGAGATCAATATAGAACTCAGGTCCGCTCGCCGGGTCAATGCGGAGATGGATGGCCTTCTATATCCCGCATTCGTGCCTGGCACTGAGGTGGTCACGTTCGTAACTACCGATAAATTCGGCGGTTCATTCATCGGCCCAACTGGATTGGTACGCGTCTCTACAAAATCCATTTCGGCACGCAATGGTAGTTGGTGGACTACCCTGGACACTGTCAGCGAAGGAGGGCGGTTGCTCGACGCAGACGCCATTCAAAGGAAATTGGCATTGCCCGATTCGCCAGCATGCATCGCTTACGCCGAAGTAGTAAGGCCCGGAGTGCGGGCATATATGGGCGTTGTCGCTCCTGCTTTTGACCAACGCGGAGGAGGCGTAGAGTTTTGGTTTCCTCCCAGCGCAGTCATCGCAAAGAGGACTGAGCAGATACCTGGCGGTACAGCTTGTGATAGCAACTAAACCGGGTGCCGTGGTCGTTTAGTCCGCAACCAGTACCTCAATGAGCGGATTTTCCCGACTTAGCAAGACCAATTCGAATGGAGCACTGTCCTGATCACTAGCAATTCGGGAAATCCGGGTTATAGGCTCGCATCGACGTTAGGTGTAGGCTATTTCTCGTCTAAAGGACAACGCAATCTCCGGGCGCCGATCACCCTAAATCTATGGAATAACACGCGGATATGAAGCCGATCTTCATAATTTACTCAAACATGGTTGAAGGTTCGGGGAGTCGACCATATCGGTAGCCCGAGAGACCCCGGGACAAAGGAATGACAGGAGGTAATCTCATGGGCTTCAAGAGCTTATATCTAGCCGCGTTTGCTATGCTGGTCACGGCTGCCATGCTGACCGCACAGACCAGTAAGGGCATTCTGTCCGGCGTCGTGCGCGACGCTACGGGCGCGGTGATCCAAGGGGTTGCCGTTACGGCTACTAACCAGGATACAAATGAGACCCGTACGGTGATGTCGGAGGCGACCGGGAGATATCGCATCGATGCGATATCTCCCGGCATTTATAGGGTTCATGGCGGGCTCTGTTGCATTAACCGTTGCAGACGCAACTCGCTCGTACCGATGTTGCAGATCAGGAAGCAACATACGGTAGGGGCAAGCTGTGCCTGCAACGGTTAATGCAACAGAGCCGAATGCCATCGCCAACTGCACAGCCAACTCTGCCGCTATCGCCCCCGTGTCTCTGACGAGACATTAGGAAGGCTTGAGCCGTGTGAGTTGGAAACTCTCACCACGGTTCTTAGAGGGGCGGTCGGCGGCAACGCCGACTGCCTACTCGACCGACGCATCGACTCAAAGAACAAGCAGCCCTTCGCCTTCGACCTCGTCAACGGCAAGATGATGGCGTTCGCTGGCCTGTGGGACATGGAAGGACCCCGCTAACGGACAGTGGCTTCAAAGCTATACCAATCGAACAGCCCGGGCGGTGGCGCTTGTTCATCAGCGGACTCTCTGAATCACCACATCGACATGGCTAGCAGGGATGGTAGCCAGCAGGCGGTCGGTTACACGGAACAGTGAGGTAAGTGCGCGCTTGACGCCGCGATGAGCCGAACTAGTTCCCGATAACCAGTAATCGGCTCGGTCGCGAAGGCCACCCTGATTGGGTTGCAGAATGCGAGCGTCGCCGTCAGAGTTGGCAAGCAAATCGCGGAGCATGCGCCGTTCCGTCCCTCCGCGAATACCGCCTCGCAGGTGCCCTTTCCAATCGCGCCTGCGATTCTCGTCGAAGTTGTAGCGCGAGTGGTTGGTCGCCATGTAGCAAGCCAGCCAATCCGGCATGTAATTTAGGAACCACAGTCCCGTGGAATGGCTTTCCTTTGGGAAATAACGGTGCGGCGTCTGATTTATCAGGATGGCTCCGCCCGGATTCACACTCGACCATAGCAGCGGCATGACCGTGCGCCTCTCGCAGGGGAGCAAGTGCTCGTAGACCGCGCTGAGCATCACGAAATCGAACCAGCCGATGCCAGGTGGTAAGCTGTCGCCATCAGGCGAGCGGAGGAACGAGACATTCGCGGCGTGGTGGAAGGTTTGGATGCGACGGGCGATGTCGAGTGCGGTGTCGTTCAGTTCGACGCCCACCATTTCGCAGTCGGGGAAGAGTTTCGCGAGAGCGAGGGTGGAAGCGCCGGAGCCGCAGCCGAAATCGAGAAGGCGCTTGCCGACGAAAGCCTCGCGCGGAAAGTAGGCGAGTACTTGCCGCTCGATGGCGCCGATGACGTATGCGGGGTCCTCATGGCGGGCAAGACAGTCGCAGAGCCAGGGAAAAATGCCTTTCTGAAGGAGAAACTGGATGATTTCGACGGGGAAGGCGGTTTCGCAGGTGCGGAGCTCAACGAATGTAGCGGTGTTGCGGGGTTGGAGGGTGACGCGGAAACGGCCGTCAGGGAGGGGGGCGAGGAGGACCTTGCCGAGAGGGTCGAGAAGGGTGTCGGTCATGAGGTAGGTCATTATAATTGTGGCTGGGCAGACGGACAAGGTGTCGAGTTGGGGGCTTGGCGCGCTGAGGATGAGGCCAACGCTGAGGTGCGGGAGTGGGTGGCTTCAGTCAGGCGGCGGCAGTCCTAACCGTTGCGACATCTACTGCGAAGAGGGACGAGCCCGTTGCGCGGTTGCGGAAGGTGCCGGTGAAGAGGCTCGGATAGATCTGAAGACGCTCGGATGGCGTTCACTCATCGTTTGGGAATGTGAGTTGTCGGGGAGCCGGATTTTCACGAGTTGGAACCAGCTGGAGAGGTGGCTGAGGCGGGTAGAGGGCCTGCGGCGAGTGGCGTGAGCGTCTCAGTCTTCCGGCACCTCTGTCTGGGGTGTCGACATAAGTCATTGAATCAGAGAGGGTGGATGCTGGTGAGCCGCATCGACAGCCGACAGCGGTTGAAGAGTGCTGCTCAGACCGTGCACACTAGACTAAAGTCGCACACAATAAAATTGCTCATGGATAAAGGTCTCGCTGGTGCGCCTTTGTTGGGGGTTGTCCTCGCCAGGGTTGCCAACGGCAGACCGGCCTCTGGCTCTGCGCAGGAGTGCGCCGCATGAATCGAGTTCTGCTGCCTTTGGTTGTGTTTGCCCCGGTAGTTGCCGTCGGAACTTCACAGGTCAGTCAGCCCGACTTGCGTCTGCAGGTCGTTCCGGCAACTGTGTACAAGGTCGACGATCCTGGGGGTGCTAGAACGTCATCATTCGTGTTCAACATTGCTGTTGCTTATCACAATCTCCGTCGTATTCTTTTCACGCTAAATGTCGTATATCTAGCGTGAGGTGCTATGAGTGATCTCCTTCTAGTCGCGCCTGAGTCTGCCGAGAGTGCCGCGGGGAGTCGCGAACTGACGGAAGCCCAGGTCCTGCTGAAGCAGATGGTGCTCGACTCCGTCACGTCACCGAATACACGACGGAGCTATGGCCTGACACTGGATGAACTGTTTGCTTTCTCTGCTGGTCGGCCACTGACCCGTGCATTGCTGCAGGAGTGGAAAGCCTCGATGGATGCGCTGGCACCTTCGACTATCAATGTAAAGCTTTCAGCCGTCCGGAGACTTGTCGGAGAGGCCCGGCGCAACGGCTTGATCTCAGCAGAGGATGCCGCTAACTTGTCAGACATTCCGAATGTGCGGCAGCGTGGCAACCGACTGGGAAACTGGCTTACCCGAGAGCAGGCGAAAGAACTGCTGCAGGTGCCGGATCGTTCGACGCTGAAAGGGAAGCGGGACTACGCAATCCTGGCCTTACTGATTGGATGTGCTCTTCGGCGGCGTGAGTTAGCAGCGCTCGAGATGTCGGACCTTCAGGAACGTGAGGGACGCTAGGTGATTGCGGATCTCTGTTGCAAGGGCAACCGGATCCGCACCGTTGCCGTTCCGCTGTGGGTCAAGCACGCGATCAGTGCTTGGCTAGACTCAGCTGAACTGCTGGAAGGCAAACTCTTCCGATCAGTGACGTAGGGCGGTAAAGTCGCCCGCAGTAGCCTGAGTGATTGGGCGGTCTGGTCGGTTGTACAACAGTCAGCGGAGCAAATCGGCATCGAACGATTCGGCGCGCACGACCTTCGCCGCACCTGTGCGAAACTCTGCCGCAAGTCAGGCGGCAACAGATTAAGTCCTTGCTTGGCCATTCTTCGATCCAGACGACAGAACGTTACCTCGGCTCGGAGCAGGAGATCGCAATAGCGGTGAATGACAACATCGGTTTGTAAACTCAGACTTGACCGATGACGAGACTCTCCCGCGCTGCGAGAACGACGTCACTGGTGATCTGGTGAAGACCGTTGACGGCGAGAACCCGCTCGATCTGCGCCAACAACCGATTTAACAAGCGGAAATTTCTGGCCGTCATCCGGATGATCGCGGCTGTTACCTCGGGTAGCAAAGGGTCTTGAGGGAGATGAACTCCGCTCGGTGTCCAGTGCCGTTCAAGTAACACCTGCATCTCCGGCGTGTTCAGCGGTCGGAACTCATGCACGAAACCGATCCTTGAGTAGAACTGAGGAAAGCGTGCCATCCGCTTCTCGATTCCCGGCATGCCGATGAGGACTAAGCCGGCACCGCCCTCGTCGAAGATGGCGCGAATCTGCTCTAAGCTGGTCATCCTAAGCCGGTCTGCCTCGTCGATCAGCACAAGCGTGGTCGGATCGGCCATTGCCTTCTCTCGCGCTGCGAAGCCGGTAAAAGCTTCGAGATACATCGGCTTCAGCGAAGAGACTTCAGTTCGCTTTTGTAGTGGTTTGTCGAGATTGGCTTTCCGGTGCGCTTCGTCCCGTGCTCGTAGAACTACAAGCGCGGCCTGCGACTCTCGACGGAGCGGACGTCTAGCAAAGCCGGCGAGCATCTCGCGTTGCCGTCGGATGTCGTGATCGATCCTGGAAGGAGAGTTAATGACTGAAGGTGTGTAAAGAATGGTGTCGAGTAGAGGTTCGATGGATAATTCTGCGGTCCAGGGATCGACCTTGCCGATGATCTCATTCCGGCTGTACCGGATCGCAGAGAGCGTCTTGCCCACGCCCGGCGGTCCAAAGCAAAGCCCAATGTATCGGTACTGACGGCAGGCGTCGCAGAATTCGACGAACCGCTTGTATTCCAGCGTCTCAACGAAGCTCTCATCACTACTCGTTGCGGTAGCGTTTGATCTTTGAGGCTGAGAGCTTTTCTGAAGCGGGGCTGCTTGCATTGGCTTCCTCCGGGTGCGACCGCGCTTCAGACTGATTAAGGTGCCGACAGCTTTCTGGCGATCCTTGAGAAGGGTTCGCAATTCGTGACGTCGTTTGGCGCGTGCCAGGCCGACACACCCCAACCATGTGTGGAGTTATGACTTCGTGAGTGCGCGAACGCACGACGGCCGCAGCGTGCGCATCCTGAACCTGATCGACGAATCCACGCGGGAGTGCCTGCTAATCCGTGCGGAGCGACGCTGGAGTTCGGCCAAAGTCATCGAAGCACTGGCTAGTGTAATGGTCTTGAAAGGAGTTCCGGAACATGTACGTTCAGACAATGGTCCTGAGTTCGTCGCGAAGGATCTGCGCAACTGGCTTGCGGGCTCAGGAGCGAGGACGTTGTATATCGAACCCGGCTCTCCATGGGAGAACGGATACTGCGAATCGTTCAACTCCAAACTCAGAGACGAGTTCCTCAACGGAGAGATCTTCTACTCCATCAAAGAACTGAGTGTGCTAGCTGAGCGCTGGCGCGTTCACTACAACACCGTCAGACCGCACTCCTCGCTGGGATATAAACCACCAGCTCCGGAGACGTGGATGACCTCAACAGGCAAGGGGCATGGAGAAGTGGAAACCGCTTCGCGCTTCCCACTTCTCCACACCCCCGGACGGCGGCTATCTGAACTCAGAGATAAATGATGGGCCCCGGTAATTCTGAGCCAAAGCAGATGTTAGTTTCCGCTAAATTTAGCCTGAGAAGGCGGAGGGATTTGGATGCGGAAGAAGCGATTCAGTGTGGAGCAGATGATCGGAGTATTGAAGCAGGCGGAGGTTGGAGTGCCTGTAGCGGAGGTGATCCGGAAGGCAGGGATCAGCGAGCAGACGTTCTACCGCTGGAAGGCGAAGTATGCCGGTCTGGAAGTGGACCAGGTCCGTCAAATGGCTCAGCTGCAGGAAGAGAACCTGCGGCTGAAGCAGCTGGTGGCGGAACTGACGCTGGATAAGACGATGCTGCAGGATGTTCTCTCAAAAAAATGGTGAAGCCTTCGCGGCGTGGACCGATGGTGGAGCGTCTGGTGGAAAGCTATCTGGTGAGCGAGCGGCATGCCTGCCGTGTTCTGTGGGTTCCAAGAGCGACCTACCGCTATCGAAGCTGCCTCGATCCACGAACTGAGCTGCGGATGCGTATCCGCGAGATCGCTCAGGCAAGAGTGCGCTATGGATACCGTAAGATCCGCGTACTGTTGAACCGCGAAGGCTGGGAAGTGGGTAAGTATGTGGTGTATCGGTTGTACGTGGAAGAAGGCCTGACTCTGAAGCGGATGAAGCCAGCCGGCAAGCGCAAAGCAGCGCGACATCGCGAAGAACGGTTGAAGGCAACCGGCCCGGATCAGGCCTGGAGTATGGACTTCGTAGCCGACCAGCTGCAGGATGGCACAAAGTTCCGCTCGTTGACCATCGTCGATGTCTATACCAGAGAGGCGGTGGCAATCGAAGCTGGACAAAGCTTGAAAGGAGACGATGTGGTACGAGTGTTGAATCGAGTGAAGCTCGAACGCGCCGTTCCAAAGGTGCTGTTCTGTGACAACGGCAGTGAGTTCACCAGCCAGGCGATGGACCTATGGGCCTATCGGAATGGTGTGAAGATTGACTTCTCCCGACCGGGCAAACCGACTGACAACGCGTTCGTGGAGAGCTTCAATGGGACCTTCCGCTCAGAGTGCCTCGACACCCACTGGTTCCTGGATCTGAAAGAGGCAAGGAAGCTCATCGAAGCCTGGAGGCGGGAATATAATGAGAGCCGTCCTCACGCATCTCTCGATGACAGGACACCAAGCGAGTTCGCCAGCCAGATCGCGGCTAGCCGCGATCTGGCTGCAACCTAAACCGGCCGGGACTAACACTGCTCTTGGTACAGGAAAACTAGGCCCTTCAATAAACGCGCTACACTAACTCCTCACTGGTACAAAACATCGGGCAGGCCAGACCCACTGATGGCGCAGTGGTGCTCATTTTGGAAGACCGATCTCAAGAACGCTGAGACGGCCCTCCGGCAGTCACTCGTCTCCCACATCATCACAGCTAAGCATGCGGCTCCCTATATGATTCGCAACCGCAGCGGGCTTATAGTGGAGGTCACGGAGAACAACGTTCTTAGCGCTGGAGGCAATCCTGTAACTCAGGTGGTAAAGCTCGCCCTCAAAGGATTAGCTCTGAACATGGCGGCGGAATTACGCCCGTACGGTGTTTCAGCCGTTGCGATAACGCCCGGTTTTCTGCGAAACGATGCTGGAGCGGTTCGGCGTTACCGAGGAGACGTGGCGTGAGGGCGCAAAGAAAGACAAGAACTTTATGGAATCAGAATCCCCACTATTTGTCGGACGAGCCGTTGCCGCGTTCGCAGGAGATCCTGCGATATTAGAGCGATCTGGACAGCTTTTGAGCTCCTGGGAGCTAGGCCGCGAGTATCGATTCACAGACGCCGACGGACGTCGGCCGGACTGGGGTGCAATCAAGATCGATTTCTCGAGCATCCGGCGGAGTTGCTGCAGCTTCTGAGAACCGGTTCGGAGATCCAGCTTCGATGGCTAAGCGAACTGACGAGGAAGACGAAGCACTTCTTAGGCCAGTTACCACACTAGGAGCGCCGTCTACGTACGCGGCCCCAAGCAGTTCGCGGTCGAACGGAATAGTGTCTACCCATTGTTCCGAACGGATCGTCGGCCATTCGGAAGCAATCCGTCACTTCCGAGTCGACGTAATTAGGCCGGATTCGGTATGATCGCGCGGGCTATGGATGGGAAGTCGAGCTGCCTGTCGGTACGATCCCAGCGTTTTCGACCATTAGAATCACGGCTCGGCACTCCGCACGCGTGCGATGCATCACGCCCTTTGGAACGACAAATCCTTGTCGGGGCGAAAGCTCGACCGTGCGTGTTTCAAGGTCAATCAACAATAGACCGTCTACAACATAAAAGAACTCCTCGTCTTGATCGTGCTTATGCCAGTGATACTCTCCCTGTACGACTCCGAGTCGGACCACCGAGTCATTTACCTTGCAGAGAGTCTGGTTGTACCACGTAAACTCGCACGCGTCCGCTAGAGCCTTTTCGTCGATTACCTCCAAGGACTTGTGCAGAACGTTTAGGCGCGTCTCGTAAGGGAAGGAGGGAGTTGCTGCCATGGCGAGTTCTCCTTTCACTCTGGTCCGGGGCGACACCACAGTCTAGAACAAAGTCGTCTAAATCGCGGAATCGTCGGCAAAACAAAGAGTAATTCGGTTCTCTCCGGTTTGCCCGTCACTCAGGAATGGAGTTCTACACAGGCGTCTGCGCGACATGCCGACCCAACGGACTATGGGCTTGCGTTCCATTGTCAGCGAGTGACCAGTCGATAATGCGCTCATTGAGGAAGCGAAACGAGTCCATTGGCCGTAATGCTTGAGAGATTGGTTGCGGATGGATTTGAATCAGCGCCCTTTAAACTATGGGATTGCTCATCTTCGGAGGATTCAGGTTTGTTGTCCTTGTGTGATCTGGAGCCTGATATACCAAATCGGAGGATAATGGTTCACGGGCGACCTCGGCGCGGGAAGGTTGTTCAAGAGGCGCAGAAGAGGATGAAGGAGGCGTGGTCTGGTGTGGAGCTGCCTCTATCTGCGGCTGGGCTGAATTTCCCTGTGCTACCTTTTGACTTTCCGGCAACGCTTCTTCTGTAATAGCCTTGCTCTGCTCATTCCCAACAAAGCTATTCAACGGCGACATGAATCTCTACCCTCCAGCCATTTTTCTCTCCAGCAACAAACGAACGTAAGAGAGAGACCTCAGACATAGTCTGGAAGACCGACCGAAGAAAGGCATAAAGAGGATGTGATGATTTTGGAATCGTGACCTTACTAGCCTTCTCTTGTCGGAGCGAAGAGAAATTCTTCAGTCCATCATCAAGCCCAACGAACACGTTGACCTGTCAGTAGTGGCGAACAAGACGGTAGCCGAAATGCTGGCTTTCACTCGCCAACAAGGACTAGAAGGTGTGATTGCCAAACGCGCCGACGGTGTTTATTCATACAGCCCCGCTGCACTCTGTTTTTGAATCCTTGAAAAAACTGTAACTCTTAGTCGGGTGCCACTTACGGGCTCAATACGGCGACTCAAATTCTGCGTATTTTCATCCGCCTGTGATTCCATTTCATCTTTTGCGCGTAGATCATCATGCCCATCCGCAACTTCAGGAGGACATGACATGTCACAGTTCCGCGATTGGGTTTTTTCCGTATGCCTCGTCTCCGCTGCACTGCTCCCTGCCGCAGCAAGCACGGTGAAGGTCAATAATTGGAAACCAGCCTTCATCGGTATCGAAGAGACTACCGCCACGATCGACGGCCAGGACGCCAGCGTAGCTTATGCAATGCGGATCGATCTGCAAGCTCCCGGCATCCGCTTTTACTCCACGCCACACCAAGGGAGCAAGCAGACAATCGCGTCCACCGATAGCCAGTTTCTGGTCAAATACGGGCTGCAAGCAGTCATTAACGCCAACTTCTTCGCGCCTTGCTGCAACGCTGCCCCCGAGGAGAAGACATTCAATGGTGTGGCGGTTTCCGACGCCAATGTTGTAGGCGTGCCGGTGAGTGCGGTCGGACAGAACGCCGCGCTGCTGATTACCCGCAAGAACGAAGCCTCCATCGTCACCACGACGGAGCAAACGGACCTGACCAATGTCTTTACGGCGGTCACTGGATCGGGCATCGTTGTCAGCGAAGGAGAGAACGTGGGCAACAGCACAGGCGGGCTGCAGGGTGATGGTGCTGATCCGAATCCGCGCTCTTTGTTGGGTCTATCGAAGGATGGGCGCTATCTCTATGTAGTTGCCATCGACGGGCGGCAGCCGGGTTACAGCGTCGGCACGACGAGCGTCGAGAGTGCCGACATCATGCTGAAGCTGGGTGCCTACACAGCGCTAAACCTTGACGGTGGCGGTTCCACTTCGCTGGTAAAGGATAACAGTCAGGGTGGAGCGCAGGTCGTCAACCATCCGAGCGGTGGCGTGGAGCGTTTCGATGCGAACCAACTCGGCATTCGCGCGGTGCCTCTGCCAAAATCTCTTTCGATCCCGGCGATTCTTGAAGATTTCTACAACGCATTCCAGAACTACTAACCGAGATGGGGGGCCGCGTGCAACAGGCGCTGCGGCCTTCTGTCGATGAAGCGATGGACGGGATCTTCGAACTCTAGAGGAAAGCTACGGGCCCGTCGCGCGCAAGCAGCATTACGTTTCTTCAGATCTACGGGCGGGATAGACGAGCTGCCAAGTGCGCTTCCCTCCATCAGGAAGAGTGAGCCAAAATCGTTCCGCCGCTTGAGCTGGGCGTAGCGGGATCGGAATCTCGGTAATATCTGCGCCCCCTGGCAAATGGGCCTGAAAGCAATAAGCCAAATAATCTTCGATGATACAGCCTTACGCGGTCCAACATTTGAGTAATGAACTCAACAACGGACACGCCGTCGATTAGCGGCTGGTGCGCTATAAATTGCTGACGGTCCCGCTGTTTCATAGCGGATGCGAGGTAACGTCCAGCCCATTGTGGTCCAGGTTGTTACGGGCATTTTATGAGGCGTTCCGACCAACTCTTCGACAGGATCAAGCGCTTACTCCTCTGATGGCCGCTCGTCCGCGGCCAGAGAGATCCAGGAAACGCGCCACGACAATTGCCGGAGGACCGCTCTTCGCCACGGGCGCGCCTAGATGGACATTTAGTAGTTTGACGTGTGCTCTAATCGATCTTTTCGTAAATTGTGGTGGCGGTTTCGTTTACGCCAACCGCGCTGCCGACCTCTTCCAGCGTCTTGCCATCCGCTGAGACGGTCTCGGTCGCTTTGTAGATCGGCTTGCCATTCATTTTTTGCACCATGGTGAAAGTGCGCGGTCCCGTTTTTGTAAGCGACAGGGTCAGGCCCTCGGGAACAGTCGGGCCAGTTGCCGGATAGTCCTTCCCGTCGGTCTTGATTGTGACCGTGGCGTGGTAATCCGGTAAGCTCCAAACAAGCGCGCCGTCGCCGTTGTCTTTGAACTCATATCCCGAGAACGATTTGAGGTCGACCTTTGTGCTCTTCCAGTTCCCCATAAAGCCATTTGTTCCGCTCATCCGCGTATATGTGAACGAATCATTAAATTTCTCGCCATTCGGCTTCGTTCCTTCGGAGGTCAATGTTATGGTCTTCCCATCGCCGGAGAGCGTGTAGGTGTTCTCGGAAAGCTTAGTCGAACCGTTCATCACTGTCTGCTTCCACGTCTGGTCATCGACTTTTTCCCATTGGGCGGTGTAACCCATCGGAGTGGTTGTGTCACTGCCGTCGGGTTTGAAGGAGTAGCTCTGTCCGCCACTGGTGACGCGGACCATGCCTTCTGATGCAGGGGTGAACTGAATGGTGTCGCCGGTAAGTTGGCTTTTTTCTGCGTTGAATTTCCAACTGCCGGCAAGGGGACTTTGCGCCGCGGTAGCGGTTGCTAAGGAGATGATTGCTGCCAGGGTCCATTTAGAAAGAGAAATTTTCATGATCACACGCTCCAGAATTCCCCTCTGCGGGTGAATGGGGTGGTCATCTGCGGGATTGCGAGATCAGCAAAGGAAAGCGAGAGAGATATTGCCGACGACGGCGGCAAATACCTCGCAGGTCGGGAAATCTTCTCCGCAAGCTGCAGAAGCGCACCTATGATCGCTCTGAGCATCGTCTGCTGGCAATGAAAATGTTATTGTGTCGCCCATTGACCGGGCTGCCTCTGTCTAACCGAAGCGATGGCAGCAGGACTCACATGTTGATCCTTGTTGAAGACGCGATGGGAAGTAGATCGCCTTGCCACCGAATCTCCATGGGCCTATGGGAGAAGTCGTATACTTCGACATATCGGCAGGCAGCCCCTTTGAAAGTTCAGTTTGTTCCAGGATGAGCTGCTTTCTGTCATAGCTGTCGCTGAATAATTCGCCGGTGTGTCCATGAGCGGACGTGAGTGACCGGAATTGGACGGCAGCGGCTCCCCACGGTGCCGGCTTGTATTGATAACAAGCTTCTTGAAGCCACTTAACAGTGGTATGACGATTGCATTTGCTCTCGTTTAGCGGGAGGTTGCGCGATGACCACGATGATGCAGAACATGCAGTTTGCCCTCAGACAACTGCGGAGAAGCCCGGGATTCACGCTGGTGGCTGTGGTCATCATGGCGTTGGGAATCGGAGCGAATACGGCGATCTTCAGCGTCGTGCATGCGGTCCTGCTGGAGCCGCTCCCGTTTGGCGACATCGACCCGCTGGTGCAGGTGTGGCACACGCCTCCGCAGGCGAGCTTTCCGGGGATGAAGAAGTTCTCAGTCTCGCCTGCAAACTTTCTGGACTGGCAGAAGCAGAGCGCGGCGTTCGAGAAGATGGCGCTGTATTCGGGGACACGCTTCGATGTGACGGGCGCGGGCAAGCCGGAGGCGGTGACGGCAAGCTCGGTGAGCCCGGAGTTCTTTCCGGTGCTGGGAGCGAAGCCGCTCCATGGAAGGACATTTCTGTCGGGAGAGAGCGGGGGCGGACACGATCGCGTTGTAGTGCTGAGCTATAAGTTTTGGCAGACCCACTATGGTGCCGATGCGGGAGCAGTGGGAAGGACGATCCGCCTGGACGGCGAGCCATACACGATTGTGGGCGTGATGGGACCGGCGATGACGAAGCCGGAGTTCGCGCAGATGTGGGTGCCGCTGGCGCTGACGCCTGCGGAGAAGGCGGTACGAAGCGAGCATAACTTTCGGGTTTTGGGAAAGATGAAGCCGGGGGTGACACTGAAGCAGGCGCAGTCGGAGATGGACACGATCTCCCAGCGGCTGGAGCGGGCTTATCCCGGAGACGACAAAGGATGGGGCGCGCTGGTGGTCCCGCTGCGCGAGGAGACAGTGGGAGACATCCGCCCGGCGCTGCTGATGATGCTGGGCGCGGTGGCGTTTGTGCTGCTGATCGCATGCGCGAATGTGGCGAACCTTGTGCTGGCGCGGACCTTTGCGCGAAGGAAGGAGATCGCGATCCGCACGGCGATGGGAGCGACGCGGCCACGCATCGTGCAGCAGCTTCTGTCGGAGACGGTTCTCCTGGCACTCTTCGGCGGAGTGGTGGGGCTGGTGGTGGCGCACTTCGGGATCGAGCTGCTGCTGAAGTACTTCGCCGATAACCTGCCGAGGATGGGAGAGATCGGGCTGAGCTTGCCGGTGCTTGCATTCACGCTGGCGGTATCGGTCGTGACGGGGATTCTTTCGGGGCTGATTCCGGCGCTGCGCATGAGCAAGGGAGACATCAACGAGGCGCTGAAGCAGGGCCTCGGGCGCACGGACGCAGATGGCGGCGGGCGAGGGATGCGGTCAGCGCTGGTGGTCATGGAGGTCGCGTTATCGCTGGTCCTGCTGGTGGGAGCGGGGCTGATGATCCGAAGCCTCTGGAAGCTGCAGACGATCGACCCGGGGTTCGATGAGCACCACGTGCTGACGATGAGCGTGAAGGTGGGCAAGAAGCAGTTCACGTCGGCTGACCAGGAGGCGCAGTTCTTCGACCAGGTTCAGCAGCGGGTGCGCGCGCTGCCGGGAGTGGAGCATGCGGGAGCGGTAGACGATCTGCCGCTGGTGGGAGGATCGAACCAGCCGGTGGCGATTGAAGGGCATGCCGCCGCGTCGCTGTCGGAGCAGCCTGAGGTTTCGGTGAGGGTGGCGACGGCGGGATACTTCAAGACGATGCGGATTCCGCTGCTGGAAGGCAGAGACATCAGTGCGGACGACACAGCCAATTCCGCTCCGGTGGTAGTGATCAGCCAGTCGATGGCGAAGCAGTTCTGGCCTGACGGCAGTCCAGTTGGCCACCACCTTAAGCTCTCGTTCTATCCGGACAAGGACCGGGAGATTGTCGGCGTTGTGGGCGATGTAAAACAGGACGGCCTGGACAGCTCGGTAGGGATCGCGACGCTGTACTGGCCGCTGGCGCAGACGTCGGGTGCGCCAGCGGGACCGTGGATGCCGCGCTCGCTGTCTCTCGTAGTGAGGACAGCGGGAGAGCCGCGCACGCTCGCGACGGCAGTGACCGCGGCAATCCAGGAGATCAACAAGGATGTGCCGGTGGACAATGTGCTGACGATGGAGGAGTTCGTTGGAGAGACGCTTACGCAGCGCAGCTTCAATATGCAGCTTCTGGCCATCTTCGGTCTGCTGGCGCTGGTGCTATGCACGGGGGGAATCTATAGCGTACTAGCGTACTCGGTGCGGCGCGGGATGAAGGAGATCGGGTTGCGTATCGCGTTTGGAGCGACGAAGGCCGACGTCCTGCGTGTGGTAGTGGCACGGGGCATGAAGCCGACGGTGATCGGTATCGCAATCGGCTTGATTGCAGCGATCGCGCTGGGACGCGTGGCCACCAGCATGATCTACGGTGTAAGCTCGCGAGACCTTGCGACGTTCACCTCCACCTCCGTGACGATCCTGCTCATGCTGGTGGCGCTGGGCGCAAGCATCTTTCCGGCGCTGCGGGCCACGCGCGTGGATCCGCTGGTTGTGCTTCGCGACGAATAGAGGCGGCATTCTCGAGACGCATGTTCTCGCATCTCCAGCGTGATTGAAAATGGGAGGACCATGAAAAAGCCACTGATGGTGTCATTCTGCAATCCGGTCTTCTGGAGTCTCATCGCCTTCGTGCCAGTGGCATCCGCCCAAACCGTTGGTCAGTTGATTCCGCACAAGGTAAAAGTGGAGTCCGTCGACTACCTCGGTAAGCGGGCGGTAAAGATCACGGAAGAGAGCCAAGTGGCCAATGGCGAAGCATACGCTATTGTGAAAGACACCATGTTTCACGATGGTGCGATCGAGGTGGAACTAGCAGGGCGTCCCGCCGCCGGCGCAGCCAGTGCCGCGCGCGGCTTTATTGGAATTGCCTTCCGTCTTCAGAACGGTCAGTTCGAGCACATTTATCTGCGGCCGACTAACGGCCGCGCCGATGACCAAGTCCGCCGCAATCATTCCATGCAGGGCTCTGGTGCAAATAGCTTCTTAGCGCGCTTTGGCTCAACGAATTTCAACTCTCGATGTGCAGAAATGGCGGGAAACTCGCAACTCTGACCTCTTTCACTCCTCCGCATGGAGTGGAGTTTTTGCTATTTTGCACCAGAGCCGATCAGGAGAGGTTGAACGTTAGCCAAGTTCGGCACCCTCATATACGACGCAGGGTCATCCAGAGAAACGGTCTGGCGCCGAGCAAGGCTTGCAGGAGTGAGCGCTTGCTGAGCGCTGGAAGCGAGGCCCGACCAGCCGATTTCTTCGTAGTATCGACCGTTCGTATCGCGCTTCACCACGTCAGTAGCCTGAATGGTGTACTGCCAGCCGTCGTTATTGCCTATCATCAGGTAGTGTGAGACCGCCCCGTCCGTATATAGGCGCTGGAGGGTCCCCGCTTCTGTCGCGGCCAGCGCTGCAGCGATTTTCCGCAGCGCGAACTGTCAACTGTTGCCAACAGGTCAATGCACTCATCGAAAACTGGTTAGGCGCCCCTCCAAGATTAGTCCTGAAAAACGCCGCAGCATCGGGGAATGCCGGATTGACCTTTGCTCTCGGAT
Organism: Edaphobacter modestus; assembly: GCF_004217555.1. Taxonomy (GTDB): domain Bacteria; phylum Acidobacteriota; class Terriglobia; order Terriglobales; family Acidobacteriaceae; genus Edaphobacter; species Edaphobacter modestus. Next base: position 5,558,975 of record NZ_SHKW01000001.1, read on the forward strand.
TCCCGACGCAAAAGCCGACTTCTAAGGACTCATGCGATCATTTGCAACGTTGCCCGACAGAAATTTGATTGAAGTGTCATGCGACCAACGATCCGCGGATAAAGCACTCTCGTCTAATTCCATCTGCATCGTAGACGTTAAAATCCGCAACAGCGCCTGGTGCGAGAAGCTCTGGAAGGCCAAGCATTTTTGCGGGGTTTATGGACGCCAACCGAACAGCTGAATGCAACTCCGCACGAGCAGTCTTCCTAAGGTTGGCTACGGCTCGGTCGAGAGTGATTACGCTGCCGGCCAGCACTCCCGTATCTGTTCGACATACGTCTCCCTCGACATGCACGACAGTTTCACCTGTCATGTATTTACCGTTCGGCCTGCCGGCAGCCGATAGGCAGTCCGTGATCAATATTGCACGCTCTGGCCCCTTCGCCTTTAACCATAAGCGCACCGCCTCCGGAGCAACGTGATAGCCATCGCAGATCAGATCTGCATACAGATCTTCCTGATCGAGAGCAACTCCGAGGATGCCGGGCTCGCGATGATTAAATGCGCGCATTGCATTAAACGTGTGTGTCGCAGAGACAATGCCGCTCTTTATGCCTGCAATCGCCTCCGCCTGCGTAGCCATCGAATGTCCCATCGAGGAACGGATACCCAGAGCCGTTGCATGTTTGATTGTCTCAAGAGCCCCGGGCAACTCAGGTGCAATCGTCATCAGACGAATGTTGCCGTGTGCAGCCTCCCAAAGCCGGTTCAGAAGCTCCGGCGAAGGCAATAGCAGATGCTCCGCGGAATGCATGCCACGCTTGGCATGCGAAAGGAAGGGGCCCTCTATGTGGATGCCAGCCGCTTGTGATGTTCCTGCGAGTGGATCCGCATCGATGTAATCCGCCATCCTCTCCAGTGCGGACATTGTGGTCTCAAGTGGAGCCGTGACCGTGGTCGGAAGAAATCTACTCACACCTGCACGGGCCAGAGAATGAGCAATATCTCGAAAGCCTTCGGGAGAAGCATTCATCACATCTTGGCCAGCAATACCGTGGAAATGAATGTCAAAGAAGCCAGCTGTGATTGTCCCATCCGGAAAGTCATGGTCGATATGTGCAATCTGTTGTGCACACCGTGTGCTGATTTCCAGAATGTGCTCCCCATCAATGGTCACCATCGGGTCCGCCAGGATGCCAGATGGAGTCGCTAGCATTTTCGCTGCAATTCGCTTTACGGGAATGTGCAACCTCGATTCTGCTCTTGGGAAACGTACGAACGCGTTTGGTAGAGCCCCTTGATACAAGGGTACGTTATCTCGAAACACTGAAAACGTGGTGGAGTCTTCGTTGCTATGCTCCGGAGAGTTCCCAACTGCTCGATGGCCGTGGATTTCCTGCCAACTACAACGCAGAAATGAGTACTACCTCGCGAAGCATTGGCCGGTTCGAGGTCGTCAAGGGGGCCAGATTGTATGGGTAAAAAAATCGCACTACTGCCAATTCGATTGTTTGTGTCCGTGAACCTTCTGTATGCCGCCATCTTTCTCAAGTTTGCAGGGGTGCCAGGTTCGGTGACCCTGTTCACGCAGATGTCGCGAGTGGTCCACGGGTTGGTATCTCAGCCGATATTCCGACTAGGGTCAGGGGTGTTCGAGACGGTAGTGGCGGTTCTGCTCCTGATCCCGAAGACAGCCAGATTGGGAGCGGGATTGACTGTGTGGATGACTGCCGTAATTCTCAGTCACATTTTCGTGTTGGGATATGGCTGGTTCTTTGTCGATGCTCTCATGGTGATGGTGCTGGCTCTCATTTATGTCTTGCTGACACACAGGGACTCCCATCGCGTAGGGACCGAGCTGCCGATATGAACGACTATTGAAGCCTGAGGGGGCGAGAGACACTCGCCCCTTCTTTCCTGAGCGAGGTGGCATGATGGCGAGAGCATGGAATCAAACCCGCGTTTCAGAGGTTCTGGGGATCGAGTACCCGATCATCCAGGGACCGCTCGGCGGTCTTTCATCGCAGAGACTTACCGCCGCTGTATCGAATTTCGGAGGGCTCGGAATATTTGGCGCGCACGGTCTTGAACCAAACGCGATTGAAGAAGTGATTGCCGAGATTCGTTCGCTGACGGCGAAGCCATTTGCGATGAACTTGTGGGTTTCGATGGAAGATGGGGGAGCGCGCACATCGGACGCTGCAGCATTCCGCCGCGCTCTGTCGCATCTCTCGCCACACATCGAAGCGCTCGGCGGCACACAACCGGCATTTGCACCGTACAAGCCGATCCGATTTGAGGATCAGGCGCGTGCTTCTCGATACTAACGTTCCCGCCTTCTCGTTTATCTACGGTATTCCACCAAAAGAGATATTAGACGAGGCAAGGAAGAGAGGGATCGTTACGCTCGGAACGGCTACCACGCCGGACGAAGCCATCGCTCTCGATCGGGCTGGAGTCGACGTAGTGGTTGCATCGGGCTTTGAGGCGGGCGGACATCGCGGATCCTTTCTAAGATCGGCACAAGACTCGCTGACAGGAACCTTCTCACTTGTGCCGCAGACGGTGGATGCGGTAAAGGTTCCGGTCGTGGCCGCTGGCGGAATATCCGATGCTCGCGGCATTGCCGCATCCTTCGCGCTTGGAGCGGAAGGCGTACAGATGGGCACCGTCTTTCTCGCCTGCGAAGAGTCTGGCGCGCACCCGCTGCATCGCGAGGCCATTCTCAGCGGCAGTGCCGGACACACCGCACCGACTCAAGGCTTTACAGGCAGACTCGCACGAGGAATAGACAACGAACTACTCCAACTGAATAAGCCCGGCACCGAGATACTGCCATATCCATTGCAGAGGTTCCTTATGCGTAGCCTGGCACTCCCCGCGCAAGAGACTGGCAGATCTGACCTGCTCGCACTCTGGGCCGGACAGAGTGCCAACCTGGCACATTGCCCCGGAATCCCGGAACTTTTGCACTCCCTGGTGGAAGGTGCGGCGGAACGGCTGAATCGCATCTGATAGGTGCTTTCGCCGATGCGCCCATTGAACCTAGATTGGTAACGTGAAGTCGGCTAGTATTTACAAATCCAGTCCACGTGATTTCATAACAGTGTTTGCTCTGTCGAGGCGCGATTAGACTCTGGGCATCGACGACGGAAGGTTCGGGAGAAGGAGCCGAACATGATCATTGTAGGAGTGGATTATCATCCAAGCGTTCAGCAAGTAGCGTTTTTAGATACGGAGACGGGCGAGACCGGCGAACGGCGACTGAACCACAGCGATGGAGAGGCAGAGCGTTTCTATCGCGATCTACAGCGAAGACAGGTCAAGGTGCGTGTCGGGATAGAGGCCACCGGACATGCACGTTGGTTTGAGCGATTTCTGGCAGAGTTGAAGTTCGAGCTGTGGATTGGGGATCCGGCCAAGATCAAGGCAGCACTGGTACTCAAGCAAAAGACCGACCGGCAGGATGCTCAGTTATTGCTTAGGCTACTGGTAGAGAGTCGCTTTCCCCAGATCTGGGTCCCGAATCCGGAGAACCGTGATCTACGCCAGCTAATCTGGCATCGGCATCGCCTGGTGCAGATGCGCACGCGGGCCATGAACCAAATCCAGGCTGCAGCGATGAACGAGGGAGTACGGCGCAAAAAGACACTGTGGAGCAAGACCGGACGAAGGCAACTGGAGGCACTCCCGCTTGCTCGGTGGGCCACACGGCGCCGACAGGACCTGCTGGAGTTGGTGGATCGATTGAACACAGCTATCGACGAGCTTACCGCAGCAGCCGAGCAGGAGGCACGCAAACGGTCCGAGGTACTGCGGCTGATGACGCATCCCGGCGTGGGGCCCATCACAGCCCTGGCCTTTGTGTTGGTGCTTGGATCTCCGGATCGATTCGGTTGCGGCCATCAGATAGGTAGCTATCTGGGCCTCATTCCCTGTGAGGACTCCAGCGCCGATGGTCAACGACTGGGGCACATCACCAAACAAGGAAGTTCTCTGTTGCGCTTTCTACTGGTGGAGGCAGCCCAGGCTGCTGTCCGCTGGGACCCGGACTGGCGACGTCGCTTCGTTCATCTGGCCATGCGTCGCGACCGCCGCATCGCTAAGGTTGCGATGGCACGCAAACTGGCCGTCAGCCTCTACTGGATGTGGCGTAAGGAATGCGATTATCAACAGACTTTGCAGTTCGGTTCGCACGCGGGAGAGCCTGGATTCGTCCATGGTGTGAAGTAAATCACCGCCCACTTGATTGGGCATCCCGCTCCCTATCCAGGGAGTTCGAAGTAATAATCATGGTCGAACGTGCGATCGGAGAGATGGTTGGGTCGGACCGAATTCCGCCCGAAAGATTACATGCGAACCTTTGTCGACGATGATGAGTTTGTTCAACCAAAGCGTAACGAAACAGCTCCTCGGAGTGAGTGCCGTCCTACGCTCAAAAATGCATTGACACAGCCGAGATTGTTAGAGATGGATGTAAAACCGGCTATCCGGACGAGTGATAGCGGCTAATTGACTCGTTACCGCTTTCTCAACGAGTGGTAAATCCATAGCGCCGTATCGACAGTGCTCGGCAGGCAGAGTTTGGCCTGCAGAAAGATTTTGGAGCGAGCATTGTGGATACGGCGATTTGTACTAAACCCGGTGAGGTTTTGGCAGGACAATTGCTTTATGGGGATTCAATCCATCGCAGCTATTTTGTGCTGACTTGAGCGGAAGCGTTGTGACTGCCGTGGGCAACATGCAACTTGTCCTGCCAAAAACTCTACCACGCTTCCACCTACCCGCGGAGCGGGTTTAGTACAAATCGCCAATGCGCTCATCGAGGTTCGGACTAGTCCTGTGAAAAGTCGGCTTCCCGGAAGCAATTCCGTCGCATTCAATGAGCTCACGCTCATATTTGCCCTCTGCCGCCATCAACGAACAGTTCGATACCTGTGACGAAACTGGAGTCATCCGAAGCCAGAAACAACGCCGCTTTGGCAATTTCATCGGGATCCCCCATCCGTCCCATCGGGATGGTGGACACGATTCGTGCAATAGCGTCTGCGGGCTGTCCATCGATAACCGGCGTATCGGTCGGCCCCGGGCTAATAACGTTGGCACGAATATGACGGTCTTTGATATCCGAGGTCCAGGTTCGGACGAAGGAGCGGAGAGCGGCCTTCGTCGCGCCGTAGACACCGAAGGCGGGCGTACCTTTTACGCTCGCTACCGAGCCGTTGAGGATGATCGAACCTCCATCATTCAGCAGCGGCAAGGCTTTCTGCACCGTGAACAGTGTTCCCTTGACGTTGATGTCGAAGAGCTTGTCGAAATGCTCCTCCGTGATTTTGCCAAGGGGAGCAAATTCGGCGACGCCAGCATTGGCAAAAACGATATCGATTCTCCCCTTGGCCGCGACGAGCTCGTAGAGACGATCAAGGTCGGTCAATTTGGCAATGTCTCCCCGAACGCCAGTGACGTTGCTGCCAATTGCTTCCACGGCCTCGTCTAGCTCCTTTTGGCGGCGACCCGTGATGAAGACGTAGGCGCCCTCCTTGACGAAGAGCTTTGCGGCAGCCAACCCGATCCCGGTGGTGCCACCAGTAATCACTGCTACTTTTCCTTGCAGCTTTTTAGTTCCAGTCATTGGTGGCCTGCCTCAGTGTCCCTTGTTCTGTTGATACTCAGCCGCAAAAACATCCTGCACGAAGTTTTCAAAGGAAGTCGGTGTGGTGTTCTCCGGCGAACGCGGCTCTAATGGAATGAGGACTCCTGTGTTGATGGCTTTGTACATCTCGATGTACATGGCAGCTCCCTTCGGCGGAATACCCATCTCCGTCAATACCTGCTCCACTTGGTCATAGGGAAACTGCTTGTACTCCAGATCGGGGTTGCCAATGCCGCGCGCAATCATTGCGGTAGCTTCCGTCATCGACAGGTCGCGCTCACCAAGCAACTCGCGGGTTTGTTTGCCGGAAAAATCCAGGCGCAGAAGGCGCTCCGCTGCATAGTCGCCAACGTCGCGGGTCGCGATCATGGGTAGCTTCACATCGGGTCGCAGTGCATTTCCTAGCAACCCCATCCCATGGATCATGCCGATGGCCTTCAGATTGTTCTCCATGAAGTACGCGGCCCGCAGGTGCAAGACGTTCAAGCCGCTTATCGCGTTTAGCTTTTGCTCCGAAGAATGCAGCCCCGCAACTGGCCCGGTGCTCTCCGGAACCTGTGCACCATAGCTACTCAAATGCACCGCGTAGCCAACGCCAGACTCCTTCACAGCTTGCGCGATCGCAGTGCTCTCTTGCTCCTGGTCCTCGCGAGATTTTGCCGGCGGCAACATCAAGTACGCCGCGTGTGCACCGTTGAAGGCCTTGTTGAGCGCAGCCACATCGCTCAAATCAGCCGTGAACGCTTCAGCTCCTTTGTCCACAAAGCGCTGTAGCCGCCCAACGTCGCGTCCCATGACGCGCACTTTCTTGCCCTTTAGTAACAGATAATCAGCGATGATGGAGCCGGTGTTCCCGCTCGCGCCCAAAATCACATATTTGCCATTCGCAACAACGGGTGAAGTCATAGCTCATGTCTCCTTGCTTTGGTAAAAGGGTGTCGAACGCCGCCAGAACGATGGCGATGTTTTCGGCTCTCACTCGGGAAATGTGTCGCCGAACATGGGAAGGCCGCTGACCGATTCAGCCTTAGTAGCCTCGTCCTGCAAAACGTCCCAATGCTCCTTAAGAACACCGTCTTCGAATCGGACAACGTCGGCCGCAATCCAGGCTGCGGGCCTTCCTATCCCAGTGAAACGGCCGTGCGCGATGACGTAGTCGCCTTCTGCGACGATGAGTTGGTTTTCGTAGCGCAACGTATCTGGCGAGGAGCGGACAAGAGTGAACAGTCCTTCACGTCCCGGCGCAATGTGCGCACTGTGCTGGATGTACTTCGGCGACCAGAAGCGTTCTGCCGCCGCGTAGTCGCGTTTATTGAAGAGGGTGTCAAAGGCTTCGAGAACGATCGCCTTGTTCTGTTCAGGTGTTGTCTTTGGCATGTTCGGCTCCTGGGGTGTGTCCGGATGATTGGCAGGTGAACGTTCTTAGGCAACTACTTCGATTGCATCGACGCGCGTGGGATAAAACGCCAGATGGTCCTCAATGTCGGCGACTGCCTCGTAAGGGTTTTCGTAGGTCCAAATCGCATATTCCGATTTCGTTCCGCCAAGGGGAATGCTGTAGTACGCGCAATCGCCCTTGTACGGACAATAGGTGTAGTGCGCTGTCCGAACGAGCAAGGACATGTCCGCATCGCCGCGCGGCAGGTAGTAGACGGGTGGATATCCCTTCTCCTCCAACTGAAGTGCTTGTGTCGATTCAGCAACGATCCTTCCAGCGACCGTGACACGAACCTTGCCCTCAACTGGCGAAATCGTGATGGGATGGTCGGGGCCAGGGATTTTGATCTCTTTACCTTTGCTCGGAGTGTTATTCATTGCGTTCCTCATGTTGCCTGTCAGAGCTTCGAACCGCCATCGACGGGAATACTGGCACCAGTGATCCAGCGCGCGGCACCGGAGGCTACAAAAGCGACTACGTCGGCAACATCCTCGGGCTTGCCGAGCCGCTTCAACGCCTGCATTCCCAGCGCGACCTCGCGTCCCGCTTCTGTCTTCGTGAAATTCGACATATCTGTATCGATGACGCCTGGAGCGACAGCGTTTACGCGTATGCCGCTCGGCCCGAGGATGGCAGCCAAGTGCTTGACCAGAGTTTCAAGAGCCCCTTTGGTAGAGGCGTAGGCAAGAACGGAAGGATTTTCCAAACCGGGCTTGCCCACCACGGTGCGGGCTACAGCAGAGGAGATAGCAACAATGCTTGAACCATCACCCAGCACGGGAAGGAGTTGCTGCACCAGGAAAAACGGGCCTCGGACGTTGGTCGCAAAGAGGTTGTCAAAATCCTCTACCGTGTGATCCGCGATGCGAGCCAGTTTGCTGATCCCGGCATTGAGCACAAGCACGTCCAGGCGATCGCCGACTATAGAGCGCACCTGTTTCGCTAGTAGCGCAGCACCGTCTGGAGTTCCCAGGTCTGCCGAGATTGCGTCTGCACGCCCGCCTTCCCCTCGGATCTCGACCGCAAGAGACTCCGCTTCCTGTTTTGAGCGGCCATAGTGAACCAGGACGTGCGCCCCGGCCTCAGCGAGCGCCGTTGCCGTCGCGCGGCCAATTCCTCTCGATGCGCCCGTCACAAGTGCTGTTTTGTTTTGAAGTGCAGCCATTATTCGCCCTCTTGCCCTTTCACATGACGGGATTGATCGCTCTTTGGGCCCATTGCTGGGCGGACACACTGTTTTAGGCGTTCATTCCGCCATCGACGGTCAGATTCGCCCCGGTAATGTACGAGGATTCAGGACCGGCGACGAATGCCACCATTGCCGCGATCTCCTCAACGAGCCCATAGCGGTTGAGCGCTGTGGCAGCCTTCTGCGGTACCGCCCAATCACCCGACGCGGGATTCAAATCCGTGTCGATGGGGCCCGGCTGAACGTTGTTGACCGTGATGCACCGGCTACCGACCTCTCTGGATAACGCCTGAGTGAACATCTTGACGGCTCCTTTCGTGGCCGCGTATGGCACCAGCCCGGGCGCAACAGCGCGCTCTCCCACCGCCGAACCGACCATGATGATGCGGCCACCATCGTTCATGTGCTTCAGCGCAGCCTGGGTGGTGGCGAATACGCCGCGAATGTTAATGTCGATCACACGATCCATCTCCTCCAGTGTGGCCTCTTCGAACGGTTTCGGGATGGCTGTCCCGGCGTTGTTCACAAGCACATCCAGTCTGCCGAAGGTTGCGACGGTCTTTTCGACTGCACCCTTAACAGCTTTGGCGTCGCCAACGTCTGCCTGGATCGCGACAGCCTTTCCGCCACCGAGCTCAATCGCTTTGACCACCGCCGAAGCCGCGCTCGCGTCCTTCGCATACGTGATGGCCACGCTTGCTCATCGGCGGCCAGACGCTTTGCAATCGCTGCGCCAATACCCCGGGAACCGCCGGTTACGAGTGCCACTTTGTTAGCCAACTTAGACATAGATTCTCCTCTGTTTCCGTGAATAATTCACTGCTCCACTGATTCAACTGACTGCGATCTTGCCCGCCCCAGCCAGACTTATGAACCGTTTGGTTCTATATGATGGCGAAGCTGCGGCGGGGGATGCAGAAATATTGAACTATTTAGTTCTTTATCAGATAATGTGTGCATGGGGCGCCCGAAGAACTTTAGCCGCGAGGAAGTGCTGGAGAAGGCGATGCCTGTCTTCTGGAAGCACGGATTCGCGGACACGAGTCTTCAGGACCTGGAACGAGCCACAGGCGTGAACAAGTCAGGGCTCTATACGGAGTTTCGCGACAAGGAAGATCTGTTTGTAGCGTGCCTTCGGCACTATCTTGAGAGCCAGGACGAGAGAGGGCTTCTCACCAAAGAGCCTCTCGGCTGGAAGAACATCGAAACATTTCTCAAGAATGGTCCCCTGAACAACGGAGAACAGCAGGGATGTTTTGCCATCAACTCGATGCGGGAGTTCGCCATCCTTCCGGACGAGGCTTATGGCGCCATTACCGGGAATCGAGCATTGCTGCACCACCTTCTCTCCATGAATATCGAAGCCGAAAAGCCCAGGATGGCTTCTTCTGCAATTGCGGAGATGGTTTTGTCCTTTTTTTCTGGGTTGTGCATCGAGCGCAACCTGAAATCCGGCAAGGCCTCGTCCACCCGCAAGGTCGAAAACTTCATGACCGCCCTTCGCAGCCTATGATTGAAGGATGGGCCCCCTGAAGGCGGCTTATCATCAGTGACGAGAACGGGCGTTTCCATTACTAATCCTGGGAGCTGAACTCAACAGCATTCAATGAATTGGAGCGGAGCTCATAGATAACTTGATGTCCACTGCCCGGAAAGTCCGGCGGTCTCAACCGGTCGATGCAACACCGGCTTGGAGTTTACTCGCAGGAGTTTCAAAGTCCAAGGTTTTTCGCGGGCGTTGATTTAAGCACAGCGCTACTTTGTCGAGATCGGATTGAGAATAGCCGGACAAGGCGGTTTTTTTAGGGAGGTACTGTCGCAGCAGCCCGTTCGTGTTTTCGTTGGTGCCGCGCTGCCAAGGGCTCTGCGGATCACAGAAGTAGACTTTCACATTCGTGGCCACCGTGAAGCTCTTGTGTTTGGCCATCTCCAGCCCTCGGTCCCACGTCAACGAGCGCCGCAGGGACACGGGGAGCTTACGAACCTGCCGGCTCAGCGCGGCGACGACCGTCGCTGTGTCTTTGCTGGGCACTTTGACCAGGATGGTAAAACGCGAATGTCGTTCCACCAGTGTTGCGATGTGACTGTTCCTGGTGCCGCCGAGCAGATCGCCCTCCCAATGACCGGGAATGGCGCGGTCTTCAATTTCTGCAGGTCTTTCCCGAATGGAGATGGCATCGACGATCTGACCTCGGGACTGTCCGCCAGCCCGAGAGTGCCGTGAGCAGCGGATACACCGCTTGGACCGCAGGTGCTGAATCAGCTCTTTCTTTCTTCAACACTCCTCGTGCCTGGATGAATAAGCTGCGGTAAATGGTTTCGTGGGACACGCGCATGCTCTCGTTCTTGGGATACCGTATCTTCAACCATCCCGAAATCTGTTCCGGCGACCAGTCCAGGATCAGTTTACTGGCAACGATCGTCCGCAGCTTCCCGCGGATGGCAAGAAGGCACGCCTTGGGTCGCTGAGCCGACTCCCAGGCCTGAGGATCGGCTTCATTGGCTCGATAGAGTTGACCCCCGCCGTGACCCGCCACCTCCCGGCTCACCGTCGACGCAGCCCGCTGCAACCCTTTGGCTATCTCCCGAATCGACGAACCGGAAGCAATTCCTCGTGAGATGTCTTCCCGCTCGGCCACCGTCAGCGTTCGCAGCGAGCGCCGACGAGCGGCCGGAACTATCCCGCCCCGCTGCGACAACAAGAACTGAATGGAGCCATGGTGCTTGCCGAAGGCGCGCCCAATCTCATGCAACGACTCGCCCGCCTTCCAACGGCGCCACATGTCGGTCCTCTCCGCGGAAAGCCTGTCCCGTTTTCCTTGTGTCATAAACACCACCTTTAGAAAAATGATTCATATCAGATGGTGTGGCATCGACCGGTTGAGACCGCCCCGCCTTGCGGCAAGTTCGATTGAAGTTGCCGATAACCCGTTTTCCGGCAGCTACCTGAGCCACTTGTCTGAGATGGCGACTACACGTCCATGTGAAATGAGCGCCGTCAACAAGTGACTTGGCGATTTGGCGCGAATCGACATTTGAGTCGTGACCGAAGTCGGGCTGAGGTTAGTGCTATCCCAGGTATCAGAATCGAGACCTCGGGCACCGAGCTTTGGCGGGCGATCAGGATGTGGGCCACCCGCCTGTCATCCTAATCGACCCCAGCGAAGCGAAGGGAGTCGAAGAACCTGCATTTGACCATCTGTAGCAGGTTCCCAACAAACGCCGAATGCAACTCGCGTTTGCGCCGGTGCAATTGGGGTTCAGATGGTCCAGGTCGACTCCGGTCCGAATGATCTTCTACTCCTCCCTTGACGTCATGCGCTTGCCCGTAAATCGGAAACCACCTGGTTGGTCAACGCAGTTTTCACCCTGCAAATTGCACGAGGAACTTTCGCCGGTGCCAGCCAGGCTGTTTCGTCCCGTAAGGTGTAACCGAAGACTCAGCCTTTGCAGTGCGACATTGCCAGTGGAATCAGAAGCAAAGGAATAAAAGACTGCGTTGCAGCTGTCCGACTTATTGCACTTCCATGCGCCATAAAAGGTCCCCATAGGAGGTGCTGAAGGGGTTGTCACGACTTGTCCGATTAATGTGTCCATCTTTTATACTGAGTTGCCAACCTCTACGTTATCTGAGTGGAAATGTTTTCTCATTTTGGCTTCTGGTTTCCAAAATGACACTCGTGTAGCTGCACACTACGATTTCGCCAAGACCGTGTGTGCCTGGGAAGGTACAACAATAGCTGAGGGACGAGAAAATAGCACTCAACGAAGAGGCGCACACAACCACAGGAATTATGAAGGCAATTGCGTGGTTGCGAGAAATGAGACGACCTATACTCGCTGACAAAATGGAACGCGAATTGTTGCATGTGAATCATGAGAAAACCGGAGCGCTATCGGTCGAGCATTCATCCTGTTCGATTCTTTGATTTGAGTCAGCGATCAATCTGGAATTTAGAGGACATCTTCGTGCTAGCTGAGAGCCGGTGGTAATGTCGTGGCGGCCATCGGTAAACACTGGCCGACTTTCCATTACTGATCAGTCGTCTAGGAGCTTGTTGAAATAGGTTCTGGCTTCGTCTGATCTGGGTGTTGGTCCGTCTCTGTTGTATGCGTGGCGACGAGCGGGTTCAGGGTGAGATGTTCAGTTGTGTGACGTTGGAGCAGCGGGTTCCACAGGATCATCCTTTGCGCGAGATTCGCAAGTTGACGGATGCAGTTCTGGTGTCGCTGAACGAGGATTTCGATGCGCTATATTCGGCATCAGGCCGTCCTTCGATTGCGCCCGAGTATGTGCTGCGGGCGCTGTTGTTGCAGGCGTTTTATTCGGTGCGTTCGGAGCGCCAGTTAGTCGAGCAGCTGAACTACAACCTGCTGTTCCGCTGGTTCGTCGGCCTGGGCATGGACGACGCGGTGTGGAACCATGCCGTGTTTTCCAAGAACCGCGACCGGCTGCTGACGTCGGACGTGGCGCAGCGGTTCTTCGCCGAGGTGAACGTGCTGGCGAAGCGCTTCATGAGTGACGAGCACTTCACCGTGGACGGCACGCTGATCCAGGCCTGGGCATCGCAGAAGAGCTTCCGGCCGAAGGATGGCTCCGATGATGGCGACGGCACTAACTTCCGTGGGCAGAAGAGGTCGAACGAGACCCATCAATCGACTACCGATCCGGAGGCGCGGCTCTACAAGAAGAGCTATGGCAAGGAGTCGAAGCTCGCGTACCTGGGCCATGCGCTGGTGGAGAACCGCAACGGCCTGATCGCCGCCGCGATGGCGACCCAGGCCGACGGCCATGCCGAGCGCGACGCCGCCCTGCTGATGCTCGACGAGCGGCAGAAGAACAGCTCGCGGCGCATCACGGTTGGTGCCGACAAGGCCTACGACGCGAAGGACTTCATCGCCGGAGCCCGCGCCCTCAACGTCACCGCACATGTGCAGAAGAACGACAAGGGACGCCGCTCGAACCTCGATGGCAGGACCACCCGGCACGCCGGCTATGCGCTCAGCCTCAGCCGCCGCTGGCTCGTGGAGAAGACATTTGGCTGGTTGAAGCAGACCGGTCCGCTCGACCAGCTGAAGGTGCGAGGACTCGCCAAGGTCGACTGGATCTTCGTCTTCAGCTGCGCCGCACATAACCTGCTGCGTCTGCCAAGGCTCATCCAAAGCCATACTCAGCAGGACCCACAGCAGCAGTGCGCCTGAAGGCCGGTTGAGTCTTCAACCCGGCAAGAAAACATGCCGCAGAATCCGCCAGCCAGCCGTCATAAACAACCCAACTCCCCTGCATCAACCCAAAACCTCATCAGTAAAGGAGTCAGCTCTAGCTATTTCAACAAGCTCCTAGAGGCTCCCTGCCACGTGTAAGCCATGCTCGAAGCCTGCGAGGCCTAACGAAAAGCGCACCGGCACTCTGCAGGCAGCCACCGGTGCGCCGTCGGTCGACTCAGACTTGTGTGTAGTCCATGCCGTCCAGGTCGGCGATCAGGCCCGGCCCTGTTGGCTTCCAGTTCAGCTTCTGTTGCGTGAGCGCGCTGGAGGCCGGCATATCGTGCCCGGCGAAGCGGCCAAGCCAGCCAAAGTGTGCCTCTGACTCCTCAGGCTTGATGCTGACCACCGGAACTTTCAGCCCGCGGGAGTGCGCTTCGACGATGGCCTTCATCGACACGCCCTCCTCGTCGACCGCGTGATAGATCGCGCCCGGCTCCGCCTTCTCAAGCGCCAGACGGTACAGCAGCGCCACGTCGGAAACGTGTGCCGCCGGCCAGCGATTGTTGCCGTCACCGATGTACGCCGAGACACCCTTCTCGCGCGCCACCGCGAGAAGGTAGGGTACCAGCCCCTGCTTGCGCATGTCGTGCACCTGCGGCAGCCGCACCACCGAGGTGTTTACGCCGCGCGTCGTCAACTCCTTCACCGCCGCTTCCGAAGCTGCGCGCGGGTTCCACGAAGCGGTCGCTCCGTCCTCCGTCGATGGGTTGCCATTGACATTGGCCGCGATCGCCGTCCCCGAGGTGACAACGAACGGCCGGTTCGAGCCCAGCAGCACCTCGCCCATCGCCTCGATCGCCTTGCGGTCGTCATCACAGTTCTTCTGGAACTGCGAGAAGTCGTGGTTGAAGGCCATGTGAATGACGCCGTCCGACTTGGCCGCTCCGTCGCGCAGGCTGTCGAGGTCCTCGATATTGCCATGCTTCACATCGGCTCCAGCTGCTCGCAGAACTTCGGCGCCGGCCTCCGATCGTGTCAGCCCAAGCACCTGGTGCCCTGCCTGAATCAACTCCGGAACAAGCGCCGAACCGATGAATCCCGCTGCCCCGGTCACAAAGATACGCATGATGATGTCTCCTTTAGGTCCACAAATGCGCGGCCAAGCCACCTCGCCTGTCCCCAGGCACCTGCTTACTGGAACGTCTCGCCGACCAGTTCTTCGCTTTTCTTCCAAAGCGCAACAGCGTTTTGTGGATCGAGAGCGTAGCCGCGCACTCCTTCGTCAAGCAGGCCCAGCCTGGCATCATCTGCGACGACGTCACTCACGTGGCAGTTCTCGCAATACCGTCCTCCTACCTCTTCGGCGGGCGCAACAACAGCTGCCCATACTGACGTGGCGGCTCCCTGGGGAACCGTTTTGAACTGGAACGGCCCTTTGCCCTCTGCTGCGGCCTGTTCATTGATCTGTTTGACCATTTGTTCCATGTGGGCCGGATCCATGTGGCGGGCAAGCTCGGTCTGTATGCCTCCTGGATGTACAGCCGCCGCGCGGACCCCGTGCTCTCGATGCCGCTGATCGAAAGCAACTGCGAAGAGAATGTTCGCGGCCTTCGAACGCCCGTAAGCCACGAAGGATTCGTACGGCGTCGTCTCAAAGTTGGGATCGTTCAGGTCCACATTGCTGAAACGGTGCCCTGAGGAAGAGAGGTTGACCAAGCGTCCGCCGTCCTTGATGAGCTTCGCGATACGGTTCACAAAGACGAAGTGGCCCAGGTGATTGGTCCCGAATTGCGTCTCGAAACCATCCTCCGTCTTCCCGAACGGAGTCGCCATGACGCCGGCATTTGCGATGATCACATCGAATAGGCGGCCATCGGCAACCAGCTTGTCCGCGGCGGCGCGCACGCTCTTCAGGCTGGCGAGATCGAGCTCGACCACCTCGAAGCTCGCGCCGGTCTCCGCCGCGGTCTTGCTGACTTCCGATGTGGTCCGCTTTGCCTTCTCCAGATCACGTGCTGCGCCTAAAACATCTGCGTTATGCGCCACCAGCGCACGGGCCGTCTCCACGCCGAGGCCCGCAGACACCCCCGTGACCAGAATCCGCTTACCCTTCAGATCGACCCCTTCGAGGACATCTTCCGTCGTTGACTTTGCTCCAAATTTCGCTGCCATGCTGCACACTCCGATCACAAATCTTTGACATGGGCCTCGGCCCGGAATAAAACGAAGTCAATCTCCGTTATGCTAATGAGATTATCGGAGAGTTCCTCCGGTTTCAGAAAAAGTCGATGAAAACGTCAGCCGCAAAGAGAACTGGCCGCAAGCCCCGAGCCGACGCGCAGCGCAACCGTGAGCGGATTCTCGAAGTCGCGAAGCAGGTTTTCACGCGCCGAGGCGCCGAGGCCAGCATGGACGAGATCGCCAAGCGCGCCAAGATCGGCCCGGGGACGCTCTACCGTCACTTTCCTACGCGCGATGAGCTGCTGGCCGCCGTTTATATCAGCGAAGTCGAGAAGCTGGCCGAGGCGCAGAGAAAGTTCTCCGCCGAGCTGCCTCCGGTCGAGGCGCTGCGGGCGTGGATGCTGATCTTCATCGACTACATTGTTGCGAAAAAGATCATCGCTCCGGCGTTGAACGCAATGGCAGGCGGCCCTTCTCCGGTGTTTCAGCAGACCAACGGTCTCATGGAAGAGGCCGCCAATGCGCTAGCGAGCCGCGCCATCGCCAGCAGAGATCTTCGGCCAGATGTCGATCCAATGGACATGCTGCGCGCCATCTATGGGGTCTCCAGCGCGGGCAGCACAGACGATTGGCCCGAAAAGGCGCGGCAGTTCGTGGACATCCTCATTCAAGGCTCCCGGCCTTAACGAACAGCCTGTCTGCTAAGTGGTGCCACGCCGAAGGAATCACAAGCCGATACTCACCAAGAGGGATTTCCAACCCGACTCGCAGATCAGTGAACGCAAGCTGACTTCACAGTACTAATCTCTTGTCGCCACACTAGAGGCCATAGCCGCTACACTATTCGATGGAATGAATGGACTATTGGTTATAGACAAGTCTGCGGGTATCACCTCGCACGACGTGGTTGCGATCGTCCGGCGGGCCTCCGGCGAGCGCTCGATCGGTCATCTTGGCACCCTGGATCCCATGGCAACAGGAGTTTTGCCCCTGCTGATGGGAAAATACACTCGCCTCGCGCAGTTTCTCGGGCAGTCAGATAAGTGGTACGAGGGCCGAATACGTTTCGGCTACGCTACGGATACCTTCGATGCCGAAGGCACGCCCAGCTCGCCGCCGAAGCCGTTGACTCTGACCCTCGAGCAGCTCCGCAGGCTGGCTGAAAGCTTTCGCGGAGAGCTAGATCAGGTGCCTCCCGTCTACTCCGCCAAGAAGATTCAGGGTGTTCCCGCTCACAAGCTTGCCCGGGCGGGCGCCGAGGTAGCGGTGAAGCCCGCTCGCATCACCATTCACGACTTCCAGCTTCTCTCCCTCGATGCCGAGGAGGCGGCCTTCACGATGCATGTCTCCGCTGGAGGCTACGTCCGTTCCGTCGCACAGGAACTGGGTCAGCTTGCCGGGTGCGGAGCCCATCTCTCGATGCTTCGGCGGACGCGCGCAGGAGCTTTCACCCTGGATCATACAATCAGCATCGATGAGCTGAAATCGCTCACCCCCTCCGGTATCGAGGCTCGGCTGCCGCATCCGCGCACTCTGCTGCCCGAGATGCCGAGCGTCACGGTCGACGAGCAGACTGCGGGCAGGCTGCGGAACGGATTGCAGGTCAATGTTCCGGACTTCTCGCACGCACCGCTGATCAAGATCTTTACCAGCCCGGTTGACCTGCTTGCCATTGGGCGGCGTGTCGCTGGCACGCTGATCCAGCCTACTGTCGTGATTGGCTAGAGGGTTGCTTCTTGAGCAAAGGCTGAATCAGTCCGAAGATATTCTCCGCGACGACTTTGTTGCCTGCCCCGGTTGCATGGGTCCGATCCGGCTGCATCATTCCGTCGACCCCGAAGACTCCCTTCAGTACAAAGGGAATCATGGGTATGCGGTACTTCTTCGCTACCAGGTCATAAGTCTGGTTGAACTGACGAATGTAGTCCGGGCCATAGTCCGGAGGTAGCGTGATGCCCGCCAGCACCACCTGGGTACCGCTGGCGACCAGTGCCGAGACGATCTTGTCCAGGTTGGCCCTCGTGTCGGCGATTCGCATCCCCCGCAGGCCATCGTTCCCGCCGAACTCCACCACAACCAGCGCGGGCTTCATCGCGATCACCCTGTCGACGCGCTCGACGCCATCCTTCGTCGTATTGCCGCTGACGCCTGCATTCACAATTCGATAGCTGTATCCCTTGCTGTCAAGATCGGCCTGCAGGAAGTCAGGGTACGCCTGCCCCGGATCGGTTCCGTATCCCGCCGTCAGGCTGTCGCCGAAGCAGACGATGCGAGGACGCGTATCGCTCTCAAGTGAAGGTTCAGGGGTCTCGTTCCCGACAGTTGTAGGCGACTGTGGCGTCGTCTCCGCCTCCTGTGACGATGAGACCGGTGGAGGTTGGCTGGACCGGCAACCCGTAAGAGAGATCAGGATTGCCGCTAGTATAGGAACAATGGCGACTCGCCGCATTGCTACGAATCTATCAAACAAGACGACGTCGAGCCGAGGGGGCCAGGGAGTGAAGGAAGGATCTACGATGATTGCGGTCGAAGGGTTACGCAAATCGATCCGGAATGGGGCTCGCACGGTCGATATCCTCAAAGGCATCAGCTTTACCGTTCCTGCCGGGCAGTTTGTGGCGATCATGGGCTCCTCCGGCAGCGGCAAATCGACCCTTCTGGGCCTGCTGGCGGGCCTCGATACTCCAAGCGCCGGGGATGTGCGGCTGAAC
This sequence comes from Edaphobacter modestus, assembly GCF_004217555.1. Lineage (GTDB taxonomy): Bacteria > Acidobacteriota > Terriglobia > Terriglobales > Acidobacteriaceae > Edaphobacter > Edaphobacter modestus. The sequence continues at coordinate 5,577,337 of NZ_SHKW01000001.1, forward strand.
GGAAACGCGATCTCCTACCTGCCCGAAGACAAGCTTGCCAAGGTTCGGGGAAAGACCGTGGGATTCGTCTTTCAGTCGTATCAACTTGTTCCTACGCTCACCGCTTTGGAAAATGTTCTTCTGCCCTATGAGCTCAACGCCGAAGATTCAAACGGCAACGACGGTCAGCAGCGCGCTCGCGAGCTGCTGAGCAGTGTGGGGCTGAGCGACCGGCTCGATCACTATCCCGTGCAGCTCTCCGGTGGCGAACAGCAGAGAGTCGCCCTGGCGCGAGCCTTCATCCTTCGTCCGCCCATCGTTCTGGCGGACGAGCCGACCGGCAATCTCGATACGACCAACGGCGCCCACGTGCTCGAGTTGTTACTGCATCTCAATCGCACCGTAGGGACGACACTCGTTCTCGTCACGCACGATCCGGTGCTGGCAGGCTATGCCGACCGACGCATCGTGCTTCGTGACGGAACCGTCATCTCCGACGCACTGCAGCAGCCCGTTCAACCTGCGGCGGCTGTCTAGCGATGGCCGCGCTCTCGTATCGTTCTGCCATCAAGATCGCCACCCGCGAGCTTCGCTTCTCGCGCGGCAAGTTCTTCTTCGTCGTCCTGTCGGTGGCCATTGGCGTCGCCGCGCTGACCGGCGTCCGTGGCTTCTCCTCTTCCTTTCGTGGTGCGCTGCTCGATCGTGCCCGGTCGATCATGGCGGCGGATCTCTCCGCACGCATGTTTCAGCAGCCCACGCCCGAGGAGCAGAAGGGACTGGATGCCATCGCGGCAGAATCCGTCCAGATAACTCCGGTCACCGAGATGCTCTCGATGGCGAGCTCAGCCAAAACGCTCGACCCTCTTCTTGTCTCGCTCAAAGCAGTCGATCCTTCGCTCTATCCGTTCTATGGAGACGTAGAGCTCGCGCCGGCGGGTAAGCTGAAGGACGTTCTCAAGAGCGACACGGTTATTGTCGCCGACGATCTGCTCGTAAGGCTTCATCTGAATGTTGGGGATTCGTTGAAGATCGGTAGCCGCCTCTTTCGCATTGCGGCTGTTGTGGTGAACGAGCCCGATCGGCTCTCCGGGAACTTTGCCGCTGGGCCGCGTGTCTTTATCTCGCGCGAGGGGCTCGATACCAGCGGTCTGCTTGCGCCGGGCAGCCATGCGGGGCAGCGGTATCTCTTCAAGGTTCCGAGGCCCGCCAACGGCACACCCATCTCCGAGAAGGCGGTTGCAGATCTGAAGGAGCGGCTTGAAAAGCTTCTGCCTGAATCTCAGGTGATCGACTACCGCGAGACCAATCCCGCGCTCACCCAGGGGCTCGATCGCGCCACCAGTCTGCTTTCGTTGATGAGCCTGGTGGCCCTCGTTCTAGGCGCTGTCGGCGTTGCCATGGCCATGCGTGCTCATCTGGAGCAGAGGCTCGATACGATTGCGATCATGAAGTCTCTCGGCGCAGGATCTGCCGAGATCATCCGCATCTACCTGATTCAAACGCTTCTGCTCGGGTTGCTGGGGGGTCTTCTGGGAGTCGCTCTCGGGGGATTGGTGCAGATGGCTTTTCCTTACTTTCTGGGAAAGCTGCTCGGTGTCCCGACGGTCGTGCATCTGCAGATGCGCACGGTGTTGACCGGGCTTGGTGTGGGCATTCTTACGACGCTCCTGTTCACTCTTCCTCCGTTGCTCGACATCCGCTCGGTCCGGCCTCTTCTCATTCTTCGCCGCACCGTCGACGAGAGCTCCGACCCGTTCCTGACCGCGCTGCGGAAGAGAGCGACCCAGAATCTCTCTCAGATCGCTGCGGTGGTGCTTATTCTAACCGGGCTCGCCGCAATTGCGACGACATTGTCTGACTCCGCGACGGTTGGACAGGTGTTTTCGCTCGGCCTTGTCGCGGTCCTGGCTGTTCTGCTTGCCGCCTGCGCCGCGCTTCTCGCTGCCTTGCGAAGTTTTCTCGGCAAGACCCGATTGCATCTGCCGTCGGCGATCCGGCACGGGCTTGCCAATCTCTATCGCCCGGGCAATCCCTCCGCGGCCCTGCTGGCTGCCGTTGGGCTGGGTGTGATGCAGATCATGTCGGTGTTTCTGGTCCAGCACGCAGTCGTAAGGGAGCTCCACCTTTCGAGTGCTCCCAATCTGCCCAATGTTTTTCTCGTCGATATAGTTCCCAAGGAAATTGATGGCGTTCGACGTCTGCTCAAGTCGCAACCCAGCGTGACCTCGGAACCGGAGCTTCTGCCGGTCGTCTCCTCGCGCATCATTGCTATCGACGGAGTTCCTGCCACCAAAGCCACGCTCAAAAACTTTCCTCGAAGGATGTTGCGATCGATCTCACTCACAACCTTTACGAGCGCGCCTCCGGGTACGACGGTCGTCGATGGCGCATGGTGGTCCGCGCAGGAGAATAAGCCTGTGGTTGCGATCGGGCAGCGACAGGCGGAGCGTCTCGGCGTTCACGTGGGGTCGAAGGTGACCTTCGCCGCGCAGGACTCCGAGATCGTCGCTACAGTCGTCGCGCTCACCAAGGTGGATGGACAGCACACCTATGCACGGGCGGAGTTTATTCTTCCGGAGCCAGTTCTCAAGGGGCTGCCGGTTGTCTGGTACGGCGGTGTCCATGCAGATCCGAATCGCGTGGGACAGCTGCAGCGGGCACTGTACCGAGAGTATCCTACGGTGACGGTCATCAATGTCGCGCAGGCGCTTGAGACTGTGCGCTCCGTGGTGATTCAGATCACCTACGTGATTCAGTTTCTCGCGGCCTTCAGCGTCTTCGCGGGCATCGTCATCCTGGCGAGCGCCATTGCGGGAACGCGTTATCGCCGGGTTCGGGAGGTGGTCGTGCTGAAGACGCTGGGAGCTACCAGGGCACGTATCGCCGCTGTCTTCTCGATCGAGTTTGCGGTTCTCGGGCTGGTCGCGGGCATCGTGGGGATTGCCTTCGCCAACATCATCGCGCGTGTTCTGCTCGGAAGGATGTCGGTTCCGTTTCACTTCCACTGGAGCTGGGCGGCGCTCGCTCTGCTGGCTACCGCTGCTGCCACGGTTGCGACCGGCTGGGCCGCGAGCTTTCGCGTCTTAGGGCAGAAGCCGCTCGAAGTGTTGCGTGAAGAGTGATCGATCGAACATGGAGAGGCTGTAGGATGGTGGAGGTTTGCAATCTCTAAAATCTTGCGGTGCAGGGAATGACAGTAAAAAGCGAAGCGGTTCTGCTTGCGCATCAGGATAGATTCGGACAGCCAGGCAAGCTGTTTCGGGCCCCGGCCAGAGTGAACCTGATTGGGGAGCACACCGACTACACCGGCGGCCTGGTGATGCCGATGGCGATCGATTTTCATACCGTGGCGGTCATCGGTCCCAGGCACGATGACCGGATGATGTTCTACTCCGAAAACTACAAGGAAGAGACCGTCGTCGAGAAGAATGATCTGAAGCTCGGTCGACGCGGGCACTGGAGCGATTACCCGGCAGGTGTCGCATGGAGCCTTCAGATGGAATGCATCGAGTTCGGCGGCTTCAACATGACCCTTGCGGGAGACGTTCCTCTGGGCGCGGGACTGAGCTCGTCGGCCTCGGTGGAGGTTGCCGTGGCGATGGCCATCCAGGATTTCGCGGGCACGACGCTTCCGCTCGAAAAGGTTGCGACGCTCTGTCGGCGGGCAGAGAACGAGTATGTGGGAGCGAAGAGCGGAATCATGGACCAGTTTGTGGTCGCCGGGGCCGTGGCGCGCCGCGCGATGATGCTGGATACACGCTCACTCAAATTCGATCTTCTGCCGCTTCCCGATGACGTGCGCGTGGTGATTGCGAACTCCATGGTGAAGCATGCGGTTGCGACGGGCGAGTATGGCAACCGGCGTGACGAGGTTGAAGCAGGGCAGCAGGTGTTGCAGCGCGAGCGGGGAATCGAGCTGCTGCGCGATGCCACGGTTGCCGATCTCGAGGCATGTCGCGAGAAGATGTCTGCCGAGAGCTTTGCGCGGTGCAGGCACATCCTTACCGAAAATGCCCGTGTGCTCAAGGCTCGCGAGGCCTTGCTGGCCGGCGACATGAAACGCTTCGGGGCGTTGATGGTCGAAGCGCATGCGAGCTTCCGCGACGACTTTGCGGCGAGCTGCCCGGAGGTCGATCTGCTGGTCGAGTTCGCCCTGTGCCAGCCGGGCTGCAGTGGGGCGAGGATCACCGGCGGCGGGTTCGGAGGCTGCACGGTGAATGTGGTGAGCGAATCGAAGACCGAGGCGTTTGTTGCCGCGCTGCGGCGGGAGTACGCGCAGGCTATGGGAATCGACGCGGACTGCTTCGTCTGCGAGCCAGCGGACGGTGCTCTGGCGCTGGCGCAGGAAGGCGGTACGGCTTGAACCCGCTGGCACAGCAGAATCCTCACCGCCGATTCAATCCGCTGAAGCGGGAGTGGGTGCTGGTCTCGCCGCACAGGACGCAGCGTCCGTGGCAGGGGCAGGTGGAAAAGCCGGTTCAGCCTGCTGCGCTGGCTTACGATCCGGATTGCTATCTCTGTCCCGGCAATCTGCGCGCCGGGGGACTGCGCACGGACAACTACACCAGCACATACGTCTTCGAAAACGACTTCGCGGCGCTGAAACCGGATGCTCCGCGCTTTCTCGACGACGAGGACGGCAAGGGGCTGCTGATCGCCGAGGGCGAGAGCGGCGTGTGCCGCGTGCTGTGTTTTTCGCCGCGGCACGATCTGACGCTGGCGAAGATGGAGGTCGCGGACATCCGCAAGGTTGTCGACCTGTGGGACGCGCAGACCCAGGAGCTTGGCGCGCGCGATGACATTCAGTACGTGCAGGTCTTCGAGAACCGCGGCGCGATGATGGGAGCGAGCAATCCACATCCGCATGGACAGGTCTGGGCGAGCCGCTCGATTCCGAACGAGGCCGTGCTGGAGCAGGCGGCGCAGGCGGCTTATCTTCAGGAGCACGGCTGCTGCCTGTTGTGTGCCTATCGCGAGATGGAGATGGCGCGCGGTGAGCGCATTGTGGCGACGAATGCGAGCTTTGTTGCGCTGGTTCCTTTCTGGGCGGTGTGGCCCTTTGAGGTGATGATTCTGCCGTCGCGCCACGTTGCGGATCTGGCGGCGATGACGGATGCGGAGCGCGACGATCTGGCGGCGATCCTGAAGACGGTTACCGCGACCTACGACAAGGTCTTCGATACTCCGTTTCCTTACTCGATGGGCCTGCATCCGCAGCCGTTCGATGAGAACGAGCATCCGGAGTGGCACTTCCATCTTCATTTCTATCCGCCGCTGCTACGGTCTGCGACGGTGCGGAAGTTCATGGTGGGCTTTGAGCTTCTGGGCTCGCCGCAGAGGGACATTACACCGGAGTCGGCTGCCGAGACTCTGCGACAGGCCTCGCTGCGGTGAGGCCTACCCCCCCCCGGTACCCATTTTTTACAACCTGTTTGTTTTGTGGTGTTTACTGCAAATTAGGTTCGATAAAATATTGAAGGCAAAAGAGTTAAGTGGCAAAATATTGAATTTAAAAGACTTAGCGGGCTGATGCTCTCGCTTTACTGCCATTTTGGGTGCAGGACTCAAAATGCTGCGATTCTTCGCTTCGCTCAGAATGACGGCTTGGGTACTTCGGTGGGAAGAGGCTTGGGCCTGCCGGGTGCTGACGGAGCTAGTTATCTTTGTTTAATCTTCTTGATCTAAGTATAGAGGTTGCACCGAAACTAATCGGCAGATGGATGTTGTTGCTGCTGCTCGATTTAAGCGGGTCGAGGGCTTGACAGGATTTTGTACGGAGGCAAGAGTGATTCGAGGCGCGGTGAGAACCGGAGTAGCGGCATGGGCGGTGGCGGGCGTAGTGAGTGTGGTCGGAATGGTTCGGGCACAGGAGCCGAGACCACAGGGCGCGATCAACCTGCCTACGAGTAAACAGATTCTGCCCCCGGTTCCGGGTGGACCGCAGAGGGTGAACAGCCTTCCGCTGTCGATGGCCGTCTCGCCGGACAAGCGCTATGTGGTGACGGTGAACGCGGGGTATGGGACCTACGAGTCACGGTACATGCAGTCGCTCTCGGTGCTGGATACGAAGACGGGAAAGGTCGAGGACTTTCCGGACGACTGGACCCTTGTGGGTGCGAAGCAAACTCTGTACTCAGGATTGGCCTTCAGCGTGGACGGAGGCCATGTGTACGCGAGCCTCGGTTCGGAGACGGATCCTCTGGGCGACGGCGAGAAGAAGATGGGCAGCGGAATCATCGTCTATGGATTTCGCGATGGGAAGATTACGCGGGAGAAGATGCTGAAGATTCCGATGCAGCAGCTTGCTCCGGGAAGAAAGACGCTGCTGGTGGGTGGTGTTGAGGGCGATAAGGGAATTCCGTTTCCGGCGGCGATCGCAGTGATTGGGAAGGCGGGTGCGGAGAAGCTTCTGGTTGCGGGAAATCTCTCGGACGATGTGCTGCTGATGGACGCCGCGACCGGCGCGGCGGAGAAGCGATTCGACCTGTCGGAGTCGGATGCCGTGCCGTCAACTTATCCGATTGCTCTCGCCGTCACGAAGGACCAGTCGCGGGCGTTTGTGGCGTTGTGGAATGCTTCGGAGGTTATGGAGCTGGATCTGAAGAAGGGCACGGTGGGGCGGAAGCTTGCCCTGTTGAAGCCTACTGTGGCGACGGCCGCTGGAACTCATCCGGTGGTTATGGAGATTGCGCCAGATGAGAAGACGATGTACATCGCGCTGGCGAACCGCGATGCTGTGGCTGCGGTGAGCCTTGATAAGGGACGCTTTGGCTTAAAGGGATACTTCGATACTCGGCTGCCGGGGCAAACTTACTTTGGCGCGGAGCCGGACGCGCTCGCGGTATCGCCCGATGGCAAGCGGGTGTACGTGGGGAACGCTGCTTCGGACGCGGTTGCGGTGCTGGATACAACGAAGCTGACAGCGAAGACGGCGAGCAAGGGCATGGTGGAGCCGGTGGGCTTTGTGCCGACGGAGTGGATGCCGACGGCGATGTCCCTGCTGGATGGGAAGCTCTATGTCGCGACAGCGAAGGGCAAGGGGATGGGGCCGAATAACTTTCCCCAGCGGCTGACGCCGGAGACGCAGGCGCGGTATGGGAAGTCGAAGTTTACCTATATCGGCACGCTGATCTACGGATCGGTGGCATCGCTGGATGTTGCCGCGATGGAGCGCGAGCTTCCGCGATGGACGGCTGAGGTGCTGGAGTCGAACCGGATGAAGGCAGCGGAGGAGAAAATTCGCTTTTCCGACGGGTCGGACAGCCGCATCAAGCACGTGATCTACATCATCAAGGAGAACCGGACTTACGACCAGGTGTTCGGCGACCTGGAGCAGAATGGCAAGCGCGTGGGCAACGGGGATGCGAGCCTGACGATGTACGGGAACGACGTGACGCCAAATCAACATGCGCTGGCGATGCAGTTTGGCGTGCTGGACAACTTCTATGACTCCGGCGAGGTTTCGGGCGACGGCCATGTGTGGTCGATGGCGGCGATCGGCACGGATTACCTGGAGAGGACCTGGGAGCAGGATTACCGCGGATCGCAGCGGACGTATGACTTCGAGGGCGTGGTGGCGGAGGGATATCCGCTGCTGCAGAATATTCCGGATGTGAACGAGCCTTCGAGTGGATACCTGTGGGGCAATCTGGCCAAACATGGAAAGACGTACTACAACTTCGGCGAGTACATCTCGTCGAAGTTCTGCGATGCGAAGAAGACGGCGAATCCGCAGCAGGGGCCGTTGCTGGAGGGGCAGAGCTGCGAGAGACCGGCGATCAACCCAGGTGAGGAGATTCCGGCCGAGTGGGGCGGCGGTGTGAACAAGTGGCCGTGGGCGATTCCGCGAGTTGCGAAGAACATTGCGACCAAGCCGGAGCTCGTTGGGCACTTCGCCCCGGAGGCTCCGGACTTCAATCTGCGGATTCCGGAGCAGATTCGTGCGGAGATCTTTATGCGGCACCTGAACGGGTGGGTGAAGGACCGCGAGGAGGGCAAGGACACGATGCCGAACTTCATCATCCTGCGGATGGGGAATGACCACACGGCGGGGACGACTCCGGGCGGGCCTACGCCGCGGTCGTCGGTTGCGGATAATGATCTTGCGATCGGGCGCGCGGTGGATGCGGTGTCGCACTCCGCATATTGGGACGACACGGCGTTTTTCATTCTGGAGGACGATGCGCAGAATGGGGCTGACCACGTGGACGCGCACAGAAGCCTGGCGCTGGTGATCAGCAAGTATGCACCGCACAAAGAGGACGACGGCGCGTTTGTGGACAGTCGGTTCTATTCGACGGTGAGTGTGATCAGAACGATGGAGACGCTGCTGGGGCTGCCGCCGATGAACAACAACGATGCGTTCAGCTCGATGATGAGCCCGCTGTTTGCGGGGCCGGGAGATCAGAAGCCCTTTGTGGCGAACTACGTGAATCGCGAGAATGGGCTGATTTATACGGCGAACCAGAACACGGCTCCCGGAGCGAAGCTGTCGTCAAAGATGGACTTCAAACATGCGGACCGGGCCGATCCGGTGAAGTTGAACGTTATTCTATGGATGGACGCCATGGGCGAGAAGCCTGTGCCTCCGATGTTGCTGGAGAAAAGGAAGAAGATTAAAAAAGATGACGATGACGACGACTAATGTTGCGCCCTTCCGGCTGAAGCCGTGGTTCAGTGAAAGACCGTGGGGAAGGAAGGACCTGAAGCCATGGTATGCGGAGACGGGAACCAACGAGCTTGTAGGCGAGGCCTGGCTGACCGGGCCGCAGTGCGTCGTGGAAGAGGGCGAGCTGGAAGGGAGGACTCTGGAGTCGCTTTCGGAGATGTTGGGCGGCGAGTTTCCTCTGCTGGTGAAGCTGCTGTTTCCCAACGAGAAGCTGTCGGTGCAGGTACATCCGGACGATGCGCAGGCGCAGGCCGCTGGCGGGGCTCGGGGTAAGACGGAGTGCTGGTATGTGCTGGAGGCTGAGCCGGGCGCGGCCGTGGCGCTGGGGCTGAAGCCGGGCGCCGATGCGGAGAAGATCAAGGCCGCTATTGCCGATGGCACGATGGAAGATCTGATGGAGTGGGTTCCGGTGAGCGTGGGCGATATGCTGTTCGTCGATGCGGGAACGGTACATGCCATCGGGCCGGGCGTGGTGCTGCTGGAGACGCAGCAGACGAGCGATATCACGTACAGGCTGTACGACTATGGGCGTCCGCGGGAGCTGCATCTGGAGCAGGGCCTGAAGGTGATACGGGCGAAGACTGCCGCCGGCAAGGTTGCGCCGAAGGAGATGGCGGGCTTCACGCGGCTGATCGAGCAGAAGTATTTTGTGGTGGACCGGTTCGAGCTGGGCAGGATGGAAGAAAGAAGCCTGACGATGGATGGCGCCGGATGCCTGGTGGGGCTGAGAGGGAAGGTGTGGGTGATTACGCCGGGCGATGAGGTCGAGCTGGAGCCGGGCAAGGCTGTGGTGATTCCTCAAGGTACGGGCGAGGTGATCGTCGATGCGGAAGAGGGCGCGACGTTTGTGCGGTGCGTGGCTCCCGTCTCCGCAGGCTAGAACTGCGGAGACGGCGAGGGAACGATTGCTAGCGCAGGAAGACGGCCAGCTCGCTGGCGGCGTTGCGGAGATGCGGGAGGAATCTCGTCTGCATCTCGAGCGCGGAGATACGCGGCGCGCTGCCGCTGAGGTTGATGGTGGCTACGGCGCGTCCGTTGGGAGCGAGGACAGGGACGGCGAGGGAGCGCAGGCCCACTTCGTACTCCTGATCGCAGAGAGCGTAGCCGTTGCGGCGAACGTTGCGCAGCAGCATACGCAGCTTTTCGACGGAGACGACGGTGCGGGTGGTGTGGGGAACGAGGTTGACGCGGGCAAGGTAGGCCTCGATCTGCTCGGGGGTAAGGTAAGCGAGCAGGATGCGTCCCATGCTGGTGCAGTAGGCGGGGAGGCGGCTGCCGATGTGGAGATCGACGGCCATGACGCGATTGACAGTGGTGCGGGCGACGTAGACGATGTCGTCTCCGTCGAGGGTGGCGACCGAGAAGGACTCGCGCAACGCGGCAGACATGCGCTCGAGGATCGGTTGTGCCGCGGAGGAGAGAGTGTTCGAAGCGGTGTAAGTGTGCGAGAGGGTGAGCATGCGCGGACGAAGCGAGTAGCGCGAGCCGTCCTCAGCACCGGCGAAGCCGAGCTTGGTGAGGGTGTAGAGGCAGCGGCGGACAGCCGCGCGGGAGAGGCCGGTGCGCACGCTGAGCTGCGAGATGGTCATCTGCGGGTTCTGCTGGGTGAAGGCCTGAATAACGATAAGACCTCGCGCGAGCGAGGTCATGAAGTTCGGATCTCCGGTGAAGACATCGAGCGAGGCTGCGGGCGTCTGCTTTTGCGCTGGAGGCGGAGGCGCTGGGAGCGGAGGTGTATCGGGTGAAAGCGGACGACGCGGAGTGAGGCTCATGGGATCCCTTTCCTCCGGCGACCGCATCGGGGCGATAGCCGGTCTTGTTTTACGATAAACGCACACGCGCTCTTGTCGCAAGTCCCGTATATACCGCGGGGGCGCGCGCTGTGAGAAGATACAGCCGGAAATGTTCCTTTTCGATCTCGCCGAACATCACACTCAACGACAAACGATTTAACAGCAGAGGAGAAACAGATCGCATGCAGACGACAACTAAATCCACACCTCATGTCGACCAGCCGGCCTGGAAGGCCCTTCAGGCTCATTCAGAGCAGATTCGCGGGAAGCATCTGCGGGAGCTGTTTGCGGAGGACTCCTCTCGCGGCGAGCGCCTGACGGCGGAGGCGGAGGGAATCTTTCTCGACTACTCGAAGAACCGCGTGACCGATGAGACGCTGAAGCTGCTGGTGCAGCTGGCCGAGCAGGCGGGCCTGCGCCAACGCACGGAGGCGATGTTTACCGGCGAGAAGATCAATATCACCGAGAACCGCGCGGTTCTGCATGTGGCGCTGCGTGCGCCGAAGAGCGAATCGATTGTCGTCGACGGTGAGGACGTGGTTCCCGAGGTGCACAAGGTTCTGGAGAAGATGTCCGGCTTTGCGGATCGGGTTCGCAGTGGAGAGTGGAAGGGCCACACGGGCAAGCGCATCAAGAACGTCGTAAACATCGGGATCGGAGGATCGGACCTGGGGCCTGTGATGGCTTATGAGGCGCTGAAGCACTACTCACAGCGCGATATGACGTTCCGGTTCGTCTCCAATGTCGACGGTACGGACTTCGCTGAGGCCGTGCAGGATCTGGATGCAGAGGAGACGCTGTTCCTGGTGGCCTCGAAGACGTTCACCACGCTGGAGACGATGACGAATGCTCATACGGCGCGTGAATGGGCGCTGAAGAAGCTGAGTGATGAGAAGGCGGTGGCGAAGCACTTCGTGGCGATCTCGACCAATGCGAAGGAGGTCGCGAAGTTCGGCATCGACACGGAGAATATGTTCGGGTTCTGGGACTGGGTCGGCGGACGGTACTCGATGGACTCGGCCATTGGGCTTTCGACGATGATTGCGATCGGGCCGAAGGGCTTCCGCGAGATGCTGGAAGGGTTCCATGCGATGGACGTGCACTTCCGCACGGCGCCGCTCGAGAAGAATCTGCCGGTGCTGCTGGGTTTGCTGACGGTTTGGTATACAGAATTCTTTGACGCGCAGACTGTCGCGATTCTGCCGTATGAGCAGTACCTGAAGCGGTTTCCGGCGTACCTGCAGCAGCTGACGATGGAGTCGAACGGCAAGCACGTGACGCTGGATGGGACGAAGGTGAACTATGAGACCGGGCCAATCTACTGGGGCGAGCCGGGAACCAATGGGCAGCACTCGTTCTACCAGTTGATTCACCAGGGGACGCGGCTGATTCCGTGCGATTTCATTGGCTTTGCGAAGGCGCTGAATCCGCTGGGCCGTCACCACGACATACTGATGGCGAATGTCTTCGCGCAGGCTGAGGCACTGGCCTTCGGCAAGACGGCGGACCAGGTGAAGGCCGAAGGTACGCCGGACTGGCTGGTTCCGCATCGCGTGTTCGAGGGCAATCGTCCGTCGAACACAATTCTTGCGGACACGCTGACGCCGGCGCTGCTGGGCAAGCTGGTGGCTCTGTATGAGCACTCGGTGTTTACGCAGGGCGTGATCTGGAATGTCGACTCGTTCGATCAGTGGGGCGTGGAGCTGGGCAAGGTGCTTGCGACGAAGATCCTGGGCGAACTGGAGAGCAAGGACGAGCCGAAGCTGGAGCACGATAGCTCGACGACAAACCTGATCAAGCGGTACAGGAAGAACAAGTAACGGTTGGAGATTCGCCCGGTGCAAGTAATGGACCTTGCACCGGACATGGTGTTCCATCTCCTATCGACTGCCATTGAGATATTACAACGGCGTTTTCGGGTACTAATTCTCTGAACCAACCTCAATTCAAGCTCATTGAGTCCTTATGGACTGCTAGCAACAGATGACATCAGCTGCGGGCGACCCGCTGGACGTAAACGGTTTTGGAACGACGATTGCCCCGAATCTGACCAGGCCACACTTGCGTGGCGAACCCCCGACTCATTAGGTTCAGGCTGCTGGCCAGCGTCCGCGTGGAGCGGCCGAAGGATGACGCGGGCCGACTGTGGGTCTCAACCAGTAAAAGTGTCTTCTATTTCGAAATCGACTAATCTGTTGGGATTCGGGGAATTCCAGGTGGCAGCATCCTTGCGATCTCGGGCGCTGGAGGAAATGAACTCAGCACTTCGACCGCGTTGCGGCTACCCGTACGCTGTAGCTCGTCAGATGTGGCGAGTTCGCTGGGTGGTCAGCGTTATGGCGCTGTCCTGCATGATGTTCGCGTGTCGTGCAAATAAGAACCCGTCCGGGCCGGCCATCGAGTTCACTAGAGTTCCACTCGCAACCGAGGGCGGTCCCGATCGAATGGAGCCAATCGAGGGCCGGGTGATTCGCGGCAGCCCAGGACAACGTGTTGTGTTATTCGCGCACTGGGGAACCTGGTGGGTGCAGCCGCTCGTTGATCATCCTTTCACGACCATCCAACCAGATTCCAAGTGGCGGAGCTCGACACATTTCGGAACAGAATACGCCGCGCTCCTCGTGGATGCGACTTATCAGCCTCCGGCGAGAATTGACTTTCTGCCGTCCACGGGCCACGGCGTAGTTGCGGTGGCGGTGGTGGAGGGCAGACCAGTGTTCTGGCAGACGTGGTGGTTTCTGCTAACTGCAACGCTGGCATCGGCAGTGATCGTCGCAGCCTGCTTTCGCTACCGAATGGTGCGATTGGCCAACGAGGAACAGAAGTTTCGGGAAGCGATCGAAACTATGCCGGCGATGGCGCTTATCACTCGGTCCGACGGTTATTGCACGTTCGTAAATAGGGGTTGGGTCGAATTTACAGGATTGACCGTAGAACGGTCGTCCGGATCAGGTTGGCAGGCTGCCGTGCATCCGGACGATCTCAGTCGAGTTGTCAACAGATGGCGTGCGTCTTTGGCTTCGGGGGAACCTCTGGAGCACGAAGTACGCGTTGGACGCGTCGCGGATGGAGCATATCGCTGGTTCCTGATTCGCGCCGTGCCGCTGCGGGATAAGCGCGGGAAGATTTTGAAATGGTGTGGCGCGGCGACGGATATTGAAGACCGCCAGCGCGCCCAGCAGCTACAGGCAAGTCTTACCCATATTAACCGGGTCAACTCAATGGGGGAATTGGTTGCCTCCATCTCGCACGAGCTCCTACAACCCATCACGGCCACAACCCTTAATGCCAAGACATCTTTGCGATGGCTTCAGCGCGACCCGCCCGATCTGACGCAAGTTCGCGAAGGGACCGAAAAAATCATCGAAGCTGTCACTCGTGCGTCGGAAATCATCGACCGCCTGCGATCGTTGTACAAGAAGGCCGCTCCCAAACGAGAGTTGGTCGCGATGAATGAGGTCGTCAGCGAAATGGCCGGGATGCTGAGAAGTGAAGCCACAAGGCACGGAGTATCGATCCGCACCGATCTCAAAGATGATCTTCCAATGACCGCGGCAGATCGAGTGCAACTTCAGCAGGTGCTCATGAACCTGATGTTGAATGGCATCGAGGCGATGAGCGAGACAGGCGGCGTGCTCACGGTCAAATCGCAATTAGGCCCAGACGGCAAGATCCAGATCTCTGTAAACGACACAGGCCCCGGGCTACCGCCCGGTAAGTCCGACCAATTATTTGAGGCTTTCTTTACAACGAAACCGCAAGGCAGCGGCATGGGCCTGTCGATCAGTAAGTCGATCGTTGAGGCACACGGCGGCCGTATATGGGCAACAATGAACGGGGGATGCGGCGCGACATTCCACTTCGCACTGCCTTCGGCAGCGGAAGAAGCAAATAATCACGATACTGTCACGTAATTCCACATTTCCTCGGGACCCTAGTGCGCCCAAGCCGGGGTCATTTGCGCAAAACCGCCGATGCACTCATTCAGGCCCCGGATTAGTACCGACATGTCGGCTTGTGGACAGCAGACAGTCCTTCTCGTGTTGGTCCAGTGATGTTCAAGCGTGCGCCAAATCCGCGGTGCGTACGGCATTTACTGTTGTCGCTCACACTTTGCCAGTTTCTTTGCCGTCAGCGTAGTTGCAGCATGACTGCGGTGTGGGCGGGGATGGTGATGGTCTGGCCTTCGGCGGCCTTCGTGGACTTGATGGATTTGCCGCCAGGTGTGATGTGGGTCTCGGGCTGGTCGAGCGCGCTGCCGCTGAGGACTTCGATGACCTGGGCGGCGGCCATGGAGAGGGTAAGCTCCTGCGAGGCGTCCTTGTTGAGGACAGCGACGATGACCTTGTTGTCGGCGCGCCGCGCGGCGTAGGCGACAGCGTTGACGGTGCCAGGATTGAAGTCGATAGGGAGCAGTGTGGTTCCGGCAAAGCGCGAGGCGAACTTCATGCCGTAGCCTACAGGCTCGATGAGGTATTTGCCGTTAAGCTTGCCGTCGACGCCAGAGCCTGCGAGTGTGCCTTCGTTGGCGATGGGGGTGTAGAAGGGCTTGGGGTGAGGGACGTTGGGGTCCTTCATGAGCTGCTCGCCGCGGAGGAAGCCGCCGACGGAGACGGCCTGCGCGTGACCGCTGCCGCCGTGCAGGTTAACGCCGCTGTAGCCGAGGGACATCAGCTCGAAGAGATAGTCGGCTCCCCAGAGTGCCGCGGCGAAGGCGTCGCTGAGGCCGGGCTTGCCGCCCTGATAGACGGTGTTGCCTTCTGTCATACGGAAGGGCACACCCATCTTCGTCGCGGCCTCGCGGGCGAGAGCGGCCTTCTGAGCGACGGCGGGGCTGGGTCTGAGGAGACGTTCGATGTTGGCGTTCGCGCTGCTGGGCGGCCCTCCCCAGTAGTAGTGATGGGAGAGGGTGATGACGTTCGGCTTTTCAGGAAGAGATGCCCAGCGGTCGGCGATCTTTGGCAGCCAGGAGACGTCGGAGGCGACGTCGGGCATGCCGAACTTTGCTCCGGGGACAGCCTTCTGGACGGCGAGAGCAAGCGGGACCCACTCCTTGAGGTACTGGTCGACTCCCCATGTCTTGGGGTCGCGCAGATGGCGATTGAACATGTCGACTTCGTTGCCAAGCTGGAAGTATTGAAGATGCGTGCCTAACGTCTGAGCAACGAAACGGGCTTCGGCGACGTCGGCCGCTTCGACCGCGAATCCCAGGTTGAGGCCGTAGATGCAGGTCCAGCCGGTGGCTTTCAGGAAGCCGTTGAGGTTGTGGATGGCCTCGGGGGTGATGGCGAAGATGGTCGTTGGCGGCGGCTCACCATTATCGGCTTTGCCGGAGGTGCGGACAGGAGGCTGGCTGGCAGGAGTAGCCTTCCACCAGCCGAACTCGCTGGTATTGCCGCCGAGACGAAGGACGCCGTGAGATGAGATCTTACGGAACTCTGCGATAAGGCCGGTATTCGCGGGGGAGAAGAAGGTGGGGTCTTCAAGCTGCATGGCCTCGTAGGAGAGGCCGATGAAGTCGGCTGGAACTTTGGCGATGGGCGCGCCGCTTCCGAGCTTGAGAGCTGCGGTCGGGGCCTGGGCAAAAAGTGAGGCTGGGCGAAGAGCAGCAAGAGCGAGGGTGAGGGAGGACTGGCGAAGAAATTTACGGCGTGCGAAGGGAAGAGGGCTCATCGAAGACGACTATATCAGCCGGATGAAGGCGGATCATCCTACAGGGAAGGTACGGAAAGCGAGGCTTACATTGCTGCGGCAGCGAGGGCGGCGAGAACGTCAGCTGGCTCCGGCCGGACACGGAAGTCGGCGTGAGCCTCGGCGAAGGTGATGGTGTTTCGGCGATCGACGATGAAGGTTCCGGGAAGGGGCAGGCGCCAGCTTTCTTCTGTAGCGGTTTGATAGTTGAGCCCGGCGTTGTTGAAGGGGATGTTGACGAGGATCGACTGATAGTACCGGCGCTGTTCGGGGGAGACGGTATACGCGAGTCCAAACTGCTCGGCAACTTTGCACCCGGCATCGCTCAGCAGAGGGAAGGGCAGCCCGTGCTGATCGAGCATGAAGACATTCTGGCGCGGCGCTTGGGGAGAGATGGCGACGAACAGCGCGCCACGATTGCGCAGCTCGGCTGCGAGGTCACGCCAGTTTTCAAGCTCGGTGACGCAGTAGGGGCACCAGCGTCCACGGAAGAATTTGAGAACGAGGGGGCCAAGTGCTACGAGGTCCGCAGAGTGGACTGGCTTGCCGGTGCGGGCATCGGGCAGCGTGAACGAGGGCGCCTGCGCACCGGGCTTGAGGATGCGTTCTTCGATTCCGGTGGCGAAGAGCTCAGCGACAGTTCTCTCGGAGAAGGCGAGACGCTCGGGCTGCACGAGAGCGCGGGTGTTCTGGGTGATGCGATCGAGCTGGTCCTGGAGCGAGATTTTCAACGAAGAGGCCACGATTTCATTATCGCAGCCTCTTCGCGAAGCGCGCTGTGGAGGAAGGTTATCTCGAGCGCCTACATGGTTGCAGTGGCAGCTTCGGAGTGACACGAAGCCGCCGCGGCTGTGGACTTCGCATCCCGGCTCGACGGTTTTGCGGACGAGGGTGCTGCGGTGGAGCTATGTGAGGCAGGCAACGACTTCAGCAACGAGGTGAGCCGGGTGAAGGCCTGATCGCGCGCAACCTTGTTGGCAGGATTGTTGTTGGCTGGATCTTCGCCGGCGCGCATGAAGCCGTGTCCCGCGCCGTTGTAGGTGACGGGATCGAACTTCTTTCCAGCGGCCTTCATCCCCTCGATGGTTGCGGGGAGAGTGGCTCCAATGCGGGCGTCGTTGCCAGCATAGAAGCCGTAGACGGGCGCCACGATGCTGGCGAACTCAGAGGGGGGCGGACCGTAGAAGACGAAGGCCGCGGTGAGATCCTTGCGATGCGCGGCGAAGGCGAAGGACTTGCCTCCGCCCCAGCAGAAACCCACGGAGACGACGGTGCCGTTAGAGGCGGGAAGCTTCCTTCCGTAGTCCGCTGCGGCATCGAGATCGGCGTTGACGATGTCGGGGTTGAGGCCGGAGACCGCCTTGGTGATGGCGTCCATACCTGGATAGGAGTCGGTGCCGCCTCCGTTGGGCCCGGAGCCGGAGAGAAGATCGGGAGCCACGACGATGTAGCCGGCGGCGGCGAGCTCGTCGGCCATCTCCTTGACCCAGTCGGCGAGGCCGAAGATCTCGTGGATGAGGACGACGACGGGAGCCTTTCCACTGACCTCGGGATAGACGACGAACGCCTGGAGCGAACGGTCGCCGTGTTTGAGGGTGACGTACTCGCGATGACGAGGTGAGGCATCGAGACGCGTCTTTGCCCAGTCCTGCGCGGAGGCGGAGAGGGAGGCGAAGAAAACAACGAGGGTAATGAGGGAAAGCGTTGCGCGGCGCATGGGAGGAGTGTAAGCCCTGATGTTTTCCTCGACAATCGGGAAGATGTAAAAGTCTTGCCCGCGAGGGAGCGGGAGCATGATGCGGCACTTCGGCAAGGCGCTTATACTGCGCGGATGGCGGGCTTTCAGCTGAGAGTGGCGACCGAGGAGGATGTTCCGGCAATTCGTGAGCTGATCGATGCTTCCGTACGCAGGTTGCAGGCGGAGGATTATTCACCGGCGCAGATTGAGGCTTCGCTGCGGACGGTGTTTACGATCGACAGCCGGATAATCGCGGATGGAACGTATTTCGTGGCGTTCAGCGAGGACGGCACTCTTGCGGGATGCGGAGGCTGGAGTCGGCGCAAGACGCTGTATGGCGGCGATCACCAGGTGGAGAAGAGCGAGCCGGAGTTCCTGGATCCGTCGGTCGACGCAGCGAAGGTTCGGGCGATCTTCGTACATCCCAGCTTTGCGCGAAAGGGATTGGGAAGCAGGATTCTTGCCGCGGCGGAGGAGGCTGCGGTGCAGGCGGGCTTCCTGCGCTTCGAGATGGGGAGCACGCTGACCGGTGTGGAGCTGTATACGCTGAAGGGATATCGCGAGGTGGACCGTGTGATGGTTCCGGTAGGAGATGGGGAGCAGATCGAAGTTGTGCGGATGGTAAAGGACGCCTCGTTGTAGGCTGGTAACGCGATGGAGGGTTTGCGATGACGCAGATGGAGATTGCCAAGGGCGCCGGAGAGCTGTCTCTGCTGGCGGGAATGTCGAACCGCCACGGTCTGGTTGCGGGAGCGACTGGAACGGGAAAGACGGTTACGCTGCAGGTGATGGCCGAGGCGCTGAGCTCGATCGGAGTGCCGGTCTTCGCGGCGGATGTAAAGGGCGATCTCTCGGGAATCAGCCAGCCCGGCAAGAGTTCACCGAAGTTCGATGAGCGCGTGAAGTCTCTCGGGCTTGGTGACTGGACGTTTGCTGGGGCTCCGGTCGTCTTCTGGGATGTCTTTGGCAAGGAGGGGCACCCGGTGCGGACGACAATCAGCGAGATGGGACCGCTGCTGATGAGTCGCATCCTTAACCTGAACGATACGCAGACTGGTGTGTTGACGCTGGTGTTCAAGATCGCCGATGACAACGGCCTGCTGCTGCTCGACATGAAAGACCTGCAGGCGATGCTGCAGCATGTCTCCGAGCATGCGAAGGAGTATCAGACGAACTACGGCAATATTTCGGCGGCGAGCATCGGGGCCATCCAGCGCGGGCTGGTGGCGCTGCAGCAGCAGGGCGGAGATCAGTTCTTCGGCGAGCCTGCACTGAATATCGAAGACCTTCTGCAGACCGATTCAGCCGGCAAAGGCGTTGTGAATATCCTGGCGGCTGACAAGTTGCTTCAGTCGCCGCAGCTGTATGCGACGTTTCTGCTGTGGCTGATGAGTGAGCTGTTCGAAAAGCTGCCCGAGGTGGGCGATCCGGAGAAGCCGAAGCTCGTCTTCTTCTTCGATGAGGCTCATCTTCTGTTCAACGACCTTCCCCCGGTGCTGCAGTCACGGATCGAGCAGGTGGTGAGGCTGATTCGCTCGAAGGGTGTTGGCGTCTTCTTCGTAACGCAGAATCCGATCGACGTTCCAGACACGGTGCTGGGTCAGTTGGGAAATCGTGTTCAGCATGCGCTGCGCGCGTTTTCCCCGAAGGACCAGAAGGCGGTGAAGGCGGCCGCGCAGACCTTCCGAAGCAATCCCAAGCTCGATGTGGAAGAGGTGATTACGCAGATGGGCGTTGGCGAAGCGCTGATCTCGTTCCTCGACGAGAAGGGCATTCCAGGCGTGGTCGAGCGTGCCATGATCTGTCCACCGCACAGCCAGATTGGGCCGATTACTGCGGAGCAGAGAGCAGCCCTGATCAAGGGTTCGGTGGTTGCGGGAATTTATGAGGCGACGGTCGATCGCGAGTCGGCCTACGAGAAGCTGAAGGGCAAAGTGGCCGCGTCGACTGCGGAGGCCGCGCCCGCTTCAGGCGGGGCAGGCGCGGGAACGGTAGAGCAGGGCGGAGGATGGCTGGGGGGCCTGGAAGCTGCGGGCACTGCGCTTGGAGGCATCCTCGGTGGCGGCGGCTCGCGTGGGCGCGGCGATACCGTGGTGCAGGCGATGGTGAAGAGTGCTGCGCGCACCATGGGAAGTACGGTCGGCCGGCAGATCGTGCGCGGGGTGTTGGGCTCGCTTCTGGGCGGGGCCACGAGCAGGCGACGCTAGCAAACAGTGGCCCATCATTCCTGCAAGGAATGTGGGCCACGAGCACACCTGCGAATACAGCTGGTTCAGATGACCTTCAGAAGAAGAAGGAGGAGGACAATGGTGAGGATCAGGCTGAGGCCTCCACCACCGTAGTAGCCCAGACCGGGACCCATGCGATAGCCACCAAATCCGAAGAGCAAAATCAGGATGATCAGAAGGAGGATCATTTTCTTTTCTCATTCTCCTAACACAGATTTGCATTACGAGAGGTACGATGCAGATTTTGCGTCACGCGGAGGAGCCTTCGAAGTTATTTCCCCGGCGTTGAGCTCTTTACGCTGCTTGCGCCATCGTAGAGTTGAAACTCGCGGATCGCCGCCGATCCGACTGTAGACAGCAGGTTCAAGCGGACACGCTGTGTCGTCGTAGCGGGGAAGAGATCGATCTTCTTATGGCCGATGGCATGGGCGTGAACGAGCGATCTCCATGCGCCGTTCTGCCAGGCTTCGATGCTGTACTCCTCGATGCGCTGACCCTCGTTGAGCCATTCCATGGTGACGGCGCGGTCGAAGGTGACGGGCTTGTCGAACTGGAGTTCCAGGGTGGCATGCCGTTCAGGTGCGGACCAGAAGGTCGCGGGGTTGTTATCGATGGCTGCGTCAGAAGGAGCCTTCGAGGGGTGCATCGCTTTGAGAGCGAGATTGGTGCTGTAAAGGCGCTGAACAGCCTCACCGAACTCGCGCAGCCGGGCGACATCGGCATCGGGCAGACGTCCGGTGTTATCCGGTGCGAGGCCCAGCATGAGCTGTGCTCCCCGACCTACGGTTCTGGTATAGATGTCGAGCAGCTCGTCGACCGAGAGGAGAGAGCTTTCGTCATTAGGATGCCAGAACCAGTGAAGCTTGCGAAGCGGAGTATCGGCCTCGATGGGGCGCCAGCGGAGGTAGCCCGAGCGGTCGATGACGTTCCAGTTTTCGTAGGGAACGGTTCCATCTTCTGAGCCGACCCAGCGGATGTCTGCGTTCTTATAGAGCGCAACGTCGGCGAAGACGAGGGTATTGGGCTGGTAGGTGCGCAGCTTTTGGACGATCGTGTCGAAGTCGTAAGTACGGCCCTCGGAGCCTGCTCCGTCGAGCCAGAACTCGGTGAGAGGACCATAGTGGCTGGCGAGCTCGGTGAGCTGGGAAAGATAGTAAGCGTCGTAGGCCTTGGGATCGGGATAGCGGGAATCGTGTCGATCCCATGGAGAGAGATAGATTCCGAAGCCAAGACCGGCCTTGCGCGCGGAGTCGGAAGCGAGGCGGACGAGGTCGCCTCTGCCGTTGAGCCAGGGGCTGGATTTGACGGAGTAGTCGGTGTGGGCGCTCGGAAACAGCGCGAAACCGTCGTGATGTTTGGCGACAAGTACGGCGTACTTCGCGCCCGCCGCTCGGGCGGCCTGCATCCATTGATCGGTGTCGACGTGAGCTGGGTTGAAGACGGAAGGGGACGCGGTACCGTCTCCCCACTCGCGATTCAGGAAGGTGTTGGTGGAAAAGTGCAGGATGACACCGATCTCGAGATCCTGCCATTGCAGTTGCGGGGGACTTGGCTTGATGTCTTGAAAGCTTTGCGCAGGCGTTCTGGACGGAAGAAGCGAGGCGAGAAGGAGGAGGCAGATCTTCCGTACTCCGATTGCAACGGATCGGACGCGTGGGATGTCGAAAGATGGAAGGACCATAGTTCGCATGTTACCGTCTGGCTGGAAGTGCCGTGAGCGGTTATCCAATCCGCGGATTCGCGATTGCCTTGCTTCAGGTCAGTTTGGGAGCAGACCCAGCTTGGAACTGGAGACGTCCCTGGGGCGTAATTTGGTTGGGCCTGCATTCTTCTCTTCGTAGAGCGCTTTGTCGCACCGCATGAAAAGCTGCTCCCAGTCCTGCTCAGGCGAGTTCAGCTCGGCGAGCCCGAAGCTTGCACTCACCCTCGTGTGGATCTGGCCGTAGACAATCTCGGTCGCAGCAATGGAGACGCGGATCCGTTCGATGATCGTGGAGGCTTCGGCGATCGAGGTTCGAGGCAGCAGTACGGCGAACTCATCTCCACCGATGCGAGCGAGGATATCGTCTGGGCGCAGGTGATTCCGGAGACATGCGGCGACGGCAATCAAGGCGGCGTCGCCGCAATGATGTCCGAAGCAGTCGTTGATCTGTTTGAAAGCATCCAGGTCGATTACAACCGCAGAGAGGGGCACGGAATCTTTTCTGCAGATCAGAATGCTCTGCTCAGCGGCGCGCTCCACGCCGCGGCGGTTCAATGCCCCGGTAAGAGGGTCGGTGATTGTCTGGACCTCGAGCTTGCCGCGCAGCATGGCCGCCGTCATCCAGACGAAGGAGACCATGGCTCCCACTTGCAGGCAGGAGTTGACGATGAGAATCCATGCAAGGAACGGTCCCGCGTTGAGGTAGTTATGCGGGGCACCATGGAGTGCGACTCCTACAATGCGGACGATGTTGGTGATACAAAGCCCGACCAACATCAGCGTCATCGAGAGGATAGGAATTCGCAGGGCCGGGCTGCGATTGCGATAAAGAAAGAAAGCGATCTGGCCATGCTGACAGCCGAGCACCAGGCTAAGTGCTATAAGCCGCTTTCCCGTATCTGGATGAAACCAGCCATACTGCAGCATGGTGACCAGACCGATCAGGAACAAAAAGATCTGCAGGTAGAAATACGAAGTCTTGCGACCCAGAAAGCCGATGAGAGAGAAAGAAAGGAAGGCGTAGCCGATTACGACGAAGAGGTTTCCAAGAACGATCGAGATAAGGTCGGGGATATGCCCTCTCATCGCGACCGCGCTCGCCCCCAGAAAGACGAAAAAGCCATAAAGGGAGAAGGCGTAAACCCCCTTTGTCCCTTTGTAGAGCCATGAGTTGGCGACAGTCAGGATGGTATACGAGGCGAGAAAGACGGCATGCTCGACGTGCAGAGTATGAATGTCCAAGTGGGTGGCCCCGATACCAGTTTGCGACAATCTTATGCTAAACAACCGTTTTTCCTGCACAGCTTTGTTTTGATTCGGAGATTTGCCTCCCGCTTAGGTGTGCCCGATCCCGGGCAAGAGCCTCATTTCTCCGCTGAGACGCGCGTTAGCTGGCCGTCGACCTCGCCGGCGAGAGTCTAGGTTGTGGAGGGGCTCTGCTGCCGCTTATAGGCGATGCCGGCTTTGAAGTTTTGCGCGATTCTCTGCGATCGGGCAATGACGTTGGCAGCATGACGGGGCGGCAGAACTTCGTTTGCCGTCACGGCGAAGAGACTGAGCCAGCGCTCAAAGTGCTCAGGGTCGAGCGGAAGTTGAAGATGCGTCATCATGGGGTCGCCTTTGTAGCGGCTGGTGGTGAGCAGGATGGTCGACCAGAAATCCTTGAGTGTGGAGAGATGATGAGGCCAGTCACCCACGATGGCGTTGAAGATGGGACCGATATCGGGATCGATACGGACCCTGGCGTAGAAGGTGTCCACGAGCGTGGCGATCTCGGCCTCGGTGATCTTCGGTTCCATGGCATCTATCAGTTCACGATTGCTTTGACGGCGTCAAACTCGCTTCTCCATAAGATGGTTGGCGAGACGGATTCCAAGCGCGGTGATCGTCAGGGATGGATTTGCGCTTCCGGCTGTGTGAAACACAGAACCGTCGCAGACATAGAGATTGTTCACCCCAAAGACCTGGAGCTGCGCGTCGACGACGCCTCCCGAGGGAGAATCCGACATGCGCGCGGTTCCCAGATGATGAGCCGCAGAGGTGAGATGTTTTGTCCAGTCCTCGATTCGATCTACGGCCTCGATGCGATGTTGTCTGGATCGCAGGCCTTTGTCGAAGGCCAGGCGCGTGAAGGTTTCAAAGCTAGTGAAATCTCTTGAATGGAGCTGCCAATGCACGGAAGCGACCGGGTAGCCGAATCGATCTCGTACTTTTGGGGAGAGACGGGTGCGGCTGTCGGAGTTCGGCAGTTGCTCGGTCATAAAGAACAGCTCACCATAGCGGTAGATCGCGGGCAAGCGGCAGCGCGCAACAAGGATGCGGTAGAGCAGATTGGGCGAGCCGAAGATTCCGGCAATCTGGCCGACCGAAAGGTCGCGCAGGCCTCGCGTGCCGATAAAGGAAAGTCTCAGGTCTGCCCGGATGTGTTGCCCGGCAATGCAGGGTCGAATCATGAAGTAGTGGTTGGGCACAGCGGCGGCTGCCTGGTGTTCCGGCCGGAGCGTAAGGGAGACGCGCAGATGCCTGAAGCCGCCGGGAAGCGAGAGCGTGGAATAGGCGGGCGCGCGCAGCGGAAATCGAAAGCGAAGCATTGAGAACGGACCGGTAGGATGATCCATGAGGAAGCGGCCGACCATGTCGTGATCGTTGCCGATACCCTCCGGGCTGCGGGAGCGGGAGTTGAGCAGCAATCGGGGCGTCTCGAGGGCGCCGGCGCAAAGGATAAACCTCTGCGCTTTGATCCGGAAGATCTTTCCACCCGCGCCTGCCTTGAGAGCGATGATCCGGTTGCCCTCTTCATTCGAGATCAACTCGAGCGCGCAGGTGTTGAGGAGACATCGAAGCTGTCCGGCCTTAGCGAGCTCGAGAAGTTTTTTCTGCCACAGGTGAGGCGGCTTTCGATACTCCATCAGCTTCTGTTGCAGGATGGAGGAATCGAAGTCGATTGCCTTCATCGCGCGGCGGGCGGAAGCGCTGAGCGCTTCAGGTCGCAGGCCGGCGCACTCCTCATGGCCAAGCATCTGCGCGGCTCGATCGTAAAAGGGGTCGAGATCTTTCCGGCGAATGGGCCAGCCGGCGAGGCCGAGCCAGGGCCGGGGCTCGAAGTCGATCTCTTCGAGAGGGTTGCTGTTTCCATGCCATAGATTGCTGGTTCCCCCGAGGGAGATGGAGCGGGTAACGGGGATGCCGAAGGGGCGGCCGGTAATCTCCGCGGTGACACTGTCGTGGCGCTCAGGAGGAAGTCCGTTGACGTTTCCTGCTTCGACGAGAAGCACGTCCTGACCAGCCCTGGCGAGGGTGTACGCAACCGCGGCTCCCCCCATTCCGGAGCCAACGACACAGTAGGCAGATTCCACTACAAAGTCCGTTCCGACAGCCCTGCCGTCGATGACCATTAAGACCTCTGCCCGTGGAAATCCGGGCTCTCGTTTCACCTCGGGACAGGAATCGAACAAGGCTCAGCAATTCAATACGATGAGGCAATTGTCCCGGGGCTACAAACCTAGCAGAGACCCGGCGGGAATTCATTTTTATTCGTATGGTGTCGCTTCACGCCCGACGGAGAGTGGAGGCTCTTTTTGCTCGCCCAGGCCCTACCCCCGGGTGGTGATTTCATAAGCGCTTTTATTGGAGCAGCTTACGCGATTTGCACAGGGCTAAAATATTGAAAGCAGGGAATTTATGGGTCAAAATCTTGATTCTAAAGAGGAAAGCCCCAGGCATTAGAATGCCGGGGCTTTCCCACTTGTTTGATTTCCATTCCAGTATAGCGAATCAGGTTAAACTGATCGGCACTTTTAAATTGTTGATGATAGGTGATTTAAATGGGTATAGGGCTTGACAGGTTTGTGGCGAAACCCGGGACGGATGTTTTTGATCTAGTTGCGTCAGGCGAGTGGCTTGCCGATCTCCCAGTGATGGCCGAAGGGATCGAGAACACGTCCGATGCGCCAGTCGTGTTCGGTCCTGATGGGGCAGATGGGGGTAGCGCCGGCCGCGATGGCGCGGTCGAAGGCGGCGTCGGGGTCTTCGATGGTGAGGATCATGCGGACGGTGCCGCCGTTGAGGGTCTCGGGGCTGAAGTTTTTGTACTCGGGGGCTTCATCGGCGACCCAAAAGCCGTAGCCGTTGATGGCGAGATTGCAGACTACGCCGCTGGTCGGGTCTTCGAAGCGGAAGAGCTCTTCGGCTGCGAAGGCGGCCTTGTAGAACTCGACTGCCTTGGCTCCGTTTCGGACAGAGAGGAACGGGACAAGGGTGGTGGGGATCATGGTGCCTCCTTCGCTTCACTTGAAGGGCCGTGGAGGCAGTTTATCGCGGATTCCACGCGGGGATGGTTCGTGCTTCCGCGCGAATGCCCACCTTGGCGACGATGATGCCGTCGCGAAGATGGGCACCCGATTTCGTGGAGGAGGTTCGGGCCACTCGGCCCAACCGATTCAGCTCTACTTCCACTCCCATATTTTGGAGAGGGTGTTGCCGGAGGCATCCACTTCGTATTCGAAGGCTCCGCAGACGTTGTTGACGCGCGCAAGCTTCTGGGATGCGGTTTGGAAGAACAGCATGCCGCGGTAGCTGACAGCACCTCCGGGGCCGAATTTACCTACGCCGGTTCCGGTCCAGGTGATGGCCTCGCCATCCTCCGTCAAGCTGAGGCCCTGTCCCTGGCCAAGAATGGAGCCATCCGGACGGATGACGGAGGTGTAGGTTCCCATACCGGTGGTGGGAGTACCGAATATCTGGCCGGTGTCTTCGAAGGAAACTTCTGCGGCTGGTGGGTCGATGGAGATGACCCGTCGGACAAGTCTTTTTCCTTTGGTTTCGCCAATCTGTTCTCCGAGCATGATGGATCTCTCTTTCACAAGGCTTGAATTGCACTTCCCCGGGGTGCGCAATTGTAGTCCCAGAAGCGGGCTGGTGATGGAGAGATGTTGGGAGGAGTGGGATGACCGATGGGATGGGTTGGGTTCGCGCTTTACGCGGTGCGCGGCCCTGCGTGACGTCCAGGGATTTGTCATCCTGAGCGAAGTTTGGCGCGTTCTTTGCGCCAGACGCAGTCGAAGGACCTGCGGTTTGCTCGAGTTCAGGGGAGATGCGCTGCTATGCTGGGCTCGATGAACGAAGCCATGTATTACACCTACATTGTGCAAGTCGCAGTCATAACTTCTATGTCGGTATGACGAGTGAGATTGAACTTAGGGTTGAGCAACACAAGCAAGGTCGATTCGAAGGGTATTCGAAAAAGTACAACTGCAACCGACTGGTGTGGTTTGAGCGGCATCCCTATGTTCAGGATGCAATTGCGAGAGAGAAGCAGTTGAAGGGATGGTCTCGCGCCAAGAAGATAGGGTTGATTGAACGGGAGAATCCGGCTTGGGTGGATCTGAGCGAAGAGTGGGGCCAGCCGGTGAAGATGATTGGTGAGGTTTGAGGACTGGAAAAGCAACCGCAGGTCCTTCGACTGCGTGGTTCGCAAATGCGCGAACCACTTCGCTCAGGATGACACGTTTTTTCGGGTATCGGGCAGGTTCGCGCTTTGCGCGAATGTCCCACTCATGCGATGAGACCGCATGAATGGGGCACCCGGCACCCGATGGTAGGTTATTCGGAATTTATGGGCCACCCGCCTAGACTGCTCTCTCGGCTAAAACGGCTGGCACCTGCGCCCACTGTGAAGAGATTGCGTTCCATCTCGCTGGAAATTTTGCTCTGACCAGCGGCGATGGGTGCGCCGAAGTTAACAATGTAAGATCTGTCTCGCCGAGATATGCCTTGGCTTTTGCAGCCTTGCTTCCAACCAGAACTACAGCCCGGAGCATTGGAAGGAGGCTGACGAGTTCCAATGCTCCGGGCTACACCTTCGTCCAACTCCTGCCCCGTCACTTTACGTGTTCCATTCCACCAGGGGATTACATTCCACGTAACAGTTAGTTTTCGAGGGATCCCTGCATGTTGCATAAAGTTGAACGTTGCTTCCGCACTGGGATCATCGTTGTTGCGGCTAATGAATCCCGAACCGTCTTGGCTAGCTGTCATTGGACCGGGCTTTTCGAATAAGAAAGACTTGCGCATGAATCCCACCGTCAAATGGGTCGAACTCAGGGACCTCTACTGAACCACGCTCGCGCAGCTTGGCCGCATATGCAGTCAAAGGTGCAATGTGCGGTTGGTAAAGCATTGTTTGTCGACGTTGTCGCACGCCTGCTTCACGCATCGAGCGGGGTTTGTCATCTTGTTCATACTCGAACGTTGTCATTTGGTGGCTCTCTGACATCCTCGTCAAAGCTATCTTCCGAACCGCTGTCGTCCCTGCATCTGGCTCATCATTCTTTGCTGGGCCTTCATGCCTCCGCCTGAGCCCATGGTCTTAAAGACCTTGCGCATCTGGGCGTACTGTCGCAGGAGGTTGTTGACGTCCTGGACCGTGGTTCCGGAGCCCTTGGCGATGCGCTTGCGCCGGTTGCCGTTGATGATCTCGTGGTCGAGTCGCTCTTTCCTGGTCATCGAGTTGATGATGGACTCGACGCGGGTGAACTGGCCTTCGTCTACGTTGTCGATGGCCTGTTGCATTCCGGCGAAGGGGCCGACGGAGGGAAGCATCTTGAGGATGGACTTCATGGAGCCCATCTTTTTGATCTGACGGAGCTGGTCGCGGAAGTCCTCGAGGGTGAAGCCGTCGCCGGAGAGAGCCTTCTTGGCGAACTGCTCGGCCTTGCCGCGGTCGAGGCGCTCCTCGGCGCGCTCGAGAAGGGTGGCGATGTCGCCGTGGCCCATGATGCGGGAGACGATGCGGTCGGGGTGGAAGGGCTCGAAGGCGTCGGGCTTTTCGCCGGTGCCCAGGAACTTGATAGGGGCTCCCGTCACGTGGCGGATGGAGAGGGCTGCGCCGCCGCGGGCGTCGCCGTCCATCTTGGTGAGGATGGCACCGGTGATGGTGAGGCGGTCGTTGAAGGCCTTGGCGGAGTTGACGGCGTCCTGGCCGGTCATGGCGTCGGCGATGAAGAGGATCTCGGAGGGCGAGAGTAGCTTCTTGAGGCCGGCCATCTCGTCCATGAGCTCGGAGTCGATGTGGTTGCGGCCGGCGGTGTCGACGATGAGCATGTCGCAGCCGAAGTTGGCGGCCTCGCGCCTGGCTTCGCGAGCGAGGCGCTCGACGAGGCGGGAGTCGGCGGGTTCGCCCTTGATATCGCCCTCGTAGAGATTGGCGTTGATGGAGCGGGCGACGATGGCGAGCTGCTCGCGCGCGGCGGGACGATAGACGTCGACGGAGACGAGCATGGGTCGGTGCCCGGCCTTCTTGAGCCACTGGGCGAGCTTTCCGGAGGTGGTCGTCTTACCGGAGCCTTGGAGCCCGGCCATGAGGATGACCGACGGGGGCTGCGAGGACTTCTGGAAGCGGGCGGTGTCCTTGCCGAGAACGTTGACAAGCTCGTCGTGGACGATCTTGACGATCTGCTCAGTGGGGGAGAGGGCGGTGGCGACCTGCGAGCCCATGGCGCGGGCGCGGATGTGCTCGACCAGCTCGGTGACGACGGCGAGGTTCACGTCGGACTCGAGCAGGGCGAGGCGGATCTCGCGCAGGGCGTCGGAGATGTTCTCGTCGGTGATGGAGCCCTGACCGCGGAGGTTTTTGAAGGATCGCTGGAGCTTGTCTGAGAGGTTTTCGAACATGACTGTCTCAAGTTTAGCAGCGGGGTTCAGGGCTGTGGTCGCCAAGGGGTTCAGGGGGCGCTCAGGAGACTTTGGGTCCAGGGATCTCCTTTGGCCGGGTGAGAAAGGTCATGGAGACGTAGGCGCCGATCCACGATCCCAGGGCGGCGAAGAGGACGTAGATCCAGTGCCTGGTGTAGCTGATGACGGCGAAGGCGGACAGAATGTACCAGATACTGCTCCAGGTGGCGGCTGGAACGCGGCGGCGCGAGGAGACGGCGGCGTTGAATAGCACGTAGACGGCATCGGTGGCGGCGGTGGAGACCAGCACACCGAGCGCCAGCAGGGGATTGAGATGGGGCATGAGATTTCTCCTTTCGAATGAGGTTTCGGGAAGGCGATATCGGAATCCGGATTTTGGGAACGATATTAGTCGGCCGATGCGAACAATTTTCGAGGGGAGTACGACGGAGGGTTCGTAGCTAAGCTGGTACGCGAACGAGCGGGGTCGGATTTTCCCGGGCGGTGGCGGAGATAATCGGTTCATGCAAGCACGGTTGCAGCAGTCGGGTAATCTCCAGATTGTGCGGGAGTACATGGTGTTCCTGCGCGTGGAGAAGGGGATGAGGCCGGCGACCTGCGAGGCTTATCGGTGCGACCTGGAGCAGTTTGCCGAGCATGTGGAGGGGCGTGACGGCCTGCTGGTCACGGCGGGGCAGGAGGATGTCGGGGGCTTCATGGAGAGTTTGCGAAGCCACGGGGTCGATTCGCGGTCGGTTGCGCGGAAGCTGAGCGCGCTGCGAGGGTTCTATCGCTGGCTGCTGATGGATAAGAAGATCTCGCACGACCCGACGGTGAATGTGGAGAGCCCGTCGAGCTGGAAGATTCTGCCGAAGAGCCTCGCCGAGAGCGAGGTGGCGGAGATGCTGGAGAAGACGGGCGTGGCCGCGCGTGTTGCCGATGCGGATGGGCTGGCGCTGCGGGATCACGCGATTCTCGAGCTCCTGTATGGTGGCGGGCTGCGCGTAGGGGAGATCTGCTCGCTGCATGTGGAGGATCTTCACCTGGATACAGGCCGGGCGCAGGTTCGCGGCAAGGGCGACAAGGAGAGGATCGTTCCGCTGGGCCGATCGGCACTGGAGGCGCTGGAACGATATCTCGCGTTGGGGCGTCCGGAGCTTGAAGGCACGAAGAGAGAGCGCACGCTCTTTCTGAGCGTGCGGGGGAGACCCCTGACACGGCAGTGGGTGTGGGAGATGGTGCGGAGCGTTTCTCCCGCGGGAAGGAAGGCGAGCCCGCACAAGTTGCGCCACAGCTGTGCGACCCACATGGTGGATCACGGAGCCGACCTGCGAAGCGTGCAGACGCTGCTGGGACATGCCGACATTGCGACGACGCAGGTGTACACGCACGTGGCCCTGGGCCGTCTGAAGCAGGTTCATCGCATGCATCATCCGCGAGGGAAGCGGCCTGATTCCGGGGCGGAGGTTTAGCCGTGGAGCCGGAGATGGAAGCGGGCGAGTTTCGCGATCTGGCGGAGCGATTTCTGGCGATGCTGACGAATCAGCGTGGAGCGTCCGAACACACGGTGCGGGCCTATGCGCGGGAGATTCGCAGCTTCGCGGTGTATCTCTCCGAGAGCCTGGGCGCGAGCGCCGGGATCGCCTCGGTGGAGCACACGCACATCCGCTCGTATCTTGGAGTGCTTTACGAGCGCGGGTTGACGAAGGCAAGCGCGGCGCGGGCGCTGGCTGCGGTGCGAAGCTGGTTCCGATGGCTGGCGAAGGAGCGGCTGGTGGAACAGAACCCGGCTCTGCTGGTGAGCACACCGAAGCTTCCGAAACACCTGCCGCGCGTTCCGAGCGTGGAGGAGGTCAACCGGGTGTTGAATTCCCTGGAGGCACCCTCGAAGCAGAGGCAGGGAAGCGCAGAAGCGGCCGAGGCCGAGCCTATTGCCTGGCCGGAGCGGGAACGGACGATCTTCGAGCTGCTTTATGGCTGCGGGATTCGCAACTCCGAGCTGGTGGGGCTGAATATGGACAGCGTGAAGTGGGGCGACGAGGCGATCCTGGTGCGGGGGAAGGGACGGAAGGAGCGGCTGGTTCCGTTGGGAGACGAGGCCGCGGCAGCGCTGCGGAGCTATCTTCCGGTCCGTGCGGAGCGGCTGAGCGCTGCCGGCAAGGGTGCGCTGGTTCACGAGGGACCTCTGCTGATGAACCTGCGTGCCCGGGGCGACTGCAGGCTGACGACGCGCAGCGTGGGACGGATTGTGAAGGCGATCGCGTTGAGCAGGGGCTTAGCCGCGGACGTGCATCCGCACACGCTGAGACATGCCTTCGGCACGCACATGCTGGAGGAAGGCGCTGATCTGCGCGCCATCCAGGAGATGCTGGGGCACGAGAGGCTCTCGACTACGCAGCGTTATACGCAGTTGACTGTGGGTCAGGTTCAGCGTGTGTATGACGAGACGCATCCTCGCGCGAAGTAGAGGGCATCTCGGCGATAGGCAGCGACAATTGCTGCGATGGCGAAGCGGGACCCTCTTCGGAGTAGCTGGATGTCGCTTCAGTCAGGTGAGGCAGAAAGATGGAAAAGACGGTGCCGCTATGTTGGGGAGACTGGCTGCTTCTGACTAAGATATGTCCCTTGTGGCGCGCAACGATCTGGCTGCTGACCCACAGTCCCAGGCCAGTTCCGGCGGAGCCTTTCGTGGTGTAAAAGGGCTCGAAGATCTGACGCATGGTGGCACGGTTCATCCCGGTTCCGGTGTCCGCGATGATGATTCGCGCGCCGCTGGTTTTTGTCACGGGATCCAATGCCTTGCGAATTCGCACTCTCAGGCGTCCACCTGCCGGCATCGCATCGAGCGCGTTGCCGATGAGATTGGCGAGCACCTGTCTCAACTCGCCCTGGTGCACGAAGAGAGACGCAAGAGGCGCATACTCCCGGTGAATTGCCACATTGGACGTGGTCAGGCGGCCCAGATGGAGCGAAAGGGCGCTATCGACGATCTCCGACAGAAGCGTCGAGGACGGCCCGCGATTGTTCCGGAAGAAGCCGAGGGTCTGGGACGCAATGTGTGAGACGCGCCCCAATTCATGCTGGGCCAGTGTGAGATAAGTGCGGGCTTCGTCGGAGAGTGTCTCGTGCTCGACGAGATAGAGCAGGTTGGTGATGGCTTCGAGAGGGTTGTTGATCTCGTGCGCGATACTGGCGGCCATGCGTCCAGCCAGCGCCAGTTTGTCGGCATTGCGCATGGACTGCTCGGCGCGTCGCGTGTTGGTAATGTCGCGGGAGACTTTGGAGGCTCCGATCAGAATGCCGGAAGAGTTTCGGATAGGCGAAACGGTCATGGACACTATGATCTCGCTGCCATCCTTATGGCGGCGCAGGGTTTCGTAATGATCGACCGACTCTCCGCGGCGGATTTTTTCGAGAACGCGTTCCGTGTCCTCCTGGCAGGTGGGGGATGCCAGCTCCGAGGTGGAGTTTCCGAGCATCTCGGCGGCAGTATAGCCAAAGACCCGTTCCGCACCTCTATTCCAAGAGGTGATGGTTCCGTCGAGGTCGCTGCTGATGATGGCATCGTCGGAGGATTCGACGATCGCGGCGAGGAGGGCGTAGCTTCGATCCGGCTCCTCTTGCCAGAGCCTTGCGATACTCCGGGAGTCCAGGGAATTTGAGGAGGCCGGTTGGCTTTGCTTCCCGTTGGGTGTCCAGAGGGTGGGGCCGGACGATTCACGGGTTTTGGGAGAAGACTCGACGGTTTCCGTCTCCTCTTCAACGCCGTTTGCCCGCGGTACCGAGCCCGATGTGCTCATGCTCCCTACCCGACGGCCGGTATTTCGTAGATCAGCAGCCATTACCAGAGTTAGGATGCAGAATGTCGACCCAAACGCTGCCAGCGGCGACGGGATTGCAGCATCGGAGGGGCCTTTTTGGGTACGTCAGTACCGAGGCACGGCAGCGTCGATGGCGCGGGACCAATGATCGATGCCGCCGGCAAGGGACTGAACGTGTTCAAATCCCTGATTCCGCAGCCACATGGTCACCGAGAGCGAGCGAGCTCCATGATGGCAGAGCACGACGATGGGTTGATCCGGATCAAGTTCCTGGTGTGCGCGCGAGGGGACATCGCCCATGGGCATGAGGACGGATCCAGGGAGGTTCGCGGTACTAAACTCCCATGGTTCCCGAACGTCCAAGAGGACAGGTGGGTCAGGTTGCTGGCGTTGTTGGGCAAAAGCCTCGGCGGTGATCTCCGGAGGAAGCATAGGTTTAAAGAGTATCGCAAGAGGCCGGGAGATCGGGGTGGAACCCCGGAGAAAGGCTAAACGCTTCTTGTTCAAGAGTTAGACAATCTGCCGCAGAGCAGTTGAAACGGGTATCCAAGGATGCCTCGCGAAACGGTACACTTAAGGATTTAGAGGCATCGAAGCAGGTATCTGCCGACAAACTCTGGTACGGAAAGCAGGAAGATTTGGAACGAGTTTTGATCGTCGAAGATGAAGTCCACGCGCGTACGGGACTGACTGAGCTGATTGAGAGCTGGGGGTATAAGACCGAAGGCGCCGCCGACGGAGTGGAGGGCCTGGAGAAGGCCATCGCATGGAATCCGGGCATCGTGGTCACTGATCTGAAGATGCCACGGATGGATGGGATGGAGTTGCTGAATCGTATTGCCGATCTTCCCAACCACATGGCGGTTGTGATGATGACGGCGCAGGGCTCGATCGAATCCGCCGTGGAGGCTATGCGGAAGGGCGCGTATGACTACGTGCCGAAGCCGGTGGATCCTCTGCGGCTAAGGACGATTCTGCAGAATGCGAGCCGTCAGCACGTCGATGTCGATACCGAGCTGGAGACGATACGGCGTCGTCAACGCGAGACCGGGATGCTGGGACCGCTGGTGGGAACCTCGGAGAGGATGAAGGCGGTGTTTTCGCTGATCGAGCGGATTGCGCCCTCGAATGTGAGCGTACTGGTTACAGGCGAGAGCGGCACCGGAAAGGAACTGGTTGCCCGCGCGCTGCATGAACTGAGCTCCCGCCACAAGAAGGCGTTTGTCGCGGTGAACTGCGCCGCGATTCCCGAGACTCTGATCGAGAGTGAGATCTTTGGCCATGAGAAGGGGGCCTTTACGGGTGCGGTGGAGCGCAGGGCGGGATGTTTCGAGCTGGCTGAAGAGGGAACCCTGCTTCTGGACGAGATTGGAGAGATGCCGGCAGCGACGCAGGCCAAACTGCTTCGTGTGCTCGAGGACCGCAAGCTGCGACGTCTTGGAAGCAAGGCGGAGACACCGGTGGATGTGCGGGTCGTGGCGGCGACCAATAAAGATCCTGAGCAGGCGGTCGCCGCAGGCGAGTTGCGGGGAGACCTGTATTACCGCTTGAATGTCTTCAACATCCAGATGCCTCCGTTGCGCGAGCACCTTGAAGATGTTGCGCCGATTGCGCAGAAGATGATTGGAGACATGAACGAGCGGCATAACTGTACCGTGACCGGTCTGAAAGAGTCGCTCCTCAAGAAGCTGACGGCGTATTCGTGGCCGGGCAACGTTCGGGAGCTGAGGAATACGATTGAGCGGGCGACGATCATGGCTGGAACGGGAATGTTGGGCGTGGAGCATCTTCCACCCAACTTTGGCGAACCGGGCTTTGCCCCCTCAACGACCAAGAGCGGCCGCTTCAGTTCCGCAGCCGCGGAGAATGCTTCCGACAGCTCTCGTTCGAGCGAGGTGGAGCGTTATCTTGAGGACCAGAATACGGTGCGAGTGGAAGTGGGGACCACGGTCGATGAGGCGGAACGGCAGCTGATTTTGAAGACCCTGATGGCGACGCATAACAATAAAACAAAAGCCGCTGAGATTCTTGGCATCAGTTCGAAGACCCTGCAGAACAAACTGAAGGAATACTCGAATAACTCTGCCCTGGTGGATTAGGCATGCGGCTGAAGACGAAGCTGGTGGTATCGGCTACCGGACTGACGTTCGCGATTGTTGCGGTGCTCTCGCTCCTGTTTGTCGGCGAGCTTCTGCGACAGCGCATCGAGCAGACAGCTGCTGCCAATAACGTGCTCGCGAGCGAGGTCACGTTGATGACGCGGCAGGCGGTGGAGACTGGCCTGCGCGCCAATCCTCCGTCGGACCTGGGGAACGAAGCCCTGTACGCTGCCGTCGGAGGCGCCCTGCGCAGGTATCAGCCGCTGGACGATGTGATGAACGCGATCGTGCGTTACTCGCCCACGGTGCAGGATGTCAGCGTTACGGACGCCCGTGGCATCACGGTCGTGAGCACCGATCCCGAGGCGGTGAATCAGACGGCTCCCCAGCGAAACAGCCTCGAGAGCATTCAGAACGGAAGCATTGCCTATCAGCGCCGGCAGGTGTTTGGACGACCCCAGGTGTTTGACACGGTGCAGCCGCTGGAGAGGAATGGCCAGCCCTTTCTCGCGGTCCATGTCGGGGTTCGGTCCACGTTTCTTCGCAACTCCTACGAGCCCTGGCTGCGGGCGGCTGGTCTGTTTGCGCTGCTTGCCGCGCTGGCTGCGATGCTGGCCGCCGCGGTATTGGCAAACGCCGCGCTCCAGCCGATTGAACAGATCAGCCGCCAGCTGGAAAAGCTGACGCTGCAGGCAGGGGAGCCGGCAGCCTCCGCCGCTCAAGGAAAAGCCGACAGCGATGCGATGGTCCGCGTTTCGCAGACGATCGACCGCCTGGGGGAGCAGATGCGGTCCAAGGAGGCCGGTTTTACGACGCTGCAGGCGAATCTGAACCAGATGCTCGATACCCTTCGGGACGGTGTGCTTCTGTTTACGGCAGACCGCCGAGCCGCGATGGTCTCGGACGCCGTTGCTTACTTTCTGAACTATCCCGAGGGAGAGCTGGTGGGAAGGCAGCTGGAGGAGATCTTCGAGCCGGATACGGCGCTGGGGGCCGCGGTTCTGGCCTCGTTTGCCGATGGGGATTCCGTCACCGCCGAAAGCGTGACTCTCGAGGACGGCCGGAGGGTGCAGATCTCGCTGGATCGTTTCAACGATGGCCTGGGAGAAAGTATGGGAACCCTGGTGACGCTGCGCGACCTGGAGTGGGTGATGCAGCTCGGGCAGGAGCTGGAGATCTCGCGTCGTCTGGCGGCCATCGGGCGTCTGACGGCCGGGGTCGGGCATGAGGTGAAGAACCCGATCAACGCCATGGTGGTTCACCTGGAGCTGCTGCGCAGCAAGCTTTCGGCGGCGGGGCCGGAGGCCTTTGGGGGAGCGCAGCGTCACGTCGATATTCTTGCCGGCGAGATGCAGCGGCTGGACCGGGTCGTACAAACGCTCGCCGACTTCTCGCGGCCGATGGACATGAAGCTGCGCGAGCAGGATCTGCGCCAGGTTGTGGCCGCGGTGGTGGATTTGACCGCCGCCGAGATGCATGAGAACGGGGTCCTCGTCCGCGTCGACTCACCGGAAGATCCGCTGATGGTGCGCGTGGACGCGGAGCTTGTCCGGCAGGCGCTGCTGAATCTTATGCTGAATGGAATGCAGGCGATGCCAGCGGGAGGGAAGCTGGTCCTGACACTGCATCGCGAACATCAGTTTGCGGTGGTGGAGGTGACCGACGACGGAGAAGGTATCGCTCCGGAGGTGCTTCCGCGTATCTTTGAGCTGTACTTCACTACCAAACCCAAGGGCAGTGGAATCGGGTTGGCGATGACCTATCGCATCCTGCAGCTGCATGGAGGCGCACTGGACGTGCGTTCGAACAACGATCCACGCGCACACGAGCGAGGAACGACATTCACGCTGCGGCTGCCGGTGGCTTCCGCAGCAGACACAAGAAAGGCTACGTCGGCTGGAACCAGCCGTAGAGCCCTGGGAGAGCACGTTTGAGGCGGCATAG
Organism: Edaphobacter modestus; assembly: GCF_004217555.1. GTDB lineage: Bacteria > Acidobacteriota > Terriglobia > Terriglobales > Acidobacteriaceae > Edaphobacter > Edaphobacter modestus. Next base: position 5,614,671 of record NZ_SHKW01000001.1, read on the forward strand.
CAGCAACCCGGTAACGGCGAGGACCGCGATGCGATGGGCGCTTGCCTGCGCGCTTACCTGCGGCCTGAGTGGCTGCAGGCATAAGCCCGTGCTTCCGCCCCTGCCGCCCATTACGCAACCGATGGCGCTATTGAGCTCTCCAGAACCGGCGACGCCTCCTATGATTGAGCCGCCAGAGGTGGACCTGCCGCCGATGCCTGTCGCCACGGGCTCATCGCCCCGACGCGAACGGCGAAGGCGACCGTCAGCGCCGACGACTACGTCGGCTGCGCAGCCGACGCCGCCTGCCGAAACTCCAGCGGTTACGGTGTCGCCCGAAGAGGCTGCAATCGGTGCGCTCTCCCTGGGCGGAGAGGCCAATCCTCGTGCCCAGCAGGAGGCAGTGGAGCTGCTGAACTCGATCGAGGGACGTCTGCGTAGTCTGCCCGCACAGAAGCTGAACATGGAAAAGACACAGATCAGCCGTATTCGAAACTTTCAGAAGCAGGCACAGCAGGCCCTGGACACGGGCGATACGGAAGGCGCGATGACGCTGGCCACCAAGGCAAAACTCTTACTCGATGATCTTGAGAAGTAGTTAAAGACAGACCGCGGCAAACCTGTCGTTTGCCGCGGTCGATATTCGTGGATTCCGGCCTGCTATGCCTCGGTGCCGTGGCACTTCTTGAACTTCTTGCCGGAGCCGCACGGGCACGGATCGTTGCGTCCTACCTTCTCGCCGGTGACACGAGGAGCGTTCCCGTTGGTCGCAGTGGCGGTTCCCACGGCGCGGGCCTGGTCGAGCTCACGCTGTTTTTTCCGCTGGAACTCGCGCTCGAGGGCATCGATGGTCGTGGAGGGCGCACGGGTGGGAATCGGGACGGGCGCGTGCTCCGGCGCTGCAGGATGCGTCGATGCGGGAGCGAGTTCCGGCTGTGCGGGGAGTTCCGGAACGGATGGGCCGAAACCTCCGAAGCCGGGAGGGAGCTGGTCGACGCTCTCGATGGGAGTGCCGTCGGGACCGATGATCTGCATCCGGAAGAGGTGCCGCAGCGTGTCCTCCTGGAACCGCATCATCATGGTCTCGAACATCTCGAAGGACTCTTTCTTGTAGGCCACCAGGGGATCCTGCTGAGCGTAGCCGCGCAGACCGATGCCCTCCTTCAGGTGGTCCATCTGGAGCAGATGGTCTTTCCAGAGACCGTCGAGGACACTGAGCATGACCACACGCTCGTGATAGCGCATCGCCTGCGGGCCAAGGATGCGCTCCTTGATCTCATAGCGGCCCCGGAGATTTTCGAAGATGGCTTCGCCCAGTTCATGGCGATTGAGATTCGAGACGTCAACCTCATTCTCAAGATGCGATCCGAACTGATCGAAGATCTGCGTGAACAAGGCCTCGGTCTTCCACTCTTCCGGATTTACCTTTTCGGGAGTGTTTTCATCCAGCATGTTCGACAGGATCGTCGAGAGATAGTCGTCGGTGATGAGCTGCTTCTGATCGACGCCCTGCATCAGCTGCTTGCGGAGGCCGTACACGGCCTCGCGCTGCTTGTTCATGACGTCGTCATACTCGAGGACGTGCTTGCGGGACTCGAAGTTCTGGGTTTCGACGGCCTTCTGCGCGGCCTCGATGCGGCGGGAGATCATGCCGCTCTCGATGGGCACGCCCTCCTCCATTCCGAGCCGCTGCAGCAGGGTGGAGACCCATTCCCGCGCGAAGATGCGCATGAGATCGTCTTCAAGCGACAGGTAGAAGCGGGAGGCTCCGGGATCGCCCTGTCGTCCGGCGCGTCCGCGAAGCTGGTTGTCGACGCGGCGGCTTTCGTGGCGCTCAGTGCCGATAATGTGCAGACCGCCGGCGGCGATGACGGCGTCATGCTCCTTCTGGGCGGCGCTGGAGTGAGCGGCGACGGCGGCGTCCCAGGACTCCAGCGTCGTCTCGAACTCCTGCGACTGGTAATAGAAGCGGAACATTCCCGGTCCTGCGACCGGCGAGATGGTTCCTTCCGCGGCGGAGACAGCGCGAGCCTGCGACTTGCGCACGAGGTCCTGACGGGCCATGAAGTCGGGATTGCCGCCAAGAAGAATGTCGGTTCCGCGGCCGGCCATGTTGGTCGCGATCGTCACCATACCCAAGCGGCCAGCCTGGGCGACGATCTCGGCCTCCTTCTCGTGGAACTTCGCGTTCAGCACGACATGGCGAACGCCCTTGCGCTTGAGGATCTCCGAGAGGAGCTCGGACTTCTCGATGCTGGTGGTGCCGACGAGGACCGGCTGCCGCTCCTCGTGCAGGCGGGCGATCTCGTCGGCCACGGCGAAGTATTTCTCCTTGGCCGTGCGATAGACCACATCGGCATTCTCGATTCGCAGCATGGCACGGTTCGTCGGGATGACGACGATCTCGAGTTTGTAGATCTTGTCGAACTCCGCGGCCTCGGTCTCGGCGGTTCCGGTCATGCCGGAGAGCTTCTTGTACATGCGGAAGTAGTTCTGGAAGGTGATGGTCGCAAGGGTCTGGTCTTCCTTGCGGATGGTGACGCCTTCCTTGGCTTCGACTGCCTGGTGCAGGCCGTCGGACCAGCGCCGGCCCGGCATGAGGCGGCCGGTGAATTCGTCGACGATGATGACCTCGCCCTCTTTCACGACGTATTCGACGTCGCGCTTGTAGAGGGAGTGCGCCTTGATGGCGACCTCGACATGGTGCTTCAGGTCCCAGTTCTCCGGGTCGGCGATGTTGCCGATGCCGAGCAGCTTTTCGATCTTCTCCCAGCCCTCATCCGTAACCGTGATCGCGCGGGTCTTCTCATCGACGACGTAGTCCCCGCTCCAGGTCTTGTTTTCGAGCGTCTCAATCAGCTCTCCCTTTTCGAGCTGGGGAATGATGACGTTGACGCGGGCATACTTGTCGGTGGTCTGGTCGGTGGGACCGGAGATGATCAACGGCGTACGGGCTTCGTCGATCAGGATGGAGTCCACTTCGTCGACGATGCAGTAGTAGTGTCCGCGCTGGACCTGGTCGGCGATCTCGAACTTCATGTTGTCGCGCAGGTAGTCGAAGCCGAACTCGTTGTTGGTGCCGTAGGTAATATCGGCGGCATAGGCTTCGCGGCGCTGCGTATCGTCGAGGTCGTGCACGATGACGCCGACCGAAAGGCCGAGGAAGCCGTAGATTTTGCCCATCCACTCGGCGTCGCGCTTGGCCAGATAGTCGTTGACCGTGACGACGTGCACACCGCGTCCGGCGAGTGCATTGAGGTAGCAGGGAAGGGTAGCGACGAGGGTTTTTCCTTCGCCGGTCTTCATTTCGGAGATCTTGCCGGAGTGCAGCACCATTCCACCAATCAACTGCACGTCGAAGTGGCGCATGTGCACGACGCGACGGCCGGCCTCGCGGACGACGGCGAAGGCCTCGGGGAGAATGGCGTCGAGTGCGGCCGTTTCGGCGGCGGAACGCGCGTCTGCGTTCTCCGGAGTGTCTTCGATGCCCGCGATAGCCTCGACGATCCGCTGCCGGAACTCAGCCGTCTTATTGCGCAGCTCGTCGTCGCTGAGTGCCTCCGTGGCGGACCCGAGCGCGTTGATCTGGGCAACGGTCGGTACCAGCCGCTTGACCGCCCGCTCATTATTGGTTCCAAAGACTTTTGCTAAGACTGAGTTGAACAAAACCTATGTCCTTCGTGGTGGCGCAGAATCCTTACCCACTTATCAGTGTAAATGGTTCGGACGATGGCCGCGCACCGACTGGGGCGATTCGTAACCTGTTCTTAAAAAAAGAGAACGGCTGACACTGCCGCCGGCTTTGGGCTAATCTCGCATACACATGCATCCTCGTCTCGCATACACCCAGGAGAAGACATGTACCGAAAGAATGCTTCCCGCCGGATTCATGAAAGTTCCATGAAATAGGAGCGGCCGCACTCCCATTCGCTTCCCGGCAGAAAGAGGGCGGGAGCGGATGGCTTACTCTGGCGAATCAGGCAGGTGATCCCCGTGATGCTGAGCTATGCGCAAACATCGATTGTGATCTGTCTTTCCGTTGCCGGAGCGCTTCTGCTGGTTATGGTTCTGAATCGTCTATGGCCGATTCAGAATCGCAAGCTGCTCAACGACGTGACCGGATGGCAGCTGGGGGTGCTCGGGACCACGTATGGAGTCATTCTGGGCTTCATGCTCTACACGGTATGGGAGGGATTTCGGGCAGCCCAGATCGATGCGGATCTTGAAGCGACCTCGATGCTGAATGTCTACCGGGTCGCAGGGGGACTGCCTTCTCCCCAGAAAGAGCGAATCCGTGAGCTGGCCCGGCGCTATGAATCGGTTGTCGTGAAGGAGGAGTGGCCGGCCATGCAGCACCAGCAGGAAGATCGTCCTACAACTGCTGTTCTGGGTGAGATGTGGCAGGTTCTCGAGACCGCAAAGCCAGAGACCGCCATCGTGACCAACAGCATCGATCATATCCAGTACGCCATGAGCGATCTTGCCGAGCGGAGGAATATGCGCGAACACCAGCGCAGCGACCAGATGCCCTCGCTGTTGTGGGTTCTGCTGGTTCTAGGCGGAGGGGCTACGATTGTTTCGTCATGCTTGCTGGGGAACGACAAAAAGTGGCTTCACTACTGCCAGGTGGGAGCGCTTACCTTTGTGGTGGCAACCGCGTTATCGGCGATCGCCGATCTGGCGCGGCCTTATGAAGGAGCGGTAGCGGTTCAACCGGGGTCGTTCGTGCTGGCCCTGAAGGCGATGGAATCGCAGGAGAAACACTAGTGTCCGCCCATTGCCTCCGGATCAGGCTTGACCCTCTTTTCGGGCAGCCGCATGACGAACGGCAGGGGGATGAGGCAGAAGATGACGACGGAGAGGATAAAGAACGCGCTCTCATAGCTCAACATCTGCGCCTGGCGCAGCATCTCCTGGTAGGCGTGCCCGATAGCCATCTGCGTGGCGGCTGCCGTGGACGTTCCGTGCGAGATCAGCATGGACGTCATGCGATCCATATACAGCCGGTAAGGAACACTGCCGGGGATTACGTTTGCGGCGAGTGCGGCCTGGTGGACCTGTGAGCTTCTGAAGATATAGGTCGTCAGCAGCGCGGTTCCCATGCTTCCGCCCAGGTTGCGCGCGAAGTTGGAGAGGCTGGAGATCTGGTTGGTTTTGTCCGCGGGAACGCCTACATAGTTCAGCGTGCTGATGGGGATGAATACAAAGGGCAGGCCGACCACCTGGATCATGCGCCAGAGCGTCACGGTTGTGAAGGCGGTATTGAGATCGAGCCGCGTGAGGTTGTAGATACCCGCCGCGGTTGCGGCGTAGCCCATCGCCACCATCAGGCGCGGGTCGAATTTACCCAGCGAACGGCCCGCCACCGCCATCATGATCATCATCACAAAACCGGCGGGGGAGAGTACCATGCCTGCGCGTTCGGCGGTGTATCCCAGAAGCACCTGCAGATATTGCGGGATCAGCACCGTGCTCCCGAACAGCACCATGCCCAGGACCAGCTGCAGAAAGACGGCGGTTCCAAAGTTGCGGTTCTTCAGCAGCTTCAGATCGACGATGGGATGGGAGTGGTTCCACTCCCAGATGACGAAGGTGATGAGGGTCACGAGTGCGAGGATCGCGCAGGTGACGATCATCTGCGAGCCGAACCAGTCCTTCTCCTGTCCCTTGTCGAGCGTGAACTCGAGGAAGCCAACGCCGATGGCGACCAGGCCAAGCCCGAAGAAGTCGACCCGTTCGTTGCGGGACTGCTTCATGCGGACCTTAAGGTGCGGTGGATCTTCCACCATGCGATTGCTGAGGTACAGCGAGAGCAAGCCGACCGGAATGTTGATGAAGAAGATCCAGTGCCAGTTGAAGCTATCCGTGATCCAGCCGCCGAGCGTAGGTCCGATCGCGGGGGCAACGACTACGGCCATGCCGTAGACGGCAAAGGCCTGCCCGCGCTTTTCGACAGGGAAGGTGTCGGCGAGGATTGCCTGCTCGCTGGGCGCGAGACCGCCGCCGCCGGCTCCCTGCAGGATACGAGCGATGATGAGCATGGGAAGCGTCTGCGCGAGACCGCAGAGAAGCGAGCAGATGGTGAACAACGCCACGCAGGTCATGTAGAAGCGCTTGCGTCCGAACCGGTTGGAGAGCCATCCGGAGATGGGAAGCACGATGGCGCTGGAGACGAGGTAGCTGGTCAGGACCCAGGTGGCTTCGTCCTGGCTGGCGCCGAGTGTGCCGGCCATGTGAGGCAAGGCAACGTTTGCGATCGAGGTGTCGAGAACCTCCATGAAGGTCGCCAGCGTCACCGTCAGGGCGACGGCCCATGGATTATGGCGCGGCTTCCAGATGGGGGGAGCGAGGCTCAGCGTAGCGACGGCGGTTGACATATCAGCTTCCTGAGATAATATCAGCTTACTGATATTAATTTGGCAAAGAGATCGAACATTTCGAAGCCTGTGGACGAGAGTCAGCGGGACCAGCGGTATCAGCAGACCAGGCAGGCGCTACGGGCCATGAAGCGCATCCTGACGCACTTTCGCGTGCTGATGGACGATGAGCTTCGACCCCAGGGCGTTACCACCGCGCAGATGCAGGTGCTGTTTGCCGTGCGCAATACGCCTGGCAGCTCCGGTGCGCAGCTTGCCCGATCCTGCTACATCACTCCGCAGACCACTCAAGCGCTGCTTAAACACCTGGAAGAGGCCGGTTTCATCGTGCGGGGCAAGGACCCGGTGAACGACCGGATCGTTACGGCACGTATTACACCTGCGGGAGAGCGGCTCGTGCAGTCGGTCGAAAAGACGGTGCGGGGGTTGCAGGCCGGGCTTTGGCAGGGGGTCACGGACAGTGAGTTGACGCGATTCAATGCGTTGCTGGAGCGTTGCCTCTGCAATCTCGATATTGCGGACGAATCGGCCGGGGGCTGCCGCTAGGCGCGGGCGGCGAATCGCAGTCTTACATAATCGGCAACCCAGTTTCCGTCGCCGTCGCGGAGAATCGGCTGCAGCAGCCGGACGGTCTGGTCGAGCGCGTTCGCACGATCCGCTGGGGACAGCCTGTCCAGGACGCCATTGCGAAAGGTCTCCAGCCACGCTGTCATGCCGTTTGGAAGCGGAGTCGGTCGCGGAATCAGGTCGATGGACACCACCGTGAATCCAGCGGCCACGAGCAGGCGCCGATATACGGCTGGAGCCGGATAAAACGATGCCGCCGCCTCTTCGGGGTCGATGCCGTAGGGCTCAAGGACTGCCGATAACGCCGCGCGAATTGCCGCGATATTACCCTGACCTCCCATCTCCGCCACGAACCTGCCACCGGGTTTGAGCGAGCGATGAATGGATGCCAGCAGGGCTGGATGGCGATCTTCGGAGAGCCAGTGCAATGCGGCATTCGAGAAGACCGCGTCAAACTCGTGCCGATAGGGAAGGGCGTCGGCGCTGTGGTGTTCTACGTCGAGGCCTCGCTTCTTCGCGGCTTCGAGCATCGCCAGGGAGGAGTCCACGCCCTTGACCCGTGCTCCGGCTGCCGCAAGCTGTTCGGTCAGCACGCCATCTCCACAGCCTACGTCGAGAATGCGCTCTCCGGGCTGCGGGGCAAGCAGATCGACAACAGCTGAAGCAAGTGTTGCGACGAAGCGGCCGTTCGCGGCGTAGGCCTCTGTATTCCAACTCTGTCCGGTGGTTTCCATGTGAAGGCTATTGTTGCCGCTTCCGGCTGTTCGCGCGAGCAACATTAGAATTTCTTGGCACAGGATAAGCTGTCTCGGATAGAGACGGCACGGCGTTCCACCGTGTCCTCCGGTTGTGCGAATTGACGGCTAGGTGCCGTAGCCTCGGTGTTTCATCTCCAGCAGCTCCTGGTTGCTGGGCCACGCGATGGTCAAAAGAAACGCCGCGTCTTTTGCGGCCTCGACCTCATGCGGAATCGAGGCGCTCAGCGTCATGAGGCTGCCCTGTGGCAGATCGTGAGTTTTGCCCTGAGCGGTGAAGCGGATCTCTCCTTCAAGGACCTGTACGGAGATTGTTCCGTCGGTATGATGCTCCTTCATCCGGGAGCCACGCTCCATCGTGATCAGAACGGTTCTGAAATCCGCCTTCTTAAACAGGGTCTTTGCGAAATGGCCGGCAGTCCAGGGCTTCTTGCTTCGGGAATCGGCGATCTCCTGCGTCAGGTCGAATCGCGCAAGATCATCGATCATGTTGCCGTCGTCTCGTGAAGTGGTCATCGCTCTTCTCTCCTCCCCGTTCAGGCCAACATCCTACGCCTATGGGTGGCCTACGCCTACAGGTGGCCTATGTCTACGGGTTGTTGGATGCGCTCTTTCCGGCTCGGGCTGACTTCGAGGCGCACCGCGTTGCATACTTATGATTCGTGCGCTTCCTCTCCTGCATGATGGAGCAGAGCGCACCAAAGGGAAAAGGAGCGATCTCATGGCAGAGAATACGGCGGCGGCAATCGAGTTTGCGCGCGGCAACCAGCAGCGTTTCGTCGAAGAGCTGAAGGCGCTTTTGCGTATACCGTCGATCTCCACGCTGCCGGAGCATGCCCCGGATGTGCGCCGCGCCGCGGAGTTCATCGCCGGGGAGCTTCGCCGCATTGGCATGGAGAACGTTCGCCTGGTTGAGACCGTGACCGACGGCCATCCCGACGGCCATCCGCTGGTGTATGCCGACTGGCTTCACGCGGGAGAGGGGGTTCCCACCGTACTCTGCTATGGCCACTACGACGTGCAGCCTGCGGAGCCCCTGGACGAGTGGACAACGCCGCCGTTTGAGCCTGCGGAACGGAATGGCAATCTTTATGCCCGCGGAGCCGTCGACGACAAGGGTCAGATGTGGATGCACGTGAAGGCGCTCGAGTCGCTGTTTGACGCACACCAGGGCAAGTTGCCCGTCAATGTTCGCGTTCTTATTGAAGGGGAAGAGGAGGTGGGCGGCGAGGGAATCGCATGGTTTGTGCGGGAGCACGGTGGTCAGCTTCGTGCCGACGTAGTGCTCATCAGCGATACCGATATGTTCGCTCCCGACCTTCCCACGCTGTATGTCGGTCTGCGCGGCATGATCTATACGGAGCTCGAGGTCCGTGGCGCCCGAACGGATCTCCACTCCGGTATGTACGGTGGAGCAGCGCCGAACCCCTTTGTCGCGCTCGCTCAGATGATCGCGAAGCTCAAGAATGAGGATGGACGCATCCTGATTCCTGGCTTCTACGACAAGGTCGCTGCACCCAGTTCCGATGAACTCAGAACGTGGAAGACCCTGGCCTTCGATGAGGAGCGCTATCGAGAGAACCAGATCGGCTCTCGTGAGCTGATCGGTGAGCCAGAGTATGGCGTGCTGGAGCGTATCTGGACTCGGCCCACGCTCGATGTGCATGGAATGCCGGGGGGGTTCATCGGAGCAGGAGCGAAGACGGTCATCCCCGCAAAAGCTGTTGCCAAGATCAGCATGCGCCTTGTGCCGGATCAGGTGCCGGCGGAGATCTTCGCTCAGTACAAGGCCTACGTTGAATCCATCGTCCCTCGCGGGGTCGAGGTTACAGTCCGATTAATCCACTCCGCCGATCCGATCGTCGTTTCGACCGACAATCCTTACGTCAAAGCTGCCACCAGCGCCATGCATGAGGTCTTTGCTACGGAGACGGTCTTCGTGCGCAGCGGTGCCTCCATTCCCGTCGTGGGTGATTTCGTGCGCGAGCTTAACATGCCTACACTGCTGATGGGCTTCGGCCTGCCGGATGACAATCTGCACGCGCCCAACGAGAAGTTTCACCTTGCAAACTTTCATCGCGGCATCGAATCGATCGTGCGTTTTCTCGCCAAAGTCGGTGCCTGATGAACGGAACTTCGCTCGCAGCCTATGTTCTGGCCGGGGGCAGAAGCTCGCGTATGGGGCGGGATAAAGCCCTGCTTCCGCTTGCAGGCAGGCCTCTCATCGAACATGCGGTTTCGAAACTTCGGCGCCTGACCCCGAATGTCTCCATTCTTGGCAGTCGGCCGGAGCTTGCGTCCTTCGCTCCGCTGGTGCCCGATCTTCGTGAGAGCTGTGGCCCGCTGGGAGGTATGGAAGCGGCACTCACGCACACAAGTCAGGAATGGACCATGATCGTTCCGGTCGATATGCCGTTTTTGCCGGCGGCCTTGCTACGGCGCTGGGCTGGCGGTGTCCTCAGGCAGCAAGGAGCGAGGGCTGGAATCTTTATTGTGGATGAAGTTCCGCAGCCAACGCTGTGCCTCCTCCATCGGGAGATGCTGCCTTTGCTTTCCGCCGCGGCCACGCAGGGCCGGTACAAGCTCTATCCGGCGATCGAGGAAGCTGCCCGCACACTCGCTCATCGGCGCAGCGTCATGCTGGAAGAGGTTTTTCTTCGCCATCCATGGACGCAGGAAGACGCGCTCTCCTTGTTTGAAGAACTTGGAGGGGACGGCTGGGAAGGGGATCGTGAGAGCATTCTTACCCCGGCTCAGCGAGCTGCATCGCATCTCTGGTTTGAGAATTTGAATACGCCAGAGGAATTTGCGGAGGCGCTGCAGCATCTTGATGCTCTGGACGGTTGAGAAACCCCGAGCCCTGGTGGGTGTATCCGATGCAACAATAGGGAAGAGGAAGACAAATGGCTCGCGATCGATCGGAGAATCAGCAGTACGGCTCTACCCGGCAGCACGAAGCTTCGGAGCACGAGAAGCGGGACCTCTTCGGAAAAGATGATTCCGAAGGGGCGGCGCACGTCTCGGATGATCGTCTTGAAGCGCGTTCCGAAGCCGAGGCCCCGCTTATCTCCGATGTGTCTGCCGATGTCGCACCTGTCGTGGAAGAGTTCATGGGGCAGGCGGCGCAGCAGAACGAGGCCGCGGCCGAAGCGGTTCCCGAGACCCGCAATAAGCCTGGCTCTTACATCTCCTTCGAGCATGTCTCGAAGTCTTTCGACGGTTTTGTTGTTCTCGAGGATGTCAGCTTCTGCGTACTTCCCGGAGAGACGCTCTGCATTCTGGGGCGAAGCGGTGTCGGAAAGTCGGTGTCGCTGCATATGCTGATGGGGTTCCTGAAGCCGGATAGCGGAACCATCCGTGTGGCGGGAGATGACATCACGAGCTACGACGAGCGAAAGATGCAGATCGTCCGGCGCAAATTGACGATGGTCTTTCAGAACGGCGCGCTCTTTGATTCCATCACGGTGGGGGAGAATGTCGCGTTCCCCCTGCGTGAGCGTGGCGAGCTTACAGAGGAGCAGATCCTGCAGGTGGTTAAGGGCCTGCTCGAGATGGTCGGTGTGGCGGGCATGGAAGACATTCTGCCCTCCGACCTTTCCACGGGCATGAAGCGTTCGGTTGCGATTGCGCGTGCTCTTGCCGCACAGCCGGAGGCCATTCTTTATGACGAGCCGACGACGATGGTCGATCCGCTGATGGCGCACCTGCTCGGCGATCTGATCGAGCGGCTGAAGCAGCAGCTTCATCTCACAAGCATCGTCGTCACGCACGATATGCGATTTGCCAAGAAGCTTGCCGACCGCGTTGTGTTTTTGCATGCGGGGAAGGCACATTTTTTTGGAACGATGGAAGAGATGGAAAAGAGCGACGATCCGATTCTGCGCGAATTTCTTCAGCTTGATGAACTTGTCATGCCAAATTCATAAACGACGACCTTTCGCCGCAACGCGCATCCAATCAAATATGCCTCAGAAAGTTATCAACAGCCATTCCCCTTTAGTGGAATCGCAAAGGTTACATTTTTGCTCTACAACAGAGTTGGCATTCAGTTGCGTGGGGCGATTGTTACCGATAAACTACTGTATAGATGGAGTTAACTCCCCAAGTAACGACAGCAGAAGTTCGCAAAGAGTTTGCAAAGCAACTTTCCGTTTCAGCCTTGTGTCAAACTGACTAATTGATATTTTCTGTTGGTTAAGACGTCCCTGTCTTTTTTTTGTCATGTGGACGGTCACCGCCAACCTTTCAAGCCTGGGAACCCTGGTTGCAGGGCGTGAGATTATGGCGACTCCAGACTATCTACAGCAAGTAATTGTCTCAGGACGAAAGTCATCTGTTAAAGGAAGTCGAGATCAGGTGGGGCCGATTGGAGTTTTTCGTCGCCCCTCGGTGACGAGCCTCTTCTGGGCTTCGCTCGACCTTATGACAGTGTTGCTCGCTGGCCTACTGGCGCTGCGAGTTCACACTGCGATTCCAGCGCAGCTTCCGGCTTATTCGGTCGTTCCCAGTCTGCTGCATGCTTCGCCGCACACGATGCTGTTTTATGTGTTGTGGTATGCACTGTGCATCATCTTCTTTTCGCGCTCGTATGGGCTCTATGGGCCTATTCAGGGACGGAGCGGCTTACACGAGCAACGCATGACCATTCAGGGCTCGCTGACCGCGGGTCTGGTCCTCTGCGGAACGCTGTATCTCTCCAATGGCAACGCGGTCTCGCGCATGGTTGTGATGCTGACGGTCGTCATTTCGACAGCGTTGCTCTGCATGCGCCGCGCTCTTCAAAGAAGAAGCTTCTATCGCCGCAGCCTTGCGGGCATCGAGACTCGCAACGTGCTGATCGTAGGAGCGGGACGCGTAGGGCACGCGTTGCGCAATCATCTGGACTCTCTCCAGCACCTCGGATTTCGCTTCAAGGGATTCGTGGCTCTCACAGAGAGGGAAGCCGAGCTTGGCGATGCGGATGTCGTCGGTGATGTTCGAAACTGCCTCTCACTGGCCAGATCTCTTTTTGTAGACGAAATCTTCTTCTCTGTACCCGGCGACAAAAAACTCATCATCAGTACGGTCGAAGAGGCAAGGCAGGCGGGCATCGACGTCCGGGTCGTGCCTGATCTCTACGATGGTCTCGCCTGGAATGCTCAGGTCGAATATATCGGCCAGTTTCCAACCATTCCTCTCCATCGCCGTGACTTTCCGATTGGAGCCTTCCTGCTCAAGCGGGTGCTCGACATTACGCTCTCGTCGATCGCGCTGGCTGTGTTGTCGCCTATTATGCTGGCGATTGCTATCGCGGTTCGTCTGGACTCCAAAGGCAGCATCTTTTACCGTGCGCATCGCATCGGGCGCAAAGGCCGCACCTTCGCCTGCTACAAGTTCCGCACCATGGTCAACGATGCCGACAAGCTGAAAGAGCAGCTGGCTCACATGAATGAGCGCGACAGCGTGCTGTTCAAGATCTCCAACGATCCTCGCATTACTCGTGTGGGGCGTCGTTTGCGGAAGTATTCTCTCGATGAGCTGCCGCAGTTTTACAACGTTCTTCGTGGCGATATGAGTCTTGTCGGTCCGCGGCCTCCGATTGCGCGGGAGGTCGAGCAGTACGACCTCGACCACCTTCGCCGCCTCGATGTTCTGCCTGGAATTACGGGTCTCTGGCAGGTAGAGGCGCGGCAGGATCCCTCTTTCGACAGCTATATCTCTCTGGATACGGCCTATGTCGAAAACTGGAGCCTGTGGCTCGACATGAAGATCCTTGCGCGTACCCTCGGCGTGGTCTTCGCCGGAACGGGAAGCTAGGTCTGGCCGCCTCCTTCGCTCGCTGGGTGAGGGAGGCGTTAGACTAAAGACGTGAAGATAGCTCTGGCGCAGATCAACCCTACGGTGGGAGACTTCACCGGAAACACCAGAAAGATCCTCGAATACGCGGCCCGTGCTGCCGAACAGGAAGTCGGGCTCGTTGTCTTTCCCGAACTGGCCGTCTGCGGTTATCCTCCAGCCGACTTCCTTGAAAAAACCGCCTTCGTCGAACGCGCCGTCCGAGCAGTAGAAGAGATCGCAGCGTGGACCTCCGAGCCGGGCCGGCCCGCGCTTCTCGTCGGTTCCGTCATGCCAGCGGCCTCGCACGTCGGCAAACGCGTATCGAACGTCGCAGTCCTTCTCTCCGGAGGGAAGACTGTCTTCGTGCAACAGAAGATGCTCCTCCCCTTCTATGACGTCTTCGACGAGCAGCGCTACTTCGAACCAGCGACGTCGCAATGCCTAACCTTTGTGGGTGATCAGCCAGTAGCCATTACCATCTGCGAGGACGCCTGGAACGATAAAGACTTCTGGCCTCGCCAGCTTTATCCGATCGACCCCGTCAATGCGCTGATGCAGCAGTGGCTCGCGGACGCCACGCGGCTCGATCGGCATCCGCGCCTCATTCTGAACATTTCGGCATCGCCGTTCAGCCAGGGTAAGCCGGCAGTCCGCCAGCGCATGCTTGCCGCGATTGCGCAGCGTCACCGTGCCTTCGTTCTTCTGGTGAACCAGGTTGGCGGCAACGATGGGCTGGTTTTTGACGGCTCCTCGCTTCTTCTGGACCCGACCGGAGCCGTGGTTGCTCGCGCGGGCTGCTTTACGGAAGATCTGGTCGTCTTCGATCTCGCCGCAACGACCGAAGCTGCTCCTGCTCCCTGTGGCGAGATTGTCGAGGTCTGGCAGGCACTCGTGCTTGGAACACGGGACTACGTGCGCAAATGCGGATTCACCAAAGTTCTCATCGGACTCAGTGGAGGGATCGACTCCGCGCTCGTGGCTGCGATCGCGGTGGAGGCCCTCGGAGCCGAGAACGTCGTCGGCATCGGCATGCCGAGCGAATACTCTTCGCTCGGGTCTATTGATGACGCTCGTAAACTGGCGCACAATCTTGGCATCCGATTCGAGCTTCTTCCTATCCACGACGTCTTCGCTCAGTTCCAGAAGGTTCTTGAGCCTCTTTTCGCGGGAACTCCCTTTGGCCTTGCGGAAGAAAATCTTCAGTCGCGCATTCGCGGTTCGCTGCTGATGGCGATGTCGAACAAGTTCGGAGCACTCGTTCTCACTACCGGCAACAAGAGCGAGATGTCGGTCGGTTACTGCACTCTATATGGCGATATGGTTGGCGCTCTCGCCGTGATCGGCGACGTTTACAAAACGCGCGTCTACCAGCTGGCACGCTACGCCAATCGCTCCGCCGAGATCATTCCGCGAAACACGATCGAGAAGCCGCCCTCAGCCGAGCTGCGCCCCGATCAGCGCGATACGGACTCGCTTCCGCCGTACGAGGTTCTCGATCCTATTTTGATGGAGTATGTTGAACATTTCCTCTCTGCCGAACAGATTGCCCGCCAGCAGAATCTCGATCTCACGCTTGTCCGCTCCGTGCTGAAGCTTGTCGAGCAGAGCGAGTATAAGCGTCAGCAGGCGGCTCCGGTTCTGAAAGTTACGCAGAAATCGTTCGGAATCGGGCGCAGGTTTCCCATTGCCGTCAAGGTTCAGGTTTAATACAGGCACGGCCGTTTGTGGCCACCCAAGAAGGAAGGTTTTGATTTTGAAGAGAACTTATATCCTGTCGACCGCGTTTGCGCCGTTCCTGTGCGCAGCCACCTTCGCTTCCGCCCAGGCAACTGGCACCCCGCCGCAGCAGACGGCGCCTGCCCAGCAGGGCGCGCCGGCACAGCCCGCTCAGGCAGCTCCTGCTCCACGTCGACCGCTGCAATTGGAGACGCTCGATCCCTCCAGCCATCCCGACCCGTTTCCGCCGGTCAACCCGAAGTTCTTTACCGCGACCACTCCCACGGTCGCAACGGTCGATGCCTTCCTCAAGGCTCTGTGGGGCTACGATTCCGACCGCATCTGGCGTGTCGAGGCGATCCAGACGACACAGGCTCCCGGCGTAAGCAAGGTCGTGGTCTTTGTCTCTGATAAGAAGCCGAATGCGAAGGTCGCCTCGGCGTCGTTCTTTGTTACGCCCGACGGCAAGCATGCTATCGCCGATGCCTCGGGAATCATCCCCTTTGGAGCCACACCGTTCGCCGATGCCCGTAAGACCTTGCAGGATCATGCAGACGGAGCCTATCGCGGAGCAGCAGGCAAAGACCTTATGCTGGTCGAGTTCGCAGATCTTCAGTGCCCACGCTGCAAGGAAGCCCAGGCCACGATGGATCGGCTGGTTCAGGACTTTCCCAACGCGCGGGTTGTCTTCCAGAGCTTTCCCATCGTCGATACTCATCCCTTTGCCTACAAGGCAGCTTCGTACGGCTATTGCATCGCAAGACAGAAGAACGAGGCATTCTTCCCCTTTGCCGCGGACGTCTTCGACAAACAGGCAGCCCTTACCCCCGCTACCGGTGACCAGACTCTGAAAGATGCGGTTACCAAGGCAGGGCTTGATGCCGGTGCCGTCGATGTCTGTGCTGCCAGCGAGGACACCAAGAAGGCGGTGGGGGCCTCGATCAAGCTTGCCCAGGATATGGCCGTCGAGCAGACGCCGATGCTGGCGATCAACGGCCGTCTTATTCCGCTCAGCGCGACCTTGCCTTATGAGACGTTGAAGACCATCGTCTCGTATCAGGCCGCTCAGGATGGTGTCGGCACGGGCGCTGCTCCTGCCCCCGCTCCCCGTCTGACGACTCCGAGTTTGAACCGATAATCTCGATCCAGAGACGAGATAGAAACAAAGGAAAAGCCTCGGCTACGGCCGAGGCTTTTTGTAATTGGAGACTGAAAGTTACTCAGAGAGTGTTTTGGGTCATCCATGGTGCAGGAAGAAAAAGCGCATCAAAAACAGTGCCGCCAGTAGATAGAGCATCCAGCTGGAGCGTTTCGCTCGTCCGGTCAGAATTTCAAGTGCGGCGTAGCTGGTCAACCCGAAGCTCAGTCCGTCCGCGATCGACCAGGTGAGCGGAATGGTGGTGACGGTGAGAAACGCCGGAATGGCGATCACCGGTTCGTTCCATTCAATCTTGCCGAGGCCGGTGACCATCAGGCCGCCAACCAGGATGAGAGCTGGCGCCGTTGCAAAGCTCGGAATTGCTCCCACCAGTGGAGCGATGAACAAGGCGATCGCGAACAGAAGTCCGGTCACGATCGCGGTCACGCCGGTTCGTCCGCCGGCCGCGACGCCCGCCGAAGACTCGATGTAGCTGGTGACTGTGCTTGTTCCGGTCAGCGAGCCGACAATGGTCGCGGTCGCATCTGCGAAGAAGATTCGATTCAGCCTCGGGATCTGGTGATCTGCCGTCATCAGCCCTGCTCGCTCGGAGACCGCGACAAGAGTCCCGATATTGTCGAAGAGGTCAACAAAGAGAAAGACGAAGACGATCTCGGCTGCGCCGATATGGAGCGCTCCGCGAAGATCCAGCCGAAAGGCCGTCTCGCCGAGGGAAGCGAGGCTGTAGGGAACCGGGCTCCAGTGGACCTGCCCGAAGGCCAGCCCTGCGGCCATGGTCCCCAACACGCCGATCAGCATGGCCGCCCGCACCCGCAGGACCTGGAGGGTCGCGATCAGCACCAGCCCGAAGAGTGCCAGTGCCGTAAAGGGTGTGTGCAGATTGCCCAGCGCAACCGTGGTCGCAGCATTGGGAACGATGATGCCGGCGTTGCGGAATCCAATGAACGCGATGAAGAGTCCAATTCCTCCTGCGACAGCGGCGTGGAGCTGATGCGGAATCGCACTCACCAGCAACTGCCGGATGCCCGTAAAGGTGAGCACCAGAAAGATGACGCCCGAGAGAAAGACTGCTCCCAGCGCCGTTTGCCAGGGCACGTGCATCGCCTTGACCACGGTGTAGGTGAAGTACGCATTCAGCCCCATGCCTGGAGCCAGGGCCAGCGGATAGTTCGCAAGCGCCCCCATCAATACGCTGCCAAAGGCGGCACACAGGCAGGTGGCGGCCGTCACGGCGGCGATGGGCATGCCGGTCTCGTGGAGAATCGCAGGATTGACGAAGATGATGTACGCCATCGTGATGAAGGTCGTAAATCCGGCAAGAATCTCCGTCCGCCAATCGGTGCCTCGCACCGCGAAGCCAAAATAGTGTTCCAGTCGTGAACGCATCCGTCCCTAATTCGTCAGATGAATAGAATGAAATAGATCATCTTCAGGATACGTGAAGGATCTGGGCCTCGAACGAAGTCCGGGAGGATGACGGCGATGGAGGCGAATGCCCGCTTACGAGTTCACGATTATTGTCTTTCTCGTCTCGACGACCGCTGGTCTCGTGGGAGCTCTGACGGGCCTCGGCGGTGGGGTTATTGTGACTCCCGCGCTTACCCTGCTGCTTGGCGTGGATATTCGCTACGCGATCGGCGCGAGCCTGGTCTCCGTCATCGCTACCTCGTCTGGTGCGGCGGCGGCCTACGTTCGGGACGGCCTCTCCAATATCCGAATAGGAATGTTTCTCGAGCTGGCGACGACGGTGGGCGCAATCTGCGGAGCTATGCTGGCCAGCAAGGTTCCGACGGCGGCCCTGGCGGTTATCTTCGGTATGGTCCTGCTGCACTCCGCATGGCAGACGAGCCAGACGCGTCGTGAGACGGGTGTAACCGTCAATCCGAGCCCGCTTGCGGAGAAACTGAAACTCAGCGGTATCTACCGATCGCGTACAGAGACGGTTCCGTATTCTGTCTCTCATCCCGGACCCGGGTTTGGGCTGATGTATGTGGCAGGCGTTCTGTCCGGTCTGCTGGGTATCGGCTCCGGAGCTCTGAAGGTGATTGCGATGGACCGAATCATGGGGATTCCTTTCAAGGTTTCGACGGCAACGAGCAGCTTCATGATCGGCGTCACCGGCGTGGCCAGCGCGGCAATCTATCTGAAGCGCGGATATATTCATCCCGTGATCGCGCTCCCGGTGATGCTCGGCGTTCTCTCGGGATCGATGTTTGGAGCGCGTCTCCTTCCGCGTCTGCCGGTCCTGGTTCTTCGGCGGCTCTTTGCCGTGATCGTCGGTGTGATCGCGATTCAGATGATCGTGCAGGGATTGAAGGGAAGGCTTTAGAGATGGATATCCAGGACAAACAGCTTCAACGTCTGATCAGTCTGACCCTTCGCACCGGAGTTCTTGTGGCGGTGCTGGTCGGCGTGCTCGGTGGAACTGTCTTTCTCCACTCTCATCGTTCCGACCCTGTGTCGTTCCAAACGTTCGTTGGTGCGAAGTCGCTCTTCGCTTCTCCCTCGAGAACGGTGCAACAGGCCTTCCATCCGCAGACTATGGACACCGAAAACCGAGGTCTTGCCATTGCTCAGGTCGGCATCATCTGCCTGCTGCTCACACCGATTATCCGCGTGGCATTGTCGATCGTCGGCTTCGCGCTCGAGCATGATCGGGTTTACGTGGTGATCACAGCGGTCGTGCTCGCGACCCTGACGTGCAGCATGCTCTTGCACTGATTGTGAAACGCGCCGTCCGAGGTGTGCGGGCTGCCGAGTTGGCCGGCAGCCCGTGCCGTCTACGCGATTGCGGCGTTGACCAGCGCCTGTGCCTCAGCCTGGATCTGCCTGAGATGATTCGCGCCTTTGAAGCTTTCGGCGTAGATCTTGTACACGTCTTCGGTGCCGGACGGACGGGCGGCGAACCAGCCGTTCTCCGTGGCGACCTTCAGGCCACCGATTGCGGCGTGGTTCCCTGGAGCCTCGGTGAGGATGGCCGTGATCGCCTCCCCGGCGAGTTCCTTTGCGTTGACCTGTGAGGCGGAGAGCTTCCCGAGCTTGGCCTTCTGCTCCTTGCTCGCAGCCGCATCGATGCGCTGGTAGACGGGGTCGCCGTACTTCGCCGTGAGCTCGCGATAAAGCTCGCCGGGATCTCGCCCCGTGCGTGCGGTCATCTCGGCGGAGAGCAGGCCGGGGATGAGACCATCTTTATCGGTCGTCCAGACCTTTCCATCGCGGCGCAGGAAGGTGGCACCGGCGGACTCTTCGCCGACAAACCCCAGCGAGCCGTCGATAAGTCCGTCCACGAACCATTTGAAGCCCACGGGGACCTCAAGCATGGGACGGTTGAGGCCCTTTGCTACACGGTCGATGATGCTCGAGGAGACGAGCGTCTTGCCGATCGCGGTCTTTTCGCCCCACTCGGGCCGGTTGGTGAAGAGGTATTGAATCATCACGGCAAGGTAATGATTGGGATTGAGGAGACCGCTCGTCCGGGTAACGACGCCGTGGCGATCGTGGTCGGTGTCGCAAGCCCAGGCGACGTCGTATTTGTCTTTTTTGGCAATCATGCTCGCCATGGCATACGGGCTGGAGCAGTCCATGCGTATGCGGCCGTCCCAATCGAGCGTCATGAAGCGGAAGGTTGGGTCGACACCTGGGTTAAGGATCTCCAGCGGAAGGCGATACTTCTCTGCGATCCTCGGCCAGTAGTGGACGCCGGCCCCGCCCAGGGGGTCGACTGCGAGCTTGAGGGTGGTCCCGCGCAAGACCTCGAAGTCGATTACGCTGGCGAGGTCATCGACGTAGGCGGTGATGTAGTCATGACGATAAGTTTTATCGGCTCCAAGCGCTCGCGCATAGGAGATGCGTTTCACATCCTTGAGTCCGGCAGCGATGATCTCATTGGCACGATTTTCGATCCATTTGGTGGCCGAGGTGTCCGCAGGCCCTCCGTTCGACGGGTTGTATTTGAAGCCGCCATCCTCAGGAGGATTATGGGAGGGTGTGATGACAATTCCGTCGGCTCGATGGAGCTTGAGATTTGCATTGCGAGTAAGGATGGCGTGCGAGAGAACCGGTGTCGGGGTGTAGCCGAGATGTTCATCGACCATCACTTCCACGTCGTTGGCTGCGAGCACTTCGAGTGCGGTGGTAAAAGCGGGCTCTGAGAGAGCATGGGTATCGCGGGCGAGAAAGAGCGGGCCGAGGGTGTGCTGGGTGGCACGGTATTCGACGATGGCCTGCGTGATCGCGGCGATGTGATCGTCGTTGAAGGCGGCGGCAAAGGCCGATCCGCGATGTCCCGAGGTTCCGAAGGCGACACGTTCCGCAGGAATAGCTGGATCAGGGTGAAGGGCATAATACGCAGTGATGAGACAGGGGAGGTCGACCAGAGAGTCGAGCGAGGGAACCTGGCCGGGCTGATTAGTCTCAGTTGAACTCATTGGGATGAATGTCCTTTAGTGTGCGATTGATCTTCTCACTCTATGAGATGCAGACGCGATGAGGAAAACCTCGAGCGTGAGGAAGTGGTTCGAAAACGTGAACGTGCTACGGAAGTTGTACGCCAAATGCTTGTAATTCCTATGGCCTATGACCTACAACAAAGTTACTCCCGGTCTCTGTTCCTGAATAGAGAAACGCATGGTCGTCCATGAACATGCGGCAACGTGCATCGCAGAGCTTTGATCGTTGCGTAGGATGTGTCAGGTCTTCCGCCTGGCGGGCCAGCCGGCGGAGGCTCCTGACTCAGAGGACTTCAAGGAGTATGGCGCGCGGATGTTCCCTCGGTGGGTGGGCCTTGCGGTAGTTCTGCTGACAGTGACGATACGGGCGTCGGCGATCGAGGCGACGCTGGTGGCGGATGCGCATGTAAACGCTGCACGGCCGATGGCGAACAGCGGGGCGATCTCAAACCTGAATGTCGGGGGAGATTACACGGCGCTGATGCAGTTTGACCTGGGAAATCTTCCGTCCGGAGCGACGGCCGCCCAGGTTTCGCGCGCAGTGCTTCGCCTGTACTGCAATCGAGCCGATTCCCCGGGAACGATTAATCTGCAGGCGGTGAACTCTGCGTGGGGAGAGTACAGCGTAACGTATGCGAGTTTGCCGGCGCTGGCAGGAGCTTCCCTGGCGTTTGCTGTGAGCAGCAACCAGGCATACGTCTCTATCGACATAACGTCGTTGGTTCAGGCATGGATCACGAATCCAACGAGCAATAATGGCATCGCACTGACGTCGACGACTGCGGCTGTGCAGTTCGACAGCAAGGAGAACGACCTGACGGGGCATGCGCCGCAGCTTGATGTGGTGCTGGTGTCGCAGGGGCCGAAGGGAGAGACGGGAGCTCCCGGGATACAGGGACCGGCTGGTCCCATAGGAGCCATAGGAGCCCCAGGAGCCATAGGAGCCCCAGGAGCCATAGGAGCTATAGGACCCATAGGACCGCAGGGGATTCCCGGTCCGATTGGGCCGACAGGAAGTCAGGGGCTGAAGGGCGATCCGGGGTCCGTGGGGCCGATCGGTCCGGTAGGCCCCCAGGGAACGGCGGGTCCGGCTGGGCCGATGGGTTTGCAGGGACCAAAAGGCGACGTGGGCCCGACCGGCGCGACCGGACAGCAGGGGGAAAAGGGTTCCCCGGGGCTGGTATATCGAGGAGCCTATGGGGCAACGATCAACTATTCCTCGGGTGACGTCGCCTTCTGGGATGGAGCCAGTTTTGTCTCTCTGATGGATGACAATTACGGCAATGCGCCAGCCATCGGGTCTGTCTGGTGGAGCGCGCTTGCTGCCCATGGTGTAGCGGGGCCACAAGGACCAACAGGAACACAAGGACCCCAGGGTATGGCTGGAGTGGCGGGCCCACAGGGTCCGATCGGTCCGCAAGGTCCATCGGGGTCCGCTGGAGCTACAGGCGCTACCGGGGCGGCAGGTCCGCAAGGATCGGAGGGGCAAGCGGGTCCTGTGGGTCCGTTAGGACCGATGGGTCCGGTGGGGATGACCTTTCGCGGGACCTATTCGCCGTCGTTGGCCTACGCCGCGGGAGACGGCGTAAGTTATGAAGGCGCCGGATACGTGTCACTCGTCGACAGCAATCTTGGAAATGCGCCCGATCAAACGCCTGCGGCATGGGGAAAGTTTGCTGCTGGAACCCCGGGACCGGTAGGGCCGCAAGGGATTCAGGGGCTAGCCGGGCCGTCGGGCGCAACCGGACCCGCTGGGGCGATGGGTCTTCAGGGCGCTACAGGACCAGCAGGTCCCCAAGGCTCTGCCGGACCTGCTGGAGCAGCCGGGCCCGCCGGGGCTGTTGGAGCTGTGGGCCCGCAAGGGATTCAGGGCATAGCCGGTGCTCAAGGTCCACAAGGCTCGGTCGGTTCGGCTGGAGTGAGCTTCAAGGGAGCATGGTCCAGTGCAACCGGCTATGTTCCGAACGATGCCGTGTTCTATGAAGGCAGCACTTACCTTGCCGTGGCTACGAGTCTGGCTGCGAGGCCCGACACGACCCCGGCGGTATGGTCCATGCTGGCACAGGCGGGTTCCGCAGGCGCAACCGGGCCGGTGGGAGTGGCGGCAACAGTGAGCATCGGCACGGTGGCGACAGCACCTGCGGGAACGCCTGCCGTGGTGACCAACTCAGGTAGTGCGACGGCAGCTGTGCTCAACTTCACGATTCCGCAGGGACCTGCCGGCGCAAGTGGGGGTGGGGCTGGCGGTTCGGGAAGCGGTTGGGGCTCGTTTGCTTCGGTCTACCATCCTGTTGCGTTCGAAACATATTACTCGGTAAGCAATGCTGTCTCAAACGCAAGCGAAACGAGCGCGATCCTGACCTGGGTACCTTCAGGATGTACGGCGACCACGCTGACGGCTTATTCCCAGCAGGCCAACACCATCAAGATCACCCTACGGGTGGGAATGCCCGGGAGCATGAGTGCGACCGATCTTGCATGCACCGTTTCGCTCAACTCCACTTGTACAGCAACTGCGAACGTGATCGTTCCGGCGGGCAGCTTTGTTGATCTTAAGATTGAAGGCGGGAACGGAACCCAGACCGCGGTTTGGACGGCCCTGGCCTGCAGCTGACCCTTCCATACGCGCAATGATTCCGCTCAGATGTCCCTTGTCGCGAACCGCGACGTCGAGCAGGTATGCTGTTGTCTTACGAATTTCAGCTTGTTGCAAGGGAGAGAAGGATGAAGTTGTTTCGTGCTGCGGCTATCGGAGGCATGTTTGCGGTTCAGGCGATGTGGGGAGTCGACGCGAGAGCCGAAGGCGCGCTGAAGATCGACCAGGCCTCGGCGAAGATGGCCGATTCGGCGATGCGGGAATGGCCGAAGGGGGTTGTGGCGACGGAGAACCATCCGAGCAACTGGGGATACGAAGAAGGAGTCCTGCTGGATGGCATGGCAGCCCAGTGGCATACGACTGCCAACGGGGATGACTTCCGCTACATCAAGGCTTCGATCGATAAATATGTAACTGAAGATGGAACGATCAAGAACTACCATGCCGACGCGCATAGTCTGGATGAGATTGAGCTGGGAAGGTCCGTGCTTCTGGTTTATCGCGTGACCCAACAGCCTAAGTACTACAAGGCGGCGAAGTATATTTACGACCAGCTCGCCCTGCAGCCCAGGACGGCGAGCGGGGGATACTGGCACAAACAGATCTATCCCAACCAGATGTGGCTGGACGGAGCGTACATGGCAGCGCCCTTTCGTGCCGAGTACGCAGTCACCTTTCAGCAGCCGGAGGATTTCAACGACATTGCGAAGCAGCTGTTGCTGATGGATCAGCACATGCGCGATGCGAAGACCGGGCTTCTGCGACATGGGTGGGACGAGTCGAAGCAGATGAAGTGGGCAGATCCGAAGACCGGTCGCTCTCCCGAGGCCTGGGGACGGGCGATGGGCTGGTATGCCATGGCGCTGGTCGATGTGCTGGACTGGTTTCCCGCCAACCATCCGGATCGGCCCGAGTTGATTCGAGTGTTGAATCGAACAGCCAAGGCAATTGTGGCCTATCAGGATAAGAAGACAGGCCTGTGGTGGCAGGTGCTGGACAAAGGTTCGCAAAAGGGTAACTTTCACGAAGCCTCGGCGAGTTGCATGTTTGTCTATGCCCTGGCAAAGGGCACTCGGATGGGATACCTGCCGCAGGCCGACGACGCCGCAGCGCAGCGGGGATGGAAGGCGATCCAGACTACGTTTGTAACCACCGGGGCCGATGGCCTGACATCGCTCGAGGGAACGGTAAAAGTGGGGGGACTGGGCGGGTCACCCTACCGTTCGGGGACCTTCGACTACTACATCGGCGAAAAGACGACGACCAACGATGCCAAAGGCATAGGCGCCTTTCTTCTTGCGGGTTCGGAGTTGGCACAAGCGGGAACGGAAGCACTTGGCCAGGGCAAGACCGTGTTGGTCGATGCATGGTTCAACTCCCAGACGAGAAAGAACGCGGCCGGTCAGACGGAACTGTTCCACTACAAGTGGGACGACGACGCCAACCCCGGGTTCGCGTTCTTCGGTCGTGCATTTCAGCGGTACGGCGTGAAGCTCGCTACGCTCACGACTGCGCCTACAGTGGCGGACCTGCGTAAAGCTCAGATCTACCTCATGGCCTCCCCCGATATTCCCGCCAAAAACCCGAATCTGCACTATATGGACCTGGCCAGCGGGGATGCAATCGAAGCCTGGGTCAAGGCGGGCGGGGTTCTCATTCTGATGCAGAACGACAAGACGAACTCCGAGTTCGATCACTTCAACACGATGACCGAACGCTTCGGACTTCATTTCAATGCCGTGCTTCGCAATACGGTCGACAACAACTACTGGCCGCAGGGCACGGTGATGGTCCCGGAGGGAACGGGAGTCTTCGAGTATCCGCACCAGGCCTATCTGAAAGAGATCTCCACAATCACGCTCTCTGCACCAGCGAAGTCAATCCTGACGGACAAAGGGGACGTTCTGATGGCTGTGGCGAAGGTGGGGAAGGGAACTGTATTTGCTGTAGTGGACCCATGGATCTACAACGAATATGTCGATCGGAGAAACAAGCTCCCGCTGGAGTTTGATGGCTACGACGCGGCAATTGATCTTGCAGGATGGGCAGTTCGGCAGACGAAATAAGAGATTGCTAGAGATGCTCGGCCAGCAAGGTGCGGAGCCGGCGCATGTGATCGCGTAGAGCGGGAATCGTCTTCGGGGTAGGTCCCTTGAAGATGTATTCGATCTCGCTGGCGGCTTCCCCGGCTTCCGTATAGCCGAACATTCCCAGGTTGCCAGAGAGCTTATGTGCCGTCGCTTGCGCTTCTGCCCGTTCGTTCTCCGCGAGGTCACCTGCTGCCGCAACACAGATGGCCTTTTCCAGCTGGTCCAGACGCTCCCGGGTTGCGGGGAGGTGACGCTGCCAAAGATCCTGCAAAAGCGAGTGAAGTTCAGAATCGGGTTGAGAAGCCTGGTTCATGGAAGTTTGCGAATGCAGCCGCAAAGTCCTGTCGAAGACAGCTCGCGACCGAAAGATCCCTTGCATTAGTGTACCGGCGGGAACAGGTTATCCAGCCGGTATCGCCGTTACTTCGGTGCGGAGGAGATGGACGATATCTTCCGCACCGAGGAAGACGGGACAATGCTCCAATGTAAGGCTTCGGCGATCTGTTCGGCGAGGGTGAGAGGATCAAAAGGCTTGAAGAGCACTGCCGTGACCCCAAGATCGGCGAAGCGCCGTTTATCGACGCCCTGTACCTTGGCGGTCAGCAGAAGGACTGGAATGTGCACGATAGCGGGAATCTGCTGCATCTGGCGGAAGGTTGTCGGGCCGTCCACGCCGGGCATCATGACGTCCATCAGGATCGCGTCGGGCTGATGCGAGATCGCGAGCTCGATGCCCTGGGAGCCTGAACTCGCCGTCAGGACCTTCCACCCAACCGTAGCCTCCAGGGAAAGCGATGCGACCTCCCGGATATCGTCCTCATCGTCGATGATCAGAATTTGCCGCATGAATCCCTATTTTCTCATGCAGAAAAAGAGGGTGGAGGGCCGAATGGATCTTTCTGTTGCTAAATGCTTAAGCTGCGGGACCGGCTGAAATAAGATGATCGAACTTCGATCGGAGTCGCCGCACCATCGAAAGGACCAGCGTCTCGACCTCTTGGGGCTGCACCTTCGCCTTGGTAAGAAACTCCGTTGGACCGAGGCGCAACTTCGACATTTCGACATCGGAGAGTTCGTGGCCGGAGTACACAACCAGGGGCATGCTGCGAAGAGGAGGCTGTTGCCGAAGCCATTCCACGAAAGAGAACCCGTCCCCATCCGGCAGCGTCAGGTCGAGAATAACCAGGTCTGGCCGGCGGCCTACGCAGTGACGGATAGCCTCCTGCCGGGTTGAGGCATGATCGATATGCACGGCCGCGTCACGGAAGTTTGCGATCAGAACACTCGCCAGGTCGTCGTCATCTTCCACCAGCAGGACGTACGCGGGACCGTCTCCGTGGTGGAGAACTCGGCCAAGCTCGGCGAACAAAAGATTTTCATTGAAGGGCTTTTGCACCCAGCCCTGCGCATCGCCGGTGAGCTGGGGACGCAGTGTCGAAGAGAGAACACTCAGCACGACTACAGGGATTTCGGCGGTCGCCGGATTGTCGCGAAGTCGTTGAAGCGTCTCCCACCCACTGAGGCCGGGCATGTAAAGGTCGAGCAGGATGGCTTCGACCTCGTGTTCCGCGGCAAGTTTGAGGGCCTCCTCGCCGCTGGTGGCTTCGACGACCGTGTAGCCCTGTCGCGTAAGGTGTTCGGAGACGACGGTCCGAATGCCAGCATCGTCGTCACAGATGAGAATGGCACCCTCGCCGGGGGAAGGACGCGTCGCTGGAATCGAAAGGTCCGTCGACCGCGCGGTCCGGGGCAGCATAACGAAGAGCGTGGTTCCCTTGATGAGATTCCGCTGTGCCCAGATCGAGCCGCTGTGTTGCTGCACAATGCTCCGGCAGATCGATAGTCCGAGTCCGGTTCCGCCACGCTGCTTTGCGTCGGAGTGCTCCACCTGCTGGAAACGATCGAAGATGGAGTCGAGCTTGTCGGCGGGAATTCCTCGTCCCTCGTCGACAACCTTGACCAGGATGGAATCCGAGGTTGCATCGGTATGGACTCGCACGGTCGATGCAGGCGGGGAAAATTTGATCGCATTCGAGAGCAGATTCGTCAGCACCTGCAGGATCCTGTCCGAGTCACCATCGAAGAACAGCGAGTCGATCGATGCGGTCTGCCCGGCGGTGAAGGGAACCAGCTCGATATGGACGGTGTGATCCTCCGCCATGGGCGCCATGGTCTCGATCGCCTGCTGGCAGAGGTCGCGGAGTGAGCACCGGCGAATCTGTAACGGAGCCCGTCCCGATTCCATTCGCTCGAGATCGAGGATGTCGTTGATCAGGCGGATCAGGCGGTCTGTGTTCGTCGTGGCGATGCGAAGGAGATTTAACGCTCGGGGCTCCAGGTCTCCGATGGTTCCGGAGGCGAGAAGACCGAGTGCTCCGCGAATGCTCGTCAGCGGTGTCCGCAACTCGTGAGACACCGTCGAGATGAACTCGTCTTTGAGGGTATCGAGCTGGGAACGCTCGGAGAGCTGCAATTTGTCCTGATGTTGCTGCTCGCGCGCCTGGGTAAGTTGTCCCGCAAGTTCGCGAAGGGCGCGGTGCGCTCGCAGGAGCGCGAGCAGCAGAATTCCGCATGCCGTTGACAGAGAGAGAAACCCTAGAACCGGAAGCATATGCATGCTGAACGGACCTTTAAGTAACCTTGGCAGTAGACGGAGAACAAGAGCGAACTCCGTTCGAAAAAAGTGGGGCAAATACAACTTCTTCAAGAGTTAGGGTATATCGAGTCACCCAAAAACAGGTAACAAAAGTAACTAAACTTGAGGGTAACTGCATAATCCGGTTCATCTATATGAAAACAAAGAAAAAAATGTAAAAGAATCTCGCAGCTGAGAATGCCAGAATCTCCCGCGCCTTTTGATAAAGAATGGTGAAGGGTACCCTTAAAGGTACCCCCTTTCAGTAAGATATCCGTTTAGATCGGAGATCCAGCACAAAAGGCCATCTCTTATTGAGATGGCCCTTGGGGTGATGACTTTAGATACTATCTACGCAGTTACCGTGACCCGATCCAAAATCGTGGCCCATTTCTTTCCCTGCCGTTCGGCCTGCGCATTCTTGTGGAACGCGTAACCAGCGACAAGTGGCAGGGCCATCGTGGCTTCGGAATAGACCATCTGTTCGTAGGTCGTATCGACCTTGCCCCAGCTCGAAGCTTCCTTCAGGGTCGATCCGGAGAGAGCGCCGTCCCGCGAATCGGCCACAGTGATTTGGATGGCGTACTTATGCATGGAGGCCTCGACCCCAAGGATGTCGGCAGCTACCACAATGTCCTGTGCGAAGTTCTTCGGAACGCCGCCGCCGACCATCAGCAGACCTGTGGTGGGATTGGCGATCTTCAGCTGTGTCAGCTCGTAGAAGTCTTTGGCCGAGTCGATCGAGACCGAAGGCTTGCCCTGACGTGCGTGCTGATGAGCTACCAGCCCGAAACCCGCCGAGCAGTCCGAGAACGCGGGGCAGAAGATCGGCACGTTCTTCTCATAGGCCGCCAGAACGATCGAATCGCGACCGCCTGCCTGCGGAGTCTTGCCGTTCTTCGCCAGGTAGGCTCCCATCTCGCGGATGAATTCACGCGAGCTGTAGGGCCGCGGCTCCAGGGAGTTGGTGATCTTGTGGGTCGTCTCGTCGCAGTCACGCAGCTCTTCTTCGTCGATGAAGGTGTCGTAGATGCGGTCGATCATCAGCTCGCGGAGAACGCCGTCTTCGTGCCCGTATTTGTACTCGTCGCCGGCCATGTAATGGTTGTAGCCCAGAGCTTCAAAGAAGTCCTGGTCGACGATGTTGGCGCCCGTTGAGACGATGGCATCCACCATGTTGTTGCGAAGCAGGTCGACGATGACCTTCTGCAGACCGGCCGAGATCAGCGATCCGGCGAGGCAGAGGATGACACCGCAGTCGGTGTCGCGAAGCATCATCTCGTAGATCGAAGCGGCGCGGGCAGTATCGCGCGAGCTGAAGGCCATCGACTGCATGGCATCGACCAGGGCCACGACGTTGTGCTGCTTGATGTCGATGTGCTTGATGGGCTGGGTAAGGAGTTCTTTTTTCGTGAGCATAGCCCTTATAGGATAGCAAGCCGAACCCCGCGTTTCGCGCGGCTGTGTGTGAATTTTAGACCCCTCTCTCCTGGGGATGGAAGCGCAGGCGGAGATTGCCTGGCTGGCGCGGAAGGGAGAGACTGGAGAGCATGAATGTCGATCTCGCGGAACGGGCTCACAATCACAACTGGAAGCTGGATCCGATCGTCCGATCGCTTCTGGACACGGACTTTTACAAGTTGCTGATGTTGCAGTTCATCTGGAAGAACTTTTCCGGGGTGCACGTCACCTCGGAGACAACCAATAGAACGGCTTCGGTGCGCCTGGCCGAACATATTCCCATTCCGGCCCTGATCGAACAGATGGAGCATGTGCGTCGGCTTCGTTTCCGAAAGAGCGAGCTGATCTGGCTGGCCGGAAATACCTTCTATGGAACCCGCAGCATCTTCGAGCCCGCATTTCTGGATTGGCTTGAGCACGACTTTCGCCTTTCGGAATACGAGGTCGCCGAACGCGATGGACAGCTTGTCCTGCACTTCGCAGGGCTGTGGACCGAGGTTACGATGTGGGAGATCTACGGCCTTGCCCTGCTGAGCGAGATGAAGAGCCGCGTTGCCCTGGGAAAGTTGAGCGAGCTGGAGCTGGACATCCTCTACGCCCGTGCCAAGACGCGCCTGTGGGACAAGATCGAAAAGCTGCGCCAGGTTCCCGAGGTCAGGATCTCGGAGTTCGGAACCCGCCGCCGCCACTCCTTTCTATGGCAGGAGTATGCGGTGATGGCCATGCGAGCGGGCATTGGCCAGAGCCTCTCCGGAACCTCCAACACCTACTTTGCCTATAAGCATGACCTCGAAGCGATGGGAACCAATGCCCATGAGTTGCCGATGGCTCTTGCCGCGCTCTCCAACTCCGAGGAGGAGCTTCATCAGTCGCAGTACCGTGTCCTCGAGCTGTGGCAGAAGAGCTACGGGGGCGAGCTCCTGATCCTTCTACCCGATACCTTCGGGACCACCCAGTTCCTCCAGGGCGCGCCGGACTGGGTTGCCGATTGGACCGGCCAGCGCTGCGACTCGAAGGACCCTTTCGTGGCTGGAGACGAGTACATAGCCTGGTTGATGAGCCGAGGCAGGGATGCTCGCCGCAAGCGTCTTATTGCCTCCGACGGACTGGATGTGGACGAGATTCTCGCCCTCCAGGAGTACTTCAAGGGAAGAATCCGTTTCAGTGCTGGCTGGGGAACCCTGCTCACCAATGACTTTCGGGACTGCCACCCGCGGGGTGAGCATGACCTGGAACCCATAAGCCTGGTGTGCAAGATCGTATCCGTGGAGGGAAGACCGGCGGTGAAGCTTAGTGACAACGCTCACAAAGCCACGGGGCCGGTCGAGGAGATCGAACGCTATCGGCGAATCTTCGGCACCAGCCCTGTGCTGGGAGCCGAAGTGCTCGTCTAGCAGAGTTTGGACGGCTCGATATACTTGCTCTATGTCTAAGCTGGTTCGTGTGATGCGCTTTGTCGTGGCCTCTGCCCTGGTGCCATGGATGACGGTACAGCCTTCGTTTGCCTGGGGAGGCGACGGTCACCGGATGATAAACCGGCTTGCCGCGACCTATCTTCCCACCGATGTGCCGGCGTTTCTTCGAAACGGCAACGCTCTCGACACCATGGAGTATCTTGGCCCGGAGCCCGACCGTTGGCGTAATCATGCCGAACCGGAGCTTGGCGATGCTCAGTCTCCGGAGCACTTCATCGATCTCGAATATGCCGATCTGATCGGAACCTTGCCCCGGAAGCGTTACGACTTTGTTCGTGCCCTCGCGCAGGCACAGGCGGCGCACCCCGATGTCCAGATGACGCCTGAAAAGGTGGGCCTGCAGCCCTATGTCACAGAGGAGGTTTGGCAACGGCTCAAGGTGGGCATGCGAGAGTACCGCCATCTGCTGGCAGCCGGGCAGGATACCAAACCGGCCGAGACCGCAGTTCTCTATTATGCTGGCTGGCTAGGTCATTACGTCGCCGATGGCTCACAACCGTTGCATGTAACCATCCAGTACAACGGCTGGACTGGACCGAATCCCAACGGATACACGACGGAACACAAGATCCATTCGCTGTTCGAATCCATCTTTGTCAGCCAGAACATCAAGTCAACCGATCTGGCTCCCTTGGTAGCAGCGGCTCAGCCGAAGCTGCTCAACGACGAATGGACGGATTACCTGGCCTATCTGCGGCATTCGGCCACCCTGGTGGAGAAGACGTATCAGCTGGAGAAGGCGGGCGGATTCAACGGTGCCGGGGACCCCGAAGGGCAGGCTTTCGCTGAGGAGCGGCTCGCAGCCGGAGCGATCGAGTTGCGCGACATGATCTACACGGCGTGGGTACGCAGTGGCGATCCGGTCCAGGAGTTCCACGGGGCGAATTAGGGGAATCGCCTCAGGTCACCTTTCAACCTGTTGAATTACCGGACCGTTGCAGACGAATCGAGAGCCTGCGGAGCAGCGGTGTGAGCGCAAGCGCAATAGGGGGAATCAGCAGGGCGGCAATTACCGCCCATACAAGAAACGCATGCCATTCCCAGCGCCAGATCCTGCGAATGAGTTCGACAGGATCCTTTCTTGCCGAGTCGATCATCGCGTGGGTCGAAAACGGTATCGGCTCCGTATGGAAGATGCGGCTGCCCAGTTGAAGGAAGGGGACGAGGAGAAGAAGCTGCAGGGGATAGATAATGTGGTTGGCAAGCTGCGAGGCAGCGATATTCAACCGCAGAAGAATCGCGACTGCAAAACACAAGACCGTGGTCGTACCCAGCGCGGGATTGATTCCAATCAATAATCCAACCGCAATGCTCCAGGCCAGGCGTTCTGGAGAGGCCCCACGGCGCAGAAGAGCAAAGATCGGCAGTGCGACGCGACGATAGAGGATGTTGCCGCGGGCCAGGGGCGGCCCGGGAGAAGCTGGTCGACTTTCAGGCGCGCCATTATCTGCCATGAGACTTAACAGGTCGTGATTCACAGCTCTCAGGATAGACTGCGCACCAGGGGGAAGGTGCGGGTGAGTTTCTTTCGGTCTGTGACACGCAGCATTCATCTTGCCGGACACTTTGTCCGCTTCGGTGCGGAACTCCTCATCCGCCGGCCATCCACACGTGAGGCACGTGCAGAGTGGTTGCACCGGTTCGCCTCCATAGCTCTTGAGAGACTTGGAATAGAGATCGAGGTGAGCGGAGGCTTTCCAACCCAGGGGGCCGTGATCTCCAACCACCTCAGTTATCTCGATATCATTGTTTTTGCGGCACTTCGCCCGTGCGTCTTCGTCTCGAAAGTAGAGGTAGCCGACTATCCCGTTCTGGGATGGATGACGACGATGGCCGGCACCGTCTATGTTGCACGGGGATATGGTGGCTCGGCCCTGAAGGCCAGGGCCGATCTCGAAGCTGTCCTTCACGCCGGGCTGCCCGTTGTCTTCTTTCCCGAAGGAACAACAACGAACGGTGACGGAATGTTGAAGTTTCACAGCGGTCTTCTGGCGCAGGTTCGTGCCACCGGCGGCTCGGTGACCGCGGCGCACCTATGCTATCGGCTCGGGGAAGGAAATGGCGACGCAACCGTCGGCGACGACGTCTGCTACTGGGGGGATCATGTAGTCCTTATGCCGCACATCTTCCGGCTGCTGGGCCTGCGGGGGATTCGGGCGGAGGTCCGCTTCGCCGCGGAGCCAATCGCCTTCTCCTCCGAGCTGGAAAACAGGAAGCGTACGGCCCAGGAAGCCTGGGTGGCCGTGGCCGAACTTGGCCAGGTCCAGACCAGTACCGAAACGGTGCACTATTTTTGATTCAACGAATCTTCACTTGGCGTGAACATCCTGTAACAAAAATCACCGCACACTGACTTCGAATGCACTCATCCCGGGCATCAAGGAGAGTCGATGGTCAGAGTCAAAGAGTTGCCTTCCCTCGTTCCTCAGGTCTCTGAAACTGTTACCGCACTTCCCTCCAGACGAGATATCCGCCTCGAAGCCGGGCAGTACGTCGCTCGCCTTGCCCTGACGGAGATCGAGCGCGCGGCAGCCTATCGTCTCCGCTTCCTGGTCTTCAACCTCGAGATGAACGAGGGGTTGGAGTCAGCCTACGCCGACGGCTACGACTACGATCGCTACGATGACGTCTGCGATCATCTTGTGGTGGAAGAGCGCACAACGGGTGCAATCATAGGCACATACCGGCTGCAGATGGGCGACGTCGCCGGGCGCAGCTTCGGCTACTACAGTGAGCAGGAGTTCTGCTTTGCTCCTTACGAATCCATGCGAAACCAGGTCGTAGAACTGGGCCGTGCCTGCATTCATCGCGAGCATCGCTCGCCGGAGGTTCTCCACCTGCTGTGGCGCGGAATCGCTCGTTATGCGCTGGCAAACGGCGGGCGTTACATGATGGGCTGCTGCTCGCTGAACTCCCTCGATCCTGAGATGGGGCACGCTGTCTACGCCTCGCTGAAGGAATTCATGGTCGAACCCGAGTTGAGAACGTTGCCTACTCCCGCCTTTGCAATGCCCACACCCGTCGTCCAACCTGCGCCGCAGCGGGCACCGAAGCTGCTTCGGGCTTACCTCGCCATCGGAGCGAAGATCTGTGGCCCGCCTGCCATCGACCGTGAGTTCCGAACGATCGATTTTCTGACGCTGCTCGATCTTCAGATGCTGCATCCGCGAGTCGCCACGCGATTCCTCGAGGGACGCTGAGTTGCGTTCGCTGCGCTCGGCATGGCGAATTGCGCAGGTCGTCGCTCTGCTTCTGGCGGCGGCGATCGATTTCTTCTTACGCCCCGCACGCTCTGCCGTCGAAGGTGCGGAGAAGCTTCATCGCTATTGCAGAAGAATTGTTCGAGCCCTGGGTGTGGAATGGAGTGTGGAAGGGATATCTCCGGACGCGGGCGCCGTCGTCTCGAACCATCTCAGCTATGTCGACATTCTGCTCTATGCTTCCATCCGGCCGTTCATCATGGTGGCGAAGGCGGAGGTTCGAGGCTGGCCGGGAATCGGCTGGCTGACCAGGCAGGCCGGAACCGTCTACGTGGTGCGCGGTGGCGGCCCTGCGACGTATCCGGAGGTGAACCGCGCCATGGCGCAGGCATATCGCAGCGGCCTTCCTGTGCTGTTCTTCCCCGAAGGAACGACGACCGACGGATCGGAGGTGTTGTCTTTCCGGCGCGGCCTCTTCCACTCTGTCTTTAATGAAGACGTCGCCCTTCACGCGGCTGCGCTCAGCTATTCGTGCGACGACCAGAACGTTTCGCTCGCTGACGATGTGTACTGGTGGGGCGACGCTCTGCTGGCTCCTCACCTGTGGCGGCTTGCAGGGGCCCGTGGAGTGAGAGCAACCGTGCGATTTGGGCGTGCGGTTGAGGAGCGGGATGACCGCTTCGTTTTGTCTCAGCAGGCCCGTCTGCAGGTCGCGGAGATGCACGCAGAGCTATCGTTCGCTGCGCCTGGCGTGATGCACGCGAACGAGATCGAGCTGGTGGAGGCGCTGTAGGACCTGCTCGACGGACCAGTCCAGTGCATCGGTTCCTTCGACCGTTACGGATGCGTGCCGGGCGGAAGGAATCACGTACAGATCGGCCATCGGCTTGGCGGTGGCTTCGAACTGGGCGCGAACGCTGGCCTCGGTGCGGCCTCGCTCGCGCATATCGCGATAGATGCGGCGGTTGAGGCAGATCTCGTTCGGAGCATTGACGTAGATGCTGAAGTCGTAGAGGGTGCGCAGGCGAGGATAGTGCAGCGCAAGAATACCTTCGACGATCAGCACCGGCGCGGATACGATCGTCTCCGTTTGATCCGGCACGCGGGTGTGCGTGGTGAAGTCGTAGATGGGCCGGTCGATGCTGCGGCCTTCGGCCAGCTCTTCGATGTGCTGAACCAGAAGCAGGTGCTCGAGCGAATCGGGATGGTCGAAGTTCTGCAGCGAGCGATCTTCGGACGGAAGGTGGCTGAGACAGCGATAGTAGAAGTCCAGCGGCAACAGCGTGGCGGAGAGCTGGGCGGTGAGCTCGCGGGCCAGCGTCGTTTTGCCGGAGCCGGAGCAGCCAGCCAGTCCAAGAATGAGGGGGCGCTGCGGGAGCAGGAGTTGCAGCGCGGGTTGATCTTCCAAAAGCAGCGGCTTCCTTTCGCTCTAATTCTCTACGGTGTTTGCCCTTCGAAACGCTAAGCCTGACACGATTGTCCAAGGAGCTTGCAGTCTCACTTCGGCTCTGCGGCGAGTTGCGGGATGAGAGCGGTGAGCAGATTGGTGAACTGTGCGGCGATGCGCCGGCCTGTCTCCATCACCTCTTCATGATTAATGGGTTGATCGAGGACGCCCGCCGCCATATTGGTGACGACGGAGAGGCCAAGGACCTCGATTCCCATATGCCGGGCGACGATTACCTCGTGGACGGTGGACATGCCGATGAGATCGGCTCCGAGGGTGCGGAAGGCACGAATCTCGGCGGGGGTCTCATAACTGGGACCGAGGACCCCAAGGTAGACGCCCTCATCGAGCTTCCATCCCTGCTTCTCGGCTTCTTCTTTGGCCAGTTTGCGCAGGGCGGGTGAGTAGGCCTGGCTCATGTCGAAGAACCGGTCGCCGAAGCGTGGTTCGTTGGGCCCGGTGACGGCATTGGCGCCGGTGAGATTGATGTGGTCGGAGATCGCGACGATTGCTCCCTGGCCGTAGCTGGTGTTGATGCCCCCGGCGGCGTTGGTTACGATGAGGCGCTGGACACCCAGGAGTCCCAGGACTCGGGTGGGGAAGGTGACCTCCTTCATGGAGTAGCCCTCGTAGGCGTGGACACGGCCCTGCATGACGGCTACGGGGACGCTGCCGAGGGTTCCGAGCACCAGTTTTCCCGAGTGACCTACGACGGTGGAGACGGGGAAGTTGGGAATCTCGGAGTAGGGGATGGATAGGGCACCTTCGACTTTGCCGGCGAAGTCTCCAAGGCCGGAGCCGAGGATCAATCCCAGGCGGGGTTGAATCGGTGTGAGCAACTTGATGTAGCGGGCCGCCGCTGTGGCGCGCGCATAGTGATCTTCTGCCTCGGAAAGCTGGCTCGTCTGTGTCATACCCACCCTATCTAAAATCTCGCAAAGTCTTCAAAACAGATACTTAAGGCTGGGACCTCGTCAAAAGGTCGCCATGCACGGGGGCGGAGATTTGTTGCCGAGAGTTCCTCCACGAGCCTTTGTTAATAGTTTAGCGATTCACCCCAATCGATTCGGCGCATTTGCGAGCTAAATTTCCTTGAGTGCAAAGGACGCAATGACTGGGAGTTAGGTGGGGCTGCAGGGAGATTTTCCGACGGAGAGGGCTTGACACGCCACAAGCAGATTCCGGATTGGACTTGCGAGCGATCGGGGGAGAACAATGACCCATGGGCCGCATGGTGGTGGCAGGAGTTCTAGGATGCATGGCAACACTGGCCGCGGCTCAGATGGTGAAGCCTGGGGCTTTGCCGGACAGCGATCGCGACGGGCTGAGCGATCCGCTAGAGGCTGAGCTTCTTAAACAGTTCCAGCCGCGATGGATGATCGGCAAAGAGGACTGCTCGGTGAGGCCGGCGCAGTTTACCGCGGGAATAATGATCCCTACGGTGGTTGGAGACGATGGGACGATCTATGGGCAGGCGTCTCCGTACCGCGGCCAGCAAGAGGAGGTGGAGCTGCACTTCTACCACCTGTGGCGGCAGGATTGCGGACGGATGGGGCACGCACTCGATGCAGAACATATTGCGGTGCTGGTGCGCCGTGAGAGCCCCGATGGCGGAACGCCGAGGTGGAGGGCGTTGTACTGGTATACGGCCGCGCACGAGGAAACGGTGTGCGACGCCAGCCAGATTGCTCGGGCCCCGACGGTCGAGGCGGAGGATGAAGGCGCCACCGTCTGGATCTCGCCAGGAAAACATGCCTCGTTCCTGAGTGAAGAGCTGTGCAGCCATGGCTGCGGGGGCGACCGTTGCGAGGATATGGACCGGATGAAGGCGGGCGAGGTCGTTAACCTGGGTGAGCTGTCGAGGCCGGCCGATGATGCGATCTGGGTGGCGTCTCCGCGGTGGTCGCTGGCAGATAAGATGAGGCGCAGCGACTTTCCGGAAGACAGAATCGTCCGGCTGGAACGACTGCCCGAGTCAGACGTTGCGTGGGCGAACCCGGCAAAGCGACCGGCGCAGGCGGCGATCTACGGTGGCAACTCCGCCGTGAACGGTATTGCGACAGGAGGCCACAGCACGGATACGGCTCTGGTGCTTGCAAACAGCAGTACTGGCAGGGCGATCGAGAAGGCGCAGCACAATACCGGCAATGCATTGACGAAGAGCTATAAGAATGTGGTGAAGGCTTTGGGTGGCGCCGCTTCCAGCACCGGGAAGGCGCTCGGGATAGAAGACGGGAAGAGCAAAAAAGCGCCAGAGTGAGCTTGAGTGGGATCCCGCGCCGAGAGAGAGAGCAATTGAGAATTCCACGAATTCAGTCACGGCTCAGGACAAGGATTGCCTCTCGGTCGGAATCGACTGAAGAGTTTTCACGTCAATCTGCTAGGCTAGCCTCGAACGCGGGCCACGAAAAAAGTTTCGGGGGAACCGGCGCATGGGTGAATTTCACTATGTCGGGTCAGAACTGGATCTGTTCGCGGAAGCAAGAAATTGGAAGGCCTACTGGTCTGGCCGCATACAATCCTTTCTCTCCGGTGATGTTCTGGAAGTGGGCGCTGGGATCGGCTCGAATACGGAGCTGATGTGCCGCCGTACGACGGGCCGTTGGGTTTGCCTGGAGCCGGATCCTGGCCTGGCCTCTCAACTGCAAGAGAGCTTGAAGGGCAAGGGGCACAACGGACGATTCTTGAGTGTTTGCGGTACCCTCGAGACTCTCGACAGAGAAGAGAACTTCGACACGATCGTCTATATCGACGTTCTCGAGCACATCGAAGACGATGCGGCCGAGATGAGAGAGGCTGCGCTTCGCCTTCGCCCGGGCGGAAGGATCATCGTTCTTTCGCCGGCGCATCAGTGGCTGTACACGCCGTTCGATTCGTCCATCGGACACTTTCGTCGCTACGATCGTGCTTCATTGAAACGGGTTTCGCCGCTGGGGCTGGCTCTTGAAGAGATGTTCTACCTGGATGCCTGTGGGATTGTCGCTTCCGCAGCGAACCAGTTGTTTTTGCGGCAGTCGATGCCTACCCGCAGCCAGATTGGTGTCTGGGACAGATGGATTATCCCAGCCTCTCAGGTTGTCGATCCGGTTCTGCGATATGCGGTTGGCAAGTCGATTGTTGGAATATGGCGCAGAGCTGCAGCGTAAATGCGGCCAGATTGCATCGAATTCAAACACGGGTCCCCACATGGGTAAATCAGTTTGATGAGAGGCAGCCATGGAAAGACTGCGGCTGATCGTACCGGTGTACAACGACTGGACCTCGTTCAACATCCTGCTCCGCGAACTCGACGAGGTCGCCGGGACTCTTCCCGTTCGTATGTTGATCAGCGCGATCGATGATGGATCGACCCAATACCCCGAGGAACTGAGCAACGTGGCCCAGCTGAGAAATCTGGAGGCGGTGGAGATTATTCACCTTTACTCGAATGTCGGGCATCAGCGAGCGATTGCCATTGGACTTGCCACGGTCGCCGAGGATGACGATTTCGATGCTGTGCTGGTGATGGATGCAGATGGAGAGGATTCCCCGCAGGCGATCGGCCGCCTGCTGGAGATGGCAGGGAACCGAAGGGACTTCTGCGTTGTCGCGCAACGCCGCCGCCGGTCGGAGAACCTCACCTTCAGGCTGTCCTATGTGGTGTATAAGTGCGCGTTCCGCCTGTTGACCGGACGGCAGATCGCCTTCGGGAATTTCTCGCTCTTCTCTCGAAGCTACGTAAGGCGACTGGTTCGCGTATCCGATCTGTGGAACAACCTGCCGGCGGCAGTTCTGCGATCGAGGCTTCCCATCCAGGCTCTTCCTGTCGATCGCGCACGGCGCTATGCGGGCCAGTCGAAGATGAATCTTACCTCGCTGGTGGTTCACGGATTCAGCAGTATCTCTGTCTACGCCGAAACAATCTTCGTAAGGCTGCTTTTCCTGACGCTGGTGCTTGCGAGCATCAGCGGTGTCTCCATCACGATTGTTCTCTCACTGCGCTTGTTCTTTCCGCGATTTGCCACTCCGGGATGGGCGACCACGGTCTCGTTCGGGATGGTGATTCTGCTGGTGCAGGTGCTGAGCGTGACGCTTTCGTCGATTCTGATGTTGCTGAACAGCCGTGTGCAGCGGCTGATTGTTCCCCTGGCCGATTACAAGTGCTTTGTGGATTATCGGCAGCAGATCCTGAGCCCGGTGAAGGAGAGGTTTGCTGTACTCGAGCCTACGCTGCAACCGCTTAAGGAAAGGCTGGCTTGATGCACAGGAGGATTCTGGCCTCAGCTTCTCCGCTTACGCTGTTCGTGGTCTCCTGCTCCTTGCTGCTTGTGTTTCATCAGGCGGCCTTGCTGTACGTGACGTATTCCGGCCACGATCAGGCGTGGTATCTGTTCGCAGCAGAACGTGTTCTGAACGGTGCGCAGCTTTATGGGCCGTACGTGTCGGACACCAACCCACCGATGATCGTGTGGTTTTCCATGCTGCCGGTGCTGCTTTCGCGCGTGCTTCCACTTTCAGAGACACTGTGCCTGCGGCTGATTGTCCTGGTGCTGCTGCTGGGGAGTACTACATGGTGCCTTAGGATTCTGCGGCACGTTGCATGGATGGCGGAGACGACGCTCCGTGCTCTGGTCGGTCTTGGCATCCTGTATGTGGGGCTGCGAATTGTTCCCAGCAACTTCGGGCAGAGAGAACACCTCTTCGTGATTCTCACGCTTCCTTATCTGTTTGCGGTGAGTACAGGAGCGGTCGATGGGCTTTCGCGAGCAGAGCGCTGTGCGCTCGGTCTGGCGGCCGGTATGGCCATCTGCTTCAAGCCGCAACATGCGCTGGCGTTGGTCGCAGCGGAGATGGTGCTGCTTGTGAATCGCCGCACGCTGCGGCGGCTGATCAGTCCCGAGGTGCTTACGCTGATGGTGAGCGGCGTCGTCTACCTTGTGGCGGTGAGAGTGGTGACGCCGCGGTATACGAAGGAGATTGTTCCTCTGCTTCTGGATACCTACTGGGCTTATGGAACGGCGTCGGTGGCGGGGCTTCTCTTCGCGATGAAGATGCGGCTGCTGGTCGCGTGTGCGCTCTTTGGGGTGAGTGTCTTTTTGCTGCACTCGCACCCGCTGTCTTTGGCTGTGGCAACGTTTGCGGCGTGCAGCGTCGGATCAATGCTGGCTTACGCCCTGCAACGCACGGGCTGGCCGTATCATCGTTATCCATCCAGCTCTTTTCTTATTCTTGCGGCGGTCCTGTTGGTTCTGAATATCTCCCAACCCTTTCTTCGCCGCTGGGAGGGGCGAACCGTAGGAAGGCCCGTCGCATACGCTTGCCTGGCTGCGGTGTTGCTTGCGGGGTTCGGATTCTTTCCACGGCAGTTGGCCCGAGCGCCGCTGCAACGCTCGGAGGTCTATCGTTTTCTGGAGGAGCGGAAGGGGACTCGCACCGTCTTTGTCTTCTCCACCACGGTGGGCTGGATGGCCGATGTCCTCGATCTGAGATGGAACTGGGGCGCGCGCTTTCCTTGTCTCTGGTTTGTGCCTGCCATCGTGCAGAATGAACATGGGCTGCCGGAAGCGGGCAGGCCGTTCAAGCGATTGGGTCCGGAGAGGCTCGCAGCGATCTCATCAATTCAGCGTACCGAGGTCGCAGAAGACCTGAATCGTTTTCAGCCGTCGGTGGTGATGGTCGAACACTGCGACCGGGAGCATGAATGTCAGGCTATCGAAGGCAAGTCCTTCAACACGCTTTCGTGGTTTCTCGAGGACTCACGGTTCGTGGAGGCATGGTCGCACTATCGGCGCGATTCGGCAGGGCCGGCATCGTTTGACGTCTACTTTCGTACTCCTTAGGGAGTACTGTTGCGGGCGAGATTTCGTCAGTGCGATGAAGGGGGCGTAGCGCTCTGCAGCTTTTCCAGCGCGAGCTTTGTGGCGGTATCGAGAGCGTCAGGGGACGCCGATGGAGAAGTGCTCGTTGATGCGGTGGCCGCCGACCGGATGGGCCGCCTCCAGAAAGACAGACGCGGAGTTCTTCGTAAGGACGCACTTTTTTCCGAGGCGTCTGTAAGAAAGAACTCCGCGTCTGTGCTGGATGAATCGCCTAAGGTTTGGGGCCGTTCTCCTGTGGAACCTCCTGG
Organism: Edaphobacter modestus; assembly: GCF_004217555.1. GTDB lineage: Bacteria > Acidobacteriota > Terriglobia > Terriglobales > Acidobacteriaceae > Edaphobacter > Edaphobacter modestus. The sequence continues at coordinate 5,656,499 of NZ_SHKW01000001.1, forward strand.
CCTTCGCCGGGGAAGGGCCATTGGCGGTCCAGCGGCCACTGCTGTGCTTCCCGAGTAGCCTTGGGGACTTTGTTGATCGTCAGGTTTTCAATGAAGTGGACGCCGCTTTTACCGGCTACAGCCAGGTCGAGGTCGCCGTCGTGATCGAGATCAGCCGCAAGAATCTGGGTACCTACGCCCGCTGTGCCGCCAAGTGAGATGGGAATTCGAGTGAAGGTTGCGTTGCCCTCGTCCTTGGAGCCGGTTGCGGGCTGAATGCGGTAGGCGTAGATGACAAGCGGATCGTAGGAGCCGGGATCGTTGCCGTTGTGACCGCGATAGCGCTTGCCGGTGATCAGGTAGGTAGAGCCGTTGCTCTCGAGGTCTGCAAGCAGAAGAGCATGAGACTGTGAGAAAGACTCGTCGATGGTGTGGCGGTTCCAGGTGCGATGCGCCGGTGTGCCGCCCTGTTCGAGCCAGTAGAGGCCGTAGCTATGGCCCTGGCCGACGATGATATCTGTCTTGCCGTCGTGGTTGACGTCATAGGCGACGATGGGGAAGCCGGTATCGCCGAGGTGCCAGTCCTGATGCCACTCCCACTTGTCGTTGTCGGCATCGATGTTTTTGAACCAGCCGTAGGGTGTCAGCAGGTCAGCCTTGCCGTCGCCATCGATGTCGGCGATGCCAATGCCGTGGCCGTCATGCTCTTTAGTACCGACGTGGTGGACGCGGGGCTGAGGACCGGAGAAATCAGCCCAGAGGATGCCAGAGTGGTTGTAGTGAGCGAGGGCAACGTCAGGCTTGCCATCGCCATTGATGTCACCGAAGGCTCCGCCTTCAGTGTCGTAGGAATCAGTGATCAGGTGCTTCTCCCACATCTTGCCATCGGCTGACTTGCCGGGGTTCTGATACCACCAGAGGCCGTTGGAGATCCAGCCGGTCGTGACGACGTCGGGAAGACCGTCGTGGTTGACGTCGACGATCCACTCGCCGCAGTCGGAGACGAACTCTTCATGTGTGCCTACCGTGCGGAACTGATGGCGCGTCCAGTCGCCTCCATTCGTGCCGGGATTTTGATACCAGTAGGCGCCGCTGAGGATGTCGGTGAAGCCGTCGCCGTTCATGTCGAGCAGCGAGATGCCTTCCGCGTGATCGGTACCGAGACGATGGGGAAGAAAGGTCGGCTGTGGCTTACCGTCGGGGCCGGGGCCGGGGGTGGGTTTGCGGAACTCGGTTGCGTGAGAGGGATCCTGCGCGAGCGCGGAACCTCCGGCAAGGAGGACGAGAGCAGAGAGCTTGAGAAGAGTTTTCATGGCGATTTATTGAGTAAGCGGTTTCAGCTGAACGGTGCGGCCTGTCTGGGCCGAGGTGCGGGCGGCGTCGAGAATCTGCATGACGACGAGGTTGGTATCGAGGGAAGAGAGATCTCCCTGCGGCTTAACCTGTCCATGAAGGACAGCAGCAAGGTAGGCCAGGGAGTCGTGCTGGTCGGCAGGTAATGGCGGAGCGGTCGCCTGCGATTCAGTCTTCTCGCCCTTGTAGCGGGTGCGAAGGCCATCGGGTCCGACGGTGATTACATAGCCGGTGGCTCCGTAGACCTCCATATCCTTGCGCGAAAAGGGCCAGTTCCAGGAGGGCATCAGAACAGTTTGGGTGCCCGGGTAGTGAAGGATGACGGTGGCATCATCGTCGACATGCGGATACGTCCCAGGCTTATCGGTCTGGGCGACGGCCGTGACCGATTCCGGAGCCTTGCCATGCATGAGCACGGTCATCAGATCGGCGCCGTAGCAGCCGAAGTCGAACAGGGCTCCGGCTCCATTCTGTACCGGGTCGGTGAGCCAGGGAAGCCACTCGGGACCGACGCCGATCTCCTTGGGACCTTCGTGTCCGTCGTGGACGACGACCTTGCGAAGAGTTCCGAGCTTGCCGGCCTCGGCCTGGTGGATGGCCTCGGTGTTGGAGGTGTACCAGGTGGTCTCGTAGTTGACGAGTACGTTGACGTGATGCTCGCGGGCGGCGCGGCGGATAGCGAGGGCGTCTTCCATGGTGGTGGAGAGAGGCTTTTCAACCATGGAGCTGATGTTGTGGCGCGCCGCTGCCTCGATGACCCGACGGTGATCCTGAATCGTCGTGTAGACGAGCACCGCATCAGGATGTTTGGTTGTGAGCGTGCTTTCGAGGTCGGTGGAGAAGAGCGATGGATCGAGGTGGTACTGGGTAGCGTACTGATGCGCGAGGGTGGTGTTGGGCTCAACGATGCCGACGAGCTGGGCGGCGGAATTCTTCGGCAAGGCAGTGAGGAAGCCCTTCACGTGTCCATGAACGAGACCGACGATGACCACGCGGATGGGCTGCGTGGAGGATGCGGAAGCGGTTTGCGCATAGGCCGGGACAGTAGCGGCGAGAGCACAGAGAGTAGCAATGACGGAGAGTTTTCTCATAAGCCTCATGACGGTTGGAGAAGGATTGCAGCGAAAAAGCAGACCGCAGATCCTTCGACTGCGCCTCTCGCGATAGAACCGCGAGAGGCTTTGCTCAGGATGACACTTCGTTTGATTTCTATACTTAATTTCATCCTGATACTTCGTGTTCATCCTGATACTTCGTTTTCGTCTCGGTACTTCATCCTCGTGCGATGCTTCATCGTATATGGGTCCAGATGCATGATCCATTGGAGATGTTCCCGGGGTGTGCAACCCTCAAACAATCTTCATGGTTTCGGGGTTCCATTTAACAGCCTGGCCGCGGTCGAGGCTTAGATTGCTAAGCAGGGCGGCCCCGGCTGCGCGGAAGCCGAAGGTCGCGTCCTCTACGGGCTGCTTGCGGGTGCGGACCGAAGAGAAGAAGTTGCGGAAGTGGTCGACGTTGTCGGAGTAGCCATGCGGCGCGGAGAACTTCTCGATGGCTGTGTAGGTTGAGGCCTCCGGAGGGGTGTCGGGGTACTTCTGGAGATACTTTTCAAGGAACTGTTTCTGCATCTCGGTGGAGAAGGTGGAGATGGTGAAGCCCGGTTCCTTCTCGCGGGGAGCACGTATGACGGTGACGGTCTGTCCGGCGATCTCCATGGTGCCTTCGGAGCCGGAGAAGAGGAAGCCTTCGCTTTCCTCCCCTCCGTTTACAAAATTTACGCGAAGGCTCAGGTTAAATCCCTGAGGGTAGTCGAAGAGGGCGAGCAGGACATCGGGGGCGTCCCGACCGTCCTTCCAAAAGCGAAGGCCACCGGTGGCCAGGGCTCGCGTGGGGCCGTGCGAGCCGGTGATGAAGTGTGTGCCGCTGAAGAGATGGACGAAGAGATCGCCGGCGACGCCGGAGCCGTAATCGCTCCACTTGCGCCACTGGAAGAAGCGTTCCGCGTTCCAGGGAACCTTGGGCGCGGAGCCGAGAAAGCGGGGCCAGTCGCAGGTCTCGGGGCTGGCGTCCAGGGGAACGGAGTAGTTCCATGCGCCTAAGGACGAGTTGCGATCCCAGCGGGCGCTGACCATGTTGAGCTCGCCGATGGCACCAGAGGCAAGCAGTTCTTTGGCCTTGGCATATGCGACGGAGCTGACGCGCTGGCTTCCGACCTGAAGAATGCGATTGGTGGAGCGTGCGGTGGAGATGATCTCGGGGCCGTCGGGGTAGACGTGGATCATGGGTTTCTCGAGGTAGACGTCTTTGCCTGCCTTCATCGCATCGACTGCGGCCTGTTTGTGCCAATGGTCGGGGGTGGCGATGAGAACGGCATCGACGTCGGGGCGGGCGAGAATCTCACGGTAGTCGCGCGTTGTGAAGAGGTCTACGTTATTGGCAGTGCCGGTGCCCCAGAGCTCCTTGCAATGGGTGAGTCGGCCGTCGTAGCAGTCGGCAACCGCGACGAGCTTTACGCCGGATACCTGAAGGGCATGCCGCATATCGGACTGTCCCTGAATGCCGGCGCCGATGAGGGCGAGTTGAATCGTGTCGTTGGGGGACTTCGGTGCGGGGGCCTGTCCAGGCTCGGCCAGGACTTTGAGACTGGTGGCTGCTGCGGCGAGGCTGCCGACCTTGAGGAAGGTTCTGCGGTTAAGGCTCATGCTTGCGTCTCGTTTCAAAGAGGTAAAAACCGATTTAGCTTGCGAGAGGAAGGGTAGGGGATTTCCGGGCTGCTGTAAAGGTTGAGGCGATACAAGATCCGCATCCTGTACGTGTTCATTCTCTGTTTTGAAAACGTTGACTCAACTCCGCTGCTGGTCTCGCAGGTGAGCGGCAGAGAGGAAGCCTTTCCGAAATGGAAGATACGACATTTTATGCCCTCCGATTATGTCCTCGGACAAAGCCCCCTGAGGTTGAGGGGTCGTTCGTCCGGGACGGAGAGAAGGGTGTGCGTGGAGCAGCCTGTCCCGGCTGTTAAGTTGCCTACCTGCGATAGAAGCCGCGATCATAGCCCTGCAGATATGCGTTACGGAAGGCATCTCGATAGGGGCCATAGGGGCCGAACGCCGGATCGTATCCCGGAGTGTCGTGAAAGGCGCGATCGCGCCTGGGTTGATAGCCTGCGCCACGATAGGCATCACGCAGGCCGGCATCGGAGCCGATGCGAAAGCCCTCGCGGCTGGCCTGTTCGATGAGCGGCGGAACGCTGCTGTACGGCGGCTGGGGAGGGGGCGGCGGCATATAGGCGTAACGATGGGGAGAGGCGCAGCCGGCCGAGAAGAGCAACGGAACGGCGAGGAAGAAAGCTGCGACATGGGGAGATTTCATAGTGGGCCCTCACTGCACGCTTTCGCCTGGCGTGCTCGGCGAAGCGTTCAGAGAGGTAAACGCGCAGTTCCATCAAAATGTTGTTGTCGAGATAAGGTTGCCTCGCCTTCAGCGAATAAGCATCGAGACAATGGACGCAGATAGGAGATTTGCCATGGTTCCGGCGAGCATGGCGCGCAGACCGAGCTGTGCGAGATCGTTGCGGCGATTGGGAACGAGGGCTCCGATGCCGCCGATCTGCATCCCGATGGAGCCGATGTTCGCGAAGCCGCAGAGCGCGAAGGTGGCGATGGAGAAGGTGCGCGGCGAGAGCTGAGACTTCTGCAGGCCTAGCTGCGTGTAGGCGACAAACTCATTGAGCACGGCGCGGGTGCCAAGCAGGTTGCCGATGGCGGGAGCCTCGCGCCAGGGGATGCCGATGAGCCAGGCGACGGGCGCGCCGACGACACCAAGGACTGCGTTGAGCGAGTGGGGGAAGGGAATATGACCACGAGCCCACAAAAAGTTTGAGGTGGCGAGCATGATCGCGTTGAACAGGCCGACGAGGGCGAGAAAGCTGATCAGCATGATGGCGACGTTGAAGGCAAGCTTGCCGCCGTCGATGGTGCCGCGGGCGATGGCGGCGATGAAGTTGTCGTTCTTGTGCTCTTCGCTGGGCGGCATCCGCACCGTACCGGCGGTGGCGGGCTGTTCGGTCTCGGGGACGAGCATCTTGGCGACGAGAATGGTCCCCGGGGCGGTCATGATGACGGCGGAGAGAAGGTCCTGCGCGTTGATGCCGAAGCTGATGTAGGCAGCCATGATTCCTCCGGAGACGTGGGCCATGCCGGAGGTCATGATGGTCATCAGCTCCGAGCGGGTGGCTCCGTCGAGGAAGGGCCGGATGGTAAGAGGGGCCTCGGTCTGTCCCATGAAGATGGAGGCGGCGACGTTGGTGGATTCGGCTCCGCTGGTGCCCATGGTGCGCTGCATGACCCAGGCGACGAGGCGAATGACCTGCTGCATGAAGCCGATGTGGTACAGCAGGGCGAAAAACGCGGAGATGAAGATGATGGTGGGAAGGACGGCGAAGGCGAAGACGGCAAAGGGGTGGCCGGGCGTTCCGAGCGGGCCGAAGACCATGGCGGATCCGTCGACGGCATGGGACAGCAGGGAGGTAACGGCGTTGCTGGCCGCATGGAGAATCGTCTGGCCGTAGGTCCACTTGATGACGAGGAAGGCGAAGACGATCTGCAGACCGAGTCCCCACGCGACGGTGCGCCAGCGGATGGCGCGGCGGTTGGTGGAGAAGGCGTAGGCGAGCCCGAGAAAGACGATGAGGCCTAGAAGTCCCGTAAATCGATGCAAAGAGTTGGCTCTCCTACAAGTGTCGCAAGGATCGTGTGGGATGAGTGTAACGGTTCGGGGGAGGGGAGAACCAGCAGCTTTTAGAAGCGTCCTGAGGCTGTCCTGCTGCGAAACCGTCCGCTGGCGGTGAGCGAGGGGACGCTGTCGAGCCGGATATGCCGCAAAGGCGTCCGCTCTTGTTTGAGCGAGTACATGCGCAGATCGGCGATGCGAAGCAGGCGGGTGGCGTCGTCCGCATCGTCGGGGTAGAGAGCGATACCGATAGAGGCAGTAACGCTCAGTTTGTGGCCGTCGAAGAAGAAAGGCAGCTCGGTGGCCTCGCGAATGGCATCGCGTAGCTGTTCGACGGATCGGACGAGGCTGGGGTCGCAGGCCAGCAGGGTGAACTCGTCGCCGCCGACTCGTGCGATGGAATCGATATGTCCGACGTGCTCGCGCAGATTGCCGGCAACGTGGCGCAGGAGCTGATCGCCGGCATGGTGTCCATGTGTGTCGTTGATCTGCTTGAAGCCGTCGAGGTCGAGCATGAAGAGGGCAAGCGTAGAACGTGCGCGGCGGCAACGATCGAGCGCGATGGAAAGGCGATCTTCGAACGACCGCCGGTTGGCCAGCCCCGTGAGCTCGTCGTGCAGGGCGAGCCAACGGTTATTGGAGACCTGCTCTTCCAGCATGACCAGGATCATACCGATGGAGATGAGGGACTTCTGCATGTTCCAGATGTGCGATGCGATGTCGGCATAGGTGCGGTAAGTAACGATGAAGGGGTGCAGAAAGAAGAAGAACGCCCAGATGGAGAAGCCGGTAATAATGGCGAGGCGGCCTGTGCTGTTACGCGGCAGCTTACGGTAGAAGTTCACCGTGGCAACGGCATAGACGACGCCCAGGCACCAGTAGACCACCTGGCGGTATCTGCCATCGGAGGCAAGCAAACCCATCCCAAGCCATCCTATGGCGAGCACCAGGGCCGTGATCAGGCTACGGCGAAGATAGAGCGAGGTGGCCACGCCGAGGATGAGCCCGAGTGCGATCCATGGCAGGAAGGCGGTCTTCGAGAAGAGGTGCAGGCCATAGGTGGCGCAGAGCGCGAGCAACGGGACGGAGTTGATCAGGAGAAAGAGGAAGCTCTTCCTGTCTGTGATCTCATAATTCCCGGAGGCCCACACGAAGACGAGACCGGCCAGCAGGTAGCAGACGATCACGATCGTGTGAAGGGTGGTGCCGGGCGGTCCGTTGGGACCGTAAAAGATGTGTGCGCTCGACTCGATCAGGGTAAAAAACAGTCCGAGGAGCCAGAGATTCGTCTGTCGTTGCGCATGGTCGCGGCGAAGCAACAGCAGGATGACGATGAGGATCGTCAAAGCCAGGAGATCGGGAAGAAAAGCGTAGTTCATCAGGTGTGCTTTCTGGTGCAGGCTTCTTTTTACAAAGAGGGGCCCAGTGAACCTGCTGATGGAATTGCTTCTCAGAACTGATTATCGGTCAAATCGCACCAGAAACGGTGAAAAGAATTGTCCAGAGGGTGTAAAGAATACTGCTATTGCTTGATCCGCGCGGGGTTACCGACGACTGTCGCTCCTGCGGGAACGTCGCGGGTGACGATAGAACCCGCTCCGACGATCGCATCGTCACCGATGGTAACTCCCGGAAGGAGAATGGCTCCTCCTCCGATCCAGACGTTGGATCCAATCCGGACAGGACGTCCGCTCTCGAGGTTTGCCCTTCGAATGGAAGGGTCGCGGGGATGATCGGCAGCGTAGATCTGAACCCCTGGGCCGATCTGGGTTCGGTCGCCGATGGTGATCGGGGCGACATCGAGGAGAACGCAGTTGAAGTTCAGGAAGACCCGGCTTCCGACGTGGATGTTGTAGCCGTAGTCCACGAAAAAGGGTGGGCGAATCTCGGTGCGGTCGCCGACCGAGCCGAGGAGATCCTTCAACTGAATCAGATGGGTGGCTGGATGATGCGGCGTTGCGTTGTATTTGTGCAGGAGCGCGGCAGAATGCAACCGGTCGGCGACGAGGACCGGATCTTCGGCGTTGTAGAGCTCGCCGGAGATCATCTTCTCTTTCTCGGATTTAGGAGACGAGGGCATCAGAGACTCCTGCCAGGTTCGATCGGGTTGCGGTGAACGTGGTAGCCGAAGCGACGATCTCACGGACAATCGGCTGTGCTATTGGCGCGGCGGGCTCGATTCTAACAGTCTCCTGAAGCATGCGTTCCGGTTCGGCGAGCAGTGCGTCATCTTCGCTGAAGAGCGTGAAGAGGGGCTGGCCTGCTTCGATGCGGTCGCCGAGTTTTACGTGCGACTCGATCCCCGCGTGCACGCTGACCGGATCGCCTGGCTTGGCGCGGCCGGCGCCCAGGCGCTGAACCGCCCAGCCTGCCTGCTTGCAATCCATCGAAGAGAGATATCCCGCATGTTCGGCTTTCAGGACGAGGGTGGCGTTTGGTTTATGGTGCGAAGCGGGATCTTCGAAGACAGAGGTATCTCCACCCTGCGCCTCGACGATCTTCAGCCATGCCTTGTAGGCATCGCCGGACTGAAGGATCTGGTCGGCAAGTTGTGCTCCGGCCTCGGGAGTCGAAGTCCGGCCTGCAAGGTACAGCATCCAGCCGGAGAGGATATTCGAGAGCTCGATGAGATCCTTCGACATGGGATGGCGTTTGCCTCGCAGGATGTCCACGCACTCCCACACTTCGACCCAGGTGCCGGAGAAGCGGCCGAGGGGCTCGTCCATGCCGGTGAGAAGAGCCACGGTGCGGGTGCCGGAGGCTTCGCCGGTCTGCACCATAAGCTCTGCGAGATACTTCGACTTCTCGTAGCTCGGCATAAAAGCGCCGGAACCAACCTTCACATCGAGAACGAGCGCGTTAAGGGACTCAGCCAGCTTCTTGCTCATGATGCTGGCCGTGATGAGGAACGGGGATTCGACGGTGCCGGTGTGATCGCGCAGCGCATAGAGGATGCGGTCGGCGGGAACGATACGCGGGGTCTGGCCGATGAGCGCGGCGCCCGAGCCGCGAAGCGTCTCGGCGAGCTGCTTCAGGTCGAGCTGCGTATTGAAGCCCGGAATGGTTTCGAGCTTGTCGAGAGTGCCGCCCGTGTGACCGAGGGATCGGCCGCTGATCATCGGGACGCAGATGCCGGGAACGCCGGCGTCCGTTGGATGCGCAAGGCCGGCAGCAGCGAGAATCGGGGCGATGAGCAGCGAGGTCTTGTCGCCGACGCCGCCGGTGGAGTGCTTGTCGATGGTGAACGTATCGAGAGGCGCAGCATCGAAGGTATCGCCGGAGTAACGCATGGCGGAGGTGAGGGTCGCGAGCTCGCGGGCGTCGAGGCCGCGCAGGAAGACCGCCATCAGGAAAGAGGTGATCTGGGCGTCGGTGACGAGATGCTTCTCGGGGGTGCGGTCCACGATGGCTCGGATGAAGGCATGGATCTCTTCGTCGCTGAGTGCGTGGCCGTCGCGTTTATGAAGGATGACATCGATGGGGTGGATGTGGCTCATGGCTCTCGCTGAGGTACGGGCTGAAATCAATTGTCCTTGAGGAGGAAGGCGTGAGGCAGCAGGTCGGCGATAGTGGATCGAGTGAGCGATCCGTCGGCTGCGGGAAAGAAGACTTCGGTAGAGGGGGTGCTGAACTCGTGGATGGTCTGGCGGCATGCCCCGCAGGGCTGGCTGGCGGTGTCGTTGAGATTGGCGATTACGATGGCGCGGATGCGGATGGAAGGTCCGTGGAGTGCGACGGCTGAGGCGATAGCGGTCTGCTCGGCGCAGGTGGTTAGCCGGTAGGAGGCGTTCTCGACGTTGCATCCGGTTACGATGCTGCCATCTTCTAGCAGAACGGCGGCACCGACACGGAAGGAGCTGTAAGGGGCGTAGGCGTTGCCGGCGACGGCACGTGCTCGCCGATGAAGATCGTCTCTCTGTGCGGAAGAGATGCCCGCCGATGCTTCGTTTTGAGACATGGGGAGAGGTTAACGGGTACCGACATTGCTGACAAGTCATCCTGGGCTAATGCTTTGTCCACGAGTCCCGATAAGAGAGATGTGGACGACCTGACCCAAGAATTCATCGCAGAAAGCCAGGACGGTCTGGACCGCATGGAACGGTGTCTGACCGAGCTTGAGACCCGACCGCAGGATAGCCAGCAGCTCGTGGGAGAGATCTTCCGCGCGGTGCATACGATCAAGGGAACGACAGGGTTCCTGGGATTCAATCGGCTGGAGAAGCTGGCCCATGCCGGCGAGTATCTGCTTGGCTCGCTGCGCGAGGGACGGCTTGCCGTGACCGAAGAGTTGATCAGCGGTCTGCTGCGGCTTCTCGATGGGCTGCGCGCCATTCTCACGCTGATCGAAGAGACCGGCGGAGAGGGAACCCGCACCACCGACGAAGATAGTGGGTTGATCGCGGAGCTGGCCAAACTGAACGGCGAAGAGACGAAAACCCCGTCGAAGGAGAAGGCAACGCCTGTGGTGTCGATCAAGGCGGCGGAGGAGACCGCGACGCCGGCTCTTCCGGAGGCGATGCAGGCAGCGTCGAGTACGGAAAGCAGGGGATCGGCGAGCGGCGACAAGACGCTGAGGATCGACGTAGAGGTCCTCAACCGAATGATGAACCTGGTTGGCGAGCTGGTTCTTACCCGCAACCAGATGCTGCAGAGCGGAGTAGAGGCGACCAATTTTCCGGAGCTTGCCCGTCGACTGGACAGCGTAACGGCGGACCTGCGCGAGACGGTAATGCAGGCGCGCATGCAGCCGGTGGGAAATCTCTTCGGCAAATTCCCGAGAATGGTCCGCGATCTTGCGCGAACCTGCGGACGGGATGTGAGGATCGAGTTTTCCGGTCAGGAGACGGGGCTCGATAAAAGCCTGCTGGAGGCCATCAAGGACCCGCTGACCCACGCTGTACGCAACGCGGTGGACCATGGTATCGAGCCCCCGGCCGATCGCGTGCTCGCAGGGAAGTCGGCTGAGGGCTGTCTTCGGCTGAGAGCTTTTCATCAGAGTGGATCGGTTGTCATTGAAGTGGCTGACGACGGCGCCGGCATTGCGATGGAGCGGGTGCTGGCCAAGGCGGTTGAACGTGGCCTGGTTACGCCGGAGCAGGCCAAGGAGATGACGGAGCGCGAGGCGCTGCAGCTGATCTTCCTGCCGGGATTTTCGACGGCGGCGGCAGTGACCACGGTGTCCGGCCGCGGCGTGGGCATGGACGTGGTGCGCGCCAATGTAGAGAAGGTGGGAGGCAGCGTCGAGCTGGAGTCGAAGGTCGGCGTGGGTACGACCCTGCGTCTGCGGGTTCCCCTGACGCTTGCGATTGTTCCGGCACTGGTGGTGCGCAGTGGAGGTCAGAGCTTCGCCCTGCCGCAGACGACGCTTGTGGAGCTCGTCTATATTCCCGGGCGGGATGCAGCCCAGGTGGTGGAGCGAGTGGGAGCGTCCGAGGTCTATCGTCTGCGCGAGCGGCTGCTGCCCATGATATGGCTCGATCGTCTCCTGGGACTCAAGAGCACGGCGGAAGCGCATGGATTCTACATGGCGGTGCTGGAGGCTGAGGGCTGCCGGTATGGCCTGGTCGTGGACGACCTGCTTGCTCCGGAAGAGATTGTGGTCAAACCGCTGTCCGCGGTGCTGCGCGAGATCGGTCTGTTCTCGGGGGCAACCGTATTGGGCAATGGAACGCTGGCGCTGATTCTGGATATCGCAGCAACGGCGGCTCGTGCCGGGGTGAAGCCGGTTCTGGAAGAGCGCGAGGAGCAGGTCGTCGACGTCAACCAGGATGAAGCGTCCTTCCTCGTCTTTGAAGACCGGGCGCGGGAGAGGACGGCGCTGCCGCTGGGCGTGGTCGAACGGATCGAAAGCGTTCCATTCAGCCGCATCGAGTATGCGAACGGGCGTGCGCTGCTGCAATATCGCGGCGAACTGCTGCAGCTTCGCGATGACGGCCGCGTTCTGGACGAGATGGAGATGCTGAAGGACGAGGAGGCCTCGGCGACGGTGTTGATCTGTGGGGATCCGCAGACAAGGTCCGGGCGGATGGGCATTGTCGTGCGTCGCGTTCTGGATGTCTCCGACGGAACACTGCTCGAGGAAGATGAAGCAAATGGGGAGACGGATCTGGCGCTGGTGAAGGAGCGGCTGACAACGATCTTTCGCGGCTTTGGCGCCGAGGCAGGGAAGAACTGGAGGGAGGTCGCATGAAGATCGTCGGACAGGATGCTGAGCAGATGCAGGAGGAGGCCGAAAGCGCTTCACTATGCTCGATGTTTGCGGGAGCCGATAGCTTCGGCATCGATACGAGTAAGATCCGCGAGGTGCTGGGACGGCGCGATCTGGAGCGGGTTCCGATGGCTCCGCCATTCGTTGCGGGCGTGGTTCCCTATCGCGGCGACGTGCTGACGACGGTAAGCTTTCGTGCCTTGCTGGGGCTACCGGACAACGCCGAGCCAGGCTGCGTTCTGGTACTGGACGACGACGGAGGCCGCGAGAGATTTGGCCTGGTGGTCGATGCGGTCGGAGGCGTGGTGACGGTTCAGCTCAAGATGCTCGAGGCGAATCCCTGCACGCTGGACGCGAAGTGCAAATGGCTCTTCGATGGAGCCTATAAGACGGAGAACGGCCTGATGGTGCAGCTGGACCCCCAGAAATTGCGTCCTTCGCGGCTGGCGGAGACCGGACTGTTTCGGCAGGGAGGAACGGGTGAGAGCCTATGAAGGCGTTGATTGTGGATGATTCGAGCTTTATCCGTGAGTATCTTCGACACCTGCTCGATCGAATGGGCGTGGTCTGCGCGGAGGCCGTGGACGGCAGCGACGCACTTGCGGTGCTGGAGGCCCAGAAGGACTTCGATCTGATGCTGCTGGATCTGAATATGCCGGTGATGAATGGGTTGGAGTGTATCAAGGCGCTTCGCAAGGCCAAGCTGCATCCGGCGATGAAGGTGATGATGGTCACGACCGAGGCGGATAATTCCTTCATCTCGAAGGCTCTGGACAACGGTGCCGACGAGTTTCTGATGAAGCCGTTCACCCCGGAGAGCCTGCGCGAAAAGATGATGCTGATGGGATTCGCTGCTTGAATCGCGTCGCAGGCGCGAACCATGACAAAGACCCGCTCGTTGCCGAAGAAGAGGACAGAGGAAGATGAGTATCTTTGCGACGCGGCCCTTGCGCATTCTTGCGGCGGATGACTCTGCCGTGATGCGTGGCATTATGCGGACGATGTTTGAGCGTCATGCGAAGGACAGCCGAAGCGAGCTGCCGAAGATGGAGCTGGTAGGCTTCTCTCGCGACGGTGTGGAATGCCTCGAGGAGGTCACAAGGCTGAGCCCGGATGTCCTTGTGCTCGATCTCGAGATGCCGCGTATGAATGGTCTGGATGTTCTGGACCGCCTTCGCCATACGAAGCCAAGGCTGCCGGTCATCATGTGCAGCTCGCATACCGAGATGGGTGCCCGCGCAACGCTCGATGCGCTCGCGCGCGGTGCGGCGGACTACGTGATGAAACCCGCCGGCCAGAGAGATCTTGCCAGCGCGCTCGCATCGCTGGCCGAACAACTGCTGCCGCGAATTGCTGCCTTTGCGGCGGAGAGAAACCGCCCTGAATCCGCTGCGCAGGTTCCGCCCGCGCTGCCGCGTGTCGCTACCCCAGGGAGGCCAGGGGAGAGCGTTGCTTCGGCTGGCACACCGATCGAGGTCCTCGTGATTGGTGTTTCCACTGGAGGGCCTACTGCTCTTGAGCAGCTGTTGCCCCGGTTGGCGGTCGACCTTCCTGTTCCGATCCTGATCGTGCAGCATATGCCCAAACTCTTCACGAATGTCCTGGCCGAGCGGCTCGATCGCTGCTGTGGCCTGAGAATCGCGGAGGCCTATCACGGGGCACCGCTGCAACCGGGAGGAGTATGGCTGGCGCCCGGCGATGCACATATGGAGGTCGCCCCTCGCGCCGGTTTGCAGGACAAGGGCGGAGCGAGCGGGCAGGTACGGCTGCATTACCGCGACCCGCTGCATCATTGCCGTCCTGCGGTTGACTATCTCTTTCTTTCGGCGGCACGGATGTACGGTGCTGGGACCCTGGCAGTCGTGTTGACGGGGATGGGATCGGACGGCCTGGATGGCGCGCGCGCGGTGCACGATCGCGGCGGGGTGGTACTGGCGCAGGACGAAGCCTCATCGGCCGTCTGGGGAATGCCGGGCAGGGTTGCGGAGTCCGGGATCGCCGCCGCCGTGCTTCCTCTGGACGGAATGGCCCGTGAGGTCAACCAGAGAATCAGCGCGGGACGGAGAGAGATCGGCGCGACACCGGGAACAGTTTCTGTGCCTGGCTCGCGACGGGAGGTTGCGCATGGCCTGTACTGAAGCCGACTACGCGTATCTGCGCGAGATTGTACTGAAACAGTCCGCCAACCTGGTCGATCCGTCGCGAAATGCGCTCTTCGATGCGAAGCTTATCCCGATCGCGAAGATGGCCGGAGCCTCGAATCTCAAGGACTTCGTGCGGCTGCTGCAGACGGATCGTCCTGCGCATCTGCATCGGGCGGTCGCAGAGGCGATGACGGTGAACGAGACCAGCTTCTTTCGCGATGTGAAGACCTTCGATCTGCTGCGCAGAGCCATCCTGCCTGAACTGGTGGAGCGAAGGAGGCAGGAGCGCAGGCTGCGGATCTGGAGCGCGGCAAGCTCGACGGGGCAGGAGGCCTATAGCCTCGCGATGCTGTTGCTCGAACATGTGCCGGATATCGAGCGCTGGGACGTGAAGATCCTGGGGACCGATATCTCCCAGCGGGTTGTTGCCTATGCGCAGCGAGGACGGTATCGAAGACTCGAGGTGAACCGTGGCCTTCCGGCGCGCATGCTCCTGAAATACCTTATTCGAGACGAGGAGGAATGGGGGGTGAGCCAGAATCTCCGGAATCTGTGCGAGTTTCAGCAGCTTAACCTCACCACTCCGATGCCCCCGCTTCCGACCTTCGATCTTGTGTTGCTGCGGAATGTGCTCCTCTACTTTTCGCAGGAAGATCGAAGCCACGTCTTTGCCACGATGCATCGGCAGATAGCCCCGGACGGATATCTGTTGCTGGGAAATGCAGAGCAGGCCGAAGAGTCAACCAGCCTGTTTGAGGCGGAGTTCTCTGCGGAGTCGTTCTTCTACCGGCCTCTGGTTGACTAGTCTCAACCAGAGGACAAACCATAAGCGCATCACCTGGGAAGCCGCAGGCCACAGCCCTACTGGGGAGATTGCGCCGGTTGCGGCTGCTTGTTGTCTTTGTCGTTGCCTCCGCCGAAGATCTTCTGGAAGATGTTTTTCTTCTTCTTAGGCTGCTCCGGCTGGGCGGGTTGCGGCGCGGCCGGGCTGCCGGCGGGGGGCGCGGAAGTAGGAGACGACGGAGGCGCTGTCCCTGCAGGGGAAGGCGTTGGTGGAGCGTAGGGTGAGACCGGGGCTGCGTGACCGCCAAGCCCAAAGAGCTTCTGGAAGAAGTTTTGGGGATTCTCATTCATCTGCGAGCAACTGGCCGTGGGAGCCGTTCCATCGAGGAAGGCTACATTCATCGTGTGGGTCGAGCAAGAGACGTCGGCCAGCAGGCCGGTGTCGCTATCTATCTTGGCAATGCTTACGCCGTCTGGAGGAGAAAATGACTTGACGTCAGAGTATTGCGGCAGCTTGATTGCCCGCTTCATGAACTCTGCCCAGATCGGCGCGGCAGCATCGGCGCCCTGGATCTTTACATCGGTGTAGTCGTCGTTTCCGACCCAGACGATGCATATGAGGTTCGAGGTGTAGCCGGCGAACCATGCGTCGTGGCTGGTTCCTGTTTTGCCGGCGCCCGGCGCGCTGAACCCACGCCCTCGGACTACGGCCGCCGAGCCGTAGTTCATTGTGGCTTCGAGGAGGGACTGCGTCAGGTAGGCGGCTCGCGGATCCATCACCTGTTTCGCTTCAGGCGAGTAGTCGGAGACGATATCGCCACTGGTATTGCGAACCGAGGCTAACATCCATGGCTTCAGGCGAACCCCCCCATTTGCGAAGACCGTATAGGCGCCAGCCATGTCGATGGGGGTTGCGGCATAGGCGCCGAGCGAAACGGATGGAGTGCCACGTGCAGCGGCGATGCCTGCCGATCGGGCGAGAGCAGCGACATTCTCAAAGCCGATCTGCTGGCCGAGCGAGATCGTCGCATTGTTCAGAGAGTGGGCAAGGGCGTACGCGGCGATGACGTCACCGCGGAAGTCTCCCTTGAAGTTGTTAGGACTGTAGGTTTGGCGTCCGTGGTCGAAGGTAAAGGTCGTCGGAGTGTCGTTGAGATGCGTGGCGGCGGTGAAGACTCCCGACTCGCCGAGCGAGGTTCCATTGAGGCTGGAGTTATAAGCCGCGGCGTAGACAAAAGGCTTGAAGATCGAACCAGTGGGCCGCTTTGAAATCGCATGATCGAGCTGGGAGGCGGAGTAGTTGCGGCCACCAACCAGGGCCAGGATCTGGCCGGTGTGGGGATTCAGCGCAACCAGGGCCACCTGCGGGTAGGTAAACGGCGCTGTGCTCTTTGCATTTCGTTTGCGGATGATCTCATCGACGTTTTTCATCCCGATCTCAACGGCATCGGAGGCTGCGTGCTGAAGATCCGGATCGAGCGAGGTATAGATGCGAAGGCTCTGGTGTGCGAGGTCCTGATCGCTGATACGTTGCACTAGCTGGTCATGTACCAGGTCTACAAAGTAAGGTGCCTCGCTGGCGTCCACATCGGCGGTAGTAAGACGCAGCGGCTCAGCCTTGGCCCGCGTTGCAGCGCTTGCGGAGATCGCGCCCGTCTCCACCATGGAGTCAAGCACCACATTGCGCCGGGCGATGGCGCGCTCCGGGTGGCGATACGGATTCAGACGGCTTGGGCTCTGGTACATGCCTGCGAGAAGGGCGCACTCAGCCGTGTCCAGCTGCTTGAGATCTTTTCCAAAGAAGGCCTGGGATGCCTCACCCAGCCCGTTAATGTCGTAGCTGCCACGGTGACCCAGGTTCATCTGGTTGGCGTACATCTCGAAGATCTGTTGCTTGGAGAAGCGGGACTCGAGCTGGAAGGTAATCAGAATCTCGATGAATTTGCGCTTCAGCCGCTTCTCGGGAGAGAGAAAGAAGCCTCGCGCCAGCTGCATGGTGATGGTGGAGCCGCCGCAACGCTTGCGCCCGCTGGTCAGGTCCTCGACGCCGCATTTCGCGATCCGCAGAAAGTTCACGCCGCTGTGCTCGAAGAAGTTGCGATCTTCGATTGAGGTAATGGCCTTAACCATCTCCGGCGGAATGTCCTTATAGGTGACCATGCGCCGTTTGGTGCGGCTGTTCTCTTCGGAAAGTGCGGTAATCAGCTGCGGCTCAAGCTCATAGGCACTTAGTGCGGCGCCGTTCTCGGCGGTGATCTTGTCGACGATGCCGCCTGGTGCATAAATAGTGGCGCCATCGGGGGTGTGGTAGCTCTCCGGGCCGGGTTTGATGAAGAGGCTGTCGCCATTCTGCTGAAAGGTGCCGAGCTGCGGATTGTTGTTGTAACCGGCCCGGCGGAGGTCGGCGGCGATCGAAGAAACGGAAAGCTTCTGGCCGTCGCGAATCTCGCGCGGGGCAGCATAGATCTGCGACACACTTGCAAACATCGGGCCTTTGGCCAGGCGATCGTTCACAATGTGCTCGTATTTGAAGTAATAGAAGCCGAGTACGCCGAGAAGGACAACGAAGCAACCAAGCATCGCGACCAGAGCATACCGTACGAAACGGTTGTCGAGGTGGAGCCGGTCCACGATGCTTGCTTGCTTGCTGCTCGATTTATTGCTGCCGTATTTGAGTTTGACTGGCAAAGGGCACTTTCTTTAAGACGTTTTGACGCCAGAAGCGGGGAGCAGGGGTTGTTTGGCGGATGTTATCTGATCGGTGACCGTGGGGACGACCTGATCAAGTGCAATCTCTTGCGTATGCCGATTGAGGCGGTCGACCAGCTCGACCTTTCCTTCCGCAACTCCGCGTCCGATGTTGATTCGGTAGGGGATGCCGATGAGGTCGGCGTCCTTGAACTTCACCCCGGCACGCTCGTCGCGGTCGTCCAGCAGGACGTCGAGACCCGCCCCGCTAAGATCGGCGGCGACCTTTTCTCCGGCGGCCTGAAGGTTGGCGTCGGCCGTATTGGTGATGGTTACCACCACCTGAAAGGGTGCGATGGCGGGATGCAGGGCAAAGGCCGCACCGTCATTGGCTGCGGCAGAGCTCTCGATGGCGGCGGTAAGAATCCGCTCGATGCCGATGCCGTAGCTTCCCATGATCGGGGTAACTTCTTTGCCGTCGCGATTGAGCACCGAAGCGCCCATCGATTTCGAATACTTGTAGCCAAGCTTGAAGATGTGTCCGATCTCCACCGCCTTACCGATGCGGAGCGGGGAGCCGTCGATAGGGCAGCCTTCGCCTTCGATCACATTGCGCATGTCAGCAACCAGCGTCGGCTTGAAGTCGCGCATCGGAGTCACATTGCGAAGGTGATACTCCTCCTTGTTTGCACCGGCGATCAGGTTCGTGCGGCCCTCGAGTGCTTTATCGAGAATCACCAGTGTCCCCGGCTTCTTCGGATGGGGTGCTGCCTCAACTCCAATCGGGCCCAGATATCCCGCAGGAGCCTTGAAGACTTCGACGATCTCTTCCAGCGTCATGGGACGCAACTCACCGCCTGCCAGGCTGGAGAGCTTCGTCTCGTTGAGCGTGTGATCTCCGCGAAGGAAGACCACGACAGGACGCAGCGCACCCAGCTTCGCGTGATCTGCCTCGGGCAAAGCTGCCATATAGGCCATCGTCTTCATCTGGCACTGAGGTTGAACCTTCAGGAAGGCTCCAACCTCCTCGATAGTCCGCTGGCCTGGAGTATGTACCAGTTCGGGCTGTCCATCGCCGATAGGGTCGAGATCCTCCACGGGTTCGAGACGGCTGGTGGCCTTCTCAAGATTCGCTGCATACCCCGAGGCTGAGCTGGCGATCAGGTCTTCGCCAGCGTCGGTGTACACCATGAACTCCTGCGAGGCTGAGCCTCCCATGGCGCCCGAGTCCGCTTCAACAGCGACAAACTCGAGTCCGCAGCGCGAGAAGATGGCGCGATATGCCTTGTCGTGTTTGGTATAGCTCTCGTCCAGTCCCGCCTCGTCGATATCGAACGAATAGGCGTCTTTCATGATGAACTGGCGCACGCGCAGCAGACCCGACTTGGGGCGTGGTTCATCCCGGAATTTGGTCTGGATCTGATACCAGATCTGCGGCAGCTGCTTATAGCTGCGCAGCTCGTTCCGCGCGATGGAGGTCATCACCTCTTCGTGCGTCATACCCAGGCACAGGTCGGCTCCCTTGCGATCCTTCAGGCGGAACATGTTGTCGCCCATCACGGTCCAGCGTCCCGACTCCTCCCAGATCTCGCGAGGGTTCAGCGCAGGCAGC
This sequence comes from Edaphobacter modestus, assembly GCF_004217555.1. GTDB lineage: Bacteria > Acidobacteriota > Terriglobia > Terriglobales > Acidobacteriaceae > Edaphobacter > Edaphobacter modestus. The sequence continues at coordinate 5,675,994 of NZ_SHKW01000001.1, forward strand.
AGAAACTCCTGGCCGATCCTGTCCATCTCCTCCCGCACGATCGCAACGATCTTGTTGATCGATCGGTTGCCGAGGAAGAGATAACTATAGATACCCGCACCAAGCTGACGAATGTATCCGGCACGGAGAAGCAGCTTGTGGCTGGCGACCTCTGCGTCGGCAGGGGCTTCACGAAGGGTGGGGATAAAGAGCTGAGACCAGCGTTGCATGCGTTCTAGATAACCTTCCGATCAGGATTCTCTCCTGATGTATTCCGTTATTTTACCGTCCACGGTCGCTAATTACAGAAAGCAGGCGATTTGTAGACCGTTCCATCTCTTTCTGTCGCGGGAACTGAGTTGAAGAATGTTTGATGCGAGCCAGGAATCGCCAAAAGCAGATTCGCTGCGGGGGTTTATCTGGACTTTGCCGGTTTGGCGCTCGAAGAATCAGGCAAGCAGTCGGTAGCGGCATTTTCGCGGATGCCCCTTGCGATAGATGACGCAGGTTTCAGGCACATCGACGATCTCGATAAACTCCGCTCCGGCGAGCTCGAGTGTTCGGCGTGACGCCAGATTCTCCGGATCGCACGTAATCCACAGCGCGTCCATCCCGATCTGGTGCGCAAGGGGAAGCAGCAGCCGAACTGCCCGGGCAGCGTAATGGTGTCCACGGTGCTCGGGCAGAACCCCATACCCGATGTGGCCGGCGTACTGCTCAATGTGGGGCGTCGATCCAAGACTCAGCCGGATGTTTCCCAACACCTCATGCGTCTCGCGATGAACCATTCGAAACTGATAGGTAGGCACCAGGTGCGCGGGGTGAGCTTCGAAGCGAAGCAGGTCCAGTGCGAGGTCGCCATCGCAGAGAAGGCCCGGGGTGACCGGCATCGACAGATCCATCCGCTCATCCATAAGGTTTTCAGGATCCCCAGATCAAGGTTTTCAAAATCCTCAGATCAACTCGAGCGTCCAGAGATCATGCAGGTGGAGAACACCCTCTGCCCTGCCAGACGGAGCCGTGACGATCAGAGAGGTGATCTTCTTCTCCTCCATCAGCGCCAGCGCCGAAGAGGCGAACGCTTCCGCGTCGATGGTGACGGGATGCGGGTTCATGATCTCGCCGGCCGTGTGCTCCAACGCCCGGCCGCCGTCCCGCTCCAGAAGGCGTCGCAGATCTCCATCGGAGATCATCCCCAGCAGGTCTCCCTTCTCGTTCAACACCGTCGTCATGCCCAGCTTTCTCCGCGACATCTCATAGATCACTTGGGGCATCGGCGTCGATGCGAGCACGCGAGGCAGGGCATCGCCGGAGTGCATCAGCTCGGCAACGCGGGCCAGACGCTTGCCCAGCCGCCCTCCCGGATGCAGGTCTGCGAAGTCTTCCGCCTTCCATCCACGGCGGCGGCTTACCTCTAGCGCGAGCGCGTCGCCGAGTGCAAGCATCACGGTGGTGGAGGCGGTTGGCGCGAGGTTGTGCGGGCAGGCCTCTGCGGAGACGCTCGTGTCCAGGGCTACGTCGCTGGCTGCGGCAAGGGTCGAGGAGAGATTCCCCGAGAACGTAATCAGCTTGTCGGCCAGCCGCTTCAGCAGCGGAAGCAGCCGCAACAGCTCTTCGGTCTCGCCGCTGGCGGAAAGAGCGATGACGGTGTCTCCATGGGAGAGCATGCCGAGATCACCGTGAACGGCCTCGGCCGGGTGAAGATAGTTCGCCGGGCTTCCGGTGGAACGCAGCGTTGCTGCTATTTTGCGGGCGATGATGCCACTCTTTCCAATCCCGGTGACGATGATGCGATTCTGTCCGGCGAGCGCACCCAGCAGCAGATCCGCCGCCTGCGTGAAGGCTGGCAGCATCGGTCCGTCGAGCCGCAGCGATAGCTCCAGCAGGGCGCGGGCCTCAATCCGTACATACTCCGAGGGAAGAGTGTGGTCTGCGGAGGTAAGGGGAACATCTGACATGGTTCTGGACCTTTCCGATGCTAGCAGAGCCGGTCCTCACCGCCCCTGTGACCGGCCTTCGGCGCTTTCCGTCTAAACTAGGAAGACAGGCTCGACGGGCAGCAGGTATGTGCTGCATAGGACACGAGCGAAAGGAAGCTGGGACGTGATGCGGCGAGCGTTGGTTCTTGGTGTGATGATTTTGGGAGTTGCGCTGCTGTTGTGGGCGGGATGGCACAACCTGCGCGAGCGCAAGCTGGCGATGCAGAAGGCGCGGGAGAATCAGGTTGTCCTGATTCCCGAGAAACAGGGGCAGGCTGGCTCCGAGGGTGAAGACGAGCTCGCCCCCAAGATGCGCGGCAAAAAGGCGCCTGCCTTTGTGCTGACCAGCCTCGAAGGCAAAAAGGTTTCCCTGGCCGATTACAAGGGGCGCCCCGTGCTGGTGAACTTCTGGGCCACCTGGTGCGGTCCCTGCAAGGTCGAGATGCCATGGTTCGAGGAGTTGCGGAAGCAGTATGCCGCACAGGGATTTGAGATTCTCGGTCTTGCCGATGATGCCGATGCAGGCAAGGACGCCATCGCGAAGGTTGCGCAGCGAACGGGAGTAACCTACCCCATCCTGTTGACAGATGGAAAGGTGCAGACTGCCTATGGCGGCCTCGATGTTCTCCCGATGTCGTTCTATGTCGATCGCAATGGGGTGATCGTGGAACAGACCGCCGGTCTGGGATCGAAGGACCAGATCGAGGCGAACATCAGGAAGACCATCGCATCGGGCGGCGTAGCCCAGGCGGGTGGGCAGTGATTCGGGCTATCTCACTCCGGGCGCTGCTTGTCTTTGGGCTGGCATCGGGTTGCGCTTTAGCCCAGCAGGTGAACCTCTCTGCTCCTCCGGCAAAGACGAAGCAGTACGTAAGCTATGCGGCCGAAGAGCAGAACCTGTCGGCAGGGAAGAAGAGCGTCGTTGAGCTACGCTTCCATGTGACCGATGGGTTTCATGTCAACTCGCACACTCCAAAGTCAGAGTTGCTGATTCCCACCAAGCTGACCCTTGACCCCGCTCAAGGAGTAAAGGCTGCCGCAGCCGAATATCCGGCAGGCACAGCCTACAGCTTCAGCTTCGAACCCAACGAGAAGCTCGACGTCTATACGGGCGCCTTTACGGTAAAGGTCCCGGTTGTGGCGGAGGCGGGACCGCATACGGTCAACGGCGTGCTGCACTACCAGGCCTGCGACAATGCGGCCTGTTACCCGCCAAAGAGTCTTCCCGTGCAGGTGGTCGTTACTGCAAAGTAGCGCGCGAGGATTTCCTTGAGCAGCGCAGTTTTGCAATCCTGTTGCAATGGCATGATGGATCGAGAGGGCAAGCGGTAAGGCGATGGAAGAGTTTAGAAGACTGACCAGGCTCCCGGCGTATGTTTTCAACATCACCAGCGAACTGAAGGCAGCGGCACGCAAGCGAGGCGAAGACATCATCGACTTCGGGATGGGAAATCCCGACGGCGCGACTCCGAAGGCAATCGTCGACAAACTGATCGAGGCGGCCCAGAAGACCCAGACGCATCGCTACTCGCTCTCGCGCGGAATCCCGCGACTCAGGCGGGCGATCTCCAACTGGTACAAGACGCGCTACAACGTCGAGATTGATCCCGAGACCGAGGCGATCGTCACCATAGGCTCCAAGGAAGGCATCGCGCATCTCTGCCTCGCCGTGCTCGATGACGCCGATACCGTCGCGGTGCCCAATCCCAGCTACCCGATCCACATCTTCGGCCCGGTCATCGCGGGTTCGCGGGTGCAAAGCATTCCCGTCGCCGACGCCACCGCCGACGAGGTTCTCGCGCGTCTCGAAGACGAACTTCCGCGCATGGATCCGCGCCCGAAGATTCTCATCCTGAACTTTCCTTCCAACCCCACGGCGCAGTGCGTCGACCTCTCCTTCTTCGAGCGCATCGTCGCACTCTGCCGCGAGCTGGGCATCTATATCGTTCACGATCTCGCCTACGCGGACATCGTCTTCGACGGCTACCGCGCACCCAGCATCCTCGAGGTTGCTGGAGCGAAGGAGATCGCGGTTGAGTTCTTCACGCTGTCGAAGAGCTACAACATGCCCGGCTGGCGTGTGGGCTTCATGGTCGGCAATAAAAAACTGGTCGCCGCGCTTGGTCGCATCAAGAGCTACTTCGATTACGGGACCTTCACGCCGATCCAGGTCGCCTCCATCGCCGCCCTCGAAGGACCGCAGAATTGCGTGAAGGAGATCTGCGACAACTACAAGGCTCGCCGCGACGTCCTGGTCCCCGGGCTTAACAAGCTTGGCTGGCCGGTCGAGCTTCCGAAGGCGACGATGTTCGCTTGGGCGAAGATCCCCGAGCAGTACCGTGCACTCGGCTCCATCGAGTTCTCCAAAAAACTCCTCAACGAGGCCAAGGTCGCCGTCAGTCCGGGAGTTGGCTTTGGCGAACACGGTGACGGTCACGTCCGCTTCTCTCTCATCGAAAACGAGGAACGCACCCGTCAGGCCCTGCGTGGAATCAAGCAGATGTTCCGCAACGGTTAGCTTCAGTAGCGAAGGTCCCATGAAAAAGACGCTGCATCCCGAAGTCGAAGAGCTGATGAACAGCGTCCTGCGCAACGATCCGAACGCAGGCCCGCTTACCGTCGAGGACGTCCGTGCGGCGAATCTCACGACGGTGGAATTGCTGGGAGGTCCGGGAGAGGAGGTAGCGAAGGTCTGGAACAGCGTCGCTGAAACCAGCAGCGGACCGCTGGACCTGCGCTGGTATTCGCCTTTCGATGCGCAGGCAGATTCGCTGATTCTCTTCGTGCACGGCGGCGGGTGGGTCAGCGGCACCCTCGACTCCTACGACACCTTTTGCCGCGCTCTGGCGTTGCGTACCCGGCTTGTCGCCAGTCTCGCTTACTCGCTTTCGCCCGAGACCCGACACCCCCAGGCGATCCACGAAGTCGCCGACGTCATACAGAATGCGTGCACTCTAGCCGCAGAGGCCGGCCACACGATCCAACATCTGGTCGTGTGCGGAGACAGCGCGGGCGGCTTCCTGATCGCTAGCGCGATGCATCATCTAGCCGCGAGCGGCGCGCCTCTTCCTCAGGCCGCTCTCTTCCTCTATCCCATCGCCGACGTGTCCATGCAATACGACAGCTACAAGACCTTTGCCTCCGGCTATCAGTTAACCGCGGAGAAGATGCAATGGTATTGGGCTCAGTATCTGGGCGAGGAGATCTCCTCGGCCGCCGAGCAGGCCGATCCCTATCTTGCCCCATTGAGATCGCCGCTCCTTCACCGGTTCCCGCGCTCGATGGTCATCACCGTGGAGTTTGATCCGCTTCGCGATGAAGGCATCGAGCTCGTACAGCAACTGTCGGATGCGGGTGTTTCGGTAGAACACATCGAGATCCCAGGCCAGATCCACGGCTTCCTTCGATTCCGCAAAGCCCTGACCGACTCCGTTTGGGGCCCCGATGCCGTGATGGAACGGATCGGAAGCTTCCTCAACGGTCAGGACCGAAACTAGAAGCTGTGGACTATCAATTGCTTCCTATACCCCATGTTTTCAATTAGATGTAGCCAATAGTTGATGCTGGCCGTAGATGCGGCTAGGCATGCTCCGTTTGCGATCTCAGCGAAGGGGTAAAGCATCTGATTCCGCGATCGTTACGATTTCGTCACTATGATTTCATTCCGGAGTATCATGATATGGTGCCGAAATACTCGATCGTTGTTCCGTTTCATAACGAAGAAGACAATGTAACTACGCTTTATGACCGCCTGAAGGCAGTGATGGAGCACATCGGCGAGACCTTCGAGCTCGTCTTCGTTGACGACGGTTCACGCGATCGCACCTACCGCTTGCTGGAAGAGATCGCTGCTGTCGACTCGCGCGTTCTGGTCATCAAGCTACGCCGTAACTTCGGCCAAACCTCGGCTCTCGCTGCTGGTTTCGATCACGCCCAGGGCGAATTTATCCTGGCCATGGACGGAGACCTCCAGCACTCTCCCGATGAAATCCCCAACTTCCTCGCCAAGCTTGAGGAGGGCTACGACGTCGTCAGCGGATGGCGCGCCCAGCGCGGCGACAACTTCATCATGCGCCGCATTCCTTCCCGCGCAGCCAACTGGCTGATGGCGACGCTCAGCGGCGTCAACATCCACGACTTCGGCACGACGTTCAAGGCGTATCGCCGCGAGGTCATCCACAACATTCCGCTCTACGGGGAGATGCATCGTTTCATCCCGGCGCTCGCGTCCTGGTACGGCGCCAGCATCTGCGAGATTCCCATCTCCAATCCTAAGCGTGAGTTCGGAAAGAGCCACTACGGCATCTCGCGAACCTTCCGCGTCTTCTTCGACCTGCTCACCATCCGCTTCCTGCTGAAGTACATGACGCGGCCCCTGCACTTCTTTGGAACCATCGGTACTCTCAGCGCGTTCGGCGGTTCCGCTCTCGCCGCCTGGCTTCTGATCCTGAAGCTGCTCACCGGCCAGCCGGTGATGGATCTGCACGGCCCGCTCTTCGTCGTGGCCGGAGTTCTGATTCTCGCAGGCGTGCAGATGATCGGCATCGGTCTGCTCGGGGAGCTGCAGGTGCGTCACTTTCATACCGCATCGCACCGCGCGCCTTACGCTGTGGACCGCATCCTGCGGCTGCGTTCTGAAGAGAGCTTGTTGCAGTAGAGGAACGTTCCCTCGATCACTCCTGAGCGTGGAAGCACTTTTACAAAGAAATTAGACGCTTCATCTGTGAATTCAGGTAGAGTGTTGGGGCTATCGGGCCGGCACCTCTGCGGAGGCCGGTCTGGCGTTCGAAGGTGAGCCCGGAGGAAGGAATGTCAGCCCACTACGAGTTGAAGCCTGCAGCGAATCATCAGTTCCTCTTCAATCTCAAGGCCGTCAACGGCGAGATCATTCTGGCCAGCGAAACGTACACCTCAAAAAGCGCCGCTCTCGATGGCATCGAATCCGTCAGGAAGAACTCTCTTTGCGACGAGCGATTCGAGCGCAAGACGTCCAGCCATTCACAGCCGTATTTTTTGCTCAAAGCCGGAAACCACGAGGTCATCGGCAAAAGTGAGACGTACACCTCAGATGGCGCCCGCGAGAAGGGCATCCAGTCGGTCAAAAAGAATGGGCCAGTAGCTACCCTCAACGATCTGACCTGATCCTTCGCGTCCGTTTCGCTCTTCCATCCCTGTGGAGAGAGAGAGACGATGCCTTACCTGCGTCTCTGAGCCCGAACCCTGCCTGCTATCCTCGTGAAACGAATCACGAGACGAGGCATCGAATCTCCATGCAGGCTATTCAGATTCTCCAGCACGGCGGCCCTGAGGTTCTTCAGTTCATCGATCTTCCCACACCCACTCCCGGCCCGGGCCAGGCTCTCATTCGTATTGAGGCCGCCGGCGTCAACTTTATCGACACGTACCTGCGCGAGGGACGTTACGCCGCCACTCTGCCGTATACGCTCGGCCAGGAGGCCGCCGGCATTATCATTGCGCTCGGTGAAGACACTGCCGCGAGCGGTTTCAAGGTCGGCGATCGCGTCGCCTGGACGACCTTTCCCGGAACCTATGCCCAGCTCGCCGTAGCTCCGGTCGCTCTGCTCGTCCATGTGCCTGCGGACGTAACCTCTCAGCAGGCCGCCGCCGCCATGCTGCAGGGCATGACGGCGCACTACCTCGCTCATTCCACCTACCCCATCCGCCCCGGCGATGAGGTTCTCATCCATGCCGGCGCAGGCGGAGTCGGCCTCCTGCTCACCCAGATGGCCAAGGCGCTTGGTGCCCGTGTCTTCACCACGGTCTCCAACGAGGAAAAAGCCGAGCTGTCCCGTTCCGCCGGAGCCGACGAGGTCATCCTCTACACCCAGGAGGACTTTGCCGTCGCGGTCAAGAAGCTGGCGCCCGCCGGCCTCCACGCCGTCTACGACTCTGTCGGCAAGACCACCTTTGATAAATCCCTCTCGCTTCTTCGCACGCGTGGAACCATGGTGCTTTTCGGAGGCTCCAGCGGAGCCGTTCCTCCGTTCGATCTCATCCGTCTCGCGCAGATGGGCTCGCTCTATGTCACCCGCCCAAAACTCAATGACTACATCGCCACGCGCAAAGACCTTGAGCAGCGTGCAGACGACGTTCTCGGCTCCATCGCGGACGGCACACTCACGCTTCGCATCGAGCATATCTATCCTCTTTCGGACGCTGCCCACGCGCACAGAGATCTCGAGGGGCGCAAGACCACTGGAAAGCTCCTGCTCATTCCCTGAAAGGAGTCACGATGAAGTCCCTCCGAACGACCAACGTCCTGCTGGCAGCGATTGCGGTGCTCCTCCTCGCCCTTGTCCTCCGGCCCCTGCGCGCGCCCGACCCGGTCTACGCGCAATCGCCGGACACCGACTTCTTCTTCGAGCCCGGTGTCTTCCTCGTGCGCGGTCCGGATGACAGCCGGCAGGCCTATGCCAAGGTCGTCGTCGATCTACGGAACGGCCGGGTCTGGGGATTCCCCACCCTTACGCCTTTGCCTTACCCGTCCGATCCCGTCTACAACAAGCCGCAGACCTCGCATCCCTTTGAGCTGGGCCGCTTCGCCATCGAGGACACGAAAAAGTTCATTCCCGACGCCGTTACCCCGTAATCGTTTTGACTTCGTGCTTTCCGATACCGCACACTGGAAACGCGCATTAACCTGCGGCCACGCCGTTTCTATATACGGCAGGCCGCCTGAATTCATCTTGTTCCGCAATGAAATGCTCGGGAAGCGCGGTGAGATTCCGCCACTGCCCCGCAACTGTGATTCGCGCACACTCGCCTTAGCCGAGTGTGAATGCTGCCTGGCTCACTCCCACTGACCAATTCTCGGGAAGGGAACAGCCGTAAACTTGGCAGGCATGGAACGCGACAGTCAGGAGACCGGTTTCGTTGTCGCACAGCAGCCACGTTCCCGAGGGGGGAACGAGGAGTTTACCTACATGCACGTACCCGCGCGTTCGTCTGCGCTCTCGCCAGTCTTCCGTGTTCTCTCTCTTCTAGCGCTCCTTTCCTTTGCTGCCGTCTCCTCACGGGCTGTAATCGTTCGCGGCACTGTCACCGATCCGCTTGGTGCGGCCATTTCGGGCGCGCGCGTTCAACTCGTCCAGGGCAAGAGCGTTGCGGGTTCCGCTCTCAGCGGCCCCGATGGCTCGTTCGAGATCCGCAGCACCGGCTCCGGTCGCTTCCTCCTGCTCACCGCGGCGGCGACCTTCACTCCCGGCATCGGACAAAGCTTTTATGGTGGACGCACGGATGTGATCACCCGCAACGTTACCCTGGAGATCGCTTCCGTCACGGCGCAGATCACCGTCACTGCCACCGGAGTTCCCACGCCCATCCAGCAGGCCAGCTCCGCCATCAATCTCGTCCCGTTCTCCGCGCTTCAAACGCGTGTCGGAGTCGTCGACGATCTGCGTCAGTCGCCCGGCGTCGTCGCCGTGCAGACTGGTCAGTACGGCAGTGTCGGTTCGCTCTTCGTACGCGGCGGAAACTCCGATGCCAACAAGGTCATGATCGACGGAGTCACTTCGGAGGATATCGGGGGTCGCTTCGACTTCGGCACCGTCTCCTCTACGGCCCTCGATGGCTTCGAGCTCTACCGCGGTCCCAACAGCGTCCTCTACGGCTCCGACGCAATCGCCTCGGTCGTCAACTTCACCACGCCCCGAGGCGCGACCCTTCGCCCTGTCCTCAACTACTCGGGAGACGCGGGAAATTTTCATACCTGGCGCAATGAGGTCACCGTGGGAGGAGCGCACAGCCGTCTCGATTATTACGGAGCCTTCTCGCGTTTCGACTCCTCGAACGCCCTGCCTTTGTATCGGTATCACTCCTCCACCAGCGCGGCCAACATCGGCTACAACATCACGGCGAATACGACGCTGCGCTTTACTATCCGCAACGCCGTCTCTGCGACCGGGACTCCCAACGCGCACGACTTTTATGGTGTCTCTGCCGATGGAAAGCAATCGGATCAGGATCTGTACTCGGGCGCGACCGTCGAGAATCGCTACCATCGCTGGCACAACCTCGTTCGTTACGGCATTGCGCGTAAGCGCGAGCAGCTTGTGCTGTTTCAGCCCTCCGGCGAACTGCTGATGGTGCCCTCCTTCTTCGGCCCTTACCCGGACTACTTCGGCAATACGGTCACCATTCGCGGAGCAAATGGCTATACGGCTACAGGCCAGGCCTCCTTCCTCGCCGGCACAACCTTTCCGAATGGAAACGATCAATCGTCGCTTCGAGACGAGCTGTACTTCCAGTCCGATTACACCTTCTCGCCACATCTCATCGGTCTCTTCGGCTTTCGTTACGAGGATGAGCGCGGCTCTTCCAACAATCCCACCTTCTTCTCCTTCGACACCACCAAGCGGACCAACTACCAGTACACCCTGCAATTCCAGGGCGACTTCTTCAATCGTGTGTTCTACTCACTCGGCGGAGCTATCGAGCGTAACAACCTCTACGGCACTGCAGGCACTCCCCGCTTTGGTATCGCCTGGGTTCCCGTGCGCCCCAGCAACCAGTTCCTGCATGGAACGAAGATCCGCGCCAACGCCGCCACCGGCGTACAGGAGCCCTCGCTCTCCTCTGAATTCAACTCGCTTTACAAGCAACTCGCCGACGCGGGCGAGACGGACCTGATCACGGCTTACAACGTTCGTCCCATCCAGGCCCTGCGCTCCCGCACCTTTGACGTTGGTGTCGATCAAAACATCCTCAACCAGAAGCTCATTCTCAAGGCCGGTTACTTCCACAACCAGTTCAGCCACCAGCTTGACTTCATCGATCCCGGCACGCTGCTCAACGTCTTCGGTATCGACATCACCAAGACCAATCTCTTCGGCGCGCTTCTGAACACCCTTGCCTTCCGCGCCCAGGGCTTCGAAGGCGAGCTTCAGTTCGCCCCTACCACCCATATCATGATGCGCGGCGGATACACCTATATGGCATCGCTGGTGGAGCAGTCCTTCTCCACCGACGCCGCGGCCAATGGAACCTCTGCCGAGAATCCCAATCTTCCCGGTGTGCCCATCGGATCCTCCTATCCTCTCGTCGGCCAGCGCCCCTTCCGCCGCCCGCCGCAGACGGGCTTCTTCGCCGCGCAGTACACGACGACGAAGTTCTCCGCCGCGCTCAAGGGGGCCTTCGCCAGCCGCTCCGATGACTCGACCTTCCTCTCCTTCGCTGATACCCAGGGCGGCAACACCCTGCTCCTGCCCAACCGCAACGTCGACTTCGGCTATGCCAAGCTCGACGCTTATGGAACCTACCAGGCGAGCCGTCGTGTCTCCGTCTTCGCTGAGCTGGGCAATCTTCTCTCGCAGCAGCACATCGGCCCTATCGGTTATCCGGCGCTTCCATTCACCTTCCGCACCGGCCTCAAAGTGCGGGTCGGCGGCGACTAGAGATCCCTGTCAAGCGACAAACACGCAGAAGTTGATGAAGAGACGAGGCTTACGCGGTGCCGATTAGTTCGGCTCCAAGGACTAAAATGGAAAGAGAAGCAGGAAGGCTTCGGGATATTCCCGAAGCCCTCCTGCTGTGCGCCATCAGCCATGCAACGCTTAGTCAAGGTGTCATCCTGAGCGGAGCCTCTCGCGGTCTCATCGCGAGAGGCGCAGTCGAAGGATCTGCGTTCCTCTTTTATCCCAAAGGACTTGGCTGCAATCTCTGAGCCGGAAGTACCCGTCTAAGTTCAATTTTTCGAAGACTTTGCGCAAAATATACCGGAGGGGATCGGAGTCGAAGATCGGGCCAGCGCGTCTAATCGAGAGGGAAAGGAAACAGGGAATGACCATCCGGAACGTCTTATTTGCAACTGCACTTTTTGCTTCACCCACCCTCTACGCTCAGGAGGGACCCACCCCCACCCAGGCGATTATTACCTTGGATACGAAGGCACCTCAGCCACTCACCACGCAGAACCTCAAGGCTAAGGTCAATAATCACAATACCCAGCTCACCGAGGTCACCCCGGTCAAGCCGAACGGCACCCAGATTGCCCTTCTGATCGACGACGGCCTTCGCACCTCGGTCGGACGCCAACTTTCGGACATTAGCAAGTTCATCAAATCGCTGCCGGAAGGCACAGAGATCTTCGTTGGCTACATGCAGAACGGAAGAGTTGTGCCGCAGCAGCCCTTCACCACCGATTACCAGGCTGCCGCTGGCAATCTCCGTCTTCCCATGGGTACGCCTGGCCTCAGTGCCAGCCCCTACTTCTGCCTCTCGGACTTCGTGAAACACTGGCCCAGCGGTCCCAGCTCCGAAGGCGCGCTCCTCTCGCCAAAGGCCCGCTTCATCATCATGCTGACCAATGGTGTCGACCCCTATAACGGCAGCGTCAGCCCCCTGAATCAGAACAGCCCGTATGTCGATACCGCGATCCACGACGCACAAAGGGCAGGCGTGCCGGTCTACTCCATCTACTACGGCAACTCAGGCCTCCGCGGAGGCGCGGCCAGCTTCAGCGGCCAAAGCTATCTGGCAAAGCTCGCTGACGAGACCGGGGGGACGGCTTACTTCGAAGGGCTGGGCAATCCAGTTTCGCTCTCACCTTTCTTCGAACAGTTCCGGAAATCGATCGCGGAGAGCTTTGTCGCGACCTTCCCGGCGACGGTAAAGAAAAACGACCTCATCGAGCTGAAGCTCTCAACCAGTCTGAAGTCCACAAAGCTGCAGGCCCCTCGCTACATCCGCCCGGGCACGCGCGTTCTCCCGGACCAACCGGGCAGCTAGCCTAGCGTGATGCCAGCCGCCTTATAGATCGACTGGATGTGCTGCATATCCTTCAGGCCCTCTTCGCCGGGCGTATCCGGAGTTCGATTCTCTCGGATACACCGGCTGAAGTGGTCGATCTGTCGGGTGAATTGCTTGGGATCTGGCTCAGGGTTCCTCTCGTCGATCTTTGTGGCCGGAGCGTTGCGATCGTTCCGATAGTTCGCCGTCAGATGCAGCCCCTCGTAGCCGAACTCATCGACCTCCAGCCAGCCCTTCGAACCGAATACCTTGTAATATCCCGGCATCGAAGCGCCGTAAGTCGTCGTGCAACTGGCCACTGCGCCCGAGGGAAACTTCATCGTCCATGCGAGGTTCTCCTCGACTCCCTGGAACCGGCCGTCGTGGTCCGGCGTGGTGGCGACGGCGGTAAAGGCGACAGGCTCTTCGCCGGTGAGATAGCGAGTGGCATTCAAAGAGTAGACGCCGACGTCCATCAGAGGGCCGCCGCCTCCTAGGGCGTGGGTGGAGCGCCACTCATTGGGCGCAATGTTGAAACCGTTGGCGCTATCGATCGCCTCAACCTTGCCGATCGCGCCATCGCGGATCATCTTGATGGTCTTCAGCGTCAGCGGTTCGTAGTGAAGCCGATACGCGATCATCAACTTGACGTTGGCAGCCTTGCAGGCAGAGATCATCGCTTCGCACTCCGCGACGGAGATGGCCATCGGCTTTTCGCACAACACATGCTTTCCTGCCTTGGCTGACCTGCTCGTGTACTCCGCATGCATGCTGTTCGGCAGACAGACGATGACAGCATCAATCGCCTTGTTCTCGCGGATGCGGTCCATATCCTCATAGCTGTAGATCGAGATCTTCGGAACGCCATACTGCGCAGCGATCTTCTCTGCCTTATCACGGTGTCCGCTCACCAGGGCGGTAACGGTCGAGGTCGAGCTTTGCGCAATACCTCTCATGTGATGATCTGCGATGCGGCCCAGGCCGATAACGCAGTAGCCGATCTTTTTCTGCTCACTCTGTCCAAGTACAGGAACCGTTGAAAAGGCATGCGCCGCAAATCCAAGTGCACCCAGCCTGGAAAACTCTCTTCGTGAGATGGTCATCGCGCTCCGCGTTCTGTTTTATTCAACTTCGGTTGCGCGATAAGGATAAGTGGATTCGCCAGAAAAGGAAAAGGTCCAGCTGTGTGAGAGTGGTGGTCGTTTTGAGCAAATCCCGTTTTTATCGGGCGATAGCGAGACAAAAGCAAAAGGCCTCGGAGAGGCTCCGAGGCCTTTTGCTGCGCCGCAAGGCGCGTTTCGCTGTCCGCGAAGGACTAGTACATGCCGTCCATGCCGCCGCCGTGGTTGTGTCCGCCGGCCGAGGCTTCCTTCTTCTCCGGAATCTCGGAGATCATGGCCTCGGTGGTGAGCATCAGGCCTGCGATCGAAGCCGCGTTCTGCAGCGCAGTACGCGTGACCTTGGTCGGGTCGATGACGCCAGCCTTCACCAGGTCCTCGTAGGCGCCGGTTCCGGCGTTGTAGCCGAAGTTGGGCTCCTTCGATTCGTGGATCTTGCCGATCACAACCGCACCCTCTTCGCCGGCGTTCGAGACGATCATGCGAAGCGGCTCTTCGATAGCGCGACGAATGATCGAAGCACCGATCTTCTCATCGCCCTCGAGCGACTTGATGACTTCGTCGACAGCGGACGAAGCGCGAACCAGCGCGACGCCGCCGCCTGGGACGATGCCCTCTTCGACAGCTGCGCGGGTCGCGTGCATTGCGTCCTCGACACGGGCCTTCTTCTCCTTCATCTCGGTCTCGGTTGCAGCTCCGACCTTGATGACGGCGACGCCGCCGACCAGCTTCGCAAGACGTTCCTGCAGCTTCTCGCGGTCGTAGTCAGAGGTGGTCTTGTCGATCTGCGCGCGAATCTCCTTCACGCGGCCCTCGATCTCGGCTCCCTTGCCGCCGCCATCGATGATGGTGGTGTTGTCCTTGTCGATGGTGATGCGCTTGGCAGTGCCCAGGTCCTCAATCTTGACGCTCTCGAGCTTGATGCCGAGGTCCTCGGTGACGGCCTTGCCGCCGGTCAGGATCGCGATGTCCTGCAGCATCGCCTTGCGGCGATCGCCGAAGCCCGGAGCCTTGACGGCCGCGACGTTCAGCGTGCCACGCAGCTTGTTGACGACCAGGGTCGCCAGCGCTTCGCCGTCCACGTCCTCAGCGATGATGAGGAGGGGCTTGGCCGTGCGGGCGATCTGCTCGAGCAGCGGGAGCAGGTCCTTCATCGAGGAGATCTTCTTCTCGTAGATGAGGATGTAGGGGTTCTCGAGAGCAGCTTCCATGCGCTCCGCGTCGGTGACGAAGTAGGGCGAGAGGTAGCCGCGGTCGAACTGCATGCCCTCGACTACCTCGAGCTGCGTCTCCATGGTGCGCGACTCTTCGACCGTGATCACGCCGTCCTTGCCGACCTTCTTCATCGCCTCGGCGATGATGGTGCCGATCTGCTCGTCCGAGTTGGCTGAGATGGTTCCAACCTGTGCGATCATGTCGCCCGAGACGGGCTTGGACAGCTTGCTGAGCGAGCCGCCTACCGCAACGCCGTTCGCATCGCGCTTGCCGACGATAGCCTCAACGGCCTTGTCGATGCCGCGCTTCAGCGCCATCGGGTTTGCACCGGCAGCGACGGTCTTGACGCCCTCGCGGTAGATCGCCTGGGCCAGAACGGTGGCGGTGGTGGTGCCGTCGCCGGCAACGTCGGAGGTCTTCGAAGCAACCTCACGCACCATCTGCGCGCCCATGTTCTCAAGCGCATTGCCAAGCTCAATCTCCTTGGCGACGGTTACGCCGTCCTTGGTGATGGTGGGCGAACCGAACTTCTTCTCGATGACAACGTTGCGGCCCTTCGGGCCGAGCGTCACCTTGACTGCGTCAGCGAGCGTGTTGACGCCACGCAGGATCGCCTGACGCGAATCTTCTCCATGCAGAATCTGCTTTGCCATTTGTGTTGCTCCTATTTCCCGGCTCGTAAGCCGGTCAGAATTTATGAAGTTGCAGCGAAACCATCCGCTTTTACTTTTGCGTCTTGGTCGAGAGAACGCGGCGACGCCGCCTCCCGCCGCGACGCGCAGTCGCTACTTGAGGATGCCGAGGACTTCTTCTTCGCGCATGATCAGGAGCTCTTCGCCATCAAGCTTGATCTCGGTGCCGGAATACTTGCCGAAGAGGATCTGGTCGCCTGACTTGACGTCGAGCGGGAATACCTTGCCCTCGTCGTTCGATTTGCCCTTGCCCACAGAGATTACTTCGCCCTGTTGCGGCTTCTCTTTTGCTGTGTCCGGGATGATGATGCCGCCGCGGACGCTCTCGCCCTCTTCGATGCGGCGGACCAGAATGCGATCGTGCAGCGGTGTAAATGTCTTCGCCATTGCTTACGTCTCCTTGTTGCATTTGTTTTCCGAACAGGAAATCCCTGTTCAGGTTGAACTGCGCATCGGTGCAAGGGGAAAGGTTCTCCTATTGAACCGATGCAAGCTGTTGGAATTGCTTCCGTCCCATGCACCGCGCGTTCCAATGCGGACGCACTTCTTCAAATATCACAACGATCGGTTAGCACTCTATGCTTCCGATTGCTAACGATAGGGCAGTGCCTCTCTTGATGTCAACTGAGGAAGATTAAATATGAGTGAAAGTCACGCAAGAACAAGAGCGGCATCTACGGATGTCGCTAAAAATAAAGTGGATATAGGTAGCAGGCGTGGTTGTTCCTCGAATAGCTTGCTGGAGAAGCCCTCTCTTCTCGTTGTTTGTAATCAGCTTCCGCCAGGGGTTCCTCAGAATATTCAATAGTGAACGAAGATGTTCGAGAAGCGTAAAATAGCGCCATGATGTCGCGTCGTTTTTTACTGCTTCGCTTGATGCCGGTATGCCTTACCGTCGTGCTCGCTGCTTCCGGTCTGCTGGCACAGGATTCCCCCGTCCGCCGTGGACGCAAGTACAAGCCTCCTCCGGAGACCTCGAAGATCACCGTGCAGGTTTCGAAAAAGTTCAATGGCAAACCCCTCATGAACGCAGCCGTGATCTTCAATCCATTCAAGGATGGTAAAGATATTGGCAACCTCGAGCTAAAAACGGACCCTGACGGGAAGGCCACGATCGAAATCATTCCGACAGGTTCGCTGGTGCGGGTGCAGGTGATCGCGAATGGATTCGCTACCTTTGCCCAGGAATATCAGGTCGACGAATCTACCAGGGATATCACGATTGAGATGGTCCGTCCGCGCGAACAGGTCTCTGCCTATAAGGACAACACGGGTGACTCTTCATCCAGAAAATGGGGTGTGCAGGAGCCGGTCCGGCCCAAGCCTGCCGAGCAGAAGCCTGATCCCGGCAGCTCGTCGCAGTCCCCTGCGAAGACCGACTCGGCGCCTCCAGCGAATAACAACTCCCCGCAACAGACTTCTCCACAGCAGTAGTCCAGCGCATGAAGCTTCTTGCAGGAAAGGTCGCGTTGGTGACAGGTGCGGCAAAGCGGATTGGACGCGCGATTGCGCTTTCTCTCGCCGAGCACGGTGCTCGTGTGGCAATTACCTATCTTAGCTCGCAGCAGGAGGCGGACCAGACGATACGGGATCTTGCCGAGCAGGACGTTGAAGCTCTTGCGGTGCGCTGCGACCTTCGCGATCCCGAAGGAATTGACGAAGCACTCGCGGAGGTTATAAGCCAGTTTGGACGGCTCGACCTGGTTGTAAATAATGCGGGAGTGTTCGAGTCGGTCGCTCTCGAGGATATTTCGGTCGAACAATGGGATCGGATCTTCGCGACAAATACACGGGCGCCTTTTTTAGTTGCGCGAGCGGCACTTCCTCATCTTCGGGCCGTACAGGGAAGAATCGTGAACATCGGATCGCTTGGGGGGATGCACCCATGGGCGACCCATGGGCACTATTGCACATCCAAGGCCGCGCTGCACATGTTGTCAGAGACGATGGCGAAGGCCTGGGCGCCGGAGATCAGCGTGAACTGCGTGGCTCCGGGAATGATTGTTCAGGGAGAGATCGAAGAGGCCTACGAACATTTTGCGAGGAAGACGCCCATGCAGAGGAATGGAACGGCTGATGATGTTGCCGCTGCGGTTCTGTTCTTCGCCACTGCGCCGACATTTATTACGGGGCAGATCCTGACGGTCGACGGCGGCCTCGGTCTCAGCTAGCGGACTGGTCCGGTTCGATCTCCATGCCGAAGCGCGATAGCTCGCGCTTCTGCAGGTAGTAGTCGATAAAGAAGCCGATTCCGATGGCGAGTGGAATCAGTCCGACCGCAGCACCGGCGAGTACATCGTGTTCGTGAAGAATGGCTGCTAATGTGAGGAAAAAGAGAATCAGTCCAATGCCTGAGGAGACCAGGATGATGCCCGTACGTCGTGCAATGCTGAGGCTGCGGAGTGGATCTTTCGGGGCGTGCTCTTCGCTGCCCTTGCCGAGAACCTTCTCGATGTCTTCAAGCGACATGCCTCGGGCTAGCATGGCCATGCGCTGATCGGCGCGAACTCGCTTGTTGTTTGCATCAGACCAGATACCGGCGACGATGGCGACGATGGCGACGGCGAAAGCGCCGAGGGGGATGATAAACGGGGTTGCAAAGACTTCCATGATGGACCTCCCTTTCTGCCAGCGTTAGACAAATGCGATGCAATTAAGTTTCATTCTTCGTAGTGAAACTTTCGCAGTGCATCGAGGTCTAACGTTTTCTGTGAGTGCGGATCTCAGCTTCGAGCAGGTTGTGAGGGATAACCAGGCGATGGTGTTCCGAACGCTGTATCGGTTGACGGGGAGCCGCGAGCATCTGGAGGATCTGGCGCAGGAGGTCTTCCTTCGGCTCTATCGTTCGCTGCCGAACTTTCGGGGCGAATCGCTGGTGACAACCTATATCTATCGCATTGCGGTGAATGTTGCGCAGAATGAATGGAAGCGCAGAAAGCGTATGGACCGCCCGCTTGTCTCTATCTCTGAGGAGACAAGTGCGTGGGGGGAGCGATTGGAGCATCCGGATCGCAATGCCGAGCAGCAGATGGAAGAGCGCGAGTTTCGCCTGCGGTTGGAAGAGCATCTCAAGGACCTGAGCAACGTCGAGCGGACGGTGCTCGTCCTCTATCATCAGGAGGAACGCAGCTATGAGCAGATCGCGGCTGCGCTCGGCATGCCGATTGGGACGATCAGGACGCATCTGCATAGAGGAAGGAAGAAGCTTCGCGAACGGCTGCAGGAGAGGAGCGCGGCATGTCCGGTGATGAAATGAACTCTGAACTGATGTCGGAACAGGGGACGCGTGAGATGGAGCAGCGAGTCCTGGATGCCCGGATCGTGCGTGAACTGGAGCGTGTGCCGGATGTTTCTCTTTCGATTCCTGCGGATTTTGCTGCTCGCGTCGCTGCGAAGGTTCCAGAACGGAAGACTGGGGTCGCTCCTGTCACCCATTACGGCCGCACCCTGATGGGAGTCAGCCTGGTGGTTCTATTGGTTGCGCTGGTGGTGCTGGCGGCGCGGGGTTTCGTAAGCTCTCCCATCGGGCTTATGGTCGAGTGGGGCCTTTGCATTCAGTTTCTTGTCCTCGCGGTCTGGATGGGGACGCAGCGCTGGAGATCGAATTAGCGGTTCGCTTTGTGTTGCGCGATGATGTCGAGAAAGAGCTGATGGACGCGGGTGTCGTGGCCTAGCTCCGGATGGAAGGTCGCGGCGAGCAGGTGGCCTTCGCGAACCAGGACCGGATGTTCCTCGCGATTCGCCAGGGTTTCGACCTCTTTGCCGGTGCGGGTGATCCGCGGGGCGCGGATGAAGACCATCTCAAGAGGATCGCCGGGGAGCTTTGACGCGGCGTGGAGAATGGTCGAATCGATCTGGCGGCCGTAGGAGTTGCGCTCGACGGTTACGTCGAGCGCTCCGAGGGACTTCTGTGTCGGATTGGTTACGTCCTTCGCCAGAAGGATGACGCCGGCGCAGGTTCCGAAGGTCGGCGTGGAGTGGACAAAGTCCTTCAGCACCTCGAAAAACCCGTGCTGCTCCAGAAACTTCAGCATCGTGGTGGATTCGCCGCCGGGCATGATGAGGCCGTCGATTCCGCCAAGATCAGACGGCAGGCGGATGAGCTTCGGGGTTGCGCCGAGCTTACGGAGGGTGCTCGCGTGCGCGTCGTAGGCTCCCTGGAGCGCCAGGACGCCGACGGTCAGGGCTTTCTGATCGGCGCCTGTCTCGTTGCTGTGTTCCGTCATTGCTCCCCCCGTACATATTTTGCGCAAAATATTCAAATAAAAGATCTTAGGCTGGTACCTGCCAGATGTTACCCAGGGGCTGCGGTATCGATTTTCGTCGAGGAGCCGGACTGGTTACTCTGGGAGGTCTTCTTTAAGTATAGAGAATTCGCCGAATCGATTCGGCAAGTGAAAGCAGTTTCTTTGCTTAGAGATAGAGCGATCGGGGCTTGACAAGGAATTTTTGACCGGAAAACGCAGGGTGCGCCGGCCGTTGGTTTATTGTGCGGCGAGGCGGAGAGACTACTGCGATTCTTCGCTTCGCTCAGAATGACGTGGGATATGAGTCTTCCATCTCGATTGCGGGTGATGCTGTGGGGAGGCGCAGGCATACTGTGCAGGAGGTCGCGGAAACAATTTGTGCAGGAGGTAGGGAAAGAATATGAACGGGATGGCCGTCTATCCGTGTCTTGAGGATCGAGTGGTGGTGGTTACAGGCGGGGCGAGCGGGATTGGAGAGGCGATCGTCGAAGGATTCGCCGGGCAGGGCGCACGGGTGGCGTTTCTCGACATTCAGGATGATGCGGCGGAGCAGTTGATTGCCCGGCTCGCCACGAAAGGCCTGAAGGCTCCGGTCTATCACCGATGCGATCTTACGAAGACCGAGAGGCTGCAGGAGGTGGCATCGGCGATCTTGGCGCAGTTCGGGACGGTGGACGTGCTGGTGAACAATGCAGGGAACGACGCACGCCACACCATCGACGAGGTCACGCCGCAGAGCTGGGACGATACGATTGCAGTAAACCTGAAACACCAGTTCTTCATGACGCAGGCGATTGTGCCGGCGATGCGGAAGGCAGGGCGCGGCTCCATCATCAATATGGGGTCGATCAGTTGGGTGATCCCATCGACGAATGTGCCGGTGTATGTAACAGCGAAGGCTGCAATCGTGGGGATGACCCGGACGCTGGCCCATGAGCTTGGCCCGGACAATATTCGTGTGAACTGTGTGATGCCGGGCGCGGTTTCGACGGAGCGGCAGAAGAGGCTCTGGTTGACCGATGCCTATAAGGCGGAGATTCTGGCGAGGCAGGCTCTGAAGCGGCTGATTCTGCCCGAGGAAGTGGCGAGGCTAGTGCTGTTTCTGGCCGCGGAGGATAGCTCGGCGATTACCAACCAAAGCTATGTGATCGATGGGGGATGGGTATAGGGGGTCTCGGCTAAAGGGATTTCTGGCCGGTTGAAGCCGTGTCCTTAAGTAACGCGGTTCGAGCTTCTGCTCGAATTTCCCATTCATGCCGCTGCGCGTCATGAATGGGGCACCCGGCTTGATGGTTCAGGTTGTTATTTTCAGGTTTGCTTAGAACATTTCGGGTGGGCGGCGTTGCGATTCGCTGAATGTTGCGATGGGCTTGCCCCAGTCGAGGCTCAGGTCGCGCCAGGTGGGATTGTTGACTACGATCAGCTGAATCTTCTTTGCGCGAAGCCAGCTTTTTAGCTCCGTCTCGCGCGCGATGGCGCGGGAGATGGACTCGTAGAACTCGTAGTAGACGAGGCTCCTGATGTTGTAGCGGGCAGTGAAGGCTTCTGGGTCGATCGATGTTTTGTGTTCGCGGATTCGATCGGCGAGTCGAGTCGTGACGCCGATATAGAGGCGCCGCCGGCTGTTGGCCAGGATGTAGACATACGCCTGATCGGGTGGCATCGGTTTAGTGTATTGGCGAAGCGGAGAAACTACTGCGATTCTTCGCTTCGCTCAGAATGACGATTCCATAGGGGAAGCTTTGCTTAGAATGACGACTCCATAGGGGAGCTACCAGCCGCGGGTCTGGAGCAGCTCGTGTTCTTCGAGAGCGGCGGCGGCCAGTCCCTTCATGGTTCCGGTGACCATCTCCGAGGCTTCGGCGACGATCTTCGGATCGTTGAAGTGAGTGGTTGCGATGACGATGGCCTTGGCGCGGGAGACGGCCTCGGCGCGCTCCTTGGGGTCGTTCTCGACGTCGAGCGGAGTAGCGCGTTCCTTCATGAAGATTCCCGAGCCGACGAAGACGGCCTCGGCACCGAGCTGCATCATCAGGGCAGCGTCTGCGGGTGTGGCGATGCCGCCGGCGGAGAAGTTGGGAACGGGAAGCTTGCCAGCTGCGGCGACCATCTTGATGATCTCGTAAGGAGCCTGGTGGACCTTGGCGGCGTTGTAGAGCTCGGAGTCGTCAAGGACGGTGAGGGCGCGCATCTCGCGGACGATCTGACGCATGTGCTGGACGGCATGAACGACGTCGCCGGTACCGGCTTCGCCCTTGGTGCGGATCATGGCTGCACCTTCGGCGATGCGTCGACAGGCCTCACCCAGGTTGCGAGCTCCGCAGACGAAGGGAGTGGTGAAGGCATGCTTGTCGATGTGGAAGGTCTCGTCGGCGGGTGTGAGCACTTCGGATTCGTCGATGAAGTCGACGCCGAGCTCCTGCAGCACCTGAGCCTCGGCGAAGTGACCGATGCGAGCCTTCGCCATGACGGGGATGGAGACTGTGGCGATGATCTGCTTGATAAGCTTCGGGTTCGCCATGCGTGCGACACCGCCCTCGGCGCGGATCATAGCGGGAACGCGCTCGAGCGCCATAACGGAGGTGGCCCCAGCCTCTTCGGCGATGCGGGCCTGCTCCACGTTCATGACGTCCATGATGACGCCACCTTTGAGCATCTCGGCCAGGCCGGTCTTGAGGCGGAGAGAAGAAGATCCGAGGTTGCCGTTGGTGGTATGGTCTGCCATTACGATTCTCCTTGGGAGCGCGGTTCCATTGTGAAATTGGGGGTTCCCGCGAAAGATTCAAGTTTAGCAGTTTGTTTCGTTCCTATGAAGGGCAGAGCGCGGGTTAATCCATGAGAGCCTCTCCGACGGTATTTATGGAATATTCAAAGAGCATTTACCGGATGGAGGGGTGACCGGTTCAAGCTGACCTGAGGGAGCGGTGCGGGGCCCGGAGGTTGGATGAACGCAGAGCTGACGGTGGTAATTCCGGCGAAAAACGAGGCCAGCATGTTGCCCAGACTGCTGGATTCGCTGGCCCGGCAGGACTATGAGGGCATGGCGAAGACCCGTGTGATCGTAGCGGACGCGGGATCGACGGATGGAACGGTGGAAGTGGCGCTGAGCTTCGGAGACCGGCTGCAGGTTGAGGTGATTGAGGGTGGTCTGCCGTCGGTGGGAAGAAATGCGGGAGCCCGGCTGGCGACGACGCCTTATGTGCTGTTCCTGGATGCAGATGTAGAGCTGCCCGAACCGACGCTGCTGCGCCGCGCCCTGTGGAGGATGCGCAGGAGGAAGCTGCACCTGGCGACGACCAGCATCGGGTGCAGAGAAGGGAACTTCTTCGACGATGCGCTGTATGCAGGCAACAACTTCATGCAGCACATCGGCTCGTTTCTGAAGCCATTTGCGACGGGGATGTTCATGCTGTTCGATCGGGAGGCATTCTGGGCGCTGGGAGGCTTCAACGAGCGGGCGCTGTTTGCGGAAGACTACCTGCTTTCAAAGGGAGTCGCTCGAACGCGCTTTCGGATTGTCCGTGGGAAGATCCTGACGACCAACCGGAGGTTCCAGAAACTGGGACACGGGAGGATGGTGTGGATGTTCTTCAAGACCATGCTGCACAGCTGGAATGATAAGTACTTTCTGCGCGACCAGGGATACTGGGAGGAGTCGGAGATCTAGTCGTCTGGCTGTGTAAAGCCCGCACGGGCGAGGATGGCCTTGTCGAGCCGGATGAAGACGGCCTTTCCGCGTGCCAGGACCGCGCCGCCGGTAGTTTGAATCTCGGCCTGATGGAAGAGCTTGCGTCCATCGCGGTGCGAGTGGCGGCTGATGAGTACAAGCGGCTGGAAGAGCGGGACCGGGCGCAGGTAATCGACTTCCATATGACGGGTGACGGCGAGGACGTCGAGCGGCCGGTTGAGCTTGCTCATTGCCTCATCGAGCAGCGTTGCCACGATACCGCCGTGAACGTAGCCCGGCGGGCCTTCATGGAGGCGGTCGAGTTGAAGGTGCGCGGTGGCGGCGGGATGTTCGGGGACCGTTGTGTCGGTCGAGAAGACAAGATGGAGACCCTGGGGATTGGCTGGACCGCAACCGAAGCAGTGGCTGGCCCGTTCATCGATGGTGGGGTTGCCATCCATGGAGAGCGGGGTGTGGCGGACTGTGTCCTGGGAAGACATGGCCTGTGGTGACGGTAGCACAGGCTGCGGGTCAGGCGGTGCAGGCGGCGAGGATGCCGGGACCAAACTTTTCGACCTTGTCGAGACTGATCCCCTGGATCATACGGAGCTCGGCAAGCGTTCGAGGACGCGCGAGCACGATGTTGCGCAGGGTAGAGGTGCCGAGGATGAAGAACTGAGGCAGGCCGAGACGTTCGGCTTCGGAGGTACGCCATGCACGCAGGCGGTCGTCGAGGAGTTGCTGTGCGGGAGTGAGGGCAGCGGCAGGGGGTGCCTCGCTTGCGCGGATTTCGGCGGCAATGCGTGTACCGCTGACTGGGTTGGGAGTAGGACGTTCTCTCTGCGTCTTGTGCGTGCTCGTCTCTTTTGCTTTCGTCTCTTTCGTCTTCGAATGAGGGGCTGGAGTTGAGGCTGGAGGGGCGCTGTCGCGGCAGATCGCGACAATCGCGGCTCCGTAGCGGTCGGCCTTTTCGGGGCCGATGCCGGAGACGTTGAGCAGTTCTGAAATCGTAGTTGGGAGGGTCTGGGCGAGGGCGTTCAGAACCGAGTCTCCGAAGACGATGAAGGCGGGCTTACCTGTCTTTGCGGCCTCCGCCTTGCGCCACTCTCGCAGGCGTTGCTCGATTCTTTTCTGGTCTGCTGTGAGTTCGGGAGGAGGGGATTGCTGGCGGTGATTTCTCTCACGCGATTCCTCTCTTCGTCCGGATTGCGAGACGGTGCGCTTCGATCGTGAAGATTTGGTCGGCCGTGTGGCGTCGCTCTCCTCTGGCAACAGAACGGCCAGATTGTCACCCTCGTCGCGGGTGCGGCCTTCGTGGGTGAGAGAGGCTCGCTTGAAGTTGATGACGTTGCCCTCAGGATTGGTGAAGGTATCGGTGGTGAGAGTAATGAGACCGGCTCGGGTGAGGGCGTTAAGGTAGACGTCGAACTGTTTGCGGTCGATTCCGAGGGCGAGGTCGGTGTGGAGCTTGCCGGTGGGGCGGGCGGCGGCTCCGTCGAGGGCGCGGAGAATCGCCCTGAGCTGGCGGTCCTGCTGCGTGGTGGGTTGGTGGAAGCTCTGAGCGGAGGCACGCTCGGGAGAGCAGAAGTCGCAGTGGCCGCAGGGGCGCAGGTGGTCCGTGGTGTCGCCGA
Source organism: Edaphobacter modestus (assembly GCF_004217555.1). Taxonomy (GTDB): domain Bacteria; phylum Acidobacteriota; class Terriglobia; order Terriglobales; family Acidobacteriaceae; genus Edaphobacter; species Edaphobacter modestus. The sequence goes on from NZ_SHKW01000001.1 coordinate 5,701,268, forward strand.
AGTGCTGGATAAGAGCCGTCATGCGGCACTGAGGGGTTTCGGCGAACCGGGCCATGCGATCGATCTGGGCACGGCGGAACGCGAGCTGGCTGTCGTAGCTGGTACGCCAGTTATTGCTGCCGGTAGATCGCAGGTTGCCTGCGATATCCATAGCGGCGGCTCCCTGGGCGATGAGTTTTTCGGCGGTACGCTCGAAGGTCTCAAGGTCGAGCCGGAGCTTCTTGCGCAGATCGTCGGGCTCCTGGAACTCCGGGGAGAGCGCGCGGGCCAGGCGGGCGAGCTCGTCGGCAGGCGGGTAATCCCGCTCCAGGAAGAAGTCGTGCATCTTGCGGTCGGCGAAGGAGTGCAGAAGAACGGTTCGGGAGGGATTGCCGTCTCTCCCGGCTCGTCCGATCTCCTGGTAGTAGGCTTCTACCGATCCGGGGAGAGCGGTGTGGATGACGCTGCGAACGTCAGACTTGTCGATTCCCATGCCAAACGCGACGGTGGCAACAACGACCTCGAGCTTGCCCGAGAGGAAGTGGCGCTGAACCCGTTCGCGGGTCGCGGGATCGAGGCCGGCATGATAGGCCGCCGCACGTCCGCCCAGCTGCGCGGCTAGTTCTTCGGCTGATTTACGGGAAGGGGCATAGACGATCGCTGGGCGGCTCCCGTCGGGCTTCAGCAGGTCGATGGTGAACTGGTTGCGTCGCGGTTTGGAGAGCTCGACGACCTCAATCGCGAGATTGTGGCGGCGGAAGCCGTGAATGAAGAGCGCAGGATCATCGAGGCGGAGTTGCGTGGCGATATCGCGCTGAACAGCAGGAGTGGCGGTGGCAGTGAGAGCGACGACCGGTGCGGGCCTCAAGGAGGGGAGATAGTCGCCGAGAGTGCGGTAGTCGGGGCGGAAGTCGTGACCCCATTGAGAGATGCAGTGCGCCTCGTCGATGGCAATCAGCGCGGGCTTTCGCCTGGCGAGCATCTCCGGGAAGCCGGGAACGCGCATGCGCTCTGGGGCGATGAAGAGGAATTGCAGGGAGCCGTCGAGGTAGTCGCGACAGGCCTGGCGGGATTCGTCGCGCGACAGGCCGGAGTGGATGCGGGCGGTTCTGAGGTCGAGGGCAGAGAGCTTGGAGGATTGATCGTCCATCAGGGCGATCAGCGGCGAGATGACGAGAGCCGTGCCTCCTCGGGCAATTGCAGGTAGCTGGTAGCACAGGGACTTGCCCGCGCCGGTCGGCATGACCAGCAGGACGTCGCGGCCGGAGGTGGCGGCGCGGCATACGGCCTCCTGATTGGCGCGGAAGCCGGAGAAGCCAAAGGTTCGGTGGAGCAGATCGGATAGGTCGGTCGAATCCATGTGGCCTTGGGTCATCTTCGCATATTGTTTGCCCGTGATGAGAGAGGAAGGCGAGAGCCCGCATACAGGGAGGAACGTGGGAGACGAGGGCAGTAGTTTTAAGTCGGATCGAGTCTTCCGAATCCGATTCCCAGGGGAGAGAATCTGACTTATAAGCGATTTTTCGGTGGAAAAGTAGAGGAGCGAATCATGCTGTTTGCAACTGCGGTATCGGTTGTGGTGGCGGTGCTGATCGCGATTGTCGGTGCTCTCATCTGGATGCGGCGGTCACGACGGCTGCGAGAGCTTGAGCGATATACCGTCGAGGCTGAAACACTTCGTGAGCTGCTCGACTCCGATTCGAAGATCCTGGTGCTCGATGTGCGCCAGCCACTGGATCTGCTGGCCCATTCAGAGATCATTCCCGGAGCCAAGCGCCTTTCTCCCAAGGAAGTAGAGGCAGATCCGTCTCTGATTCCATCTGACAGAGATGTTGTTCTCTACTGCACCTGCGAAGGTCAGAAGACGAGTCGCGAGATCCTTAGGCGAGGCTTGTCGCTCGGCTTTCAAAGGGTGAAGCTGCTTCGAGGCGGATTTAGTGCATGGAAGGCGAAGGGGTACCCCGTGATTCCGTATAAGGATTCCTTCCGGCTGGACACGGTGGTCTAAGTTCCGCATGTGTGGTCCGATCCAGCGCGGGGCCGGACTGGTATGAAGTTCGATTCCGTCAGGTAATCTCCGGCGATTATGATTGAGGCATCCGAGAAGGCAGCGTTGCATTACAGGGGATCCTCGATTGAACTTTTGGAAGGGATTGCGCCCGGTTTGGGCGGTCATTTTGGCAGCGGGGGTCACTGGCGCCCTCGCACATGGGCAGGACAACCGACCGAGTGCGCAGGATCAGAAGACTCAGGACAACAGGCAGAAAGAGGACGCTGGCGTTCCCGTCCCTCCGGAGACGACCTCGGTGACCCGGCACGACCTTACCGTTGGCGGACAACTGATCCACTACACGGCTACTGCGGGGAACCTCCTCATCCGTGACGATCAGGACCGGCCCAACGCAAGTCTCTTTTATGTCGCCTACACGCAGGACGGGGCGGATGCGAAGTCGCGCCCGGTGACGTTTTTCTACAACGGAGGTCCGGGAGCGGCGACGATCTGGCTGCATATGGGCTCCTTCGGTCCAGTACGGGTGGTGACACACAGTCCGGAGGCCAGCGGTCCGGCTCCCTACACCTGGGTGCAGAACGAACACAGCCTGCTTGATAAGAGCGATCTGGTCTTTGTCGACGCTCCGCTATGCGGTTTTTCGAGGGTCGTGGGCAAAGGAACCGTGAAGGACTTTGCCGGGACCGATCAGGACATCCAGGCATTCCGAAGGTTTATCGAACGCTACATCACGGTAAGCCAGCGATGGACCTCGCCGAAGTTTCTCTTTGGCGAGTCGTATGGAACGACACGGTCCGGCGGCCTGGTAGCCGCGCTGCAGAATGACGGGGTGCCGTTCAATGGGGTGGTTCTCCTGTCTTCCATTCTCAACTACAGCATTAGGAATCCAGGATATGATGCTGAATCCATTGGCTATCTTCCCTCATTCGCTGCAATCGGCTACTACTACAAGAAGGTAAAGGCTCCCGGCACACTGGCGGACTGGGTTCAACAGGCGCGTGACTTTGCGCGAGGCCCTTATGCCCAGGCTCTGGCGCAGGGTGATCGCCTGCCCCAGGGGGAGTTCGATGCCATTGCGACCCGGGTCGCCGCATTGACGGGATTGAAGGTGGAGTACGTTCGCGAAGCGAAGCTTCGGATTGCGGCGGCGCGGTTCCGTAAAGAACTTCTACGCGATGACGATCGAACGATGGGGCGGTACGATGCCCGGTTCATGGGCTGGGACCCTGACGCGGCGGGGGAGTCGCCAGGGTTTGATCCTTCCGATACCGGAATCAGCGGGGTGTTTGTCGGTGCATTCCACGACTACATCCAGCATGAGTTGAAGTATATGAGCCAGGAGACCTACTACATCTCGGGGCCGGGGGTGAACGAGGCCTGGGAGTTCAAGCATCGGGCTTCAGGCGGAGGTCGAGGGACCCAGCCCAGTCCAGACACAGCGGTCGATCTGGCCGATGCCATGCGGAAGAATCCGAAGCTGCGAGTATTTTCCGCAAACGGATACTTTGATCTGGCAACGCCGTTTTTCGCGACGGAATATGACCTGAACCACATGAGTCTTCCGGCGAAGCTGGTAGGTAATGTGGAGTTCGGGTACTACCCGGCCGGACATATGGTGTACCTGAATGTACAGGCCTTGAAAGACCTGAAGGCAGATATGGTGAATTTCTACGCGGAATCGCTCCATAACTGAGGCAGGAAAAGGGGTTGGCGGACGCACTGCCTGGAGCGGGTTTGGCCTGAAATCCCTTGATTTCAAGGGTTAATTGGAATAAAATGTATTGTGGTCGGTTTTCTCTTTGGTCTCAGTCGAAGGGAGATTTGGACACAACACACAATTTAAGAGGTACTTGCACACTATGGCGAAACGTCGTGGAAATCCGAACTGGGGCAAGCCGGAGCCGATCGGCCCCGTTGTCCCAACGGTAACATCGTTCGAGCAGGTCGTGAAAGAGTTCAAGCTGACCCCCGACCAGTACATCCGGTCGACCAGGCTGCGCGAATGGGCGCGCCGGAACAAGAACTCGAAGTATATCCCGGAGGCCTTGTTGGAGGCCTGGGGCTTCGAGATTGAGTCGACCCTGTAGAACGAGGTACCGTAGAGTACAGAGCGCCGCCCTATTCGGGCGGCGTTCTTCTTTTTGCGTCGAACGTATGATGAAAACAGTCGAAAGTGATGCGGAGGTGTGACGTTATGTTTGCCGAGGTCAGCGAGGCGGTTGCAGAGATAAGAGCGGGCAGGATGGTGGTTGTTGTCGACGATGAAGATCGCGAGAATGAGGGCGACCTTACCCTTGCCGCGGAGTTTGTCACTCCGGAGGCGATCAACTTCATGGCGAAGTATGGTCGCGGTCTGATCTGCCTGACGCTTACGGAAGAACGCGCGGACTATCTTCGGCTGGGACCGATGACACAGGAGAACACGTCGCGGTTTGGAACGGCGTTCACCGAAAGCATCGAAGCTCGTGAAGGCGTGACGACCGGCATCTCTGCGGCGGACCGTGCGCATACGATCCGTGTCGCGATCGACCCTCAGTCGACTGCGCAAGACCTGGCTCGGCCCGGACATGTCTTTCCCTTGAGGGCACGAAAGGGAGGCGTTCTGGTGCGCGCCGGCCAGACGGAGGCCTCAGTCGACCTGGCGCGGATGGCCGGCCTGATTCCAACGGGCGTGATCTGCGAGATCATGAACGACGACGGAACCATGGCCCGAGTGCCGGACCTGGTGAAGTTCTGCGAAGAGCATGGCCTGAAGATGGTGACGGTGGCGGATCTCATCCGCTACCGGCTGCAGAACGAGCGCTATATCCACCGGGTGGCGGAGTCTCTGATGCCGACCGAGCACGGAGAGTTCCGTGTGATCGCCTACGAAAGCGAGGTGGACGGTGGGGAATCGCACGTTGCCCTGGTGTACGGCGACGTCAGCGGCGATGAGCCGGTTCTGGTTCGCGTCCATACCCATTGCCTGGCGGGTGACGTCTTTGGGACGACCCTGTGTGACTGCCGGACGGTCGTCGAGAACTCCCTTCGAATGATTGCCCAGGATGGTCGTGGGACCCTGGTTTACCTGCACAATGGCAGTGCAGGCTTTGGAATCGACCGCAGCGTGACGCCACATCGCGTCGTCTTCCACCGTGACCACAGGCCGCGGGAGCGCAATGAGGACCGCGCGCACCGGACCCTTCGCCAAGTTGGCCTGGGAGGACAAATTCTCTCCGATCTTGGGATCCACAAGATTCGTCTGCTGAGCAATACCCCCACGCACGTACCTGCATTGCAGGGCTTCGGGATCGAGATTGTGGAACAAATCCCGGTATCGGTTACCGCCGAACATCGCTAAGCGGTTCGCTCCAGCGAGCTACTGTGCGGTGACCGTGAGGTTGAGGGTGACGGTTGACTGAGCGGAACTCCGGTCGTGTCCGTCGCGGTGACCTGGTACTGGTAGCTGCCCGGAGGCGTGTATCGCAGATTAGGGTCTCCCTTGTCGATGATGACAGTGCCTCCGCTGCCGCATCCCGAGGTGAAGAGGCTGGCCGAGACCAGATGCGCAATCGCGAGCGTTGCATGGCGACGAGGGAACAACAGCATGGCCTAAATAGCGAACCGAAGGTCACCTGTCATTCCAAAGTGGTAAAGACGATAGGTAGCTCGCCTATCGCGATGGCACCGTCTCAGGAGCGAGCAGCGCTGCAAGTCCCCGCTTCTCCATCTCGTGAACGAAGGATGGATGGTTGCTGTACTGGATCGCCTGCATTCCGGCGGCGTGCGCAGCCTCGATGTTCTCGATCTTGTCGTCGATGAATAAGATATTGCCCGGGGCAACTCCCAGGCCTTCTGCGGCGGAGTGGTAAATTGCTGCCTCGGGTTTGGCTACGCGCAGGCGATAAGACCAAGTGCAATGGTGGAAGCCGCAGATCCAGTCGAATTTCTTCAGCAAGCCTTCGGTCATCGCATCGCCGATATTCGAAAGGATTCCTGTGCGAATTCCGGAGCGCTGCAGTCGCTGGGCCCAGTCGAGCATCGGGGCATTGAGCTGCGTCCATAGTTCGACATCGGCATCGATTAACTCGGCCACCTGTTCTGGAGTGAAACTCGTCCCTCCAATTCTGGCTACCTGCTCCCAGTAAGCCTGACCGTTGAGATCGCCGCGGTCGTATTCGTGACGAAAAGCCCAATACCCGCGTTGGAGCGTCGGCTCGTCAAAGCCTGTGACCTCCCGCATGCGCTGCCATGCTGCGGGATCAGGGGGAGCCGAGAGCACCATACCGTAGTCGAAGAGTACCGCCTGGATGGAATTCACTTCTGGATTGGAGTTCATGGATGAGGTCATTGTAGGGTAGGCGTGGCCGGAAGCCATTAGCATGAAAGTGTGAGTCAACGTTTTTCATCGCGGACGGAGTGGGATTTGAGGGAGAGCGCCTTCGCCGAGTCGATTCGGCTGGCTCGATCCGCGGGCCGGGATCTGTTAGACCTGACGATCTCCAATCCGACTCTGTGCGGTTTCGAATACGATTCAGGCAGCATTGTCGCCCCGTTGAGCGATCCCCGCGCGCTTATGTACGATCCTGACCCGCGAGGAATGCATTCGGCACGGGAGGCCGTGGCCGGTTACTACTCCGACCACGGAATCCAGGTGAATCCCGATGCTCTGATCCTGACGACGAGCACCAGTGAAGGATATGGCTATCTCTTCCGCCTGCTTTGCGACGCCGGCGATGAGGTCCTGGTGGCGCAACCCAGCTATCCTCTCTTCGACTTTCTGGCGGAGCTGGAAGACGTGAGACTTCGGTCGTATCCGCTCTTCTACGATTACGGCTGGTGGATCGATTTTGCGGAGCTCGAACGAAGCATTGGATCTCGGACCAGGGCGATCGTACTGGTGCACCCTAACAATCCCACGGGCCATGGCACTGGAGCCGAAGAGCGAAAGAGACTTGAGGGGCTCTGTTTGCGTCATCGGCTTGCGCTTATCGTCGATGAAGTGTTCCTCGATTACCCGTTGGGAGCCGAGCTCTTGCGAAGCTTCGCCGACGGACCTCACAGGGTGACAACATTCGTTCTGAGCGGCATGAGCAAGATCGCCGGACTACCGCAGATGAAGGTAGGCTGGATCGCGGTCTTCGGGCCGGAGCCGGATCGTGTGTCGGCACTTTCGCGGCTGGAGGTAATCGCCGACACATTTCTCTCGATGAACGCGCCGGCTCAGCTTGCCCTGCCGAGATGGCTTGAGGGCCGGGGGCAAATCCAGAGCCAGATTCTTGCGAGGATCTCGCAGAATCTTAAGGCCGTCAGGGCAGCAGGTCTCGAGCCGTTGCACACGGAGGCGGGCTGGAGCGCAATCCTCCGCCTTCCGAGGGTTGGGATTGGAGCCACCGAGTTGCTTGAGCACGGAGATGTGATTGTTCACCCGGCGGAGTTCTATGGCTTACCGGAGCGGGAGAGCATTGTCGTCAGCCTAATCGTTCCATCCGACTCATTCGCGGGGGCGGTGAAGAAGATCAAAGATCTCGCTGGATAAGAGCACTGAAGCCAGGCATCTCGCCGATCTCCACAGCGGCGGGGACAACGAATGGAGAGAACCGCGAATCTCACCTTGCTTACCCGGCCCCCAGGTCGGGGATGGAGGGTTTATGGCCATATTCAATAGCGAAGACCGTAATAGGCTGAGGGCGCGCCGCGTGGCAATTCTCGCTACGAAGGGAGTGGAAGAAGTTGAGTTGACGAAGCCCAAAAAAGCGCTCGAGGATGCCGGAGCTACGGTGGATATCATCGCGCCGGAGTCCGGTATCAAATCCGGAAAGATCAAATCCTGGGATGTGACCGACTGGGGTGACGAGATCGACGTGGACGTCGTTCTCTCGGAGGCGAAGAGCGGAGACTACGATGCCCTCCACCTGCCCGGTGGCGTCATGAATCCCGACTACCTTCGTCTGGAACCACAGGCTATCGCGTTTGTCCGCAGCTTCGTCGAGGAGGGTAAGCCCATCGCGGCAATCTGCCATGCGCCCTGGATACTCATCAATGCCGATGCAGTCCGTGGCCATACCATGACATCGTGGCCATCGCTTCAGGTGGACCTGCGTAACGCAGGAGCCGAATGGGTGGATCGCGAAGTCGTCGAAGACAGGAACCTTTTGACCAGTCGCAAGCCGGACGACATCCCGGCATATAACCAGGCGATGATCGATCTGTTCAGTCGCGCGACATCGCACCACGCGGCTGCCTGAAGCAGGTTAAGCGGAAAGCGGCTCACGTGTCCGTGAGCCGCTTGGTTTGCCGGGCGCTTTATGCCGAATAGGTTCGTACCCACTCGACGATGGATCGAACGGCGGTTCCGCTGGGGCCCTTCGGATGCCATGGCTTGACCTCTTCGTTCCACGCGCAGCCTGCGATGTCCAGGTGAATCCAGGGGGTATCCTCGGCGAACTCCTTGAGAAACATTGCCGCCGAAATTGCTCCTCCCCAGCGCGTGCCTCCGGTGTTCATGATGTCCGCGATCTGACTCTTGATCTGATCTTTGTAATCTTCGGTGCAGGGAAGCCGCCAGAACTTCTCGCCAGAGACCTGGATCGCGCGCGAAAAGTTTTCGAAAGTCTCATCGTCATTCGAGAAGAGGCCAGCGTTGATCATTCCGAGGGCTACGACACACGCTCCCGTCAATGTCGCCGCATCGATAAGGTGAGTGCATCCCAGGGTTTTCGCGTAGTGCAATCCATCGGCCAGCACCATGCGGCCTTCCGCGTCCGTGTTGAGAATCTCGATGGTCTTTCCCGACATCGCGGTAACCACGTCGCCCGGTTTATATGCGGTTCCACTGGGCATGTTTTCGGCGGAACAGACGATTCCGATCACCTTTACCGAGGGCTTCAGCTGAGCGATGGCATGCATCGCCCCTATCATCGCCGCGGCTCCGGCCATGTCGTACTTCATCTTTTCCATGCCGTCGGCGGACTTCAGCGAGATGCCGCCGGTATCAAAAGTAATGCCTTTGCCGACAAGGCCCAGTACAGGAGCGTCCTTAGCTGGAACCTTACCTTTCTCGAGCTTGGGCTCATAGGTCATCACCACCAGAGCGGGAGGCTGGGCCGATCCTTTTGCGACCGCTGCAAAGGCCCCCATCTTCAACTCCTCCAGCTTCTCCGTCGAGTAAACCTCACATTTCAGTCCCTTCTCGCCACACATGGCGGCGGCACGGCGTCCGAGTTCGGTGGGCGTCAGTACATTGCCCGGCTCGTTCACCAGCGCGCGCGCAAAATTCTGTGCCTCCGAGAGAATCCTGCCTTCCTCGAATCCGGTCTGGATCTCCCGGGTGGTGGACTCTTCATTTTCAGGCGCTATGACCGTCAGTACTTCGATCGACCGGTCCTTTCTGTCGCTTCGGTACGTATCCCAGTCCATCTCCGCGATTCCGGCGCCTTCGATCAGAGCGCGCGACAGCAGGGTGCAGGGCAAATTCTCCAGATGCTCGTCGGAGAGCGCATGGTCTTCCGGAAACGCGATCGCAATCTGGCGCATACCGCGAGGCTTGGCCCACCGGACCGCTGCGCCTGCGGCTTTACGGACCTCGTCAACAGAGAGTGTCTTCGCCTTTCCCAGCCCTACGATCAGCAGCCGTTCGGCCTTCAGACCGCCGGGCGAATGGAGCACCACCTGTTCTCCGAGTGCACCCTTGAACTCATCCGAGGCGATGATGGCGGCTGCTGCGTTCGTCACAGCATCAGATGTCGTCAGCAGGGCAATCAGGGGATCGGCATCTTTTCCGATTGCGACATCGACAGCGAACACGGTCAACAGCGGCGTCTGAAAACCGGCGGCGTCCTGAAATACAAGCTTCATATCCATGGCACTATCCTAGCGCGAGCCGAAGCGAGTCCTGACAACAGAACGATCAAAAGTATTCACAGAAGATCCTTGAGTTCAATTACCGGCTTCAAAAGGGCCCGAAAGAGGAATTAACGGCGCTGGCTGCGAGCCATGGCGGCCCGTGCTTCTTTATCCGCCTCCCGCCGACGTTCCGTCTCGCGTTTGTCCCAATCCTGCTTGCCTTTCGCCAGCGCGAGCTCGCACTTCACGCGCCCGTTGCGAAAATACAGCCGTGTTGGGATCAAGGTGAAGCCTTTCTGCCGGGTCAGGCCTTCCAGCTTCCGCAGCTCGCCTTTGTGAAGCAGCAGCTTGCGGGTGCGCAATGAATCATGGTTCATCAGATTGCCGTGAGAGAAGGGGCCGATGTGGGCGTTCAGCAGAAAACATTCGCCGTCCTTCAGCAGGCCATAGGAGTCCTTCAGGTTCGCCTTGCCCTCGCGGATTGATTTCACCTCGGTTCCCCGCAGGGAGACTCCTGCTTCGAAACGGTCGGTCAGGAAGTAGTTGTGGCTGGCGGCGCGGTTAAATGCAGCATCCCGCTGTCCTGAGGCCACGGGATCGCGGTCCTTCGGCTTGGCTACAGGAGACTTCGGCTGATAGGCCGCTGTCGGGTTGGAAAGCGAACGAGGCATGAATCTTTAACTTTAACATGCGGAAGGATCCGTCTCACGGGTTGGCCTGGGCTCCGTCTAACCCTCAGAACTGTTGATCCTGTCCAATCCTGATTTGCTTGCTGCCGGCGTGGACGCGCGTGGCAATGCAATGCCTTATTCGCGTGTAAGAAGGAATTGTAGTTCCGAATGCTATACTCACCCGAACGTACCCGCCTGGCAGGTAAGGCCCCCACAGGCAGCGTCCTTCCCCATCCAGGGGCAGGCGTGTACTCCGGCAAACGCCTCACTCTTTTCGGTGTAAAGGACCCAGACGAACGCAGCATGAGTCGCGGTAATACCTCACCTCTCTCCAGGATCGCCCAGGGCGCGTTTCAGGCGCTTCCGGCCCTTCTCTTCAGCCTCATCATCTTTGGCAGCTTCACCGCGCATGCACAGTCTGCCAAGACCTGGGACAAGAGAGGACAGGACGCTGAGCTTCGCCACGACTACGATGCCGCCTACGAGGCATATCGTCAGGCCACGCTCAAAAATCCGAAAGACCTTCGGTATAAAACTCATCTGGAGCTTATGCGCTTTCAGGCGTCGGTGAGCCATGTGGACCGCGGGCGCGTTCTGCGACAGAACGGCGATTTGCCGGCGGCTCTCAATGAGTTCACCCGTGCCATCGCGATCGATCCCGGCAATCAGACGGCGCAGCAGGAGCTGGATCGGGTTACTCACGAGATTGCAACCCAGTCCTCCTCGGCCGCTCCGACACCGGGGCAGCAGATCGGCATTGATAATCTCGCCGCTATTGGAAGCGTCGCGGGCCCTATCGATCTGAAGCCTGTCTCCGACGAGCCCATCACGCTGCACGCGGTAGAGGACGTCAAAAATATTTATCAGGCGATAGGCAAGCTCGCAGGCCTCAACGTTATCTTTGACCCTGACTACACGTCCAAACGCATTCCGATCGACCTGACGAATGTGTCTCTCTCCGACGCCTTGCGCATCGTTGGTACGGTCTCAGGGACCTTCTATAAGCCTGTCACTTCCAATACGATCTTCGTCGCGCAGAACAATCGCACGAAGCGCACCGACCTCGATGAGCTCGCTGTCCAGACCTTCTATCTGACCAACGCCAGCCAGCAATCGGACGCGAATGAGGTGCTCACCGCGCTTCGCAATGTTCTGGACCCGAGTTCAAAGATCACTCTCGTTCCCAGTCAGAATGCGATCATCCTGCGGGCGACCCCGGATCAGCTCCTGCTCGCTCAGAAGCTCATCAATGACGTGGACCGCGCCCGTCCCGAGGTGGTCGTTGACGTTGCCATTCTTCAGGTCAGCCGGGACAAGATGCGAAAGCTGGGCATCACGCTGCCGCAGTCGATTACGATCACCCCGCAGGCGAGTCCCACGACGACGACCACCTCAACCTCCAGCACCACGACTACGAACCCCTTCACCCTCAATACGCTGGCCAACATGAATGCCACAAACTTTGGCGTCACCATTCCCGCGGCAACTCTCGACGCCTTGTTGACCGATAGCGACACCCGAATTCTGCAAAACCCGCGAATCCGGGCAACCGATGGTCAGCGTGCCAACCTCAAGATAGGTTCGAGAATTCCTATCGCTACCGGCTCTTACAATGCCGGCGTCGCGACAGGAGTGGCCAGTATCGGAGTCCAGACCCAGTTCACCTACATCGATGTCGGCGTCGAGATCGACATGACCCCTACAGTCCACTACGACCACCAGGTCGGTCTCAAGATGAAGATGACGGTCTCCTCCCAGCAAAGCACGGTGACTATCTCCGGTGTAGCGGAGCCCGTCATCGGCCAGAATGTGGTCGAGCAGGTCCTTCAGCTCAAGGAAGGGGAGCCAAGCATCCTCGCCGGTCTCGTCACCAAGCAGGACAACCGTAACCTCAGCGGAACCCCGGGCCTGAGCGAACTCCCGCTCTTCAAATACTTCTTTGCCTCCAACTCCCGTGAAGTCCTGGAAAACGAGATCGTCTTCCTCCTCATTCCTCATATCGTGCGGGAGTCGATTATTACGCGTCTCAATACTCGGGCCATCGATACCGGGACCAGTACATCGTTCCAGTTGCGTCAAGATCCCACGCTCACCGGTCAGAACGAAGACATAAGTCCAGGTAGGCCGAGACAGATCGGCCAGCCGACCACGGCAGCGAATGCCGTCTCAGCGGCTGCGCAGCAGATCATGCAGCAGGCGCAGCCTCCTACGCCGCCGCCTCCGGGTACAACCACGCCTCCGGCCGCAACGACGCCGCAGCCGGCTCAGGGATCTCCTGCCGGACCGCCGATCAGCCTCTCTGTCGCTCCGCCTGCCGGGACGCAGGCTATTGGAAGCACCTTCCAGGTCTCCGTGAACGCGGCAGACGCGCGGGATCTGTTTGCCGTGCCCATGCAACTGCAGTTCAACCCGGCGGTCCTGCAACTAGTTAATGTGGATGCTGGCAGCCTGCTGTCGCGTGACGGTCAGGCGGTTTCGATCGTCCATAGGGATGAGGGGAATGGCCTGGTCACGATCTCCACCTCACGCCCTCCGAATGTCCAGGGGGTAACCGGGCAGGGAAGCGTTGCCACCCTGACCTTCAAAGCCATAGCCGCAGGCGATTCCAACCTTGCGCTCGTGAAGGTCGGAGCGCGGAACAGCACTCAGGCTAATCTGCCGGCGGTCGGCTCTCAGTCCGTGGTGCATGTGAAGTGATTGTCTGGAACAACCCGGCGACTGGTCGGGCCGCAGCTTTTGGAATCTTACCTTCGCGGCCATGCTGGTCTTTGAAGGTGAGGCCCGACAGGGTCTGCGATTCCGAAGCCGGCCTGACCCTGGTTGAACTCATCATCGTTGTGGCCATCATCTCCATCCTGGCCGGCGCTGCGGTCCCCATCGCTCGCTTCCAGGTTCGCCGCGAAAAGGAGCGCGAGCTTCGGCGTGATCTGTGGGAGATGCGATCCGCCATCGACCACTATAAAGACGCAGCCGATAAGGGAGCCTTTCAGATCAAGGCAGACTCCATGGGCTATCCTCCCGATCTTGAGATCCTTGTCAAGGGGGTTGACGTGCAGAGCAAAAAAGTTCGCTTCCTTCGCCGCATTCCCGTCGATCCCATGACCGGTACCGCCGAGTGGGGGCTGCGATCGAACCAGGACGATCCGGAGTCCGATTCTTTCGGCGGACAGAACGTCTTTGACGTACATTCCAAGAGCCAGGGAACGGCCCTGGACGGTTCAAAATACTCCACATGGTAGCTTCGACTCCAACTCGCGCAAGCCGCCTCGAGCAGGGCTTTACCCTGATCGAGCTGATGATCGTCATGGTCATCATCGGCCTGCTGGCCGCTATCGCCGTTCCGATGTACGTCCAGAGCGTACGGCACGCCAGAGAGGCCGTTCTGAAAGAAGATCTCCGCACCTTGCGTGGGGCCATCGACGCCTATACGGTCGACAAGCAGAAGGCGCCGCAGTCGCTGGACGACCTCGTCGAGGCTGGTTACATCAAGACCATGCCCAAAGATCCCTTCACCAACCGGACAGACACCTGGATCCCAGCCCAGGACGATACCCTTCAAAGCATTGATCAGACTCAGGCCGGTATCAACGATGTCCACTCGGGAGCCCAGGAGGTCGGCTCCGACGGGACGACTTACTCCAGCTGGTAGAGCCACTTGCTGCTTGTCGCATAAATGGAATTCGATTTCACTCTGTGGCATAAAAATGCACCGACTGTGAAATTGTTTTCCCATCTGCCTTGTACCTCCTTGAGCATGAAAGTTCCTTCATTCCCCCAGAAATGCAGTCCTATCAGGCTTTCGCGAGATTGGTCTTCTACGTGCTGTTATAAGTTCTGTTCCTGTTGTTTAGAAGGCTCTCAGAAGGATTACAAATGCGCATTAAGGCCCTGTCTCGCTTCATCTTTGCTCTCGCAGTGACATGTTTTTCCGTGTCCACCGCGAAGGCCGATTCTCTCTTCACAGGTTCTCAAACTGGTTTCTGCTGCTTCGACGTAAATCTTCACCAGGTCGACTCCACGGATATGCAAGTTACTGTTTCTCTGACGAATGGTGCTCAATACTTTGTGAGCAGTGGTTCAGGAAACCATCCTGGATTCGCCTTCAACCTAGCCGGTGATCCCACGATCTCCATTACTTCCATCAGCGGACCGTGGACCCTCTCAGACGTTAATCTGAGTTCCACGGGCACCAATGGACCAAGCCTGGGAACATTCGATTACTTCATCGACAATCCGGGTCCGGGAGCGAGCAAACATAACGACGGACCGCTCGTTTTCACCATTCACGATGCCTCTGGAATCACCTTCAGTGACTTCATTGCGAACGGCAGCGGTTATTACTTTGCAGCGGACATCATGAATGCTGCCGGTAACACCGGCCTGTCTGGAATCAATACCCGCGGATCGACACCTCCCGCCGTTCCTGAGCCGTCTTCTTTGGCTCTTCTGGGAACGGGTATTTTGGGAGCCGCTGGTTGCCTCCGTCGCCGCTTGCTCAATTCGTAAAGCAAAACGGCTTTGTATTTCTGCATTGGAGGCCCCCGCATAAGGGGCCTCTTCCATTTTCCCTGTCCAGACGAAGGAGAGGGATTTATCCAGGCTGGGTACCCGGCATTCGTTTGTCTTCCGTAACTTTCGGGAGCATACTACGTCTAAGAGCTGCAGAGCTGCGTCCACCCCTCAATCTGGAAGCGGCTCCCATAGGAGACTTCCCATGCGTTCCGCAACGCACCTCGGTTTGGCCGCCATTCTCGTCCTCTCCACTGTCTCCTACGCGCAGACCAATACCCAGACTCCTACCTCCACGCCTCCTCCTCCTCCCGGATCCTCAAAGCCGATTCCGGGCTCTCCCACCGCAACTCCTGAGGAGAACAAGGCGGCCAAGGAAGAAGCAAGCAAGAAAGCCGATTCTCTTCCATCCCCTGGCGAGGCCCTCGACCCGCACATCAAGGCCGGCAGTGAAGATGATGTCAATGCCATCGGGACGCGCAACATCGGCGGCCGCGGTCTGGGTAACTGGTACTCCACGGACTGGGAGATCCGCACCGGCAAGGGCTATTCCATGGAGATCGAAAAGTCGGCTCACATGGTGACCGACCCGGTCGTCAATGAGTACGTCAATCGCGTCGGCCAGAACATCGTCAAGAACTCAGACTGCAAGGTTCCTTTCACCATCAAGGTGATCGATTCCGACGAGATCAACGCCATGGCTCTTCCAGGTGGCTTCTTCTACGTCAACTCCGGACTCATCCTGGCCGCTGACGAGGAGGCTGAACTCGCCGGCGTCATGGCGCATGAGACCGCGCATGTATGCGCTCATCACGCCGCCCGCCAGATGACGAAGATGAACATGGCGCAGATCGGATCCATTCCTCTCATCATCTTCACCTCGGGTAGCTGGACCGGTTACGGCATCTACCAGGCCACCCAACTCGCAATTCCTATCGCGTTCCTCAAGTTCTCCCGCGTCGACGAGGCGGAGGCCGACTGGCTCGGTCTCCAGTACATGTACAAGGCCGGCTACGATCCCCAGGCCTTCATCCAGTTCTTCGAAAAGATTGCCGCTCTCGAGAAGCACAAGCCGGGAACTCTGTCCAAGGTCTTCTCCGACCACCCGCAGACCCCGGACCGTATCTCCCGCTCCGAAGAGGAGATTGCGACCATCATGCCGGCGCGGCCAGACTACATTGTCTCCACCTCGGAGTTTGACGATATCAAGGCTCGGCTGGCTCGCATTGAGAACAAGCGCAAGCTGCGCGATAACAAGGACGGCAACAAGCCCACGCTGCGTCGAGTTGGGGGAGGGAACAACGATCCCTCTAACCCCAACGCGCCGTCGAACTCCGACGACCGGCCGACCCTGGGCCGCCGCGACTGATTCTCGATCGGGATTAGCCTCGCGAAGGACGATGTCTACAGTTCTTCCAGCTCAAGCAGCTGCGTCCTGTAATTTTGGAGTCAGCGATGCTACCTCGCCTGAAGGCTTGTGATATTTGGGAGGAAATCTGAGGGAAATGGTGCGCCCGGAGTGATTCGAACACCCGACCTACTGGTTCGTAGCCAGTTGCTCTATCCAGCTGAGCTACGGGCGCACATTGCGTTGAATGCAACCTTCTCAAGATACCGGATTTCGCGTTCAAGAGCAACTTCCCCCGCAGCTAAGCCCCAGAGATCCTTTCGTTCTCGGCGGAGCGTTTTTGAAACTGCTCGCGTGACCGCGTGATCTCGTCATAGTGTTCTTCCGCCCAGATCCACACACCGCAAAAGGCTGCACCGAGACTGTGTCCAAGATGCGTCAGGCTGTATTCGACTCGAGGCGGAATCACCGGATGAATCGTGCGAACGACCAGGCCATCGCTCTCCATCTGGCGTATGGTCTTGGTCAGCATCTTCTGGCTTATCCCGCCTACCAACTCTCCAAGGCGCGTGAATCGTACCGTGCCGTGTTCTTCGAGAACCTCGAGCACCAGCATGGTCCATTTATCGGCCACCCGCTCTATAATCTCGCGGACAAGTGCGTCAATTCGGGGATCGACCTCCTTTGGCGGCGCAGCCGCAGTAGTACGGCTGGGAGGGCGGGATGTCTTCGGAATGGATTTCTCGATCATTTGTAACTCTCTTTTATGTAAGTATAGATATTTTGGGTGCCTACTTCCTATAAGTAAGTAATAACCCTATAGTACGTCTTGAAGGAGAAGGCAATGAACATTTCAGGCAATACGATTCTGATCACTGGAGGCGGCTCGGGCATTGGCCGCAGCCTCGCGGAGGCGTTTCAGAAGCTAGGGAATAACGTCATCATCGCCGGACGACGCCAGCAGGTTCTCGACGAGACGGTGGCTGCAAACCCTGGCATGCAGGCGGCCGTACTCGATATTGAAAGCCTGGACAGCATTCGTTCTTTCGCGGACATGGTGACGGAAAAGTATCCGAAGCTGAACGTCGTAATCCACAATGCCGGGATTATGAGACCGGAGAATCTACTTGCACAGCCTGGCGATCTTGCGATCGTGGATGCCACGCTTGCAACCAATCTTCTGGGCCCTATTCGCCTTACCAGCGCTTTGCTGCCTCTGCTCGAAAAGCAGCCCAAGGCAACCATCATGACGGTCTCGTCGGGCCTTGCGTACATCCCGCTGGCACTCACTCCAACCTACTGCGCCACCAAGGCGGCCATACACTCTTACAGCCAGTCGCTGCGGTATCAGTTGAAGTCGACGAATATCGAGGTGATCGAGCTTGTGCCTCCTTATGTTCAGACGGAGCTGATGGGCAGCGCACAGGCCGCAGATCCCCGCGCCATGCCCTTGAAGGAGTTCATCGACGAGGTGATCGCGATCCTCAAGGAGAAGCCCGACGTGACCGAGGTTCTCGTCGAAAGGGTGAAGCCTCTGCGGTTCGCTGAATTGAATGGTGTGGAGAAGTATGAGGCGTTCTTCAAGACCTTCAATGACGCAGTGCCCGCGCCGCACTGATCCCAGGGAGAGAACTCATTCTTATTGCAATGAGAAAGCCAATAGGTTGAAGTCGAATGACTCAACCTATTGGCTTTTGAAATGGTGCGCCCGGAGAGATTCGAACTCCCGACCTACTGGTTCGAAGCCAGTTGCTCTATCCAGCTGAGCTACAGGCGCGGCAAGACAGTCTCTAATGTATCCCAGGAATGGCATTTTGTGCCGGTTTCGTTTACTTGACGAGAGCAGCAGCAGGCAGAGCCTCGACAGGCTCCGGTATTGTAAACAGCGTTACTCTTTCGACGATATCCAGCCCGGCGCGACGCAGGAGCTGGTGAATCATAGGCTCGTTGAGCCGGGTCGCGTCATACTCTATCCGGACTGTCTTCTCGGCTTCGTTGAAGAGGAGACTGCGAACGCCATAGACTTCGCGAACCCGTGCCATGGCCAGCATACTCGCCTCCGTCGGCGGCACGCCGTACCGGTATAGAACATCAAGCTGCGTCATGCTTCTGATCATACCAGTGACAGGAGACTAACCGAGCCATTTGGGATTGGCAGCCGTTCCATCAAAGCGACTCGAAGTCTTGAAGAGCTCGAAGCGGCCTTCGCTGGCGGCGTCCTTCGTGCGGTCCAGCAGCGCTGTAACTTGCGTTTCGCTCAGTGGTTTGAATGTCTTTGCCGCCGTTAATGCTTGATCGAGAATCTGCGGCGAATCGATTCCGGTAATGACCACGGATACGGGCTGGGTAAGTCCATAGTGCAACGCTTCCATTGGTTCAACCGTTTTGCTGTCGAGGATGAAGTGGTCCCCAAAGGTCTTCATGGCGAGCACGCCGACGCCCTGTTTCAATGCCACGGGCAATACTTCCTTTGTGAAGGATCGGAAGTGGGCATCCATTACATTGATCGGCATCTGAACTGTGTCCAGATGAAAGTTGTGCTTCTGTGCCATCTCCAGCATGCGGAGGTGGACTGCAGGATCTTTGTGTCCCGTGAAGCCAATGTAGCGGATCTTTCCAGCCTGGCGGGCCGCAACTGCTGCCTCGAGAGCTCCCCCGGGTGCAAAGATGCGGTCGGGATCCTCCATACGGATCACCTCATGAAACTGCACCAGGTCAATAATGTCGGTTTGGAGGCGGCCGAGCGACTGTTCGAGCTGTTTGTTGTAAGACTCTTTGGTGCGGCCATCCATCTTGGTCATCAGGAAAACCTTCTGCCGGTAACCGTCGCGAAGAGCATGCCCCATCCGTACTTCGCTGATGCCGTCGTTATAGTCCCAACAGTTGTCCATAAACGTGATACCGGCGTCGATCGCCGACCGGATAAGACGAATGCTGGCATCGGCATCCGGGCTCTTGCCTATGTGGTAACCTCCCAGACCGATGGCCGAGACACGCTCGCCCGTGGTGCCAAGGTTGCGGTAGATCATCCCCGGAGACTCGGGCCGCGTTGTGGGCCGAGACGCTGGCGTCTGCGCGGAGGCTAGGGGAACGGCAGAGGCGATCCCGACAGCGCTGGCGGATTTGAGAAAGTCGCGACGAAGCATACTCATTTGGATGCTTGACCCCCAAAATGAGTTCGATATTCTGGAGCCTTACCGATCAATTTAGCGCGAATGGTTCGCGGCGCGGGCGATCAGTGTCGCCGTGTAGGCCGCCCCGAAACCGTTGTCGATGTTGACAACGGTAACGTTAGGCGAACAGGAGTTCAGCATCCCCAGCAACGCGGTTGTCCCCTGAAAACTTGCGCCGTAGCCTACCGAGGTGGGTACGGCAATCACTGGAACGCCTACCAGCCCCCCGACGACCGAAGGCAGAGCCCCCTCCATGCCGGCGCAGACGATCACTGCCTGCGCCTGGCTGAGCTGTTCGCGCACGGCCAGCAGACGATGAATGCCGGCGACTCCTACGTCGTACAGACGGGTGACCTGGGTGCCAAACAACTCTGCCGTAATCGCGGCCTCTTCTGCGACCGTTAGGTCACTGGTGCCCGCGCAGACAACTGCAATGTGGCCGCTAATCTCTGCGGTCGTCTGGCGAAGGCTCATAGCGCGAGCCTGCGGGTGGTGGGTCGCCTGCGGAACCGCGGCTAGCACGGCCGCTACGGTTGGTTCATCGACGCGCGTGGCCAGCACGTCAGACCCTGCCGCAGCCATTCGAGCGAAGATCTCTGCCGTCTGGTCAGGAGTCTTCCCAGCGGCGTAGATCACCTCAGGAAGTCCGGAGCGCAGCGCACGATGGTGATCGATGCGGGCATGGCCGACGTCCTCGAAGGGAAGATGGGCGAGTTGCTCGCAGGCCTCATCGGCACTGAGATTGCCCCGCTCGACAGAGGCCAGAAGCTCGAGAAGACGATTACGGTTCATCGGATTCCTTCAATCGCCCTGGACGCGTTGATAGGCGGCGATGGCAGATTGCTGTACCTGCTTGACGGGGACATTATGGGCTGCTGCGGCGGTGCGGCAGTCCTCGAACTCCGGAGCCGCGTTGAAGATCTCGCCCGACCGGGAACCGACCTTGATGCGAATCTCACCGTAAGGAGTACTCACTGTAACGTAAGTGCGATCGAGGCAGGAGCGACGTTCATGGTGGATGCGAATCCCCAGCGTGCTCGTTTCGCGCAACAGCAGGTCTTCCAGCACGCTGACCTTCGCGTCGTCCGCGAGAAGCGTAAGAAGTGTACCCAGGCGTCCTTTCTTCATCTGCACCGCTGTCGACATCACATCGAGCGCGCCCAGGGCGAAGGCGCGTTCTGTCACGTGCGCGAGAATCTGAGGGGAGATGTCGTCCAGAGCGGTCTCAAGCACAGCCACAGAGGCCTGGTTTCCATCCCCTGCGTCACCGATCGAAAGCCGGAGAACATTGGGAAAGTCTTTGGGATTTCGTGTGCCGGCCCCATATCCAATCTTCTGAACGCGCATTGCGGGCTGCGCTCCGAACGTGGGAGAGAGCACACGCACGAGGGCAGCTCCTGTGGGCGTCACCAGTTCCTGCTGAACGTGCGCCGAATAGGTTGGAAATCCGCGAAGCAGATCGGCAGTGGCGGGCGCAGGAACGGGGAAGCGGCCGTGCGCGCAGTCCACCATGCCCCCGCCAACGTTGAGAGGCGATGCATACCACGCATCCACACCGAGAGCATGAATCCCGGCGCTCGCGGCCACGATGTCCACGATGGCATCGACGGCTCCTACTTCGTGGAAGTGAATCTTCTCGATGTCGACGTTATGGATCTTCGCTTCGCTTGCTCCCAAGAGCTCAAAGGTCTGGATCGCCGTGCGCTTAACGGGATCGGCAAGTTTCGCTGAATCGATGAGCTTGCGAATCACAGAGAGCGAGCGGCCGTGGGAGTGCGAATGTTGGTGCGCAGGTTCCTGCTGCTGCTGTTGCGGCGCATCATGAGAATGAGAATGGCGGTGGGAGTGAGAGTGCTGTTGACCCTCGTGATGGTGGTGCTCATGAGTGTGGCTGTGCGCAAGGGCAGGCTCTTCGGCAGGCTTGCCATTCTCAAGAACTCGCACGCTGGTGGCCGAGATTCCGCTGCGATCGGCCTTGCTGAGCGTGAGCGACGCGCCAAGGTCGAGAGTTTTCACCGCATCGTGGAGAACTTCTGCCGGAACACCGGAGTCGATAAGAGCTCCGAGAAACATATCGCCGCTGATGCCAGCGAAGCAATCGAGATAAGCGATGCGCATGGGAGCTATTGTTTCACGGTGGCCGAGGTGATGGCGGTAGCGGGCAGGATGTCGTTCATCGAGCCGGAGCGATATCCCTGTGTGTCGAGCGTGATGTAGCGAAAACCTAATGGGCGCAGTGCCGCAGTGATGCGGTCGAGTACCTCGACATCGAGAGCCCGGGGCAGCTCCGGACGTGCGATCTCGATACGTGCAAGATCGCCATGATGGCGCACCCGCACCTGGCGAAATCCCATACCGTGCAACGCCTCTTCCGCCTGTTCCACCTGCGCCAGATTCTCGCGCGTGACTGGACGGCCATATTCGATTCGGGAAGAGAGACAGGCGGAGGAGGGCTTATCCCACAGTTCGAGGCCAGCCTCGTGGGCCAGCTGCCGGATCTCGGTCTTTGTGAGCTGTGCCGTCACCAGCGGGGCGAGCGCGTTGTGTTGCGATGCGGCCTGCTGGCCCGGGCGAAACTCTCCGCGATCATCGAGGTTCATTCCGTAGGCGAGATGCCGGAAACCGCGCGCGGAGCGTTCCGTCTCCATCCGGGTGAAGAGCTCATCCTTGCAATGAAAACAGCGCTGAGAATCGTTTCGCTGATAGTCGGGATTGTCGAGCTCCGACGTTGGCAGAATGTGCGTCGGAATCCTGTGACGAGCGGTGAAGGCAAGGGCTGCCGCCAGCTCCGCGCGAGGCAGGGAGGCGGAGTCCGCGATCACGGCAAGCATGCCGTCGCCGAGCGCCTGAAAGGCAGCCCAGGCGAGGAAGGCCGAGTCGGTCCCGCCCGAGTAGGCCACCATCACGCTGCCAAGATCCTTGAGGGTCGTCTCGAGCAGGCCGCGTTTTGAAGCAAGGTCCATACCTCTGTAGATGCTAGACCAGTCCGCCGCGATTGTCTTAAGGGGTGTTGATCTGGCGCCAGATATCCGGATCGACCGGTATCCCAAGTCTAAGATTCTCCTCGCGGAGATGAAGAGTCTGCTCCCCCGGATAGCGGATCGGCTCGTTCGAGTCCAGAGGAGTGGCTTGATGAAGGTGTTCCAGGATGCCATCGGCGATATGGTTCAACTCGTTCGAGGCAGCTAGGTTTGCAGGGTCGATTGCGAGGAAGATCTGTGACTGGCCGGTCTCCAGCGTCGGCTCCAAGGCAAGCTGATGTGTAGCCAGGCCGCCGGAGAGCATGGCGCCGATCATGTCCAGGACCAGCGACAGCCCAGACCCCTTCCAGTACCCGATCGGAAGTGCGCGCTGGCATGCCTCGATCGCCGCGGCATCCTGCGTAAGGTGGCCTTCACTGTCGAATCCTCCCGGAACCGGCAGCGGTTGATTGCGCTTGGCGTAAGACGCGAGCGCACCGTAGGAGAACTGGCTCATCGCCATGTCGAGTACGACGTGTTCTCCATTCGCTCTCGGGACAGCAATCACAAATGGATTATTGCCCAGCGTCGGCACCGCTGTGCCCCAGGCCGGGAGATTCGCCAACGTGTTAGACCAGCACATCGCAAACATGCCCGCATCGGCGGCCTGCCACCCAAAGGCTCCGCCGCGCATCCAGTGGTTCGAATTGGCCAGGGCTACCGCACCGATGCCATTCGCGCGTGAGAGTTCTATGGTGCGCTGCATCGCAAGATGGGCATTTACGTTGCCAACTCCCCGATTGCCATTCCACCGTTCGATGCTCCCGAACGCCGCAGTGCGAGTTGGTCTTGCTTGCACGTCGATGCTTCCATTCAGCACCATCGCCTCAAAGCGAGGGAAGCGATTCAGGCCGTGCGAGTAGATGCCATCGCGAGTGGTCTCTGCAAAGAGACGGGCTGAGAGCTGTGCTGCTTCCGAGGGAAGACCGAGGCGCAGCATCGCTTGTTCAAGGGCGGCATAGAGATCAGCGAAGGGAACACGAAGCATGAATGCAGTGTAGAAGAAGGCCTGGCAGTCCGTTAGCGCATCAGTGCGGGAAGCCTATCGCTGATGCCGAACAGAAAAATCGCTCCGATCACAAAGCTATAGGCCGCCGTGAGCGAAGTGACGAACATCTGCAGCTTCGGGCGATGTTTGCTCGAAGCGAAGATGCCGGAGGCGGAGGCTGTCATCAGCGTATTCATCACCAGCAGGCCGGCGATAAAGCAGAGCAACCCAAGAAAGCCCCGGCTGGTCCCGCCCAGATTAGCCGCCAGCAGAAAAAGCAGAAGCTGCGAGGGGGTCTCAGCGCCCAGGCCATGAATAATACCCACAACAAAGACGGAGCTGCGATCGTACCGAAAGCGGAACGGCTCTGGCCGTGGCAGCTCGGGATTCCCAAGACTGCGCAGCTTCCATCCTGCGTAGCGTGCCCCGGAGACCAGAAGAGCAATACGGCTGGCAGGGATGGCATGCTGATGCGTCGCATTGGGCCGGCGGCGAAGGAAGGTGATCAGCACATAGAGCGCAAGAACGATTAGAGTGGCCCCTACCAGCCGCTCGCCCCAGGCATCGAGATGTGGAGGCATCCCAAGGTGAAGAAAGATGACCGCCGCTCCGAGAATAGTCACGGTAAGCGCATGGCCAAGCGCGTAGAGCAGCCCAAGCCGCATGCCTTCCCGCCACGTTCGTTGCACGCTCGTGATATCCGTGATTGCTGCCAGGTG
Organism: Edaphobacter modestus; assembly: GCF_004217555.1. Taxonomy (GTDB): domain Bacteria; phylum Acidobacteriota; class Terriglobia; order Terriglobales; family Acidobacteriaceae; genus Edaphobacter; species Edaphobacter modestus. The sequence goes on from NZ_SHKW01000001.1 coordinate 5,725,510, forward strand.
GTCATAATCGAACCCATGGCGAAGGCCCAGTAAAGCGCAGGAGAACAGGGCGAGTTCGAGAGCGGAAGACATGATTTCTTTTGGTAGGGTACGAGGTGCGGGAGGAGGGCGCAACCTGCAGTCCTTTGCGGTTATCCGTCAAAGCTGGTATCACTTTTGTGAATAGAACTCATGTTGGACAGGTAAAAAGAGAGGTTCTGGGAATGGATTTCGAGAAGATTGTCAGCGGGGCCGCCGCGCCGCGTCCGCGAGCAGCACGGCCCATCATCATGATCGGTGCCGGCGGCATCGTTCATGACGCACACTTGCCCGCCTATGCGAAGGCCGAATTTCCCGTGGCGGCGCTGGTGGACGTGAGCCTCAAAAAGGCGGAAGCTTTGGCGAAAGAGTTCAACATCCCCCGGGCCTTTTCGTCCGTCGCCGAAGCCATTCGCTTTTCGCCGCCAGATTCTGTGTTCGACATCGCGATCCCCGCGAAAGTCCTTCCTTCCATCCTTGCGCAGCTACCCGATGGAGCGGCCGTGCTGATGCAGAAGCCCATGGGAGATACGCTCGGCGAGGCGGTCGAAATTCTGCGCATCTGCCGCAGGAAGGGACTCACGGCTGCGGTCAACTTCCAGCTTCGCTGGGCCCCCAACATGCTGGCTGCGCGCGCAATCACCACCTCCGGAGCACTCGGAGAGCTGCACGACATGGAGGTGAAGATCAGCGTCCACATGCCGTGGGAGCTGTGGAGCTTCCTTAGCAGCGCTCCCAGACTGGAGATTCTCTATCACTCCATTCACTACGTCGATCTGGTGCGGAGCTGGCTCGGTAATCCTCGCAGCGTTTACGCGAAAACGGTCAAGAGTCCACGAACGCCCACTCTTGCGGCGACCAAGAGCGTTATCGTTCTCGACTATGGCGACGACAAGCGGGCTTTCGTAGCGACGAATCACAGCCACGACTTCGATCCCCAAATGCAGCGAAGCTTCGTGCAATGGGAAGGAATGACCGGAGCCATGCGGGCGCAGATGGGCGTCAACCTCAACTATCCCGCCGGCCTTCCGGACAACCTGGAATATGTCCTGCGAGATGGTACTGGCTGGAAGCAGGCAGAGGTAGGCGGTAATTGGTTCCCCGATGCATTTATGGGGTCCATGGGGTCATTGCAGGCTTACGTTCAGGGCGAGGCCAACACATTGCCCACCAGCGTCGAAGATGCCATCGACACGATGCGAACAGTGGAGGCGGCATATCTTTCAAGCGAACGCGGAGGCACGGAACTTCCGCCTGTCGAGTGACAGGACGACATCTGCTTTTCGAAAGCGTACCTCTACGGCTTCCTGGAGCGATCCATGGCATCCTTCGAATGCCGCAGCGCTTCAATGGACTGCTCGTGCGCCTTCTGTGAGAGCTCATGCGCGGTGAGGTGGTCAGCTTTGTCATGCGATGCGGCTGCCGCCCTGTGGGCGTGCGCCGCGAGGTTATGAAGCTCTGCGGCGCGTTCGTGTGGATTCTCTGACATGGGTTGTTCCCCCGTTCAGAAAAACGGTTTCAGCGTCCCATCCATCCGCCATCCACTGTGATGACTGTGCCCGTCACGTAGTCGCTTGCTGCCGAGCTGAGATACAAAGCGGCTCCGGCTATGTCTATCGGTTGACCCCAGCGGGCTGCGGGGATGCGCTCGAGAATCTGGCGATTGCGGGTCTCATCGGCCTGCAGGGGTTCCGTATTCGTAGTCGAAATGTACCCAGGCGCGATGGCGTTGACCTGAATTCCTTTCACGGCCCACTCATTTGCCAGCGACTTGGTTAGTTGAGCCACGCCGCCTTTGCTGGCCGCATAGGCAGGCACGCGGATGCCTCCCTGGAAGCTGAGCAGCGATGCGATGTTGACGATCTTGCCGGGAGCATTTCTTGCCATCATGTCGCGTCCGGCCAGCTGCGAAAGCTGAAAGACGCTGGTCAGATTCACCTGCAGAACCGTCTGCCAGTCTTCTATCGGATACTCTGCTGCTGGATGACGAATGATGGTTCCGGCGTTATTGATGAGGATGTCGATCCTGCCGAACTTGTCTTTGACCTTGGCAAAAAGCTCCTCCGCTCCCGTCGGCGAGGAAAGGTCAGCCTGGAATGCGGCGGCCTTTTCGCCGATCGCTTCAGCGGTCTCCGTAGCGACACGGCGGTTTCCATGGACGGCGACGGTGGCGCCCGCCTGCGCAAGCGCCTCTGCAATGGCGGCTCCCAGGCCTGTGGCGGCGCCTGTCACGAGGGCGACTTTCTGGTCGAGACGGAAGAGATCGAGGATGTTTTGCATACTTCGTCACTGTACCGGCGCTTACTCCGCCGAGCAAATTGAATAGTTTCTACTGTTGCCCGGATAGTCTGGCGGACCGTGTTCCGCGTGCGGTTATTGGTGTTTTATTGACGGTCGTGAATTTCGTTTCGTATCGTGGGTAGGGCCGTCTCGGTTCCGGGCGTTGAGCTTTGGCGCTTAGGATGGACATGAGACGAGACCGGTTTGCTCGGCGGGACATTTAGGTCATATGGCTTAGGGCTGCGGAAGCAGGGACGATATCCTTGTTTCACGCCACCATAAATGAGCAGCTGCGGAGAGGTTCCGCAACAGAGGAGAAATGCGATGAGGCTGTATCAGATGGCAGATTCGGTCCGGTATGGACTGATGAATACGGAGGAGCTGCGCGAGACCTTCTTGCTGGAAGACCTCTTCCAGCCCGATGAGATCGAGTTCGCGTACGTGGATCTCGATCGCACCGTCATAGGTTCCGCCGTCCCGACCGGTTCTCCGCTGAAGCTTGAGACGGAACCGGAGCTGCGAGCGGACTACTTCCTCGAGCGGCGCGAGCTCGGCGCCCTTAATATCGGCGGAGCAGGAACAGTCACCGTGGATGGAAAGACCTTCGAGATGGATAAGCTCGACTGTCTCTACATCGGGCGCGGGTCGAAGGATGTGACCTTCTCCAGCAAGGACGCCGCGAAACCCGCGGAGTTCTATCTGTTGAGCTACCCCGCGCACGCAGAGTATCCGACCGCGATGGTGAAGTTCGCGGACCTGAAGCCGGTGGAACTGGGCACGGTCGAGACCTGCAACAAGCGCAAGATCTACAAGGCCATCTTCAAGGATGGCATCAAGAGCTGCCAGCTGGTCATGGGCTTCACCATGCTCGAGCCGGGAAGCAACTGGAACACGATGCCTCCGCATACGCACATGCGGCGCAGCGAAGTGTACTTCTACTTCGATGTGGACCCGGCGCATCGCGTGTTGCACCTGATGGGGCCGCCGGATGCGACGAGTCATCTGGTGATGGCGAACAAGGAAGTTGTAGTTTCGCCGGGATGGTCGATCCATGCCGGCGTTGGAACAAAGCACTATACGTTCTGCTGGGGTATGGGCGGAGAAAACCAGGCGTATGACGACATGGATGGCGTTGCCATCGCGGAGCTTCGATAGATGAGTAATTCGGCAAGTTTAACGATTCGTAAAAAAGAAGAGTGCAAGTGGGATCTGGTCAGCCTTGGGGAAGTGATGCTTCGCCTCGATCCGGGCGACGTTCGTGTTGCAACCGCCCGGCAGTTTCAGGCCTGGGAAGGCGGCGGGGAGTATAACGTCGCTCGCGGCCTGCGCCGCTGCTTCGGTCTGAAGACGGCGATCGTGACCGCGCTCGCCGACAACCCCGTCGGCCGTCTGGTCGAGGATCTGATGAACCAGGGTGGCGTCGACCAGAGCCACGTGCAGTGGGTCAAGTATGACGGCGTGGGCCGCACGGTTCGCAACGGCCTGAACTTCACGGAGCGCGGATTCGGCGTGCGCGCCGCCCTGGGCTGCTCGGACCGCGGCAACACCGCTGTCAGCCAGCTCAAGCCCGGACAGATAGACTGGGACGAGATCTTCGGCAAGGAAGGCGCGCGCTGGTTCCACACCGGCGGAATCTTCTGCGCTCTGAGCGAAACCACCCCCGAGGTCTGCAAGGAGGCCCTGATGGCCGCCCGCAAGCATGGCGTCATCACCAGCTATGACCTCAACTACCGTGATTCCCTCTGGAAGGCGATCGGCGGCAAGGCCAAGGCCACCGAGGTGAACCGCGACATCGCCCAGTACGTCGATGTGATGATCGGCAACGAGGAGGACTTTACTGCCGCGCTTGGCTTCGAGATCGAGGGCGTTGGCGACGATCTGGGCGAGCTTGACTCGGCGAACTTCCGCAAGATGATCGAGAAGGCGGTTGCGGCGTATCCGAACTTCAAGGCTGTGGCGACGACGTTGCGTCATGCCAAGACGGCGAGCGTCAATGACTGGGGCGCTGTCTGCTATTACGAGGACAAGTTCCACGAGGCTCGTCCGATGCCTGAGCTCGAGATCTTTGACCGCGTCGGCGGCGGCGACTCGTTCGCCTCCGGCCTGGTCTACGGCTTCCTGAACGAGAAGGGCGCTGACTGGGCTGTAAACTGCGGCTGCGCTCACGGCGCGCTGGCGATGACGACTCCCGGAGACACGACGATGGCTACCTTCGACGAGGTGCAGCGCGTGATGAAGGGCGGCGGCGCTCGAGTTCAGCGATAGAAAAGTAAGCGGAGCATCTTCAAGAGTATTTACAGATGCTCGGTCGAGCGTTGATTCGACCGAGCATCCAGACTTCTAGAAAGCGAGTAATTCCATGACGAAAGCCGCTGTTCTGGCTTCATTGAAAGAGATCGGCCTGGTTCCGGTGCTTCGCGCCGAGTCGGTCGACAAGGCACTGGCACTGGCCGAGGCGATCGCCGCCGGCGGCGTAACGGTGCTCGAGATCACGATGACGGTTCCGGGCGCGATCCAGGTGATGCGCAAGCTGGCCGAGCAGCGGCCGGACATCCTGATCGGCGCGGGCACGGTGCTCGATCCGGAGACGGCGCGGGCCTGCATCCTCGAGGGCGCGAAGTTTGTCGTCAGCCCGGCGCTGAACGTGAAGACAATCGAGATGTGCCATCGCTACTCGATCGCGGCTCTGCCGGGCGCGCTGACGCCGACCGAGGTGGTCAACGCCTGGGAGGCTGGCGCTGACGTGGTGAAGATCTTCCCGGCCAGCGCGATGGGCGGAGCGAAGTATCTCAGCTCGCTGAAGGCTCCGCTGCCGCAGGTGGAGATGATTCCCACGGGAGGTGTCTCTCTGGCGACGGCTGTGGAGTTCCTCCAGGCCGGTGCGTTCGCCCTGGGTGTTGGCGCTGATCTGGTGAACACCAAGGCCATGGCCGAGGGCAAGCCGGAGATCGTAACGGAGAGCGCGAAGAAGTATCTCGCCATCGTCAGGGAGTTCCAGGGTAAGAAGGCATCGTAGGAAGGCCCCCTCTGACTTTTTGATGTAAAGTCTTGGAAAGATAGAAGATAGGTGGACTTCCCCTTGGCCCTTGTTTTCCCGGAGAGACTGCAAGCGAACGATTCCAGGAAAGGCCCAGGGCATGCCCTGGGCCTTCTTCTTTCCTGACTTCTATTTTAACTGCGAACAGGGAACTGATCGGCACAATGCATCTTGTTTGTTTTTAGTTGCTTGAGGGAGAATTGCGCTTGACAGGTTTTTGCCCCGCGATGATCGGCAGGTCGCCGGGTTTTAAATTGGAATCCGAGGTTTGAGTGTGGCGGGATTCGATCGACCGAGAGCCGTAAAAGGTTATGAACGACAGGTGATGAACTGCGAGAGTACGCTCGGCAACGAGACCACTAAGCGGGTCGAAGGGTGTGTGACGCGTCACGCTTCCGGGTGAGAGATTCGAGATTTCATCTTTCGAAGGCACTCTCTGGAGCGATACCTATTCCGCCAGCCTTTATTTTTCCCGCGGAGAATCTCCGGCCGCGGTGATATCCAGAGATTTTCTCTGAGACCGGTTGTTTCTCGACGGTAAAACGATGGAAGGCACTCCGTCCGGGAGCCTCCGCCCTGGACGCCTCCCGCATCTTCCGTCCTCACACAATTTTGTTCTTAGTGTTGACACCTATCAAGTTAGGTCGATATATTTCACGGCGCGCAATAAATAGTCTTGTCGATCACCGTCAGTTTTCTGGGGATCTCCGAGCGAGCGACTCGTGGCGCCCCGGTCTGCCTGTTCTCAAGGCGACGGGTATTTCGACCGACTGTTTTTCTCTCCCTGATCTGAACAACAAATAAGCGGAAACGACATAGAAACTCGCTTCAAAAAAAATCAGGGAGGCAAGATGAGACGTTTTTCAAGCTATGTTCTGGCACTGGTATGCAGTTTTCTGATGACTGCAGGTCTGCATGCGCAGACTGTGAATAGCCAGCAGATCTCAGGAGCGGTATCCGATGCCAGTGGAGCGATGGTGCAGAATGCGACCGTCGTGGTCACCAACGAGGGGACGGGGCTCATCAAGGAGGTCCGCACCAGCGCGGACGGCAACTATATTGCGCTCGATCTTCCTGTGGGCACCTACACGGTAACTGCGACCGCCAAAGGCTTCAAGAAGGTCGTGATCCGGAACGTCAAGGTCGATGTCGGTGGCAAGCCAAGTATTCCGATCGCTTTGGCAGTGGGAGAAGAGACGCAGTCCGTTACGGTGGAAGCCGATGTGGTTCAGATGAGGACGACAAGCGCCGAGGTGGGATCGGTTGTGACGAGCGAAGAGGCGACGCATCTCCAACTTAACGGACGCAACTATATTCAGCTGATTACCCTGGCCCCTGGAGTTTCTTCCACGGTTGCGAGCGGATTTGCCCTTTTTGGAACTTATGGTGTCGACGGTAGCTCGCAGTCGGTAAATGGAAGCCGAGGGGACACGTTCAACTACTTTATTGACGGCGTGGACAATAAAGACAATGGCGGCGGAGGAAATAACTTCGTCAACATCTCGCCCGATGCTCTGGAGCAGTTCAAGACGGCTGCTTCAAGCTTCGATGCCAGCTATGGAGGGACCTCCGGCGCCAGCATCAGCGTTGGGATCAAGAACGGCACGCGCGATTTTCATGGTCTGGCCTACGAATATTTCCGAAACGATGCGATCCAGGCCTATGCCTTCCAGCCGCTCGGCACGACCAACCCGGTGAAACCTCCCCTGCGGTACAACAACTTTGGATGGATGTTCGGCGGACCGATCTTTATTCCGGGACATTTCAATGTGAATCGCGACAAGTTGTTTTTCTTTGTGGGGCAGGACTTCAAGCGGTTGCGGACCTCGACCATTACGACGACCACGGTGCCGACGGCCGCACAGAAGAATGGCGATTTTTCCGCGTTTCCGACATCGCAGTGGCCCATCAATCCGGCGACGGGCCAGCCGTTTGCAGGAGGTATTGTTCCGCAATGCTCGGGGGCTGCGGTGGCTGGATGCAGCACAGCGAACGGGCGAGCGCTGGTGAACCTGTTTCCTACCGGAAACTCCAACGGCGGGAACAGCTACAACTATGGCAACTTCAACGTTCTGAATACGCAGGAATATCTGTTCAAGATCGACTACAACATGAACGAGAAGAACCAGATCTCCGGTCACTACGTTCATGATTACTACACCAGCCTGGGAAATCCTACGAACCTGATTAACTTTCAACGCCAGCTCCCCGGCCTGACCTCTTCGGTGCAGTGGACGCGGACGATTAACAGCAAGACGGTGAATACGCTCACGGGATCGTTTTCCGGGAATGTTATTTCGCAGACCAACGGGATTGCGCCGAATCCGCAGTTCGGTCTGACGAGCATTCTGCGGTCGGATAACGGGATGAACTATCCGACGCTGTTTCCCGCGTCGCCCGATATTCCTTCGGTGACGACGACCGGCTTTACCGGCCTTTCGGCGACGGCGATCAACTTTAATAATTACCAACGCATCTATGCGGGGAAGGACGACTTTACTCGCATTCTCGGAAACCACAGTTTGAAGACGGGCATTTACGCGTGGCGAGGACGAAAGAACCAGACGTCGATCCCGGCCATCAACGGCTCGTTCGGATTCAACAATGGAATTACCGGACAGTCGTCCCAGACAGCGGCGAACCAGGCGCTGGCCAACGAATTACAGGGAAACTTTACAACCTACCAGGAAGGCAGCAACATTCAGCAGGTGCAGGCTCGCTTTACCCAGATTGAGACCTACGTTCAGGATGACTGGATGGTAAGTCATCGTCTGACGTTGAATCTTGGCTTGCGATGGCAGTATATGCAGCCCATCTTTAGTACATTCAACAATGGCTCGGGCTTTCGGCCGGATTTCTACGATCCGAGCCACGCGGCAACGGTCGATCGCAGTACGGGGTTCATCACAAGCAATCCTTATCCGTATAACGGCCTGGTCCTTCCGGGCTCTGGATTTCCATCCAAAGCCGCTTGCTGCGTCTCTGTTTATAACAATCCCGCAGTCAATGCTCTCTTCCATAACCTGCCGCTGGGCCTGGTGAATACGTACTGGGGAGCGTGGGCTCCGCGGGTTGGATTTGCCTATGATCTGACGGGCAGGCAGAGCACAGTCCTGCGAGGCGGCTTTGGGCTTTCGTACGAGCGCATTGAAGGGAATTATTACTACGGATCGGTCTCACAGCTTCCCTTTACGACGGTGGCAAATGTATCGAATGGCAATGTAGATACGATCGCGAGCGCTGCTCCTGCCGCTGCAAATCCCAGCACCATTTCAAACTCGCCCAACCAGAACCTTGAGCCGCCCCGGGTGAAGAACTGGAGCATTGGGGTTCAGCAGAAGGTGAAGGGCGATACGGTGGCTGAGTTCAACTACGTCGGCACCAGCTCGGCGAATCTCAGCTATTACAACAATCTGAATCAGGCTCCGGCGGGAACGCTTCAGGCGAATCCAGGAGTAGCTGCCAACGCGTTGCGGCCTTACCTTGGCTATCAGGATATTTTTGAAAGCCGCAATGGGGCTATTTCCAATTACCACTCTTTTCAGGCGCGTTTGTTGACGAGGATGCGGCAGGGCGGAACGGTGAGCATCTCGTATACGTGGTCGAAGGCGTTGACCGACGGGCAGGCCTATAACTATTCTCCGCAGGATTCCTTCAATCTGCGAGGCGATTACGGTCCAGCGTCTTTCAACCAGCCACAGATTCTGGCGATCAGCTACGTGTATCCGCTGCCATTCTGGCAGAGAAGCGATGTCTGGTACAAAAAGGCGCTGGGAGGCTGGACGGTCTCGGGCATCACACGTATCGCATCGGGAATTCCGATCAACGTGACGCAGGCGACAAATTCGGCAACGTCGGGAAATACGGTGACATCGGTCCTGCAGCGGCCCAACTTGGTAGGAGACCGTTTTGCGGGGGCTCGCGGCAAGCAGTACCTGAACCCGGCGGCATTCGCGATTCCGGCGGCGGGGACCTACGGCAATCTTCAGGCCTACTCGACGAAGGGACCTCTCTTCAATAACTGGGATGCATCGCTGCAGAAATCGATTCCCATCTGGGAGCAGGTGGCAATGGACTTTCGGGCGGAGATGTTCAATGTTCCGAACCATCTTTCTTCGTTTACTGTGTCGAACACCATGGGCACGGGAAACTTCGGGCAGGTTACAGGAACGACCGATCCGAGGACGATGGAGTTTGTTCTGAGAGTTCACTTCTAGTTGTTCTGCATTCCGGTGCTTTAAAGACTTCTGCCGCAGGGAAATTCCCCTGCGGCAGAAGTCTTTGTATAGCAGGACAGCTAGAAGTTGGCGCGGAGCGAGAGCTGGATCTGGCGGTTGGCTCCGATTCCTACCTGGTTGCCGACGGTGGAAGAGAGGACACCGAAGGCCGATCCAGCGGCGGACTGGCTGAAGGGTGCTCCGGGTTGATTCGAAGCACCCGAGCTCAGCGTCTGGTTCAGCCGGACGGTGCCAGGGTTAGCGTAGTTGGGGTGGTTGAGGATGTTGTAGACATCGGCACGGAACTCGAAGTTGACTCTTTCCGTGGCGTGGAACTGCTTGCCGAGCGTCATGTCGAGCTGGGCCAGATTCGGTCCGCTCAGATCGTTACGCCGGTAGTTGCCGAAGGTTCCTGGAGCCGGTGTGGAGAATGCCGCCGGGTTCAGGTACTGGTATCCACTCTTGATGTAGGGATTGACTCCCGGCACCACGTTGGGACGGCGGATGTTGCGGCTGTTGCCGCCTCCGGGCACATTGACGACAGCGGTAGTCTGCACGACGCCATTGGTTATGACCGGGCTCCCGAAGGTTTGGCCAGCGATGGATGTTCCGGGATTGCCGACGTAGGCGAGGTCCGGGCGGGTGATGAGGACGTCGATCGGGACACCGCTCCGGAAGTTGACGATACTGCCGATCTGCCAGCCGCCTGCGACGATATCCATCGGGCCGGAGAGAGCATAGGTCTTTCCGTGGCCGAAGGGAAGGTCGTAGAGGACGGTGGCGTTGAGGCTGTGGCGGATGTCAAAGGTTCCGCGGCCGTATTCCGTGCGGAAGTCGTAGGGATTCTGAGCAGTTGTGGCTTCGTTCGATCCACTGGATGTTCCAAGCTCTTTGGCCCAGGTGTATTGCGCACCCAGAGAAAGCCCGCGGGCGAACCGACGCTGCAGCGAGGTCTGGAGGGCGTTGTACATATCGGTTCCTCCCGAGGTTTTGTAGTCGACCTCAGCGAAGCGCCCACCGAACTGGCGCGTCGCAGTGCCGACCCCGGTGATGGGATTGGTGCTAACGCCGGTGATGAGGTTGGTGATGGAGCGGAGGAAGAGGTTGCGGCCGGTTGATCCAACGTACCCGATCATGAACTGAACCTGGCCGGGGAGACGCTGCTCGATGGAGGCAGTGTAAGTGGTGACGCGCTCGGGAACCTTGTACTTCGGAGCGTAGGCGCGCGGTTGGTAGCCCAGCGTTGGGCTGTTGATGTCGTAGTTGGCATACACATCAGTTTGAGGATTGATCGGATAGACTTTTGAGAAACCCGTAGCGTTACTCTGGCTGAATGTGCGCTGAACGCGGTCGTTGGCTTCGGGCTGGATTTGATCTTCGGTCTGCCCGGGGCCGTAGAAGACGCCGCCACCTATGCGGAGGATGGTGTTGCCATTGGTAGCGTCGGGTGACCATGTGAGTGCGAGACGTGGACCAAAGTTGTTCTTCGAGCTGGCGTACCAATCTCCTGGGTAGTTGGGTAGGATGGTGCCGGCGGCCATGTCGAAGACAACGACCTTATTGCGGACCTCGTGGAGAGGCGAATAATACTCGTAGCGCAGACCGTAGCTGAGGGTGAGATTGTGCCTGATCTTCCACTCGTCCTGAGCGTAGCCGATGTAGTAGTTCTGCTTGACCTGCGCATCGCCGCTGAGGCCGGTGAAGGGGCTGAGATCGCTGAGATCGCCGTAGAAGGCAATTTGAGAAGGTCGATTGCTGCTGAAATCGCCGATGCTATTGAAGGTATAGGTCGTTCCACCGAGCTGATTGTTATAGAGCGAGATGGGCCGGATCTCAACACCAAACTTCATGTTGTGGTTGCCCTTCAGCAGAGAGAAGTTATCGATATAGGAGTAGCTCTGACCTGTGTAGGGCGCGCCGATGCCGTTGAATGAGCTGGAGAGGCTGATGAGGGAACCGACGTTGGTGAGACCGGCGACAGCAATACGCGCGCGGCTGATGTCGGCGCTCGGGCTGGGGCCGGCGATACCTTGAACTCGCATCTTGATGCCGTTGTAGCCGAACTTGGTTTCGTTGAAGATGTGAGGTGTCCATACCTGGGTGAAGGCGATTACGCCATTCTGAGGTACGGAGACCTGCCCAAACTGGCTGAGGGAGGCATCCTGAATCTGGGTGGAGCTTCCCTGGTCGATGTTGTAGCGGGCGTAGACGCCGAAGCGATCGTTGATGTGGTAATCGAAGCGGATATCCCCGAAGTCTTCCTGGATACGGTTGGCGCCCACGGTGGTCACGGTTCGTGAAGCGAACGCAGGATCTAACGGAAAGGGATCGGCAGGGAAGGCAGCGAGCAGAGGATAGACGCTGCTCGTCGTCGGAATCTGCGACTTTGTAAAGTTGCTGAGCGTTGCCTGAGTATAAGGGGCTGCCCAGGTCTGGCGCAGGCCTTCGTAGTTGGCGAAGAAGAAGAACTTGTCTTTGAGGATGGGACCGCCGATGGAGCCACCGAACTGGTTCAGGCGGAATTTGGGGTTGCCGGCTGTGGGGCTGGTCGGGGTTGCTCTGCGGTTGAAGGTGTTTCTCGCGTCGAAGAAGTCGTTGCGAACGTACTCAAAGGCGGAGCCGTGGAAGTTGTTAGTACCTGATTTGCTGATGAAGCTGATCTGGCCGCCGGTTCCCGTTCCCATCTCCGCGGGATAGCTGGAGGAGTCGATGCGGAACTCCTGAACGGCCTCGAGGGACTGCTGGAGGCGGAAGAGGGAGCCGAGTTCTCCGTTGAGGTTGCCCGGGGAGGTGTCGATGATGGAGGTTGCTTCGATTCCGTCGACGCGGATGATGTTCTGCTCGACGGCGCGGCCGGAGAAGCGGATGTCGCCGAAGGTGCCGGAGCCAGAGTTGGTGGCGCCGGGAACGAGGAGGTAAAGCTGGGAGATCTGCCGTCCGTTGATGGGGAGCTCTTTTATCTCGCGGCTGGCGACGTTGGCACCGATCTTTGCAGAGTCGGTATCGAGAGTGACGCTACCGGCCTCGACGGTGACCATGCTCTGGGCGCTTTCGACGCCAAGGGTAAAGTTGCGGCTGACCTCCTGGCCGACCTGAACCACGATGCCCTTTGCCTGGAGGGAAGAGAAGCCGGGGTGTGAGATTTGGAGGGTATAGATGGACGGCAGGAGCTGAACGAGCGCGAAGTGGCCGGAGTTGTTGGTCGTGGTGACGCGTTCCCTGCCGGTGTTCTCGTCGGTGAGCGTGACTTGAGCGTCAGCGAGAACGGCTTCAGATTTGTCTGTGAGGAAGCCGGTGATGCTTCCTGTGCTGGTCTGGGCAAAACTCTCGGATAGAAAGACAAGCAAAATTATTATTAAACGTGTGGGTTTCATAGGGCCTCTATGGGTCGAGTATTGGAGGCCTAGATTAAAATCGTGTTACTTTTTGATTAATAGCGGAACTATTTGGCTGGTTTGTGTCTACAATCTGACGCTTTCTTGTTGAAGTGTGAGCGTAGTGTGAATTGATGGCGAAAGATCGACAGCGCTGTCTGGCGTTTGTTTTCAGGGGCGTGGCCGGGTAACCCAGAGCAGGGGCTGCCGGATGGGGAAGGTACGATCGAGCTCGGGGTTGGAGGTGTCGGCTGGGAGAGCGCGCCAGGTCTCTGCATATTCGGGCCGACTGTAGGCCCGGGCGGCGAGAAGGAGTGCGGGGCGGCGCAAGGGGAGTTCTGTAAAGAAGGCGGCGTCGGCCTTGTAGGGCCAGGCTCTTCGGTTGGCGATGAAGGGGTAGAGCCGGGCGAATGCGACGCGCATGCCGGGGCCGTCCTGAAGCTCGTAGTTCCAGACGCTTTCGAAACGGGTGGAGAGAAGATCGCAGGCACCGGCGAGCATGTCGAGATTGAAGAGGCTGTTGCGATAGGGATTGGGAGTAGTGAGCTCGCGTGGGAAGGTGCCGTCGAAGGTGATCTGAGCGCGAATTGTCGCGGTTCGGAACTGGTGGCGCAACGTGGTGAGCGCGCGGTCGTCCTTGAGATTGAGACGGGCGCAGGCGGCGGCCTGCAGAAGCCAGGAGGAGCCGTTGTGGTCGCGCATGTCGCGGGCGAGGCCGGCGGTGCGAGAGTTGTTGAGCCAGTCGAGATAGTTGGTGAACCAAAGGGTGATTGCTTCGAGATCGGCCGGGGAGAGCGCTTCGGAGTTCGAGAGGAAGGGAATGGACTGAGCGACCTCGGTAAGGTGGACGGCCTCGATGATGCCTTCGGCGCGGCCGGAAGGTGCGGGAGAGACAACCTGCGCGTACTCGAGGTTGGGAGTCATCGAGGTCTCCGGCGAGAGGAACCAGGCACGGAGATGAGTGACGGCGTGTTGGGCGTAGCGCTCCTCTTTGGTGAGGACGTAGGCAGAGGTGAGTGCGGGCACAATGTGGGCGAGCGAGATGATGGCGTCGCGGTGAGCGGTGAAGGCGTCGGGAAGGTTTTCGGGCTCGGAGTAATAGTCGTGCGGCGTGCCTGGGGGATGAGGTGCGGGCAGAGTGGTGAGCGGCGCGGGGGCCTGGGTGAGGAAGCGGTCGGCGGCGGAGAGGATACGGTCGTGGTCGATGACGGCTACATTCGGGCGCGTGGGGGTTCCGGTGGAGGGCGTCTGGGCGGGAAGCCGTGCCGTCAGGACAAGAGCTGCGGTCTGAGAACAGATCTGGGAACAGAAGACTCTACGCGTTGTGAGCATGTCGGCGACCTTGGGCGGAAGGGTATCACGCCGGGCCCGGAAGAGATGGGTGCCGAGGCACTATGAGCGCGAGGTCGGGGGCGTCAAAATAAAAGCGTGTGTAGATCACCGTACCCGGATGGCATGGTGGAGCCATTCGCTATGAGACGGGACAGTAGCGCTCAAGAGCGCGAGGCATTGCGTTTCGCGTGCGAGCCAGCTTGCAGGCGGTGGTAAAGGCTATGGACGGGTTCCACTGTTGTTGGAGTGTGCCTTCACAAGGGTACGGAAGCTGCGATTCAGGTCGCTGTCGTGCTTCGGGGACCACGCCATTACGAATTCCACGAAGGCGTTCTTTGCCAGGAGCGGGCAAAAGGCAAGATCGCGAGTACGGGACTGTTGCTGGTTGAGAGGAAGCAGAGCGATTCCCTCGCCGGCCTGGACCATCATGACGACGCTGGACCAGACGCTCGAGATGCTGGCAATACGCGGAGAGAAGCCAGCCTCGGAGCAGAGTTCAATCACTTTGTCGAAGACTGCCGGTGAGGCTTCGCGCGAAGAGAGGACGAAGGATTCGCCTGCGAGATCATGGACATCGACGGGGCCTGGAGCGACAGGATGATCTTTGGGCACGATGGCATTGATGGGGTCCTGATGGATCAGCTCGGAGACGAGCTCGGTTCGGAACTCAGGTTCGACCCGGCGGGTGAAGCCGACATCGATTTCGCCATCGACCAGCGCCTGCCACTGGCGAGTGGAGGTCATCTCGACTAAAGAGAGCCTGACTCCTGGATGTTGTTTTCGAAAGCCGCGGATAAGGCGGGGGAAGTTGACGCCAACGCTGCCGACAAAGAAGCCGATGTTGAGGGTTCCGATCTCGCCGCGCTGGGCTCGCCGTGCGATCTCGACGGCTTTCTCGGAGTCTGCCAGGATGCGGCGGGCTTCCTTGAGAAACAGTTCGCCGCTGGGAGTGAGGCCAGTCCTTCTGGAGGATCGGGTGAAGAGTTGAACTCCGATCTCCCGCTCGAGGTCGGCGAGCTGCTCGCTGATGGCGGACTGCGCCACGTTAAGGCGTCGGGCAGCGCCGCTGAAGCTGCCTTGTTCCGCGGCGGCAACGAGATAGCGAAAGTGTCTTAACTCCATAGAGATATGGTATCGGTTTTTCCGATAAATGCTGTCGGAAAGAACTGCGCATCGAGGGCCCGTCAGAAGTGTCCAATAGATAGTTGAAACATTTTGCCGTTTTTTGCGGAAACGAGGCGCCCGAAATCCGATGTGGATCGTCAAAGTAGCGCTTAATCGACCTTACACCTTTATCGTTCTTGCGCTTCTGATCCTTATCGCCGCGCCTGTGGTGATTCTGCGTACGCCGACCGACATCTTCCCCGACATCAATATTCCGGTGGTCTCGGTCGGCTGGCAGTATACGGGTCTCAATCCGGAGGAGGTGGAGGGGCGCCTTACTTCTCCTTACGAGAAGGTGCTCACTACGCTGGTGGATAACATCCAGCACATCGAATCGACGACGTATAACGGCGTAGCCGTTGTGAAGATCTTTCTTCAGCCTGGGGCCTCGCTGGATACGGCCAACGCGCAGGTGACGGCAGCGTCGCAATTCGTGTTGCGTCAGTTGCCTCCAGGCACTTTACCGCCACAGATCATTAATTTCTCGGCATCGAGCGTGCCGATTCTGCAGCTGGGTATCTCTGGCCGCGGGCTTTCAGAGTCGCAGCTCAACGATTACGCGACCAATTATGTTCGTACACAGCTCGTAACGGTTCCCGGTTCTGTGGTTCCTTCGCCGTACGGCGGCAAGCAGCGCCAGATCACCATTAATATGGACCAGGCTGCGATGCAGTCCAAAGGCATCGCTCCGGGAGATCTGTTGAATGCTGTGGGACGGCAGAACGTCGTGATGCCATCGGGGACGATCAAGATTGGTCAGTCGGAGTATGACGTCCGGACGAACGGAGCTCCCCGCACGGTAGAAGAACTCTCCAGGATTCCGCTGAAGCAGGTGAATGGAACGACGATTTATCTGCGGGACGTTGCCAGCGTCAGCGATAGTTTTCAGGTGCAGACCAACATCGTGCGCCAGGACGGCCATCGTGGAGTGCTTATCTCCATCCTGAAGAGCGGTAACGCATCCACGCTTGATGTGGTGAAGGGGATTCGGGCGCTTCTTCCTCGCATCGCTGCCACGGTGCCTCCCGAACTGAAGATGACGCCGCTCTCGGACCAGAGCGTGTTTGTGCGTGGCGCGGTGGAGGGAGTCATCCGGGAAGCCGTGATTGCTGCTGCGCTGACCGCGATCATGATCCTGGTGTTTCTCGGTAGCTGGCGTTCCACAATCATTATCGCGATCTCCATCCCTCTCTCGATTCTGACTTCGGTGATCGTTCTCAGTCTGATGGGCGAGACGATCAATACGATGACGCTAGGAGGACTCGCTCTTGCGGTAGGCATTTTGGTGGACGATGCCACCGTTACGATTGAAAATATCGAACGATTCCTGGAAGAAGGTTTTCCGCTACGTGAAGCGATTCTCGAGGGTGCGGCCCAGATCTCTGTCCCGGCTCTTGTCTCTACGCTTTGCATCTGCATCGTCTTTCTGCCGATGTTCTTTCTCGGAGGGGTCGCTCGTTATTTGTTTGTGCCTCTTGCCGAAGCTGTGGTCTTCGCGATGCTGGCAAGCTACGTATTGAGCCGAACCCTGGTGCCGACGCTGGCGATGTACCTGCTTCGCGATCATGGGCATGGATCGCCGGGTACGGGATTTTTCGCACGGTTTCGACAAGGCTTCGAACGGGGCTTCGAGCGCGTACGTGCCGGCTATCAAGGCATTTTATCGGGCCTGGTTCTTCGGAGACGGATCTTCATTCCGTCGTTCCTTCTCGTTTGCCTTGCGGCATTTATTCTGGTGCCCTCTCTGGGCGAAGACTTCTTTCCTGACACCGATAGCGGCCAGTTCATTCTGCATGTGCGCGGAGCTTCCGGTTTACGTATCGAGGAGACGGCCAGGCTGTTCGACCTGGTGGAAGATGAGATCCGTCGTGAGATTCCAGCCTCGGAGATCGACAACATCCTCGACAACATCGGCCTGCCTTACAGTGCGTTGAACACCCAACATCTTTCGAATGGGTCTGTCGGTGCAAACGATGGCGATGTTCTGGTGACCCTCAAGGAGGATCACCATCCTACAGCAGGATATGTCCGCAAACTGCGTGAAGAGCTGCCACGCAAGTTTCCAAACGCCGTGTTCTACATGCTTCCGGCAGATATCACGACCCAGATTCTGAACTTCGGCCTTCCGGCTCCGATTGACATTCAGCTTGAGGGCAACGATGTGGAAGCGAGCAAGGAGCAGGCAGACAAGATAATGGCGGAGCTGCGCACTGTTCCTGGTCTCGTCGATCTTCGTGAGCAGCAGTCGTTCGATTATCCAACGCTGCAACTCGCAGTCGACCGTACCAAGGCTTCACAAGGCGGCTATACCGAGAGCGATGTTTCGACCAGCGTGCTGAATTCGCTGAGTGGAAGCTTTCAGGTGACGCCGATGTTCTTCCTCAACTGGAAGAACCAGGTGAACTACAACATCGTTGCTCAGACGCCGCAGTACAAGATGACCTCGATGCAGGATCTGAATAATATCCCGATCAATCGGACGACAGCAGGTTCGGCCACGGTACCTGCAACTCCGGAGATCCTAAGTGATCTTGCAAGTGTCAAACGTGGTCACGAGATGTCGGTCATCAATCATTACAACATTCGACGCGTGGTGGATATCTACGGCAATGTGCAGGACAGGGACCTTGGCGCGGTAAGCCGGGATGTTCAGAGGGTTCTCGATCGGAACAGGAAGAATCTTCCACGCGGAACCTTTATGAGTCTGAAGGGCCAGGTGGTTACGATGCGCAGCTCGTACATCGGCCTGATCGGAGGGCTGTTCTTCTCAATCGTGCTGGTCTACCTGCTGATCGTGGTCAACTTTCAGAGCTGGATCGACCCTTTCATCATTATTACAGCGTTGCCTGCGGCGCTTGCAGGGATCGTGCTCTTCCTCTTCCTCACGCATACGACGCTAAGCGTTCCTGCTCTGATGGGGGCCATTATGTGTATGGGAGTTGCGACGGCGAACAGCATTCTCGTCATCTCCTTTGCGAAGATCCGCCTGGAAGAGCACAGCGACGCGATCAAAGCTGCGATCGAGGCCGGGACGACGCGCTTCCGTCCCGTCATCATGACCGCGCTTGCGATGATCATCGGAATGATCCCGATGGCACTTGGAATGGGTGATGGCGGCGAGCAGAATGCTCCGTTGGGCCGCGCAGTCATCGGCGGTCTTCTTTGCGCAACCGTCGCAACGCTTGTCTTTGTTCCCTGCGTCTTCGCGCTGATTCACGGAAGCGAAAGTCGCAGGCTCAGCCGCGAGCAAAAGCGTCTTGTCGAGGAGCACGCATGAGCAACAGCCGCGGAACTCACACCTTGGAGAACGGGATGCCCAGCACACAGGAAGCAGTGAAACCTGCGCAGACGGATATTGTGCCTGCGCACAAGGAAGATCACACGAACGGTACGGTAGAAGGGCCAGGAAGCGGACGCACGGTAGGGATTCTCTTCGCTGTCGCTCTGATTGCCGCTATCTCGTATGGTCTCCACCTCCGCTCCTCTCATGAGAAGGAAGTCACAAGAGCGACCGATGAGGCTGCCATCCTTTCGGTGAACGTTGTGCAGCCTCATTCGGGATCGGGGGCGGCGCAGGATCTGGTTCTTCCGGGAAACGTGCAGGCATTTACCCAGGCGCCGATTTACTCCCGCACGAACGGCTACCTGAAGAAGTGGTATTTCGATATCGGGGCGCATGTACGTCAAGGGCAGTTGCTGGCTGAGATCGAAACGCCTGAGGTGGATCAGCAGCTTCAGCAGTCGCGCGCGGAACTGGATCGCATGCAGGCAAATATGGAGCTCGCGGGCGTAACGAGCAATCGTTGGCAGAGCCTGCTTGCCAAGCACGCGGTATCGCAGCAGGAAACGGATCAGGCCCGCAGCAACTACATCGCTGCCCAGGCTGCGGTGGATGCAAGCAAAGCGAACGTTCGCCGCCTGGAGCAGTTGCAGAACTACGAAAAGATTGTTGCTCCGTTCGATGGTGTAATTACTGCACGCAATACGGATATAGGCGATCTGATCGATGCCGGTTCCAGTTCGTCGAATCCCCGGGCATTGTTTCAGTTGGCTACGACGGGCAAGTTGCGTGTCTACGCTGCGGTTCCCGAGGTGTACGCTGACTCGATTCACAATGGCGATACGGCCGACCTCACCCAGGATTCGAATCCGAGTGAGAAGATTCCGGGTACGATCGTGCGCAATGCCAAAGCAATCGATCTCGCGAGCCGCACGCTGAACGTTGAAGTAGATGTCAACAACCGCGACAACAGGCTACTTCCGGGCGCCTATGTCTTCGTACATTTCCATGTTCCGGGCGGTGCCAATGCCTTCACGGTTCCATCGAATACGCTTCTGTTCCGCGCGGAGGGTCTGCGCGTGGCCGTAGTGCGGAACGATCGCGTCGAGCTTGCGCCGGTGACGATCGGTCAGGATTATGGCAACACGGTCGAGATAACCTCGGGTCTTACATCTTCGGACGAAATTGTTATCGATCCTTCCGACTCGCTTGCCAGCGGAATGCAGGTCCGCGCGAATCGCGGAGCGAAGGGGCGGTCATGAATCGCGTTTTTAGATCTGCATCGATGGGAGTGGCGGCATTGATTTCGGTGACATTGGCGGGATGCCGCGTCGGTCCGCAGTATGTTCGGCCGGCAGCTCCGGTTGCACCTGAGTTCAAGGAGACCCTGCCAAGCAACTTCAAATCGTCTGACGGATGGAAGGTGGCCCAACCCAGTGACGCACAACTGAAGGGAGACTGGTGGACACTGTTCCACGATTCTGAGTTGAACACTCTTGAAGCCCAGATCGACCCAGCCAACCAGACCCTGAAGCAGGCAGAGGCTAACTTCCGCTCAGCCCGTGCCTCGGTTCGTTTTTATCGCGCCAATAAGGCACCCACGATCGGTGCCGATCCAAGTATCGGCGTGGTCCGGGATTCCACAAACCAGCCCTATTTCAACAAGACATTGACCAGTAACGGTTCGGGCGATTTCACGCTTCCGATTGACCTGAACTACGAGGTCGATCTGTGGGGCCGCATCCGTCGCAGCATTACCCAATCCCAGGAACAGGCGCAGGCCTCTGCAGCCGATCTGGAGACGACCCGGCTTTCGCTGCATGCGGAACTCGCCATCGACTACTTCGATCTTCGTTCCGCGGATGCGCAAAGAAAACTGCTGGATGAGACCGTGAGCGCCTTTCAGGACGCGCTTCAATTGACGGAGGATCGATACAACGGAGGCGCCGCACCCCTCTCTGACGTCACACAGGCCCGCACCGTTCTACAGACGGCACAAGTGCAGGCGACCGATGTCGATATCATGCGGGCAGACTACGAGCACGCGATTGCGATGCTGGTTGGCAAGCCTCCTGCGCAGCTGACGCTACCGCGCAACCCGGTGACCGTTGCCGGCCCGACGCTCCCGGAGATTCCTGGTGCTCTGCCATCGCAGTTACTGGAGCGCCGTCCCGATATCGCGGCCGACGAACGCCGCATGGCGGCGGCCAACGAGCAGATCGGAATTGCGGAGGCTGCGTTCTATCCGACATTGTCGCTCTCGGCAGTTGCGGGATTCACCGGAACCTCGGCGCTGACCTGGTTCACATGGCCAAGCCGATTCTTTGCGGTCGGTCCTACGTTGTCCCAAACCCTGTACGATCATGGCCGCAGGCGAGCTACAAGCGATATCACTCGCGCGGGTTACGATTTTACCGTTGCCTCCTATCGGCAGACGACGCTGACCGCATTTCAGCAGGTAGAGGATGATCTGAACGCACTTCATGGTTTGGAGACAGAGGCGGGCCAGCAGCAGGACGCGACCGCATCGGCACAACAATCTCTCGATCTCTTCACGACCCGCTACGAAGGTGGAGTCGATACCTATCTGCAGGTGATCACGTGGCAGACTGCGCTTCTTCAAAATGAACGCAACGATATCGACATCACCCAACGTCGCCTGGAGGCGAGCGTGCTCCTGATCAAAGCTCTGGGTGGAGGGTGGAACGCCTCGCAGCTCCCACAGCACCCCTAATATTCCATTGACCCATGCAAAATCTGTCGTTTACAAGCGACAGATTTTGCTTGACCCGGATATAGGACTAAATTAGTCTCCATTCAAGACGGAAGGCTGCGGAGTCTTTTTGGCGAAGCGCCGCAGGGTTTCCGGAGATCGAACCAGAAGGAGAATCGATGAGCGATATAAACGTGGTACTGGCGGAGCGTGGTGGATTTGGGGCCGTTCGCCTGTGTGGGTGCAAATCCGTTCATCTGAGCGTCGGGCCTGTCACTCTGAATATGGATCCTGAGGTCTTCGCGCAGACCGCAATACTGATTCGCCAGGCGATGGAGTCGCTCGCGGTGATCGTGGCATCGGGAGAACTAAGCGAGGAGCAAGCTGCCTGCCCTATGCCCAACTGATTTAGCGGGCACAATCTTGTCCACGAATGCGGCCGGCTAGTGCATTCGTGGACAGATCGCGGAGGGCCTATGTCAATGCATCGGCGATCGCCTTCCCCGCGGTCACAGTGTTGGCGGTGCCACCCATATCGGGGGTGCGGAGTTGTTTGTGGGGAAGGACCTGTTCGATAGCCCGAACGATCGCCGCGCCGGCCTCCGTCTCGCCAAGATGGTCAAGCATCATGGCTCCCGACCATATCTGAGCGACAGGATTTGCGATTCCTCGTCCGGCGATATCGGGCGCAGAACCGTGGACGGGTTCAAAGAGAGAAGGAAAGAGGCGCTCCGGGTTGATGTTTCCTGAAGGAGCTATCCCGATGGTTCCCGTGCAGGCGGGGCCGAGGTCGGAAAGGATGTCGCCGAACAGGTTCGACGCGACGACGACGTTGAATCGATCGGGGTTGAGCACGAAGTGAGCGGCGAGTATGTCGATGTGGTACTTGTCCCAGGTGACATCAGGGAACGACTTTGCCATCTCCTCCACGCGAGTATCCCAGTAGGGCATGGTGATGGAGATTCCATTCGACTTGGTTGCGGAGGTGAGGTGCTTTCGCGGGCGCTTCTGTGCGAGCTCGAAGGCAAACTTCAGGATGCGGTCGATGCCAATGCGAGTCATGATCGTCTCCTGAATCACGACCTCTCGATGGGTTCCGGGAAAGATGCTGCCACCAATGGAGGAGTATTCTCCCTCGGTGTTCTCCCGCACGACGAAGAAATCGATGTCGCCGGGAGCTCGGCCGGCGAGCGGACAGGGAATTCCCGGCATCAATCGAACGGGACGAAGATTGGCATACTGATCGAACTCGCGCCGGAACTGGATGAGCGAACCCCAGAGGGAGATGTGGTCAGGAACCTTTTCTGGCCAGCCGACCGCACCGAAGAAGATGGCATCGTGGCTACCGATGCGCTCTTTCCAGTCCTCCGGCAGCATCTTGTTGTGCTTGAGATAGTAATCGCACGATGCGAAATCGAACTCGTCGAGATGCAATCGAAATCCGAACTTCCTGGCGGCGGCTTCGAGCACGCGCAGACCTTCCGGCACCACTTCTCTGCCAATGCCATCGCCGGGAATTACGGCGATTCTATAGGTACGCTCATTGCCGCCTGTTGCGATCATGCAAGGTGCTCCTCTGAGATGGGATTCGAGTGTGGGGATGAGATGGCGGAACTACCGCCAGCCTGAGTTGTGAGATTCGCTGTGCGCGTTTATTTGTCGAATGTAGCTACCGTGGGCTGATCATGGAGTATCTGGTTGACTTTATACAGGTCGAGGGTTCCCGACCATCGACCCACGGCCATCGTTCCGACTGCCGTTCCAATTGTATTCGTTAATGCGCGGGCCTCTGACATGAAGCGGTCGATTCCGAGGATGAGTACCATGCCCGCAACCGGGATCTTGCCGAGGGATGTCAGCGTAGCAGCCAGAGTGATGAATGCCGATCCGGTGACTCCCGCAGAGCCCTTCGATGACACCATGAGGACGCCGAAGAGCACGAGGACGTCAACGGCTGTGAGGTGGGTATTCGTAGCCTGCGCGATGAAGATGGAGGCCATGGTGTAGTAGATGCACTGGCCATCGGGGTTGAAGACGATTCCGGCAGGCACGACGAGACCAACGGTCGACCGGGCGCAGCCAATCCTCTCGAGCTTGAGCATAAGCTGCGGCAAAACCGACTCCGAAGAACTGGTTCCAAGCACAGTTACGATCTCATCTTTCAAGTACCGGAGAAACCTCCAGAGACTGAATCCGGAGAGCCTTGCAATCGCGCCAAGCACGACGAAGATGAACAGGATGCACGTGATATACATCGTCAGCATGAGCTTGCCGAGGGAGAGGATGGAAGCAAAGCCATACTTGCTGACCGTAAACGACATTGCCCCCAGTGCAGCGATCGGCGCGAATCTCATGATGATGGCGACGATCTGGAACATCGCCTTCATGGTGATATCGAGAACGTTCACCAGGGGGGCGGCATGACTCCCGAGGCGGGCCAGGGCGATCCCGAACAGGATGCCGAAGAAGAGAATGGGTAAGACATCGTTTTTTGCGAGCGCGTCAACGGCGCTGTCGGGAATCATGTGGAGCAGAAAATCGCCTATCGAGTCAGGTGCTGCAGAGGTGTAGCTTGACAGGGCCTTTGCATCGAGAGTGTGAGGATCGACGTTCATCCCTACGCCAGGTTTGACCAGAGCGACCACTCCGAGTCCGATCAACAGGGCCAGGGTCGATACGACTTCAAAGTAGACAAGTGACTTCACCCCGATCCGACCCAGATCCGCCAGATTTTCCATCCGCGCGATGCCGAGCACGACGGTCAAAAGAATGACCGGTGCAAAGACCATCTTGATCAGCTTCACGAATCCATTTGCGAGCGGCTGAAGCTGCAAGCCAAGGCGAGGTTCGAACAGGCCAATCAGGATTCCAATGGCGACAGCCACGAGGACCTGGAGATATAAAGTCTCGGAGAAACGTCTCATTGCACGGCCACCGCGTTGAGGACGAGTGCAGATCGTTCATGAAAAATTATGCTGGCACCGCCTGATTGAGGATTTTGAAATCCACGGCAGAATACACTGAGCAGTCGCTGATTGTCGCTTATGAGGTGTAGCGCCGTTTGCTCACAGGAAGTGATACGGGTAGGGAAATGATGCGAAGCTCGTAGGCTGCTGCCAGGAATCTAGATCTTTTTCGCCACCCGTTTGGGAGCTCTCGCCGCCGCTGGCTTCTTCGCTCGAGCCGCCGCCGATTGAATCATGTGCGCCTGGAGGATCGCACGAAGCAATCCTGGGAAGTGCCCTTCGATTTCGGCACAGCGCGAGGTGTTGCGCATCTCCACTCCATGCCGTTCTCCTCGAATCAGACCGTTTTCCCGAAGTATTTTGAAGTGCTGTGAGAGCGTGGACCGTGGGATGGCCTTATCGCTGACCGTCAGGAAGATCGAGCAGTTCTGCGTGCACTCCTGCGTCGCAATATCGGCATAGATCGCCACCCGTACCGGATCCGACAAAGCATAGAGTATCCCCTCTACGGTGATGTCTTCGATCGAAGGATGGAACAGGGGTCTCACTCTCATAAGACTAGACGGAGGAGGCGATCGATTCAATAGTTCTGAAATCCTGAACAAATGAATCCTTCTTTTCTTTCCCCCCATCTACTCACCAGCCTCCTCATTGGAACAGCCAAAGAGATCTGAGGATCGGTCAACGCAAACACGCGAAGGGAACAAGGATAGGGAAAATGAGCAAGCTCACAGGTAAAGTCGCAGTCGTCACCGGCGCATCCAAGGGAATCGGGGCCGCCATCGCCAAATCGCTCGGCGCCGAAGGCGCCTCCGTCATTGTCAACTATGCCTCCAGCAAGGCCGGTGCGGACTCGGTCGTCGCGGCAATTACCGCTGCCGGTGGCAAAGCGGTAGCCGTCGGTGGCGATGTCTCGAAGGCCGCTGAGGTACAGCGAATCATCGAGGCCGCTATCAAGAACTTCGGGCGACTCGACATTCTCGTCAACAACTCCGGCGTTTACGAGTTTTCTCCGATCGAAGAAGTCACGGAGGAGCAGTTTCACAAGATCTTCAACATCAATGTCCTTGGCCTTCTGCTTACCACGCAGGCTGCCGTGAAGTACCTTGGCGAAGGCTCGAGCATTATCAATATTGGTTCGGTGGTCAGCAGCCTTACGCCCCCCGCGAGTACGGTCTATACCGGAACCAAGGGCGCAGTGGATGCCATCACCGGTGTCCTGGCCAAGGAGCTCGGCAGTCGTAAGATCCGCGTCAACTCCATCAATCCCGGCATGGTTGAGACCGAGGGCGTACACGCCGCCGGCTTCATCGGTTCCGATTTCGAAAAGGGAGCCGTATCACAGACGCCTCTCGGCCGCATCGGGCAGGTAGACGATATCGCCACGGTCGCCACCTTCCTGGCCACCGAAGACGCGAAATGGATCACGGGAGAACTGGTTCGCGTTGGCGGCGGCCTTCGCTAAGCAACAGAGATGAGGGCCTGCAGTTGGCAGCGATGCGGCCGCAGGCCCTCGCACCGAATACAGATGAGACAAGGAGCGTTATGGGAAAGCTTGATGGAAAAGTAGCAGTGATCACCGCGGCGACGTCAGGTATGGCGCTCGCAACCGCGAAGCTTTTTGTGGATGAGGGAGCATACGTCTTCATCACCGGACGGCGCCAGAACAAGCTTGATGAGGCTGTGAAGCTGATTGGTAAAAACGTCACCGGTGTACAGGGCGATGCGGCGAACCTCGCTGATCTTGACCGGCTTTACGACACGGTCCGGCGTGAGAAGGGCAAGATCGACATTCTCTTTGCCAGTGCCGGACAGGGCGAATTAGCAAAGCTGGAAGAGGTGACCGAAGAGCACTTTGACAAGACATTTGACCTGAATGTGCGTGGCACACTCTTCACCGTACAGAAGGCGCTTCCGTTGTTCAACGACAACGGGTCCATCTTTCTCAATGGATCCATCGCCAGCATCAAGGGCTTTCCGGCCTTCGGCGTCTATAGCGCCAGCAAGGCCGCCGTGCGCTCTTTTGCGCGCACCTGGCTGCTCGAGTTGAAAGAGCGCAGAATCCGGGTGAACATCCTCAGCCCCGGCACAATCGATACGCCAATTCTCGATCCGCTCGGCCCGGATGCGAAGGAGCAGTTCAAAGCCCTGATCCCACGCGGTGAGATGGGGCGCCCGGAAGAGATCGCAACAGTTGCACTCTTCCTCGCGTCGGACGACTCGAGCTTCGTCAATGGCATAGAACTCTTCGTCGATGGCGGTACTGCACAGGTCTAAGTCCAAAAACTCTTGCAAGCTGGATTGACGGGCTCGTCTGGAATAACTTCCTTTTGGCGAGCCCGCCTTCTTGTGCTGGCCACCCGTGTCGGAATTGTGGTTCGTTCTAAACCTGCGGGTCAACTAGCCGTTGAGTCGATGGCCTTTCCACCTGAAGGGCGTAGGACGCGGAACCCTCTCGACCACCGGCGGAGCGATTGCGGCTTCGCCATCAGAGGTGAGTGCGGTACGCCAGAATATGGAATGAGCCGGCGTTCCCGTTAACGCTGTTGGATTCGATCAGGACTTCAAAATGCGGAAGCGTTCCATCAGGCTTTTTGAGCTGGCTGAGAAAGGGAAGAAGAGCTTCGTCGTTAAAGAGGAAGTCGGTGATCGCCTCGGTACCGGCCATCGAATTCCCTTCAATCACTAAGGCGTTTCCGTTGCCGTCCAGGTTGGAGATCAAGGCTAATACGCCAAGAACGCGTTGCTTCGGGTCGGCGTCAGATACAAAGTATCGATCCGGCTCTCCCGGCTGGGGATGACGATTGATGAAGCTATAGATATGGTGAACGCCATCGTTCGATCCGAAAAAGTTCATCTGGGGCTCATAAAGCTCGAGCCATGGGTTGGCCCCGCGCGCGCCGGAAAGAATGATGTTCCCTTGCTTTAGCTCATCCATGCGAAGATCTCGGGCATATTTCACAATGAGCTTGTCGGAGGAAGAGAAGGGGAGCTGCTGAATCCGGCGAAAGAAATTCAAGTCGACGAATGAGGTATAACGACGGTTCGCGATATTGAGGATCTCGTCAGTTCTTTCCCTCGAGAGTCCTTGGGTCTCCTGGCGGAAGTCGCGGTTGAGGTATTCGGCCAGCGTGGTGTCTTTCCTTGTCATCCAATGCAGCAGCACCAGGCCGTTGTCAGCGGCCACGAAGGTCGTCGGTCGCGAAGACTGGAAGATGCGATTCCAAAGCAGATGGGAGGGACGGTTCGCGGCTTCCGTAGCTCTATGCCGAGTGAAAAATAGAGCGAAGGAAAGAAGGACGATGAGGACACTCATCAGGCAGCACGGCAGAAAGAGTGGATTTGTAACCCAACGGGTACGAGAAGAAGAGTCTTTTGCTATTACAGGTGGCGCTGCTGCAGCGACCTGGTCCAATGGATACGCTTCTACAATAGGTTCAAGAAACGAGGAGGCCAGGCGATCGAATCGTACGATGTACTCCCCTTTGGGGACGGTGACTTGAAATACAGTCCCTTTAGCGTCCGCTACGTACTGGTCGAGCCTTTGTCGCAGGCGAACCATATGCGAACGAACGATTGTGTCGACGCCGGGATCGAAGTCGTCGCCCCGTTCAAAGACTTCAGTCGCGATGGTCTGTTCATTAAGGAGCTTTGTTCGATCGAGAAGAGTTTGTTCGGCGAGGTACAGCAGGAGCTGGGACAGGCGCGAGGACTTGGAGAATCGAGGAGAGTTGACGATCTGCAGGACTGCCTGCCATCGCTCGTCCTCCATCAAAGAAGATTCGGTGTATGACGACAGGTCCTGGAGAAGCGTTGTCACTTTCTCATTGTAGCGAAAAGCCGTGAAATTCTGGTAAACAGGCAGAGAAGTGGCATGGTAAGTCGTTCTCTTTGCAAGTACTTTGGATTTTGTCACATTGTGAAATCACATTGTGACATGGACTTGAGACTGTCTCATGCGGGTCGTCGGCCTCTAGCGTTGCAGACAAGCGGAGATTTTGCCGGAGATCTCGTCGGCAAATCTTCGCAACTCGGAGAGCCAGCGTGACTCGTAAACTTTATTTCTTATTTCTCTTAGCCCTTGTGGCGTTTCCTGTGGATTCTTTCGGCCAGGCGAACGCTATCGACGCTGCAGTCAATGGATATGTGCTCGATTCATCGAAGAGTTCTATTACTGGATCCCATATCACTCTCACCAATATCGGTACCGGCATCTCGCAAGAGACCAGCACGGATGCGAACGGTTACTACCGATTTCCTCTGGTGCATGTCGGCACTTATCGTTTGGAGGCGGTGGCAGACGGATTCCAGAAAACCACCCAAGAGGGAATCATCCTTAACGTGGGCCAGGAGGCTCGAATCGATATTGCTCTTTCGGTTGGAAGCACTTCTCAAACTGTTGAAGTGGAGGCCGGAGCCAATATTATGGATACGGGTACCTCGACCATTGGGGCAGTGCTCGATCAGCATGAGATTGAAAATCTTCCGATCGCATCCCGTAATCTGTTCAACTATCTTCTCCTTTCGCCTGGCGTGATCGGCATGCCGACGAGCACCTTTTCTACGACGCAGTTCACTTTTGGCGGTACAGAGAGGTCGCAATGGAATCTGGATGGTTTGGACAATACGCAACATGGATCCAATCGTCAGATCCGTTTGATTATCGTCACTCCTGAGGCGGTGGCGCAGACCCAGACGCTCTCGAACGGATATTCCGCGGAGTTTGGGCGCGCGGCCGGCGGACAGATCAATGTCCTTCTCAAATCCGGAACCAATCAGTATCACGGATCGGCTCTCGGGCAGTGGCGCCCTCTCGACCTTCAGGCAATCCCAACCCTGGCGACTGCACAACCCAACCGGAGCTGGTGGGACGTCGCGTTCACCCTTGGCGGTCCTATTATTAAGGACAAGCTCTTCTTCTTTGGTCAGTTTGAGAACAACCCCTATACGCTTCCAAATCCGATTACGATTACTCCCGCAAATGCAGCAGCGTTGGGATTGGCCGCCAATCAAATTGGAACGGCTCCCTTCGGCGAGACGTATCGCACTCTGGTAGGTAAGGTGGACTTCAATCTGAATGCGAAGAACAGCGGATATGTTCGCTATGCCCGCTTTACCAACCAGCAACCGAATAATGCGAGCGGACTCAGCATTGTCGATCGAGGCTCGCACTACACCGATCACCAGAATGGCGGCGGCGTGCAGCTGGCGACCGTCCTCTCGGATCGGTTGCTGAACGAACTGCGCTTTGGTGTGATTCAGCGTGACACGGGGAACTTTCCGTTGGCCAACGCGTCGCAATATGGAAATGCCTTGGTCAACATCAGCAGCGTAGCGAATATCGGATATAGCCCGCTTACGACGACGACGACGACAGAGCGCAGCTCCAGCGTGCTCGATAATATGACCTGGACGCGGGGACGTCACACCTTTAAGTTCGGTGGTGAATACGATCACGAACTCTTTGCCAATCTCTCCGGCACCGCCCCAACGTTTACGTTCAGCGGTCTTGCCGCACAAAATAGCCGCCCGGCGGTGAGTTCTCTCAACCAGTTCCTCAACACGACCTCCGGGGCCACCGATCCGGCGACCGGCAAACCTTATACGTATACCTTCCTCACAACGTACGGCGGGACCCCGAATATCCGTATTGCATTCAACTTCCTGAATTTCTTCGCTCAGGACGAGATTCGTTTCAGTCAGAACTTCAGCCTCAACGTCGGCGCTCGCTACGAAGCGATCTTGTTTCCCACCTTCGACGCTCAAGCACCCTATCCGTTATCGCGTAGTATTCCCAACGATTACACAGACATTGCTCCGCGCATTGGGATGACCTGGTCACCTTTTGGCAACAGTAAGACGGTGGTTCACGCTGCTTACGGAATGTACTATGACGTTCCTGGTCTCGGCACCTTTTACAATGCTGCTCAGGTCAACGGGCATCGCCTTCTCTCCTATCAGGTGGCTGGCGGAACTACTGGAGCGCCGGTATTTCCCAACACCCCCGATCTTAGCGGCTCTGCCTTCCAGGTAAAACCGAGTATCACCGCCTTCGATCCCAACTTTCACAATGCATATCAGCATCAGGCTAATCTGCAAGTTCAACAGGATCTCGGACGTAATTATCAGCTGACGGTCGGATATCAGTTCGCAGGCATGAAGCATGGACTCTATTACACCGACACGAACCTCACCCCGACTGGAAACACGCTGGCCGATGGTCGTCCGATCTTCGCGGGAACGGCCAACAGACCGAATACGAACTTCGGAGCGATCAATCTTATCCGGAGTGGTGCCAACACCAACTTCAATGGGGGATTCCTTACCCTGCAGAAACGCATCTCGCACGGGCTGGAGTTTACCGTCAACTACATGTACTCGCATGCCCTGGCCGACAATATCGGTGAGGGGGGCAGCGTCAGCGATCCCACCAATCTCCGACGCGATTATGGCAATGCCGACAACGACACGCGACATAATCTGGTGATTCAGGGGATCTATCAACCCTCGGTTGCTGCTCATTCGTGGCACTGGCTCAATGGCTTCGAGTTGTCTTCGATGACCTTTATAAACTCCGGTTATCCGATCAACCCTATCGCAGGCACCGACCTTAACCAGGACGGCGTGATCAATGACCGGCCGCTCTTCGTAAGCCGAAACAGCTTGCGGGGCAGCGGCCTCTCTCAAGAGGATGCTCAGATCAAACGTTACTTCAACTTCGGCGAACGCTACCATCTGGCGGCATTTGCTCAGGCTGAAAATCTGTTGAACACCAACAACCTGAACTGCAATACCACCACCGGTTGTACAGGAGCCGTCATCAACACGGTCAATGCGAGCAACTTCCTGAGTGAACAATCGGCTCGCACTTCGCGCAACATGCAATTCGGAATGAGTCTGAAGTTCTAAGACTCACGAACCTGACACGACGCAGAAGGCCGGACCTATGTTCATGCTCCGGCCTTCTGCACGATCCCTGGCCAGCCCTCTATTGATCTCCGGGAGATTTTTCTCATGCAGTTTCGTCCCTTTGCGCAGTCCGCTGTAGCGGCAGCGTTTCTTGTTCTTGGTCATGTTGGATTTGCCCAGGTTGTTCCAGGACCTCTGCAATTGCAACATGCGGTTCAGGATAAGAACTTCTATCTGTTGTCAGCGATCGAAAACGATCCGAAGGTGCGTTCCGCGCTTCTGGCAGACAAGGATCTTTCCGAGATAAGCGCGGAGCGTAAGCAATATCTTGCCCTGGCGCTTCGGTCGTGCAAAGGAGATGCCGTTTGCACGACGAGAAGTCTCCTCTGGACAGAAGAAGAGATCCGTATCGTCTCGTTCGCCCTCGAACGGCTTTACCGCGAGGATGCATCGCTGCGAGAGCTAGTTAACAGGGATCTCCGTCCGAGCGGAGCCTATGTTCTCTATCAAAGCCAAAATGGAGAGGCTCTCCTGGCCAACGCGTGGGAGATTTGCGCGCGAGGGATCAACAACATCATTGCGGTCTATGGGCAGGGAGGAGCCCCTCGGTATCCTCTGATTGATTCCATCTCCTTCGATGTGAAGTCGTCCGAATTTCAGCAGAAGATCACCACCATGGCTCAGAGTCTTTCTACCGAGACTCCCAACTCTGAGTTCTTCTTTTCTCCTTCGCTTCAGGCGGCGTTGCAACTGCTGGCTATGAACCGTCGGGACGAAGCAGGCAGGGAAGAGCCCATGGAGACGGAAGGAAATGCGGCCGCCATCAAGACAATTCCAAGTATTCAGTGGAGCAAATATCCGTACTCTGTGATCGTCGTCCCAGGAGCGGGACCAGGTGATCCGAATACAGCTCTCTCCGAGGCATGCAGACGTCGTACGGCCCTTGCAGCGGAGGCCTATCACGCAGGAAAAGCGCCGTTCATCCTCGTCTCCGGAGGGTATGTGCATCCCTCTCAAACTCGCTTCGCTGAGGCGCTCGAGATGAAGAAGGCTCTCCTGGCCGACTACCACGTTCCGGAGACGGCGATTCTGATCGATCCTCATGCCCGACACACTACGACGAATATGAGAAACGCGGCGAGAGAGATCTATCGCTACAAGATGCCGATGGAGAAGTCTGCGCTCGTGATTAGCGACACGGGACAAATCTCCAGCATCGCAAGCCACGCCTTTGCGTACCGCTGCTTGAAAGAGATGGGGTACCTTCCCTACAAGATTCTCGACCATCCATCCGATACGAGTCTCGTCGTTCTTCCTGAAATTGAATCGCTGCAGCAGGACCCTTTGGATCCTCTCGACCCGTAGCCCACAACCACGTGCGATTGCTTCTTTGTGCAACCGCCAGATGTGAGAGACCTTCGACCCAACAATACATAACTTCTGCCGAATGGTGAGTGCTGTTACCAGGCCACGAGATTGGAGCCGAAAGAATGAACCGCAGATCGTCCACCGCAGCTTTGTTGATAGCCATGCTTTGCCTCCCGGAGGCCGCATATCCCTGGGGCGTCCGTGCGCACTCCGTGATCGACCATACCGCGGTCGATACGTTGCCCGAGGACGGCCCGATGTTTCTTAAAAAATATGCGGACTATATTGCTGGTTCAGCAAGCATTCCTGATACGTGGCGTGTGGCCTCAGAGCCTTTTTCGAAGATCGAAGAGGATCCCAACCATGGTTGGTTTCGTGAGCAGTTCGCCTTTATGAAAGTAGTTCCTCGCTCGCGTTATGAGTTTGTGCTGGAGTTGTATCGCGAGTATCTCCGCATTGAAAAAACCGATCCCGAAGATGCCAAACGAATGAATGTACGCTGGACCGGCACGTTGCCTTATGCAGCTGCTGAAGTCTACGGACATCTGGTTGCAGATATGAGGCTTCTCCGAAGAGAGCGTGCCGCGGGTAGGGATACAGCCTTTTTGGAGCAAACCTGCGCATTTTATGTGGCGTGGATGGGCCACTATATCGGTGACGGAGCGCAGCCATTGCACGACACGATTCATCATGATGGCTGGCAGGGGCCAGATCCGAAGGGATATACTCGTGATCCCAAGATCCATGGACGCTTCGAATCAGCTTATGTGGAAGCCATCGCTCTTACCGAACAGGACATCGCCCCCCGAATTGGAAAGCCCGGCCATCTGCAGGGCGACGTATTCGATTTAGTTCTGGCTCATCTTGATGAAGCTGGCGACAATGTTGAGGCAATCTACAAACTCGACAAGCGCGGAGCTTTTAGTGACGCACACGACCAGGAGGCGCGAGAGATGGTTTACAGTCGAACGGCCGCTGGCGCCCGAATGCTCCGCGACCTAGTGTACCGGGCATGGCTTGAAAGCGCACTTCCGCAAGCTCCAGGCAAGCCGAACCCAATCGATCTGAATAATCCGCTCTACAATCCGGAGACCGGTTCCGCTCCTGCCGGAGTATCGCCTGAAGTGGTTAAATAGGGCTTCATCGAACGCGGCCCGGAGGATTTGAGGGTGCGGTGCCTGGCATCCTCATCCTCCGAGCAATTCGATTCTGGCTCGTCCTTTTTATGGCAGGTTTGTTTCTCAGTAGCGTCACGGCCTTTCCGCTAAAGACCGAACTGCATTGGCTGTTATCTATTCTCGAGACCCCGCCCGTACGACGAATCGCTAAAGTCACCCACCTGCTTAAGGGAAGCCCTGCACCACACAGGGCGTTTCCAGCTAACTATCCATCATCTGCCGGAAACCGTCTTCGGAACGCGAGGCATGGCTGTGAGAGCTTCGAGGAAAAGGTCAACCGTGCTCTTGCCAGGCAGGCTCTTTTGCCGCGATCGCCGCAGGATTGCGATGCGCCATCTCGGTGGGCGGGGGGCTTGATTACTGATCTTGAGCGATAGTATCCGACGCGAGCCTGCAAGCGATCGCGCCAGCGCGGAGGGCACAACCGCGACTCCCAGACTATTCTCGACGAACTGCAGCGCGGTCTGTACGTCACTGACCTCGAATACTGTATTCCGCTTGATGTGGTGCTCCGCGAACATCTGATCCACCACCCTCCGAAGAGCTCGATCCGGCGTAAGGTCTACAAACGTCCCCTGGGCAAGAGCTTCCAGGCGAACGCTCTTTGCTGACCGCTGAGGGTGATGCAACGGACAGATTGCCACCAGCGAATCCTGAGCGTAAGGAATGACCTGCAACCCTGGCCACTCGGTTCTGTTCACAAGAGCATGGAAGCTCAGATCGACATCGCCGGAGCCGACCAGCGCGGGGATGGAAACGGTACTGAGAGCTCGAACCGCTATCTCCACCTCTGGGTAGGCCGCGCGGAATCGCTTGAGAAGAAGCGGCAACTCAAGATAGGGACCGAGGCTCTGCAGGATGCCCAGATGCAGCCGACCGCGAACAACGCCGTCCTGAGAGCGGACTGCCGTGATTCCGGACTCGAGTGCCGTGAGTGTGGCACGGGCGTGTTCCAGGAATAATCTGCCTGTCTCGGTCAGGGCGACCCTGCGGGTCGTGCGCTCAACGAGCCGCGATCCGAGTTCCAGCTCCAGTTCCTTGATGGATGCAGAGAGTCCCGATTGCACGATGTGCATCCGTTGCGCTGCCCGGGTGAAGCTGCCCTCTTCCGAAAGAGCGACGAAGTGCTGAAGGTGACGTATTTCCATAGCGATCGATCAATCCTATTCATCATCATTACAGATATCTCATATCAGAATCTTTTGTTTTACGCCTGAATCGATCAGAGCTAGGCTTCTTAATGTGAGCTGTCAATCGCTGACGGCAGGAACCAGGAGGTCATTTGTGATGAGCGAGGCAGGAGAGACGGTACGGATCGTCGGCATTTCAGGCAGCTTGCGGAGGGTGTCCTTCAGCACCGCGCTGCTGAAGGTTCTTGCGGAGAGAGCGGCGCCTGCGATCGATCTCGAGGTCGTTACTCTCGAAGACATTCCGTTTTACAACGAAGATCTCGACATCGATCCGGCAATCCCCGCAGTGGCGGCGCTCAAAAGAAAGGTCACTGAAAGTGATGGGGTCCTCATCTCCACGCCCGAGTACAACCATGGCATTCCCGGCGTGCTTAAGAACACGCTTGATTGGCTCTCTCGCCCGGTCTTCGAATCCTGTTTCAAAGGCAAGCCGGTCTCGATCATCAGCTCCTCCAAGGCATTCACCGGCGGCGTCCGGGCCCAGTATCAACTGCGGGAGACGTTGATCTCGATGCACGCGCATCTCGTGATGGGACCTGAGGTCGTGGTGGGCGGGGTGTACCGGCACTTTTCAGATGAGATCTACACGGACGAGGCCGGGCTCCTGTTCATGCTCAAGTCGCTCGAACGATTGAGAGAGACTGTCGTCGGCCGTCGTGTGATGGTGGTGTGAGCGGGCGGATCTTCGCTCGGTTGGTTCTCTGTGCGATGTTGGGTTCGAGTCTTCTTCGGCAGCCGGTGCTGGCACAGACGCACGTCGCGGAGCCACCGGTGAATCTCGGAGATACGAACTTTCTCGATGGCATCGCGGGCCCCGGCTATGTGCTCGAACAGATTGCCGACGGGGGTCACGATGGAAAAATCGTCGGGGCGAGCGGGAACGCTGTTCCTGGGACAGGTTCGGTGAACAGCATCAGTGGGCTGACACACCTCGCGTGGCTATCGCATAAGCGCATCGCCGGCGGTTGGTACGGAGTGGAGGTTGTGGGCGCCGCGGCTGACGTCGATGCCGGTGCACAGGGAAGGGCGGGCGGTGTCGGCGCCCTGACGGTCAGCCCCTTTATCCTGCAATGGACGGAACATCGCTTCCTTCACATGCCGGTAGAACAACGTGTGACCCTGGATTTTCAATTGCCGGTCGGCGGCTACAGCCGGAGCTCGGGAGTCAACATCGGAAGCAACACCTTTGCGGTTAATCCCTACTATGCGATCACGGCGCATCCGACGAAACGGATTGAGACGAGCTGGCGGGTACACTATCTTTGGAATTCGACGAACAATGCTCCGCCCCTGAGCACGGGAGCCAGCTCCACGCAGGCAGGACAGGCGATCCACTTCAATGCCACGGCCGGCTATAACATCTACAAAGGTCTCTGGATCGGACCCAACGCCTACTTCCTCTCGCAGATTACCGACGGCCGGGTCAACGGCGTCTCCGTTCCCGATTCACCGGAACGAGTAGCTGCCATCGGCCCGGGCATGGTTTGGAACAGGCATAAATGGTTCTTCTATGCGAACGAGTACCAGGAGTTCGGCGCGCGAAACCGGGCTACCGGCCAAAAGTTAGTCCTCCGTGTAGAAAAGGTCTTTTGAACTGTGGTGCCTCCCCTGAAGGAGAGACCGCTGTTGAAGAAAGCTAGGCGCGTTCTAGCGAGTTGCCGGAAACTGAAAAGAAAGATTGGCTTTAGATGGGTGATCAGAAAGCTGAACCAATAAAGGTGATGATGATCAGCTTACTGCGCGCTTTATTAAAAAGGGGATTCAACCGCCTGCTTAATAACGCTTTATGTAGCTCAATGTGGTAAAAGTGTCAGATTTTTCAATCTCACCCTTCAATATCTGCTGTAAGTCACTGATTATATTTGGCGTCCCCGACGGGATTCGAACCCGTGTTATCGCCGTGAAAGCGAGTCTGGGGTACTTTTACCTCATTTGTCTGGTTTTGCATGCATTTGCAAATCCACAGTAAAGACAGTGGTTGTAAGCGGACTCAGTGAAGATGAGATCGCTTTTTATGATGCTTTAGCGGACAATCGAAGTGCCCGCGATGTCATGGGCGAACCCGCATTGCGGTTGATCGCACATGAGTTGGTGCAGGATATTCGCAACAATATCACCGTGGATTGGGCGCATCGGGAACCAGCACGTGCGGACATCCTTCGGCGAGTCAAACGTATTCTCCGCAAATACGGATACCCACCGGATCTTCAGGATGCTGCGGTTCAGAATGTGCTCCAGCAGGCCGAGGCGATGTCCGCGGAGATCGCTTGATCGCCCACATAAAGGCGAGCCGTTGACCTATCGATCGTCGGGGTCACGCCCGAATGTACATTGCGGAGCTATAAGGTGTTGGATAAGCGAGGCGAAGGCGATCATCGGACGCGGCACACGGCTTTGCGATGGGGAAGGACTACTTCAGGATCTACGATTTCGTGAAGGCGTACCGTCTGGACTTCGTGCTGGCTCACTACGTCAGCGTCGGGGTCGAGGAAAAAGCTCACACCCCTGTTACGGCTCAGGTATCACAACTCCATCTCCGACGCGTTGGCCGATTTGGGACAACCGGAGGAGATAGGTCACATCTTCTCTGGTTTCCAGCAATACCTCTATCAAAATGAGCCTTCTGCTCACACCAAACTTTACGGCTAAGGCAACAATTTATTCTTGACCACTGGAAGATAGGCGATTTGGGATCATCATCGAAGGGCGACTTTTGTCGCCACTGGTCCATAAATCGTGAGCGCTACGCGAACCACATCTTGTGGATGGCGGTTTGGTGGATCATTCTTACGGTATGGGACAGCACAAGGAAGAAGATCTGGCGCGGTGGCGTGGTCTTGTATCGGAGCAGGCAGCAAGCGGCACGAGTGTGGCTGCGTTCTGTCGTGATCGCGGATTACGCGACTGGCAGTTCTACGAGTGGAAGAAGCGTTTACGTTTCTCCGCGGCGGCGCCGTTTATCGCGGTGGCGGTGGCATCCACGGAGGCGGCATCGGCACAGTCAGGGCAGATGTCAGGGATTGAGATACGGCATCGCGGTGGTTGGAGCGTGATCGTGGAACCGGGCTTCGATGCAAATCATCTGCGTCGTTGCTGGCCGTTCTGGAGATGGCGTCGTGATCGGTCTACCGAGTCTGCAGGCGTTGGATGGCGCGCCGGGTCCACGGATCTGGCTGGCAGCTGAAGCGACCGACATGCGGTGCGGCTTCGATCGGCTGGCCCAGCGCGTACAGGCGGTGATCGGCGCGGACCCGCTCAGCGGTCATCTGTTCCTGTTCCGATCGCGCGGTGGCAACCGCTTGAAGATTCTGACGTGGGACCGCGACGGGTACGTGCTGTGGTACAAGCGTCTTGAGGTCGGAGTGTTCAAGCTTCCTCGTGTTGCTCTTGGTGCTGGTTCGGTTGAGCTACGCGCAAGCGAGTTGGCGATGTTGTTAGGTGGCATCGACATGGCGAAGCTGAAGCGTGTGCCGCGCTATGAACGGCCAGCGCAAAGGGGTGCAAAACACGCAGAAACAGTAGTTGCCTGACGCGCATCACTTACGTCTAACCCACTAAGTGGGTCACTCTCTATCTAACTCTACTGATCTTCCCGGCGACAAGGACACGCTGCAGTTGATGGTGCTTGCATTGCTCGAGGAACGCGATCAGCAGAAGCAGCACGTAGAAGAACAGAAACAGCGTGCCGAGGCGCATAGGAAGCAGGCCGCAGCGTTGCAGGTTGAGCTACTCCGTGTGAAGGTGGAGTTGGAGCGCTACCAGAAGTGGTACTACGGCCCTTGCGCGGACCGGTTGTAGTCCGATCAAGACCTCGCGCAGATGTTGCTGAACTTCGCCGAGGAACTGGACCGCAAGCCTGTTCACGCAGAAGATCTGTCTGCTGCCGCCAAGCCCGCCGAAGAGTTGCGTCGTGTGAAGCGCCGCAAGGGTCGGCGCAATCTGGCCAACTTCGAGAACCTTCCTGTTATCACGCATGTCTACGAGTTGAGCGAAGCAGAGCAGGCTTGCCCTTGCTGTGGTCTGGCGCGCAAGGAGATCGGCGCCGATGAGAGCTGGCAGGTCGAGTATTTGCCAGGCCACTTCGAACGCATCCAGCATGTGCGCAAGAAGTATGCCTGCACAAGCTGCGAGACCGACGGCGAAAACCCCAGCATCCAGGCGGCGAAAAGGCCGGAGACGGCTATCGACAAGGGGCTTGCCGGTCCAGGCTTGCTTGGCCTATATCGTAACCAGCAAGTACTCTGACTATCTGCCGCTGTACCGGCTTGAAGATATCTTCGCGCGGCAGGGCTTCGAGATCTCGCGGGCCACGCAGTCGGTGTGGTCCGGTGATGTGGCAGACTTGGTTGAGCCGCTCTATCATCTGATGGCGGATCGTGTGCGTGCCTCGCATGTGGTGGCTACCGATGACACCATCATGCCCATGCAGAGCAAAGATAATGTTGCGAATGCGCGCATGTGGGTTTACGTTGGCGACGAGGCTCAACCGTACAACGTCTTCGACTTCACGATGGATCGCGGCCGCGATGGACCAAAGCGCTTCCTGAAAGATTACGGGCAGGTTTTGTTGGCGGATGGCTATGCTGGCTACAACGGTGTTGTGGTCGGCAATGCGATCACGCGCGCTGGGTGTTGGGCGCATATGAAAAGAAGATCATCGATGCGGAGAAGCCTGCTCCCGAGATGCCAGGGAGGCGGTCGAGCGGGTGCGTGCGCTCTATGCTGTCGAGCGGCAGGGCAAGGATGCCTCCATCGCAGAGCGCCTGAAACTACGTCGTGAGCAGTCAGCGCCGCTGCTGGCGGAGTTGCAGGATCGGCTTCTTCAGTGGAAGCAAGAGCTGCTGCCCAAGCATCCCATGGCCGAGGCGATCAACTATGCTCTGGGCCAATGGAACGAACTGAACGTCTTCTGCTCCGATGGTGCTGTGCCCATCGACAACAACGTGAGCGAAAGAGAGATGAAGCGCGTCGTTCTCAATCGGAAGAACTCGCTCTTCGTGGGAAACGCTCGCGGCGGAAGAACAGCCGCCATCCTGGCCAGCTTGACCAGTACCTGCCGCAGACATGACGTGGACCCGCAACTGTACCTCACGCAGTTGCTGATCAACCTGCCAACGCTACCCATCAGCAAACTGCCCCAGTGGCTGCCAGATCAGTGGAAGCAACTTCAGGCCGCAAGAATGGCTAGCCTGCAAAGTGCCGCCCCGTCTCCCCGGTAGGTCCCGCAAAGGCAACTCCTCTCTAGGAGCAGGTCCGAGGTGAACAGCGACGGAAGCCGAAGCCCTTTGCGCTCACCCGTCGCCGCTCGCCCCAGCAGCCCTCCCCCAGGGAGGTCGTACGTTTCCATGCCTCTGCCTAAGGACAACTGGATGGATTATTGCTGTGCCGGCCCAGTCGGAAGTTGCACATATGCGAGCGATGAAGATTTCCGTTCCAGAGTCTCCTGCTCGGTCCGGCTGCGTACGAACTGGCGCCCCTCACCCTGGCCCGGCATCCAGACCTGGTAGAGATAGTTGCTGTCTCCATAGCACCGAAAGATCAGCCGCCCCAGGTCCTTACTGTTTTGCTCTCCGGTGGGCTGGACCAACATCAGGTACTGCCTCTTGGTGGCCTGGGTATCGACGAACGAAAGATACCGTGGTGCCTGCAGTGAGATGCGATATCTGCCTGCAGGCACCATCTGGTCGTTGGCGGAGAAATCAAATGGAATGTTGACGGTT
The DNA here is from genome assembly GCF_004217555.1 of Edaphobacter modestus. Lineage (GTDB taxonomy): Bacteria > Acidobacteriota > Terriglobia > Terriglobales > Acidobacteriaceae > Edaphobacter > Edaphobacter modestus. The sequence goes on from NZ_SHKW01000001.1 coordinate 5,766,256, forward strand.
ACCGCCTGAGCCTGTGCTGCCGCCGGTCCAGTCAGCGCCGCGCCGAGCGAAAGCGCCAGAGCTGCGCAGGTAAGGATGGAAGATATACGGAACATGGCGAACCTCCTCGATGATCCTGCGGCTTTGTCCTGTTCCAACTACCGCTTGGGATATTCGCAATGTGCGCCGCTGCTGCGATCCGCTCAATGCTCTGGAGATCATTCCGTCATCATCTACTCATTGCGCTCTCCGCCCTTGACACGAAAGGACTTTGTCCATCGAGTAAATTGCTGATTCGAGTTCTGTTGGCCTGCCGAGCGGGAAAGGTGTAAAGTTTTCTAGCCCAGAGGAGCGCGCTAATGGGCATGCCGGTCGACACTCCACGGACCTGGCGCTTCGGCGTCTTCGAACTGGACGCCTCGAGTGGAGAACTGCGCCGCAATGGCACCGTCGTCAAGCTGCGCGAACAGCCGGCGCGCATTCTGCTCCTGCTGCTCGAGCACGCGGGGCAGATGGTCACGCGCGAGCAATTGCGCCAGCATCTCTGGCCGTCCGACACCTTCGTCGATTTCGACCACAGCCTGAATTCTGCTGTCATGAAGCTCCGCGAAGCCTTGGGCGACTCGGCCGACAAGCCTCTCTACATCGAAACCATCCCGAAGAAGGGTTATCGCTTTGTCGCGCCCGTTTCCCAACCGGGGGATACGCAGAATGGCGGCGCTTCGTCTCAAGCGACTGCGGGATCCGAGATGGTGGGACTCAACACGCGTAAACAGAGCAATGGGAGCGTTGAAGTCCGCACTATTACGCCTGACGAGAAGCAAGACCGTCGAAGGCTGCTCTCCAGGAAGTTAGCCCTAATAATCGTATGCGTCGTGTCTGCGATTGGAATCGCCGCGCTCATTCGATCTTCGTCTCTTCGATCCGCCCTTGTTCAATTTGGGAGCCAGCCTAAGCCATCTTCGGGCGAGCCGAACGTGATGTCGCCGAATCTGCGTTCTTCGATTCTCACGAGCGCGCCCGGAGACGCGAGATCCCCGTCGTTTTCGCCGGACGGGCGTCAGATCGCGTTCGTTTGGAATGGTGTGGAGCGCAGACACTACGACATCTATGTGCAGCTGGTGGGAGGTGACACGCCGCTACAACTCACACACCACAAGCGGGGCGACGGTGTTCCCGGCCCGCCGCAGTGGTCGCCGGATGGGCGGGAGATCGCCTTTGCCCGCTGCAATAGCGACCGCGACGGGGTCTACACGGTCCCCGCACTCGGCGGCCCCGAGCGTCGACTGACGAACTCGCCCTGCCGGGAATGGGTCGCGGGCCGGCCTATCTGGACTCCGGACAGCAAAGCCATGGTGATGCTCGACCAGTGCACCCCAGCTGGTCCGCGCGCGGTTGTGCTCTTCTCCTTCGCAACCGGTGAGAAGCGCTGTCTCGCGACCGGATCTCACGGAGACTTTGGCGCCGAGGATGCGCTCTCCCCGGACGGACGAACCGTTGCATTTTCTCATCATACGGACGCAACCTATGGGGAGCTCTATGCCGTGCCGCTCTCCGGCGAAGGACCGAGGCGCCTTGTTTCAGGCGGTATTCACTTCTGGAACCTGATGTGGACACCCGACGGCAAATACATTGTTTTCTACTCCAACCGGGGAAACATGATGCGCGCCTGGAGGGTACCGGTCGCGGGCGGCCCGGTCGAACCTGAGATGGTTTATCCGGGCGTGGGATCGATCTCCCAGGACGGGCGGAGGCTCGCCTATACCGAGAGCCAGACCGGGGAAGCCCCGGCAATCTGGCGAGCGGATCTTTCGAAGGCAGGCGGTCCAGTACTTCGTACAAGGAAGCTCATCTATTCACAGTTCATGGAGGATTGTGCGCAGCCCTCTCCGGATGGGACGCGTCTTGCGCTGCAATCAGGACGTTCCGGCACAAACCAGATCTGGCTGAACAGTACTGACGGCGATCATCCCGTGCAACTTACGAATATAGGCGGGCACTCGGGCACTCCGCGCTGGTCTCCCGATGGACGATGGATCGCCTTCGATGCCCGCGTAGGGGATTACGCCCACATCTATGTCGTCGATGCGGAGGGTAGAAATCTTCATGCGATCACGCATGGCGACTCCGACAATGTAGTGCCGAGTTGGTCCCGCGACGGCAGGTTCATCTACTTCGCCTCGCCGCGTACGGGAAGCAGGCAGATCTGGAAGCACTCTGTTGAGGACGGGGCAGAGAGGCAGCTGACCGAGCATGGCGGCTTTGCTCCTTTTGAGTCTTACGACGGGCGAACGATCTACTACAGCAAATTTGACGAGGCTGGCATATGGAGTATGTCCGCAAGCGGAGGCAGCGAGTCGCCTGTGGTGACCGGCAAACCGCAAGTAAGCTACTTTGGACACTGGGCCGTGACGGAGAGCGGACTTTACCTGCTCGACGCAGATGCCGAACCCCGGCCCACGATCGAGTTCTACAGCTTCGCCACTGGCCGCATTACGCCCGTCCTGTCACTTGAAAAAAGCCCCAGCGACTGGCAGCCCAGCCTGAGCGCGTCGCGAGACGGGCGCACCCTCTTCTACACCCAGTACGATCCCCAGAGCGTTATCAAGATGGTAGAGAACTTCCGCCAGGAATAGCCGACAGCGCTGCAGTTTCTCCAGCCCAGAGGAGCGTGCCAATGGGCATGCCGGGTAACACGCCACGGACCTGGCGCTTCGGCGTCTTCGAACTGGATGCCTCGAGTGGAGAACTGCGCCGCAATGGCACCGTCGTCAAGCTGCGCGAACAGCCGGGGCGCATTCTGCTCCTGCTGTCACGCGGCACTGCTGTGACTCTTTTTGGAAACCAAACCACGCACTTCGTCCACGCTTCCGTCACGCCCCGTCTCATCTCGCAACTATGCTCCCTCACCCAGCACCAGGCAAGATGTGGTTCGCATAACGCTCACAATAAATCCTGCGAAATGCGATGGTTGCAGGAGATTGAGCGCAAGTTGGGCGCAAACGCGTGGAGTATCGACGAATGTTGTCCAACGTTGGATTTGCGGACTGGGGATCGTTGAGATAACTCACTGAACCAGCTTGGCCTGGTCCTCAATCTCAATCGTCACACCTACAGACTTCAGGCGCTCCACAAGTTGCGAGAGCGTCCAGTTGCCTGCATGCCAGGTCCCCCCTGCCAGCAGTTCTTTAATCTGAAGCAACGACTTCGTTGCGAACCTCCGTGAGTTGGTCACAGTTGTCCAGCGGTCGATTTGTACCGGGTAGTTGACTGGCTCCCAGCGGATGATACGAACGCCACGCACCGTGGGAGGGCGATCTTGCAGCAGCCTCAACAACTCGTTCTTCCTGTCCCGAATCTGCGGGAGAATGCCTGTCGCACGCTTCGGTATGCGATAGCCGATAAAATCCCCATCAACCCAAAGCGACCCTCCCGACGACTCCACAGCGCGGATAATCTCGAAGCCGTCCATTGTCAAATCCTCCCTACCTCAAATGCCTCTTCTGACAGTTCCTCGCTCATCGATGAAGTTTCAGGCCGTGACGCCGTGACAACGCTGGATTGATGCGGGTTTTCGTCACTCTTCAAACCGTGACGCGAGGAATCCGTCCCAGTTTCGATATCACACAAATCGCCAATGTTTATGCAGGTTGTCGCGTTGTCGCGATTCAAAGTTGGATGATTGGGGCAATAACGCGCCCAAGAGTCCTCGAACATGTCCTTGGAGTAGCCCTTCAGGTGTACGTTTGAGAAGCGAATATCCTTCGGGTAGATATCAAAATCCTTCAGCTTTCTCGCCAAATTGTTCGGGGTCATTCCCTTGCCACGGTTTGAGTCGGCCCATGGACGACCTTCCAGTGAGCAAAGACTCTCCACCAAGTCGACCGATGAGATTCGATCTTTGTCACGGCCGATGCGCGTCTCGAAGAGATCACGGATGTCCCGCAGAAGCATGACACCCGTCGATCCGTCCTCCGAGGCCACCGAACCGAACACTTCGAGGAGGGATGACCTGATAAGTGCGGGCCACTCGCCTCCTGCGAGATCAGCAATGACGATCAAAGGTTCGCTGATGTCCTGCTGCCGGTCGGTCAATTCCTCAGGAAGTTCTGGCCTTAACTCCCGCATAGCGTCTATATCCCGGTCTGCCCATCGCTTGAGAGCTTCTGCAATCGGCTTAGACTGCTGCCGCACCTCACGGTCCCGGAAGCGGTCTACTTTCTCCGACTCCTTCTTCCGGCGCATGGCAATCACAATGCTTCGGTCTGCAACCGTGTCGGGAATCTTCCCAATACTTGCAAACGCTTTTGGACCGAAACAGCTCAAATCACGGTATCCAATCTCCGCCCCTTTCCCCACGCAGATAGAGGTCTTGCCGTTGCGGGTGTATCCGACGTTTAGGATGTTTCGTACCGCTTCCATGTACTCATCTCCACTGCCTGCCGCTGCGTCCATCTCGTCCAGAAGTAGAGTCGGCTTATCTTGGTCCACCTTCCTCGCTAACACGGCCGCTGTCACCCTTCCGGTGAACCACGGAGTCTTGACGACAGCAGCGAGGACTTCCAAAAGCCTACTCTTTCCGCATTGCTTTTCTGGTGCGGTCACGTGCAGGTAAGGCACGAGATCAAAGGCGCCGACAGACCATGTGAGCATGATCCAGGCGGCAAGCACATTGCTCTGCGCGAACGAGACGACGCAATACCGGAGAACCCAGCTTCGGCACAGATTGAGTAGTTCTGCGGTTGCGAGCGGCTTAGGAATCAGCGCGCGAACGTCATCTGCACATGCATAACGGTGCCTCGCCAGCCAATCCGAACAGTCCTCCTTCTCTCCAAGTCCCAAAGAGCCGACGTCTATACAAGAGACGCTGGTACCCAGCGTGCCAAGCTTCCTCGCTACCCTCTCACCATAGCTGCGGCCAGCCTCATCATTGTCTGGCCATATCACCACTTCCCGGCCTGCTAGAGGGGTCCAGTCGGCGGCTTCGTCTGTGCTGCTACCTCCTGAGGTCACCGCAGGCAGTCCGAACGCCGCGAGACTGTCGGCATCTCTCTCGCCTTCCACAACCCACACTGCGCCGTCACAGCTGAGCGTAGAGAGGCCATAGAGCGGCCAGCCTGTTTCCCGACGAAGTGAGTTATGGCGCCTCAGCTCGAATCCGTTGCCGCCATCTGACATCATGCGGAAGGTCTTGTTGTTGTCGGCCTGAAGGATGCGAAGGTTATAGAAGGACGGCGTTCCGTCCATGTTGCGGTACGGATAGACGTTCACCACCGTTCCAATGTTGCGCGTGAGCCTCTCTGCGGCCTGCTGTGGAGTCTCTGCCATTAGCGTCCCTCCCACGCGCCGAGCACCTTGGCCGCCTCGACAAACCCCATCCCCGTGCGGAGACGGTGGAACGCGAGTACGTCCCCACCACGAGCGTCACACACGAAGCAGCGAAACGCGCCGGTTCGCACGTTGAGACGCAGGGAAGGATGCCTGTCTGGATGGAATGGGCAGAGGGCCGAACGCCATACCCCACGGCCTATCAGCTTCAAGCCTTCGCGCTGGTAGAACGAAGCCGCTGGTGGAAGAAGCGATTTATTGAAGGCAGGGCGTCGCGCGTGCCATGTTACGCTTGTCTTCATACGAAATCCTTTCTGTAGTTCACCCCGGCCTGCTCGCCGGGGTTTGTTTTTTTGGGGCTACTGCTTCACCGCAGGGCGCGTGCCTTCGGCTACGAGCCGCCGAACTTCTGCGTGCGAGATGCGGAGGGAGCGCCCCAGTTTTACGCTGGCAATCCTTCCTTCATAGGCGCGCTTACGCCAAGTCCACGGGCTTTCCCCGGTGAGCGCCGCACACTGTTGCGGCGAAAGATATTCCTGTTCAAACTCGACCTTCTTTGAAGTCATTCTGTGCCTCCCGTTGAGTAGCAGCAGAAGCGCTGCTTATGTTCTGAGTTTGAGATAGGGAGCTTTCCTGTTGTTGCATAATTTGTATCGTGATATACAGATTATGCGTTTCAATTACTAGGGAGAGCGATGCGTATCAGTTCGGCAGGACTCATGGCCGGTGTAGAAGAAGTAGCCCATTGGATTGCTGCCGTTTTGGAGGGGAGACATAAGACGGCAATCATCACCCGCCTCGTTGGCGCGGCGGCCGCAGTGGAAGACGAACGGGGGAGGCGGGCGGGGCTTTTCAACGATTGGAGCCGAGAGCAGAAAGAGGAGGTGTACAAGGCTTTTCTGAAGGCGTTGCGCTTACGGGTCGATCGCTGGATTGATTCCGGGAAGAGCGAAGGGAGCGAAACCCCGTCAGACCGCACACTCTCGCCTGTTGATCGTGAACGGATTCGCCAGTTCTGGGATAACAATCGCGTTCGGGTGTGGGTGGATGAGGCTGGCCTGTTGGAGCTTCGGCCCGAGGCCGGACGGCAATTCTCCGGCGGAGACGTCACGGCACGTTTTAGAGAACTTATCCGTCTGGCGGAAGAGATCGCCGTCTTTTGTTTTTCGATGCTGCTCGATGGAGACGCTCCCCATCGTCTGATGCGTTGCGATTCCTGTTCCACTTACTTTGCCCGCGAGAATGCTCCCCGTAAAGGTCAACCTATCAAGCGGGGAATGTATTGCCAGAAGTGCACCCAAAAAGGCGTAAATCGTCGTGTCACCAGTTCTCGGGATAGAGAGAGAGCACGGCGGATCGAACTAGTCGCCGAGTTCTGGCTGAAGTATGACGAAAAGAAACGCCGTGTTGATCGGATTGGATGGGTGGTCGAAGAAGTGAACAAGTCCGGCAAATTGCCACAAGGTAGCGAGCGATTAAAGCCGGATTGGCTGCGGCGGAAAAAGAATATCAAAGCGATTGAAGACTGGTTGGAGGAGATACGTCGTGCTAACTAATGAACTTGGGATAGCCAGTCAGCCAATGTCGGAAGAAGTCCGTCCCATCCGTCGCACTACCAAGCGCGCGAGGGGGGACCGTGATGGAATCTTCGAGCGGAAAGATCGTAAGGGTTTTTGGGTTTCATACGTGGATGCGGATGGAAAACGCCGCAAAAAGTTCGGTGGCTATACCCGCACGCAGGCGGCTGAACTTCTTCGGATCGCAAAAACGAATGTTCTGAAGGATGAAGCTCCTAGGTGTCAAAGCCAATTCGGATATTTCGATGGAAGACTTGCTGAAGCGCTACAGCAAGCACCAGCGCTTCCGGTTACGTGCGACCACGTTTGTACGGCTTAACGGGATTCTGGAGACGCTGAAACGTCATCTTCCTGCGAAGGCAAAGGATATTACCCGGCAGGTCGTCGCAGAGTACATTTCCACCCGTTCCGATTCGGTAAAGCCTGCGAGTGTTACGAAAGAAGTGTCTGTTTTGAAGCATGCCCTGAATCTGGCGGTGGATTGGGGATTGTTGAACAGTAACCCGGCTCAGAGGGCGAAGCTCCCCAAACTTCCTCTGGGGCGCACGCGCTACTTGTCGCCGACCGAACTGAAGGCCGCGCTGGAGGCGTGTGGACGGTCGAAGAACGGGGAAGACGTTGTGACCGCTCCGGTCTGGTTGCGCGCTCCGATCGCGCTTGCGGCCTTTACAGGAATGCGGCGTGGGGAACTTCTTGCTCTCTGCTGGAGGGATGTGGATCTTGAAAATCGCCGGGTGTACCTACGCGAGACGAAAAACAGAGACTAGTGTATTCTCGCATTGAACAATCTCGCATTACAGGTTATCGAGAGCCTTCCGGCAGGGAGACCGGGTACTGGCCGACGTAGACCCGGCGAAGCTCTCGGTCTATGCCAAGCGGCTCTTTGATGCACTAGGGATCGAGGGAGCGTCGTTTCACACCTTACGCCATACGGCGGCCAGTTGGATGGTGATGAGCGGCGTAGACCTCTATGCGACGGGACAGGTACTCGGTCATAAAACGCCACGTATGACTCAGCGGTATGCCCATCTGTCGCCCGGTTACATGGCGGGAGCTATGGGAAAGCTCGATACCGCTTTTGGAGGGGGCTTACCTGTCAATAATGGTGCTATCGTCCCCCATCGTCCCCGCGAATTGATGGGGTAGGAAATGATAGTGCAAGGTTATTGATTTGATTGGCGTCCCCGACGGGATTCGAACCCGTGTTATCGCCGTGAAAGGGCGGTGTCCTGGGCCGGGCTAGACGACGGGGACGCTTCTGGGACGAAAATACGCCGTCCCTTCATCTTCATTAACAATATCATTGCTTATTCGACGTCATCGCCGTCGTTCCCGGCGATTGGCGATTTCTGTCGGGAAAAGGAAATACTGCAAGAGCACCTCGCCGCGCATGACCAACAACCCTGGGAACCGCTACAAATACCTCGACGCATTGACAACCGCATTTGTCGTCATCCTGCTCGTCTCCAATCTTGTGGCTCAAAAGGCCTGTCTCATCGGGCCGTTTGCAGTCAGCGGAGCCGTCCTTCTTTTTCCCGTTACCTATATCTTTGGAGACGTTTTTACCGAAGTCTACGGTTTTGCCGCTTCGCGGCGCGCCATCTGGTTAGGTTTCTTCGGTACAGCACTGCTTTATCTGATGGGAACCATCACAATCGCCCTGCCTCCTGCTCCCGGTTGGCACAACCAGCAGGCCTTTGCGACCGTATTCGGATTTATCCCCAGGATCCTCGCCGCCAGTCTCGCCGCCTTCTGGACAGGGGAATTTGCCAATTCCTATACGATGGCACGGTTGAAACTGCTTACAAATGGTCGCATGTTGTGGACCCGCACCATCGGGTCGACCATCGTAGGACAAGCGGTAGACACGACGCTTGTTGTTTTTCTTACCTTTGCGGGCACTGTGTCAGTACGGACACTTGGGAATATGATAGCGACGGGCTATCTTCTCAAGGTCGGATACGAGGTTCTTGCCACCCCCTTAACTTATGTGGTGATTCACTGGCTTAAGCGGGCCGAAGGAGCCGATGCGTTTGATAGGAATGAGAGCTTTAATCCGTTCTCATTTTCCCAGGATTGAGGCACTGAGAAACAGGCACAGCCTGGCCTCATCCCTGCCTCCAGTCTTTTGCGCATCTTTCTTCTATCATGGACATCTAACTGGAAACTCAAACTGTTATTGCGGGTTAGATTTTGAGCATCCTGGGCCGCTCAACCTAGTCCAATCTTCCGAAGGACCATCATTGCCGAGTAGGCCGCCTTGTCGTTCTGTGTAGCTTTTAGGAGAAACACCTTGTCCGAGATCGCGTCTTTGAAATTCAAGTTCGTCCTTTCACTTACTGCCGTTGCGGCGATGGGTCTTACACTCTCCGGCTGCAAGCACGAGACGGTGGCGGCTGCTCCGCCGCAGGCGATGCCGGTCAAGGTATCACCGGTTACGCTCTCGCCCGTTCCCATCTCCGATACCTATGTCTCCACGATCAAAGGGAGACGTTCGGCGACGATGCAGCCGCAGGTCGAGGGCAATCTGACTCGCATCTTTGTGAAATCCGGTGACGTCGTTAAAGCTGGCCAGCCCTTGATGCAAATCGACCCCCTGAAGCAATCCGCTACAGTCCAATCGCAGATGGGAACCCAGGCCCAAAAGAAGGCCCTTTTCGACTACGACAAGATCCAGCTCGATCGTCAGAAGAAGCTCTTTGAGGCTGGCGTTGTCTCTCGCGACGCTTACGACCAGGCTATCCAGGCGTTTGAGAACTCCAAGGCGGATTACGAGGCGAATGCCGCCCTGACGGCTACGCAGCAACAACAGCTCGAATACTTTCTGATTCGCGCCCCGTTCGCGGGTGTTGTGGGTGACGTTCCTGTGCACGTTGGCGACTACGTATCCACCACCACCGTCCTGACGACGGTCGACGATAATGTCGAATTGGAGGCTTACATCTATATTCCGACCGAGCGAGCAGCGGAAGTTCGCACCGGCCTGCCGGTCGAGATCATCGATACGGACGGAAACACGCTGGTCAAATCGACGGTAAACTTTCTTTCGCCTCAGGTAGATAACGGGTTGCAAAGCATTCTTGCGAAGGCGCCTATTCCTCGTGGAGCCAAAGGTCTTCGCACAGAGCAATTGGTTAAGGCACGCGTCACCTGGAACACCAATCCCTCGCCTGTCGTTCCGGTTCTTGCAGTTACCCGGGTCGGCGGACAGAGCTTCGTCTTTGTTGCTGCGCAGAAAGATGGAAAGTACGCCGCACGTCAGATTCCAGTTACGCTTGGGGAACCGATCGGCAATAACTACCCTGTACTGAAGGGGCTGAACCCCGACGATAAGGTGATCGTTTCGGGCCTTCAGTTCCTGCAGGATGGTGCGCCCGTTCAGCCCATGAGCTAGAGCTGTATTGAGACGCAACCTATCTCTTCGTCAGTCTCTTGGCTTCGGGCGCTGCGAAGGATGAGGACGTTCGTATTTCCCCCGGTGCCAGCCGCGCCGGTGAGAGGTCACCTTGTTCGTAGATTTCTTCATTCGCCGCCCGATCTTCGCTACGGTCTGCGCCTTGCTTATCGTTCTCGCCGGCGCGGTCGTTATCCCCACTTTGCCGATCTCACTCTACCCGCAACTGGCGCCACCACAGGTTGTCGTAACCAGCAACTACATCGGCGCTAACTCGCAGATCGTGGAATCGGCAGTAACGATTCCGTTGGAGACGGCGATCAATGGCGTTGAGGGGATGCGTTATATGAGCTCGACCAGCTCAAACGACGGAACCTCGAACATCACGATTACCTTCCGTACAGGGTACGACCTGTCGATCGCTGCAGTAGACGTGCAGAACCGAGTTGCCTCCGCGCAGGGCCGTCTGCCTGCCACCGTGAATGCGACCGGCATCACCATCACCAAAGCCAATAGCAACTTTGTTTTTGCTGCGGGCTTTGTCGCGCGCGATGGAAAATACTCGCAGGAGTTCATCTCCAACTACATCGACGTCTATGTCAAAGATGCCCTTAAGCGTGTACCAGGCGTCGGCGATGTCCTTATCTTTGGCGAGCGCAAGTATGCCATGCGTGTCTGGCTCGATCCGGCTCGCCTCGCTGCCCGCGGCCTCACCGCGTTCGACGTTACCAACGCGCTCTCTGAGCAGAACGTGGAAGTCGCCGCGGGCCAACTGGGACGCCCCCCCGCAGATAGCGTGCAGGAATATCAGATGGCGGTGCGTGTCGTCGGTAGACTCTCCGATCCGCGTCAGTTTGAAAACATCATCCTCAAGAACTCACCGAATAACGGAGGGCTCGTTCTGCTCAGGGATGTGGGCCGTGCCGAAGTTGGAGCGGAAAATTACGATACCAGTCTGAAGTTTTCGGGCGGTGACGCCGTAGGTGTCGGCGTGCAGCAGCTCTCGAATGCGAACGCGCTCGAAGTGGACAGGCAGTGCAAGGCGGTTCTTGCAGACTTATACAAGTCATTTCCGCCAGGCCTCGAATACATCATCGCCTTCGACACCACCACCGTCGTAGGGGATTCGGTTAAAGAGGTGGTCCATACCATCATCGAAGCCATCATCATCGTCATCGTGGTGATCTTTTTCTTTCTTCAGGACTGGCGCGCGACCATTATTCCGGCTGCGACGATTCCAGTTTCGCTGGTGGGTACCTTTGCCTTCATCAAGATCTTTGGCTTCTCGATCAACTCGCTGACTCTCTTCGGCATCACCCTGGCGACAGGACTCGTTGTGGACGACGCGATCGTCGTCATTGAAAACGTCCAACGTCATATTCACGAGCAACACTGTGACAGCCATCGCGCTACATCCGACGCTATGGCCGAGGTAACCAGCGCCGTTATCGCAACCTCGCTTGTGCTGATCTCCGTCTTCATACCCGTCAGCTTCTTCCCGGGAACGACCGGTATCCTGTACAAGCAGTTCTCGCTCACCATCGCGTTTTCGATCGCCATCTCCGCCTTCAATGCGCTGACCCTGTCACCCGCACTGGCTGCGATTCTTCTTCGGCCTGAAACCAAACATGGTGGCCTGCTGGGTCTTTTCGAGAAAGGTCTCCAGAAAGTTATCTCCGGGTATGCGTACCTGGTGACGCATGTGGTCAAGCTCCGCGTTATCATGATGCTGCTCTTCGCGGCGGGTCTTGCCGGAACGGTCTACATGTACAACCATGTGCCGACAGCCTTCGTTCCTTCGGAAGACCAGAACTACTTCATCAACATTGTGCAGACCCCTCCGGGCGCATCGCTCGCCTATACGACGGAAGTTGCAGATCGAGCAGCCGCGATTATCCGCCAGAACGATGATGTCTTCGGCACGTTTTCCGTTATGGGTTTTTCACTGACCGGAGGAAGCTCTCCGAACGCGGGCATCATCTTCGCTCCTCTCAAACCCATCGATGAGCGCAAGAAGAAGGGTCCGGGGCATTCCGCACATGACATCGTAGCTGAAATTGCGCCGAAGTTGTTCCAGGTTCCCGGTGGCATCGTAGCTGCCTTTGAACCGCCCGCGATTCAGGGCATCGGTTCGGTCGGCGGCTTCCAATTCATGCTGCAGGACCAGGGGCGTAACACCTTCGGAGACATCGACCGCGTGGCTCATACCATGGTCGCGCAGAGCCGTGATCCACATTCAGGTCTGGTCGGTCTTTACACGCCTTACACGTCGAACGACCCGCAGCTTTTCGTCACGATCAACCGTGAGAAGGCTAAGGCCATCGGCGTCCCGCTGGCGCAGATTACCTCTGCGTTGGGAACATACATGGGTTCGAGCTACGTCAATGACTTTGACTTCAACAATCGCTCGTATCGCGTCTATGTTCAGGCTGACCAGAATTTCCGTAGGAATTCGAAGGATCTCCGGCAGTTCTATGTCCGTTCCGACAGCGGTCAGATGATTCCGTTGGACAATCTGGTCAGCATCACGGAAACGGCGGGTCCCCAGGTTATTTACCACTACAACATCTTCCGCTCTGCGGAGATTGACGGAGCCGCGGGGCCGGGTCTCAGCTCAGGCCAGGGACTCGAGAAGATGCAGCAACTCTTCGAGAAAAACAAGATTCAGGGCATGATGTACTCGTGGACGGGTCTCGCTCTCGAAGAGATAGAATCCAGCGGCAAGGCTGTCATTATCTTTGGCCTTGGTTTGCTCGTCGTCTATCTCACGCTCTCTGCGCAATACGAGAGTTGGGTTCTGCCGTTCATCATTCTCCTGGCGGTTCCCATGGCCGTGCTTGGCGCGCTCGCTCTGGTGTCGGCACGTGGACTCGTGGACGATGTCTACGTCCAGATCGGCCTTGTTATGCTGATTGGCTTGTCGGCTAAAAACTCGATTCTGATCGTAGAGTTTGCAGAGCAGCAGATGGAACATGGAAAAGGTGTTGTTGAAGCAGCCGTCATCGCGGCCGAACTTCGACTGCGTCCTATCCTGATGACGTCGATTGCCTTCATCTTGGGCGTGCTTCCCTTATACTTTGCCTCCGGTGCTGGAGCTCTCGGTCGTCACTCAGTAGGTACGGCAATCGTAGGCGGCATGGTGCTCTCGACCGTCCTCAATCTGTTCTTCATTCCTGTTCTCTATGTTGTCGTCAAGAGCATTCTCATTCGCTTCAGCTCGAGACCTCGGCCGCGTCCTGACGGTTGCGATGACGATGCAAGCACACTCGAACAACAACAGATCACGATCAGCCAGTAGGAAGAGATCGCGGGAGGAACGCCTTACAGGCATCTTCCCGCGATTTCAAATTCGGCCATGACCATCTCCTGGAAGGTCAAAGCACGCGGCCTCTCTCCTGTATGATTATTCATCCTTCCATGCATAATCATTAGTGTTGACGCGGGTTTACGGGATAGGACATGCTCATAGTGAAGAGGAACTATGAGCACGCAATCCATCGAGATCGTCCGAACGATCTCCCCTGTTGCCTCACCGAGGCCGTCCTACCTGATGTGTTCGCCGAGGTTCTTCGATGTCAACTACGTCATCAACCCATGGATGGCCGACAATGTTCATGCCGCATCCCCCGAGCGGGCCGCTGCACAATGGCAACATCTTCATAACGCTCTATCGGAGATCGCTGACGTTACGCTGATTGATCCTCAGCCTGGCTTGCCCGATATGGTCTTTACGGCCAATGCTGGTCTCGAGCGCAATGGCATCGTCATTGTGAGCAGTTTCTTTCACTCAGAACGTCAGGGCGAAGAGTTGCACTTTGCTCGTTGGTTTGAAGAGTGCGGCTATACCGTCATTCGGCTGCCGCAGAGTACTTCCTTTGAGGGTGAAGGCGATGCGCTCTTTTCGCTGAATGGAGGCCCGCTTTGGGCGGGCTACGGAAGGCGTAGCACAAAAGAAAGTCATCTTCAGCTTGCACACGTCTGGAATGTGGAGGTGGTTTCTCTCCACCTTATCGATCCACGTTTTTATCATCTCGATACCTGCTTCGCACCATTGAACGATGGCTACGTCATGTACTATCCGGCCGCCTTCGACGCAGCATCTGTCTCTAGCATCGAAGCATTCTATCCGGTCCACAAACGTATCGTTGTCTCAGAGGCGGATGCAGTACGTTTCGCGTGCAACGCGATCAATGTCGATCGCAGCATTCTGGTCAACGAGATAAGCAGGGAACTGACAGAACGGCTGAAGGAAGCGAACTTCACCGTCATTCCTCTTCAACTAAGCGAATTTCTCAAAGCGGGCGGTGCCGCGAAATGCCTCGTCATGAGGCTGAGTCCGCTCTTGAAGCAGACGACGAACTAACAGCGCGGTCAGAAGCTCTTACAGATTGAGCTTCTGATTCACTGTTTCCATATCTTTCCAGGGATCTTTCTTGAGCCGCTCTCGCCACTCCGAGAAGTTAGCCACCTGGAATAAGGGCCGCTCGTTCATCTTCTTCAGCTCAGCCCAACTCAGAGGCATCGAGACAGCGACTCCTTCCCGCGCCCTGGGCGAGTAAGGTGCAACAGAGGTAGCTCCCCGCTCGTTTCGCAGGTAATCCAGATAGATCTTTCCCTTCCGCGCAGCCTTCGTCATCTTCGTCAGGTATCTTTGCGGGTCGGCTTTTTCCATTGCGACCACAAACTGCCGGGAAAATTCCTTCACCTCAGGCCACGCATGATCCGCTTTTACCGGAGCAACGATGTGGAGTCCTTTTCCTCCTGTTGTCTTCACAAAGCTTTCAAGGCCCAGTTTTTTCAGACGAACACGAACTTCACTCGCAGCCTCAGCGACCTCGATCCACTTGAGCTCCTCATCTGGATCGAGATCGAAGACAAGCCGATCGGGTTGTTCCAGGTGCTCGTTACGCGATCCCCACGGATGTACTTCAAGCACCCCCATCTGTGCCAGCCCGGCAAGCGCTTCGGCGCTGTTGAGCGTGATGTACGGCTCCACCTTGCCGTTCTTGTCGGCAATATCTACGCTGCCGATTCCTTTCGGAAGCATGGAGTTTACATGCTTCTGAAAGAAGCAGGGTTTTCCTGCGCCTTCGGGACAACGGACCAGGCTTACCGGGCGATCGGCGATGTGCGGCAGCATCCACTCCGCCACGGCCCAGTAGTAGTCCGCAAGCATTTGCTTTGTTATCGCCGAGGAATCATCCAGCACTTTTTGCGGATGCGTTAAACGGACCGGTGCATGTTCTATCGATTCATTGGACCGTCTCGACACGCTCGATTCGCCAGCATCGCTGCGATGAGTGGCAGCTTTAGGTCGAGACCGCCTCGGCCCCAGGGAGACATCGGGCTCCTCGCGTGTCACTTCCTTTGCTGCCTTATCTTCGCGTATGCCGAGAAATGCCGCCTGACGCACAAGATGGTCTGCGGTCCATGTGGCAAATCGGACCTGCACCACCATCTCAGGCTTCACCCACCGTGCGCCCTTTCTGGCATCTCCTGGCAGACTCTCAAAAGGAGAGGAATCTCGTGCGAGCGATTCGAGCCGATCCCGTAAGATGCGATGGGTCTTCTGCGTGAAACCCGTGCCCGTACGTCCTGCATAGATAAGCTTTCCATCCAGGTAATAACCCAGCAGAAGAGCGCCCACACCGTGAATCTTATTTGTAGGAAGCGTGTAACCACCGACAACGAACTCCTGCTCGTGCAGGCACTTCATCTTGAGCCAGTCGCCGCTCCGACCCGACACATACTTTCCCGAGGCTCGCTTGGATACGATTCCTTCCGCCTGCAGTTTGCAGGCTTCGCGCAGAAGCGCCGCACCGCCCGTCTCTATGTGTTCGCCTAATCGCAGCCGATCCTCGTCAACTCCTTGCAGCAGCGCGCCTAAGACCTCTTTGCGTTGTTTCAGGGGGAGATTACGCGTGTTTTTACCTTCCAGGTGGAGCAGGTCAAAGGCGAAGTAGGTCAGGGCGTTCTTTGCACCCTGCTGCATGGAGGCCTGCAGATCAGCGAAATTCGTCGTCCCGTTGGGTGCAACCACGACCACTTCGCCATCGAGCGTGACCTTCTCAACTGCGAGTTTCGCAATCTCACTGGCGACGGATTTCACACGCGCTGTCCAGTCCAACCCCGTTCGGGTCAGCATCTGAACCTTGGTGCCGTCCTTCCTCGCTTGCATTCGATATCCATCGAGCTTCAATTCATGCAGCCACCCATCTTCCGACGGCGGCGTCTCTGCCATCAGTGCGAGCTGTGGTGGAATAAACCCTGGCTGTTGCTCCTCCGGAAGTTCGTCGATCCGTTCCAGCAACTTCGCTGGCACAGTCTTCGCAGCCGGCGCTTCAGCCTTCGCATCGCGGCTCTCTTTTCGAAACCATGCTTTGCTTCCCGAACGCGTGTCCTTTGAATTCCAGACGTGGTCTTCGTTGCGCGCAATCTCTTCGATCGATCTTCCCGTGACCGCGCTGTCAGCCTCGGACTCCGTTATCGGCTCTTCGTCCTGCCGGCGCTCGAACTCGTCGTGCTCTTTGATGAGCAGCCAGTTCGGCTTTTTTTCCTTTGCCCACTTTCCTCCCATGCGAATCAAAGCCCACTTTCCCTTGAGCTTCGTTCCATGGAGCAGAAATTTCAAACTTCCATCGCGGAGACCTGCATCGATGTCCGTGTGGCCAGCCTGCGGCTCCCACATTCCCTGGTCCCACAGCATCACGGTCCCTCCGCCATATTGACCGTGCGGAATGATTCCCTCAAAGCCGCCATACTCCATGGGGTGATCTTCTACCTGCACCGCCAGCCGCTTGTCTCCGGTAAAGTAGCTCGGGCCCTTGGCCACCGCCCAGCTTTTTAAGACACCATTCCATCCGAGCCTGAAGTCGTAATGGAGATGCGAAGCCGCATGCTTCTGCACGCAGAAGGGAAGGCCTTTCGACGTACCCTTCTTTTCGTCTCCACCGCTCGGCTCTTCAGTGATGTTGAAATCACGCATCGAGCGATAGCGCGCAAGCTGTTCGTCGACTGCATTGGCCGCAGAGTCACCGTTGGCCGAGGCTTTCGGTTTTTTCGTTGCGGTCTTCTTCTGCTCTGCCTTCGTCGATTTCTTCGCGGCTGCCTCTTTGGAACCCGCCATTCTCGCTCCTGGGTCGGTATCCGGCGAAGCTCGTATCGCTACGGATCGACTCGGTTACGCCGACCGGCGCTTCGAAGTTTTCGCCGACTTCACCAACGAAATGCCCTTCTCCTCCTTCGATGCAGTTGCCTTCACCGAAGTCGATGGCTTCTTCTTGCCCGACGAGCTCTCCGCCGCTGCGTCGCCTCCTACGCTCTTGCGGAGGGCATCCATAAGGTTGATTACCTGGCCGCGTCGTGGCGCTTCTACCTCATCCTTCGGAATCGGCGCATGCTTGACCTTTGCTTCCACCAACTCCCGCACCGCGGCTTCGTATTGATCCTTGAACTTGCCTGGATCGAACTTCGCCGCCTTTCGTTTGATCAGTTCCATTGCGAGTTCGAGAGAGTCCTCGTTGACTGCGACCTTCTTGATGTCTTTGAAGTATTCAGCAGGGTCGCGAAGCTCCTCCTGGTAGCGCATCGTGTAGCCCATCATTCCGCCCAGTTTGTCGTCATCGTCGGCCGTGATCGCGAAGACATGTTCGCGGCCGCCAAAGGCGATCTTGCCCAGTGCGGCTTTTTTCGTCTTCTTCAACGCAGAGCGCACAACCGCGAAGGCTTCGGCCTGCACATCGTCCTCTGGAACGATGAAATAGGGTTTCTCCAAATATTCCGGTTCCAACTCGTCGAGGTTTACAAACTGGGATACTTCGATCGAGTGCTTGGAAGGAATACGCAACTGCTCCAGCTCTTTCGGCTCAATCGTTACATATTCGCCCTTGCGATACTCATATCCCTTGACGATCTCGTTCTTATCGAGCGCCGCCGCTGCCTCGGAGGGATTGTCCTCGACTGCGCTGGCGGCAACCTTCTGGTGGCGAACCCGTTCGCCGCTCGTTCGGCTTATCTGGTGAAAGCGAATCTCGCTCTTTGCCTCTGTCGCCACAAACAGCTTTACCCCAAAAGAAACCAGAGAAATCTGTATCTGCCCAGACCAATAAGGACGTGCCATTCCTAACCTCACGTTTCGCGGTCAGTGCCTGCCCGCTCTATCTCAGAAATTGCAGGCGAATCCGCCTGTTTCCATCAGATTCCCCACAATACCCCCAAAGATGCCAGATTTCATACAACATTTTGGGCCTCATGGGGCGAAACACCATAGATGCGGTAGTCGGCCATGGAATGCCCGTTATACGGTGTTTGCGATGTAGAAACCGGGTTGTATGTTGCTGCTGCACAGCCTGTTAAGCGAATCGAAGGGCCACTTTGCCGGCGCGACCGAATTTTGCCTCAATAATGGCTCCGGCTTTCACAAGCGTGTTTCCGGTCCAGCTGCCGGTTGTAATCCAATCCCCGGCTTGCAATCCTTCGGTCCGGTTCGCACCTTCGTTGGCCAGCCATGGCAACAGTCGCAGCAGGTCGCCAGCCGTGTTGGACCCCATGCGCTCCACGCGCACTGCCCCATCCACCGCAAGCGACACGGACTCTTTCGTAAAGTCGATGCTCTGCCAGTCGGGGACGGGATCGCCATACACGAAGCCGCCATGCATCGCCATATCAGCCACCGAGGTCAATTTCGTCGCCCGGTCAGGGTCTACGAGAGCGGTTTCCAGAATCTCGATTGCCGGATGCATGCTCGCAACGGCCGCGATGACCTCTTCAAGAGTGTAAGGGGTCTCTCTGGGAGGTAAATCCGCTCCCAGTTTGAAGGCTATCTCCGCCTCGATCCCCCGATACCTGTGGTTCAACCCTCTCATCTGGCATCCGCTGCAGATCATCCAATCCGCTGGCATAGGGGCAAATGCCGGCGTTGCCTCTGGCGTCGGCGCGCCAACTTTCCAACCCCCAACGCGCTCGTAGGCCCAGGACATCCTGTCCTGGACGAAGTATGCCTCCTCGAGCGTGGCAGGCCTCAGTTCCTTTGGCAGATCAGCAATGGGCGTGCAGGTTCTCCGGGCATCGAGCAGAATGTCGGCGGCGCTGATAAGGTCCTTTTCGCGTGCGGCGGTTATCATGCATGACAGTTTGCTCCCTCGTCGTCCTGCAGCGCAACTTTTCAGACGCACGACAGGATGAAAATCGCAGTGCCAAGTTACCTTTAGCTATCCTATCCATCAAATAGAGACGTGGCTCTGATCCGCACAGACCACGCCAGAGAAGGGAATCGTTATGTTACTCCGCAGGTCCCACAGTCTTGACTCCGCCATCCGCTCCTCCGACATCACGCCGCAGGAGGCCTTCGAACGCTACAGGCGGCAACGGCGTGTGCTTATTGGAGGAGCCGCCACACTTACTGCCCGAGCGCTCGCTGCGAGCTACATTCCCGACGTCTTCTTTCCCTCCACGACCGTCCATGCACAGGCACTTTCGACTGCTCCCGGCAAGTACACCACCTCCGAGAATCAGACGCCGTTTGCGAAGGCGACTCACTACAACAACTTTTATGAGTTCGGTACCGACAAGAGCGATCCGGCCCGAAATGCCCACACGCTCAAGACTCGTCCATGGACCGTCCAGGTCACCGGCATGGTTAAAAAGCCGCAGACGCTGGACATCGACACCCTCCTGAAGTACCGGCCCATCGAGTCCCGCATCTATCGCCATCGCTGCGTCGAAGCCTGGTCCATGGTCATTCCCTGGGATGGCTACTCTCTTTCGGAGTTCATCAATTATTGCGAGCCTCTGCCGAGCGCCAAGTATGTGCAGTTCGTCACGCTCCTCGATAAAAAGCAGATGCCGGATCTTCCGGGGGGCTATGACTGGCCCTACAGCGAAGGGCTGCGTCTCGATGAGGCCATGAATCCTCTCGCTCTCCTCGCCTTCGGATGCTATGGTCAGGTTCTTCCCAACCAGAATGGTGCTCCGATTCGCATCGTTCTGCCCTGGAAGTACGGCTTCAAGAGCGCGAAATCCCTCGTCCGTTTCCACTTCACGGACAAGCAGCCGAAGACCACCTGGAACGAAATCAGCTCGCAGGAGTACGGTTTCTACTCCAATGTGAATCCGCAGGTCGACCATCCCCGCTGGACCCAGTCGCGCGAACGCCGCATTGACAGCTCCGCGTTTCCTCGCACCATACCCACACAGATGTTCAACGGATATGCCGACCAGGTGGCAAGCCTCTACAATGGGATGAATCTGAAGCGCTATTACTGATCCCGGCAGCCAATCTTCGCAATGTCAAAACGCACCATCCTGATTCTCAAAGCCGTCGTGCATCTTATTTGCCTGACGCCGTTTTTCTGGCTGGTCCGCTTTTACACCTCAGGCGCCCTGGAGCTCGATCCCGATCCCGTCGCTTACATCACGCACTTTACCGGCGACTGGGCATTGTGGATTCTTCTTTCCTCGCTCGCCGTCACGCCCGTGCGCCGGCTTTCATCGCGAATCTCCTGGCTCATACGCTTCCGCCGTCTCATCGGTCTTTACGCTTTCTTCTACGCGTCGCTGCACCTGGCGACTTACATCTTCCTCTTTTCCGGCTACGATCTCCCCACCGTGCTCACCGGCGTTCGCGCCGGACACCTGAGTATCGTCCTCGATGAGTGGAAGATCGTCTGGCCGACCATCTGGGACGACGTCCTGAAGCGCCGGTTCATCCAGGTCGGTTTTCTTGCCTGGGTCATCCTTCTTGCCCTCGCCCTTACCTCGCCTGCTTCCATCATGCGCGCCATGGGAGGTAAAGCCTGGCAACGTCTGCACCGCCTGCTCTACCTTGCAGGAGCCGCAGCCGTCATCCACTACTGGTGGCTGGTCAAAGCTGGCGTCCGGACCCCATGGAAGGTAACCGCGGTTCTCACCGTTCTCCTGCTCGCACGTCTCGGCCACACCGTCCTTAAGCAGCGCCGCGGATCAGGGCCCGAGCTGCACACTACAAGAATCTGAGATTATCGAGGCCACGCGAATCTGACCGCAACTTTTGACGCAAGCCGTTTGTCTAACGGTGAGGGGTAGGCTAATGCGTGTTGTCTTTACAGCAATTCTCGCCCTGGCAGTAACACCTCTTCAGGCCCAGAGCGATCCAGCAGCAAAGCAACGGCCCAAGCCATCGGCACACGCAAGAGCGGCAAAATCCAGGTCGTCCGTATCCCCAAAGCAGCCCATCTCTATCCCTCTGAATCAGCGTGAGCGCACTACCCAGATTCTGAATCGCTTTACCTTCGGTCCACGTCCAGGTGATGTCGACCGTGTCCTCGCGCTGGGAGCGGACAAATGGTTTGAGCAACAGTTGAATCCGGATAGCATCACGGACGACGCTCTCAACAAACGTCTTGCAGCCTATCCAACTCTTACCATGACGCCCGAACAGGCGCTCACGGCATTCCCTGATCGCGCCACCATCAAAGCCGTTGCGGACGAGAAGCTCCAACCTCCTGCAGATCCCAGTCTTGCCGCCGTTTACGAAGTCCAGCTCGTGAAGCTCAATCAGCAGGAAACCGGCAAGAGGAAAGACGCTGGTGCCGACCCGGCAGATTCCTCAGCGAACGACCCCCATTTTGCCGAACAGGTGAATCGCGATCGTGCGGCCGCTACCCACATCGCTGGAGAACTCTTCGCTCTGCCGAAAGAACAACGCATGGCGGCGCTAATCAAATTGCCCGTCGCCGATCGCATCGCATTCACCACCTACGTGTCCGGCGAACAGAGAGGACTGCTCCTCTCCCAGTTCACACCGCGGGAGCGCGAACTCTTCAACGCGATGGCTGCGAACATCAACTCCTCCTCCCAGATCGTCACCGAACTGTCTCAGGCGAAGGTGCTTCGCGCCATTCTCTCCGAGCGACAGGTCCAGGAGGTGATGACCGACTTCTGGTTCAATCACTTCAACGTCTTCATCGGAAAGAACTCCGATCAGTGGTATACCACCAGCTACGAGCGCGACGTTATCCGTAAAAATGCCCTGGGTAAGTTTCGGGATCTGCTTCTGGCAACGGCGACCTCACCGGCCATGATGGTCTATCTCGATAACTGGCAGTCCGTCGGCCCCAATTCCATTGCCAATGGAGTTAACCCCGCACGTCCGAACGCAAAAAAAGGCAACCGTGGCCTCAACGAAAACTATGGCCGGGAGCTGATGGAGCTTCACACGGTTGGAGTCGACGGAGGTTACACCCAGGCCGACGTCACCGCGCTCTCTGCCATCCTTACTGGCTGGACGGTCGATCGCCCCCATCAGGCCGGTCTCTTCGTCTTTGAGCCCCGTCGCCACGAACCCGGTCCAAAACAGTGGATGGGCCACAAGATGGAGGCTTCTACCGTATCGGACCAAACAGGCATGAAGGAAGGCATCCAGGCCCTTACTCTTCTTGCAGCCAGCCCCGCGACTGCGCACTTCGTGAGCTTCAAGCTGGCGCAGCGCTTTGTCGCCGATGACCCTCCCCCTGCTCTCGTCGATCGTATGGCGGCAACCTGGCTCTCGACCGATGGAGATATCAAGGCGATTCTCCGTACCATGGTCGAATCCCCTGAGTTCAACTCAAGAGGCTCCTTCCGAAGTAAGGTCAAGACGCCCTTCGAATTTGTGGCCTCTGCTTTCCGCACGACAGCTACCGATCCGGTAAATCCTGGAGCTCTGGTTCAAACTCTCAAGACCATGGGAATGCAGCCTTACTACGCTCTTCCTCCCACCGGCTACGCCATCACCGCCGATCGTTGGATGAACTCTTCTGCGCTGGTGGCTCGCCTGAACTTTGCGTACCTGCTTACGAGCGGCAAATTCCCCAATCAGAAGTTCGACTCCGAGCACGTTCTCGCGATTGGCCTGATGAGTCAGCCGTCGATTGTTGCAGCAGGTACCTCAAAATCCACACAGCCGGTCTATCGTAAGGCAGCATTCGCCGCGGTTCCGGGCACATCTGGATCCGCAGTCTCCGGTCAGGATTTCGCTCTAAGTCTTCTCGAGTCCTCACTTGTCGGAGGCGACCTCTCCGCTCAGACGAACGAACTCATCCACCAACAACTCGGGAAACTCATCACACCTTCGTCGGCTCCCACGGACAGCCTGAACCTCCTCATGGCGCTCGTGATGGGTAGCCCGGAGTTTCAGATGAGGTAAGAAACCGCTACACTGGTCAACCGGGAGGTGTGTTTATGCCAGCGCAACGGCACATATCCAATGATGGCGAGCATCTCAGCCGCGTACGAAGAATCTGCTCCGCCCTCCCCGCCACCTCTGAGAAGCTTTCGCACGGCGAACCAACCTTCTTTGTGAACAAGAAGGTCTTCACCATGTTCGCCAACAACCATCATCACGACGGACACATCGCCATTTGGATTCCCGCGCCGCCCGGAGCACAACATGCACTTATCCGCTACTCCGCGAAAAAATACTTTAAGCCTCCCTACGTAGGGGTAAGCGGCTGGGTCGGAATCGAGCTGGGAGAGGTCAGCGATGAAGAGCTTAGTCTTCACATCCTGGAGGCGTGGCGCATGATCGCTCCGAAACGGCTGCATTCCATTACCGACATTCGGATCGTCTAACGGAACATGAAAAGCTCCATCAATCGCAGAAAGTTCGCTGCCGGAATCGTCGCTGCTGGCATTGCAGGAAAGGTCGCCGCCTCTCCTTTAGCTGTCTCACCCGAGCAGCTCCATCTCAAGCCCAATGGATGGATGCCGAATAACGCCCTGCCCGTGCTTCTTTATCGCAGGTCTGTTGCCGTGACTCCCGATCTCGCTGACGTCATGGAGCGACTCTTCACGCAAAATGGCTGGCCTCCGCAATGGAGGAACGGCGTCTTCGATTTTCATCACTATCACTCGACGGCCCACGAGGTCCTCGGCTTCGCAGCGGGACATGCCGAGATCATGCTAGGCGGTGAGCAGGGAACTACGGTTACGGTCCGTGCCGGCGACGTCGCCGTACTTCCCGCCGGTACAGGCCACTGCCGCATCTCCGCCTCCGACGACTTTCTCGTCATAGGCGCCTACCCGCCAAACGAACACTGGGACATCTGTCGTACTGCCGCTACACCTCAGGTTCTCGAGCGCATGCGTCGCGTCTCCTTTCCAGACTCTGATCCGGTCTTGGGTAAGGGAGGCGCGCTGCCTAGGCTCTGGATCACTTAGACGTTTCTTTGGGGGAAGGGATCCGAGATAGACGTATAGGCAAAGGCGGACCCTTCTTTCGCATCTCACGACGTGGAGCGCGCCCGTGACCAGCAAGGAAAACAACTCACTCGATCTGCCCCATAAAGATCACTTCGGCCAATTCGCCAACTCCTGCAGCCTTTATCTCGGGTCACGCTGGGCTTTTACCGCCGCTATAGGAATCATCGTGGTATGGGCCCTCACTGGTCCTCTCTACCACTACTCCGACACCTGGCAGCTCATCATCAATACGGGCACCACCATCGTCACGTTTCTAATGGTCTTCCTTATTCAAAACACGCAAAACCGCGACGCCCGCGCCATCAACCTCAAGCTCAACGAACTGATCGAGTCCATTAAATCAGCCCGAAATGAGATGATCGACATCGAGCATCTCTCCGACGCCGAACTCGATATCCTCGCTCGCCGTTACGAGGCGGTTCGCAACGAGGCCGCCGAGCGTGGCCTTGGCGAACCTGAACACGAAGCGAAATAGAGTTCTCGGCTAGACCCAGCTGCTCTTGTCGAAGCTGTAAGGCGAACGTTGCGGTCGCGACAGCATAGCATTTGCAGCTTCGTCGCCTTCGAACTGCTCCCTTTCCGGATCCCAGTGCAGGTGCCTGCCCGTCTTCATCGCGATATGGTGCAGCAGGCAAGTGGAGCATGCCCTGTGCCCGATCTCCACCGGAGCCGTCGGCTGCTTCCTTGTCTTGATGCAGTCCAGCCAGTTCGCATGTTGCTCGCTCGCCGTGTACAGATGAATCTCGTCCGGTCCGATCACCGAGTCAAGAATCTTGGGATCACTCGCCATCAGCGGTTCAATCTTCGTCACCTGCCCGGAGCCGGCCGTCGGCGTTGTCATCTCGTCGCGTGTAACGAAGATCCACCCCTTCGTCCCATACCACTTGATGCCATTCGGAAGATCTCCCGAGATATCCATGGTCATCCCGTTCTCATAGCGCGCATGGGTCAGGAACTTTCCATGGACATCCCATAGACCACTCTTCGGAAACTCCGCCGTTCCCCATATCTCCACCGGGCCGGTGTACTCCGTATTCATACCCCAGTGAGCGGTGTCCACGTGGTGAGCTCCCCAGCCGGTAATCATTCCCGCCCCAAACTGCTCCATTCGCAGCCATCCCGGCCGATCGAATCCCTTCTGCGGCATTACGCGGTCGACGGTATACGCCGCTTCCGGCGTCGACCCAAGCCATGCATCGTAGTTGAATCCCTTAGGCACAGGCATCGGTGTAGCATTGCCTCCCGCCGGATCGCCCGGCAGACCCACCTCCACATGCTTCACCTCGCCAATACGTCCGTTCCGCACCAGCTCGCATGCCCGGTGAAACTGCTTCCACGATCTCTGCTGGCTGCCGATCTGCAGAATCCTTCCCGAAGCCTGCACCGCGTTGCTCAGATAGCGCCCCTCCGCAATCGTCAGCGATGCCGGCTTTTGCAGATAAACATCCTTGCCCGCCCGCACCGCCGCCGCGGCCACGATTGCGTGCTGATGATCTGGCGTTGAGATCACAACCGCATCGATCTCCTTATTTGCCAGCAGCTCGTGATAGTCGTGATACACCTTCACTGCGTCATACGGCTTGCCCAGTTTTTTGGTGTAAGCCTCGCAGACGAACTGCCTTCCCAGTTCCGCCCGATCTTCTTCCAGGTCGCATACCGCGGTCACCCGCGCGCCGTCGTACTTGAAGATCGCAGGCAGGTCGTGTCCGCGCGAGATTCTCCCCACCCCGATCGCGCCTATGTGGATTCGCTCGCTCGGTGCCATCTGGCCGAAGACAGTCGCCGGCACGATGGTTGGAAATCCCACCACTGCCGACGTTCCGGCCGCGTTCTTAAGAAACCTACGTCGTGTTATATCCGACATGATCAGACCCCTTGGTCGAACGGATTTTACTCCCGTCAAAAGAGGACGGGCCACTCTCAAGCCTTCAGCGTCGCGTGCTGCGCCTTCATCTGCGCTCGCACCACTAGCTCCGCTGCCAGCAGGCATTGCGTCTGGTCCTGCGCGGTGTGCGTGCGATTTACAACGTCGGAGACGAACTGCGGCCCGAAGGGAAGCGAAAGGTTATTGCAATCGATATAACGCGCCTGATCTTTGTCTACGAGGAACAGATTGTTTCCCTGCTTACCCCGCGCTACATCCACATACTTCCGCAATTCGATGTACCCAGCTGTCCCCAGAATGAACAGCCGTCCATCGCCCCATGTTCCAAGCCCATCCGGTGTGAACCAGTCCAGCCGTACATACCCAAACCCCCGATCGCCCCGCAGCATCATGTCGCCGAAGTCCTGAAACTTCGGCTTCTGCGGATGATTCACATTCGCTACCTGCGACGCCACAACCTCGGCCTGCGTCGACCCTGTGTAGTACAAGAACTGATCCACCTGGTGCGATCCGATATCGGTGAGAATTCCCCCATACCGCGCCGGGTCCCAGAACCAGTCCGGTCGTCCACCCGAGCCGCCTGCATAGGGGTCCGCCCCATGCTGCACGATCTGATGCGGCGCAATGTTGATCGTCTGGATCACACGCCCGATGGCGCCTGCCTTCACCAGTTCGCCTGCCTTCACCGCCGCCTTCACCTCGAGCCGCTCGCTATAAAGAATCCCATAAATCCGCTTCGTCTCCGCGATTGTCTTTCGTATCTCTTCAATCTGCGCCAGCGACGTCGCTCCCGGCTTATCGCTCAGGAAGTCCTTCCCCTTCTTCATCACTCGAACACCAAGTGGCGCTCTCTGGTCGGGAATCGTCGAGCTCAGCACCAGCTGGATCGAAGAATCGTTCAGGATCGCATCCTCGGAATCCACCATCTTCACATCGGGAAATCTCTTCTTGAACCCGGCAATCTTGTCCGGCTCCGCTCCATAGGCCGCCACCAGCACGCCACCGCCGCGCTGAATCGCTCCCACCATCCCAAAGATGTGGTCGTGGCTCATTCCGCAGACGGCGAATTTGATCGAGTGCTTCGGCTTCGCATCGGCATCCTGACCCGGCTCAGCAATCTCATGCACCACCCGTGCCGGATCGATTGCGCTCATCTCCGCCATCGCTGGAACCCCAGCCATTAGTCCCGCCGAACCCACCGCCCGCAGAAACTCGCGCCGCCCAAACATCTCCGATCCCATATCTCTTCTCCCCTGGAATGCAATTTCGTTGCACCCCGAACTATATCAACCACCCCGCATCTTTGGCATCAGAGTCTCAAATTGAGGAGAAAAGCATGAGGATTCGACACGCCGGCTCGCGGAATTTCTTGACGCCGCCGCAGACCTCTTCGTCGACTTTCCGGACAAACGATCGATTGCCTCTGCTCTTCTGAATCAGTATGGGCAGGAGAGCGAAGCGCACTGGAACCGTCTGGAAACCGTTCTGAAAGGCTACATCTCCTAACGTCCGAAAAAATAACTCAGCGAGACTGAACCGTAGGATCGCAGCGGAACTCCTACGCGACGTTCAAAGGCTTCTGTCTCTGTGCCGACAGCGAGTGTCTCCAGCGTCTGTCCCGTATAGCCATTGTTGAGTTGACCGTTGAGCGAAAGCAGCCACCGGCCATCGACGAAGCTGCGGTTCAACGCAAGCCGGATCTCCCGGACCGGTATGCCATTGAATCCATCTCCCAGCGGCTTCGCCTTCACATACTCAAACTCACCTTTGGCGTCCAATCCGAGAGGAAGCCGATTGATTCCACCCACCACATCCACAATCATTCGTGGAGCCTCCGGAATTGGCTCACCCGACTCGCGATCACGTGCATCGGCCTGTGACCATGAAACCTGCCACCAGCCGCGCGATCCTCTCCGGCGCGCCAACAAAGTAAGAAATTGATTTGTCGATGGTCCTACGTTCTCCTGCAGCCCGGTATCCGCGTCAATCTTAGCCAACTGGGCAGATTTGGTAACCTTACTCAGCGTAAGGCGCAGTTCCGTACGCCCGACTTCCTTCAGCGCAACCATCTGAAACTCTCGTGCCTGAATGAGAAGATCACCCTGCGCCGAGCCCGTTCCGATCCTTGGGTCATTTGCATGAAACGCCTTCCCGAAGCTGAAGGAGACCTGTGGCAGTACAGCCGCGTTCGCTTCTCCAAACGTCACGTTGATCTTCGGGCTCGTAACTCCCGGCCACCGGTCGAACGAGTTAGCGGGTGAAAGCAGATCGCGGTTGTCGAAGGCCAATTGATCGCGTCGAAGACCGAGATAGACCTGCACGTGCCGCACTGGCTTACCTGTAACTGCGGCGAATGGCGATGTGGTCGTTATCGTAAGGTCGTTGCTCGTTACCGGCTGGAAGACTCCTTCCTCGTCCGCGCGCGCCAGGTCCAATCCGCGCGGAGCCTCTCGCCTCAGCTCAAGACCTGCAAGAAGAAGCCAGTTCGGGGAGAGGGACTGCGAGTACGTTGAACTGCCTCCCACGACAGTACGGAATTCGCTCTGCCGAATCAGGCCATCGCCAAAGTTCGAACGGAGAGCGAGGCTGTAGGTTCGAAAGTAAGCGCCCGTCATCAGCGACCTCTTCTCCGCGATCTGCCAGTCATCGGCGATCAAAGCTATGGAGGTATGGGTCAGATCGGCCTGCCTGGTATCGATGGTGTCGTCCTTCACCGGCGTATCGATGGGAATCAATCCAGGCAGCCGTGAAAAGCCGTAGTAGCCGATCCCATAGGCGGTCAGCTCGTGATGGCCCACATCCCACGCCCGAAGCGCATTCACCTTGTACTGCTGCCGTTCCTCCGCTCGTCGCAGAAAACCGTTACCCCACAAGCCCTCGGCCGCAATCCATGCTTTCTTGCGGTCGTCCCGTGGAGCCCAACCCGCCGAAAATCCGCCATCACGACCGTCTGTGATCATTTGCACGAACGTTGGAATACGATTGCGGATCGCATAGGTCACTGCGAGGTTGATGGAATGATCTCCGTATCGCGCGTTATAGCCAGCGTTGTCGATCACAACACCGCCCACCGTCGAACCGATGATGAAGTTCGGGTCGGCATAGCCGTTGCCATGTGCATTTGCGGTCAGGTTGTTCTGAAAGAGAAAATTTCCGATCCCGAAGAACTGTGCGACTGGTTCGCCATGATCTCCGGCTACGCCGGGCGCGAAATACTGCGGAGCCTTGATTCCACCCGAGGCCGTCTCCGTTGGATAGCCCGGTACGGAGACCGGAACTCCAGGTCTGCCGGGATTGGCGTCCAGAAGCTCTGTATGGGAGTAGCCGAGCGTAGCCGGATCTGGCGTTAGCGCGTCTTGATCCGCCCGTACCGTAACCGTCTCGCCGCTCCTTAGCGTGACGTTCAGCTCCCGGTTATCCTCTATATCCAGCGCAATGCGAAAGAAGCTCTGTTGCCCTATGGCCACTTCAATCTTGGCCGTTCCCGTGGGGACGACCAGATCGTAGCGCCCCGAACTATCAGAGGTAGTCTGCGTCTCCTGAAACCCCGCCCGGACGTAGACCGTCGCACCGGCGACCGGATCGCCTGCTATATCGCTCACCACTCCCGACAGGTGCACTTGCCTCGCGGGAGTTTGAGCTCCAAGCGACAGCGCCATCATAACCATCACCGCCGCAGCGAGATAAATACGAAGGGCCGGAACGGACATAAACACACTCTCTTTTTGCCCTTTTGAAAAGAACGGATTTACAGATCGCGGCCCTGCCTCTCGGTCCCTGGGTGTCCGGTCGATAATGATCTACGGGAATAGCCGTTGTCGAGCCCAGCCTTTGCCCTCGCGCACGAAAAGAAACCGGTCATGGAGACGATGTGCTCCGTTCACCCACAGTTCCATCCTTTCGGGCCGAAGGGCATATCCCTTCCAGTACTCCGGGCGCGGAATCGCTCCCGGATGGCTTGCCGCGAACTCCTTCACCAACTCCTCAAGGCGCTCCCGGCTCTCGACCGGTCTGCTCTGCCGCGAGATCGCGGAACCCAGCTGGCTCTCGCGCGAGCGGCTGTGGAAGTACTCATCGGCGTCCGCGGACGGAAGCTCGACGACAGGGCCTTCCACCCTCACCTGCCTTCCGAGACTCTTCCAGTGAAAGCACAGCGCCGCCTTGGGATTGGCAGCCAGTTCGCGGCCCTTTCTGCTGCCCGCATTGGTGTAGAAGCAGAATCCGCGCCGGTCGACCTGTTTCACCAGAACCATTCGAACGCTGGGCATGCCGTCTGCCGTCGCTGTCGCCAAAGCCGCCGCGTTGGCATCGTTGGGCTCAGTTGTTTCAGCTTCGCGTAACCAATCCTGAAAAAGGAGAAGGGGATCGAGGATCTCTTCCATCATTCGAACCATGACCGCCAGTCTATCCTGTCAAGCCCCTGTTTCACCTAAAGCTATTTACATCAATAAGATGTAAGTGCCGATTTCATGTGGCAAGTTACGTAAAATAGAAGTACAGAAAGCTGGCGATTTTGGCGTGTTCACGCCGAGGCATGCTTTGTTAAAGAAAGCGCAGCCATGCCACGGGAGAGAGTCATGGAGAAGTTCGACTGGATTTCGCCTGCATTATTAGTACAGAGGTCCGAAGCTAAGTCTTTATATTCTAAGATTTTGCGAATTATGGGGGGAGGGACTCCCTCAGTCGGGCAGCCCTTCGAACAGGTCCGTCAGCTGTTTTGCCGCTCCAGGATCACGCGTGGCCATCAGCGCATAGAACTCCTGGCCGCCGAACTTCGCAAACAAGGCCTTCGTCCGCTCCATCAAGGGCGCCTGCGAGAGGTGCTGTCGGAACGCTTCGCTCTTGCGTTCGCGCACGGACTCGATGTCCAGAACCGTCGTCCACGGGATCGGCAATGGAGGCTGCCTGTCCGGAATGAAGAAATTTGTCGTCAGGTGAAACAGGCGGTCGGGCTGGTAGACCGCTCCGCTCTCCGGAAACCTCTTCGCCTGTCCGGACCAGTGAAAAGCCGTCGTCGTCAGGAAGGAAACCATCATGTGATCGGGATGAGTATTCAGCCCCCCATCGCCGCCAAACGTAATCACGACATTAGGACGAAAGCGCCGCATCCGCTTCACCAGATGCTCCGTCGCACCTGCAATCGCAACACTCTGTAACTGGCCGTCGTGATAGTCCAGCAGCTCGTGCTGGGTTACACCAAGCACCCTGCAGGAAGCAGCGAACTCCTGGCGTCGCATCTTTCCTAGCTCCACGCCCGTAGCAGCGGAGGCCCGATGAGTTGCCGCCTGACCATCGGTCATACAGATCACATAGGTTTCAATGCCGCGATCGGCCGCCAGAGCCAGCGCTCCACCAAACGCAAAGCACTCATCGTCCGGATGCGCGACGACGCACATCAATCGCTGACCCAATCGGCCGCCTCCTCAAGGTCAAGATCGAACAATTCGCCCGAGACCATCTCTTCGATCACAGCATTCGGATCGACTGCCTTTACCGGAGCAAATGTGCGGCGATGCAGCACGGAAGGCCCGTGTTGCGCCAACGCACGGCGGTGCTCCGGAGTCCCATACCCCTTGTGCGAGGCCAGCCCATAACCTGGGTGGGCGTGGTCGAGCTCGCGCATCAGAGCGTCGCGGTGCACCTTTGCGACCACCGAAGCCGCAGCGATCGAGAGACTCAGCGAGTCCCCATAGATGAGCTTCGTCTGGCGGCAGGGATGATCGATTCGCATCGCGTCGATCAACAGGTGGTCCGGTTCGATCGGCAAGCCCTGGACGGCTGCCAGCATCGCCATTCGCGTCGCCTGGTAGATATTCATGCGATCGATCGTTTCGGCATCGACCTCTGCCACGCTGATGGCGAGGGCAACCTTGCGGATGCGGCGATCCAGTCGCTCACGGTCCTTCCGCAGCAGCTGTTTTGAGTCCTTGAGTCCAGCGCTTGCAAGTCCGCGAGTCCGATCGGGAAGAATGACCGCAGCCGCGACGACCGGACCGAATAGTGCGCCGCGGCCGACCTCATCGACTCCCGCGATCGTGCGAAAGCCACAGTAGCGCAGTGCCTGTTCCGGAGCGTCGCTACATACAAGCTGCCGCAGCATTCGCTGCTTCGCCGTGGCTGCTGTGACGGTTCTTTGGATGCGAAGCGGAGTCGAAGAAGCCATACCCTTATGGCAAAGTGTATAACCTTCTGTGCAGAAGAAAGCCATGGCTCACAAGCCATGGCCTCTGTGGAAATAAAGGATGAAGCTAGCTGGCGCGCTCGACCTCGCGCAGACGAGCAGCCTTGCCGCGCAGACCGCGAAGGTAGAAGAGCTTCGAACGGCGAACCTCGTACGAGCGAACCTTCAGGATCTTGTCGACGACTTTGGAGTTGTAGGGGAAGATGCGCTCGACACCCTGGCCGAAGCTCATCTTACGCACGGTGAAGGTACCCTGAGGTCCCTTGCGGCAGGCGATTACAATTCCTTCGAATGCCTGGAGGCGCTCTTTCTCACCCTCGCGAATCTTGACCTGAACGCGAACGGTGTCTCCGGGAGCGAAATCGGGAATATCGGTCCGCTCAAGTTTCGCGGCCAGTTTCTGCATGATGGGATGAATAGACATGACTACTTCCTGTATGAACTCGAGTCTTCAGTGTACACGATTTCAAGCAATTAGGGGATATAAACTAGGGGATATAAACCACGGGCTCAAGGAAGGGAATCGGCCCTGGTTCAGGCCGGTTCTCCGGATCCCCGTCTGAGCTCGGCCTCGATCTCCCGCAGCAACCGGCGGTCCTGTTCGCTGAGCTCTACCTTTTCAATCAGATCGGGTCTGTTTTCCAGTGTCTTGCGCAGCGCCATCTTCCTGCGCCACAAACGGATGGCATCATGGTTTCCGCCCTGTAGAACCTCGGGTACGACTCTTCCTTCAAATTCTGCCGGTCGAGTGTAATGCGGGTAATCGAGAATTCCACCCGATCCATGGGTCGTCCGCGGAGGTCCGCCACTCACATCTTCCGCGACGTCATGGGCCCCGAAGCTTTCAAAACGCGAGGAATCCGGATGGCCGAGTGCGCCCGGCAAGAGCCGCACGACAGCGTCAACGATCACTGCGGCGGCAAGTTCTCCGCCTGAGAGCACGTAGTCGCCGATCGAAAGCTCCTGATCGCACAGCAACTCACTCACACGCTCGTCTACGCCCTCATATCGCCCGCAAATGAGTACGACCCTTTCTTTCTTTGCGAGTTCCTGTGCAACCTTCTGGGTGAAAGGACGTCCCTGGGCTGAGAGCAGGATCACCGTCTCGCGCTGGGGGTCGCGCTGCTGCTTATGGGGGATATTCAACGAAGAAACGGCATCGTAGATTGGTCCTAGTTTGAGGACCATGCCTTCGCCACCGCCGAAGGGTCTGTCGTCAACCGTACGATGCCTGTCTTGTGTAAAAGCACGTAGGTCGTGGGTCGCAATGTCGACCAGACCCGACGTGCGAGCACGGTTGAGAATCCCGTATTCGAAGACGCTGGCGAAAAAATTCGGAAAGATGGAAATGAGGTCAAAACGCATTGGAGATAAAGTGGACCGTCTCTGAGCGAACTGCACGATCGATTCGCGCACTTTCAACTCTGAATATCAGAGTAAACACAACAACCACAACATGCACGAAGCGAGTGAAAAGGAACTCGCCGGCCTTTTATAAAAAGGTTCTTTCGGCAGCGTTATCTCTGTTTCTGGTGCAGGCTCATCCCGCCCTTCGTGCACAGACCGCGACCGCGACGCCGAAGGAATCGATAGCTCAGTTTTCCCGCAGTGCAAGTGATCAATCCATAGAACTTGCATCCCTGGAGCGGCCGGAACGCGGACTGACTAAGGCAGATCGGGCTGCGAGCGACTCTCCGGAGAGATCGGCGACGGAAGTGATCGGAGGCGCAGCACCAACTCGAGAGGACGGTCTCTTCAGGACGTGGCGGATCGATTTGATGGTCAACACTCTCGGCGCCGGCTTCGATTTGGCTACATCACTCGCTCGCCACTTCGACCTGCGCGGCGGAGCAAATTTGGTGTCCTTCGGCTACGCATTTGACGTCGATGGTCTTCACTATGAGTCGGATATTCGTCTACGTTCCGGGAATCTCCGCCTCGACTGGTTTCCACGACGGAGGAACTTTCACATCAGTCCCGGCATTCTCTACGCGAATAACAACGTGACCGCTCCCTCCCATGTACCTGCGGGAGCACGGTTTGAGCTTGGGGATGAGGCGTTCGTCAACAGCGTCGATGATCCGGTGCATGGCGACGCACGATTGATCTTTCCTCGCCGCGTCTCTCCGATGCTTACGTTCGGCTTTCGTAACGTGCTGCCGGGAAGGCACGAACATATCTCCGTCCCTTTGGAGTTCGGCGTGGCGTATACAGGAGCTCCAAAGATCGACGTCTCCCTCGTTGGTTCAGCCTGCGCTACGGATGGCTGCTTCAGTTTTGCTGATAACGCGGAGGCACAACAGAGCTTGAAGGACGAGATCAGGGACATCAACAACACCCTCAGCAGCGTCCCGGTCTATCCGGTTCTCTCGATCGGGTTCGGTTATCGTTTCTAACCTTGTTGATTGACCTCGACCAGACCGGCCGGCAGGCTCATCACGAGTCGCCTGGCTGTAAGGTCGAGATTCTTTACGAATGCTTTCACGAAGGGAATCAGGACCTCTTCGCCATCGTTCGTAGTGACTACGAGCAGAGGAGCGGCGTTTGACAACCGAGATCCGTCGGGTGCGGCAGGGAATTGCACGTCGCCGATTCGTCCAATTTCACGCGTCTCTTCCCTCACGATGCAGCCTACGAGATCGCTAATGTAGATCGATTCGTCCTCGAGAGGGACGCGGTGATCGGCAGGAACGACAACATCCATCCCTACATAAGCTTCAGCCGCAGAGATCGTATCGACGCCGGCGAACTGGAGAACGATCCTTCCCTTGTTTTTCCCGACCGGGGGCCACGAAGAGGTTATATCGACAGGCCTGGCAGATTGATCTTCGGCATTGCTGGACGAAATCAGGAAGAGATCCTTCCGATCGACAAATCGATCTGGAAAATCAGTCAACAACTCAGCCAGCAACTCACCTTTGCGTCCCTGCGGACGAAGAAGGTGAGCCAGGACTACCCACGTGGATGCATCGACTTGCATGATATAAGAATACCTGTCTCCTCACCCGGAGGGGTGGTGGGGTTCAGGCCTGCGTTGAATGGTCTTCTACGATGTCGAGGGCGAACCGGTGCTTCATTTTCATGCTCGCGGCTGCAAGGATCGTGCGCATGGAACGCGCAGTTCTCCCTTGTTTTCCTATGACTTTGCCTATGTCGCTGGCTGCGACGCGGAGCCGGATTACCGTGGCTTCCTCTTCATTGAACGCTTCGACAGAGACGCTTTCAGGAAAATCAACCAAGGCTCTGGCGATGTCACTGACAAGTTCGATCATGTTCGCGTAGCTATCTACACCCGCACTTTGCGCGGATTGGGTCATCACACACCTCCTGGGATCTCAACGCGGGCTTCTGCTCAACCGTTTTGCCTCGTCTATTGCGAGATCTCAGGATGTATTGCACGAGCGTAGCCACAGTTAATCGATATGCCCGGGCGGCATCCATAGAGTTTTCTCTCGTGGAGAAACCCGAGCTATCGGAATCGCAATACCTGAAGTCTACGTGATGAGTTTCCCTTGTGGGACACGAGGAACCTTCGGGATCATCAAATCTTTGGGAACTGTGACTGGATTCCCAAAGATTGCGAAAGGTAACCTAGGCTGCCGAAGCCGCTTCCACCGGAGCGTTTGCCAGAAGCTTTCCAACGCGGTCTGAAAGCTGCGCTCCCTTGCTTGTCCAATAGTCGATGCGATCGCGCTTGAGATCAACGCTGGCGGGATTGGTGCGCGGATTGTAGGTGCCGACTACCTCGATCGAGCGTCCATTGCGGGCACGATCCTTTTCGATTACGACAATGCGGTAGTGGGGCTGCTTGCGCGCTCCAACGCGCGCCAAACGAATCATCAACACGAGAAAAGCCTCTCAGTACATTATTTTGGGTGGTCCGATAGAGCTGCCAAGTCTCTTCCCTCATGCGGCAGGCACAACAGAACCCAACACCTAAGTATGGCGGAAATTGGAAATTTTCGCAATGAGACTGGCGGGAAGATCCTCAGTCCCTCAAGAGTGGTACCTCGGTGCAAATTTTACCTCATAAAAAAGCGCGGTAGTGGTTACTTTGTACTGTAGACTCCTGTGTGTCAGGTATCCAAATCGTTACCAGCACGGACAGAAAGGAGGGTTCATGGGCCATTGGATGAAGCTGAAAGAAGAGAACCCGGTTCGCACCGCGGTCAGATTTCCCATGAAACTCCCTCTTCAGATTCAGACCTCGCGAGGTGAGTTCGATGCAGTTACGGAGAACATCTCTGCGAACGGTCTTCTTTTTATAAGCGACCACCTTCCTGAGGTAAACAGCAGGATCGAATTTACGATCTCCATGCCTTCAGCCGTCATGGGGTCCGCCACGGACGTAAAAATTCATTGCGTCGGCCGTGTTGTACGCTCCTTTCAGCAGGATGGAGTAAAAAAGGCTGCGGCTGTAATCGACGAATATTTCTTAAGGGCTTGAACTTATGACTGTATTTCACTTTGACCCTTCCCAGGATGTTGAAGACAGTGCCGAGGAAAGTGGATCCCCCTCCGGGATCCGAATCATCCTCGCCGATTCACAGGCGATTTATCGCGTCGGTATGCGGAAGGTCTTTGCGCTTGAGGATGATATCCGTGTCGTCGCGCAGGTCGAGACCCTTGGTAACCTCTACGCCGCACTTCAGCGTTACCCTACGGACGTAGTTGTCCTGGAGGGGCAGTTGATTGCGGGTACCGTAGATGCGATTCCAGAGCTGGTGCGACGTGCTCCTGAAGCCAAACTGATCGTTCAGGTCACCGAAACCGACGAATCTAACACGGTCGAGCTTTATCGCAGGGGAGTTCGAGGCGTGGTTCCACGCTCGATCTCTCCCGATCTGTTAGTAAAGTGCGTTCGTAAGATCGCGGAGGGCGAGACCTGGATCGATAATCGGTCGATCAACTGGGTCATTGAGGCTTATCGAGCCCAGGCGACAACTCTGACCGACCCCAAGATTCAGCCGAAGCTTTCGAAAAAAGAGCTAGCTATCATCAGCTGTATTACACGTGGCATGCGCAACAAAGAGATCGCTTATCAGATAGGGACTACGGAACAGGTTATTAAGAACTATCTCCGCAAAGTCTATGACAAGCTCGGTGTCTCCGACCGGTTGGAGCTCGCTCTCTACTGCCTGCATCATGAGCTCTTGAAGAAGTACACCCAGGAGATCGATGCAGTTTTAGTGCACCAGACCGAACCCATGCAGCCTCTACGGGCGAAGATGTAAAGCACTACGACTCACAAGGAAAGAGGGCGCCACTGGCGCCCTCTTTCTTTTCAGGCTTCGATGACTCTATTCCTTGTCGATCTCGACATCGATTGAAAACTTTACGTCGTCCCCGATGGTTGCCCCTCCGAACTTCGGGCCAAAGTTGAAGTCGCTGCGCTTCAGCTTTCCGGAGGCCGAGAAGCCGCTGCGGGTCTTGCCCTTGTTATCGGTCTGCGGGGGAGCAGGGCCGTCGACATCCAGGGTGACGGTTTTGGTGACGCCAGTGAGCGTCAGGTCGCCGGTGAGGGTGAGTTTACCCGTTGCATTGGAGAGTGACGTGGACTTGAAGGTGATCTGCGGATACTTGGCAACATCGAAGAAATCCGGAGATTTCAGATGCGTGTCCCGCTTCTCGTTGTTGGTGGAGACGGTAGCGGTATCGGCCGTGGACTGTACGGAAGACTTGGCGATGTCCTTCTCGTCATAGACAACAGTGCCTTTTACGCTATTGATGGAGCCATGAACGTTGGAGACGCCCAGGTGGCGGATCTCGAAATTGATGCTGGAGTGAGCCGGGTCAATGCTCCACGTGGAGATTTGAGCTTGAGCGCCTGTGCAGGCCAGGGAGGCGGTGGCCAAAACGATGGCCGCCAAAAATCGATTCCGCATACAGAAGTCCCTCTTTTCGAAAATGAAGCGTTGCGATCGGAAGTGATAGCTTTCGCCAGATGACGCGGCACGTCTCTGATTCGCCATCTGGATGTTTCGAATGTAACGAGACGCAGGGCGGTGGCGCTATCGAAATCTTTCACCGGATTAGATTTTGACAAGTTGAAGACATTGGCGAAACCGGATGCTAGCATCTCGCGGTATGGGTTTCCTCGGTGAGCTCAAATCTCTAACCTCGGCACAGCGCACCACCTTTGCGGCCTGCTTTCTCGGGTGGACGCTCGATGCCTTCGACTTCTTTCTGCTTACGGTGTGTTTACGGGCAATTGCCGCCGATTTCCACGTGGGCATTCCGCAGATCGCCGAGGCCATCTTCTGGACTCTGGTGATGCGACCCCTGGGAGCGTTGATCTTCGGCATGCTGGCCGAGAGATACGGACGGCGGCCGACGCTGATTATCAACATCATTTGTTTTTCGATCTTCGAGCTTGCGTCAGCCTTCGCTCCTACCCTGGGAATCTTTCTTGTATGCCGTGCCCTGTTTGGAATTGCGATGGGAGGCGAATGGGGCGTCGGCGCGGCACTCGCCCTCGAGTCGCTGCCTGCGCGGGGCAGGGGGTTCTTCTCCGGGCTGCTGCAGG
This sequence comes from Edaphobacter modestus, assembly GCF_004217555.1. GTDB lineage: Bacteria > Acidobacteriota > Terriglobia > Terriglobales > Acidobacteriaceae > Edaphobacter > Edaphobacter modestus. Next base: position 5,805,343 of record NZ_SHKW01000001.1, read on the forward strand.
AGGGGTATGTCGTCGGCAATCTTCTGGCGGCGGCCCTCTATGGTGTGTTGTTCCCGCATCTCCACGGCACAGGCATGCTGACTGGATGGAGAGTCATGTTCATGATCGGAGCCCTACCAGCGCTGCTTGCGTTCTACATGCAGTTCAAGGTGGAGGAGTCTCCAACCTGGCTGGAGGCACAGCGGCGAAGACGTTCTGAGGGCAGAGCCGGATCTCGAGTGAGTTTTCAGCAGTTTCGGCAGTATCTTCCGACTTTTCTGTTTCTGGTACTGCTGATGACGGCATTCAACTCGTTCAGCCATGGAACGCAGGACCTCTACCCGACGTTGTTGGAAAAGGATCACGCCCTCGATCCAGGCAGGGTGGGCTTTATTGTTGTCATAAGCAATATAGGCGCGATGCTCGGAGGGATCGTCTGCGGCGCGCTGTCAGAACGGCTGGGACGAAAGCGGATGATCATCATCGCTGCCTTATGCTCAATTCCAATGATTCCTCTGTGGGCCTGGTCGCATACGGTTCCGGCGCTGGCTCTGGGCGGTTTTTTGATGCAATTCGCGGTCCAGGGAGCCTTCGGTGTGATTCCGGCGCACCTGAACGAGCTCGCACCAGGTCCGGTTCGGGCTGTATTTCCAGGAGTCACCTATCAGCTCGGAAATCTGGTGTCTTCGCGAAACGGAGTGTTTCAAGCCAGGCTGGCCCAGCATTTTTCCGGAGGCGCGTTGAATGCGGTCATGTCGTGGACCGTGGTCGTGGGTGCTCTGTCAATCGCGCTCGTGACGGGCTTGGGACGGGAGGCGCGAGGGGAGGACTGGTCGGTTGCCAGTGAAGATACGGCGGTCCAGAGAGAAAGCGCGATTGATCGATGATTGAACCGCTATCAGGCGAAGGACGAAAGCAGGGGTTGTTCCTGAAGATGTATCCTTTTGCTGGTCAGTCAGCCGATAGGAAGATCTTATGACGACGGCACAATCTGGTTTGGAGCTCAAAGGGCGGCGCCTGGAGGCGGCCGCACCATATCTGACAGAACAGGACTTCGCAGCCTATACACCGGACCAACATGCAGTCTGGGCTGAGCTGGTCAGGCGCAGAATGCCACAACTGCGCCAGCACGCATGTAAAGAGTATCTCGAAGGTTTTGAGCGAATTGGCCTGTGCGAGGATCGGCTTCCCGACTTGAAGGCTGTAAGTGCAAAGCTATTGCCGCGAACAGGATGGCAGTCTACGCCGGTCAGCGGCTTTCTCCCCCCCGACGCGTTCTTCGAGATGCTGAGTGCAAGAATGTTTCCGACGACAACCTGGTTGCGGGGACGGGACTCCTTGGAGTACACACCTCAACCCGACATCTTTCACGACGTTTTTGGCCATGTTCCGATGCATGCGCATCCGGTGTTCGGCGACTTTTTGCAGCATTATGGGCAAATCTGCTCAGGGTTAATGAACAATCCCGTGGCGCTGGAACGGATGGGGCGCATCTTCTGGTTCACCGTCGAATTCGGGGTTATCCGGCAGAGTGGAGAGCTGAAGGTCTATGGCAGCGGATTGGTCAGTTCCCATGGCGAATGCACCCGGGTGCTTGCCGGAGGGTGTGAGATTCGCGAATTCGACCTCGAAGCAGTGATGAACCAGCAGCTCGACACCGGAGCGATGCAACCGGTCCTCTTTGCTGTGAATTCGTTCGAGCAGGTCTACGAGGCGACGAAGATGGCGGCGGACCGACTGAAGTAAAGTGGAGTTACCGAGACCGCTCGTGTGAAATCTCACGGTCTTCGGCGTGTAGAACAACTGAAGGGCGTGAGGAACAAGTGAAGTTTGATGTGGAAAAAGCGAAACCCCGAGAGATCTATAACCTTTTGATCGGCCTGGTTGCTCCGCGACCCATCGCATTGATAACGAGTATGGATGAGAACGGCGGCCTGAACGCTGCGCCCTTCAGCGCATACAACTATTTATGTACCGATCCACCGATCGTGGGGATCGGCGTTGCAAATCGACCGACGGACGCGCTGGTTCCCAAGGATACGGCGCGCAATATTCGGCGGACTGGCGAATTTGTCGTGAATGTCGTCACAGAAGATCTTGCGCAACAGATGAACATCTGCGCGACAGATTTTCCCGCAGGGATTTCGGAACTCGAGATGGCAAATCTTGAGACGGCTTCCTCGGCCGTGGTGAAGGTGCCAAGAATCGCGAGTGCGCATGCTGCACTGGAGTGCATCGAACACACCACGCTTGAAATAGGGCATTCGCGCATTATCCTGGGCCGCGTAGTTTCGATTTACATCGAGGATGAATATGTCGACCCGGCGGGCCCCTACGTGCGGGCGGACCAGCTGCACGCGATTGGACGCATGAATGGTATGGGATCGTATGTGCGGACGCGCGATAGCTTCATGAATATCCCGCGGATTCCTTATGAAGTATGGAAGAACGGGAAAGAGTAACTTTCAGGAAAGATAGGCCCGGAGCCAGGGATCGGTTGAGCTGACGAGCTCATGCGTGGTTCCATCAAAGACGACTTTGCCTTCGTTCAGCACGAGAAATTTTGTACTCTCATCGACACCGCCGTCTGGAATGGGCACCATCTTGCCGGTTTCGGGATTGAATCGATTCATCGCCAGGGTGAAGGCGTCTTGAAGACGGTGGGTGATCATCAGCGACGTGGTATGGCTGACATCACGCTGCTTCATTACCAGCTCAACGATGGTGGTGGAGGTGATCGGGTCGAGGCCACCGGTTGGCGAGTCGTAGAGGATGAGGTCGGGCTGGGAGATGATGGCGCGCGCGATGGAGACGCGCCTACGCATGCCGCCGGAGAGCTCCGGAGGAAATTTTTGAATGGCCTGTTCGAGCTCGACGAATTTCAGTGCTTCTACGACCCGGGCGTGAGCTTCCTGCTCAGGCACATGTTCTTCGTGAAGCCGATAGGCAACGTTGTCTTCGACGGAGAGGGAATCGAACAGGGCAGACTCCTGGAAGACCATGCCGATCCGCGCTCGCCGCTTGAAGAGATCCCGTTCCGGCAGGGAGGTAATGTTCTCGCCGAAGATTCGGATGGTGCCAGAATCGGGTCGAAGCAGGCCGTTGGCCAGCTTCATCAGGACAGATTTACCCCCTCCTGCAGGACCCAGGATGATTCGGGTCTCGCCCCTGACGACTGTGAAGGAAATCTCTTCAAGAACCGGCTTGCGATCGAAAGCAATCGAGACGTTGTCGAACTTGACGACAGAAGGTTGGTCGCCGGCGCTCTGCTGTGTGGAATTGGGGCGGGTTAACAGGTCTTCAGCCATGGTTAAGTCCTCACCTGCCGAAGATGCCGATCATGGCGCGGCTGACGATGAAGTCAACGATGATGATGAAGACGGAGGAGATGACAACAGCCTGCGTGGTTGACCTGCCGACACCCTGCGTTCCTCCCTTTGTGCTCATTCCGAAATAGCAGCCAACGGTTGCGATGATGAATGCTGAAAACAGGGGTTTCGTGAGGCCCTGCACGACATCGGCGTATTCCAGGGCGCGATAGGAGGCATGGAAGTAGGATGAAGCGTTCAGGCCGAGGAGCGTCACGCTGACCAGAGCACCTCCCGCGATACCAACGGCGTCTGCGACGATGGTGAGGAAGAAGAGCATGAAGATGGTGGCATACAACCTTGGTGTGACCAGCTTCCGTACCGGATCCGTCCCGAGAGCCCGCATGGCGTCAATTTGCTCGGTTACTTTCATGGACCCGATCTCGGAGGCCATGCCGGCGGCGTTGCGGCCGGAGACCATGAGGCCCGTCAGGACCGGCCCCAGCTCCTTAACCATGGAAAGCGCAACCAGGTTTCCGGTCATGCTGATGGCACCGAAGGCTTTGAGTGAGGTTGCCGATTGAAGGGCCAGGACGCAGCCGGTGAAAAAACCCGTCAGGACGATGATCGGCATGGAGCCGACCCCGATGGAGTCCATTTGGGTGTAGATGTCGGACCAGTAGCGTGGTCGAGAGAAGAGAGCTGCGACCGCCTGCCAGGAGAGCATGGAATAGTCCTGGATGGCTGCGATCTTCTGCTTTGCGAATTCTTCTGGAGAGACAAAGGGCATGTGTCGGTATCTGTGGCTCAGAGTATCAGATGCAGGGAGAATTGAAGCGATTGCATCTTGTTGAGGGAGAAGGTTGATAGGAGATAGGAATGTTACCCCGCGAGATGAGAAGATAATAAAGATGGTTGGTGACATGATCGCGGCGGTTTTGTACGGAAAAGAAGACCTGCGCCTTGAGCGGATCGCCACTCCCCGTGCCCGAAGAGGGGAATTGGTGGTGCGGGTGGGAGCCGCGCTGACCTGCGGAACCGATCTGAAGGTCTATCGCCGCGGCTATCACGCCATGATGCTGAAACCCCCGATCTTGTTCGGACATGAGGTGGCTGGCGTCGTGGCGGAGGCGGGCGAAGGCGTTCCCGGCTTTCGGGAAGGTGATCGCGTGGTGGCGTTGAACTCTGCTCCCTGCGATCACTGCTTTTTTTGCTGCCGGGGCCAGCAGAACCTGTGCGAGGATCTGTTGTTCAACAACGGAGCCTATGCGGAGTACATCCGCATTCCTGGCCGTATTGTCGAGAAGAATACGCTGCTGATTCCAGCAGGCGTCCCCTTCGAACACGCCGCTCTGACGGAGCCTCTCGCCTGCGTCGTACGTGGGCTGGAGGAGACAGGAGCCTCGCCCGGAGACACCATGGTGGTGATTGGCGCGGGTCCCATTGGTCTGATGTTCATGCATGTCGCCGAGCTTGCCGGGATGGAAGTGATTGCAGTGGTCAAGCGCGACGATCAGGTGGCCACGGCAAAGTTGTTTGGCGCTGCGCATGTCGTGCAGACGACCGCGGTGGAAGATACGGTTGCGGCGACAAGAGCGCTTACCGCGAAAGGCCGCGGCGCCGACGCGGTCATCGAGGCGGTTGCGACTCCGACCACCTGGGAGTGGGCTGTCGACATGGTGCGCAAAGGCGGCGTGGTCAACTTCTTTGGAGGCCCGCCGAGAGGCACCAGGGTACAGTTGGATACCAACCGGTTGCACTACGGCGATATCACCCTGAAGGCCAGCTTTCATCACACGCCCTCCACCTGTCGTACCGCCTTTGAACTGATTACCTCCGGCCGGTTTCATTGCAAGGAGGCCATTACCGACCGGGTCGGTCTCGATCAGGTTCCGGAACTCTTTGCGCGTATGCTCACGCGCACTGGCGGCTCACGCGAGATCAAGACCGCTGTCTTCCCCGAAGGAGTTTCTCGGTGAGTGAGCTGAGTACGGCGGAGCACGCGCTCTTAGGAGCGCCGCACCAATACCTTACCCCCCTGGAACGGCCAACTCTCGCAGAGGCTCGGGCCTGGTGCGGCGAACTGACCCGAAGCCATTATGAGAACTTCCACGTCGCGACGATCTTTCTTCCACGACGGGTGAAGCCGCACTTCGAAAGTATCTATGCCTACTGCCGAGTCGCCGACGATCTGGGAGACGAGGTTGCCGATCCGGTGGTAGCTACGCGTCTGTTGGATGCATGGGGTTCGATGCTGGATGAGTGCTACGACACCCCGGATCGTTCCATGCACCCGGTCTTCGTGGCGCTGCGTGAGACCATTCAGGCTTGCGATCTCCCTCGCCAGCTCTTCTCAGATCTTCTCGTTGCCTTCCGTATGGATCAGGTAAAGACAGAGTATGCCACGTGGTCCGAGCTGCTGGAGTACTCGCATTACTCCGCCAATCCTGTAGGGAGACTGGTGCTTCTGGTCTGCGGCTATCGCGAGGAGTCGATCGCGCAGCTCTCCGATAAGGTCTGCACGGCGCTGCAGCTGGCGAACTTCTGGCAGGACGTCGTCGAGGACAAGGAGCGCGGCCGCCGCTACCTTCCCGAGGAATCGATGGTACGTTTCCAGGTGGATGAGGGGCAGATTGAGGGACGTGTCTTTACGCCCGAGTTCGGCGCGATGATACGGGATCTCGTAATCAGAACGCGCGCGATGCTGTCGGAGGGAGGCGAGATTAGCCGTCACGTGGATCGCGAGCTTGCGGTGACGCTGAATCTCTTTCGCAAAGGTGGCGACGCCATTCTGGACGGCATCGTGGCCCAGGACTATGACGTGCTGCGGGGCAGACCTGTCGTAACCAGGGTAAAAAAGTTGAGCCTGCTGGCCGGTGCGTTGTTCGAAAAACTTCGTTCGGGGATCTCGCGGTGACGATCTCCGAGGCCTATGCGGCCTGTCGCGAAATTGCGAAACGTGAAGCAAAAAACTTCTACTACTCTTTTCGGGTGCTTCCTCAGCACAAGAGCGATGCCATGTGCGCGATCTATGCGTTTATGCGCCGCGCGGACGATATCGCCGACGACGAGTCGATGCCCATCGAGCAGCGTCGTGTCGTGATGGCGCAGTGGGTTGCAGCCTGGCGGGCAGCTCGTTGCGGTGCTCCTACGGACGATCCGGTCTTTCTGGCTGTCAATGACTCGCAGCAGCGGTTCAAGATCCCTGACCATCTGTTGGAAGAGCTGGTGCAGGGAACTACGATGGACCTTGAGCCTCGTCCGCTCGATGCAGGCGAGATTCAGACATATGCTACGTTCGACGAGCTCTACCGCTATTGTTATTTGGTTGCATCGGTGGTGGGATTGGTTTGCATCCGTATCTTCGGATATACGGATTCCAGTGCCGAAGCGTTTGCCGAGGAGACTGGCGTCGCTTTTCAGCTCACGAATATCCTTCGCGATGTGAAGGAAGATGCCGAGCGAGGCCGTGTCTATCTCCCGATAGACATGCTGAGCGAATGCGGGATAACCCTCGAGCGAGTGAAAGCTCTGTCGAGCGGGGCACCGTTGCTGCCTGCGGATCGAGCGGTGTTTTCTGCGCTGGGGATGCGTGCGGAAGAGTACTATCGCTCCGCTCAGAAGCTGCTGCCGATGATCGATAGCGACAGCAGAGCCGCATTATGGGTGCTGGTTGAGATCTATCACCGCTTGTTACTGAAGATCCGTGAGGCGGACGGCGACGTATTTTCCAGCCGAGTCAGCGTGCCTACGGCAGAGAAGCTCTGGGTTCTCGCACGTGGGACGACAATGTCATTGGGCAGCCGAGTATTCGGATGAGTCGAATGGCTAAGAGCGATGTGATTGTGGTCGGTGCCGGCGTCGCCGGTCTTGCTGCCGCCACGGCACTGTCACAGGCCGGCGCCCGGGTAAAGCTGCTGGAACGTCGCCCCTACATCGGGGGGCGCGCTTATTCGTATGAGCATCCCGCGCTTGAAGAGACGATCGACTCGCAGCACGTTGTGCTGGGCTGCTGCACCAATCTGCTCGATCTGGCGCAGCAGGCCGGGATGGCAGAGACCATCCGGTGGTATGACGAGCTCATCTTTCTGGAGCCCAACGGGCAGCGTACACCATTGCGGCCAGGGCGGCTCCCGGCTCCTATGCACCAGACGATGAGCTTCCTGCGGGCGCCTATGCTGGGACTCGCCGACAAGGCCTGCATCGCATCGGGATTGCTGCGATTTCTTCGCAACTACCCACGGGATGATTCGGAGAGCTTCGCCTCGTGGCTGAAGCGCACCGGTCAGACCGAACGTGCTATCCGCCACTTCTGGGAGCCGGTCGTTGTTGGCGCTCTGAACGACACCTTCGAACGCTGCTCCGTGAAGTATGCGGGCAAGGTGTTTCATGAGTCGTTCCTGCGTTCGCCGGAGGCCGGACGTCTTGGCGTTCCTGCGGCTCCTTTGAGCGAGTTCTTCGCTCCTATCGCCGCGCTCGCCTCGCGCGCCGGTGTCGATGTTCGATTGAAGGCCGGGCTGGAGTCTCTGGAGCAGACATCCGATGGAAGATGGACTGTTCGCGCAGCGGGAGAGACTCACTGCGCTGACGCTGTCGTTCTCGCGAGTGACTTCAAGCAGACGCGCGTCCTGTTGAACTCACTTCCCGCTACGGTTGAAGACAAGGCGCGCATGGAGGCCGGATTCGAGGCGTTTGTTCCCGCTCCGATTACGACGATTCATCTCTGGTACGACCGCGATGTTACGGGGCTGGATCATGCGGTGCTGCTGGATACCCGCATCCAGTGGGTCTTCGTCAAATCGCGGATCCGCCGCTGGCCGGTGGAGCGCGGCTGCTATCTGGAGCTTGTAATCAGCGCGTCGTGGCCTGAGCTTGAGATGGGGAGGGAGGAGATCCTCTCCTCAGCCATAGCCGAGTTCGAGACGTTCTTTCCTGCTGCGCGCCAGGCGAAGCTGGTGAAGACCGGTGTGCTCAAGGAGGCTCGCGCGACCTTCTCCGTCACGCCGGGACTCGATCGCTATCGGCCTGCGCAGGCGACCCAATGGCCAGGTCTCTTTCTTGCGGGAGACTGGACCGCTACGGAGTGGCCTTCGACGATGGAGGGAGCAGTACGGAGCGGAAGACTGGCAGCCGGGGCTGTGATGGGAGACCGTGGAAGGTTCATGGCTCCTGAGCTGCCTGCTACCGGATTAATGAAATTTCTCTAGCCACCTACCCTCCCCTACGGGACGATGTAAGTGTTTTGGAATGTTATCGATACGCGATTTGCACCACGTAAAATATTCTAAAATAAGGGTTTAGGGGTAAAAATATTCAAAACAGGGGAGTTAGATTAACCTTTGGAGACTTATCCCCTGTCCTCTACCTCTAGTTCCTTCTTCCTCTTATCCTCTGGTTCCATTCTATCGATGGAGATGTAACTAATCGGCACTTTGATGTGTGACGTTTAGTGTCTACTTTTCAATGGTTTATGGGGTTTTCGTTACGCGAGAGGGCTTGACAGACTGTCGCGATGCCAGATCATCTCCCCCATTGCTCCGACTGAAGCGGCTTAGCGGTATAGAGGGCCGACTGGAGTGAAGAATCTCTGATCGGATCGGGCGATTTGAGGAGGTGGCTCATACGAGCCAGGCTAAGCGGGAAGGTGAAGAAAAGAGTGCCAAGAGGGGCATGGTTCAGGGGTGAAACGATGAAGTAGATGATGGAGGCGACGAACATTACCGCCGCGAAGATCGGCACCGCAGGACTCTATAGCAATCTGCATGGAGACGATAGCATTGCCTCTGTCCATAGACCGGAACGCACACCTCGCTGCAAAGCCGACTCTGTTGCGAACGCAACGGCCAAAAAGAAGAAGATCGCAGAGAAACCCAAAGTCCTTATGTTGGCAGGCAGGTGCTGACCTTGTGGAAGATGCCATGATCTGACGGCCAGCAGGACAGCCGTCAAGGTGACGGCTGTATTGGAGAGGCCGGTGGCCCAGAGCCACTGCGACGGTTTGAAGGCTCTCAGCAGGAATCGCATGCACGAGAGTTTAGCACCGCGAGATGTATGAGTTAGCGGGAGATGAGCACAACGCCAACGCAGACGAAGAGGACGGCGAGCCAGCGGCGGCGGTCTACATTTTCGCCGAGAAAGAGTTTTGCGGCGATGGCGTTGCCGATGTACGTGAGCGCGGCGATGGCAGGCGCAGCCAGCGACAGGTCCACGATGGAGAGCACGTAGAGCATGGCGAAGAAGTTGAGTGCCATGCAGAGCGCACCGATGACGAAGGTGGGGCTGGAGAGGACGGCGCGGATGGGGGCGAGGTAGCTGCTGAGGCCGGTCTGGCCGCTACGCTCGCGAATATGGTCCAGGTCGCCGAGATTGCGCATGGCAGAGGCGATGAGGACCTCACCGGCGATGGCGAGTGCGGCAACCCCACCGATGGCGGACCAGGTATGGAGGACGGAGGATGTCGCCATCGTCATCAGCGTCCGGCTCCGGAGTCCATCACGTCTAACTCGTGATGCGAGGCGGGCTCTTCGGTGCGCGATGGACCGCCGGCGACAAAGCCGACGGCGCAGACGATGAGGAAGATTCCGGCCCAGCGATAGACGGACAGGTGCTCGTGCAGCCAGAAACGGCTGAGGAGTGCGAGCACCACGTAGCCGAAGGCGGTGGCGGGCATGACGAAGGTGAGGTCAGCCCAGCTGAGCGCAGTCATGTAGCTGGCGAAGAAGCCGATGAGCAGAACGATTCCTGAGATGACGAAGGGATTGAAGAGAGCGTGCCAGAGCAGGCCGAGGTGGTGTAGATCGACCTGGCCGACCTGCGCCATGCCGCGGGAGAGAAGGGTGTCCCCAACGGATGCGGTGAGCATGATGGTAACGAGGACGGCGTACTGCGAGGGTCTGAGGGCGTGCTTCATGCGTGAGATCGGTGCAGGCATCTCCGGCGAGACGACATGCAGCCTGTATTAAAGGGTACCAAAACAAGGGTCATCCGTGCCTAAGGAAGAGCCATGATCCGCTTTGCTGAAGATTCGTTCGATCGCGAAGGTAGGGAAATCAAAGATTTGGTCGAGTGTTCGCCGGATGAAGAACCTGTGCGCTACGGAACCGAGGATACGGAGCGGGAGATCGTAGTCGACCTGGTCGCGCATCTTCGTTCCTCCCGGCGCGGCCTCGAAGTCGTGCCGATGACGCCATAGGCGGTAGGGGCCGCTCAGCTGGATGTCCACGAAATGCGACATCGGCAAAGACCTCTTCTCGTGTCCGCGGCAGGAAGGTAAGCGTCCGCCAAGCACATACGGCGACTGCGATACCAGCTTTATGTAATTGGCGCAGTCGCGCTTCGTGCCTATTGTCAAGACAAGCCAGAGACCGATGACCCAGGTTCATCAAGTTGCGATCGTCACTCCTTTGACCGTGGGTGCAGTCGCGGTTCTTTGTACAATCTTCATCCACGCTCTGGCTTTGGGCGCGACAGTGAACTTCTTTCGTCGTGAGACAAGACTCGGCCGTGCTGGCATGAGGTACTTAATCGATCTCACGATCGTGGTTCTGGTAATGTCATTCGCATTCGTGGCACACATGATTGAAGTCGCCGTGTGGGCGTTGTTATTCATGATTTGCGGGCAATTTCAGGAGTTTGGAGCCGCCTATTATCACTCGGCGGTGAACTATTCCACGCTCGGCTATGGTGATGTGATCATGGCGCCTTCATGGAAATTGCTGGGACCACTCGAGGCAGCAGATGGATCGCTGATGTTCGGGGTATCGACCGCGATGATTTTTGCCGTCATTCTGCGTTTGATTCAGACTCGATTTGCGGATCTCAGAGACTAAGTAATCGTTGGCGTAGGTAGAAGTCCAAACATCTCATTGCCCACCTATTTGAAAATACAGGAAGGTCGTTCGTTCGAGAGCCGACGCGCGTCGGCTAGCCCTTCTGATACGTTCGACTCAAGGAGAGAGCAGGCCGAAGACCGCTACGCCTGTCGGTGTTCCGACGTAGACCTTACCGTTGACGACCATGGGAGTGATGAACTTGTTTCCGTTGCCGAAGCTGTCCCGGCCGTTTGGTGCCTGGCTGCTGTTGTAGAGTTCGTGGGCGAGATTTGCCGGGTCATACGCATGCAGGATTGCCAGCCGACCGACTGACGAATCCAGCGCCCAGACGATTCCATTCTGCACACCGTTGGCCGAGATCGTTGGTGTTGGGCCTGGATGCGAGAACTTTGTCGGCGACACGCTGGAGGGTGTTGTCGCCATCTTTGCGTTCGTCATCGGATATGCCTTGAGTGCATCGCCGTCAGCGGCGTAGTAGAGAACCCCGTTGAAATAAGCTGCCGAGGAGTAGGCAGGGCCTAAGTTGGCTCCAGGCAGCTCCTGGTAGATGTTGTTATCCATCGGGTTCGTAGCGGGATTGAACTTGCCGAGGTTGTCGCGGTCGGCGAGATAGATGTTCCTGTCCTTGCCTGCACCGACGATCAAGCGATGGACTGTTCCTTGCGAATCGATCTGGTCCGGCAACAACAGCGGCCCGCCTGAGCCCAGGTCGACGTCCTGAACCGAGAGCGATTGGGTGTTGTACATGGTGAAGTAGTCGGCGACGGTCAGTTTCCCGTTGGCAGTGGAGAGCTTCAGGATTGCGTTGCCGTAGTCTCCCTTCGAGGGAAATCCATTCATGTCGAGTGTTGTATCGAAGGTTCCGTCTGCATCGAGCAGGTAGATAAATCCGTTGCTATCGGCCGCCATGCCTGCGCCGCTCATCCAGATGGACCCCCGGCTTCCATTTGGCGTGACGTTGAGCAACTGGGTCTGCTGCAAGGTGGACTCGCTGTAGGCGATGATCCAGCCGGTGTAGAGTCCCTGGTCGCAGTGCGACGTCCAGGCGGTATAGATGTTTCCATTGAGCAGGAGCAGCGCGGCACGTTCGGCGTATTGCGCCGGATCGAAGATGACATTGCCGTTCTGGCTGTTGTCACCGGTTCCGGGGTAGGTTGCGGTGACCTCAGTGGGGCTTCCAATCTCGGAGCCGGTGGTGAGGTCAAGCGCGTGTAACCGCTGATGGTAACCGCCGTTCGCGTCTTTACTGGTTGCGACGGCGAAGATCGTTCCATTCGCTCCCTGCTTGCGATCGATGACCGGTGTGGCGCTGATTCCGATCTCCGGGCTGATCTGCGAGCAGCGATGATCGTCGCTTGGGGTCTCGCCGCTTCCGAGAAGAGAGACCTTCCAGAGCTGGCTGCCGTCGTCTGCGTCAAAGGCATACATACTGCCATGTTCGCTGGCAGCATAGATGACGTTGTGAAACTTGCCGCCCATCGCCACGTTGGCGAGATAGAGCGGCTGAGCGTCTACCTTGCCGTCCATGCTGTAGAAGCCGACTTTGCCGAACTGAGTGGAATTGACGTTGGCAGGCGTGAGAATCGTCTCTTTGGCGTTGAGTCCGCTTCTGGACAGATCGTAATGGAAGGTGGTGACGTCGGGAGCGATGGTGGTTGTGGCGCCGAGCACATTCAGCGCGAGAACCGCATTGTGGGTGAGACCGCCGGAGGTGCCGGTGAAGGTGAGTGTCGATACGGCTGGCGGTGTAGTTGGAGTGGCACTCAAGGTTGTGCTTTGGGAGGTACCGGGTGTGAGGCCGACAGTGGCGGGATTCGCGGTAACGCCGGCAGGCAGACCTGCAATCGATACCGTGACGTTGCCCGCAAACGAGTTCAATGGATTCGCAGTGACGCTGACCGGAGAGCCGGAGGCCCCGGCAGTGATGGTGAGCGAGGCTGGGGCCACGGACAGGCTGAAGTCTGGTGGAGGCGGAGGCGCAATGGTCGCCGTTACCGCCGACGTGTGAGAGATGGCTCCTGAAGTGCCAGTGAGAGTCAGGGTAGCGCTGCCAGCGGCGGCCGATGGAGCAGCAGAGACAGCTATATTCTGTGCGGTGCCTGGAGTAAGCATGAGCGACGAGGGCTGGGCGGTGACTCCGCTGGGTAGACCGGTGATCGCAACTGAAACCATGTCAGTAAAGCCATTGGCGGGAACAGCATTGACGCTGATCTGTTGCGGGGGGCCACCCGGTGCAAGGGTAATGGATCCTGGTGCGGAAGAAAGCGAGAAATCAGCAGGAGGCTTCGACGAACCGCCGCAGGACGCCAGCAGCGCACAGGCAATCAAGCCGGAGCAGGCCACTAGCATCTTCAAGAAGGAAGTCATATAGACCTCTCAGGACTACCGCCACGGATTTACATCAGGCTTTCGTTCAGCCGTTGCCGCAGGACAACGATAGAGTCCGAGCCCTTCTTGAGTTGTCACCGAGATGTCTTCTGCGGCTAAATCCCTTGCAGGCAAGGAATTCCAAGCGGCTCCCTGAAAACCATTAAGGGAGAAAGGGCCGGCATCGGGCCGGCCCTTTCTTTTGGATGTTGGAGGGGAAGATCTACGAGTGCACACAAACAAAGACCTTGGAAAGGCGATATTAGATCAGGGCCTGGTAATCTTCAGGTTGCTCACCGTGGCATCGGTGTTATGAGCGAAGCGTATGCCGTAGACGCCGTCGGTCGATTTGAGCTTGCCGGCCGTGACCAGGTCCGCTTTTTCGAGCGTCTTCACGACAGTGCCGTTGATGATGCACGAGACCTTGTCGCCCTTTACCTGCATGGCGATCTCCTGCGTGACGGGCTCACCCACGCCTGCGGCCTTGTGGACGGCATCATTTGCCTCGCGGCGTCCGTTCAACTGGAAGGGTTCGGGGCCGAAGCCGCGCACGATGAAGTTGCCGTTGCCGTAGGCGGCACAGTAGATGTAGCTCTGCTCGGCGGTGCCAAGGCCGTTGCCCGCGATGACAATTCCATAAGGATGCGGGTGGTTGTTGAGATTCTGGAACTTCGGCTCGTTGAAGGTGGCGGAGACGGTGTAGTCGCCCTTGGCAACATTCTTGGGATTCCAGTAGGTGATCGCCGGGCCGGTCGTGACTTGCAGGGTTTTGCCTTGCTCCGAGAGCTTGGCGTCGTTTGCGCTCTGGCCAGCTTTCTCGGCGGCGTCGTCGACCTTGCCCTCCCAGCCCTTTACGGTGATGCCTCCGCCGGCGACCTTGCGGTTGGTGTCGGGGGATTCCTGCGCGAAGAGAGCGCCGGTGGTAAGAGTACAGGCGAGGGAGGCGGCAAAGGCATAGGGAAGAATGGAACGCATTGGGAGTTCTCCTGAAGGCAGAGTGATGTCCGGGGGTAAGTATACGGCGGATAGGTTTACGAGAGTAAAAACGGAGGCCGGGAATGCGTGTGGCTGTGTGATTAAAAGTCAGGGGGCGTCATTGCCGGGCGAGGAAGTGCTGCTTGATAAAGTCGGGAGCTGATTGAGTGCAGATCGTGTTTTACTTCTACGAATGAAATCTGTCTCTAAATGGTGTCGCCGTGTCTTATTCGTAGTGCTTGTTCTTCTAGGCGTTGCTTGGCTCTGGAGTGAGGCTAACCAATGGTTGTTGCGTTGGCGTGGCGAAAGATTGCTTGCCGATATTCAATCGCTCGAAGTAGGGAAGAGCTCATGGACCGATGCAGAGGCATTGATGAAGAAGCGGGGTCTTCGCCACTTAGGCGATTCGTGCACTCCTGAAAAATGCCAATACGGGATTCGAATGGAGCACACTCTGCCACGTTGGTTTTGGGGATATCCAGATTATGGAGTTATGAACTGGATGCCACGAATTGCCGACAACGTTGGACTTCGGATTTCGGTAATCTCGGCGGTATTCACAGTAGAAAAGGGTATCGTGACATCGAAAAGCTTTTGGGAAATGGTCCGGTTACCGGTTCGCGATTGGTTTCTGCCAGGAAGTGGCCATATGTCGGAACTATCCGTTAATTCGGCCGAGGAGGCAGATTTTTCCAGATATTATCTCGGATTTGACTATAAGCTATCGAGAATGCATCCGCACAGCGCGGCCACGGCAGATAAACGTGGCCTAGTTGTTACCTATTCGCCAGACGAAGATATCTCTGAGCGAGCTAAATTGATGGATTTTCGCCTTGACTGTATTACTCGGTTCATTCCGTGCAAGAACGAACGAGAGATTTTGCCAGAAGGCCAAGTGTTATTGGAAGAACACAGAGCGTTATTAAAAGCGAAGGGCGACTGAACGGTGTCCAGTCGCCCTTCTTAGTAAGCGCTATTTACGCGTTCATGCTGATGGATTCCTGCTGCTTGAGTGCGTTCTCAGCCGCCTTGGCGCGGGCAGCCTTGTTGCGCTGCGAGCGGAGCTTCATGAAGCTCTTGGCTTCGACGTAGAGACGTGGCACATCACGGTTGACGATGGCCTTCCAGACGACTCGGGCCGCGGCCTTGGGACGGAAGTAGTACTCGTCGTAGAACTTGTGCACCATCTCCATGACGTACTCGGTAGGCAGGCCGGGGTACTCGATGTGTGCCATCTGATGACCGCCGCCGTCTTCCATGTTCTCGTTCGTGATGAAGTCGTTGCGCTTGGCGAAGTCGTAGAACTCCGTGCCGGGGTAGGCGTGCGCGACGGAGACCTGAATCGTCTCGCAGTCCAGCTGCTTGGCAAAGTTGATCGTGTTCCAGATCGACTCCTTCGTCTCGCCGGGCAGGCCGAGGATGAAGTCGGCGTGGATGATCAGGCCGAGGTCGTGGCAGTCCTTGACGAAGTCGCGCGCCCGTTCGACCGTAGCGCCCTTCTTGATGTTCTTCAGGATCTGCGGGTCTCCCGATTCGAAGCCGACGATCAGCAGACGGCAACCCGCCTCCTTCATGGCCTTGAGGGTGTCGCGATCCGTGGTGACGCGCGAGGTGCAGGACCAGGTGATGCCAAGCGGCTTCAGTTTCGCGCAGAGCTCGATGGTGCGGGCCTTCTGGATGTTGAAGGTGTCGTCGTCGAAGAAGAACTCCTTGACGTCGGGGAAGTTCTCCTTGGCCCACTTCATCTCGGCGGCAACGTCGTCCGAAGAGCGCTTACGCCAGGCATGGCCGGAGAGCGTCTGCGGCCAGAGGCAGAAGGTGCACTGCGCCGGGCAGCCGCGCGTGGAGTAGAGCGAGATATATGGATGAAGAAGGAAGGGAACGTTGTAGCGCGTGACGTCCATGTCGCGCTTGTAGATCTTCGTAGCCCAGGGCATTGCGTCCAGGTCCTCGACCTGCGGACGGTCGGGATTGTGCTGGATGACGCCGTTTGCGTCCTTGTAGCTGATGCCGAGGATCTCGTTGAGAGGCTTGCCGTTGGCATACTCGACGACAGAGAAGTCGAACTCGCGGCGGCAGACAAAGTCGATGACTTCACATTCATTGAGAGCGCGGTCGGGGTCAGTGGTTACCGGGGGCCCGACGAAGGCGATCCTGATGGACGGATTGGCCTTTTTGATGGCCTGGGCGAGCCCATGGTCGCCGCTCCAACCTACTGTCGAGGTAAACAGCACCAGAAACTCAAACCCCTTGGCGATCTCGATCGTCTCCTCGGCGGAGACGTGGTGCGGGGGGGCATCGAGCAGGCGCGATCCTTCGAGCATTCCGGCCGGATAGGCCAGCCAGACCGGATACCAGTAGGATTCGATCTCGCGGGTCGCGGGCCAGCGGGAGCTGGCGCCGCCGTCAAAGTTCTCAAAGGAGGGCGGGTTTAGAAACAGTGTCTTGAGAGGCATGATCTTAAGTAAATTTTACCATTCGGTAACCACCCTGGGGAAACCTGTTTGCGATGTTCCCTTGGTTGATTACTGCTGGCTCGATGTAGCCGTAACCTGATTGTTTTCATTGAAAAAGACAAGCCAGTACTTGTCCCGGACGGGGTAGAAGGTGGATCGGTAGATAAAGACGTGGTTGCACTCCGGCGTAACGGAGGTGCCATAGGCGTCACACGGCTTCTGAATCTGCTTCGGATCACCCATGATCCGGCGAACATCTGCCTCTGAAGATTTGGCCCGAAGGGCAGGGAAATCTGCTTCGATGCGCGAGTCGCGAACAAACCCCACCGCCGTTGTCACAAGAACGAGTACGACAACGATGGCGAGGATCGCCTTCCAGTTCATTGTGGCTTAGATGCGTCCAGAGCCTGCGATTGCGCTGCGGACTTCATCCAATCTTCCAGATCACCCGTCTGTCGCATCAGGTTGATCTGTGCCTGGCGGGTTTGGAAGCCTGCATCAAGATAGCTCACGTACTTTTCCCGTTCGGCGATGCGGGCGGTCTGCTCATCCTTGGGGGTCATCTGGGGGCCAGAGGAACTCCCACTCCCTGAACTCAACTGGACCAGCATAACGTCGAGCTGCTGCCTGGCAAGCTGCTGATCGAGATCGGCGATCTCAGCTCGGGCTGCCAGCTCGGTCAGGGTGCGGCGAACCTTTTGTCGGCCTTCGATAAATTGAATGCGGGCGGAGTCGGCATCGTGCTGTGCGCGTGCGGCGTCGGCGGCGGACCCTCGCGCCCTGGCTTTGCGGGCAGCGTCGAAGATGGGAATCCTCATGTCAATACCAATGCCGGCGTTGTTGTATTGAAATCGCTGGTAGTACAGGTCGTAGTTGTTGAACTTCGCAAACAGGCTGTACTGAGCAACGAAGTTGATCTGTGGCCTCCACAAGTAACGTGCATCGCCACGAGCTGTCTGTTGCCTGGCCTGTGCAACCGCATATGCGGATTCAACGGCAGGTGACGTCTTCGCCGCATTGACAGCATCTACGCTGTGGAGCGCCTCAAACTGTGGAATGCTCGAAGAGATGACGGTGAGGCCATCAGCCGGAAGACCGGTGATAGCAGCAAGGTGGAGACGATCCGTATCGCCGTCATCTTCAGCGCGAAGGCGCGCAAGACGAATCTGTGCAGCCGTGAGGCGGGAACTGGTGAGGCCGATGGCAGTGTCCTGACCAGCATCGAGGCGTTCCTGCACAATGGTTACGAGCCGGGCCGCATAACTGCTCTCGTCATTAAGGGCTGCGATCTTCTGCTGATCGCGATCTAACGCCAGATAGGTAATCGCAGCATCCTCGGCAACCACCTGACGGATGTCCCTGAGAGTCAGGTTCGCTGCCGTAAGAGAAGCACGCGCCGCTTGAATGTAGTTCTTCTGGGAGAAGTTGATGAGCAGTGACTGCGAGGTGAAATTGAAGATCGACGGCTGGCCGAGAGGGAAGCCATAAGAGTAGCCAAGCCCTGAACCTCCGGAGAGAGTTGGAATGTAGACGTCTTTTGCCTCTTGAAGTCCGGCAAGCGCCTTATCTACATCAGCCTGCGCGGCCAGGACCTTTGGACTATTCTTCAGGGCGAGATCGATAGCGGTGGTGAATGAGATCTGTGCGACGGCAGGCATTGACGCTGCGCAGATGCAGGCAATCGCCATCAGAAGATATCGGAAAAGGGTCATAGGCCCGGAAGACTCCTGCAATATCGGGTGTAGATCATGGTATCGCGCTTGCGCTTACCCACCGTGTACCGCCTTGCGTGCAGGAACAAAGTTGGATGCCAGGGCTTGGGCTGCGGCATACTCCCGCTGAGCGCCAGCGGTGTCGCCCCGCTTTTTCAGGATATCTGCGAGCTGCAAGTGAACCTTGAAGGCAGGAGCCTCGTCCGTTTTCGCGGGTGAAGAGAGATAGTCGTGCAGCGCCTTCTCTGCCAGGTCCGGCCGGCGTTGAAGGTCGGTAAGGATGCTGGCTGCATCCACCAGCGCGGAGCTCCTGGCACGGTTGGTCTGGATGCTGGCTTCCAGCGCCGCAACAGCCTTATCCGGCTGCGACTGCTCTTGATAAAACTGACCGAGATCGACCAGCGCATCCGGGCTTTTTCCGGCTGCGACGGCACTCTTATACTCGGCCTCCGCAGTAACCAGATCCTTCTTCTTTTTCGCGATCATCGCCAGCAGGCGGTGCGCCTTCTGAGCCGAACGGGGCATCAACTGCGGGACCAAGTCCTGTGCTTTGTCTAGGCCTCCGCCTACTATGGCAGGTGCTGCAACGTAGAACTGGCCCAGGTCACTCATCGCCTGAACGTTAGCAGGATTCAGTTGGACCGCATGCTCAAAGGCGGTGTGAAGCTTCCTCGCAAACCCAAAGGCGCTCAGCATATTGATCTGAGATGCTTTCATCCCGTAGGCGCGTCCAAGCCACACCTGTGAGTCGCTGCTCGCTGGGTCGTCCTCAACGGCGTGCTCGCATTCATGTATGGCTGAATCGGCCATGTCCTGAGAGTAGTAGACGCGGCATAGGAGCTGGTGCGCCCGTCCATCGTGAGCGTTGGCTGCGAGCGCCTGATTCAGAATGGCAGCTGCTTCATCGACCCGGCCCTGCTTCAGCAGGGATTCCGCCTGGGTGTCTTCGGCTACCAGAGCAGTTCCCCAAGCGAAGATCGCAATCAGCAGGAGTGCCTGTCGTGCACAGGATGGGGAGCGAAAAAAGGCCATGGCTATTCAACGATCTTTACGGCAAGACCGTTCGACAGATCGCGATTGCTGGTTGCATTCAGCGCTACCGTGTCCTTTTCGGTTAAGCCGCTGATGATCTCCACGCGGTTCAGGTTCTGTACGCCCACCTGCACCGGCGTACGCACCAGTTTGCCTTGGACGACCCGATAGACATAATCGTTGGTTCCCTCGGTATGCAGGGCTTCCCGCGGAATACTCTGGACGTTGAAGCGCTGGGACACAGTTACGGTGACGACGACGTTGGTGTTGGGCAGCAGGTCACCTTGCGCATCATCGACGGTTATGATGCACTCGCCCACGTTACGCGTCCCATAGACGATGATCGTAGAGGGGGCGCGGCTGATATGCCCATGCCATGTCGCATCGGGTTTCGCATCCCATGTGATCTTTACCGCCTGTCCGACTGCAAGCTTGCCGATCTCAGGCTCATCGAAGTAGGCCCGCACCTGGATGCGATTGAGGTCGGCGACATCCATCAGGCTTTCGCCTGTGTTGACGAAGTCATACGTAGTGACCGGAATGGAATACACCGTCCCGGCAAGAGGAGAGCGAATGTTCGCATTCCCGTAAGTGTTCTGTGCGGCTGCGACGGAGGCGCGGGCATCGTTGAGTTGCGCAGTTACCTTGCTGCGGTCGGTCGCGCTGTAACGTTGAGTCTGCCGCTGCTGAACGCTTTGAAGGCTCGCGTTGGCAGTCTGCAGACGCTGCTCCGCAGCGGCAACTTCACTGGCGGAAGCAGCGCCTTTCTGCTGAAGCTGGCGAAGGGCAGCGAGGCTCTTTTCGGCCTGATCTTTTTGCTGTTGCGCCCGGCTGAGGTCGGCCGCCATGGAGAGCCGTTCCTCCTGGGTTCCTCCCTGCTGTATGTCATGGAGGGTGGCCTGGGCGCTGCTCAGGCTTGCGTTGGCTGTTGCCAGTCGGGAGACAGCGTCGGCATCTTCCATCTTGAGGAGGAGATCCCCTTTTTTTACTTTCTGCCCTACCTGGACGTCAATCTTCGCAACCACGCCAGGCGCTTGAGCATGAGCCTGGAAGGGCTCCACTGGCTCAACTCGCCCGTTGGTCGATAGGCTGCTCAGAAGATTTTGATGGGTTACTGGGGTCGCCTTTATCTCCACCACATCACGGGTGAACATACGGATCGCCAGAATCGCCAATGCGACCACCGCGAGGATGATTCCCGCCATGGCATAAGGATTGAGCCGTCTTGTCTCGGTTGTCGGCATTACAAAGGGTCAGTATATAAGACGCTCTCCACCACTAAGACGATGCGCAGGAATTACTTCTAAGCGATGAACCATGACGCATACCGCTAGGCGGTCGCCGGACTCTCTGAGAGACGGAGATCAACCAGCTCCAGCTCGAGACCGGTGTACCATGGATTGCTCTTGGCCTTCAGTCGATAGGCAATGTCGATTCGGGAGCCGACGTCGAGTTGCATCCGCTGACAGAGTTCGGTCCAGAGCATACCTGACCGGCTCCAACCCAGCGCACGGAGGCGTATATCACCGGAATTTATCTCCAGGCAGACATGTCTGTCCTTGATTACACGAACACTCGAAGCCAGCCTGACGGAACGGGTGATAAATACCGGCTCGCGGTTGCCGACTCCAAAAGGGCCACAGCGTTCCAGCCACTCATGGAAACGCCCACTCAACTCTTCGAGGGATACTTCCGCATCGTATTCAAGTGGCGGTGCCAGCATCTCCTGCAAGAGTATGGCGGCACTGTGATGCTCCATCCTCTCGCGTAATAGCTCTACTCGCTCGGACGGCAGGGAGAACCCTACCGCATGAGCATGTCCGCCGAAGCGAGCAAAGAGGGCCCTGTCCTCGTCGTGGACCGAGGTAAGCGCGTCGAGCAGATGATATCCCGGGATCGACCGGCCAGAGCCATGTGCCTGGCCATCCTCGTGGGTCAGCACCAGTGCGGGACGTCCAGTGCGATCGACAATGCGGGAGGCCAGAATGCCTAGAACCCCCCGGTGCCACGCAGGGTCGTCCATTACAAGACAGATGGCAGGGAACTGCCCTTGTTTTCTTTGCATTCCGGATAATTCTTCATCGATCGCTTCAAGGGCTCGAGCTTCCGTTACCTTGCGGTCGTCGTTCAACCGGTTGAGCTTGGCCGCAAGATCGCGCGCCTGCTCCGGGTCGCGGGTCAGGAACAGATCGACCACATCGCTGGCGACGTCCATTCTTCCAGCCGCATTGATGCGCGGCGCGATTCGAAATCCTACCTCGGTTGCGGTAGGCGGACGGTCCAGCGGAATCTGTGCGATTTCCATTAAGGCACGAAGACCGGGCTGCACAGGGTTACGCAGTTCGCGAAGCCCCAGCGATGCGATGACCCGGTTCTCGCCCTCCAGAGGAACCGAGTCGGCGATGGTGGCAATGGCCACCAGCTTTAAAAAGGAAGGTATAAGAGTGCGCTCGAGCCGATGGCGCTCGTGGTCGTTCAGGCAGGCCGCGCGCAGAATCGCATGCGCCAGTTTGAAGGCAACGGCCGCTCCGCAGAGCCCTTTGAAGGGGTATGTGCAGCCATCCTGCACAGGATTGATGACAGCGAGCGCGTCGGGTACGCCCTGGGCGTCATCCGGCAGGTGATGGTCTGTGACGATCAGATCGAGCCCCAATGCCCTGGCTTCGCTCGCCGCGGCAAAAGCGCGAATTCCGGTATCCACACTGATCACCAGGCGAACTCCGGACGCAGCCGCGTCGGCCAGTACGCCGGTTCGCATTCCATACCCTTCGCGAATCCGGTGAGGGACGTGGTATCGCACGATCGCCGGATTCTCTTTTGTGGCGCTGCGTTCGATGGCCGTCTTCAGCAGGACGGTCGCCGTCGTGCCGTCGACATCGTAATCCCCGTAGATCAGGATGGGTTCGGAGCTGCGTACGGCTCGCCGGATGCGCTCGACAGCCGCATCCATTCCAAGCATCCTCATGGGATCGATCAGGTCGTCGAGCGAGGGCGAAAAGAACGACTTTACCGCAGCTTCGTCGGTGAAGCCGCGAGAGACCAGGAGATGGGCGATGCCGCGAGGACAACTGGCAGTCGCCATCACATGTTGGATGGCCCCTTCCTCGGCGGCCCGCGCTGCCCACTCCCGTTGTATCTCAGCCTGGCCGGAGACCACTCTAGCGCCGCCTCGTTCCTATTCGTCTTTTTCGCGATCGTCCACGACGATACCGCCAAGATCTGTCACGGTCTCCATCAGGTCCTGAAAGCTGTCATACCAGTCCGTGGCCACTTCGAAGAGAAACATGATCCCCTGGTGAGCGAAGCCCAGCTGCAGGTAGCCGATCTTTCCCACGTGTCGAAGCAATCTCTCGGCGTCATCGATCTCCGGAGACTCGTCGTCCGGATACACCTGGTCGCGGATCTGTTCAATGATCATGGCGATATCCGACTTTTCGAGAACGGCCTCGCTCATGGTGACGAAGGGAGCTCCTGCGGCCTTGGCCAATTCCACGAAGTCCTTCCACCCGTCGGGATTCTCCTCTTCGAAGAGAACCGTCGGAACCTCATCGGAGACGTAGCCGTTCATTCGTAGCATGCCGTGGCCGGCAATGAAGGCCACCATGTCGTCTTTGAGCGAGATGAGATTGTCAGGATGCATCGAAAGGCTATTGTCTCAAAAAACCAGGGGTGGCGTGACACTCCTTTGAGAAGACCCCCGTGCATCCTTAGCCTTCCGGCGGAATCCAACCTGAATGCCGCTTTTTGAACATCATCTCTTCCTCTGTACCAACGAGCGCGACGAGTCTGCGTCCCGGCCGAGCTGCCTTCCGCACGGAAGCAAAAAACTTAAATCGGCTTTCAAGGACGCAATCAAAGATGCCGGTCTCAAGCACAAGGTCCGGGCCAACGAGTCGGGCTGCCTGGATCAATGCGAGCATGGGCCGGTCGTCGTGGTCTATCCGGAGGCGGTTTGGTATGGCAAGGTACACCTCCGCGACGTCGAGGAGATCGTTCGGGAGCATCTCGTCGGGGGACGCCCTGTTGAGCGGCTGCGCCTGTCCGAGGCCTGTATTAATAGCGATCGCTGTCCCCACAGGAAGTAAGGAACCCCCGCTGCCTCACTAATATCCGCGTGATATATTCGACTTAAAGTCAAATGATTTTTTCTAAAGATTACGTAGGCTATCTCGCGCGCCAGACGGTAAAGCAGCTCATAGCGCAGAAGATGATCCAGACCGAGAAACCGGCGCGCCTTGACGAGCGCGTCGCAGCCGCCATGGTGGATGAACTTTCTCTCGAGGACCGGATCAACGATGAGGTGCGGGTCATCCTTGAAGCCTTCCAGGAGGACATGCGCAAGACCGGGGCAAGCTATCCGGAGATGTTCAAGAAGGTGAAAAACGAGTTGGCGCGCAAGTACAAGGCGGTCCTGTGAGAATCTCGCGCGACAAGGTCAATAAGCTCGCCCATACGGTCGCCGATACCCTGGCCGAAATTCCGGAGTGCGACTTCCTCGAGGACCGGAACACGATCCGTCAGGAGGCCCGCAAGGCGCTCGAAAAGCTGCTGACGGAAGAGACGAAGATCGATGCGGCCGCGCGCCAGAAGATCGCTTCGCAGCGCAAGATCATTCTCGAAGGCTCCCAGGAGTGGGACATCCTCTACCGCAAGTACTACAACGATGAGGTCAAGAAACTCGGCCTCTAGGCACCGGCGGAGATCCGCGGCAAAAGCATCGCGGAGCCACGCCATAGGCTCGATAAAACTGCTATAATCAATTCATTGCAGCAGAGATTCTTCTCTGCGATGGCGTCATGGTGTAACTGGTTAACACGCCGCCCTCTCAAGGCGGAGAGTACGGGTTCGATCCCCGTTGACGCTACCAAGTCCTCCGCAAGCCGAAGCCTTTGGCGCCATGGTGTAACTGGTTAACACGCGGCCCTTTCAAGGCTGAGAGTACGGGTTCGATCCCCGTTGGCGCTACCACCCCTTACAGACAATCTTTTTTGCGACATGCCAATGCTGTTTAACGCAGCTGGTTCCACGTCGGAAAGCATTGCCGATGGAACCCTTGTACTTGCTGTCCCAGCTTGCACTATACTGGGCCGCACTCTTCTTACCTGCCAGGCAGGCGTCGAACACGCCACATAATCTCAGTCTTCTTGCTGTTGGGACCCGTAAAGTCGGTTACCGAAGGAAGGTGAAAGAGAGATGCCGGTTGAAAAACCATCGATAACTCAGACTGCGCTACCCGGCTCTGATGGCTGCGACAGTGTTCCCTGTTACGCCTACGCAGGGTCTATGACAGACAACGCCGCTCGATGCAGGCCGCTCAAGAGTTCCCGGCATGGGCATCCAGAAGGTCGGAAGCTTTAGAGACCGGTGTCTTCGATGAGTGACAGGTCAGTGCGTGGGCCCTTGCGATTCTGAAGCTGCTACGCGTCCGTTGTCGCAAAACGGGCGTGCGTAACGCTCTGGCCCCGAGAGATCGGCGACCTTTTTGTTCGTCCATCTCCATGTTTCTTCGCGCCCGACAATTTTTGCTAGTAACCAAACCCCGGAAAAATCTGTAGGTCGTAGGGCTCCTCTATTGAAGTTCAGCCGTGAAAGGAGAATATATGCTGATCCGTTCGAATCTTCCCAAGACAGTCACGATGAGTCTCATGGTCGCTGGATTACTTACGATCGTTGCTCCAGTTTCGGCAAGAGACAAGTATGAAACCATTGATGCCCAGGCCTTCGGTACGGGAACTCAAATGGGGCGAAATATCGGCATCACCCTGAATATCTACGAGTTCTCAACGCCTGCAGACCGAGCGGTCCTCATTCAGGCATACGAGAAAGGGCAGAACCAGGGTCTGGTAACCGCGCTGAGCAAGATGAAAGCAGTAGGTCATATCGAGATCACCGGCACACTCGGATTTGATTGCGCTTATATCAAGATGACCCCGACTCCAACGGGCAGAAAGATTGTCTTTGTCACGAACCGTCTGATTACGTTTGGGGAAGCCTGGACCGACAGTCAATCGCAATCGTTCGATCTAACCGCTGGACAGTTCGAGCTCAATGAACAGGACAAGAGCAAGAGCACAGGGATGCTATACCCCCTGGCACAGCTGGTCCTGAACAAGGAAGGTGAGTTGCAGTTGGAGCTGAATCAAAACCCCTGGAGACTGTCCGGCGTCATCGACTGGAAGGGAACTGCCAACAACTGATGCCTGCTGCTGCAGTCGGCATTGTTCGTTCTTTCATGGATTCGATTCGACATCTCAGGCCGCCACCCGTGTGGCGTGGGTGTAAACGGAATCTTGCGAGGTTGCGATGGAAATCAAGCGATGTGTCGTACACGGCTCCGGAGTCGTCTTGTTATCGGTCCTTTCACTCACCAATGATTCAAGCGCCCAATCAAAAGGCAGCAAAAATGCCTGTCCCGAGGCAAATCCTGCACAGCTGTGCAATGCAGGGAACACCTGTGGATCAGCTTCGGAACCATGCGTCGTCGATGTGAAAAGAACTTCAAGTGCGGCTTCCGCCACAGCCATGACCCGGAACGCAAAAGGCAACTCACTCTTCTGCGTAAAAACAGGAACGACCGTGCAATGGAAGAGCACAGACAAGGAGGTAGGCTTCGTTGTCGACCTGGGCACCACATCTCCGTTCGAACCGGCGGGAGCCATCATCGGCGGCTCCGATCGCTCCGTTTCTGTAGTGGCAAGAAAGGCTGGTTGTTACAAGTACTCCGCCGGAGCCTGCAAATCGGGAGCAATCTATGGGATGTGCGGAACAGGGTACGCAAGGCTCATTATTATTGAAGGGAACTGAGCCAACTCACACGCGGCAGGGGGAACTGACGAGCATGAGTTCGCCGCTTATTGCGAAAGTGTCATCCTGAGCGAAGCGCAGCGAAGTCGAAGGATCTGCGGTTTCATCGAACAGACTTAGAACTCGGCGACTGGAGCAGGAAGGGCCGCTTTTTCCACAGCAAAACCCTTGACACTGCCTGATACTCTTAAATCAGGAAGACTATAAAGCCCGGCCTCTGAGCCGGGCTTTCGTATTCCTACCGAAAGACGAAGCGTCTGGTATCGAAGTACCAGGCTATGTTCTATCCTTTGAAGACTTTGCACACATTCGGTAGGGAGGGGGTGGGTCAAGGCAAATGACGGCAGACACAGAACAACCGGCAGGAAAGCCGTCACCGAACGATATACTGGTCCCCGTGAGCAAGACGTTTTATATCGAAACCTTCGGCTGCCAGATGAACGCCCATGACTCGGAAAAAGTCATCGGCACCCTCGAGCACGAGGGCTACGCCCAGGTCTCCGACGAGGCCGAGGCCGGTCTCATCCTTTACAACACCTGTTCTATCCGCGACAAGGCCGAGCAGAAGGTCTTCCACCGCCTGAACGAATACAAGCGGCTGCAAGGCGAGGGAAAACGTTTCGCCGTCATCGGCTGCGTGGCGCAGCAGGAGGGCGAACGGATCTTCGAGCGCGCGCCCTACGTCTCGATCGTCGCCGGCTCGGCTTCGTACCGCAACCTACCTGACATGCTCGCTCGCCTCGAAGCAGGCGAGACTCGCATCACCGGCCTCGATGACCGCCAGACGGAGGAGACCTTCGACACAGAGTTCACCGTCCGGTCGAACCCTCACCGTGGCTACATCACCATCATTGAGGGCTGCGACAAGTTCTGCGCTTATTGCGTGGTTCCTTACACGCGGGGCAAGGAGCGCTCCCGCACCTCGGCATCTGTGCTGGTGGAGGCGCGCCGCATGGCCGACCAGGGGTATACGGATATCCAGCTCCTCGGCCAGAACGTGAATTCGTGGCGCGATCCTTCCGGCCGCCTCTCCTTCGCCGAACTGCTCACCGCCGTCGGAAGCACCCCCGGCATCAAGCGGGTCCGTTTCACCACCTCGCACCCGCGGGACTTCACCCGCGACATCGTCGAAGCGATCGACGCCACCCCTACACTGTGCGACCACATCCATCTTCCGGTCCAGTCGGGCTCGTCCTCCGTCCTTCATGCCATGTCCCGAGAGTACACGCGGGACTGGTATCTCGAGCGTATGAGCTGGATTCACTCAGCCAAACGCGATATCAGCATCACCAGTGACATGATCGTCGGCTTCCCGGGTGAGACCGATGCCGACTTCGAGGAGACCATCACGCTTCTGGGAGCCGTGCGTTACGACGCAGTCTTCGCCTTCAAGTTCTCGCCGCGTCCCAACACGCCCGCGGTAGGAATGCCCGATACCATCTCCGACGAGGTAAAGACCGAGCGGCTCCGCATTCTGAATGACCGGCAGCGTGAGATTCAGCGCGAGCATTATGCCCGCCACCTTGGCCAGACCGTGGAAGTGATGGTTGAGAGCTACAACGCCGCACGAGGTCAGATCGTCGGCCGGTCCACGCAGAACAAGACCGTAAACTTCACACTTGTGCCAGATGCGCTCGAACCTCCGATTGGGAGCTACCTTCCCATCCGAATTACGCGGACCATGCCGAATTGCCTTGTTGGCGAATCAATCGCCGGTGCCCTTCCACTCCAGACCACCCTGCAGGCCCAACCCTTCGTCGTATTGAATTGATATGAGCACACAGGCCCCCCAGTCCCCCGTGCATGCCCCCGACGAGGTCGAGATGCAGATTCGCGGCCTCATGATGGATCCCATCACCAATATGCCCATCATCGTTCTCAAAGACATTGCAAGCGACACGGTCCTGCCAATCTGGGTGGGAATCTTTGAAGCCAATGCCATTGCACTGGAGCTTGAAAAGACGGCCACACCCCGGCCCATGACGCACGACCTGATGCGGAACATGGCGCGCAATCTCAATGCCGAGGTCCGCAAGGTGGTCGTCTCCGAGCTTCGTGACGATACCTTCTATGCTGTCGTCTGGCTTGAGCAAGCGGGTGAGACGGTAGCCATGGATGCTCGCCCGTCCGACGCAATCGCGCTTGCCTTGCGCTGGGATTGTCCCATCTACGTCAATCGAGATGTCCTCGAAAACTCCCGCCAGACAAGCACGGGAGCTCAGTCCATCAACGCGGATGAGATGCGCCGCTGGCTTGAAAACCTGAACGACGACGAGATGGGTCGCTATAAGATGTAGTCCATCGCGGTCTCTAACCGTAAGGATCAATCTTGAGTTTCTTCCGAAATCTGAAGGGCGCTGCATTCGCCGGCGTCGCCACGGTCGAGCGTGTGACGGCTCGCCAGTCTTCTGTTCCTCAAAATCGATTGCACGAGATTGAAAACTTCCTCGTCTTTCAGCATGCCAGCGCCCTCGGGACCGCGATCCACACAACACCCCTGTTTGCCGCTCTAAAGCAAGCCGTGCCAGGAGCACGCATCGCTGTCGTTGGGAGCGGATTCTCCCTCGACGTCTTGCGTCACAACCCCCACGTCGATACCCTGATCGCTACTCCGAGCCCGTTGAAAGATCTCAAGGCCTCGGTCCGCCTGCTTCGCTCGCGGCTTCCATTCCGGGGCTCAGCCTTTGCCACTCTGACACCGCTCGGCAACGAACGCACCCTCGTCGTCCTGCAGGCCCTGCTTGGTGGAGCATCGACACGGGTAGGCTTCACCGTGCAACCCGACTTGTTTCGAGTTCCCTTGCGTTTTGAGAATACGAGGAGCCAGATCGCAAACAATCTGCGGATCGTCGAGGCTCTCGGTCATAAAGTTAGCCACTTCGAACCCCGCATATTTTTCAGTGAACAGGAGATTGCCGAAGCCCGAAATCTTCTCGCCGCCTCCGGAGTAGAAGATGGACAACCGGTTGCCGTCTTCGTCACGCAGACCAGTGTCACTCAGAGAAAAAGCTGGCGGCCCGAACGGTTTCGCGAAGCCGCCGTCTTTCTCAGAGAGAGATATGGTGCGCACATTCTTTTTGTCGGTACAGCCTCTGAATCTACCGCCATCGACGAGCTTCGAAATGGTCTTCCATTTGCCACGACAAACGTCGCCGGTAAGACGAATCTGCCACAGCTGGCTGCTCTCATGAGCCTGTGTACCGTCGGTTTGACTCTCGACACAGGGCCGCTGCATGTTGGACGTGCAGCTGGACTCCCCATGGTCATCATCGCGCCGGCGTGGTCCCCACCCCTTGAATGGCTCCCGGTTGGCAATAACAGATTCCGCATTCTCAAAAATGCGGATATGCCCTCGGCTACGCCCGATTACATCATCGACGAGGTGAGTGTCGCTGATGTCACATCGGCTCTTGACGATCTACTTTCAAGCGATCGCAGCTAACGGCGAGGGGCCTATCGTTTGCTGAGGTCTTCCAGGAAGGTGAAGAACTCGGGAAACGAGATTGCAGCGGCCTCGGCGCCGTGAATCACGTTCTCGCTCGAGGCTCGAAGTGCGGCGATGGCAAATGCCATTGCGATCCTGTGATCGCTTCCCGAGTCGATCTCCGCACCATGGAGCTGCTGATTTCCAGGCACGATCAGACCGTCCTCGAACTCCGTTAACTCCGCTCCCATTGCCTTCAGGTTCTTTGCAACCAGCGCGATGCGGTCCGATTCTTTAATGCGCAACTCCTTCGCATCGCGGATCACGATACCGTCGCGCGTATAGGGCGCAATCGCTGCGAGCACCGGCAACTCATCTATCAGCTGTGCTGAGAGCGCTCCCGTAATCTCGGCACCCTTCAAGCCTTCGGGAGAGCGATTCACCTGGATGGTCCCGATGGTTTCGCCGTTATGCTCTTCGACCATCAGCACCTTGATCTTTCCGCCGAGAGTTGTAATCACGTCCAGTAGCGCGGCACGGGTCGGATTCATCCCTAAGGAATCGAGTACAAGGTTTGAGTCTGGAAACAGCAAAGCCGCACAAAGAAAGAAGGCTGCTGATGAAATATCGCCCGGCACGGTCGCTTCAATCGCTTTCAGCTTCTGTCCGCCTGCGATGCTGAGCCGTTCGCCTGTCCGCGTCAGGCTTGCCCCGAAGGCCTTCAAGGCGTGCTCGGAGTGGTCGCGCGTTCTGACGGCCTCCGAAAGGCTCGTCGTTCCCTCCGCCTGCAGCCCTGCAAAGAGTACGGCCGTCTTCACCTGTGCGGAAGGGATCGGAGTGTCAAAGTCAATTGCCTTCAGCGGGCCGCCATGGATTGTCATCGGCGCGTGACCGTCCACGAGATCGATTCGCGCTCCCATGGCAGACAGCGGTTTGCGGATCCGTTCCATGGGGCGCATCGTCAGCGAATGATCACCGATCATCGTGAAGGTGTGCGGATGCGGCGCGATGAGGCCGGCCAGCATACGCATGGTGCTTCCGGAGTTGCCGCAGTCGAGCTCAGACGTCGGCTGCTGAAACGCGCCTGCTGTTCCCGTCACTTCGACCGCCGTGCCATCTTTCGTAACCTTGGCTCCAAGCGCCTCCATGCAGCTCAGCGTCGAGTGCGGATCGGCGCCTGTAGAGAAATTCGACAACCGGGTAGTCCCCTCTGCCAGCCCCGCCAGCATGGCGTAGCGGTGCGAGATCGATTTGTCACCTGGAACTGTAACCGAGCCCTGGAAGCTGCGGGCTGGGCGGACAACCTGAGTCGTGGATGCATTCGGCTGAGAAATTATGGAGGACATTTCTTTTATCCTAACCTTTCTTTCCCTGGCGTTGGTACACTGCCTGCCGAAGTTGGATTGTAGTCGGGTCCTGGAATCGGGCCGCAATCGGGAGCAGAAACCCCATGAAAAGGAAATATCTCGCCCTCTGCCTGTTAGGAGTTCTTCCGCCTTCGTTGCACGCCGATTTCACCTATACGGAGACCACACAAATCACCGGCGGGGCAGTTCTCGGAATGATGAAGGTAGCCGGGGCCTTCAGCAAACAAGCGAGGCAGGCAGGTGAACCGATCCTGTCTACTGTGACGGTCAAAGGGAATCGAATGGTCCGCTCTAACTCCATGCAGACCGAGGTCGTGGATCTCGATAACGAAACCATCACGACGATCGATCACACACGGAAACAGTACACAACCATGACCTTCGAACAGATGAGACAACAGATCGAAGCTGCGATCAGGAAAGGCAAAGAGCAGCAGGGCTCTGATCCACAGGCCCCGCCGTCCAACACCGATCTCTCATTTCAGGTGAAGGTTCGCACCACGGGTGCAACCAAAGATGTCGCAGGAGTCA
This sequence comes from Edaphobacter modestus, assembly GCF_004217555.1. GTDB lineage: Bacteria > Acidobacteriota > Terriglobia > Terriglobales > Acidobacteriaceae > Edaphobacter > Edaphobacter modestus. The sequence goes on from NZ_SHKW01000001.1 coordinate 5,837,130, forward strand.
CCGCCAGCGAGTCGATTTTAAGCATGGCGATGGATGCTACCGACAAAAAATCAGGCGAGAAGGGTTCCCTGGCGATTACCAACGATATGTGGCTCGCACCCGAGGTTCCCGGATACGAAGAGGTTAGGGGATTTCAGGAGCGGTTCGCGGCCAAGCTCGGGACCGTCTTTAGTGAGTCTCTCAATCCTGCCATGCTTGCGTCGCAGCCAGGCGCTGGAAAAGCGATGGCCGACATGGTGAAGGAGATGTCCAAATTGAAAGGCATCCCTGTGCTGCAGGTGATACGCATGGGAACGACGGCCAACGGAGAGCCGCTGCCCGCCGCATCCGAGGCTCCCTTACCTCCGTCCACCTCTCCGGAGATGCTCAGTGCCGGACAGGTTGCGAAGGATTCCGCAACTTCGGCAATCACCAGCAGCCTGGGACTGGGCGGATTGGGAGGATTTGGCCGCAAGAAAAAAGCCGCGGACCCTGCTCCGGCAGCCGACACTGCGACTCAGGGGCCTGCGGTGCTTGTGGAATCAAATACGCAGATGAGTGGATTTTCGCAGGCTGCTGCGGATCCATCAAAGTTCGCCATTCCGTCTGGTTATAAACAGGTAGAACCGAAGATCGCGAATCAATAGGCGGCTAGAGCGCGCGCAGCACAACGATCGTCTCGTCGTCAAAATGCTCCGTACCGGACTGGAAGTCCGACACAGCCTTCTGAATTGCATCGACCATCGAGGAAGCGGTCGGTTGACGCTGAGACTTGAGCACCTTCGCGAGCCGATCGGTACCGAACATGTCCCCTTTCGCATTTTCCGCGTCGGGGATACCGTCGGAGAAGAAGACGATCAGGTCGCCGGTGCGGGTCGACAGCGTGAATTCCTCGTACTCCACGTCCGGGAACAGGCCGAGTGGAAAACCTTCAGCCTGGATGGTTTTTATGTCAACCGTGGTACGGGAACCGCTCGAGCTGAGAGAGACAAAAAGCGGCTGTACCGAGCCGGCGTTTGCGATCTGGATCGTCTGGTTGGAGTCATCCCAGATCGCCACCAGCATCGTCACGTACTGCGAATCCAATCTGCGTTCCTGAAGCTGGTCGTTGAGCGCGGAGAGCAGGGCGGCCGGGGAAAGGTGCTGAGTCGCAAGAGAACGGAGAATGCCACTTACCAGCGCCGCGTACAGTGCTGCCGGAGCTGCTTTTCCGCTGACGTCGCCAACGGCCAGGGCAACACGCCCCGGGCCATAGTCGAGAAAGTCGTAAACGTCGCCGCCTATCGAGCGGGCGGCATTGAATTGGGCGGCAAATTCGGCTCGCTCAAGCTTGGGAGGTTGTGGCGGCATCAGTCGCAGTTGAACCTGGCGCGCCATCTCGAGGTCGCGCTCCATGCGCTGTTCCTCTTCGTGGATACGCTGATACAGCCGCGCATTGGCAATCGAGATGGCAACCTGCGCCGCCAGCGTCGAAAGTGTTCTTTGATGGTCTTCGTTGTAGTAATTGACGCGCGTATGTTCCAGATCGATGACGCCGATTACCTGCCCCTTGTAAATGAGGGGCACGGCCAGCTCGGAGCGTGTCTCGGGGTTCACCGCCAGGTAACGTGGTTCCTTTCGGACATCCGGCGCGAGGATAGATTCACGGTCCTGCGCCGCCGAGCCGATGATGCCCTCTCCGAGCGGAACGGTGCGGTCGCGCATGATTCTCTCTCCATAGCGGGAGGAAAAGCGATGCTCGAACTGCTGACTCCGTTCGTTCCACAGCAGGATCGTGAACATCTGATAATCGATGACCCGTTTCATCAGCTGGCCGATGCGTTCCAGCAGGTCGTCCAGATCGAGGATGCTGGTGATCTCCCGAGAGATCTCGTTGAGGACTGCGAGGGTCTGCGCTTGGCGGGAGACGCGGGTATAAAGTCTGGCGTTCTCAACCGCAATGGCGACTCGGGACGCGACCAGCTCGAGCAGTCGCTGGTGTTCCGCGGTAAAGTAGGCAGGAATCTCGGATTCGATATCGAAGACGCCGATGACGCGATTCTTCACGATCAGAGGAACAGCGAGCTCGGAACGGACAGTCGGATTCGCTTCGATGTAGTGTTCTTCTTTCGAGACGTCGTCGATTCGGAGGGTTCTGCGCTGCAGCGCGGACTGGCCGACTACGCCGCGGCCCATCTTCAGGCGGGTGCGCTCGATCTCGGGAGTGTGTCCGATCTGGAAACGCATCCACAGCTCCTGGGTGCGATCGTTGATCAGCAGGATGGCGAAGATCTTGTAGTCGATGACGGCCCTTACCAGGTCCGACACCCGATGCATCAGGGTATTGAGGTCGAGAGTTGTATTCAGTGCGTCGGCGAGAGTGTGCAAGAACTCGACCTGGTGAAGCGGGTCGACCCTGATATTCGGAGTCTGCTGGGCCTCGTCGGTGCGTGGCCGGTAGTCTCCCTCGAAGCTATGTTCGGGTGCGACCTCCGGGTCTGGCGCGGCGGGGGAGGTTCCGCGTCGTTGTTTGTTGGCCATAGACATGGGAAGAGCCGATGATACTACTGATGAAGCTGTGGGGAGTGCGGTTTCTCTTCCTGGAGCGGCTTCCTTTGGTTCGTACGGCCTCAGTAGCTACCTGTGGAGGCAGATAAGGAAGGTTCGCGACCGGAGAGCTCCTGGACTATTTTGACACTGGCGCTGGCCCCGATGCGCGAGGCTCCCGCGTGAAGCATTGCGGAGGCGTCGGCTAGAGAGCGAATGCCTCCTGAGGCCTTCACGCCGGCGCGGGAGCCGGCGACGCCGCGGAGAAGCGCGATGTCGTCAGCGGTGGCCCCGCCGGTCGAAAAGCCAGTCGAGGTCTTCAGGAAGTCGGCTCCGGCGGAGAGGGCAAGCTCGGAGGCGCGAAGCTTCTCCTCGAAGGTAAGCAGGCAGGTCTCCAGGATGACCTTCACGATGGCGCCGCCGCCATGAGCCAGCTCGACGACACCGCGGATGTCCTGCTTGAGGGCTTCGTAGTCGGCAGGCGTCGCGCTCTTGAGCAGGCCGATGTTGAGAACCATATCGACGTCGTGGGCTCCGTGTTTGATGACGCGAGCGGTTTCGTCGCGCTTGGAGGCGGAGAGGGTCGCTCCGAGGGGAAAGCCGATGACGACTCCTACCGGCACGCCGGTTCCCTGGAGCGCGGAGGCTGCGGTCTGGACCCAGGTGGGGTTCACCATCGCGCAGGCGAAGCGGTATTCGGCGGCCTCGTGGCAGAGCTGGAGAACCTGGCTGCGGTTTGCGTCGGGCTTTAGAAGCGTGTGATCGAGTACGGCGGCGAGATTCTGCGGGGAGGAGAGGGCCTGAGCTGCGAAAGCGTTGGGATCAAATGTTTGTGGTTCAAGGTGAGACAGGCTGCTCATGGTTCTCCAATCGGGCGAATATGCTCGCGCGGTCTGTTTCTATCACAGGAGGAATAGCTCTGGCTTCGCCACCGTCCCGATAGTTTTCGTGCAAAATCTTCAAAAAGCTGGGGTTAGCCAGGGACCAGAAGAGTAAACGATTCAAAATACGACACTTCCAGATATATTCTTGAAAACAATGCATTTATCGCATACAGAGGCCCCGAAGATTCTCGGGGCCTCTGCATCGATTATAGCAGTCGGCCCAGTGAGATTCGGCATTCGATATCTCCTTTTACTTCAACTGTTTGCGCCTCTCTCGCAGTTGACAGGCAGGGAGCGCGAATTGCGGCGATCTGGTGAGTAGACTGCGGAACTCGCCGCCAGTTTCCCCATCTTCGTTCCCGAACTCGTAAAGCTGTGCGGTGTGACTCACGCGAACCGTATCCTCTTGTCGATTATAGCGAATAAAAAGCGAAAATGGATCGATGCGGTTGGTGGAAAAGTCCTTGTGCACGCGATAAGTCCGATCTCGATGCAGCGACATCAGATATCTATGTGGAAGACGATGAACGGTTTGAAGCTTTCTGTGCTGGATCAGTCGCCGGTTGCCGAGGGAACTGCTCCGGCGCGGGCGTTGCAGAATTCGATTGCGCTGGCAAGACGGGTCGATGAGTTGGGCTACACGCGTTTCTGGATGTCGGAACACCATGCGATGGATCTGCTGGCGTGCACGGCACCTGAGATTATGCTGGCGAGGATTGGGGCGGAGACGCACCGGATCAGAATCGGTTCGGGCGGCATTATGCTGCCGCACTATACGGCACTCAAGGTGGCAGAGGTGTTTCGCACACTTTATGGGTTGTATCCGGAGCGTGTGGACCTGGGAATCGGGCGGGCTCCGGGTGGGGGACCGATGGAGTCGCTGGCGCTGAGGCGCAGCCGGAAGACGGCGATGGAGGACGACTTTCCGGAACAGGTGACGGAGCTGCTGGCATTTCTCGAAGACGACTTCCCGACGGCACATCCATTTGGCAAGGTGAAGGCGATGCCGGGGCCGGCACCAGAGGGCAGGTATGTGGGGCCGGCGGTGTGGATGCTGGGGTCGAGCATGTGGAGCTCGGCTGCGGCGGTGGAGTTCGGGCTGCCGTATTCGTTCGCGCACTTTTTTTCGCCGGTGAAGACCAGGGACGCGATCGAGGCCTATATGCGGAACTTCCGGCCTGGCCCTAGGCGGGAGCGGCCTGAGGCAACGGTGGCAGTGGGGGTGATCTGCGCGGAGACCCAGGAGGAGGCAGAGTTTCTGGCTTCGAGCGTGAAGCTGTTGCAGCAGCGGATTCGGCTGGGCGAGCGGAAGCCGGTGGCCACCCCTGAAGATGCCCTTCGCGAGCTGAAGATGCGGGGCGAGCTTCCGTTGGAGGAGGGAGAGTGGCCGCGATACTTTGTAGGCACCCCGGCGGTGGTGCGAGAGCGGCTGGAGCAGATGGCCGGTGAGCTGGGAATCGACGAAGTGATCGTGAATACGATTGTGTGGGACCAGGAGAAGCGGCTCCGCAGCTACGATCTGCTGGCGAAGGAGTTTGGGCTGGGGGAAGCGCTCGTGGATTCAGAGGAGAAGAACTTTGACAAGATCAGCAGTTGAGAAAGCGGGTATTCTGCGATGAGAGAATTTCCTGCAAAGACGATAGGCTGATTTTGCGAATGAACAGGTAAGGGAGCACTGCATGAGGATATTGTGGGTTGCGATGTTGGCTGCCGCTTCGACGTTGAGTGCGGCTGCGCAGGGAACGAAGGCCCAACCTCAGGTAACGTTTCAGAACTCTCCTGAGATCGCCTCACCCGCCGGCTACACCCATGCTGTTGTGGTCAACGGCGGGAAGATGATCTTTGTCTCCGGGCAGGTGGGCCTGAACAAACAGGGTGAGATGGTGGGAAAGAATGACTTCCACGCCCAGGCGGCGCAGGTGTTTCAGAATCTGAAATCTGTTTTGGTCGCAGCGGGAGCGACCCCGAAGGACATCGTCAAGTTGAACTACCTTGTTGTGGGATTGAACCACGACAAGCTGGTCGCCCTCAGGGATGTGCGCGACCAGTTCATTGATAAGGAGCATCCTCCTGCAAGCACGCTCGCGGGGGTGCGGGCGTTGTTTCGTGAAGACGCGATGCTCGAGGTGGAAGCGGTCGCTGTGATCCCATAAGACCTATACTTCGCGATGCCACCTACCTTTGATGAAGTCCCAGCGATGGCCTTCCATATCCAGCCATTCGCCGGTGGCCTCGCTTCCTTTGGTCTCGCAGCCGAGGCGAAGGATGTTTCCATCGGGGTCTGCCACCTGCATCTCACGGCCCCACGGATAATTGGTCGGAGGATGACGGATTCTGGCTCCGGCGGCGGTGTACTCGGCAAAGAGAGCATCGACGTCGGTCACGCCCGCCCATATCCAGGTGCCCCGATGCCCCTGGTCGCCTTCGCTGAGGAAGAGGTGGCAGCGGTCTCGCGAGACGCAGACGAAGAAAGGAGCCTCCCATTGAATCTTGAATCCGAGGGTCCGAACGTAGTAGTCAAGACTGATGGTGAGGCTGTCTATGCGGAGTATAGGATTGACGCCCTCGAACAGCGTCTTTGCGATCGGAGGAGCTGGGTCCAGTCTCATAGGACCTCCTGATAAAGATCAGTGGCCGGCGTCCTCGGGGAAGAGGCGGATGTCTTCGACGCCGCGATAGCGCTCGGCGTAGTCCATACCATACCCGATGACGAACTGATTTGGAATCTTGAAGGCGACGTAATCGGCCTCAATGGGGACGAGGCGGCGATCGGGCTTGTCGAGGCAGGTAGCGATTTTGAGCGATGCCGGTTTGTGCTGGAGCATCATCTGGCGAAGAAAGCTGAGGGTGAGGCCGGTGTCGAGGATGTCTTCGACGAGGATGACGTGCTTGCCTTCGATGGGGTTGTCGATGTCCTTGATGAGCTTGACGGCGCCGGAGGAGACACGGGCGCGGCCGTAGCTGGAGACGGCGACAAAGTCGAAGGTGTTATCGACCTGGATCGCACGGGCGAGGTCGGCAAGGAAGATGGCCGCTCCCTTCAGAACGCCGATGAGCACGATGGACTGGCCTTCGTACTCGGCTGAGATCTGGGCGCCGATCTCACGGGTGCGCTTGGCGATCTGGTCTTTGGAGATGAGGACCTCCATGGTTTCGGGCGAGGGGAAGGAGGAGGTCGGGGCAGGCGTGGTACTGGTCGGCATATGGGAAAGGGTACGCGAAGCCGGCTCGCAGGCCAAGTTTTGCCGGTCGCCTGACGGATTGCCCACGGCTCTGGCCGGGGCGGGCGATACACTGGAAGCGAAGCGAGGAATATGTATCCCTATATCGATATTGGCCCGGTGCACCTGGGTACGTTCGGGCTGTTGTTGTGGCTGGCTGCGGTGGTGGCGACGGTTGTGCTGCATAGAAATTTTGTCAGGAACGGTGTTGAAGCGGATGCGCTGAATGTAGTGGCATTGGTCGTGATCGCAGGCGTGGTGGGAGCGAAGCTGTGGCACGAGCTGCAGGACCCGGCCACCCTGCGAATGGCGATGGCGCGGATCGCGGCTCCGGGATGGAAGCATCCTCTGGATGTGGTGATTGGATTTCTGCACTGGTTCCAGGCAGGATTCGCTTGGTTCGGCGGAATGCTGGCCGGAATCCTGACGCTGATGTGGATGGGCAGGTCGGCGCATTTTCGGTCTGGTAGTGAGGGAACCGTGGGCAGGAGGGTCGGCGCACTGCGGATGCTGGACCTGGCGGCCCCGGCGGCGGCGATTGGGTATGGTGTTGGACGAATCGGCTGCCTGCTCTCGGGGGACGGCGATTACGGTATCAAGACGACGCTGCCGTGGGGTGTACACATGCGGGCGGATGCGCTGGTCCCGACGACGGACCTGGTGCAGCCGACTCCAGTGTACGAACTGCTGTATTCGCTGGCACTGGCATGGTGGCTGTGGCGCAGGGCAAAGAGTCGTCCGCCGGTGAGCGTGATTACGGGCGAGTACCTGGTGCTGAGCGGGGTCGGAAGATTTCTGGTGGAGTTTGTGCGGATCAATCCGAGATTGTACTGGGGTATGAGCAACGCGCAGGTGGCGGCCCTGGGATCGGTTCTCGCCGGAGCGGCGCTGATCGTAGTAGCAAGGATGCAGAATGTGCAGTGGGATCCGGCGCTGGCGGAGGATTCGGTAGTTTAGTGAAAAGCAGGACCCGGATGGGTGCGTTTTCGCCGCATCCGGGTCCATTTTGCGTGTCGACAACTAGCGGGAGAGCTCTTCGCGCACCGACGGCTGGGGCGCCTCGAAGAAGATGTTGGAGATGATGCCGCCGATGACGGCTCCGAGGATGGGCGCGACCCAGAAGAGCCAGAGCTGGGAGATCGCCCAGCCTCCGACGAAGACTGCGGGGCCGGTGGAGCGAGCCGGGTTGACCGAGGTGTTGGTGACCGGGATGCTGATGAGGTGAATCAGCGTGAGGCAAAACCCGATGGCGATGGGAGCGAATCCTTTGGGTGCACGTTGATCGGTGGCTCCGAGGATAACGAGAAGGAAGAAGGCGGTCAGAACGACCTCGGCGACGAAGCAGGCGACGAGTGAGTAGCCTCCGGGAGAGTGAGGGCCGTAGCCATTCGAGGCGAAGCCGCCGGCGAGTGAAAATTCGGGCCGTCCGCTGGCAATGAGATACAGCACGCCCGAGGCGACCACGGCTCCGACGACCTGCGCAAGGATGTAGGGCAGAAGCTCACTGGCTGGGAAGCGCTTGCCGACGACGAGACCGATCGAGACTGCGGGGTTGAGGTGGCAGCCGGAGATGTGACCGATGGCATAGGCCATTGTCAATACGGTGAGTCCAAAGGCGAGCGCGACACCGGCGAAGCCGATGCCTAACTGCGGGAAAGCTGCCGCGAGGACCGCGCTGCCGCAGCCTCCGAAGACGAGCCAGAAGGTGCCGAAAAACTCGGCGGTTGCGCGTTTGTACATCGGCATCGTGAAATACCCCCGGTTTTCTAAGTGAGATTTTCAGTGCTTGATGTGTGGCATGGCCCATAGTCGGCGAACCTGCTGGTTGGCCGACGTTCGTCCGAAAGAAGCGTTGGACGGGAGGATGCTACCACGGTTTCGTGACAGCACGGCAGGAATTCCTTCGTTTAGCGGGACTTAGAGGCGGCGCAGGTAGGCTTTTGCCTCTTCAAGATGAGGGAAGAGGCGCTCCTCGGCCTGGAATTCGCGGGAGTGTACGCAGCGTCGGCCCGCCTTTACACGGACGGGATGCTTCAGGTGCAGCATCTCGTGGTACAGCAGATATTCGACGGCACAGCGTGGGGTATCGGGACGATCAAAGACGCGGCTGACCATGATGGTGTTGTGCGCGGCGTCGTAGTGGCCGAGCATTCGGCGAGCGTGATGGGCGCTCCAGGTCAGCACGGGCTTACCCAGCAAGCCATGGAAGAAGCGCATGTTGAGTGAGTCGAAGACCTCGTTGAGGTCGAAGTGGTGGCCTACGGGGGTGAGGATGCGCTTGCGACCCCGGGTCTGACGGATGTGTTCGGCCTGGCGTGAGACTGCCTCCGAAGAGACGTGGCGGCGGTAGCGGTCGGCGTGGACCGGTGCGATGGGCTTGCGGTAGAGCTTGGCGAGAAGAATGTGCGCGATGGAGTGGTGGACGGTCTCAGGCGCGTGCTCGAGCAGATCGGAGAGGCGGACGTGCAGACGGCCCTCGCGGAGGCGAATCGTGGTATTGAGCGAGGTGAAGCGACGGAAGCGAATGTCGAACGCGGGAATGGGCGCCCGTGGACGAAGCTCGCGGTACTGTTGCTCGAAGATGGAGACGACAGGCTGGGCGGCCACGGAGGTGGTGGAGCGCCGTTTTTTAACCACGAGCTTTGCGGGCTCAGGATGGGAATCAAAGAGCGTAGGCGTCTCTGCATTCTCCGAAAACAGGTGGAGAAACTTGCGCAGAGACGAGCCGGGATGGTTCGAGGTGCTCAGAGATGGTCCTTGCCGCGGAGAGCTTCCGATAAGAGAATTTTATCCGACGATATTGTGAGGCGGACGGACTTCGCCCGACGGGAATCGACGGAGTTAGGAGAGCGACGGCACAGGCTGTTCTCGCTCCTGGTAGGCCTCACGCTCTTCGGGCGTGAGGGGAACGGGCAGCAGCTTGCCTTGAGCGCCGGATGCAAAGGACATTTCGAGAATCGCCATCACGGCGATTGCGGACTCAGGCGAAACCGGAAGCGGACTGAGACCGAGAATGGCATCACGCACGCCGAGGTAATAGCCGATCTGGTCGGCAGGCGGAACGGGAATCTCTGTGCGCTGCCCCGTCGCTCCGTCGAAGAGGATGCCGGGATCGGGATCGTCGCCAAAGCCCGTTGTACCGGGAGCGACGATGCCTTCGACGAGCTGCTTCTCCTGGAGGTCGGGGCCGTACTTCGCCCAGCTTGCACGCGTGCCATGGAGCAAGGTGCGTGGCATGCCACCGGAGGAGAGCAGGGTAGCGTTGAGGATGACGCGCAGACCTGGGTAGACGAGCTGCACATGCGCCCAATCGTCGGTTTTGCCTCCCGGGCGCATCGCGGCAAAGCTTGCGAGGACGGCTTCGGGCAGACCGAAGAGATGCAGGGTCAGATCGATGAGGTGTGGCCCGAGATCGAACCATAGCCCGGCGCCGGGACCGGGATCTTCGCGCCAGCGCTGGCGAACCAGCGGGCGAAAGCGATCCATGTGCGCTTCAAAGTGCGTAACTGTTCCCAGGACGCCGGACGCGAGAATGGATTTGGCAGCGAGAATATCGCTCTCCCAACGCCGGTTTTGAAAGACGGATAGAAGCCGGTTCTGTTGCCGGGCCAATTCGACGAGTTCGCGGGCTTCGGCCAGGTCCAGGGTGAAGGGCTTGTCGACGACGACGTGTTTGCCTGCCTTGAGCGCGGCTGCGGCAAGAGGGAAGTGACTCTCGTTGGGACTGGCGATAACGATCAGGTCGAGATCAGGATGAATCGCCGTTTCCTCGGCGGAACAGATCTGAACTCCCGGGATGTCGGCGAGGACCCGGTCGGGCCTGCTTGAGCCGACGACCGTGAGGTCCATTCCAGGAACAGCGCGAATCAGTGGAGCGTGGAAGGTTTTGCCAGCGTAGCCATAGCCGATCAGTCCGGTGCGAATGAGGTCCGAGGAGTGCTTTGTCATGATGCTCGTCTGTCTATTCAGACTAGCAGCATGCGGCGGACCCAAGGCACGCCGGGCATGCCCAGGTGTCAGCGCGGGGCCATGTCGGCATCGGCGGGGTTCTGCTTTTTCTGCGGCGGATGAGCCGCAAACCACGCCTTCTGTTCTTCGATCATCTCGCTGGCCTGACCCTTCAGGTCCTGGACGGATTCGAGCGCAATCCTGCGGGAGACGTTGTAGAGATCGTTATCGGGCGGAGACTTGATCGCAGTGGCCCAGCGTTCGGTGGCCTCAATCAGCTTGGGAAGTGCTTTGCGGATATCGCGATGGCGGGGGCCGTAGTCGTCGAGGTTGTCACTGAGTTCGTCAGCCAGCGAGGTGAACTGCTCGAGAAGGTCATGGGTATCCTGTTCACGACCTGGGCGGCGTGGTTTGGCGTACATGTCCTGCAGCGACTTGATGCGGGAATCGATGAGCTTGATAAAGACCACGACCCGATCATTGGCGATATACGCGGAGTCGCGGAGCTGTTCGATCTCGCCCTCTGACAACGGGGCCTCGCCGCGCTGGGCGAGAGCGCAGGGGGCGAGGAGAGAAAACACGAGGAGGGACAGCGCGAGGCGTCGCATCCGGGTGATTGTAGCCTGTCGTCTCAGCGGCTGAAGACCTGGGTGAGCAGCTGGGTCTGTACCTGGTTCAGCTGCTTGAGCGTGGCCTGGAGTGTCGGACGATCCTCGTACGCGGCGCTATGCAGATATTGATTGAGCCGGTACGTGGTGTCGTGCATGAGTTTTTCGGCATTCTTCAGACGCTTGGCATCGTGGGTGAGGCTGTTCTGGATACGCTGGGCGTATCCGGCGATCTTCTTGAGGGTAGCTGTGGCGCGATCGGGATCACCGTCTCGCAGCTGGCGTCCGGCGACATCGGTCATCACCGAGACGAGTTCGGTATAGAGGAAGCACTGATCGCGAGGGTTGGCTTGCTCGGCACGCTGCTCAAGCTGGATGAGCTGCTGTTCGTCAATGGCTGCTTTGTCGGCTGCGCGAGAAGGGATGCAGTTGAGAACCAGGAAAAGCATAGCAAACGATTTAAGGATGAATCGCATAACGCACCTCGTTGTAGGGGCGTCTGGCTTCAGTGTTCCGTTGGAGTCGACGTCGTGCCGTGTTTTGTAACTACCTTACTTCATGTGCTCCAGGGCGAGAAGTCGATGGCGAGCCTCCCATTCTTCGTCTGGAAACTGGCCCTTGGCTACCGCGAGGAACTGTTTGTACAGGTCAGATGCCTCCTTGACCTGGTGGAGTTTGTCATGCGCCGTCGCTGCAAGAAATATTGTCGACGGCGATGGTGGCAGCACTGTAGCACGAAGTTGGAGCGCATGCAAGACAGTGGCCGGATCGTTGTTATTTGTAGCTGCAAAGGCGAGGTGACTGGCGGCGGCGCCAAAGGCTTCGGGGGTGGGAAAGGCTTTGGGATTGGCTACCGCACGCTGCAGCAGGGGTTCCGCATCGGCGGAGCGGCGCATCCGGATGAGGGTATCGGCCTGATCGTCAAGCAGGGTGGGGTCGTTTGGGGAGGCTGCGGAGAGGGAGGCATAGAGCGGAAGGGCCTTTTCGAATTGACGGTCCCGAACGTAGAGTCTCGCGAGGAGACGGGAGATGGCGGCGTCCTGCGGCTGGCTGGCGTGGAGCCGTTCGACGATGGGAAGCGCCTTATCCGCCTTGTTCTGTGATTCATAGAGGCCGGCAAGCTGGGAGCTGAGAATCGGATCGTCGGGGTGCTTCTGAAGAGCAGCGGTGAGGAGGGGCTCGGCCTGATCGGGCTTTCTCTGCTGGAGAAGGAGATGGGAGAGCGCGGCGATGGCCTGCAGATTGTCGGGGTCGGCGGCGAGAATTCGACGATAGGCAGCTTCGGCGGAGGCGGCATCGTTGTTGGCCTCGGCGAGCTCGCCGGTGAGGAGGACGTCATCGGCCGTCTCGGGAGAGAGCTTGAGGGCGGCGAGGAGTTCGTCGCTGGCTCCGGCGGGATTGGAGGGCTGGTCGAGCCGGGCCATGGCGCGGTAGGCGCGGGCACGAAGAGCTGGGTCACCGTTGGGAATGGCGGCTGCGGCGGCCAGCTCGGCATGGGCGTCGGAGACTTTGCCCGCCCGGGCGAGCAGGAGGCCCAGGGCGAGATGTGGCTCCAGCAGGTTAGGGCCGGCGGCGATGGCGCGTCGGTAGGTGGCCTCGGCGTCTGAGGTCTGGTCAAGTGCGTCCTGGGCGGAGCCGAGGTTATAGAGAACCTGGGCGTCCCTGGGGTTCTTCTCGGCCAGCGTGGAGAGGAGCTTTACGGCGGTCGCGTAATCCTGTTTGGCCAGGGCGTCGGCGGCCTGAGCGCGGAGAGGATCCTGGTGGGCTTCAGCCTGGGAGGAGGCGTCGCGGGTTCCGGCGGGAAGCTGGGCGTAGACGATGGAGGCCATACAGAAAATTGTTGCGAGCGTGGTTCGTCGGATGAGCCTCGACCGGTTCCGCTCCTCCGGATTGTGATTCGCCTCGTGCATCGATGTGTACCCTCTCCCCTCCCGTCAAAAAATACTCAAAATATTCAAAACAGGTAAGATAAGCCCGGACCTGGTATACGTGCGGACAAGCTCAGTTTAAATGCAAAGACCCGGCATCCCGCCGGGTCTTCTCTTCTTTCCTGATTAAATTTTACCAGCGTTGTCAAGCCGCTTCGCCCCTCGCCGGCTGCGGAAGGGATCAGGGGATGTGTAAGATGAGCGGAGTTCCGGGGAGCGAAAGATCGATGAAAGAGACGACGCTACCGGTGATTCTGCGCCTCTGGGCCTCGGTGGGAGCCTTAGCGATCTGCTGGTTCATGGGATCTATTGCGTTCGGAGTGTACCTCCGGGATGGCGGTGCTACTCTTGCTTTCTTCTTCTGGAGTGTGCCATTTTTTATTGCGGGGTGGGTTTTGGTCGGGCTTCCCATGATCGCGATGGGCGATCGCGTGCTGAAAGTTCCAATCCTACTGATGGGAATCGCCGGAGCTATCGCGGGCATTCTGGTGGTGTTGCTTCCTTTCGTCCTTACGGCATTGATTTTGAACGGAAGCATACATCTTCAGGAAGACTGGAATTCCGAGAAGAGTGCGTTGCCAGCCTTTGGCGCAGGCATTGGAGCGTGCGCGATGATGCTGTTTCGCTGGTTTTTGGGTTTGGGAGCGAGTCGGCCCACGCCCTCTGTTGAGTCTCTCTGACGACAGGTTTTAACGGGAGAGGTTTGGGGAGCAGTTGGCATGGTTTCGGCCTATTGCGGTGAGTGGGTTTTGGATCCTGCTATCTCTCAGGTTGCAGGCTGATCGCTTTGTCTAAGACATGGTTTGGCTGAAGAGGTGGAGGCCGTTGCGACCGGTGTCCTTGACGACGTACATGGCGGCGTCGGCGTTTTTGAGCAGTTGTTCTGCTTCCAGGCCAGCGTCGGGGTAGATGGAGAGGCCTATGCTGGCCGTGACGTTGAGCTCGTGATCCCCGATGCTAATGGACTGGTCGACTGCCTTGACCATCTGCATTCCAAATCGCTCAACGTCGCTCAGGCTTTTAAAGTTGGGAATCACGATGACGAACTCATCCCCGCCCATGCGGGCGACCGTATCGGTTTCGCGCACGGAGGAGAGCAGTCTTTTGCCGACAGCCTGAAGCAGAAGATCGCCGACGGAGTGGCCCAGCGAGTCATTGATTTGTTTGAAATGGTCGATATCGATCATAAAGACCGCGACCTTCTGATTCTCCCGCTGAGCCTGGACGATTGCCGCATCGAGACGGTACTGGAGCAGTGTGCGGTTGGCGAGTTCCGTCAGCGGATCATAGTGCGCGAGAAAGTTCACGCGATCGGTGATTCGTTTCCGCTCGGTGAAGTCGCGACTGGTGACGGCTACTCCGTCGCCGAGTTTAACCGCCTGGACGTGGATCCAGGTCGCCTTGATCATCTCGTCGTCGATAAAAACCTCGGTCGTGAACGGAACTCCTGTCCGGACAACTTCCAGATAACGCTCGAGGATGCCCGAGGATACCGCAAACGGACGAACCTCGGAGAGCACTTTCCCAATCAGCGTTTCTCGACTGGTATGGAGCCTGCGCTCTGCATTCGGGTTCAGGTACGCGAAGCGAAAGTCGACGATGTTGCCGGAGGAGTCGGGGATGCCGGAGAAGATGTAGAAGTCGTCCAGGCTGCTCTCCGCAGCGGCCAGAAACTTGTCATGCTCCAGGCGTGCATGGGGGCCTTCGAACCTGCGTTGGAGGTTCGGCGAGACCGTTGCAGCGATGATGGCGACGGAGATCGCGCTGAGTATCTGGATCCACTGGATCCGGTACGTAATCCAGTGCGAGGATGGTCCGACATCGCAGGTGAGGCGCTCCAGCACGAAGAAGACGATGAATGCAAATAGCACGTAGCTCGCATAGAGGAGCGGCGAGAAATCGCGCAGAGAATAGGTAATTCGTCCCAGCAGGATTAGAGCGGCGATACAGAGGAACGCCGTAGCGAGCTTCAGGCCGAAGTTGCCGCGAAGGAAGGCATATCCGCTACCGGGCAGATGAAGGGCGAGAGGGTGGGCCAGGGTAAAGACCGCAATTAACGCAAAAAGGGCAAAGGACAGAATCGTTCGAACGATCTGTGAGGCGGTCAAGGTGCTTTTCACGAAATATCCAGATGATCTTTCGCAAATTAGAGCAAATCTTCGGGGAAGCGACAATACCACTGCGGTTACAGAGGGGGCGGATTGTGTCTGTGAGAATCGTTTTGGGACTGAATCCTAGTTCAGACCCGAATTCGTGCGCGGATGCCTGGAGCGAAGAGCATCCAGAGGGCGGCGAAGCCGACTCCTTTGGGAGCCTTCGCGGAACTGCCGCTCCCTTGCCGTGTCAGAGGACGCTCGTTTTCTTGTCGATCGATCCTGTTGCGCGCTATGCAGTGACCTGGAGCTCCGGCTCGGGCTTTGGAGTAGAAGGCTTGAGGACGGGCGCGAGCCAGTGGCCGGTGTGGGAGGCTGGGTTGGCTGCGATCTCTTCGGGGGTGCCGGTGGCTACGATCTGGCCGCCGCGGCTTCCTCCCTCGGGGCCGAGGTCGATGACCCAGTCGGCGGACTTGATGACGTCGAGGTTGTGTTCGATGACGAGCAGCGAGCCTCCGCCTTCGATGAGCTTGCGGAAGGCGGCGAGGAGTTTGGCGACGTCGTCGAAGTGCAGGCCGGTGGTGGGCTCATCGAGGATGTAGAGGGTGCGGCTGCGGGCCCTGGCCGCGGCGTCGTTGCCGTTGGAGCGATTGGAGGCGGAGCGTGCCGAGGCGAGGTGCGAGGCGAGCTTGACGCGCTGGGCTTCGCCGCCGGAGAGCGTGGTGGCCGACTGGCCGAGACGGACGTAGCCAAGGCCTACCTCATCGAGGACGTAAAGCTTATCGACGATCTTAGGGTGGCCGGCGAAGTAGACGAGGGCTTCCTTGACGGTCATGTTGAGAACGTCGTGGATGTTTTTGCCTTTGTAGCGAATCTCGAGGATGGAGGGCTTGTAACGGGTTCCGTTACATTCTTCGCAGGGCAGCTCGACGTCGGCGAGGAACTGCATCTCTACGGTGACGGTGCCGTCGCCTTCGCAGACATCGCAGCGTCCGCCGGGGACGTTAAAGGAGAAGTGGCCGGCGGTGAGGCCGCGGCGCTTGGCGTCGGGCTGCGCGGCGAAGAGGGCGCGGACGTCGTCGAAGGCCTTGATGTAGGTGACAGGGTTGGAGCGCGGGGTGCGGCCGATGGGGGATTGATCTACGAGAATGACGTCGTTGAGGTGCTGCACGCCGGAGAGCTCGCGATAGAGGTGCGTGGGGTCGATGCCGTCGGCGGCGCCTTCCTGTCCGAGCGCCTGGATGAGTGCGCGGTAGAGGACCTGGTGGACGAGCGTGGATTTGCCGGAGCCGGAGACTCCGGTGACGCAGACGAGCATGTTGAGTGGGATCTCGATGTCGACGCCGCGCAGATTATGGATACGCGCGCCGGTGAGCTTGACGCGCTCGCGGCCAGGTTCGCGGCGGTGCTTAGGGACGGCGATGGAGGCGCGGCCGGAGAGATATTTGCCGGTGATGGAGTTTGGATTCGCCGTGACTTCGGCGACGGTTCCGCTGGCGAGGAGCTGTCCGCCCAGCTCGCCTGCGCCGGGGCCCAGATCGAGAAGGTGGTCGGCGGAGCGTATGACGTCGGGGTCGTGCTCGACGACGAGGATGGTGTTGCCGAGGTCGCGCAGCTCTTCCATGATGTGGATGAGGCGGGCGGTGTCGCGGGTGTGGAGGCCGATGGAGGGCTCGTCGAGGACGTAGAGCGCGCCGACGAGACGCGAGCCTAGCGAAGTGGCGAGCTGGATGCGCTGCGACTCGCCGCCGGAGAGCGTGGAGGAGAGGCGGTCGAGCGTGAGGTAGTCGAGGCCAACCTGGTCGAGGAAGTGGATGCGCTGGCGGACCTCTTCGAAGATCTTTCCGGCGATCTCGGCCTGCGAGGGCGTGAGGTTGAGCGAGTCGAAGAAGTCGCGTGCGCCGGTGACGGTGAGGGCGGAGACCTCACAGATATTTTTGTCGTTGATTAAGACGGCGCGGGCCTCGGCGCGCAGCCGCTGGCCTCGGCAGTCGGGGCAGGTGGCGTAGCCGCGGTACTTGGACAGGAAGACGCGGACGTGGAGCTTGTACTTCTTGTGCTCGAGCGCGGCGAAGAAGCCGCGGATGCCGGGGAAGGAACCCGAGCCTTCCTGAATGAAGCTCTGTTGCTCGGGCGTGAGGTCGTACCAGGGTACGTCGGTGGGAACGCCGGCCGATTTCGCTGCGCGGAGCATCTCGCCGTGGTGGGGACGGTACTTGGTAGTGGTCCAGGGGGCGACGGCGCCCTGCGCGAGGGTCTTCGACTTGTCGGGGAGGATGAGGTTGGGGTCGAAGTCGATGGTGTTGCCGAAGCCCTGGCAGCGCGGGCAGGCTCCATAGGGATTGTTGAAGGAGAAGAGGCGCGGCTCGGGCTCACGGTAGGCGCGGTGGCAGGTGGTGCACTCGAAGGCGGCGGAAAAACGTAGGAGCCGGGGCGTCGATGAAACCGCAGATCCTTCGACTCCGCGCTGGCGCGCTTCGCTCAGGATGACACCGCTTTCCTGTACGGGTTCGGGATTGCGCGGAACGGTGAGGAAGCGGATCTCGCCGGACTCGCGGTAGCCGGTCTCGATGGCGTCGACGAGGCGCGAGCGGATCTCGGGGGAGAGGGCGAGGCGGTCGACGAGAACGAAGATGGGCTGCGAGAAGTCGAGTTCGAGGAGGGACTCGGGGGTGGAGAACTCGACGATGCTTCCGTTTTGATAGAGACGGTTGTAGCCGCGACGACGGAGTTCGCCCAGACGTTCCTTGAGGGAATCGGCGAGGTCGAGTATGGGCTCGGGCTTTGCTGGCTTCGCGGATTTTTTGGCAGCGGCCTTCTTCGGCTTGGGTGCTTCTGCGGCGGGCGTCTCGGTGGAGGCCGGCTGCATGGGCTCGAGCTTCAGCTCGGCGCGGGTGATGGGGAAGAGCGCGTAGACGCGTGTGCCTTCCGGCTGCGCCAGGACGGACGCGACGATCTCGTCGACGGTGTCGGTCTTGACGATGCCTCCGCAGTGGAGGCAGGTGACGCTGCCGCAGCGGGCGTAGAGGAGACGGAGGTAGTCGTAGATCTCGGTCGCGGTGGCGACGGTGGAGCGCGGGTTGCGCGTCTGGTTCTTCTGCTTGATGGCGATGGCAGGGGCGAGGCCGTCGATGTGGTCGACGTCGGGCTTCTCGATGCGTTCGAGGAACTGGCGCGCGTAGGCGGAGAGCGACTCGACGTAGCGGCGCTGGCCCTCGGCGTAGACGGTGTCGAAGGCGAGCGAGGACTTGCCCGAGCCCGAGACGCCGGAGACGACCGTGAGGGCGTTGTGCGGAATGTCGACGTCGATGCCCTTGAGGTTGTGGGTTCGGGCACCGCGGATGGTGATCTGGTTCAGGTTCTGGTCGGGCTTCGGGATGCTCATAGCCAAACTTCTATTTTCAGGCATGAGGCGGGGAAATGCGAGTTTTGGGCTTGCAAGACCGTAGGCTGCGTTTCCGGGGGGTTGCGGTCGTTGGGCTGGCTATCCAAGGTTCCGTCCTGTCTGTTCTTTACCTTATGCGCCGACGGAACGAATCACATCTACTCCAATCAAATTGACACACCGCCTTGGCTTTAGCGCGGAAAGCCGTGGCTTTACCGGCGAACTACTGAGATTCTTCGCTTCGCTCAGAATGACGGCTGTATCGGTTATGCGGAGGCCCTTGTCTTATGGACTGCGGCGGGAAGATCTCAAGCACGAGCAGGCAGGGTCAGATGACGATGGTGGAGTCGGCGAAGTTGAAGTATGCCAGGTTCATCTGACCTCTTGCGGTTTCCGTTCCAGGGTATTTCGATCCCACTTCGCGGAGTCCGCAGCAGCGGAATATGCATTCTCGAAGAACTCGAGCAGGGCTGCTTCCGGCGACGCCTGACGCCGCACATCGTCGTACAGGAAGACATATTCCCCGAGCGTGTTGTCCCATTTCGCTGCGGCGGGGGAGATATTCTTCTCCGACAGGTCGGGCGGCACAGGAGCCGCGTAACAGTAGAACGCCGCAGCACCGTATCCGCCGTTTCCCGGCCAGAATCCGGCAGAGATGACCTCGTGGGAGTAAGCCTCCCGTTGAATCGAGTCAGCACCCGCGCGAGGCTGCGCGGGACGGCCCGAAAAGCGGGTTACCACGAAATCGAAGCTTCCCCAGAAAAAATGGGCGGGACTCACCTTTCCCAGAAAGCCGGGAGCCCAGGCACGAAACACCTTTTCCGCGTGAACCAGGACTTGCCAGAACCTGTGCACATACTCCGGGTCGTAGGCGTTGTGCTGTGTATCGAGGTCAAAGCGGATGGGATCCTTAACCTCGACCGGCATCGGCCATATCTTTACGGAAACGCCGAGCGCATCCAGGCATTGGAAGTATTCGCGGTAGAACTCGGCAACAGACTTCGGTTTCAGGGCAAGAGATTGACTCTTTCCCGAGCCAAGGCGCATCAGCAGTTGATGATTGAGGAAGTCGAACTCGATATCGAGGACATCGTCCCCGTAATCCATTGCCGACGTCGTCAAGCCACGTGCCGTGACATAGAGAGGGACGTTCCACCAGTGATTCTGTAGCGGCGTAAGCGCCAGGCGTGTCTTGCCGACGATCTGTGTCCACATATGCAGCGTGTCGGCGGTTTCAGACCAGTCGCTCCACGGTAACTCAGGCCACGCAGCAGCACTCATAGCGCCCCCCATTGTTGGTGGAAGGATATATCACGAAGGGCACGTTTCACCGTGCCTCGCTTATAATCCCGTACCATAAAACGCCAACGCGGTGAAGTGAAGCCCTGCAGAGCACGGTCGGCTTAGAAACTGAGGACGACGAACGATGCGAGCAGCAAGGATGCATGCCTACAAACAGCCGTTGGTTCTTGAAGAGGTGCCGGTTCCCGAGATCGCTGCTGACGAAGTTCTTGTCAGAGTTACGGCGGCTGGAATGTGTCGCACCGACCTGCAACTGATTGACGGATATTTCCACAAATATGCCCCAATACCACTTCCCGCCATACTCGGTCATGAGATTGCCGGAACTATCGACAAGATCGGGAACATGGTCCCCAAGGTTGCGGGTTTCGAGGACGGCGACGAGGTGGTGGTGGTGGGCGGCTGGGGAGATGGAATATGTCGCTGGTGCCAGAAGGGCGACACGCAGATCTGCATCCATGGAAGATGGCCGGGGTTTGGGCCTTATGGCGGCTACTCCGAATATCTTCCGGTGCCCTATCGATATCTGATCAAGGTAGACAAGCGCTTCAAGCTGAAGGCGGAAGAACTCGCTCCGCTCACGGACGCGGGGCTGACTCCCTATCGCGGAATCAAGAAGCTGCGCGATGCAGGTGCCCTTGGTCCCAATCGTGTCCTCGCGGTCTTTGGCATCGGTGGTCTCGGTACCTATGCCGTGCAATATGCGAAGCTGCTGTCGGGCGGTGCGACGGTCGTCGCCTTTGCCCGAAATCAGGAAAAGCTCAAAGCAGCCAAAGACCTCGGCGCCGATTTCGTGATTAACACCACGGGAAAATCTCTGGATGAGATTCGGAAAGAACTGAGCCGGACGATAGGACAGGGCGAACTTGACGCGGTGATCGACTGCGCAGGGGCGGAAGAGATGATCCAGTTAGGGTTCAGTCTATTGTCGCCTTCGGGTCATTATTGCTCGGTCGGCCTGGTGGGGGACAAGATCAGCCTTCCACTGTTTCCCCTGGTCGCCCGCGAATATACCTACCACGGCTCCTTCTGGGGGAACTACAACGACCTCAGCGAAGTCGTCACGCTCGCGCAGCAGGGAAAGATCCGTCACAAACTCAAGATCGTCCGGTTTGAGAAGATCAACGAAAACATTGAGCTGATGCGCGGCGGCGATATTGTGGGGCGAGCCGTCGTCAAGTTTTGACGAAACGCGCTTGTCGGCATTCGCTGTCGCCTCCCGAGAGACTGAGTTTCCCTTGGGGCGAGGGTGTCAGCTCCGGGGTTCCGGCTGTGGGCGAATGATCTCGATCATCAGCAGGCAGGCTCCGATGACGATGGCGGAGTCCGCGAAGTTGAAGTCGGGCCAGTGGTAGGGGCCGATGTGGAAGCCGATGAAGTCGATGACGTAGTGGTAGACGATGCGGTCGTAGAGGTTGCCAACTGCTCCGCCGAGGATGAGGGCGAGTGCGATACAGGTCAACGAGAGGCAATTGCAGCTGCGGATGAGCATTACGCCGACGATGAGAACGGCGGCGACGGAGAAGAGGATCAGTCCGCGCAGAACGAGGTCGGGCGAGGCGGTGTCGGCGAGGAAGCTGAAGGCGGCGCCCGTGTTGAGGACGTGAGTGATGTTCAGGATTCCCGGGATGACCGTGTGAGAGCGGCCCACTGGAAGGCGGTGGGTGATGAACTTCTTGCTGACGTGATCGGCGATGGCGACGAAGGCCGCGAGCCCGAGCAGCAGGGGGAAGTAGCGCCGCCGCTGTCCTGTGGCGCGGGCGCGGCGGGGCTGGGGGTCGAACTCGGTTGGCGGGTACTCGTAGCGCTCGGGCATTCAGGGCTTACTCCGTAGGAGATGAGGCGGCATAAGGAGGATACCCGATAGCGTCAAGAGCGTCGGCGCAACGCAGGCAGACAGTGGGATATTTTGCTTCATCGCCCACGTCGGTGGTGTAGCGCCAGCAGCGTTCGCACTTGGTGCCGGAGGCCGGAACGGTGATTGCAGCAACAGGTACTGACTGCGGGTTGCTGGAGGCTACCGCTCCTTTGAGCGTGACATGCGAGACGTTGAACAGTTCAGGCAGAGCGGTGGAGTAGCGAGCGAGGAGCTGTGACAGGGCAGCGTCGCTGATGAGCAGGTCGACGGAGGCGTCCAGTCCCTTGCCGACGCGGCCCGCCTTGCGCTCGGCCTCGATGCTGACGAGAGCCTCGCTGCGAACGTCGAGCAGCTTCTGCCAGTCTTCGAGGAGGTTCTTCGTGTCAACCGGGATGACCTCCGAGAGGCTGGGGAAGAGAGCGAGATGGACGCTGGCTTCGCGGTTCTCGATCTTCGGGAGTGAATGCCAGACCTCTTCGGCGGTGAAGCTGAGGATGGGTGCGACGAGACGGGTGAGCGTCTCGGCGATGCGCCAGAGCGCGGTCTGGGCGGAGCGGCGTGCGGGTGCGTTGGGTGCGAAGGTGTAGAGCCGATCTTTGAGCACGTCGAGATAGAGAGCGCTGAGGTCGGTGTTGATGAACTCGTTGAGCGCGTGATAGGCGCGGTGGAACTCGAAGTCGTCATAGGCGCGGCGGATCTTTTTGTCCAGCTCGGCGAGTCTGGCGAAGATGTACTGGTCTAAGGGTTCGAGCTTTGCAAAATTATGGACGGCATCGGTGGCCGGGTTGAAGTCGTGCAGGTTGCCGAGAAGGAAGCGGAAGGTGTTGCGCAGCTTGCGATAGTTGTCGCTGACGCGCTGCATCAGGTTCTCGCTGGCGGCGACGTCTTCGCGGAAGTCGACGGAGGCGACCCAGAGACGGACGATCTCGCCGCCGAGGCGCTTGGCGATGTCGACGGGGTCGACGCCGTTGCCGAGGGACTTGGAGAAGGCGCGGCCTTGCTCGTCGAGGGTCCAGCCGGAGGTGGCGACCATGCGATACGGCGCTTTGCCACGAACCGCGACAGAGGTAAGGATGGAGGAGTGGAACCAGCCGCGATGCTGATCCCCGCCCTCGGTGTAGAGGTCGGCCGGCCATTCAAGCTCGGGTTCGACATCGAGAACGGCGTGCCAGCTCGCGCCGGATTCGAACCAGACGTCGAGGATGTCCATCTCCTTGCGGAACGCGGTTCCGGCGCAGGAGGCGCAGGCGGTTCCGGCGGGAAGAAGCGCGGCGACGTCGTGGGCGTACCAGGCGTCGGCTCCCTCGCGGTGGAAGAGATCGACGATGCTCTTGTTGATCGTGGGATCGTTGAGAGGCGTGTGGCACTTCTCGCACATGAAGACGGCGATGGGCACGCCCCAGATGCGCTGGCGGGAGATGGTCCAGTCGGGCCGGGTGGCGATCATGTTGGAGATGCGCTCCTGCCCCCAGGACGGGTCCCAGATGACGTTTGCGATCTCGTCGAGTGTGCGCTGGCGGAAGGTCTCCGTAGTGGTAGCGGGTGGTTGTGGCACTTCGGGCGAGCTACCGGGATTCTTCGCTCCGCTCAGAGTGACGGCATTTGAAGTTTGTGCCGGCATGGGAGTTTCCATGGAGATGAACCACTGCTCGGTAGCCCGGAAGATGACGGGATTGTGGCAGCGCCAGCAGTGCGGATAGGAGTGGTGGATCTCGCTCAGGCCCATGAGCGCGCCGCGAGCTCGAACCAGCTCGATGATGGCCGGGTTGGCCTTGAAGATCTGCAGGCCGTCGTACTCGGGCAGGCCGTTGCGGAGGCGGCCCGCGGCGTCGACGTCGCAGAGCTGGGAGAGGCCGTAGCGGGTTCCGGTGGCGAAGTCGTCGGCGCCGTGCGAGGGCGCGGTGTGGACGGCTCCGGTGCCCTGGTCGGTGGTGACGTAGTCGGCGTTGACGCCGAGGATCTCACGCGCTTTTCCATTTTCCTGCAGGAAGGGGTGTTGGAAGGTGACGCGATCGAGCTGCGTGCCCTTGAAGCGCGCGATTTCTTTGGCGTCAGGAAGGTTGCAGGCGTCGCGGGTCTGCGCGGCGAGCGCTTCGGCGACGATGTAGATGTTGCCATCGGTGTTCTTGAGGGCTACGTAATCGAGTTCGGGATTGAAAGCGACGGCGAGGGAGGCCGGGAGCGTCCACGGGGTGGTCGTCCAGATGATGGTGTAGACGGGAAGGTTCGCGAGCGCCGGATCGATGGCCGCGGCTTCACTTGTGAGCGCGTAACGGACGTAGATCGAGGGCGAGGTGTGCATCTCGTACTCGATCTCGGCCTCGGCGAGGGCGGTCCTGTCGTGGATGCACCAGTAGACGGGCTTCAGTCCCTTGTAGACAAAGCCCTTCTCGAAGAAGTTGTAGAAGGTCTCGACGATGGAGGCCTCGTAGGGGAGGGACATCGTGAGGTAGGGATTTGACCAGCGGCCGAAGACGCCGATGCGCTCGAACTGGGAGCGCTGCAGGTCAACGTACTTCTGTGCGTACTCGCGGCAGGCCTTGCGCACGGCGAGCGGGTCCATCTCGAGCTTCTTGCGGCCTAGCTGTTCGTCGACCTTGATCTCGATGGGAAGACCGTGACAGTCCCATCCGGGGACGTAAGGGGCGTCGAAACCCGCCATGGTCTTGGTTTTGACGACAAAGTCCTTGATGCACTTGTTGAGCGCATGGCCAAGGTGGATGGCTCCGTTGGCGTAGGGCGGGCCATCGTGGAGGATGTATTTGGGGGCGCCGGCACGGGCAGAGCGAATCTGGGCGTAAATATCCTGTTGCTGCCAGGCGGCAAGGCGAATAGGCTCGTTGACCGGGAGATTGGCCTTCATGGCGAAGGCGGTCTGGGGCAGGTTCAGGGTCGACTTCAGGGGCTTGGCCTGAGGTTCGGTCTGGGTGGTCTCGGACTTGGTCGCGGTTACTTCCGGCATCGGTTCGTTTGGCTCGCTTTTCAGGAGGTACGGCAAACGTCTATTGTATCTGGGCTGGAAGGCCGGTGTTGGATCTCTCCGGGAGCGGAGGGCGAGTGTGTCGAAGACGCTAGCGGGGGAGGTTGCATATTTCCTGAGAAAAGGCAAGAGACGATCCGATGACGCCGCGAGTCAAATGAGACGAGCGCGGCGAGGCGAATCTTTGTAGAATATTCCCGGAGCCAGTTGCCTGCCTTCGCGGTACAACAGAGGAAGCCGGCGGAAGACCGGTAGGAGAGATGGGAGATGTTCGACTTCCCCAGGAAACCGGCGGTGATGCCGAAGTGGCTCAGCTGTCGTCGAGGCAAAGCAGCTTAATGGCAAATACTTGGCTGAATTCAACGGATGAGGAAACCAAGGATGCAGGCCCGACGCTGCGTCCGGCGGTAGAGGCTCCAAAGCTGAACGAAGAGACAGAAGGCTCGATGTGGGCCTCCCTCATCGAGAACCTGCGTGATGTCTTCAATCCCGTAAAACAGGCACCGCTGAATCTGGAATCGCAACCGGTGGAGAGCGACCTCGTCATCGAGGAAGAGGGCGTCTTCACCTCGCTGAAGAACAGTATTCGCGATGTCTTCTTCCCGCAGAAGCTGCCTCCGTTGGTCCTGGAGTCGAAGCCGATCCCGGTACAGGATCTGCTGAGGGCCAAGCAGGACCCGAAGGCGACGGGATCCGCAATCGCGGTCTACGCTCTTCTCTTTCTTCTCGTTGCATGGATGCTGCACAAGAAGGTACCGTTTGCGGCTCCGTTCAAGCAGCCTGAGCTGACGAATGTGTCGATTCCACCATTGGCGCCCATGAGGGCCCAGGCGATGGGAGGAGGCGGCGGACAGCGTGGACCGACTCCGGTCACAAAGGGAACTCCGCCAAAGTTTGCGGAGACCCAGATCGTGCCTCCAAAGGCGCCCCCGCTGCAGGAGCCGAAGATCAAGATCGAGCCGACGGTGGAGGTCCAGAAGGACGTTCACATGGCGAGCAGCATCCCGCAGATCGGCGTGGCGAACTCGCCGCTGATCGGTATGTCAATGGGCAACGGTTCGGGTACCGGGCTGGGTTCCGGCAGCGGCTCGGGAATCGGGCCGGGCTCGGGAGGGAATACGGGTGGCGGACCGAGGCGCATCGGCGGAGGCGTTTCGGCGCCGCAGCTGATCTACTCGGTCGAGCCTGAGTTCTCTGAAGAGGCCCGCAAGGCCAAGGTCGCCGGGAATGTGCTTGTGAACCTGTGGGTCGACACCAACGGCAATCCCAGCCACGTGCGGATCATCCGCGGAGTGGGTATGGGACTCGATGAGAAGGCGATCGAGGCCGTGCGGCAGTACAAGTTCAAGCCGGCGATGGAGAATGGAAAGCCGGTGCTGGTGGAACTGAATGTCGAGGTGAACTTCCAGATCTTCTAGCATCTCGGGGAACTCTGCGAGTGTCGCGGGGGTATCGATTTCAGCGAAGAGGAATCCAAAGGGAAAAGACCTGCCGTTGCCGCAGGTCTTTCCCTTTGGCGCGTATCGAGGCAGGTTATGCTGCGTGCGAAGCTCGGCTCGCGTGCGGCGTAGGAGTGTTGGCGGAACGGATCATCTTCACGCTTTGGGTCTGTAGCTGAAAGCGATCAACCTGCTCTTCGAGCGTCACTGCGGTGGTTCGGAGAGACTCGATCCCCGAGGTAGTCGTTGCCATTCCAGCCAGGTTCTCATTGCTGAGAGAGTGGATGGAGTCGAGGCTCGCAGAGGACTGATCGGCCGCCGCTGCCTGTTGTGAGGCGGCGATGGCGATCTGGGCGATCATCTTGTCGACGCGTTCGGCCATTCCGATGATGCGCTCCAGTGCCTCGCCGGCCTGGTTTGTGGTGACGACGCCCTGTTGAACGGTTCCGGTACCGCTTTCCATGCTGGAGATGGCGACGCGGGTACGGTCCTGGATCTCCTGAATCATGGTTGCGATCTCGCCCGTCGCCTGCGCGGTGCTCTCGGCAAGGCGGCGAACCTCGCCGGCGACGACCGCGAATCCACGGCCATGGTCGCCGGCGCGAGCGGCCTCGATGGCGGCGTTCAGTGCAAGCAGGTTGGTCTTGCGGGCGATCTCGTCGATGACCGTAACGATCTGCGAGATGCGCTTGGAGTCCTCGCCGAGCAGGCCGACCGTGGACGAGGTCTCGCTGACGGCCGACGCGATCGAGTGCATGGAACCGAGCACCTGCTTGACGATGTCTCCGCCGTCGCGAGCGGTTTGCGCCGCGTTGCGTGCCGTCTCCGCAGCAGACTGCGTGTGGCGGGAGACCTCGGCGATGGAAGCGGACATCTCCTGCATTGCTGTGGCTGCCTGTTGCGTCTGCTGGCTCTGCTGATCGATGCGGCGATGAATCTGATCGGAGGCGGATCGCATGGAGACCGCGCTTCCGGTAAGGGAGCCGGCGGTCTGGACGACGGTGCCGATGATCGCGCCCAGATTGGATTGCATCTTCTGCATGGCTTTGGCGAGCGTTCCGATCTGGTCGCTGCCGTAGAGATGCGCCAGCTCATCGCCAGTCAGGTCTCCTTCGGCGATGGAATCGGCGCGTTCGGCAACGAGATCGATCGAACGGGTGATGCGGCGCGAGAGGGTAAAGGAGATGAAGCCGCCCACCAGGGCTCCGAGGATGGTCGCGATCCATAGAGTCCAGAGCGTGGAGCTGTTGGCGTGCTGAAGTTGCGTAATCTCAAGGTCCGCCTGGGTCATCTGGGAGTCACCGAGATCGCCGGTCATAGCGAAGAGCGACTTCTCGAGCGGCAGAATCTGATTTTGAAAGATCTCGTATGCCTGCGCTGTACCCTGCGAGGTCTTGCTCTCGTTCAGTTGTTCCACTTTTTCTTCGAGATTCTTCAACGTGGAGAGTCCGGACGCGAGCTCCTGGATGCGTGTGGAGTCATACCCAAGGTTCGAGCGTTCGGCATACTGCCTGAGCTTCGTCATGGACTCATCGGCCTGGACGAGATATTCCTGTCGTGCGCGGCGGAAGGCGGCCGACGAGGCGGGGTCGACTCCAAAGAGCATGTAGGACTCAAGCGCATGGATGCTGTAGACCATGCGGAGACGAAGATCGCGTGTGGCCGCATTGAGGGGGATGTGTTGAGTTGTGGCGCTTGTGGCCAGGCGGTTCGCCTCCTGGATGCGCATGGTTGCAGTAAATGCACTTAGAAGCATGGCGAAGATGAGAGCGCCTGTCGCGAGGCCGAGTTTCTGTTCGAGTTTCATGAGCCTTCCCGTCGCTGAGGGTGGAATAGAAGTTGTGAGTTGCCGCCGCTTACGTGCGAAGAATTACTGATTGGCGAAGTTGACGTCGACCGTCATGCTGGTGGCCTCCGTGGCCGGCTCGAAGCGCCAGCGGCGAACGGCGTCCTGCGCGGCTGTGCCGAGAAGAGCATGGCCGGATTCGACCTTCGCATCCGAGACCGAGCCATCAGGAGCGACCACAAGTTGAACCACAACTACTCCGCTGACGTGCATGCGGCGGGCGAGTTCGGGATAAACGGGCGGCACCCTGCTGACGATGGCGCGATGGCCCGCGGCCGATGCGCTGCCGGGACCAAGTGCAAGAACCGCGATGAGAAGAAGTGGAGAGAGAAAACGACGAGAGAGTGCCACGATTTGCCTCCAAAATAGATTTCAGAGGCTGTATCGGCAGATGGAGCCTTGGGCTTTAGCGGTTAGACAAGGGCGGGAGCGCCGATCTCCGCGAAGGTAAGATTTTCGGCCGTACTGCCGGTGCGCTGCTTCCAGTCGAGGAAGAGCTTTCCATAGCTGTCGGTGAGGCAGGTCGCTGGGTCGATCGAGAGCTGGCTGAGGGTTCGCTCGATCCAGTCTGGAGGCCCCTCGAGCTCGGCATAGGTCCCGATGGGGGTCTCATCGACAACTACATGCGCGGACGGTTCGGACGCATGAGACCACTCGGTGCGATATTTCTCGTAGACGAAGGCCGGAGCGTAGCCGAGGTGTTCGAAGATGGCGGCGAGGGTGGGACCGTCGCCTACGGTCGTTTCTGTCTCGATACGCACCTTGTAACGGGTGGAGTCTGGTGCGCTGTGAGGATCGGCCAGCCCCTTGTGGGTGACGATATAGGTGTTCCCGTACTGACGGATGCGGAGGATCTCGGTACGGGCGCGGAGGTCGCGAGAGGGAGTGTCGTAGAGGGTGTTGTGCTCAAACGTGCGCCGAGTCTCGATGTGAAAGCCCAGCTCGAGAAGTCGAGATTGGAAGGCTGCGGGATCGGAGATGGGGAGCTTGAGTTCGATCTCAGCGTTCGACATGGGGTGAGTATACGGCGGTTGGGGCTCGAGCGGCGGCGGTAGGATGGAAAGATATGTCCGGCGGAAAAACGGAGCGTTTAGAAGGAACGCAGGGAATCCCGCGTGCGGCGGAGATTCTGCGCGAGGGCGGAACCGTGGCGTTTCCTACGGAGACGGTCTACGGGCTGGGAGCGAATGCCCTTGATGCAGAGGCAGTTGCGAAGATCTTCGCGGCCAAGGAGAGGCCCGGATGGGATCCGGTGATCGTGCATGTCTCCGACCCTGTGATGGTAGAGAGGGTGGCTGCGATCCCAGCTGCGAGGAAGACCCAGGTGGAGGCACTAATCACGGCGTTCTGGCCAGGACCATTGACACTCCTGCTGCCTCGGACGTCTGCGGTGCCGGATGCGGTGACTGCGGGGCGTCGTCTGGTCGGAGTGAGGATGCCGCGCCATGAATTGGCGCTTGGGCTGATTCGCGCGGCTGGGGTTCCGATTGCGGCTCCGAGCGCGAATCGGTTTGGGAGGACAAGCCCTACGACCGCAGCTCATGTACTGGAGGATCTGGATGGACGGATCGATGCTGTGCTGGATGGCGGATCGACGGAGGTTGGGGTCGAGTCGACGGTGATTGGTCCTGCCGAGGAGTGTGAGGGTTGGATGATGTATCGGCCCGGCGGAGTCTCCAGGGAGGAGCTGGAACAGGTGCTGGGAGCGGGGATGGTGAAGGTGTATCGGCCGGCCGGGAATGCCGGCACACCGGAGAGCCTGCCTTCGCCGGGAGTTGGGATTCGTCACTATGCTCCACGGGCTCGACTTCGGCTGGTTTCGGAGCTTTCGCTTCCGCTGGAGGGAAGCCTTATTCCTGCGATTGAAGAGGTCTCTCGAGAGGATGGGACCGTAGGGGTGATGCTCCCGGAGGGATGGGAGAGCTCGTCTGCTCCGCTGGTTTACCACTGGGGCGCGTGGAGTGATGGAGCGGGTCTGGCGCGGCGCTTGTTTGCAGGTCTGCGAGAGCTGGATGAGGCGGGAGCATCGGTGATCGTCTGCCCGGTGCCGGAGATAGGCGGAATTGGCGAGGCGATTCGTGACCGGCTGGGGAAGGCCGCTCGGGAGAAGTGACCACCAGGTCCTTCGACTTCGCTGCGCTCAGGATGACACGGCAGCAGTATGGCCTGGTGTCAGCGGGTGGCGGTGGCGAGCTGACCGGCGAAGGCGTCGAGTGATAGCGAGCGCAGAAGGTTGCGGCGCATTCCGCTCCAGACCTGGTCAAGGGCGCGGGAGGCCTGCTCGATCCACTGGAAGGAAACCGTCTGTGCGATGCGATCGAGCTCGGCGCGCAGATCGGTGTTGCGCACCAGCTCGGGGGTTCCGGACTGGATGAGGAGGACGTCTTCGAGCAGGAGGGTGAGGGTGCGCAGGAGATCGGCGGTCTTCTGCTGGCCTTCCGCTCCGGCGCGATAGGTCTCGGTCATTTTGAACAGGACGGTGTGATCGGGTTCCTGTGTGGCTTGACGGAGCAGAAGCATGGCGTCGGCACGCGCGGCGGTATACGTGGCGAGGTCGAAGCCAAGGGCGCGTCCTGCCGCTCCTTGAGCGAGGCGGGCGATGAGCGTGCGCTGCTTCGGCGGAACGTCAGGGCGGCGATCGCTGAGCAGCATCTCGATCTCTTCGACCGGAAGGGCTCCGAGGCGGACGAGCGCGGCGCGGGAGCGGATGGTGGGGAGAAGCTCGCCTGGATTTTCGGAGAGCAGGATGATGTGGACGGTCGCGGGCGGCTCCTCGAGAACTTTGAGGAGGGAGTTTGCGGCCTCCTTCATGAAGCTGGAGGCGGTGAGGATGAAGATCTTGCGCGGCGCTTCGCCGGGGAGGTAGTTGGCGCTGTGGATGAGGGTGCGGACCTGGCCGAGCTTGATGAGCAGCTGTGGCGGGTCGGGCGGGATGATGAGGACGTCCGGGTGCGGCTGGATGAGGACGCGGGTCTCTTTCTTGTCGGTCTCGCGCAGCTCTTCGCGGGCGGCGACGGCCTTGTCGATCTCGTCGTCGAGGGCGAAGGCGGTGGCGATGCGGGTGCAGTTGCGACAGACTCCGCAGAAGCCGGCGAGAGACTGTCCGTTCGACCAGAGGTCGCGGGGCTGTCGCTCGCACTCGATGGCCATCGCGAGCATGAGGGCGAGGGTATATTTTCCGGCGCCTGCGGGGCCGGAGAGGATGAGAGCGTGCGGGAAGCGGCCGGCGGCGATCGCGGTGCGAAGGTGCTCGACGGCGGCGGCGTTTCCGAGGAAGGCGTTGAAGTCAGCCGGATAGGCGATCTGGATCTCCGGATTCTGGGCCATGCCCCTCCCCCTCTTTTCGGGCAAAATCTTCGATTCAGAGAACTTAGGGGTGGACCTCCCGAAATGTCGCAGGGGAATCGATCCGATCCGGCTCAGTTTCTCTCTCCTTCTATCTTAGGCTATGGGAGCAAACTGATCGGCACCTCTAGTTTTACTTGATGGATGCAATTTAAGTAATTGAAAATATGTGTTTTGAGTTGACGTCGCATGGGCAAATCTTAGTCCGGGCCTAATTGACAGCCTTTTCGTGCGATGGCCAATCGCTCGAGCGTGATGGTCGATCTGAGGGATGTGGAACGGTTCGAGCTTCGCTCGAATGCCCACCTTAGCGACGATGGAGCCGTCGCGAAGATGGGGCACCCGTAGTTGGGTCCTGCACTGAATCGCTACGGCTCGCCTCAGTAGGTCCACCAGGCGAGGCCGTCGGGTTCGCGCCCGGCGTCGATTCTGCCGATCATCTCCAGTTTCGTGAGATCGACGACGGCGACGTAGTGGTCGCGCGGGCAGGCGATGAAGGCACGCTTGCCGTTGGGCTCGATCTGGATTCCCGACGCTCCGCGCTGCTCGATGGGGATGCGTTTTACGACGGCGTGATTTCGGGAGTCGATGATGACGAGGTCTTTGCCGGTGTGAGTGGTGACGATGACGAGGCGGCCGTCGGGGGTGAACTTCAGACGATTGGCCCCAACGATGCCGGGATGGAGGATGTCCTGAACTTTTTCGGTGACGAGATTGATGAGGGAGATGGTTCCGTCCGCATTACCGACCCAGAGCTCCCGGGCGTCGGGGGAGACGGCGAAGCCTTCGGCGGCTTCGCCGACCGGGATGAGGGTGTGGTGCCATCCGGCGTGGGTGTAGGAGGCCGGGGGAGCGGGTGCGCCGGGGACGACTGTGGGTTTGATCTCGACCTGATCGAAGATGCTCATGGTGCGTGAGCCGGCGTTCGAAGCGACTATTTTTTTGCCATCGGGGGAGACCCAGACGAGATGCGTCTTGTCCTGACCGGTGCCGAGGACGGAGGTGACGCGGCTGGTGGCGGGATTGATGACGGCGAGAGACTTGGAGCCTTCGGTGGTGACCCACAGGCTTCCATCGTGCAGGAAGATGCCGTGAGCACCGACCAGAGGTGAGAGGTCGACAGGGGGGAGAGGCTTTTGATTGACGAGATCGACCCGGGCGAGCGTGTGGAGGGTTCCTTCGCCGTAGTTGGAGATGAAGGCTGTGCGATGGTCGGGGCCTACGACGACTTCGTGAGGATCTTCGCCGATGGGAACATGAGCGAGGACGCGAAGGCTGAGGGCGTCAACGATGGCGAGAGCGTGAGACTGCTTGGTGACGACGAGCAGAGCTTCGCGTGGTGAAGGTGACTGTGTTGAAGGTGACTGGGCGTGGGTCGATGCGGCGAAGAGTGTCAGGGCCGCGGCCAGAACGTAGGACTTGGAGATCATCGAGCGGGTATCCCTCCTTTTAGAGGAGACAGGTGCAGGTTCACAACTTTGCCCCCGCGGTGAAAGGAACGCAGGCTGCTGATTTGTGCTCCTGGTGAATACCAGGTAGCTGGTTGGTTGCGGTGGCGTTCGAGGACAGATTTTTTGTGCGGCTATGGAGGGACGAACAACAACGGACAGGGGTTTCCCTATTCGAGAGTTCTTCCGTAGATCACGGTCCGCTCGCGGGCTCCGCTGGAGTTGAAGACGTTGAAGTTCGCTGGCTGGCCGGGCTGAATCAGGCCCAGGCTGTCGTCGAGGCCCAGGAGTCTGGCCGGATTATGCGATGCGAGACAGGATGCGACCTGAAGCGTGGCGCCGGTGAACTGCTGGAGGTTGGAGACAGCGCGATCTAGCGTGAGGACGCTTCCGGCAAGGGTGTGCTTGCCCTGGGCGAGGTCCTCGGCGGAGAGAGCCCGGCCATTGGCGACGGTCACGGCGAAGGTCCCGAGCATGTATTCGCCCTCGGGCATGCCCGCCGCAGCCATGCTGTCGGTGACCAGGATGGCCCGGTCGGGACCTTTGGCCTTGAGCCAGAGACGGACGAGTTCGGGCGCGACGTGGATTCCGTCGCAGATGAGCTCTGCGTAGAGGTTGTCGTCGTCGAGTACGACGCCGAGGACGCCGGGCTCACGATGATCGAGGGCGCGCATGGCGTTGTAGGTGTGCGTTGCGCTGCGGGCACCGGCATGGATACCTGCGCGGGCTTCCGCCGAGGTCGCGTTGGTATGCCCGATGCTCACGCGGACGCCTTGTTCGGCGCAGTGCCGGATGAGATCGATTGCGCCGGGGATCTCGGGGGCGATGGTGATGAGTCGGATGTGGCCTGCGGCGGCCTGCTGGAAACGATCGAAGAGGCCGATATCGGGAGGAAGGATGTGGGCGGGTGGATGGACGCCGCGTTTGGCGTGCGAGATGAAGGGTCCCTCGAGATGGATTCCGATGGGGCGAGCGAGATCGGGGTCCCACGCAGAGGTGGAGGCGCGATCGATCGCCTGGGCGATTCCTTCGAGTGAGGCGAGGGTTTTGTCGATCGCAGCGGTGACGGTCGTGGGGAGAAAGTGGCCGACGCCATGGCTGGCCATGAAGCGGCTGACGTTGCAGAGAGCCTCGGGAGTTCCTTCCATGACGTCGTGACCGGCACCGCCATGGGTATGAATGTCCAGGAAGGTTGTGGTCAGCGTGGTGTCCGCGGCCTGGGGGGCGGAATCCGGCTCGATGGCCGCGATCGTGCCGTCGCGGTGGATGGTGACGGTAGGCCGCTCGATGGTTTCTGTAGCGGTGATAAGTCGTCGTGCTGAGAGAGTCTGGAGCATCGCGGTTAGTCTAGTCTCGCCTGAATCGAAAACGAAAGTATGAGTGAGAAGAGGAAGAATTTTCGGAGAAACACTTATGCAGAAGTGTTTCTCCGAGGGAAGGGCTAGTTGAGGGGCAAGGCTGGCGCGGGAATTCCCAGCTCCGCGGCTGTGGGCAGGGTCTGTGAGTTGGTCCACTGGCGCTGTGCCGTGCGCATACGGTCGATGCGGCCAAGCCACATCTGGATGGTGAAGTCGTAACGCTCGAGATTGTTGCGCAGGAAGTAGGGCCGGTAGCTCTTGAGCCATGCCTGCTCGTAGAGGTCGCGCAAGAGGGAATAGTTGTTACGGAGATCCTGCAGCTTGCCGTTTACAGCGTTGATGGAGTTCAGCTCGCGGGCCAGCTCCTCATGATCCTCCTTGGTTTTGGAGGTCTGCAGGGCGAAGGCGTGGGCGTAGCTGTTGGCGATCTCGTCGGAGATCTGGAACTTGAGCCCGATGAGATCCATGCGGCGGGCGCCGAGATCGAGCACGTCGAGCGCGTCGGTTTCGCGGAGGTTGGGATTGGCGGTGCGGGCTTCGGCGACTAGAACGAGGGCGCGCTCGGAGTGCAGGCGAAGCTCGGAGAGGAGGGGACGAAGCTGACCGGCGATGCGCTGGCCATCGGAGTTCCAGGGGTCCTGCCAGAAGAGGAGGTCCTGCCCGTCGACCTTATAGGGCGAGTCCTTGAGGAGCTTGTGAGCTGCCATCAGCTCGCGCTGGGCTTCGTCGATCTTGCCGGTAGCATCCCCGTGGAAGTTTTCGCCGAAGCTGGACTGAAAGGCAGGAATCGAGGCTTCGCCCTTGTGCCAGGCGGCCTCGGCGCCGTAGAGGATGCCGTACCAGTCGGCGTTGACGAGGGCTTCGCCGTCGTCGTTCCAGATGGTGTTGAGCTGACCGGTGGCTCCTAGCTTCTGTCCATCGAGGGTGAACCGCTGGATATTGTCGAGGCCGTTGTTCCAGTTGGGATAGACGCGCGACCAGTTGTTGATGCCGGGCGCGACCCAGGTTTCGAAGCCGGCGTCGGTGAAGGGCTTGATGTAGCGATCGAAGCCGTTGGGGTGGGGGTTGTACTCCCAGGGGACGGCGATGGTGGCTTTCTTGAAGGAGTCGGGGAGCTGTTTGAGGAGATCGGGTTCTTTATAGGCGATGTCACCCCAGAAGAGGAGCTTGCGGTTCAAAGGCTGGAGATCGGTGACGATTCGCTGGAGGAAGTCGAGGTAGACGGTTCCGAGGCCCCTGGAGTCGACTTCGGCCTTGGTCTGGCCTTTGCCGAGCTCGACGGTCTCGTCGGCCCCGAGATGGAGGAAGGGCCCGGGGTAGATCTGGGCGAGCTCGCTGAACATGTCGTGGGTGAGCTTCTGTGCGTCGGCTTGTCCGGGGGCGAGGACCTGGCCGTGGGGGGTCTCTGCGATCGGAGAGTACTTCTCCCAGTTGAGGAGATAGTGGAGGTGGCCGAAGGCTTCCTGCTCGGGAATGATGATGATGTGGTATTTCGAGGCATAGGCGCCAAGCTCGCGGGCCTGCGCCTGGGTAAGGGAGCCTCCGGGGGGCGCCATGAGGGGGTGGCCGGTGTACTGCATGGTGTGCTCGAAGTAAGGCGAGTAGATATTGACCTTGTAGGCGGCCAGAGTGCGGATCTGCTTCTTCTGGAACTCGAAGGTGGGGAAGGGGCCGCGGGAGAGGTCGTCGCTGAGGCCGCGGTAGCGCATGGCGGGCCAGTCGCGGATGGTCGCGGTGTGGAGGGTGGCGTTTGTGCCGTAACCGGTGACGAGCTGCTTGACGGTCTGGAGAGCGTAGAAGATGCCGGAGCCGCTGTCGGCTGTGATCGCCAGGCCTTTGCCGTCGGGAATGATGGCGTAGCCTTCGGCCTTCATCTCGGCGGGGAAGTCAGCCTGCGTTTTTTTATCGGGGGAGGCGTCGGAGAGGATCGATTTCGAGATCGGCGAACCGTAGCGCACGACGAGGATGTTGACCGGGGAGGTTGCGTTGACGGTCACACCCTGCGAGGCGAGGTAGCTCTTGAGGTCGTCGACGGCGAAGGCATCCTCGCTGTCGCAAGGGGAGGTGCATGCGATCTGAACTCCCTGCGAGAGAGATTGGGCGGTGGCTTCACGCACTTCGCGAGGGATGGGGATCAACTTCAGGGGGGACTGAGCGGCAGTAGACACAGCGAGAGCAGTGAGCAGCAGGGAGGCAACGGAAAAAAAGCGCATGCCGATAACGGTAAATCAGTTAGCGCTGAACTGACAGGCCGTGAGTCCCAGGAGGTCGAACATCGGTCGTATTTCTACGTCAGCGGTCGGTTAGGGACTGCAATCTCGAAGGTTAATGGATTGCTAATTATTTTCCTGTTCACACGATTTTGGAAGAATCAGCGCAATGGCTCGGAAGAGCAGCGCAGCCACGGATCGCTTCAAAAACAGGTCCGGGCTCCCTATCTCTGTCTTATCCGGCCGCTTAAATATTGCGAGGGTCCATGACGAAGCAACTACGAGCTGCGCTCGCAGCGGTGCTGATTTTGAGTACGGCATCGATGCAGGCGCAAACGGGAACGTCTGAGCGAACGGCTACTAAGAGAGCGGTTCGGAAGAAGGCTGAGAGTCCACTTGAACGGACCCTTAGGGAATTACGGGAGCAGATGCAGGCTCAGCAGGCTCAGATTGATGAGCTGAAGCGCCTGTTGGCTGACCGAGACGCTAAGTTGAGCACGACTTCCCAGGATGCGCAGGCTGCGACAGCCTCTGCGAATGCGGCGGCGGCACGGGCACAGGAGGCGTTGACGGCGATCCAATCGAACCATGAGGAGATGGCGACGCTCTCGAGCTCGGTCTCTGACCTGAAGGTAGCCAATACCGGACTGGCACAGACGATCAGCGATACGAAGAGAGATGTTACGAGTGCGATCGAATCTCCCACGACGATCCACTACAAGGGTGTGACGATTACGCCGGTCGCGTTTTTCGCGCTTGAATCGGTGTGGCGGTCGCGGGCGATGGCGTCGGATGTCAATACGCCGTTCAACTCCACTCCTTACATGGGATCAGGAATGGCTCATGTGAGCGAGCTGAACTTCTCGGGCCGGCAGAGCCGATTGGGCGCGCTCTTTGAGGGCAACACGGGGCCGTTCAAGCTGTCCGGTTATGTGGAGGCGGACTTCCTTTCGGCGGGTGCGACCTCGAACGACAACCAGAGCAACAGCTATACGCTGCGGCAGCGCCAGATCTGGGGTCAGGCGGCGACACAGTCGGGCTTCGCGGTGACGGGTGGACAGATGTGGTCGCTGGTGACGGAGACGAAGACCTCTACCGATAACCGGACCGAGAACCTGCCGATGACGATCGACGCCCAGTATCACGTGGGCTTCAGCTGGGCTCGGCAACCGGCGATGCGGTTTCAGCAGAGATTCGGCAAGTTCACGGCCGCGGCCTCGCTGGAGCAGGCGGAGTATATCTACTCGGCTTCCAATGCACCGTCGAACTTCTTCATCGGCGCTGCTGGAACCGGTGGCGGTCTGTACAACCTGACGGCGAACTATTCGAACAACGTTGCGCCTGATGTGGTTGTGAAGGGAACCTATGATGCGAAGTATGGACACTTCGAAGCGGGTGGGGTCGGTCGCTGGTTCCGCGATCGTTATTACCCTGCCGGGACAACGAGCGCCGGAGCCACCAATGACACCAAGACTGGCGGCGGCTTCTTCGCCAATATTCGCGTGCCGGCGACGAAGTATCTCGACGTGGGCGTGCATATGATGACGGGAACCGGCGTAGGCCGCTACGGAACGTCAACGCTGCCGGACGTCACGGTTCATCCGGACGGAACGCTTGCCACGATCAAGTCGCAGCAGGGGTTGATCTCGCTGGAAGGGCATCCGCTGAAGAAGCTCGATGTCTTCGGCTACGCCGGCGGCGAGTATGCTCAACGGACGACTTTCGCGAACGCGAGTGGGGTGCTGGTCGGCTATGCTCCAGTGACTGGCAACAACACCGGTTGCAATACCGAGGCAGTTCCATCGGGATCGGGCAACGGACTCGCCGGTGGGGCACCGTACAACCCCGGCCCGGCGGCAAATTGCCTGGGTGCGACCCGCGCAATCCTTCAAGGCACGGCAGGGTTCACCTATCGCGTCTATTCCAATCCGCGGTTTGGGCGGTTGCAGTACCAGATGCAGTACAGCTACCTGACCCGCGAGGCGTGGACCGGTGTAGGCGGCGCCCCAAAGGCGACCAACAATATGGTCTTCACTGGAATGCGTTACTACATTCCCTAAACCACCGGATCCCGGTCCGACGAAAGACGTCCTGAGAGGACGTCTTTCGTCATTTAAGGCGGAGATGGATAACGGAGGTAAATTGGTCAACCACTTGTCCCTCAGGTTTGATAGGCTTCTGGGGTCGAGTTTGTTCGGACTCGCACTTAATTGAAAGACGGTTGACGCCCTCTTACCCATTGTTTTACCAGTTGCTTTCCGAGGTGCTTTGAATGCTTGATTCGATGCGGTTGTTCCCATCCGATCCCGCGGCCCGTGCGGTTTCGGCGAAGCTTTATGAGACAGTGCGCGACCTTCCAATTCTTTCTCCACACGGACATACCGATCCGGCGTGGTTTGCCAAGGATGAGTCCTTTCCCAATCCCGCGGCTCTGTTTATTCAGCCGGACCACTATATTTTTCGCATGTTGTACTCGCAGGGAGTATCGCTGGAGTCTCTGGGAATTCCGCAGGTGGACGGCAAGCAACAGGCCGATCCGCGCGAGGTGTGGCGCATCTTTGCGAGGCACTACTATCTGTTCCGGGGGACGCCGACGCGTCTGTGGCTCGATTACTCTCTGAGCACGCTGTTCGGTCTTAGCGAGCGCCTGAACGCGGAGAACGCGGATGACTACTACGACACGATCTCCCGAGCGCTTCAGACAGCTGAGTTTCGTCCGCGTGCTCTCTTTGAGAAGTTTCGGATCGAGGTGCTTTCTACCACCGAT
The DNA here is from genome assembly GCF_004217555.1 of Edaphobacter modestus. Classification (GTDB taxonomy): domain Bacteria; phylum Acidobacteriota; class Terriglobia; order Terriglobales; family Acidobacteriaceae; genus Edaphobacter; species Edaphobacter modestus. Next base: position 5,876,255 of record NZ_SHKW01000001.1, read on the forward strand.
TCTCCACTCGATCCTCTTGAGTATCACAAGGCCATTCAGGAATCGGGATGGAAGGGAAGAGTGCTTCCGACTTTCCGGCCGGATGCGGTGATCGACGCGGAGTACGCAGGCTTTCTCGAGAACATCGAAAAGCTGGGTGCGATTACGGGAGAGAACATCGGGACCTTCAAGGGCTATCTGAATGCTCTGCGTAGCCGCCGCGCGTTCTTCAAGTCGATGGGAGCGACGGCGACCGATCACGGACACCTGACTGCGATGACGACCGACCTCGATCCGTCGACGGCCGAGTCGCTTTACCAGCGCATCCTTTCTGGCCGTTCGGTTCCGGAAGAGCAACAGATCTTTCAGGCCCAGATGCTGACGGAGATGGCGGGGATGTCGGTGGAGGATGGGCTTACGATGCAGCTCCATCCGGGAAGTATCCGCAACCACAACAAACTGTTGTATGGGAAGTTCGGACGCGACAAGGGCGCCGATATTCCGTCTCCTACGGAGTATGTTCGCAACCTTCGACCGCTGCTGAGCAAGTACGGGAACGATACACGGTTTACATTCATCGTGTTTACGCTGGATGAGTCGACCTTCTCGCGAGAGCTGGCGCCGCTTGCGGGTCACTATCCTGCACTGAGGCTTGGACCGCCATGGTGGTTCCACGATTCTCCCGAGGGCATGATGCGGTTCCGTGAGACGGCTACGGAGACTGCGGGCTTCTACAATACCGTGGGATTCAACGACGATACGCGGGCCTTCCTGTCGATTCCGTCGCGACATGACGTGGCGCGCAGGATCGATTGCGCGTTTCTGGGTCGCCTGGTGGCGGAACATCGTCTGGACGAGGAAGAGGCTTTTCAGGTTGTCCAGGACCTGACGGTGAATCTTGTCAGGAAGGCTTACAAACTCTAGGAAACGAAGTATGAAGAAGGAGCCTCCGGCAGGCCCGGATGGCTTCTTTGTCTCTCTCGACGGAGAGTGCGCAGGCGCAGACGCTACGGCGCGAAACGGAACTTCGTGTCATCTCGCCAGCGAGTTTGCCTTTGACCGAGATACCCGCATTTGTTATAACAATAAAAGCGCAGCGCGTCCCTGATCTGGACGTGCTCCATGGCACTCCTGAGTAGCTCAATGGCAGAGCATTCGGCTGTTAACCGAAGGGTTGTAGGTTCGAGTCCTACCTCAGGAGCCAATCAAAATCAAGAACTTAGAGCAGGGAAGAGCAGTTCGAAAACGACGCAAAAGGGCTGATTGTGCCCATTTTTGTGCCCACGCTCTTTCAAAACGGATGCTGTATCCATAGCAACCGTGCTCAGTTGGCCCCTTAGCCTCTCGTCCTTAACTTCAATTACAGCTCCGCGATTTGACCGAATCCCACTTCTGCTTCAATCTCCCTCCGCGCCCAATGCAACGGGCTGCCCAGACAGAGAACGATAGAGGAAGTGATATGGCTCTCTTTAAGCGAGGCGGGGTGTGGTGGTACAAGTTCTACTTTGCCGGCCAACCGATCCGCGAGTCATCCAAGTCAACGTCGAAGACGGTCGCGAAGAATGCTGAACAACAGCGGAGAAGGGAACTAGAGACTGGTTTCCACAACATCAGAGAGGTTCGCCAGCATCGCATTCGATACCTCAGGGATGTAGTCGATGAGTATCTGATCGGTTACAAGCTGAGATATCGATCAGCGACCTTTGCCACCTACGCGCTTGGTCATGTATCGCGGATTCTCGGAGCCGAGTTGATTGTTGATATCGATGAAGCGGCGGTCCTGAAGTATCAGGAAGATCGACTGCGTGAGCAAGCGGCGCCAAAGTCGATTAACGAAGAGGTGCGTTTCCTGCTGAAGATGCTTGGAGACTCAGGTGAGGTGATACGCGCTCATCTGAGGAAGAAGAAACAGCTCAAATTGGCGGTTAGAAAACGGATCGGGAAAGCCTTCGACGCTGAGGAAACCCAGAGTCTGACAGAGAAGGCGAAACTGTCACGAAGCCCGCACATGTTTCCGGCATTTATGCTCGCCCGCAACGCGGGCCTGCGAGATACGGAGATCAAGACGTTGACCTGGGGCCAAGTCAAGCTGAAAGCTGGGACTCTGCAGGTTGGTAAAGCCAAGAGCGACGCCGGAGAAGGCCGAATCATCCCCCTAAACTCAGAACTTCACGAGGCGCTGGTAAATCACAGCGAATGGTATCGAGAGCGATTTGGAGCTTTGCAAGACGATTGGTATTTGTTTCCGTTCGGAAGGCCGATGCCTTCTGATCCCACGCGGCACATTACCTCGTTCAAGACCGCATGGAAGACCACGCGCAAGAACGCGAAGGTGACAGGCAGGTGGCACGATAACCGGCACACCCTCATCACGGAGCTTGCTGAAAGTGGCGCCGGCGACGAGACCATCATGGAGATCGCCGGGCACGTCGATCGTCAGATGCTTCGCCATTACAGCCATATCCGGATGAAAGCAAAGCGAGAGGCCCTGGAGGCGGTCGCAGTCAAACGTCGGAGCTCTTCCAGGCTGAGCGCCACGTCGCAACAGGACGCCTCTCCATCGCAATAGCGCACCTATGGGGCGATTTGACCGAGTTCTCATCTCAGGTTAAGTTCTCGGCCAAGTTGCCCCAGGGCCCGCTTAGAAAAGAGGAGGACATCATGGAAACGTTCTTGAACGAAACCCAGCTTTCAGAAATGCTCCAGGTCAGTTTGGCCTGCTTGAGACGGTGGCGGCTCCGCGGAGAAGGCCCAGAGTACGTGAAGGTGGGCCCACTTGTGCGGTATCGCCTTGAAGCAATCATGCGATGGGTGGATGGGTTGCCGACGGGCGGAAACGGTGGGCGACTGAAGCCTGTCGGCCCTCCCCGCAGCCGACTGCACCCGGTGGCGTGATTGCTCTCGTTCCTTCACCGGATCGCGAAGGTGCGAGGAACGTTGCCCTATCGAGACGGTGCGCAGATCCCCTTTTGCCGCTACCGGAGCAGTGGACCCGAGCGGAACTGGCGTTCATCTGCAATCGCAACGGGGAATTTGACCGAGTTTTGGAACCACCTCATGATGGCACCGCATCGAGGAGGTGCATGTGGGAAAGCGGACGACTTGGCTCGGTATTGCAATTTCAGTGACGGCGCTCGATGCGGCCGTGGTCACGTATTACGGCGGCTTGGTCTGGAGAGCATTCGCGGTAGTCATCTGGAGCAAGTTGCTGTTGCTCCTATTGGCTGCCGTATGGGCCACGACACTTCTGCACATCTGGGTTCACTCGTGTTCCCAACTGCGGCAGGCGAAGCGGGAACGTCGGGTAGTGGTGTCGATCCCGGTAAACGATCTTTTGTCTGAGCTGGCGGAGGAGATCGATGTTTGATTCGTTGACTGACCTTTCGAGCAAGCTATCAGCAACGGGCTACTTCATCGATCCCGTGATGGTCCAAGTCGTCTATCTTGCTGCAAAGCTCAGAAAACCGTTATTGCTCGAAGGACCTGCGGGATCGGGCAAAACGCAGCTCGCCCTCTCCGTGGCGGCTGCGGCTGAAACGCATGTGGAGCGCCTCCAGTGTTATCGCGGCGTCAGCGCGGACAAGGCCATTGGACGTTTCGATGAAGGTCTGCAACGTCTCTATATGGAGTTCTCCAAGAGCCAACACGAGAACTGGCAGGCCGTACAGGCGAGTCTGAAGGGACGCGACTTCTTTCGACCCGGTCCGCTGATGCGTGCTCTCGAGTGCGAACGGCCCTGTGTGCTCTTGATCGACGAACTCGACAAAGTGGATGACGGATTCGAAGCGATGCTGTTGGAGATTTTGTCCGCCTGGCAGCTCTCCATCCCAGAATTCGGAACGGTTGGAGCCAGGAGCATTCCATTCGTCGTTCTGACCAGCAACGAAGAGAGACGTCTCGGCGATCCGATCCGCAGGCGCAGTCTCTATGTACGCGTCGAACACCCGACGCCACAACGGGAATCGGAAATCATCGCGAGCCGCACGCCAAACGCCGATGCAGAGTTTCACCGCGAGATGGCTGGCATTGCGCTCTCGTTTCGCAATTATTCGCTCGAAAAACCGCCATCCGTGTCGGAGATGATCGACTTTGCCAATGCCCTACAGTTGCTTGGCGCCGAACATGTGACCGAAGAGCACCGGGACGTCCTGCTGCCGTTCCTGGCTAAGACTGATAAAGACCGTCGCCACCTGCTCCTCCGCGAGGGTTTCAAAAGCCTCCTCGATGACGGTGCTCGCTTCGCCCAAAAGATGGCGCTTGAAGGAGAGCCACGAACATGAAATGGATGCTTCCTTTGCTGCTGTTCCTCCTACTGCCCAACGATTCCAAGGCCGATGTCCCTTCCCCTTTGGCCGAACGATGTGTCCAGCATTATGCGGCTCACTATAGGGTGCCACCTGAGTTGATCGCAGCTTTGATCGACGTCGAATCGCGCTGGAATCCTCGCGCACTGTCGAACAAGGGAGCAATGGGATTGATGCAACTGATGCCCGATACAGCTCGGCGCTACGGTGCTGTCGAGCCTTCGATGTCGAGCAGAACATCGCGGCCGGCACCCGCTATGTGACCACATTGATGTGGGAGTTCCGAGGTGATCTTCGCCTGGTAGCTGCGGCGTACTACGCGGGTGATCGTTGGATAGGACAAAAGCAACTCAACTACTGCAACCCCGATGTCATTGCTTATGTTGAGGCGGTTCGACGGCAGTACGTGATGCGAAAACAAGCGGCCCCAAGACCATCAAGGAGAGAAACAAGATGAAACTTCGTTGGCTCATTCCCATTGCAGTATTGCTGCCGCTCCGACTCGGAGCTACCGGACCAGCCGTAAGCTCACGTGTTGCCACGATCACGATCAATCTAAATCAGGTGACGGCACTCCATCTCCGACCTGAGTTCGAGTCGACGATTCGCATGCCCGAGGAGATCACTTCTGTCATCCTCGGAAGTCCGAGTTCCTTCAAAGCCGAACACAACGAGGGCGAGCCGCAGTATGTCTACGTCAAACCCATCACAAAAGATCCTGTGCAGTCCAACCTTCTCATCGCAACGAAGTCCGGTCAGCATGTGACGCTGGAGCTTATTAGCGACGGGGCCAGTGCTAACAACGCCAACCAGCCGGTTGACTTTCTGATCGAGTATCGTGTCTCGCGAAGCTTTCTGATCGTCTCCGATGCGACCGTCCCGGTAATGCCGAAGACCGCTGAGAAGCCGGATTCCTCGGGTGCGTCGCCACCCCACTCTCCTTCTGTAGTTCCTTCAGCCATCGATCAAGAGTTTGAGCAACAAACCAAACTCAATGCTCCCAAGTAGAACAAGTGGGACGGAAAACAGATCGAGACCTCGATCGGCGACATTCGTCAATGGAGCAACGAGACGGTCGTCTCTTACTCGGTCTACAACAGCTCGGACCAGCCGGTTGAGATCGTCGCTCCACAGATCCAAATCACCGGCCGCAAGACGGAGAAGAAGAAGAAGAAAGAAGGCAAGGGCATCCTCTCCGATCAACTCGAAATCCGCGACTACAAACTCAGCGTGACAAGGCTAGAGCCTGGCGGACGCGCAGACGGTGTGGTCGTGTTCGACCGCCCAAATTTCAAGCAATCGACGGAGAAGTTGTTCCTGCAACTTGCCCAGGCAGATCAGGTCGATCGCCCGATCTTGATCCGTCTTCCATTCACCCCACCCATCGCGGCAGAACGCCCGTAGAGAGGATCGTGCAGAATATGAGCGTCCATGACAACAACAGCAACGGCAGCCGGAGTGTACCCGTCCAGATCGATGAGTCTCCCGACCGAATCGGTGCACAATCTCCTCCGGCGCCGGGACCGAACGAGCCTGAGCCCACTGAGGAGGCCCTAACTCGAGGAACTGGCCATTTTGCGACGCGCGCGGGCATCAACGGGACTCCAGGCATTGGCAAGAACAAGCTCATTCTTCTTGGAGGAGGTCTGGCTGTCGCGGTACTGTTTTTTGTCTTTACCGCGATCGTCGGAAGGTCCCCGAAGAGACAGACCACTGCGAAACCGAATGGCTCGCAGGCAAGTCTTTCGGGGCCGACGCAGCCTAAAGGCAGCGTAACGCCCGTGATGGAAACCGTTCACACTCCAGCTCCCGATAATTCCAGCGGGCAGCTTGGACCGGGAGATATACGACGCACCCGCTCCTCGGACGGCAAAGCCGCAGCTGCGGCAAGCTCTCAGTTTTCGCGGAAGCCTATGGCGGCGAAACCGGCAGCGGCTTCGTCTTTGGGAGGTGTTCCATCCTTCGCTGATACACAACAGAAATGGGAGGAACCTCAGCCTTACGGAGAACCTGCGTCGAGTCCCGCTATCCAGACGCAGCAGCAAAACGCGCTGAAGGAAGCTTCTCTGATCTTTGTTCGCAGTCCGACTCAGAGTCAGTCATCGACGACGCCAAGGCTCAACAGTGATGACGACGATGCGCCAGTATTAGAGATGACACCCGGCATGAGGATACAGGCGAAGCTTGAAACCCAAATCTCGAGTGCTGTCCAGGAACCGGTCGTGGCTGTTGTGGAGTACACATACGCCATTGGAGACAGAATCGTGGTTCCTGCTGGCGCCCGTATCTATGGCAAGCTCGTACCGGCTGATCGAAGCGGGCTTGTCAGCGTGGAGTTTGACGAGATTCGATTGCTGGATGGGAACCGCGATGAGAAGCGAGAAAAGATCGACGCGATAGGACTCGGCCTCGATCTTGGTCCCATCAAAGGAAACGTCTCTGGGAAAAACACCGGCAAGAACTTCTTGGTGCGGGCTGCATCAGGAAGGCATCACCGTTCCATCTGGGAGCGGATCGGTTGGAACCAGCTGGCTCGCAAGTATGGAGACGGTGTTCAAAGCATTCGTCAATCAGATCGTGGTGGCCAAACTGGTTCCGGTTCTCGCAGCTTACTTCGTTCTGAAAGCGACCCTGGATGGAGCGGCCGGCGAAAATCCGCTCCCGTCCATCATCGCCGCACTGTTTCTAATGTCACTCTCCGCCACCATGCAACTGATGCAGGGCTGGAACTCGGGAGGCCAGTACGCAACCACGGACATGCTCACTTCCCTGTGGAACTACATCGTCGGCCAGATCATGCCCGCGGCGGCAGGCCTGGCGTGTGTTGGTGCGGTGATCAACTTCGTCCGCCATAGGCCGTGGACCCGGATGGTGTTTGCCGCAATTTCTTTTCTGAGCGTGAGTGGACTGCTCACACTCTTTCAGGCTATGGCGGCCTAGGAGAAAACGATGAGTTTGAATGGCGCAATCACGAACCTCGCCTCCTGGGCTGGAAACACCATGATGCCAACGATGGCTGGGATGTTTTTCGCCGGTGCTGTCTACCGCTACAGCAAGAGCTCCCCTTTCGAGCACCTTCTCTACGGTGGTTTCGCTTCGCTCATGTGTTCCGGGATGCTTCGCGCGCTCGAGGGCTTTGTGCAAAATGCTGGACCGACGAGTGGCGATGGCTTCTGGATGGCGACGATGAGTCTCGTGAACTGGACGGCCAACGTAATCCTGCCCATGTTCGCGCTCACTCAACTCGCAGCGATGGCGCTCCATATGGGTGGCGTGGTCTCTGAAATCTATCCGGGTTCGACCTGGATTCGTAAGTTCATCGCGGCAGTGGCTGCGTTGATGGTTTCAGGCATCGTGCGCTTCGCCGAATCGATGGTGACGCAGGCGCACGGAATTTGAGGAGGATGTCATGAGCTTGGATTTGACGCCCGTTCACCGCAACCTTCATACGAAGGTCACATTTCTTGGTCTCGAGTTTGAGGATCTGATCCTCGTGCTCGCTTTGGCAGCTCTCATGAACCTGCTTGCCCACTTTGCCGGGAACGATGCTCATTTCCTCGGGATGCCACTCAACATCTTCATGGAGTTTGTCGTGCCAGTGTTGGCCGTTCCATTTTTGATCCTCTTCAAGTACGGACGTCCTCGGGGATATCTGACCGATCTTGTGCGGTCATTCTTCTCGCCCCGCGCGTGGTGCGCACTTGAGCGAGATTCGCAACAGGCAGAAGCTTACGTCGTCGAGGAGGAATAGCCGTATGCAGGCTTCGATCAAAACAGAGGCGGACGGAATGGTGAGTTGGCGGCTGGACCCAGAGGCAGCTCAGGCTGTGTTCGCCAGCGTGGTCTTCGCGTCGCGATTCCACGAAGGGATTGCACCCCTCGCCGTGATGGCGGCGGAGAGACTACATGGCGACACGCAGCCGCGTGTGACCGGAAGGAGAACAGAGCTATGCCAATGACCTATGCGGAACACGAAAAGAAATTGAAGTCGCCCGCCGTATGTGAACTGTTACCTCTCCGCGACCTTCCAAGCGGCGATAACGTGATGGTGCGCACCAATGGAGCGTTCGTGGCTGGCTATGAACTCCGCGGAATCCTGGCCTACTTCGCGACAGACAACGACCGAAATCAGACCAAATCGATGCTGGAAGCTTTATTCCGCAGCGTACCCGACGTCAGCATGCGCATTCAGTTCCGGTACGAAATATCTGAGCATCTTGGCGACCTGCTCGACAGCTATGTCGGCCAGCAGAGGGCCGACCAGGCTGAGGTGATGGCCCTAGATGCTCACAGGCTCAGGATGTGGATGGAAAAAGAGCATAACGGCTTTTTCTTCGAGAATCGACTGCACGTCTATCTCATCTGGGACCCCCGCATCCACGCCAAGCTGTATCACTCCATGCAACAGAATCGAAAGCTTGGTGGATTCACTGTCAGCCAGAAGAAAGCAATTCAGCGGACTCGCAAGGAGCATGAGACATACCTAGCGGAGTTCGAATCCATTCTCCGGGGCATCGAGGGGTCGATGGAGGGGGCCAATCTCGGTCCCCGAAGACTTTCGACACAAGATCTGTTCGAGGAACTCAAACACTCACAGCATCCGACTCGGCGCGATCACCGCAGCTTTGTACCCGGCGAGGAGATGCTCGAATATCGCAGCGCGCGAGAACAGGCGACGCAGGCAAGCATCCTCAATGAGACAGAGACATACCTGAACATCGATGGCTATCTCTACTCCGTCATCAGCTTGAAGGAACTGCCGGACGCGACCTTCCCTGGAATGCTCCAGAATTTCTCGACGCTTGGTTTTCCGGTGGTCATCACCGGCCAAGTGGTCATTCCCGATCAGGTGAAAGTGCTCAAGAGTTACAAGAAGCGCCTGCAGAAGATGACGGCAGCGCAGAAGGACGCAAACGGCAACTTCAAATCAAATCCCGAAGCCGAAGTGGCGCAGGCGCAGCTCATTCAGGTGCAACGGGACATCATCTCGTCTTCTCTGAAGACGGCAAAACTTAGCCTCTCCGTTGTGGTTCGCACTTCACAGACGGCTGTGACCTTCACTGACCTCGAACGAAGCGAGCGCGACCTCGCCAATCGTACGCAGGAAGTTCTGAACGCCTTCACGCATATGAACGGCTCGAAGGCGGTGATGGAGACGATTGCCAAGCGCCGCATCTTTCTTGGCACACTGCCGGGCATGGCCGAGGCGGATAAGCGGGATCAGGACATGCTGACATCGAACGTCGCGGATCTTGTGCCAGTGGAGATGCCCTGGACCGGTACTCGTAGGAGCCCTCTCATCCTGTTCGAAACACCCTACCGCCAGCTCATCCCTTTCTCAATGTTTGATCCCGACCTCTCCGACGCAAACGGCTTGCTGATGGCGAAGAGCGGAGGAGGCAAGACACTTGCTGCGCAACAGATGCTGCTGATGGCCGCTCGCGCGAATCCGTTGATCTCCATTCTCGAACGTGGCGACTCCTACCAGCCCCTCGTCGAGTTGATGGGTGGCGAGATGATTGAGATGTCGCTCGATAGCAACCAAACCATCAATCCCTGGGATCTACCACAGGGAGAGACCAAGCCTTCCAATGATCAGATCTCATTCCTGAAGAATCTGACGCGGCACATGCTGGGTGAGAACACTCCTCCGGACCTCGACATCGATCTTCTCGACAGCGTTCTTCTCGAGGCAATCGCCTCCACCTACAAACGCTGCGGCGCGAAGACGTCCAACCCTGTTCCGTTGTATGGGGACCTGGCCGCAGAACTTGCTCACTGGCAGGATCGCGACCGCAATCAGAAGATCAACGCGATGGCCCAAATGGCATCGACCAAACTTCGCGCGTGGGTTGATGATGGACCCTACGCGCGTCTCTCTGACCGACCAACCACTGTCAAACTGGACAACCCGTGGCTCTACTTCAATGTGGAGAAGCTTAAGGACGATCCCCGCCTGGAACGAGCGATGAGCCTGCTCATCGCGCATACAGCGACTTACCGGGCCTCCGGGATGACTGGGCAACCGAGTATCGTCCTGCTGGATGAATGCTGGGCGCTTCTTGAATCACCGATTCTGGCGAGCGTGGTTGTGCAACTGTTTCGCACCGCGCGTAAACGCAATGCGAGTGTGTGGGGTATCAGCCAGACGCCGGAAGACTTTGTCGGGACGCCGGACCGCCCGAACGAGCATGGTGCAGGCATCGTCAAGAATGCGACGACGAAGATCATCGGCAAACAACCCGGCGATATGACTGCGCTGCGAGATCACGTCCATTTGAACGAAACAGCTCTCAATCAGATCAAGACTTTCGCCCACCCAAAGAAGGGACACAGCGCGGAGTTCCTAATCGCGATTGGGGAAAAGGCCGAATCTACCCATTCGATCCGGATTGTTCCGAGCGCGGTTGATTACTGGATTACTACGACTTACGCGCGAGAACGCGCCTACCGCAGGTGGTGGCTGCGTAAGCACCAGCACTTGCGGCGGATCGAAGCCTACGAACGGCTTGCGGAACAGTACCCACGTGGACTCGCTGAGATCGGACCCCTTCCTGTGGAGTTGTCCGGTGAAATGCAGGAGGCATTGGCGCAATGAACGAAGAGACCAAATCAAATAAAAAGATTTCGAATGTCGATCCTTCTGTCGCGAGCGAATCGGCTCAAAGACTGACCTCCCGGCCTCAACGGAAAATGCGGATGGGCATTGCTGTTGCGATTTTGGCGACCACTGTTGCGCTGCCGACATTGGGACACGCCCAGTTCCTGAGCGTCTTCGACTCCATCTTCAGCTCCATCCAGAGCGACATCGGCAGCTCATTGAGCTCTGTCAATCAGATCATGCAGCAGGTCACGAAGCTCCATCAGACGACCGTGGCACCCCTGGCTGCCCTCAATCAAGCTCGCGGGTTTGTCGCCACTTCGATCTCCAGTTTTCGCAACTCAATGAATCAGGTATTCAACACACCGTTCACGAGTGCGGTTACGCCCGGTGCGCAACAGTTCGAGTCCATTTTGCATAGTCGGCTGTCCACCCAGATCCCTTCACTTCAGACGAGCTTCACCACGAACTACGGGACGATTCCCCAGGCTAATACTGCATTGCCGCAGGATCGCGTGATGATGGACATGGACGATGCTTTAGGTCAACAGAATTTGAAGACCACGCTTATCGCGGATCAAGGTGAAGATCTCATCCTGCAGACCGCAAACCAGATGGAAAACCAGGTTGCGGTGAGCACGCCGGGCTCGAATCCATACCTCACTGCACAGGCACAAGTCGCGAACCTCCGTTGCCAGGCCTACATGCAGATGATGATTGCGGCAGAGCTGCGCCAGGAGGCCGGCCGTATCGCTCACGACAATGTTCTCGTGAAGCGCAGAACCACTATGACCGGTGCAGTTAACAGCCTCATCACTGGGGCGCTGACCAGATAAGGAGAGCCGCCATGACAGACCCAAAGATAAGTCCCGACAAAGTTCGCAAACCATTCTTCCGCTGGAAGAGACAGTCCGCGCGTGAGGCCATAAAGCCGGCGATGCTGAGCGACACCGATCCCCAACCTTTGAAACACCCCTGGTATAGATCGACTCCGCTCAAGATCGGAGGTGCTGCCCTTTGTGTCCTCCTCATCGTACCCAACCACGCGCACGGGCAGTTCGGCATCGATACGGCTGCGATCATGGCGGCCTTGTCAAAGATGCAGTCGCTCATGAACACCTATATCGCAGCGCCACTCAAGACGATGAACCAGTACGAACAAAGCGCGGCAAAGTACGAGCAGCAAGTGATATATCCGCTGACCGCGATCAATCAGGCCAAGAGTTCCGTGGTGCAATCTGAAAACCAATTCACCCAAATGAGCAATATGTTCCGTACGGTGAACGTCTCAAGCGCGACTCTGCCACAATCACATAACCTCGAATCGTTGTTGTTATCGCGGAATGCGGCGAACGTGCCCACGGTTTCGACTCAGTTCCAAGAAGTCTATGGCGTCGTCATGGCCCAAAATACGACATCACCTGCGGTTCGCACCATGACTGATATGACCGACGCTCAGGCTCAAGACTCCATGAAGAGGGCGATTGAGATCGACGCATTGGCGACCGCGGAACTCAGCGAAGCCGACCAAATGGGGCAGCAGATCACCCAGGCAGCGCCGGGCAGCGCTCCAATCCTTGAGGCGGAAGCGGATGTCTGGGTCGTCCGCGCCAATGCTTACACACAGGCCGCGCTCGCCGAGTTGATGCGAACTCGCGGAATAGACCTTGCCAATCAGAGTAAAGTCGCGAAGCTCGCAACCACAGACAACACAGGCAATAACAACCTTATCAACGGATCGCTGACGAACAGGTGACACGATCATGATGTTCCTTCATCCCAATGTCGCCTTACTCGCGTTCTTTCAGGGAACGCAGCTAAGCCTTTTCGAGCGGTTTCTGACGGAAGCCATATCTGGCATTAACTCGACCAGCATCACGTCAGGAATGCAAAACGCAGCTTATGTCGTGCTGCTGGTGGGTTTCCTCTGGCAGATGTACCAAGCAGCCCTGCATGGCGGCGACGCGCGCGGCCTGGGAACAAGTCTCATCAAGTACGTTGTCACTGCCCTTGTGGTGATGAACTACACCACGTTGGCAGCGTCCGCCTGGATCGCTCTGGCCTTTCCGCCATCGAGTTCAATCGCTTTGACTACGGCCGAGGCTGCGCTTGCGTCCTTTGCATACGTGATGGCTACACTTGCTCCATCGGCGGCCAGACGCTTCGCAATCGCTGCGCCAATGCCCCGGGAACCGCCGGTAACGAGTGCCACTTTCTTCGCTAACTTAGACATATAATCTCCTTTGTTATTTCGCGGAACAATTCACGAAGCCGATTCGGTTGCGATCTTGCCCGATCGTGTCGGCCCGGTTCTGAACCACTCAGTTCTATACGATGATGAAGGTTAGGCGAGGATGCAAGATATATTGAACTATTTAGTTTTTTACCGGATAATATGTGGATGGGCCGCCCAAAGAACTTTAGCCGAGAGGAAGTGTTGGAGAAGGCGATGCCCGTCTTCTGGAAGCATGGATTTTCGGACACGAGTCTTCAGGACCTGGAACGAGCCACAGGCGTGAACAAGTCAGGGCTGTATACGGAGTTCCGAGACAAGGAAGATCTCTTTGTAGCGTGCCTTCGGCACTATCTTGAGAGCCAAGAGAAGAGGGGGCTTCTCACCAAGGAACCTCTTGGCTGGAACAACGTCGAAACCTTTCTCAAGAATGGTCCTCTCAGCAAGGGGGAACTGCAGGGATGTTTTTCCGTCAACTCTATGCGGGAGTTCGCTATCCTTCCGGATGAGGCTTATGGGGTTGTGGCGGAGAATCGGGTACTATTGCAGCGCCTTCTCGCGATGAATATCGAGGCGGAAAAGTCTAAGATGGCTGCTTCTGCAATTGCCGAGATGGTGCTTTCCTTCTTCTCCGGATTGTGCATTGAGCGTAACCTTAAATCCGGCAAAATCTCGTCGAACCGCAAGATCGAAAACTTTATGACAGCCCTTCGAACTCTCTAATCGAAGGCGACAACGCAGTTGGCAGAGGTCATGGGTTGAGTAAGAGGTGCCGAGGGTCCCTCAGGGCGTCAAAGAGCCAGAGGATCTTGTTTCCTGGTGTTGGACGATCTGGTGCCGGCGGACCACAACCCTGAATCGAACCGCAACTTAGAGTGCGGCGGACGTCAACCCCGTAGTGCGAAGCGCCTTTATGTTCCTGAGCGGAGCGTCGCCGAAGAGCCGACGATACTCCCGAATGAACTGAGTCGAACTTTCATAACCGACATCGAGCGCAGCCGTCCCTACCTCGTACGACTCTTCAAGCATCAATCGACGCGCTTCGTGCAAGCGTAGTCGCTTCTGGTACTGAATCGGACTCATATCCGTCAGTTCATGAAAATGCCGATGGAGCGTAGATACTCCCATCCCGGCCATCTTCGCAAGTTGATCGATGCGCAATGGCCCTCGGAAGTGCTCCCGAAGCCACGCCACTACCTTCGAGACCCTTTGCCCATGCGAGCCAAGGCGCGCAATCTGCCGAAGACTGTTGCCTGCCGGCCCGGAAAGCAAGCGGTAAAGAATCTCCCGGTGTATCAGATCCGCCAATACAGCAATCTCGCTCGGACGCTCGATAAGCCTCGTGAGTCTGAGGACGCAATCGAGCAGCTCGGGCGTAACTGCGGCAGTCAGTCCAGACGCGGTGGGAGCGACGTTGCATTCATTGACATCGATGTGCGCCATCATTTGCCGCGCGATTTCGAGGTCTAGATCAATTCGCAACGCGGTATATGGCTTTTGAGAACTGGCGTGTGGTATCGCAAACACCGTGGGGCGATCAATTGCGGTCAACACAAGTTGGTTCTCATCGTGAAAAAAGATAGTCTCGCCGACTGAAACCCTTCGCTGGCCTCGAATACACATGCACATGCAGGGTCTGTCTATGTGGATTGTGGGAGGCACAGGCGCGGTGACGCGGGCGACGCTTAGCCCAGGAACTGGCGTGCGATACCTCGTGTTCGCTTCTGAGAAGCGTCTGATTCGCTCTTCGATTTCGTCTCTCATTGAAGCCGAGATGTCGGCCGAAGGCCCCTGAACTGGCGCTGAAGGTCTGGTTCCGCGATTGCGTTTGGACGCGCTTGTCATGTCTGTCTCATCTTGCCACGAGGATGTCTCTCAGAACCATGCTCTGAGAGGATTAGGCAGCAAATAGATGAAATCAGGCTAACGAAAAAGGGATCGTTCCACATAATCTCTGACCTGCCAGGAAGGTCTGGCTAAGGAGTATTTACCTTCAGGATTTCATGAAAAGACGGATTTTGCCTTCTGGGTTGGACATATCGGGGACTACCAACCTCCCCAGGTTCAACCTGCCTGATTCGCTTGCATTCGGAGCCTACTAGAGTCACGACCGCGCGAATTAGGTTAGTTCAACCACAATCACAACATTGGAGGATCTAGATGAAATACAACCGGCTTGGAACTTCCGGCTTGTTCGTGTCGGAGTTGAGTTTCGGGACCATGACATTTGGCGAGATGGAGGGGCAGCCGACGCTTGGGGGCCTAACTCAGAAGGATGCCAGCGCACTGGTGGCGAAAGCTTTCGAGGCAGGAGTGAATCTGTTCGACACGGCGGACGTGTACGCCCTCGGTGATTCGGAGCGTTTCCTCGGCGAAGCCCTTCGGAACCTGGGCGTGCCCCGTGAAAGCTACCTGATTGCGACCAAGGCCTTCGGCCCGATGGGCAAGGGGCCGAATGACGTGGGCGCCTCGCGTGGGCATCTGCTCGACGCCGCAAAGGCAAGCCTCAAGAGGCTGGGCGTCGATCATATCGACCTGTATCAGATTCATGGCTTTGATCCGGCAACGCCGATGGAAGAAACGTTGCGCGCTCTGGACGACCTCGTCCGGCAAGGGTATGTGCGTTATGTTGGCGTGTCCAACTGGGCGGCATGGCAGATTGCTAAGGCGCTCGGCATCTCAGCGCATCTCGGTCTCTCGCGATTTAGTGCTCTCCAGGCGTATTACTCGGTCGCGGGGCGCGATCTGGAGCGAGAAATCGTCCCGCTGCTGGACAACGAAGGAGTTGGCTTGCTGGTCTGGGGTCCTCTCGCAGGCGGCCTGCTCAGCGGCAAGCAGCCGCGTGGCGCGGAAGCTCCGGAAGGCAGCCGACGTGGGGCGTTTGCATTTCCGCCGGTCGACTACGACCGGGCCTACGATGCTCTCGACGTGATGCGCGGTATTGCTGAAACACACGGTGTCTCAGTCGCGCAGATCGCACTTGCCTGGCTGCTACACCAAAAGGTCGTATCGAGTGTGGTTGTCGGAGCCAAGCGCATGGACCAACTGGAAGACAATCTCCGGGCTGCTAATGTCTCACTCACCGACGAGGAGCAAGCAGCCATTGCGGAGGTCAGTAAGATTCCTGCCGAATATCCAGCCTGGATGATCGAGCTCTGGAGCCACTTCCGCCGCACTCAATTGGTAAACTCCAGAAGGTGATTATCTATCCCGTTCGTCCATTCTCGTCATGGTCTGAGGTGGCGAGGAGAACTCGATGGAGTTTTGTAATACGCTCGGAACGAGGCGGTTGCGAACTCTAGAGAGCTTCATCCTGCCATCCTCGCCTACAACGAGATGCAGACTTCAGAGGCTACCCTGTGTTGCGATCTCGTCAGCAACTACCGATTTCAGCGGAGGCATCGTTCGCGACAATCCTGCCGTGAACAAAATGGTGGCCGAAGCGACAGCACTGGGCCGAGCAGGTATTCCCGACGACATCGGTCGCGTTCCAGGTTTCGGCATCCTTGGCGGCAGAACTGGTTACCCACGGATGAAAAACATCGATTCCGCGAATTCCGCGAAAACCACGATACCGAGCTACCCTAATTAACTCATCCGTTCAACCACTTACGAATGGCGCTTGGCTTGCTATGGCAACCTTGTAGCTTGAAACCAAGGGGAAGCCACACATGACACACATCCTTATTGTTGAATCAAGCCCTCGGGGAACCGAGTCCGCCAGCCGCAAATTGACTGGCAAGCTCAGAGAGCGGCTTGAGATGCAATATCCAGAGGCCACGATAATTGAGCGTGATCTTGTGAAGGACGCACTTCCCCAGCTGGATCAACCGACCCTGAAAGCAATTTCTACGAAAGACCCGGTCGAGGCAGAATCGCTCAAGGAAGCCGCATACCTGTCCGACCAACTCGTTGACGAACTGATGATGTCGGACCTTCTGGTGATTGCCTGTCCCATGTGGAATTTCGGAATTCCGCCGTCTCTGAAGGCGTGGATTGACTACGTTGTGCGCGCTGGCAAGACCTTCAACTACGCCGGTGCCGGGTAGAGGGGTTAGCGAAAGGCAAGAAGGCGATCCTGGTGCTCGCATCAGGGGGAGTCTTCAGTGAAGGGCCTTGGAAAGGCTTGGATTTCGTGGAGCCGTATCTGCGCCAGATCCTGGGCTTCATTGGAATTGAAGACGTCCAGACTGTCCGGGCCGAAGGTATGAACATACCGCCGCTTGCGATCCGTGCTGTACCCAATGGCGAAAAAGGGCTGCAGCGGTGGCGGCAGTTGCAATGGAAGTCGCGGCGGGCCACACCCGCGACGAACCCCATCTGCCAGCTGCCTCCACCAGTGCAACCCACGAACGCGAAAGGAAAGAACGAAGGCCGTTGAAGCACTCGTAATTTGAGAGGGAGAACTATGCTCGACCACATTATTCTGACTGTCAGCGATGTCGAACGTTCGCTAGCCTTCTATGAGGCGGCGCTGAAGCCACTTAACATCAAATTCTTCATGCCGTACAAGGGCGAAGACGGTCATCCCGATCTGTGGGGATTTGGTGATGGCAAGAGGGCGTGCTTCTGGATCAAGCAGGGGAAGCCTGATCCAGCAGCCATTCACTGGGGCTTTATGGCCGGAGATGAGGATAAGGTCGATGAATTCTACAAGGCGGCAATGTCCGCTGGCGCCAGAGACAATATTTCACCCCGCGCACGACTGGAATACTATCCGGGATACTACGCCGCCGATATCTTTGACCCGGACGGGTATTCGTTCGAGGTCGTCCATAAAAGCTAGTGATGGAACCACAGAACATCACCTGCCCGAAGTGCGAATGGTCCGGTCCAATCAATCCATTCGAATAAATCTGTCTTAGAAGACTAATTGAGGAGTCTGAACATGGCTACCACCGCACATCCCATTCTTGTACCGCCATTTACACGTGAAACTGCCATCCGTAAGGTGCGCGGCGCGGAAGATGGCTGGAACTCGCGTGATCCAGAACGTGTCTCGCTCGCTTATTCCATCGATAGCAAATGGCGTAATCGCTCGGAATTCGTGGCAGGCCGCGAGGAGATCGTTAGATTTCTCAGCGGCAAATGGTCAAAGGAACTCGACTATCGCCTCATTAAGGAACTGTGGGCTTTCGACGGCACGAGAATAGCCGTCCGCTTTGCATATGAATCGCATGATGCGACAGGCCAATGGCATCGCTCCTACGGAAATGAAAACTGGGAGTTCGGAGAAGATGGGCTGATGCATCATCGTCACGCTTCCATAAATGATCTGCCCATCAAGGAGAGCGAGCGCCTCTTCCACTGGCCTCTCGGACGTCGGCCTGACGATCATCCCGGACTGAGTGACTTGGGCCTGTAGTTCTGTCCACCTGTGGCGGGTCGTTTGCGCATCGCCAAAGTGACCCGCCAAGGACATTCAGTGAACTGAACCAATCCAGAAGTCAATGACGAGGTTTGCGTTTATCGATTCGATCCAAACCAGTGAACACGTGGCATGATTTCTTAATCATGCCTTTCCCCCGTCTCGGCCTGTTCAAACAGCTGTTTTCTGAGGGAATTCCTTTCCCAATACACGCTTCCTGTTCTTGGCTCCCCAGGCGCAAAGAGGAGCCATTGATTTACCCAGCGCCTTTCCAAATGGTGTGATGGAATACTCCACTTTAGGTGGAACCTGCTGGTAATCCTTCCGCACCAATAAGTTGCTCTCCTGCATTTGCCGGAGATCCTGGATCAACATTTTCTCGCTTATGCCTGGCAGCAGCCGCCGAAGTTCGCCGAACCGTCGAGATCCGTGGCATAGATGAAAGAGGATAAGCATCTTCCACTTTCCTCCAATCAGACCCAATACGACATCCAGTCCGCAATCCGACATTGACAGAACCTCCCAAGGATTTGTTGATACTTACCTAAAAGTAGGTACTGGTCGATTGTAAAGCAATGATCTAGCCTTGAATCAATGTAATTGCAGAAGGAAGCGGGTAGCAGACGTCCTCTTCTACGAAAAACTCGCGGAATCCTCCGCCATGCTCACAAGGCGAAAGCATCAGGATCGCGAGCGGCGGTCCTGAGCTGGTGCTTCATGGAATACGAAAGGTCAGAAATATGGGAAGGCTCACAGGAAAGATTGCCGTGATCACTGGCGGCAATAGTGGTATCGGCTTGGCGACGGCGAAGCGGTTTGTATCCGAGGGCGCATACGTCTTCATCACGGGTCGGCGTCAGGACGAGTTGGATAAGGCGGTAGCGACCCTCGGCTCAGGGGTTACGGGAGTTCAGGGAGATGTATCCAACCTGGACGACCTCGACCGGCTGTTCGCAACAGTGCAGGCAGAGAAGGGGCATGTGGACGTACTGTTCGCCAACGCAGGGATTGGCGGAATGAGTCCATTGGGCTCCATTCCCGAGGACCAGTTCGACAAGGTTTTCGCCGTGAATGTCAAAGGAACCCTGTTTACCGTGCAAAAGGCGCTTCCGCTGATGCGGACTGGCGGCTCCATCATACTCACGGGATCGACGACAGGTTCGATGGGATCGCCCGCCTTCAGCGTGTACAGCGCAACCAAGGCCGCTATCCGAAATTTTGCACGATGCTGGGCGCTCGATCTCAAGGGGACAGGCATCCGGGTCAATGTGCTCTCGCCGGGAGCTACAACGACACCTGGTCTTCTCAATGGACTGGCGAGGACGGGAAGGCAAGAGGCTCTTCTTGCCGGTCTTGCCAGTCAGGCACCCCTTGAACGTGTGGGCAACCCGGACGAAACAGCCGCAGTTGCCTTGTTCCTCGCCTCCGACGACAGCAGCTTCATGACAGGAAGCGAAGTATTCGTCGATGGCGGTATGGCGCAGG
This sequence comes from Edaphobacter modestus, assembly GCF_004217555.1. GTDB lineage: Bacteria > Acidobacteriota > Terriglobia > Terriglobales > Acidobacteriaceae > Edaphobacter > Edaphobacter modestus. Next base: position 5,896,225 of record NZ_SHKW01000001.1, read on the forward strand.
TCTGATTCAGTGAGAGAGGGGCTGCGCCAAGGGATCTCCTCTCAAAATAGCGAATCGGTGACCGAGGTTGCAGATGATTTCATTTGCAAACGATCCAAATGAGCTGAACACGGTGATCCGGCTCTGGCCTGACGGGCCACCCAGCAGCCTGCCCTGCGTTGGGCCGGAAATTACCTTCGGGAGCCCGGCTGTCTTCGGTCCCGAGACGATCGCCCGGCCGAGCTGCACATCTTCACCCGCGGCGGCCACGGGTTTTGGCGTCGGCAAGCGCGGGCTGCCGGTGGACCGCTGGACCGATCTGCTAGTAGACAGGCTGGCGGATCAGGGGTTCGCCTAAGTCCTCGGCAGCTCGGGTTCCATTATGATTAATTAAGTGCAGCTGGTTACCCGATCCAGGAGCAGGCGATGTCAACTCAAACTAAACAAATTCCGGAGGAGAGGCCATCATCCTCGTTAGAGGCAGTCACAGCGCATTTCGTCTCTAGTCAGGGCAGCTTGGCAGATAGTCCATTGAAGATGTCGGAGGATCAACTGTGGGCAATCATCGACACGATTCCGGCGCTGGCCTGGTCTGCCCGTCCCGATGGTTCAGCTGAATACTTCAACCGGCGCTGGCTGGACTACACCGGGCTCTGTATTGAGGAGACACGTAACTGGGGATGGACCGACGCGGTTCACCCAGAGGATCTGAGCGGCCTCACCGACTACTGGCGATCGATTCTGGATTCCGGGGAGGCCGGTGAAATTGAAGCACGCCTGCGCCGGTATGACGGAGAATATCGATCGTTCTTGTTCCGTGCGGCTCCGTCGTTTGACAACGAGGGAAGGGTTGTCAAATGGGTCGGAACGAACATCGACGTCGAAGACCGAAAACGCGCGGAATACTTGCTCGCCGGAGAGAATCTCGTTCTGGAAATGACCGCCAAGGGCAGTTCGCTGGAATCCATTCTCGAAGCCCTCTGCCGAGTTGTAGAACAGTCCGCCAGCGGATGCTGCTGCAGCATCCTGTTGATTGATCCCAGTGGCTCGAAGATCCAACAGGCTATTGCTCCGAGCCTTCCATCCAGCTATCGTGACCGGTTTCCAGGCACCCCGGTGGATCGTGAAGGAGGACCCTGCACTCAGGCGGCGCGCCGCAAGACACAAGTGGTTGTATCGGACGTGGCTGCGGACAGGCAATGGGACGCTTATGGATGGCGCGTGGCCACGCTGGCGCACGGTCTAAAGGCGTGCTGGTCGACCCCGATAATGGCCTCAAATGACCTTGTGTTGGGCACCTTCGCGATCTATTGGCGCGAGCCGCACTTCCCAACCGAGCAGGACCAAAAAAACATCCAGCAGGTGACGCATCTCGCGGCGATTGTGATTGAGCAGAAGCGCAATGAGGCGGCGCTAACCAGGGCTCTTGACGAAGCAGCCAAATCCGAAGCTGAACTTCGAATAATCGTGGATGCAATACCGCAGCTCATCGTCGTGATTAACACCGATGGAAATCTTCAGTACGCGAATCAGGCGTTACTGGAGTACACGGGGCTGACGAGGGAAGTAGTCGGATCGGAAAAGTTTCGTGAGGCTTTTCATCCGGAGGATTCCCAGAGATTGCGCGACGAGCGCGATGCGGCGATCTCGCGAGGGGTTCCATTCGAGTTCGAACGACGAGTGCGCCGCAGGGATGGTCAGTATCGCTGGTTCCTGGTTCAATACAAGCCGCTGTTGGATCCACAAGGAGGGGTGATCCACTGGTATGCGACCGGTACCGATATCGACGATCGCAAACAGGCGGAGGAGAGATTACGGCGGAGTGAATGGAATCTGCTGGAGGCCCAGAGACTGGGCCACACCGGCAGTTGGAGCGTGGATATTGCGTCTGGAATTGCGACCGCCTCGCCTGAAATGCTTCGATTAGTTGGCTTCAAACCGGGCGAAGACTGTTCGAGGAATGACTATCTTATTAACAAGATGCATCCGGAAGATCGGGAGCGTGTCCGGGAACTGTTTATAAAATCTGTAAGCGAGCGAGTCGATTTTGAAGACCACCACCGCATATTGGGTGACGATGGAGCTATCAGGTACATGCATTCCATCGGCCACCCGGTCTTGAACGAAGCAGGCAACCTCATTGAATTTGTGGGTGCTGTTCTCGATACCACGGAGCAGACGCAGGCCAGGATCGAATTGGAGAATGCTCTTGCGGAGGTCAAGCTTTTAAGAGACAAGCTCTATAGGGAAAATCTGGCGCTTCGGGATGAAGTGGATCGCGTCTCCATGTTCGAAGAGATCCTGGGGACATCACAGGTTTTGCAAGCGGTCGTGTCTCGGGTGGTCAAGGTTGCCCCTACTGATTCCAGCGTGCTGATCACAGGCGAGACTGGTACGGGCAAGGAGCTAATCGCGCGCGCTATTCACAAGCGATCCGCGCGTTCGCGACGGGCCTTCGTCAGCGTCAACTGCGCAGCTCTGGCGCCTTCACTGATTTCCTCGGAACTATTCGGTCACGAAAAGGGAGCGTTCACAGGGGCGACCCAGCGCAAGCTGGGCCGTTTTGAGCTGGCAAACGGCGGAACGATTTTTCTCGACGAAGTCGGTGAGCTGCCAGCCGATATTCAGGTTGCGCTTCTCAGAGTACTGCAAGAGCGGGAATTCGAGCGAGTCGGAGGAACGCAATCGATCCAGGTCGACGTCCGTGTGGTCGCGGCCACGAACCGCGATTTGGAAGCCGCGATAGCAAATGGGACGTTCCGCGAGGATCTGTTTTATCGGCTCAACGTTTTTCCAATCCAAATGCCACCCCTGCGTGAGCGGAAGGACGATATTCTGACGTTGCTTGAATACTTCGTCCAGCGCTTTGGCCGAAAGCTAGGTAAGACCTTCTCGAAGATCGACAAGCGTACTGTCGAATTGTTTCGATCGTATGATTGGCCAGGCAACGTCCGCGAGTTGCAGAACGTCGTCGAGAGATCGGTGATCGTAAGTCCTGATGACGTGTTTTGTGTTGATGAAGCCTGGCTGTCTACAGGCGCAGCGAAGACGCGGTTGGCGCAACAGATGCCGGAGCCAACGAACGGCGACTCGAGTCGCGAGCGGCAGATCATTGAAGCGGCACTCGTCAAAAGTGGAGGCCGGGTTTACGGTCCTAAGGGAGCTGCAGTTAAGCTTCAAATCCCACCCTCAACCCTTGATTCCAGGATCAAGAAACTGCAAATCAGTAAGAGCCATTTCAAACTCTACTAGAACCGTCTACCCTTGATGGAACCGCGAATTCCGCGAAAATCCCGATGACAAATTAGGCTACTTCGACGCATTTTCAAGCACCTATGAATGGCAATCTCTTTGCACTGATAAATGCGCATTCTGGCCGGAACGTAGGCTCGGCAGGGAGGCTATTCCAATGACCTTCTGGATTGAATGGCTCGTCAGCGAGGAGAATGTCGCAGCGGTGATCGTTAAGGTGGCGGACACACTTCGGTAAGAGTCCGTTCCGGACGCGTGGAGGCGCAATACGCGAAATAGGTGCGTCCTCTCCGACGTCATGATGCCACAGCTTTGCGGTGTCGACCTTGCGATACAGATCAAAGAGAGTACCCTGTTCCGGGCATCGAACGTGGGGTGCCTTGGCAGGCACAGGCGAGCAGGGAAGCTGACTCCGAGGATAAAGGACAAAAGGCGACATGTGGACCAGTCAGCCGAAATTTATGCGTATGCCCGTGCCAGGCCGACGGGCGCGAACAGTTATTGTGGAGGATGGCTGAGGATCATCGGGCACAAGAGCACTGTTTCCTCTTGCCGATCTCAACCGCGCGGCCGCAAATGGCCTCATACAATAGCCTCTTGAACGCTGTATTAGATAATTGCGGCCATTGTCTTGAGAATCATTTTCACCAAAAGTGAGGAAGAGCCCTAGATTGGCCCGCTTCGCTCACTTATATTGGCCCACCTCTACAACCCGGCCTAAACCCAACATTGCTGTCACGAGCCGCAAAGTAGCTCTCAAGCTGTGAGTTGATCGTAAACGAGCAGCATCTGGGTTCCGGGCAGACTGTGGGCCGAAACGGGGCGGATCGATGGGCAGGCGCGAATGCAGATCGAGACAGAAGCGGCCGTAAGGATTGACGTGGCCGTAGACAAGCGGGGTGATGCCCGGAGGTCCTGAGCGTTGAGGCGCTCAGCCCACGCAGGTTCGGCAAGGACCTGCTGAATCATCAGGGTGTTGATGTAGACGAGCGAGAGCTGGATCATGCGCCGCAAGTTCCAGGATCATTCATAGCTGACCGTCATCCGAGCAATTGGTCGGCACCTACAGACATCGCTAAAGTCGTCCACTCGTAGATAGAGCCTCGATATTTCCGCGAATTCCACGAGAACCCCGATTAGGGGTCAGCTTACCTCGACCGGCTTTTCAAGCACTTACAAATGGCATTCGACTTGCATTGGGAATCGCATCCTGGCCGTAACTTACGCCTCGGCGCGGAGCGATGCCAATAACCTGCAAGATCGAACGGTTCGTCAGCGAGGAGGATGCCATCGTGTTGCGCGTGTGGATGTCTCGAGATGGAATGTGTCAACACCATCGAGGAACTGGTCGAAGCGGAACGCGCACATCTCGTTCTCGAACTTTCAGATGTGACGCTTGCTGATGACGACGCAGCCGCGTTTCTTGCAGCTTGCGAGTCGACGGTATCGAACTCAGGAACTCCCCGCCTTTCTTTGTGGGTGCGTCTCCAAAGAACAGGCCAGCCTTATGCGGTGAGTTTGCCGACGCCTGTGCCGATCGAATACTCGATAACCGATTGAATGGTCAAGCCGTGCAAAACGAGGAGGGAAGATGCCAAGTGAATTGACCGATATCGTCGTGGTCGACGACAACCAGGTCCTGCTGAACGTGATTTCGGAGATATTCAAAGAGTGTGGCTATACCGTTCGCACAGCCACCGGTGGTTTCGCCGCCTTGGCACAGATTCGGATAAGGATCCCGCACGTTCTTCTTTCGGACCTTAACATGCTAGGAATGTCCGGATTCGAACTGCTATCAGTCGTCCGGCGACGGTTTCCGGAGATTGTGGCCATCGCAATGAGCGGGGCCGATCCAGGCGCAAATGTCCTACCGGGGATCGCGGCCGACGCGTTCTATGCCAAGGGCACAACTAACGTCGCACAGTTGGTTGAGATTGTGAGGGCGATAGAGAACAGGCGTGATGTATATGCAGCTCGCGCCGCCGCGCCAATCTGGGTACAGGGAATGCCAATAGACCGTTCGGACACCTCGACCGTGCTTGTTTCCTGTCCAGAATGTCTCAGGGCATTTCCCCATACTCTCCCTGGCAACAGTCCCTTTCAGGACCAGAGGTGTTGTCCCCATTGTTTCGAACCAGTACAGCTGGCAATCGTCCGGCACTCGCGTGAGCCGGACAAAACTATCTTTCCGACATCGGAAGTGGCGAAGCAAGCGAGCGAATCTGCAGCGAGAGTCAGACGATTCTCAGGCGAGCCGACCGGGAGGATGTATCAGCCATGATCAATATCCTGGTTAGCGTGGTTGTATTCGCCGGCGTGAAGCGGGCCTTCCTGCGGATGTTTACATCCGAGTACAAACGAAATCCTCAGATCTCGAAACAGAGGATTCGTGATGGAGACCCTTATCTAATGGAAAGACCTGATGGACGACTTCTGGCCTCATCATCACTCTTGGGAAATCGAATACTCGGTTCTACCGACCTCGCATGAATCGATCTATCGAAAATAAGCTCGTGCACTGATAACTCCTCAATGAAGGGATCAATAGACCTTGAGAATAGCGACCGAACAATGGAGCGTACTATTTCGCGAGCGTCGGTCATGTTTCCTGCTAGCTGCGCGGATGTTGGTAGGAGATAAATGCTCCCCCGAGGCCGTGCTGAGTCGGACTCTGGTGAGTGTAGAAGGGGCAACCGTCGCAAATGGATTCGAGTTTCCGTATGCCATTCGTTCTCTGGTGATAGAGGCGCTCGCCGTTGCACGCGACGCGCCCATGCAACCGGAGCCTTCAGAACAGTTCCGTACAGACCGATCCATAGAAGCGAGAATTGAAGGGCTTCCTAGACAGGAGTGCGTGGTGTTGTTTTTGAGGGAGGTGCTCGAGTTTTCGAGAAGAGAAACGTCTCTACTACTCAAGACGAGTGATGAAAATGTCGACCGACTCCTTACCTTTGCGTGGAAACGACTGGGCGATTTGGAGCCGTACTGCCTTGTCCCACTGAAAAGCAGATACAGCGCGCACAGGGAGCTCGCCGATGGCGACCGCCTCATGACCTGATGATAGAAAGATTATGCTGGTTCTGCCGGATGCGATACACGCTACCGCATGCAAGTTCGCTACCACAACGATGTGTAATGAACCCAGCATCCGTAACGCACGCGCACAATTTGCTCTCGATTCACGCGGTATCGCCGTACAGACTGTTTCTGGCCTGTATATCGAGTGCGTGGGTACCGGGAAACACTTCGACGTATTCGATACGCGTGCACGCGATAGTGGAGAGTCGTAAGTGCTGGCTGCAACGTTATACCGCCACCCGCTGCAACGTTATGCCGCCACTAGCGACGAAGCGGATGGGCGGAGGATCATGGGCGCAAGAGCACTGTTTCCTCTTGCCGATTTCAACCTCGCGGCCGCAAATGGCCTCATACAATAGCCTCTTGAACGCTGTATGGGATAATTGCGGCCATTGTCTTGAGAATCTCTTGGGACAATTCGGGATCGGGCACGCTGCGTGCCAGAATCATGCCGCCGATCAATTCCGCAAACACAACAATAGCCTTCCTCCGCCGTGCTGCCTTAGTACGGCCGGGCACAACTCGGGACAATATGTCGAGAAACTGTAGTTGTACTTCCATTACTGCTTGCTTGACCAACACCGGCTGACGCCCAAGTTCGCCGCCGAGAGCCGCAAACAGGCAGCCGGCCTCCGGATGCTCCTGGTGCCGGGTGGACAAATAGTCCTTTGCCAGGGCTGCAAGTGGGTCTCCAGACGCCTCATCGATGACCGTTGCCCACTTCGCTGAAGTGCTCCTCATGGCCCGCTGTGAGGCTAAGCTCACCAACTCTTCCTTGGATGTGAAGTGCCCGTAAAACCCTCCATGGGTCAGGCCTACTTCCTTCATCAGCTCGGCGACGCTGATGCCGTCGAATCCCTTCTCCCGAAATCGCTTCGCAGCGGCCTCGATGATCTGCTCCCGGTGCTCCGCCATCTTCTGTTTGCTTACTTTCATCGCATGTTCCTCCTCGGAATCGACTATTTAGATGATACGCGTCATGATTATGAATCGCAATCATGATATCCATCATCTTTATGTTCGTGATTACCTCTACTCCTTTCGAGTGGCGGTTCAAGGAGGCTCTTTATGGGAAGACCCAAGGCAGGGCGGATTACATTGATGGCACTTTTTTCCCTGCTGCTGGCGGCCGCAGCCACAGCGCAGTCGGTTGACAGCAGTGGGCCGTTGCCCTCGTTCGGTTCAGTCGCAACGCCGCGCCCCATCAATCCGGCGGCGAATACGACCAACCCAAGCGCACGGGCGACGCAGACCCTCAATCCTTATCTGGGAAGCACCCCGGACGACAAGGTCGTTGACGGTGAGATCAGGCTGAGTCTGAGCGATGCCGTCTCCCGAGGACTTCGCTTCAATCTTGGCCTGATTGATAGCGAGCAGGCGGACGCAGGCGTCAGAGCCGCAAGAGAACATGCTTTCTCCGAACTTCTGCCACAGATTTCGGCTCGTGCGCAGCAGAGTTATCAACAACTCAGTTACCGGGAGTTGAACATCAAGCTGCCCGTCCAGGCAGGATTTCAGCTTCCTCCCACAAGCGGCAACTTCGGCTACTCGGAAGCCCAAATCACTGCGCAGTCTCCGGTCGTGAACCTAAGCCTGCGGGACAAATACAAACAGCAGAAGGCGCTTGAGGCCTCCTCGCTTCTTAGCACTAAGGATGCTCGCGACGTCGTGGTGTATGCCGTCGGCGCAGCCTATTTCCAGGTCGTGGCGAGTCAGGCGCGGTTGGACACGACGAAGGCAGCGCTGGCCTCGGCACAGGAGTTGAACGCACAGGTAGAGGACCAATACAAGTCGGAGGTGTCTCCGGAAATCGACTCGCTCCGCGCCAAAGTTGAGCTGAGTACTGCCGAGCAGCGAGTCGTTGACGCGACCAATGATCTCGAAAAAGACAAGCTCACGCTGGATCGGGTGACAGGAGTTCCCCTACAGCAACTTTGGGCGCCGAGCAGCGACTACGGATACGTTCCGCTGCTCGATCTCAAGAGCGAAGAGAGCCACGCGTCCGAGACACGATACGACATTGCGAGCATGAAGCAGGCGGTCACAGCCGCCGAGCTTGGCGTCAAGGCCGCGCGAGCAGAGCGTTTGCCTGAAGTGTCGCTTGTCGCCGGTTATGGTGGAGGCGGAGTGAACCCAGCAAATTACAACCAGGTCTACGGCGTGCAGGGCACCGTCTCCGTTCCCATCTTTACTAGTGGACGCATACGGTCGGACGTTCATGCAGCAGACGCGGCGCTGGTGCAGCGCCGAGCCGAATATCGCGATCTCGCAGGGCGGGTCGACTATGACGTTCGGGTTGCTCGTCTGGACGCTCAGGCCTCGGAATCGGCAGTCAAAGTCGCGGCAGGGAACCGGACGCTGGCTGAGAAGGCGCTTACGCAGTCCGAGGACCGTTACAAAAATGGGGTCACCAATTATCTCGAAGTCTTGCAGGCGCAGGAGGCCATGGTGGCCGCGAACGAGAATTACATCGCCAGCCTCTTCTCGTTCAATGTGGCGAAGATTGCGCTTGCCAGGGCGCTGGGCTCATCTGAGAGCCGTCTCACGACGTTTTTTAGCGAGCGATAAAGACAGACACAAAATAATACGAGCAACCAAGGAGGCCGATATGGCTACAGTAGCGATCGTTGAAGAGAACAAAGACAGTTTCTCTCCAGAAACTCAAGACAAAACTCCAACACGGACCACCGCTTTGAAGCGGTTACTGATTCTTGTGCTGGTCGCCGTAGGCCTGGCGGGAGGTCTTGCGTACTGGTTGCATGCGCGCCACTACGAATTCACGGATGACGCACAGATTGACGGACACTTCGCACAACTCAGCACGCGCATCACCGGCACGGTCACTTACGTCAATCCGCTGGTCGAAAACGACCGACATGTTCCGGCTGGTACTTTACTGCTGGAACTGGACCCCAGAGACTACGAGGCCGCGCTCGAACACGCGAAAGCGAACCTGGAGACGAAGGAAGCTGAGGTGCATGCGGCCCAACTGCAGATACCGATTACGGATACTGCGGCGTACAGCCAGTTGCGTCTGGCCAACGCGGCCCGGCAAGAATCCGTTGCTAACGTCGCCTCCGCTGAAGCCGATATGACAGCCGCACAGCACAGGGTCCAGCAGGACCAAGCTGTTGCGGACCGTGCGGAGCGCGATCGTGTGCGTTACGAAGCTCTTGTCGAAAAGCGAGAGATTTCCCGGTCCTACTACGATGCACGAGCGACGGAAGCTGTCGCGACGGAACAGACCCTCGAGTCCGATCGTGCAGCGCTTGCAGCAGCGAAGCAGAAGGTCTCTCAGGCACAAAGCCTGGTCGCACAACGCGACGCACAGGTATCCAGCGCAAGCACGGCTCCACAGCGGTCCTCCGATGTGCGGGCCCAATTTGAGTCGGCACAAGGAGAACTGGACCAGGCACGGGCGGATGTCCACACCGCCGAACTGAACCTGAGTTACACGAAAGTCTACGCTCCCGTCGGTGGCGTGGTCGGTCACAAGACAGTCGAGTTAGGCCATCGCGTTCAGCCTGGCCAAACGCTTTTGACGGTGGTACCAGTGGACGATATCTGGATCACGGCGAACTTCAAGGAGACACAACTGCGTCGCATGCGCCCCGGCGAACCCGTCACGCTCCATGTAGACACATTTGGGCGTGACTATAGAGGAACGGTGGAGGATATGGCAGGCGCAGCTGGGCCTCTCTTCAGTCTCTTTCCCCCTGAAAATGCAAGCGGAAACTACGTAAAGATCGTGCAGCGATTCCCCGTCCGGATTCATATCGACCACGATCAAGATCCTCAACACGATCTTCGTCCCGGCATGTCGGTGGAAGCAACGGTTCGTGTGCGCTAGGAGGAGGAGTGTATGACTCATCAGACATCATCAGCGGCTTCCACTTCCATGCTGCAATCCCCAGCCCGCGCGGTCAATCCGTGGTTTATCGCCGTGACCGTGACCATCGCCGCGTTTATGGAGCTGCTCGACACGTCGATCGCCAATGTGGCACTCCCTTACATCGGCGGCGGGCTGGGACGCAGTTACGATGAAGTGACCTGGATCCTCACGACTTATCTTGTAGCGAATGCAGTTGTGCTGCCCATGACCGCCTGGTTGAGCCGGCTACTGGGACGGAAGACCTACTACCTGCTCTGTGTCATCCTGTTTACGATTTCCTCGTTCTTCTGTGGGATTGCCCCATCGCTTGGATTCATGCTCATCTGGCGCATCGTGCAAGGCATCGGAGGAGGCGGTCTGGCGCCGGTTGCACAGGCTATCCTGGTTGATACATTTCCTCCGGCGAAACGCGCGGCCGCGTTTGCATTATTCACCGTCGTGATCGTGACCGCACCGGCGATTGGCCCCGTGCTCGGTGGATGGATCACCGATAACTACACCTGGCGCTGGATCTTCTTCATCAATGTTCCAGTTGGATTTCTCTCGCTCTATCTCTCGAACAAGCTGATCCATGACCCTGAAGCCTTTACGGAAGAACGCCTCGCTGCGAAAGTCGCGGGCCGCATGTCCGTTGACACGATTGGAATCGTTCTCATTACATTGGCCTCCGGTGCGCTTGAAGTCTCGCTCGATCGGGGCCAGATCGATGACTGGTTCGGAAGCGGTTTCATTATTACGATGATTCTCGTTGCGGTGTTTGGCTGGGTGGGCACCATCCTGTGGGAACTGTACGTCAAGGAGCCGATCATTGATTTCCGGCTGCTCACCAATCGCAATTTCGCGATCGCAAGCGTCCTCTTCTTTGTCTTTGGAATCGGACTCTTTGGCACCACAACCTTAATTCCACAGATGCTTCAGTCGCTCTATGGTTATCGGGCGATCGATGCCGGTTTGATCCTCGGGCCTGGAGCCCTGGTCATCACTTGCCTGGCGCCGGTTTCGGCACAGCTTCTGCAGCGTAACCTCGTCTCAGCAAAGACACTCGTCTTCATGAGCCTGTCCTTCATCGCGGCCGCGATGTTCGTGTATAGCAACATGAACCTCGATACGAACGGAGCTCACTACGCATGGACACGAGCCTTGCAGGGAGTTGGTTACGGCTTGTTCCTCGTGCCGGTCAACATGATCGCCTATTCGCAGTTGCGGCCGGACCAGAACAACAAGGCCTCAAGCCTTACGAACCTCTTCCGCAATTGGGGTGGAAGCTTCGGAATCGCTTTTGTCACGACAGCCGCGGAACGAAGAGCCAATCTCCATCAATTGAATCTTGGATCACACCTTGGCAGTAGTTCGCAGAGCGTGCAACAGAGTACACAGGGTATGGTGAACCACCTGATGCAATACGGCTTTACCAGCGCCGATGCGGGACCGGCGACACTGGGAGTTCTTTATCAGCAACTCCTGCACCAAAGTGCGTTTCTCGCGTTCATGGATTGTTTCAGTGTAATCGGCTGGCTGACCCTCGCCATGATTCCCCTCGTCATTCTCATTCGCAAGTTCAAAGGAGGCCAGGCTCCGGCCGGGGGCCATTAATGATGAGCCCTAAGAGAGAAAACCCTAGCTTATCCTCGGCGCGGCCCTTTGCCTGCGCCGCTCCTATCGACACTCATCAAGCGTCGCGTCTTATTGCAAATGATCGCTCAGACGCCTGGCAACGAACTCTCGTCAGTGAGAGAACTTTTGTGATTGGAAAGAACAAAATGGTGAAACTCGGCAATTCGACCCAATTCTCGAACAAGCTCTCAGGAATGGTGACCTATGACAATGGCTCGCATTGAGAAGATTCTCTTCCCGGTAAATTTCTCCCCCTCATGCATAGCCATGGCTCCATATGTGCGGCGGGCAGCAACGCTCTTCAACGCAGTCGTGTCGTTGGTTCATGTAGTGGACCCTGCGGAACTCGACCTTTTCGAACTGTATGAGCTTTACGTGAGACCGGTTGCAGACATCCTCGAAGACCACAGGGTCGTTCGAAGGGAAAGGTTCGATGCCTTTCTAACTTCGGAGTTCCCACTTGCCGATTCGCCTCGAGTTCTGCTCTCAGGAGATCCCGCTTCACAGATTTCCGAACTCGCAAAGAATGACAGTTTCGATCTCATCATTATGCCCACTCACGCCGGCCGCTTTCGGCAGGCATTGCTCGGTTCCACTACGGCGAGAGTTATCAACGACGCTCCATGTCCGGTGCTCACGAGCAGACATGCAGAAACAATCGCCCCTCGACCTTTGACGCATAGGCAGTGGATATGCGCTCTTGATCTGACGCCATATGCCGACATCGTACTCCGCACAGGTAAGGCAATGTCAGAACAAGCTCGCGCAGAACTTTCACTCGTCCACGTGGTAAATTCTGGAAAGCGCGGTAGGCTCGCTTCACCGAATATGGACGAGAACCTTCATCTCGAGGAGGTCCGCCGAGCTTCCGGCATGCTGGAGGCGCTCACGCATCGACATGGCGTACCCGCTTCTGCCCTAATTGCTATCGGGTCTCCGAAGGACACCATCCTTGACTTTGTCGATCACACTGAGGCCGATGTCCTGATCATCGGTCGAAGCTCCCCAACTGGGTCGACTGGCCGCTTGACGGACCTAACGTATGAAATTGTGAGGGATTCTCCCTTTTCCGTTCTGAGCGTATAGGGAATCGAGGTTTTCTTTTCGGAGGCGGTGTGCAGGGCCAGAATCCATATTGACAGAAGAAACTCGTGTGCCGCTTTGCGGCACACGAGTCTTCGCTCATTCATATTCTCCGTAAGAGCCGCTTCAAACACTACTTGAGCTGTCTGCCCTAGATGGAACCACGAATTCCGCGAATTCCGCGAAAACCACACTACACAAATCAGCCTGCCCCATTGCCTTTTCAAACACTTACAAATGGCAGTCGTTTTGCATTATCAAACGCGCAACTTGGCCGTAACTCAGACTCGGGGGGGAGGCGCTGCCAATGAGCTTCAGGATCGAACGGCTCGTCAGCGAGGAGAATGCCATTGTGTTCATTGTGTGTGGACGATTGGATAGCGAATGTTTGAACACGCTCAAGGAACTGATCGAAGCGGAAGACGCCAAGATCGTACTCGACCTTTCAGAGGTGACGCTTGCTGGTCGCGAGGCAGCCACGTCTCTAGCAGGTGGTGACTTCAAGGGTATCGAACTCAGGAATTGCCCGGCTTTTCTTCGTGGGTGGATTGACACAGAACAAGAACGCATTACACCGTAGCAATTGCCGAGGGGTGTGCATACATCGGACTGTGCACAATACGCGAAATGGGTGGGAACGTCGCACGTAACGAGCAGATGAGACGTTGCGCATATGAAATCTATCTTGAAACCAAAATATGGATGTGACTACTTGTCGCCAGATTGTCCTCGCCGCCCGACGAAAGGGAAAACCCCAATTGACCGACTCATCATTCTGATAACCGGTGAAATAGGACTTTTATGCAGACCAGTTACTCCCCATCTCCTAGGCCTTTGACGCTCGCAGAAATCCGGACGCTTGCTCTCGCGTCCCTTGGTGGAGCCCTGGAGTTTTATGATTTTGTCATCTTCGTTTTCTTCGCCGCTGTGATCGGCAAGCTGTTTTTCTCTGCCAGTCTTCCAGAGTGGATGCGGGAAATTCAGACCTTTGGCATCTTTGCCGCCGGGTACCTGGCACGCCCTTTGGGCGGCGTTGTGATGGCACATTTCGGCGACATACACGGTCGCAAACGCATGTTTACCTTGAGCATTCTGCTGATGGCAATTCCTACCTTACTGATAGGGTGTTTGCCAACATATCATGCGGCAGGAGTGATAGCACCCTTGCTCCTGCTTACGATGCGGCTATTGCAAGGAGTCGCAATCGGCGGCGAAGCGCCTGGAGGTTGGGTGTTTGTCGCCGAGCACGCTCGACCGCAGCGGGTCGGACTTGCCGTTGGATTGCTCACCAGTGGCTTGAGCTTTGGAATACTGTTGGGATCTTTGGTAGCAGTCGTCCTCAATGTCAAGTCTAGTCAGGCAGAGATAGCAGGTGGTCTTTGGCGAATTCCATTTCTGCTTGGAGGTATCTTTGGCTTTATTGCGATGTTCCTGCGGCGTTGGCTCAACGAGACGCCTGTCTTTGAAGAGATGCGACGGCGGGCGTCACTATCTCGTGAACTGCCTCTACGTGTTGTCTTAAAAAGCCACGGACGAGCTGTAGCTACCTCCGTGATCAGCACCTGGATGCTGACAGCAGCCATCGTAGTCGTAATTCTAATGACACCGTTGCTGTTGCAGAAACTCTTCGGGCTTGCGCCTCGTGAGATCCAGATGGCAAACCTCGTCGGTGCAGCGGCGCTTTGCCTCTCGACAGTAGCGATAGGAGCCGCAACAGACCGGTTTGGCATTCGACGCGTCTCCATCCCAATCCTGCTGCTGCTGATTGCTGCGACTTACGGACTCTATTTCGGCGCTCAACATGCACCCTCGGCACTACTCCCGCTTTACGCGCTCGCAGGATTCGGCGCAGGCGGAGTGGTACTGACTCCCATTCTTATGATTCGCGCGTTTCCACCGCAGGTCCGCTTTACGGGTGTCTCATTCTCCTACAACATTGCTTACGCGGTCTTCGGCGGTTTGACTCCGTTAGTCGTTTCGTGGCTCGCTCGCACCGACCGGTTTAGCCCGGCACACTACATCGCAGTTGTAACAATGCTAGGTCTTGGGGCTACGTTTATGACGCCAACAGCACACCTTCGGAACGACGGGAAAGATAGCCTCGCGGCTCATGAGACGGAGTTACGCCACGTATTGGACACCTGAGCTGTCTGAGGCGAGCAAATGACTGACCAGCTTCCTGAATTGCAGTATCAACCAAAGAAAGCAAACCGGCGCCAATCTTTGGAGCGTCTTCACAGTTGAAGGGAGATTTAATGCATACCCAACAAAGACGGTTTTTCAACCCAGTTATCAAAGCAACGGGCGAACCCATGTTTACGGTGGTAGGAGTTTTGCTGCAGTTTGTATCGACACCTGACCAGAACGGCGGAGATCTGGGCGTGATGCGCGCCGGATTACCGCCACGAGCTGTCATCCCACTGCACAGACACAACGACGCGGAAATATTCTACGTGCTTGAAGGAGCGATGGAGGTCTATCAAGACGACGGAATATCTTCAGGATGGCAGACAGCTAGCGCCGGTGAAGTCGTAACGATCGCGGGAGGGGTCAAACATGCGCTTCGTAACCCAGACTCAACGCTGGTGTGGATGGTTTCGGTGAGTGAACGACAACTTTACTGCTTCTTCCGGGAGTTGGCGGAGCCTCTTGATCCTAACGCCCCGCCGTCAGCCCCGACACCGGAGGCGATGCAGAAGCTTTTTGAAGTGGCTGCGCGTTATGAGTATTGGATCGGCTCACCATCAGAGAACGTAGCCATCGGGATAAATCTGGGCTGACATTGTGGGAGTCAACCCAGCCGAAGAATGTTTTCCTTTGCCGCACCAGCCAAGGAACTGTGCCGAGTGAAAATTGAACTGGGGGCCAACCCGATCCACCGCTAGCTTCCTGCACGTCATCCAAGGCAAGAGGGCAGTACCTTCGGGGCGAAGTGAACACAAATTCAATATGGCGGTGTCGCTCGTATTCGATAGGCGACACGGAGAAGGGCTGAGATCATGGGACCGGACACGCGCGTTCAGGATCTGCTGGGTATTGAACTTCCGATTCTTCTGGCGCCTATGGCGGGAGCCGGTTCGTCTGAATTGGCGGTTGCCGTGGCTGAGGCCGGAGGACTTGGCTCTCTTCCTTGCGCGATGCTGAGCACTGGTCAGGTACGAGCCGAGCTGGTAAAAATCCGGCAGAGCACCGCGCGTCCCATTAATCTCAACTTCTTCTGCCACCATTCGCCTGCGGTCGATCTGCAGTGGGAGATGGCCTGGAGAGAGCGTTTGGCGGGCTATTATCTGGAGCTTGGTCTGGATCCTGAGACGCCGGTTCAAAGTCCTACCCGCGCGCCGTTCGATGGCGCGATGTGCGATCTAGTGGTCGAACTTAGGCCGGAGGTGGTCAGCTTTCACTTTGGTCTTCCGGACAAGGAGCTTCTTGCGCACATCAAGGATACGGGCGCGAAGATTCTATCTTCCGCAACAACCGTGGACGAGGCGCGATGGCTCGAGGATGCGGGCTGCGACGCGATTATCGCCCAGGGCTATGAAGCGGGCGGCCATCGCGGAATGTTTCTCGCGCAGGATATATCTACGCAGTTAGGCACCTTCGCGCTCGTGCCTCAAGTGGTCGATGCTGTGAAGGTGCCAGTCATCGCGGCCGGGGGCATCGCGGATGCGCGAGGAATTGTAGCGGCGTTCGCTCTCGGCGCGTCAGCGGTTCAAATGGGCACGGCCTATTTGTTTTGCCCGGAATCCACGATTGGGTCGGTACACCGGCAAGCACTGAGGAGCGCAGCGCATCATGAGACTGCTCTGACGAACGTATTCTCAGGTCGTCCGGCGCGCGCAATTGTCAATCGGATTATCCGCGAAGTTGGACCGATGTGCGACCTGGCGCCACCCTTTCCCCTTGCCAGCGCCGCCGTCGCGCCCCTTAGGTTGAAATCAGAGGCGGCAGGATCGGAAGACTTCGTGCAATTGTGGTCAGGTCAATCCGCTCGTCTGGGGAGGGAACTCCCGGCTGGAGAACTTACAAAGCAGCTCGCGATGGAGACTCGCGCAAAACTGAGGCAGTAGCCACCTCCTGCCGAAAATCTCTCTTAGTGTTATCGTCTGCCTCATTCGGCGGCGGCCAGTGGTTGGATGTGCCCAAGTTGGGTCCTTGAGGAGTTACACGTGGAGGTTGAACCGGGATGTCAGTTGTCGAGGTTATTCAATCTATCGATCAGAACTATGTACGATCACGGATCCCTCGAGTTGCAATCGTGGGAACAGGCCTTGTAGGTTCGACGACAGCCTATGCGCTCTTGCTTTCCAAAACGCCAGCAGAAATTGTATTGATTAATAGGGATAAGCGCCGAGCCGACGGTCATGTTCAGGACCTGCGAGATGCCGAAGTATTTTCCCACACGACAAGAGTCGTTGCCGGCCACTTCGACGATTGTTGCTCGGCAGACGTGATCATCATTACAGTCGGCGTTAGTCAATCGGGACAGAGGTCCCGACTAGAGAGTTTGAATGAGACTGCGGCGATATTGAAGAACCTCGTTCTGAAGGTCGCGCGCTGCAATCCGCACGGGATATTGCTGATCGCATCGAATCCCGTTGATGTGTTGACCTATGCCGCCTGGAAGTGGTCCGGTCTTCCGCCGAACCGCGTTATAGGTTCGGGCACATCGCTGGATACTTCTCGTTTCCGCAGGCGCCTTGCCGAGCACTATGGGGTGGCTTCGGACAACGTGCACGCATACGTCATCGGAGAACATGGCGAGAGCCAGGTACCCGTGACTTCGTCGGCCCGGATCGCGGGCATGTCACTGGAAAACTTTTGCAGGGAACTGGGCTTACCCCACGATGAAGATATGCTACGAAAAATCGCCAACGATACGCGCGCCACCGGTCTGGAAATCATCCGCGCAAAAGGAGCGACGTACTACGGCATTGGAACGGCGCTGGCTCGTATCACAGGCGCCATTTTGCGGGATGAACATGCAGTTCTGACCGTGTCTAGCTTAGTGCCGGAGTCGATGGGATTGGGCGAAGTGTCTCTGTCCCTTCCCACTATCATTACTCGCGATGGCGTGGCTCGCGTTGTGTCCATCCCACTTGATGTATCGGAAAGACACGCACTTGAGGCTTCCGCAGAGACGTTGAAACAGTACATTGCCGCATTGAAGACGTAAGAGGCCTTCCTCTTTTAGCGAATCCTCACCGGGATCCCCTTGCCACCTTAAGGCCAGGTACTCGATCTCATCGAAGCGAGATGAGGGCCTCGAAAGGAACAAGGGGCGACTTTGACATCAACGTATTCTTCGTCTCATGGCCCTACGCCGGCGGATAGTCTTAGGATACGGTACAAACGGAGGCCGCGAATCCCACCGTCAACTCCTGCTTCCAAGATGAAGAGACTGCACACCCGCAGGGGTCTTTCCAGGCTCTGCCAAAGCTGATAACCCCTAAGAGCAACACGAAATCCACGACTTCCGCGGTAACGAATCATTCGCTTCGACCGCATTTTAAAACACTTATGGATGGCATTCGACTTGCTTTAGTAAGTGCGTAGTTTGTTGAGATCAGGCTCAGACCCCAAGCATGGATCCGATCTCCCTCCGCAGGCCTGCGTCACGCGTCCGTCGTCCCCTCTTTAGACATTCACGGCCAGGCACTTGCTTCAATCGGGCTCGAGCTAATTGCATAATGCCTCAGTGAGATCAAAGTGAAGGGCATGGGCGGAGTGGCCCATGCCCCCTTTTGAGCGTATGGGAACAGCAATACCGTCACGTTACAAAGCACGCATAAACGCCACCAGATCCTTCTTCTCCTGGTCAGTCAGTTTAGTGCCCAGCACGAGGTTAAAGTACTCCACCGTGTCATCCAGCGTCAGCAGTCGTCCGTCATGCATATACGGCGGCGTGTCCTTGATTCCGCGCAGCGGGAACGTCTTGATCGCGCCGTCGTGGGCCATCATCATGCCGTTCACTAAATGCTGCTTGTAAAAACGCTCTGCATGCAGGTCGTGCATGGTGTTGTCCGTGAAATATGGGCCTGAGTGGCACTCTGCGCATCGGCCTTTGCCGAAGAAGACCTCTTGCCCATGTAACTCGGCAGGGGTCGCCTTCGTGGGATCGAGCTTGCCATCCCATCCCAACTTCGGCGCAGGAGGAAAGTCTAGAATATCCTCGAACTCGGCCATGAAGTGTACCTGACTTCCGCGATCCAGCACATTCACGCCCTTCTTCGCCGCAATCACATGATCGCCATCGAAGTAGGCTGCCCTCTGCTCGAACTCCGTGAAATCCTCTACCGTCTTCAGCGCCCTCTGCGAACCGAAGAGTCGCTGAATATTCACACCACGCAGTGCCGGCGTCTCGATGCGATGACGGAACTCCTGTGGCCGGATATCACCTACCAGGTGGAACGCACCGTTGGTTCCGCCATTCGTATGACAGTCTAAGCACGCGACTCCACGGCTTGATTTCTCTGAGCGCCGATCGATCGTCTCATTAAACTGTTGCTGCGGAAACGGTGTCAGCAACAACCGCAGGCCCTCAAGCTGCTTTGGGTTCAGAATGCCGCTGAACAACTCGTAGTAGTTGTCCATGGTCACCAACTGGCCCTTCGAGACATCGCCAAGGTCAGGCCGCGTCGTCAGGTACATTGCCGCAGGAAATTCCGCCAGAAACCGCTCCGGAATATCGAAGTCCAGGTCGAAGCGCGTCAGGTCGCGATCCTCTTGCTTCAGCACCTCCTGAATCTCCGACTTAGGAAACACCATACCGCCCTCAGGATGGTTCGCATGAGGCAACGGCAGGAACCCCTTCGGATACGTTCCCTTCTCGCGAATCTGCTCCGGCGTCTCCTTGGACAACTCGGCCCACGTCACACCTTGCGGTAGCTTGACCCGCACTCCTTCCTGCACTGGCTTTGCGCGATCCATCACCACGCCGCTCGCTGGATGGTCGCTCAGATCATACCGCTCTTCCAATAGATCAATTTGTCGCTTCATGATCCCAGCTTTGGCAGCGACCATCCGACCATGGACCGTGGCGAAACTCTCCTTATCATCCACTGGAGCGTAGCTGTTCTTGACGGGTTGCACATCCTGGCCTGCGGCAGAAACTACGTTGCCGCCCAGAAAATATGCACCAACGATACCGGCACTCACCAAGCCGGCGGCTTTCACTAACTGCTGCATAGTCCTCATGGTTCCTCACTTCCAGAAATAAGCAGAACAAGCCTGGGAACAGAATAGTTACGAATCGTTGTCATATCGTCTCGTTGTCGACCCATCCGCGAAGAAAAGGGGGGCAATTTCTGAGTTCGATACCCTTGAGCTCGCAAACTGCAAGAAAGGTGGCTGCGTCGCGACCAGCAAGCGTCACCTCTGAAAGGTCGAGTACAATCTTGGCGTCTTCCGTTTCGATCAGTTCCTTGAGCGTGCTCAAACATTCGATATCCACTCGCCCACACACATGCAACACGATGACATTCTCTTTGCTGAAGAGCCGTTCAATCTTGAAGGTCATTGGCATCGCTCCCTGCCGAGCCTAAGTTACTGCCAGGACGCGCGTTTACCAATGCAAGCCAATTGCCGTTCTTAAATGCTTGAAAAGGAGTTGAATTAGGCTGATTCGTTGTCGGGGTTTTCGCGGAATTCGCGGAAATCGTGTTTCCAGCTATGGTAGGCGGCTCTAGTAGAGTTTGAAGTGGCTCTTACGGAAAGGATGAATGAGCGAAGGGCTCTTGCGCCTCAAAGCTTCACATGCGAGGGCAACTACACTCTAGACTACTTAGTCTTTGATGCCATACCACACAAAGTACATGGTTTGCCGCAAGTACATCGCTTGGCTGTTACAGAGATGAACTCAACTCCGCTGCTGCCCTGCGAAGCTGTGGGACAAAGATTGCTTCCGTCTGGTAGGCCTTAAGGTCACTGCCATAAGTACTCGCATTCAGACTTGCCACCACCTTGCCGCTTCGCAAATGAATTGGTACGGCCACGGAGCGGAATCCGAACGCATACTCTTGATCACATGGGGCGAAGCCGCGGCGCTGGATTAATCGCAACGCGATGCGAAGCCGCCCGACCGTTTTGGTCGTGCGGCCAGTGTAGGGTGTGACAACGACGCTACGAAGACAGCTCTCGAAAGAAACTGGGGCAGTGACGCAATAAGCAGGCGGCCCATGGCTGTGCAGTATGCCGGAAGCAGTGTATCGAGATATTTTTCCTGTGCCTGTCAAAGGATCTGTCGGTGTCCGCGCGATACAGAGATGTTCCCGGAGGCCAGTATCTTGTCAGCCTTGTCGGCGGCAAAGACACCTACATAACGAGAACTTCGTTGGCTCCTCAAGGCGCCGGGAACCTCCTCAGTGTTCCCGATGGTGGCGGATTCATAACCGCTGAAGTGCAGATGGGGTGCGGAGCATCCAACCTTGCCGGAACCGTTGATACCGAAGGTGGCGTCGACCGGCAAGCCTATGTCGTCCTGCGCTCGTCATTGACAGGCGAGACGTTCCAGCGAGACGCTGTCGGCGACGGCCGGGGGAGTATAGGATCTACGCTGTTCCGATGAGTTCTGAGAACCACCCGATCAATGTGCTCCTTGACGAGAGCATGGGAGCTTCAGTCACTCTCGCTCCGAACAGAACTACCAGTATCGTGGTACCGCTCATTCAATGACTCGGGTCGTATACCTCCCCGCGCCGGTAGCGCAAGTTGGGAGGCATCGCGGCTGGTGACGCAGAATCTTCCGGGCGTGTTCGTAAAGTGTCTCGCCAGCTGCCGTGAGCTTGGTGCGCCGTCCCAGTCTGGTAAACAACGGAGCGCCAACCGTCTGCTCCAACTTGCGAATCTGCTGCGAAAGCGACGGCTGACTGATGCCCTCCAACTCGGCTGCGCGCGTGCGTCCATACCTCGTTTTCGTTCGGCATCTCGCGCACTGCTCGATGCGATGCGGCATAGCCATCCAGAGTGATGCTGATGGGAGCACGCCCTTGGGTGCGGAGCGCTTTGCGGAAGAACGCCTTGGCCGCCACAACGTCTCTCTTTGGACTCAGCCGGAAGTCGACTGCATTCGCCACGAGCCCCAGAAGAACTGGGAAGTGAACCAGCCTCTGGTGCTCGAGAAGGTTCTCAGCTCGCTAGAGGGAATTCAGAAGGACTTGAACCCGACGGGCAAGAAGGTCTCGCTCGCCGATCTGATGCTCTGGGCGGTTGCGCTGCGGTTGAAGCGGCTGCGAAAAAAGCCGGATACGACGTCATCGTCCCCTTCGCGCTTGGCCGCACGGACGCTTCGCAGGAGCAGACCGACGTTGCCTCCTTCGCCCCGCTCGAATAGACAGCCGACGGCTTCCGCAACTACCTCCGTCTCGGCCATACCAAGCGTGCCGAGGATCTGCTCGTCGATCGCGCTCAGTTGCTGACCCTGACGGCCCCGGAGATGGCCGTCCTCGTCGGCGGCCTGCGCGTCCTCGGCGCCAACTACCGTGGCTCTAAGGACGGCGTCTTCACCGACAAGCCCGGGATCCTGACAAATGACTTCTTCGTCAATCTGCTCGACATGGCGACGGAGTGGAAGGCATCTTCTACTTCGCAAGGATTATTTGAGGGCTTGGACCGCGTGACAGGTGAGATCAAGTGGACTGCCACTCGTGTGGACCTGATCTTCGGTTCCAACTCTCAGCTCCGGGCCATCGCGGAAGTTTACGCAACGGCCCATTCGAAAGAGCGTGAAGGACTTCGTAGCCACGTGGGACAAGGTTATGAACCTCGACCGTTACGAGCTGCGCAAGGCGTAGTTCTTCGGTTACTTCACCTCGGCAGACCAAGGGCTACCGCAAGGTAGCCCTTGGTCTGCATATCCTGCCCTTCCAGGACGACGCGGCGGATGTAGCGGATACTGTAGCGAATATCGGTTTAGACAGGCTTGTATTGGTCAGCGGTGGTTCGCGTAAACCATTGAATTTACAAGCGCGTACAAATCAGTACAAACCCGCCCATATCCGGAGTCTATTCTTTGGGACCAGAGGGTCGGGGGTTCGAATCCGTCCACCCCGACCACGTTAACAACAATCCCTTCTATAACTTACATAGCATTCTCTGCGATGGATACCGTACCGTGACTGACGCTCAAGCAAGAGCAGCAACCGGCGCGGCCAAGGTTGGGCGGCTTCGGTCAATGCGAGAAGGCCAATGATTCGCCGGGCGATAGCGGCGGCTTCGCGACGGCGTTCAGTTCCAACTCCCATGCAGATGCGGCAGTATTGTAGTTCCAGTGCAACCGGGTACCGGAATGTCCCAACGCTTCAGAGATTCTCGACTCCTTGTAAGGGCCAAGCGATCGTCATCGATGAAAAGCACAGGATTCACGATTGCTCCACATGAAAGTCGACGGTACCACAAGCGATCCGTGGCACGAGGTCTTTGAGGCGGTCGTCTACAAGCTATCCAGGTATCTGTGGTCTCTCGCTATTTCCGGACCAAATACAGAAGCTGTTGGTTGAACCGGGCATCCTTCTTCAATGGGCCATGGAATCTGGAGCAGCTCGTGAGGCAATCTCGCTCACGACCATCCGGGACTTAGGCTTAACCAGAACGCTTATGGTGGTCATGGGGTGATGCTGATCATCATTGGTTGCGATGGCCGCGACTCGATGCCCGTTAACCATCAGGTAATCGAAATGACCGGATAAGCGTGGCTGCCAGAGAAGTGCCGGCCCGGAGACGTTTGTCAGACTGCTCATTTCGCTTCCGTCGTGACGGAGGTTGATGACGTTCGTGCGAACGGGCAAATGGTCCAGCTCCACCCACTGCGTCTTGCCCGAAAGTTGTGGCCGGGTGCTGATGACGGTCTGACCGGCAGGCGCTCGGCTATCAGTCCGTTGCAGGGAGGACGCAACGTCGATCCCCATCAATCCCGTGACGATAGCACCAATAATGGAATACGACACTTCGGGATACTCCCGTCTTTCGCGATTCGGCCGGGATAGGTCGAGAATCTGGGAATATGCTTCGTCCGACGCACCATACCGATACAGGATCTCTGGCAGATAGCTCTGTTCTTCAATCCCAGGAGTTGAAGCTTGAAGCCTCTTTTCGATCGCGGACAGAGCGCCCTTGATTTCAGCGGGATCCTCCGTCGCGGCGAAATAGAGAACGAACGCGTCGCCATCGCCAAAAAGGTCCTGGCCGTTTCTCGCGAAGCCGTAGAAATGGTGCTTCTCTGGGTTCCAAGCCTTGGTTTCGAGGAACCTTTGGACCGTCATGGCCTGGAGATCATATTTCCTTGCTTCATCCAAGTGATTCTTTGAGTGGGCGAGGTCGGCGGCGAAACGCAATGCTCGATACTCCGCAGCCAAGACATCCACGCCGACTACGAAGTCTTTTTGACCTTCGGTATAGCTCGGGATGCCTCTAGCCTCAACGAACCTTCCTGTGGGAGTCCGTTGATTCATAATGCGGTCGCGGACGAGTGCCGACGGTGGCTCAAGGTGCCATCGTTTCGGATAGTCGGAGACTGTGTGTTTGTAGAAGTTAGCAAATACGGGGTCATCGATATATGTCGTATCTCCGGTCCAGCGATACATTCGAAGAGCTGCGCTCATGACATCGAAATTTGCGGGAAGGTTGTACCAAAAGTCTGCATCGCTCTGATAGTCATCGCGCGAGGGCCTTCCCTGGCGATCAATCTCCCAATAGCTTGCCCAGTCTTTGGAAGCGGAGATGTTCTGAGCGAATTTCCGGAGCATGTTGTGATTATGCGAAGCAAGCCCAAGCGCATAAGCGCCCATCGTTTGATGAGAAACGTCACGCATGCAGAAGGAGTTACGCCCAGGCAGAGCTGCCTCATACCAATCACCCACCGGGTCGTTTCCTGATCCGACGTACGCAAGGGCTTGAGTCTTTGCCCAGTCGAACGTTTGTTGTAACGCTGGGTCTGAGGTTTGGAGGAGCAGCGGTGAAGACGCTCCTCCATGTGCTAACGCTCCTCCCTGTGCTAACGCTCCGAGAGAAGAAAGCGAACAGAGAAGCAACAAAGTCGAATAGCGAAGTGAAGGCGGCATTTTGTCCTATCTACTCCGTAGCAGGGTGACCCCGTGGTTGAGTACAAGGGGTTCGGAACCATTCTTGAGGACAGTTGTCTTCTTTTGCCAGACATCGGTGAATTCGGCTCCAGATTTGATCCCCAGAGTTGCGGCGTCTACAGGAAAGCTCATGGGAGATTCCCCCCGATTGAAGAGGGCGATCGCCTTATGCCCGTTTTCTAGTTGCCTCTCCCAAATTTCGAGTGGACCCTCAGCCCACACGCGATAGCCTGCTCGTCCAAGCCTGTCTTGATCTATTGCGATGACGTCCTTGTTCAGCAGAATGGAACGGGTGTCCTCTGTCATTGCACTCAGGTCATTGCCCGCAAGAAGTGGGGCAGCCAGGATGGCCCACAAACTCATGTGGGTCTGATATTCGATCGTGGACATATGACCATTGCCGACTTCGAGCATGTCGGGATCATTCCAGTGTCCCGGACCGGCGAACTTTTCCAGGCCGGCCTGTTGAAAGCCGATCAATGACATTTGGCTCCAGTTATCTTTTATGTCACCGGTTGTCCGCCATAGATTCGCTCCGCTCTCTGCGCCCCACCTCCAGACCGCATAAAGCCCATATTGGCAGAAGCTGTAAACGACGGGGTGGTGGGTATGCTGAAGGGCCTGATGCATCTTCTCGTATGCTGCCCGCTGCATTGCCGAAGCTTTCACAAGATCGTCACCCGCCTCCTGGCGGATAGTATCTCCGAAACTACATTGATCGTATTTCAGATAGTCGAAACCCCACCCAGCATAACTTTTGGCATCCTGTTCTTCGTGGTTGTAGCTGCCTTCATAGCCTGCACAGGTCTTCGGTCCCGGAGAGGAGTAGATCCCTATCTTGAGTCCCTTTGAATGCACATAGTCCGCAAGCGCCTTCATGTCCGGAAACTTCTTATTGGACTGTATGTTTCCACCGGCGTCCCGGTCTCCTTCCCATGAATCATCTATGTTCACGTAAACATATCCGGCGTCTCTCATACCGCTCGCGACGAGCGCATCTGCGGCTGCGCGGACATCCGCATCCGTGACTTTCTCTGCAAAGTGGTTCCAGCTATTCCAGCCCATCGGCGGAGTTCGAGCTTCCGGAGCGGAGTCTTGGGCGACAGCACAGTTTGGTGCAGCGACACTCAGAGTCAAAACTACACCCAGGAATGCGGACGCGCGTCTTCGGCTAATAACCCGGCTTGGCTGGAAATAAGTGATCATGTTTTTCGTCATTGGCTTTCTGGTCTGTGGTGCAAGCCCTGTTCGAGGATTTACCCCCTAGGGCTGGTTCTGTGGAGTATTACGGTCGACGGAGCTTACCTATGAAGTAAACGCAATCACTAAACCCGGACTCGATAGATCTCCGGGTGTTGCAGCACGAAGGCCGACGTCGCGAATGATACTTCCGGGGATATGCAGGCGATTTCCTCGCAACTGCACGGAACCCGTGATATCGACGGCTCTCGCCCCAGCTAAATCTTGCGCCAGAATCTTCTTTCCTCGCGGTGCTCTGTTGAAGGTCAAAGTCAGACTGTCGAAGTGACCGAAGATCCCAAATGGCCCTGGGGCATCGGCCACCGATAACGTTACATCGCATTCCGGCATATACCAGGCTTGGCCGACCCGGGTCCTCTGTTGTGCGCCAATGGCGACTGCGCCATTCGGAAAGCGTGCTGCAAAGACAAATGGTTTGTCGCCCTTTGTCTTTACTTCAGGCAGGTCGATGTTTCTCGCGATCCGAGCAGGTGCGCCCTGCCGTATAGTCGCTCCTACGAGTTCGTTTTGCCAGGTCTGCGTCGACTCAAAGGTCCAGCTATCGAGAAGAACTTCCTTGTCGATGGCGGTCTTCCCCGTTCCAGGCGAGAACGGTGCCGCAATCCGTTGCCATCGCACGGCCCGAACAACTTCGTCGAGTCGCTTCTTTGTCTGCCTGGGACCGTTGAAGAAAAGATCGGGATCCCCTCCAGGCCTCATCCCGACGAGAGGATGGCGCATGATTCCCATGGTGCACCCCATCACAGCCGCCAAATAGACCTCGTCCTCTACGTTCAACAGGGCTTTTATCTCCGGATGACCTTCTGCTCCCTCCAGCATCACAGCGAGGCGATCCAGCGTAGTGGGCAACGAAAGAATCGATGTCACGTCATAGGTCCTGTAAACATCCGTGTTGCGCAGGATGGTCATGCGGCTCGAGTCCCATGATTGCGCCCCGAAACGTCCATCCTTGTGCCAGTCTCCGTTCACGGGCAGTTCTCCATGGACATGCTCGAAGGTCAGAGGAATGTGAGTTTCGTTTCGCAGTCGAACCAGGCTAAAGTTCGGATCCCCAAGATCGATCTTCCAGTACTCAACCCCGGCAGAATCGCTGAGAGACTCTAAGTGGTGCGCCCGATCGTTATCGGGGGTGTTGCGACACCAGAGTGCCGCTCCGCGCCATCCGGCCTTCTGTGCCGCGAGGCTCAGCTTCCTGAGCCGTTCCGGAGATGTCCCGTCGAAAGAGGGGAATTTCTTGGTGTCCAGCTCGAACGTTGCTGTGCCTCCACTCTCCCAACCATCATCGAGCAGGAAAAAAAGCTCGTTACGAATCCTCGGATAGAACGAGTCTGCCCAGCCACCCTGAGCAAAAACGTTTTCTTCCGTCATGGCAGCACGCGCCAGATCGCCTCCGGGTTCCCCTTCGAGGAGAGTGGCGTCAAGCTTCGGGAGATCGTGGCCATACATATAGTTCTGCGTGGCCCAGGTACACCAGTAATTTGGCGCCTTAGACGGCTCAGCGGGCACCAAATTCATCACTTCGCGGCCGCTCGATCCAGCACTTTGCGCAATGCCAGAAATCGTCGGTGTTATCGTTGTCGCCAGCGACGCGGCAAGAAAGCGCCTTCTGCTCATACTCATCTTTGGTCCTTTAATAATTGCTATTTGCTAAGTCATGATTGGCACCACCCCAAGAGGTGATGCCAAGTATTGTCATTTCACGCTTCATTCTCAGAATGTGAAGCGACCGCCTAGCTGAATATCTCGCGGCGTTCCATTTGTGCTTGTAATTTGACCGAAACTAGGGTTCTGGGCCGTGCAACAGGTTGTATTCGGATTGGCATAGTGCGGCGTATTCGTGAGGTTGAAAGCATCAACCTGAAAGCTTGCTGCCATCGACTCATGAATCTTGACCGACTTCGAGAGGGAGACATCCGAGTTCCTGTAGCTTGGTCCCAACACCTTGCCAACGCCGGAGTTGCCGAGTTGATAGAGCGCCGGTGTTGTTAGGCAAGTGGTGTCGAACCATTCCGAAGTCTTTCCGATCTTCCGGATCGAGGGACAGGCAAGATTCGCGCGATTGGAAAAGCCGCTGTTGAGATTGTCATTCGAGATGCCGAAGGTCAGCGGCTGCCCCGATTGCAAAATTGTGATCGTGCTAAGCTGCCAACCGCCGAGCAACAAATCGACGGGGCGCGAACTGCCTGCCAGCCACTGTCTGCCGTGTCCAAACGGAAGCTGATAAACAACGCTCGCAATGAAGTTCTGCGGAACGTTGGGCGCCTGGCTTGTTCCAACGGCTCGATTTAGATTGTCATGCTGAGGATAGAAGACGTTCTGATCGTCAATCTCCTTCGACCAGGTATAGGAGATCCGTCCCTGCAGCCCATGGGAGAAGTTCTTCTTAAGCTCCGCCTGCAGAGAGTGGTAGATGGATAGTCCATCGGAAGTGGCGTAATTGATCGACGTTACTCCGGGCGCTATCCCGTAATACGGACGGCGTGTCGTCAGATCTCCGGGGCCAGGTGCTGGAGTATTGATGTTGTAGTCGCGATAGAGATGAACGCCTCTCGTTGCCACATAGCTGAGGCTGAATGACGAAGATGCGGTCAACTGTTGCTGCACGCCAAGATTCCATGCGTACGCGTTATCGGGACGGAAGTTTTGAGGAATCAAAGTGACAGAAGAGTTAGGTTGTGGAGTGACAGGTGCTGCGGTCGAAATCGGAACAAATCCCGGCAGTCCGTTGGTATTCACATGCCAAAAAGGCGTGTATGCAAGCTGCTGGTTCACGTAGTACTGCTGGAAGAATGGGAAATTGCGCTCCAGATTACCCCCAATCGCTCCAAAGTTACCGGGGAACGTAGTCATACCGAATGCACCGCGCACAGCAGTTCGCCCGTTGTTGGGTGAGTACGAGAATCCAACGCGCGGAGCAAAGTTGCCATAGTAATTGTTGACGTTCGGAGCGCGATTGGAAGAGCTGGCGATATCGAGCAGACCGGTCGACAGATTGAAGTTCGACTGACGATTGAATTTATCGACGGCTTGCGTGATCACATCCCAGCGAAGGGCGAGGTTCAATGTCAGCGACTTCGAGACATGATATTCATCCTGCCCATAGACACCGGCGAGATTCGCACGTGTCGCTGGATCCGTATCGACAAAACCCCTATAAAGAGAAGATGGCAGGCCTAGGAGGAAGCTGGCGAAGGCATTTCCTCCGGTACTGCTAGTGCAGTTAGGCCGCCCCGTGCAACTGCTTGTGTAATCGGCATTGTAGGAAAAGCTACCGTTCTGGCTGGCGTTCGCATTGGTCAGGGACGCCTGAAGACGCCGATAGTCCTCTCCGACGGTGATCGTATGCTTGCCAAGTACCTTGGTGAAGTTGTCAGTGATCTGGTAGACGTTTGTGATCCGATGAGAGTTGGTCCAATCCTGTGAGCCGGTGGCAGCGACATTGCTGATGTTGAAGATCGCTAAACCGGAAGCGCCAGGGAAGGCGGAATTATTACCATTAGGGATTCCTAGAGCACTGTTTTCATTGGTCTGGAAGTCATTGCCGAAATCCTTTGTATAAAAGCGATTGAATCCAAAGCGGAGCTCGTTGGTCGCGCTTGGGGAGAAGGTGTGGTCATAGCCCACAGCTATGTTGTGGTTCCTGGACAGGGCATTCACGTCATTGATCTGGATAAAGCGTGTACCTGGTGATGGAGCGGTCAGATCGCGACGCTGATAGGACTCGCGAGCGAAGAGGTGGTCGCCATTCGGCAGTTGGTAATCCACCTTGATGTCGAACTGGTGGTTGTTATCGGTCTCGGAAGTGTTTGCCTTGTAGTTCTGATTGATGCTGTTTTGTGTTGTTGCTTCTGGCCATATGTTTGCGCCTGCCACCATTTTTGCTGCGGTGGGATCGAGGCGAGAGGAGGGAACCTGGTAAGCAGGCCCTTGACTCGTGGTGACGATTGGGAACGGGTTGCCGGTGGATGGGTCATAAAGAGTAGGGAATTGACTGGTAAGAAAGCTGCCCTGCTTCATCAGATCCGTCGGGACCGTAAGGTTATAGGCGATGCCATTGTTGAGGAGCAGTCCCTGATAGTCCACGAAGAAGAATGCCTTGTTGCGGATAATCGGGCCACCTAACGAACCGCCAAATTGATTGGCGCGATAGGGTGCTTTGGTGACTGCCTGCCATTGGATGGCATTTAGGCTGTCGCTCCGAAAGAACTCATAAGCCGATCCATGAAATGCATTGGTGCCTGACTTAAGGAAAGCGTTAACCTGGGCGCCCCCGTAGGTGCCCACCGTAGCCTCTGCGTTGTTGGTCGAGATTTTGATCTCCTGGATCGAATCCAGGGCGGGGGTGATGTTGATAAAGGCATTCAGTAGTTCCATGTTGCTGACACCGTCAAGCGTGTAGGTCGTGCCGCCCCAGGGCATTCCGTTGACACTAGCGGTAATCGAGCCCGAGGCTCCGGCACCTGCAGCAGCTTCAGGCGCACTGCCAAACCCGGTGGCGACAGAACCCGGAACAGTTTGCACCAATTGCGAGAAGACTCTGCCGTTGAGCGGCAGGCTTGAGATGTCACGAGTGTTAAGCACCTCACCCATCGAGGAACTTGTCGTATCCACCAGGGGATTGTCCCCAGTGACTTGGACAGATTCTGTTGTTGCCCCAAGCTGTAGGATCACATCCGCCCGCGTGGCATTATCGACAGTCACAACATTTCCGGTAGAGACAGTCGTACGGAAGCCAGCAGCGGCTACCTCAATTTTGTAGTTTCCGGGCGACAGCAGGTTTGCGATAAATTCCCCCTGACTTCCGGAGGTGTATCTGCTGGAGACGCCCGTATCCTGGTTCGTCACGGTGATGGTTGCTTTTGGGACTACTGCGCCCGTTCCATCCTGCACTGTGCCCTGAATCCGCCCGGTCACACCTTGCCCGAAGCACATAACGGTAGACGTAATGAGCGCGAGCGCTGACAAAATAAGCAGCATTCCTCGAAGCGAGGCGGATAGCGAGTTGGATCCCGCGAGTCTGTGACAAGAGTTTATTTGCGATTTCATAGGCCTCCTTAAGGCATTGCGAACGCCGTTCTGTCGCGTAGAGTCCTCTGCGTGATCCGAGCGATGGAACAGGGACCAAGTGGACCGAAGGGTGTGAATCTTGGTCTTTGGTAGCGGGAGAACACTAGAGGTTGGAAGTAGCCGCAGTCTAGCTAAACGCCTGCTACCGTGGGGCTACAGTAAAAAGTCATGTAGTTATCTGGATGAAAATACATAAGTTACAGAACGTTACAAAGCGTGTTACAGAGAGCGTTCTGTGATCTGCCGAAGCAGTTTTCGCAAATAGGCGGTGCGCAGACGCAAGACGTATGAGCCGCCAAGCCTAGTGTTTACGAGAAAGGAGCACGGATCTCTTAAACTGCGTGCCGCTTTTATGGCCGGACACTCCAGAGAATCGCGGATAGCTGTGCAACGAATGTTGGAAGCTATTTCTTGTCTGGAAAAGGATGCACTGCCCTCAGTTCGGAGCTCAGGACCTGGTCACCCTTTTCGAGATGAACCAGGACCAAAGCCTGAAACCAAGGGGTTCCACTCTTCGCACCGTTCTTGCCATCGGCCACGGAAAAACCCGCAGAGGTAAGCGCGGCGGATAACGTCTCAACCCCAGAACGTGAGGTGGCGAACTGGGTGGCGCCCTCAGTTCCTTTGGTGTCCAAACCGCCGATCACCACAATATTGTGTCCCTCAACTACGCCCGGCTGTATCGAAATCAGGCTGTAATCCCTTTTGAGCACCTGGGTCTCAGGATCACGTTCCGTGTGATAAGTCTGATCTTCATTCCTGCTAGGATGAGCATTCACTATCTGTGCTCGCCATTGCTCACGTCGGGAATCGGGGTTTCGGAAGGTGAAGTCTCCCGTAGCCAACAGCTGACTGACAGCAATATTTTGAAAAGGCGATCCCAGTAGGATGACGGTATGTTGCTGCAGGTCTTGGGGAGTAATGTTGCGGCTTGTCTTAATTGTGGGCTTCAATCCCATCTGGGCAAAGAGGGTTGTTAACATCGCAACGCTCTCGAGTTCGCCTGTTCCTGTATATCCGTCTTCGTAATAGAGTTGGCCGGCGTTTCCGACCTCTACGGGATTGGCGGCGAACTTACGCGCTAGATCGGGATCTACGCGGGCCCCTCGATTGTCGCTTGCTCCCTGACGGAAGCGGAACAGATCGTTGGAGTCGTCCAGAAGGAAAACGGCATTCGGGTAAGCAATGATCGGAGCAGTATCGTTGCCTAGAAACGACGCCCAAAGAATTTTGACCGGATCTTTCGGCTTGCGGGCGAAATGGCTTGTACTTCCAGCGGGAGCATCCCCTGCAATCGCGGAAGTGGCCTGATAGTTTCCGGCGAAATACCCGGCAGCCAACGCAAAAAGGATTAGTGCAACCTCTGTAGGAACGGCGAGGGGGCGAGTGGCTTGGTCCTGGGCGGACGTCGGCGACTGATCTATTTCAGATGGATTGCTGCGTAAAGACGAGAACAGATTACGTACTTTCGAGATTAGGTCGATTCCAGCGTGGACTTCATCAGGATTAATCTCTTGCTGCTGAGTGACATCGACCACTTTGGGCCGAAATGTTGGGTGATAACTCCCTCTGGGGATATCTACCAGCACCGGGTCATGCATACCCTCCTGCTGGTAATACTCCTTCAGCTTCTGACGCAGCCTATGGATCTGTACTCGAACGATCGTATCCGTTTTAGGATCGAAAGTTGATTTGCGACCGAACGCCTCCACGCCAATTGTGTATTCCTTGAGCCCCTCGGTCTTGCCCTCAAGCGATTTGCGACCCAAATAATCAAGTAACTGCACCAATGTCAACGAGTTACGGAGAGTCTCGGAGTTAACGAGCCGCCGCAGCTGCACTTCATTCTCCTCAATGGATAGCTCATCCTCTACCGGCCTCAGTTGCCCGTTTATCAATTTTTCCCCAAGGGGTGCCTTCCCCCGGTCGCAAGTCTAGCAGTTCGTGCGCACGACGGACAATCGAACTGGGCCCCTTCGCGATAAGACGAACACCCAAACAATTCGCCGTTGCTCTACAGATCGCGATGAAGGACTGGAGTTTTAGAGGCTGCGACGTCTTATATCCTATAGGGAGTCGTCAGCCTTTGGGTTGTCGATCTCGGGGAGCTCGTGGCTTCGCCAAAAAAGATTGCTGCGGGGGCCCTTCACACCTATATCAGCGTCGGCCACTCAGAACTCCGACGCGATACGCGTTCAAAACTGTTCAATCCTTGATTCTGCGGTTCAGCTTCGAAGAACTCCCCTTCAACTTCGGAGAAATGCAATTCAATACAAGTTTGTTGGCATCAAATATACGACAAATCCGGACAACCCCGAAGGCGATCGAGTTGTAGCTTTGATCGCTATGGCGCTATGTTTCAGCGATATTTGGCGTAACCGATCGAGGCTGTGGGCACTAGTCCAACGTACACAATGGGCAGCTGCCACTACGGTTTGGGTTAAGTCTCTGATTGTTTTGGTGAATGCCTGCCCAGGCGCTCACAACCATACCTAATATCCGGCACTTTTAGAGCCACCACTACGCCAAATATCTCTGAAAGAAAGTGACACTCGTTTTGACGGCTTTGCCACCGGAAAGCAGGGAAGGGGAGCCCGTGGCCCTGACCCCAGCCCAGAGTCTGCTGCGCAAGCGGTTGCTGGATGCGGTTGCCTCGCCTCATTCTAAGCGGAACTACGCCCGGGCGCTCGATGACCTGTTCGCCGACCTCTCTCCCGGTCTTTATTAATGGAGTGGCGAAGTGGCATGGACTCCCTGTCCCCTTCGACGATCAACGTCCGGCTCTCGGCCGTGCGCAAAATGGTGGGCGAAGCCCAAACGCGCCGGCATGATCGGCCAGGAGGAGGCGGCCAGTCTGACCGACATCCCCAACATCAGCCAGAAGGGAACCCGGCTGGGGAACTGGCTGACTCGCGAGCAGGCGAAAGAGCTGCTGGCAGTTCCCGACCGATCGACACTGAAAGGGAAGCGTGACTACGTCATCCTGGCACTTCTGGTCGGTTGCGCGCTGCGGCGTAACGAACTGGCTGAGCTCGACGTCGAGACCATCCAGCAATGAGAAGGGCGGTGGGTGCTGGCCGACCTCGAGGGCAAAGGCCGGCGCATCAGAACCGTGGCGATTCCGATCTGGGTCAAACTGGGTATCAATGCCTGGATGACCGCGGCCGGCATCGAAGATGGTCGGCTGCTGCGGTCAGTGTCCAAGAGCGGAAAGATCAATCGCGACACACTGAGTGACTGGCCAATCTGGTCAATAGTTGAACAGTCATCCAAGCAAATCGGACTCGAGCACTTCGGCGCCCATGACCTCCGCCGGGCTCTGGTGCAAATATTTTCTATAGGCAGAGTAAGGTCCTGGAGAAGGATTGATCTATGCAGCGAGGACAGCGTTCCAGAGAGCGGGCGCAGCGTGGTCTTTGAGACGTAAGGGGCCGAGGGCGAATTGATCTTTGTGAATACGACGTAGTAGCTCAACTCCGGCAATGGTGATGGCAGCATAGTCGAAGCGCTTGAATCCGAGCATGGGTCCAGTTCTGGACTTGATCCCGCGATGATCCTGCTCGACGAGATTGTTTAGGTATTTCGATGTTCGCAGCTTGGTGTGCTTCCATACCTCGTTTTCGCTCGGCATCTCGCGCACTGCTCGTTGGGATGCGGCATAGCCATCCAGAGTGATGCTGATGGGAGCACGCCCGTGGGTGCGGAGCGCCTTGCGGAAGAATACCTTGGCCGCCGCAACGTCTCTCTTTGGACTCAGCCGGAAGTCGACTGTATTGCCCTCCTTGTCCACGGCACAGTAGAGATAGACCCATCGGCCGCGCACCTTCAGATATGTCTCGTCTATGTCTCGTCGACGCGCCACGAGCGGCCAGCTTTGCGTGCATAGCGAGCCCAGCTCTTTTCGAACGCCGGGACATACCGTTGGACCCAACGCATGATGGTCGTGTGAGCAAGCTCCAGTCCACATTCTGCGATCATCTCGACAAGATCCCGGAGGCTGAGTTTATAACGAAGATACCAACGCACGCACAATAGGATCACCCTCACGATCGAAGTGCCGACCCGCAAACATTGCCTTCGTTCCTTTCCCATTACTCATACCAGCACCAAGCTCCCCAAAATAACACTGTATCCGAATGGGGAACTCGCTATTTGCACCAGAGCCCCCTGCGCTACAGGCCGAGCTTCGTCTCGTGATCACGAAGGCACGCTTTGAAACAAAACCCAGAAACTAAGCCCGTGTGAAGCTGTGGATTGTTGTCTGTGATGGCACCGGGAAGAGGGAAGAGACATTGACATGAGGAAGCGAGTGCAAAGTGAACAGGATAGGCGCGTCGTGGCGGGCGAAGACAGCTCGGAGCCTGATCGGAAATAACCGCAAAGGCAACAACAGTCAGCCGAACAAAAGTGAGTTCGTGGCCGCCGCGACATCCGGCTGCCGCATCAAGCTTTCTCCGACCAAAAAAGTTCTAACGCCAAAGGCGGAGAGTCTCACGATATCGGCATGACTCGATATTCCACTCTCGCAAACGACGACACGATCCTTGGGGATTCGGATTGCCAACTCTTCGGTTGTTGTTAGAGAAACCTCAAAGGTGCGCAGATCGCGATTGTTGATGCCGACAAGTTTTGTTTCGAGTGGAAGTGCCCGGTCAAGTTCGCGCGCATCATGTACTTCGACGAGAACATCCATTCCGAGATCGTGTGCAGACTCGACAAGCTCCCGAGCCTCGACGTCGGTGACACTTGCCATAATGACGAGAATGCAGTCTGCACCCCATGCGCGGGATTGGTATACCTGATAGGGCTCGAATAAAAAGTCCTTCCGTAAAACAGGGAGGCCAGATGCTTCGCGTGCAAGATTGAGGTAGTGAGGGTGGCCTTGAAACGACGGCTCATCTGTCAAAACCGAGAGACAGCTGGCGCGCCCCTGCACATACGCCCTCGCAAGCTCCAGCGGATCGAAATCCTGACGAATTAGCCCTTTGGAGGGGCTTGCCCTTTTGATTTCTGCAATCAGCGCAGGACGGGCTCCGCTGAGGTGGCGCTCTATTGCGGACGCGAAGTCGCGGGGCCGGGACGCCTGCCGAGCTAGTTTCTGCATGGCAGAAGGTTCTATTTGTTCCTTCGCGGTTGCAATCTCTCGGCGCTTATAGGCTTCAATGCGGGCGAGTATATCGGGTTTTTCTTGTGTCGTTTGAGATGCATGCACGGATGGCGGATTCTCTGCCCGTGTATTCATTTTGATCTCCAATGTCTATCAAACTTATAAGACTCGTCGCCCCGCTCGACCTGTCGAAGCCAAGGACCGCGCCCGCACACATACGGATTACGAAACGGGTGCGCTCAGAATCGGCGACAATCGCTACTCTGGATGTTCCCGACGATGAGTCCTGCGTAACGACATAGACGAAGAATACGTTGATGTCATGGTTGCTTCTTACTCCTTTCGAGGTAGTCATTTCGTGCAGTTCATATGGAATTCAGCATCTCGGTTCGCGAGGTGGAGGCCGTTCTCCGTTGCGATAAGTTCCGTAATCGTGTTCACGCGTTTGATATCCACCCGTCCCCAGACAGGGAGCACGTAGCATCCTGTCCGCTGACGAGCCGTTCGATGTTGATGCTCATTGGCCTCCCTTTCCGCCGAATCATAGGTCGCGGCCAGAATGCCACTTATGTATGCAAGACGAATGCCATTCGTAAGCGCTGAAAAGGGCGAAATCAGGCTGACTTTGTGTCGTGGTTTTCATGGAATTCGTGTTTCCACCGCAGGTAACGGCTTCAGCAAAGTTTGAAGAGGCTCTTATGGATTTGCAGTTTCTTGATCTTGGAGTCAAGAGGAGTCCGCCATCCTTTTAGCCGCCGCACGAACAAGCACTACTACAGTTCTCCGTGATGCTGCCGGCCCCTACAAGGTGGATACTGACGCTATTGCCCTCAATATCGCTCTATCGGTCAGTTCGTCCGCTCTAGCGGGAATGGACTTCCACCAGCGGCTATGCTGTCCATGAGTGTGCAGGTACGACGGTATCTGCCTAGCCCCGTATTACCCCGGTACGGAAGCAATCACTTCACCGACAACTCTTAATTCCAAGATCAAAAAAACCGGAAGTTCATAAGAGCCACTTCAAACTCTACTAGAGCCATCTACCCCTAGATGGAAGCACGAATTCCACGAAACCCGCGAAAGCCCCGATGGCGAATCAGTCTACTTCGACGCCCTCTCAAGCACTTACGATTGGCATTCGGCTTGCAATTAGTAAAAGCGCATCCTGGCCGTAACGTGCGCTTCGGCACGGAGAGCGATGCGAATGACCTTCAAGATTGAACGGCTCGTCGGCCGGGCCCTTTGAGCCGGACGCAACAATGCGGCGAACAGCCCTGAGGCAATCTATGTGTCTCACAACCTCAACCGGAAAGTAACCAGAGAACTGGAGAACAAATGAGCGTCAACCTTAGTCGTCTGACAAGAAAGACTATGCGAGTTCGTAGCCTCTTCCTAGCCATTCTCGCGCTCGGATGGATGTTCGGCGAGGTCACCCACGCAGGGGCGCAGAAAATTACGCCCCCAACGACTCCTAACGCGCTTACGCCACCAGCTGGAAACTCTGCATTTTTGTTGGGTCAAGCGGTGGGGACTCAAGGCTATGTTTGCCTGCCCACGAGTGCAGGCGCTTCGACCGCTTCCTGGACTGTCAACGCCGCTCGCCCCGAAGCGACCCTTTTTGTTAAAGTCTTTGACCGGTACGTGGAGGTAGTCACACACTTTCTTAGCCCCGATACCAACCCCAACCAGTTCGCCCCAAACCCGCTCCCGTTCGGCAGCGCAAGCTGGCAGAGTTCCTTCGACAGC
This sequence comes from Edaphobacter modestus, assembly GCF_004217555.1. Taxonomy (GTDB): domain Bacteria; phylum Acidobacteriota; class Terriglobia; order Terriglobales; family Acidobacteriaceae; genus Edaphobacter; species Edaphobacter modestus. The sequence continues at coordinate 5,934,377 of NZ_SHKW01000001.1, forward strand.
AGCAAGGTGTGGGGAAAAACGCTGCAATCGATTCCCGCTGGCTCTGACCAGAGTTGCCCGAATACTGGCGCCATTCCCTGCCTCTTATTGCAGTCGATCGGGACGGAAGCGGGACCAACTGGCGGTAGCTTCTTGACCAAAACCACGTTCATCCAACGTTTGAACACCCAAGGAGGATCTGCCCCCAACACCGGTTGCTCGATCCTAAGCGATGTGGGTAAGCAAACGCTCGTGCCGTACACCGCCGACTACTACTTCTTCCATGGGGACGAATAGCGAGTCACTCCTTGTCGGAGATCATCCATGAGCACAATCTGCTAATCGGCGGTCTTAGAGATGACCCGCACCACAGACCGAGAGGGGACTCCCGGTCTGTGCTCCAACCAACAATAGCATCAGAAAGAGGACACAATGATGGGAAGTCGACCTGTCATATCGGTGGTAGTCGTCGCGGCGATAGTCACTGCGTCGGGGAGATGTGCCATACATTTATGAGATACCAAGAGGCTGTTGATCACTTATACGCCCGCGGATATGAGCTCGCACCACGTCCTGGTGAAACTTCACCCCGTGAGTTTGACCTTAACCATATGCGTATTCTGGCTGGTGCGCTCGGGGACCCACAGCTTAAATTCTCTTCTATCCTGATCGCCGGCACCAACGGCAAAGGATCCACCGCCGCCACCCTTGCCAGCATTCTCGATGCCTCCGGCTACAAGACAGGCCTTTATACTTCACCGCATCTTTCTCGCATCAATGAACGTGTCCAAACGTCGGCACAGGATGTCCCAGGCAATCGCCTCCGCTCCATCGGTGACGATGCCTTCGCTCGCCTCTATGTTCAGGTCGATGATGCGGCCACCGAGCTTGTTCGCAAGGGCGCTCTTCCGCATTCACCCTCACTCTTTGAGGTCGTGACAGCTCTCGCCTTCCTCCACTTTGCCGAGCAGCAGGTCGAAGTAGCCGTTATCGAAGTTGGCCTTGGCGGGCGCCTTGATGCCACCAACACCGTCCAGCCTCTTGTCTCCGTCATTACAGACATCGCTCTCGATCACATGGAATGGCTCGGCAGCACTATCACCGAGATTGCCCGCGAAAAGGCAGGCATTCTCCGCCCCAAAGGCATTTTGGTGACTCTGCCCCAACATCCCGATGCCAACAACTCCATCGATAACGTCGCCGTTAGCCTCGACGTCCGTCGCATTAATGCAGACGAGTACATTCCTGCCCGTACCGAACGCTTTCAAGCCATGCGCAACCAATACACGATTACCTTTGCGGACCGTTGCCTTCATGTAAACTCGCCTCTTCTCGGCGAACATCAGCGTCGCAACCTGGCTTTAGCTCTCGCCGCTGCAAATGAGCTGCAGAAGAATCAGCGGTTCACGAAAATTACTCAGAGTTCCATCGAACAGGGCATTCGCCAGACCCATTGGCCGGCACGTCTCGAATCCATTTTGGGCGATAACAACTCGCGCATTCTCCTCGACGTCGCCCACAATCCCGCTGGTATTTGGACGCTCCGCTCCTATCTTTCGTCACTTTTCAGCAGCGACAATGTCGCACCGCGCCACCTCATCTTTGGAGCGCTCCGCGACAAGTCCATTCAGGAGATGGCGCAGGTACTATTCCCACTCTTTACCCGCCCCACCGATCGCATTCATCTTGTAGCCGTGAACAATCCACGTGCAGCCTCGCTGGACGATCTCAAAGCAGCGGCCGACGCTATCGACACCCCAACCTCCACGCATGTTTCCCTCGCCGATGCTCTTAAAGACGCCCAAGCCAGCGGTAACTCCATCATCGTCATCGCAGGCTCACTCTACTTGGTGGCTGAGGCGCGCACTCTACTCCTGGGTGATCGCATATGAACACATCGCCATCGCCAATTAAAAGGCGCGCGCGGTTCTTCACTCGACCGCGTACTTCTAGTCGCACCATCGTTGGAGGGGGCCAGCCGAGAAGGGCAAGAAAGTGAAATCCAGAGAGACAGAGGGACTGCGACAGACGTTGCAATTGGTGTCACTCTTTGCCTTGGTTACGGTTGCGCTCCATGTAACGGTAAACCTACGTACGCAGCATGTTGGCTTTCTATAGATATAGATATAGATATTGAGATAATGCGAGGACGTCTAAATGGTGGAACCGTTAAAAGAATCTGAGTTGAGTGCGAATTTCTCGGTACGAGTGTCCCAGAATCAGTGGAGGCTGGCTGAAAATATCTTGAGCGCATACGACTTTGTCATCTGCGGAGCCGGCACTTCCGGTTCGGTTGTAGCTCGACGACTTGCGGAGAATGCCAACGTGAAGGTTCTGCTTCTGGAAGCAGGAGGGACTGATGATTTGCCCTCCTGCACAGATCCCAACCTCTGGCCGTCGACACTCAAATCAGATCTGGCCTGGCAGTTTGAGACACAGCCAGAAAAGCATCTTCAAGAGCGCACCATCCCATACCCAATGGGCAAGGTTCTTGGTGGAGGGTCCAGCATCAACGCGTGCGTATGGGCCGTAGGTCACAAGAATGACTGGGACTTCTTCGCAGGATGCACAGGGGATCCGGCATGGAGTCACGAATCGGTTCGCAAGATATACCACCAGATCGAGGACTGGCGCGGAGATGCAGATATCAAATACCGCGGCTGCAATGGTCGAGTTTATGTAGCACCGAATCCCAACACACCTCTAGCGCCCGCCTTTTTCGACGCAGCAGAGGCGGCCGGGCTTCCACGGTTCGACACACAGAATGGTCCTTTGATGGAATCGGACGGCGGCTGCTCCATAGCCGAATTGAATGTCGAGGATGGGAGGCGCCAGTCCATCTTCCGCTCCTATACCTATCCCGTGATGGACCGTCCCAATCTGACCGTACTGACAAGGGCAATCGTCACGAAGATCCTCTTCTCTGGCAACAAGGCAACGGGTGTTGAATTCATTCATCTGGGCAAAGTAATCACCGTACAGGCGGGTATGGAGGTTGTGGTCTCATCTGGCGCGATACAGACTCCAAAGCTGCTGATGCAGTCCGGTATTGGTCCACGCGACCAACTCGTCCGCTTTGGTATACCAGTCATTAACCACCTGCCTGGTGTTGGCCAGAACCTTCAGGACCACCCGCTATCGGGCTGTCTCTGGGAAGCATCGGAGTCCCCCGAATCGACTTCTGTGTTGACACAGGCCATTGCCCTGTGGAAGAGCGCTCCTGAGAAACTCTCTCCGGACGTGGCTGCGTTCCTGATTGCACGCCCGCTTGCCACGGAGAATGGAGTAGGCAAGCCGAAGAAACTGATCTGGGGAATTCGGTCGGCTGTGCTTCAGCCCAGAAGCCGTGGCCAACTGCTCTTGACTGGTCCACAGGCCTCGGACGGCATGCGCATCGAGCCGAACCTCTTATCAGATCCGATGGATATGAACGCTGCTCTAACTGCCATCAACTTCTGTCGTGAGTTAGGGAATTCGCCTTCCATGCGACAAGTTGTTGATCGCGAGTTGAAACCGGGGACGCTCGACGATGCAGGTATGGAAGGCTACCTGCGGCGTACCGTACAAACCTTCTGGCACCAGAGTTGTACGGCAAAGATGGGTAACGATGACATGTCGGTAGTCGGCGGCGCCTTGTTGGTACATGGAGTGCGGGGCCTTCGAATCGCCGACGCTTCGGTGCTTCCTCGTATCACCACGGGCAACACTATGGCACCTTCCGTGGTGATTGGAGAGCGAGCAAGCGCCGCCATGCGAAGCTGCCATGGCGTCTAACGCTTCCGGCGCAGCGGTCTAAGTTCGCCTCTAGTGACGATGTCTGACAGGGTGAGGGAGTAGCGGCCGAGCATGTTGATGTGTTTGAAGGTGAGCGGTGACAGGCGAGCAACATCGTCGGCCAGTGCCTGGTACCCCTCGGCGCGGAGTTGGCTGAGCGCCGCTTGCCTGTAAATGGTGTTCCAGTGCGCGACGAGATTGACACGAGGTCGAGGCGCGCCGAGTTGGTCCTCCTGGTCTTCGCGATAGCGCTGGCGCGAAAGGCCGGGCCCTTATCACAAAGACCCTTTGGGAAACACGCGGCCGCGATGGAAGAGGCCGTCTCGGTCCTCTCGAAAGAGGCGCGCTGGTCCTGCTGTGGCTCCTCAAAAAACTGGGAAGGGAAGGGAAGATGAATCTTAGCGGAAGCATGATGATTTCACGATTCTGAGCCCCAAGAAGTCAGCGGATCAGTCGAGATTAGAGTCTTGGCCCTTCAATCGAAATAGAGTTCTCATCTTTGCAAACGGCGCCTGCCGAAGGGAACTGCTGGTCTGGAATATGATGCCTCCGGGGACGACCAGCTCAATTTCGGTTCCGGAGGTTGAAGTCACCAGCGCGAGTTTAGGCGATTTTGCAGTGTAGAGACCAAACGTGCGGAAGACGGCGGCAAGCAAATAGGGAAAGAGTGGGGGCACAAGAGCTGTAGGGCCAGTTGAAGGGAAGAAGGGCGACCTAAATCCATGGCCCAGAGCTAAACTACGGGCTACCCAACCCATCTCCGCGCCAAACTGTCCATGGTCAAGTGAAGGTGCCGCAATACTGAGGAAGCTGGATGCTACTACAGCGACTCGAAGAACGAATGCGCAACAGACCATCGAGGTTAATAGAATTGCGGCTGACCTGACATAGAGCCGACTGTTCGATTCGCTGCGGATGTTTGAGTGAGTTAAGCTTGATAGAGAGTCGTCATTTCCTTCCTAAAAGAGGTGCAAAGCCCGAGCAACTCGGGTTCTAATCGAATGTTCGGCTATCGTTTTGGTTGGGGAGATGCGCATTACATAGCTGCTGATTTTTCAACAGGAGTTCGGCAATTAGTCGTTGCAAACGTGAATTCTCTATCTCTAATTCCATCATCCGATCGTCCATACATCTTTTGGTCGAGCTAAACACTTCTGGTTTTCCTAAAAAACATGTGTCATCCGCTCAAATGCCAGATTTTGCACGAGACGGAGAGCGAAGCCTGGGAACAACAAGCTCACGCTCTCCGCGTTCGTGGTCTTTCTATGGCCCGCTAGCCTGTGCGTACTCTGCATCAAAGCTGGCAGCTACAAGTCACCTTGTAGCTGTTGTCAGCGTAAACGACGGGGTACCGCGATGCAGTCAAGATATGTGGGGACAATGTATGGATTTGTAGGCGAAAGGGACTTCGACGTCACCCTCTCCATGAGAGGTCGAATCGTGAACCTGCGCAAAGTAACGGAAGAGGTTCCAGTCTTGCCCTGCTATTACTCAGAAAACCAGGTCGAGGTCAAAACGCATGTGACGGTCGTAATTTCCGAAGAACTGCCCATATTGAGGGTCGGCGGTGCTGGCATGGACTTCAAGCGCGTTGAAGTTATTCGTAATATTGGTGATTGATATCGAAGGTCTCAAAGTGTATTTGGAGTTCAGCTTGATATCCTTGGCTACACGTGCATCCGCGGAGAAGTACGTGGGAAAGCGAGCGCTGTCCGCCTTCGTGCTCTGAATGTAATTTTGGTAGACATCGACCGATTGATAGGGAAAACCGCTCCGCCATTCAATCATCGGGTAGACCTTCACCTTCCATGGCAGCGCCAGGCTGCCCCAGGTTAGAAAGCGGTTGGGAAGGTCGCCGGCTCGATTCGTGTACAGGTTGCCCCGTATGAAGGGCGAGGAGGAGTCACCCAGATAGGTGTCCGATTCGTTGAGTGTGCCTTGGGACAAACTACGGACATACGACGCGTAGATCCGATTGTTGGGTTGAAATGCAAGTTGCGCAGTCAACTCAAATTGGCGATATTTTGAGCTTCCGTCCCCCGCGAGTACAAACGCGTTTTGTCCCTGAACCACCTGGGGGGAGATGGTGATCAGTCCGCTTCCGTGGCTTTCAAGATACTTTGCGCGCATCGTCAAATGCTCTGAGAATCGATGTTCCGCTTCAAGATTCCAGGCAACGGTGTAGGGCGCGAAGTTCCCAATTTTATAGTCCCGGTCGATGAAAGGAAATTCTGACGCTGCTGCCTCCGACGTCAGGTTTAGATAGTGTTGGGGAGTGCCTACTATTGTCCCATCCGGCTGATAGGTTGTGATGATTTGCTCAGGATAATTGCTGAACGCGTATACATTCAGAGGCACGCTATCGTAGAAGGCTCCGATCCCTCCCCTGACAGTTGTGCGTCCACTTACCGTTGGACTCCACACAAATCCCATTCGCGTGCAAAAGCGTGTCGTTGCCGTAATGGTCTGCGCTTCGGCACGTATGCCGGCATCGATCACGAGATGTGAGTTGAAAGTCCAATGATCCTGCACGAAGATAGCTGGTTGCAGGTCACTTCGATCAAATGAGCTTCCAGGGGTAAAGTCGATCGTGCGAAGTTTCGCTCCCTGGCCATCAAATATTGTAATGGTTTTCGCGTGTAACTGTCCCTCATCATTTGTACTGGCAACGGAAGAACCAAATTGAATCTTGTGCATGCCGAGACCCGTTATCGGTTCGAGAGACCACAACTCATTCCATTCAAAGCGCCGGGAGTGCCGTTGCTGATCCGAAAAATAGTTACCGCTGTTTCCAGTCGGTAGAACAATCATGCCAAGGTTACCTTGCGGAGAGATGGTGGTTGCAATATCGCTCAAAGAAAAAGTGCTCTGCAAGAGTCCTTCTCCGATCGCTAGCCGATGTGTGATGGCGCCAGTATAGGACCGGGTGTCATCGTTTGGAGTCACCTCCTGAGGGCTAAAGAAGTCGAGATTTGCGTATCGGATGGATTGGGGCGCTGCATGGAAGCTTGCAGTAAGAGTTTGCCGGGGCGTCAGCGTAAAGTCTGTCTGCGTGAACGAATTGACGGACGTGATCTTGGTTTCGTTGAAGGGAAAGGGTAGTGTACGGATGGGTATCTTATTATCGACAAACTCTAAACCTTCGGAGAAAAAGGCGCGGTTCTGAACGATGGGCCCCCCAAAGGAGATTCTGGGTGTGGCCGACTTCAGGCCACGCAAATGACCGCTGCGAATCCGAAATTCAGGCAATGGATCGTTGAGATCAAAATGCCATTTATTGCCGCCTGGCCGTGTCTCCGCAGTCACCACTGCGGCGGTGAAACGGCCGTATTGAGCCAGGTAGGGAGAAGTCAGAACATGGAGTGAATCGACCACATCGATCGGCACGCTCAATCCAAACCGTCCGGTCGCCGGGTCTGAGACATCGACGGAATTAATCACAAGAGCACTGTGCATCTCTCCCGAACCTTCGATCTGAGTTTGACCATTCGGTGCGCGCACGACACCTGGAACAAGTGGCAGAGCGTCAGTTAGAGTAAGCGGCCGGATGGGGCTTTCATTGGCTTCTGCAGGCTTGATCGAGACACCTGGCGAGGAGCTCTGTTCTGAAATGTCTTCGGTTGTCGCTTGTACATTCACCGTCTCATGTGCCTGCGGAACGGGTAAAATCCTGATTTCGAGGACAGGCCCAGGCATGGTCCGGGTGTCGACAACCTGCTCTACCGGTATGTATCCGGTCTGATGAACGAAAAACGTAACGAGTCCCCGGCTCACTCGAGCTGAAGCACGACCATCAGGTCCGGTTTTCATTCGAGCGAGCAGTTTCCCCTCTCTCATAAGAACGACTTCGACGTTCGGCACGGCTCCCCCATCGGCGTCTGCAATGCTCACAGTGAGAGGTGCATCCTGGGATCCCTGATATCCCTGCAAGTAGGGTCGAAAGAGTCCGACGAGTGCGAACGTGAGCAGTGCGCGTCGACGCACCCAAGCGCCGACGCGCACTGATTTGGCCGGTTCTCGCTGCTCCTTATCGGATCTGGACCAGAGTTTCATGGAGTCGCCCATTCCTGTGGCCGTTAGGTGCATCTGTTTCGTGGTGCCTGTCGTGCCAACATAAGAGCCTGGCGAACTCGTCGCTTCACCATGGTGTCTCACGCGTCATTCATGGCGCTGGGGAGAAGACAGCAATTCTGGGATGTGCAAGAAGACTTGGATAGCCCACGAAGACCTTGTGCGAGACAGGGTCTACCGCAAGGGTATGGGCTCCGTAGTGAGTATGTATCTTGTCTAATACCCGATATGTGTCGGGGCCGTCTTGCTGGATGACAGTCAATCTTCCGGCCTTGCCAGCCGAGTAGATCGTGTGAAGCGTTTGGTCGAACGCGACCGAGTCAGGGCCGCCACCAATCTTTAGCGACGTGATGACCCGATGCGAATCCAGGTCGAATACTACTAACTTGGCGTTCCCGGAGCAAACCGCGAAGAGCCGTCGCTGCTCGGAATCAATGGCCATTCCGGACGGTCCTTCGCAAGGAGCGAGAGACCATTGCCCTGCTATGGATCGCTTGCCAAGATCGATTGCGGCTATCGAGTTGATATCCTCGAGATTCTGATAGAGCAAGCCCGTCTGTGGGTCCTGTGCGACAAATTCTGGCTTTCCAGGGAGAGGTATGGTTCCGACTGTCACGCGTTTCTCAGGATCGATCAAGGTCGCCAATCTTGGATCGCCATTCGCTACATACACGAGCTTCGCTGACGGGACATAGAGTATGGCATCCGCATCATCCGCCACTGGAATGCTCTGAAGCTGTTGAAGAGATCTGGGATCGAAGACATCGACCATGTTCTCTTCGCTTCGTGTGATGAAGGCGATATTAGCGTCAGGCAAAAGTGCGACGCCGTGAGCGGCGCCGGCTCCAGGCATTTCTGATACTGAGCTGATGGACGGGTGGTTCAGATCTAAATCGACCTTGAATAAGGCGCCCGACGACTCACTTGTAACGAACAACGTACTCCCGTTTAGTGTCAAATAGTCAAGAATGTTGAGCAATCCACCCTTGGGCAGTTCAATATATCCCTCGAATGTCACGAACTTAGATTTGCTTGGTGTGCCTGGGTACGCAAGATAGGCGAATACCACCGCCAGAAAACCGATTAGGACAATTGCAAACATCGCCATTGTCTTGAGCCCATTTCTCATGGCATATCTTCTTTTATCTCTCGTATCTACTGTGGGAGCGCCGTGAGTAGTTTTAGCAAACATTGTTATGACCTCCTTCAAACTGTTGGTTTGATAGCAGCCAAGACGGCGTGCAGCCATCCCTGGATTGAATCGGACAAGCTACCTCATTTGCCCATAAGCTCTTCAAGTGCCCACTCGATGCTCGTGTCGGGAGCTACCGGCTTGAAGCCGCTTTGAGTTTCGTCCTGCTGCTTGCTAATGGTCTTGAAGAGAACGATGCACCGTAGACACTGATCTTGGATGAGTTTGTCTTCCATATCCCGGGAGAAAGCCTGATTCGCTTCACTTCGATGGTTCCTCCCTTCTTCAGTTGACCGAGCACTCCATAGCCAAAGTCCACTTGCTCTGTCAGAGTTGCCGAGAACTGCGCGAGTCGCTTCTCCTGGAGATCGATCAGGATGACGCCGCTCAGAGCGGGAAGTGCCCTCTCCTCATAGGGCGTGGGGTTGTATGCAGGATTCGGGCGAAACGCGAGCTTTTCCAAGCCCTCCTGCCGGCCTTGATCTTCGAAGAGGAGAGCGTCGGGCACCGCGCGAAGAATCTCATCAACGTTCTTTTGATCTGCTTCCCGGTTCTTCTTCATGGCCTGCTGAGCCTTCGGGTTTTGCAGCAACTTGCCGAGTCGATCGTCGTCCTGCTTTCGTTCTGAAGGTGACGGCTCATGACCATCTACCAAAATGAGTCGATGAATTGGACCGCCCACGGTCTCAATTTCCTCTTCGAGGTAAATATGTCCGGCAGTGTGACGCTCCACCCGGCTTGCCCACAACGCGTCGTTCTTGTGCTGTTTGCGCTCGTTGTAGCATGCATCGATCATCAACTCTTTCGCTGTCTGCGCCGACAGCGGAGGCAAGACCGACAGTAAGCAGAACACAACCAATGAGTGCTGTATACGATGCGGGCGTAAGTTCTCGAATATTGACATAAGGCAAGGACTCATAAGGCTGTTGAAGTGCGAAGGTATCTCTTGTCCCGTTGGCGGAGGCGTTACATGGAATCGCCATACTGCTTACGAACACACAATCCACTAACTGAGGAAGATGGCCATCCGAATTGCAAAGTACGACAGTGTCCATGCAATTTGGTTGAAGTAGAGCAAGATGCTGCGCTTCATAGTTCCTCCATGGTTTTCATTGTCATGGCTGCGCTTGGACGGTGCTGTCAGGAAAGCTCTGCAAAGTGTCAAGATTTGTAAGTTTGCTGAGATTGCAGATTCTTGCGCGCCACACAGATGACTGGTCAGTGGAAAGAGCGTCAGAGGTATCATGAAATAAGAGCCCGCTCCTTTGGCTCGCGGAGATACAGACCTTGCACAACTCAAAGGGCGTGACACAGCGAGCCAACCCACGTCTTCTGGTGGTGGACGACGATCGTGAGTTGTGCCATCTGGTGATGCAATACCTGGAACCGGAGGGCTTCACTCTTTCCGTTGTGCATACCGGCGGCGAAGGGATACGAACCGCAATCGAGGACACTCATGAACTGATCGTTCTGGACGTCATGTTGCCGGACATAAAGGGTTTTGACGTTCTTCGGGAGATCAGAAGTCGCGTCCGCACGCCAGTCCTGATGCTTACGGCCAAAGGGGACGAATTCGACCGCATCCTGGGCCTTGAACTCGGTGCCGATGACTACCTGCCGAAGCCGTTCAGCCCCCGCGAGTTGATCGCGCGAATCTCGGCTATACTCCGCAGGTCCGGGTGGCAATCCGAAAACAATGCCACATCGCGTCCCCCGATCATTCGTTCCGGAGATATCGAACTCGATTTGGCGGCGCGCACGGTGTTGAAGGCGGGAGAGCCTGTGAGGTTGACCTCTGCAGAGTTCGATCTATTACACGCGTTTTTTGAAACGCCAGGACAGGTTTTGACCCGTGAGGCACTCGTTGAGAATGTTCTTGACCGGAAGTTCTCCCCTTTCGATCGAAGTATCGACCTCCACATCAGCAACCTTCGCCGCAAGCTTGGGCCGCAGAACGATGGTGCCGAGAGAATTCGGAGCGTGCGCGGAATTGGCTATCTCTATGCATGGCCCATGCAAGCCTAGGTCGCTGTGTTCGCCATAGGAGCAATTGGCACGCCCTGCTCATACATCGGTCAATCGACCGTGAAAGCGGCCAGAGGAACCCAAACTTGGCATTAGCTCTTGCGAAGCCTGCCCAGCTTGGAGACATCTGGACTCCGACAATAGCGCAAGCCAAAGCTGAGGGTGGTATACGTTCTCACTTTTTTCCTCCCGTGCGATCACGCCAACTAAAGAAGGCGGGTGCGGTTCCACTTTGGCGCTTGAACTAGCGAAACCATCGTTTTGGTGAACTTAAAGGTGCTTCCCGATGTCACGCAGCATATGCGACCCGGCGGTCTCGCATCGGCAATCAGCATGCTCCCATGTTAAGGTTTTCCGTTGCCGGGCACATTCGTCGTAAGGCGTTTCGAAAAGAACTCACGGACGACAGTCCCACCCGCCCTTCCCGCGATGCCGATAGCGGCGGTGGTGAAGACCAGGTTAATTCCCCGATCCGCATGAGGATAGTACGCGTTGGATAGGGCTCCTGAGCAAATAGCGGCTAGAAAGTAGGAGTAGTTCGGCATAGGCTTTCCGGTATCGCTACGTGCGATGACTGAGTAGCTCAGGGCATGCACGAGGCGGGATTTTGTAGATCCTGTTCCCTGGTAAAAGTAACGTGGGTCCTGGTGGAAGAGCGAGGGAAAGACGGCATGGCTCAGGAAGTCACTGCTTCGTCCATCGCCGAACTGTGCGGCAAAACGTTTGCCGTAGCCCGCGGCACCTTGCCCATAGCCGGCATAGGTGTTATTCGCCTGCTCGATGCCGGCAGCGAGGCCTACTCCGATCAAGGAAATGGGATCGAAGGTGTCGCGTGAAGCGAGCGAGAATTTCTGTTTCGTAGTCATCGGAGCCGCGTCGTAGACGTAACTTATGTAGAAGTTCGGGATGATGCCGATAAGGCGCTGCTTCTCTTCCGCTTTGATCTGCTCAGCGGCGATCTCCTCAGTGGGACGGACCGTCACCGATGTGTCTGCCGAAGCAACCGATAATGCGACATTAGGAACCTCGTAGGACTGCTGCGCCGTGACGACGAACTCCGCAGATGTGAACGGCGCAAACCCCTTGGCGTTGACGATCACGAGATAGGAACCGGCAGGGAGCTTAGTAAAAGCAAATTCACCGTTCCCCCCGGACTTTAGACTGTGCAATTGTGTTCCGTCCCTATGCGTCAAACTGACTTGTGCGCCGGAAATGGCGGCTCCGCTTCCGTCCAACACGGTGCCAGAGACCGTGGCTGACCCCTCCGCATAGGGTGTTTGCTCAGCCGAGCTCTGCGGGCCTGACTGGGGTAGAGGTGCATCTGGAAGAGAACTGCTGCTAATCCCTAATTCGGCAGTTTGTTGTTGGCCAAATGTAGTAGCGGTGACTAGGAACAGAAGAAGTGGGGTGCAGGCAAGGACGACAAGTGGCCGGAGCCAGATGTCCCTTCTCAAAGCGCGCCTCCAGGCCGGGGCGGTAGAGACAACGCGAGCCATAATCAGGCCCAAGATTTTGAGGCTACAAGTGAGCTGTTGCATAGTGATCTACCCTCAAAGGATTTCGTCTAAAAACGGCACCCGAAGGTGGTCGAAGAGAAACAGGACACACAACGAGGGAGTTAACGAATGAACAGATTCGAATCCCGTGTCGATCTTTTGCCAACAACTTCTTAGGATTAATGGCTTTACAAGAACCAACATGGCTACTGCATTCCTCCACGGGTTGCCTTTCCATGGATCTCAGCAGTCTTGCCACCTTTTTGCAGCTCAATGAGGTCGAGCGACATGGCGTCGCCGGTGAGGTGACCTGTCGCATTGAAGTGTGACTTGTCGTGAACGAACGAGAAGGTGAGAGTGTCCCCTGCAAGCTTGCCATCCTTGAGCTTTGACGTAGCGCCCTTCTCCGACATCCACTGTCCGGTGGCGGCCCCCCCCGCCTGTTTAAGCGTCAACAACGCTGTCTCGGGCTTTCCTTCATATACCACCAGCCACTGTCCGGTGACGCTCGTGCTTTGACCATAAAAAAGCGGCGTCATCGATAGCATCATCAGAACAGCGGACGATGCCGCAACAAAGCTTCTCTTCATTCTGTTCTCCCCTTGCCAAACTACCGACCCGTGAGGATCTGTCCCCTCTGAAACGCATAGAGTTCCAGCAGGACGACCATCGTTATTCGAAAGGTAGCTGGCCGAAGGATGGCGTGCCGTCAGGAAACGTGAAGCGATTGTAAGGATTTGTATAGATTTGGCAGGGAGGCTGTTCGTCGGCAGAGTTGTATCGTATACATCAAAGTAAGGATCGATGACAGGAAGGGAGAACATTTGTTTGTCAATCTTCAAGCCAGACTCTGCAGGGTGAGAGCCAGAGTACCCATGTACCGGCTCTTCCTGACGATCTTCCTTTGGTTTTGGCTGACTGCCTGGGCCATGTTCTCTATCGTGGTTCTCGCTGTCCACCTGAGAGGCCTGAGACAGGTTTCAGCCCCGAATATGTATGTTACCGTCGCGCCTATCCTGGCGGCGGAAGCCGTTAGGGTCTATGAATCGGGCGGTCCTGAAGCGTTTGCTCGTTTTTCGCAGAGCAGTGTTTCCGATCGCGAACGGCAACTCTACCTGCTCGATGGATTCGATAAAGATGTTCTATCTCGACCGTTAACAGACGACGGCCTTCGAGTTGCGCACGCGGCAAAGACCAGCCAGGTCGTAATGCTCCGAAACGATATTGCCGCTTACAAGTTTATCTCTCCCTTGGGGCATCCCTACATACTGATGCTCTACCTGAAGCCCGGTCTGCGTAAGGTAGGTGACGCGCTGTTGGGAGAGGGGCTGCCGTATACCATCTCCCTGATCCTTTTGGTTACCTTACTTTGCCTCGCACTTGCGTATCATATTGCGGCGCCAATCCATAGTATTCAGTCGACGGCCAGAAGAGTCGCGCAAGGAGATCTCAAGGCACGGGTGCCGGCTTCAGTGGCCAGGCGCTTCGACGAGTTGTCAGCTCTGGCAAAAGATTTTGACTCGATGGTGGCTCGTCTTGAATTGTTGATTCAAACGCAAAAGAACCTTTTGAATTCGGTCTCGCATGAATTGCGCTCTCCACTGGCTCGCATCAATCTCTCTGTAGCTCTTTTGAAAAAGCGTTACTCGGCAGACTCCGATGACATGTTCCAGCGTTTGGATCGTGATGTTGCGAGGATCGATCTCCTGATGGGGCAGCTCTTGACACTCTCTCGCCTCGAAGCTGGTCTTTCGTCTGCAGAGAGAGAAGACGTCGACCTTACGCAGCTCGTCGAGGAGGTGGCCGCCGACAGCAACTTCGAAGCAGAAGCGTCGGGCAAGTCGGTGAGTCTCCGTACAAAGGGTTTGATCATTCTCGAGAATGCCGATCCACATGCCCTTCGAAGCGCGTGTGAGAACGTCATTCGCAACGCGGTCCGATTTACCCGCTCGGGAACCAATGTCAAGGTCGTATTAGAAATTGACTGGAGCACTCCGGAACCGCTGGGGATTCTCTTCGTCCGGGATCATGGTCCGGGGGTTCCGGAAGAGTCACTCGATGCAATCTTTCAACCTTTCTATCGAATTAGCTGCGACGGGCAAGCGACGGACGGGAACGGTCTCGGTCTAGCTATTGCCTCTGAGGCGATTCGTTTGCACCGCGGTACGATCAGCGCCGCGAATCTTCGGCCGACAGGCCTTGAAATAGCGATTCGATTGCCGATCGCTTTCGATGCAGCATCCCGTCGGTATGAGCTTTCGCAGCTCGAGCATAACAGCACAAACTAAGAGTTTCGACCAATCCATGGCTGTCCAGGCCGTCAGCCGGCGGGTAAAGAACATCGGGATTCCTCGCCTAAATATCTTACGGATAATGCTCGATAAGCTTGAGCTGTGCCTCCACGCGCTTCAGTGCCTGCATTGACGGATTTGCTGCCCATACAAATCCTTACATGTACCTAACCGTTCCTGACAGCGCTTTGTTGTTGACCTCTCCACAATAGAACTCTGGGAGAGCTCATGAAGGTAAGAAGATGGTTGCTCGATAAGTCCTGTGCATTGCACTCGTTCCGAGTTCAAACACTAGGAGCGCATGCACGGGTGCGTCTTAAGATCTCTCAGGGAGACTGCAAGTGAGTGATTATCTGGGAGAGAGCGAACAAAAGCTCGCACAACCTGGTTCTGCAGAGTTGGCCATCGTTGCGAAGCGTACTTCCAAGGTCAGAGAGGATAGTGGCCATTTTCTTGGGCGCAACTCTGACCCTCGGCATCTTCTTTGCACTGCGGTCTCAGAAGCACAAGGTCGACTCTGCCGCTGCTGGAGCGGAAGATCATTCTGTCATTGTCTATGTCGGCACGGCATACCAAGGTGACATGGGCGTATCTATCAATGCGCTCGGTACGGTGACCCCAATATCTACCGTGAACATCTACAGTCAGGTGAGCGGGCAGGTTCTCGCGGTGCATTATCGCGAGGGGCAGATGAATCTGGCCGAACGCTGGATATGGACGCAATCCGGTTGTGGGGTCTTTGAGATTGATATAGGTCGTATTAAGTAGATTAGTGCCTTTACTTCCCACATAGGAGAGCGTGCCCACGAAGCTCTTCGGCAGTGCCTGCTGTACCGACAGTCCCCACTGCGTCACTTACATATCCTTGCGATTGCGATCAGCTTCACGCGGCGAGATGATGCGGGGCGTATGGCTGAGAAACGGCGTGATGGATACGAGAGGTTCGGAATGGAGTTCAGCGAGTACTGCGCAATCTCGTTGCTGATCGGAAAGTTTTGGTCGTCGAGCTGTCCGTCGCCAAGATAGATGCCGAAGCCGCTGCGAATGACGGTGTCTCCCGCTAAGCGCATGGGTGCCCACGTTAGCGCGTGACTACCAGGTGATCGATATCGCCGCTTCTGACCCGACTCAACTCGCTACATCCAATAACCGCAAAATGCGTCGAAGGCTCGAAACCGCGAGCAATGCGTTTCGTACCACAACCTGCTCAGCGCCACTGCAGAGGCGAACAGCATCCGCCGTGGGCGGGCTTCCGAAGGGACGCGCGTACTTGCGGCTGAACTGAGAAAGGCGAGGCATCCCAACTTGAAAGGCCGTCGCCGTATCAGGACTCTCCGCGAGCAACATACGGCGAGCCTCTGCAGCCCCACCTATTTCTAATACTGCAGGAGGCTCATGGCGGTGACGGCACGATAGTGCCGATACAGTGCGCCGCACTCATGTGAGATTCAGGTTGGTCCAGATGGTCAAAAGCACGACCACGAAGAGTGATTGTTGCTGCTGCGGTTTCTGCGCGCCACTCTAGTCACACGAATTCTATTCGTGAATGGCTCTTTGATTTGCTGTTCGGACTGAGGTCATTTCATATCAGTCTTTGTGTCGCGGGACGAGGATTGTTTTGAGAGATAGCCGGACCGGGTATAAACAGTTATCTTGCCGTGTCCCTCAGCATGCGCCTCAACTGTGACGGTGTGATAGCCGTCAACGGAAGCATGTGGGGAATGGTATGCGAGGACGTACTGGTTGCGAATGTCGCGGGCGACTTCGGCGGCGACTGAATCGATATCCTTTAGCGAACCCGGGAAAAAGGCGATTCCTCCGGTTTCGCTGGAGAGCGCCTGGAGGTCACGTCTGGCATGCCGCGACTTATCGCCTCCAAAGAGCAGCCCGATGGAATAGATGATCGGACCTTGCAGATCCTGGACGCGATGGATCGCGTTATCAAGGTTGAGCTTCGAGGAGTTGTCATCACCATCGGTAATCACGATCAGCACCTTTCGGGGGCGTGTAGCGGATCGCTCCATCTTGTCGGCGGCAGTGACGACAGTGTCGTAGAGCGCAGTACCACCGGACTGGCTCAAATGTGCGAGTCCATTCTGTAGTTCGCCAATATCCGAAGTGAAGTCCTGATCGAGGTAAGCCTGGTCGGAGAAGTTGATCACGAAGGTCTCATCATGTGGATTTGAAGCTTTCACCAGATCAAGCGCGGCAGAGGCAACTGCAGCTCGTTTGGTGCTCATCGACCCCGAGTTATCGACGAGCAGACCGACGGAAACAGGCGTGTCCTGGTGCTGCAAAGAAATAACTGTTTGGAGCGTTTTGTCTTCGAAGACCTTGAAGTTCCTCCTGGTCAGGTCGTTGACGAGTTCTCTCTTGTTGTCTAGAACAGTGCAGTTCAGGACAACTTCTCCAGCATCGACGTGCAGAGTGTATGCGCCTGATGAGCCTGGTTTAGGTTGCTGACTTTGCATCACGTTCGCAATGCTCTGTGCACCGGCGGCGAGCACACCAGAGATCACAATTGCGAAGGCTACTGCCAGAATGGGCTCCTGCTTCATTTTGATGCTCCGGGGTTAATACCGGGCATAGGAAGCGACGTTCTGCTGCCGAAGCCGATCTCCATAACAGTGTCTTTCGGAAAGACGATCTCTCGCCCCTTCCCAAGAAAGTTGTTATAGATGGAACGGCTTCCACCATAGGCACTCATGAGGATGCCATAGGTGTGAGACCGAACAGCAATGCCCACAACCAGGCCGATGAGTTTGAAGCCTGTGGCGCCTCCAGCGATCGGGCTTGCATCTCCGACGTCGTTCCGTCCGCCGCTTCCAATCAGTGCCAAACCCACAGAAGCACCGGTTGAGAGGTATCGAGTCTTCGAAGAAGTAGATTTGGTGCCGCCTTCAGAATCAAGCTGGGCATTGTCTGCCGAGTCGGACTGAATGCCCTCGAGCCTGGTATCCACGGTCTGAACAACTCCATTGGGCAGGATCACTTCACGGAAGACGATACGCAGTTGTCCGTTGCGATGCAGACGGCGTGCGGGGCGCACTTGGAGAACGGAGCCGCGGAGACGAGTTCCGGCGGGAAGGATGAGGCGTTTTTGGTCCACGAGCGGTTGCGAAAGTTGGGCTTCCACGTCGGCGCTCTTCGCTGTGATCGCCGAGTTCAGCGGAGTCAACAGGTCGGCATGCACAAGGCTTCCGGGTGGAGGCTGGGTCCCGATACCAGAAAGAGTATCGGAAGGTACGGATTCACTGCCAAAGTCGAGTGGCTGCGACAGCTCCGCGGAGTAAAGCGTTCCAGCGTCGATGTACTGCGGATGCACTGGGAGCTGGGCGACGGCATAGCGCGTCACAAGATGCATCCGGCCGGGCGACCCCACTTGTTTCATGGCATTGTTCCACTGCGCACGGGCTTGATCCATCTTCTGGGCGGCGGCATCCTTCACAACGTTCTTTTTATGCTCGTTAGCGGTCACCAGACGGATGACCTGTCCCGACCCGGGAACTGCGGTGGCGTGCAGGTCGATATGACGGCCATCGGGTAAGATGAGTTCGTCGAAGACGACAGCAAGCTTATGGGAAGGAGTGAAGTCGGCGTTCAGGGCGCTCAGTGTTCTCCTGCTGCTCGAGATGGGGTCAATGGCAGAGATTCGACCATTTGCCGCGGTACCTACGGGAATGACAAGACGATCGAAAACATAGACGGGCTGCATGACACGCCCAGTGATAGGCTCTCCAACCTTCCGGACACGCACTTCCTTATCGAGGGCGATCTGCAACGGAGTCCCGTTGGGAGCGGTCATTGCAATGGTGTGGGGTTCAGATGAGGGCTGTGGAGAGGTGGGCTGGAGCTGGGGAGCCGCAATCTGTGCAGGTAGGCGGCCGACGAAGGCCCAGGCAAACAGAAGGATCGAGAGAAAACGACGGGACATCATTCCGGAGGAGACCTCAGCACGTAGAGAATGCGCATCTGCTAACGACTTGCCGGCCTCGTCCTGAAGGTTCCTGCCCTGGCACCCGTACCGGCACAGCGAAGGGAAGCCCGATGGGTTGAAGCTGCCGGCTTACCGCTCAGCCGCGCCGCGATGTTTCGCATGCTCCCGGTGACTTGAGAATTGATTGTAGTGAGCGTAGCTGAAGATATCCTTAAGATTGAGTTCGCCGCAGATTAAAAAGAGAGTTCGCTTCTTACCGCCACCGGGCAAGCCGAAAACACTGCGACAATTACCGCGAGATGCGACGCCTATAGCCATACCCTGTGGCGGGGTCGGCACTGACTCCGACTTCAGCAAATAATGCTTTTGAACCGCTACCGTATCAAACCTCAGCCGTCGCATAAGTCCTTATAGATTATGTAAATTTGGAGTGTCCATCGGGTCCTTCAGCAAATATTCAGGAAATCTGATTACTCTAAAAGTCAGGTTTGTACCCTCATGAGAATTCTGGTTGTGGAAGACGATCGAAAGATGGCTTTGCTTCTCCGGGACGCACTCGAGAAGCAAGCGCATCGGATTGTTCTTGCATCTACAGGCACGGATGGCTTAGATATTGCTCGCAGCCATCCCTTTGAAGCTATCATCCTGGATGCGATGCTTCCTGAAATGGATGGATTTTCAGTGGCGCGATTCTTGCGTGAGGCGAAAGTCGCAACCCCCATACTGATGCTGACTGCGCTCGATGCAACAAAAGATGTTGTTCGCGGGTTAGACAATGGCGTTGACGATTATCTTACGAAGCCTTTTGCCTTTGCAGAGTTGTTCGCCCGATTACGGGCGCTTAGCCGCCGTACCCCAACGGCCACGTCTCTCTTGTATCAACTGGAGGATCTGCAACTTGACCCGCTGACGCATAACGCTTCCCGGTCGGGGAGACCCATCATTCTCACCAGGACAGAATTTCTTCTTCTCGAGTTCATGATGAAACAACCACATACCGTCCTACGCCGTGAGGCAATCATCAATGCTGTCTGGGGATATGAGGAGACCGTGGAAAACAATACGCTTGATGTATTTATGAAGCAGCTCCGATCCAAGATAGATGGAGGCTTCGAAAATAAATTGATTCACACGGTCCGCGGATTTGGATACCGGTTGACCTCAGTGATACACCCATGACCTTTTCGATTCGAGTTCGCCTGACCCTGTGGTATTCGGCTGTAGTATCCCTCATCGTAATCCTGCTTGGAATGGGCGTGTTTTTCGGTGCATCATGGGGATTGCGAAGAGCGGCCGACCTGGAGCTTACCTCGGGCATTGATGGTGTCGCCACTTTTCTCAGGCATAAGCTTGATATCCACGAGATGAACAATCTGAATAAAGAGTTGCGGGAGCACTCAGCTCTTCTCCCGCGCGGCAAGATGTTCCGCGTGAGCTATCCGGATGGTTCCGTGGTGTATCAACCTGATGCGATGACTGTTGTAACCTCTTCTTCGCCGCTGCCGAATCAAATACTTAAACAGGATATTCGTGTTGGACGAAGATCCTTTCGTTCCATTAGCAAATTGGCGACAGTGGGCCTGTCCACTTTCGTAATTCAGGTCGCTGTCGATCAGACTGAATATGCAGACCTGACGGACCATTTGGCATGGCTGCTCATCTTCAGTATTCCGGCCGCTGCGTTCCTTGCCGCTCTCGGAGGTTATTGGATGGGTGGACGTGCGCTCGCTCCTATCCATCAAATTACGGAGACTGCAAACTCGATTGATGCCCAAAGTCTCTCGCGACGTCTGCCACTCCTAGGAACTAATGATGAGTTGGATAGGCTCTCGAGAACTATCAACTTTATGCTTGATCGTATTGCGACTTCTTATGAGCGAATCACGCAGTTCACGGCAGATGCTTCGCATGAATTGCGAACACCAGTCGCGCTCATCCGATCGAATGCAGAGCTTCTATTGATGGAGCCGGGCGAGAATCGGCGAATCACGCAGGGACTTACCGATATCGTGGGCGAGAGCGAGTATATGGCAAGGCTTATCAGCGATCTCCTGACCTTAGCAAGAATGGGACAGGGCGATGGATTGCTCAACATGGAGCTGTTTGAGTTGGGAGAGTCTATTGATGCGATCCTTGTGAGGGCTCGATCACTCGCAGCTACAAAGAGGATCACGATCGAATATCTTCCAGAAAACCGAGTGCTCCCAGTCTTTGGAAACCGAGCTTCATTTGAGCGGCTCCTCATGATTTTTATCGACAACGCGGTACGTTACACACATACTGGGGGGCACGTCACGCTAATCAGTTGGACTACAGACGAACGGTGTGGATTTACTGTCCGAGATACTGGCATAGGGATTGCTCGCAGTGTCCAGGAGCACATCTTTGAAAGGTTCTTCCGAGTAGATGTGGCAAGAACTCCGCGCGATGGTGGTTCTGGATTGGGCCTATCCATTGCCAAGAGTCTTGTCGAGTCTCACGCAGGAACCATAAAGGTTGATAGTGAGATTGGCTGTGGCACCTCCTTTGAGGTTGCTTTCCCTCGGGCTGACAATGCGCAACACGTGTCAATACCCAGGCATTTAACCGACCTGTCCCGGATGTAAGGCTTATCCTTCATTCTCCTCATGAGAAATTCAGCTATTTTGCGCTAGTGTCAGGGGTATGTTGTCCTATTTGGAAAAACTATCCCGATTTCTTGCGGTCCTTCTGCTCATTGTTGGCTGCAAACTGGCTGTGGGGCAGTCAGCCCTGAACGGAAGTATTGTTGACCCGGTTGGCGATGCTGTCTCAGGAGTAGATGTTCAGTTGCGGACCAAAAAGGGCGCAATCATCCGGCATTCGGTTTCCGATGCTCAAGGTAATTTCCATTGGCAACCAGTCTCTCCCGACCAATACGTAGTGGAGGTGCCAGCCAAGTATGGGTTTGAGGCGTATAGAGCCCCGATACACTTTACGCATTCGTCGCAACCATTCTTAAAGATTCAATTGGCGCTGCCAACTGTAGAGGCGCAAGTCACAGTGGAATCTGCCGATTCCACTGTGACGACGGATCCAACCGAGAACCGAGATCAGGTTGCTGTAAGTTCACAGATGTTGGAAAGGGTTCCGGTCTTCGATCAGAACTATATCGCTGCCCTCGCACCCTTTCTTGATCAATCGGGCGTTGGCACGAATGGGGTCACCATCATCGTCGACGGCGTCGAGATGAAAGGTACCGGTGTCTCTGCCTCAGCCATTGCCGAAGCCCATATCAACAATGACCCCTATAGTGCCGAGACAAATCGTCCAGGGAAAGGGCGCATCGAGATCATCACAAAGCCGGGCACTCCACAAATACATGGAAGCTTTACCTTCACCTTCCGTGATTCAGTCTCCGATGCGAAGAACTATTTCGCCCTCACCAAACCGTTCGAACAGAAGCGAATCTATGAGGGCTCCATCACCGGCCCGTTAGGCAGCGATCAAAAGACAACGTTCCTCGTCTCGGGTACTCGACAGGAAGATAACCTGCAGGCAATCGTTCATGCACAGACTCCAACAGGTCTCATCTCGACCAATGTGCCGACGCCGATTCATGATACCGAGGTAGCCTTTCGAATATCTCATGAGTTCTCCGCGAAGCATCGGGTTTCACTGCAATACAACGTCACGGACACCATTACGAGGAATCTGGGAGCTGGCGGCCTCATTCTCGCTCAATCGGCGGTCAATGCTCAAGCTCGTGAGGACGACGTAATCTTTAACGATCGATTGATTCTGTCACCGACCCTCCTCAATCAATTGCAGCTCTTTTTTGAGAAAGACTATGACCCGACGCGCAGCGTTTCACCATTGCAGAAGATCGTGGTAGATGGTGCATTTACAGACGGTGGTGCCCAGGCCGATCTTCTTGCAACGGAGAATAATATGAAGATCAATGACATAGTCAGTTGGAGTAAAGGACGACATTACCTCAAATTTGGCGTCAACATTCCAAACTTGAGCAGGCGCGCATGGGAGGACAGTTCGAATCGGCAGGGAACATTCAACTTTTCGAGTCTTTCGGACTATGTGGCAAATCGACCATACTCGTTTACGCAGCAAGCGGGAGTAGGAAGAACTGTATTTTGGATGAATGAGATCGGTACATTCATCCAGGATCAGATTCAAGTTCGGCCGAATCTTCAGGTCTCGTTAGGCCTTCGCTACGACTGGCAGACTTACTTCAAGTCGATCCATGATTTCGCCCCTCGGATATCCTTCGCCTATTCCACAAAGGACCAGAAGACCGTGCTTCGGGGCGGCAGTGGTCTGTTCTATGATCGAACAGGAGCTACGCCGATGGCAGATCTGAAGCGGTACAACGGCGTCGTCCTTCGCTCCTACACCATTCTCAATCCGGGTTATCCGATCCCTTTGCCTCCTGACATTCCTCCTTCGAGCCTACCCACCAACCTGGTCCAGCTTGCTCCCAACACACACATTCCTTACATCGCCCACTACAGCTTCGGGATTGAACGCCAGCTTAGTAAGGAACTCACTGTTGCCGCAACGTATCGTGGATTGCTTGGGCTCGCGCTCTTTCGCTCGAGAGACATCAATGCTCCGCTCCCTCCATTCTATGCATCAAGGCCCAACACGAATCTTGGTGTTGTACGGCAAATTGAGTCAGAAGGAAGACAGGTAGGCAATGCGCTGGACCTGACTCTGGAGGGAAAGACCGGAAGGTGGTTTTCAGGGCTTGCTCAATATTCGTTTAGTCGAACTAACAACAACACGGGAGGGATTGCATGGTTCCCCGCGAATCAGTATGACCTAACCGGAGAGTACAGCCGCGCAGACTTTGATCAGCGTCATCGATTCAATCTTCTAGGTACGTTGAATGAAGACCATTGGTTGAATCTCGGCGTCGGGACGAAACTCTATTCGGGAATGCCATACACCGAGACTTCGGGTGTTGACGTGTTCAATACTGGTATCTTGAATGCCCGTCCCGCTGGAATAAAGAGAAATAGTCTGGAAACAGGTGGTAATGTCGAGCTCGACTTGCGATGGAGCCACGATATGCATGTCCCAAGTAAAAAGGGGGATCGAGCACCTCTTATGTCTTTTGCTATCGACGGGTTCAACGTGACAAACCGCACCAACTTCAGCTCGTATGTAGGTAATATTCAGTCGACGTTCTTCGGGCGCCCAACGGCGGCATTGTCCGCACGAAGATTACAATTTAGTGCGCATATTAAATTCTGATCGCGGGAACACTGGAAGTCTCACATTGCGGATCAACTTTGACTCCCGAAGGCGCGCTCTCGGATTTTTGTAAGTTGGAAACGTCAGCAACTCGTTTGTGTTCAGGCAACAGACACGAGTCGACCCGTTTAGAAGTGCGCATCACTTAGATTACTGTCATGCTGTTCCAATCTGAGTATTCACTGAATAGGGTTTATCTCCAAATTGATTGCATTGTCACTGTCTTGACCACGTTGCGGCCTAATATCTATTCATCACGCCATAGATTTAGATACCGAGAGTGATCAGGACCCTTCACATGCATCGTCTTATATTGGCAATACTTTGTGCTTCCTTCCTTCCCAGTGCCATCGCCCAGACGGGAGTCTTGATTTCAACGGCCCCTCCTACAAGCGAGTCACTCCGTATAGTGCAGACCCTTCAGTTGCCTAGTGCAGTGCAAGGCAACTTCGATCACTTCGGTATCGACTTGAAGCGTAACCGTCTCTTCGCTACTCCCGAGGCTTTTAAAGCAGTCCTTGTATTCGACCTCAGCACAGGCAAGATGGTTCATCAGATTGACGGCATTGCGAGGCCTCATGCGGTCTTCTATCGACCAGATCTGGACCAGATCTATGTTTCTGATGGCGGAGATGGATCGCTTAAGATATATGACGGCGAAACGTACCGTTTGATCGATCACATTGCATTGTTGAAAGATGCTGATTCGATTGGCTACGACATCTCCAGGAAGTACCTCTACATTGATAACGGCGGTGGTGACGTTGGCCAGCCCTATTCGATGTTGTCCGTTGTCGACACGACGGAGCATAAGAAAATTGCGGACGTAAAAATCGATGGGGACACACTCGAGGCGATGGCGCTTGATAACTATCGTCCCCGCATCTACGTGAACGACAAGGCGAAGAATCAGGTTGTCGTTGTCAACAGGTTGACTAACACGGTTGTGGCCACCTGGCCGCTGACCATGGGTAAGGTAAACGTCGCTATGGCATTGGATGAACAGCGCCAGCGTTTGTTCGTCGGCTGCAGGAGCGGACAGATTGTCGTCCTCGACACCAACACAGGGAAAGAGCTGCAGGCGTTGCCGATCTCAAAGGGAGTCGACGACCTGATCTTCGACCCTGCGACGAGGCGCCTCTATGCCGCTGGTGATGGAGCTGTGGATGTGCTTGATCAGACCGACCTTGACCACTATGTCGTTCGGGGTAGTGTACCGTCCGGCGCCAAAGGAAAGACCGCCCGGCTCGTGCCTGAGCTCAATCGTCTATTTGTTGCGGTACCTGGTGAAGCCGGAAAGAACGCGCGAATCATTATCTTCGAACCAGTCAACACACAGCCAGCCAAGAGCGTTGTCGTCGAGCCTAAGGCTCAGGTCGATTCACCGATCTCCGAAAAAATCGTGCTGGACACACTATCGACTCACCCATTTCTTAGAAAGTTAGGGCTTCATGTCATTCCTCCCGACCAACAAAATATGGTGCTTGTTGCGAACGGTAACGCGACCAGGATTGGAATACGCACCAGCGAGGGTGATTTCGCGGCTGTCAAAGATGGTAAGACTTATTGCGCGAAGATCGATGATGGGGCTTTCTACAACATAAAGATGCAGATGTTCGATGCTCAGGGACATCGTATCGGAATTCTTGTCATGGAGATTCCGTACACCTCTGCTGTGGATGTAGCAGACGCGATCCACAAAGCGGAAAGCATTCGTGAAGAGGTAGAGCACAGGATACCGAGCCTGGAAGCACTGTTCCATCACGCGTAAATCCAATCATTCATCGCCGAACAATATTTGCCGACAACTGGATAGAAACATCCGGCATGCAGACGTCGGCATCTTTATGGACCAGCACTATGCACTAGACGAGGACAACAGTGAAAAGATTAGTACAGTATGCCGTATTGGTTGCCTTGACCCTAATTACTATTTTCTCCAGAGCTCAGGTGGACAGCACGCAGCTGAACGGAACTGTGAACGACCAATCCGGTGCGCCAATACGTGAAGCCCGAGTGAGGGTTGTCCTTGAGGACTCTCAAGTAACTCGCACAACAGCAACAGGTGAGCACGGAAATTACACAATTCCAGCTCTTCCAATCGGGTTGTATACCATTTCATTCGAGAAAACTGGTTTCGCCACAACTCGTATCGAACACGTGCAACAAACTGCAGGAAATGTCAGAACTCTCGACATTACGTTACATGTGCAGTCGGTTTCGGAGACGGTGGAGGTAATTGACACCGTCGCCGATCTTGACAAAACGACAGCGACCTTTGGCGGTACGGTCAGCGGTGAACAGGTCAGAAATATCCCTTTGAACGGTCGTAATTGGGCAACACTCGAGACGCTTGCACCAGGAGCTATCGATTCCGGGTCGGGTCTACAGTCGTCGATTCGATTTGCGGGTAATGGGATTGACGACAACAATTATCGCCTTGACGGGGTCGATGCTTCAGGTGTCATGAAGCAAGCCCTGAAATCGGCACTACGTCTTCAGATATCTTCCGACGCGATCGCCGAATTCAAAGTCGACTCCGCCGTTTACACCGCCGAAAACGGAGGATCCGCGGGCGGGCAGGTCAGTGTTGTGTCGAAGAGTGGATCAAACCAGTTCCACGGCAAAGTGTTTGACTTCTTGAGGAACGATATTTTCGATGCTCGGTCTCCGCTCAATCCCACTACCTCGAAGAAGCCGGCATTTCACCTGAATCAATATGGCACGGATTTGGGCGGACCGATCATCCGGGACCGTACATTCTTTTTTGCGTCGTATGAAGGGTTTCGCCAGGTGTTGGGCGGTGTGCCCCAAGTCGGTCTGGTGCCTAGCGCGCTGTTTAGGCAGAAGGTAGCTTCCTTGTCCGCTCCGCTACAGGCCATCATTACCGCATACCCTACAGGCCAAAGTCCTTCAGGCGATAAAGAAGGCTATGCCGACAACTACACCAGCTACGCCGCTAGTCCGGTGAAGGAAGATTCAGGACTTGGACGGATCGATCACCATATCAACGAAAAAAACAGCATCTACGTCCGCTATAACACCGACCAAGGTTCCAGCACCAGCCCGCTAAACGCTGTAGGACAGAGCATCGAAGTGGATGCCAGCGTTCATAACGCTGTCATTGACTATCTTCATGTGTTCACTCCACGACTGATTAACGAAGCCAAGTTCGGGCTTAACCGAAACACATATCATCAGAATCAAGTGACAGGTCTACCCATTAATTTCTCCTTCGGGGGTGGGTTTACATCGCTCGGCGAGACCATCTATAAGCAGCAGGTTTCCACAACATTCTCCTATCTCGACACCGTTATCTGGACCCTCAATCGGCACACGTTGAAGTTTGGCGTGGATGTACGCAGAGTGCAGTTCAATGAGGCCAATACGGCGGATGGTACCGCCAGTTGGACTAGCCTTGATAACTTTCTCTCGAATACCTTGAACTCGTTTCAGGCCACGGCACCACTACCGGATCGTGGACTGCGTAAGACGCAGATTGCTGCCTATGCTCAGGACGAATGGAAGTTTAGCTCAAACGTGACCGTGAATGCCGGCGTACGTTACGGGTTCTTCCAGCCGTTTAGCCTGGCGCACGGTCTCTCTAACCCATTCGATATTCAGGTTTGCGGGGGCTATTGCCGCCCTGGCTCACCATTCTCTTATTCCAACTATCTGAACTTCGATCCACGCTTGGCGATTACTTGGTCGCCCTCGGGTAGCCAAGGCAACATGGTGTTCAGGGTTGGATACGGAATGTATCACGGCGAGTCGGAGCTTGCGGATCAGGACAGTCCTGCCGTCAATGATGAGCCATCGATTACCTTTCAGAGTTCGGCGACACAGGCCTATGCTTACCCGATCGACCCCAGTCTGATTCCGACAACAGGGCTAGCAGTAACTCCGCGATCCATGTCTCTTCACCATCCGGACTCGTACGTCCAAAACTGGACTGCCTCTATGCAAAACCAGTGGCCTGGCAAGGTCGTTAGTACGGTCTCCTACCTTGGTGCCAAAGGCACACATCTATTCCGTCGCACATATGGAAATGTCTTTGACCCCGCGCTTGGCAAGAACCCACTCGCACCTGCATTTCCAAGTCAGGTGGATACGAAGACCCAGGAAGGTGCTTCCAGTTTCAATGCGCTTCAAGTAAACGTAAAACGAGAGGTTCACAATGGAATGTTCCTGGCAGGAAACTATATGTGGTCCCACGCCATCAACGATGGATCGGTGGGAGCGGGAGAATCCAACTCCGCTCAAAACGTAGTGTGTTTCCAATGTGAGCGCGGATCAAGCGACTTCGACGTCCGAAACTCCGGGAACATCAGCTTGCTTTACGAATTGCCCTTTGGCCGTGGACGAAGATTCCTGAATCAAAATCGGCTCGCAGATGTCCTTATCGGTGGCTGGGAGTTCACCGATCTGCTGAACTATCGTTCAGGCCTTCCGGTGAATATTGTGGTAAGCCGTTCGAATGCCGCACTTCCCGATCACAACAACGTGAACCAACGGCCTGATCTTGTTCCAGGACAACCACTCTATTTCGCCAATCGTTCCATCAAGCAGTGGTTCAATCCAAGTGCGTTTGCCGTTCCGGTGAATGGGACATGGGGAAACGCGCCACGGGACTACGGACGCGGACCGATCCTCTGGCAGGATGACCTGGCGCTGGACAAGAACTTCAACCTTGTTGAGCGCTGCGTGTTGAACTTCAGGGCTGAGGCCTTCAACATATTTAATCGGGCACAATACGGAAACCCAAACGCAACCTTTGGCGCAGGAAACTTCGGCACCATTACCACAACAGCAAATGCCACCGGCCTTATAGGGACGGGGACGCCACGTGTCATGCAGTTCGCTGCTAGCATTTCATTCTGAACCGGTAGATCAAATAACCACCAACGAATTTAGGGCTTTGTTGCATTAACCGAGGTCGTCTATTGTGAAAGGCGAGGCCAGGAGCACTGCAAGTGTCCGTGTTCATCCTCGATGGCGGTACTATGCCGACTGTGTGACGTTTGCGGGCGAAGCTTCCTTGCCTTTCCATACGTGCTCCAGTCCTGGGAAGTCTTAGTGCAAGTCGGCTAATGAGATGGTCCGCGTGCGCCGTGAAAGGCGTTTAGTCCACAGTGGGTGCAAGTCCCACCCGGGAACTGGTTCGTTCCGCCCGGTAGCAATCGGAGCAGCGGTGGAGGTAACAAAGCTGCTGAAGCCTCCGATGGAAGAGGGTCGTAAAGGCGACTCTGCAAGCGTGCAGGCCGTAACGTGAGTGAACGCTGAGCAAGCCTCGAAATTCATGATGCAGGTGCGGACCCGCCGCGGACTTGGGGAAGGCCGAGGAGGGGGAAGAGTATGAGCGAACAGCTTCCTCCAACCTGCCGGGGTAGTGGCGACGGCATGTAAGCAAAGGGGACTGAAGGCAACACGGGAAGCCCCAGCGGTGATTGTGGTTGGATCAACTGGCAGCTCGCGAGAGACAGGCCGGGCCGTTTGGGGTGGCGGAGAGGCTTGTAGTACCGATGAAGCCGGGTAAGGCCGGTGGAGGGAAGAGGCCTCAGTTGAAGACGAACGTAATAAGCGACAAAGGACTACGGGATTGGTGATGAGCCTAATTGTATGACAAGGTGTACCGCAAGGATGTTCTGGTGTATGCCTGCAAACGTTGCAAAGCCAATGGTGGAGCAGCCGGAGTGGACAATCGGACATTCGAGGACATCGAGCAGTACGGTGTGGAGCGGTGGTTGGAGGAACTGGCGCAGGAACTGAAAAGTCGAACCTACCAACCGCACCCTGCGCGGCGGGTATACATACCCAAGCCGGATGGAAAGCAAAGGCCGTTAGGGATACCAACAATCCGGGATCGGGTTGTGCAGACGGCAGCACTGTTGGTGCTCGAACCTATTTTCGAAGCCGACCTGCAGCCGGAGCAGTATGCCTATCGGGCAGACCGCAGCGCATTGGACGCAGTGCGGCATGTCCATAAGCTGATCAACACTGGCCATAGGAAGATTGTAGATACGGATCTCAGCAGCTATTTCGACCACCGCGCCACATCTCGACTCTACCGCTTGATCCTTCCCCGTAGAGGGAGGATTGTGGTGGCAACTTTGATCGGAGGATTATCGACATGCAGATTGCGTCCATAGGCATTGACCTGGGTAAGACGACGTTTCAGCTTGTGGCACTTGGACCTACTGGGCAGGTTCTAGTGCGTCGGAAGTTTTCGCAGAAGCAGTTTGTTGACTCATACGGCCAACATAATCAGCCATCTCTGATCGGATTGGAAGCTTTCTCGGGGGTGCATTTCCTGTGCCGAGCCCTTCGAGCACAGGGTCATGACGTGCGGCTGATCCCTGCGCAGTTCGTTAAGCCATTCGTGAAGTCCAACAAGAACGACTTCCTAGATGCTGAAGCCATCGCGGAAGCAGTAGCTCGGCAAAACATGCGCTTCGTCCCGATCAAGACCGATGACCAGCTAGACCTGCAGGCGATCCACCGTGTACGGTATCGGCCTCGATTGCGTAGAAGTCGATTGCATCAATCACCACGTCGGCGCCTGCAAGAAATGTCTCTGCGGTTTCGGACGTGAATCCCCGTGTTTCATTCGTCACTTCCGCGCGCGGGTTGATTGGTTTCAGTTCCTTCTCGACGATCTTATGATTGGCCAGGGAATGTCCGCGAGTTGCAGAACGTCGTCGAGAGGTCGGTGATCGTGAGTCCTGATGACGTGTTTTGTGTGGATGAAGCTTGGCTATCTACAGACACCGCGAAGAAGAGATTGGGGCAACAGGTGCCTGAACCTGCTGACGGCGACTCGGGTCGCGAGAGCCCCAAATCATTGAAGCCGTACTCATGGAAAGTGGAGGCCGAGTTTACAGTACCAACGGAACTGCAGCCAAGCTTCGAATTCCAGCGTCTACTCTTGATTCCAAGATCAAGAAACTGCAAATTCGTAAGAGCCCCATCAAACTCAGCTAGTGCCGTCTACCCCTAGATGGAAACACGAATTCCGCGAATTCCGCGAAAACCCCGATAACAAATCAGCCTGCGTCGACCGCCTTTTCAAGCATTTGAGAATGGCATCCGGTTTGCACTGGTAAACGCGCATCCTGGCCGTAACTTAGGTTTGGCGGGGAGGCGCTGCCAACGACCTTTAGAATCGACCGGTTCGTTAGCGAGGGGAATGCCATCGTGTTTCGTGTGTGTGGACGGGTGCAAATCGATTGTGTGGACACGATTAAGGAACTGATCGAGGGGGAAAGCGCCAAGATCGCTCACGACCTTTCAGAAGTGACGCTTGCGAATCGCGACGCAGCCACTTTTCTTGCAGCTTGCGAGCGCAAAGGTGTCGGGCTCAGGAAGTGCCCCGCCTTTCTTCGTGTGTGGATTGACAAAGAACAAGAATGCATTGTCCAGTAGCAATTTACCGAAGCTGTGGCCACATCGGCTACTCGACTCTTCGCAGCAACCCACGACCACTCCACATGGGAGAGACACATGAAAGACACGTACAAAGCAGTGGAAGTCTCCGCACCCGGCGTGCTTCGGGTAGTGGAACGGAAAATCTCCGAGCCCGGAGCGGGTCAGGTCCGGATTCGGGTCGAAGCATGTGGAATCTGTCACACCGATGCCGCTACGGTCACAGGTACTTACCCGGGCCTAACCCTGCCGCGCGTTCCGGGGCATGAAGTTATTGGCCGCATTGAAGCGCTCGGTGCAGGCGTGTCCCGGTGGAAGATCGGTCAAAGGGTGGGTGTCGGCCTCATTGCCGGCGAAGACGGTGTATGCGAATCTTGCCGACGCGGAGACATGGTGAACTGTCAGAATCCTGTGGTCTTGGGGGTCACCGTAGATGGAGGATATGCGGAAGTGGTGATTGCTGAAGCGCGCGGCCTCGCCTCCATCCCCGATGAGCTTGGGTCAGCAGAAGCCGCCCCTCTCCTCTGCGCTGGCATCACGACCTACAATGCTCTTCGTAATGCCGGCCTGCGCGGCGGAGATCTGGTCGCCGTGCAGGGCATTGGTGGTCTTGGGCACCTTGGCATCCAGTTTGCGCGACAAATGGGATTCCATACCGTTGCAATCGGACGTGGAGGCGAGAAGGAACAGCTTGCGAAAGATCTCGGCGCGCACGTCTACATCGATACTGCCGTCGATGATTCCGCAGCCTCACTGCAGCGTATGGGAGGAGCCAGGGCGATACTCGCAACAGCTCCGAGTGGTGATGCTATGGGGCCACTTGTGTCCGGTCTTGCTGCCCGCGGGAAGCTGATCGTAGTGGGCGTGCCGCAGGATCCGATGCAACTAAGCGCGTTGCCGTTGGTCTTCGGAGGACGCTCGGTCTATGGCTCGCTGACCGGGACGGCGATTGAAACGGAGGATGCCCTTGCCTTCAGCGTTCTAGAGAACGTCCGTCCGATGATCGAAACAGTTCCTCTCGAAGAGGCAGCGGATGCTTACGCTCGGATGATGCATGGCCAAGCGCGGTTCCGCATGGTGCTTGTTACAAAGTACGGAACTGCGCAGAGTGCGCCAGTCAACTGATGAATCAACCTGAATCTGAAGGAGATAACTGATGAACGAATTACTTGCCCGAATTATTGACGCGCACGGTGGCATGGATCGCTGGAATCGATACGAAAAAGTCGAGGCGACGATTGTGAGTGGCGGCGGCTTTTTCCCACTCAAGGGAGTCGCACAGGACCCAAGCCCGCGTCGCATGACCGTTTGGTTGCAGGAGGAACGCTCGTCAGTCTCGCCCTACGGAGCTCCTGATCAGCGCACTATGTTCACGCCAGACAGGATCGCCATTGAGAAACTCGATGGCACGCTTGTTGCCGAGCGCGGTGCGCCCAGAGACTCGTTCGCCGGCCATCAGATGAGCACGCCCTGGGATCCGCTACATCGTGCCTATTTCAATGGCTACGCCCTATGGAGCTATCTCACCACGCCCTTCCTCCTCGCGATGGATGGCGTACGAGTCGAGGAGACCGAAGCCTGGCGTGAAGGCACAGAGACGTGGCGCGTGTTGCGCGCATACTTTCCTGGTTCGATCGAGACGCACAGCCTCATTCAGGATTTTTTCTTCGGTGAGGACCTGATGCTGCGCCGGCATGACTATAACGTGAATATCGCAGGCGGCTTTAATGCGGCGCAGTTGACTTCGGATTATGTGGTGGCGGATGGCATCCGTCTGCCAACCAAGCGGCGCGCCTACACGCGTGGGCCCGATCGCCGGCCGATCCTGGAAATGCTGATGGTCTCAATCGATATCAGCAACGTGCGGTTCGAGACGTGAGCCCTTAGCAAGTATGGAAGTCTCGATGGTTGGCGCTGCAATAGACGAAGGGCGCTGCATAGATGGACAACGTCGAATTCGAAGCTGTGCTGTAAAGAAGCTCCTGGAGGATTGAAATGAAGTTAACCGTATTTTGTCTTTTCTTTGCCCTCACAGCCGGCGCGCAGACCCCAACCGAACACCTGCCTGTAACGGACGCTGAGAAAATTGCGGACGCACTAACGGCCGCACCAAACTTCATAACCGATGGCGCGACCATCGTGGATTATCCAGCCACCAAAGGTGGCGAGTTTCGAGTTCTCCGTCAGGGGACCAGTGAATGGACCTGCCTGCCGGGCCCACCGCCCGGCTCCAAGCACGATGACCCGGGATGTTTCGATAAGGTCTTCTTTCAGTGGCTGAAAGATGGCCTTGCCGGACGGCCGCAGCACGCTGAGAGACTTGGCGTTTCCTACATGTTTATGGGGCAATGGGTTCCGGGCGCGTCCGGCGGGGTGTTTCACGTGGGACCCCACATTATGCTGGTAACCCCTCATCCAGAAGATCTCCAGGGTTTCACCCGCGGCGGCCAGAACGGCACATACATCATTCATTTGCCTCTCCCCAGTCAGGCCGACCAATGGTTTTTGGTCATACCGATTCAAGAAGCCGACAAGCATTGAGGGTTGGTGCACTGTCGTCCAACCAGAACGAAATACAAATGAAACGGAGTGACAAATGAAAGCCACGACTGGAGCAGTTGAAGTCGCAGCATCGGACCTCGCGAAGTCCAACCAGGGCACCAGGGGAGGAGCTTTTGCTCAAGATCTGTTCAACAAACAAAAGGCGTACTTCGCCACGGACGTCACGAAGACCTATGAATGGAGAATTGATCAGCTCGACCGCCTTTCCCGCATGGTCAAGGAAAACAACGAGCGCTTCTCCGAAGCATCGAGAAGAGATTTCAAGACTGCGATCCAGGAGAACATCTTCGAGGTTTCTGCCACTATCGCATCCATCGAATACACGAAGTCTCAACTCAAGGAGTGGATGAAACCAGTCGAAGCGCCTATCCCAAAGTTCCTCGCTAAGTCCGGACATAAAGGAATCGTGTACCGCGAGCCGTATGGCGTTACGCCGATCATTTGCCCATTCAATGGGCCGCTTGTTTTGTCGCTGCGTCCAGCCTGCACTGCTCTTTCCGCAGGCAACCCGTGCATATTGAAGCTGTCGGAGGCGATACTTGCGACCGACGAGTTGCTTTTGGAATTGATCCCGAAGTATTTCGAACCGGAAGCTCTGGCCGCTGTTATGGGTAGCCGGGAAGAAGTTACAGAACTTTTGCAACTCCCCTTTGATTTCATGTTTGTCACCGGAAGCGTGAGCGCTGGAAAGGTCGTGATGAGAGCGGCGGCCGAACACCTCACCCCGGTGTTGCTCGAATTGGGCGGCCAAAATCCCGCGATCGTTGACGAGACGGCGAACCTGCCCGATGCAGCCAAGAAAATTGTCTGGGGTGCAACGGCGTGGGGAGGACAGTGGTGCACTTCACCCGGCTATGCCGCTGTTCATGAATCGGTGGCAGAGGAGTTCGTTGCGGAATGCATGAAGGCCGTGGTCGAGCTCTACGGTAGAGACCCCAAGAGCAATTCGGACTACTCCCGAATCATCAATTCCTCAGCCGTCAAAAGACTTGCATCCCTGATCGATCCCAGCAAGGTGGTTTATGGCGGGAAGTTCGATGAATCGGCCTGCTACCTTGATCCGACTCTTCTCTATCCCGTTTTTTGGTCCGACACAATCATGGAAGATGAGATCTTCGGTCCGATCTTGCCGATCCTGACTTACTCCGATCTGGGGGAGTTAATCGCGAAGATCAAGTCCTTACCCAAACCACTCGCCGGTTATGTGTTCAGCCGGAATCAACAGGCAATAGACCAAGTGTTACGGTCACTTTCGTTCGGTGGGGGCGCGGTAAATGAGACCAACGTTCTTGTCTTCATTGAGTCGATGCCCTTCGGAGGAGTAGGAAGCTCCGGCATCGGGAATTACTACGGCAAGTATGGGTTCGACTCCCTTACCCACGCCAAGTCAATTCTCTTCTCGCCACCTGACGTGGCCATTGATCACCTCTTCCCGCCCTACACCGAGGAGAAGGTGCGCGCAACCAATCTGTGGTTTGACTACTAGCTTGTCAAAGGACGGGTCAAATGGGTATCGGATTTCTTTTTCTGCGGCTGATCGTGGAATTGATCCTCACCTCACGCAGCACACAAAAGTTGTTCGGCTGGTTCGGCGGACCTAGCCGGCGTTGCATGTCAATGGCAGGCCTGGAAGAGACTGGGGGCGGTCTCCTTCTGGCGCTGGCGTTACTTACGCTGACTGGAGGAATGAGTATCAATGAAAACCCGAAGAGAATTTCTCGCAACTACGATAGCCGCTGCGGCTTTGCTGACCAACAGTTCCGGCCAAGCTGAGGCTCTGTCTGGTCTCTCCACTGTGGATGAGATCGGACGGAACGATACAGTGTCCAACGACCCGGTTTCAGGAGGCCAATATGGGACTGATAAGGGGGAAGATCCAAGAATTACGAGGGCGCGCCTCGCTGGGCCCGAACAAGTGACCAAAGACGCGACGGTTGCCGAAATGGCTGCCGATGGCAGCCTGACCGTTCTAGCCAAAGGAACCAACGAGTGGGTTTGCACACCGGGAAACGAAAACAAAATCGGCGTCCCACCGATGTGTATGAACCCTATGGGGATGCGATGGATGATGGATGCCATACAAGGAAAGCCGAAGCCGACGAACACAGCGCCCGGAATGATTTACATGCTGTGCGGCGCCACACAGAGAAGCAACACCAACCCTGCGGATAAAACCAGTCCCGCCATTCCCATAGGACCACACTGGATGATCACGTGGCCTTTCGATGCCGCGGCAAATGGGCTTCCGACCACCGTTCGCGACAAAGGCGCTTGGGTGATGTTCGCGGGAACCCCCTACGAGTATCTGCACGTCTGCGGCAGCCCGTGGGAAGGCAATGAATACCGCGAGGGCGATAAGGCGGTTTGGACCATGTCTTACCCTCGTCACTGAATGCTGCGTGAGACGTTCACGAACAGAGCGCGGGATACTCTCGGCCAGTCACCCGCAGTTTCGCTGCACGTCAGTCAGAAGGAGATATGAATGGCTTCAGGCACTGATATCGACGACCCCGAAAACAAAGCTATGAAACTCAGGCGCTTCTCTGGCGACCCTGATTTCATGCTCTCCTTCGCCAAAGGCTTGGCTGTTCTTGAGGCTTTCGGCTCGGAAATCGAGTGCTCGACGATCGCAAAAATCAGCGCTGTAACAGGTCTCAGCCGCGCAGCCGTTAGGCGATGTCTGTACACACTGTCCCAACTTGGATATGTGAGCACGGTTAGCGGACAAGGTTATGCGGTCAACACTAGGCTTTCGACAGTCAACCAGGCCAATAGCCTGCAAAGAAGAATGGAGCAGAGGTATGAAATCTACAGAGATTCGGGTGGAGCGATTCAACGTCGTATCGACAAAATCCTTTGAGGAGACTCTCGCCGGGATCTACGCAGGGATCGGCCGCCCCGAAATGAGTTCGCTTGCGCCAAAATTGGCTGCGGCCGAGTCTTTTTCGGAGTTTGAGCAACTCGTCAATGGAGCGGTAGGCACTTCTGATCTAATGGAATTCCTCCGCCTGGATTTGGGTATGGCCTTGCGGAAGGACCCCGCAGCAACAGCCTACAAGATGATACGCATCATCGCAGGCAATCCTCTGATCATGAAGCGAATGGCGGAGCATGTTCCCGACGCTGGCTCTTACGCTCCGGTCACCATTCTCATCTACGAGAGTCAGGACGGGATACATCTCGCTTACGACACAATGGCGAGCTTTCTGTCTCCTTATGGAAACGCGAAGGCGTTGGAGATAGCCAAGGATCTAGATTCTAAAGTCCTAAAACTGATTTCCCGGGCTGCCTCCTAAGATCAAGGCATCGACATTTAGAAGGTGGGATCATGCCCAGTGCTACCGAAGCACGGTCCCTGACAGACGTGCCTGACGGCGGGTATCCAAGGCAATATGTCGGTCCGGGGACTGGAGAAACTAAAGTGAAGAGTTCAACTGTTAGCATGCTTTTCAACGTGGAGCGTGCGACTGAGGCCGCCCACCCCATGGAGGCCACACTCACGGAACGCCCGACATGGGCTCAGGCTGAAGGAAATCCCTTGCCGCTTGGTGTCACGTGGATTGAGGAAGAGCAGGCATTCAACTTTGCCGTTCACTCTGAACATGCGGAGAGTGTCACTCTATTGCTCTTCTCCGCCGCCGATTTGGTGAACCCCGTTCTGACGTTTCGTTTCGATTTTCTGCGCAACAAATCAGGTCGGGTTTGGCACACTCGTATCCCAATCGTACAGATTGGCGAAGCTCGCTACTATGCATACTCCGTATCGGGACAGACCGTTCCTCCACTTCATAGCTTTGACCCCCAGAAGATTCTCCTCGACCCATACGCGAAATGCATCTTTTTCCCCCCCGGTTTTGATCGTGACTTGGCTATGCAGGAAGGAGCAAATGCCGGTCGCGTGCCTTTGGGAGCGCTGATGGCTCACCGCACGGCCTTTGACTGGTCCGGAGATCGGTCACCGCGGCATGAGTCCGATGCGATTATCTACGAGCTTCACGTGAGCGGCTTCACGAAGAACCCTAACTCCGGGGTAGATCCAAACATCGCAGGTACGTACGCCGGTTTGGTGGAAAAGATCCCATATCTAAAAAAACTCGGCATAACCATCGTCGAGCTTATGCCGGTCTTTCAGCGAGATCCACAAGAGGGCGACTACTGGGGCTATATGCCTCTGAACTTCTTTGCACCGCATGCTCAATATGCGAGCACGCGCGATGACGGCCAACAGCATATTGAATTTAGAGAAATGGTGAAGGCCTTTCATGAGGCTGATATCTGCGTGGTACTCGACGTCGTGTACAACCACACCTGCGAGGGCGATCATACGGGGCCGATCTACAGCTTCAAGGGTCTCGACAATGCTGGGTATTACATGCTGTCCTCGGATCCGGCAAACCCATACGCAAATTACTCAGGGACCGGCAATACCTTGAACTTCGGCCAGGCGCACGTGCGCAAGATGCTGATGGACAGCTTGCGCTACTGGAAAGAGGAGATGCATATCGACGGCTTCCGTTTTGATCTTGCGTCAGTGTTCAGCCGAAATGCCGATGGATCACTCAATTGGGGAGACGCCCCCACCTTCAGCGAAATTGCTGCTGATCCGGAGTTGAGTCGGTTACATCTAATCGCAGAACCTTGGGACACAGGCGCATATCAGCTTGGTCGCGGATTTCCAGGATTGACCTGGCTTCAGTGGAATGGACGTTTTCGCGACGACGTTCGCCGTTTCCTGAATGGCGATCCCGGGATGGTCCCTGACCTGATGCGTCGCCTCTATGGCAGCGATGACTTGTTCCCCGACAGCCGCGCCAACGCGTATCACCCTTACCAGAGCGTGAACTTCGTAACTTGCCATGACGGCTTCACCTTGTACGATCTCGTCTCCTATGATCGCAAGTACAACTGGGCCAATGGTAACGACAACCGCGATGGCACGGACGCCAACTACAGTTGGAACTGTGGGCACGAGGGGGACAAAGGAGCACCGCCAGAGGTGCTTGCGTTGCGCCGAAAACAGACTAAGAACTTCTGCTGTTTGCTATTGCTCTCGAACGGAACACCGATGTTGCGCGCCGGAGACGAATTCCTCAACACCCAGTCTGGCAACAACAATCCCTATAATCAAGACAACGAAACAGGATGGTTGGACTGGAGCCGTCTCCAGGCGAACGCCGACATCTTCCGTTTCTTCCAAAACATGATCGCGTTCCGAAAAAATCATCCTACCCTCAGCCGCAGCAGGTTCTGGAGGGAGGATGTTTCCTGGTACGGAACCGGTTCGACAGTCGATCTGTCTCACAACTCCCACAGCCTGGCGCTCTGCCTGCACGGCGCATCTCAAGGCGATGATGACATCTACACGATGATCAACGCGTATTGGGAAGATCTAGAGTTCCAGGTTCAGGAAGGAGCGGCACAGGAGTGGAAGAGAATCGTGGACACATCTTTACCGAGTCCTGACGATTTCTCGAACGACGGAGTTGACCTAGAACAGACGAAATACGTGCTGGCTCCGAGATCGATCGTTGTCTTACGTCGATCCGGAAAGAGCCACGTGAGGACCACGACCGCGTCGCCGGAGGATTCCAATGGGAAGGAAGAAGAAAACCATGCAGAATGAGAGAGTCTGTGACCAGTCGCGGTCATTATCGCTGAGCCGGAGATACGGAACTGCTGATCAAAAACTCGACACTCACCACAAAGCGCTCACCCTGAATCTTGATACATCCACTTTCGGTTCTTTCGCCGAAATCGGCGCCGGACAGGAAGTCGCGCGTTGGTTCCTTCTCGTGGGAGGGGCTTCTGCCACGGTGGCTAAAACCATTTCCGCTTACGACAAGGAAGTCAGCGATGATCTCTACGGCTCGGGGTCGCGCTACGTATCCAAACAGCGACTTGAGGCGATGCTGGACAACGAATGGACCCAACTTCTCACGCAATTAGGCAAAACCCGTGGGCCGCAGACTCGGTTCTTCTGCTTTGTTGATACCGTCTCCGCGCGTAACTTCGCCGGAACCAACGACTCCCATGGCTGGATAGGTCTCCGGTTCCAGTTGCAGCCCGGTGGTCCTCCCAACGACGTCCTGCTGCACATCAATATGCGCGATCCTTCGAATGTCCTCCAGCAGCAAGCCATCGGTATTCTGGGCGTCAACCTCATCTATGCCGCGTTCTATGAAGTGCAAACTAAGGAATCATTTCTGGAAGGCCTGACACAAGACGTCGTCGCGGAGCGAATCGAGATCGACTACGTGGACCTTCGAGGGCCGGCATTCGAGAGCTGGGATCGCCGTGCCCTGCAAGTCCACCTGGTTCGTGCGGGACTCGCAGAGACGGTATTTTTCCCCGCCAATGGCTCGACTGTTCCCCCTACCGAGGTTCTCCACAAGAAAGCCGTCGTGCTTGCGCCGGGATACTTCGGCCACACCGATCCCGTTCACTCGCACGTCCATTTACGATTATTGGCTTCGGCAATTCAAGAGCTTCAGGGGGACCTTGGCGAAACAAAACCGGAGCCCGCTGGTTTTTTTTGCCTAAACGTTGCTCCGTTCACGCCGGACGAACCAGCACCGGAAATTCCCGACTTGCTTCGTCGCATCGATGCGCTTCTCGCCGCTGGCGGCGACGTGCTGCTTTTTCGTAAACCCGAGCTCTACCACATGACAGCTCTCGTAAACCGCCATACGCAGGCTCCTGTACGCGTCGTCGGAGGTCTTTCCCTCGTGATTCGAGCGTTTGAAGACGTTTACGGCAATCTCGAAGGCAGACTTCTGGAGGCCCTCGCGCGTCTCTTCGCCCAGAATGTTCGCATCTACGTTTATCCGATGACCGTCGCGGATCTGCGGGAATGGCTGAAGAGTGCTTCCGCTATCGGTTGGGAGTGGAGTGAGACGAATGGATGGGTTTCGGCAAGCCAGCTGCGTCGCGCGCCACCTCTCGGACATCTATTCACCTACCTTCTCGCCAGCAACTTTCTTGTCCCTATGCGACTCCCTGTGGAGGCATGAGAGCCTAGGTCGGTCTCTACACGTGGGCGCGTTCTCCCGTAACCACGGGGTTCAGATCGGGCTTTTCTTGTAAGAGGGTGTCTGAAAAGTGTTATGGCTGGGCGCAACGGTTCAGCATGAGGCGGGCAACGCACTTGGTGAAAGCACGAGCCAGAGGTCCCTTTTTCGGTTCCTGCTGAGTGGTCGGCCATAGAGAAGTTTCGGCTACCGCGAATCTCAATGAGAGCTTCATCGCCGAGTCACTCACGGAGCGCTCCAGTTGCACTGACGAACTCCAATCTTCCGGGGTCCGGGTGGATAACGGGCAAACCCCGTCTTACTGCCTGGTTGCTCCGACCGGGGTTCGCCATGCAGCCGCGGGCCGCTGGATGTGGCAATGGAGACCCTTCGCATTGAATGGCAAGATTGGTTGGATTGCACCGGGCGGCAGGATAATAGTGCATTGGGAATGTTGCCACTAGCAGCATAATGTTGCACTCCGTGGCAGCATTCCGTTGCAACCAGCATCTGACGCGGGTATTCGCGAGTATGGCTTGTTGTGCTTCATCGGCCGAACGTAGATTGCGCACAAGGTCAGAATGCCGGCGATCCGGCCAGCCTACCGATTGGCCCCATAAAGAATCAGAAGCAACTCGAGTTGGTTCAGAAGGTCGTTCTGTTCTGAAACCTTTCCCCTCGGGAAGGCCCATCGTCACCACAACCACAGAGTCCGAACCAACCCGACAACTTGCGATCACGGAATCCGGATGCCATGTAGTATCCACTATCGCGCACACCCATCGGGCAAACTTACCTCGGTACGAAAGCGATCAATCCACCGCAGCTCTTATTCCAAGATCTCGAAACTGGAATCCGTAAGAGCTGCCTCAAAGTCTGCGAAGATGTCGCCTCGACTGCAACACGAAATCCGCGAAATCCCCGAGATCCCCGATTACAGATGAGCCTGCTTCGACTCCTTTTCAAGCACTTATGAATGGCATGTGGCTTGCATTGGTAAACGTGCAGGACGATTGTAACTTTCGGCTCGGCGGGGAGGCGATGCCAAGGAGCTTCTCGATCAAACGGCTCGACAGCGAGGTGATTGCCATCGTGTGTACGTGTGTGGACGGATGCAAATCGAATTTGTGAACACGATCGACCTTTCAGAATTGACACGAGCTGGTGACGACGCAGCCACGCTTCTTGCAGTCTGTGAGCGAAAAAAGTAGATCGCGTAGAACGGCAGCCGACGCTCTTAAGCGTAGATGTAGGAGAGGATATGTTCCAAAGGATCGCTGTAGTCGTTGACGAATCGCTAGGGGCCCTGGCTTCAACAATTTTTCTTGCCAAGACGCTTGGCGCCGAGCTACAGACAGCCACCGTCGTAGAGCACTCCGCGCCTAGCGTGCCTAGCACGTGAGCGGGAGGCCCCTTGCAGTGGCACAACAATCGGCAGGCGGGCCACCCGTCTCGCGCGTTTGAAATCTTCCAGTAAGTTTGACTCCTTCACTTCGATAAGGTCGATGTACATTCCTTCAATGCGCCAATTCGGCCCGCTGTCCTTGTCGCTCTTCCTTTTCTTATTCTTGCGAGAACAGGGATGGTCGCAGTGCGCCGGGGTAGCTTCGACTCCGCTCGCCGCATTCAACTGCGCCGCTCATGAGATACCTGTGGGAAAGATCGCGACGCTGGACCCGACCCACGCCTATTCATTAGCTGACCTCGTCGATATTGCGGAACACAACAATCCACGCACGCGCGTGGTTTGGGAGCGCGCTAAGCAGAAGGCGGAACAACTCGGCATCGCAAAAAGCGCCTATTATCCCGTTTTGACGGGGATTGCAACCTTCGCAAATGAACGACTGATCGAGCCTTTTCCAAAACCGCTTGCCCCGCGCGGCTACATCATGGTCGAAGCCACTGTTGTGCAGCCCGAACTTGCACTGCAGTATCTTATCTTCGACTTTGGCAAGAGGGAGGCCAACATCGGCGCGGCGAAAGCCGAGGCCCTGGCCGCCGGGGCGAATTTCATCCAGGCCAACCAGGAAGTAGCGTTCCAGGTCACAAGCGACTATTACAAGCTGGTCACCGCACAAGAGCGTCTTCAAGCTGCCCAGGAAACTCTGAAGACCGCACAGACGACGCAGGACGCTGCCGAAGACCGGCTACAGAACGGACGAGCCACGATGCCGGATGTTCTTAATGCCAGGGCGGAAACATCGCAATCTGTCTTCGATCTGGAATCGGCCGACGGCGACGAGAAAATAGCACGGGTCACTCTGGCAGAGGAACTCGGCGTCGAGCCTTCGCCGAACATCGTGATTGACGCTCAAAAAAATGCTCCTTTGCCTGACTCGTTGACCCTCTCCATCGATGAACTGATCAATCGCGCAATGGCCGACCGCCCCGACCTGATGGCGCAGGTCGCAGAAATCCGCGCCGCGGATAATGAGGTCCGCTCGGCCAAGGCGGAATACCGGCCAAAGATAGTGCTCTCGGGTTCGGGGGCGCAACAAGCCATTTGGCCATCTGCTGACTATGGTCAGCTCGGAGCAGCGAATGAACCCGTATGGTCTGCCTCACTTGGCATAGAGTGGCGAATCTTTGACGGGGGCGACCGAAAGAATCGATTGGCCATGGCTGAGTCAAAAAAGCGTGAGGCCCAGGATGAGTTGACGGACAAGCATGACCAGGCTCAACGCCAAGTCTGGACTGGTTTCATCGCCTTTCGCACAGCACAGAGGCAGGAACAAGCAGCGGTGGCGCTGCTCGAGTCGGCCAGTACCTCGTACTCGGCATCGCTGGATGCCTACAAGTATGGCGTCAAGAACCTGGTCGACGTGGTAACGGCAGAGAGGCAGTTGGCGCTGGCCCGGCTCTCCTCTGTATCCGCCCGCTCTCAACTCTTTCTGCAAGCAGTCCAACTAGAATTCGTGACCGGGAATCTGTTACGAAGCTTGCCCCCCGCGACCAAACTACAAACACAGGATGGCCAAAAGCAATGACCAAAGTGCGACTCTTCGGCGTTACAGTCACGTGCCTGTTATGCACCGGATGTAGCCGTGCGCCTTCTATCTCTATCATCGGTTCCTTCTTCCCGGCGTGGATGGTTTGCCTCATCGCCGGAGTGGTTCTGGCATTTGCCGTTCGCTATTTATTGCTGCGCTATCGATTGGAATCTGAAGTGGGCCCGGTTGCGCTTTTTTATCCATGCGTGGTCGCTGCTTCTACCTGCTTGTTGTGGTTGATTTTCTTCCGATAGGACAATGTATGACAC
The DNA here is from genome assembly GCF_004217555.1 of Edaphobacter modestus. Lineage (GTDB taxonomy): Bacteria > Acidobacteriota > Terriglobia > Terriglobales > Acidobacteriaceae > Edaphobacter > Edaphobacter modestus. Next base: position 5,978,624 of record NZ_SHKW01000001.1, read on the forward strand.
AGGACTCTGAGAACCTCAATCGCAAGCAACTGGGACGCCGCATCTTTTTCGGAGTAGTTGCCGGCGCTGTCGTTGCATTGCTGTTTGTCACTCTGGATACCGAGCGGCATCCCCGGACCGACGACGCCAGCGTGCGGGCAAACTTCATCGAAATAGCCCCTGAGATCAGTGGACGTCTTGCCCAGTTGCCGGTCAAAGACAACGAGTTCGTGAAGCAGGGCGACTTACTATTCGTCATTGATCCACGCGACTACGAGTACGCTCTGCGGCAGGCTCTTTCCGACCAGGAAAATCTGGAACAGCGGATCATCGATACGAAGCGTAAAATCGCGGCGCAGAATAGCGCCGTCGACGCAGCAAGTGCCGCCGTCCATAACTCCACCACCGCGATACGCACCGCCGGAAGTGGGGTTGATTTAGCCAAAGCAACGGTGTTGCGTGCCCAGGCTGCAGCCAATGCCGCAGAAGCCCAATTGAAATATGCCACCAACGACCTGCATCGCATTGAACCCTTGCTGCAGAAGCAATACGTGACGGTCGATCAAGTAGATCAAGCCAACACGGCGGTGCGAGTAGCTCGCGGCAGCTACGATGCAGCCCTGGCCGCGCTCAGCGAGGCACAGGCCCAGGAGACACAGGCGGCTCTTCGTCAGGAGGAAGCCGACGATCAGGCATCCGAATCACGCGCAAAGCTGGGCCAATCAATTCATGTCATCGACACCCTGGATATTCTTGAGTCGCAACGGCCCGGTCTCGCCGCAAAGGTCGATCGCGCCCGACTCGACCTTGAACGATGCCGCGTCGTCGCGCCCTTCAATGCCTACGTGACCAATATGAACATCTCAGAGGGCGCCTACGCGCGACCGGGCACTCCGATGTTCACGCTCATCGATACCCGTAAATGGTGGGTCGTCGCAAACTATCGTGAGGGGAAAGTGAAAAACATACGCGTCGGCTCACCGGTCGAAGTTTACCTCATGGGGCATCCAGAAAGAAAGTTCACTGGGCTGGTGGAGAGTATCGGGTATGGCGTGTTCCCCGAGGATGGCAGCGTAGTCGCCGGACTCCCCAATATCGAACGGACCCTCAACTGGGTGCATCTCTCGTCGCGGTTCCCGGTTCGCATTCGTATTCAGAACCCCGATTCCGATCTGTTCCGTATCGGAGCTACAGCCGTGACGGTGGTGAGATAGCCGGATGGTCGAAGATTTCTCATTCCCGAAGCCCACACCGTGGCTGCAACGCGTCTGGCAGGATCTCCAGCCCACACCCGGACGTCTCAACAGTTCTCTTCGGATGACATTGGCATCCATCCTCGTGCTGGTGTTGATGCTGGTGCTGCAAATGCCGTACATCGCCTATGGCTTGTACTTCATGTTTCTCATCGGACGAGAGAGTCCTTCCGTATCCCTGCGAACGGCCTTTGTCCTTGTTGTGACCATAGTGCTCGTGATCGTCGTCGAGATGGCTGTTGTTATTGTCAGTGACAATGATCCGATGGCGCGCGTCCTCAGCGTTGCCATTGTGACATTCATTGGCGGAATGATTCTAGTGAGCACGAGCCTCCCGTCACTCGGCGGAGCCATTGGGTTCATCTACTGCGTTGTCATTGGCTTCTGGGAACATCACGCACACGAGGACACAATAGTAAAGAATTCGCTTCGCCTGGTAGCCGCGTTTGCAATCGCTGCAGTCTGTGGCGTTGCCGTGGAGTACATCTTTGGTGCGCGCGCCCCGGCTGATCGCCTGGAAGACCAGTTCCGCATTCGCTATCAGTCTTTGGAGGAGATGTTCAGCCTGTGCGCACGGGAGGGGGTCAGTCCGAAACAACGGTTCGATGCTGCCGCCCGTGTGTCACGCCTTGCGGCTGCGGGGCAAACAGGAATGATGGATCTATATAACCAGATCGTCGACCGCAATCTTGACACTGGCTACCTTCCCATTGGAACGCGCGTGCAGATCACGATGCTGGCCGAACTCATGGATCATTCTGCAGCCTTTGGCTTGCAGAGCGACACCCGCGACGATCCCGAATTTATCGAGCGTTGTGCGCGCATCGCTGAACAATGTGGCCGCCTGATTCCTGCAGCCATCCCGCAATCGGAGAAGCGCCTGGAGCCCGGGCCGCAAACAACGAATACCTTACTGGATCGTGTGGAAGCGACCATCCACTCCATCCTGGTGATGCCCGTCAATCTGGGCGCTGCGAAGAACAAGGAGTTGGCTGTCCTGCCCTCCAGAAATGTCCCCTTTCTGATTCCGGGTGCGATCCGAGATAAGGATAATATCGCCTTCGCTCTCAAGATCAGTCTCTGCGCCACGGTCTGTTACATCGTGTACAACGCAATCGACTGGCCGGGAGTATCGACATCGGTCACTACAGTCATGGTTACAGGACTGAGCACTACAGCTGCGATGAAACAGCGGGTCACTCTTCGCATACTGGGCTCGCTCTTGGGTGGCCTGTTGCTTGGACTCGGAACTATTGCGCTTCTCTTTCCTTACATGGACTCGATCACCTCGCTCATTGTCCTGGTAGGTACCATCGCGTTTGCCGCATCATGGATCTCCGGAGGATCACGGTTCAACTACTTGGGTATTCAGGTTGCATTTGCCTTTTACCTCGTGGCGCTTTTGGACTTTAGCGCGTCCACGGAGTTGGCGCCAGCTCGCGATCGATTCATCGGAATAATCTTTGCTCTTGTCGTTATGTGGTTCGTATTCGATCAAATCTGGCCGGTACGCACGGTGACCGCCATGCGCCGTGTACTGGCTTCCGTACTAAGAAGCGGGGCCAGTCTCTTTCTGCTAATTGACGCTGCCGAGCAGCGCGATCAACTTCTACGGGAAACAGAGAGCGTACGCGACCGGGTGGGAAAGAATATCTCCGCCCTCCGAACCATGAGCGAAGCAGTCGAATACGAATTCGGTGTCGATCGTGATCAACACCTTCGTTCAAGTGAATTGATCCTTCAGATCTCCATCACGTCTGCAGCACTGATCTGGAATCAGGTCGCAGTTCTGCACGATCAACAAGGGATAGACGTTTCTTCCGAACCCGGTCTTGTGGAGATGCGCCGAAAACTGGCAGACCACATGAACGTCATGGCCGAGGCTATAGGCCGGAAGACCGGCTTTCCCCCAGAATCTTCAGCCGGCCTTGCCAGCCCGTCGTTGTTGAATAGCGAGCACAATGGCGAATACACCCGGAACACGATCGCTCGCTACGAAGACCTACAAAATCTGGCCTCAGCCCTCAGCCGGGAAGCATAGGCCACAATCGGCGTTTTTCTCTGAAAGGCAACGCGAGTGATCGCTGTGAACCGTCGGAATTACTAGGTCGATTCGGTTTCGGAGAAGATCACCCGGCACGATCACATTGAGAGCACGTCTGGCCCAGCATCGAGGCAGACAAGTTGCGTTTGTCTGCGTGATCAAGGGGCAGAGGCACAAACGCACGTAAGCGAACATGCCAACGGGCCGCAGCCAAGCTAACAGCCACCTCGAACTCTGCTCAGGCCATTTACGAGTAGGTGGAAACACGACCCCAACGAATTCCACGAAAACCACGATGACGAATCAGCGTACATCGATGCCTTTTCAGGCATTTGCGAATGGCATTCCGCTTGCATTAGCAAATGTACATTTTGGCTGTAAATTACGCTTCGGCGTGGAGGCGATGCCAATGACCTTCAGGAGTTGCCGGTCACCGGGGAGAATGCCATGAGTGAGCTTCTTGATTTGGTTTTACGAGCACACGGCGGTCTGGATCGCTGGAACAAATTCAACAAGGTGAGCGCAACATTTGTGGCCGGAGGCGGATTGCTGCCCATGAAGGGGCTTGAGGCCGATCCGAAACCTCTCGATGGAACGGTCACAATCCATGAGCAAAGTACAGTCATTCGACCTTTTGGACAACCCGATTGGCGAATGATATTTACGCCCAACTGTGTCTCGATCGAAACGACCGCGGGTCTTGTCGTACAGGAGCGCTCGAACCCCCGAGGAGCGTTTGCTGGTCACACGATGAATACGCCCTGGGACCTACTTCATCGCGCATACTTCAACGGTTACGCACGGTGGACATACCTTACGACTCCATTCCTGATGGCAATGCCAGACTTCGAGGTGACCGAGATTGCGCCGTGGCAAGAGGGTGCAGAGCAGTGGCGAGGTTTGCGCGCACGATTTCCGGGCACAATCGCCAGCCACAGCAGAGAACAGGACTTCTACTTCGGCGATGACTTCCTCCTTCGCCGGCATGATTACCACTTGGAGATCGCTGGTGGAGTCCCCGTAGCGCAATACGTATATGACCTTGTCGATGCGGACGGGTTCCGCTTTCCCACGAAGAGACGTGCATACGTCCGCGGGCCACATCTGAAAGCAATTCGCGACCTTCTCCTGATCTCACTTGATCTGAGTGATTTCGAGGTCATGAGCTAGTTCTTGGAAGGATAGAAGTCTATGACAGGAAGTAAACACTTAATAGCAATTTTGTCTTCAGCGAAATGCTTGTGGCCGCCCTGACCACGCACGTCAAGGGGGGAAGTACTACCTCGAACTAATCCCAATGGGCCACGAGAGATTATCAAAAGTCTAGGGGCAAAGTGGTGTTGGTAGTCAACGAGTTCTTTTCAGGAAAGAGGTGAAGCGGTGTCTTCCGATTTGACCGAAGCAAGCAGCAGAGTTCGGACTCCAGTTGAGGAGGCTTCAGTCGTCAGGCCTTCTGCCCAAAAATCACGACGCCGCTGGGCTGTAATGCTAGCAGGTGGCGACGGGGCCCGTTTGCAAAGTTTGACGCTAAAAATCGCGGGCGACTCGAGGCCAAAGCAGTTTTGTTCCATCGTCGGTAGAGAGAGCCTTCTCGCCCAAACGCGAGCGCGCATCGAATCGCTTATTCATGTTGATCGAGAGCTCTTCGTCGTGACACGTGCACACGAAAGTTACTATCGCGAGGAATTACGGGATGTGGACGACTCGCGCATCATCTCGCAACCCTTGAATCGCGGTACTGGTGTCGCGGTTGCAATAGCACTTCTTCATATACTGCAGCGTGACGCGGATGCGGTAGTCATGTTCGTCCCGTGTGATCACTACTACTCCGACTCTGAGGCTTGCGGCCGAGCCATCAGGGCGGCTATATCTGGCGCCGAACAATATCCGGATTCGATCGTCCTTGTGGGTGCCAAGGCCCACTATCCGGAAGTCGAATACGGATGGATAGAACTCGGCTCGGCCATTTCGCATGTGCCAATTCCATTGCTGCAGGTGAACCGGTTTTGGGAAAAGCCATCGTTGCTGCAGGCTCAAACACTTTTGCAACGCGGCTGCCTCTGGAACACTTTCGTGACCGTCGGACACGCCAGAGCCTTCCTCGATTTGGTCTGTTCACAGGTTCCGAACGTCGTTCCGTCTCTCGCTAAGGCCATGGCAGAAAATGAACTCGACGTTGCGTACCGGCTCATGCCGGCCGTGGATTTTTCGCGCGAAGTTTTGGCTCCTCAGCCTCATCGATTGTTGGCGGTGCCCGATACGACATCGGGATGGGCCGATCTCGGCAGTCCTACTCGTGTGATGGATATCCTGACTCGTAACAAAATTCAACCAGCGTGGTTGCGCGACGGGTTCTGCTTCTCAAAAGCTGCGGGATGACTTCCTTGCAGACCTGCACTGCGTTGCTCTTACCTAAATTTGGATTGACGCCGTCGTTGCGACGAATTGGGAGGGGCCACTAATACCAGGAACAGCAAGACCCGGTTAGAGGATGACATGTACAAGAATGTATTGATTGCCATAAATGATTCACCGGCAGCCGAACGAGCCCTGCATCGCGCGATAGCTCTGGCCGAAATCGATAACGGAGATCTATTTGTAGTGTCAATAGACGAGGGACTACCTGTTTTTGAGTCCATTGTCTGGGCGGTTTCAGACAACCTCGCCAAAATACTAGAAGAAGATCGAATGAATTTGTACCGACACCTTCTCGATGATGCGCAGAAGCAGGCACAGAGCCATTCCATTCATCTGCATTCGACCCTCGCGGAGGGTAAGCCGGCGGATAGCATTCTGGAAGCTGTTCAGCAAGTACATGCAGACCTTCTCGTTTTAGGAATCTCTCCTCACTTCGGGATTGGCGGCCTGATATTGGGTAGTACGGCGATGGAACTGGCGCGGAGAGCGCGATGTGACGTTCTTGGAGTTCACTAAATTTGATAAGCCAAGGAATCATGGAAGACCTGTCCCAACCATTTTCTTTGAGCCACTTTGCTGGCTCGTCAGACCGGCAGGAAACAGTGAGGAAATAATCGTGACGCGAAAGACTCCGACCAGCAGCATCACACTCGAAGAATCCATTGGTGATGTTCTGCTTCGGCGACTCCGTGAGGTTGGGCTCGCTCACGTCTTCGGGGTGGCGAGCGACTTCAACCTTGAGCTCCTGGAGCAAATGGAGTCCGCGGATGGTCCCAAGTGGGTAGGGTGCTGCAACGAACTTAACGCTTCCTACGCAGCCGACGGATATGCCCGGACCCACGGACTGAGTGCGCTCATCACAACTTACGGAGTCGGCGAACTCAGCGCGCTTTGCGGTATCGCTGGCGCCTTCGCCGAGCATCTCCCAATCATCGCGATCACCGGGGCTCCTCGCATAAGTGAGATCGCACGCGGGGGACTGGTCCACCACACGGTCGGCGATGGCAACTTTCAAAATATGATGGAATGTGGCCGTCAGTTCAGCGTTGCCCAGGCTCGAATTTCACCCCAGAACGCAGTAGTTGAGATCGATCACTGTCTCCGGGCATGCATCCTTCAGAAGCAGCCGGTTTACCTCCAACTTCCCTCCGACCTGGCCCACATAAAGATCGAAACACCCCAGGCCCCCTTCTTGGTCACCTTTTCCAGCGACACTGAGATGCTGGAAGATTTTGTGAACACGGCTGGAAATCGTATTCGTCTGTACACCCTCGAAACGCACAGTCGGGATCTCAAACCGGATGAGGGTGATCGCTGGCTGAACGACTAATCAACTTGCACCGCCCTTGAAGAGGAGATTTAGAGATGAGCAATATTAAATCGGTACTAATTGTAGGAGCCGGACCCGCCGGTATGACCGCGGCGATGGAACTGTCTCGCTTCGGTATCCCCGTCCGACTCGTAGAGAAGACGTCCAAGGCGGCAACCACGTCTCGCGCGGTAGGAGTACAGGCGCGCACCCTCGAACTGTTTGAGCAGCGCGGCATGAGCTCGCAGTTGGTCGAACGTGGAAATCAGGGGATCGCCGTAAGCGTTTATGGGGGCGGGAAGCGAGTCTTCCGCCTTGAGTTCAAGACCATCGACAGTAAGTACAAGTACATCCTTTTCATCTCGCAGGCGGAGACAGAAAAGACGCTCCGCGATGCCCTGGAGAGAGAGTCCATCAAGATCGAGTGGAAGACAAGCATGATTGGCTTCTCCAAGACGGAGCATGGCGATCACCTCACCGCGATACTAAGGCGTGCTGATGGGTCTCTGGAAAGCGTTGATTGCTCGTATCTGATTTCGGCGGAAGGCGCGCACAGCACCGTTAGAGAGACGCTAGGTCTGCCGTTCGAAGGTAAATCCTTGGACGAGCAATACGCTTTGGGCGACTTCTACATCGACGGCGACCTGCCGGATTCCGACCTTCATGTTTTCTCATCCGAACATGGCTTTCTCGGCATGTTCCCGATGGGCAACAAACGCTATCGCCTCATCGCAAGCAATCCCATCAGCAAGCCCTCAAAGGACACGGAGCCGTCTATTGAAGAACTTCAGCAACTCTACGATCAGCGGTCACCGATCCCGGTCAAGTTCCACGACATGAGTTGGAGTTCCTGGTTTCACATCAATAGCCGCATGATCCACCACCTGAGACACGGGCGCATCTTTCTCGGCGGCGACTCGGCTCACATCCACAGCCCGGCTGGCGCACAAGGAATGAACACTGGCATCCAAGACATGATCGACCTTTGCTGGAAGCTGGCAATGGTCCTGAAGGGTCAGGCGAAAGATGATCTCCTGGATACGTACTCCTCGGATCGGATTCCGGTCATTGAGAATGTCCTTACCAAGACGGAAAGACTAACCCACTCGATCGGCGCGGAGAACCCGGTCTTTCGCTCGGTTTTCAACCACCTGGCTCCCTGGTTTGTAGGCACGGATTTCGTCCAGCACAACAGTACCGAGCGTATGAGTCAGCTTAGTCTGAACTATCGCGAAAGCCCGCTGTCTGAAAACCATGGCAGTCCCGGCACTCTAAAGGCCGGTGACCGCATCCCTGACCTTCCAGTGACCCTGCTCAACGTGGAGGGTTCAGCCGATCAGCAGCCAAAGCCATCTACTCTATTTCAGCTGCTGGACCCTTCCGCGTTTACCCTTTTTTACAGCAACATCAGTGACCCCTCCAAAACCCACGCCGAGATCAACGGCACCCTTCGGTCTTGGCACCACCTCATGCACGGGCACCAGATCGCCGCTGTGCAGAACGATGACGATGCCTTTAGACATCTCTTTGGCAGCTCTTCCTCAATCCTGCTGGTGCGGCCAGACGGCTACGTTGCCTTCGCCGGCAACGAAGGATCGATTCCGCAGTTAGCGAAGTATTGCGACAAGTGGCTTGTTGCCAAACCACTCCCCACCAACCAGGAGGGGCGTCATGCTTGACAAAACTCTTGCATGGGATCAGTTGTCTAGTGAAACCGCGCAAGTGCTGTTCTGCGATCTCCAGACGGACATCGTCAAGCATAGTGAAACAACTCCAGCGCGAGCACTCTCAAGTGCGGCCGGCGCCCTGCTTCAATTGGCGAAGCTTTTCTCACTGCCCACCATCATTAGCGTGGTTCCTGACGGGAACAACCCTCCACAGGTCATCGCCGAGTTGAGTGGCATTGGCGGCTTCGCTCCCGAGATGCTGCGTGCAACTGCAAGCCTTTTTGGGGACGCCGCCACAACGCAAGCAATCGCGCGCTCCGACCGCAAAGTGCTGATCGTCGCCGGATTCATGATGGAAGCCGTCGTGCTCAATACGGTTCTCGATGGGCTTGCTCTTGGTTACGAAGTTCTTGTCGCTGTCGATGCTTGCGGCAGTCCTTGCGCCCGAACCGAGCAGGCGGTTCTTCACCAAATGGAATCTGCTGGCGCAATCACCACCTCAGTCGTCTCTATTGGCACAAAGCTATCGCCTGATTTTTCGACAGATCTCGGAAAACAGATGTTTGAGATCGTACAAGGCATCAAGGCCGCCTGAACACACTAAAGCGAATCGCGATTTGGAGGAGAACAACATGGCATACGCAACGATCAATCCGGCAACTGGTGAGCGGTTGGAAACTTTCTCAGAACATACTGCGGTAGAAGTGGAAGCCGCGCTTACCACTACGCAGAAGGCGTACCGTAACTGGTGCCGCCTAAGCTATGTGCAGCGTACCGCAATCGTCAACCGCGCGGCCGAGATCAATTTTCCTCGCCTGCCCCGGGTGCGGCGAAGTTGGTAGCGGTTGATCTTGCAACCAAGAAAGTGGCCAAAGCAATCGTCTTTCCGGTTACCACAGTATTTTCCACGGCATATGTCAATGATGTCCGGTTTGACCTAAGGAAAGGGAAGGGAGGGTTGCGTACATTACTGACTTCCCACTAGCGGAACTTGGCGGCATCATCGTAGTCGATCTCGACAGCGGTAACAGTGGCGAAAATTATCCGGGCATCCATCAACATCTCCGGACCCGTCGTTCATTCCAATTGTCGAAGGTGAAAGGCTGGCAAATCGCGAGAGAGGCAAACGGCCAACAACCTTCAATGCGTCCGCTGACGGGATCGCAATCTCAGCCGACGGTGCCACTCTCTACTATTGTTCTTTGTCCAGCCGTCATCTCTACTCCGTCCCGACTGTTCTTCTACTTGATCGTTCGAGTGACGACACTGTCGTGGGACAAGCTGTCAACGATCTCGGAGAAAAAGGTGCTTCCGACGGGCTTGAGTCTGATGACAAAGGACACGTTTACGCTGGGGACTACGAACACGATAGTATCCGCCAACGGCAAACAGATGGCGAGTGGAAGACCATCGCTCACGATCCCCAAATTTTGTGGCCCGATACGTTGTCCGTCGCGGCAAACGGCTATTTGTATTTCACCGTGAACCAGGTGGAGCGCCAGCCGTTGTTCCATGAGGGTATAGATTTGAGAGAGAAGCCCTACTCTCTATTTCGCGTCAAAATTGACGCGGGCCCTGTCCTTCTCAAATGAGAAATCCATCCTATGTCACTGCCGCTCAGAGTAAATCGAATAGGTCCGTCGCGTGGGCAAAATGAGTGAGGCGCGATCGTGACCGTCGGGTCATCGAATTGCGACGATGCGAAACCACAGCATCACGTTGAGACCTGTCGAGTCACTCTTGAAAAGGCGACCAAGCCTCAAAGCAATATTTCACCTCGGAGCAGCAGGAGTAGAAACGATTCTCGACATCTGGCGACACAATCCGAACCAGCTGGTCCCCCGATGTCAAGGTGATCAAGATGGAAGACAGCGGAATGGCGGATCGGACGGTTGAGTACGTCATGGCTGCGACGTTGAGGTACCTAAGACTCTTCGACGAATATCACGAGCAACAGAGCAGACGGTGGTGGAAGCAACTAGAGCCGCATTATCGTGAGCGTTTACCGTCGGTGTCATGGGGCTGGGTACCTTACGGAATGCGCCGCAAACTCATTGCAGAGAGAAAGTCGACGAGGCGGCCCCGAAAAGTGACTCTAGCCTAAACAACATGGCGCCGGCTGCATCATTCCAACTGCAAATGTGGCCCGCTAAGCGCGGGCCACATTTGTGTTTAGATCGCCGAACGGCTTGATTACTGTAAGGGACCGAAGGTGGCATTGACGAGTGTGCTTGTCGAATCATCATCCTCGAGGGAGTACAGAAACATTCCCGCAAGGCCTTTTTGCTGAGCGTAGAGCTTCTTCCATCCAATGGACCAGGGAGTTTCTGTGCCGTAGAAGTTCGTTCCATCATAGGCATAGGTGCTCTCGGTGACGGGGTCATAGTAGATATTATTCAGCTCGCCCGCCGCCTCAAGCTCTTTGTAGTCGGCTACACCAGCCTCCTGTGAGTACTGAAAAAAAGCAGTTGCGCCAGTAACGGACTGATAGAGACCGTTCGTGCTGCCGGTAGGCACGCCAGTCCATCCCCTTGCATATGTCGGGATGCCCATGACGAGTTGATTGGCGGGAAAGCCGCCGTTGAGCCAATTGGTGATCGCAGCGTCCGCCGTGAAACCGGTCCCGTAAGCCGTGCTCGCGGGCGTGTCGTAGAGCGGTGCCTGATAGTTCGTCGGCCCCGTTGTCTCAAACGCGCCATGGAAGTCATAGGCCATGACGTCGGCGAAGTCAAGATACTGTGCAATTTGCGATACCTGAATATTGGCAATGTCACTTGGACCAGCGGGAACGGCAGCCGTGAGCATGTAATGCTTGTTGCTACCGCCAAGTGCGTTAAGTTCGGACCGAAACTCTGCGAGCAGCGCGGTGTAGTTCGCAGTGTCTGCCGGTGAGTAGTGATTGCCTACATTCCCATTTGCACTTGCCGGGTATTCCCAGTCGATATCGAATCCGTCAAAGATGCCCGCCGCTGCGCCGTTTCCGCCTGCCGGACTGGTGGAAAGTACAGGAAGATTTCCGTTGAGGTAAAGGTTGATGCAAGAGCTGACAAATTTCTGCCGTGAGGCCTGGGTTGCTGCAACGTCAGAAAAGAACTTCGAATAGGTCCAGCCTCCAATCGAGAGCAAGACTTTCACATTTGGATATTTTGCTTTCAGCTCTCGAAGCTGATTGAAATTCCCCTCGAGTGCCTGTCCCCACTGATCGGTGCTTCCATCGACGCTGTTGGCCGATGTGAAGCCCATCTGATAATCCGCATAAGCATCCGAGGCTCCATCGTAGTTGGTTGGGCTATTAGGATCAGTGCCTGCTGCCTGGTTTGCTGCGAGGCAGGTTAGATTGACGGGGTCGATATTCTCAAAGGAATAGATGAGTGTTGTGAGCTTGCTCGCGACGCCTTGTGTATCCAGATTCTTGAGGTAAAAGGCGTTTTGGTAAACGGACCAGCTGTCGTAATATGCGGTTTGTTGCGTGAATGACTGTGCCGGCTGTAAGGCAATGAGCTCCTGGGCTGGAGATTGGGTTGGATTTGCGAGTAGCACGCCAGTACTGCCTGTCTCCAAGGGTTCGATTTCGCCCGGAAAACCAGGTCCCAGGTCGGTGACGGGGCCGATTCCACCTGAAGAGCAGTTTGGCAGTGGGGTGGGTTCCAGATAGCAGAGGTTCCGCTTGCCCTGCTGTTGCAGTAGATGGTGTGCGGTGGTTGGGTCGTCTGTAATGAGGTACTGGAAGCCTTGACTTGTGAGAAAGTTGAGATCGCGACGCTGATCACTCCGGTCCATGGGCTGGTTCGAGTCGAGGGGCCCTGTCCCGTTCGGATTGTTGTACAGGTACTGCTCGAGGTAATCGCAGCAGGAACCGTTTGAGGACCTAAAAAACTGTGGTTCCGCAGTGGGCCCATTGGGGTAATACTCGCCGACCGGGTTGAAGGTCCCGACAGTCATGGGAAGTTGTGTTTCCAGGTTCAGCTTGGCGGCTGGCAACACAGTTTGGGTTAGTATGCCTCCCGGTTCCTTAATGTTAACTTCTACCGCAGGTATGCTGATTAACCCGACGGTTCCGTTTGGAGCTTGGAGAGCGTCAGTCTCGAAATGTTGCAACGAATTTAGGATGCCTGATTCGCCGCCGAAACCGGTGTTCCCGACATCTGTTAAATCAAAGCCTCCATCCTCCGTGTCTGTAATTGTGGTAGTTGTCGGTGCAACATCCGCAGTGTTGATGACCGGTATAAAGTTTATGCTGGCGAAGCTATTTCCGAAGGTGTTCAAGAAATCCGATGTCCCATGGGGAAATACAGACATTGGCATCTTAAAGATCACTGAGTTGAGGAAAGGACGCCCGGCGTCGTCGCTTTTGCCTAGTACGACATTGAGTGCTGCCTGCGCGATGTCGAGACCCTGGATGTCGAGCATGACGACCATTCGGATCTTGTTTTTGGTGATGTAGTCAAGAGCATCCGCCAAGGTGGGCGGATATTCCCCGAAAGTATTGTTATAGCCATTGCAGCCGTGATTCGTGAACGGGTTCAGGAGACTGACGCTATCTCTTAGCACGGTGTTGCCCAGGAAAGATCTCGTATTCGACAGGGTCGTACCGTTCACTCCGGGATTTTTGCCATCGTTGATGGTGGAACCGGGAGGGGTAAACGGATCGTACGGAGATGCCGAACCAGGGAGAAAGACTGAGCCCAGCCCGCACCACTGTCTTCCCCACGTCTTATCGTGGCTGAGGATCGGCACACCATCGCTCGTCAGCTTGACGTCGAGTTCGATCATCTCCCAGCCCGCTTCCGCGGCATATCCAATCGACTGCAGCGAGTTCTCGGGGACGCCCGGCACCTGGCTAGAGCCCGCCAGCGCGTGGAAGCCACGGTGGGCGGAGAGCAAAACGAGATCTGAATGAGGGTGATAAAGAGCTTGCATGATTTGCGGGGTATCAAAAAGATTGAGATTCGAGCTGGTAAGAATTGACGTTGACCAGACTGTATCGCTTGGCGGTTCGACCGTATCCTGTGCGACAGCAGCGAGGGGCGCGGCTGCGGTTGCACAAATGACGCTGGCAAGTAGCAAGCAAAGGCTCATGAAATCGAAGTGGCGCTTCGGGGTAACATTGTGTGTCTCCTATCAGGCTAGGGACCGGGCGTTTTATCGCCAAGTCGATAGAGGTTGATCAGCGTTGTTGTCGAATCGTGTAGGGAGAAGTGTTGGTATGTCAGGCCGATCTAGGACCAAAGATTTCCAGCCGTCTGCGCGATAGCGAAAGACTGTCGCAGCCCTCCGATCGCGCAGTATTCTAAATTTCAGTTTTCAGTTCGCGTCCCCACGGTACGAGCTATATCCCGCTCGCCTGCTGAAGGCGAATGTCGTTTCTTGTCTAAGCAGAAGCGTATTGGCGACTCAGCGTGCGTTCTGGATTTCGCTATCGAGGCTTTCACTCAGAGCGGAATTTAGCAGCAGAGCAGGTATTGTTCACGTGATTTCGCGGCTACGACTCTGTTGCCTTGTGTAAGCCCATTGTTTGTGGCGTTGTATCAGGGATATGCGACGTGCTGATACATAAATCCAGCATGAAATGCGGTTGATCGGTCATTCATCTGGATGTAATCGCGTTGGAGTTGCAGTCGTTGAATCTGCCACGTCTGCAAAAACCGAAATGGATTCAGGATGGCCATAAGAGAGGCAAGTCCGGCAGGTGAGGGTACGCCTGGTTCGCGTAGACGCTTGGTGCGACGCGGATTAACTGGTTAATCCATCACCCGCCACGCGAGGATACTTCTCTTTACCGCCGAACCAGTCAGATTCTTACTCTCCAACACGAGCTGGAAGTATGGGATCGATCCGTCAGGCCGCCTTATATGATTGACGAACGGAAGGAATGACGAGTCGTCTGCGACGAAATCCCAAGCGCATTGGGTGCCTGCCATTGAGGTCCCTTCGAGTATCAGCACACTGCCAGTTCCACCCAGATTTGGCAGGAACCCCACCACCCCGTAGACGCGATGCTGTACGTCGTCGTAGTTCGCTGTCCATCTGACAGGCTCAGTTCCGGTAGGCGCGCGATTCACCACCGTATATTGACGGATGTGTGCGTCGGCGAACACGAAATTCATCTTCGGCTCGAACAATTCCACCCACGGATTTGCGACTGCCGCTCCAATCAGAACAACATTAGCTTCCTTGAGATCATCGACACGCACATCGCGAGCGTAGCTCAAAGCAAGCTTATTTTTTTGCGCATCAGCGATTTGGGTCAACTGTTTGACTATGCCAAGATCGACGATCGATGTGTATCGTCGGCTCGCGATGTCGGCAGGATCTAACTGTCCTGTGGGAATGTCACCGGTACTTTGCGCCCGATAACTTCCGCTGAGATAGCCCTCCAGATCGATACTTTGCCTGGTGGCACTCTGCCACATGACCAGCCCAGTGTCGCTGGGAACAACGATTGTTCTCTGGTTGGGGCGAAAGAGAACGCTCCACAGTGGATTTGGCGTCGAGGACGTTGACGTATTGGCGGCGAAGCGTTTCGCGCTCCTGACTCCGACCACAAGCAGCGCAGCGAGGAGGACCATGACCAGTATCCAGGGAAGTCGCGCACTTCGGAGACTCCAGGGGAGCGTTGCGCTGGTTTCGGAGGGAGACGATACGGAAGGGATGACTGCTGGGACAGAGGGAGGGTCGACAGCTGGGCTTTGCCCCGGATTGGGTTCAAACACGGGGACATAGCTTCCTCTGGGCAAGGTGATGCGAACTGGTTCGTTCACCCCCTCTCCGTTGAAATAAAGATCGAGGCGCTGCCGCAGGCGGCTGGCTTGGGGTCGCACGATTCCATCGATAGACGAGTCGTAGTCGGGGGCGCGTCCGAAGACCGTAGTTCCAATCTTCTGTTCGTTGATTTCACTGGCGCGTCCGCTCAGGGTGAGATCACAGATGCAAATCAGAAAACTCGATAAGCGTTCGCTTTTCGCGAACGTAGAGGATTCAACAACCCTACGTACTAGAGA
This sequence comes from Edaphobacter modestus, assembly GCF_004217555.1. Lineage (GTDB taxonomy): Bacteria > Acidobacteriota > Terriglobia > Terriglobales > Acidobacteriaceae > Edaphobacter > Edaphobacter modestus. The sequence goes on from NZ_SHKW01000001.1 coordinate 5,994,295, forward strand.
ACGTCTAGCCTCAATTTCGGCGTTTTTCGACGAGAGACCGCTGCTCGTTCTGGTAATCCCCATTTTTCCTTAACCGTGTGCTGCTGAGTAGATCACAGTCGCATCAATGGAAGATCAACGATCAATTCACGCGATGTTTATGTATCAGCTTCCATGCGGTTACCTGATACATCGCAGGAGACAAAAGACTTAGAAGATGTACCGGCGTCGTAGCCGCGAAATGGCTTGGATCATCCCCGCTCCGCTGCTAGGGTCGGCTGCGAGTGACGGCTTAGGTCCGTTCACCAATCATCTCATTGCCATTCTCCAGGAGTTGCCGCCGTGATTCGAAGGTTTTCTCTACGCCCAGCATCTGCAAGTCGTAACGATGCTAATGGGGGCGCAACTCGGGCCAGCAGTTGCGCGGCTCGATACGCGATTCTCGTCGTCTTGCTTTTTCTGTCAACCGCGTTCGCTCATGCTCAGTTCGATACTGCCGATGTCCTTGGGAACATTAAGGATCCGAGTGGAGCTTCGATCTCCGGAGCCACTGTTGTGCTGATGGACACGGCAAGGGGCATCAAGGTATCCCGTCAAACTGACTCGACCGGCAACTATCAATTTACGAATGTCCAGGCAGGCGGATACACCCTCAACGTGCAGGCTCCTGGCTTCGCGAGTTCCGTGACCGACCGGTTCACGGTGAATGTCGGCGCAAGGCAAAGAGTCGATGTGGGATTGAAGCTGGGGGGCGACACGGAAAGCGTAACCGTCTCGGGAGCTGCTAGTCAGTTGGAAACCGATACCAGCGACCGTGGTCAGACGATTCAGGCGGCCGAGGCTGTCACTCTTCCATTGAATGGCCGTGCGTATGCAGACCTTTCCAAGTTGGTTCCGGGCGTTCGTCAGTCCCTGAACGGAACCGTTGTGGCAAATCCTCCACGCGAAGGCTCCTACAACGTCAACGGCCTCACCTCGCAGTACAACAATTTCTTGCTCGATGGTATCGACAATAATGCCTATCAAGAGGCCAACCAGGGCTTCGCTAACGAAGCGGTCATACCCTCTCCGGATGCTGTCGCAGAGTTCAAGGTCCAAACCGACAACTACTCTGCCGAGTACGGTCGCGCGGGCGGCGCCATCATCAACGTAACCACGCACAGTGGAACCAACGCCTTTCATGGGGTCGCGTACGACTATCTTCGAAACACCGTTCTCAACGCGTTTGGTCCCTTCCGTGGCACAGGGGTAAAGCCTACTCTGGTCCAAAATCAATTCGGCGGCACATTCGGCGGTCCTGTTTTGAAGAACAGGCTCTTCTTTTTCGCGGACTATGAGGGCTTTCGTTCTGTCGCTCATATCCTGACGACCGCCAACCTTCCCACTCAAGCCGAACACGGAGGGCTCTTCACCTCGGACGGTACACCTTCAGGCACTCCTATCCCTATCAAGAATCCTTACACGGGTGTGGTCTATGCCAACGGGCAAGTGCCGCTTTCGGATCCAAATATCGATCCTCTGGCCTTGACCGCGATGAATCTTTTACCTCTGCCGAATATTCCGGGCGCAGCGCTCACCGCGAACAATTTCCAATACCTGCCGGCTACGACTGACTTTGAGAATAAGGGAGATGCGAGAGTTGATTTCGTCTTGACTCCAACTCAGAATGGTTTCTTTCGGTACAGTCAACGTGCAGCTGAGACATTCCAGCCCCCCAATTATCCTGGGTTAGCCGGCGGAAATAGCAGCGGAACGCTCTACGCGCGCACCCGTCAACTTGCGGCCGGCTACAACTGGATCGTCTCTCCGAACTCGATCTTAGAGCTTCGCTTTGGGCAGACCTGGACAGAAAGCGGCAAGAGCCCGGCGCTTCTTGGTCAGCCTAGCCTCATGGCGGGCATCCCTAACGTCCCGCAAGACCCAACTCTTGGAGGCGGACTCAATACGCAATCGGTCACCGGTTTCTCACAGTTCGGAACGCAATCTTCGGCTCTTCAGTTCACGAACCCAACGCAAGCCAATCCGAAGGTGAACTACACCTGGGCCAAGGGAAAGCATAGCCTCAAGGTTGGATATGAGTATGGCTGGCTGGCGCAAGCGATCTCGGATTTCCATCCGAAGTTCGGGTCTGACACCTATGCCGGTCAGTTTGGTTCGGCTGGCTCTGTCACCACCGTGCAGGCCGCGAACCTCACCGACTTCCTATTCGGGGCAAGAAGCAACTACGCGCTCAACGCTCCCAACGAAGTGAACTATAAGCGCTTCTGGCACTTCGGGTACATCCAGGATGACTGGAAGGCTCTTCCCAAGCTGACTATCAATGCCGGTTTGCGCTACGAGTTCATGTCTCCTTATTACGAGCAGAACAACAACATCCTCAACTTCGATCCGGTCAATCAGCAACTGCTTCATGCCGGTAGTGGCACCGATGTGAACAGCACAGCACCGGGTCACGTCTACAAGATGCACTACGTTGGCGGGTCTTCACTCGCTGACCGCGCCCTGATCGATCCCGACTATAAGGACTTCGGCCCTCGCTTCGGTTTCTCTTATCAGGCTCTGCCCGGAACGGTCATTCGCGGAGGTTATGGAATCAGCTACGCCTTCCTCTTCCGCTTTGGCGGAGAAGGCCTGCTGGCATATAACGGCCCGAACAACTACTCCGCGACGCTGCCCGTCAACCAGACGCCCTCTCAAGGCCTCTGCACCTCTCTGACGCAGGATCCCACAACTTGCTTCCGACGAACGCAAGATGGGTACCAGGACAACTTTGCCGGACCAAGCAACTTCTCGACTGTACGCGCCCAAACCCGCTACACACCGAAGGACTTCAAGAACGCCTATATACAAGCGTTCCATCTATCGGTCCAACAGCAACTGCCAAGAAGGACAACTCTCGAAATCGCGTATGTGGGTAGTCACGGCGTCCATATCGCGGCTCTTGCGGACACTAACCAGGCCAGGCGTTGTACCGCAGCCGAGATTTCCTCAGGAGCTTGCACGTCAAGCGGTAGCGCATCGTTGCTGAACCGCCGACCGATCGCAAACTTTACAGACATCCTCACCGAAACGAATTCGGACTTTCTTACCTACAACTCGCTGCAGACCAAGCTAGAGCATCGCTTCTCGGATGGGTTCTTTCTCATCAATTCGTTTACGTGGTCGCAGGCATATAACAACTCCTCTGCAGATCTCGAATCGAGCAACGGCGACAGCGCCGTTGTGAACATCGCGAATATACGTGGAGACCGTGGCCCATCGGGATATAACCAGCCGTTGAATGACACAACCTCGTTCATCGTCGACCTGCCTTTCGGGGCCGGACACAGATGGGGATCAGCAGCACCGAAGTGGGAACAGCAGATTCTCGGGGGATGGCAGTTGACGGGCATCAACAGCGTCACAAGCGGCGTACCCCTGAACCTGACCTATACAGCAAATTCAAATCAGGTGGTTTCGACAACCAGTTCTGTTTACTCGCTTCGTCCGAATATCGTCAGCACAACCCACGCAGTCTATGGTCAGACACTCACCAAAACTAATAGCGCTGTGAATGGTTACCTCAATATCGCTGCGGTCTCGGCACCCGCCGGATCACAGCTCTTCGGAAACGCAGGACGTAACATTCTTCGCGGGCCGGCGTTCGGTCAGCTCGATCTCTCGGCCCATAAGAAGTTCTCCCTCTTCACCGAGGCGCAGAGTCTAGAGTTCCGTATCGAAGCCTTCAATGTGCTCAACGCCACGAACTACATCAGTCCTAATACGAACATTGGGACGGTTGGAGCTACAGGTGTTCTGAGCCCGAACGGAAGCTTTGGAACGTTTAGCGGTAGTACCAGCGTGTTTCCTTCGCGCCAGGTGCAGCTAGCGCTGCGACTGGCGTTCTAAACCCACAGAACAATTCGCCTGCGAGTGGTGGCGGCATGCTGTAGACCGCTACCACTTGGAAGGCGCATTTCGTAATCCGTTCCAAATCTCAGTTCATCAAGACCGAACTTTGTCTATCTCAAATAAAATCCCGGAGTAAACAAAACCAGCATGTTGCATTCTCCTGAATCGACCCACAGCCGGCGTCAGTTTCTGTTGTGCTCGTCAGCCTTTTCCCTGGCCGGACTCTTTCCACTGAGGCTGAGCGCCCAACGTGCCGGATCCGAGGAACCACAAAAAGACGATCCTCAGCTCGAGATCATACCCAAAGATACCCTGCTGAAATTTAACCCGGACGGCAGTCCGCGCCCGTTCGCGGGAAACACTGTAATCTGTCACCTTCCGCAACAAAGCCGATTCCACGACGCGGTCGCAGCGCTGGGCGATGCGCTGCGTTCAAGCTCCTTTGGCACCAAACTCGCGGTACTGCCGAGCGATAGCTACCACGCCACCATACTTGGCGGACCGAATGACCAGGATCGCCGAAGATATGGCTGGCCTTCAGACATCCCAATCAATACACCGATCGCCGAGTGCAACCGCATCATCGGCGAAAGGATCGCGCGATTCAGGATGCACACTGAGTTGCCGCTACGTTTCCGCTTAGACAAAGAAAAGACATTGGCTCCGCAGCGGCCGTGCGGGTTGCAACTTGTGCCCGCGGACGCGAATGAGAAACTGAAGCTTCGTACGCTGCGCGATCGGATGGCGACTGAAGTCTTTCGGTATCGCGCACCAGGCCACGATACCTTTGGATTCCATATCAGCCTGGCGTACCAAATGCGCGGCTTCACTGCTGGAGAGAGACAGCACTATCAAGATCTGTTGGCGCAGAACCTTACGATGATCGACGCCGCGACATCGATCATCGAACTCGGCGTTCCCGAGTTTTCTACCTTCGTAGACATGTACAGGTTTGAGGTGCAAACACTCCTTTGTACGTGAGAGAACGTCCGCACTCTAGCAACCTCTGGTCCGACAGAAGTCCTCCTGCTTGTGCGAACGCTGCAACTGTGTTGTAGAGGACTGTCAGCGAGAAACTGACCATCACTCGTGTCAAAGTCGGGCCTCTGGCAGAGGGCACCGAACCGATCGAAATGCTCCTGAAACAGTACGGCTACGACGTAGTTGTCACGAAGCCGAACGTTCCCGTTCGCCCCGCGGGCTTCAATCAAGTAGAGTTGCGCTGCTTGTCGGATTTTCGACGATATCGGCCACACGTGCTCCTAGTGTATGCCGAACGAAACAGAAAGTTTAGTTCCGATAAACCACTTAGTTACATTAACTTATCTCCACAATGCTCAAGTCGCGAGGCAACGGTGATTTGCAGGAGTAGCCACGGATAGGCGAACATAAGGCGAATACGTCATTTATGCCTTCGACAGCCGCAATCCGTCTCCAGATCGAAACCACACTCGCAAACCGGGTGCCCGCCGCCCTCACGCTCAAGATCAAGCAGGCCCCGGAACTCTTCCCAACCGGAATCAGCGAAGTGGATGCAGTTCTGGGCGGCGGCGTTCCGCGCGGGAGCATCACTGAAGTTGCGGGCGCAGCATCGACGGGCAAGACATCCTTCGGACTCTCTGCTATCGCGGCCATCACGCAGTCCGGCGCGGCTTGTGCGTGGGTCGATGTGAGCGACGCGCTTTCGCCTGAATCCGCAGCCGCGGCGAACATCGTTTTGAAACGGTTGCTATGGCTCCGTATGTCGGCAGAACGCAAGCAGCGCGTCACAGACAAACCTTGGTCACGGCTGGAGCAGGCACTGAAGGCGACGGATTTATTACTTCAGGCCGGAGGCTTTGCCGCCATTGTGCTCGATATGAGCGATGTGCTTCCGCAGCACACGATCCGTATTCCACTGGCGACGTGGTATCGGTTTCGTCTTGCGGCAGAGCAGGCCCGCACTGCTCTCATCTTTCTCAGCCAATCGCTGTGCGCCAGCAGTTGTGCGGCCCTCGCCCTACGCTGCGAACCGGCGAGCATTCAACCGTTCAGCGGCAACGGCGAAACGGACCTCTTCGAGAGTCAGCAATACACCTTGGTGCGGGAGCGCAATCGCAATGAAATCTCTCCATTCCTCCATAAGAAACCATCGACGCGGGTTGAATGGCGTGCTGAAACTCTCTGGTCTCGGGTGCGGTGATGTATGCCGTTCTGCATCCCCCGAACTTCGCCGCGCAAGTGGCTGCGCAGCAGAGACCGGAACTGCGGAAGTGCCCCTTTGTGTTAATCGACGGTGAGCCGCCGACCAAGAGTGTTTTTGCGGCCAACAAAGCAGCGCGTTCGCTAGGCGTTGAGGTCGGCATGACGCGTCTGCAGGCGGAATCTATCCCGGACATATTGCCGTTCCTCGTGTGCGAGAGGACGAAGGTTCCGCGCATGCGATTCTTCACACCATTGCGTGCATGTTCTCGCCGCGAATTGAGTACGTCGAAACGCATCCTGGCACCTATGCTCTCGACATACAGGGCATGAATGGCCGCCGATCCGCGGCCTTGCACGAGAATGCCATTGTCTTTACAGAACTCTACAACGTCCCAGACAATTAGAAAGTAGCCGGCGAGACCAAGCTTCTCAATGAGCTTGAGTTCGCGATCTGCCTGTTGCTGGGCTCGGGGCCAACAAATCGGCATGCCTCTTCGGCAGGTAGCGTGACCCCACGCCATCTTCTGTGCGCTTGCGCAGGAACGAGTCCATCGATTCGCCGTCGGGCACCGGATAACGGGGAAACTCGTAGTCGAGATCATCCATCGCGAAGGACAGGCGCGAAGCCGAAGCCATCGTGTTCCCTATGGCTTCGGGATAGTCATAGAAGAGTTCTGCCATCTCTCTCGCGGAACGGAGGTGGCGCTCTGAGTTGATGGCGAGGAGCCGACCGGCCTGATCGAAGGTGGTCTTGTGCCGGATAGCCGTGAAGAGATCGAGTACTTCGCGTTCATAGGAGGTCGCATACCCTACACCGTTGGTCGCAAGAAGCGGAAAATTCAGGGAACGAGCAATGTCGATTGCCGCGCGGTTCCGCCACTCCTCATCACGATCAAAGTGCCTTTGCATTCGACATAGACGTTCTCAGGGCCAAAGATCGAGACCGGCCGCTCCACTTCTTTGCAGCCTGCGTCATAGCCGCCGCGCGCCAAAGCCGTGGCCAGCAGACCTTTGTCTCCTCCTATAAGGCAGACCAGATCGTCGTGAAGCTCTTCGACGTCAGCGAATCGGGCCGCTCCTTTGGCCTTCTTGCCTGACCGCAGTTTGTATCGGGTGACGAGACGACAGAGATTTTGGTACCCAGTGCGTGAGGTTGGTAGTACAGGAATGCGTGCAGGCGCCGCGGGAACCTGGTGTGGCAAATAGTTAGGTGGGCGGAGGCGTTGACAAGCATATGCAACCGCGAACTCCGCTCCGATGTGAGCGCGGATGCCAAGTTTTCTGGCGGTTGTGTGAAATCGCGGCGCTCCACAGAGACCATTGCGGTCGAGCAAGGCCATTGTGGGCATCTGCAGATCTGCGACCGCGCCGCTAGTGATTCGGGCAGGGAAGCGCTTTCCAGAAACGAAAATGCAGACCGGGCATGGAGTTCGACGTATTCCATCAGTCATAGGTACCCATGAGATACCAGCAAGGTGAGCTGGGATCGTGCGCGATACGGCAGACCTTCTCCGAAGTCCTTCCGGCGAGCAGGACATCCCACTCTTCCCGGCACCAGTTCGTCTGCGACCACCATTCCCCGCTCTTGCGCCAGGGACCTGCCTGCTGGACGACGGCATAAGACTCACCATCGACAGCTATCGCTGTGAGCTGATTGCCTCGCAGGGTGACACCGATTGCCATAGGAGGACGGCAAACCCGGAAGGCCACCGGTAGGTTTCCTCTGTGAAGAGGCACAATGTAGTCTCGCGGCGCGGGCGGTGCAAAATTCTCTCATGCGAAAGGGATCCGTTTGTTGTGTGTCCAGCAGTCGGGGAGCACCGACCCTGTCCTCTCCGAGCAGCTTCTTGAGGCGTGCGAGTAGCACCTCAAGACGGTCCGGCTCCGGAACTTGCGGAAGGAACAATCCATGCTGAGCGATGTGAGGCCGTGCCGGGATGACACGCATTTCAAGCGCAATGACTGCGGCCTCGGGCGGATGCGCCTCAAAATCGAGTTTGCACCAGTTCTAGCAGGCGGTGGGCATCCTGACTCGGAAGCGCTGGCCGGATAGTTCGGCCATGCCAGCGATCCTGCCCTTGTGTATCGGCTTCGAGCCTGAGACGAACTTCAATCGAGGCGATAGCCAGAGAGCGGGTCTGCACGCGCAGCAGAAAGTTGATCGAGAAGCCGTGAAAATAGGAAGAGAAGCGGCTCCAACAACTCGACCGGATGTTCCAGCTCCATCGATTCGACGAGCTGCGAGGCGAAGCTCGGCTCGATCGGTACGAAGAAATGAGAGTGCTCGCCTCGCGCGAGTGCACGCAGGCGTTGTCCTTTGAATCCAACCCGTGCGACCAGATCGCGTTCGGGCAGGACAGCCAACATGCGGCAATTGCGGATACCCCAAAGATGATACGTCTCAGCCATGTCGGACAAGAGATCGAGAACATGGAGCGGCAATGGCGCCAACATCTCCAATTCCTTACCCGCGCGACGATCCGCACCCCGTGAGACCTCGTGCCGCACAGACAGCGACATCGAAGTTCGTCGACGCGGCGATATGGGTGAGAAACCATGTGCGCTGGCACGCTGTCGAAGCTTGTTGATTAGTACCTCCGGAGGGCCAACCAGCGCCTCTGTGCCATGAATGTCGAGCATCATTAGTCCACTGGGTTCAGGAACGTGTTGCATCTGGATTAACTCAATACGTGGAGAGAAGCTCGACGCACATTCCAGCAACGCTGTCCTCGATGCGCGTCCCTGCTCCGGCGAGCGGCGCAGCAACTGGATATGCGAAAACGACTCTGCCTGTAACCGGCTCGTCCCGACTGCGACTCCTGCCCGCCGTGCCATAGTGTTTACGGCCAGAACCTGCTCGCATGGCGATCGCCATCGAGGATTGCCACTGGCTGCCGCCGGAGTTCAGGCTGCAGCCGCAAAACGGCCTGGGCTGGCCAACTCGGAGCGTGAAGACAGGCGTACATGACATTCACCCGGCCCACGGCGCATGTGTTCGCCATGCGGCAGCGGTGTCTCTTTCAGCCGCTTTCTTATGCGCCGGATTGATGTTCTCCGTGCGTTTTCTCTCGAGCACTGCCCGGTACCGCATGTTCGTAAAGAGGGCTGTTTCCGATCCGTTTCGCCACTGTCCAGTTCGTTCGGTAAGATCACACCGCAGCATCACCGATGCACAACTCTTCGCGCATGGAGTCTGTGTGAGAACAACGAGCGCAGCTTGAGATTGCTCTGCAGTCAGGCGAAAGCGATATGGCAATCACACAGAGCGTCAGGGCTGCCGCAGGATAGAACTCGCCTCCGAGGTATGGAGGAAGGATGCAGACAACCGCGGCTCCGATCCATTGCAGGGCCATCACATAAAGGGGGGGGACAGCTCTCGTCCCGGGTTGCGCGGCTCGTACTTGCACTTGAATTCTCGCATGGGCGTTGAGGCGGTTTCATAGTGAGGACAGCCTATCAATCGTTACAACAAGTATGGGAATGAAACAGCAATTGGCCCTTGTGTCCGCAAGGCCGATTCCTCTGTTGGATTCGCCCACCCCAGATGGAAACACGATTTCCGCGAAAACCCCGATAACGAGTTAGTTTGCTTCGACGTATTTTCAATCGTTTACGAATGGCGTTCGACTTGCATTGCTAGATCGCAGAAATAGAGGAGTAGATGACAGTGGGAAATTTTCAATTGGCGTCCATGAACGGATGGACCGCTAGAGCGCGAACCGGTTCCGATGCGAACGGGATCGAATAACTCTCAATCAAGAAACAGCAGGAAGGAACAGTAGAGATGACGACTATATGGCTCGAAACCGCACCTAATGAATTCATCGAAGCATCTGGTATCAAATTCGCCTATCGACGATTAGGGCCGCGCGAAGGTATGCCGCTGATCCTTTTACAACACTTCACAGGGACGATGGACTCTTGGGATCCCGCGGTCGTGAACGGTCTAGCAGCATCCCGCCCGGTGATCGTCTTTGACAACAGTGGCGTTGGGCAATCGAGCGGTAAGACCCCCGACAATGTGGCGCAAATGGTGACGGATGCCGAACAATTCATCGCTGCCCTTGGATTCGCCAAAGTTGATCTGCTCGGATATTCACTGGGAGGATTCATTGCACAGAGCGTGGCCGCCAAGAAATCCGGCCTTGTGCGAAAACTCATCCTGGTTGGCACCGCTCCCCAGGGAGGGGAGGAGCATCTGCTCAAGGTGCTGAAGGAGGCATTTTCGCATAAGGAGGCGCCCGATACGCGCTTGCCCCTCTTCTTTACTTCCTCCGCGGCCAGCCAGGCTGCGGGCCGTGCGTTCCTGGAGCGCGCGAGCATGCGAACCGTGGATCGAGATCCGGAGAGCAACAAGGCCGTCAGCGACCCGCAGGCCAAAGCACTGATTGATTGGTGCGCATCCAAAGATCCTGAAAACGCCATTCTTAATGCCATCGACCAACCTGTGCTGGTGGTGAGCGGGAGCGACGATACCATGCTTCCCGACGGGAATGCCTACTTCATGTTCAAGCATCTGAAGAAAGCACAGTTGATCTTATATCCCGACTCCGGGCATGGTGCGTTGTTCCAGTATTCGACGCTGTTTGTCGATCACGTTCTGCTTTTTCTGAACGACTAGAGCGCAGATGAACCGCAAAACAACGCGCTTGAACTGATGAAGTTCTCTGGCATCACCCAAAGGAGACCGAAAACATGAATTCACTTGCCGAACTTGCGATCGACGCCCATGGAGGCCTGGATCGCTGGAAACAATTCGAAACGGTGTCGGCACATCTTGTGCAAGGTGGCGGACTGTGGCAGGTCAAGGGCCAAGTAGGTATGCTGGACGAAACCAACATCACGGTAGGCCTCCGCAGCGAATGGGCCTCGCATTCGCCCTTCGGAGTACCTGGTCGCAGATCCAGATTTGCACCCGGCAGGGTTGCTATTGAGACAGTCGATGGAACAGTTCTGGAGAACTGCGGGAGCCTCGCAAATCCTTTGCAGGGCACACGCTTGAGACGCCGTGGACCGACCTGCACTTGGCCTACTTTGCCGGCTACGCGATGTGGACGTACCTAAACATGCCTTTTGGGTTGGCTTGGCCGGGTGTGGTGTTTGAAGAACTGTCGCTGGAAAGAGAATGGCGAAAGCTGGCGGCGCCGGGAGGTCCACTTTCCCGATAGTATCGCCACCTACAGCTCCAAGCAGACTTTTTATATGGACAAACTTCGACTTTTGAAGCGACATGAGTACGATGTCGAGAGCTCTGGCGGCATACCGAGAGCGCATTATATCGACGCCTACGTAGAAGTGTCCGGGATCAAGTTTTCCGACTGTGCATCGCATCTTCGCCAACAAGACGCCAGCGTCAATCGAGAACCGCTTGTTGTGTCGATCGAGATTTCGAACATCCAGTTGAGCTAAGGGTGCGGAAAAGAACAAGAAGAGGCCTGACCATCAGCAGATCATCTCTTCTGATGTATGGGTCGAATCCTTCGGAAGGTTTAGACGCTCTTAATTTGACGATAAACCGAGTTTTTAGTTGAGGAATCCGAAAACTAGACACTTCGAATTACCCCTGAGGTTTTGCTAAAGAGTTTGAGCTTTTGAGAAAAGGGGATAGTGATGGCGGAAGTGGATTCACAAAGGCAACAGGATGAGCTTCTCGCGAATGTTAAATTCGCTGCTCGTGCTCCAACTGATGACGTCCTCGTTGCCGCCGCCAAGTTAGGGGATCACCACGCCTTCGCGGAGCTATGGACGCGGCACTCGAAGATAGCATTCAACATGGCCTATCGGATCACGGGAAACCGAGACGATGCGGAAGACACGATCCAGGATGCGTGGATGAAAGCCTATACGCATTTGAACACTTTCGATGGCAGGGCAAAATTCTCGACCTGGCTCACGCGAATCGCGATCAATTCGTCGCTTATGATACTTCGAAGGAAACGCTCTCACCCGGAGAGTTCCATGGAGATCACGGATGGTGATACCTGGCAGCCTTGGGAGATTGCAGATCAGACGAAGAACGTTGAAGAGCTTTATGCAAGGCACGAAAGAGTAGAGCGCTTAAGGCGAGCAATATGCTGTCTACAGCCCACTCTGCGAAATGTGGTTGAGATTCAACAATCCAATGATAGTTCGGTAAAGGAAGTTGCCGAGCTCGCCGGCATTTCTGTTGCTGCAACTAAGTCTCGTTTGTTACGCGCCAGAAAGATTCTGCGTGAAGCTTTGAAGTGAAAGAATCTATCGCGTCGTAGGCGATGCTGCAGCAGGGTGACCTGCGGAGAAGGATACCAGCCTTTTATGAGTCCGCACACGCCAGACCCGCGAGAGAGAAGACATTGGGAGAGCGTACATATTTGCCCCAAATGCGATCATGTCCTGAATCTGGCGGAGATCGACCTCAAGACAATCACGACCGGAATCGTTTCATGTCTGAATTGTGATTGGTCGGGGCCAATTGAAATTCAGATGATCGATGGGACGGCGCCACAAGCTTGACACAAGCGGAAATCGCTGCACCAGCTATGCCGAAATGCGGAGCAACAACTGCTTGTACTTGTTCACGTCCGATATCTTCCTCATGAAAGCTTTTACCAACTCGCTCGCAAGCTTCGATTCGTTGTCTGCCCGAGACACTAAATACGTCTTGAGACGCAGGTCTGGTTGCGCGAGCGGCCGGACCGTGACGCCGTTACGGGCCATGAGCAAAGCGCCCGCTTTGACAAGGAACGCAACCGCTGATCCATCGGCGACAAATGGAAATGCTTCTTCGGGAGCCGTGATGTGCTGGATTTTCGACGGACTAATGTTCTGCTGTTCCGCGGCGTGCAATACGGAGTCGTACAGCGGCGGTGCGGTCGGCGCTCAAACAGAATCCACCGCTGTCCGGCCATCATTTCCAAAGTGACGGAAGGATAACCCGCCAGTTCACGCCTCGCTTTCGGGTTTCGGAACTTCGTGCCGCCAGATTCTGCACTGCTATACGGACTGGCTGGCGTGATTTCCGTCATCGCTCTTGCCGGTCTACTCCGTCGGGTAGAGGCAGACACGAGCAAGCTCGGAATTGCAATCACAGGAGGGGCTTTGCTGCTCATGCCGCTTCTCGCCCGAAAGAAGCGCGCGGTTGCAGAGCAGACTGGCAACAAGGCATTGCGCGCCGACGCGGTGCAATCCGCCACCTGCGCCTATCTGGCTGCGCTCACGCTTGCCGGTCTTCTTCTGCGGTCTACCTTCGGCCTTCGCTGGCTCGACCAGGTAGCGGCTCTTCTGGCTGTGCCCATATTGATCGTGGAAGGCAGACGTGCCCGAAAGGGCCAGACCTGTTCTTGCTGAGTTGTAATTCGTCTGCCTCCTGAAAAGGCATCATTCGTTCTCAAAACGGCACGATTCAGACCGTGCGGCAAATCCCCGTCAGATATCCGTCGCGGAGGACTAGCGCCCGATGGTCCCGTCGAGTTCGTAACGGTCTCGGAACGTCTCCTGCCGCCTTCGCGGGAGGGGTTCAGGGGAAGGAACGAGACTAGAAAGAAACAGAATCTCGATCGCTGGCACTAGTTCCGAGTAGCCGATCGGTCGGACGAAACCGCGATCTGACCTTCAGCCGTCTGGATGAGTGTCTCGGGCTGTTCCGTCATTCGAGACTAGAATCGAATGCGAGTTCCAACTATGAACGTGCTGATTGGGCTGTAGTCTTTACATATCTTTGATGGATTGTTCAGAAGAAGCATAACGACATACGCACCATGTGCAAATCGCTCGGAGTCGTTCCGCAATCTCATGAGTGAAACCCTTTGGGCGGAATCATCGACTCTAACAACCCTGTCGTCCATAACTCTGACACGTTCCTTGCCGCTTTATGCTGTTCGATGGTTCAATACACTTATTGCGTAGACTCCTTTCCATTCTATTGTTGGCCGTCTTCGGCCTCCCGCTTGTCTCTCCGCTGTTCGCGTTGAGCACGAGCGACGTGACGCGCCTGCCCGCGTGTTGCCGTCGCGATGGGAAGCATCACTGCATGGGATGGCTGATCGAAGCAATCTGACGCAGCAGGTAACGCAGTTCAACGCACCGGCTGAAAAGTGCCCCACTGCCCGTCCGCTCTTGTCGCCACGCACTCCGAACTCCTGGCTCTCCCAATAACAGACGCTGTTTTCGCTTCGCTCGTCAGCCACCCTACGGGCGTGGCACAGACAGAGTCAATGCGGCGCATTTCGCGTGATCGTTCTCGTCAGAAGCGTGGACCGCCCTCCCTCCTCGGCTAATCCCTGTCCTTTGGTACTGTCTTTTCCGGTCTCTTTCGAGCCGTTAAGCGTGCACCGCCAGTGTCTGGATTCCGACAAGTCACATTCCTGTGACGAGGAGGTCGCTTCATGCGCCGTATTATTGCCTGCCTCATTTTCCTTGGATTGCTTTGCAGTCCAATCGCCCACGCTGCGATCTCGGCCAGGTTCACGGTGTTGTCCACGATCCACAGCACCGCCCCATCGCGGGAGTTCACATCGAACTGCACGCGGCCACCTCTGCATTCACCAAGACCGCGGTCACTGGCCAGGATGGCTCCTTTCCATTCCGGCGGTTCCGCTCGGCGACTATGTCGTTACGGTGCCTCAAGCCGGCTTCGTCAGTGTCCGCCAAACTCTCGCGCTCGCCTCGGATACCTCACCCATCCTGCACTTCGAACTACAACTCGGAGCTGTGCAGCAAACCGTAACTGTCACGACCGAAACCAACGCCGCCAATGTCAACACCGTCACCCCAACCACCCTCATCAGTCGCGAAGACATCGCCCAAAACCCCCGGTGCCGACCGCACCAACTCCCTTGCCATGATTACTGACTTCACGCCTGGCGCCTACATCACCCACGACATGCTCCACATGCGTGGAGGCCACCAGGTCAGTTGGCTCTTCGAAATCTGACGCATCACGGTATCGCATAGGCCTAGGAAGTCTCTATCCGCTCTTGCATAGCTTAGAGCGCGGCGGTCTGCTGAAGTCTGCCCTCAAGAATGTTGGAGGTCGCAAGCGACGGGTTTACAAGATCACTCCTGTTGGCAAGAAGGTTTTAGATAAGGCCAAAGCCAAAGTCGACGAACTGCACCACGAACTTCATGAAGAACATCCACGGAAGATATCGCCCTTTGGCGACGGCTCCGCGTCAATCTAAATTCCAAACCGAATCGGCTCAGCCAAAACCGGGCTGTTCAGCTTTAGTGGCCTCCTCCAATTTTGCCTATGCCGATTCCAATTACGTAAGTTACGATCCCTTCAACTGCCCCAACAATCGTCATTTCAAGACCACTACTCCACCAGGAGCGAATAGTAATCAGAGACTTCGCGGCACCTACGGCGAAATGTGCGACCAGTGAGACGATCGCGGCAACAATCACTGCCGGAATCCCCGCCATAAAGAAGAATGGAATAATCGGGATCAACGCTCCTACCGCAGTGGAGAGCGCTCCTGAGACAGCGGAGACCAGCGGTTTGCTGAGTCCTTCTTCGGTTGTATTCAGACGCTCACGCGCAAGCGCCTTGATTAGTTGCTCCTTATTCTTCGCTAAATGCTCGACATAGCGTTCTGCATCTTCTTCCGGGAGTCCCCGAATTTGATAGCTGAGAGAAAGCACCTCGCGGGCCTCAGCTTCGTTATCCTCAACGGCCTCCCGCTCCCTTGCAAACTCGGCCTCGAAGATCTCCCGCTCGCTCTTCGCGGCAAGATACGCGCCAGATCCCATGGAGAGCGCGCTAGCCACCATACCAGCCAAACCGGCAATGAGAACAAAATGGCTGTTGCCCAGTGTCGCCCCCGAGACGCCGGAGACGATACCGAAGATAGAGCCAAGCCCATCGTTGATGCCGTAGATGGTATCGCCCACCCAGCCTGCCGCTTGCGGATGGCCTTCCTTGCGGTCGTTCAGCAGACTATCGAGCGCTTCCTGCGACTGCTCAGGAGTCATTGCAGGCAGCGGACGTCGCGAGCGGATGAGATTTCCCAGAGTCTGATAATGCTCTCGTTCGTCGGCGATCACTTCCTTGAGAATCGCAATGCTTGGTTCGTCGCCGAGCGCCTTCAACTGCTTGCCGTATCTGGCAATGTCGCGCCCCTCGTCGATCTCCAGGCGGCGCAGGGCAAGGTCCGCTCCGCCTATCCGCGTTGCCAGAGATTCGGCCTGTCCGGATTCACCACCCGTGTACTGGGGCGTCTGTCCACCGAGTTCCAGAATGCGTCCAGCCCAAAGGCCGGCATGATGCTTTTCTGCAGCGGCCAGACCTCGTAAAGCGTTCCGCCGCTGTGGATCAGTCTCTCCTTTGGCCAGCGCCGAATAGGTGTGATGACCTTCCATCTCCGCTTGCCAGTTGGCCTCCAGCGCTGCGAGTAGTCTCTTATTGTCCGAATCGGTCATCGTCTCTCCCTCGGGTCTGAGCAAATATCAATATTTGACTGCCTATTCGACCTCCGATTTTCTTCCCCAATCGAAGCGTCTGCCGAGAATTCCCTTGACGATCAGGTGATCGGTCGCTGCTGTGGGCCCCACGCCGACACCAATATTTATCTCCCACTTGGGAGAGACATTCAGGTCTGTTACCGCAAAGATCTGCTGCTGTTGGGCATGTAGTGGATCGAAGGCTCCAATGCGCCCATAGTCCGCGTAGTATTCGAGGCCACCGCTGATCTGACGAGTGAAGTCGTAGCTGACCTTGAATCCGGGTGAGAAGCCGAGTCCTTGTATTACATCCGGACCGTGCCAGGTACGTTCAAGCGCCGGATTGAAGGCGAGGTACCAGCGCCCGAGGGTCTTATCGATGATGGGACGGATTTCCCATGTCCAGGTGTCCGGAGAATAGACGGCTCTTTGATAACCGACCTCGGTCGAAAGACTGAGCCCCACCGGGAGATGCCAACTATCCGGCGCCCTTACCCGCGGCCGGATATGGTCTCCGACCCACTGGACTCCTTGTCCGTCCTGCTCACTGGTGAAGACGTAGAAACCAATCTCTGCCCAGTTGTTGATCCCTTGCGTGAGTTCGAGGGTCTCGTGCTCCTGGTGGTTGGTTGGATACACACCGTCGATCGTCTTAGTCTGGCCGGACACTGTGTAGTTCGAGTGCAATTCGACCATTAGATTCTTGGGCGCGACCGTGTCTGCGCCATAGACCTGAATTTCGTAGTTTCCCTGAGCGTGTGCAACTCTTGAGCACAAGAGCAAACAGGCAACCATAATAAGCAGCAGGCTGAAAGAGCGGAACAATTGTTGGGCCTTCCAAAAATAACTACGCATAGCGAAATACCATCATGAAACCTCTGTCCATATGATCCTGTTGGTGACAATGGAAGAGCGTCCTACCTGGATTGTCTGCGACAAACTCAACCTCAGCCGTGCTCTTTGCGGGAACGAGTACGACATCTTTCCTCAAACCGCGCATCTCTGGGGTTCCGCCCAACTTGCGCACTTCGAACGTGTGGCGGTGCAGATGCATCGGGTGATCGTCTGCACTCAGATTCTTCAACACAAGCCGATAGCGTTGTCCTGTTTTGAGGATCGGCTCGTCGGTCTGAGGATAGGATTTTCCGTTAATCCTCCAGAGTTCCTCGTTGCCATGCCCCTGAAATTTTGAGTCGAAGACAAGATCGATACTAACGATCTCGTTTCCGCGCGGGTTTGGCCCGCCCGAGGTTGCGAACTGACGATAGTCCCAGACGAGATCGTTCGGCTGTTTCCAGACTGGCTCGCCAGTCGCACCTGCGTACTCGATCACAATTCCCATGCCAGCTGCCTGAACGTGCTTCCGCACCTCTCCAAGCACCCAAACTCCCGGAGCATTCATCTCAACCAACGCAGTCACTCTTTCGGCGGGCGCGAGGCGAAGCATTGGAACGGTCCGAGGTTGCGGTACGGGATTGCCGTCCAGAGCGACGACGTGGAAGCTGTGGCCCGCGAGTGCAACCCAATGAACCTCAGTGGGGCTTGAGTTGAGAACGTGCATCAGGACGCGCTCCCCCTGCTTGACACGCACCGGATCGCCGGCCCCCAGCATTTTCCCATTGATGGTCGAGACGTCGTACACCGGATTCATGGAGCCATCATCCCCGCCGAACATATGACCGCCCCAATCATGGAGTCCGAGAAACACCTCCCGGTCGTAGTGTCCCGCGTTCTCGCGTGGCTCGATCATGAGAAAACCATGCTGGCCGCCGTACTGCGCTTTGCCTAGGTCCTTGCCCGCAAAGGTGTGGGTGTGGAACCAACGAAATCCGGGCGGATAGGGCTTCAAGGTATATCGGGCCGTCGCCCCTGGAGCGATCATCGGTGTGCCCTCTTCCATTGCCCCATCGATCTGCGACGGAAGAAACAGACCGTGCCAGTGGACCACTTCTGGGTCGGCGGTAAGGTTGCGGACCTCGACTGTTTGTTCCTGCCCCTGGCGCATACGGAGAAGAGGGCCGGGAACCTGGCCGTTGTATGCAACTGTGCGGAAGTGGTGTTTAGGAGAGGCCTCGAGCGTGTATGGAGCGATCTCAAGTGTGACATCCGGAGTAAGACTCGCTCCGGATGCTGCTCTCAGAAGGACGGACCCCGCGGCCATGCCTGAAAGCTGTGTGAAGCGTCTTCGAGTCAGCATCATTGACTATCCTTGCTTGTCTATAACATCAGAAGTCTGGAAACGGGTGGGTTGGAGCAGACACAGTTCCCAACACCGAGGAATAGCTGTTCATCCGCGTCGGATATCGGTTGGATGTGCTATCGCAGGAGTTTGGCTCATAGGAATAGCTTGCTAGTTTGAAAGGTGGCCAACGAGGGTCAGATTGACATCGACCTCTTTGGCAACTTTGAGGATGAAGACGCTCGGGTCTTTCAATCCCCACTTGACGTAAGGCACGATGAAGTGAGTTTTGGCGGTGCAGTTTGCTCCGTCGATGTGGATCTGCATTGGAACCGTTAGATTATGGGATGTGCCGTGGAGCGTGAAGGTTCCGGTAACCTGTATCGTCGAGTCGCCAGTAGGAGTGATCATGCCCTGGTAGCTTTGCGGAACAAAAGACACGTCTGCAAAGTGAGGTGCGTCCAGCACGGTGTCCGTCATCTTTTTGTCCCGAGAGTCATTTCCAGTTTTTCCACTGCCAGCCGCCACAACCACAGAGCCTGACATCTGCGGGGCCGAGCGATCAAAGTCGATCGATCCATTTTTCACATGGAATGTCCCGTGTGTCCCGTGGTCAGAGCCGCCAAGCGTAAAGCTTACGTCGCTCGATTCGGGACTAACGGTAAAGGTCTGGTGCTGGGCGAGCAGGGAAGATGCGAAGAGCAGCGGAAGCGCAACAACGAACGAGCGGACAAAGGTCTTCATTAATTTTCTCCGGAGATGGTGTGAGTGCTTGCAAGGTGGTCTGGATTCACAATGATTTGTGTTAGCCACAATGCGAGTGAGGATACGTCCTGATCCGAAAGGTACTCGTGGCCCGGCATGTCGGATCCGGGTATGCCAAACTTCACGATCCGTGCAAGGTGAATTTCTCGCTCCTCGGCGGTATCCGATGCCGGGAGATGTAACCACGGCCCAGTTGCTAGATTCGGGGGAAGCCGCTTGAAGCTCGTCCGCCAACTCTGTCTGGTGTGTCCATCGGAGTTATGGCAGGTTGCACAGTACGAGGTGAAGAGATGCGCCCCGTCACTTGCGTTTGCTTTTGCAACAGCTGCGGCTGGGGGTGTCCATGCTTGCTCGGCTACAAGATGCTGTTCGGCTCCGGAGTTCCTGAGGCTGGCCATGTAAGCGATAAGATCGTCACCGAGGCTTCCTGGGGCTCCGAAAAGACACGCGTAAGAGGGCATGAACGAAGCGTGGCTCACCTCCAGTGGGCTGTAGAAGTGGGCTCTCAGCCAAAGCGGGGAACGGCGACCTCCAACTTCTGACAAGTCTGGCCCCTGACGCCGGTTCCCGATCAATGGGGGAAGCTCCAACCGCAACTCATCGATCGTCTGGACCGGACCCCATATCAGGACATCCTGAGTATGCGGGCGCACGTACTGAGAGTGGCAGTTGATGCATCCCTCAGAGATGTAGACCTGGCGTCCCCGTTCGACCTGCGTGAGAGCATGCTGTTCGGGACGAGAAGCGAGGATTGCTCGATGGACGCAGAAGGCCGCGAGCAGAACCGCGGCCGTTGTCGCTACCTCTCGCCCGCGACGGCAAAGCAACTCGATGAGTTGCGGACCGAGAACCAATGCGCACGCAAGCAAAATGAATGCCACAGGAACCTGTCGGAGGTTTTGACCCATGCCGATGCCCATCGCCGATCCGAACCAACCCGCGACCGCGTAGATCAGACCGGCTTTGCGGGCTCGCTCTGCGGGCGACGGGGCTGGTGCCAGTAACGATGGGTAGGCGACCAACGCAACGGAGTAAAGAGAAACACCGAGGGGATAGAAGAAGGATGCCAGAAACGCCTGGTTGGGATCGAGTAGGAGCAGACAAGCGAAGGCCAGCGCAAGAACGGAAAGGCCTAGCACAAACCCCAAGCCCCGACGTCGAAGCAACCATGCACTCGCGATTGCCGCACTCAGGTGCAGCAAGCCATTGATCCAGAGATGGACTGTCCCCTCCCAGGTGCCACCCTTCAGAGCGGGAGTGTTCTGAATGATAAAAAAAGCTGCCGAATCGAGCCAGACCAAAGCAGTGAAGCAGAGCAGAATGAGACCGAAGGAGATTTGGTGGAGTGGTATTGGAAGCGTTTCGGTGGAGGCTTCAATCGTCACTTTTGCAGCGGCGAGGACGCCGACGAGACAAAGAGCAGCGGCTGTGACTGCTTGCACATTTGGCGAGCCCGTGAAGAGAGGTGGAAAGTTACAGATGAGATAGCCGAAGCCGGTACCCAGACCAACCTTCAGCAGGAGATGACCTTCTCCGAGCCAGAGGTGCAGATGGGTAACGAGCGTGACTGTCAGAAGACCAAGCCCAGCTCCGATCAGAAATGAGACGATGATGCTCGCGCCGGTTGCGAGCGGGAGCAGAGTGAGCAAGGCCGCCGCTCCGCAGGTGCAGAGTGCCATCTGCAATCGGCGACGGGGTGAAGAGCCGAAGATCGACCGGACAGCCAGCAAACTAAGGAGAATCCCTCCGGCTGCCATCGCTGCCATGACGATCTTGAGGTGCGCATTAGTGATGCCGAGCTCAGCAAGTCGCTTGAGGAACGAAAACTGGGCAAAGATCAGAAAATAGACATAGGTGATGGCAACGAGGCTCACGCCTCGCCATCCGGATCGCTGAACACTATGCCGTGACATTGCCCAACCAGCCTCTGGCCAATCCGATTGTCTGAAGAAGAGCAATTGCTCCATCGGTCAAGGCGACCGTCATCCACCCAGGTTCGAGTGAACCCGAGAAGATCTTTGCGACGACAAAGATTGCCACGAGTCCACGAGTGATCGCAGTCAGCAGCCAGACGGCCTCGAGCTTCTGAACCAGTACGGGCCGGGTTGTGAGCAGCACGCCGCCATAGAGGCAGGCGATCCCAACCGAAAGCACGAAGACGCCGACGTATGAAAGATAGGGAAGCGAGTCCTGTGGCGCGTGCAACCTCATCATGTGCAAGGTCGTTGTAGGCGCAACGATGAGCAGCACCCCGGTCGAAGCGTCTGAAAGGCCGGTGAGGATCTGATAGCCAAGCAGGAGGCGACGCTTCATAGTCTCTCCGCCTGCGTTTCGGTAAGGGACGTCAAAGCGACCTCCTTCAAGAGGCTAAAGGCGTCGATAAACCAGTCGAGAGAAGCAAGCAATATGAGTATCCCGAGAAGCAGACGCAGAGCGTAGATGGTATTGCGCAGGATACCGGGGACAATTGAGAAGGCTGAGTCCGAACCTTCGCGCCACCCTGCGAAGAACATGACCAGGACGTAGGCAAGGACACTTGCCTGCCATACATAGAACGACCAGGTGCCATTGAAGATCCAGCCGTCCTCACCCAGAAGCTGAACCATGACGAAGATCAGCAAGCTGGAGACGAACCCTGCCATTGCAAGAAATGAATGACCGACGAGCCCGTCCGTGAACTTGAAATGATCAAGCACTCCGGGCAGGAATAGCATCCAGCCTGTCGGAACCAGGATCGACCACCAGCAGAGAAATGAGATCCGCCAGCGGCGTGTGTTCTGGTGCCAAAGGAAGGCGTTATAGTAGGTCGGCGTTAGTGGAATCCAGACGAGAAGGCTGCCAAGACTGATCCACTGCATGGGCCTGTGATGGCTCACGTTCGCTCGTCCCAGACCGAGGCACAACAGGAACTCAGCCGCGAAAATGAACCACGCCGCAGTCATCTGCCATGAACGTGACGATTTGCGTCTGGTAAGTCCAAATGGGAGCAGAAGCAGGATCGCGATGATGGCCAATGTCGACTCAAGCTGACTCGCACCGGTCGGGCCTCCAGTATCCGGATTGACGGGCGGGTAGATGGTCGGGCTCGCTGCGATGTAGATGAGAAAGGGGATCATCAGCAGAAGAGCCAACCCAGTTATTTTGAAGATTCGAGCTGTCAGGCCTGAGTTCGTCTCGCGCTTCCACCCGCTCACGAGTGAGCATGTGAGAAGCACCCATACCGATGCGAGCGCCATTGGAAACAGAACCCGAGGGTACCCAACCCAATCGAGGAAGAGCTTGCCGCTGGAGTGACCGTTCAGCCAGGAGAGCGCTCCGATGCCGAGAGCAACAGACCAGACCCATAGTACCGGACGACACCAGCCCACCATCTGCTCGCGATCGGAGCCGTATACCCTGAAGAGAAAGGCGACTAGTGGGAGGCTGCACCAGCCATAGAGTTGCAGATTCATGTGAACCGGCATCCAGCGCCCGTAGGTCCATTGCCCGAGCAGATTGTTAATTCGGGGAAGTAGGAGCATGGACGCAAGAAGGACGCCCACTGAATTGGCGACGACGAGCCAAAATAGACTGTGCCACGCCGCAGTCGCCATAACGCGACGGCTATTGGAGTCACCAGAAGCGTGGAGTTGCGTGTTCGCTTCTTGGACGAGAAACGGGTGCAACGTGCCAGCACTAGGCCGACTGAGGCTCATAAATCCTCCCGTCATGCATTTCGACAAGACGGTCACAACGCTGGGCAAGCGCGCGATCGTGCGTGGCCATGACCAGCGTTACGCCTTCTTTGGCAACCAGATCGAGGAGGAGGTCAAAAACTACGGCGCTTGTCCCCTCGTCGAGCGAACCCGTGGGTTCATCCGCGAGCAGGATACGAGGTTGGTTCATCAGGGCGCGGCAAAGCGCCGTCCTTTGACGCTCTCCTCCTGAGAGCTTCTGGATTCGATGACCCAGCCGATGACTGAGGCCGGTACGCTCCGTAAGATCGCGCAGGCGCGCAAGTGCCGTAGTACGAGCGATGCCGGCAGCTACGGTTGGAATGAGGCAGTTCTCTTCAAGTGTGAGATCGGGAATGAGGTTATGAAGCTGGAAGACGAAGCCGATCTCATGACGGAGCAGACGTAGCGGACTGCGATGGCGATTGATCTCGACGCTGTTTACTGAGACGCGGCCACGGTCTGGTTCGTCGAGCCCACCAAGCAGATGAAGCAGTGTACTCTTACCGCAGCCCGAGGGGCCGCACAAAGCCACGGTCTCACCTTCGAAGCCCACAAAATCGACGCCGTTGAGTACGCTGATGGCGCCTTCGTCATAGCTCTTCCATACGTCTTTAGCTCGAAGGACGATACGGCGTTGCGTCTCGATTGTTGGCATAGGAGTTGTCATTCGAAGCGAAGCGCCTCCACCGCGCGGATGCGCATGGCATAAAGGGCCGGGTAGAGAGCACCTGCTACACCGGTCAGAAATGCGAGCACGATCACGATAAGCACAACCAGGGGCTGAATCGCTACGTCGACGTACCCGTGAAGGGCCGGAATGAGCTTGAGTGCGAAGAGAAAGCTGGTGCCGATAACGAGTCCCACTGCCGCGCCGAGAACCGATACGAGAGCTGACTCGCCAAAGATCATTGCCGAAATTTGCGAGTTTGAAAAGCCGCTGACCCGCAGGATGGCAATCTCGCGAATGCGGGTGAACACCGACATGATCATCGTGTTTGCAACTCCAAGCCCCCCGAGGAGAAGGCCGCACCCACCGACTGCCCATGCGGTCGCTTTCAGAATCTTGAATTGAGAGTAGGTGCGAGTGAACTCCTCGTCTTCGAGTGCAACCAGGTTAGGAAACTTCACCTTGACCGTGCGTTTGAACTCGGAGGCGTCATCTTTGTTCACAAGTTTGATCGTAATGACGGAGGATGAGTCTTCCTTGTGAAAGAAATTTTGGGCTGAGGTAAGCGGCATGAAGACTCCACCATCTTCAAAGCCATTCGCCGTCCTGATGATCCCAATCACATGAAATACTCCATGTCCGATTTGCACCGAACTGCCAAGCGTCGCGCTCATAAACTCGGCAGCACGTTTACCGAGCACCACGTCATCCGCGTGCTGTGCGAAGACGGAACGATCTCCTTTTGTCCACGTCGCTTTGCGCAGCCGTGCGTCGGCGGTGGTGATGCCAAAACAGGTGATAATTGGATGATCAGCGCTCGATACGATGCCAAAGAGCACTGGGTCGGCATGCTGCACCATCGGCCAGGATGCAATCTCCCTCACTGCCGCCGCGGGTACGTTGCTGAAGAAGAGATCGGAGACGTTGCGCTCAAAGACAATGATCTCACTGTCATTCGAGAGGATGCCCGAGAACATTCCTACAGCCCCCTGCAGCACCGTAACGATCGTAAGCATGGCAGCCACGCTAAACGCGATGCCTGCAATGCTGATCAGGGACCTGATCCTGTGACGCAGTAGATTCGTGAGAATCAACTTGAAATAGATCATGCTGTCCCTCCGCCAGCGTCACCACAGACGCTCTGCGTGAGCTGGATCGCTTCTGCGCCAAGCTCTGTACGGAGGTTCTCGAGGAAGCTAACTCCCGGCCTCACTAAGATCAAGCGACGAAGCATTCCGTCGCCAAGATCGATGAGACGATGGAGACGCTCAACGGCGCCTCCGACGCCGATCACGAGGGCGACGTTCGGTCGGTTGAGTGACAGATCGCGAGAGACCGTCTTTCCGGCTTCAGCCGAACTTTGCAGCACATCCTTCAAATCGTCGACAATTTGGTAACTAAGACCCCAATACAGCGCAATGCGCTCCAGTAGGTGCAGTTCGGCGTTGGAAGCTCCACCTAAGATGGCAGGCAGCACCAGCGTCAGCCGAATCAGGGATACTGTTTTGCCCATGGCTATTTGCTCGGTCGTTTGCCGGTCGTGTGGCAGCGTCCCATAATGAAGATCCATGCTCTGGCCGTTGAGTAACCCGTCCACCCCTAGATGTCGCTCGAGATACGCTAAAGCCTTTGACCGGCGCTCAGGCACAGAGTTTGAGACAGCCCGCCAGGTGAGGGCATATGCCCGATTAATCAAAGCAAGTGCGGCCAAGATAGCGCCGGCGTCTCCGAACTCGAGATGAACGCAAGGAACTCCGCGCCGTTCGACCGCATCATCCATAGAAGGAAGGTCGTCGAAGAGCAGAGACGCGGTATGGAAGTATTCGAGTCCTATGGCTAGATCGGTCGCATCAGTTTCCAACAGGCCGTACCCAAGAGATATCTCGGTAACAATCTCTGGACGGATAAGGCTGCCGGGATTTCGCAATACCTGATCCAACGCCTCCTTCAAATGGGGCTCCAGAGTCGCAGGCAATGGCAGAGAGCCGGTAAAAGCATCGTTCAATCGTTTTCTGTGTTGCTCGGCCATATACTCCCGCGATGATATTCATGTGACAGTTCGACATTGCTCAACCTCTCCGCAGGCTTACAGAGGGCAGAATGACAGGCCTGCGAGTTGTCTCGCCCTCCTATTGAGACGACTAGGCTAAGTCTTTTGATAGCGCATTAAGGCGCAGCCAAGGATGACGATTCGTTCATGAAAACTCGGCGCATGATTCAGCGAGATTAATGGTCAGGAGCAGACACACAATCGCTACTCTTAGGATACGAGGAATACGAAGTGCAGCCGCGACGCACAAGATGACAAGTTGTTCATGTTTCGTCAGTAAGGTGTGTAGTTGGTCTGAAGAGAGATCGAGGCGCTGGAAATGGCTTACCATCACTTCATGCAACTCCTGCTTGTGGAGGATGAAATCGAGATTCAGGGATTCCTGAAGCAGTCCCTTGCCGATGCAGGTTACGA
Source organism: Edaphobacter modestus (assembly GCF_004217555.1). Classification (GTDB taxonomy): domain Bacteria; phylum Acidobacteriota; class Terriglobia; order Terriglobales; family Acidobacteriaceae; genus Edaphobacter; species Edaphobacter modestus. Next base: position 6,020,556 of record NZ_SHKW01000001.1, read on the forward strand.
GGTGAACGCTGCCAAGGATGGGCGAACCGCCATGCAACTTGCATCTGGAAAAAAGTATGACGTTCTGATCGTCGACCTTGGCCTGCCCGATCAAGATGGCATTGACCTGATCTTGCAACTTCGCCGGTCCGGCGTAAACAGTCCTGTACTGATACTTTCGGCCCGAAGATCAGTCGACGACAGGGTCAAGGGGTTAGAGCAAGGTGGCGACGATTACCTCATCAAACCCTTTGCGCTTGCAGAATTGTTGGCCAGGTTACGCAATCTTCTGCGAAGAAACCAAGCTGCGACCGAAGAAGCATCCCGTCTACGTGTCCTTGATCTGGAACTGGACTTTATCAGGCGTAGAGCCTTCCGTGGAGGCGAGGTCTTGAATCTAAGTCCGCAGGAGTTTGTACTTCTGGAGTATTTATGTCGACACGCTGGGCGCGTTGTTACTCGATCGATGCTTCTCTCCGAAGTTTGGGGAATGCGAATTCAACCCGATACGAACGTCGTCGACGTACATATTTACCGGCTGCGCGGCAAGGTAGATACGGAAGGCCGTGAGCCGCTGATTAAGACTTTACGAGGTATTGGCTATGTCCTCAAAGACCGCTAATCCCATCATGCATAGCGCCGCCTGGCGCATTTCTCTATGGGCAACTCTTGCCTTTGCAATTGGAACAATGCTCGTTTTTGTGATGCTCCATCGCTTTGTCGCAAACGACATACAGCGGCGGAGTGACGCGTGGCTCTCTGGAGAGGTTGCAGTACTCGGTGATGTAGCCGGGCGAACGCCAAAGGACCGCCTCTACGGTCGGGTGGTGAGAGAAGTCGCGGAACTTGCAAGTAGAGAGGTGCCGAACAAGCTGCGTTCCAATGGAAATGAGAACGATTCGGTCTTCTTCCTTCAAGCCGGAGACGACGGAGCTCTCAAGCTTTGGGTGGGTGCCGGTGACGGGACGCCAAACTTAGCCGCGATTCAAGCGCGAAAGTTTGTTGCCGACGTGCCCTACGACTTGAATGTCAAGGGATTCAAGCACCCTTTTCGGGTAGCGTCGGTGCAACTGGAGGATAGGAGCCACATCTATCTCGGGCTCTCGGAGCGAGACGAACTGCGTGTACTGAGAAACCTTCGTTTTCGCTTTTTTTGCCTCTGGCTACTCATCGTACTGTTCGGTTCCGCGATTGTCTTCTTCGTGACCAGGCGTATGCTGGGCCACGTTCGCGAGATAACCGAAGCTGCATCCAGGATTGGGCAATCTGATTTGAGCAGCAGGGTTCCGACCAGCAAACGGAACGACGAAGTAGGGCATCTGGCGCTAACGCTCAATCGCATGCTAGACCGAATAGAAAGCTCGGTGCATCAACTGCACACCATCACGGAGTCCCTCGCTCACGACCTCCGTAGCCCGTTGACGGCGATTCGAGGGAAGCTGGAGGTCGTTCTATCAAGCGATTTAAAGGTCGAACAAAGTGAGCCGATCGTCTTGGCTATCGATGAACTCGATCGACTCTCGGAATTCCTCAATACTTCGCTTGATGTTGCCGAAGCGAAGGCTGACGCGCTTAGGCTTTCGCTCGTAGAAGTCGATCTTGATGAACTAATTCGAGTCATGATTGATTTGTACGAGCCTTGTATGTCGGAGAAAGGGCTTCGAGTGAATCTGCGCAGCACTGGTCCTGTCACTGTACTGGCAGACGCAGCTCTTCTTCATAGAGTGATCGCAAACCTCCTCGATAACGAACTCAATCACCTCCCCGCATCATGCACCGTTTCGATAAAACTTGGAGCAAGCGAGAACGCCGCGATTCTGATTGTGGAGGATGATGGCCCGGGATTTGCTTCGGAGATTGGCCTCCAAATGTTCGAGCAGAGGGTGAAAGGAAGAGACTCCAAGGGGCATGGCCTTGGGCTTGCATTTGTTGAAGCCGTGGTGCGCGCTCACGGAGGAAGTGTGACGGCGTCAAACCTTCCAACTGGAGGAGCTTTGCTGTCGATTACCTGGCCGCGTGAGATCGGAGAGAAGATCGAAGCTCCTCACTCTCTAACACTGATCAACAGGCAGGCACATGCAAACCTTGCATAAAATAGGTGTGACCTTGGAGATGATCAAGTGGGAACACTCGATTTTCGCGCTGCCGTTCGCTTTAACCGCTGCGATGCTAGCAGCATCGGGCAGGCCTCGCATCTCTCAGGTTTTCTGGATTGTTGTTTGCATGGTCTTCGCCAGATCCGCGGGCATGGCGTTCAATCGCTGGGCAGACGCCGAACTCGATGCAAAAAACCCTCGGACCAGAATGCGCGCAATTCCTGCAGGTCAGTTATCGAAAGGCTTTGTCGGTAGCTTCACGATCGTAGCTTCCTTACTATTTGTGATCGCTGCCTCGCAACTGAACCGGCTGACTCTTCTGTTGGCACCGGCTGAACTTGGACTCATTTTGTTCTACTCTTACACCAAGCGGTTCACTCGCTGGTCGCATTTGGTTCTGGGTCTTACACTGGGCTCCGCACCGACAGCGGCCTGGATCGCGATCCGCGGGACTCTCGATCTCAGAATTTTAGTATTGACCTTGATGGTCCTCTGCTGGGTAGGAGGATTCGATACTCTTTACGCCTGCCAGGATGCGGAGCATGATCGAAAGGAAGGACTGAATAGCTTGCCTGCTGCGATTGGTGTTACAAAAGCGTTTTGGTTGGCGAGGGTTTTACACGTTGCAATGTTCGCCCTAGCACTTTGGCTCATTCACCTCTTCGCATTGGGTCCGCTCGCCTGGGCTGGAGTCTTTATCGTCGCCGCACTGCTTCTCTATGAACATTCGATTGTATCTCCCGGCGACCTGACTAGAATGAACGTCGCTTTTTTCACGATGAATGGCGTTATCTCCATCGTCTTTTTTGTATTTGTTGCAGCCGCCATTCTGACAAGATAAATCGCTTCGGGTAGAGTTCGTGTCTCCAAAGAGGAGGAGAAGCGTTGAATCATGCGCTGGTCGCGCGAATATTGCTGTCTATTCTCTGCGCGCTTCAGGGACTCGCCACGCTTGCCATCGATCTTAACCGGACCCATGCGACCAATCCCACCTGGACAGGGCATGCACGATTCCATGTCGTATGGCAGACCATCACAGTTACGCTCCCTGCAGGTGTGGAATTCATCCTGATCTGGTCTCACGGCCTCCCGAGGGCGGATGGCTTTTATATAGCTTGTCTCCTTACCTCACTCTCTCCTCTTGCCTTTCTTTTCGCGTTGACAACGCGAAGGATTTACGGTGGAACGTTGTCCGATCCCAATGGCATTCCTCCGGTGCAGTTGGCGTGTTGCGGCCGAGCGCTCTCTATTGATATGAACCTCACCGCGATTATCATAGCCTTGGCTTGTATCGCAGTCATTATCGTGATTTACCGGGCGTAGAACGAGGAGAATGTATTCTCCCGAAAGTACTGCAATGCCCATAATGGAGTTATCTCTTCTGCTTTGGCTATCGATATGTTGGCAATCAGTATGATTCCGCGCTTGTACATGAACGAATTGTCATCTCGAACTAAGGGATTGTGGAGAGAATCTTAATCATTTAGAAACCTGACGCGGCGTAGTTTGGAACTAACCATGAATGTTCTAGTCATCGAAGATGATCGGAAAATCTCGAGTCTCCTTGAGCGCGGACTCAGTGAACATGGGCACCGAGTGTCTATCGCGGGCAACGGGCGAGAAGGCGCTGAGATGATGGTGGGCGGAGGGTACGATGTTGCTCTGCTGGATATTCTTTTGCCTGGAATAGATGGTCTCGCAGTATTGGAGCGGGTACGGGCTAAACGCTGTAAGACGGCGATTATGATGTTGACCGCAGTAGATACCGTGCCAAAGGTTCTTGAGGCGTTTGATTTAGGAGCTGACGACTACCTGGTCAAGCCATTCCTGTTGGAGATTCTTCTGGCTCGCTTGACCGCGATTGCCAGACGCGGGCAATCCCCGGCCCCTCCCTTACTTCAGGTCGGGGATCTCATCCTGGATCGTAGTCGTCGATCCGTCCGGCGGAATGGGAGGTCTATTCATATGACACGGAAGCAGTTTGATCTGCTCGAATTGCTCATGCGTCGCAGTGGCCTGGTCGCGACTCGAGAGGATCTGGTTGAGGCGGCTTGGGGATACCTGGCCGATGTGAAAGACAATACGTTGGATGTATATGTTCATGGTCTCAGATCAAAACTTGAACTACAGTCCTATCAGCAGCAAATCACGATCCGTACAGTTCATGGGACAGGCTATATGTTAGTGACTGAATGAATACAACATAATGCGATCTCTCTCCGTCCGAGCCAAACTTACGCTGTGGTATTTGGCTGTCATATCGACGGCCCTCCTTTTGTTTGGCCTGCTCACGTTTGGAGCATTGCGCTATGCCCTCCTCAAGGTGAAACAAGCGACCCTGAACCGACGCGAACATCGGCTGATCCTTTATCTGGAACAGAACAGGCAGAAGCACGCGCTCGCTCCGCTCTCGGAGCAGCTAGCAAGCTATGCACTGATCACTCACGAAGGAAATCTATTCCAGATCAGAGATCTTCGAGGTAGCCTGATTTTTCCGTTTAGCCCGGCAGCGGCAGCCTGGTTGTCGCACCCCGCTGCAGAATGTGCCCCACCGGTCTTCAGGGATGTGATCGTGGAGGGGCAACCAGTGACGGTGGTGTGCCACACAATCTTGCTGGACGGACAGCCGGTCATGCTCTACATCGGCGGATCGCTCGAAGAGGATATGTACATTCTCAGCACCTACCAGAAGACACTTCTATTTCTGCTTCCTTGTCTTCTTGGGCTATCTGCGGTCGGCGGGTATTTTTTGAGTAGGCGCGCGATGCGTCCGGTCGATCTGATGACGAAGGCCGCTTTAGAGATTGGAATTGGCAACCTCTCCTCGCGGCTACCCATCCCCTCGGCGCGGGACGAGATATGGTCGTTGGCAATAGCGTGGAACCAACTGCTGGACCGTCTGGAGGGTGCCGTCTCACGGCTGAGTAAATTCTCTGCCGACGCTTCGCATGATCTGCGAACGTCTATTACCGTAATTCTGGCCACAGCACAGGTCTCGCTCGATCGACGTCGCTTGGAGGAAGAATATCGAAGCGATCTCGAGCGCATCGTTAGTGAATGCCGAATCGCCTCGACCCTGTTGGATGCCCAGTTATCATTGGCGCGAAGCGGTAATTTCATTCACGAGGTCGCATTCCAGAGAGTTAATGTCACAGAGCTAGTGGTCGCGGGTTGCCGTCGCGTCGAGGATCTTGCAGAATCCAGCGGAATCATCCTGGATTGGAAACTGCCTGCAGATGATCTCTTTGTGGAGGGCGATGAGTTGTTGCTGCAAAGACTGTTAGGAATTCTTCTGGACAATGCGATCAAATATACGCCGGCGCAAGGTGAGATTCTTGTCGAAGTCTGCGGGACACAGTCAGAGGTCTTCTTGACCGTCCGCGACACCGGTATCGGGATGTCCGAGGATGTACGCCAGCATATCTTTGACCGGTTCTATCAAGCCGACCTTAGGGAACGAAGGAATCTGGCTGGCAGCGGATTGGGCCTGTCCATTGCCAAGTGGATAGCCGAGGCGCATCGGGTCGAGTTCGTAGTGGAGAGTACGCCGATGAAGGGCTCCGAATTCCAGATCCGGTTTCCCGCTGCCGCTTCTCTGCACTCTGGAGATACCGTCCGGACAGAGTATTCTCTGACGCTCCCGTAGCCGAACTCAACGCCAGAGTATAGAGCGAGAAGAATGCTGCCCGGCTCGTGTTTAGCTCATAAGGGGCTGTGTCGATCGTTAATCATGCCTTAAGAAGACCTTGCATCTTTTCTAAGAAATGAGTGCCTTCACTCTGTCTTAGCCCAACAACTCAAGACGCAATTGGGGGCAATCCGATCACGACCGTTCACAGACGCAGAACAAATGGATCACCTCTGAAATCAATATGTTTGATGCATCGACGAACAAATGAGCATCGGCCGGAATCTATTCGGTCTTGTGCTAATCGTGCCGCCTCACGCATGAGGAAGTAACACTGCATTCATCCTCGCTAGCTACTTTTGCGGAACAGACATCAACACCGCAGATGATCCTCAGGAGGATAGTTTTGAAAAACACTTTGAGTGCGCGTTGGTTTCGACTATTCACAATCTGCTTTGTCCTGTGCCTCTACACAATCGTTCCAGCTTCTCTTCTCGCCCAGCTATCCAGTTCGATCACCGGGACAGTGCTGGATCCCAGTGGCGGCGCTCTGCCCAAGGCCACCGTCATTATCCGTGGCGCGTCTGGCAGTGTCAGCAAACAAGCCAGCACCGACGGCCAGGGCCGGTTCTCGGTCGATGGACTGTCCGCCGGCATATATACGGTGGAAGTGACATCCCAAGGATTCGTAAACGCCACGCGCACCGGCGTGCGGGTCACTGCGGGACAGCCATTGAATGTTTCGTTTCAATTGGCCGTTGGAAATGTATCCCAGCAAGTTACCGTTTCAGCGGCAGACTCTGACTCAGTTGCGGTCCAACTATCGCCGATACAGACGCCCCTCGATACCGAATCCCCGCGATCCGAGTTCGGCACCGAGTATATTAAGCAATTCTCCTCGCCAGTCTCTGACTACGGCACTGTTTTACAGATGGCGCCGGGGACTTTCAGCATCAGTCCGAATGGAATCGGCCTCGGCCAGGATAAGACCTACTTTCGCGGCTTCGCCGATGGCAACTACGACATCACCTGGGACGGCATCCCCTTCAACGACACCAACGGCCCCACACATCACTCCTGGGCCTTTTTCCCTTCGCAATGGCTCGGCGGCATCGACTTCGACCGCAGCCCTGGTACCGCTTCCACGGTAGGTCCCACACCTTTCGGCGGCTCTATCAACCTGCTCTCCAAGGACGTTCCCGACCAGCAGTCCCTTCGCACTTCCGTCGCCTATGGTTCGTTCAACACCCTCCTGTTAGACGGTCAATACGATTCCGGTCCAATCCTCGGCAACAGCAAGGCAGGCCTTTCGCTCGATCTACAGCGCCTTACCTCTGATGGCTTCCAGACCTTCAACCATCAGCAGCGCGTAGCTGGTGACGTGAAGCTACAGTACAAGTTCTCCGACAAGCTCGTCCTCACGGGCTACAGCGGCTGGGTGATGCTGGACAACAATACGCCCAACACGGTGGCCCCTACCCGAGCCCAGGTCGCCGCATTCGGCTACAACTTCCTCCTGAACAACGATCCCACAAGCCCTTACTATTATGGCTATAACGGCTATCATCTTCCCACAAACTTCGAATACGTCGGCCTTCTCTCGGATCTCGGCCATGGGTGGAAGCTGGATTTAAAGCCGTACACCTATAGCTATAAAAATCACCAGTGGTATACCACCCCTCCCATCAAGACCCCGACAGGGGGAGTCAATCCCACCTTCTGCTCGACTCCTGTCAGCGGCATCCTTCCCTGCGCCTCCGACCAGCTCAACGGATACCACAAGTATGGTGAGGTCAGCTCGGTCAGCCAGACCTCGGCCTATGGCGTTTTCACCGCCGGTATCTGGTACGAATGGGCCTCCACCAATCGTTATCTCTATCCCACCGACCCGTTCACCCGGGCTTTCGGAAGTCTGCCCAGCTATCGCGAATACTTCACGACCAGTTCCTATCAGCCATTCACGGAGTACTCCTACAGGGCTATTACCCGGCTTACGCTCACCGGTGGATTCAAGTACGCCTACTATGCCCAGGACTTTACCCAATACCCCGACAACGGCAAAACGATCGGTACTCCGCCCGCCGGCGCGTCCTCCGTCTTCAATCATGCCGGCTACAGCTCTCCTCTTCCGGACGCTCCGTCAACTACCGCATTCTGCCGAACTGGTCCGCCTACGCCCAGTTCGCTCAGGGCAGCGTCATTCCACCCAGCAGCGTCTTCGACGTCAAGTCAGGAGCGGTTGAGACCCTGCCCAAGCCTGCTCGCACCACCGCCTATCAGGCTGGTACCGTGCTCAAACTCAAGCGAGTCATGTTCGACGGCGATGTCTATCGCATCAAGTTTCAGAACGCCTATACCAGCTTTACTCCGCCCAACGGAGCCCCCATTTATTTCCTCAACCCCGACTCCGTCACCATAGGTGGCGAATTGGAGACTAACATCTCCCTCACTCGCGGCCTCAGCCTTTACGCCAACGGGAGCGTAGGCCGCGCCCAGTACACTGGCGCCGGCGTTCCCTCTGGCCTCTGGTGGCGAACACTCCCTCCTACACCCAGGGCCTCGGACTCACCTACCAGCAGCGCAACTTCGACCTTGGCATCTTTCAGAAGCGCATTGGTCCCATGTGGAACGACAACAAGTCTTATCACAACCAGGTCGCGATCGATCCCTTTACGATGGTGAATCTTTTCCTCAACTACACCGTCCGCAACAACACCCTCTTTGATCAAACCAAGATCGGCTTGAGCTTCAATAATCTCTTGAACTCAGAAAATACCATCGGAGTCACTCCAGCGAATGCCGCCGTGCCCGTCTCGATAGGCGGTGTTAACTCGACCTATCTTGCAAGCACCACCTCAGCAGGCGGCGATCTGCTGACGCTCACGCCAGGTCGGAGCGTGATGCTTTCCGTGACCTTCGGCCTTCAGCGAAAACGATAGAAACGTTCAAATGCTCGGCTTCGAGCCCGGCGAGTGATTCACAAACTTATAGCGACTGTACTGTTTCAGATCGCCTGTCTTTGCCAGATGCAAAGAGAAAGTCCAAACCATGGGCATGCCAATCGCCGCACTCAAGGTTGTCCGCCTCATCCATCTCTACCTCGGCGTCTTTATAGCACCAGCTATAGTGTTCTTTGCGTTCACCGGTGCATTACAAACCCTCTCGCTCCACGAGAGCTCTAAGGGCAGCACCTACAAGCCCGCACACTGGATCATCGTGTTGGCCCAACTTCACAAAAAGCAGACCACCGAACGGCCTGCGAGCAAGGTTCAGCAGCCGGCCACCTCTTCCTTAGCAAGTAAAGCCGGTGGGCCAGAAAGGACCGGGAGTTCGGAAAAGGGTCCAGCCCATCACCCACTTTCCCTGAAGATCTTCTTCTTGGTCGTTAGCGTCGGCCTATTTGCTTCTACGGCTACCGGCCTTTACATGTCGTACAAGTACTGCCGCAGGAAGGTACTCTTAGCAATTGTTTTTATCGCGGGCATCGTCGTTCCAATCTGTCTCACTTTAGCTTAGGAGATTCAATCGATGAACGTATGAACAATCGATCTCACTTCTTCGACTGGCCGCGGCGTGGATCTAGCCATGTGGAGGATCCAACCAATACCACTTCAGCCCCAACGCGAGAGGATTTTAGTCTGTGAACATTATTAGGCCTATTTCTATCTGCTTGATGCTTTCTTCATGTGTGGTTGTACAGTCTCAGTCGGAGAAGCCTACGGCAGCGACTCCGAAACCGGCGAAGACGGCGTATTACGTCGATAGCGCATTGCTGGACGTAGGGGTGTTCCTCCCGGAGCCGCCAGCGGTGGACTCAGCTTTGACTAAGGCAGAGTTGGCGGAGTTGCACCGCATCGAGCGGGTGCGGACGCCGGAGCCGATGGCAAAGGCACTGGCAGACGAAGGCGAGGAGAATATGTTCGTCTTCAAGACAGTCTTTGGTCCGGGCTTTACAGCGGAGGCGCTGCCAGTTACGGCGGCCCTGGGCGTGCATGTGAAGAATGAGCAGAGCGTGGTAGGAAACCAGCTTAAGCATTCTTATCAGCGCCCACGGCCATATCAAACCGACACTACCCTTCATCCTGTGTGCGCGCTAAAAACGGAGCATGATTCTTACCCAAGTGGACATGGGATGACCGGTTACCTGGAAGCGTTTACTTTGGCGGAGATCGTTCCGGACAAGCGAACTGAGATACTGGCGCGCGCAGACGACTATGCGTTAAACCGTTTAGTGTGCGGAGTGCATTACCCCAGTGACATCGAGGCAAGCCGCAGGGTAGCGTATGTGGTGTTCGGTTACATGCTGGCTACGCCAAGGTTTCAACGAGACCTGGCCGCAGCGCGGGAAGAGATCCGAGCAAAACTTGGTTTAGCGAGGAACAAAAATTAAGCGGAAGGACTGCGGGCCAAATGAGCTGAACACGGTGATCCGGCTCTGGCCTGACGGGCCCCCAGTAGCCTGCCCGACGTTGGGCCGGAAATCACCTTCGGTAGCCCGGCTGTCTTCGGTCCCGAGACCGTCATGCTGCGCAATGTTTCGGACCCGAGCTTCACCGTATTCACGCCTGACCCGGCCAAGGCCAATGGCGCCGGCATCATCGTCTGCCCCGGCGGCGTCTGGCGGGTTCTGGCCTGGGAGCATGAGGGGATCACTCCGGTGCGCTGGCTGGCGGCGCGCGGCTACACGGCCTTCCTGCTGAAATACCGGGTGCGGGGCACCCCGCCCGATCCGGCCGAGTACGCCGAGAACGTGGCCAAGAGGTTCGCCGGCATTCCGGCCGTAATTCCCGGCGCCAAGGCGCCCCGCGCACTGGCCGATGGGCTGCCCGATGAGAGCATCCCCGCGCCCGGGAAATCGCCGGCGACGACGGCCGTCCCGCGGTCGAGATCGTCCGCGAGCGAGCCGCCGAATGGGGCGTCAAGCCGGATCGGATTGGCATGGTCGGCTTTTCCGCCGGCGCCTTTTTGGCCACCGACCTCGCGATGGAACCGCGCGGCGCACCGTTGGCCTTCATCGCGCCGATCTATGGCGGCGAGACCAGGGCCGCCCCGTGTCGTCGTTGAAAACTGCCCCGACTGCTGCTCGCTCTGTCTTCGAAAAACAACGAAAGCAACGACAACAAAAAAAACATAGATTGCGCAGGTTGAGACGGTCACTCTGTATCAGGTCTAAACGCGTCGAACAAACCTCTACGTCCCAAGGCGTGTCAAAATCAGTCCCCGGACACGTGCTGGTTCTGAACCGTAAGCTGTGTCAGGCGCGGTTGCCCCTTTACTCTAGGTTTCCAAACTGGGTACATCAGCTCTGGCATCGGCTTCGTACGGAATATCTTGCGTGCCTGCCGAGCCATCCATCGGGCCCAGGTCTTCGCCTTCTTTCGCCGAGCGCTATCCGTCGAGATGCCCGTCCCGGCGTACATCTGCCGGTACAGCTTCGACAAAAGCACAAACGCCACGCGAGCTCGCAGGTTAGGTACGCATGAGGATCTTTTCCAGACCGCTCCGAAGTCGTAGAACCTATCCCAGACTCCCTGCGTCCGCGCCCCGATCTCGTCCGAGCTCATCAGCGGATGCGGCGTAAACATCTTTGGACGGATCGCAGTCGGAATCAGCCAGTACCGTGTAATCGGCGTCCCATCTACCATCAGCGGATTCTCTGCTTGCTCCTTCTCCCATCGTCCGAAGTCCACTGTTCCCGGAAAAGGCGTCATCATCACGAACTGCGCGAACGTCACGCCAGCCTTCAGTGCCAACTCCACCGTCGCATCAAATGTGCTCGGCTTGTCTGTCGGCAAACCGAAGATGAACGATCCGAGCACATGCACCCCATGCTTTCGGAAGGTTTGCAATTGCTGCACGAGCCGATCCCCTGAGTAGTTGAAGTCTTTGTACACCGCCTTCAACCCTTCGGGCGTGACCGCCTCCACACCCACCAGTGCTCCTTTAATGTTCGCCCGTCGCATCGCGTCCAAGTACTCCGTATCCTCGGCAGACTCCATTGTGATCTGCGTGAAGAACACCATATCCTTCGGCAGCTTGGCCATCTCTGCCATCAACGAGAACCGCTCTGCTCGAGTTTGCATCAGCGACTCTACCCTCTCATGGTTGTTCTGCTCCCGCGCCAATCGCAGGTCCGTCAGCGTCACCGGGTAGAAGTTGTCGTCCGCCAAAGCGATAAACCGAAAGCCTCGCCGCCGCAAATCGATGATCTCGTCAATCACTTTCTCGAAGGTTCTCTGCCGAGGTGTTTGTCCATCGGTTCGCCACACCGAGCAAAATGAGCAATGCTTAGGGCACCCGCGAATTGTCTGCACCGACGCCCACATGTACTTATCTATCTGCATCAAATCCCAGCGCGCCGACAGGAATTCCTCGCCTTCGATCTTCCCGCCGTCATAGATTCGCTCCGCGCATCCTGCCTCGATATCATGCAGCACTCGTCCCCACGCCACATCCCCATCGCCCTTCACTACCGCAGCCGCATGACCGCGCTCAAACGGCTCCTCTGGGAAAAGCGTCGCGTGTATACCCCCATACACCACCGTTGCACCCCGCTTCCACGCAATCCTCCCCACCTCATAGCCTCGCAGCGCATTGCCTGTGTGAACGCTAATTCCAACCACATCCCCGGCTTGGATCGTCGCCGGATCGAGCTGCTCCAGTGACTCATCCACCAAACGAGGGTCGCCCATTGATAGGGGCGTCGCCGCCGCCAACACAAACAACCATCGCGGAGTAATCACCGCAGTCCCAAAAGAATTGTCGCTAGGGTTTATCAAATGAACAGCCATATGGGCAATGCTCCTCGTGCGATTGCAGTTCGGAATGAATGGATAGAGGCCGGAGTTGGGCAGAGTCGAACTTCAGTCGACCGCGCAGACGAAGTTCGTCGTGTTCCCCGATCACTCACGGCTGTAACATGCTGCCATCGCAAGGTCTTGTTTCTCGGCGAGGAATGTCAACAGTCGAATTCCTGTGGTCTTTTCTGTTGTTTTAAGGCAGCGAATCATGTTGCTGGCATCTATCCTCCCGGAAGCCCTGCGACCTACAAAACAGCGAAGTCAGAAACCGCCGGCAGGCTTGATTAGGCATTGCTTTAGTCTTTGGTACGAAAGAGAGCATGGTTGATATCTGGCCAGAACTCTTTGAACACAAAGGTCGCAGCATCCACACCGACATTAATGCCCCATTTCTGAGCGGTGTTGCCGAAGGTACGTTCGCTTGCGGGATAGTAGAGATTAGAAATGCCAGCGGCTGCGCCAGCGCCGATGACTTCGCCACTGTTGAAGGTCGCGGTTCCAGCATCGGACCGCGTGATGACGACGCGGCTGAATGCATAGCCGGTTCGCTTAAAAAAACCGCCTTTGCCCAGCGTGTAATACCGGATGTCTTCATGCGTAAGTGCCGGCACGATGAACTCAACCGCGTAGTTCTCGATCGATTGATCGGCATAGGTGTGCCAAAAATAGCGGCCATAGCCGGCGGCACCCTGATGGAACTCCGGGGTCGCTTTGGTTGCCATCGAATAGCCTGCCAAAGCGGCGGGGAGTAGCAGCGCGGAGTAGTCGAAAGAGTCCTCGGAGGCGGTGATGAACTTTTCCTTCGCCGATTGCGGAGGAAGCACCTGATTCGCGCTAACCGCACGAAAGTTGGGAATGATACCGAGGATGCGTTTGGTCTGTGGAATTTGCTCATCGGCCGGTGACGACGTGTTGTTCTGTTGGACGGCGACCGGCTCGTTCGAGGAGGAGTAGCCTTTAGGAGCAGAGTGCATATCGCTTAGGAGCGTGATGAACACATCTGGCGAATCAGGTAACGAGGGCTGAGATGTCTGCTGCAATTGGGCGACGCTGTAAGAACTTGAAAAAAGTACGAGACAGACTAAATAGACGGACGAAGTTCCAGGCATAAATGATCGATTGCTCCGCACGGCTTAGCCGTTCGCTTTTCATTAGACTCGCGCGAAGCAACGATAAATTGACTTGAGATACTGAATGAACAAATCGTCATGGAACTCTTGCGTATTGCGGCGCTGTCAACCAGAGCAATGTTCAGCACCTACAGTAAGGGGTTTGCGAATGAGGTTGGGCCCAAGCTGTGCGGGTCAACATGATCTCTCCTGGTGTTATCGAGACCGCAAGCTCGCACGGCATACCATCTCCACTCGACATAGTGCTTCCATCTGGGGCAGGCAGTCCGCACCCTATCCGGATGAATCGGAGCAGCGCACACCTCGCATCGACAGCTACTATCAAATATACGGACTCAATATCGCTCACTGCGAAGTTCTGTCATGACAAAATGTTCATCTCGAGATGAATCCGCGTGCGTTTGAACAAGCCTCGACGTGAAGAGCGCGGAGACGAGTCGTATCCATCTATTTGGGGGTCGGAGCCGTTATTGCTTGAAATCGCGACTGCAGATCCAGACTGATCGTCACCCTTGACAGGAGCGAAGCGCGTGGTCGGCCCTCTGCTTAATAAATAGGTTCCCTAAGTCGAGATGAAAAACTATCGAAGCAAAAGTTTAGAAGCTTCGATAGGAAGAGGCTTGTCCGCCTTGGATAACAATAAGCTAACCTGCCACAGTTGCGGATCTGAAAGAACTGTTCCATATGCAGGCATGCCAGATAGCCTTATGCCATTCTTAATCTTCCAGTAGGTTTCCCCGACGGGATCGTCACTAACCCCGACGACGCCATTTTTATGCTTGGCCCAAAGCTGCGGAATCCTTGGAAACATGTTTCTGGCAAGGGGGGAGGACTCATTAGCTGTGCCGTGACACTGCACGCATTTGTTCTTGTAGATTTCCGCGCCAGCTGTCAGGTTGTTATCGCTGGCAACAACGGGAGAGCCTGTAGGCATCTCGCGCTTAATGCGGCTTTTCATGACCATATGTGTGATCTTTGCCTCGAATGGAAATGTAGCGTCTGTGGTAGCCACAGGAGGTTTGCCAAAGACCAAATAACAGTAGATTACCGCTGGTAGTAAAAGTAGCCCCGCTATGAAGCTGAGGAAAGAGAGAGCGATTCGCTTCATGTATGTCTGTACTCCAAGAAGAATGCGGCGACGATACCACCAGTAGATAAAACAACCTAACACGGCGAAACATCAACCTTACAATGACAAATTGTTCATTGAAAGATTGTGTTGATGGCAGATAAGCCTCTCGGAGAGAGCCAAGTAGCCCGCGACGCTGGCAGCTAACCTGCATACGCCGCGGACCACTTTATGGAACCTGGCGCAATGGTTTAATGACTGTCCCCGTCGTGATCAACGTCGGCTCCGCTGGTCGCTTTTTGAGCAGCAGGGCTTAACGAAACGGTGTCGGTCGGCAAAGATGCCTGGGCTTGGTGTGATGCAACTGGCGTGGGGGTTGATTTCTGAAGTTCTGGCTGATTGTTTGTGATGGCGACGGAACTTATGGCGGACAAACTCATGGTGCTACCTCCATAACGTGTATCGATCCGTGCGCCTAAATACTTCATGGTTTGGCAAATGAACTTTTTGTCATAATCCTAAGTTTTGACAACAGATCACGACAGCTCTGCTACCCCAGATCTCCAGCAATAGAACGCGGTAACTCTACCAATGATCTTGAACCGAATTGCTGATTGGGTTGCACGTACCAATCGACTCACTTTTGTCGTCAAAATTCGTGACGATTTGTTCATACAGCGTCTCAACCTAATCCATCGACGCTCCGCGAAAGTCTATTGAAAGGTGACAAGATGTCGCAATCGAGAGTTGAAGGAGATAGATCATGAACAAGTACTTCGCTGAATTCATCGGAACCTTCTTCCTGGTTCTGACCATTGGATGCACGGTCATCGGCCAATTTCTGGAGGGCACTTTAATCCGGCCGTTACGCTGGGCATCTGGCTGCGTGGGAAATGCGAGACCAAAGATGTGGCGCCATACATGATTTTTCAGGTTATGGGGGCGGTACTGGCGGCCTTGGTCGTAAAGTTTCTAAAGGGGGGCGGCGCTGTTGTGCCGCTCCAACCGGAGACTATACCCGCGCTTCTGGCGGAGTTTCTTTTCACCTTCGCGCTCGTTTACGTCGTGCTGAATGTGGCTACGGCCAAGAGCACGTTGGGCAATTCCTTTTATGGACTGGCGATCGGTTTCACGGTGCTGGTGGGGGCATTTTCCGTTGGCAACATTTCCGGTGGAGCGTTCAACCCAGCGGTCGCGGCGGGCATCTCCGTTCTCGGGCTATCGTCCTGGGCGAATATCTGGATTTACCTGGTGGCTGATTTTGCTGGCGCTGCTGTTGCTGCTGGAGCTTTCAAGGCATTGAATCGAGCCGAGCGTGAAGATGTTCGTCGGCTCCAATCAAGGGATCAACCGCGAGAAAAAAGGGAAGTTGCCTGATCGGGTGCCTGTCAGAACCGGTCATGGCGTTGTGATGAGACGTATATTAAGGTGAAGGGCCGTTCGATCAGAACATGCGACGCTTACTCTTGCTTTGCTGTGAGATAGAAAGACAACTCAGCGTGAAACTCAAAATGAGTTTCGAAATAAATGATCAGGTTGCAGAGAACCTTAGAGTGCTTGATTGTTTATTGAATGGAAGAGATTTTGGTCAAGGTCTCACTGCCGAGTTCGACATGGTAAAAGGTTCGGGCCCGGTTTTAGAGGCGCAACTTCTCGCTCTCAGGGGAGAGTCCGTGGTCAATTTGTTCTCACCAGTAGAAAACTAGCCCGGATACTTCGAGTTCTTTGGTTGCAAGATTCCGACGGAATCTTGGGGAGTGAGTTCGCAGGGTGCCATTGAGGTGTCGGAGTCAGACAGCAAAATGTTTGAAGATGCGCGAGAAGGGTTCGTCTTGAAATGTAGAGTGGTCAGCAAGGACGCGGTGAAGTTGCGCTGGGCCAAAGACAGCGGCATTCCGCAGCACCGTAATGGGATTCAACTTGCCCAGGTCTTTCTCGCTGCATCGGATTCTCTTTCGCTCTGAAGCATTTAGGATTTCGGACGTGCTGCCGCTGACGATATGAATTCGCAGCTTCGGCCACTCCCGGACAAGAGCGGGGAGCAGTCTTGGCAACAGATAGACCCCAACTGCATGGGACGCACCGATGTTCAGTTCGACACCCTCCTGCACTCCAAACGGGGCGAGGGCGGCGATTGCATCGCTCGACAACGTTTCGATCTGGCGGACAAAGGGAAGAAGAGTCTTTCCGGCTGGGGTGAGCGTTGCGTTTCGTCCAACCCTATCGAAGAGTGCGATCCCCAATCCCTCTTCAAGACTTCGTACTTGTGAGGTCACGGCAGGCTGGGAGAGGTGCAGCTCCTCCGCAGCCTTGCTGAAGTTGAGTGTGTCCGCGACGACCCGGAACACATGGAGTTTGAAGTTCTCGATCATGGCTGGACGCCTGTCTGGAAGTTGAGCGTTGAGATTGCGAAGTTGTACTGGGACCTCGCATTGGCATTGCCGATCGCTGCTTCCGTTTGCTGCAACTCTGCCTGGCTCAACTCCACAATGGAGCTGAGGCCAAGATCGTATCGGGTCTTGGCCAGATCAAGCGCGGTATTTGCCTGTTTCAGCAACTCCGCCGTCACGGTTACCCGCTGCATTGCTGTGTTTGCGTTGAGCCACGCTGTACGGACATCACGGACAACCTGGTCTCGCAACGCACGGGTCTGCTCGGTCGCGGCCTTCGATTGGAGCGCGGCTTCAGAGGCCTGTGCCGTGAGTCGAAAGCCATTGAAGATCGGGATGCTTACGTTCCCGCCCACCGCACCATACCAGTTTGTAGTGAAATATTGCGAAGAGCCTACAGGCGTTCCGCCAACTGCTCCGAGAGCACTAATAGTTGGGAACAACTGTTCGTGCTGTGCCTTACTGAACTTCTCGGCGGCCTGTTCGCTATATTTCAACGATTGAAGATCGGGCCTATTTTGGATGGCCTGAGCTATGAGCGCATCCGAATCGGGAGGAACTGCGGGGAGAGAGCCCGAATCATCAACAAGCTGGAAGTTCATCTCCTTGTCGTAGCCAAGTACCGCGCTGAACGCAGCTTTAGCAGCATCAAGATTGTTTTGCGCATCCAGTTGCAGGAGCTTCGCCTGGGACAAATTAACTTGAGCGAAGCTCTCGTCCAGGTCTGACTTCAGCTTTGCCTTCGTGAGCGCACTCACTTGATCCGTAAGCGCCTGTCTAGCATTGACGGTCTGGGTGGCAACCTTTAGTGTCTCCTGCGCCTCGATGACCGCAAAGAAGACCTGATCAGTAGCGAGGACTATATCAAGACGGCTTGCCTCAGCATCCGCCAACCTGGCCTTCTCTTGCAGTTTTGCGGAGGCCACCAAATTCCGGGTGTGTCCGAAGTCGGTGATGAGCTGGCTGACTTGGACTCCCATCCCAGCGTGTTCAAGCAGCCGCGATGCTGTTAGTGAACCGCTGGAGATGCGGCTTCCGTCGTTCGCCTCTACCGCAGTCAAGTTTCCGTTTAAGTTGGGAAGCTCATCGGCTCGGCGTTCTCTCACGGCCTGATGTTGAACTCGGGCGATTAACTGAGTGATGCGGATGCGAGGATTATTGGCCAGGGCGAGCTTTTCAGCCTCTTGCCGGGTAAAAGGTGTCGGGATTCCTTCCGCCCCGGCAGGTGATGGAGAGTTCGTGACTGATCGTGCCTGTGCCGACGCGACAAGGAACGATTGCGTCATCGGTGCATTTGGAAGTGATGTCGAGGCCCTCTGTGCAAGCAGCCCCGGAGCCCCCAGAATCAATGAAAGGAGTGCGGCATAGATGATTGGATTCGCTTGCATGGCTAAACCTCCCCTGCTACGTCGCTATGCTCTTCATTTCGGTGGATGAGCAGATAAGCAGTGGGCACTAGAAATACAGTGACAAGGCCCGATACCGACAATCCTCCGAGAATGGCGCGTGCCAGTGGTGCATATTGCTCACTTCCAGGTTCGAGCGCTAGCGCCATCGGGATGAGACCAAGAATCGTGGCCATGGTCGTCATAAGAATTGGACGCAATCGCACTTTGCAGGCCTCCGATAGAGCCTGTTTCAGGACCATCCCTTCATGCCGCAACGTTCCGACGAACTCAACAATCAAAATGCTGTCTGACACTGCGATACCCGTCATCATGACCACACCCATCAGCGACATGACATTGAGGGTCGTACCTGTGAGCAAAAGGAAGATCAATACTCCCGACAGACCGGGCGGGACAGCCAGCAGAATGATGAACGGGTCAGAGAAAGACGCGAATTGAGCCATCAGGATGAGGTACACCAGCACCACGGCAAGAATGAGGCCGATTCCGAAACTGGAGAAAGAGTTATCCATATCGCGGACTGAGCCACGGATCTTAACCGTTACGCCGTGCGGCTTCTGAATCCGACCGACGATTGACTCGACCTCTTTGTTGACTTCGCTTAGGTCCTCCTTCTTCGGCATGACATAGATGTCGAACTCGCGGCGTAGTTGGTAATGGTCCACCTCCGTAGGTGTATTGATCTGCTTGATGTCGGCAACTGATTGGAGTGGTGTAGTGTTAGCGCCTTCCGGGGACCGGAGAGGAATCTGCTTGAAATCGGTCATCGTTTTGATCAGGTTCTCGGGGTACTGAACCGTCAACATGTAGCTATTGCCGGTCTTCGGATCGACCCAGAAGCTCGGGGAGATGACGCCGTTCGAGGTGAGTGCCGTGATGACGTTGTCGACGACATTCTTGGGTGACACACCGAGTAGAGCCGCCTGGACGCGGTTGATGTTCAGCTCCAGCCCTGGATAGTCCAGATCCTGTGGAATCAGCACGTCGTTGACCGAGCCCAGCTTCTTCAGCTTGGCTGCTGTCGCCTGGGCGATGTCGTAGGCTTGCTGCAGATCGTTGCCGCCGATCTGAATATCGATTGGGGCGGGTTTCCCCTGATTGACCACCGAATCCACAAGACCGCCCACCTGAAAGTAGGTCGCTACATCGGGAAAGTCCTCGTTGAGCTTTTCGCGGACCTTCTGCATATAGGCATAGCTGCCAGTCTTGTGTTCCTCCTTCAAACTAACTTGAATGAATGCCGTATGCATTCCGGAGTTCGAGGTGTAAATGGCGGAAAGGTCGGGTGTGATGCCGATATTGGAAACGATCATGTTGAGGTCTTCCGGCGAAACCACACTCCGAATGTCCTGCTCCATCTTCGCAATGTAGTCGTCTGTCACCTCGATTCTGGTTCCCGCCGGAACCTTGACGTTGACGACGAATTGGCCGGGATCGGTGCGAGGAAAGAACGCTTTGCCAAGGAATGGATAGAGAGCAAAACTGCACACTACAAACAGGCTGAAGACAACGACGACAAGCACAGGACGATTCAGGCAGATGGCAATTGCTTTTTCGTACTGCGTCTGAAGTTTATGGAATCCCAGGTTGAATTTGTCGATGATGACGCGGAAGAAGTTGACCTTAATCTTTTTGGGGGTATGCGAGTCGAGGTCTTCCTCAATCGCTGCCGCACCATGATGAAGATGAGCTGGATCGACCGTGATGAACTTCGCGCAGAAAAGGGGCACGACAGTCATTGCGACGACATAAGACGCGAAGAGAGCAAGTACAACTGCGCGGGCAAGTGCAGTGAAGAGATACTTGCTTACACCGACGAGCAAGATGACGGGAAAGAAAACAATACAGGTGCTGAACGTGGCCGCAAGAACAGCAAGCTGTACCTCTTTGCCTCCCTTGACTGCGGCCTCCGCTGGTGCCTCGCCCATCTCCATATGACGGAAGATGTTTTCAAGGACCACGACGGAGTTGTCGATGAGACGAGACAGCGCGAGGGCCAACCCTCCCAGAACCATCGTGTTAATCGAGCTGCCTCCAAGGTTTAGTCCTAGAAATGTAGCCAGACACGAGATCGGGATGGAGATGAGTACAGCGACAGTCGCGCGAACGTTGCCCAGAAAGAGCAGAATCATCAACGCTGTCAGGCAGAGCCCAATCGTTCCTTCGTTTATGACATTCTTGACCGCGATCTTCACAAAGACTGACTGATCGAAGACGACGTCTGTCTTCAATACGGAAGGAATATCCAGCAGGTTTTCGACTGCCTTCTTGACGCCATTCACGATGGTGATCGTGTTGGAATTGCCGCCTTGTTTAAGGACAGGGATGTACACGGAGTGCTGACCGTCTACTCGAACGATGTTGGTCTGGAGCTGTCCACCATCCTTTACCTGACCAATATCAGCGACCATGACCGAGGCATTACCTACAGTCTTGAGCGGTAGGTCGTTAATCTGATCCACGACAGGAACCTGGCTGTTGGCATAGATGTTGTAGTCTTTCATCCCAATGCGAACGTCACCTGCGGGAAGAATCAAGTTGGACTTGTTGAGAGAGTCCACTACGTCTGTAACGCTCATCTGGTGGGCTTCGAGCTTCACGGGATCGACGTACACCATGATCTGGCGATAGCGTCCGCCATAGGGTTGCGGGACCGATGCTCCCGGGACATTGGCGACTTGGTTACGGACTGTGAACTGGGCGAGATCCTTGAGCTGCGTTTCGTTGAGCCCTTCACCTTTTAAGGTGATGAGGCAGACAGGCAAATTGGCGGCATCGAACTTTAGAACAACGGGCGGCAGAGTTCCGGGAGGCAGACGACGAAGGTTCGCCATCGCAAGATTCGAGATATTGCTTACTGCTGCATTCGCGTCGGTTCCGGGCTGAAAATAAATCTTAATAAGGCTGACGCCGGGCAGAGAGCGGGATTCGATATGGTCGATTCCACTGCCCAGGGTGAAGAATCGTTCATAGCTATTCGTGATGTCGGATTCAATCTGTTGAGGTGGCATACCCGCGTAAAACGTCGCGACGACGACAACGGGGATATTGACCTCTGGAAAGAGGTCTACCGGCATGCTAGTTACAGTAGTGATGCCGACCACCATCACGAAAAGACACATCATTAGGACGAAGAAGGGATACTTGATGGCGAAGGATGACATTACTGGTTGTCCCCCTGCTTCGGCATCGAGATAGTACTAAGTTGCGGACGCACGACCTGACCGGGCTGGTAGTTCGTTTGTCCGGAAACGATGACTGACTGATGTTCGGAGAGTCCTTGTGTGATCTCGATCCTGTCGGGGCTTTGAATCCCAAGAGTGACCGGCACCTTCTGCACCGTGTTGTGTGTATCGACGATCAGCACCGATGCCCGGCCGTCACCCTTGAGCACGGCCCCGGCGGGAACGGTAAGAACGTTCTTTTGCGCTTGCAGGACGATGGTGGTCTGAGCCGTCATTCCTGTGCTGAGAGTCAGATCGGGGTTGGGAACATCGACCTCGGCCAGCATCGTCCGGGTTGATGTAGAGAGTTCGCGTGTGAAGCGAATGATCTTCCCTGTAAAGGTCTTCCCCGTCGCCTGCAGCTTAATCGAGACATCCCCACCTATCTTGATGAAGGGAACATCTTCCTCGGGCACCGGCATTCTCAGACGGAGAAGGTCGCTCTGCGCTACCTTTACCACCGGCATCGACTGCGTGTTCGACGCGGTTCCGGCCTGGATGAGCGAGCCAACATCGGCGTAACGCATGGTGATGACGCCGGTGAACGGTGCGGTCACCACGGAGTAGTCCTTGAGAGATTGAACGCGCTGATTGTCGGCCTGCGAAACCCCCAATTGCTCTTTGGTAGCTTCGAGGGCCGACTTGGCGACGTTGATCTTGGCCTGAGCGTCCAGATCCCTGGCCCGCGAATCATCGAGCTCCTGCTCTGCAACCAGGCCTGGTCTTTGCTTCGATGCTTCGGACAATCGGGTATATGCTGCGTGGACCGCAGCATAGTTCGCCTCGGTAAGTGCGACGCCACTTTGTGCGCGCGCAATCTCAGACTGACTGTGCCGCACCTCAGCCTGCGATCCTGCTACCTGAGCAGTCAGTTCAGGGACTTCGAGTGTAGCAATGACCTGCCCATTCCTGACCCGATCTCCAATATCAACATTGATACGCCGAATATAGCCAGAGACCTTCGCGTGGAGTTCCACCTCCTGGTACGGCTGGAACTCGCCAGCGACAGTCAGCGTGCTCGAAAGATCTCCACGCACCACAGGAGCTATCGAAGCTGTAGCAACGGGCGCAGAATCCGCCTGCTTTTCGCTACAGCCAATAGAGACAAAACATGGAAGCGCCATGAGAAGCGCACCCCTCAAAACGATCGAAGCAGATCGCATGGACATGGTGAAGGCACCTATCGCAATACAGGAAAATATATGGGGTCAACAAACCCTTCGAAGGAGCACGACCTAGCGAGTTGCGAAGGTCCGACTATCTATTTGAAGGGAACTGTCTAATTGCAGAAGAGGGATGCAGGTGGGGGGCGGAACGAGAAAAAGCTCGAATGACAGGATCGCTGCGCGATCAAATCATGCTCTGTCGTCACTCGTACCCAGGTAGATACGAGGAGTCGCAGACTAAAGATGAAAGCGACAAAGACAATCGCTGGGTAATAGTTAGGGGTCTTTTGAACCGGAGCTGCAGGGAGTAGTTGACCGTCGACCTTTGCAGTCGACGGTCGTTCTTCCTGTGACAAAAGTTTCGCCGCAGGAATTATGGTTGACGGACTACCGGGCGGGTCATAAAGCGAGAGTTTGTATCCAATACCCCAACCGAATACGGTGAACGCTAAAAATAGAACTGCGAACCCTGTGACAACGGATACGCGTCGATTGGGAGAAATTATCCGCATGGATCAGAGTCACTCATCGCAGATCAGTCTGTCCGGTGGGATTCAGACTAGATCAACTTAGAGTATCAGGGTATGTCACAGATTTCACAAAAGCAAATTTTCTTATGGAAGATAACCTGAGCCCCACTCATATCGTTCGGGATTTGATTGGTCGGACGGACGGTTGTATCTCCGCCTCCGAGCCGGGCCAGAAGGAACGGGGCTCCGCATCCTTGTTTTTTTGGCAGGACGGGCGCGAGAAATGGAGCCCGCCACCAGGCAGGCTCCTACAGACAAAATCCGAGACTAGGCAGCTTTCGCTTTCTGTGTAGCCTTAGGTGGGCTTTAGTTACAGGTCTCTTCGCCGTCGGTGCCTTCGTTTTGGCTGCAAACTCCTGTTTGACTTTGAGCGCGATAGCATCGGTGTCCACCTTGAATGCCGTGGCTGCGTGTATCAGCGGCATCCAGCACCAGGTCGTGCGCAACGATCAGCGCATGCTCTGCGTCGACGGCGGTCTGCACGTTGTAAGCCGATAAAACCTGTTGCCGCATCAGCATGAAGCTGACTTCCGGTTCACTATGTTGTTTGAGCTCCTCTAGTGCAGCCTGTACGGCGGTCGGATCTATGCTTGCTTGCCGCTCTTCGTCAGCCTTCTCCATACGCTCCAAATAGCGTTGTAAGGAGAGCCGCTCGCGGGCGCTGTCGATGCTTGCCACAGCGCGGAACTTTGATCCGTCGATAGCAATCCATTCCCCCCGAATCAACCCACAGTCACCGCCGAAGCGGTGAATCCTGCGGAACTCTGCAATCGATTTATGATCCGGATACAACCGACCTAGGAGCCACATCAACTCAACGTTGCGATGGCACTCTGCTTCCAAGCGTCTTGAGGGACGGATTTGGTTGAGATAACCGTACAGATATAACTTCAATAGATCGCGTGGGTCGTAGCCAGGCGTGAGTTCGGCATCAGCCGGGATACGCTATATCGGTATGCTCCGGTCAAAAGCGTCGGGCTGGGAAGCTTGCAAAATGAATTGTATGCAGGGAATCGGAGGAGGGAAACGATGAGTGAGTTGTAGATGCAAGCGGAGTTGGAGCGCTTACGAGCTGAAACTGCCCAGCTCAAGAGCAAAGACAAGGGCGGCCTCACTTTGAAGGTGAGCGAGAAAGGCGGGCTCTCTCTGTACGGCATGGACCGTTTTCCGGTCACGCTCTACAAAGAACAGTGGCTCCGCATCCTGGCGAGTGCGGCGGAGATCGAGGCGTTCAGCCGCGAAAACGACTCCAAGCTGAAGACGAAGGGGTAGGGCTTTGAAGAAAGGGGTCCAGACCGCAATTTGCTGTCCCTGCGGGAACGAGAAGATCCTCGCCCTGGGCCTCTGCGCGACCTGCTACACGCTGAAACGGCAGGATGCCGAGTATTTCGGCGGCTTGCGAGAGCAGGTCTTAGAGCGCGATGGATACGTCTGTAGGGTGTGCGGTGATTCCGATCCCGGAGTGCATCATCGGAAACCGGGCAAGTCTGTACTGCATCTGATGATCGCTCTCTGTGCGGGATGTCACGCAAAGGTCCACCGGACGATGGTTGTCCTTACGGAGTTTCCGCCGCTTCTGCTGGTACTGTGGCGAGAGCAGCACTCCGAAGGCCACGAACAGACGTACCTTGATTTCAAGGTTCGCAAACCACCGGCTCAGAGTGTGCCACTGAACTTTGAGCTCGCTAAGGAAGATTGAGCTATCGAGCCATGCTGTCACCATTCTGTTCCACCGTCGTTAGACGCTCCTTCTCGAAGATCCATTCATAGAGAACGGGCAGGAGCAGCAGAGTCAGCAGAGTTGAGGTGAAGAGCCCTCCGATCACCACACTCGCAAGGGGTCGCTGGACCTCGGCACCCGTAGATGTCGAGAGCGCCATGGGGATAAAACCAAAACTCGCAACACAAGCTGTCATCAGTACAGGACGGAGTCTGCGGCGTGCTCCCGCTAGCACAGCATCATAAGTTGTCTGCCCGGACTCCCGGACTTGATTGATTGAGCTGACTAGGACGACTCCGTTCAACATGGCAACTCCGAACAAAGCGATGAAACCAACTGATGCCGAGAGATTCAGGTTCATGTCGCGCAGCCAGAGTGCTGCGATGCCGCCGACGAGAGCGAATGGGATATTGCCCACTACAAGCAGCGCTTGTTTGAAGGACTTGAAGGTGAGATAGAGCAGGATATAGATAAGAAAGATGACAATCGGAATGATGATCATCAGTCGCCTGGTGGCGCGTTGTTGATTCTCGAACTGGCCGCCAAACTCAATGGAATAGCCAGCGGGCAGTTTCACCTGGTGTGCAATATTTGCCTGTACCTCTGTGACAAAGCTGCCAAGGTCGCGTCCACGCACATTGGACATGACGACCATGCGCCGCTGGCCTTCCTCGCGGTCAATCTCGACCGCCGCGCGCACCACCCGCACCTTCGCTAGCTGCGCCAGTTTGACCTG
Organism: Edaphobacter modestus; assembly: GCF_004217555.1. Classification (GTDB taxonomy): domain Bacteria; phylum Acidobacteriota; class Terriglobia; order Terriglobales; family Acidobacteriaceae; genus Edaphobacter; species Edaphobacter modestus. The sequence goes on from NZ_SHKW01000001.1 coordinate 6,046,433, forward strand.
TGCGCCTCCCGGAGCGCGCAAAGTGATGTCTTGCATCGTCTGAGGATTCGCGCGGTAGGAGTCAGGCAGACGCATTGCGATGTCGTATCGTTTCTGGCCATCGATCAATTGCGATATGACTGCCCCGGAAGCGCCAGCCTCCACAGCCTGTTCTACGTCAGAGACATTCAGGCCATAGCGAGCCAACGCACCGCGATCTATGCGGATGGTGAGATCTGGCACCCCAGAGGTAAGTTGAATCTGCGCATCCGCTGCTCCGCGAACGCTGGAGACGGCGCGGAGAACCTGCTGTGAGAGCGAATCGAGCGTGCCGAAGTCATCACCGAAGATTTTGATGGCGAGGTCCGCCTTCACGCCCGAGACCGTCTCATCCACACGCATAGCCATCGGCTGCGTGAAGTTATAGCTGAGACCGGGGATCTTTGCGAGCTCCTTGTCGACGGCGTCAATCAGCTCTTCTTTGCTATGGAAGCGATGCCACTCGTCCATGGGACGCAGCAGGAGGTAGGTATCGCCTTCGTTGATGCCCATCGCTTCTGTCGCAAAGTCAGGGCGACCGATTTTTATAACCACATCTGCGATCTCTGGAAATGCTCGGAGCTTTTGTTCGATGCGCTTGCTGATTTCGACTGAGTCTGTGAGAGAGATGCCGGGCAGCTTGCGCGTCTCGACCAGAATCGAGCCTTCGTCGAGCTGCGGCATGAACTCCGTGCCAATGACGGTTAGCGACCAGAGAGCCACAACGAGGATGAGCAGTGCGACTGCCACGGTTGCTTTGCGGTAGCGGATGACGGTAGCGAGGAGACGCTGGTACCGGTCGGCAAGCCTTTCCATCCATCCTGCTGAGGTCCGTGCACTCTTCGCCGGCAGCCCCTTGCCGAACGCGAACGAGGTAAATACCGGAATGGCAACAAGCGCCAGAAGAAGAGCACCGAAGAGAGCGGAGCAGACGGTGAAGGCCATGGGCCGGAACATCCGACCTTCGAGTCCCTGCAGGAAGAAGATGGGCAGGTAAACGGCGATGATGATGACGACGCCGAAGGTCATGGGCCGGGCGACATCATGGGCAGCACGGCGAACGGCGACTACCCCGGATTCACCATCCCGACGTTCCTCAAGGCGATGGATGGAGTTTTCCATCATGACCACCGCGCCATCGACAATCATCCCAAAGTCGATCGCGCCAAGGCTCATCAGGTTCGCGCTGAATCCGAAGAGCCGCATGTTAATGAACCCGATGAGCATCGCCAACGGAATGATGGAGGCGGTGATCAATGCAGCACGCACATTGCCAAGGAAGAGGAAAAGAACGACCGTAACGAGGACGAAACCTTCAAAGAGGTTCTTCTTGACCGTTCGAATGGTGCCGTCGATTACCGTTGACTGATCGTAGAAAGGAACGATCTTGACGTCTGCGGGGAGACGCATGCCCTTGATCTTTTCCTTTACGGCGGCAATGACGCGCTTGCCATTCTCGCCCCTGAGCATGATGACCATGCCGGAAATTGTCTCGCCGTTCCGGAGTACGGCGCCCAGGCGGGGCGCAGCCCCGATACCCACCTTAGCGACATCGTTTAACAAGACCGGGACACCGCGGCTTGAAAGCAGAACGATGTTTCCGATGTCCTCGATGCTCTGCGTCCGGCCCTCGCCGCGCAAAGTGTATTGTTCATCATTGTGTTCGATATAGCCGCCGCCAAAGTTTGTGTTGTTCTCGGCGACTCGCTGCGCGACGTCCCCCAATGTCAGGCCGTACTGCGTCAGCAAGGCGGGATCGACGGTGATCTGGTACTGCTTGACCTCGCCGCCCCAATTATTGATTTCGCTTACACCTGGCACGGTACGAAGCTGCCGTTTGATCTGCCATTCCTGCAGATCCTTGAGTTCCATGGGGGTCATGGGGCCGCTGAGAGTGTACTGGTAAAGTTCGCCGAAGGCAGTTGCAGGAAGACCCAGCTGTGGCTGAATGCCTCTGGGCAACTGGGCGCTTACCTGCTGTAAGCGTTCGTTGACCATCTGTCGCGCGAAGTACATCGACACGGAATCGTCAAAAACGACCGTGATGATGGAGAGACCAAGCTTCGAGAGCGAACGAACCTCCTGCTGCTTCGGCATCCCCATCATCGCCTGCTCGATGGGATAGGTGACGAGCTGCTCCACCTCAGTCGGTGGCATGGAAGGAGCTTCTGTCACGACCGTAACCTGATTGTTGGTGAGGTCAGGAAAAGCTTCAACGGGCATGGTGTAAAGGGCATATCCACCCGCTGCAACAAGAGCGATGATAAGCATCAGCACGATCCAGCGTGCGGAGAGGGCGACGTCGATGATGCGATTCAACATGTCTAGTCTCCGATCGAGGATTTGAGAAGCTGTGACTTCGCGATAAAGCTTCCGTGGGTGATGACCTGCTCGCCTGGGTTCAGTCCTTGAAGGATGCGTACCTTGCCGTGTACGTTTTCACCGATTTGGACTGTCTGCACTCTGAACAGATCCGAAGCCAAGCGAACAAAGACAACATCCTCACCATTTACTTGCTGAAGTGCCTCCTGCGGGACAAGAACAGTGGGCATACCATCTCCCGTGATGAACTCCGCGCTCGCCAGCATCTCAGGACGAAGGCGGGTATCCGGATTTCTGACCTCGATGCGCACCTGCATCAGCCTCGTCACCGGATCGAACTCCTGACCAAGGTTCGTGATCTTTCCAGCGTAGGTCGCCTCCGGAACATCCGGCAGCGTGACGGTTACTGTCTGCCCGAGACGCAACTTGGACAGCGTCGTAGTATCGACCGAGGCCAACATCCAAAGGTGACGTAGATCCCCGATAACGAAGGCATCCGTGGAAGGCGAGATGGTCGCCCCAGGCGTGACAGCCTTCTGCAGAATCCGACCGCTTGCCGGAGCCTTGATGGGAATCAGGTCAGCATCATCTGAACTGTCGGCAGAAGCGTCAGCTCGCAGACCGAGGGTCTCTTCCAAGTGGGTCGCTTCGCGGCGCACAATATTATCCGCTTCGCGGGTCGCGCTTTGAGCGTTCACAAGTTCCTGTTTTGCCATTTCCGTTTGGGAAACCGACTCCGCCTTGAGCGTGTAGAGTCGTTGACTGCGGTCGTAATTCTTCTGCGCCAGAGCCTCGGCCGCCTGTAGGCGGGAACGTTCGGCTAAGGCGTTGGCGTAAGCCGCCCGAGCCTCGTGCACATCGTGACTGTGCATGCGTGCAAGCACCTGGCCCTTTTTCACGGAGTCGCCGAGATTGAAATAGACCTTTTCAACCCTACCCTCTGCAAGAACGCCCACGCGCCATGTTGCATTATCTGGAAGCACAATACGGCCCTTCGCGCGTTGGGTTGCGGCGGCGGTGCCTAGTTCCACAGGTGCAATCTGGACCTTCTCTTCGGACTGCACCTGAGGCGATAGAGTGACCTCATCCGCAGATCCTTTCCTCTCCGCTTTAGTACTCGTCTCGTTCTTTGCATCGCCCTGCTCTTTATGGCAGCCGCTTAGAAGGCAGCACGCAGCCACACATGTCCATGCGGCTTTCCTGGTCATTTTCATTGATCTAATCCCTCCGCATAGTTGAGTGCAGCAACACTGAGATGAAAGCCCTCGAGGGAACGCACATAGCTGAGTTCTGCGTCTACACGAGCGCGTTCCGCATCGAGCAGTCGTAGCAAGTCCAGTCCTCCAGCCTGATACGCAGCCCGGCTGATATTTGAGATCTCGATGGCTTGCCCTCGCAGTGGCTTGAATGTCTGAAGATATTGTTCCCGGCGCATCTCGAATTCCCGCTGCGCTAACGCCAGTTCGGCGGCGAGCCGATTGCGCGTCGCCTGGTAAGTCTCACGTGCAGCGTCTTCTTCCGCATGGGCCGCCGCAACCGCTCCTTGATTCCGATTGAAGAGCGGAAGATCGAACTGAACACCGGCTATTGGAGTGTCGATGCCCACATCGCGTTTATAGCCACCCGTGAAGAGCAAGTCGGGCCTGCCGTTCGCCTTCGCGAGCCGGGTCTGCGCTTCCGCTGTGGCGATGGCTTGTTGGGCAAGCTGCCCTTCGGTGCGTAGCGATGCAGCATCCGTTCCTCCTGGGACTGGCTTCGGATCTTCCAGCGTCTCGAAGTCTTCAGAGAGAACCCAGGAACTATTAGGCGCCGCGTTCATCTCCTGCGCCAGCATCAGAAGGGCCTTCTCAGAGTCGAGCCTTGCATTGGCTGCAGCAGCGCGGATCTGCTCTCCTTGCAGCCGGACACGCAGCAGGTCAACCTCTGCTATCTTTCCTTCGCGGAAACGAGCCTCGTGAAATTCGATCACCTGCCGGAAGTAGTCCGAATCTTGGCTGTACAGCGCCGCGAGAGACTGTGCGGCCTTCGCCTTCCAGTAGCTTTCGCGCACGTTCAGCACGATCTGCCGACGCGCAAGGTCGGCCTGCAGGCGGCTCTCTTCCGTCCCCTGCTGCGCGACAGCGATGCGGCCTCCCCGCCTGCCGGAAGTCTCCAGCCGCTGTTCGCCCTCCCAGTATGTTTGCGAGTTTTCTCCGAAGGGAGAGGTTTGCGTGCGAAGGTCTTCTTTACGGAAGAGAAACCGCGGATTGGGAATCAGGCCAGCCTGTGAGCGCAGCCGCTCCGATGCCGTTACCCGATTGCTCGCGGCCCGGAGTTCTGGACGGTGTTCAAGTGCGTAGCTGACTGCGTCCTGCGCTGAGAGAACGGTCTGTCCGTGACAGATCCTTGCGAACAGGAGCAATCCCGCAAACAGAGACAATAGCAACCGATTCATACGATAAGTCCTGCAAAAGATTCGCTGAGAGCCGCCGGAGAATACGGCAGCAGATGGAATAGGCGCCAACAACAAGTTCACGAAGATCGACCGGATGTGAGGAGGTGACGTTCTGTGAAATGCGCACACGTCAGAACACGACGTGCGCTAGTGGCGCAGCAGCGAGGCAGGACTAGACAGGAGGGGAACGTGGGGAGGAACGGGATCGCCGCGGCGGATCGTGACCGCTCAGGATGTTCGGCTCAAAAAATAGCTCCGATGACCGTACAGGGACAAGGGTGTAGATCGAAGTGAGCATGAAGACTGGAGTAGAGATATCGTTGATCGTCGCCGAAAACCACTGCTGAAATACAGCGTCATCGTCAGGGTCAAGACCGCGAAACTCCGGTGACTTGGAGGCCGAGAAGTGATGGTGCGGAAAATGAGTGTGGAAGAACGCGTGCGGATGGTGTTCCGTGCTCTCATGCCCATGAACGTGCAGAAACGGCGCTTGCAAGAACGTAAGCGCCAGCACCAAGTTCATCAGGATGGAAATGCAAGACCGCACACCCATATAGTAACCCCTGCCCACAGCAATCAGTTATTGATTGACCGGAAGCTGACTGCTGGGCCAAAGCCCAGCGATCACCCAGTTTATGCTTCGTGTCCGTTCGCGTGGAGAAGGGTCCCGTTGTACGACGCCACCGCAACCCTCCACTAAAACTTGATCTGCAGACCGAACTGCATCCGTCTTGGCGGCTGCGCCGCGACTGGACGTCCGTAAAAAGGCGAACTAATCACGCCAATGTATGTGGTGTCATTCTCGTGATTCAACACGTTGAAGGAGTTGACCGCCAGAGTCGCAGTTGGTCCTCCCTTTCCAGCTTTCGTCAGCAATGACGGTATGCGAGAGGTTGAGATCCAGATTGATGTATCCGGGCCCATGCAGGGTGTTTCGCGGCACACCGATCGGACGATCCAGAGGCAGACTGTCATGGTTGTCGTCGTTGCCGGTCGTGACATTAACCGGCTTCCCAGAGTAAAGCGAGAGAGCTGTCCCGAAGTCGAACCACTTACCTGCTGAGATCATCCCCAGCAGGTCGAACTTATGTCGACGGTCATTGTCAGATCTGCTCCAATCGGCGCTGGGGAGATAGCTATTCGCGGGAAAATACGTGATTCCGCTCGTGTTGTTGTAGGTCTTGCCAAGTGTGTACTGTGCCTGACCAGACAAGAATCGGGTAGGGCTTCCACGAAAACTCAACTCCAAGGCGTTGCTCTTGAGGTACCCATCCGATTGGAGTTGTCTTTGCTGGCCGACGTTTGGATTTGGTCGTGCTGCATACGTCGGCGGTGCTGGGGCATTCACGTCGACTGAACGAAATAGGTCGATCCCGCGTGTTCCGACGTAGTTAGCGGCGACCGAACTGTTTGCGGTCAACTGCCGTTCAATCCCGATACCGTACTGAATGGAATAAGGGATGATCACCCGCGGATCGAGCGTCACGACTGCTCATCTTGCGATCTGGGAAGGGAAGCCAACTGCTGCAGTCGATTTCATGATGGCATCCGGTGTTGTCTTCGCATCATCGAAAGACACAATAAGTTCTTTCTTCTCATAACGAACCGTGACACTCGCAACGCCTTGTTCCTTCATCAATGCCTTCTTGATGGTCACGGGGCAGGTCGGGCAGGTCATCCCCGGTACGGCCAAGGTCACGGACTTGGGTGCGGCCCAGAGTGGGGAAGAGACGGCAAATAGAACAGTGGCGATCGCGCCATGCAGCAGTTTCATAGGAGTCCTTTCAAAAGCAAAGAGATTAGTAGAAGAAGCGTGCGAGGTATGGAAAAGCGAATGCTACGATAGCCAACAGCGCGACTACTGAAAAGGTAAATTTCTGGATGCGGCGTGTACGTGGTGTGGAGCAGGTACCGTCTACGTCGCAATCCTTCGCTCGGCGGAAGATGTGGAAACCCGCCAGCAGTAGGGCAATCAAGGTAAACCCCAGGAACAACGGGCGGTAGGGTTCCAAGGCCGATAGGCTTCCGATCCATGCACCACTGAAACCCATCATTACGAGAATAAGTGGCCCCAGGCAGCAGGAAGATGCGAGGACGGCGGCAACACCGCCGACTGCAAGAACCCCCAAACTGCTTGTTGGTTTTGAGTTCACGCACTTCTGCTTTCACGCGCTGCCCGTTGAATGAGGCCGACAGGAGGCAGGCCGGACCGCCTTCCCGCATCGTCGGAGTACGTGCGGCAACCAAACCCGAATGTATTTATCTCCCGGGCACCGGGCTCCACGTCAATCCCATCGATTCTAATACTTGGCGAGCCCAGAAAGCCAACCTCCTGCGCCATCGCTGGATCTGTTATCTCCACTTCGTTCACAAGTATTGGGAGACCTTCGTTCCGCAGTGCCTTCCGGACCTGCTCAACTGCGGGCTCGTGGTTGGGACAGCCTTTGAAATACAGAACTTCGACCTTCACTTTGATCCTCTCTCTCGTCCCGATTCCAACTCCTGGAGAATGGGACATTGCGCACTGAAAGACCTCTGGAGGGCTGTGCTGCATTGCTCCTGAGCCTTTGCCAGCCGCTTCTCGATTTGTCGGAGCCCTGCGATTTTCTCTTTCACCTTTTTAACTTTGTCTGCAATCAGATCCCGCACGTGAGAACATCCGCCCGGTTCGCCGTCTTCGATCAGTAGTAACTCACGGATTTCCTGGAGAGAAAAACCGAGACTCTGTGCGCGACCGATGAGCTGCAACCTATCGACGGTGCTTTCGTCGTATACCCGATAACCTGCGTCAGTGCGCCGAGCCGGAGGTATAAGGCTCTGCTTCTCATAGAAACGGATCGTGTCAACACTCAGCCCTGTGCTCTGGGCGACCCTTCCAATCTGCATCGATGACAGCCTCAGAGTCAAATGCGAAAACAAATAGGCGAACAACTGGAGCGGTCGAGGAATTAGCAGCTACACCTTCAGAGCGAACCAAACCAGGCCCTTTGGAGTGCCCGGCTTGCTTTGTACCAGTGACTAAGAGACACACTGGAACGAGGAGAGCATATGGCACGAGGTAAGAGGTATCAGCCAGAGCAGGTGGTGAACCTGCTCCGTCAGATTGAAGTGGCAGTGGCGAACGGGAAGACGACAGCGCAGGCGTGCAAGGAAGCGGAAATCGTGGAGCAGACGTACTTCCGTTGGCGCAAGGAGTATGGCGGTCTGCAGGTGGATCAGGCGAAGCGGTTGAAGGAGCTTGAGCAGGAGAACGCGAAGCTGAAACGGTTGGTCGCTGAGTTGAGCCTGGACAAGCTTGTGTTGAAGGACATCGCCTCGGGAAACTTCTAAGCCCTGAACGACGGCGCAATGCGGTCAACCGTGCCTGCGAGCATGGAGTCAGTGAGCGGCATGCGTGCCTTCTGTTGGGGCAACCCAGGGGCACGCAGCGCTACCGGCCGACACAGCGTGAAGACGAGGATGCTCTGACTCGGGCCATTGTTACCCTTACCAGCCAGTATGGCCGCTATGGGTATCGCCGGATCACGGCGCTACTCCAGCGAGCCGGCTGGCAGGTCGGCAAGGACCGAGTCGAACGCATCTGGCGTCGTGAAGGGCTGAAGGTACCAAAGAAGCAGAAGGCGAGAGGGCGGTTATGGCTCAACGATGGCTCGTGTGTGCGGCTCAGGCCGACACACTCGAACCATGTCTGGAGCTACGACTTCGTGAGTGCGCGAACGCACGATGGCCGCAGTGTGCGCATCCTCAACCTGATCGACGAGCACAGCCGGGAGTGCCTGCTGATACGGGCCGAACGGCGCTGGAGTTCGGCCAAGGTCATCAGCGCTCTGGCTGACGTCATGGTCTGGAAAGGAGTTCCCGAGCACATACGTTCTGACAATGGGCCCGAGTTCGTGGCCAAAGACCTGCGCAAATGGCTGGCGAACACAGGAGCAAAGACACTGTATATCGAACCCGGCTCTCCCTGGGAGAACGGCTACTGTGAGAGCTTCAACTCGAAGCTGCGGGATGAGTTCCTCAACGGAGAGATCTTCTACTCCATCAAAGAGCTTCGCGTGCTGGCAGAACGCTGGCGCGTCCACTACAACACCGTCAGACCACACTCTTCGCTGGGATATACACCACCAGCTCCGGCGGCCCGGATGATCGCAACAAGCAAGGGGCATGGAGAAGTGGAAACCGCTACGCGCTTCCCACTTCTCCACACCCCAGACGGCGGCTATCTGAACTCAGAGATAAACGCGCTACACTAACTCCTCATTGGTACAAAACATCGGGCAAGCCAGTCTTGCATTCTGAGGGCCACAGCAAGCTCTCGGCCGAAGAAATCGCCAAAGCCGTTGCGCGCCATAAGCGCGAACACCCAAACCAGGCGGCCCGACAGACTCCGAAGCCTTCGAAAAAGACACCTCCCCGGTAGGAGGATGCCCGGAAGTCTCGTGCGGCCGGGTTTGTATGATTAGCTGCTCCCGGAAATTCTAGTATCTGGCGGATGCCCTACTTCGAGATCCACTCCGATCCAACATAGGCCCTTCAACTTGACTATTAAGTTGACGCTGCCTTTCCGTCAGTTAAGCCAAGAGCGTTCCCCGTTATGTCATCATTCTCAGGTCCACAGCCGAGCCAGCAAGTGATACAGGTTGTGACGCAGCCGCGTTGAGTAATCGTAGCGTTCCAAATGCTGCTTTGAGGTTTGCTCAATCCAGTAGTTCGCGCCATGGTTTGCGCACGCTCGTTCTCTCTGCAAATCCTCGGTACTGAGGCCTGGGATGTTGGTCATTTTCGCGAGTATATCAACCTGGATGATATGGATATGGTACTCGTGGGAGACTCCATCTCCGGCTGATGGCATCGCACAGAGAAAACCGGGAAGTCTTTCCTCTTCAGGAACTAGCTCTTCATCGTTATATCAATAACCTACACAGGTTATCCTCCACCATCGTACCTGGCTAATGACCATGTTTCATCCCGGCCATGCCCAGACCATTACCCGGCGCCTTCAGGTCGGGGACGATCTCAATGTTCATCATCATGCCGCCGTCTTCGTGATCGAGGATATGGCAATGGATGACGAACTCCCCGATATATCTGTCGTAGAGTGTCCGCATGTGGACCTGATAGTTGTTTTCGACGAAAACAGTGTCATGGTAGGTATGCCACATTCCGCAGTATTGCGTGTCGAGTTCCTGCTTGTCCTTCGGCAGGTCGGTTCTGCAATTGCCATCCTTGTCGAAGATAGAAACCGTCGTACCGTCCTTCAGCTGAGTGGTGACATCCATGATCTCGAAGGGGTTCACGTGGATGTGGAAGATGTGCGGCTCGCCGACGGAGGTCAGCGTCCAATCGTCGATGGTGTTGACCTGACGCTTGAAGTTCACGACATCTGGATCATAGGACTTGCCGTTGATCTGGAAGTAGACATTCCCGCCTCCATCACCGTTGATCGTGAAGTTCGCCTGTTGCACATCGTCGGTCTTGGCAGGAGGAGTTTGGGCAAGATCAGCTAAAGGCGCCCACGGCTTAATATCACCCTTGAGTAATCCGCTGCGGACGGGCTCAGGCAGCTGGGGATTGCCATCGTAAAGTGCCTTCTCGATGTAGGCCACCGAGGCATCTAGGCCGCCCGGAATCGCATGCCCTCCTTCGACGCGAATGTACGCGAGCAGTTGCGATTTCGATGGTCCCGCGCCGCCACCCTGGATGCCGTTCGCTCCCGTTTTGACGCGCATCCCCTCCGGCGCAGCCTGGTCCAGAAGGCAATACGTACCATCCTCGGGGAAGGCCACCAAGATATCGCTCCGGTACCCGGGCTGCAAGTAGTTTGACCCCTGCGCCGCTGACTTGCTCACTCCGGTCAGTGTGTGGATCTTCGTTAAGGTCAACCCGTCAGACGCTATGACCAGCTGTGGCACCAGTGTCTTTGCCGTTGCAGCGCAGTCTCTCGCCACAGTGGCTGCCTGGTCCAAACGGTCGCCTGAAAGCGCCGATTCCGCAATTAGGTCTTTCTCGCCAACGTGCGGCGTTGACTTTACAATCTGCAGATTGATTGTGTCGTGAATACCGGCATGAACAAAGCGCCAGCGCTGGATCTCGCCGGCCGCGATCTTCATCGTGGGCTGCACCTGACCATTGACGCTGGTGAAGCGACCATTCGTGTCCCAGATACTAGCTGACGAGAGCTGCAGTCCAAAGTTTTCGACCACGCCATTTGTTAGTTTGTTTCCTGCAGTATCGGAGGTGTTTGCAGGACATATCCAGGGCGACGTGGACACCTTGTCCGTAGATTTGCTTTGGGCGGTGTAATAGCCATCTTTGGTCAACAGTTGCTGCCACGGCCCTCCTGGAGCGTGCGGATCATCCTTGAAACATCCATAAGGGATCTGCTGGAAGGACAGCACTTGTTCGGTGTATGCTTTTTGCGAGTTATCGTGCAGGATCGTGTCGATGTCAGCGATCTCTCCCTTCTTGCCCGCTTGGTACTCGCGATCACCTCGAACGATCAGTACACCTGATTCACCGCTCGCTACTTGTGTGGCTGTCGAGCCATGGCGGTGCGCGTGGTACCAGAAGGTGCCTGCGGGATGATCAGTTGGAATGTTGATCTCATAGGGAAAGTCGGTCTGTGGCGCAATGTTGAGGAGCACATTATCGCTGTTGCCTGAGGGCGATACATGCAGACCGTGCGTATGCAGATTCACTGTGTTGAAGCACCCAACGCCAGGGGGCAGCCCAAGACCCGCAGGCGGATTGTCATAGCAACTCGGGTCATCGGCATTGAGTTTGTTGTGCATGCCCACGCGCAGCACAGAGCCTGGTTCAACTTCAATCGTTGGGCCGGAGGGACAGCCACCATACGAGCGAAGTTCGACTTTGTCGTCCACATTTGTGGCGGGATTGAACATGGTGAAGTTCGTCCGGACCACATCCAGCTTGACGGAGACTACATTCCCATCGGTCGTGATGCTGGCTGCAGGGTTGCACCCGGAGGGCTTCGGTGGTATCAGACTGAACATGGCGAGCTTGTTGACGCCAGCCGGCGGTTCTTGCTTCAACAATGGAGGCTGCACAAGTTCACGGACCTGCGATTGGGCCGCAATGCTGGCTGCAAACAATAACGTCACGGCAAGGGATTCCAGCATGGCTCGATTCATTGTGCTCTCCTTGGATCAGTAGGCCCCGGTACTTGGATCTAGCTTGTTTGTAGAAATATGCTTTGGGTTCGCAGAAGATTTTACGAACCTCAGTAGTAGATGACCGCCGAATACGAAAATGCCGGCGCTGGCTGCGAAAACAAACGAACCCTGTCCCGGCGCGGCGACCCGATACACAACGGTTGCTAGGGACGAGCCCGCAAGCAGCGACCAGGTCGTCCGATGTGCAGGGAGGAACAGCCAACATACGCACGCTGCAACGAACAATAGCGTCGAGAGCCCCAAGCAGGCAGGATCGATCAAACTCAGAGGCAGTCCGGCTGCTCCAAGCAACGCCCCCAGTACGGGCCAGCAGAGCGGGCAGCCAATCTTTGGCATTAGAGCCAACAAGAGTGGACAACTGCTAACGGTCCGCAAAGACCACCACCTGGGACGACTTTCAGGCTCATGGTTGTGGCACATCAATGTGTCCCTTCCAGAGCGCCGATGTCATCTAAAGCCTGTGTGTCGAGAGGAACTGCTGCAGGGTCTTGCCTGCGAGCCCAGAAAGGCTCTTTGCTCCAGCGCTGCTCGCGTGAGTAGTGTTCGCGGTGGGTCTGTGCGAAGCTGACCCGCTGCTTCTGCTGGATTGCCGCATAGCGTTCGAGCGCGATGGAGCTGTTATGGCAGAGCGTGTCCCCAACAGCAAAGGCGGCAAGGATACCAGAACGCAATGCATGCGTGATCCCTTGCCCCGAAAGCGGGTCGAAGGCACACGAAGCGTCTCCCGTCGCCAGCCACCCATCGCCGTAAACACGATCGAGGGCGACTGTTGCCGCGGACCGCACCAGCGGAGCCGGTTGCATAACGGTGTCTGCCACGAGCGTCTGCACATGCGTGGTGCACTGCAAGGCACGTCGCCATGCCGAACTATCGGAGAGATGCAGACCTCGGCCCAGGTCTGCGTCCGTAAGAATGCTCACCACGCGCCGCTGTCCCGGTAGGGGCGCTGAATACCACCAGCCGTAGGTACAGGCTTCGACGATCGTTCGGGCTTCCATCTCATCATCGTGCTGAAACAGACGCGAGAAAGCCATAAGTGAATCCAGCGAGTTGAAGCGGGCTCCTTGCATTCGAGCGAAGACTGCATTGCGTCCTGTAGCGTCGATCACCCATCGAGCCTCAATGCCGAAGTCACTCATTTGCAACTGCCAGATACCATCGGACCGCTCGGCGCCCTGAAGGACCCGATTGCGCCATACCTCCGCGCCACAGGTGGCCGCCTGGTTTGCCAGCATTGCATCAAATCGATTTCGCTCCAGGTGCCAGCCCTCGCCGGTCGCGCGGAAGAAGTAGTTGCTCTCCTCCAACCGAGGTCCCCCCCAGGCGTGAGCAACTCCACGCGCGCTCCCGCACAACTCTGCTGACATCTGACCCAGGACACCGAGATGTTCCAGTAGCGAACGAGCCATCGGGGGAAGGACCTCGCCGGCTCTCTGGCGCGAATAGTCGGATGCCTCGACCGCAAGCACGCGCAGGGAAGGGAAGGTCTGCTGCAGTGCGATGGCTGCTCCACAGCCGGCAGGACCTCCCCCGATGATGGCTACGTCGAACATCTTCAGTCCGCACGCACCGCGTAGAAAGAGGCGACTACGCCCGCCGGGTTAGTTGCCCCGTTGCTGCCCGGGTGCGGAATCACCCGCACCACCGAGCCGACGATAGCCGGGCGGTCTAGGGTGTCCGTACTAGTCGGCCACGCCGGAACAAGCCAGCCGACATACGCGTAGATCCACTCCGCACCGCCGATGACACCTTTCCCCTGAAAGCGCACCTCAGACGGGGAGCCATAACCGCGAGATCCTCGCAGCTTGAGTGACCAGCCATCTCCACCGATAGTTCCAGTAAGAAGCTCCGTCGGCCCATCGTCAATGACGATGGTTCCGTCGCCGAACATCAGGGAACTCAAGAGTGCTTTGGGATCGGGATTTAGCACGGGCTCGTTCAGAAAGCTACGATAGGTCCACTTGCCAACAAAAGGGTTTTTGCTCATCGTTTCTCCTCGTTTCAGATCTCGAACATGTGAACAATTGCGGGTTAGTCTTCCTGGTTGCGCTCTACGCTGATGTACTTAGGAGGGCCCACGCCCGTATCGGGTGAAGCGGTGTCGAGAAATGCGGGATCCGCATAAGGATTACGAATCACGAATCCAAGCCGCGACCACTCGGTCACCATCTTCAGATCGCCAGCGTTGGTCTGCGGGACTCCGCGCGCCCAACTCAGATACTGGTAGTTCGGTGAGGGCGAAGGATCGCCAACCACCTCGTAGACCTGCATTGGGCGATGAGCCGGCCACCACAGCGTTTCCCATAGCTTCTGCTCGCGCTTCATCCATTCGTCATGTGTGTTCGATGGATCAATGATGTTCCACTCCTCATAGGTCACATCAATCGTCTGCGTCGAACACTCGTTGAAGTCCGCCTGCCACGGCAGCGCCATCATCTTGGTAAGATCGCCAGGCTGCAACCCTGTCTGGTAGTTGCTTTCGAGGCTGAGTGTCACGCCAACATCCGCGACGTAGTCCTCTTCGGAAACCTGATACTTGCTCTCATTCGCTGCAGTCTGCCGAAAGCTATAAAAATCGGGATCGGCCTTCAGACGATACGGCTTGAGGTAGATCGCTGGATTACGGATGATCCATCCCACCTCCGCCCCTGGGCAAAAGGCCCCGCCAGCCAAGTTAGTGAGGACATTCTGGTCGAGCTGGCGACCCGTGTGGTTTTCAATGCCAAGATATGGCTGCCATGCATCGATCTTGTCCTTCGGGGTCCACCCCTCCAGCAATTCGTTCGCGAACATGCCACGCGACCATTGCCGTAGCAGATAGAGCTGGTAGTCCGTGAGCCGCAGGAATTTCGAGGTGAAGGTGTTGCTTATGGGGTTATCCCCGCATAACAGCGGCATCAGAGGCAGGTGATGTGTGCGGCTCGTTGGCTTCCCATCCAGGCGGAATACATCCTCTTCACCCTCCTTGCGCAGCAGGTCATACAAGTACATCCGATACGAGACAAATGGGTCAGTTGTGTACTCGCGACGCAGTTGCTTGAGCTTGTCGGTCAGGAGCTTTCCGGTACGGAACGTCGTATACATGCGGTCGAACGCGGCTTCCACCGGCTCATCTCCACCTGGCTTCGAGTCATCGTTCTGTGTCCCTTCACGGCGCTGGAGCAATTGGAGCTTAGGCTTATCGGGGTAGAGTTCCTGCAACACCGCTCGCAGGACGGTGTGGAGTTCGTCGGACACAGCCTTATATTTTTCCGCGGCGGGAGTGCCCGTCTCCTGGCCCTCGGTGTAGGCGTTCTGCCAGTGAACCACGTAGGCATCAACGTCGATCTCCCCGTCTTCCTCGGGAAGGTCACCGTTCACCGCTCTCGCGAATGCTGACACTGCGTCTCGCAATTGCTTGCGAATATCAGAACGTTGCACAAACCCGCCCAACAGAGGCCTTCGCACCGAAGAGGGTGTGTTCGCCGCCTGCTGATCAAGCTGCGCCAGAACGGGTTCCAGCGCCTCCAAAAAGAGGCTGCCGTTCTGGTTCGCACGGGTTGCTCGTTGCGATGCTCCGGTATACGCCACCTCATTGAGGCTTGGAGGAATGGAAAGCTTCAACAGGTCGAAGTTTCCTCGCTTGGTCTGGTTATGCGGATAGTTCGACTGTTGCAGCACGTTAGTCAGATACGTGTACTCGTCTGCGCGAAAAAGGATCGACCAGATATCGCGATAGAACCAGGGCTTGTAGTCCGGGTTCCATGCAAGGTTTGCAGCCTTCCAGTGGATGATGGCACCTGCATCGGAGGCGTCAATTTTCTGAGGGCGCTGAAAGGTGCCCGTCGCACCATAGATGTCGGTCCTGTAGGCAAACTGCGTGACCGCTGTGTCGTAGAGCACATCGTCCAGCGTCACCATGTCGAGGATTTCGGGCACGTAGGCCGGATAGGCCGAGACGACCCATGCCGGATACTCCACATCGATAAAGCGTGTGCGGCCTACCTCGGTTGAAAACATGACCAATCGCGCCATGACAGGACCGTCGGAGGTGTCATCGAACCAACCATCGTTGTTGGCGTAGGTGTCAATGCGCGGTTGACTAAAGCCTTTATTGAAGGTGCCTGAGTGTCCATGACCGCCGAGCACGAGCAAGCGACCGCTGTCGTCCGTGAGCAGCTCGCCGAGCGTGTCGATGTGGCGAGGCTGCAGCTTCTCCGGCGGGAACGTAGGCGCATAGAGACCATTACCCGTTCGGTCGAAACGTGCTCTGCGGCGACTCGTTCCATCGACGACCTGCGGGCCTGGATCGATGATCAGACACTGGCGGGCATCGGGGTCGGTGATCGCGGGGTTTCGTAGTGGATGGTTCGCAGCATAGCCGTGCTCGCCTTCCAGTTGCTTGAACTCGTACCAGGCTGACTTCTTGTTCGCCAGGTATACCCGCCACTGAATGTCTACCAGCGTGCCATGGTTGCCACCGCCTTTGATCGGATCTCCGATCTTCAGAGGCCGCCCTTCAGGCGATGTCTCGTCGTAGACATAGACCTGAAAACGTGCGGCCTGTCGCTTTATGCGACCGTCCTTGTCCTTGAACGTCTTCACCGTTACCGGCGTCTTTCCGTCTGCCGCCAATAACGGATTGCCGCTCTCATTGCAAGCGATCGGCAGCGCCGTCGGAGTCTCAGGTGAGATACAGAAAGAGTCGGGACTATCGCCTAGTCTTGCGATCCCAATTCCTGGGTGGATTCGATATATCGGCACAGAGGAGTTCCCGCTCACGATTCGTTCCTTTCGCTTCAAAGCCGCAACGCTAATCGAGGAAGTTGAGAGATACGCCGTCCAGTCGAAGCAGCTCGTGCTCCTCCTGGTAGTCAGCACCAACCACCACAAGCGTGATCTGGATCGACGAGGCGCCTTCAGCAAACAACCGCTTGGCGCACTTCGTCACATCCACACGATGGTTGCGCGGCGTATTGTGACTGCGAGGACGCAGATCATACTTGCCACGCTGCGGGACCTCGCAGTGGCCAGGGCCACCGATACAATCTCCGTGGCCGAAGATCGCAAGGTACCCTGCGTAGTGGCTATCGTCGATAGGTGTATTCGCATTGGCGTCTTGCAGGTTTAGAAAGACGCGCACGAAACACGAGCGAGGGAGTTGGGGAACGCGATGCAGCCGGACTTCCGCCTTCGCGAACGAAGACCGCACCGTGCCTTCGATATCGATCGGTTTGGAGACGAACCCTTCCACCGGTGACTCTGCTCCGACTGGCAACAGACAAGTGCTCTTCACATACTCATAGCCGAAGCGGCTCATCTTCAGCGTGTCGCGAATCGTGTAGCTCCACGGCGTCATTACCGAATCCATATCCTCGGGTAACGCATGGGGCTGCATCTCCTGCCAATCGCTCCACAACCGATCGATGTTGGCGTGAATGGGCCAGAAGATTGGATCGTAGGAAGCCGTCAGATTACTGAACATGTCGCCATTGGGCGGCTGGGTGTACAGGTCGGCCCGCTTATGGAACTGACGATCTGCTACTTTGACCGCCTTGTTTCTGTCCGCGGGCGGTTGCGTAGGGGCTACGTAGGAGTTCATTCCACCGGTCCAGATGTGCATCGTGTTGTGTGGGTTCTGGTCCATGAATCCGTACGCGTCGTTGTACAGGCTGCCGCCGCCGAAGTCGCGAAATGTGCGCAGGCTCATAATCTGCTCCATGTCGTCCGCGGTAGGGTAGTGATAGTGAATGACCTTGTTGATCGTGGACGGTTTCTTCTGACTGTCCTGGAACTCTGC
Source organism: Edaphobacter modestus (assembly GCF_004217555.1). Lineage (GTDB taxonomy): Bacteria > Acidobacteriota > Terriglobia > Terriglobales > Acidobacteriaceae > Edaphobacter > Edaphobacter modestus. Next base: position 6,064,179 of record NZ_SHKW01000001.1, read on the forward strand.
TGGATAACGCAGCGGATACCACAGCGAGTTCGCATCGAGGAGCGCATCGGTGAAGCGATTGCGATAGACACCGGCGGTGTACTTCGGGTCTATCAACTTCTCTACCTCTGCGTAGAACTTCTGCTGTGAAGGAAACCGCTTGCCTACCAGAACCTCAAGCGGCTTAACTGGGATCCCTTGGCCCTTCAGAAATACCAGCGATTCTTCGTTCAGGAAGGCCTGCATCGATGGAGGAATGATTGCTCCATCTTGGGGCTTGGAGGGCATATACGCCGGCATCGTCCAGTCCCAGTAGGGCATGGTAACGCCTGGGCAGATATCTTGCATCACCTGCTCGAACTCGTACAGGTAGATACGATGCCACGGAAGAAAGCGCTCCCATCCGTGCTGGCAGTGGTTCTGGTGAATCAGCGCCATATTGTTGTAGCTGCGGGCATCCTGCGGCCAGCTGTTGAGTGCGTACATCTCGCGGAAGACGTAGCGCAACTTCTCCAGTTGCGGAGGCGTCATACAGTCGATGTTCATACGCTGGCGAAGCTCGCCCTTCTGGTGTTTGTACTCGTTCACCAGACCGGAGTACTCTGCATATTCCTTGGCAACATCGCTATAGGCTTCGGGGACGACCTCGACGCGGGTGGTGTCCGACTTCCAGTCCTTCTCTTTCAGGCCGTAGCTCTGACCTTCAGGATCGAACTCTGGTGCGCCATCTGCGATCCAGTCCGCGATCTCGCTGATGTGCTGGGCATCCATTGCGGATTGCCCCCACGGAAGGCGAGGAAATTGTGAACCGTCGAACGGCGCTTCTCCACGTAGCCCCTGCAGCAACGCAGACGACTTCGTTGCTGCGCCACCGCCACAGCAGCTGTGCGATCCTTTTTTGATCTCAATCAGCGGCGAACCACAGAGTTGAGTGGCCATCAAACGGTCATAGGGTAACGACCATAGCTCTTGTCCGGCATAAGAGGAAGCGTCGCCATGGGATGCTTCTTTAAGTAGTTCTCTTATCCGGTCCAAACGGGTCTTGCTTCCAAGGACAGACATCGATATCACTCCCGATTAAGTTGCTCAGCATGCGGGAACTCAGTAAACCAAATCGATCAGGTTCCAGAGGACTGGTGATGTTAATAAATCGCTTGAAGTCAGTGACGGAACACTAACATGGATATGTACACAAGACAATGAGCTTTATCTGAGGTGTTTTCATCTCTTGTTTGGTGGGGGGACCTGGATCTGTCCTCTTTTCGCGGGACAACTGCACCGACTCTACTTGTCGTTTTAAAACATCACTTCAGTGCCGTCTTCGATGTAACGGTTGAAGAGTTCTTAGGCTCGCGTAAATTCCGCACAAGGTGGCCTTGTCCCTTTCGGTCCAGAACCCACTGTAAGGTGCGAACGACGTTCTACGGAGTTAGCGCGGAAGGAAACCCCCTCCCGGCAGAACGGCGATACGACTGACAAAATGACCCTGGCCCGGCTGCACTCCGTCCCACACGTCGAAAACTCTCATTTTTAGCCTGCGTTCAGGTCGCCCCCACCATCGTTGCAGCTCGGCATCCGCGATCTCGATGAGGCCACACTGTGCGTAAAGCCACAGGTCGCCTCGATCGTCCGAAATGAGTGCGTGGATGCTGTCGCAAGGCAGGCCGTTGCGGACAGTGGTGTCCGCATTGTGACGGAGATCGATTTGACGCGTCGTGCGTCTGACGGTCCATAGGCAAGTTGGATCTCCAGAGGTTCCTCAACAGCAAGGACGCGGGGACTGTGCGAGCTTTTTCCCCTAGAAACCTGCTGACAAGGGTCTCGACGGCGTTTCTGTCTTGCAAAGTACCGGATACTGGTTTGGGAGTAAGAGCCTCTGGATCAGTCGGCATAATAGTCATCATTCCTGCTTACTCAGCCATGCCGTGAGTTCGATCATGATCCGTTGCCGTATTCTGATAGCCGATGAATCGATCCCTCGCCTAGTAACGTTTATAGGGTAAGAACTTGCCGGACATGCCGATCTTGACCCTATCGCCTTTGACATTGGGTTCACGCTCGATCTGCATCTCGAAATCTATGGCGCTCATAATACCGTCACCAAACTCCTCCTCGATCAACGCCTTCCATGTGGTTCCATAGGTCTGCATGAGCTCGTAGAAACGATAAATAAGAGGGTCCGTCGGAGGTAATGTCGTCAGCGAACCGCGATTTGGCGACTCGGTCAGAATGGCAGCTTCTGCCTCGCTCAGGCCCAGCAGCTTCGCCGCATTTTCAGCTTCGGATTTTGTAAGCGTCATCTGTCCGAGTAGGGCCGCTGTATAAAGAATTGGAGAACCAGGGCCAATGCCTTCTGCAATCTTGTTCCAACTCAAACCGCGGCTGCGCTTCTCATCTTGAATCTTGTTTGTGACTTCTTCTCTGGTAGGCATGATCGGTTCCCCCTTCGGATGGTTGGTGTCGTTGACTGAAATGGGGGGAGCCGCCGGTCCGCCCTATCAGATGTTTTCTATCAATCTTATTTGCTAACAGTGTAGGAGTATGCTCCTGTGCCAGCCAGAAGACACAACGAATCCCGTAGCTCAACTGGCGTACCGTCGCGAGGCGTTTGAGCATCTACTTCGGTTGCCAACAAAATCAGGTCATGTGAGCCCAATGACCCGAGGAACGGGCAAGCCAGAAATTATCCAGTTGGCCAGATAACCGTCTACTCGTAGAACGGCACATGCTAGCCAGTTGCGGAAACGATCCTTCGTTTGCAGGAAAACCCCGGACTACCAGCCCAGGTAATGAACGAATGGACTACACTCATCCCAATCATGACACGCACCTCACGCTTGAAGAAGCAGCACAAGCCCGTCGGCTTTGGAGACGCGTACGACCCCCGCTCCGTCGAAGGACACCGGAACGCAGTCAATGAGCGAGAGAAACACGCCAGTACAACAAGCGCATGAAAGAGATCGAAGCGGAATGGGAAGCCAACAAGTCTCTCACCGCGAAGCTGGCCGACTGGCTCCTCTCCAAGTTCCGTCGCTTGCATCGCCAGCAATGACCGGTCCTGTGCAGATGTTGCGGTGTGGCAACTTCAAGAATCGTACGGCTGACCAACTCTCCAAATGGCCCATTTTCTCCTGAATCGAGATTTCATCGCATCATCTTACTCCGGGCTGAAACGCATTACTCGGACTGGACAAAATGCGACAACGTGTGATTCAAGCATCTATTGTCATCGAATTGGGAAGTGTGAAGTTTGACTCCAACGTCAGCCGCAGGATACCGCCTCTGTCGTAAGATCCATCTGATAGCGGTTTTTGTCGTCAAGGAGTGTTAAAAGTTGAAATCGGGCCACGGGATGGGGAAGGAAGTATCCTTGCAGGTGCGCATCTCGCGCTTCCTAATTGCCAGCGTTTTGTTGATCGGCACGGCGGCGGTGGTTTTTGCACAAGGTCCCCCCGGCCGCGATCCTTACAACCCTCCTCCCGGTCATGGTGGGATACCGCCAGGCCAGGCAAAGAAGCAGGGGTACGGTCATGTTCCCCCAGGGCAAGCGAAGAAGTATGACGATTGGCGATTTCGGCAGAACGACCGCAGCCACTTCTATTCCCATTATCGGCATGACGCCGACCACTGGAAGGGGAAGAAGCGGCCCATGTTTGTAAGGGGGCAGGCGCTTCCACGCGGGTATACGATCCAGCCCGTACCACGATCGTACTGGCAGGGCGTGCCGCCTCCGCCGCCTGGATATCAGTATGGTTATTCAGACGGGTACGTGGTGGCGTACGACCCGATGACGCGGATTGTGGCGGATGTGATGGACCTGGTCAACGCGGCTGTATCGCGGTGACGAGATCACTGTTCTGCGGAAAGCCTGAACGGGTGCCGGGTTTTTCACATCTAGATTGAGGCGGAACGTGATGGCGGAGACCACTATCGAAGATTGGTGCGGAAGCATGAAACCGACAGAAGCGATTCCTCGCACTTCGCCCCTATTCATACTGCTGATGTCCACCCAAATCTCCAACCGCTGCAGGCTATTTTCGAACGTGTCTCCATTTTGCATATCAAAGTTAACGATGCCTCTCTGGAAATGTGCGCATGTGCTTTTGACTCCTGTATAAGTTGACCGATCAGAAGATGACCGGGGTGGTCAAGCCCGAGCGATCCGCGGATTCTTGTTCCTCGGTGGACAAGCACACTGAGATTGCTCCGACCACAATAGCTTGTACTGCCTGGGTATTTCACAACAAGGGTCCCGTCAGAAAACGTACAATAAGCACGCTAGGGGCTTGGGGATGCGGAGTGTCCTGAATCTGCTTGGGCGATTATCTTGCCTCGCCACTGATAGTCTCCTATCAGGTTGATGTGCGCCCAACTGGTCGGAAGCGATCCAATCGAAGAAGCGTCGGCGCCAAACCGTACCCAGACGAGCATGTGCCAAGTCGCGCCTACGCTCGCGGTAGAGCCTATATCTAACTAGGTCGTGCCTAAAGCCGCCAGGCCTGCGACATTGTTAGCCTCGCTGTTGACAACGCCTTTTGGAGTAGTCCATGTGTGTACCGGTCGCTGTGTAGCTGCCGGCCGTAACGAACATGAGCCTGTCACCGAGGAGCCTTCGCCGCCCAGTAACGGATGTGGCCGGTTGAAGACGATGCGCAACTGGCCGCCGCATTCGATCACAACCGATAAACTGGCTCCTATCCCAAGGCGATTGGCGCGCTGCAGCACGAAGGCAAGTTGCCACAGGACACGAAGCACCGCACGTCGAAATATCTAAACAACATCATTGAGGCAGATCACGGTGGTCTCAAGCGGGTGATCCGTCCCACCCGCGGTTTTCAGACGATGAGAACAGCGTCGGCCACCATCAAGGGATTTGAAGTCATGCGTATGATCCGCCGTCGCCATTGCCTCCTCTGCCGCCCAAGGTCGCCGGCGAAATTAGATTCATCAACAATCTGTTCGATGTTGCTGCCTGATCTGCAGCATCTGTAAGGGCGAGTCGCGTGTGCGCCAGTTAATGCAACAGAGCCCCATTTGCGCCAGAGCACTAAGAAAGCTGCTGGCAAGATATTTTTCACGTAATGAGTATTTTTTTCTCATAGTTTCAGAAAATATCGCTCTATTTACTTGACACCGAGAAATCATCTGCACTAAGTTGATCTGGTCCTCTCCTGTCTCTGTTCTCGCTCTGCCTCGAAGTGGAGCTATTCAGATTCATCACCTGGAGAAAGTGACGAAACGATTCGGGAAGGGGATCAATGCTGCGGTTTTGCAAATGGACAGCTCTGCCAATTTTATTATCAGTTTCGCTAACAATGGTGGCCCAGACGACTCCACCCAAGCTCATCGACGTACATGAGCACTACAACGGTGAGCCGGGCGTGCTCGAAAAGCTGCTTGCTAAACTGGACGCCGCAGACGGTATAGGCATATTGCTGACAACGCCGAAGGGTTTTCCTGAGGCCAGCACGTTTATCAAGGAACACTCGAATCGCTTCATCGGTTTCGCGGACATCAAGCTGGATGATGCGGATGTGCTCCAAGAGATCGACCGGTTCCACGAAGCTGGGTTCCGGGGACTGGGTGAGATTTCTTCCTCATTGAAGAACTACGACGATCGGTCCTACTGGCCTATTTACGACCGCGCGGCAAAGTACCACATGATTCTCCTTTTTCATACAGGTGCAGTTGCGCGACTGAATCCCGCTCAGCCGGCGGATATCAGCTTTGATCGCATGCGAGCTGCTCGTCTTGACTTAATCGCCCGGCGTTGGCCTAACACCATCATTATTGGCGCACATCTCGGAAACCCGGATTATGCAGAGGCTGCGGAGATTGCACGCTGGGATCCCAACCTTTATTTCGATCTCTCGGGTTCAAGCCTCATCAAGAAGAGAGACGATTATGGGTTCTTCCGTTCGATCTTCTGGTGGAGCGGGGTGATTAGCCCACACACGCCCTCCGGCGGTCCCGACGCATTTGAAAAACTTGTCTACGGTTCGGACGTGTTTCTCGGAGAATTAGGAGAATTCGATGATAGCCAGGCGCGCTATCACGCCATGCTTGATGCTTGCCGAGTGACTCCGTCCGTGCAATCCATGATCTTCTCGGGAACGATGTGGCGCATCTTGCAAGAGCAGCAAAAAGAAATTGCGGCAGATACCGGAAAGTGAGCGCTCGTTAGCGCTACAGCATGTCCAACCTGCAGCTTGATTCCTTCAATAACAAAATTTCATCGCGAGGAATAGCACCCGTGCAAAGTAAAAGACGGTATCCAGATTTTGTGTTTCTGGTCACAGCGCTCTCGATTCTCCCTAGCCTTGGATATGGAGAACCGGTGAGTTTAACCCGGCATGGAGATAATATTGAGGTTCAAATCGGTGGCAAACCATTTACAACCTACACTTTCGATCCCAATATCTCCAAAGCTTTTCTGGAGCCTTTGCGCGACGCGAACGGAGTTATCGTCACACGTCAGTTAGCCGTCGGAAATGACATTCCCCCAGGTCACGAGCACGACAAGGGCTTCGAACCCCATCAGCGCGCCATGTATTTTGGACACGGCGACATCAATGGTTATTCTTTCTGGATCGAAGAAGCGTTCAACAAATATTACACACACTCGGCTCCCCCGCCATATGGCCGAATGGTATTTCGCAAGATCGATGAGATGCGGAGCGGTACCTCTTCTGGAGTCATCCGGGCCACGTTCGATCTTGAAGGTCCAGATCGCAAGCCGTTTGCCCAGGAGACCCAGGAGTACAAATTCAGTGGCGATAAGGATTCCCGCGTTATCGATTGCGAGTTTGTAATCAAGGCTGGCAAGGAGCCGGTGAAATTTGGTGATACCAAAGAGGGGACCTTCGCTGTTCGTCTGGCTCCAGAGTTGGACGCCCCTGGCGGAACCATGGTTAATTCGGAAGGCGGCGAAGGGGAATCGCAGGTGTGGGGCAAACGCGCCAATTGGGTGAATGTCGACGGTGTCATTAATGGTCAGAAACTCGGCGTCGCTGTGTTCGATAGCCCCGATAGCTTTCGTCATCCGACATATTGGCACGCTCGCGGTTACGGTCTGTTAGCGGCGAATCCCTTTGGTCTCAGTTATTTCTATTCAGACCCAAAGCACAACGGAAGTTACACGCTTCCCGCTGGAGAATCTATTAAATTTCATTACCGTGTCCTCATCCACGAAGGTACCTACAAGGATGCAGGAGTCTCAGAGAAATACAGCCAGTACGTTGCCCATCCATAACAGGTTGCAGTCGAACGCACTAATTCACAAGCATAATGAGGAGGTTCAACAATGGACGAGAGTAGGCGAGATTTTCTGAAGAGTGGCTCCATTGTGGCCGCTGCGGCAGCGATTCCAAGCAGCCTCCATGCATTAGGTGTGCAGGGAAGAATTTTGGGTGCAAATGATCGTGTTCGCGTGGGAATTGTCGGATTGCGTGGACGCGGAGAGAACCACATTCGTGGCTATGGGGCTCTGCCCAACGTTGAAATTGCGGCGCTGTGCGACATCGACGACAGCGTCATGAGTGAAAGGCTGGCCCAGGTGCGAAAGATGGGCTTTCAGCCAAAAACCTATACCGATATTCGAAAACTGCTCGATGATAAGTCAATCGACGCTGTATCTATTGCGACACCCCATCACTGGCATGCGCTTATCGCCATCTGGGCAATGCAGGCCGGGAAAGACGTGTATGTAGAGAAGCCCTGCTCACATAACCTGTGGGAGGGTAAGCAATTGATTCGTGCAACGGAGAAATACAACCGAATCGTGCAGCATGGAACCCAATCCCGCTCCATGCCGGCGATGATAGATGCTATGCACAAGATGCAACAGGACGCGGTCCTGGGAGATATCTATTTATCCCGCGGCTTATGCTTCAAGTGGAGAGATACCATTGGCCATACGCCCGTATCTCCTGTTCCTCCTGGAGTAGATTACAACATGTGGACTGGACCGGCGCCTCTCCAACCATTTACTAAGAATCATTTTCACTATAACTGGCACTGGTTCTGGGACTACGGCAACGGAGATTTGGGCAACCAGGGCATTCATCAACTGGACATCGCTCGATGGGGATTGGGACCCGGCTTCGGCTTCCCCAATAGGATCTCGGCAGTTGGCGGGCATGTCATGTTCGACGACGACCAGCAGACCCCCAATGTGCTGAATTGTGCCTTCGAATATGATCGACCGGCAGGTAAGCGAGTCATCCTTGAGTTCGAGGTTCGCCATTGGATCACCAACCACGAAGCGGGCATCGGGGTCGCTCGTGCGGCTTCGGCGGCCTCAGCCGAAACGGCGCAAGGTGGACTAGGACCGAAGGAAGGGAGTTACAACTCAGTCGGAAACATTTTCTACGGGCCTAAAGGATATCTGGCGATCGACAACGCATCAGGTTACAAGACCTATCTGGGCCGAGAACAGCAACCAGGTCCATCTGCGCCTTTAGATAAGGAATGCCATTTTGCGAACTTTATTGCCTGCGTGATCAGTCGTAAGAAGGAAGACCTGAATGCTTCTATCGAGGAGGGACACTTGACCTCCGGGTTGGCGCATCTGGCGAACGCTTCCTACCGGCTCGGCAGAACGCTGAATTTCGATCCGGAAACACAGATGGTCAAGAGTGACAATGAGGCCAATCTGCTCCTGCGCGACGGCGACCGCGGCTACCGGGCGCCGTTTGTCGTACCGGAGCACGTTTAACTACTACAGTTGCAGATTGACCTTGCCCTCAGAATGCGTACCCCATATGCGTAGGGGGTGAGGGGATAATCCCGTCGTCGTCGAGGTTGTGGGAGTGTGGGAATCGCGCAGCGATTTCATACTTCCACAACCTGCTTTTCAGGCTGCTTCGAGCTGCAGTTGCAGCCAGGCTTGTTCGAACCCAACTGGACTTTGGTAGCCGATCGTCGAATGCATCCGTTCCTGGTTAGACCAGAGGATCCAGTTCATCACAGCATCTTGGCTGCACGCACGGTCATGAACTTCTCGCCGTGCAGGCGCTCGACCTTGAGCGATCCGAACAGCGTTTCGGTCACGGCGATGTTCCGGTAGCTCAAGGCAAAACGAAATTACAGCCATAAGCATTGCTCCACCACTTTCGCTTGGAAAACGGTGCCGACGGTATCTGCTCTCAGACGTATTCACCACGCCAGCTTCTCACATCCGCCGTGTCACGAGCTGTCCAGTTCATCCAGTTGCGGATCCTTAGCGGCCCGGCACGGCGGTTTCACTGCCTCCGCGAAATGGGCGAGGATCTTCGTATCGATCGGATCGGACTTCGCCAACCTGCCCGTTGCTCGTAAAAATCTCTTACCCTACGCGGATTCAGGACAGCCACTGGCAGCCAGCTTTCCCAGAGAACGAGCTAGGTCGTATCATAGCCACCAGTCGCTTCCAGCACGACCCGCTCGGGTATGAGATTCCAAGCCGCATCTCCTGGCCGAACCGCCACGTCTAACCTGCCATTGGAAAGGTCAACGCCAACCCAGATCTCACTCATCGAGCCTCACAGCGTGATGTCCACCCTGTACTCGCGCTTGCCCGGATACGGGGCTCAACTTGATGGCCCAGGCATTCATTCAAGCTTTAGGCAGCATGTGTGGCGACCCAGAGCTAAGCTCGGTCTGTCAGACCTGCGTACAAACGATCAGCCACAGATCCAAATAAAAGCGTATGGTGTGGTCCGTCTTCTGAGGCGGCCCCGATCAGTGCATGATGCGTGGCGTGGGTACCTGCTTGATTGCCACCCTGACCGGCTCGGAGGGCGCGCTTTGGCCATTGGCATTGGACGCCGTCACCGTATACTCCGTCATTCCCTTGATTGCCGCTGGTTCGATGAAGCCGGGCACTGTGAGCCCCGATGCAACGGTTTGTGAATTCAACCCTTGAGTGCTCACAACCGTATAGGTTTCAGCTCCGGGTGCGGGAGTCCACGTAACAGAGACATACCTGCCATTGATCGAAGCGTGTACGTTTACAGGGGCATCAGGCGGAGAGCCGCTTGGCAGTAAGCCATAAACGCATAATTGTCCAGTCCCAATATTCTCCTTACCGAAGCTGGCCAGGTACACCTTTCCATTCGCTACGGTGGGAGGTGCCATCTTCGAGTAATTATTGCAGTCATCTCTCTCTGGGTTTTGGAGGGAATTCCAAAGCTCATGGCTGATATTGTCGGCATCATAGGCGTGGAGAACGCCTGGTCGAGACTCATGCCAGGAATCGCCGGATGCATGGATTGCAGCCCAAAGGATTCCGTCCTTGTCGCCATTTGCAGAGAGAGATAGCATCGCGCCAGGATGGCCCTGGTTTATCTCAGGTCGGATCATCACTGGTGTCTCATCGATTTTATCCCCCTCTAGCCTGTATACGCGGGCTTGGTCCCGCTGACCCCAGAGGTATAGTAGATAGCCTCGCTTTGCACTCTTCCAATACACGACGCTGTGCATATGTGAGCGTGTAACCTGGAAATGCTGCACAGCATTCTCGTCTCCTAAGTGGCCGAAGCTGTCTGTATTGAGGAGGTAAAGTACTCCTTCTTTACCTCCCCCCACGACCAGGTGCTTGGCCGGAATCAGTGTTGCCCCTGCGGAGTCCAGGTCGAGGTCATGCTTGTCGAGATCGAAATGATTGGTGGACGTAAACCAGTCCAGTAAGTTCATGTGCGCGTCGAGTTTCATAAAGCTCTCGCTAAATTGTGTCGTTCCATTCCAGCTACCATTGCCAGTTACAAAATAGATATTGCCCTTGTCATCTACGGCAGGTGCTTGGCCAGATTGCCAAATACTTGCTCCGTCGCCACCTGGGGAAGTATTGAAAACGCCGACCTGAGCGAGCGAGGTCGCGTCGTAGCCGAGCAGGTACCCGTGGTACGGCTCCTTGTCGCAATGCGAAGCATATCCGATATAAATATCGCGCCCAGCAAGAAAAAGCGCTGGACGTTGATTTTGCAGCAGAGGATCGAAGCCCGGTGCCTCAATAACTGTTGGGCTGTTCGGTAAGTCAGCCCCAGTCGCTGGATCGAGAGCGTGCAAGCGTTGCTCAAACTTCCCATTAGCCTTTGTCAGCGACACCACATACAAGGTGTTCTTTTCGGCGTTGATGACAGGCGTGCCGATGATACCCATATTGCCGTTAATATCGAGGCAGCCGAAGTCTGCATCATGAAGGTTCGCCGGAGTGCCAAAGTTTACGTGCCAGAATGGAGCTAGTGCAGTCGCATCATGCGCATCGAACGCATACACACTATTGTTCACGGTGGTCACATAAACTACATCATGCCAGCCCCCGCCGATTCTAACCTTTGTGAGGAGAAGAGGTTGAGTATAAAGCTGATCGTCGACGACACGCTTGAACAGCATGCCAAAATGCTGCTTATTCACGTTGGCCGGTGTGAGAACCCTCTCGCTCAGGTTTGCGCCCGTGCGTGCACTGTCATTGTGTTGCGTCAGTACATCTACCTGAGCGAACGCCACAGCTGGCAATAGAAATGCGGAGAAAAGTACGTTCGGCACGATTCGACGCGACAACTTCCTAAAGGTCATGAGGGTTCTCTCCAGTACTTCTTTGCGCAGACGCCTGCTTATATTGTTTGTGTGTACCGTGCTTTCCAAGTGAGTATCTTTAGCATTGCGACACGAGGTCACATTCACGTTTTCACTATTGTTGATTGCAAATAGAGAAGTGCTGAGACCCTTCGGAGTCTTGATACGGAAAAATTCGGCACTATATTGGGGCTCAAAAAGCTAATGCATCAGAGCCCAGTTGCCTCGGCATGCACACATCAATATTTGCACCAGAGCCCAGGAATCGACGGCGTTCATTTCGAAAACCTGAGTTCTCGGCGTCGATCTTTCCTAGTTCAGGTTGACAGCTCCCGCATCAGGCTTACGAATGAATAAGAATAAACAAGCGGTGGCAACCAGAGGCAAAAGGCCCGCCGCTAGAAATGCTGGTCCATAGGAAAATCGATCGACAGTGATACCTACGATAAAGGTAAAGGCGACACTAGCGATCCCAGCCGCGAGCCCACTAAGTCCTGTTACCGTGGCGACTACATCCTGGGGAAACAAGTCTGACGGTAAGGTCAAGCCCATGGTGGACCAACTGGCGTAACCCCATAGGGCCACGCAAATCAGCGCCAGGGCGGCGTAAACGCTGTGGACGCGGGCCGCGGGAATACCTGCGAGGATCGGCAGACAACTCACAGCACACACCCAGGTACGAGCGCGAATGATAGAGACTCCGCGACGAATACAGTAACCGGATATCAGCCCACCTGTGAAATTCCCCAGATCCGCGGCAACAAACGGCATCCAAGCAAAGATCGCGATTTGCTTCAGGCTAAAGCCACGAGCATCACTTAGATACTGCGGCAACCAGAAGACATAGAACCACCAAATCGGATCAGTAAGGGCACGACCCAGTACGATACCCCACACATTGCGATTACCCGCCAGGCGAAGCCACCGCTGAACGCCTTTATCCGGCGACTGAGAAGCCATCTCCTGCCCTGCACGGATGAGGGCGACCTCTTGGGGCTTCACGCGCGGGTGACGATCGAGTGGATGGTAGATACGCAACCAGGCAAATAGCCAAAGGAAGCCGAGCACTCCCGAAAAGACAAACGACCATCTCCAGCCAAATGCCAGGGCTATCCACGGTATGATCAGCGCCGCCAGGGCCCCTCCCACACTGGAGCCGCTGTCAAAGATTGCTACTGCTACACTGCGCTCCTCACTGGGGAACCACTCCGCAACGGTCTTGCTGGCTCCTGGCCAGTTCAGGCCTTCTCCAATGCCTAACATGAATCGAAAAGCGACAAAGCCCGAAACAGAGCTGGCAAATCCCATCAACATATTCACCAGGGACCACCAGACCACCGCTGCAATCAAGCCGATCCGAGTACCCACAGCATCCAGGAAGATACCTCCGATCAGCCAGGTAATGGCATAGGAGAGCTGAAAGGCGCCGATAATCTTTGCCAGATCCGTATGAGTAAGGTGATACTGCGCCGCTATCACCGGCGACAATACGGAGAATGTCTGGCGACTGATGTAATTGATAGCTGTAGAACAAAAGAGTGTCCATACTATCCACCATCGTGTTCTTCCCGCACGCATTTTCTGCGGTACGGGAAGAATTGGTTGCTGATTGAGGCCCCGTGTGGCCATCTTGTGTCACCCCTTGGCACAAAATCGTGGACGCGTGCTCCGCGCCCTATTTGCGCAGACAGCATTTCAGGACAGCGTAATCTGGAAGCAACATTTCCCAGTGGACTTATTCACTAACACGGGGAACATCCCTCTTAGCGCGACATTCGCTCTCAGCTGTATGGTATTAATTCACCTAATTGAGCGGCGGAATCTCTGTCCAGATAGACGGTGACATCTGGATGTGTGCGGAGGATAGTAGCGGGGCACTCGGTAGAGATAGCTTCCTCGAGAGTCCTCCGCATAATTTCGGCCTTGCGGCTTCCAGGTACCGATACAATCAGTTTTGGAACCCGAAGCATTGTTGGAATCGTGAGCGAGATAGCGAACTCCGGAACGTCTTCGGTAGTGTTGAACCAACCTTCCGCCGCCTGCTGCTTTCGGCATGCGGCGTCCAAGTGGACAATTTTTACATCTGCGGGGTCATCAAAATCTGCAACACCGGGATCATTGAAGGCCAGGTGTCCGTTTTCTCCAATCCCGAGCAAACATAGTTGCGGTTCCGAGGAGCGAAGTTTCTCGGCATAGAAGCGGCACACCTGCTCAGGATCGGAGGCGGTCCCATCCACCTCAAAGAATTCTTTCATCCGCACCTTCGATGTTAAGTACCTACGAAGGTAGCCACGGAAAGACGCCAAATGATCGACCGGCAGTCCTATGTACTCGTCTAGGTGGAAACCGCGTACTTGGTCCCAAGGCAACCCCTCTATTTTCGTCAGTGACTCCAGAGTATCGAGCTGCGAGGCACCCGTGGCAAAAATTGCTGCGATAATCTCGTTGCTTCGGCCCAGATCCTTTAATGCTTCTGCAGCGGCTCGAGCCGCTGCATCGCCCATCAACTCGCGAGTGGGGTAGATCTCTAACTTCATTGCCCCCACCTTGAACTGCTGAACTTCCGCGCTTTTGATATCCATACTAGAAACTCCTCTCGAAGATAGGTCGTACAACATCATTGACTCGGTCTTGCTCCCAAAGGAGCTAGGTTGGTTACCTACCATTTAGTAAGGGCCTGCCCATTCCTCGCTTTCCCGGTGTGCCCATATATAGAAAGCGTCGTTAGGCCAGTCCTAAATTTTGATACGTGATCACGCGGATGATGTCAAGAAAATTTTCCTGCAATTGAGATAAAACAACAATAATAGAAGAAAATAGATCGAAATGATGCTGATTAGTGTCCAAGTCCGGTTCGGACTCCCACCGGAACCGCGTCGACGGCATCGCCCATCGGGAGGTCGGCTGGGCAAATAGAGGTTTTCCAGCGATTGACAGATAAAAACGAGCACTCGCTAAATTGTTTCTTCTCGACCAGAAATTTTTCAGATTGTATATAATCCCTGAGGCTGGTGCGAAATGCTTGTAGGTAAATCTGCAGGTTCTGTCGATATGAAGAAGAATATAAAACCTCAAAAAATCAAAACTGGACTCCGAGAAATCGCAGCCGCGGCGAATGTCAGCATTCCTACCGTTTCCCGGGTGCTAAACGGAAGCAGTCGCGTAGATCCAGACATTCAAAAGACTGTCATGAATGCGGCGGCGATGCTAAATGTCGACCTTTCACAACGTAATAAAACCAAAGCCCTGGCCTTCCTCCTCAGTAATCGCGCGATGCTGCACGCGTTTCACTCGCGAGTTCTGCACGGTGCAGAGACGTGTTGCGCGACGCATGGGTGGGACATGATTTTTCTCTCCTTCAATTATTCGCCGAACGCTAATTGGGATGAGTTGCACCTGCCGAAGGTGGTGCAGCGCCGCGACATTGTTCGGGCAGTGATTCTAGCTGGGACAAATTCTGCAAATCTTATCGACTTATTGGACCACAAGGGGATTCCCTATGTAGTCTTGGGAAACAACGTCATCGGGGAGCCGCAGGACTCCAAAAGTGATGTGATCTTTTCTGACGAGACGCAAGGCGGCCAGGACATGACCAGATATCTGATCAGTCTGGGGCATCGTCACATCGGTTTTGTGGGTAATATCCGCCTGCCGTGGTTTGCGCGATGCTTCGCGGGTTACCTCCGCGCGATGGAGGAGGCTGGCCTGGCTCCGGTTCACAGCAGTATCGACTCAGAAGATGACACCGAAATCGGATATCTCGGCACCAAGTCTTTGCTGGCCCACGGCGAACCCGTCACCGCAATCTTTGCTGGCAACGATCAGACGGCACACGGTGTTTATAAAGCATCACGCGACAGTGGACTGAGAATTCCCGACGACATCAGCGTTGCGGGTTGTGACGACACTATTGGCGCGTTGCTCTATCCGAGTCTAACCACGATTCGCGAATTTCCTGAGCAGTTGGGAAAGCAAATGGTGGAGATGATTCTCAATCGCGTCGCCAAACCAGATCAAGCCCCACAGCGCGTCACAATCCCTACGGAATTTATCAAGAGAGATTCGTGTCGCTCGATTTTTACCACTCAACACATGGCGTTCGACGAAGCGCCGCGAAGAGTTACGATCAGGTGAACATCCCCTCGTAAGGCCCAGAAGAAGGATCTCCCGGCCAAAGGTGTCGGGAGGCTCTCCTTTGGTGGCCCACGAGCGGCGTATCTGCAATAGGGAGGCAAGGAGTGCGAGTTGGAATAGTCGGAACAGGAGCGATCGCCTCCAAACATGCACAGGCCTACAGGAATATTGGGTATGAGATCACAGTGTGCACGAATGCCACCGCTGTTACCGGGCAGAAATTTTCTGATGCGACTGGCGCAGAATTTGTCCCGACGGTTGAGCAACTCTGTCGTCATCCGCAGGTAGACTACGTCGATGTATGTACGTTGCCAGGCTATCGGCTGCCGGTTGTCGAACTGTGCGCCCTAAATAAGAAACATGTTCTTGTACAAAAACCGATCGCGATCAACCTGGAGACTGCCGAGCGGATGATCGTTCTTGCTCGTGACGCCGGTATTCAATTGGGAGTTGTGAGCCAGCATCGCTTCGACGACTCGGTGCTGTTTTTGAAGCAGGCCATATCCGATGGGCGGTTGGGGAAGATTTTGCAGGCTGACGCCTATGTAAAGTGGTATCGATCCGCCGAATACTACAGCAGGCCGGTCAAAGGAAGTTGGGCCGGCGAGGGTGGCGGGGCACTGATCAATCAAGGAATCCATCAGATTGATCTGCTTTTATACCTGATCGGCGCGGTGGACGAGGTCTTTGCATATTGGCAGCTCGGGGCCCTACATAGGATTGAATCCGAGGACTCAATAAGTGCTCTACTTCACTATTCCTCTGGAGCCACGGGTGTAATTCAGGCTTCGACGTCGTTGTGGCCGGGGTACCCCGAGAGACTCGAGATTCACGGGACGAAGGGGACTGCCGTCATCACTGGCGACAAACTAACGACGTGGGATGTTCAGGATGACTCTGGATGTGCTGCCCCGATAGAACGACAGGGTGTCTCTGGGGCGTCGGATCCGATGGCGATCTCTTTAGCGCCCTTCGAACGGCAGTTCTTGGATTTTGGAGAAGCTTGCAAGACAGGGCGTGCCCCATCGTGCTCTGCGACGGATGGGTTCCGCGCGCTGCAACTAGTGAGAAGCATCTACAGCTCTTGTCTAGAAAAGCGGAAACTGGAGATTGCTTCGGTCGCATTTAGGAGTGACTGAGGCGCGCATAGTTTGAGTGGCTTTGGGGCACAGCAGGCTGGAACCGCTTAGAGAGTGGATTGAGGCATTGAGGCCCCGTTAAATGGCAACCTGAAAGGCCTGAAGAGCTGTTTGCGGACGACATTTTGATCGCGAGATCATTATCCTGTGTGTACTGGTATCTACGATACAGACTCAGCCTCCGTGATCAGATCGAGATGATGGCTGAATGCGGGTGCATGTTGCGCACACCCCCCCGATCATGCGCTGGGTGCAGCGCTATGTCCGGCCGGAATGGTTCCGCACGCAAACGATAGCCCGTGGCGTCTTGACGAGACGTACCCGAGGGTCCGTGGTCGCTGGGTTTACCTGTATTGCGCAGTCGACCGCCGATGGAATCCCGCCGACTTCCGGTTGAGTCCGAAGCCGGATTTAGCAGCGGTCAATGCCTCTTACGCAAAAGCTCCTCGCCCGCGGTGCGTACCTGGGCTTTCCTTTCCTGTCACTTTTGGTCTGTACATCGCGCGTGGATAGACGGTTGTCGACCCGAGGCGCAAGGTCGATTCTCCTGTATTTTCCTTTTCGATTTCTCCCCCGCCAATGCTTCAAGAGTGCCACTTAGCTTGGCGCCCTGATCAAGTAAGGCTTTCGGATGGGAAATAAATAATTAAATTCATGAAAATTTTCTCTTGACGTAGATAGTCTGCTGTACTAATGTCACGAATATCAATCAGTCAGATGGACCGGATAGACATCGCTTTGGAGACAAAATGAGCTTTCGCCTTGCCGTTTTGCTACTTGTTTTTTCGACTATTTTCCCTTCCGTCTTGCTTGGACAGCTCACGTCTGCAACGCTTACCGGTAGAGTTACCGACTCTACTGGATCAGCGATTCCAAACGCTCTCGTGACAGCGACTGATAGTACGACCGGCGTGATAATTCATGCCGAAACCGACGGGCAAGGCGATTACGCACTTACGGGGCTCGCGCCCGATACCTATCGCCTGATTTTCTCCAAGGACGGATTTCAATCGTATGGACAAAATGGCCTCATCGTTACTGTTGGCCAGCGCGCGACGGTAAATGCCGTGCTTCCCGTTGGGGCCGTTTCTCAGAGCGTCATCGTTGAGGCTGCTTCGGAGATGATTAACCTTCAGTCACCGACCGTCTCCACCTCCATTGACAACAAAATGACGCAGCAGTTGCCGCTCAACGGCCGCAACGTACTGCAGCTCATGCAGCTTGCCCCGGATGTCGGTCCAACATCTTCCAGCGGCTATCAACAGAACGCATCGCGTCCGGACCAAGCCAACAACTATGCGGGTGCGAGCGGTGGACGTGGTGCTTCTACGTCCTATTACCTGGATGGTGCATTGAATGAGGATGTGCTAACTCAGATCGCCAACGTGTTTCCGAATCCGGATGCAATCCAGGAATTCAGTTTCGACACCAGTGTCTACAGTGCGAAATTCGCAGGCCGCGGTGGTGGCGTGATGAATGCTGTAACGCGTGGCGGCACAAATCAGTTTCACGGACAGCTCTTCGAATTCCTGCGCAACAGCGCCCTGAACGGCCGAAACTACTTCTCGCCAGTTCAGGATGGCCTGAAGCGGAATCAGTTTGGCGGTACATTCGGCGGACCTATTCGCAAAGACAAGACATTCGCGTTCTTTTCCTATCAGGGGACAACGATTAGACAGAATCCGATAAACTCCGCAATTGTGTGGACGGCCGCGGAGCGGAACGGAGACTTCTCATCCGACTCACAGCAGTTGATCAATCCGTCCACCGGACAGCCCTTTCCAGGAAATCAGATTCCAACGAAACTGTTTGACCCAATTGCCGCTAAAGTTCTGGCTCTCGTGCCGATTGGTGCACCAGGCACCGGAATCGTCCAGTATCTATCTCGACTGGTCCAAAACGACAAGCAATTCGTAGTGCGCGTGGATGAAAACATTAACCAGAATCTGCGCATGTACGCAAGCTATATCTATGATGGTTTACAGCAGCCGTCAACCTCAACCCAAGGAAACCTGCTGACAGCAGTTGAGAACAAAAACTGGCTAAGTCAGTTTGCGGTTGTGAATACCACGTATATATTCAATCCAAATCTGACGACAACATTCGTAGCTGCTATGAGTCGCCGTGGAGGGAGCTGGACGTCGCCCCCCGGATTTACCGGCTGGACCGGCCTAGGGGCGAATATTCCTAATATGGTGAGCCCGGGCCAAAGCAGTTTTTTTCTCACCATCAACAATTACTTCTCAAAGTTCTGGGACGGAGTTTATGCCCTTCCTGCGACAGAGGGTGGAGTAGGGAATCAGTGGACCTGGGTTAAGGGAGCGCACACCTTGGAGTTTGGGGGCGACATCCTGCAAAGTAAAGTGGTAAAGAGTCAGGATTATCACGGAGAGGGAAATTTCATCTTTAGCAGCGCGCTGTCCGGAGACAATGGGCTGGACTTTCTGCTTGGCAAGCCCTCTACCTTTAGCCAGCAGGCGTCATTTTACATCGTTCCATCAAGAACACTCCCTGCCCTCTATTTTGTCGACACCTGGAAGGCCAACCCGCGCTTGACGCTTACGCTCGGTGTTAGATGGAATCCCTTTGTTCCTGTCTTCGACTCGGCATATCATGAAGAGGCGATTTTCAGTCCCGCTGCGTACGCGGCCGGCATTCACTCCTCCCAGTATCCCACCCTTGCTCCGGGACTGTTATTGGCTGGCGATCCCAGGGTCCCGTCGCGTGTGGTTGACTCCAACTACCACCTCTTTGATCCCAGGGTGGGCTTTGCGCTCGATGTCTTTGGAAATGGGAGGACGAGTCTGAGAGGCGGCTTTGGGATGTACCAGGACCAGATGACGGCTAATACAATCAATCCTAACTTCAGCCCATTCAACACCAACGTGACCTTCACGAATCCGGCCAGCATGGAAAACCCTTATCAAGGGCACGTCAATCCGTTTCCTTTGCCACCTGGTCCTGCCCCCAAAAACACGCCTTTTCAGATACCGATGGCAGCCAATCCTTTCACGCTTGGGATGAAAGCTCCCACAATCGAACAATGGAATCTCACACTGGAGCAGCAGCTCCTGCATGGCTCGATAATGCGCTTCGCGTATGAGGGCCAAGCTTCAGACCATCTATTTGGCTCGGTCGAGGGCAACGCGGCGATCTACAATCCTGCTGAGACACAGCAGCAAAATGTCGCAAATTACAATATCCGCAGACCCATGGGAGCGAGTTTTCAGGGCCTCGCTCTCGGCCAGAATGTTGGGGTGGCCAACTTCGAATCTCTGACGGTCTCATTGCAAAAGCAGACGGCGCACGGGCTCTCATTTCTGATGGGCTACCGCTGGTCAAAATGTATGGATGAAAGCGAAGAAGCATTCTTTGATGCGGATGCCTATTCCACGCCTAATCCATCGCATGATTACGGCCCTTGTACGTTCAATGTCACGAACCAGGTCAAGGGGTCGTTCGTATGGGACCTGCCGTCAACGCATCTCGGATGGGCGTTCGCAAACAGAGTCTTGAGCAGCTGGGAGATAAATGGAATTCTGAATCTTCATAGTGGAGAACCGTTCTCTGTCCTTTCCGGTGTTGACAATTCCACGAGTGGAATCGGCTTGGATCGGGCTGATCTTATTGGAAATCCGCATCTGCCGGGAGGTCGCAGCCATGCCCAAAAGGCGAAAGAATTCTTCAATACCGCCGCTTTCGCCATGAACGCAGTTGGCACATTTGGCAATACGGGGCGCGATTTTCTTGTGGGACCGGGATACTCCGCCGTGGACCTCTCTATAGCGAGAACGTTCAAGCTGCCCTTTGAAACACAATTTCTACAATTCAGAGCAGAATCCTTCAATCTGGCGAATAGGGTCAACTTCTCCAATCCGACTGCAACCGTATCTTCGAAGGCCAACGGAACGATTTCGATGGCGAGTGATCCGAGAATTCTTCAGTTCGCTCTCAAGTATAGTTTTTAGGCTGTGTCGGTCGCATTGGTGATGACCCTACTTCCTGCGCTAGAAGTTAGCTATTCGCGCGAGACTCGAATATCGGACCTTCGAATGGTCCAGAAAGCTAAACATTCTATTTCTATATGGTGACCCGTCGAACTTTCTTAGTGGGAAATGTAACTGCTGCAGCCAAGTCCGCTATTGGATTTAATTGGTCCGCCGCCCTTACGTCGATGTCGGGAGGGGTTGGCGATGAAGAGCAAATTCCTCGATTCAGAAGGGATTTTTGGAACGACTGGCCTAACTCCATCACGAAGAAAATGAATCAGGCTGCGGCTTCCAGAAAGGCCATCTTGGCCAGGATTCAATCGAAAGAGCAGATCGTGGATCGATCGGCCACAGTCCGCGCTCAGCTCTGGGATATTCTAGGTGGCCGACCCGAGGAAACACCGTTAAACGTCCACACTACGGGCGTTCTCAATCGGAGCGGATATCGCATTGAAAAGCTTGTCTTTGAGAGTATGCCGGGGGTATATGTTACGGCGAACCTGTATCTTCCAACGACGAGCAAACCACCCTATCCTGGGATATTAGCGCCACTCGGACATACTGACAAAGGGAAAGCATACCGAAGTTATCAATACTCTTTTCAAAACCTTGCCAGGAAGGGCTATGCCGTGCTTGCCTATGACCCATTCGGTCAGGGCGAAAGAATGCAATATCTTCTGAGTAATACAAATCGTTCTCGCTACTCGTCCGAGCATCTTCAGGCCGGACGACCGATGGTTCTTCTTGGCAGCGCCTTCGCGCGATACCGGGTGTGGGACGGAATTCGATCTCTTGACTATCTTCTCAGCCGTTCCGAGGTGGATCCGCAACGCATAGGCTGTGCTGGTCATTCGGGAGGAGCTACCATGACAATGTATTTGGCCGCTCTCGATCCTAGAATTCAGGTAGCGGTCGCAGTTGAGGGAAACTACGAGAATATGGCAGGACCGAACTATGATCCGCCGGGAGCGATCGCTGATGCCGAACAGAACATGGTGGGAAGCCTTCCGTTAGGTCTTGATCGGGGCGACCTGCTGGCTGCCTTTGCTCCCAAGCCGCTCCTCATGTGTTACACGGTTCACGACCAGGGGCAAACCTATTCTCCTGTCTATGAGGAAGCGACCAAGGAAAATTACGATGAACTGTTGCGAGTCTATGGAATCCTTGGAGCCAAAAACAAGGTGGAACTCGTTGCGGGACACCTTCCACATCAGCTCGACTTCTTCTCGCGTCGCGCGATGTATGGCTGGTTCAATCGGTGGTTTGAAAAGATCGATGCTGGCGTGGAGGAGGCGGATTTCGATGCATCTCCAGATGCGGCGCTCAATTGTACAACTACCGGCCAGGTTTTGACGTCACTCGGGGGGCGGTCCATCGTCCAACTCAATCGCGACCGCGCCAAAGAATTCGTGCCCCCTAGCCTTTTCAGCATTCAAGGCGCCGATCCATCTTCAGCTCGGGAGCAAGTTCGTGCGCAGCTCACTAAGTTGTTGGCTCTTCCGTCTCAACGAACTCCCCTTAATGCTCACACCCTCTCCTCAGATCTTGGAAGGAAACTGCGCATCGACGAGATTCAATTTGAATCCGAGCCTGGCATTCGTATTGAGGGCTGGTTTGTTCGACCGAAAGAGGGAGCGGCGGTGCGTCCAACAGTCCTCTATATAAGCGACGGGCTGGCAGATGAGGCAGTGGCCGAACCGGGTTTACTCGATGAGATATTCAACCATGGCAACGCGATATGCGCGATCAACATGCGCGGGATGGGGCTTTCCACTCCTCGGCCTCCGAAGAGCGGACCAAGATTTTATAGAGGGATGCAGCTTGAGGACAGATTCGCATGGGCAAACCTGGTTCTGGGAAGCCCGGTTATCGGTCAGCGAGTCTGGGATATCCTGCGGACCCTGGATTATCTCAAGTCGCGGTCCGATGTCGATGCGTCGCAGATTCGAATTCTGGGGAAAGGGTCCGCGGGCTTGGCAGCTCTGATGGCCACGATGCTGGATGAACGTGTTCGATCTATTCTCACCAGCCAGACACTCGCTACGTATAATTCGGTTGTGGATTTAGAGGACTATGTACTTGCTCTCGATTGGTTTGTGCCGGGCATTCTGCAACACTTCGATATCCCAGATATTACAGCCGCGATCTATCCGCGCCCAGTGTGGATGATAGACGCGGTGGATGCGAAGGGTGCAGTTTTGTCGGAGTCCGCGGTGCGTGAATGTTATTCGCAGAGGGTATCTGCGGCATCGCCTGCCCTCAAAGGATTCCTCACACGGACCACAGTGGAGAACGATAGCGAGGTGTATGTCGATTGGCTGAAACATAGCTGAAGCGACTCTTAGCAATTCGAGGAATCTCTTACTGGAGATGAACTACCGAATCCGGGCTCTGGTGCAAATAGGTAAAGTGGTCGCAGTGAGGTGACGTTGCCCTCAGAATCCGTATCCCATAAGCGGTGGGGTTGAGGGAACATTTCCCGTCGTTGTCGCGGCTGTGGGAGTGTGGGAATCGCGCAGCGATTTCCATACTTCCATAGCCTGCCTCATGCAGCAGTCATGCATTGGAGTGCCCGGCTTGCTTTGTACCAGTGACTAAGAGACACACTGGAACGAGGAGAGCATATGGCACGAGGTAAGAGGTATCAGCCAGAGCAGGTGGTGAACCTGCTCCGTCAGATTGAAGTGGCAGTGGCGAACGGGAAGACGACAGCGCAGGCGTGCAAGGAAGCGGAAATCGTGGAGCAGACGTACTTCCGTTGGCGCAAGGAGTATGGCGGTCTGCAGGTGGATCAGGCGAAGCGGTTGAAGGAGCTTGAGCAGGAGAACGCGAAGCTGAAACGGTTGGTCGCTGAGTTGAGCCTGGACAAGCTTGTGTTGAAGGACATCGCCTCGGGAAACTTCTAAGCCCTGAACGACGGCGCAATGCGGTCAACCGTGCCTGCGAGCATGGAGTCAGTGAGCGGCATGCGTGCCTTCTGTTGGGGCAACCCAGGGGCACGCAGCGCTACCGGCCGACACAGCGTGAAGACGAGGATGCTCTGACTCGGGCCATTGTTACCCTTACCAGCCAGTATGGCCGCTATGGGTATCGCCGGATCACGGCGCTACTCCAGCGAGCCGGCTGGCAGGTCGGCAAGGACCGAGTCGAACGCATCTGGCGTCGTGAAGGGCTGAAGGTACCAAAGAAGCAGAAGGCGAGAGGGCGGTTATGGCTCAACGATGGCTCGTGTGTGCGGCTCAGGCCGACACACTCGAACCATGTCTGGAGCTACGACTTCGTGAGTGCGCGAACGCACGATGGCCGCAGTGTGCGCATCCTCAACCTGATCGACGAGCACAGCCGGGAGTGCCTGCTGATACGGGCCGAACGGCGCTGGAGTTCGGCCAAGGTCATCAGCGCTCTGGCTGACGTCATGGTCTGGAAAGGAGTTCCCGAGCACATACGTTCTGACAATGGGCCCGAGTTCGTGGCCAAAGACCTGCGCAAATGGCTGGCGAACACAGGAGCAAAGACACTGTATATCGAACCGGGCTCTCCCTGGGAGAACGGCTACTGTGAGAGCTTCAACTCGAAGCTGCGGGATGAGTTCCTCAACGGAGAGATCTTCTACTCCATCAAAGAGCTTCGCGTGCTGGCAGAACGCTGGCGCGTCCACTACAACACCGTCAGACCACACTCTTCGCTGGGATATACACCACCAGCTCCGGCGGCCCGGATGATCGCAACAAGCAAGGGGCATGGAGAAGTGGAAACCGCTACGCGCTTCCCACTTCTCCACACCCCAGACGGCGGCTATCTGAACTCAGAGATAAACGCGCTACACTAACTCCTCATTGGTACAAAACATCGGGCAAGCCATCGGCGCAAGTTCGGGAAGAGAATCAAGCGGAAGTACTAACAGTTCCGGGAACGAAGTGATGAGAGGATTCAGCATTCCGGCGCCGAATTCAATTGTGGCGCATACAATCTCGGCGCCCTCTTGCTCTGAGGTTTGAAAGCGGTTGCGACGATGTGGGGCGATCAACTGAATACCGTAGAAGCTCAGCTCAGCGTCGAGCCGGTCGGAGTCGTAGGCGTTGTCGCCGATCAAGTTCTGCGGAGGGTCGGGAACAACCATCTGTAATAACGTCGAGGTCGCGAGCGTCACTTCATGCGGTGTTGCGCTTTCAATACAAACAGACACTGGTAGCCCATTACAATCTGCAACTGCCATTATCTTTGTTCCCTTGCCGCGTTTCGTTTTTCCGACCTTGCGCCCCCTTTTTTTGCCGCAGCGAAAGTCGCGTCGATAAACGCCTCATGCACATCGATGCCGCCTTTAGCAGTAAGCTTCAAGGCCAGGGCCGTCATGATCTTTGTCATAACACCCCAGCGAACCCACTGCTGAAATCGCCTATGGCAGGTCTGGAAAGAGGGGTATCGGTCCGGGAGGTCCGCCCAGGGCGCACCGGTCCTCAATACCCACAGGATCCCGTTCATGACGGAGCGGCGGCTTTTCCAAGGCCGCCCTCGGCGGTCAGGTCTTGTCTTTGGTTTTGGAATTAGCGGGTCGAGGATCTTCCACTGTTCATCGGTCAAATCAAGTGCATGGCACATACCCGTTTGATGCCTTGTGGTGCGCCACAGTCGTTACAATTATTTTCCGAGTGTCCTCCCGAATGTCGCACGGAAACATGCGCGAGACTGCCTGGCGGTGGACCGCGGCATCATGTCTGCTATCTAAAACTGAAGCTTGAACGCCTGTTGAATCGACCGCGCGGGCCGCCGATCTGATACAGCGGATTGAGGAAGCCACTTTCCCGTAGTTTGTCAGCGCCTGACTCGATTCCAGATCGTCTGACACGGCGTCAAAATTCGAACTTCAGTCCCAGCTGTATTACGCGAGGACCAGGCAGGGTACCGGCGGAGAATATTTTCCCGGAGCTTGGATTCGGTAGGCCGCCGTCTCGGGTGTCGGCGATTACGGTTGTGGAGCCACCGCCCTGCTGTGGGTACTCGCGTCCGAAATCGAGATTGGCGTGGTTGAACGCATTTAAGAAGTCTGCGCGGAACTGGAGCTTACTCGTCTCGGTAATGCTGAAGAACTTTCGTATGCCGATGTCCCAATTCCATAGACCCGGTCCATATAGCAGGTTGCGCTCCGAGTTGCCATACTGCCAGGGCTGGGGCGGCGCAAACGCCGCTGTGTTAAACCACTGCACGCCATTGACTACGTCGTGCGAATCCTGCTGCCCGGCGTAGATGTCCGCGCCCGCCACTCGGTCGGCGCGTCCACCTTGCCACCCGACGTAACCACTGGGCACCAGGAAGGTCACAGAGGACGGCGCACCTGTCTGATACTTGCTGATACCCGATACGGTCCAGTCGCCGAGCAGTGTGTCCACAAGCCGGCTGCTCTGGGCGAGCAGCTTTTTGCCGCGGCCCACCGGCAGATCGTAGACATAGTTGAAGACAAGCGTCTGGCGTGGCAAGCCGTCGGAGTTTCCGTAATCGGCCGTGGGGTTCCACGGGTTCTGCGGTCCACCGGCGATCGGAGTGTTATCCAGACTGCTCGTGAGGTTGTACTCCGCCTGTAGTTGGAAGCCATTGCTGAAGCGCTTGAGCAACTCCAGTTGAAGCTGGTTGAACTTCCCATAGCCGCCTGTGTATGTGTACAGCACCTGACTCCACGGCTGGTACGTCACCTGCTGCTGCGGCGGCACATTGGGCTGTTGCACATTCGGTTTGTTGATGTCGGACGCGTAGAACAACCCGTGCGTCGTCGTCGAGCCGACATAGGTGGCACGCGCCATCCAATCTTCACCGAACTGGTGTTCGAGGGTGAGATTCCACTGCTGCTGCATCGGATTTTGGATGTATCGGTCCGTCGCATACACCAGCGTATTCGCGGGAGGAGCATTCTCGACAGCAGCAGGGAACGGATTGCTGAAGGTCACGTCCGGCAGGAATGGCGCGGTTGGATTTCCAGGCAGTTGCGTGGTGAAGGTCGCACCGAGTTGCCATGGAGGGTTGAACATGTTCTCGTACGGACCAATCCAGGCAATCAGGGTGTCGTAGTAAATACCCCAGCCGCCCCGCAGCACTGTGTTGTTGCCGGGAAAGGGTCTGTACGCGAAGCCGAATCGCGGTCCGAAGTTCTTCTTCTCTGGTACGTAGTATGACTTAGGCCAACCAGCGTTTTGCGTCGTCTCGAACGGATAAGCCGTGAGAAGCTCGGGAAACGAATGCGGCGGCGGCGTGACCGTGGGCGAATCCTGCGGCAGCGCGAGCTTGTTGTTCCTAAGGTCCAGGTAACTCACACGATCGTCGCGAACCTGCCAGGGCTGCTGGTACATATACCGCAGGCCGAAGTTCAGGGTTAGTTTGGGCGTCGCCTGCCAGGTGTCCTGCGCGTAAAACTCCCAAATGCGTGAACTGATCTGTATATCGGTCGGCGCGATGCCGTAGTTGGACGAGTCCGCCGTGCCCAGCAGGAAGTCGGCGAAGGCGTTACCTTGTGAACGTGGCTGGCTGGGCCAGCCCTGGTTGCCGGTCCATTGCCCACTGAAGTTGAAAGTTCCCAGCGGGTTGCCGAGCGGAGTGGTCAAATTGGGGCCGCCCTGGCGAACATTTTGCCTGTACCCCTGTTCATCCATGCCGAACTTGAAGGTGTGCCGCCCGCGTACGTGCGAGAAGTTGTCGGAAATCTGGATGGTGTACTCCGGGTATGGATAGCCCAGGCCCCTATCTGTCCACATGCCTGTGTAACCGCTGATGTTCATGGTCGGCAGACCACCGTTATTGATGACGGGTAGCTGGGGGAACAACGACTGCGGGTTAAAGTTCGTATTCTGCCCGTTGTTGCTCTGCCTCCACTCGGTCCACGCCCAGCGCACGTCGTTTACAGTGGTCGAGCTGAACGTGTGGGTCTCCGTGGCGCTGAACAAGTAGTGGGTGTAGCCCCGACTTTCCTGGTTGCCGTAGTCTGGCGGAGTGCCGGAGCTTATACTCCATGGATCGCCCAAGGATTGGTGGACTGTTCCATAGACGGAATCCCTGGAAGACAAGTGGGCATCCAGCCGAAAGTCCACGCCGTTGACGTCAAACTTGCTGGGGACTGGAGCGATATAATTCGGTGGGCCGTTCGGCAGGGCTGGCGAAGGAATGGTCAACGCCGGCAGGTAGGGCGTCAACGTCTTCGCCTGCGACGTGATCATGTCTGAGGGGATCTGATTCCGTGCAAACGGCTGCCCTGTCCAAGGATTGTAGAGTTGCGTACCATTCGGGTCGCTGCAAGCCCGGTTGGCGTCATAGGTCGAGCACAGTGCCGAAAAATCTCCGGCGCGCATGGCTTGCGACGGCAGTTTCAAACTGGTGACCTGGCTTGATCTCTGGCGGATGCCCCTATACGAAAAGAAAAAGAACAGCCGGTTTTTCTTTATCGGCCCGCCAAAGTCGGCGCCGAACTGGTTGCGATGGAATGCTGGCCGCGGTTGCCCGGTGGCGTTCAGCATGAAATAGTTCGCGTTCAGGCTCGTGTTCTCTACGAATTCGTAAGCGTTACCGTGGTAGTTGTTCGTTCCCTGCTTGAGAACCAGCGTAACGGCAGCGACGTTCTTGTATTCCGCGTTCAAGCCGCCACTGTCGACCCTGAATTCCTGGAGAGCGTCCGGCGGTGGCAGATTCGCCTCGCCGATCTGGTCCTGGTTGAAGGAGTGTGTGCCCATCGCACTCCCATTTCCGAAATCATTCAAGCTAACGCCGTTCAGGTTGAAGTTGGTACTGCCCCAGTAATGACTGCCCGAGATCTGAGGGTTGGAGATGTTGCTCACGTTACCGAAGCCGGTGACGCCGGGTGCCAGGATCATTACGCCATCAATCGACCGCGAGGTCGTCGGCAGATCCGTCAATTGACGCTGGTTAATCGAGCTGTTGATCGTCTGGCTATCCGTGTTGACCAGCTGCGGTTGCGCATGTACCTCTATGCTCTGCGGTACGATGCCCACCTGCAGCTTCAAATCCAGACGCGCCGTTTGCTGCGCCAGAAGCCGGATGCCTTTCACCGTCTCAACCCTGAAGCCCTGCTTCCTGGGCGAGATATCGTAGATCCCAGCCTGCAGGTTGGGTGCTGAGTATGCCCCGCTATCATCCGCTTCCACTGTTACCGATACGCCGGTGCCTGAATTACGGATGATGACCTCGACCTTCGGAACTAAAGCGCCAGACTTATCCGTGATCTGCCCAACGATGTTTCCCGTGATGACCTGGCACAGCGCAACTGTCGAGCAGCAGAGGATTCCGGTGAACACCCAGAACAGCTTCCGCCTCATAAGCCACCCCCCCGGGCAGATCGCCACAGGGATCACGCCGACAGGCTCTCCTGTTGCTACGGTAGGCCGGCGAGCTAGACGCTAAACCTGCTGAAAAAGGGCGTCGCGACCAACTCGCTGACGAGGGTCCGCTGGCAGCGGTTCTTATGGCGCACAGAATATCACGCCAATGCGGAATCAAGCCTTGTTGCTGGACGGCAGATTTCCAGCGCATCTTCACCGTTATCGGCATCACGAAGCCCTCTGCCTCGGAGTGGCCAACCAGCCGACTATCGCCTGAAGTGCAGGCCTGCGAAGCGGCCCGCGATCAACTCCGATTCCGGCCGGTTGCTGTTAGCGGTAGACTTGACGACACCTCTTCTAAAGGAGAGCCATTCGTGAGATTCATTGGCCGGAATACCAAACCGCCGTCTCGGTAAGAGATTACGATGTGTGCCGCGATGGAGAGAGCGCACGGACTAAGAAGAGCCGCGATCGCCCTGGGCGTCCTGCTGGCGTACTGCCCTTGTGTCTTAGCCTTAGACCCATCTCTCGACGTCAGTCAATACGCGCACACCGCCTGGAAAGTCAGCGAAGGATTTTCCAAAGGCGTCATCTTTTCAATTGCTCAGACGCCCGACGGTTATCTCTGGCTCGGCACGGAATTCGGGTTGCTTCGCTTCGATGGCGTTCGGAACACCGAGTGGCAGCCGCCAAAGGGTGAGCGTCTCCCCAGCAACGATATTAGAAACCTGCGCGCCGCGCGCGACGGGCGTCTCTGGATTGGCACCACTAAAGGGCTTGCAAGTTGGAAGGACGGCCGGCTGACTCACTACCCGGAGCTGGATGGGCAGGGTGTTGAAGCGCTTCTTGAGGATCATGAAGGAACGATATGGGTGGGCATGTGGGCGCCTCCTGTCGGGAGACTCTGCACGATTCAGGCCGGAAAGACCCAGTGCTACGGAGAGGACGGCCGTTTCGGCTCAGGAGTGACCTCCTTGTATGAGGATAGCGGAGGCAATCTCTGGGCGGGAGGGATGACCGGGCTGTGGCGATGGAAGAGTGGTCCACCTAAGCTCTATCCAATGCCAGACCCTGCGCTCCGAATCAACGCTCTGATCGAAGGCGACGACGGCGAACTCCTGATTGCCCAGAATAGCGGTATCACACAGCTGAGGCTCGGGAAAATTGAGGCTTATCCGTTTCCTGCTGGGCAGCAGTTCAGAGCTAACACTCTGCTTAGGGATCGCCATGGTGGCCTGTGGATCGGAGCGTCGGTTGACGCAGGCCTGTTGCATGTGCACCAGGGAAGTACGGATCTGTTTACACGATCCGACGGCCTGTCAGGCGATGCGGTTACATGTTTCTTTGAGGATCGTGAAGGCAATATCTGGGCAGCGACCGTTGATGGCCTCGATCGCTTTCGCGAGTTCGCCGTCCCCTCGATCTCTGTCAAGCAAGGTTTGTCCAGCCGAGGCCTTTCGTCCGTTCTAGCGGCGAGAGATGGCAGCGTTTGGATCGGCTCAAGTGATGGCTTGAACAGATGGAAGAACGGGCAGATCACGGTTTACCGCAAACGAAGCGCACAGGCCGTGCGCGGTGGCGCCAAACAAAAAGAGGAACTTCTGGAACGCAACCATACCTCCGTAAGCGAACTTATAGCGGAGAGTGGGTTGAGTGCCACGCGGACTGTAAGGGCGATAACCGCCAGTGGATTACCGGATGATACGGTGGACTCACTCTTTGAGGACCATCGCGGGCGGATCTGGGTCGGAACCGTTCGCGGGGTTGCCATTCTTGAGTCTGACCAGTTTATTCCCATAAGCTCCGTGTCCGAGGGAATCGTGTATTCCATCGCCGGGGACAGCGCGGGGGAGGTCTGGATCAGCCACGAGGATGGCCTTTTTCATCTGCTTCGAGCGAATGTGGTCGAACGGATTCCCTGGGCCACGCTCGGACGCAAAGACGTGGCTACTGCTCTTTTACGAGATTCTGTGCAGGACGCTTTATGGCTTGGATATTTGGGTGGGGGGATTGCCTATTTCTCTAACGGGCAGGTCCGCGCATCGTACACAGCCGCCGATGGGCTTGGTACGGGCTATGTCAGCGACTTTCGATTCGACCATGACGGTACGCTCTGGGTCTCGACCGAAGGCGGGCTCAGCCGAGTAAAGAACAATCGTGTGACCACGCTGAACAGCACGAACGGATTGCCCTGCGATACGGTTCACTGGATGATGGAAGATGACGCCCATTCGGTGTGGCTGTATATGGCCTGCGGGCTGGTGCGCATTGCCCGGCCTGAGTTGGACGCCTGGGCCGCCGATCCAAAGCGGACGATTCTGACCGCGGTCTTCGACAGTTCCGACGGAGTGAGGAGCCATTCGTTCACGAGCGGCTATAGCCCGCTTGTCACGAAATCCCCGAATGGAAGATTGTGGTTCTTGCCTTTCGGCGACGTCAGCGTCATCGATCCGCGTCATCTTGCATTCAACAAACTTCCTCCCCCGGTGCACATCGAACAGATCGTTGCCGATGGCAAAACATATGATGCTGCGCGCGGTTTGCGCCTGCCTCCGGGCGTTCGCAATCTCGAGATTGACTACACGGCCCTGAGCCTGGTTGACCCGGAGAAGGTGCACTTCCGATTCATGCTCGAGGGCCAGGATAAGGACTGGAGAGCGGTGGTCAACCGACGTCGAGCGGAGTACTCGAATCTATCGCCGGGAAATTATCGCTTCCGTGTTATGGCGTGCAATAACAGCGGTGTGTGGAACGAGCAGGGGGAAACGCTGGATTTTGCGATTGCTCCCGAGTTCTGGCAGACGAATTGGTTCCGCGCGCTTTGTGTGGCCGGCTTCCTGGCGTTGCTTTGGGCACTGTACCGATTGCGGGTTCGGCAACTGCGGCGTCAGGAAAAGAAGCTTCACGATGTAATCGAAACCATTCCGGCGATTGCGTGGACCGCCCTACCGGATGGCTGGGTGGACTTTTCCAATCACCATTGGGAGGAATATACGGGTCTCTCCCTCGAGGAGGGAGCTGGCTCAGGCTGGGAAGTAGCTGTTCACCCCAAGGACGTGAAACGACATGCGGAGAAGTGGCGAGCCTCGGTGGCGAGCGGCGAGCCCTTCGAAAGTGAGGCGCGCTACCGGCGGGCGGACGGGGAGTATCGGTGGTTCCTGGTCCGCGCCGTACCGCTGCGGGATGGGGGAGGCAAGATCCTCAAGTGGTACGGGACCAAGACCGACATTGAGGACCGCAAGCGCGCCGAACAGCTTCAGGCGGACCTTGCTCATATAAATCGCGTCACCACGCTGGGCGAACTCACCTCGTCGTTGGCGCATGAAATTAAGCAGCCCATCGCTGCGACCGTCATAAATGCCCACACCTGCTTGCGATGGCTCAAGCGCGACCGACCCGATCTGGACGAGATACGCGAGGCAGCAAGCAGTATTGTCGCGGACGGAAGACGTGCCGGTGACATCATCGAGCGTTTGCAGTCGTTGTACAAGAAGTCTCCTCCAAAACGTGAGTTGGTCGAGATGAACGAGATCATCAACGAAATGGCCTCGCTGCTGCGGGGCGAGGCCAACCGCTATGCGGTTTCAATACGCACGGACCTGGCCGCCGACCTTCCAAAAATTGCAGCAGACCGCGTGCAGGTGCAGCAGGTGCTCATCAACCTCATGCTCAATGGCATCGAGGCGATGAAGGAGACCGGCGGGGTACTTACGGTCAAGTCGCAACTGGGCCAGGACGGTCGAGTGATGATCTCAGTCAGTGACACCGGCGTGGGACTGCCAGCCGAAAAAGCCGACCAGATCTTCGACGCCTTTTTTACCACCAAACCGCAGGGCTCCGGCATGGGTCTGGCGATCAGCCGTTCCATCGTCCAGTCACATGGCGGCCGTTTGTGGGCCACGGCGAACGACGGACGGGGCGCTGCGTTTCATTTCACTTTACCGACCGCAGCCGAGGTAGTGAAAGTGGCCGCTACCGAACCTAATTCGGTGTCCACCGGTACGTCTCACGGTGATACAGAGTGAGGCTTTGGCCCACTATTATGGGCGATTCGGAAACTATGTGCGAGAGCGCGCCAGATCGGGTGCAGCCATTTATAAGATAGGTTCTAGCCCGTTTACTCAACTAGAGCGTTCTACGGCGAGCTCGCCGAGTTGACCTTCACGGCGGCGAGTTCGCACGCGCGCAATTCTGCTGCCAGCCATTTGATGAGTGTGATCGAATCATCGAAGATCTTGTTGAACTGTTCCTCAGTAACTCGTACTGCAGCGAGGAAACCTGATCCGTCCACATACTCAGGGTACTTATCCGAAAACTTCAGATCGAGATAACTGGCGTCACCCCCTTCGAGGGTCCATCTCTCGAAGGGGAGTTGAGGATTCGCTTCGCCGCCGTCGTGAACGATCTGGTTTCTAACATCATTCAATGGCGTTGCGAATGCGATCTTGTCGGCGTGCATAACGATATCAATACCGAATCGTTCGCCTATTTCAGACCAAAGTCGCATAATCTCGCTCATGCTACCATCGCCATATTTTTTCTTTCGTGGGAAGAAGGTTTCAGCGGATCTCAGCATCGTGCGTAGAGCATGAATCAACCTCGTCGCAATCGCCACGAACGCCATATTTCTCTGGAACCGTTCCTGTTCGGCGTGATCACCAAATGCTTCGCCTTGACGGTCAATCAAATAGTCACGATATTCCTCGTGGGCCGATTCGATCTGGGTTTCGAGCTTTTTCGCGTAGGCCTCTGTGTCTGCAGAAAGAGCGTTCACGCTCGCATGGAGCGATCCGAGGATGATGACGTGAAGATCACGCTCAAAGTTGTCGCTCTCAGTATGGAAAAAATCCATCTGGTGGATCCAGTTGTCTGTTTGCATACCTGGACATGGTATCTCGACTCGAGCTGTTAGGATCCTCTCCGCATTCTCTTCCGAGAGGACCAATAAATCAGCAGACAGCCCATATTGCTTAGCGCAACAGCGTCATTGCATCAAGAATTGGGGAAAGGCGAGTTGGCGATGAGGTCGCAAAAGTTCGGACTCTTGTAGCCCTTAATATACCGTTCGCAGACGTCGGCCTTCACGGTGCCAAAAATGGATTCCGGCTTGTGGGCGAAACCACCGAAGAAAGCCTGAACGATGCCTTCTTTGAAACTGTGACGCGGATACTCGGCAACAATCTTTTCCCGGATATCTTTGGGGAACTGATCAAATCCTTCTCCCAGAACGTCGAGCCCAACCCCGGTGAACAGCAAGGCCACCTCCGGGTCCATGTACTGTGTCACACCGGGAGTCGTATGAAGGGCAATCGCCTCCCAAACTGTCTGAATCGAGGGCTCAGGAATATCGTAGTGCGAAGAAACTGTCGAGCGGCATTCGCGCCATCGGATTCGCTGCTGTATCGTCGGATCCATCTTCTCGGTCACGGTAATGGACGGCGATATCGTCTCGCCCACCAACTGTGTGCGGCAACCTTTCGGAGTGGCCGATATCGGCCACAACAAAGCCACCATCCTCGTTAACCGCGTCAATCTCTTCCATGGTCTCTCGTGGCGCTCAGAGGAGGTGTTCTTCTCAAGAGACCGCAAAAACAATAGCTCTGGCTACGACAACACCATCAACGTGGTCATCAGTTGTGTTGATACGCGTGCAGCCCGCGCCGAGATGCACGAAGCCTTCAATTCGAAGGGCGGCCCATGGCGGCACGTCCGCTACTGGTTGGACATCGGCAACAATGCGAGTAACGGCCAGTTCGTTCTGGGTCAGCCGTTGAACGACTTCAATCGCCAAAGCAGAACCCGGCTCCGCACCGTCACGGAACTCTTCCCCTCGATCATGGATACGCCGCAGGGCGAAGGGCCGCTACCCAGCTGCTCTGCTGTAGAAGCCCTGGAACGTCAGTTATATTAGCGTTGAGCGTTATGTACATGTGAAAGTATCCGTCTTTACGACACCTTAACATACACACATGAAAAGGGTCTATGTGTATGGGGCACTACACCAAATCAGACGGTTCGCTCGTCTTCGAGATCGATGGGGCAAAGACTCCGCCTAACCTGCCTGCAAGCAAGGAGCCTTGGAACATAACTCAGGTGCGCGTTGCGTCGGATTTCACCGCTTGGGCACTCTATGACGTGTTCAAAGCACCACCTGAGTTGCTGAGCATAGAGCCTGTTAAAGGGACAGTTAAAATCCTCAATCCAACGGCGTCTGACCAGCAGTGATCGCCCTCTCGAACTGGTGCTCAAAGGATGGCGAGAGCGTCTTGACTCAGCCGAATTGCTGAAGCCGAAATCTTGCTCCGCCCGTTAGGTCGGCTTATCGCCAAGTTCGGCTCGCTGGCCGTGCTCGCCAAGTGAACTTGGTCAAAACCCGACTTTGGAGGAACGTGCGATACGCGCCTGTGCGTTAACTCGCCGCAGGTCCAAAGGCCTCGTCGAGAGCCTTCTTGTAATCCTCGGCTTCCCATTCCTCTGGATCGTCAGTGAGTCCCAACACTGCGGATGTCGCTTCAGCCACGCGTACTTTTAGTTCCGGCATAGCTAACATGCCCCTCAACGTGGGAAGAAGCCTAAGATCTTGGCGTTTCCCAAGCCCGACCGCAGCTTCTTCACGAACATCTTCGTCGGAGTCCGAGAGGCGTTGCAGGAGGGCTTCTCGGATCTCTGGCGAATCTAGGCTGCCTAGAACTCCCAATCCGAAGACAGACCAGTCCCGAACATCGGAATCTTCATCACGAGTCAGAGGAATGAGGGTAGCGACTGCCAATGAATGGTTCGGAAAGTGTCCCAGTGCAAATGCGATGGAGAACCTGACATCTCGATCAGGGTGATCCTTGTACTTAACTATGATGGGAACGCCAGCCTCGTTATAGAGGTGACCAAGAGCCGCGATTCCGCTACCGAGGACCATTGGGTTTTCCTCGCGCTCTAGCATCTCAACAAGTAGCGGAAATGTTTCATCACGGAAAAGCCATTTCGGTTCTTTCGGCGCCAGCTCTGTATTGCTAAACATCTGCAATTGAGCCATGATCGCGGCGGCTCGCGCTCTTTTCAACGGCACGCTTTCTTTGAGCCACAAGGCAGCGGTTTCGAAGATCTCGCGATTCCCGTCGCGCTGTAACGCTGAAACCGCATCCCACGGCGCCTCGTCATCGTAATCACCGAGAAGAGTTTGACTAAAGAGTTGCTGCATGTCGTAAGAAGTCATTAGCTTTGCCCAAAGCAATCCTACAAGTTCCCGGGAAACGGGGCGGTCTCAACCGGTCGATGCAACACCATCTGATATGAATTCATTTTCTAAAGGTGGTGTTTATGGCACAAGGAAAACGGGACAGGCTTTCCACCGAGCAGCGGATCGACATGTGGCGCCGTTGGAAGTCGGGCGAGTCGTTGCATGAGATTGGCCGCGCCTTCGGTAAAGGCCATGGTTCCATTCGGTTCTTGTTGACGCAGCGCGGCGGGATAGTTCCTGATGCTCGTCGACGCTCGCTGCGAACGCTGACGCTGGCCGAGCGGGAAGACATCTCACGAGGAATTGCTTCCGGTTCGTCGATTCGTGAGATAGCCAAAGGGTTGCAGCGGGCTGCGTCGACAGTGAGCCGGGAGGTGGCGCGTCATGGCGGGCGTCCACTCTATCGAGCCAATGAAGCCGATCATCAGGCCTGGGAGTCGGCTCTGCGACCCAAGGTGTGCCTTCTTGCCATCGACGAGAAGCTGCGGACGATCGTTGCCAGTAAACTGATCCAGGACTGGTCGCCGGAACAGGTTTCGGGATGGTTGAAGGTACGGTATCCCAAGAACGAGAGCATGCGCGTGTCCCACGAAACCATTTACCGCAGCTTATTCATCCAGGCCACGGGGAGTGTTGAAAAAAGAGCTGATTCAGCACCTGCGGTCCAAGCGGCTGTTACGTCGCTCACGGCACTCGCGGGCTGGCGGACAGTCCCGAGGTCGGATCGTCGATGCCATCTCCATTCGGGAAAGGCCTGCAGAAATTGAAGACCGCGCCATTCCCGGTCATTGGGAGGGCGATCTGCTCGGCGGCACCAAGAACAGTCATATCGCAACCCTGGTGGAACGACATTCGCGTTTTACCATCCTGGTCAAAGTGCCCAGCAAAGACACAGCGACGGTCGTCGCCGCGCTGAGCAAGCACGTGCGTAAGCTCCCCGCGTCCTTGCGGCGCCCGTTGACCTGGGACCGGGGGCTGGAGATGGCAAAACACAAGAGCTTCACGGTGGACACGAATGTGAAAGTCTACTTCTGTGATCCGCAGAGCCCCTGGCAGCGCGGCACCAATGAAAACACGAACGGGCTGCTGCGACAGTACCTCCCTAAAAAACCGACTTGTCCGGTTACTCTCAAGCCGATCTCGACAAGGTAGCTCTGCGCCTAAATCAACGCCCCCGAAAGACCTTGGGCTTTGAAACCCCGGCGAGTAAACTTCAAGCCAGTGTTGCATCGACCGATTGAGACCGCCGGGGTTATCGGCAACTACGGAAACGTTACTCAGTTCTCTTTGGATAGCCAATCAAATAAGTAATCGGTACAAAGCCATTCCTCTTCGTTCCCGCTTGCCAGTGATAGTCCTTCACTCGTAACCGCTTTGACATCTGGAATAGCTCATCCTTCGAGTAAGCACGT
Source organism: Edaphobacter modestus (assembly GCF_004217555.1). Classification (GTDB taxonomy): domain Bacteria; phylum Acidobacteriota; class Terriglobia; order Terriglobales; family Acidobacteriaceae; genus Edaphobacter; species Edaphobacter modestus. The sequence continues at coordinate 6,101,937 of NZ_SHKW01000001.1, forward strand.
AGGCATGACATGAGGCCGTCAAACCAGAGCATGAACGGAACAAGTGGTATGACATAGGTCCAGATAATTCGTGGCCAGCGGAAAGGCCGAATCGCTGGCGTAATAAGCAGAGCGACCATGGGAAGAAAGCAGATCGCGAGCATGACTCTCATATCTCTCTTTGCGCCCTCAAAGATAGCAATTCCCTGGCGCTGCGTTGCTGCATCACAGAGTATTCTTCGCGCATCGTTGGGTGAAAAATGATGAAACGAGGAAAATATGGTTCGGAATCCGCTGAAGTGCGCAGGCACCTCTAGCGCCGAGACAGGCTGTGCGTAAAAGTTCACATACTTACATTCAGAACTGGCCCGCTCAAACCCTTCGGTATTGGGGTGAAGATCGGTTAGCAGGACGGTTATCTTGTAAGCCTGTTCCTCCTCGAAATTGCGCGCCAATTGCAACCAAGGTCCGCCTGCACCGGAGCAAAGGTCGATCACGTGATTTGTTCCAGATTCTTCTAATGCCTGACGAAGCAGCGGAACGATTGGCCGATAGGAGTCGAACATTATCCAGATGGCCTGGAGCGCATCAGTGAATAGATTCCGCAAAATAGCGGGGCACCAACGATGATCGTGGATCTCGAAAAGCTCAAAGCGGCGCATATCAAAGAGTACGGTGTTGGAATTCCCTAATTATCTACTCTATTGCGCTATTCTGTCCGACCTTCGAATAGAACCGCCGCCCTCAGCCTGCCCCAGCAGGTGAGTAGCGGCACGTTCAGCCGAAGATCCGCCGCAGTGATGTCATCTCTCGCGACTCTCCCTTAGCCGGCGAATGATAAGGAGACACTACACCGGACAGGCGTGGATCTTCCGAGGTGGGAGCGTTGTCGACGATGGCCTCAGCCACAGATGGAGCGCCGCCGACCTCACTCGTCGTTCGGTTCAGTCCGAAACGCCTGAGCAGGCTCTGCGGTAGGTCGACTGCATACTTTGCGCGCGTCACGGCAACATAGAGGAGTCGCAGCTCCGCCGCGATGGATTCCTGGTGATCGGAACGTGTCGATGGTGGACGCGTGGAGAGGAAATCGGGTTCGATTTCGACGTACCCCCACTCTCTGCCTTTCGCTTTATGTGTCGTTGAGCAGATGATCCGGGCATTCCCCTCGTTGGGAACACAACCGCCGATCGCCCTGAGCATCGTTTCTTCCCCGTACTCCTGGACGAGGTTGACCAGACCGCGAAGGTATTCCCCCTCGGTGCGGGTGCTTAACGACATAACGTCCTTCCAGGTAGCAAATCCCAGTAATTCAGGCGATTGTCCCCCTTGTCCCTGCTTGACACGACGGACATCGATCAACAGCATTTCCAGGCCACTGGTTCCACCAAGAACATGACAGGGCATCCTGGAGGAAAGGCACTTCAGAATATTCCCGATAACGCCGGCGTTGCTGCGGGACAGAATGACCTGAGGATGGACCACAGCAAGATGGGACTGGATCGCTTCCGATCCTCGCACCGGATGCTTCGCTCCGAGTGAACGAAGAATTGCAGTTGCAGCGCTGGCAATTGCGGGGCCGAACCGGTACGACTGGGAAAGGAGAACATGGTGAGGTGTCGACACCTGAGCCATTGCGTTCACCGCTCCCCGCCATTCATAGATTTGTTGATAGGGGTCTCCGACATACACGACAGGACAGTCCATCCGCTTCAGGACGCCGACCAGAACAGGATTCAGGTCCTGTGCTTCATCGACGAGGATGTAATCGACCCGCGCTTTCGGTTGAGAGAGTGCCCAAAGCTTCAGGTAGCCATCGTGACCAAGCGGAAGACCGGCGGTCTTGTGGCGCATGGCATCCCACAAAGCCTGCACGTGTGAGATTGCCTGGCCAGTGAACTGAGCTAAGCCCACGGCATCGAGCGCTTCAAGACACCCGTAGCGTGGAATATGCGCCTGCTGCGGATGTTCGTCATTACTCAGCAGGAAGCGCTTCACCGCGTCGAGCAGTACGGAGCAATACGACCACTTCGAAAGCGTCAGTCCCGAATGGAAGATCAAGTTCTCCGGCATTCGGAACGCTTCCACCACTGTATTTGGAGTGAGAGTCCCTGTCAGCTTCCACGCCGGATATCCGAAACTCCGGGCTATGGCGCGGAGAGCAAGGGAATGACTGGTCGCGCAAGCTACCCGTGTGGGGAACTTTCCTCGGGCATTCTCTGCGATGCTTCGATTGAATGCCAGATAGAGTCCGCGCCCGTTCGTACTCGACGCGAGCAGACGGAGAGTCGTGGTCTTGCCCGCTCCTGCGTAGGCATCGATGCGGAGACCTTCCTGCTTGAGGAACAGTTCCCGTGCGCGTTGCTGCTCCGGACTGGGATGGATATTGGTTGGGTGAAGGCTCATGGTCGTGTTGCGTAACTGCCTGCCCTAAGCATATCCAAACTGCATTCCATCCTGGCATCAAGGGAAACAATTGGGCTGAACAAAAGACATACTCCGATCTCGATATTCCGCACTAAAATCCGAGGCACCCGGAGGATATCTGCGCACCTATCAGGCCGTCACGCGAACTTGCCGATACGCCCGACCTATCAGGCCGTCACGCGAACTTGCCGATACGCCCGACGCAATATAAGAAGGTGCCCCCTTGGACTAGGCTGTGAGCGGTTGCCATCTCACCGCCGGAAAGGAGCACTCTTCTATGGAAGGCACGAAGTATATCGGAATGGATGTTCACAAGGACTCGATCTCGATCGCGGTTCTAAATTCTTCGGGCAAGCTGGTGATGGAAAGCATCATCGAAACCAAGGCGACTACGATTCTCGAGTTCGTGCATGGGCTGCGCGGGAGTCTGCATCTGACGTTTGAAGAGGGCACCTGGGCAGCGTGGTTGTATGACCTGCTGAAGCCGCATGTGACGAAGCTTGTGGTGTGTGATCCACGTCGCAATGGCTATCTGAAGCAAGGCAGCAAGAGTGACCGAATCGATGCTCGGAAGCTGGCCGAACTGCTGTACTCGAATATGCTGCAGCCCGTTTACCACGGCGAGCACGGAGTGCGGTCCTTGAAGGAACTGGCGCGCAGCTATATGACCATCACCAAAGACCAGGCGCGTGTCATGACCCGGGTGAAGGCTGTGTATCGAAGCTGGGCTATTCCCTGCGCGGGGAAGCAAGTCTATGGACAGCGCCATCGCCTGGAGTGGCTGGGCAAGATCCAGGAGCCCGGCGTGCGCCGCCGGGCAGAGTTCTACTACGCAGAGTTGGACGCTTTGCGCTCGCTCCGCTTAGTAGTGCGGAGCGAGCTACTGCTGGAGAGCAAGAAGCACAACGTATCGACGCTGTTAAGTCAGATTCCGTCGATTGGCCCCATCCGGGCGGCCCTGTTGATCGCGCTGCTCCAGACGCCGGATCGTTTCCGCACCAAGCGACAGCTCTGGGCTTACAGCGGATTGGCGATCGAAACGCACGACAGCGCAGAGAACCAGTACGTTAACGGACAGCTGCAGCGATCCAAAAAGCAGACATCGATTCGTGGACTCAATTCGAATCACAATCCCGATCTCAAGAATCTGTTCAAGAGCGCCTCAGCAGTTGCCGCCGTCAAGACCGGGCCGTTCCAGAAGTTTTACGCTGCTCTGATCGGCAAAGGAATAAAGCCCGAGATGGCACGGCTGACCCTGGCACGCAAAATCGCCGCGATCACCCTGATCGTCTGGAAGAGAGGAGTAAGCTTCGACGCCAGATATCTGAACCCACAAACAGCTTGAGTGTTCCCATGGTTCCGTTCCATCCCGTGGATTCAATCCCAGCGGTGGTTTGCCCGGTACTTGAGACACTCGGGTTCGAGAGAGAGTCTCAACCGAAAAGTTAGACGCGTGGTGCCTCGGGCACCCAGTCTCCTACGCGACCCTAGGCCCTCTCGGATAACCTGAAAAAGCAATGGGCCACGAGTCCCAGATAGAACCATGGTTGGCACATGACCAACGTTCTGCTTGCTGGTTTCACAAGTCACTGGCTTCGTCGCAAATCGAGCATGAGAACCACAGGGGAAGAACCCACAAGCGCTACGCGGTTGTCCGCAGTGTCCCGAGCCTTTGGAGCGGAATGCGAGAACAATCCTGCTCAATTCCAAGGGGGCTGAAAATCAACAAAAATTCAGCCGAAGGCAAAGTGTTTTTTGTTGACTTTCCTTCTTATAGAACTTTTCGGGAACCGACCCGCCACGTTGGTAAACACAAGACGCATTCTCGGTACCGATCAGTCGAACTGAGCTCATTGAGTGCATCTGAAGTCATCAATCGTGAGTTAACGCTATGGACACTCATTCATCTGAAGCTGTCCAAGCATTACATGTGACGATCCCTGATCAGCCAATGTTTCCGGCAATAGGACCGAGCCGTTCCTAACGGTCCCAGTTCCTACCGCTCAATGATTTCTACCGTTATATTGGTTCGGCGCGCCAGGAGTTGGAACGCTGTCGGAGACCTGCGCTCCATCGGTATGAGTCCGGGTCAGTGGAGCGGTGAGGCTGATGCCGCTACCCGAGATCTGCGCGCCAGCGGCGTGACCACGAGCGAGGGGTGCGACGACTGTGATGGTGGCGGCGCCACGGGCTCTAATCGAAGAAACAACAGCCGTTTCAGAGTTTGCTCCTTCGTCGATCGTGATTGTTTGGCCTTTACCAAAGCCAGTCACGCTTACGGCAGGAAGAAGAGTTGCTCCAGCATCAGTAGAAGTGCGTACCGTCGTGGCGCCTGCTGTTCCAACCGCGGCGATGACGGCGGTTTCAGTATTTGCATCAGAATCAATATGGACTGTCTGACCAGGGCGAAAGCCTTCCGTACTGGCGACCTTGATGTTCGTTGCACCCGCTGCCGACGTAGCCGACAAAGAGGCAGCGGCCTGCGTTGAAAAGTCGGTACAGTTGCTGTCGGTATCGGCGCCGTCAGGGAACCGACCTGCGCTCGTATTGATGGCAACCGAGGCCACAACTGTCGACCAGGGGTTGAACACTGAACCGGGCGCTGGGGTATAGCAGCCGCTTATCTGAGCCCCTGAGACAGTCTGATCCCCTTCGGCGGCCCATGGATCTACAAGGCCTCCATAGTTAAGGCTGTCGGCAACCACTCCCGAAGCGTCGCGCAGCACGATGCTACCTTCTTCGACGGTGAGTATTCGACCGAACTGCGGGGATTTTGTGGTTAATTCCGGCCCGCCAAACCACTGGTTGGGCGGGTGCGTGCCCTGGTATCCCGCTGTCTTGACTGCGGCATCGCGTACAGCCGCGTGGATCGCGTGGTTGTTGATCAGTGGTCTATCGAGTGTTATGCCTGTCCCAAGCGCCTGGACTGGCTCATTGCTCGAATGGGCAAAAGCAGTCGCCGGCTGGAAGCTGACTCCTGTTCCGCGATCGCTGAACGGCAGGTTGGCCGCATGATTGAATCGTAAGGGAGCTGCCAGATTCAGGCCTGTGCCCGGAGAGACCACCCATTCACTGACCACATGAGCTTTGGTAAGGGCGGGTGTGAAGTCGATGGGGGTACCATCCGGCCCTGGGGTGCCCACCGCGGTGACGGTGACGACCTGCTGGCTTGCAGGCGTGCCGATCGTGATCTTGTTACCTGCAGCGAAACCCTCCCCACGGCGCACGCTGATCCGGGTCGCTCCGGCGCTCGCAGGAGCTGAGAGATTGGTCTGGCTTGCCGCCGTGCCGACATGCGTCACCGTTACGGTTTCGATTCCATGACCAACGCTATCGATATCCAACCTGACCTTGTCACCTACGGAGATGTCGGAGAGAGATGTCACCTGGATGTTGGTGGTTCCCGCTGGCGCTTCCATCGCCAGATACGCTTGTGTGCCTCGCTTGCCGACCGCGGTCACCGTCGCGATCTCATACTGTTCCACGGTATTTGCAACGATCGGATAGGTCGAGCCATAGCCAAGCGCAATTTTCTGTCCAACAACAAAGCCGGATGCATCCTCAACAGGCACATTAGTCGAGCCGGCAGGAACTGTGATCACCAGCTCCTCAGGCAAGGATTGCCACACCGTTGTATGGTTGCTGGCAGCCGTACCGAGGCTTGCGATCTTGCGCGCTTCCATACTGGAACCAGTGCCGATGTTGATCGTGTCGCCGACCGACATTCCTTCGGTGTTTCTGACATGGATGATGCTGTCACCTGCGCGTGCGGGGATCGCCAGCCCTGAGTTGGCGAGGCCGAGCAGGTAAAAGCCGCTCGTTGCAAGCTTGGTTCCAGCCGGGATCTTTACCGTCGAGAATATTGCCTGGTGGGCTGGGTGCTCGGTCAATGTCCAGTTGGAGAGATCGACGCTTTGAGAACCTGCGTTGTAGAGCTCGATAAATGAATCCGTCGGGTTGTCGGGAGCGGCCGAAGTGACTCGAAACTCGTTGATTTTGACTGGTCTGGCATTACGAATCTTTTCTACCGCCGTCTCAACTTGCTTTCTGCTGCTGGTAGCGTTTGTCCACGATGCATGACCGACGAGATCGCCGTTGAAGGATGCAGGTGCAGAGGTGACTTTGAAGGTCGCGCTCACGCTCGCACCCGGTACGACCTGTTGAGCGAAGGTCTTCGACGTCTCAGTCGTGTCTGAAACGGCAGCGGTCCACTGCTTGCTGGGTACGGCAATGCTCAACGTAACGTCCGCTGCAGGCGCCCCAGTTGTATTCGTGAATGTCACGGTGAAGTCCCGCGAAGATCCTGGAGTGAACGTCTGCGGGCCTCCCAGCATTCCTGTCGTGGCAGCCGGAACCAAACTAAGCGGAGCTACATCGTATCGTGCTGCGACAACATTCGCCTGGACAAGCTGGTCGGTGGCGTTCGATGGAAATGTACCAGCGGCAGTCATCGCTCCTTCATAGAACGTTCCTTGCGAACCGACACTGTTGTCTCCACCGTTGCCTAGGAGAATCGCCCCCTGCTTCCGCATTGGGTCATAGGTTGGATTCACACGGTGTCCATCGAACATGACCGACAGAGCCCCCTTTTGCGCGTCGCCACCCATCGATGTCCAATGGTGTGGTTCTCCTTTGCCGATGGCGGTTACAAAGCGCCAGGGGATGCTGGGTAAATTGGGACAGCCTTTGGTCCCATCCTCGTTGACGCACCCGACAAGATTATTTTCCTGATCAGTCATAATCCACGGCCCGTCACCAGCCCCGCTGTACCACGGCGTGGCGTTACCGAAGTAGAGGGTCTCCATGGTGCCGTTATCATCATCGCGACTGTCAATCTCAGCATTGCCGTAGTCGAAACAGCAACCGGCGTTGAAATGCTTCCCGTTGACGACCCAGTATTGCCCCTCGGCCTGGTCGTCGACCGCGGTGCCTTTCACATCGTTCTGGCGAAGCCCCATGCCCGGTTCGATCAACACGCCGTACACCTTGTGCCCCATGATCGTGATCGGGGCCATGTCCGCAATCGGAAGGGTGTTGAAACCTCCTAATGCCGGGCCACTGAATCCGCCACGGGGAGCCTGAATCAAGTCGTTGTGCTTGGAAGACTGGTCGTAGATGATGCTGATCCAGCAATAGGTACCGCTGCAGAACTTATCCTGTGTGGCTGCGTCCGCGTATCCGCCAGGGTCCGGAACTGACGTGGCAGTAGCCTGGACAACGCCAATGTCCAGGGTCTTACCGTCCGATTGGCGCAAAACCTGGTAGAGGGGACCGTTATAGGTGGCATATAACGCACGGGTCGTGCTATGTGCCGCGACACATGGGTCACCGGCAGCCGCGTAGATGTCGCACGAGCCTTGAGGCCTGCGTGGAGGAACGACGCCACCCGCCGGAGACTGTTGTGCCATCGTCAAAGTTGCCCCAATGACCGTAAGCACGAGCGCGAGTCTAAGCACAAAATCGATTCTCGTTTTCATTCTTATCCTGATCTGCCAGTAATAACTGTCTTGGGCTCAGAAGAAACGGAATCTCTCCGTCTTTGGTGCCCAGTTTATTTGAATTTTCTGTCGGGATACGTATACCACTTGGCAATGAACTCGTTCCATCTCCTGGCTGAGATTGCCTCGGAATCCAGTACGCCCGCCAGATGGGATTTCGTATAGCTGCTTTTGCGCGTGGTGCGGATAGGAGGGAGCTTGCGGTGAAGCTTGGCGCCCACATCTATATTGATAGCCTCGAACAGAATGTAGCCGAAGCCTTACAAAAGCTGGGTGGCGCCTGTTCAGTGACCCTGTCGCGAACTAGGAACGATATGTTTGGATGGATAAGTCGCGGAGTTGAGGAGCACTTGGTGTACAAGGGCTGAACTCAGCGATTACTTACTTACTGATTCAGAGACATCCAAGGAGGCTCCTCGTGACCAGTATGCACTTCATCGGGTTAGACATCCAAAAGAAGACGGATCAGCTATTGCGTGAAGGACGTGAGCGGTACGGTTCTTTCTGAAGGCACCATTGCTGCGACTAGAGCACAGCTCGACGCTTGGGTGAAGACGTTACCAACTCCGTGGACCGTGGCCATGGAAGCAACCATGTTTACCGGATGGATCTATGACCATCTTCTGCCTCATGCTGCAGCCGTGAAGGTGGCGCATCCGCTGATGCTGCGGGCGATCGCGGCGGCCAAGAAGAAGAACGATCGCATCGATGCGAGCAAGATCTGCGACTGTCTTCGATGTGACTTCCTGCCCGAGTGCCACATGGTCTCCGCCGAGGTTCGGGAGCGACGTAGGACGCTACGCTACCGCAAGCTGCTGGTCCGGCAGAACGTACAGTTGCGCAACAAGGTCTCACAGATGCTGATGGAGTCAGGCGTGGTTTACAACAAGCAGAAACTCCATAAGGTGGGCTACTTCAAGGAACTGATGGAGACCAACCCGGATATCAGCCGCGAGCTGAAGCCGCTGCTGGCGATCTGCCGCGAGACCATCGTGCGGATCGGCAAGACCGAGAGTGCATTGATTCGTTCCCTGCGCCGTGACCCGCTGCTTCAGGCTCGTGTCGAACGCCTGATGACGATCCCTGCGGTCGGGCCGATCACCGCTCTGACCTGGGTGCTTGAGGTCGACGATGTAGCTCGCTTTCACTCGGTCAAGCAAGCTGTCAGTTACTGCGGTCTATGCGGTGCAGAGCGAAGTTCAGCGGAGACGATCAAGCGCATGCCTATCTCCAAGCAGAGGAATAAACATCTTCAGTCGGTGCTTATCGAAGCAGCTAAGCTGGCGCCGCGCTTGAGCCCTGAACTGGCGGTGGTCTATGACACGGAAAAGCAGAAGGGCCATGCCAATCGAGCCTCGATTGCGGTCGCCCGGAAGCTTGTAGCCTATCTGCTTGCGGTGGACCGCAGTGGAGGAGAGTTCGTAGTGGCAGGAGAACGAAGAGCAGCGGCCTGAAGCCGCTACGAAGAACGAGCAGATTCATCGAACGCAACCTGCCAGGTCCCGCAGAAGCCGACTGGGCGACGGAGCTACGCTCCCAATGCCTCCTTCGAAATGTTTCGGGACTGGCAGGAAACACTCACTCAATCTTCTGTGACGGTCTCAACAGCCCGATACAGCGAATGGATGTCTGGTTCTGCGTTACGCGCAGGAACCGCGCCGAGAGGCACAACCGCGAAGTGATGAACACTCAGTGAAACAACCAGGCGCTCTCCTGAGCGCTACGGGAAAGCCTTGCCCAACTTGACAAAGACTTATCATGGATGTCGGCTTCCCGGTAGTAGCGAAGCGTCATTCCTGCAAACGGGTTTTTAGCAACTTCGATTCAGGCTCGGCTGCACGGTTGCGAACTTGGTCAAAACCCGACTTTAATGGAAGCTCAGCTAAGTGTTCAGGGATCTAGACAGCCTAGTGGCCTGTCGCAAAGAAAACGTTAGTAGGTCAGAGAGGTCATTCTTGGGAGACATGAACCAGTCCCCGTCTCACGAATTCGACTGGGCCGCTCGTGAGTGGTAACGAACTCTCTGCGACAGGCTACTAGTGATAAACGCAAGAGCGTTCTCAGTACAATTTTGCTATTCGGCAATGGTGAAGGCTATTTCTCGTGAAGAAGTTGCTCGATCTCCGGCAGGTTATTCTCCGCTGCGATCGAGAGCATCACATCGTCGGAGAGCCACTCATCGAGAGGACACACGGCTGCCGGGTTTCCACCGAAGACCCGGTCGGTAAACGCATCCACCTGGTACATCGATATCTTCATCATTCTCTCCTCGATTTACGAAACCACATTCTTCGGGTGTCCTGCCACAAAGGATTCGATATTGCTCATCAACTGTTCTGCAAGAACGTTCAACGCATGATGGCTGGCAAAGGCCATATGCGGAGTGACAATGAGGTTCGGTAGCGATAGGTCCAGAAGCGGATTGCCGTTCCGAGGCGGCTCCTGGGCGAGTACATCGACTCCCGCTCCTCCGATCCGTCCTTCTCGAAGAGCGTCGGCAAGCGCCTGTTCATCGACGATGCCGCCTCGTGCGGTATTGATCAGGGTAGCGGTTGGCTTCATCATAGCGATCTCGTCCCGCCCAATCAGATTTCTCGTCTCTTCATTGAATGGGCAGGTGATGCAGAGCACGTCAGAGGTCTCGACCACTTCGCGAAACGCGACTCGTCTCTCGCGGGGAGCTGCACCTTTTCTGTCAGCAATCATCACGTTCATTCCAAATGCAGATCCCAGGTGCGCAATCCGTTCTCCGAGAGCACCATACCCAATAATTCCAAGATTGCAACCGTACAGGTCGCTCGGAAGAGGCTCTTTCAGCACACCGTAGAAGTGCGAGCGCTGCCACTCGCCCTGAGCCAGAAGCTCTCGATACACGAGCAGTTGTCGTCTCACGCCAAGCATCATCGCGAACGCATGTTCGGCGACGGATATGCTCGACCAGTCCCGGAGGTTCGTAACCGTCACGCCGGCATCCCTGCAGACAGAAATATCAATACACTCGTAGCCGGTTGCGGACATGGCGATGAGTCGAAGATCGGGAAGCTGCTTGAGAATGTCGGCGTCGAAGTGGACCCGATTGGTGATTGCAATCGTTGCACCCTGCAGCCGTTCGATGACCTGTTCCGGTGACGTCGTCGGGTATTCAAACCAGTCGTGTGGAAACCGGAGCGACCGAAGTTGAGCTCGGATTGCGAACCGGTCCAAGAAGACAACTTTCAACTTCTCGCTCATTATGCGATGGCCTCTTCTTCTGAATGGTTTTGGATTGCAGGTGCAGCGGGGATGCGGAACATGGTGGCCTCTGCCTCGGCGAAGAGCATTTCGCCATCATCGGATCGAACCTCTGCTTTTGCTTCCACAATGCGGCTACGCTCTCGAATGACCCATGCGCGAATGAGCAGTGCAGCCCCGATTGGCACTGGTTTCGTGAACCTCGTCCTGATCTTGGCCGTGACGGCAGGCTTCTGCTGGAAGAAGAGCGCCCATCCAAGGGCCTCATCCATCAGCGAAAACGTTACGCCACCGTGCAGTACTCCATTCCAACCACCATGTTCGGGGCGTGCGACATAGCGCGCGCAGCTGCCCTCCGCCCCGTCCTGCTCGAAGGGAACACGCAGCCCGAATTTGTTGTCAGGACCACACACATAACAGTAGGAATCCTTCGCACCTAAAACCGCCATCATCTTCTCCTGAGTTGAGAGTACGAGAATGGAGCATATGCGTCCAATATGTATTACTGGATTTCTGATATGTTGTACATATGAGGCGTCGAGAGCTCGAACTGCGGGATATCCGCAATTTCCTTGCGTTAGCTGAGACCCTGCACTTCGGCCGTGCGGCTGACCGGCTAGGGATCGCACAGCCGAATCTCAGTCAGCAAATCAAGCAGTTGGAAGGAACCCTTGGACACGCATTGTTCGAGCGGCATGCGCGTGGGGTGACGATTACGCCAGTGGGAGAGTTCTTCCAAAGGCGTGCGGAACTACTTCGAGACAATCTGAAGGACACCATTGAAACGGCGCAGCGTATCGGTCGCGGTGAGGAAGGCAATCTCATCGTCGGCTTCAGTGGCTCGGTCATGTTCAGCAAGGCGTCAACTGTGATTGAGCGCTATAGAAGCGGATATCCAAATGTTGATTTGCAACTCCGGGAATTGCATGCAAACGAGCAGATTACACAGTTGCTCGACGGCACGCTGGATATCAGCATCCTCCGGGATGGCGAACCCACCGAAGGACTCACGATCCGAACATTAATGCGGGAGCCTTTCGTTGCCATCCTGCCACAGGATCACCCTCTATCGGTCAAGAAAACCCTGCGCCCTGAGATGCTCAAGGAAGAGAGAATCGTGCTCTTTTCACCTGGCATTGCCCGCCTGCAGTTTGAACGCATATTAGGCTTGTGTTTAGCGCATGGCTTTCGACCCAACATCGTGCAGGAAGCCCCACAATGGGCCACTGTCGTTAGTCTCGTCAGTGTCGGAATGGGGATCTCGATAGCCCCAGCCTGTACCTCCCATCTCAATGTTCCCGGAGTGGTCTATAGACCCATCCAATCCGATAGCTGGACCTCTATCGACGTAGGGACCAGAGTCGAGCTGAAGAATCCTGCCGCCAAGACATTCCTCGCACTCGCTCAGAAAATATTTGGACTTGAGCCTAGGCGCCACCTATGAGGAATAAGGTGATTGCATGCTGACGTTAAATCTTACGACTCCGCAATTGAGATGCGAGAAGGTAACGAAACGCTCCAGCGTCGAGGAATCTCGTTACCGCGCTCCGAGCGCGACCAACCGACGCATGTGATCCTGCAACTCGAAAGCGCGACGGTCGTAGGCGTTGCGCAAACGAAACATGCTGTTGAAAAACTCGTTGCGGCAAGTTGCTTCATTAAGTACTCGAAGAGTAGAACGCTTTGAAAACTCTTGTAGCGGGAGCGTGGGTGTGATTCCGTTGTGACAGCGGCGGAGGGCACCGGGATGATGGGACGTCAGAGCGCGCAGGAGCAGCTTTTCTATTCATTTCGGTTTGAGGATCACATTCCCGGCGATCACCTGTTGCGGCAGCTCGACCTGGTGCTGAACTTCGAACGGGTGAGATCGGTTCTGGCTGGTCATTACAGTGCTACAGGTAGACCTTCTATTGATCCTGAACTGATGCTGAGGATCTTGTTGATTGGCTATGTCTATGGCATTCGGTCAGAGCGGCAGCTATGCAGCGAGGTTCATCTTAATCTTGCCTATCGCTGGTTTTGCCGCTTGGGACTTGAAGGAGTTGTGCCGGATCATTCCACCTTCTCTAAGAATCGTTATGGGCGGTTTCGTGAAAGTGGTATTTATCGGGTGCTGTTCGAGGACGTTGTTGGGCAGTGCTGTAGTGCAGGCTTGGTGAGCGGCGAAGGCTTCGCCGTAGACGGCAGTCTGATAGGCAGCGATGCTGGACGTACCCGGCGGGTTGAGAGCGTGAACGCGATCCGAGAAGGAGAGGCTAGAAGCAGACCAGTGCGCGAGTATCTGGAGGCACTCGATGCCGGCAATCCGGTTCACCCGAGCGAAGCGCGATATCTTTCGCCGACCGATCCCGCCGCCGCGTGGAATGTGAAGGAAGGACGGGGTAAATTCGGATACTTCAATAACTATCTGATTGATACCGATCATGCCGTCATCGTTGATGTCGAAGCCACTCCGGCTCGACTGGCGCAGGAGATTATCGCCACCAAAGCGATGCTGGAGCGTGTAGAAGAAAAACACCATCTCAGACCCGAAAGGCTGGCGGCTGACAAGGCTTACGGCACAGGCCCATTTCTGGGCTGGCTATCGAAACACAAGATCATCCCACATATTCCAGTGCTGGATCGACAGCACCAGACAGATGGCCTGCTGCCGCGCGAGGCCTTCACCTTCAATCCCGACAGCAACCACTACACCTGCCCACAGAACAAGATTCTCAAGCACTGCACGGCTCGCACAGACTCTCCGATCCACATCTATCGTGCGACGGTTGGCGATTGCAAATCATGTCCCATTCGCCAACAATGCACGCGCGGCACGCAACGTAGTTTATCGGTACCCTTCGACGAGAGCACTCGGCAAGAAGTCATGGCACTGCAGAATACGGAAGCCTTTCAACACTCGCGCCGCTTACGAAAGAAAGTAGAGATGCTGTTCGCTCACATGAAGCAACACTTTCGCTTCACGCGGCTTAAACTTCGAGGGCTGGCTGGAGCCGCTGAGGAGTTTTTATTGGTGGCGACTGTTCAAAATCTGCGTCGCCTTGTACGACTCCGTCCGCCTGCGATTGCTGATACGCCTTGCCTCTCGACCACATGACGGGAAGCAGGCAGCAAAACAAGCTCATACAGAGGCTAAACCGTAGACAACGACCCTCAAGAATGGACGCAGTCACCGCGGATTTTCCCTTCTCGTTAGAAACGCCACAGATCAAAAGTTGAAACCGCTTCAGCAGAGAGTTTTTCAACAGCATCGAAAATTATTGCAACGATGCTCCAATTTCAGAAAAGCCCCGTATTTTGCATTGCATAAAGGTATTGCGATTGGCTTCCTAAAGGCGATAGGTTCTCGCAACAAACCTAAACGTACGAGTTTTTACTTTTGGTGTGGTGACCCCAAGACGAACATCCCGCAAAACGGGGCGAGCTCAACCGGTCGATGCACACTGGCTTGCAGTTTACTCGCCAGCTCCAACCTCGTTTTCCGGCCCGAAGCGGTCACTTGTCCGAGCAATCCGACTAATCATAACCTAGCAAAATTCAGTGATATAAATTTGGGGGTCGGTTCGGTCTACGATTTTGCAAACTATCAAGCGTCCTGTCATTCAGGTTTCCGGAGTCCGCAAGACCTACGGCCAAACGGTGGCTGTCGATGAGGTGTCGTTCGAGGTAGAGGAGGGCGAGATTTTTGGGTTGATCGGGCCCAACGGGGCGGGAAAGACCACCACGCTGGAGTGTATCGAGGGTCTGCATACGCCCGACCGTGGAACCATCTCGGTTCTGGGTCTTGATCCCTTTCGCCAGGTCTACAAGGTGCAGGACCGGATCGGTGTTCAGCTTCAGCAGGCGCAGTTGCAGAAGCGAATCAAAGTCTGGGAGGCAGTAGATCTTTGGGCTTCGCTTTACCGAAAGAAAGCGATTGATGCTGAACACTTGCTCCAACAGCTCGGCCTCACCGATAAGCGGAACGCCTGGTTTATGAACCTCTCCGGAGGCCAGAAACAGCGTCTATTCATTGCCCTTGCGCTGATCAACGATCCGGAGGTGGTGTTTCTCGATGAGTTGACTACCGGGCTGGATCCGCAATCACGGAGAGCGATCTGGGATCTGGTGCGCGACATACGCGATCGCGGTAAAACCGTTTTTTTGACCACTCATCTGATGGAGGAGGCCGAGCGGTTGTGCGACCGGGTAGCGATCATCGAGCACGGGCGGATTATCGACATCGACAAGCCGGAGAGGCTCATCGACCGACACTGCCCTGAGCGAACTGTCGTTCTCGCCACAGACAACACCACCGCCGTGGCGAAGGGAGTCCTGCAGGGCTAGGGTGAGTGGTCATAGGAGGAGGTTCCTATGACCCCACTTCGCCAGCGCATGCTGCACGAGCTTCAGCGGCGCAACTACTCACCTTCTACGATCCGCGGCTACCTTGGTGCGGTGCGACAGTTTGCCGAACACTTCCATTGCTCGCCTGAGCAACTGGGCCCTGAGCACCTGCGACGCTATCAGCGATACCTGCTGCAGGAGAAGAAGCTCGAGCCTGGCACGGTCGAGGTCCGCGTCTCGGCGCTGCGGTTCCTCTACAAGCGCACGCTGAAGCGGCGTGATCTGGCCTTCGACGATCTCATCTTTCCGAAGGTGCCGCATAAGCTGCCGACCGTCCTCAGCCAGGATGAAGTCGTGCGGCTGATCGATGCCGCGCCCAACCGCTTGTACCGCATGATCCTTGTGCTGCTCTACGCCACCGGAGTACGCAGGACCGAAGCGGCACAGATCAGGGTCGAAGACATCGACAGCCAACGCATGGTGATCCACATCCGCCAGGGCAAGGGCGCGCGGGACCGGGATGTACCGCTCTCGCCGAAGCTGCTCGAAGAGCTGCGCAGCTGGTGGCGGTGGAAGAAGCCGTGTGGCTATCTCTTTCCCAGCACTGCTGGTCAGCGCGGCACCAACCAGCCCATCTCTGACAAGACCGTCTGGCACGCATGCCGCACAGCGGCCACGCGCGCCGGACTCACGAAGAATATCCACCCGCATACATTACGGCACAGCTTTGCGACGCACCTGCTCGAAGCCGGTGCCGACCTGCGCACGATTCAGCTGCTGATGGGCCACGAGCGGCTCGAGGATACAACCGTCTACCTCCAGCTCTCACGGCGTCACCTCCATGCGGCCGTCAACCCGCTGGAGCAGATCACGTTTCGTGCAGGACAGCAGGACAGGAAGCGATGAGCCGGCCGCCCTTCGAGGTGGCCGACATAATTCGCATCGCTGGTGACAGCTTCCGGCAACGGTACAACGCTTCGCTGACCTGGCCGCAACGCAAGGTGCTTGATGCGATCGTGCGCTGCCGTACCGCTGCGCTCGGCGGTCATCGCGATGCGTGCGCCGATTGCGGACATCAGGCCATCTCGTATAACTCCTGCCGCAACCGGCACTGCCCCAAGTGCCAGACCGGTGCCCGCGATCAGTGGCTTCGGAAGCGCCAGCTGGAGCTGTTGTCTGTCGGCTATTACCACCTGGTCTTCAGCGTGCCGCATACGCTTGTGCCATTGATGTGGCAGAACAAGCGGCAGTTGTTTTCCTTGCTGTTCGAAACCAGTGCTGCCTCGCTACTCGAGGTTGCTGCCGATCCCAGGCATCTCGGCGCACAGCTTGGCCTCTTATCCATTCTGCACACCTGGGGACAGACGCTCACTCCACATCCGCACATCCACTGCGTGGTGCCCGGCGGAGGACTTGCACCGGATCACGCGCGCTGGATCGCTTCCCGTTCCAACTTCCTGCTACCCGTCAAGGTGCTTAGACGTGTCTTCCGCGGTAAGTTCGTCGCCGGACTGCGGCGTCTCTTTGCTAGCGATCAGTTGCGCTTCTTCGGCGAGTGCATGCCGCTCCATGAGGAGAAGCGCTTCGCCCTCTTCCTGCGCACTCTTTATCGCCAAGACTGGGTCGTCTATGCCAAGCCGCCCTTCGGCGGCCCCGAGCACGTACTACATTATCTGGCGCGCTACACGCATCGCGTCGCCATCTCTAACCATCGCCTGCTCTCGGTCTCAGCTGCTGCGGTCCGCTTCCGATGGAAGGACTATGCCCACAGCAGCAAGCAACGCACCATGACACTTGCTTCCGAAGAGTTCCTGCGCCGTTTCGTACAACATGTGCTGCCGCGAGGCTTTCCCCGCATCCGCTATTTCGGCCTTCTCGCCAACCGCCGGCGAGCCCACATGCTGCCACTCTGCCGCACTCTGCTCAATCAGGCTCCTCCAGCCGAGACTTCTTCCGCCGCAACCCATCACGCTATGGAAATGTCCGCGGTGCCATGGACGCATGCATCTCGTCCAACGGCTCTCGGTGGCACAACTCTTCTTCGCTCAACGAAAGGAGGCATACCTGCTTGACTCTTCCTAGCAGCCTGTTCCAAGCGGCGCTCATCGCGTGCTGCACAGCACACTCACTGCACGTGTGCCTCAGGCCCGAAAACAGTCCTTTCCGTCTGTCCGACGCTGTGTTCCGCATCATCTTCGGCATCCCTCACGAATGGCCGCATAGACGATCTCCCTCACTCTGCACGCCTGCTCTTGCTGCGCCGGCCCAGCTCAGAGGATGAAAACCCCATAGCCAACATCCTTCCCCGATCGCACCAACGCCTTCCTTCAAACCGCTCTATCCGACCTGCTCCGCTTTATCTCCATCCACCGCGCACACCTGATCCCGCGGAGCAGCTCCGATAGAGTACTGACGTTTATCGGCCACTTGCCAAAGAGATAGAGAGCTTAATGAGTGCATTACTCCGTATGTGCTATTCGACTGACTCAGCGGAAGTGGCGACAGATATTCTGTATCAGTCCTTCTGAAAGATCAGCGGCAAGAAGTGAATCAGGCTGTAGTGCCAGGCGGTCCAGTCATGTGTTCCGGGCGCCTTGACCGCAGTGAGTGAAAAGCCCTTGTCTTTCAGATCGGCGATGAGTTGCTGGTTCTTGGGAAGGAGCGCGTCGTTCACACCGCAGAAAATCCATAGCTGCCGGAAGCTAATTCGTGTCGGATCCATACGCAGCGGGTGGGGCAAATTGCGCGAGGAACATCATTTGGCTGTCCCATGCATCGGAACTCAGCGGCCATCCGTGTGAAAACGTTACGACCGGGCCTTTGCCCCAGTCTTTGTAGTAGATGGTCATGCCATCCTTTACCGTAATCGTGCTCATACGAATTTCTCCGTAGTTGGGGCAAGTAGAACTGCTCACGGTTTCATGTTTCAGTAGTGGGCACCAGCACCTGGGCGCCTTTGTCGTTTACGAGGAATACGGCGAATTTTGCCAGTTTGGTTTGGCGTGCGTTCGGCCCAATAACGTGAACATCATCCTGGCCTTCATACCGGGAAGCGAGCAATTAACCGTCGACGAACGTGACAGTCTCGTCGAGCGGGGCGCGGCCGGTACGGACGTAGCTCACCGTGGGGTCCTCGTACCCAATCGACATGCCGCAGAAGAGGATGAGCCCGTCCGGGGGTGACAGGAATTCAGCGACTGTTTCCCGAACCTGCGACCACGCCATCTGTGGGCAACTGTGCAGCCCTTCGGCGCGGAGCAGCAGCATAACGGTCTGCAGATACATGCCTATGTCGGCCCATTGGGGCAGGCCCATGTCGGGCTCGATGTAACAGAACAGGGCGGCGGGAGCGCCGAAACACTTCCAGTTGCCGATGGCCGCCCTCTGGCGGGCTTCCAAGTCTTCGCGCGCAATGCCGAGTGCGCTGTAGCGCTCCCTGCCGAAGGCGGATCGGCGCTCTCCGTACGGCGACTTCAGCACGGGCGGGTACAGCTGGTACTGCCGCTCGTCCCAGGGGTCGCCGTGGGAAACGCGCTCAACGGCGTGCGTCTTGAGCTCGGCCAGCCGCGCGCCGGTCAGCACATAGCTATTCCACGGCTGGATGTTCGATCCGGACGGCGACCAAGCCGCGGCGGACAGCACGCGCTCCAACACCACCCTCGACACAGGCTCGTCGGTGAATCCGCGCACCGCCCGTCGGCTTTTGACTGCCTCATATACGTCCATGATCCCTCCTGAGCATCCGTTTCGTTCAACCGTGCGGTCATCTAGTACAACCACCCGCTA
>NZ_SHKW01000002.1 GCF_004217555.1 Edaphobacter modestus
GCCGTCGGCCGAGAGCCTGGCGAGGGAGGTCTCGCTGAGATCGTCGAGCGTGGTGAAGCGATGCTCGCCCGATGGACGGATGTAGATGTGCGAGCCGTGGGCATTGCGGTACTTGACCAGAGAAAGCCTTTCGAGGACCGCCGCGGCCGAGATGCCGTCGAGTCCCGGAAGCATTCCACGCTCACTGAGGACACCGACATCGTAGAGCGGTGCCTCGATAGCAGTGAGCATGATGCGAACAGTGGATTCGGTCATGTCCATCGATGTCTCCTTCCAGATGCCTTTTGGCTTGGGAGGGGTGCGGGGGAGGAACGGCCCCCGCCGCCCGCCTTTGAGTGGGCGAATCTTGGCATCTACTATCTAAGCGGGATGAGAGAGGCACTTTTTGACACCATTGCCCACTTTTTTGCGAAGAGAAGGGGGCTGCAAACGCAACCCCGACTCAGAGGGTGGTATTTTGCATGGGTGGTTCATCCTGTTTTGGGAACTGCGGCTTAGTACGGGATCGTCGAACCCGAGTCCAGGGCAATGCTCTTCTTAGAAACTCCCTGTGAGCGGCGTCCAGCGATAGCCTCGCCTGATGCAGGTCGAAGAGAGAGAAGCAAATGGAGCATCCACCCTTGATTCCACCACGTCCTTCTCGCTCCGGGTTGTAACGTGGATGCCGTTCGCACTTCGCCTTCACCCGCTCGGCGACCTTGAGTTTGTAGCTGAACTGAAACATGATCTCCTCCTTTTGGAAAAGAGCGGGAGCCGGTGAGCTGACTCCCGCTTCGGGTTAGGCTGCAACTTGTTTCTTAGCCGTCTTCTTCTTCGCTGCGTTCTTTTGAGTGGCCTTGATCGGTGTGGGTGCCTTCGCCGTCTTGCTGGCCGTCTTCTTGGGTTGTGGGGGAGCAAACGCGGCTTCGGCTTCGGTTAGAAAGTCGATCTCGCTTTCGCGTGGAATGGGTGTGTGTCCAGTAAAGACAAGCCGGAGGGCAAACCCGGTGAGCTTGTCATCTGGTAGTCCGTCGATGGTGGAAAGCAGAATCTCTTCGGAGGTCTGCTGGTTGTTCTCGTCGTTGGCGGCAAGCTGTTCCGCTACGTCATCGAAGGTGTAAGGGTCAATATTCACGAGGGCGCGAAGAAACACCCTCAACTGCGCCGCGCTGAACATGACTGGAGCCTTGTCGAGAATGCGGTCGAACTTGGATACACGCGCCTTATGCACCTTCTCTCTCCGGGCGCGTTCGGCTTCATGCTCCTTCTGTTCCCGCTCGAACTGCTGCTTCCGCTCTTCGGCTTTCCGCTCCTGCTCCTGCTCGTACTCCTTTCGTTGCTGTTCGTAGTTGCGCTGGCGTTCCTCGGCCTCTTCCTGTGTCTCGGCCTCGGGCGCGGGTGCCATTGTGGGGACTGGATTGGCGGCTTCTTCTGCTGCTGCTCGTGGGTCGTGTACGGGACAATCGTCGTCTGTGCATACGGTGAGAGTGGTTCCTACGCGCTTGCCATAGACGATGATTGCGGGCTTAGTGGCTGCACACGGCGGGGCGGGCTCGGCGTCCGGGTTCTCGACTACCGTTTCGATCTCGCGGAAGTGGCCGCGCTGGACGGCTCCGGGCCTCTGCTCTCGTGCGTTCCTCCAGCCGTTCTCGATCTGGATAAGCTCGGGACGGGCTGCAATCTCGCGGTCGATATGCGCGGTGAGCTTGATTTGATAGCAGGGTCCGGAGAGGCATTATGTGGAATCAGGGCAACTGGCAAGTATTTTCCGCTGGCCCGCCACCGGCGCACTCCCAGCGTGAGGAGAGATCACCGTCAAGGAAGTATTTGCCTCATTTTTTTTTGATCAGTGGATTGTCTCTGAGTTGCCGACGACTCGGAAGTAAAGAGGAAACTTGCCTTGTTCATTGTCTATATGACCTGAAGTTGCTCGAGTATCCAGCTTCCGAACTACTACTGGCCATTCCTATGCTCACGACTCGAACTACATCTACTCCAGGCGCAACGCACTCGTAGGATTCACGCTCGCTGCACGTCCTGCAGGCACCGCGCTCGCTAGCAGAGCTACAAGAGCAACACCAAGAATCGCGAATAAGTAGCTCTCAAGATCGAGCGGTTTCATTCCGTACAACGAACTCTCCAGTCCCTTGCCAGCCGCCATAGCGAGCGGCACACCAATTACAACGCCTGTCGCACACAACAGCAGGCTTCCGCGCAGCACCATCCACACCACCTGCGAACGCTTCGCACCTAGCGCCATGCGCACCCCGATCTCCGCAGTGCGACGGTTTACGCGGTATGCAAGCGTTCCGTAGAGCCCTGTCGCAATAAGCACCACAGCCAGCACACCGAAGCAGCCGGCGAGACGGGCGAAGAGAGCCTGCTGCGCGATGGACTGCTCGAAGACCGCGCTCTGTGTCATCGGCGCCAGCAGAGGCATGTCGGGATCGATCTGGGCGATGACCTTGCGCACGGTCGGCAGCATCGCCATGGGATCGCCGGGCACACGCATCTCGATGTCGAGTTGACTCACCGCACCACCCTGCGTAAACACCGTCCAGAGCATCGGCATCGCCTCTTCGGTGATGCTGGTGTACTTGTGGTCTTTCACCACGCCCACGATGAGGATCGGATGGCCGCCTTTCGAGTTGGTGAGCACGTGGCCTACCGCATTCAAGGTTCCGACATACTTCTTCGCGAAGGTCTCATTCACGATCAACACCTCTGGGGCGGACGTGGAGTCGGCATCGGAGAAGTCTCTTCCCTGCACGAGCGGGACACCCATGGTGCGAAAGTAGTCCGCGCCTACGGTGTTCTTTCGAAAGTTTGCCTGCCCCGGTTCAACCCCATTCGGCTTGTGCCCGTCCACTGTGACACCCGCGTTGTTGCTGGACCATCCGGAGCCGGGCCGACTGCTCGCCATCGAGACGCTCTCCCCACCGGGGATCGTCCGCAGCCTCTGCTGCAGCGCAACGAAGAAGGTGATACTTTCTTCCTTCGTATGCGCGTGCTGCGGATGCACACCGAAGACAAGCAGGCCCTGTGGCTTCTGGCCGAGGGGTGTCTTCAAAAGGTTGCGCAAGGTCCCGAGGAGCAGCCCCGCGCCCACCAGCAACACCACGCACAGGGCGATCTGCGTAACGATGACCGCATTGCCGGCACGCACCTGCTGCGAGCTGGACTGGGATACTGTCGCGGAGCTGCGGAGCACGAGCTCCGGGCCACTCGACATGGCAGACCGCAATGGGGCGAGCCCAAACACCAGCGCCAGCAGTAAGAGCACGCCTAGTGTGAACCCCAAAACCACTCCATCCGGCTGCAGGTTCGATTGAATCTGCGCCCATGATCCGAGGGCACGCGTTGCGCCCACTGCGAAGAACCACGCTGCGGAACCGCCGAGTGCGACGAGCAAGAAGCTTTCGGTAAGGAGCTGCCGGGCGATCTCCCTACGGCCTGCGCCGAGCGCGAGTCGGACGCTGAACTCTCGCTGCCTGCTGGCGTTGCGCGCGATGAGCAGCATCACGACGTTGCTCATCGCGATCAGCAGGACCAGGCCTACCATCGTCATCAGCATCGTCAACGCCCGGGCGAAGGAGCCATCCTGACTGTCGAACTGCTTGGCCTCATTGAACGAAAGCCGGTACGTCTCGTCGCCCGCGCGCTTCTGTGCAACGCCGGTGTACGCTGCCCGTTCAAAGAGGCCCTGCGCCTTCGCCAACGCCTGTTCCCGGCTGACGCCCGGCGCCGTGCGGACCATCAGCTTCATGCACCAGAACTTTTGCTCGGTCAGGTACATGCCATCCTCTGCCGGACTCCCCCACGCATTGAACTCGGGCCTGCTCTGCAGGGGAATCCAGAGGTCCAGCGGCAGCTTTCCTTCGGTGCCTTCGAATCCCTTCGCCGCCACACCCACAATGGTGAACGGAATCGACTTGATGTAGAGCGTCTTGCCGAGCACGTCGCGGCTGCGCTCATAGTGCGTGGCCCAGAAGCTCTCGCTGAGGACGACGACGGGCGCGTGGTCGTCCTCATCCTCCTCGGCAAAGCCGCGGCCAAGCTCCGTGCCGACGCCCAGCCCGCGGAAGTAGTTGCCGCTGACCATGTCGCCCGCGGCCTCCTCCGGCATGGTGCCGACGCGTACCGGGGCCTTGCCGCTGGTGGACATGGGGATGAAGGTCATGACCTCCTGCAGGCCGCCTTGCTCGCGTAAGGCTCGATAGACAGGGTATGAGAAGGAGGTATTCGGGTCGCCTGTCTGCGAGGCACCGTCCGGGTATCCCGTTGTGTGCACATAGAAGACACGCGAGGCGTCCTCGACAGGCAGCATCTTCATCAGCACCGCATGCATCACGCTGAAGACGGCTGTATTGGCACCCACGCCCAACGCAAGGGTCAGCACACACACGATGGTGAACACCGGCGTCTTCGCCAACTGCCGCACACCGTACCGTACATCCCGCCACACATTCGCAAAGAACATCGTTGTCCTCGATTCCCTCTGTCGCTGTTTCAGCAAAGCCGTATTGCCAAACTGTCGCCGTGCCGCTCGCGCTGCTTCCCGCGCGCTCATGCCCTCGCGCTCATACTTCTCCGCGAGCATCTCCAGATGCGTACTCATCTCTTCGTCGAAGGCACTGTCGGCTCGTCTCTGCGCAAAGAGTGCCTTCAGCTTTGCCATGAATGTCAGCACGCGGTCAGACATGACTAAGCCTTTGCCTCGAGCGCCAGCACGCGGCCAATCACCGCTGCAATGCGCTCCCAGTTCTCTGTCTCGACGGCGAGCTGCTTCATCCCGCGCCTGGTGATGCTGTAGAACCGGGCGCGCCGATTGTTCTCGGAGACACCCCACTCGCTGGCGATCCAGCTCTTCTGCTGCAGCCGCAGGAGCGATGTATAGACGGTGCCCTCATTCAACGTCAGCACGTCTTCGCTCAACTGCTCGATGCGCCGTGCAATCCCAAAGCCATGCAGCGGGCCTAACGCCTGCAGCGTCTTGAGGATCATAAGATCCAGCGTCCCCTGTAAAACCTCAGATTTGTCCGTTGCCATGTCTACTCCTTTGGATACTGCAAAGGAGCTATCACTTTCTCCTTTGGAATGTCCACAGAAGAGCTTTACGCAACGCTTTGTCGAATTGTTCCGTGCTTTTGCAGTTTCTCAATGGCAGAGCGATTACATGAGATGAGGAACGCCATTTGAAATTCGCAATTAGTAACCCGGATCATATGGTCCAAATCAATCCACGGCTCCGGCTACCAGTTCCTCTTGGTCACGGGCTTGTCGGATCAATCCAACAGGTTACAAGTGATCCGATGATGTTGTTCGCGATGGTCTCAAGGCCGTAATCTGCACGAGGTCGCTGCCAATCTGTCTCTGGGTCGGACCAGCAGGCGTCGGTATGTCTGTCAGCTTCAGCAAGAGCTTTTCGTAGGCAGCAACGCCGTCCTCCACGGCGGCCTCTTCCGCCTCGCCGAGTGGAATCTCCTGAAGCAGGCGCAGCAGGTTCGCCTTGCCTTCGAGCAGAAGGGCGGCTGAAGACTGCTTGGGCATGTAGAAGTCGCACTTGGCGCAGGCCATGCGATGCGGGCACTGCTCGAAGAAATCGTAGGTGCAGTAGCCGTGCCCAAGATCGTAAAACTTCCATGGATCTGCTGGAGCAATCCCGGTACGAACGGCATCCTGGTCGATGAGGACTTCAATCGCCCGGAGGTTACGCGCGAAATAGCCTGCGTCGGCATAAGATTTCGCCAGCTTTAGCGGAGTGATCTTTGCGTAGTGCTGGGTTGCAGAGGGACTTGCATGGCCCAACCACTCCTGCAGTTCAAAGAGCGTCATCGGCTCTTTTGCGTTGAAAAGCTGAGACGCAATAGTCGACCGCGCCCGGTGTGTGGTGATGTTGCCTCGAACGTCGGCGAGCGGAACGCCAGCCTTCCTACACAACGCGGGAATTATGGTCCGGTTGAGATAGTGCTTGCCAACTGTCGTGTTGCGAATCAGAAAGAGGAATGAAACGACCTCGCCAGTCTTCCAATCGGAGAGCTTGTTGCCTTGCGGTCGCACCTTCTCCCATGCAGCGATGGCTTCACCAACGAGGCGGTCTACGGGCTTGGTGAATGCCGTTCCGGTCTTGTTTACGGGAACATCAAGGAGGCAGACAGCATCGCCTGGAAGAAGTTCTCCGGTACCTGGGACCGTAGCGTCTTCCCGTTGCCAGCGAATACAGCCTAACCGCAAACAGATGATTTCGTTGTTGCGAAGGCCCGCAAACAGCCAGGTAACGACGAGTGCCCGGCACATCTCGATCGGATAGGCGCTGTGGTGCAGGCCAGAAGGTCGCGTGGGACCTTTATAGGGAAGATCTTCCGCAGTGATGTTCAGGCCGGCCCAAACGAGCTTGGCCCAGATATCGTCCGCTATAACGCGTGGGTTCGGTCCGATGAGGCCGACCAGACTCCTGGGCGCGGTCAGGTGACGCATGGGGTCGAACCTACGGGGGATCAGCTCCCACTCCTGTAGGTCACGAAAGAAGATACGGAGCGCGGCGATGCGGCCTGCCCTTGTACTGGGCGCGAGTATCTTGCCACGGCTCTTCACATGCGCCGGATCGACGCTGCACCAGTCGCCACCGTGCCACTGGCAAACGACAGAGACAAGTTCCGTGGCGAGATCACGGTTCCAATCGGCTGGGGAAGTCGCTGTGGGATGCGTATGACCGAGCCATCTTCCGACGTTCAACAGGAAGTAGAAGCTCTGTACTCTGGACCGCTCCGCATACGCGGAACGGTCGAACCATGTGTTGCAGAGCCGCATCCACTCTGCAGGCACACCGCGAGTAAGTGCCGGAGATGATCTATTGCTCAGCACTGGACGCTTGATCTCCATCGCCTCGGGCACTGTGCCCATACTGGCTAATACGCGGGAAAAAGCAACGATGCACCAACTGCCGACATGCCGCGGTCTGCGTGCAATCAGTGCCTCAAGGTGCTCCAGCTTCAACTCGCTCAGGTGCGGAGATCGAATGAACAGGAGCGCTTCGAAGACGGTCCGCATTACCTTCTTGCGTGTGCCGGTCATCCCATAGCCCCACTCGAGGAGCAGTTCTTGCATGCCCTGAGAGCCTGTACCGTCGTCCGAGTAAGGTATGGTCCGCCGCGCCAATCAGAAAAGCCTACCGAATGGGCTGGGGTTACGCTAGGGCAAAAAAGGCTCACCGGTCTCCGACGGGGCCCTCTTTAGTCGCAGCTGCTGGCACCCCATCAATCCTCTTGACAATGATCGTTGCAACGAATATTGTTGAAATGTAGATGAAAGCCACTGTCCAAATCGATCGCAAGCCAAAGCCGGGCTCCAGCCCGGAGGAGGTGATGTATCTGGAGATGATGCGGACGATGGAGGCTCTGTCGCATCGGTTTGCGCAGGTGTTGAAGGCGGAGGATCTTTCGTCGACGCAGTACAACGTCCTGCGGATTCTGCGCGGGGCGCCGGAAGGGCTGCCGTGCGGGGAGATCGGCAACCGCATGGTGACGCGGGACTCGGACATTACGCGGCTGCTGGACCGTCTGGAGAAGAGAACGTTGATCTCGCGCTGCCGGGAGAGCAAGGATCGGCGGACGGTCTGGACCCGGATTACGCCGGAGGGGTTGGAGACGCTGGCGCGGCTGGATGAACCCGTGCGTGCGGCGCATCGCGAGCGGCTGGGGCACCTTGGGATCGAACGGTTACACGTGCTGACGGATCTGCTGCGTCTAGCGCGCCGAGCTCCGAATTAAATTTTTTCGCCATATAGTTGTTGCAACGAATGTCATTGCAACGAATCAAATCACTGAAGCAACACAATTCAAACCATCTGAAAAAGGACACACCACTATGAGCACAGTTGCTACCCCCGCCATCACCACCTGGAACGTCGATCCGACTCACTCGGTTGTCGAGTTCAAGGTCAAGCACATGATGATCTCCAACGTGAAGGGTCAGTTCACGGGCCTGAACGGCACTCTGTCGCTGCATGAGGCCGATCTGACGCAGTCGAGCGTGGAGGCCGCGATCGAGATTGCGTCGATCCACACACGGGATGAAGGCCGCGATGCCCACCTGAAAGGTGCGGACTTCTTCGACGCCGAGCAGTTTCCGACGATGCAACTGAGGTCAACCCACATCGCGTTGAAGTCGGATGGGGAGGTTGTGCTTACGGGCGACCTGACGATCAAGGGTGTCACCCGCAGCGTGGCGTTTGCGGTGGAGGGACCGACGCCGGCGGCGAAGGATCCCTGGGGCAATACTCGCATCGGCGTGGCGGCGACGACGAAGATCAACCGCAAGGACTTCGGGCTGACCTGGAATGCGGCGCTCGAGGCCGGCGGATTGATGGTGGGCGAGGATATCGGCATCACTCTGGACCTGCAGTTTGTGAAGCAGGCGTAAGGGCGGCGGTGGAGATTGGAAGGATTCGCCGCCAGGGCATAGCAGCAACGTGTTCTGGCGGCGCAAAAGGAGGAAACGCGATGTCACTTCGTGCAGTGAAGGAAGTTATACATACACAGGCTACGCGGGAGGGAGCGGGGGTGAAGCTGGAGCGAGCCTTCGGTTTCGGAAAGACCAAGGAGTTCGATCCGTTTCTGCTGCTGGACGACTTTCGCAACAACAACCCGGCGGACTATCTGGCGGGGTTTCCGTGGCACCCGCACCGGGGGATCGAGACGATTACGTATGTGCTCGCGGGATCGGTGGAGCATGGCGACAGCCTGGGCAACCGGGGCAGCATGACGGCGGGCGATGTGCAGTGGATGACCGCGGGCCGTGGGATTCTGCACCAGGAGATGCCCAAGGGCGATGCGCAGGGACGGATGCATGGCTTTCAGCTGTGGGCGAACCTGCCTGCGTCGCTGAAGATGACGGCGCCGCGCTACCAGGACATTCCGGCGAGTGCGATCCCGGAGGTGACCGACGATGACGGCACACATGTCCGGGTGATCAGCGGCGAGTTCTGGGGCAAGAAGGGGCCGGTGAAGGGCGTGGCGGCGGATCCGCACTATGTGGATGTGTCGGTGGCTCCGCGCCGGCGAAAGCGGCTGAAGGTGGACATTACGCGCAACGCGTTTGCGTATGTGTTTGCCGGATCGGGCACCTTCCGGGATGCGTCGGCGCCGCAGGCGGTGCTGACGGAGCAGGCGATCGATCCGCATGCAGAGGCGGTGTACGACATCGGCAATCACTCGCTGGTGCTGTTCGATCGTGGCGATGAGATCGTGGTGCAGGCGGGGCCGTTGGGGATTCGCTTCCTGCTGGTCTCGGGTAAGCCGATCGAGGAGCCGGTGGCGTGGCATGGACCGATTGTGATGAACACCCAGATGGAGCTGCGGCAGGCGATGCATGAGCTGGAGAACGGAACGTTCATCCGGTAGGGAGTGCTCATGTGGGCAAAATTCGGAGCTCTGGGCTTCGTGCCCATGGCGAGCGCTTCTGTCTTGTTCTCTAAGAAAAAGGCGAAAACAACGGGTGGCGGTGCGCACTAAGGCACCGCTTGCAGATTCACAACCACTGATCTCCTATCCAGGTTGAAGGGAAATGTGCAGTGACGACCGGCGAAGACACACGCGTGAAGGCGAATCAATTCAGAGGTTCGGACGAAACACTCGCCGGCAGCTTTCATAAGGATCATGTGCGCATCGCTGATGATCGGACCCCGGCATCCCGACGGGGAGGCCAGAATACAAAAAGAGATGACAGGACCCCCCGCATAGTTCCACGCATTGTGGTTGCAGAACAGTGGCTCTGCTTCCTATTGGGCTTGATCTGCATGATCTGCGGCGTTTGCGGTCTCTTTACGAAATACAACCAGGACTCTCCCTTTGCGTATATCCGATGGCTGGGACCAGCACATGAACCGATATTACGAGCCACCGCAATTGCATGCTTCGTCATGGGCGCGATTCTGGTTCGTTGCGGGCTGGCCAGCCCGCAACAATCGTTGGTCTCTATCGATCAAAAGCCGTTGCAAACTTAGCGCGCGCTTCGAATCTATTTTCTGCTTCGGGGCCGATTTTGGTCTTCGGATTGAAGTGGAAGGGGAAAGGGCCACCATGAAAGACGACATATATGACATTCCCATGGTTTATTTGCTGTATATTCTTCTCGCTATTTTAGGAATCGTCGCCGCAGCGGTAATTGCGATCATTAGATGGCTCGATAGAGTGGCCGCCCGCCATGACGCGCCACCTCCCGGCTCACTGTCGACACAGGCCGTTGCAACCCATGGGCAATCTCCCGAATCGACGAACCGGATGCAATTCCACGTGAGATGTCTTCCCGCTCGGCCCGCGTGAGCGTTCGCAACGAGCGCCGACGAGCAGCAGGAACTATCCCGCCGCGCTGCGTCAATAGGAACCGAATAGAACCATGCCCCTTACCGAAGGCACGTCCAATGTCATGCAACGACTCGCCCGCCTTCCAGCGGCGCCACATGTCGATCCGCTGCTCCGTGGAAAGCCTGTCCCGTTTTCCTGGTGCCATAAACACCACCTTTAGAAAATGAATTCATATCAGATGGTGTTGCACCGACCGGTTGAGACCGCCGGACTTTGCGGGAACAATGAGTTCACCCCCGCTTGCGGGCAACCTCTCCGCCGCTACAGACGATCTCTCTCTGTTGAGAAGGGGAGCAAAGCATTGCAACTTCGACCTTCTTTGATCGGCCATAGACAGGGGGGATGCTAGCTTTCTGGTCAAACATGCCTTTGCTCCTGGCCTTAAGTCCGGTTCGGCGATTGCGACGGTGAATACGGCTTGGCAGAGCCCTGCTCGGACGCCTCGAATCACGGTTGAAATGGATAGCGGTGACGCGCGGATGCTCGACAGTCTGCGCGAAGACGTGGCCAGGCACCCCGATGATTTTGTCAGCTTTCAGGCGCAGACCGCGGCGCTGCGATTTATCGACGAACATGGCTTGGCTCGTGTTAACCCATTTCAAAAACGGAATCGCAATGTAACTACTGTTAGATCCTCCAGACCCAGACAGAACAAATAGTGTTAGGAAGATGCGGAGACGTTAGAGCGCGAAGCTAACGTTGCGGCACAAAGCCTCGCTCGATTAGCGTGATCCTTCGTTCTGAAAAAGCTAAAGTCAGAATCTCAGGGGGCGGTTTGAAGAAGGCAAGAGGAGTCATCGTCTCTTCGATCTTTTTTGGATTGGCAGTTGGAGCAAACGCGGGCACGGGTTCTTCCAATTCGAATACGACCTCCACGGCCTGGAAGAACGGACACTTTCATGTCGATGTTGCAGGAGTGCTGAGCCGGTCCGAAATCGTTCTGTCCCGTCCGAACCAAGACGCGGGCGAGGCGATGTCTCTTGGGAACGGGAGACTGGGCGTGGCTGTCTGGTCGCAGGAAGGTCTGACAGCGCAACTGAACCGCGCCGATACGTTTCCCGACCGGCTCTCGCCGGGACAGGTGATTCTCCCCGTGTTGGCCGAGCTGACCCGCGCAGGCGACTACTCCGGCAGGCTGGACCTTTATAACGGAGAGTTCCGTGAGCGGGGGGGCGGCATGGAGGTGGCAGCCTATGTGCAGCCTGGCTCCGATACCCTGATCTTCGATGTCATCGGGGCGCCCGCGGAGAAGACGCAGACGGCGGAGTTGAGGCTATGGGAGCCGCGCTCTCCCCGGGCAGTGACCGAGGGCAAGGTAGGGATGCTGTCGGAATCCTGGATCGATAGCGAGCGCCCGGAGTCGTCCGGACGCGCCTTCGGGTCTCTGTCGGCAATCACTGCGGACGGGCGCGACGTCTCGGTCAGAGTAAAGGACTCGAGAACAATCGAGATCTCCTTCAAGCCCTATCAGGACGGACACTTCCGCATTCTGGTCGCCGCTCCGCACTTCGATGGACGACAGGCCCAGTCGAAGCGGGTCCAGGCCGCTCTGGTTGATCGCGATCCCACGGCCCATCAGACGTGGTGGCATGGCTATTGGAATCGCGCCGCCACGATCAGGATCACCTCGGCGGATGGAAGCGGCGAGTACATGGAGAATCTCCGCAACATCTATCTGTTCGCCGCCGCGGCAGAGAAGGGGACGGAGTATCCGGGATCGCAGGCCGGGGTGGCCGACATGCTGTCCTCAGCCCGCGATGCGCATCGATGGGACTCTTCTTCTTTCTGGCAGTGGAACCTGCGCATGCAGGTTGCCGCGAACCTGGGCGCCGGCGTGCGGGAGCTGAATGCGCCTTACTTCAACCTTTACCGCGAGAACCTTCCGAGCATCGAGCAGTGGACAAAACGCCACATGGAGGGACGTCCCGGAGCCTGCGTCCCGGAGACGATGCGATTCAACGGTCGCGGCATCGAGTATGAAGCAAGCTGGAAGCCGGTGAGCATCGGTTACGACTGCGGGATCGAGTTCAAGCCGTACTATAACTCCCGCACGCTGACCACGGGCGCCGAGGTTTCGCTGTGGATCTGGGAGCAGTATCTGGCGACGAACGATCGCGCATTTCTTGCCAGCAACTACCCGGTGATGGCTGCTTCGGCGCGTTTCCTGCTGGCCTATCAGAAGCTGGGGCCGGATGGTCTGCTGCACACCTCTCCTTCGAACGCCCATGAGACGCAGTGGGATGTAAAGGACCCGACGACCGACATCGCCGCCGCGCGCGCGCTTTACCCTGTGGTGATTCAGGCGGCCAGGTTGCTGGGACGAGATGCGGATCTTGTGAGCAGACTTCAGGCGGCACTGCCGAAGATTCCGCCGTTTCCGCGCACGCCCGTGTCGGGCGAACGAACCTTGCTGACCTCGCAGGAGGATG
Source organism: Edaphobacter modestus (assembly GCF_004217555.1). Taxonomy (GTDB): domain Bacteria; phylum Acidobacteriota; class Terriglobia; order Terriglobales; family Acidobacteriaceae; genus Edaphobacter; species Edaphobacter modestus. Next base: position 12,773 of record NZ_SHKW01000002.1, read on the forward strand.
GCGCGGGCCAGGACATGATCGCCGAATCGTACCTCCCTGAGGCAAAGAACCAGAATGCGGAGAACATCGGCCTCGAGCCAGTGTGGCCCTACAACCTGATCGGAGACAACTCGCCTATGTTCGCACTGGCGCGGCGCACCTACGAGCACCGACTTTTTTCGGGAGTCGCCGACTGGAGCTTCGATCCGGTTCAGGCCGCGCGGCTGGGCCTGGGCTCGGAGGTGAAAGACACGCTGGTCAAGATCACGGAGAGCTCGCAGCACAGCCCCAACGGCTTGGCCAACTGGGACAAACAGTATGGAGAGTTCTACGTCGAGCAGGTTGGCGTGGTCGCCCTCGCCCTGCACGAGATGCTGGCGCAGCAATATGACGGCCTGCTGCGGATCGCCCCCGCCGTTCCTCCGGGGTGGGATGTCGATGGAAGCGTCTTCGTCCGAGGAAAGACGAAGGTGAATGTGCAGACTCGCGATGGAGTCGTGACCACCGCGGTGATCGAGACCGGGATGCCGCAAAGGATGCGAGTCAGGAATCCTTGGCCCGGTGTGCCGGTCGATGTGGTGCTTGGGGCTACCGGACGGACGGTCGTGAAGGCGGATGCAGGTCCGGTCCTCAGCTTTCAGGCGATTGCGGGCGGACATTATTGGTTGAAGCGTCATGCGGCCCGCACGACCGAAGAACGTTTTGAACAGATAACGGGAGAACGCGCGCACTCAGCCAGAAGGCTGGGCAAGGTGAGGATTGGACTGGAATAACGGGTCCTGATTGTTCTGCATTGGATCGAGCGAAAGATTGGAAGGGGAGATATGTCTGTGGGAAGAAGGCAGCGAGCATTGACGAAGATAGGATTCCTTGTCGCGATGGCGGCATCCTGCGTGGCGGCATCGGCGCAGCAGATCGGCGTGACCTACTCGGCCGCGGCTCAGACGGAGACGGCGCTGAAGAGCCTCTCGCCGGCGTCGCAGGCGGTGATGGAGCGGCTGGAGCATCTGGGAAGCCTGCCCGTGGGCGACCTGCGCTATCACGCGGGAGCTCTGCCGGATGGATCGTCGGAGGCGCTGAACGATTCGTCGTGGAAGACCATCCAGATTCCGTATACGGCTTCAACGGATGAGGTCTGGCTGCGCAAGCGGATCGAGATCCCGAAGACGATCAACGGCTATGATCCGACAGGCGCGAAGCTCTGGCTTATGGGGCCGACGCGCGGCGACGTGGTGGTCTACGCCGACGGCAAGCGGATCGCGAGAGGCGAGGACATGGAGCCGCTCGTGCTGCTGAATCCGATCAAGCCAGGCGACAAGCTCCTGCTTGCGATTCATCTCGGCAAGACGAACGATCCCAAGCGGCTGCGGCGCATGGAGTTTCATCTCGACTTTGCGCCGAACCGGCCCAATCCCGAGGTCCTGCGCAAAGAGCTGCTGTCGGCGGCGCTGCTGGTCCCCTCGCTTGCGCCCGAGCGCAAGGCCTCTGTGGAACAGGCGATCGAGGCGGTCAACCTGAAGGCGCTCGACACGAGCGATCCGCAGGCCTTTGACGAGTCGCTCCAGAAATCGAAGCAGCTGCTCGACGCCCTCAAGCCGACACTCCAGGCGGGGACCTTCCATCTCTCCGGGAACTCGCACATCGATGCGGCCTGGCTCTGGCCCTGGACCGAGACGGTGGATGTGGTGAAGCGCACCTTCGGCTCCGCCGCGCAGCTGATGGATGAGTATCCGCACTATACCTATACGCAGTCGGCGGCGCAGTACAACGTGTGGATGGCGGAGAAGTATCCGCAGCTCAATGACCGGATCAAGCAGCGCATCAAGGAAGGGCGATGGGAGATCGTGGGCGGCATGTGGGTCGAGCCTGACCTGAATATGCCGGACGGCGAGTCGCTGGCGCGGCAGCTTCTGATCGGCAAGCGCACCTACAAGCAGCTCTACGGCATCGACGTCCGCATCGGCTGGAACCCGGACTCCTTCGGGTATAACTGGCAGTTACCGCAGATCTATAAGAAATCGGGGATCGATTACTTTGTCACCCAGAAGATGTCGTGGAACGAGACCAACCAGCTTCCGCTGAAGCTGTTCTGGTGGCAGTCCCCCGATGGCAGCAAGGTGCTGAGCTACTTTCCCGATGGATACGGCAATGCGAACTTCAACCCCATCCGGCTATCGAACGATCTACTGCACGCGCGAAAGCTGAACCCAGGCCTCGACAACATGATGGATCTGTATGGCGTCGGAGATCACGGAGGAGGCCCGACCCGCGCTCTGCTCGACGAAGGCGAGCAGTGGAAGGCCGCCGACAGGACGATTCCCACGATGAAGTTCGGCACGTCCCAGAACTACTTCGACGATGTTCAGGGGCGGATCGTCTCCGACTCTCCAACATGGAACTACGAGACAGCGGCGGCCGGCAAGACCCAGCTGCCCACTCCGCCGGACGGCAAGATCAGCATCCCGACCTGGAACGACGAGCTGTATCTTGAGTTCCATCGCGGTGTGTTTACCACTCAGAGCAATCACAAGCGCAATATGCGGCAGGCTGAGGTCGAGGTCCTCAACGCCGAGAAGTACGCCTCGCTGGCCTGGCTTGACGGCCAGCCTTATCCCGGCGATCAGATCACGGACGCCTGGAAGAAGATCACGTTCAACCAGTTCCACGATCTGGCTGCGGGCTCGGGCATCGGCGTCATCTATAAGGATGCGCAGGATGACTACGACCAGGTTCGACGCGTCACCGACGAGGTGGACGCGAAGTCGATGCGCACGCTGGAATCGCGGGTCGATACGCGCGTGGCAACGCCGAACGCCGTTCCGCTGCTCATCATGAATCCGCTGGGATGGAAGCGCTCGGGTGTGGTGGAGGCAGACGTCCAGATGCCCGCGGCCACGCCGTCGGGCGTTTCGGTCGTCGATCCCCAGGGACAGGTGCTTCCCTCGCTCGTCGTCTCCAGCGACAAGAAGACCAACACCTATCACCTCTTGATTCAGGCCCGGGACCTGCCGTCGCTGGGCTATGAGGTGGCGCGCGTCGTGGCCGGCAACAGGACGTTCCCCAGCGACCTGAAGGCGAGGGGAACGTCCCTCGAGAACAGCCTTCTGAAGGTGACCATCGATCCGAAGACGGGCTGCATCACCAGCCTGTACGACAAGAAGACAAACTTCGAGACGCTGTCGAAGGGAAGCTGCGGCAACGAGCTGGTGGCCTTCAAGGACAAGCCGAAGATGTTCGATGCATGGAACATCGACGCGGACTTCGAGGACTCCGCGACGAAGCTCGACACTGCGGAGTCGGTGAAGCTTGTTGAGGAGAATCCAGTTCGGGCCGTCGTCCGCATCACCCGCTCCTGGCAGGGCTCGAAGTTCGTTCAGGACATCGTTCTCTATAACGGATCGGACCAAGTGAACGTGGTCAACGACATCGACTGGCATGAGACGCATGTGCTTCTGAAGGCCGCGTTCGAGCTTGCCGCGACCAGTCCGATGGCTACCTACGAGATTCCCTATGGCACGATTCAGCGTCCGACGACGCGGAATAACAGCTGGGAAAAGGCGAAGTTCGAGGTTCCCGCGATTCGGTGGGCCGATCTAGGGGACCAGCAGCACGGCTTCAGCCTGATCAACGAGTCGAAGTACGGCTATGACGCCGCCGGTCATACGCTGCGCATCTCGCTGCTTCGTTCTCCTACCGACCCCGACCCCAACGCCGACCGTGGTCATCACCACTTCAGCTATGCTCTCTATCCGCATGGAGGGGACTGGAAGCAGGCTCTGACGGTGCGCCGAGGCTACGAGTACAACTACAAGCTCGAGGCGCTCCAGGTTCAGGCCCACGCCGGCTCCCTGCCGGCCACGCACTCCTTCGTCGCGCCGGACGCGCAGAACGTCGTCCTGACGGCGGTCAAGAAGGCCGAGGACAGCAACGCCCTCGTCTTCCGGCTGTACGAGTGGAGCGGAAAGCAAGGGGACGTCCGGATTCAGGTTCCTCCTGGCGCTTTGAAGGCTCAGCTGGACAATCTGATGGAGCAGCCCGCCGGTTCGTCCATCTCCATTGAGGGGGGAAACACAGTACGGGTTCCGGTTCACCCCTACGAAATCGTCACGGTGCAGGTCGATTATCCCGCGGCGGCTCCGGCAACACCTTAGTCGGACCACTCTTTTCGTCGTGCACACAGAGCGGGCCCGGCTGAATTCAGCCAGGCCATCTCGCTCTTTGTCCCGGCTGTCACGCCTCTCCAAAGGCTGCCGTCGATCCGTCAGGCGGTTCACGCAATGCTCTTTATGTTTCTCTCCGGAAGGGTATCTACCGTTAGGCATGGTGGTGCGTAGAAAACCTCAATAGATTCAGTTATCTAAGGAGGCGTTATAACGCCTCTATAACGTTGTCATTTGTAGGAACTGAAACATAACGTGATTCGCGGTTCTGAAACCCATAAATTTCGGACTTCCAAATAAACAGCTTTTCTACTCGTTCGTTTTGTGAGAGGCAACAGATGACGCGCACGATTTCATCGTTCATCGCAGAGAAGAAGGGGCTGGCCAGAAACCTCCGGGCCGCTCGAGCCACCGGAATGCTCCTGCTTACGGCGGCAATGTTGTTAATGATGCAGCCCGTTTCGGGATTCGCCCAGACAGCGGGTCTCGGCACGATCTCCGGTATCGTTACAGACCCTTCTGGGGCGGTGGTTCCGGGCGCGAAGCTCACGATCACCAATATGGCGACGGGGGTTTCGCGGGAGAGCGCAACCAATGGCACCGGCTACTATGAGGTGAACGCGCTGACGCCAGGGAAGTACAAGATCCTTGTGGCTCAGCCCGGCTTCCAGGATCTACTGCGCGAGGGAATCACGCTCGAGGCGGCCGCCCATGCCAATGTTCCCTTGCAGGTCGCGGTGGGAGCGAGCGTGCAGACGGTTGTGATTCAGGCCGACGCCAGCCTTCTGAATACGGAGAGCGGCTCCAGCGGCCAGGTGCTGACCACCAAGCAGGTCGAGGCGCTTCCGGTCTCGGGGAATAACCCGACCTGGCTGGCGCTGATCGCTCCCGGTGTTCAGGGCACGACGGGGCAGGCTGCCTCGACCGACGACACACTCGCCTGGACGGGGCTGACCACGAACTTCGGCTCCTATGGCCTCATTGGCTACAATGAGTTCAGCCTGGACGGCGCTCCAAACGAGACCAACAGCCGGCAGTCGGGCGTCAACCTGACGATCGATGAGCTTGGAGAGATGAAGTTCGACGTAGCCGGATACGACGCCAGTGTCGGACATACGTTGGGAGTCCTGGCGACGCAGACGACCAAGTACGGAACCAACGACCTGCACGGCACCATTCGCGAGACCTATACGGCGAAGCGCTGGGCGGCCATGAACCACTTCCAGGGGTTGAACTACCGCTATCAGAAGTCGCTGGCAAACTGCGTCAACGGCGGAAGCACCAGCCCCGACTGCTTCGCGATCGAGAACCAGTACGGATGGCCGGGCACGAACATGAACAACGGCTCCGCCGCGATCGGCGGTCCCGTCCGTATTCCTAAGATCTTCGATGGACGGAACAAGCTGTTCTTCTTCGCTTCGGTCCTGAACGACGTCTTCGCCGGAGCCCAATCGCAGTCGGCGACCCTTCCCACCATGCAGGAGAGGGGTGGAAACTTCTCGGATCTTCAGCAGCAGACCACGAACATTCCGTCGAGCTTCACCGCGGCCTGTCCCGCGGGAACTCCCTACTACGGTCAGTACCAGATCTACGATCCATATTCCGTGACGATCGACGGGAACGGGATTCCACGCCGCCGGCCTTTCTGCGGCAACGTTATCCCAGCGAGCCGTTTGGCCAACAGCGCGATGGTGCAGCTTTACAACAGTCTTCAGCCTGTCCCCACGCAGAACAATCCACTCGGCAGCAACTTCGCCTACACGCAGATCACTCCGCAGACCTATCGGGATTACACGGGGCGGGTGGATTACAAGTTCACGTCGAAGGACAGCCTCTTCGTCCGCTATACGCGGGGGAACTATACCAAGGGCCAGAACGACTGGACGGTGGGCAACGTTGGACAGCAGCAGGGTCCTCGCTGGATCGATGTTCCGGCGATAGGATGGGATCACGTCTTCAACGAGCATACAAATATCGATGTGACGTTCGGAGGCACGAACTACAAGACGCACTGCTGCTACTACCCGGGCTATGACCAGTACAGTCCGAGCTCCCTCGGCCTGCCGACCTACACCGATCAGTACGCGCAGCAGGCGAACGTGCAGCTGCCCGTGCTGCAGATCTCCGCCTATCAGAACGCGGTTCCGGGAGCGTCTCCGACCTCGCTGGGAGTGACGGACAGCGTGGCTTCGACCTATCGTTCCTTTGCGCTTCGTGGAAATGTGATTCATGTGCAGGGACGCCACACCCTGCGTGCGGGAGCAGAGTACCGATGGCAGAACGCTTCGCAGGGTGTCGGCGGAAACGTCTCGGGCACCTATAACTTCGATAACACCTATACGCAACAGAACAACGGATCCGACAGCGCCTACCAGCAGTCGAATACCGGCCTGAGCTATGCGGCTTTCCTGATGGGAATCAATTCGTCGGCCTCGGTCGCCAAGAACTCGTCGCTCTCCCTGCAGTCGCCCTATTATGCGATCTATGCGGGAGATACGTGGAGGCTAACGCCGAAGCTGACGCTCATTCCCGGACTGCGCTTTGAGTATGAGTACGGCGTGGTGGAAAAGCACAACCAGATGATTGTGGGATGGAATCCGAGTGCGGACCTAAGCGGGATCTCGCAGCCCGCGAACGCGGCTTACCTGGGCGCTGTTGCAGGAGCCACCACGGCGCAGAGGGCAATTTTGCCTTCTTCTTTGCAGATCCAGGGCGGCCCACTGTATGCCGGTGTGAACGGTGCTCCCAGAAGTGCGTGGGGCAACAACTATCGCTTCCTGCCCCGCCTCTCCGTCGCCTACCAGGCGACGGAGAGGCTGGTGATTCGCGGAGGGTACGGACTCTTCTTCGACACGCTGAACGCGCTGAATGTCACGGCCAATCAGGACGGGTTTAGCGCAAGTACAAGCGTCGTGACGTCCAACACCTTCGGGACGAACTTCGTACCCGGCGTGTCTCCGCTCTCCGATCCGTTCCCGATAAACGGAAGCGGCTCGCGGTTCAATACGCCGATTGGCAGCGCGGCGGGTTCTCTCTACTACCTTGGCGCCAGCCCGATTATCTTCGATCATGGCCTGGTTCCGGCGCGCCAGCAGCGCGGCTCGATCGGGGTGCAGTACCAGTTGACCGATTCGATGATGCTCGATGTGTCCTACAACATCGCCTACACCAGCAATCTTCAGGTCACGAAGAACTCCGCCTTCACGCCACAGTCGTTCTACGCCGGTGGCCTGCAGCCGAACACCGCTCCCAACGCGGTAATGAACAGCAAGGTCACCAATCCGTTTGCGATCTCGAACTTCAGCGGCGTGGCGTCAAGCAATCCGGCGGCGTACAACCAGATGTCGCTGAACTCGTACTTTACGCAGCAGCAGATCTCCATCTCGAACCTGGTAAGGGCCTATCCGCAGATGAACGGCCTTTCCCTGAACCAGTCTCTTGGAGCCACCCACTTTCAGGAGGCTCTGATTACCCTGACCCGCCGCTACAGCCGGGGCCTGACCGTGATGGGGTCAATTCAGTTCAACCACCAGTATGATCGCGATTACTTTGCGAATGGCTACGATGCCATGCCAAGCTGGGAGATTACGCAGTGGAGCCAGCCGGTGCGGTTTACTGCCGAGGGAGTGTGGGATCTTCCCCTTGGCCGTGGAAAGGCGTGGGCGACCAGCGGATGGAAGTCGGCGTTGTTTGGCGGCTTCCAGCTGAGTGCGAGCTATGAGGCTCAGCCGGGCGTTCCGGTCAACTTCCCCAACGCGTTCTTCATCGGCGATATCAAGGCCAGCAGCATCAAGATCAAGAAGCCGGTGTATCACAACGATCAGGCATCGGGAGGCTCAAACTACGTGCAGTGGCTGACCCCCGGAACCGTGACCGCTACTCCGACTACGGTTGCGAATCCCGATGGCTCGACGACGACGACCTGCAGCTACACCGGCTACGGCTTTGTGACCAATCCGGCGTGCCAGCCCACTGGGTTCAACACGAGGGCCTTCCCCTCGCGCGTGAATGGAGTTCGCCAGATGGGCATGAACGGAGCGGCGGCGAGTGTGCAGCGCGAGTTCCATCTGTATGAACGGCTCAGGCTGGAGACTACGTTCAATGCCTACAACGTCTTCAACCACCAGGTGCTGGGCAGCGTAAACAGCAACCCAACGGACCCGAACTTTGGCAGGGTTTTTGGCGATGGCTGGCCCAGCTCATCAGGGCGATGGCTGTCCATCCAGGGAAGGCTGCGATTCTAACGCGGTTTAGCTGAACCTCCACCGGGGCCTCACCATAGGCCCCGGATTTTTTTCCCCACAACAAAGATGTCATTCCGAGCGAAGCCGAGAATCCGCTTCCAAGGATCAAATTCAAATCCGTCCTCAGAATCTTGTCAAGCCCAAAATCGGCCTAACCAACACAAACTAAACAACATCTCAAGTGCCGATTAGTTTCCTCCACACTGCTAGACTAAAAACGGTAGAAGAAAGCCCGGGAAATACCCTCCCGGCATAACTCGTTTGATTTCAATATTTTTACCCATAAAGCATTTGTTTATAATATTTTAGCGAAAACAAATCGCTTAAATAACACAAAATAAAAGGTTTACATGTCAACCCACGGGGGGCCTGTGGTTCGGGCCAAATGCAGGGTTGCGCGACTTCGCCCCTGAGGCTTCGCGGGTAATGACACTTTTCGAAAGCGAGCAACTGGGAACCAGCAATTGGCACCTGCTGCAACTAGAACTGACAACTAGTGCCCGTCGGTCTCCGGTAGAACATGACAAGCTTCGACGTTGACGTTCGTTGGAGAGCCGGCCATCATGTTCAATCGCAGCAGAAGCTCGAAGTGGTGTACCGGTCCTCCGGGGGTGATGCCGCAGGTTTTGAAAGCTGCGGTCAGGCGGGGCAGGTCGGTTACGAGTTTTCCCGCAGCCTCGGTTCCTTCGGCGTTGGCTCCGCTCAGAAGAAGGACGTTGCCGTTCTGGTCGGGATTCCGAACCATCGCGAGGATGGCATAGGACTGGCCGGTAGCCCATCCCAGGGCCGTCGGCACATATTGGGGTTTTTCATGCGGTCCGGGATGGACGTTGAGGATGATCTCCTGCGAGGAGGCCTTGTCGTAGGAAAACCGGAAGCTCATCTGATCGCTGAAGAGCGTTATCCATGGGTTCGAGCGAGGACTTCCGAGGAGGACGAAGTTGTCGTCGGTCTGGAGATTCGAGAGCTGGATGCTTCTTGCCGCATGAACCTCTACGCGCCGCGAGCTGGCCTGTGCGAGCTCCGTAACTCCGACGGCGATGGGGGTATCGACCAGCGCCGCCTTGTTTCCGCCCAGAAGGATGCGGCAGATCTGGGTCGTCTCGGGCGTCAGCTGCTCAGGGTGAGGAATGTAGTTGTGATTCGCGTAATCGGAGATCGTGATGACCTGACCCGTATATCCCTGAATCTCCGCGATATCGGGATCGCTCGTGATGAGCTGCAGAGGACGCGGAGAGTCCAGGAGGGCAGACCAGGGAAGAACCCGGCGAGGATCCTGGGCGCCCGGAACGTTCCGGTTCCAGAAGAAGATCCACACTCCTATATTAAGGACGGTCAGTGCGAGCGCGGCATAGAGCCACCAGCGAGCCGGTCGCCGGGCCAGCTGTTCTTCCACAGAGGCGGCGGGTTGAGTCTCGGGGGTAGAGGAGGGCTCGTGCGGCGTAGGCTCTGGCGTGGCAATGACAGGAAGTCCGTTTGAAGACGGAAGAGCAACTTCGCTCGTCGCTGGTTCTGTATGCTTTGGGCCGGGTTGTGGGTCGCGAACGATCTCTGGGATGTAGGAGCCGAGCGGAAGACTGATGCGGAACGGAGACTCGTTTCCATAACGGCCATAGTGCTGCAGCAGACGTTTTCGGACGTCGCTCGCGGTGACTCGGACGATTGCGTCCTCGCCGGTGTCGTAGGTTGGGGAACGCCCGAAGAGCTCGACGCCGATCACGCGCTCCTTGATGGAGTCGAAGTGCCCGGCGACGCCCTGATCGATGATGTATTGGAGGAACTGCCCGCTGCGGTGGCTTCCTTTGAAGGCGGCGCCTTCGACGATGTCCTTTACGTGCTGCCTGAGGAGAGCTAGATCTTCTACCGTCTCGGCGATCTTTACGAATTCGACGCTATGAGGATTGCTCTGTCGTGGAGAAGACATGAAAGTGCCGGAAAGGAAAATTCTAGCACTGGGTCTCCTGAGCCTCTTCGGGGCTAACGAGGGCGGTTCCTTTAGGAGTACAAAACTCAACTTATGGCGCAACGCACAAAGCAACTGTGATTCGTTATAAATTGACTCCTCCGCTACAGAACTTTCAAGTTGTCAGCTCACATACTCCGTAAGCTGACACTGCTGGCACCCAAAAGCCGTCTATTATGCGAGCCCTCGCAGTACCAGGGCACTGGGCAAGGCGTAAACCATATCAGTTTGCGTCTCCCTTATTTCGACGAGAGGCGATTAAGGGGTTGAGCGGCAGGTGAAATTGCTCCTGCCGCTCGTGACAGATGCCGATTAAAACGTGGCCAAAACCTGAAGAGCGATCGTCCTTCCGTTTCCATTGTCCGCCGTGACGAGACCGAATTGGGCACTGGTTGGATTCAATTGAGCTCCTCCCACCGGGGCTACACGCTGATGGTTGAACAGATTCAGGATGTCCGCGCGGGCTTGAACCTGAACGCGCTCGCCTGCGTTGAACGTTCGCCCAAAGGCGCCATTCCAGTTATTGAGACCCTGCCCGCGCACACCCTCCACATGGATGGGAAAGACTCGCAGGTTGTAGTTGTTAGGCAGGCAGGCTGGAAGCAGGACAAATCCAGTGCCGCTGTAAGTGCAGTTTGTGATGGAGTTTGTCGTCGAAGCGGTTGCTGTCACGGATTGCGTGTTAAACCCCTGAATTGTCGCGACTCCGGCCGAATAGTTGGTGTTGTAGATCTGATCTTTCAGTTTGATACTGTTCGGATCGCCGATGAAGAAGATATTCCCCTGGCCGGAGCCCGATCCATTCGACGCGAAGGTGAGCAAAGTGCCAGGATTTGCCTCGTACGATCCAGAGAACTGGAATCCTCCAAAGACCGCACTCTGCCAACCGCTGTTTGCGAACCGCATATTTCTTCCGAAAGGAAGCGAGTAGACCCAGGACGCTGTAAATCGCCAGGGCGGGCTCTGCAGGCTCGACTCCAGACTTGGGGTAACATCGAACGGGTTCTGGAAGTAATCGCGATCCTTCTGATAGTTCTTTTGGTACGATGCGTTGGCGATGAGACCGTTACTGATGCGTTTGCTCGCGTTGGCCTGAAACTCCTGAAACTGGGAGCCCCCGATTGAGTTATACAGGCGTAGAGCCGCAAGTTGGGGATAAGGACGCACCAGATTGGCGAGCTGAATCGTCTTTGAGTTGACATAGCTGCTCTTCGTGAGCAGGTTGTAGTAGACCGGATCGCTAGTCGCTAAGCTACCTAGGTTGCCGATGTAAAACGGATTCGGCACATTTGCTCCAAGAAGACTATTCGTCGCGGAGTTCGGTTGAATGCCCCCTGTGAAGAAGGATGCAGGTACGGCCGTTGCGTTCAGGTAACCCGCAGTGTACGTACGAGTGGTATTTGCGCTTCCGTCGAGAGTGATATTTCTCGTACGCGAGGCGACATACGCTACTTGAACAACCAGGCTGCTTCCGATCTGATGCTCCATGCTAATCTGTGTTCTCCATGACCGGGCAGGGACTCGATTGTGGTCATAGATACCGATCGTCGCGGAGCTGCCCCCATAGTAATCCGCTCCTAACGAGCTGCCGACGGGAGCGGCGAAACGTGATCCATTGCTGAGAGGGAACGGATCGGACATGGGAGAGATACCCGGCACGAAGTTGGCGCCAAACGTCGTCGAGGAGGCGATCGGTCCTGTTGTGCTGCTGAATCCGTCCGTATTGATGGTTGCGTTCTCGTTCAACACGTCGAGCGTGTCGTAGTACAGGCCCGCGCCGGCACGAAGCACTGTTTGCGGGGTAATGGAATACGCCGCTCCAAGTCTTGGCAGCACCCTCCAGTTGTTAACCCACTGGCGAGTGGAGGCTCCATTCACACCGGCGTAGATCGGTCCGCCTTGTACCGGCAGATGGGCCGGAGCTACCGCTCTTTGCGCAGCAGTGAGGGAGGCCAGTGTCGACTGGTACGCCGTGTCCACAGTCGACGCAAAGGTAAGGTGCGCGTTGGGGTCCCACCCTACAATCTGGCGATTGTGTTTCTCCGTCGGACCGTATTCGAATTCATAGCGGATACCGGGGATTATGGTCAGCTTCCGTGAGACGCGCCATGTATCGCCAACGTAAAAAGCGTAGTACGGATTCGAGCGGGATGTCGATGTTGTGGTGGTGGTTTGTGAGGTCGTTGGAATACCGAGCAGGAACGATGCATAGCTCAATCCCGTGGACGTCGATGGATAGGTACCGTCGGTGCCGTTATTTTGCTGGACATAGGCATTGTCGAAGTTGAACTGTCCGGAAGGTCCGGCCGTTGTATTCGATGCTGCTGGACCGCCACCTGCCGCATTCTGACTTCTCCACTCGGCGCCGCCTCTTAAGGTGTGATTGGCCAATACCGCCGTCAGGTTTCCCCGGACTGCCAGGCTGCGAAAGTGAGTCACGTTGATCGCGGTCTTACCGATCGTCTGGTACCCGCTCATGGCGATCACAGGGAACTGTGCATTCGATCCTGCATAGTCGTCCAGATAGGTTGGAAGTCCCAGGTCGCTTGGCTTATAGGCCTGCCAGCCGGGGTAGAGGTCGCCGTATCCAGTCCACTCCGTTGCTCCAACGGTGGCATCGACAACCATTTTGGGAGAAAGAATATGAGACCAGCCGAGAGCCCCGGTTGGAATCCAGTGATGCACGCCTTGCCTGCCCTGATCACCCGTCTGGAAATCCTGTGCCAACTGATAATAGTGGGCCCGGCTCCAACGGAAGAAGATGTGATCGGCCTCGGACACCGTATAGTCATACCGGTTCGTTACAGCGCGATAGGTGTTCCAGTTTACGGGCGTGTAGTTGTAGTTATTTCCGGTCGAAGCCGTACTGGATGGGGTGGGCAGGAAGCCGTTGACCACCTGAACCAGCGGCAGATTGCTGATCAGACTGGAGGGAATGACATTTCCGCAGAAAGGGGCGCGCCGGGGAACACCCTTCGAATCGAAGGTCACGGAGTATGGATTGTAAATTTGGTATTGGCCATAGTAGGTTGCGTTCGGGCCACAAGCCGCGGTAAACGTAGCCGGCGCTACTGTGCCTGCCACTGGTAAAGGTAAATCGGAGAAGTCGCCGCTCCGTTGCCGGATCGTGGGTATTGCGAGCGTAGTCGACTGAGCATTATTCGGAGCATCAAGTACAACTCCGACAAAGAAGAAAAACTTGTTTCGGCCGTCGTAGAGCTTGGGGATAAAGACCGGACCGCCGATGGCCGCATCGCCGGAGTTCAAGTGCGTTCCAGGCCACCCATACGTGTTTTCGTCGTATTCGCACGCCGCCGAGCCAGAGTTGGTCGAACACTTGTCGAGCTGCGTGTGGTATTGATACGTGAACTTCTGGAAGTGCTGCAACCCAAACCAACGCAGGTCGTATCTTCGATATCGAACGCCGCCATGCAGGTCATTTGTCCCTGACTTGGTCGTCTGGGTGAGAAGTATGCCGTAAGTATGGCCAACCGAGGGATCGAACGGGGTTACGTTCACGCTGGTCTGACCGAGCTCTTCGGGGGAGAGGTTGATAGCCTGTCCTCGCTGGCCGGCCATATTGGGCGCCCCGTCCAGATTGAACTCGTTAGCGCCGATTCGACCATACGCGCCGAACTGGGGGCCCGATCCATTCCAGTTTGGACTCGCCCCACCCAGCGAATAGTTTTGGGCGTAGTTCGACTGAACACCGGGAGAGAGCATTGCGAGCCAGATCGCTGCCTGCCCGTTCGGAAGGGCCGACATCTCTTCCGAGGTAATTACCTGGCTGATCGACACTCCCTGGGTATCGATCAGGGGAGCTCCCGCATTGACGACAACACTCTCGGTTGAACTGCCGACCTTTAGCTGCAGATCGATACTGGGGTGCCCTTCAGCCTGGAGGACGATGCCGGAACGAATAAACCGCTCAAACCCCTGGACAGTAGTGGAGACTTCATAAGGACCTTCGTTTAAATTCCTTACCTCGTAGTAGCCAGTGTCATTGGTGAAGGCATTGATCGATACGTTCGTGTCGGTATTTCGAACGTTTACCGCCACGTGGCTTACGCTGGCGCCGGTTGAATCGCTAACAATTCCGGAGATGATCCCCTGACCCGTGCTTTGGGCGAGAGCCTGCGATGCGAAGAGTGCGCCGAAGACAACCAGGAGAAGAAGCCGTTCCAGTGGCCGCCGGCGAATGCTATGTCTAGAATATTTTCTTTTCTGTGCGTGCCCAATTCTTGCTGAAGTGTCCATCGATTGGTCTCCGTTTCAAAATGCTTCTGTTTCTACCTGCTGGCGTTAGAAGATGTGTGCAGCGTTGATCTGTGCGAACATCGCTGAGTTCAGGTCTGCCGTTCCGATACGCCCGTCGATATCGCGGACAACTACACGAAGCGACGCTGTTCGAGAGGGCACGGTCAAATGGACCCGGAGCAGGCTATAGCTGTTGGCTCCCGGGTTCGAGGGGAGTTTGAAAGAGACTGCCGAAACGCTATTGCCCAGCAGGACCGCGCTTTGATCGAGGGCGCCAAATACGGACACGATCGAAGCGTGTTCTTCTCCGTTTTCAGCGTCGGTTGCCGTGAGCGAGTGGTTATAGACGATGACCTCACAGGTCACCGTCTTTGTGTCGGCCTGGAAGCCGCAACTGCGGATCGCAACCCCAATCGAGTTGTACGGCATGCGGCTGACCGCGGCCTCATGGAGATCGAAGCGAAGGTCGCGCTCGTTCGGAGCGGCTTGACTGATCTCAGTCGGATAGTAGCCCTGTTTGCTTTGTACCTGCAGGTTCGAGTTCTTTAGACGTATCTCGATCTTCCGGTACCTTCCATCTTCGATGGGTGAGCTAGGTACATAGCCGATCGTGTAGAAGTGGGTCCCTCGATCGATGCTGCTTGCGATCTCATTGTTGAGGTCATTTCCGCCGTAGAAGTATTTGCCTCCCGACTGATCAACGAAACTCGTAAAACTGAAGGAGTGCAAAAATGGGTCTGCGGAGCTGAACGGGCTTATCGTTTGCGGGTTCCCGGATGTGGAGATACGGTCGGCAGGAGGCTCCAGATTGAGAGCGGGATCGACGACGTAAATCGCAGCGCGAGCGGTGAGCAAAAGATCCAGTGTGCTGCTCACGGCCCTGTTGAGGAGGCTCGTCTGTTCTTTCCCAAGCTGTGTGCCGTCCACGCCTGGGAAGCTGCGGCCGATCCATACGATCTGCTTGCCTCCCTTACTTCCCCTGCTAAACAGTGCGATCTGTTGAAGCGCGGCCAAAGACGAACTCAGACGCTCAACCCCGGCGCCGCGAGCCAGCTTCCCCGGTAGTGTCGGTCGCTCTGACTGCAACGCACGCAGAAGTTCCTGTCGCACTCTCGTCAAAGGTGCGATGGGGTGTATCCCTGCATCATCGAGCCAGAGAATCGTCGTCGGCTGGTTGAGGAGTTCGGGCTGCGCAGAGAGATATTTGTTCGCCTGTTGCCGAGAGTAAGCAATCTCGTCAAAGGGCGTGTTCAGGGCATCAAGAACCAAAAGGGTGAGCGGCGAATCTCCCCAGTCGTCCTTGCCAAATTTGTCCTTGCGGGGGGTCTCCGGTATGCGGTCGCTCGGACCTGGTACCGAGAAGTATCGGATCTCCTGCTCGACTCCATCTTCAAAGATCGAAAAATCGTCGCGATTGAGGTTTGTTACGACGCGACCGTCTTTGGTCGTCACGGCTGGGTCGAGTATGACAAGCTGACTCTTTACCCGGAGGGTCGAAGCAGCTGTGTTGTCCTGACCGAAGCAGTCTGGACAAAGAACGGATGTCAGTCCCGTAAGGCTCATCGCCGCCGCCATCAGGGAGCTGTATCCGCCGAGAGACCTGACAAGGCGGTCCAGACGGGATGCTTGAGTCGAATTGCCGCTTCGAGTGCGAAGCGGAGAATCGGACGGGTTCATTGGACTCCGAAAAATTGCCTCAGCTGCCCTCTCCCGGTCTCAGCATCGCTGCAAAGTCCGTTGATCGGTCGAGAGCGTATTGAATGGATCGGTAGAACGCTATGATTGCGTCCAACCTGCTGTCAATGGGGTAGAAGCGCTACGGAACTGATAGGAGGGAGGTTAGGAATGTTCGGCGGTGTCATTCCAGAGAGACGTCGCTATCTCTTGCGTTTAGAATCGCCTGCCGTCAGCATCGTTTGTCGTTGCGCAGCTTCCGCTACCGGTTAGTTCTCGGCTAACGTGTCCGCACACCTGTTTTGTTCGCGAAGCGAATGTAGGCCTTGGGCAACGGTGAACGATGTGGATCAGTATTTCCGAGGCGATTCGGATCGAAAAATCAAACGGCCACCAAGGTCTCGCGGTAGCTCCGCATAAAATCACACGCGATGCTGCTGTAAGGGCAAATGCCAGAATGGCAGCTACAAATCAAATATCAATATTGCAGTTGATGACAAGAAAGCATAACGACATGGCTGGGTAACCCGGCCATCATGTTGAGTTGCAATAGAATCTCAACATTGCCCACTTCGCGCCCGCTAGTGTAACCGCATCCACGAAGTGCTTCCTCCATGCGATGAGCGTCGACTGCAAACTGGCCGGCTGCTTCGGTCCCTTCTCCGTTAAGACCTGCAAGTACCAGGACATGGCCACGGTGATCCGGATTGCGGAGGTAAGCGACGATGGCGAGGGACTGCCCGGTCGCAAAGCCGAGTGCCGAGGGCGTGTACTGCGGCTTCTCCCCCGTTTCGGGCTTTATATCCTCTATATATTCACGTCCGGAAGGCTCTCTCGCAAAGCGGAAATCAGCGTTCGCAAGATACAACGAAGACCAGGGATTCGTGAGAGGGCTGCCAATGACGACATAGTTGCCGTCCGTTGCCAAGTCCGAAAGTTGGATAGCGCGAGCGGTTCGAACGAGCACATCGGTATCATACCTTTGGGCTGTGGCCGCGACATCTGCAACGATGGAGGCATCCACTGCAGCGACCTTGTCGCCACGCAGTATGTTGTTTGCAAACACCAGCGAGACGGGAGAAACTTTGCTCGGATCGGGTATGTAACGATGATTTGCGTAGTCAGAAACCGTGATCCGCTGTCCTGTGAGGCCCTGAATCTCGGCGATGTTAGGGTCGCTGGTAATGATCCGCAAGGGTTGATGCGGGTCGAGCAGGCCGGCCCAGACGGGTGGGGCCTGCGAGCCCGATGTAGTGTGCCCTAACCAGAACCAGCACCCCGAAAACGTGAGTAGCGCAGACGCGAAACAGGTGACTGCTATAGCTAGTGTCAGGGTGCCTTGTTTCAGAGGCGATCGGCCAGTCAAGGCTTCCACGTGCGATAAGGCGGCCGTGGTGGCCTGGGGCGTCTCCGCGACAGCGGGGACCTCCTCGATCGCGGTGGAAGCGAAAGTCCCACCGGTATCAGGCTTATCATGCTGTGGACTATGAATCAGCTCAGGGATATAGCAGCCACGAGGAAGCGTGACTCGCCACTCCATTGCCTCACCAAACTGTCCGTAATACTGCAGCAGCCGCTTGCGGACATCGCTCGCAGTTACGCGGACGATGGCATCTTCACCGGTGTCGTAGGTGGCGGACCGCCCGAAAAGTTCTATACCGATGAGCCGCTCTTTCAGTGCGTCAAAATTCCCAGCGATAGCCTGCTCAACTATATAGATAAGGAATTGACCGCTACGCTGGCTGTTGCGGAATGCTGCGCTCTCTGCGATCTCTCTCACGCACTGCAGAACCCGGTCCGCATCGTGCTTTGACCGGCCGATTCGAACCGCTTCCTTGCGTGCGTCTGGCGCTATCTCTATCGACTGCATTAGGGCTCTTGTCTAGTCGGGAAATCTTCTCACACCAGGATGGCACTCGCCAAGTACCATCACGATGCCCATCGAAATAGGTTACACGGTGCGGTAGAGGCATCGGCTGTTAGGAAACAGCGCCTAACGTCCAATTACATGGTTTCGTCGGTTATGCTTTCTCGGGCCACGAAAGTGACGGATTGGGGCCGAATTCACCAGGCTGAAGCCGGAATCGACTGTTGATGCGATCTTTGATGTTCTCCCTCGTATTTTCTTTTGCGCTGTCGGCGGCGGCGCAAGACCTGAAGGCTCCTGTCGACGAGGTGTCACCGAATATTGGAGGCATTGGCGTACTGCTCTCCGCAACGAAGCCCTTTGTCCAGAGGCCGTTTGGCATGGCGCGTCTCTACCCTATCACTCCTGCCGAGACCAATGATCGATACCTTGCCCAGCAGGTACACGGTTTCCCGGCTGGTCCTGCGACGTTGATGGTCTCCACTGCGGCCCGCAGCACCTCCCCCGCCTCCTACGGGTCGACGTACGACCATGACGACGAGGTGGCGACGCCATACTACTATTCGGCGCGACTCGAGACCCCCGGAGCTTTTGTGGAGTACACGGCCACAGATCAGGCTGCAATCTATCGATTCACTTTGCCGGTCGGAAAACAGACTCATCTTGTCTTCAGTCTTGAAGCCAACGCGGCCATCGATACCTTGAGCCCGAGTGCAGTCCAGGGAAGTGAAAGAGTAGAGGGTGCAGTGACCCAGGCCGTCCCTTCGGCGGGAGAGACAAGGCAATATTTCTATGCTGAGTTCTCGCATCCGCTCACGAACGTGGAAACATGGCAGGGAACAGCAATGGGGAATGACTCCACGCGGAGTGGCGATCATATCGGGTCCGTCGGTGACGTAGACGGCTCGGTGCGGACAATTGAGGTACGGGTCGGAGTCTCGTATATCAGCACGGCCCAGGCGCGACGCAACCTTCAGCGGGAGATACCTGACTGGAACTTCGACAAGATACGCAACGAGAGCCGCGAGGTTTGGAATCAGGCCCTCTCCCGAATCTCTGTCGAAGGAGGCACTGAGCGGCAGCGAACGATCTTTTACACGGCACTGTACCGTTCGCTCCTCCGTATGACCGATATCACGGAGGATGGGCACTATTTCAGTGGTTATGACCATCGAGTGCATCCGTCCGAAGGGCACGACTTCTACACGGATGACGGCCTCTGGGACACCTTCCGGTCCTTGCACCCGCTTCAGCTGATTCTTGATCCGAAGAGACAAGTCGACATGGTCTGGTCCTACGTCCGGATGTTTGAACAGAGCGGCTGGATGCCTTCCTTTCCTTCGGTTGCCGGGGAACAGGCGGTGATGATCGGACACCACGCGGATCAACTGATTCTCGATACCTATGCAAAGGGCTACCGCGATTTCAACGCCGGCCTCGCCTTCCAGGGCATGCGCAAGAATTCAACCGAGGCAACGATGCTGCCGTGGGAGAGGGGTCCCCTTACGGAGCTCGACAAGGTCTACTTCGATAAGGGATTCCTTCCCGCGCTGCGTTTCGGTGAAACCGAGACATCGACATCGGTGAACCGTTCTGAGAAGCGGCAGGCCGTGTCGGTAACTTTGGAGAGCAGCTATGACGACTGGTGTGTCTCGGAGTTCGCGGCAGCTTTGGGCAAAGACGCCGACGCACGCTATTTCGGAAATCTTGCGAGCAACTACCGCAACCTGTATGACCCTCGAATCGGCCTCATGGCGCCGAAAGACGCGAGCGGCGCATGGGTTGAACACTTCGATCCTCGTCGCGGCGGCGGTCAAGGCGGCAGAGACTATACAACCGAGGTCAACACCTGGCTTGCAACCTGGGGCGCCCAGCACGACGTTGCAGGTCTGATCAATCTGATGGGAGGAAGAGATGCTTTCAACGCTAAGCTCGATCGTGTCTTTACCGAGCCCTATGGAACGTCAAAATTCGCATTCCTCGGACAATTTCCCGACGCGACCGGCCTGGTCGGAATGTATGCGCAAGGAAACGAGCCCAGCTTCCATGTTCCTTACCTCTACATCTTTTCCGGTCAACCGTGGAAGACGCAGCGCCTGGTGAGACTGATGATGGACCTCTGGTACAACGACGGACCCATGGGCATTCCCGGAGACGATGACGGTGGAGAGACCTCCTCGTGGTATGTGTTCAGCGCCATGGGCTTTTATCCGGTGACGCCCGGTGTTCCTGTCTATGAGATTGGAAGCCCGATCTTTTCGAAGACCCAGATCACGCTGGCGAATGGAAAACGATTCAGCATCGTCGCCAACCATGTCTCCGCCAAAAATAAGTACATCCAGTCAGCAACCCTGAACGGCGCCCCGCTCGATCGTTCGTGGTTCGCGCACTCTGATCTGTCGCAGGGCGGCACGCTTACGCTCGAGATGGGGGACTCTCCCAATACAAACTGGGCAAGCGCTCCAGGGGCCGCTCCTTCCTCGATGAGCCGGGAGCAGGTGCTCCTCGGCTCATCGAGCGTGTCATCCGGCAAATAAACTCAGCGCAATTGGAAGTTTGCTGAGAGCGTTGCCGTCGAGGAGCCTCCGATCCAGGCGGTATATTGACCCCGCTCTGTAACCCACTGGTGTTGCCTGTTCCAGACGGCCAGGACTCGCTGCGGTACGCGTAGCTCCACCTCGCGGCTCTCGTTCGGATCGAGATGGATCCTTTGGAAACCCTTGAGTGCGCGGCCAGGAGTGGCGACCGAGCTTACCTCCTGTCGAACATAGAGCTGGACGATCTCGTCGCCGCTTCGCGTACCCGTATTTCTGACCGTAACCTTGGCCAGGACGTCCTGGCCGTCCGGTTGGGCACTGATCGTAAAGGCGCTGTATTCAAACGTTGTATAGCTTAATCCAAAGCCAAACGGAAACAAAGGCTTGCCGTCGCTATCCACATACCGGTGTTGCCGGGAAGACAGGGCGCTGTAAAAATCAGGAAGCTGGCCGATCGTTCGAGGAAAGGACACAGGTAGACGGCCCGCAGGGTTGATGTCTCCAAACAGAGTCTCCGCAATAGCCTGTCCACCGTACTCACCCGGATACCATGCTTCGACGATTGCAGGCACATGTTCGGCGGCCCAGCCGATCGTCAAGGGCCTCCCGTTTTCGAGCACAAGGACAACTGGCTTCCCCGTCCCTACCGCTGCTTCCAGAAGCTCCTGCTGATTGCCTGGAAGGTCAAGATTCGTACGGTCGAAACCTTCACCGGAGATCCCCTGCTTCTCCCCCAGTGCGAGAAGGATCACCTCCGCATCGCGTGCCGCCGCAAGAGCCTTTTGAATATCTACACCCTCGTCAAAACTTACGGTAGCTTCAGGTAAGAGTTTTCTTATGCCATCCACGATGCTGATGTGCAAACCATTCTTCTCCTCTTCGTAGTCGCCGTACCGGGCAACTGCACCATTCGGGCCGAGCACGGCGATCCGACGCACGCTCTTCGAGAGAGGGAGCACCGCGTTTGCGTCCTTCAGGAGCGTTATTGATTCGCGCGCGGAGCGAAGAGAAACCGCCAGATGCTCTGTTGAACGGTGCTCTTTGACGGCAAGAGCCTCGTCGACATACGGTTTTTCGAAAAGACCTAACTGAAACTTCACCCGCAGAACGGCAGAGACAGCACGATCCAGATCGGCCTGCTTTAGCCGACCATCGTGAAGGCAATCGATCAGTGCATGTTCAAAGACATCGTGGGGGTAGTCATAAAACTGCATGTCGACCCCTGCATGGACCGCCATACAGACTGCGTCAGAGGGTGAGCCTGCGACGTGATGCGCGGTCTCAAGACGCTTGATTGCTCCGAGATCGGAGAGAACGAAGCCGCGAAATCCCCACTCTCCCCGCAGGATCGTTGTCAGAAGCTCGCTATCAGCGGTGATAGGAATCCCGTCGATATCATGATAGGCCGCCATCGTGGCCATCGCCTGTCCCTCACGAAATGCTGCTTCAAATGGGGGAAGCATCGTTGACCTCAACTCTCTCTCTCCCATGTGAACCGGCGAGGTGTTGCTGCCTCCTTCCGGAGACCCGTGTCCGGCGAAGTGTTTCGGTTCCGCGACGATCGTGTGATCGGTGGCGAGACTGTCCCCCTGCGTGCCTTGAACGTAGGAGACCCCCATCCGGGTCGTGAGGAAGGTATCTTCACCGAAGTTCTCTTCGACACGCCCCCATCTGGGCTCCCGCGCCAGATCCAGCACCGGGGCGAGCACCATGGCCGCGCCGGTCGATCGCATCTCTGCCGCGATGCTCGCCGCAGTGTCATGAGCCAGACCGGGGTCGAAGGTTGCTCCCAGACCGATAGGGGTCGGGAATACCGTTCCGTTGCTGTATCCATGCAGGCCTTCTTCGATGAACAAGGCGGGGATTCCAAGCCTGTTATGACCGATCAGCCAACGTTGCATCCTGTTATACAGCCCCGCCGAAGGCTCCACGTCGTGTACGGCGCCCGCGCCCAGAGTCCCAAAGAGCTGTTCTGCGCGTGTCTCAGAGAAGACATCAGCGCCAGGTGGCGTCCGGTTACTTTTTTTGGGCAGCCCAGGTTGAAGGGACTCATCGCCGTCGTAGAAATCGAGTTGACGAGCCTTCTCCTCCAACGTCATCCGAGTGAGCAGATCGCGAACTCGAGCGTCAACGGACAGGGAAGCGTTGCGATAGGGTGGAGACGAACTGCGTCTTGCCTGCGCAGGGAGGCCGACGATGCCGGCAATCTGAGAGCTGAACAGAATGGCGCTTGAGGCCACCCAAATGAACTTCGTGTGCACTGATCGTCTCCGGGAACTGTTATTCCTTGATCTCATATTCCTTACTCGGTTGCTCCATTCAATTCGATCTGGGCACGCTTGCCGGCGGCGTTCATCACCTGCTGTCGACCCTCGAAGAGGTTGTGGCTTATGACAGCGCTGCGAACTCGCTCTCCAAGCTCAATCTGAGGTTTGCTCTGTTGGAACTCACATCCCCTTACAACAGCCTTGCCACCGGAAAACTGTAGTGCTGCCTTTTTCCCGCTCTTGTCCCATTCGCAAAAGATGCAATCGCTGAACGAGACCGTCCCGTGCCTGTCGCCATCCACCTTTGCGATCTGGGCGCAGGGGCCCCAGAATGCGCTGTTCACGAACCTCACCGAACCACTGTGGCCGGGGAGAACCTCAACTTGAGTGGGGTCGTCCCCAAGAAAGGAGGTGAACTCCCCGTTCGTAATAAGGATGCCATAGCGGGCACTCTGTTCGACGCGAACTGCGCGGTTGCAGCAGTCTGCCCCGATTCCGAGAAAGTTGCCGTTGCAGACGCCGGTGTCTGTCTTCACGAAGGAATACCCTACGCCATATCCAAAGGCAAACGTGTTGAGCACATACTCCCAGTCCGCACGGCCAAAGATGAATGCTTCGCCGTGTACCAGTTGCCATTGATAGAGCGGCCCTGAACTCGTCCACCAGGGATTGAAATGAACGTTCTCGATTCTGCCAATGTCGTAGATTGCGTCTACGAAGATGCCTCGGCGGATCGGCTGTCCCGTCACGTTGCGAATGTTATGCCGGGCGCTGGTCTTCGTGTCGATACCCTGGTAAGGATTGAGCAGCTCCACGTCGAGGACAGCGGCATTATCTCCCCGCATCGCGATTGCCCACGGATATGGCACCGGAGCCACATCGGTCACCTGTTCGGGGTAATAGATTGTCAGCCCCGCAACCGTGGAATTTGTGCCGGCTGTGAGGAATGGAACTCCATCCTCCTGCCCCTTGCCCCCCGTCACGAAAAGAGCTGTTCCGTCCTGTCCGGGTCTGACAGCGTGGAGATTCTTCACGATGCCGGAGTGAGAGGGCACGCAGCCATAGGAACCCCTCAGAGTGACTCCCCGGGGTACCTTCAGGTTCCCACGAAAAAGATAGCCGCCGGGCGGAGCATATACCGTCCCCCCGCCAGCCTTTGCGGTGTCGTCCATGGCCGATTGAAAGGCTTTTGTATTATCGAAGCTCTGGTCGGCGCGTGCTCCGTATTGCAATACATTTCTGTCAGCTGTCCCCAACTCTCCGCCACTTCCGGTAGAAGGAGAACCATAGGCGCTTCGGACGTTGGCCAAACCCTCGAGTCCGATTGCTGAGGCAGAGGATAGAAAGCTGCGGCGGGAAGAGAATTGCATGGGTGATGCGCTCCTTTAGGTTCCGGGGGTCCTGTGTCTACTTTGTTCCTTCTGGGTTTTTGACAGATCGTGTTTGCAACAGGAGAAGGAGATTGCCAAGCAGTCGCGTCGCGATCGGATCCTCACTGCCGATTTCCATCTCGCTTGCGATCAGAGTGCCTTTTCCCAGGCGGATCTGAAGAAGGGGCGATCCCCCAAACTCGGCCATCTGCTCCGGCCGCTTCAGGTAACCATGACGATCCATACAGTAGGCGAGGACACTCACGTCCCTACGAAGGTAACTGACTCTGTAAGTCCCGGAGCAGGCCTTTGGAATAGCGTCCCTTCCCATGTCAAACCAGCTGAGATCCAATGGAGTCAGACCTTCAAATGCGCTCGATTCCGGCCGCCACATCCAGGCATTCTCCCCTTCTGCCTTTCTGTAGCCCTGCACCTGATCCGGGCAAAGATCGGGCAGAGCGCGGCCCGGTTTTAGAAGAAGTGCTCTACCCCCTGCGTTGACGAAATCGCGAATCTGCTCCATCTGTTTCGTGTCTTGTAACAGGGTCTCCGCAGAGGAGACCACCAGGACTTCTTCGCTCGATGCCTCCGCAATGTGGGATATGCGATTGAATCGACCGGAACGAAATGCCGCGTTGATTGTCTGCGAGGGATCAAGAAGACAGAAGCGGTCCGCAGCTGTCATGCTTTGGTTCGCCCAACGCTCCGTGACGGCTGTGATGGAATATTCGTTTTCAGAGCGAGTCCTCTGGCCACTGAGGTATTCAAGATGGAATGTCGCGCTGGTTCTGTCCCGCGGCAGTTGTTGCGGCAGATGAATCTCTGTATCTACCCACACGTTGGAGTAGAAGGATGCCGGGGGGACTGCGACGAGGCCCGATGAAAGTACGGTTCCTTCGGATTGCATGCTCCATCGAACTTGGCCGGCACCGATGTCGGCGCCGTCACCGGAGTCATTGGCAATACAGATTCGAATACCGTACCCTCGACCCCCGACGAGGGTTCTTCCCCACAGCTCCGCGCTGACCAGTACAGGTTCCAAGGCTTTCTTGAGGGAATAATAGGACGGGTAGGGTTCGATCTGGTTGGCAGAAGTGACATTACGAAACCAGCTCACATAGGCAAAATGAAGGATGCCAGCCGACGTGGAGCGCTCCGATCTGCGGAAGGCTTCTGCAAGCTCCTTCGTGGACAGAGCCTGTTGTTCGAGGAAATAACGTGGATCGCGATGTTCGTAAGCCTCGTCCCCGACCATTGCCAGCGCCGTGTAGTGTTTGAAGGTGTAGAACCGGACTGCGTGTCCATCGTCGTTGCTCGAATAGCCGGTGGCCATCTCCTGGCTGATCAACGGCCGTAATTTGGTTGCAGACTGTTGACCGAATTCTCCGCGGAAGTAGTGGAAAAAGGAGCGTTCATACCATCCGAAATAGGAGTGACGATCGTCAATGTCGCCATCGTCAAAATGACGCGGGACGATAAGATTCTGATACTCCTGCGCGACTGATTTGCGAAGGTAACTGGAGTCGCAAACGACCGGGCGCGTGGGGTCGAGAGCTCTGATCGTGGACATCATGTCGTTCAGAACCTCCCATTTCTTCGTCAGCCTCTCTGGCTTTGAACGGTCCAGGACCTCAAATTTCATCTCGTTGTTGACGGTCCAGAACAGCAGGGACGGATGATTGCGAAATTGTCTGATGAGCGAAGCGAACTCCTCTTTCCATGCCTTCAGCAGTGCAGGATCCGGGGGGTCACCTTCAAGCATCAGCCAGGGCCATGTTCCTTCAAACGAAACCCCCATTCCCAGCTCGTCGCAGGCCTCCAGCCAGGTCTTGGTAAACGGCGCCGTATGAGACCGGGTGACGGCGACATTGCCTTCACGGGCGAGCGTGACGAAGCGTCTCGCCAATTCAAGGTCGTTCGGAGCAAGGGCGTGAGGAAAGTGATTTGCTCCGCGCAGCCAGTAGGGGCGGCCGTTGAGCAGTAGACGATTGCCTTCAACCGTGAAGGTTCTGAAGCCGAACGTCGTGCTGTGTCTGTCGAGCACCCGACCTTCGCTCGAGAGTGTGATCTCCAGTTTGTAGAGGTTTGGAGAGTCCGGGCTCCACGGCTTGCACTTCAATGCCGGTGTTTCAAAGTGTTGGGTGGAGCTGCCGGGACCAAGCCGGGATGTCTCCTTATGGAGCGACCCGTTATCTGAGGCTGGGCTGATCTCGTAAGAGAGATCGACGGCATGCTCTGGAGCTGGCCGGCGTAGAGTCACCGAGAACTGCAGCCGGTCCAGGGAGGGACGGAGACAGACCTCATCGACCGAAGTCGGTTCCATCACTCGTAAGTGAACGGGCTGCCATATCCCGCTGGCTTCCGCCGGATACATTCCGTGCGGCAGGGAATTGAGCATCGCCTCAGTCACTTCCACCGTGACCGCAACGCCGCTGACAGTATCGCCGCCATGGGATTGTGCCGGTTGACCGATAACGTGCACTGCGATCACGTTGTGCCCCGGCCGCAGGACCTCCGATATATCGCAGACCACCTCTGCGAACATCCCGGTGTGCTGGCCGACTTTGGTTCCGTTGACAAATACGGTGGAGATCTTGGCCACCGCGTCGAAGCAGAGGACTACGCGTTTGCCGGACAATTCGTTCGGGACGATGAGGTGATGCCGGTACCAGCCGCTCTTCGTCTTGCGCCAATCGAACGTGTAAGAGTCAAGACGAGCGATCTCCGCAGCATAAAGATTGTCCGCGATACCCTTCGTCTCCGAAACTCCGGGTAAGCTGAATCCAGCCTCGTGGTGGAGCCAGGTGAGAGTGGGTGTCCACATCCGGGGAACATCGAGCACGTGCCACTGGTCGTCACAAGAAGTGGGTACCTCAGGTCCAGCGCCCTGTGGCAGCTCGTGATCCGGCACGAAGAGCCACTGTCCATCCAACGCTATGTCATAACGCGGTCCCTGGGCCGCCTTGATCGTCAGGGGGCGGTAGGCGGCGCGAACGTCTCTTCTCTTCGAGGCACGATCCGGCGCGCTCTCCTGACGGTATTGAGACCCGATCGCGAGGAACCTTTCCAGGCATTGGCCCGCTAAAGGCTCCGTCTTCACCTGCCGAAATTCGGCAGCGAGCCATCCGCCGCCGAGCGAGACTGCGCCTCCATCCCAGAGAGCTTCCTTATCCTCTACATTGATCGACGGAACAGGCTCGTCTCCAACGTAAATATGGATGCGTCCCCCATGCGTCTCTGCGCGCAGGCGGTACCACTTGCCAACCTCAGGGCGGAACGGCAGACGGGCAACGCCTAGAAAGCGATTTCCGCCCTCCGGCGCATATCGCGCGAGATAGACATCATTATTCGCTCCTCCGCGAAGGCCAAAGAGATAACGGCTGTCCCGGTCCCGGCATCGGATAGCCGCCCATACCTGGACCTCATGGGCATCTTCCGGTGCACGGCCTTCGAAGCTGAAAGAGCAGCTCTGGGGAGCGATGTCTCTGGACAAGATGAAACCATCTTGCAGCCGGAGAGCACTCGCTCCGTAGTCCGCGGTCAGCCGGCCACAAACCTCCCAGCCCTGGCTGGTGAAGAGATCACGAGCAGGGTCCGAAATCTTCTGTACGCCGTCGTTCTTGGATGAGTCGAGTGGGAAAGCCATCAGATGGCGCGAGCTGGCGGTTGCCAACGCCGCAGCCATACTTTGACCGATAAACGTTCTTCGCGAAAGCTGTTCCATTTGTCAGAGGCCTCGATTCGAACCGTTGCGACGGACGGAAGATGAGGCCCAGCCGTCACGCGTCGCAAGTGTCTGGCTACCCAATGTCATGGTCTGAAGAACTGGCCGAACGGCGCTCCTCTGGATTCCGAGGTGCGCGTGCAATCGACCCATTCTTGGCATCGGTTCGCCCAGGCGTTGCTTGATCGGATCGTAAGATCGAGAGATTGCAGGGCCGTAACAGTTTGGGCAGGCAATCGATCAAGCGCCGCAAGCAGCTTCCAGCCTGTTAGCCAGGCGATAGCCTTTGACATTCAACAAGTCCTCCGAAGGTCGCAAACCTAAAAATCCAGACACTCTTCCGCAAGAATCTCCCCACGTCTTCAGTCGTGCGGAATTAGTCGAGCGTTTTCAGGGCAGAAGATTGCGCACAGCCCTGCCACCCAGCACGAGTATGAGCCTCCAGCCCTCATGGCACAACGTTAGGAGGCCATTTAACGTCGAGCTACATGATTCATTCTTCGGTGGTTAACCCGTAGGCACGCTCCTTACAGTACGAACATGACAGCGCATGCGATTCAGCGTCACTTTGCCGGGTTCTCATATGCTTTTTTGTGCTTCGGGTTGCATATGGAACCAGCTGGGGGGGCCAGACTGCCCATCCTCCTTTTGAAGGAGCGGCTACAGAACAAAGTGAATGGCCTCGGAAACTGTCGAGGTATCGTTCGATATACACTTTCAGCGAATTCAGATGGACAGCCCCGCATAGCGGCCCTCTGTTCATGGTCCGGTTGTGATGCGTTTTGGGCCAGCAAAGTTGGAATCGCAGAATAAATGAGTAACTCCTCAATAACACGCGTCCATTGACCAAAGGGTGATGCAATGTGCTCGGTTAGGCCCGTTGCGAGAACCAGATTGGAGGCGATCAACAGAGCTGGACCGAGCTTTTGCCGATCCACCTGCATACCTGCCTTAGCAGAGCAGAATGCTTGAGATCAAGAAAGGGCGCTGAACACTTGCCTCCGGTGGTGAGGAAGAGAGTTGACGTTCGGTGCGCAGTAGAGATCTGTGGAGCTGGGATTATCGCATTCGGGACCGGGGCCTTCAGAGTAACGTCTGATCCATGCGGATTATGTCAACGGACCGATTGGTCCTGATCTATATTTTGTTGTTCTGTTATGTGAGTCGATGGGTGAGCAGAATGGGATGTCACGAGCGCCATGGGCAACAGCCACGATTCGATATGCGTGGTCTGGTTACGGTAGATCACCACATATGCTCCTTCTGAAAAGAAGAGCAGGGGAAAATTGGTCAGGTCCCGGCGCTTGTGTCCCATGCCCGGTCGCTCGGCTAATACTTCGAATAGGCAGAACAGCTTATCCATCAACTGATCTGCAGCCTCAATGCTATTCTCTGCGATGTTATTCCCACGTCTCAGGCAAGGCAAAGACAACAAATTGGTTGTGTGTACCAGCTTCAGTAGTGGTTGCTTTGGCCTTGCCTCTCGGATGAGCTACACCGCTCGCCGCTGGAACTGCAATGTACTCACGTCCGTTGACCGAGTAGACGGCCGGAACTCCCACTGCCTTCTCTGGAAGATCCCCCTCCCACACTGTCTGGCCCGTGTCCGCATCGATCGCGATCAGCTTCTTCAAGCGCGCCTCCGGAACAAAGAGCAACCTGCTTGCTGTAATAGCGATGCCTACCTTGTTCGTGTCTCCGGTACCTGTCTTGATACCTTTGATCGGATAGCTGGGATCACTATCGACCGGAACCTGCCACAGAAGTGCTCCCGTATTCATGTCATAGGCGGAGAGTGTCGTCCACGGCGGACGCATGACTCCATTTCCTGATTTGGAGTACCAGTAGCCGTAGTCTGTGCGCCAGCGCGGCTCGCCCTCCGCCAAGCCCTTCATCGCCTTGCGCGGTGGCGCGTCGCTGGGGACGAAGCCGTTGTTGATGTAGGTCAGAAGATCCGTCATCGATTGCCCAGTAATACTGGGGAAACCTGGCATCGGCGATTTGCCGGCATGAATGTAATCGATCAGTTCTTCATTATTAAGACGGTTATTGACACCGATGAGTGATGGAAAAGTGGGTGGGTGACCGGTACGGTCTGCACTGTAGCTTTCAAGTTTAGTTGGCGCACTGTTTCAGAGCTATTTGGCGTAATGTTTCAGGATTATTTGGCGTACACGGCGTCAGCTTGTGCCAATCACAAGACTGTCCCGCGCCGCTTCAACTACTTCATTGGAGACGAGGTGAAGGTCGTTAACTTGTAGAACCCGTTCGATTTGGGTAAGGAGTCGAGTCAAGAGCCTGAAGTTTCCGCCGGTCATCCGTATGAGGCTGGCGACAACCTCCGGGATGAGTTTTTCATCGGGAAGCGTAACGCCCGCGGGAGTCCAGCGCTGATCGAGTAGTTCTTGCACTTGGTTGGCATCCAAGGGACGGAATTCATGGACGAAACCGATACGCGAATAGAACTGCGGAAATCGGGCTATGCGCTTCTCGATGCCGGGCATGCCGATCAGCACCATGCCGGCGGTTCCCTCGTCGAAAATCGATCTCATTTGTTCGAGGCTGTTCATCTGGAGGCGATCGGCCTCGTCCACAAGGATTAAAGTAGTCGGGTCTGACACTGCTCGTTGTTTAGCTTGATATTGCTTGTATGTCTCAAAGTATGTCGGATCGACCGCAGGGCGGTCGCACGGAGAACAGCCTGGTTTGTCCATGATTTCCCTACGACTCTTCTCGTCTTTAAGTCTGATCTCCTCCAGAACCATCGTCGCTTCCCGCCGAATAGGGTCCAGTACGATACTCATCACCCTTTCTCGCGCCATCTTGATGTCGTTTTCGACCCTGGAGGGAGTATTGATCACAGAAGTTGTATAAAGCAGGGTGTCGACAGGGCGATCGTCTCTTACTTCGCTTGTCCAGCGATCGCGCGGAACGATCTGATCCGCGCGGCTGTAGCGCACAGCGGAGAGTGTTTTGCCGATGCCGGGTGGTCCATAGCATAGCCCGATGTAGCGGAAGTGACGACATGCATCGCAGAACTCAACAAATCTGCTGTGTTCGATCGTCTCGACAAACGCGCGGCTAGCCACACGAATGCTGATGGTGAATCTCTTCAAGCCGCTCATCATGGGGAAGCCTGTGTCGCAGGAATGGCTCACAGAGATGATGGCTGTGATTCGCAGAGAGAAGCGGAGAGCGGCACAAGAAGTGCGCCAGCAATACTCGGATGACAGGGCAGGGGGCCAATAAGTATGGCGACACAATGGGGACGTAAAGAGACGATCATCTGGCCGCCACACGCGCCGATTATGAGCTATTCAGCCATTGCTGTGGCTTTGCTTTGCACGCTATTTTTCATATGGCAACGCCTCAATGTTTCTATGACGCCGCTCCAGCAGAGCTACATCACGGAGTACGTTCGTTCGCAGGTTGGAGCCACGTTCAAGGGTTCCCAGAACTATCAGCTCGTGTACCTGGCCGGGGACAAAGTGAAGCCCCGGCTCGCCCTGCCCGTCGATCTTACGGATGGAAAGACAACGCTTCCAAACGGAAAAACAGTGCCTATCGGACTGTCCGAGTTGGCATCAGTTCAGGGCTATCGCTGGTTCTACCGCGCCCCAGCTCAAAAGCTTCCCGACGCCTCTATGACCCGCTGGCTTCGTGGCGCGGTTTACAACGACAAGGGCTTGCTGGAGCTGTTCATGGTGAGCTTCATTGAGGGCGGAATCTGCCTCAGTGCGATGTTGTTCTTTGCAATCCCCAAGGACCTGAAGAGGTTCAAACAGATGAAATATGGTCGCGTCCTGCGAGGGCCGACGATGCTCTCTCCGGCTGAATTTAATAAAGCGGCCAAGGGTGACGGCATCGGGTTCAAGACCACGGAACTCGGCAAAATGATGAGAATTCCTGAGCGCAAGGAAGCCCAGCATTTCCAAATCATGGGCGACACAGGCGTAGGAAAAACCCAATTGATCATGCAGATCCTTCGGCAGATCAGGGACAGAGGGGACTCTGCGATTGTTTATGATCCGGCCTGTGAATATGTCCAGCGATTCTATGACGCCAACCGTGGCGACATCATTCTTAACCCACTGGACGAGCGTTGCCCGTACTGGGGTCCGGCCCAGGAGATGGAGACGAATGCCGAGGCCGACGCCATCGCCGCGTCCCTCTATCAGCCGACGACGGACGCGAAAGACGAGTTTTTTCACCAGACGCCCGCACAGATTTTTGCCCATCTATTAAAGAAGGGACCATCGCCGCATCAGCTCGCCGAGTGGATGGCAAACAGCGATACGCTTGAGCGTCTTGTAGCCGGAACCGAGATGAGCTTTTACATCGACCGGAAGGCTGGACCGCAGCGAGCCGGTGTCCTGGCTTCACTAGGATTGGTCGCTAAATCCTTCAGGCTCCTGCCCGAAAAAGAGGAGAGCGCCCGCACCTGGAATGCCCGGACCTGGGCCAAAGAGCGAAGGGGCTGGATCTTCATCACGTCGCGTCCACCCGAGCGGGAAACCCTGCGTCCATTGCATTCGCTCTGGATCGATTTGCTGGTCATGCGGCTTCTTAGTGCCCCGCAGCCGGGACAGCGGCAAGTCTGGTTCGTGATCGACGAGTTGGCCAGCCTGCAGAAGCTCCCCCAGCTCCACACCGCCATAACGGAGAACCGTAAAAGCAAGAACCCTCTCGTGCTTGGATTCCAAGGCAAGGCGCAACTTGAAGTGATTTATGGCCATCTGGCTGAGGTCATGTTGTCCCAGCCTGCGACCAAAATCTTTATGAAGACCGCAGAGCCAAAAGCTGCCGAGTGGATCTCCGAGGCTATCGGCAAAGTCGAAATCGAAAGGCTCAAAGAAACCAAGTTCGACGGGACGCGATCAGGACACAACTTCAGTCTGGACCGGCAGATTGAGCCGCTGGTCATGGGGTCAGAGATCACTGGATTGGATGACCGACACGCCTATCTGAAACTTGGGAACAATGTTGCTCGCTTCGATTTTGACTATTTAGACCTATCTACCCCGACCCCCGGTTTCCTTCCACGCAAGCATTCAGATGGCGGGATGAGTTTTGATCCGGACACGCTCGAACCACGTCACCTTTCGTTCGTAGATAGGGATGACGAGGACGACGATTACGAATCAGAAGATGACTCCGAGATGACGGCTGGTCAGCCCGTTTCCGAAGCATCGACGAGTGGCGCTCCGATCGCACACGCAAGGAAACCTCGACCGATTCCATGGCCGAAAGAGAACGACAATGAACCGGCTCGCGCCGGCGAGACGAACCGGCTCGCGCCTACCTCTGGTATTCAGCCTGTAAGCCCCACATCCTCGCCAAAGAATGAAACCGAAACGGCTCAGCAGATCCTTTTTGCTGACGGCACTCTTAACCCCGAAGGCCCAAGCCTTGAGATAAGGCCATAATCCCATGCTCAGTATTTCCAACGCACTTAATGCGTCCCAGGCAAAGACCTACCATCAGATGGACTATGCCTCCGCAACCCAGAGTTATTACAACAAGGGCGGAGAGGTCAAAGGTGAGTGGAACGGCAAGATGGCGGCCTCTCTGGGACTTTCCAAAGAAGTGAGCCCGCTCGCGTTCAGTCGGCTTGTGGATGGACAGCATCCAGAGACCGGCGAGCAGATGGTTCGGCATCGCCTGTCTCAGCAGTATGAAAACCCGGACGGTTCCGTAACTAAAGCGGTCGAACATAGGGCGGGATGGGACGCGCAGTTTGCGCCGTCGAAGTCGGTTTCCTTGACTGCACTTGTAGGCGGTGACGAACGGATTCGAGAAGCGCATCGCGAGGCTGTTAAGGTGGCTCTTTCCGAATTGGAGAGCTACACCCATGCGCGAATCGGCGGTAATAAACCTGCCGAATCGACCGGACGCTTTATCGCCGCCACGTTCGAACATGACACAGCCCGCCCGGTAGATGGTTACGCCGCCCCCCAGCTCCACACGCACGCCGTCATCTTTAATGTCACCGAACGCGAAGACGGTTCTACTCGCGCTCTACAGGAAAGGCCCTTCTTTGAGAGCCAGAACTATGTGGGCGCGGTCTATCAGGCCGAGCTGTTCTACCGTTTGAAAAACCTCGGTTACGAGATCGAGCGAGGGAAAAGTGGAGCGCCCGAGATCAAAGGCTATTCCTCGGAGTACTTGGAGGCCTCCAGCCAGCGCTCGCAGAAGATCCGCGAGCACATGGAACAGGCAGGGGTGAGCGGTCCTGAAGCCGCTCAGATCGCCGCCCATGCTACCCGTGAAGGCAAACAAAACCTGACTCCGCAAGAAGTCTTAGAAGCCCACCGAAAGATGGCCGCTGAGTTTGGAAACGAGCCGCAGCGCGTCGTTGAAGCAGCCCGCGCCCGTGCCAATCAGCAGGAACAGCGACCCGAAAACACCACTCATGCGAAAGAGGCCATTAGCTTCGCCCGAGAGAGCATCTTCGAGCGAGAGGCCGTCGCCGACAAGCGGGCCATTCTTACGACCGCCCTTCGTCGCGGCATGGGAGAAGCGACCTTTCGCGAAGTCCGAGACGAGTTCCAAACACAGCGTGAGAACGGCAGATTTCGCTCCGTCGAATCGCAGAAATATGACTCGGAACGCAGCTTCACGACGCCCGAGACCATCGCGGCAGAACGCGCCAACGTGAAGTACGTACTCGATGGCCGTAACTCAGTGAAACCGATCATGGGAGCGGAGCAAGCAAGGCATCAGGCGAATACAAAGGACTTTCTAAATCAGTCACAGCGGCAGGCGATTGAAGAGGTCCTAAACTCTTCTGACCGTATCCACGGTTTGCAGGGGCTCGCAGGGACCGGCAAGACAACTACGCTAGAAATCATCCGCAAAGGTGCGGAGACCGAAGGCTATAAGGTGGAGGGTTTTGCTCCCACGTCGAAGGCTGCGGGTCAGCTGCGCGATGCCGGAGTCGATGCGACGACTCTCCAGAGCTTTCTGTCTCGGAAGGTGAAGGCGACCCCCGACGAGCCAGAGCCAAAACACCTCTACATGCTCGATGAGTCCAGCCTCGCCAGCACACGGCAGATGCGAGCCTTTCTCCAAAAACTGAAGCCAGAGGATCGGGTTCTTGTGATCGGAGATACCCGCCAGCACCAGGCCGTGGACGCCGGGCGACCTTTCCAACAGATGCAGGAGGCGGGGATGCAGACCTCGCAGCTGGACAAGATTATGAGGCAGAAAGATCCGGAGCTATTGAAAGCCGTCCAACATCTCGCCAGCAATGAAACCGTCAAAGGAATCGAACTGCTGGCAGAGCAGGGAAGAATAACCGAGGTTAGAAGCGCTCAGGAACGGATTCAAGCCATTGCAAAGGACTACGCAGCCCGTCCAGAAAACACCATCATCATCTCTCCCGACAACAAAAGTCGTCAGCAGATCAATGAAAGCGTGCGGGCTGAACTTTTGAAGACCGGAACGCTCTCCGAAGACGGAAAACAGCTTCGGACCCTGTTGCACCGCTCTGATATGACCGGCGCGGATCGAACCTGGGCGGCACGGTATAACCCCGGCGAGGTTTTGCAGTACACGACGGGCAGCAAGACCGAAGCCATCGACCGCAACAGCTTCGCTACAGTTCGCTCCGTCGACGCCCGTTCCAACATGCTTACGGTCGAGAAGCAGGACGGAACAACCGTCAGCTACGACCCTAAGCGACTCCGTGGAGTGAACGTCTTCACCGAAATTGAACGCAAATTTGCAACTGGGGACAGAATTCAATTTACAGCCGGAGAAAAGAAGCTCAAAGTCTCGAATCGAGATCTCGCGACCATCGTAAAGCTCGAGGACGGTAAGATGACCGTCGAGCTGGACGGCAAGACCAAACGAAAGATCACCTTTGACACGGAGAAATTTCGCCAGTTCGACCACGGCTATGCTGTGACCTCGCATAGTTCCCAGGGGCTCACGGCTGGTCGCGTGCTCGCTAATATAGATACCGACTCCTCTCGCAGCCTCATAAACAGTCGCCTTGCATATGTTGCGATCTCTCGCGCCTCCGAAGACGCTCGCATATATACAAACAACGCTGAAACCCTAGGACAAAGGCTTGCAACCGACATCAGCAAAACGGCAGCAGTCGATTTCCGTCCTTCCACGGAACAGACCCGAGAAGCCGTCGATGCGTTCCGCAGCAATGACCCAGCCAAGGCGACCGAGCTATTGCAAAATCAGGAGCGTGTCTACGAATACGCTAATCCAGATCACCGGGTCGCTGCGGTTGCCCTTGATTACACAGCCCGTCCCGACCGCGCTGTTGTCGTCGTGCCGGACTCGGCCGAGCGAAAGGAGCTGACCCAGCTCATCCGCGCCGAGCTACAGGCGCAAGGCAAAATATCGGCCGAAAGCCATTCCGTTCCCGTCCTGGTCGAGCAGAAGTATTCCAACCCTAAACTTGCGGCTAGTTACTTCCCCGGCGATCAGATTCACTACCGCACCGGCAGCCCCTCCATTGAGGGAATCCCGCATGACAGCGCCGCGACGGTTCTTAGTACCGATGCCAAGAAGAACTTGCTCACGATAGAAACTCGCGACGGCGAGCAGGTCTCTTATAACCCAGTGCAACTCCGACAACAGACCAAACAGAGCACCGTCTACCGGCAGGGAGAGCTTGACCTGGCTGTAGGCGACCGGATCGTTTTCACCCGACCAGATCGTGAAAATCGCATTCGTTCCGGCGATTTCGCCACGTTGGAAAAGGTCGGAGATAACAATGCTCTTACCGTCCGCATGGACAATGGAAGGGAAGTGACCCTAGAAGCTGAGAAGGCGAAACATATCGACTACGGTTATACCGTCGAGACGGCGAAACGGTTGTCAGCAGACCGGATCGTTCTCACTGGTGATAGTGCCCAGCTCGCAGAACAGCAAGCCGCTCTCACAAAGCTTAATCCCAAAGTTCGCGATCTAGCGATCTACACATCCGACAGCGCAAACGCTTTGCATAAGGACCACGGCATTGCTAATGGGAGCCTTCTCACCAAGGAAGGAATCTCCAATGCTCCAAATCTCGGTAGTCTATCGGAGCCATCGAGCCCGGCAATCGAACTCGAAGGCTACGGAATTGGAATGTAAGATCACAACCCGGCTCCCTGGGCCAGAAAGCAGACGATCCATGACGCACCTTCCCCACCTGAGAACCATCGCCTTGCTAACGCTGATTACCGGCACGATCGGAGCGCAGACACAGAAGGCACCGCCGCCGACAGACTGGCAGATCGAGGCACAGGTTCAACAGGCGCTAGCGAAGGACACTGCTTTCAAGGGGTCGTCCATCATCAGCGGAGTTAACAAAGGCGTCGTCACCCTCACCGGCAACGTGCGCAGTGAAAGTGAGAAAGCCCTTGCCTCTCAGGACCTTGCCAATATCGAAGGCGTAAAGACCGTCCTTAATAATCTCACCATCGTAGATAACCGTTTCCACGCACCAGCACCCTCCACTCCAACCGGACCCACAGGCCCGAAGGTCGTCACTCTCGCCCAAGGGACTGCCATTCCAATTCGTCTCACCGACGAAATCAACACGAAGACGGCAAAGGCCGGAGACTCTTTCCACGCCACTACAGCCGCTAGCGTCACACTAGCGGGCTTCACAGTTATTCCTGCCGGAACACCTGTCACTGGCCGAATCATGGAGGCCAAGCCAGCAGGCCGACTCAGCGGAGCAGCTGAACTGGCAATCGAGCTTGTGAGCCTGCGACTCCCAACGCCCGAAGGTGCGCAGGATATTTCGGTGGTGAGCCAAGGACTTTCCAGCAAGGCAGCTGGCCGAGGAACCAATACAGCGGCTAAAGCGGGCGGGGGCGCCGCCCTCGGTGCTGTTGTCGGAGCACTTGCAGGAGGAGGAGCGGGGGCGGGAATCGGTGCCGCTAGTGGTGGAGCGCTCGGACTGGGAGCAAACCTCATCACCCATGGCAAAGAGATCGACTTAAAGCCCGAACAGCTTTTGCAGTTCCGCACCGCCGCACCCCTGAATGTAACGATCATGCTTGAGAACGGGCATCAGGTACTCCCAACTGCCGCTCCCGGCGCTCAGCTTCAGACCCGATCCGCTACAGGCAGTTCGCCTCAGTAGTTGGATCTTTGGCAACTCAAACATCTAAACACCTAACCGTCGAGGCGGTTGGAATGTGGGAGACGCCGGCAGCATCGGCGTCTTCCAAGAGACTGTGGGAAGAGTGGGACAGCCTTACCGTTCCAAGCTTTCCATAGTCACGCCATTTCCACGGCCTAGCAATACACTTGGATCATTGAGCATCATGCTCGAAACACTTTATAAATCCTCGAAACCAGATGTTTCCATCTGGGAAGGCGAATATCACTGTGCGGGTCTTAATACGTCAATGATGAAAGCCTGGGACTCGCCGACCAGGTAGGTTGAGTTATGAGGAGTATGCATGCACGGTGTGCGTAGGCAGTATGCAGAGCGGCGCTGTTGAGTCGCCGCCCTGAGACCAACTACCAACTTACGATCCATCCGCCGGAGGTCCATCTCCACTACCTAAGAGTCCACCTCCCTGTAGCTGAACATAGAAGCTTACGCTAGGAGTAGAACCACTGGTGTTCCCTGTGTACTCGTACGTCGGTTCGGCATCGATCGAGTATTGGTTGTTGCTTGTGTCCCACGAAAGCTTTGCCCCGGAGACAGAATCAAACCAATAGTGGCAGCTTCCCTTAAATCCAACTCCATCCATTGTCCAACTCGCCTGCCCGCCTGCCGCAATCGATGCGGGAGGCTGGGTAATAAATTCACCATCTTGGATTTGGATAGAGGCTGGGTCAAGAGTCAGTTCTAAAACATTTTGATTGTAAAAAGTGATGTCTAATTTGGTTTTTTGCACAAAATCGACGCTTATAGTTGCCTCTGTGCCACTCCCTCCCGTGTATGTAATGTTGTAGTCAGAAGAAGGATTACACGACACCGAATAAGTGTTACCGCTTGATATTGGATTGGACCATTCGACCGTAAGGCTACCACCGCTAGAGAAACCATAAGAAGCGTACGAATTGCTGTACCCTTGGAGTGATGACACTTTCTGAATCCATTGCACTTGTTGTCCTGGCTGAATTACGCTTGGCGGCGCGACATTGTGTAGAATGGAATCTCCCTCACAACTAAACCCTGTTCGATTCAATGTCAAAGACGTATTATTGTAAAAATTCACTGTCGTGGATCTGTTGAAGTCGATTTTCTCGCTCATTATCTACTCCTAAGCTCGTCGTTGAGGATTTTGTAACAAAGATATAAGCGTGCGATTATCTATCTAGATATAGACAACCGGTGATTAGTGCAACGGTACATTGGTATATGTACTTTTGGTATTCCAAGCATTTAGACAATGCTAGTGAACGGCCTTTATCCGAGCGACAATTCACTCCAGAATGAAGGTCAGGCGCGCCATCGTGGGTTTCCTCCCCTGAGCAAGCAAATGCTCATAGAAATCGTGGAACGGCCCACTGCTGCTGGCTCTGGTGGCTGCACCCTTGAAAATATCTTTGAGGTCGTGATTGTGGTCCTGATTCAGGCCACGAAGCGTTACCGGTTTCTTAGAGCGTTGTAGTTGTCCTTCGACCACGCGGTATTGTGCACTGTCATGTGTTTCTAAGCCCAGACCACTGTAGGTCCACAGTTGTCGTTTGGTGCGGAACCGGTGCGGGGTCTGGATCAGCGCGATCAGCAGGGCCGCGCGAATCGGGCCGATCCCAGGAATCAGGCCAAGCAGTCTCCATGTCTGGTGCTTCTTGCTTTCCAGCAACAGATCCCGGCGTATCTGCTGGTGCAACAGGGCGTTTAGCAGTACCTATCGACTAGCACGTCGATTCTGGTTCTTCAGCCAAGCCCGCAGGCCGCGCTCCGCGACGCCCGGCCCGAACATCCGGAACTAGTCCGGCAGGCCAGCGAGCGAGCGCAGCAGCGGCACGCTGTCTTTTGCGATGATGCCGTTGGGCAACTCCATCATCTTCTTCAGCGCCACGTCCCGGCGCTCGCCGAGCTTGGCGCGGTCGTCGGCGGTCAGCCCCTGCATGACCTCCTTCAGACGCGAGGCGCCGAGGTTGGTGCAGTAGGCGGCGCTGCCCGGCTGTTGGCGCCAGGACGCGTCAAGACCGCCGGCGTCGACCCCGTCGAAGCCGATCTCCTCGATTAGGCCGATCACCACATCCTTGGCCCGCTGGTCATCGCCCGCAACCGGCAGGGCGAAGCGCTCCGGCGAGCCCTTGGGGCGCCCTTGATTTCGGAGGCTGTCAAACGAGATATTGTTGAACGCCTTGACGACCGGTCGTCCCAGCTGCTCGGCGACCCACTTCGTCTCGGGCATGCCGCTTTCCAACGGCTCTATGCGTCCGTCACGCATGGAATAGTAGTTGCCAGTGTCGACCACGATGAGGTCGTGGCGTGCGCCATCGAATAGATTGACCGGAAATTGTTGGATAGCCTTCATCGGCACCGAGATAATCAGCACGTCTGACTGCTTGGCGACATCGACGACCGACATCGCCCTCGCGCCGACCTCCTTCGCCAGGTCGGCGAGAGTCTCGGAGCCGCGGGAGTTTGCGATCCGCACGGTATGCCTCGCGTCCTTGAGCTTTCGTGCGAGGCAGGCGCCGATGTTGCCGGCGCCGATCAGACTGATTTCCATGGTTTCTCCCGTTCTAGATGGCTTTGCGTCCGTGCGGCTCGCCCCTCTGGCAGACCGTCGGCGGTGATCAACTTCTTAAGGGCGGCTTCTTCCTGCCGCGGAGCTGATTTACTGCCCTGAAGAAAGACTAAATCTATGGTGATTAACACGCAATAACGCACGAAAAAGTGTAATACTAACCTTTAAGTAACCATGAAAAAGACGAAACAAACATTTACGCAAACATGTTCCACCGTGGAACTGGAAGAAGCGCTCAAAGTGTTGGAAGGGCGATGGAAGATACTCATTCTCTTCCATCTCTTCAGCGCACCGGTGCTGCGGTTCTCGGAATTACGCCGCGCAGTGTCCGGGATATCTCAGAAGATGCTGATTCAGCAATTACGTGACTTGGAAAAAGATGGCGTGGTTCACCGCAAGGTATATCCGGAAGTGCCACCCAAGGTGGAATACATGTTGACGAAAGATGGGGCGGCTCTTCGTCCGGCGCTCAAGGCGCTTAAGTCCTGGGCAGGATCACGAAAGATACCGTCTTCGGCAAAGAAAAAGCCTGCTAGTTAAGCAGACTTTTCGGTGACTCGGGTTTAGATTGCCTGCCCTGGATATAAGGTCTTGGACATACCTTCTTGTGAATACGCCCTGTTTACCTCGATGGGCCTTGTCGTTCGGAATCTGACTGCATCGAGCCAGATTAATTGATCAATTCAAGTTGCTGTGTAGCCGAGCTTCTCGGACAAGTCTTTTCGCCGTCCGTCCGGACCCCTGTGAAGGCGCCCTATGCCGCGCCAAATAGCGTTGAAGAACGACCGCCACTTATCTCTGAAGGTCACACTAATTTCCAATTTCGGCCCCAAAATTGACTTTTCGCGGTTTTAGTCAAAAACACCCATGTACGATTTTGGACGTTTGGTGGGATGACCCTAAATACACTTGAACCAGCAGCGGCACCTGGGGAGGGGCTCATGGCCATTGATGAAATCGGAACGCTAGCCGATCGCTGCAATGTTTCTCGTGGCCGAGTCATCATCTGGGAAAAGGAAGGCCGAAAGGTCTGTGCTGTGTGCTGCGAACCTGTCATCGTTGCGAGTTATATCCAGCCAACGCACGTGGATTTCCGCGTGAAGACACACGAAGCAAGGATCAGCGCCTAGGGGAATTCAAAACGACAATAGCACCACCGTCAACGGAGATGCTATTGTCTAAGTATACTTTCTAAGTTATTGATTCTACGTCTGATAAGTCGGTTTATGTATAGTGAAGCCGTAGACGCATAGAAACGTAGCGACCCAAGTCGAGTGGCCCCCGAAGAAAAGCACAGCTGCCAGTATCCTTATCGAAGGCATTACTCCTTATTTAGGGTAAAGGTTTCGGGGTTGGAGCCTGTCGAGATAGAGGTTTACATCAGTTGAACGCGGTTGAAATCGAAGAAGCCATCTCGCAGCTCGCGGAGCAGCCATTTGACGCTGCGAACTTCGCGTACTCCTTTCTAGAAGCCTTTGGCAACAAGGAGACGACGATCAAGCGGCTGCGCGCTGGGGCTACCAACAAGTCCGACCTCGGCGGCGTTCTCCAGACCGGCAATATCCACATCGCGACTTGCGACCAAGGGCGCGTCACGCAGACTCTCCGGACGCTTAGGGACAGTCCCGCGACAGCCAAGGCGAAGGCGAAGTTTGTTCTGGCGACCGACGGCGTGGACTTTGAGGCGGAAGACCTGGCGGGCGGAGAGACCGTAGCTTGTTCCTACGGGGACTTCCCGAACCATTTCGGCTTCTTCCTGCAGTTGGCCGGTATCACTACGGTCCAGCAGATCAAAGAGAACTCGTTCGATATCCGAGCAACGAGCCGCATGAATCGGCTCTATGTTGAACTCCTTAAGGACAACCCGGAGTGGGGTAAGTCCGAACGCCGCCATGACATGAACCAGTTTATGGCGCGCCTCATTTTTTGTTTCTTTGCCGAAGACACGGACATCTTCATCGGCAAGGGCCTATTCACCAGCACCATCGCCCAGATGAGCGAGCGTGACTCATCGAACACCCATGAAGTCATCGGCGCACTCTTTCGGGCCATGAATACGAAGGTTGGGGGGCGAAAGAGCGCTGGGCTCCCCAACTGGGCTGATTCATTTCCGTACGTCAACGGCGGCCTGTTCTCAGGGAATATGGACGTACCGCGCTTCAGCAAGATTGCGCGCTCTTATCTGCTGCATATTGGCGGCCTCGACTGGACGAAGATCAATCCCGACATCTTCGGCTCCATGATTCAGGCGGTCACGGAAGATGAGGAACGCGGCGCTCTCGGGATGCACTACACCAGCGTGCCCAACATCCTGAAGGTTCTCAATCCGCTTTTCCTCGACGACCTGCGCGCAAAGCTTCAGGAGGCAGGAGACAATCCTCGCGCTCTGCTCAACCTGCGCAAGCGCATGGCTAAGATTCGTGTCTTCGATCCGGCCTGCGGCTCTGGCAACTTTCTCGTAATCGCGTATAAGCAAATGCGTGAGATCGAGGCAGAGGTAAATCGGCGGCGCGGTGAAGCCGAACTAAAGAGTGACATTCCCGTCGAGAATTTTCGTGGTATCGAGTTGAGAGATTTTCCTGTAGAGATTGCACGTCTCGCTCTTGTCATTGCCGAATACCAAGCTGATGTCCTATACCTGGGTCCAAAGCTAGCATTGGCCGAATTCTTACCTCTGCGTTCTGAAAACTGGATCACGTGCGGTAATGCGCTCCGTCTTGACTGGTCAAGCTTGATGGATGTTGGAGGGACGGGTGTCAAATTGGTCGCCGACGATCTCTTCAGCACGCCCCTCAACCAGGCCGAGATCAATTTCGTGAATGATGGTGGAGAGATATACATCTGCGGAAACCCACAATTCAAAGGTGCCAGGAAGCAATCAAGGGCACAGAAGGAAGATATGGCATTCATCTTCAACGGCCATAACGATTTCAAAGATTGTGATTA
This sequence comes from Edaphobacter modestus, assembly GCF_004217555.1. Classification (GTDB taxonomy): domain Bacteria; phylum Acidobacteriota; class Terriglobia; order Terriglobales; family Acidobacteriaceae; genus Edaphobacter; species Edaphobacter modestus. Next base: position 56,441 of record NZ_SHKW01000002.1, read on the forward strand.
CGTAACAGCATGGTATCTGAAGGCCTCTGAACTCCTACAGAGTTGCAATGCAACGTTTGCATTTGTTTCAACGAGTTCAATTAGCGAGGGTGAGCAAGTCGCACATCTTTGGTCACGCCTTTACGAGGCAGGTTGCCACATCAAGTTTGCACACCAGGGATTCAGATGGCGAAACAACGCGTCGAATAACGCTGTGGTCCAGTGTGTCATTGTAGGGGTCGGTCGAAGTAAGCCGACCCGATGCATCTTATTCGACGGAGATGTCAAACGAGAAGTAGATTCAATCTCCCCGTATTTGATAGCCGGAGAGGAGTTGTATGTCGAAGCTCGCGATTTAACTCTTTGCTCTGAATTCGGAACTATGGTGTCCGGCAGCATGGCGCGTGATGGTGGCAATCTCATCATGACCTATGCCGAATCATTAGATCTACTCAGGAAGGAACCCTTGTCGTGGCCACTACTTCGCATTTTCCTTGGATCGCAGGAGCTAATCCACTTTCAAGATCGCAGATGTCTCTGGATAGAAGATGACCACCTGGAACTTGCCAAGTCGGTTCCAGAGATCAATGAGAGGATTGAGAGCGTCAGATCCTTCCGGGCCGCGTCTTCAGCAAAGACAACCAAGGGATACTCTAGCATCCCTCATAAATTTGCTCAGCGTGCTCACAGAGAGACCCTGTCCATCGCGATTGCTAAAACGTCATCTGAGACGCGAGAGTATCTCCCGGCGAACCTATGCGACGAGAGCATGATCATTTCGGATGCAGCATTTGCGATATATGCTCCGTCATTATGGGAACTTGCATTGCTGTTATCAAAGTTACATCTCGTTTGGATTACAACCGTATGCGGCAAACTGGAGAGTCGCCTACGATATTCATCGACGTTAGGCTGGAATACTTTTCCTGTGCCGACATTGACGGAAAAGAATAGGGGCGATCTAATGCACGACCAACTTTAGCGATTCCCAAGAGGCGGTTAATGCGGGCGTCTCGTTGGGCGTTCCGATCTATGATGTGCCTGTTCAACTCGGAATTAAGTTCACCGACGAGCAAAGAAAAGTCTGGAGAACCGCTCATTGCAGCAACAACACTGGAGATAAGGAAAGTTTTTCTTCCCTTGTGCTGGCAATGAAACAGGCCGCCCCTGAAATTTTGCAGGCATGGACGGCCTGCATTCAGAACTCTTGTGGGGGGCCGAAAGCTGCGCTTTCATGTTCCGTCACTAGCAAAATGAATGGAGCCTTATTCAAAGCGAATTGGGATCACACGGCCGGCGATACCCTGGCACCAAAAGTTGAATTCTTTCAAGCGTACGATGCCAAATGCAGTCCGCCGATACGTCAAAGCCAGACGATTAGCGAAGCCGGTGTTGTTCTAAATTGCAGCATACCCGTAAACCAAGAAGCTGTTTTCATTCTCCAAACGACCCGAGGTACGTGCGCACCGACGGCATCTGGCAGAACCTCTGCCGAGACGTTCTCGGGCAAACAGGTTCTGACAACGCCCAAAAACTACAAGGCTGAAAAAATCCTATTCACAGATGGCGCAGTTCTTGTCACGAACGGCAATAAGGTGACTTTCGACTGCGCTGAAATGGAATTCCAAGGCGCCCCCAAAATTATCTCTTTCGAGCCGGGAACAGCAGCAGGAAGATCAGCGGCTCCAATTCTTATTAAAGCCGATCGCATAAGTGGCACTTCGTTACAGATCATAAACACTGGCGAACCAGGGGCCGATGGAGCCGCGGGGGCACCAGGTGCCCCTGGAGCAAGCGGAAGACAAGGAACACAGAGGGACTTCGATATCACCGGAGCCCATGGAGGATCTAATGGGACTAGCGGAGGAACCGGAGGAGTGGGAGGCGACGGTGCTCCAGGCCAAGCGGGCGGCAACGGAGGGACTGTCATCTTTGATGTCAGCTCAGGAGTAAGGTCGGGCGCGATTCCACGACTCGATATCAAGGCAGATGGAGGAAAGGGCGGCGCCGGCGGCCCTGCGGGCCCGGGCGGCCCGGGCGGGGCGGGTGGCGCCGGAGCTCCCCCGAAAGGCGCTGCAGGAGGTACCGATGCAGGAAGTCCTGGTGCTGCAGGCCCTCCAGGCCGCGTCGGCCAAGCTGGCGCAGATGGCGCCAGCGGTCAAATCCTGGATTATCGGGCTGCCCACTGACTTAGGTAGGAAATTGCACCTGTGAGAGAGGGGCGGCTGATCGAGCGTGCAGAGAGTGTCAGCTCCATCGCGTTCCTAGATGGTTATGCGCTCGACTTCGGCGAGCGTCAATGTGTCACCCGATCGATCATAGAGCTTCGTCGTGCGCGGGCTTTCATGTGCGGCGATGGCTTGCGCGCCTTCGATGCTGCCACCGTTCAGGAGATAGGCAGTGATACCTGTCGCCCGAAATGTATGGCAATTCGACTGACTTCCCATTTCAGCAGCAGCGCAGCGGCGCTTGATCATGCGGAACGCATCGACACGGTGCATTCGGTTCGCACCTAAAACCCGCTCTTTTGTCATCGAACGCCATAGAGGGCCTTGAGGGGGGTGCCCGAGTACAGCCAAATAGGCGTCGAGATATTCTTCCGCAAGATGATGCGCCGGCACGGCATGAGCTTTGCCGCCTTTCTCGGCCAGCCGCAGCCACCATCGCTTACCCTGCTGGTAGTAATCGCCGACGTCCATTCCAACGACAGCCGATACGCGCGCGAAGCTATAGACCATGACGCCGAGGAGAGCGCGATCGCGCAGGCCCGCCGGCGTCGATATGTCGATACTGTCAAACAGCGCTCTTGCTTCGTCCGGCTGCAGCACGGGCGTTTTGCCGACCTTTACGACGTGCTTAGGCCCCCGCACCGACGCGGCGGGATTGAAAGGCAGGATCCCGCCCGTCACCATGAAATCGAACATCATGCGGATCGCGGCCAGATGCTGCTTGACCGATGGCTTCGCCATGTCGTTCGCCAGCAGCGTTTCGACATAGGCGGCGACAAACACCGGCCCGATGCGGTCGAAGCTCAGGCCTTTGTCCTCGCACCAGCTCAGGAACGCGCCGACAGCCCGGCCATAAGCCAGGCGCGTATTGCGGTTGCGTATGGTCGCGGTGAAGAATTCGATGAAGCGATTGGAGGCGCGTTCGCCAGCCGCAGCGATGATGGCCGGCAGGGCCAGACCCGCCGATGAATCGGACGACAGGAAAGAAGCTTGTCGTGCGATTAGCTCTGTCATCGGAAACTATCCGGGCCGGGAAAATCTTCGTAGCCCGCGATCATGACTGTGCCAACCCGGCCGACCGAACCGACATGACCAACCTGGCTGCGTCCTGCAAAGCTGCTGGCCCGCCTTGATCCCTTGGAAGTGTTGGTGATGAGCTTGCCGCTTTTCAGCTCCCCGAGATAAGAGCCATCGGAGCCGAAAACCTCGTCGCCTCGAAAGCGTCCAGCCTCGACGCCGTTCAGCGTGAAAAGCGAATCGCCCTGACGCTTGCCAAAATATGTTCCGCCCCATGTGTACAGACTGCTCATAGCGGCCTCCGCAAGTGAAGTAACATAACGTCCTTTATGTTACTCAATCCATCGACCTTTGAGAGCCCCGAGGAACCCCTTCTGTAACATGCTCGAATGGGTAAAAAACAGAACATCGTGATTGGCTGCTGTTTCTTCGCCGTCGCTTTGCTCCTGGCCGTCTACGGTGCCGGCTTTTCCTGGCGCGCCGTGATCGTGACCGGCGGCGCATTCTTTCTTGCCGGCGTCGGCCACGAATTCTGGAAGAGCGCCCATGCGCCGCAGCCGTTCGCCCGGTTCCAGTTTCGTATCGGGATGAACATCGGCGAAGCGCTTCACGATGCCGGCCTTTACAACGACGCGCTCTCGGAAGCCGCCGGCCTTATATCGAAGGACATGCCCGGTCGTGGCTGGATCGTCTTCACCTGGCTAGAGCCGGAACTTTTCTACGTCAACACGACAAACCATTATTCTTCGACGTTGGAAATCAACATTGATCTTCCGGCGTATGGCGACCGCGTCAGCAAAAGGACTTTCGAGCTTTCCGACCAGATCGAGATGCGCACGACGACGGAGGGCTACGAGCTGGCATTACTCACGCGGGAGCAGCTTTATTCCTTACATGGCTCGACACGCGGCAAAGGCCTAGTGATGTTCATGCTGCCCTATAAATTCTTTTGGGCGTTGCAGCGTGGCTATGAAAGCCACGACAAAGCGCGCGAGATTCTGACCGCCGCCGGCTTTACCTATCAGTCTGATGCCGAAGTCATGAGCGCATGGGACTATCGCAACAAGTACGGTTCGCTTCGCTGGTGGGACGTATGAGGCTCATCATCGAGCGGGCCGGCCTGCTCCTTCTTGTCTTTGCATGCGCATCGGCACTGCATTACTACGGCGGGTTACGCTACGAGGCGGCCTGGCTGATTGGCGGCGCATTCTCGCTTGTCGCAATATGGCTTTACATCCTGAAGGACCTTGCCACTTTCAAACCCTACCGCCTTGTCATCGGCATCAACTATGACGGCCTATGGGAGGATCTGAAGCTCGCGCCGACCGACGGCCCGAAGTTCGAGAACTTCACTTTCACAGCACTTAGCGCCGCGATCTTCGCCAGGTCGGACGACCGCGACTACAGCACGAAGCTGGACCTTTACAAGCAGATACCGTGCGGCGCGGCGACCTGGACGCCCGGGATTGGTGAAATCAGGAACGGCCCGAAGTTCTTTTTCCGGCCGGTGCGCGACGGCTATCAGTTCGGCATTCATGTACAGGATGAAAGGTGGAAGCTGCACAGCGCCCAGCTTGCACCGATGCTGCGTGACCTGCCTTTGTCCTACGGCAATGACGTTGTGCTGGGCCTTTTGCCTTACGGCTACATGCCGGAACATACCCGCCATTGGAATGAGACCATTTCCCTTTGGTACGGTTTCGACCGGAAACAGCGCCAGTGGAAGAAGCGCCTGCAGGACCATGGCTGGACGTACAATGAGGACGACCCCACCCACATAAAGCATCGTTACCTTGGCATCGGCTACAGCGACGTTTAGCCGTTCTTTCCCCGAAGCGTGGGTATGGCATTCCTCTAGTCCAAAGCTCGGACATCGCGCTCATTGATTACGCGAAAAGGGTTAATTATGTCGAGCATGGACATCGTCATAGGAGGTGTCCCCCATTTCGTGCTTATCTTGAATTGAAAGAGCCATCTGAAAGCCTGAGGTTAATTTAACTGGAATCGTTTAAATGTCGATATCAGGAATGTTCACGATCCTCGCGCTTCATTGCACTTCGGACACTTGTTCATATGCCTATAAAACGCTTCAGCGTATTGCCCCGTTGCGTCATCAGGAATATTTGGCGGGGACGCCGCCAGGGCCGGATCGTGCACAGCCCAGCGGCGTAATAACACCAGCCCCGTATCGCACGCGGGAGGATCGAAGTCCCGCCCTGGGACTGGTGTAAGCCATCGTGCATTGAATTCGCTCGGTCTCATGAGTTGGTGCTACGGTTGTTCGGCCACTCACGCTCCGCCGTTTAGGTTCCCCTTCTCTGCCAGACAAATACGACCCTCTTCCGAGTGCTGCCAAACCGAATCCGCCTTCATAGCCGACTTGCACGGGGCGGCGATGTTCTTCGCTACGTCGCCGTGCTGCATGAGCCAAACTTGCAGGTCAGCCACATTCGCTTTACTGAGGTCCGGTTCTGTGAATCCGGCATCTTTAACCTGCTGGACGATACTGGTTTGTGGACTCTCGACAGATCCTTTCTCAGACTTGCAACCTGCCAAACAGATCAGCGCCGCTATCGCTACATATATACGCTTCATCTCTACCCTCCAATTCTATTTGCGTAACATTCGATCCTCTGGAAACAGAGGAACGAGCTTCACTGCAACCGGCTTTACTGCAAAATTCAGGTTAGTTTGTTCGTGCGCTTCTGGATGCTGCTCACGCCATAGAACGCGAAGCAGCTCCGGCCATTCCCTACGAAGCATCTGCGTTCGAGTCACCATAGCATGATGGCCCAGGCAGAGCGTAATCATCAGATCTGGGTTATTGTTTCCCGGCACGCGATGGTGTACGGCCAATGACCGTTTGCCGCGCTTCAGGCTTGTACAACCGGGAATTCTGCATAGATGGCCATCTCGCGCAAGAACGGTCTCGCGATGGCCTCCGAAGTATTCTTCGTCCTGCCTCTTCAGGGTGTAGCAGGTCGCGCAGAGTCCCAACGCAAGAATCTTCTCGCACCCACACGGACAACAGAGCGCACGTTGAATAGGCTTCGTCTTCATCGTTTACATGACCAAAGTACGCCGGGGCTCAACTGCCTCAACCTCAACCATCCAACCGTGGACCTGGAACAATGCTCCATCATCGCAGCGCACAGTGAAAGTTGAATCAAGATCGCACGTCCCAGTGATCGGGTCGAAGTCTTCACCGCCGATAACTTCTCCCTCAACGTCGAACCCACCCCCAGTGCAAATTACTCGCATCACTTCCCTCCCCTCGGCCTGACTGATGTTCTTTTCGACTTCCTCGCTTTCGCAGAGACTTTTAGCTTCACCGGTCCCGGCCTAACGATGCGGTCAATGGTGGACTTCGACACATTAAACATCGCCCCGAGTTCGTGTTTCGAATACTGATTGCCGTCCCACAATGAGCGGATCTTGTTCATCTGGTCCTTCGCCAGCTTCGGCTTGCGTCCTCCCAGCCGCCCGCGAGCTTTGGCGGTAGCCAGCCCCGCCATAGTCCGCTCTCGAATCAGTTCCCTCCCAAACTCGGCCAGCGATGCGAAGACGTGAAAGATCAAGCGTCCTGCGGCATGGCTCGTATCGAACTTCTCTTTCAGAGAGACGAAAGCGATCTTGCGCCGCTGAAGAGTATTCACAATCTCCAACAAATCGGCTAACGATCTCCCCAGACGGTCAAGACGCCACACCACGAGCGTGTCTCCCTCATCCAGCCGGTCAAGGCAACGGGTCAGCTCAGGTCGATCGATATTCCGGCCGCTGATCTTCTCCTCGTAGATCCTTTTGCAACCGGCCTTCTTCAGCTCCGTGAGCTGGGCCGCGTTCGTCTGGTCGTCCGTCGAGACGCGAGCGTATCCAATAACCATGAGAAAAAGATATCACAAATCATGTCATATTCTATTTGTTTGTGACGTGAGTTGTGGTATGATTTAGGGGGATTCAGAACTCGCATCACAAGACGGCTCGCAAACGTTCCATAAACCGTCGTATTTGACGTCCTAAGCTGAAGGCGATGAGGACATCGGCGATTTGGACTAAACCCGCTTCGCGGGTAGCTGGAAAGTAGTACGATTTGGCAGGGCAATTTGCATGCTGCACGCCATCAGAATCAACACGGCGATCAGAACTTTTCTGCACAGGTCAATGTCGGAGTCGGCACGAAATTGCTGCGCTACATTGAATCCCCATAACGCAATTGCCCTGCCAAATCCCCACACGGTTTAGTCCAAATCGCCGTATCCACACTGCTCCACACCAACTGTCCTGCTCTCCGCCAACCTCTATCTGCGGAGCACTGTCGATACGGCACTAGAGATTTATCACTAATCGAGGTTAGAAACGCCGACCGCGGACTAACGAAGATTGTCTCGTAGTTGCCGAAATGTATGGTCCGCCGTCTGAATGCAAGGGAAAAGTTTATGGATGAAGGAATGTCTGCGTCAATGTATCCGGCCTTTTGGTGGAGATCAGTCTCCTGGCCATGATGAGATACGCCGCGTACCTGTCCTACAAAACCCCTCGGCTGTGGAAGAGCCTATTGAGCAATCAGGTTTCAGGTACGCCGTTTGACTGTTCTTTCATCTTTACTTATCCGGTGCAGACCTCGGTGGGAGAACTTGATCTTGATAGCTACGCTTAGCTAGGCCGCGACTGGCTCTTGAACTGCCCGATAGTCCTGGCGGCTTGACAGCACGGCCCAAGCGATCCTTGCCAGTTTGTTTGCCGTGGCGACGATGAGCACGTTGCGTGGCGCTCTGGCTTCAAGAGCGGTCATCCACGCGCCCATGGCGACGCGGTCTCGCTTCGATCGCAATACGACTGCGCGGGCTCCATGGATGAAGATCTTGCGCAGGTAGTTGTTACCGCGCTTGCTGATACCGAAGAGGCGGGCCTTACCACCGGTCGAGTGCTGTCGTGGCACAAGCCCAAGCCAGGAAGAAAACTCACGCCCCTTATGGAAGGCTGCGCCGTTACCGATCGCGGCTACGATCGCGGTTGCGACCAGCGGGCCAACGCCGGGGATCTGCCTGAGCCGCGTGCATGCCGCATCACTTGAGGCAATCAGCTCCACTTCCTGGTTCAGATCGACCACCCGCTGTTCAAGATCCTTCCACTCGTTCCAAAGTTGAGCCAGCAGGTTCCGCATACGCGGAGTGAGATCTTCCTCGGCGTTCTCGAGGATCTCGGGCATGCGCTCGCGCAGCCTGGCCGGGCTCTTTGCAAATACCAGACCCCGCTCCAGCAGGAAGGCCCGCAGCTGGTTGATGACTGAGGTTCTTCGCGCGATCAAACGATCGCGCACACGATGCAATGCCTGCAGATCCAGCTGGTCGTCCGTCTTGATCGGAACAAATCGCATGTTCTCCCGATCCACAGCCTCAGCAATGGCTTCCGCATCCAGGAAGTCGTTCTTGTTCGACTTCACGAATGGCTTCACGAACTGGGCCGGGATCAGCTTCACATCGTGGCCTTGTTCTCGTAAAGTACGGCCCAGGAAGTGCGCCCCGGAACAGGCCTCCATCCCGATCAAAGAGGTCTGCAGGTTAGCGGTGAAGGCAATCAACTGCTTCTGGGTAAACTTCTTCTTCAGCAGCACCTTGCAGTTATCGCCAAGAGCCACCAGGTGAAAGGTCGTCTTGCCAAGGTCAATGCCTACGGAACGAATCTCCATGTCGATGATCCTCCTTCAATCTGCCTATAAGATCCTCATCGCCAGGATGAGGTTTAAGCGGCGGACCATCTCAGTAACCCCGTTTTACGTGCACTACAAAAACAATGATTACCTCCGAATCCCGCACAGAGCGTGCGAGGGCCCTCACGGCTCACCTGTTGCTTTCCCAGTAGAGAATGTGGCATCCTCCTGTTGGTAAGCCAAATGAGCGGCTTGAGGATGCACCCCATGAAACAGAAAAAGGATGTCCAGCAAGGAACGTTGGCGTTGATGGTTCTGAAGACTCTCGAGGTGTTGGGTCCGCTGCACGGGTATGGCGTCGCTCGACGCATCGAGCAGATCAGCGGCGAGCTGCTTTCGGTTAATCAGGGAACGCTCTATCCCGTCCTGTTGAGGCTTGAGCAAGACGGTGCCGTCGCATCGGAGTGGGCCCCCTCGGAGAACAACCGCCGCGCGCGCTTCTATCGGCTGACGCGTGTGGGACAGAAATTGCTGGATGCTGAAAAGCGCAATTGGGAACAGACAGCGGCGATCATCTCGCGCTTTTTTGAAGTGAAAGCGGAGGATCTGGCGTGAGATCCCTGAATCGCTTTTTTACGCGTCTGCTCAACTTTTCAAGCAGGCACCGCAGTGATGAGCGCTTCAAAGAAGAGATGGAATCGCATATTGTGGCTCTGACGGAAGAGAACATTCAGGCCGGCATGACGATCGAAGAAGCCAGCCGCCGAGCCCGTCTGAAGTTTGGGGCCGTGGAGGCGATCCGGGAAAGCTATTACGCTGAAAAGGGCCTGCCATTTGCGGAAAGTATGCTGCTGGACGTGCGTTATGCATCCCGCGTTCTTCGGAAATCTCCTACGTTCACGCTCGTAGCCTTAGTCACTTTGATGCTGGGTATTGGGGCAAACGTCGTCGTCTTCGGAGTGCTGAATGCAATCCTGCTGCACCCGCTCGAGGTACGGGAGCCGCAAAGTCTGTACCAGGTGCGGCATAAGCAGTGGGCGATCGGACGGTTACTGACGACATCATATCCCGCGTTTGAGGATTTCCGGAAGCGCAACACGACCTTCAGCGGAATGGCAGGGATCTACGGGTACTCTCACGCCGGGCTGAGATGGGGTAACGCAGTGATGTCGGTCCATGGCGATGAGGTCACCGGCAATTATTTCGATCTCCTGGGGGTTCAGCCGCAGGCAGGCAGATTCTTCCACGCGGCAGATGAGCATGGCCCGAATTCAGCGCCTTATTTGGTATTGAGCGATGCTCTATGGCGAAGCACATTTCATGCCGATCCAAGGGTCGTCGGGATGACCGTGGATCTGAACAAGCATCCATTTACGGTGTTGGGCGTGGCATCGGCGCAGTTTCACGGCACTGAGCGGTTTGTATGGCCGGACTACTGGGTGCCCATGGTGAACCAGGAGCAGGTGGAAGGGTGGGACGACCTGCATAGCAGAACATCCACAACCGTCACGGTGATCGGAAGGCTTAAGACGGGCGTGACGTCGCAACAAGCAACGGACGATTTGAATGCGATTGCTGCCCAGCTATCAAAGGACTACCCGGAGACTGACGACGGACAGCCGCTGCGCCTCATCCATCCAGGACTCATCGGGGATGAGGGCGATGTCATTCGTGGGTTTCTGTTTAGCGTGACCATGCTGGCGCTGCTGGTTCTGGTGGCAGCATGCGCGAACCTGGCAACATTGTTTGCGGCACGCGTGGCAGATCGCAGCCGCGAGCTGGCGCTTCGCGTGGCCCTTGGATCAGGCCGGCGGCGACTGGTGCGGCAACTGCTGACCGAGGCCGTACTGCTATCGCTACTGGGCGGAGTAGCGGGCCTGGCTAGCGCCTACCTCCTGCTCGGTGTGTTAAACCGGTCGTCTCCGTTCGTTGGCACTCTGAAAGTAGGTGTGGACGCGCGCGTGTACCTGGTAGGTCTGACATTGACGCTCGGAAGTGCGCTTGGGTTTGGCCTGGTTCCGGCGCGGCAGGTGTGGATGAGCGATCCATTGCAGAGCCTGAAGAACGGATCGGCGGATGCAATGCATCTCGGTCGGTTCGCCTTGCGTGACCTTTTGCTGGGGGTGCAGATTGCCATCTGTACGCTTCTGGTAACAGCCTCGCTAGTGGCTGTGCGTGGCATGGTGCGTGCCCTGCAAGTGCCTCTGGGTTTCCAGCCACACGAGGCAATGCTTGTCGACATCGATATGAGCCAGATAGGGGAGACACGCGATGGGTCGCTTCAGACGAAGAGAGCGATCCTTGAGGCGGCGCGTAGTGTCCCCGGCGTGACGGCGGTGGGGATGGTGAGCCGGACGCCCTTTACTGGCGGAATGCACGGGACACCGATCTTCCGGCCGGGGACAACAGAGTTCAAGCTGAACAACGCTGTACTGGCGCCGTACGTGTTTACGATGTCGCCGGGATACCTTGAGGCTGCCGGCACCCGGCTACTGAGCGGGCGTGATGTCTTGTGGCAAGACACCCCTAAGACACCACATGTAGCAATCGTGAACGAAACCTTCGCCCGCAAGATGTGGGGAGAAACACAGCCGATCGGACAACACTTTATCCTATGGGGCTCCTTCACGGAAGTGGTGGGCGTGGCGGAAGACGGTAAGTATCACGACATGCAAGAGTCACCTCAGCCTGTGGTGTATCTACCGTTCTCGCAGAGCGAGGAGAGCGGAGAAGTCTACGTGGTGCGAACGCAGCGGGCGCCAAACGAGATGGCTGCGACGCTCGAACACACGCTGCGCAGCATCACGCCGAATGTGCCAATTACCGTGCATCGCTGGACTGATGCCTTGGATGGTGAGTTGTTTCCGGCGCGGGCTGCTACAGTGGTCCTGGGTGTCATGGGACTGCTGGCTGCGATGCTGGCCGTGACTGGCATCTTCGGTTTGGCAGCCTACAGCGTGAGCAAGCGGACGAAGGAACTAGGGATCCGCGTCGCCTTGGGTGCCCGCAAAACACAAGTGATAAGCGCAGCCATCGGCCGTCCCATTGTCCTGCTCGGCGTGGGATCTATAGCGGGCCTATTGTCGGGCATCTTCGCAAGCCGCCTGATGGGGCAGATTGTGTATCAGGCGAATCCGCGAGATCCCGTAGTCGTGGGTGGAGCCGTACTGACGATGGCGCTCATCGGCATTGCAGCGTCCGTCATTCCTGCCCGTCGAGCGCTTGCCCTCGATCCATCCAAACTCATGCGAGAAGAGTGAGGCAGGTGGAGGGATGCCCATCACACGCCAGCTCTGGACGTGGTTCAGCCATTTCACCAGATGTCGACTCGGTTCATGGCGTCGGTCTGATCGTCGTCCAGCGTGTCCGCAACTTTTGCAGTGTCACCAGCGCCAGACTTGTAAGCTGGCCGGGTCCGTGTTCTCACTCGCTATCTAATGACCAAAGCCTATGCATCATGGCGAACAGGAAGGCGGCGCTCAGCCCGAATAAGAGCCACCCGTTCAGCGCCTCCATTGCGCCCATGAGGTGCCAGCGGTCTTCCAGCTGCAGGTTCGTGTGGCCATAGCTTGTAATCGCGTTCAGCGAGTAAAGCATTGCTACTTGATAATCGGGCAAGGCTTTGAGAAATCGATACACAAGCGCCCAGAGAGCGGCCTCCATTCCGTGCAGGGCCGCCGCCGACAAGGTCATGCCGGAGGTGATCGTGAGCATCATGGTCCTGTGGTGGCGGCGAAGAACGGGATGACTGAGAGCCCGAAGCGCCGTCTGCCTTACCATCCATAGGCCCGACGTGTGGATGAGGACAGTCAGCACGATCAATAGCAATCCCCATGCCCATTCGGCCACCCACGTAGAGTGCTCCGTCATAAAAAAGCTGGAAACGCATCGGACGATCATGATTAACGCCCTCCGTCAATCGAGCTCTCGACGACCGCCCTATGGCAGCCAACTCTGGCTGCGTCTCTTGGAATTGCCGTTTGGGTGAGCAGCTTCGTTCGTCGAACGTCAGCTTCGTCATTGGCATCCTGAATTCACCCTTCCATATGCGCTGCCAGTCTACCTCCCTGAAAGTCCGCTTTCCGGCAAGTTCGAGACTGATCGGGCGCCCTGGTGGTCGTAGTTGCCGAAATGTATGGTCCGCCGTCTGACTGCAAGGGAAAAGTTGGTGGATGAAGAAAGTCTGCGTCAATGTATCCGGCCTGTTTGTGGAGATGTGCCTCCTGGCCATGATGAGATACGCCGCGTACCTGTCCTTCGAAACCCCTCGGCCGTGTAAGGGCCGATTCGGCAAACAGCTTCAGGTGCGCCGTTTTGACTGTTCTTTCATCTTCACTTGTCCGGTGCAGACCTCGGTGGGAGAACTTGATGTTGATGGTTACGCTTGGCTACGCAGCAACCGGGTCTTGAACTGCCCGATAGTCCTGGCCACTCGATAGCACCGCCCATGCGATCCGCGCCAGCTTGTTGGCTGCCGCGACGATGAGCACGTTGCGTGGTGCCCTTGCTTCAAGCGCCGTCATCCATGCGCCCATCGCGACTCGGTCGCGCTTGCATCGCAACACCATTGCGCGTGCCCCGTGAATCAGGATCTTGCGCAGGTAGGGATTGCCGCGCTTACTGATCCCGTAGAGCTTGGCCTTGCCACCGGTCGAGTACTGTTTCGGCACCAGCCCCATCCAGGCGGCGAACTCTCGCCCCTTGTGGAACGCAGCACCGTTGCCGATCGAAGCCACGATCGCGGTTTGCCACCAAAGGGCCAATGCCAGGGATCTGCCTGAGCCGTAGGCATGCCGCATCACTCGAGGCGATCAGCTCCACTTCATGGTTCAGATCGACCACCTGCTGCTCAAGATCCTTCCACTCGTTCCAGAGCAGAGCGAGCAGGTTCCGCATACGGGGAGTGAGATCTTCTTCGGCGTTCTCGAGGATCTCAGGCATACGCTCGCGAAGCTTGGCCGGGCTCTTCGCGAAGACCAGACCGCGCTCAAGCAAGAAGGCACGCAGCTGGTTGATCACGGACGTTCGTCGTGCGATCAGCCGATCTCGCACGCGATGAAGAGCCTGTAGATCCAGCTGATCATCTGTCTTGATCGGCACAAACCGCATGTTCTGGCGACCCACCGCCTCGGCAATCGCTTCTGCATCGAGGAAGTCGTTCTTGTTCGACTTCACAAAAGGCTTCACGAACTGGGCCGGGATCAGCTTGACATCATGGCCTTGTGCTCGCAAAACGCGGCCGAGGAAGTGCGCCCCCGAACAGGCCTCCATCCCGATCAAAGAGGTCTGCATGTTGGCGGTGAAGCTGATCAACTGCTTCTGGGTGAACTTCTTCTTCAGCAGCACCTTGCCGTTATCGCCGAGCGCCACCAGGTAAAAGCTCGTCTTGCCAAGATCAATGCCAACGGAATGAACCTGCATGTCGATGGTCCTCCTGAACCTGTCTACAAGATCCTCCACACTAACCGTGAAGTTCAAGCGGCGGACCATCTCAGTAACCCCGTTTTCAGGGAAACAACGATCAGCCTAACCTTGCCACTTTAAACGAAACAAACGAGGCCTTGAATCTGTCGAAAAGACTCCTGCAGACGCTCAAAGCCTTGTTTGGTTGGGGAGGACTGCCAGTCAGACTAAGACGACCGCCTTGCTTCATCCGCTTCTATGGCCAGCTGCTGCAGCGTTCCAAAGAACTGCTTTGACTGCCCCATGAAAAGCCCGCTTCCTGTGAGACTCTTCACCGCAGCCACCGCACCAGCGTTTTGGTCGGTCAGTGGACGGATGACCGCACACTTCGGCAGGTTGGGGTTGATGAATTCGCAAGGAATGGGGAAGATCAGGTTTGTCTGTAGCTGGGGATTAGGAGGATTGTTGAAGTTGGGGAAGGTGAGACCCTGATCGGTGATGGGGGGGCCTTGAACGGCGTTGCCGGCAAAGTCGACCCACTCGAGAAAGTGAGCGATCTCACTGCCACCAATACCCAGCGTGATCTCGAGCACCTCGGCGCCTGAGGCTTTCTGGCTCATTGCAGCGTAGAGACTTGTGCCACCTTGCTCGATCGAGCCAAAGTGAAATGCAGCGATATCTGCGATGGCCTGAATATGTGTGGAGTTGTCGAAGTCGGCGTCCGTGACCGGGATGGCCGAGCGGTTGTTGATGTTAAGCGCCTGTGGGAAGGTCGCGCCGAAGTCCGGGTTGGTGGTGCTGCGATACCGCGTGTACCAGCTTGTGTCTACGGTGAGGTGCATGAGGTTGGTGAGACGGCCGATATTTTTAGCTCCGGTCGCCTTGCTTCCCTGCAACTGCCGGAAGGCATCCAGGTTCACCGGATCTGCTCCCTTGGATTCCAGGTAAGCATTCAGGAAGTCGGAATGACTTACTTCATCCAGCGTGTTGCTTGTGATGTACTGCATGCCGTCCCCATCCAGATTGGTGAAGGCAGTTTGATAGGCGTTCATCGCGCTACCGGTCACACCTCCCAGTTCGGCATACTGCGTCCAGAGGTCGGCCTCGATCAGCTCCGCTGCGGCGAGAAACCGAAGAATCGCCGAATCGCCCCGGCTCAGATCCCGCCCTCTGTCATCCGAATCCTGTCCGAAGGCTGGACGATTACTGCTCAACAATCCGACGCCCATAGCTGCAGCGCCACCAGCCACTAAACCACCCCTCATAAATGAGCGGCGGTTGAGCGGATCTCCCGTGATACGTGCTTGCTTTTCCATGTGTTTTCACCTTGACGAACCATGAGCTGGCTCGTTGGAAACACGTTAACGAGGGCTCTCGAGCTCGCTTGTCATGGAGTTGTTAGGTGTTTGTCTTGTTCTTGTTCTGCTGATTTGGTTGCTTCGCAACTGCGCTTTTTTCGGTAGTATCCGGTCCTATCTGTGGACCTCCATACACTTCCGAAGCAAGCGGCAATCTCTGGCAGACTGCACATTCATGGTTCAGTAACCTGCGTTGGGGAAGACGAGTGGAACATACGGAACGGAACGGTCTGCCGAACTGTCCGAAAAAAGTCCTCTTTGAGCAAGTTCACTCGGCCAGTGGGGTTCGGTGCCGACTTCCGGAGACTAATTCACTTTTCATGGCTACGGCACCAGCTTCCAGGTGATTTCTCGAAGAATGGTCTTTGAAGCTTCTGGCCCGCGCTGCGTCAGTTCCCGGTCTGTGCATGTACGAGTTGTGAGCTCAACGGGGTTGTGCATCGCCGCGGAAAGTATGTGGCCATGGCGGGTGTCCACGAGAAGTCGAACGTCGAACGTTTCCTTGCCCATCTCTACAGTGAATCCGTCATCCTGCTTGGATACCTGTACGAAGTTGTTGGGCTTAGTCGACGTTGCCTCCTGCATCCACTTCGCAGGTACCTGAATATGAAGCGCCGGAGGAGGCACGTGCTGTATCAGTAGTGTTTCCGTTTGTTGAACCGGGTCTACGGTCTCTACTTTGAGCGAGAAATCAACCACGTCTTGGCCGAGCAAGATACGTTGTCCGTCGGTCCAAGAATTGGGAGTAGTATGCGATACATACGCGGTCTGGGCCGGATGCACAAGCTTTGCCCGCATGGCCAGCAGGAGATCGCTATAGATGGTCAACGTATCCGTGATAGGTCCGATCAGGAGAGGTTGAACGTTAGCCAAGTTCGGCACCTTCAGATACGACACAGGGTCATCCAGAGAGACGGTCTGGCGCAGAGCAAGGCTTGCAGGAGTGAGAGTCTGCTGAGCGTTGGAGGTGAGGCCCGACCAGCCGGTTTCTTCGTAGAATCGACCGTTCGCATCGCGCTTCACCACGTCGGTCGCGTGAATGGTGTACTGCCAGCCGTCGTTATTGCCTGTCATCAGGTAGTGCGAGACCGCCCCTTCTGCATATCGGCGTTGGAGGGTTCCTGCTTCTGTCGCGGCCTGCTGCGCGGCGATTGTAGGCGCTCCTGAAATCAAAATCACAGTGAAGACCAGAGGTATCCATCTCAGCACAGCGCCCTCCCAACTAAGCCACCACTTTACCAGCCAAGAGCGAAGTTTCCAGAAAGTCCTGCTGGCTCAGACGGTCGACGCAACACTTGCTTGCAGTCTAGCTGCAGGAGTTTGGAAACCCAAGGTCTTTCTGGGACGTTGATTCAAGCGCAGCGCGACCTGGTCGAGCTGCGCTTGCGAGATAGGGGCAAGGTTGGTTCCTCGGGGGAAGTATTGTCGCAATAATAGATTGGTGTTTTCATTGGTGCCGCGCTGCCAGGGACTCTGCGGATCGCAGAAGTACACTTTCACCTTGGTAGCCACTGTAAACTCCTTGTGCCTGGCCATCTCCAACCCGCGATCCCACGTCAGCGAACGCCGCAGGGTCGCCGGGAGTTTACGAACATGCCGGCTCAAGGCTTGAACGACCGCTTCAGTGTCTTTGCCCGGCACCTTGACCAGCATGGCAAAGCGTGAATGACGCTCCACTAAAGTCGCGATGTAACTGTTCTTTGCGCCGCTCAGCAGATCACCTTCCCAATGCCCAGGAACCGCTCGGTCTTCCACTTCCGCGGGCCTTTCACGGATCGAGACGGCATCGACGATCTGGCCGCGGGACTGTCCGCTGACCGTTGCATGGAGCGAGCGGCGCATGCGCCGCTTGCTCCGCAAGTGCTCCATCAGCTCTTGTTTCAGCACGCCCCGCGCCTGGATGAACAGGCTTCGGTAAATGGTCTCGTGGGACACGCGCATGCTCTCGTCGTCAGGATACTGTGTCTTCAGCCATCCGGAAATCTGCTCCGGCGACCAGTCCAACACCAGCTTACTCGCAACCATCTTCCGCAACTTGCGGTTGCTGGCCAGAAGACACCTCTTGGGTCGTAACCCCGACCCCCAGGCCTGGTTATCCGCATCGTGGGCGCGATAGGCGGCACGGCCGCCATGGCGCGTGACCTCCCGGCTCACTGTCGACGCCGCCCGACCGAGGCCGCTGGCTATCGTGCGGATCGATGAGCCGGAAGCCATTCCTCGCGAAATGTCCTCTCGCTCAGCCAAGGTGAGCGCTATGCGAGAGCGCTGGCGAGCGGCTGGAGCAATCCCTCCGCGAGGCAACAACACACAGCGAATGCAGTTATGGGGCTTGCCGTAGGCACGCCCAATCTCATGCAACGACTCCCCCGCCTTCCATCGGCTCCAAACATCAGCCTTCTCCGCGGGAGATAGTCTCGACTGCTTTCCTTCACTCATAAACACCATCCTCAATAGAAGAACTTCTACTAGATGGTGTTGCAGCGACCTATCGAATGCACCCCGGTTTGCGGCAAGTTCATTAGCGTCTGAATCGACGGGACGCGAAGTTGCCGGCAACACCGTTTCCGGAAAGTAGCCAAAATCGCAAAGCAGAACCCGGCCGCCCGGGTGGTTACGTCAATTATTCTGAACGGTCTCCAGAGAGGCTTTGAGTGCCCATCCGAAGTCATTTGAACCTTATACGTCTGCGCCTTGTTCATCAGTCCATCAATGAAACTTTCAAGGCTCACTCTTCACCGCGATGAAGCTCACTTATCCGGAGAAATGTCCCTATCCGGCATGAGCCCAATCGATTGTTGCATCGGCCGAATCTCCGGGTTGGACATAAAGGTGCGCCACACCAGCGCTGTGCGCCCATTCTCTATCATCACAGTCTGTGGCGCCTGGTTCAGTCCCATCGTGATTCCCGAATACCAGTTCTCCTGCTCGTTGAAAGCATCGCGAAAGCCGTAGATGTCCCAGAGCTGTGCGCCAAGGTCGCGGTACCAGTGCTTCAACGCCGCCATGGAGGCATTCGGCGTATATGCATACGCGCTGATTGCTCCCGTCGGCGCAATTGTGCCGTCGTCCGTGGCAAACGGCTTGTACTCGTGATACCTGTCGTTCGGCCCGTCTACCGCTGTCAGGCCCCAGCTATTCGCGCCATAACCTTTGAAGTGCCCTGGGTTCGCCACCGAGTATGCCTGGCTTACCAACGACTCGTTTTGGCTGTTGCGGAAGTAGTTGGTGTATTTATCGCGCATGCCGCGCGGATCGTATCCCAGATACGAATATTGTGTGAAGAACAACGGCCCGGGTGATCCCTCCACATATCCCTGTTCGAGCGGAATCCCGAAGTACGTCCGCTTGATCCCGTAGGGCCAACCCGTGCCCTCCCGCGCATATCCTGTCCAGTACAGGCTGGCCGGAACACCGTGCGTTGGGGAAGCGATCGCGAGCAAGTAAGTGATCATGACCTCGTTCCAGCCCTGAAGCCGATTCGCAATGTGATATGCGTAGTCCGGTGACCAATGCCAATAGAGCGCGTCCCGCTTCGGCGTCGCGCGAAACCAGTCCCACTCCACGCCGAGCCAAAGTGCCGTGATCCGGTCACGCAGTTCCCGCTCTTTTGGGTTCTCTCTATTGAAGTATTGCCGGGCTGTCAGCAGGCCTTCCATCAAAAACGAGGTCTCTACCAGGTCCGCACCATCGTCGTAAATTCCGAATACCGCGATCGTGTGTCCTGTCCTTCCGCTCAGGAAGTGCGGCCACGCCCCGTGGTATCGGTCTGCCCGCTCGAGAAATCGTGTGATCTGGAGCATGCGGTCAATGCCTTGCTCGCGCGTAATAAAGCCGCGGTCGGCTGCGACCACCATCGCCATCACACCAAAGCCGCTCGCACCCAGCGCGATGACATCATCAGCTCCCGGCTGCGACTCGCGCGCCATGCCTGATACCGGCTCTGCCGCCTCCCAGTAATAGCGAAAGCTCGCCTCCTCGACCATCGTCAGTAACTCGTCGTCCGTCATTGGCCGCGTTTTTGCCGTTGCCATGTACGTCATCGCCGACTCCGCCATCGCCGAGGTTCGTGCCGAGACCTTGTAGCTTGCCGTCGCATGCGGATCCCCGACATAGTCCGCGTATCGGTTCACGCCGTAACGCTGCACCCCGATCGCCTTATAGGCACCCCCGTTCAGGGAACGATAGATTACATACTGCGCAATTGTCGGGTCGTCCGCGCCCTCCCAGCGGAGATCCACGTGCCGCTCATAGCCGCGCGCCTCAAGGTTCGGTGGCGGTTTCGGCGCTTGTTCGAGCAGCTGACTGTTCTCGATCCGAATATCGTCCAGGTAAAGTTTGTGCAATCTCGCATCCGCCACACCCTGGGCCAGCACGATTGCACTCAGCCGGTTTGTCGCGAACGGTTTCAGCGAGGTGCTCGTGAAGCGTGCCAGTGGCACCCGCACGCGTGTCCAACGCTTCGCCTTCAGCTCCGTCGTAAACGCCCCCAGGGGCATCTGTGATGTGTGTCCACGGTCCAGGTCGATCAGCGCGATCCGGGGCAGGTCAGCTGGCGCGATCGCTTCGTCGCTCCAAAGCCACAGGAACAGGCTGTCGCCTGCCCAGTTGATCTCCCGGTTGCGCCAGTGGTAGACGTTCAACTGTACGTCCCACCCACCGTTCGCCATTGATTTCCATTGCAGCTCGAGCGCATTCGGCCCGCTAACATACTCCGCCGTCTCCACCGGAAGCTTGCCGTCAACCAGCTTAAGCGTACTCGGTGCCGACACCTTCCCTCTGCTATACGGGTACGACCCTGAGGCCACGCTGTTTTCAAAGAACACCTCCTGCGAGAAATGTTGATCCGCCCGCCCGCACTGACCGCTCAACAGCAATCCAACAATCAGCGCGACCGCGGCTACCACGCGAAAGAACTGGTTCTTCTGCCATTCCATTAAATCTTCTCCTTTGCACAACACTCCAACTGGAGGGTTGCGAAGCAATAGGCAACCACGGCGCGCTATTGGGCGACTGCGAATCGGGCTGGAGCGCGAGACGCGAGAACGAGCGGCCCATCGGCCCCCATAATATCGCTGTTCTCAGAAGAGAGAAAAGGGACCTGAGTTCTATTGCTGTCGCGGAACTTACCGATAACCCCGGCGGTCTCGACCGGTTGAGACCGCCCCGTTTTCAGGGAACAACGGCTTGAACCGCATCCGCAAACTTCCGAGAAGCGGACTTGTTAAGACTGATCGTTGTGAGACTTTTTCTTGACATCCCTTTTTATAGAACTCGATTGGTTGCCGGGTGAGTGTTCAAATCTCATCCGCGCCGAAGGCGTGCGCGGGAGATCCGAACTTGGTCAAAATCCCGTTTTGCGGGAGGTTGGGCGATACCGGCTTTCATTTGCTGGTCTTGCTCAACGAGTCAAGAATCTTCAATGCCGATTGGAGATGTTCAGGATTCCCTACGTACGCAATTGTGAAGCCGTCTAACGATCGGCAGTAGTAGTCGCTCTGTCCAGCCCCGAGCTGAGATTCAGCACATAAGACCCGGCCATCAAGGAAAAATCGTCCGTCGGTCTTTTGAAGTCCATGTTCCGCGAAGATGCGAGAACGCTCCTGAAGCCATGTCTTATCGTCCTCACTGGACATCTGACCTGTCTGTCTACCAAAGATCACGCTCGAGAATTTGTCTTTGAAGGCGGGACGGAGCGTCGAGAAAGTTTCTGCTTTCACGGTGTCTCCCCGGTTCGCCACGACCACCCATGGAAAGCCGACGTGGAGTACATGAGCGTGAAAGAGGATTCTACTCGGGTGTGAAGCTCTCCAAGCTAGAACCACAATCGGTTTCCAGAGGAGACTGATGCCGACCGCGAGTACCGAAATTGCAATCCATTTGCTGCGCCCCATCGAGCCCTCGGGCCTCAGGATATCAGCGAATAATATGGTGGGATAACGCTGCTTTAGGTGGTTCCTGAAAAGTCAGGCGGGCTCAACCGGTCGATGCAACACTGGCTTGCAGTTTACTCGCCGGGGTTTGAAAGCCCAAGGTCTCTCGTGGGCGTTGATTGAGGCGCAGGGCTACCTTGTTGAGATCGGCTTGCGAGTAGACGGACAAGTCTGTCCTCTTAGGGAAGTACTGTCTCAGCAGGCCGTTGGTATTTTCATTGGTGCCGCGCTGCCAGGGACTCTGTGGATCACAGAAGTAGACCTTTACATCCGTGTCCACCGTGAAGCTCTTGTGTTTGGCCATCTCGTGTCCCCGGTCCCAGGTCAACGAGCGCCGCAGGGTCGCGGGGAGTCTAAGCACGTGCTTGCTCAGCGCGGCGACGACCGTCGTTGTGTCTTTGCTGGGCACTTTGATGAGCATGACGAAACGCGAATGACGTTCCACCAGGGTTGCGATATGACTGTTTTTGCTGCCTGCGAGCAGGTCGCCCTCCCAATGACCGGGAACAGCGCGGTCTTCAACCTCCGCAGGTCTTTCGCTAATAGAGATGGCATCAACGATCTGACCTCGAGACTGTCCCGCAGCGCGAGAGTGTCGTGAGCGACGTATAAGCCGCTTTGACCTGAGGTGCTGAACCAGCTCTTTTTTCAGCACTCCGCGGGCCTGGATGAATAAGCTGCGGTAGATGGTTTCGTGGGACACACGCATGCTCTCGTTCCTGGGATAGCTCACTTTCAACCATGCCGAAATCTGTTCCGGCGACCAGTCCAGGATCAGTTTACTGGCCACGATCGTCCGCAGCTTCTGGTCGATGGCAAGAAGGCACACCTTGGGTCGCAGAGCCGACTCCCAGGCCTGACGATCTGCTTCGCTGGCTCGATAGAGTGGCCGCCCGCCGTGACGCGACACCTCCCGGCTCACCGTCGAGGCAGTCCGCTGCAGCCCTCTGGCTATCTCCCGAATCGACGAACCGGAAGCAATGCCTCGTGAGATGTCTTCCCGCTCGGCCACCGTGAGCGTTCGCAGCGAGCGCCGACGAGCGGCCGGAACTATCCCGCCGCGCTGCGACAACAAGAACTGAATGGAGCCATGGTCCTTGCCGAAGACGCGCCCAATCTCATGCAACGACTCACCAGCCTTCCAACGGCGCCACATCTTGATCCGCTGCTCCGTGGAAAGCCTGTCCCGTTTTCCTTGTGCCATAAACACCACCTTTAGAAAATGAATTCATATCAGATGGTGTTGCACCGACCGGTTGAGACCGCCCACATTTTGGGAAACTACGGCTTATCGCTTCCCAAGCGCTTTCAGGGAACTGCTGGTTCAGCTTCCCTTCAGCAACTCTTCCAAGATATTCAAACCGAGTTTCGGTTCCCCAATGCATTCGACTCTCACTCTGTTTGTTTGTGACATAGCTTATGGAGCGATTCAGAGGAACTCACAAACCGTCCTTTTTGATACCAAGTGACAGATCAGGATTCAGATGCCGAGGTTATTCCTTCATGGGACAACGTCCCCACCCGCCAGATCGCCGGCGAGTGGATCAAATCCGCCGAGGCAGCGAAGTGGCAGAAGAAACTGCAGCACGAACCGGCAATCGCCTGAACGCCGCGTCTTCAAACAAAGCGGTCACCAGAACACCGGTGACCGCAAACCCTATCACGCCGCCGTCGCCTCTGCCCGCGCCTCACAGCCCCTTGTAGAGACCGCCATCAACCAGCAGCGTCTGCCCCGTGATGTACGACGCACGCTCCGACGCCAGCCACACAATCGCATCGGCCACCTCCTCCGGCTCACCCACGCGCCCCAGCGCGGCCTCCCCCACCAGGCGTTCCATGTACTCACTGTCACTCACGTCCGCAGCACTCGCTCGCTTGGCCACGATCTCCATAAGCCGCTGCGTCGCCGTGTAGCCGGGTCCCACATTGTTCACCGTAATGCCGTCCCTGCCGAACTCGTTGGACAGGCTCTTCACCAGCCCCAGAACCCCCGCCCGCGCCGCATTCGAGTACACAAGGTCGTACACCGGCTGGCGAACAGAGACCGACGTAATAGTGACGATGCGCCCCCACCTCCTCCGCTGCATATGTGGCACCACCGCGCGGGCGAAATGGACGATGCTCATCAGGTTCAGCTCAATCGCCCTCTGCCACTCCTCGCCCGTCGTCTCCAGAAACATCTTCGCTGGAGGCCCGCCCGCATTCGTCACACACACATCCACCCCACCCATCCGCTCCGCCACCTGACCGACGAACCTATGCACCGCCGCCGCATCCGTCACATCCACCGGCTCCGCCAGTACCTCCACCGCATAACGCGCTCGAATCTCCTCCGCCGCCTTCCTCAGCTTCTCGCCATCGCGCGAGCACATCGCCACCCGTGCCCCCTCCGCCGCAAACCTCTCCGCAGCAGCGCGAGCAATTCCTTCGCTCGAAGCCGCAACGATCACACTTCTACCGCGAAGCCCAAGATCCAACCGTCACCCCTTCTCCGCTGTCGTCCCGCGCCGAAGATACGCATCATCGCGATCGATCCAATCCTGCCGCGGAGGATTGAAGATATCGACATCCACCGTGTCCTCCAGCGCATTGGCCTCATGCGGAACATTCGGCGGAATGCACAACACCTCCCCCGCCCGCACCACGATGCGCTCTCCCGCAATCAGGAACTCCAGCGCACCTTCCAGGATGTACGTAATCTGCTCGTTGTGATGATGGTGCAGAGGGACATTCGCGCCTTTCTTCAGCAGAACGCGCGCCACCATCACGTCCTTCCCAACTACAAACTGCCGCCCGATCAGCGGACTCAGTTCCTCCACCTCAACGTCCTTCCACCGCACGTAGGAAGGCCTATCCTTTGGGTCATCCATAACGCTCGCTCTCCTTTATCTTTGTCCCAGCCGGGATAGATCACTTACACAAGACAGACAAATCACGAGTCGTCAGGTCGAGATTGGCTTGCCCGATGTTTTGTACCAATGAGGAGTTAGTGTAGCGCGTTTATCTCTGAGTTCAGATAGCCGCCGTCTGGGGTGTGGAGAAGTGGGAAGCGCGTAGCGGTTTCCACTTCTCCATGCCCCTTGCTTGTTGCGATCATCCGGGCCGCCGGAGCTGGTGGTGTATATCCCAGCGAAGAGTGTGGTCTGACGGTGTTGTAGTGGACGCGCCAGCGTTCTGCCAGCACGCGAAGCTCTTTGATGGAGTAGAAGATCTCTCCGTTGAGGAACTCATCCCGCAGCTTCGAGTTGAAGCTCTCACAGTAGCCGTTCTCCCAGGGAGAGCCGGGTTCGATATACAGTGTCTTTGCTCCTGTGTTCGCCAGCCATTTGCGCAGGTCTTTGGCCACGAACTCGGGCCCATTGTCAGAACGTATGTGCTCGGGAACTCCTTTCCAGACCATGACGTCAGCCAGAGCGCTGATGACCTTGGCCGAACTCCAGCGCCGTTCGGCCCGTATCAGCAGGCACTCCCGGCTGTGCTCGTCGATCAGGTTGAGGATGCGCACACTGCGGCCATCGTGCGTTCGCGCACTCACGAAGTCGTAGCTCCAGACATGGTTCGAGTGTGTCGGCCTGAGCCGCACACACGAGCCATCGTTGAGCCATAACCGCCCTCTCGCCTTCTGCTTCTTTGGTACCTTCAGCCCTTCACGACGCCAGATGCGTTCGACTCGGTCCTTGCCGACCTGCCAGCCGGCTCGCTGGAGTAGCGCCGTGATCCGGCGATACCCATAGCGGCCATACTGGCTGGTAAGGGTAACAATGGCCCGAGTCAGAGCATCCTCGTCTTCACGCTGTGTCGGCCGGTAGCGCTGCGTGCCCCTGGGTTGCCCCAACAGAAGGCACGCATGCCGCTCACTGACTCCATGCTCGCAGGCACGGTTGACCGCATTGCGCCGTCGTTCAGGGCTTAGAAGTTTCCCGAGGCGATGTCCTTCAACACAAGCTTGTCCAGGCTCAACTCAGCGACCAACCGTTTCAGCTTCGCGTTCTCCTGCTCAAGCTCCTTCAACCGCTTCGCCTGATCCACCTGCAGACCGCCATACTCCTTGCGCCAACGGAAGTACGTCTGCTCCACGATTTCCGCTTCCTTGCACGCCTGCGCTGTCGTCTTCCCGTTCGCCACTGCCACTTCAATCTGACGGAGCAGGTTCACCACCTGCTCTGGCTGATACCTCTTACCTCGTGCCATATGCTCTCCTCGTTCCAGTGTGTCTCTTAGTCACTGGTACAAAGCAAGCCGGGCACTCCAGATGCATCTGGCCAGCGTCAGCGTAGCTGAACTTGCCGACCTTCAAATCGACAATGAGCAGACAGCGCAGGCGGCGGTGGAAGAAGACCAGGTCAATGCGAAACCAAGTGTCATCAATGCGAAGCCTCCGCTGACGACCGAGAAAGGTGAAGTCGTCACCCAGCTCCAACAGGAAGTCAGTGAGGTGCTCGATCAGCGACTCCTCCATATCGGATTCGGAGTATTCGTCCTTGAGGTCCAGGAACTCCAGGACGAACGGGTCCTTGATCGTCTCTTCTGGGGTAACGACATCGCTAGGCTCGGCGGTTTCGGCCTTCTCCAACATTGCTGCCTTATTTTTTGATAGGGCGATTCTTTCGTAGAACAGGCTGCTAATCTGCCGATCAAGCTGTCGAACGGACCAGCCAGCTCGGAGAGCTTCTGCCTCATAGAAAATTCGGGCCTCTGGATTCTTGACGGAGAGCAGCCGAACATAAGCAGACCAGGGCAACGGGAACTTTGTAGCCAATTCGGGCAAGGCAATAGATATTGCAGACGGTGTCTGCAGTATCTTCGATGATGGCCATGCGACGAAGAACGCACGCATTTGCATGAGGTTGCGCCATCCGAATCCTCTGCCAAAACGCGGCGTAAGGTCGCTGGCTAACCTCCGAATCAGCGCCTCTCCGTATTCTGCACGTTGCTGGCCTGCCTGCTCCGAATCAACAATCCTTCGTCCGATTTCCCAATACGTAGCAGTCATCAATGCGTTGACCGTGCGGACCGAGGCAGCACGAGCAGTGCCAAGGAGCTTGACGATCCCTTCATGGATGTCTATATAGTTTTCAGGAACGAGAGGGGCGTCATTCATTGCAATAACTCTATTCTCCTCCATAGGCTGCTTTTAAGAATGGCGCATCTCGACAGTTTCGGTCGGCCCATTCACAATCCCAAATTGTCGTTCACCGCGATTTCAATATCCTGCTCGGACCCTAGATAGCGCTCAGTCGACTGGATTGAGGAATGCCCGAGCAAGAATTTGATCTGCTCCAGATCCCCGCCGTTTTTCCGGCACAATTTAGCGCAGGTGCGACGAAGGTCGTGGGCGCCGAAGTGTTCGATCCCTATTTGTTTGGATGACTGTTCAACTATCGACCACACCGCCCAATCGCTCAAGGTGTCGCGATTGATCTTCCCGCTCTTCGAGACCGACCGGAGCAGCCGGCCATCTTTAATCTCAGCCGCGGTCATCCAGACATCGATTTCCCTTCTTCACCCAGATCGGGATGGCAACGGTACGGATCCGCCGGCCCTTCCCCTCGAGGTCCGCCAAGACCCATCGACCCTCCCTTTGCTGGATGGTCGTGACGTCGAGCTCCGCCAGTTCGTTCCGCCTGAGTGCACAACCGACCAGAAGGGCCAGGATCACATAGTCCCGCTTCCCTTTCAGGGGCGAGCGATCGGGGACGGTCAGGAGATCTTTGGCCTGCTCGCGGGTCAGCCAGTTTCCCAGCCGAGTTCCCTTCTGCCGGATGTTCGGAATGTCGGTCAGACTCGCCGCCTCCTCCTGGCCGATCATCCCGGCCCGCCGTGCTTCGCCGACCATCTTCCGTACGGCCGAGAGCCGGACATTAATAGTAGAGGGGGACAACGATTCCAGGGTCGACCTCCACTCCATCAACAGCTCCCGGGAGAGAGGTCGGCTGGCGCAGAATCGGAAGAGGTCATCTAAAGCTTTGGCGTAGTTCCGTCGGCTGTGAGGGGAGGAGACCGAGTCCAGCACCATCTTCCGGAGCAAAGTCTGGGCCGGGGTGAGGGCCAGGGGCCCCCCTTCCCTGCTTTCAGCCGGCACAGGCTGTCACTTTCAGAATTATTTGGCGTAGTTTTTCAGAGCTATTTGTCGTAGTTTTCGGAGGTTCGTTGTGACAGTTGCCTGGGAGCTGTAAAGCCATGTGACTGCAAATGGCATGACGAGTCAAACACTTAGCTGCGCGTATAGCGTCTCTGGCCTGTGCTAACGAGCGTTCGTGCTGCCCAATGTTGTTAGTCGAGCCCAGCAGAAGCGCCATATAACGCTCAAACATTACGACAAATAGCGATCAAAGCTACAGCCAAGGACAGTGCCGAGGAATACCTACGGCTTGCTAAGGAGTGTCTCCACAACAGGGACGTCATCAACGCCCTATCCCAGATCTCGGAAGGGCTTCGGTTGTCCGAAGGCCCCTTCTTTCTGGCCGTGAGGGATCAGCTTCAGGATCTGGCTGCTCAGGTCCGGAAGAAGATCGCTGCGATGACTCGCCAGGAGAATGCCCAGCTCGAGAACGAGTTAGCTCCTGTCCGGCAGCGCGGCTTTGGTGTAGTCAGAGGGGGCTTCAAGCTTTATGACAACCAAGGCAATGAGCTGAGCCTCAGCGCTACGGATGGCCGTTGGGGGAATGCAGTCCGAGCATGTTACCACCGAAGGACGGACCGCCTTGGATGATCTGAGGTAGTAGAAGTACATAAGATGCCTTATCAGTAGAGACTCTTCGAGCGACGACGGCCTGAAAAGGCTGTCGCCGCTTTCCACAATGCAGCCATTGCATCCATTTTTGTTTTCGCCTGTTCTTCGCCTATGGGTGGCGAACGCGAATCGACAACGCGGATGAGGGCGACAGGGGAGGAATGTTGTAGTTGCAAGCGTAGATCGGCATCTCCATTCCCCGGATACGAACGCTATTGCGGCAGGTGTGGACCCGGCCACCGGGTGTACATGCATTTCATGTTGCGTGACGGCTGGTACTGTCAGTTCCTAGAGGCCGACCTGAAGACGTCTCTTCCGCGCACGTTTACCTTTCGGACAGCGGCGAAGATTCGCGAGATGCATGACCGCTTCGGAGCGGATAAGAAACTGGAAGATCGCCAAGCGCTCGACTATGCAATCGAGACCGGTAGAGGTTCTATCTGGCTGAACCTGACGGAAGAACAATACATCAAACTGAAATAGCAACTCATGCATCAATACTGGATAACTGAGGCGTTCGCATGTTCTTTTGCGGTTCGTGTAGCGCTTTCTGCCTGGGGGTGGAATGAGATGTCCAGAATGTAAAGGACGGGACCTTCGCCATTCGCGATGCCGAGGATTTGATCGACTTCTGACGCTGATCTCCATTCGCCCTTTTCGTTGTATGGGTTGCGACGCGAGGTTCTACCGATACAAACTAAGCAAGCACTAGGGATCGCGGCTCTGCTACGCTTTCGCCATGGTCGAACCGTTCACTCTCACAGGCATACCCAATCTCCTGCCCGAGGGAGAGTTCAAAGGGCACCTTGAAACCATCACGTTCGTCACGAGTGACGGATACACCACACACAAATGGTGGTCTACGAATATTGGCACTTACGCGGAAGACCTCGCCAAGGTAATTCCGTCGGAAGAGGCAAATGTAATCCTTGCGAGACTGCGCGCCGGCGAGACAGTCACCTTTCCCGGATTCTGGGCCATCGATGAGATCAAGCACAGGTTCGGAGGACCAGGTAACGAATAAATGGCGACCAAGCGGAAACCACCGAAGAAGGCTGAGCCTCTCGATGTAAGCGCACGTCTCGCCGAAGCACTTGCCGAGAAGCAGCAGACGGAGAGTCACGCGCACCAAGACGCTCCGGTTGTTGGCGATATCGTTACCGTGGGAACTGGTAAGAGCGAACTGAGGATCACAAAGGTTTATGACAATGGGCAAGCGGTCGATCTGGAGTTGCCGGGCACAAACCTTGAGCGGTTCCGAGTGCCCGTTGAGGATCTGGACTTCGTGGAGCGCCAGCCCCGTAAGCCCAAAGAACCGCCGAAGCCGAAGATTGACGTCGCAGAGGTCCGCGAGCACATTGCCGCGGTCCATCACTCGATCATTGATCACATCAACGGAGAGATCGCCATTCTGAAGAAGTACCTCAAGAGCAAAGGTATTTCATCTGGATCTTTGGATGAATTCTGCAAGGCTACCGAAGCGGGTTGGAAGGATGCTGTCGAAGCTATTGAAGACGAGCTGGAGGACTAGGATCATGCAGCCCTCCTTATCTCAGTGGGCATCCAACTATCCATGGATGGTTTGGCAATACCGGTTGATGAGATTGAGCGCGCTAAACTCTGTCTTGCCAGGGCCCTCGTCGAGTTGCCGTGGAGTGTGGGGAGAATTCCACAAATCTTCGACGTAGAACATGAGGGCGCCCGTTGGGAGGTCGCCGTAAGACTCAAGGGCATAGAAGATGGTGACCTCCCCTCATTCGAGGAAAAGGACTTTACCGAGAAGCTGCCCGAATAACACTTGATCTTCAGCATCTAGCTGTGGCACTGTTCCAGCGAACAATCCCAGGATGTATCCGCGGAGGATATCGAAGATTGAGTACGGATAAGAACGCTAATTTCCTTCGCTCGAAGACGTCCACCAGAAATCAAACCTGTGACCTCTACATTGAGGATGCCGACTACCATCAGCTGACGCCAATAGTCCGCAAGACCGCCCAAGAAGCTTCTGAAATCACCGAAGACTGCATCTCCCCGAGTAATCACGGGCAGACTGTCTCGATAGACTTGGACCTTGACATATGGGAATATCGAACGGCCATTCTCAATGAGGATCTTCTTCGCTCTCGTCTCTATCTCAATGGATTGCAAGTGTCGGCCGCTACCACTAAACGCTCCGACAAACACGAGTGATAGGCTGGACCGTCAACATGTGCGGACGTTACTTCAGACGCAGCGACAAGCAGAAGATCGCCGAAGCCTTCCATGTAAAGCAGGTCGTCGACTTTCCCCTGCCGCCTTGGGACTACAACGTCGCTCCTCAGACCATGCAGCCCATCATCCGCGCTAATCGCGACACCGGCGAGCGCGAGCTTGTCCAATTGCGTTGGGGCTTGGTCCCGTTCAGCACCAAGTCCCTAGCAGACCTGAAGGGTAAATCCACCATCAACGCTCGAGCCGAAACCATTACCCGCGGTTGGTGGGCTCAGCCGTTCAAGAAACGGCGATGCCTGGTACCGGCGTCCGGATTCTACGAGTGGACGCACGATGATCCAAAGAACAAGCGCCCGTTCGCCTTCGATCTCGCCAACGGAAAGCCTATGGGTTTTGCCGGCCTCTGGGATGCCTGGAAGAATCCCACCGACGGAAGCTGGCTCCAGACCTACACGATCATCACCACGGATGCCAATGAACTCATGACAATAGTTAAGTGGAATAAAGCTTAGCTGCATGATGCTGTGTCGATGAACTCCACCATGGTGTAGAAAGGCTGCGCGTTCCCAATCGCGCTAGCGCGATTGGGAACGCGCAACGGAGGTGCCATGACTCTTCGGTTCGATCTTGAGCGTCACCATCACCTTGCCGGAGCCATTCATGCCCGTGCGTGGCTGACCATGCGAGAGCAGTTTGGCTTGGCTCCGAACACCCTCGACGCATACGCTCGTGCCGTCGATTCATATCTTGCGTTTATCGAACCCCGGGTTCACGACTGCGAAGCAAGTACGCAATCTGATGTTGCCGGTTGGATCAACGAATCACGTGCAAGAGGGCTGGCGAATTCCACCCTGATCCAGAGAGTGACCGCCCTGCGGTTGTTCTTTGAATATCTGGTTGAAGAAGGCCTGCGACCGGGGAATCCAGTCTCTCGTGGGGGCGCCTTCCGCTGTTGTGGGACGACCGTCTTTCGCACGGCCGGTCCTATTCGACGGATGCACAAGCTGCCATGGATTCCAACCGACGAAGAGTGGGAACGGCTTCTTCGCGCCACCTCGGAAGACTCCATCCGGGATCGCGCCATGCTGGCCTTGGCTTACGACGGTGCCCTCCGCCGGGAAGAACTGTGTTCCATCATGGTCAGCGATTTCGATTTTGCGCGGAAGCTGCTAACGATACGAGCGGAAACGACGAAGAATCGCAGCGGCAAGGTTGTGCCCTATTCGCTTGCCACTTCGGCCCTGCTGGGCCGATATCTCAATCGGCGGCGGACCATGCGGTGCGAGCCCGATGCCGTCTTCCTCTCGGAGTCGCCACGAAATCGCATGATGCCGATTACCTCCTATACCTGGACCAAGGTGGTCGAACGCATGGCTCTGCGCAGTGAGATCCCACATCTGACAACGCACACGATGCGACATCTGCGCCTGACGGACCTGGCTCGCGCCGGCCTTGATATGCATCACATCGCGACGCTCGCCGGTCATCGCGTGCTGCAGTCCACGCTGATCTACATCCACCTGAGCGCACGCGATCTTACCGATGCTCTCGCCAGAACCATGGGGAGCTTGGCTGCGCCTCGTCATCCATCGCTTGGACCGGAGGAGTAATGCCTAAGCTCGCAGCGGATACGTTGCCTTCCAGGCGGCTCGATCTCAGCCGCTACGATAGAACTCCTGAGTTCACACAGAGAGAGCGGTTGCGGATCGCAGCCGTTGCCGAAGGAGAATCTCTCCATCTTCGTCTCGACGACCCGCTTGCTCGTCTCCTGAACCCGCTGAAGGCATGCCTTGGCCTGACGGAGGCGCAACAGTCGCAGCACTCCCTTCTGCGGCATCTTGTAGCGGAGATGCATGCGACCCACACCGTGTTCTGGACCTGGGATGAGGAAGCGTGGACGAGTGTATACCATCGCTGCAAAGAGGCTCGCACTACAGCCAACACGTTACAGCATGTTCTCGCCATGGCGGCTCTGCTGTGTAGTGTCGATCTGCCCAAGCTGCGCAATCAGGAGCGGCGCATCCTTCGCCGCCGTTCTCTGGCGATCAAGGTCTTCGGGCGTGAGGAGGTGGACCGGTCGATCGGCAAGGTTCAGGCCGAGTTGAAGCGCCTGGGCTACACCGGATACTTCCATCTGGAAGTCCGCAACGCTCTGTGCGAGCTGTTCCTGGTCCATGGAACTGCTGACGTTGCGACCCTTACGGCTCAGTCGCTTGAAGGTCTGCGATGCCAGGAATGCGCTTACAGTCTGAAGCAGGCCACGTTCATGCTGTCTCATGCGTTCGTCGCTCTGGGGATCATGCAATCTCCGTTGCGGCCGTATGTCGCGCCGCAAGGTGTAAGCCGGCAAGTGGTACCTGGCGGGATCAGCCCGGAGTGGCTGTCGTGGTGCAATCGCTGGTATGAGACCTCAACACTACGGCCAAGCACAAGACGAAGCACCAGGTCGAGGCTGCTGGTGGTAGGTCGCTGGTTGAAGATCGTGCATCCTGAGGTGTCCCGGCCCGACCAATGGACGCGCCAGCTTGCTGCGGAACATGTGGCCGCCTCGGGAAGCTTCCGCGTCGGAGAGCTCGTCGACGACAAGCGAACAATCTACCCGGACCGGCTACTGAGCGTCGCTTCCCGGCTCGGACATATCAGCGCCCTGCGTTGCTTCTTCACCGATCTTTTGCTCTGGGAGCTTGTTCCTTACCGATTCGATCCCAAGCAGACCTTCCGCTACCCACCATCTCTCGCGCTTCTTCGTTCTCCCAACCCGCGCATCATCGCCGAGGATGTCTGGGCAAAGCTGCTGTGGGCCGGGCTCAATCTGGAGTCATCCGATCTGCTCCGTAGTACAAACTCGATGGGCCGGGTATCGGCTCCCCGGTATCCCGTCGCCATGATGCGGGCTCTGGCCCTTGTGTGGCTGTTCGCTGGCTTGAGAAAGGATGAGATCGGCCGCCTGCGTCTCGGGTGCGTTCGCCGGCACACATCACGAGATGAAGAGCTTGCCAGGGAGGGTGCCGCCGTCTGCCTTCTGGATGTCCCGGCAAACAAGACCAACGGCAGTTATACGAAACCGGTTCATGGTTTGGTACGCGAAGCGATCGAAGCATGGCAACAACTTCGTCCCGCGATGCAGGCAGTTACCGATGAAAAGACGGGAGAGGTCTTCCAGGTCCTCTTCGGCTACCGCGGAAGATCAATGGGAAGCTGCATCCTGAATCACTCCGTTATCCCGATGCTCTGCCGAAAGGCAGGTGTTCCAGACGCTGATGTTCGCGGTCCGATCACCAGTCACCGCGCCCGATCGACCATCGCGACGCAGTTGTACAACGCAAAAGAACCAATGTCGCTGCTGGCCCTGAAGGAGTGGCTGGGCCATCGCTGCGTTGCTTCCACCCAGTGGTATGCGACGGTCTCGCCCGACAAACTCACGCAGGCCTACGTCGACGCGCGTTACTTCGAGCGCAATGTTGCGGTCGTCCAGGTTCTTCTGGATCGTGCTGCAATCGAAAGTGGAGCAGCCGGTCGGGGCGAACCGTACAAGTTCATTCATCTCGGACACGGGTACTGCGCCAACCCATACTGGGCACAGTGCCAGCACCGCATGGCTTGCCAACGATGCGACTTCTACGTGCCGGGAGACTCGACGCGAGCCCAGGCGCTCGAAGCCAACACTCATAACCAGCGTATTCTGGAACAAATCCCCGTCACTGAAACGGAGCGGAAGGCGCTCGCGGGCGATCAGGCGGCGTTGCGGCAACTGATCGAGGCCAGTCCAAGGCTCGGATCAAACGCGGTCTGAACTATCCTGCGTCCGGCTTCCGCGTGATGTTCTCGCTTGGCTGTACAGCCAAGCGAGAACATCACGCCTCACATAAGCTTGACATCTCACCAATTCCACATAATGTCAGTCCACAACCGAATGCCGGTCATACTGCATGAAAGCGATTTCAACCGTTGGCTTGACAGGGAAGAGACACATCAGCCGCCCATCAATCTTCTGAGACCGTTCCCGGCTGATGAGATGGAGGCATTTGAAGTAAGCAGAGACGTAGGTAACGTGCGCAACAACTCGGCAGAATTGCTAGATGGCCTATGAACAAGCTAAGCAAGTCACTCGAATCATCGGTAAACATAAGCGGACTCATCGATACTGATCGCCAGCTACCTCCCGCATTTCTTCCCGGCTCGGAACGTTTATTCCGAGAAGTGCTTCGACAACGAGCTCCTCTTCTTTTGTAGGTTCCATCATGTCGATCCAGACGCCGTCCGCCAGTCGAGCGTGATCGGCAGTGTCTCCGAGCTTTTGCAAAAGACCGTTCTGAGACGCGGTAGATGTTTAGCATGCAATCCCCGGTGTTTTCCGCAACATTGCTAAAGTTAGCACTGACTCTAATGCTAGACCTGTATTCTGCCCTATTCGTCTGTCAATGTAACGGCGCCGAAGGATCAACCGTACGCCAAATGTCCGCACCCTCTTGGGTAACTGCCGTCAGAGATGCTGCGGAGTTGGAACAGGCGTAGATTGTAGATGCGACCGATACTGCCGGGGCCCTGCGCTGGCCGCAATATCGTCAGGAGTACTATGCATCTTCGCAATGAGGATTTCTGGCCGCTAGTGGTTGCTGCAGGATTACTGACGCTGATGCAGAACTCTGTGAGCGTATCGGCGCAGCAGGTGACTGCCAAGTCTGCAGCAACAAGCAGCAACCCGCGCAGCAAGAACCGAACCTCACGGTGGACCGAGATCCCGTAGCTTCGCCTGACCGTGATCCGCCGGCTAAGCACACACCTCAACCGCCACAGGAGGTTGGAATAGGGACGATTGAGCGGGGGGCAGGCGGGAAGTATACGCTGCGTCAGGACGCGTATGAGGTTCGGCTGAACACATCTGTCTTCAATGGGGATGGACGGTCTATCCAGACGCTGGATAAGGATGCTTTCCATGTGTATGAGGATAGCGTTCCGCAAACGATTGCCTCGTTCCGGCATGAAGATCTGCCGGTATCGCTGGGGATAGTCATCGACAGCTCAGGCTCGATGTATGACAAACGTGCGGCGGTGGAAAGGGCTGCGCTGGATTTTGTGAAGCTTTCGAACCGCGAGGACGAGGCGTTTGTGGTGGACTTCTCATGGCAGGCGTTCATCGACCAGGATCTTACGAGCGACATCAATAAGCTGCAGGATGGGCTAGGGTTCGTCAAGTCGAGTGGAGGAACTGCAATCTACGACGCGCTAGTAGCTTCGGCGGACTATTTGGCCAAAAACGCGAAGCATCCAAAGCAGGTGCTGCTACTTGTTACCGATGGCGACGATAATGCCTCGAGTACGACGCTAGAGCAGGCGATCCGGAGGATTCAGGACTTGGATGGACCGGTGATCTATTGCCTTGGGTTGCTGTTCGGGGAAGATATAGATAAGCGCGCATCGAGACATGCGCGCAGGGTACTGGAGACGTTGAGTGAGCAGACAGGCGGGGCGGCTTATTTCCCGAAGTCGCTAAAGGATGTTGACGCTATCGCAGCTGTGTTAGCGCAAGATATCCGCACCCAATATACGATTGCATATCACTCCACCAAGTCACCAACGCTGGGCGGGTACAGGCAGGTGTACGTGGATGCAAAAGCCAAGGGGTTCGGAAAGCTTTCGGTGCGGACGCGGAGCGGGTACTATCCAAAAGTCAATGCGGATACTGCTAAGCAGGGTAAACCCGACCTGAATGCTCCGGGCAAGTTGTCTGAGTGATGCGGGAACGGAGACGAATATGGATTTGGTTAGCCATTACGAGGGAGCTTGAACCAACAGCGTTCCCGTAGAGCGTCAGCTCTTCTCATCATTCGGTAGAATCAACCCCGTGATAGCCTCTTCTCGTAACCGGTCGGCACAATGGCGCCACACAGCCTCTGCCGAGGTCATTGCTCTCCTCCTGTGCGTCATGCCCGCCTTCGCCCAGGACTCCCGTGCAGTGGAATCTAATATTGCTGCTCCGCAAATCTCGCCCGCCGTGCCGGCCCAGCTTCCAGCGCAGCCAATCACCCGGCTGCAAGCCAGCGCCGGGCAACAATCCGTACCCACCTCACAACAAACCCCTGACACCACGACACCACGCTCTAGCGAGCCAGTTACAACTATTAAAGTTCAGGCCAACGAGGTAAACCTCATTTTTACGGTTACCGACAAAAAGGGCCGCTTCATTACCGGCCTAAAACGCGAGAGCTTTGGCTTGCTCGACGACGGCCGTCCTCCGGTCGCCGTCCTTAACTTCACCCAGCAGACTAATCTCCCACTCCGCGTCGGTATCATGATCGACACCTCCAGTTCGATCCGCCAGCGGTTTCAGTTCGAGCAGGATTCTGCAATCGAGTTCCTGCGCCAGATACTTCATAGCGGAGATCTCGCCTTCATCGAGGGCTTTGACATCAAGATTGACGTCTCTCAGAGCTTCACCAACGACATCACCCTGCTCAAACAGGGTATCCAGAAGCTCCGGCCCGGCGGAGGCACAGCAATCTTCGATGCCCTCCAGAAGACCTGCCACGACCAGATGCTCACCGTTCACGGCGAAGGGGCCGTCCGCCGCATCCTTATCCTTGTCTCTGACGGCGACGATAACTACAGCCGCTCTCATGCGTCGGATGCAATCAAAATGTGCCAGCGTGCCGAGACTATCGTCTACGCCATCAGCACCAATATCAGTCCGAGCAAAAGCAAGGGCGACGAGGTACTCCGCGTAATCTCCGAAGCCACAGGTGGTCAGGCCTTCTACCCCGTCCGTATCGAGGACGTAGCAACTGGCTTCCACAGAATTCAAGAGGAGCTCCGGAGCCAATACTCCTTGATCTACCGCCCGGCGAACTTCAAGAATGACGGTTCCTTCCGCACGATCAATCTCCAGGCGTTTGACCGTCGCTATAGGGTTCGCGTCCATACAGGCTATTTCGCTCCCCGGGTCTCCGACTGAAGTCTGCGCCGATCGATGTCATCTCAGGGGCCGCCTTTGGTATCAACACCAGTGCGTTAGCCAACTTAGGAGGATGCAGATGCGATTTCTGCGGGGATCGCAATCGATCCTCTGAAAACAGAGGAACGAGCTTCACTGCAACCGGCTTTACTGCAAAGTTCATAATTGTCTGTTCGTGCGCTTCCGGATGCTGTTCACGCCACAGAACGCGAAGCAGCTCCGGCCATTCCTTACTAAGCATCTGCGTCCGGGTCACCATAGCATGATGCCCAAGGCAGAGCATAATCATCAGATCCGGATTATTGTTTCCCGGCTCGCGATGATGCACCGCCAACGACCGCTTGCCGCGTTTGAGATTAGTGCAACCCGGGCCAAATCACAAGAAGGATGAGCGATGACTAAAGCACCCCCAAAACAACACCACTACGGAAAGATCGTTGTTTCTTCAGCACTTGAACGCTTAGAGAGAATAGCAGCCCTTATTGAATCATTGCCTCTCCGCTGGCCGATACTTTTTTTTGTGATCCTGTATGGCGCTGTCGCGGTAGCTACTGCGAAGACGAAACTACTGTGGGATGACGAGTTTTTCACTCTGTATATCTCAAGAGCCGGTAGTATGACTCAGATACTCGAAGCGCTGGCCACAGGCGCCGATCAACATCCCCCTCTCTTCTATTACCTTACGCATCTGTTTACCGTTGCTTTTGGCACCAGCCACCTTACGGTGCGCTTGCTGCCAATCTTCGGTTTCGGCATGATGTGCGTCTGTCTTTTCCACCTCCTCTACCGCAGAACATCTCTTCTTTGGGCGCTTCTTGGGATGACTCTTCCCCTGGCTTCCAGTGCCTTTTACTACGCAACGGAGGCACGTGGCTACGGTTCTGAGCTCGGGTTCTGTGCGCTCGCTTTGCTCGCTTGGCAACGGGTCACTTCCTCTTCGACTAACCGACCTCAATGGCTTGTGGTCCTCTTCTTTGCTTGCGGCCTTGCGGTCTCCAGCCATTACTATGCCGTGCTGTTCATCTTTGCTCTGGGCCTCGGCGAGGTGGCGCGCACTATCCAACTAAAACGCATTGATGTTTGGACGTGGCTTTCCCTTATGGGGGGCGTGGTTCCTCTGCTCGTCTTCTTCGGCACCATCCGCAGGGCCAGTGGCTATTCAGCGCACTTTTGGGCCGTCCCGATATGGGGAACCTTGATGGACTACTATCTTCAGCTTTTCGGTGGCCTCGCCAACGTTCTTGTTGTCGGCGCCGTACCGTATCTTGTCATCCTGCTCCGTTCTGAGGCTCGAGAAGAGGATTATCGCTTTGAGATTCGCCGCTTTTCTACATATGAGGTCGTGGCATGGAGCTCAATTGCCGCTATCCCTCTCTTCACGATGATACTGGCGAAGACCGTGACCCACGGCTACATAGAGCGGTATGCGATCTCCGCCATGGTTGGAGCCGTTGTTCTTCTATGCCACTTCGGATATGCCGTAGCTCCCAGACCTCGCAGCTTTGCTCTAATTCTATGTACAGTGGGACTGCTCTATTTCACCGCTCACAGTATCTGGCTGATTCGAATAAGTAGGCTCGATGTGAAGAGACTGTCCGATCACATGGCAATTCTTGAATCACATACTTCCTCGCCATTCGTCATGGCCGACATTACGAAATTTCACCAATCGTCCTTTTATGCTCCGCGAAATCAACTGCAAAACGTCGCCTACGTAGCTGATCCCCAAGCGTCAGTGGAGTACATCTTCAAGGACACCGTAGATCGCGGTCTCCTCGATCTGAGGCCTTGGTTTCCGATCAACGTGGTCCCCCGTCAACAGTTCGTCGCCGAGTACCATGATTTTCTCGTCTACAGCTATCTTGGGTCCTGGACTTGGCTCACTTACGTTCTTCTGCCCCCGCACTATCGGACTGAACTACTCGATCGGATCGATGCAAATGTTCTTCTTAGTGCTCGTCTGATAGACCGCACTCCCGCTATCAATGGCGTCTCCACTCGGCCGGTCGCCGATGCCCTGTTCAATAGAATGAGCAAGAATGGCCCGTCGCTCTGTAAACAGTGGATGCCGCATGACGACTTTTGTGACACGATTGAGAAGCAAAGACAAGAGTCAATCGAGGGAAAAAAAGCTGGCAATTCTAAGTAGGCCAACTTGTTGTATCGATAACGAAAAGGCTTTTCATTTTTCAGACACATGAGCAGCTTCTCTAGCCGCATTACGGGTCGGTGTCTTCCGGCTTGCGATAGATTTCAGAGCTCACGAGCCGACTGCCGAGTAGCGATCGGCCCTCGGTCAGTGCATTGGGGATCCATCACTGACCGAGCTTAGGAACCCGTCGACTGCTGGCCAACGGCAATGGCCTTACAGTTTCCCATATGTATGATCCGTCGCAGTGAATCGACCAAGGGACGGTGAAATTAAAAGACCGTTGCAAAGGGGATCGACGAAGAGAAGCAATAAAAGAAGGCGTGGCCCTGTTTGGCTCCACCAGGCGAAACGTGAGCAAATTCACTAACCAAGCGGCGAAGAAATCACAAATCACGTTCTAATCTATTTGTTTGTGTCCCGGCTTATGAGGCGATTTCGAAGGACTCATAAACCGTCATTTGTGAAAAGAGCGCTGACGTGTAATGCGCCATCAGTGAACTCGAATTGTGGGCGCCACACAACTGCATCGAGGTAGACCGGGGCTGCTCAACGCATCGACGTCGAGCACCAGCCCATCCCCGGGAACCGCGGCGATCGATCCCTCGCGGAACCATCAGCATTTGCCACCAATGCCTTGCTCGCGTTTCCTCTCAGCAGACGCGACCAAACTCAATCATCTAATTGACGTAAAAAGGATAATGAGGACATAATCGTTCCTAATGCAGCAAAAAAGGCATGAATACGGATGGGCACGCGTTGTCTTAGGTGCAATTCTCATGCTGTGCGTTTTATGTGCGACGACTTCCGCCGCCAGTCACACTCACCTTGCCGGTCAACAATCTGACAACGGACATTGCAGCCTGTGTATGCTGGGCGCGACACTCGTCGCTGTCGTCGTGGCTCTGGCAATCTACCTATCATGTTGTCGTGCGATGTATACGACAGGCTGCGACTCAGACCTTCCTGGCTTTGTTCAAGTGCGTGTCTATTCGATTCGCCCCCCTCCTGCGGCTTCTTTCCCCCACTAGAACCAGCCCTTCCCGGCGGTGTATGCTGCCGTGCTTTGCGGCGATTCCGCGAATTGCCGCCAGTAAACGCGTCGTTGAACCCAACGCTGGTCTTCGCTCTTCAGGTCGAGCGCTAAGGAAGTTTTATGGGAACCGCTATCTTTTCTGGAATGGACCGGGCAGCAATCGCGCGTCGTGGACGCAATCTCGAGTACTTCACTATCGCCTGGGCGGGTCTCGAAGCTGCAATCGCATTAGTCGCTGCGATCAGATCGAACAGCTTATCATTGACTGGATTTGGCATTGACTCACTCATCGAAGTTGTCTCCGGAGCCGCACTGCTGTGGAGGATGTCGCACGAGATGGACCATCGTCGGCGCCATCACGCGGAACACGTCAGCCTACGCATCGCGGGTGTCTGCTTGTTGGCGCTGGGAGCTTATGTCCTGATCGAGGCGACCTTCAATCTCTGGCGGCACCGTACTTCGGAGACGAGTTGGATCGGAGCCGGAGTCACAACTGCGGCATTGATCTTCATGCCCTTGCTATCCCGCGCCAAGCGCAAAGTGGGGCTGGCGCTCAACAGCACAGCCATGATGACGGACGCCAAACAGACAGATTTCTGCACGTATCAGGCGGCGATCGTTCTGTTTGGTCTTCTGGTTCATGCCACATTCGGCATTGGTTGGGCCGACAGTGCGGCAGCTTTGCTGCTCGTTCCCTTGCTACTGCGGGCGGGCACCCTTTCCCTGAGGGGCCGGGCCTGCTGCGCCCACCATTCCCACGTCCCTAACTAAATCGCTGAATGCAGATCGCAGTAGATGTACGAGAGACGGAAGCCTCCAACGCTTCCGTCAAATGCGCTTCCGGCCAAAATGGCCGACGCCGTACCACCTTATTTCAAGGTCTGCGGAGAAAGGCATGACCCAAGAATCGGGGTCGTCTATCCAGTAATGACGTGGGGGAAATCGTAGACAAAGAAATCGTGATCAAGATATTTAAAGCCCCTCGGCAGATGCGGCTTACGTGGTACATCGCATCCTTCAAGCTCATGAACAGCGCCGCATCTACGACACTGGAAATGATGATGATGCGCCTTTCCGGCAACCTCGTAACGTGCTGGACAGCCGGGAACTTGAACCGTAGTGAGCCATTTATCGTCGACTAGGCTGGAGATGTTCCGATATACAGTTCCTAGGCTCAACGCGTCCGCCCGCCTTTGTGCTAATGCAAGAGCCTCGTCTGGCGAAAGAGGGCGATCCGCTTCGAGGAAAGCTGCGCGGATGGCTTCTTTTTGTCGTGTTTTTCTGGTCTGGATCTCCTTAGTCATCCGAATACACCATAGACTAATAATAATTCACTCTCGTTAGGGTGCAGGCTTGAGGCTAGGTTGCTCTTCTGTTCCGAAAGTTAAGTAGAACGCGGA
Source organism: Edaphobacter modestus (assembly GCF_004217555.1). Lineage (GTDB taxonomy): Bacteria > Acidobacteriota > Terriglobia > Terriglobales > Acidobacteriaceae > Edaphobacter > Edaphobacter modestus. The sequence continues at coordinate 98,487 of NZ_SHKW01000002.1, forward strand.
TCGTAGACCACAACGCTGCCGTCTTCAGTAGCGACTGCCAGGTGGCCTGACGCGGTTGACCACGATAGGGCGGTGACCGGTGAGCCAAGCGAGGCTGTCATATCCGGATCGTCCCGCTTGCTTGGCTTCCAGATGGCAACCCTGCCCTCTGCGCACCCTGAGGCGAGCAATGGGCCGTCGCTCTGATAGCGCATGGCGCGCAACGGAAAGAGATGATGTTTCAGAGTCTGTGGCCTTCGCCCGGCTGGCCCTTTGCCGGAGCAATCCCACACCGTGATCTGCGGGCTGCCGGCGGTTGCGAGGTACTTCGATCGTCGGTCCCAGGTGTCACTTTGAGCGCTATTTGGCGTAAGTCTTTGGGCGCTTTGTGGCGTAAGCTCAGGTCATGCAAGAGCTCTTGGCGCTGGCGGAGGAAGACCGAGAGATTGCGATGCAGCGCTTTCGCTGGCTACAACCACACCTGGAAGAGAACAGGTCACTCCGTTTGGTGGCTGCCGAGGCGGGGGTGGCATTCCGGACTGCTCAACGCTGGGTGGCCCTGTACCGCGCTTCCGGTTTGGCGTCCTTAGCTCGCAAGACCCGACTGGATCACGGCGCACGGAAGGTTGTGTCTGACTCGATGAAGAGGGCGATCGAGGGTCTTGCGCTCGAGAGCCATCCGGTCCCGATCACCTCCGTTCACCGCCAGATCAAAGAGTATGCGGAGGCGATCGGCGACACTGTTCCAAGTTATTGGACCGTGTACGACATCGTTCGAGAGGTGCCGCCGAGCCTTCGCACCCTTGCTCACCAGGGAGCCAAATCATACGGCGAGAGCTTTGATCTGATCCATCGACGGGAAGCAAGCAAGCCGAACTCCATATGGCAGGCAGATCACGCACAACTCGACATCAAGTTGCTCAAGGAGGACGGATCGACGGCCAGGCCTTGGCTAACGATCGTGATCGACGACTACAGGACGACTACAGCCGGGCGATCGCTGGATATTACCTCGGATTTGACGCGCCTTCTTCCATCAGAACCTCGCTTGCTTTGCGGCAGGGGATATGGCGTAAAGGGCATCCGCACTGGAAGATCTGCGGCGTGCCCGACATCCTCTACACAGACAACGGCACCGACTTTACGTCCAAGCATCTTCAACAGGTAGCCGCTGACCTCAAGATCCGGCTGGTGTTTTCGATACCGGGTAAGCCTCAGGGCCGCGGCCGTATCGAGCGGTTCTTCCGGACGGTCAACGAGATGTTCCTCTGCGATCTCGATGGCTATATCCGTCATAAGAAGCGTGCCCCGAGCCTGTCCCTGGACCAGTTTGACGAGCGGTTTGGTCACTTCCTGCTTGAGATCTACCATCGGCGCTCGAACGCCGACGGACGGCTCCCCCCTTCTGAGCGCTGGGAGGAAGGAGCGTTTCTGCCCCGCATGCCAGAATCGCTTGAACAGCTCGACCTCTTACTCATGCACGAGGTGCGTGCCAGGAAGATTCGCAGAGATGGAATCCATTTCCAGGGATTGCGCTATCTGTCACTCACCTTGGCTGCTTACGTCGGAGAGGACGCAACGATCCGCTTCGACCCAAGGGATATGGGCGAAATTCGTGTGTTCTATAGAGACCGCTTCTTGTGCAGAGCAATCTCCGCTGAGTTGGCTGGAGAGACCATCCCGCTGCGAGATGTCATTCGCGTCCGCAATCAACGCCGAAAGGAACTGCGGTCGATCCTCCACGACCGCCAGAAGATGGTCGACACTCTTCTGCAACTGAAACAAGGGCCAGCCTTGGAGGAAAGCCATGTACCCGTCCCAGTCCCCGCCAGCCCCACGGTCCGCATCAAGCGATACCGCAACGAGTGATCCGGCCTTTGTGGAGACGGTCGAGCATCGTCGCTTCGTGGAGTTTTGTGACGCCTGCCGTGAATTTCGCTATATCGGGCTCTGCTACGGAGCTCCCGGGATTGGAAAAACGCTTTCGGCGTTGCAATATAGCCGTGCCGAGATGATCCTCAAAGCTCATCGTGAACCCGCAGAGTCGCGTGATCAGCTGCCTATTGACACTGTGCTCTACACCACCGAAGTTGTAAACACTCCAGCGAGAGTTCAGTTCGAGATTCGGACCACTCGCGAGAGGCTTAAGGAGGTGGCTCTTCGTCCCATTCACCAGGAAGCCACCGAGACTCTCGATGCAATTCGCCTACGGGACCAGGCGAAACGCGCAGAGATCCTGAACAAGCCGGGCTGCTCACCTTGTGATCGACCTGCGGTCGATCCTACTTACTTCCAAATTTTCGAGCATTTCCAGGCGCTCAAGAGAGCCGTGCCTGATCCAACGACTCTGATCCTCGTGGATGAAGCAGACCGATTGCACATGAACAGCCTTGAAGCCATCAGGTCCATCTTCGACGATGGGGGTATCGGCATGGTGCTGATCGGCATGCCCGGCATCGAAAAGAGGGTCGCTCGCTTCCCTCAGTTCTATTCGCGGATCGGCTTCGTCCATGAGTTCCGTCCCCTAGACGAAGCGCAGATGACGAGACTTCTGAACGAACGGTGGTTGCCGGCTGGAGTGAGACTTCCTGACGCAGTACTCGCTCCCGACGTGATCGCCACCCTGATCCGGATGAGCGGAGGAAATTTCCGGCTGCTCACCCGTCTCCTAACTCAAGTCGAGCGCATCCTTAAGGTCAATCAGTCTGAGATCGTCTCTAAAGAGATTGTCACCGCAGCAAGAGACAGTCTCGTCATCGGACAAGTCTGAACTCGAGAGTACGGCCCCTTACGCCAAATAGCGCTCAAATATCTACGCCATATTGCGATCCAAGCTACAGAGGCCTATATCACTACGATATTGACCTCTCCAGATAGCTCTAACTCCTCTAAGGCAACCCATAGGTTATGTGGTGGTGGGCCGAGCCAAAACATTCTATGACTCTGCGAATAAGCCAAACCACCTTTATGAATTACTTATGGGCCTTATGAGCTCGATCAACTTCAGCTCATCGGCATGCCTGTACACGAGTCTAGCGCGCTGGAGCGACTGATCCGCATGGATCTGGCTAACCGGATTCCACTGGACCGCAAAATAATGCAGGGTTTGGCAAGAAAAGACATCCCGAAACAGCGAGGAACTGAGGATTTAGCGATTGGCATGTGGTGGTGCGATTGCAGGTAGTTTGGGTTCGTCTAATACTGGAGATTCACCTTGCGAGTAACTATTCGTCTTTTTGCAGCGGCCATCGTTGTCGCTGCTTCCACCATTCCAGCGTGCGCCGATACGTTCACGTATGACTTCAATAGTACTTTTGGGGTGCCGACTTTTGGGGTGCCGTCTTCCTTCACGTACACGAGCCCCTATCTGATTACAACCTTCACACCCGTCACTCCAATAACAACTTGCTCGGTAAATGGATTTGCTTGCCTTCTTGTAGTGTTTGATCCGGCGAATCTGCATTTGCAGATCTACGCTGTTCCGAACGTTGACAACTTTCAGGGCAGCAATTTTTCGGGTTTTGATATGTTTAGCGTCGGCACCCATCAATTCTTCGACAGTATTACGATGACCGTTACCGATAACCCTGTCGCTCCTGTTCCTCCTCCTGTTGCTCCTACTCCTGAACCGTCCAGCCTGATTCTTCTCGGGACTGGAGTTCTTGGTGCGATAGGAGCATTCCGTCGAAAATTTGTCGTGCTCTAGCACTTTACAGCTCGATAAGCTTGCCGTTTTAATTGGGAGTGGAGACCCCGCGACTGGCCTGAGAATCGTCAGGGTGTACAAGCTTGCCCTGACTGCATATCTTGAGAAACGTCTGATTTCATAGAAAGGTAATAATTCGGGTTGCCGCTTCATGGATGCGCAACCCTCGCCCTCTATACGAAACGATAGGCTTATGTTTTCGAAAACCGCTCTGAGCGCATGCATTGGCGATAAATCGCCAATGCACGCTTCGAACATTTGATAGCGAATTCCAGAGTTCCGGACGGCGAACGGGCTATCCGGAAGTAACCCGTTTTACTCAAAAGATCCGGCTAGAGAGTGGTTCCTTTCAATTACGACGCCGAAGTAGCGGGTGCCTCTGCCTTTGGTTGCTTAGACTTTTTCACGACGCGGGCTTTCTTCACTTGAGCAGTCTTCCGATCGACCGCCTTCGCCGTCACTGCCTTCTTAGCTGGTATTGAAGCAGCTTTGTGTGCAGCTTTTTTCGCGACTCTCTTGGATTTTGCCCAGCGAGCCTTTTGTGCTGCGGCGATCTTTGCACGGCCTTCCGCGCTCATAGTGCGTCGTTTGGGTTTCTTCGCAAATTCTACTGGATTGAAGCTAGTTGCCTTATTGGGCATGGCCACACCGGCTGGACGGCCCGGCTTTCGTTTCGTGGTGAGGTCGGTGTCCGTCAAGAGTGCCTTCACCTTCTGCAACTGCGTGATCTCAGCATCGATCGCGAGAACGATATCGCTTGTATTCATGAATCCTCCACTCTCGAGCACAGCGTATAGGTCCGACCCAAGTGACCTTGAAGTATCGGGATTGAGTCTATCTCGTGACATCATGGATGCCCAAACACGTCGCTAGCTTCCGAGTGGCCGACAAACCGGGCAGCTGCATTTGTGCAAATTACTCGCATCACTTCCCTCCCCTCCGCTTGATTGTGGGTCTTTTTGGCTTTCGTGCCTTCGTCAATTGTGACGCGGGGTCGCCGAAAGACCTTAGTTTCCAATTTCCCGTTTTGAAGGTTCGCGAATGATCCGTATTCACTCTCGCACGGCTGATACTGTAGCGTTACCAATTCCAAAAAGGACATCTGAACGAACGGCTGGAGCGGTGGATGGGGCCGAGCGTTCTGAATGGCCATCTTCTGGCCGCTCTAACGCGGCTTTTACAGCCTTGCGGCCTGTTGGCCGACAGCGGCAAGCGCAAACGAAGCAAAAACGGAAAGCGAGCAAATTCGGCACAGCATAAGGAAAGTTCTCCGGGTGGGCAACAGTCTAGCGTAAAGGTCAACAAAAACAAGCAAGTTAGCATTAGTCGAGGTCGTTCCAGCGTCGATGACAGTAATAGGTAGCTCTGATTAAATCGCTGTTTTGAAGGGGTAGAAATGTCCGCCATGGATTCCTACCTTTCTTCAGCGACCTGGGCTATACGAGTGCGCAAGGATCGGTGCGCAGCAGAACTAACTATGTACTTTTATTTTTATGTCGAACCATCGCACTTTCCTGCAAATTCGGCGCTGGTTTAGACGTTCCGGACGTATTACGGGCAATCCGGATGTTTCCCATGAAAAGAGCCTCCCGTATATTGGACAAATAGGATGTCTGCGTAACGGTGGGGCTTATTCCGCCTCCTTACGTAAGCCTCAGCGTGCTCTATTGTCCGTTTTCTGACGGGCCCCTAGATGCCTATACAGTTTGGTGCTGTTACCCTTGATCCGTCGGTGATTTCTAGCAACTCCGCGTCGACATGAAAGACGATTGGTTCTACGACCCGCTTAACTATTCGGATATGCTGCCTCGGTGCAGTTTTTGAATGTGGCCACTTCCGGCAGGTCGCAAGCTTCTTGGACGTCTATCCGGACTATTACTTACTGCAGAGCATTCCCCGTTACGCTCACAACCAACGTTGCATGACCATCAACTGCCAAAGTCGGGAATCTCATTCGGATCCAGGAACCCCGCAATACAATCTAGGAGGTGGCGCACCGGATCACCCTTGTCCAGGCATTTGGAAAAGAGAACGCGGCTATCTGGGGACACCGCGTACACGGAACCGCTGAGCAACAGGATTGGAAACCGGGCATGGAGCGCTCTCATGCGGAGGAGCAGATCTCCGCCGTTCATTCCGGGCATATCGAAATCGAGGACCGCAAGATCGACGGTCGAAAGATCGTAGCGCAGTACCTGCATAGGGCAACTAAGCAATTCAACTGTGTAGCCCTGCAGCTCCAGAATCTTCCCGCGGAGTAATAGCTCTGGTACGTTATCGTCAACACAGAGTATCCTCTTTTGTGCGAAAGAAGGTTGTACGGGATCTGCGAAGATAGACAGTGATTTCGTAACGTCTTTCATCTGTTCTCTCTCTTCCTGTCATCGACTAGTGCAGTTCCATCGCCATCGTAAAATACTCGAAAATGCAATCCGGACAGGTATTTGTAATCACAGTTTGTTGCGGAATTAGCGAAATCGTGTTTTCGGACGTCGACGGTCGAAATCAGGGGTTATACCTGCTTGAATCGCTCGGTGTACTCGCCTGCGGTAATGCCAATGACTCGTTGGAAGGTGCGTCGCATCGAATCCGCAGATCCAAACCCGCAGTCGTCCGCGATCTCTTTCAGTCCCAGCGAGGAGCTATCAATCATCTGTTGAGCAGCCTCAACGCGCATCCGATCAACAAATTGCCCTGGATTCATCTTCATCTCGCGCAGACATACACGAGAAAAGTGTCTCGGACTCATCCCGATTCTCTCTGCTAGGGCCTCGACTGAGAGATCAGCCTTGAGATGTTCGAGCATATAAACCTGTAGCTCGCGCAAGGGTTCCGATGTCATGGCTTGCCGGGAGAGCATGTGGCTGTACTGCGCCTGGCCACCCGGGCGAACGAGGAACATGACAAGATGCCTTGCAACAGATAGGGCCGTCTGATGTCCGTGATCCTCTTCGACAAGCGAGAGAGAGAGATCAATTCCCGCGGTATTACCCGCCGAGGTGTAGATCGCTCCGTCTCGAAGGAAGATCCGGCTGGGTAACACGTTGATCTTGGGAAACTCCTGCGCCAGCCGATCGCAGAAACTCCAATGGGTCACCGCGTTCTTGTGGTCGAGAAGGCCAGCAGCGGCGAGTAAGAAAGCCCCGGTATAGATCGAGGCGACGCGGCGCGACCTGCCGGCGGCATCAGCGATCCAGCGAAGATAGTCGGAATCGTATTCACCGATTTCGGGATCGGGGCCGCCCGCAATGACGAGTGTGTCGATCGGATCCGACACGCTGTCGCGTGGCACTGCACCTGCGAGCTTGATTCCGCGATTGGTCATGAGTTGATCCGTTCCATCCGAGGAGACGAGCGTCACCTGATAGTCAGCAACATTCGAGAAGACCTCGAGGGGACCCGTTACATCGAGGATCTGGACTCGCGGCGGACCGCTGATGACAACCTTTCGCATACCCTTACCTAATTGGATGAATTTACGATGTCAGACCTCGTGGTATATCTCCGAATTTTGGAGCGTCAATGACCTAGAGGATGGGCAAATAACGGGTTTGCATAGAAGTTCTCGTTAAATACCCACACGGGAGTTGGCCTGCTTCAACACAGTCAAATATGCTCCACAGAAAAGCGCTTCTTCTTCACGCAAATAAAATTCCCGGACCGATCATCGAACGACCCTTTCAATAGAGCCAATGCCAGCTAAATACTTTTCTCGTCTTGCAGCCTGGTCCGTAAATGCTCGTTTTTGATGAGTAATTCAATGATGAGCAGTTGAAAACGCTCGTTTTCTGCAATTAGCTGCTCGATGCTCCTGAGTTCTAGGTCACGACATATCTCCGCCTCTGCCTTGCCTAGACGTGAGTACTCGATTCTCTGTGGTTCGAATTCTAGTCCCAAGTTCCCGAACTCCCAGCAGCCTCGTTGACACTCGATTGCCGAAACGAACAGCACTGACTTATGTAGATGGTTCGGATGGTCAACCAACCCTGAGCGTGATGGCCGAGAGAGCAGAAAAAAGGTTGATTAGTCATTGAGGATGCGACGACGCCCGATGCTGCGGTCATCCACTACACATCGCCCGCATTATTGTTCCCGAATTGCCGGCGAAGCCCAGGTGATCGATGCTGACTTGATAACAGATCATCACCGTCTCGAAAGCCCCGATGTGGATGCTCTTCCACGCGTGGCAGCGTGGAAGAGGTGGGTGAATGGTCCATCGTCTATCTCCATTGCGCCGGCGTCAGCGCGTGCCTTCCTTGAGATCCAGCAGGTCCCACTCCCACAGCAGGCCCTGGCCAAAGGCGCCGCCCCGTTGTGCGAACAATTTGGTGACCTTCTCGGCGGTTGCTGCACGTGCCCAGTCGCGCTGCAGTTCGGACACATAGACCCAGGTTGTGATCGGGCGTGCGCCTGCCTGCACCATGCGTTTCACCGCCATGTCGTGGGCTTCGCGCGACGCACCACCGCAGGCATCTGTGACGACATACACCTCATAGCCCGCGTCAAGTGCGGAGAGGACAGGCATAGCGACGCACACCTCGGTCCACTGCCCCGCGATCACGAGCTTCTTCCGTCCAGTCTTCTCCACCCAGTCGACGATACGCGGGTCTTCCCACGAATTGAGAGTCGTTCGGTCGATCGGCTTGACTGCCTTACTCGCCTCGGCCAGCGGCGCGACCAAACCCTGACGCTCCTTGAAGGCAGTCGTGGTCAGCAGTGGCACTTCGAAGATCGCTGCCGCCTCGACTAGGGCCACGGCATGGTTGATGACCTCGCTCGCGTCGTGCGAGCGGATGGTGAGCATCTGCAGATATTGGTGGTCGATCATCAGCAGCGAATGATTATCCGGGCTGAGCAGCGTCTTGGCTAGATTGGCAGGCACGGCATTTCTCCCTTAGCATGTCGGGCTTACAAGTTTCCAACTGACTGCTCCGACATCAGTAAGGAGATGATGTCGCACTTAGTCTGCACATGCATCCTGCGATGGAATATCCCTTCTCTACTACTATTGAGCCACTCGAGCGCGCGGAACTCTGTCTTGCTTTCCGGGTCAATAGTGCTTCACCATACCGTCATTTGTTTTTGAGCCGAAAGCGGGCGCGATATCCGGAAGAGTTTCGAATGAATTGCCGATGTTGCCGCTCGATTCTCTTGCGGCGATCGCAATCTATTGGGCAAAGTCTAATGAAACTAGTTGCCGTGTTGCGGGTGATAAATTCGAAATAGGTGCTAGCCAGATTTAGGAGCTTGCAACCTAACATTCATCAGCAGCGAATGATTATCCGGGCTGAGCAACTCCGGACTTTCAGAGCGCACAACATTGCGATATTCTTAAGCTCTACTACCTTTTCGGCAGCGATCATGGCTGTAGCTTCCCCTCGAAAGGCGCGACACATCGATCCCCCAGCAGCGTTGACCCGCCTCTTCGATGTGATCCTCGGATGCGCTGGTTTTTTGCTGCGGACTCTGAGACCGGGGGGTTGCCTGGACATGCGCTTCCCTAGCCACCATCGGCGTTCCAATCGCCCGCGCGCTGGATCTGCAACAGCGCACTGGACAGCTCTACCACACCGGTTAGACAACCAAGAATGGATTGGCGGGGATGGCCTTGGCGCAGACGGCGGACGGGTATTTGTGAGAAGGAACTACAGTAGGACTCTAGCGCTTCAACGGCGGTTGTTTTTCCGCTGCCTCCCGTTGGTTCTATTCCTGGCAAGTACAGTGTTTGCACTGAACCCGGAAAGACACATCTCCCAGTATGGTCACACCGCGTGGAGAATACAGGACGGATTGTTTGGTGGCGAGGTACGTACCGTTACCCAGACCACGGATGGGTACATTTGGATAGGAACCGAAGCCGGACTTTTCAGATTTGACGGGGTCCGGTTCGTCTCATCGACTTCGCAGGAGGTGGAACAGATGCCTTCCACCTCTATCACTGCTCTGCTGGGCGCACGAGACGGAAGCCTTTGGATCGGCACCGATGCCGGTCTGGTCCATCGGGTAAACCAACACCTGATCACTTATCTAAAGGGAGAGGGGGAAATCTCATCCATCCTTCAAGATGTGAACGGGGAAATCTGGATCACGCGTAATCGAAGTGGCGATAACACCCAGCCACTTTGCAAGGTCATCGGTATAGGAGTTCGTTGTTATGGGAACGAGGACGGGGTGCCTGCGTTCATCGCAGGACCTCTAGTGCAGGACGCTTCGAGCAATCTTTGGATCGGCGGCGACACAACACTTCTCAGATGGCGACCGGGATCATCTAACGCTTATAGACCTAAGGCATTGAAATCCAATGCGGGAGTGGACGGGGTGGAGGCCTTGTCAGTTGCAGCAGATGGCTCTCTCTGGGTTGGAATGGCTCTCAGGGGCCGCGGTCTGGGATTGCAACATCTGGTCGATGGCAGGCTGAAATCATTTGTCGCGCCCAAGTTAAATGGCGAAACCGTGGAAGTCACAGAGCTCTTGGAAGATCATCAGAAGAACCTCTGGGTCGGGACCAGCAACCAGGGTATCTACAGAATTCACGGTGCTGACGTCGATCATTATCGAACGACGGACGGCTTGTCGAGTGACTTCATATCCCAGTTTTATGAGGACCGTGAAGGCAACCTCTGGGTGGCTACGGCGAATGGCCTCGATTGCTTCCGTGACCTTCGGGTGAGTAGCTTTTCCACACACGAAGGACTAAGCGCGGACGCAGTCGATTCGGTTCTGGCGTCGCGGGATGGCACCATCTGGATCGGAAATGCGAGCAAGCTAAATGTCCTTGGCCCGGGTGGGGTGCCTTCTCAGGTTGGGAATGCTTTGCAAGGACATCAAGTTACGTCAATGATCGAAGACCACGCCGGTCGATTGTGGGCCGGAATCGACAATACCGTATCGATCTATCAGGGGGGAAAGTTTAGTCAGATTAAGAGGAAGGACGGCAGCCCGGTCGGAGTAGTGTTGGGGATGACTGAAGATTCGGAGCACAACATATGGGTTGAGATCAAGGGGCCGCCATGGACGCTCATTCGCATTCAGGATCAGAAAGTCCGAGAAGCGTTCCCAGCGCCGCAGATGCAATTAGCCCGCAAAATTGCGGCTGATCCGCAAAGCGGGATCTGGTTAGGCCTTTTGAATGGTGATCTGGCTCGTTATCGGTCTGGCAAGACAGAGACCTTCCCCTTCCCGCACCACCCTGGTTCTCGGGTTAACGAGCTCATCGCAGCTTCCGATGGATCTATATTAGGAGCGACTGCATTCGGAGTCGTCGGTTGGAAAAACGGTAAACAACAGATTCTCACTGTCCGCAACGGCCTGCCTTGCGACAGCATCCACACACTCATTTCGGACGATCGAGGCGACCTATGGCTTTACGCGCAGTGTGGTCTCGTGGAAATCGCAGATGCCGAACTGCAGCGATGGTGGCGGCGACCTGAGAGCACGCTGAAAATGAGAGTTTTCGACGTGTTGGACGGAGTGCAGCCGGGCCAAGGTCATTTCAATGCGAGTGCAAAAAGTCCAGACGGGCGATTGTGGTTCGCCAACGGCAGCATACTACAAATGATCGATCCAGATCATATAGCCGGAAACCATGTAGTGCCGCCAGTACATATCGAGGGTATCGTCGCAGATCGAAAGAGCTACTCCCCGCAGGATGGGCTTAGCCTTCCTCCTCTAACCCGCGATCTTGAGGTTGACTACACTGCACTCAGCTTCGTTGTGCCGCAAAAGGCTCTGTTTCGCTACATGCTTGAAGGCCACGACGCAGACTGGCAGGAACCCGGAACGCGGCGCCAAGCTTTTTATAATAATCTCCGTCCGGGCCACTATCGCTTCCGCGTGCTGGCCTGCAACAACGATGGCGTATGGACTTCAACTCCGGCTGTATGGCGCTTCGTTATTCTGCCTGCGTATTACCAGACGCTTTGGTTTAAAGCGGCATTGTGGACAACCGCCGTCATGCTGTTGTGGCTGCTCTATCTTTACCGCCTGAGGCAGCTTAGTGAGCAAATTCACAGTCGCCTCAACGTGCGCCTGAGAGAGAGGGATCGGATCGCGCGCGAATTGCATGACACTTTATTGCAGGGATTCCAGGGACTCGTCCTTCGATTTCAAGCTATTCTCAACCGCATCCCTGCAGACGACCCGCTTCGTTCAAGTGTAGAGAACGTCCTTCTCCGAGCCGATGAGGTCCTGATCGAAGGCCGGGACCGGGTACGTGAAATTCGGTCGGAGCCATCCCGCGACCTCCCTGACCTGCTGGAGTCATTCGGAAATAGCCTGGCATCCAAATCGACCTCCTTTCAGTTATTCCTTGTAGGAACAGTTGTGGCGCTCAGACCGGTCATTTGCGACGACGTATACTGCATCGCTCGCGAAGCATTGACCAATGCCTTCCGTCATGCTTCCGCAAACCATGTCGAGGCTGAGCTCACGTATGACCGGGCACAATTCAGTTTGAGAATCCGCGACAATGGAACCGGCATGGATGAACAGACGGCAAGCAGGGGACGCTTGGGTCATTGGGGGCTTCAGGGAATGCGCGAGAGAGCCAACTTGTTAGGCGGGAAATTGTCCATCTGGAGCCGTCCCGGTGCCGGTACTGAAGTTGAATTACTGATACCGGGAAAGCTCGCTTATGCGGAGTGCCGACGATCAGATAAAGTAGCGTGGTGGAAACGCGTGATTTGGCGTCGGAGGCGAAGCTAATGCGGGTTTCCGGTGAAATCACGGTTATGGTCGTCGACGACCACCCGCTGTTGCGAGAAGGTATCGCGGCTGTCCTCGAGGGCGAGGCGAAGATCGCACTTGTAGCTGAGGCGGCGAATGGACGGGAGGCTATCGAGAGATTTCGTGCCTTCTGCCCGGATGTCACGTTGATGGATCTTCAGCTACCCGACATCAGCGGCATTGAGGCCATCAAGTCGATACGTCTCGAATTTCCTTCAGCGCGTTTCATTGTGCTGACAACCTATCCTGGTGATGTTCAGGTTCTGCGAGCCCTCAAAGCAGGCGCTGCCGGTTACATGCTCAAAACCTCGCTTCGAACAGATCTGGTTGATGCCATTCGGGCGGTGCACCAGGGCCTGCGCCGCATCCCGCCCGAAATCGCGAAAGAACTTGCAGAGCACGTTACCGACGATATCCTCTCCGAACGTGAGATCGAGGTACTTCGCCGCGTCGCGGCAGGCACCTCCAACAAGATCATTGCCGATCAACTCAACGTGACCGAAGCTACAGTGAAGGCGCACATGAAGAACATTCTTGCGAAGCTCGGAGCCAATGATCGCACGCATGCTGTGACCATTGCCCTGAGGCGCGGCTTTCTTCCTTAGCTTCTCACTCCGGACCGATGGCGTGAAACCGCTTGGTTTAAGCCTCTTCACAAAATCACCCCGCCATCATGGGTAGGCGAACGGTATGAATATGAACGCAGTCGTACCGCTGTGTTCTGGATCTTTGCAGCTGGTTATTGCAACTTGGTCTGATGGTACTCAACGAGTTGCTTGGTTATCCAAATTCCAATGCCCGTGCAAAGATGGCCTTTAGTTGTGAAAAACGGCTCGAATATTCTCGACAGATGTTCCTGCTGGATACCCGCGCCACTATCTCGATCACAATCTGAACCCCTTCTTTCTCTGAGTTAGTTGTTTCACTAATCTGAATGTGAAGACCTCCTGCTTGGGGCATCGCGTCAATGGAGTTGGCAATGACATTTGAGAACACCTGCACCAGTTCACCTCTGTTAGCGACAACAGGACGATGATTGTCCAATCGACAATCGACGCAGATCCCATTGGGCCTTAGCTTCGTTTGTAATTGGTTAGCACTTGTTCCACCGATTCTCCAAGACCGACCTTGACCGGCGCGGCCTGCTCACGATGTAGGTAGTAGCCCAACGTTGCCTCACAATGTGAGCAACTCGTTCAAGATCCTTCTCCGCTAGCCGCGTGCCTTGTTAATCGAGACGCTCGTCCGGGCAAGAAAGACGAGATTCAGCACTGACTCAAGCGGATTGTCGATTTCATGAGCAACCGTCGCGGCCATGCGTCCAGTCGCGGCGAGTTTTGCAGACTGAATCAGCAATCGTTCCATTTTCTTGCGCTCCGAAATGTTGCGAGCCGTTTTGGAAGCACCGATAATACGGGCTTATCGTCTCTGATGGGAGAGATAGTTACTGAGACTTCAAACCTCTAACTTGATCCTTGTCGTCTCGTAGTGGTCGATCCGCGCACCCGACTTCAATTTCGTCAGGATCATATCTTCTTCGTTATGCATCTCCACGGGTATCAACTGCTGAATAGAATTGCCGATAATTTCTTCTGCGGTATACCCAAACATCCGACCTCGCGACGTCCTTCCAACTTGTGACAATCTAGTAGAGATCGGATCATCCACGCTTTTTACTGGTTGCGATTGTTGAGTGGATAGCGCGCCCGCTTTCGCTCAAAACAAAATGACGGCATGGTGAAGCCTGACCACCTGGAACGCAAAACAGAATTCCGGGCGCTAGAGCGTGGCTCAAAAGTAGTAGAGAAGAACTATTCGATCGCACGATGCGTCCGCGGACGAAGTGCGTCATTATCCCCTTACTGATGGCGGAGCAGTCAGTGAAAGGCTCCATCATGAGGGTTACAGCGGCAGGTGTTCAACTACGTCGCGAATGTCCGAAATTGCTGTATCGGCGTCATGGCACTCTTCGAGATGGCGATCTAATCGGAGCTAGTCAGACGCGACAACCAAGGAGGAAACACATGAAGAAACTAACGACTGCATTCGGCGCGCCTGTTGTCGACAACCAGAATATCCAAACCGCGGGGCGGCGCGGTCCCGCATTACTGCAGGATGTCTGGTTGCTTGAGAAGATGGCGCACTTCGACCGGGAGGTGATTCCAGAGCGCCGTATGCATGCAAAGGGCGCCGGTGCTCATGGAACGTTCACTGTCACCCACGACATCATTAAGTACACCAAGGCGAAGATCTTCTCCGAGATCGGGAAGAAGACCCAAATGTTTGCCCGCTTCTCAACGGTCGCCGGCGAACGCGGTGCCGCGGACGCCGAGCGAGACATCCGTGGATTCGCGTTGAAGTTCTACACAGACGAGGGCAACTGGGACCTCGTGGGTAACAATACTCCGGTCTTCTTCCTTCGCGATCCTTTGAAGTTTCCGGATCTGAACCATGCAATTAAGCGAGATCCAAGAACTGGCATGCGAAGCGCAGATAATAACTGGGATTTCTGGTCTCTGTTGCCGGAAGCGTTGCATCAGGTCACCGTCGTCATGAGTGATCGTGGTATACCGAAGTCTTTCCGCCATATGCATGGGTTCGGGAGTCACACCTACAGCTTCATTAACTCCGAGAACAAACGATTTTGGGTGAAGTTCACCTTCAAGACTCAACAGGGCATTCAAAACCTGACGGACGCTGAGGCAGGAGATATCATCGCGAGTGATCGTGAGAGTCATCAGCGGGACCTTTACGAATCCATTGAGCGGGGCGAATTTCCCCGGTGGAAGCTCTATGTCCAGATCATGAACGAAGAGGATGCGAACACCTATCACATCCATCCGTTCGACTTGACCAAGGTGTGGCCGCATAGCGACTACCCGCTCATCGAAGTTGGCATCCTTGAGCTCAATCGCAATCCAGACAACTTCTTTGCGGAGACGGAACAGGCTGCCTTCTCGCCGGCGAACATCGTTCCCGGTATCAGCTTCTCTCCGGACAAGATGCTCCAAGGTCGGCTGTTCTCGTATGGAGATACACAGCGGTACCGACTCGGGGTCAATCACAGCCTCATCCCAATCAATGCGCCGCAGTGCCCGTTCCACAGCTACCACCGTGACGGGGCCATGCGAGTCGATGGCAACAGCGGGGGAGCTACCAGCTATGAGCCGAACCGTCACGGTGAATGGCAGGAGCAACCTGACTTTGCGGAGCCGCCATTGGCCATCAATGGTGATGCCGGCAGGTTCAACTTCCGCGAGGATGACCATGACTACTACTCTCAGCCCGGCAATCTCTTTCGCATGCTGAAGCCGGATGAGCAGCAGCGTCTGTTCGAGAACACCGCTCGTGCGATCGGAGGAGCCTCGAAAGAAGTGCAGGATCGTCATATCGGCAACTGCTCGAAGGCTGACCCGGCATACGGAGAGGGTGTAGCCAAAGCCATCGCAGCGCTCTAGCAACATCGAGAGTCGAAGGAGGTAGTTTATGCAGAAGTACGTGGCTGAATTCATCGGGACCTTTTTCTTGGTTCTGACAGTTGGGTGCACGGTCATCGGCCACGGTGCCGGTCCGTTCGCCCCTCTGGCAATCGGTTCCGCGCTTATGGTAATGATTTTTGCGGGCGGGCATGTTTCCGGAGGGCACTTCAATCCGGCCGTTACGCTCGGCGTCTGGTTGCGCGGGAAGTGCGAGACCAAAGATGTCGTGCCGTACATGATTTTCCAGATCATGGGGGCTGTGTTGGCGGGCTTGGTCGTCAAGTTCTTAAAGGGAGGGGCCATTGTTACACCGCTCCACCCGGCGACCGTACCAGCGCTTCTGGCAGAGTTTCTTTTCACCTTTGCGCTCGTTTACGTCGTGCTGAACGTCGCTACGGCAAAGGGTACGTCGGGAAATTCTTTCTATGGGCTGGCGATCGGATTCACGGTGCTGGTGGGGGCGTTTTCCGTCGGCAACATTTCCGGTGGAGCGTTCAACCCGGCGGTGGCGACGGGCATCTCCGTTCTCGGGCTGTCGTCCTGGCAGAATATCTGGATTTACCTGATAGCTGAATTTGGCGGCGCCGCAGTGGCAGCAGGCGCTTTCAAGATACTGAATCCAGCCGAACGTGAAGATGTTCATCGGCTCCAATCGAGGGATCAACCGCGAGAACAAAGGGAGGTTGCCTGACCGGCTGCCTTCCAGGACAGCTATTCACATAGTTAGATCGTCTCTTAGGCTTTCCAACCTCCGCTAGTGTGGCGCTCTTCCAGCCACACTGGCGGCAGAGGGAAATCAACGCTCATTTTTGGTTCGCTTCACCGCGGCATGAGCCGAACGAGTAGTAACAGGTTACAGAACCCGAAGGCAACTTCGAGTATTGAAGGATTGAGAGAAATGAGAAGAGTATGGATTGTATTGGCAATGCTTGCGGCAACTCTGGCAGGTGGAGCGCCGCTGGCGCAAGCACAAGAGCAAAAGGGCCCAACTCTGGGCGGGCATATCGGCTTCCTCCTCCCGCTGGTGACACACTCCGGAGGCCAGACCATCAACAATCTGACAGATCAGCTTGCGGTTGGATTTCCGACTGGAATTACCGTCAAGGGAAGCGGTCGCATGGCCTTCGACTTCGAATTTGTCCCACAGATAAATACGACGGGGACCCGGCTAACTACTCTCACCCTTCATCCCGGTCTTATATATAGTCTGGGACACGGCTGGGCAGCGGGAGGACGATTGGCCTTCGTCGTAGATAACGCGACATGGGGATTCACGCCCCTGGTTAACAAAAGCTGGCCCATCAAGCATAAGAACGGCCTGTTCAAGGCTTACTTCGTCGAGGCGGACTTGCCAGTCCGTTTCAGTCGGCCGGTAGGCGCGCCTGCGACGAACGCCGTCACATTCGCTATGCACACCGGAGTGTCTTTCTGAGGGCGCCGGGGTGCGCTTCCCCGAGTGCACCCCGGTGTGGTGCAAATAACTCCTTTTTGCAACGAATGCGAAGCAGGTGGAACGCAGTTCAGGCGCCCTGGATGAAGAGCCCGGCTCGGGGCAGGCAAGAGGATGGGAAGATGGGACCTGGTGAGCGACCCATGATTGAGAGAGGCTTTTAGGGTTTTGCACTCAGGAGCAAGGTCGCCGGGTAAGAAACGATTGAGGTAACCCACAGCGCCCGGATGCTGAAGATGGGGAGCAGTAGTGGATGCAAATAACGTGAGGCAAGGGGTGCTAATGCTGAGAATCGACCCGGGTATTTTCCAAGTAGCAGACGAGTTCTTATCAAATCCGATCGCAGCTCGAAAGCGTAAGGCCAGATCGAAGAGACTAGCGGCAGACAAACCGACGGTACTTGTAGTCGATGATCAGGAGATCATCGCGGATACGACAGCAGAGATTCTGAACAGATTTGGCTTCCGAGCCGTTCGCACCTACAACGCGCAAACGGCGCTGCAGATTGCCGCAAAGCTAACGCCGGATTTTTGCTCACTGATGTATCGATGCCAATTATGAATGGGGTGGAACTCGCCATCGAAATCACCAGGCTATTGCCCGCAACAAAAGATCCTGCTTATTTTCCGCTCAGGCGGGCACTTCAGATATTTTGCGCGAGGGAGAAGAAAAAGGGTTATGTATTCTCGTTGCCAAACCCATTTATCCCGAGAAACTGATGGAACATCTAAAAAGGAAAAAATAATTGCAACCATACACTCACCGAAGAGCAGCGAGTGATATGCCGGTGCTTTTGCCTCCAGCCAGTTCTCTGCCGCTTCCACCTCCAGCGACGAGGTCTCTGTCGTCCGCAACACCGCCCTCCCAATTCCCCCTGACGATTCCAACGCCTGCGGCATCGCTGCTAAGCCATCGCAAAAACATAATAAAGGACAATCCACATGAAGCTCATCGTTCGTACTGCCGTAGCCGCCCTCGTTATCACCGGTGCTTTCGCCTCCCGCCAGATCTCTGCCGCTTCTACCTCCAGCGCCAAGGTCGCCCGGAGCAGCGCCCTCCCAATTCCCATGTGCGCTCCTGACGATCCCAACGCCTGCGGCATCGCTGTCATAAGACGGTAGAAATCCAACCGGCGGCGGGCAAGCTTGGAGAGTGTTCCATTTCTATTGGTGCAGGAGCTACTTCGAACCCTGATCCTTTCATCAATCTCTAAGCTGCCGAATCCGGCTCCTATCGCAGTGCTTTGTGATCGAGAAGGCAGCTGTTTTTGATCATTGCTTGGTACCGGCCAAGAACAGTCTCTTCTCGACGGATGAAGGGAGATACCCCCATGGCCGTGTTAACACACGTTAGACAGGAACAATCTGTGGCAATACGGCCGAATCGTGTGGACATTTGCCTAATCGACACAAGCTCAGCCGTTCGCCATCTATGCTTCGACATGTTCTCGGAAATTGGATATGAAATATGCGTCTTTCACTCCTCAGAAACATTCATCCGTTCAGGCTCAGCCGCATCAGTCGACAGCTTAATACTCGGACATACGCGTATGTGTCTAGAAGAGAACGAGCCTCTTCGTTGGGTCGGAACGTACCGCCCCGAGATCAAACGATCGTGCTGGGGGATGGTCCAGTTCTCGTCCATCGACTCCCCGACCTATTCCATACGTCCTCAATCGCCGCTGTGTACGAAAAGTCCCTAGATCGTATCTTGAGACTCCCGCAAGCATTACGCATATTCTGCGATTCATGCACGAAAGTAAGATTTCTACCGAACGATCAGGTATAGAGCGTTCGCGGAGACCTGTGCCGATAGATCAACGTATATCGGTCAAAACTTTCTAGGTGTTTAGTCCCAGCATTTGATGGATGGGATCGAGAGTAAATCGACCCTCAGATTGTGGCCTCAGGGCAATTTGGCAATGAGCGATTGCAAAATCTCCGGCTCCGGCCAGGCCTCGGCCAAAGCGCGCATATAGCGGAGGTTTCGGGGACTGAAGCCTTCGACACCCGGGAACTCAGCCTGCAGGTCCCTCGCTGGCTCAGATCCCGGCCGATCGACCAATAGAGGAGAACCAACTCCCGGCTGACAGCAAGGCCTGTCACTTTCAGAATTATTTGGCGTAGTTTTTCAGAGCTATTTGTCGTAGTTTTCGGAGGTTCGTTGTGACAGTTGCCTGGGAGCTGTAAAGCCATGTGACTGCAAATGGCATGACGAGTCAAACACTTAGCTGCGCGTATAGCGTCTCTGGCCTGTGCTAACGAGCGTTCGTGCTGCCCAATGTTGTTAGTCGAGCCCAGCAGAAGCGCCATATAACGCTCAAACATTACGACAAATAGCGATCAAAGCTACAGCACGGGATAAGAAAAGTTTCCGCGGCCGTGGCGCGATTCTTTCTGGTCTTCGCATTAATGAGTAAGGCAGATGGAGTCGCAGCCACTGTCGCAAAGGAGAACGATCATGAACTTCCTATCACGTAAGTCCATCCTCACCCCCTCAGTCCTTGCCTTTGCCTTCGCTTTCAGTGCGTTCGCACCAGGCTCCCGCGCCATCGCTCAGAATTCCTCTGAGCATGTCGTAGCCATCGTCCCATTTGACTTCCGAACTGGCTCTGAGATCATGCCGGCCGGGAAGTACGACATTCGGACGCTGTCCGACCACGTTCTGCTTCTTCGCGGAGTTACTCAGAACCGATCGCAGATCCTGATGGCGATAGGATCTACAACGATGAAGCCGACCGACAAAGGCAGATTAGTATTTCACCGTTACGGAAACAAGTACTTCCTGCACCAGATTTGGTCTCCCGGTACAACGAACGGTTTCGAGCTTCCTAAGAGTCATGCGGAGAAAGAAACCATTCGGGCCGCAAATAGCCCGGTACCTACGAACACAGAACTTGCACTTAACATGCCTCACTGACACTGACGGCCGGCCGTAGATTTCTTCCATCGGCCGGCTGCCGTTTTCTTCTGGAGAACTGGCTCCCCTAACCTTCGACATCCCGGGAGGTGCGTGATGCTATACCCAAACCAACATCTCGACCAATCCTGCTCGCGGACCGAGTCGCTTCTGCATCGCATCATGGCTGAATGCGAAGGATTCGGCGCCCGTTACCAGTACTCCCCCCGAATGATGTTCGCCGGCGCGGTGTTCACCGCGATCCGACTGTCCAGATCCTCCTCTAATCGGTGATGGGATCCCTCCAACTTCTATAGCTCAGCGAATAGAGACCGTTTTTATCTTCTGCAGACAGTTCGGCCTTGTAGCCAACTGCACTGACCAAATACAGAAGCATCGCAAATTGCAGAAGTACATCTCTCCTACCCGATCCTTCAGGACGAAGGAAGGGTCAGGGACAGCGAGCATATCGTAGGAGCAGACTCGACGCTTCATTATCCGGCGTTCCTTCCACCAGGCCGCATCTTTGCAGAATCAATTCAAGTGCTTCAGGCCGCACCTACACAAATAGAGTCGCTCACCCATGAAAGCCTACAGTCCCAGGTTGTCGTTTACTGCGATTTCTATATCCTGCTCCGACCCCAGATAGCGTTCGGTTGTCTGGATGGAAGAGTGGCCGAGCAGGAACTTAATCTGTTCGAGATCTCCGCCGCTCTTGCGGCAGAGCTTGGCACAGGTTCGGCGCAAGTCGTGGGCGCCGAAGTGCTCAATCCCAATTTGCTTGGATGACTGTTCAACTACGGACCAGATCGCCCAATCGCCAAGTTCATCGCCTACAATTTTGCCGGACTTAGATAGCGGACGGAGTAGCCGGCCCTTATCAATCTTCGCCGCCTCTAGCCACGCTTCAATTCCCCGCTTCACCCAGATCGGGACTGCCACCGTGCGAATACGGCCACCCTTGCCGCAGAGATCGATGATGACCCACCTTCCTTCTCGGAGCTGAATATCTTCGATCTTCAATGAAGCGAGTTCCTGCCGGCGCAAAGCGCAGCCGACCAGAAGGGCAATGATGACATAATCTCGCTTCCCTTTGAGCTTCGAGCGGTCGGGGACCGATAGCAGGTCTTTTGCTTGCTCCCGAGTGAGCCAGTTTCCCTGTCGAGTTCCCTTTTGCCGTACATTCGGCACGTCGGTGAGACTCGCTGCCTCTTCGAGCCCGATCATTCCGTTGCCCCGCGCTTCGCCCACTAGCTTCCGTATCGCAGACAACCGTACGTTAATTGTTGACGGAGAGAGATGATCGATCGTCGCGCGGTATTCCATCAGCAGCGCGCGGGAGAGAGGTCGGCTGGCACAGAAGGCAAACAGATCGTCGAGAGCTTTCGCGTAGTTGCGCTTCGAGTGAATCGATTGCACAGAGTCCAAGACCATCTTGCGGAGGATCGTTTGAGCCTGGGTGAGCGCAAAGGGTGATTTTTCAGGCGGGAGGCTGACGGGAACGAGAGAGGTACTCATTGCCAATTAGCCTCTCTATGCGGCGAGCGGGGCCAATTGTGCAGCAAGCCGCTGCACAATTGGCGTGACAGCGTCACGACAATCCGATCTTGCGTAATCGGCGACACGACATTACTCATCCTGACGCTCCTGCCGCAGGAGATCCATCTCCGATCGGAGCTTTGTAACCACCTCTTGGAGATCTTCCACGCTCGGAAGCTCTTCGCGGATCGGAGCGGGCAGCTCTCGCGTCACACGATAGGTCGAAACACCGATGGGCTTCGCGATATTCTGGAGCGCATACTCAACGACTGCGGTGCTATGCGTTTCGCAGAGCAGAAGACCGATGGTAGGGGCATCCGGCCCGGAACGAAAGAGTCCGTCAACGGCTGAGAGATAGAAGTTGAGCTTGCCCGCCCACTCGGGTTTGAAGTTCCCTGTCTTCAACTCAAGAAATGCACGAAAGGGGCATGCCACCCGACAGCTCGTTTCAGCGGTTCAAGTTCCCGATAAGCCGCTTTCCGGGAACAATGGGATTACTTCCTATCAGCCGGTAAAGACATTGCGGCAAGTTTCACCTTTACGTAACCTCGCCTCAGAGGTGTTCTGATCTGGCTTGGAGGTCTGTAGCCTGGCAAAACTCGTCTATGCATTGAACCAGTCGCTGGACGGCTATGTCGACCACGACCACGAGAAATTTGTACCTCGCCCCGCGCTCTTTCGTCACTTCATCGAGGATGTGCGCGGACTTTCGGGCATGGTGTACGGTCGCCGCATGTACCAGATCATGCGTTATTGGGATGAAGAACATGCGAACTGGGGCGCGGAAGAACATGAATACGCGGCTGCATGGCGCAGTCAACCAAAGTGGGTTGTGTCGCGCTCGTTGAAGTCGGTCGGGCCCAATGCAACTCTTGTCGCCGATCACATTGACGTGCTGATACGAGGACTGAAGGCACAGCTCGTCGGGCAAATTGAAGTGGGAGGCCCGGACCTGGCTGGAGCACTCACCGATCTTGGTCTCATTGATGAATATCGACTCTACCTGCACCCCGTCGTACTTGGTAATGGCAAGTCGTTCTTTTCGGGCCCTCTCCCGTCGCTCCGCTTAGTTGCGAACGAACTGATCGCCGAAGACGTGATTCGGTTGACCTACGCTCCTGCTGCGCAAGTGCCCGACGGATACAGCAACGCTAAATAGGTCTTCATAAACGCGCGTCTGTTGCCTACGTCAGTCCAGCGTCTGGCTGAGTTCTCGAAAAGTCCGCTTTTGGGAAACTACGGCCTTATCGCTTCCCAAGCCCACTTTCAGGGAACGGCTGGTTCAGCTTCCTTTCAGCAACTCTTCCAAGATATTCAAACCGAGTTTCGGTTCCCCAATGCATTCGACTCTCGTTCTGTTTGTTTGTGACATAGCTTATGGAGCGATTCAGAGGAACTCATAAACCGTCGTTTTCGATGCGTTACCTAAACCAAGCAGCAGTCGAAGACATCGTGAAGAAAAACGCTGTTTATCCCCGGACATGGCGGAGCTAGGGACCTGTCATCCGTGCGGCGTATAACCAGCCAACGCACGTCGATTTTCGCGTAAAGACACATGAAACAAAGATCTAGTGCACGAGCGTGATGCAGCGGCGTGTGACTATCGTTCCCGAGGGTCTACAGACCTCCGTAACTACCGATTTACCGCCTGTTACAAGCGCAAGAACTATGATCGCTGTGCGGAAGGTTTGGTTCCTCTCCGCTTTCCCCAGCGTGTCCGTTCCTAGACACGGTACGACCACAACCTTCACCCCGAAAGGATCAGAGGCAATGGCATTTCCAACCGCTGTGAATGACGCCAAGTCTAAGTTCAATAGCACTCCCATTAGCGAGAGTGAGATCAACGAAGCTTTTAAAGCTTTGCAATCGAAAGATGCAGGCGGGAATGCAATAACTGTAGACGTTCTAGGAGCGTTCGTCCAATACACAGCACTTCAATTTGCCGGTCAAAAGATGTTCGATGTGAACAAAGTTGACGCGATGGCCAATCAAATACTTAGTTATCTACAGTCCTACGATGGAAACAACAAGAGGATTGTCATTCAATTGTTCGGCGGTGGCGAATTTATTGCGGACAACGTAGGAGCAGGACAAGGTGTTAGCGTCGGCTACGATATAGGCGCCCTTCCGGGGATAGGTAAGAATTGGGCAATCGTATGCTTCGCACTTTGGGACTGAACTGATTTGTCATAATCATGCCATGTCTATCGCCCATAGAAACTCGTCGTAAAAAAGAACGGGAGCCTCTCGGCTCCCGTCTTCGTTCCGTTGCCCCGGCCATGTGCCTTTCGGCAGGGATGGTTCCGGCAGCGTTCTCATAAAGAATATCGAACCAGAACAAAGGGCAAAGTTCGAAGATAAGCGATGGGGCATTCAAACCTGCGTAGGGCTGCTTCGGTGGCTTCCCTTCTTTCGGCCACTCATAGAACAAACTGGCCGGGACCAGGCAGCGACGTTTCTTCAACGGCTCGCGCCACCTCGGAGCCTTCGTGATTGTCTCCGCTCTAGCATTGATCGTCGAAAGCCCTTTGACGTCGTTCAGGTCTTTCGTGAAGAACGGCACAAGACCCCAACGTGCCAGGATCATTTCTCGCTCGCCGGTCCCACGACTTTGCCGGATGATGGGCTGATAGGTCGTCGGCGCGATGTTGTAATCCGCGTCAGGCATCGGCAGCTCGGCCGGTTCCGGCTTCGCGCGAAAGTGTTCTGCGATCTTCTGTTTGTCACTCCGTCGACAGTACCGACCGCACATGCGCTACTCCAAGGAGCTTTCTCACCCCACCATATTCACTAATCCTTGATCTGCGATATCTCGCCGCTAAACCAGTCCGAATCCGATGCTCCGTTTTGATACGAGCGGATACATCCGGCAATTTGACCGTTATTGTCGGGGTTGTTGAGTAAGTCAGCAATCGTTGAAAGGGCGCTCTGTATTCCAGACGGTAGCCCATCGAATAGAACGCCACTGCCACCTCCGTCACCGCTGATTGCGCCGGACGTGGTTAGAGGGTCGGTCTGCTTAGCATTGTTGAGAGTTGTACTCACGAACGAATCTCCTTTGTTGTGCTGACATGTCTGAATGTTGCTTTTAGATGGTGGAAAGTTTTTTGATAACGAAAACCGCCAAAATTTTGGGTTGGCGACGGTACTTGCGACATTGGTTCCGCCAATGCCGCAAGCCCTTGATGCTCAGAAGCTCTCGTTTATTTCATGCCTCACGATGTTGGAGAGGACCCAATCACCGTCAAGCTAATAGGTGATGCCCCTATGTATGCACATCAGCAGCTCTTTGGTACCCAGAGGATCCTGATACGCCGCCACAGCAGGCGAGTAAGAGGTTTTCGCATCTTCTTGGGTTACCTGGTCTGTACTCCAAGAATTCCCGTCGAACGTTGAGTAGTAAATGTACGTGTTTTCAGTGTCTCTTCCTTTGTGCACACAATAGAGCTTGTTTTGAAAAACAGCTAACGCTGGGGCGCTGTTGGAAAGAGCACCGTTACCCAATTGCAGGTCTGGACCCCAAGTACTCCCGTCGAACGCTGTGTAGTAAAGGTTCAGGTTGGCGCTGTCCCTTCCTTTGTGCACACAATAAAGCTTGTCTTGAAAAACGGCTAGCCCTGGACCCAAGTCGGAAAGAGCGCCGTTGCCCAATTGCAGGTCCGGACCCCAAGTATTCCCGTCGAACGCTGTGTAGTAAAGGTACAGGTTGGCGCCGTCCCTGCCTTTGTGCACACAATAGAGCTTGTTTTGAAAAACGGCTAGCCCCGGACCCATGTTGGAAAGAGCACCGTTGCCCAATTGCAGGTCTGGACCCCAAGTATTCCCGTCGAATGCTGTGTAGTAAAGGTACCGGTTGGCGCTGTTCATGCCTTTGTGCACACAATAAAGCTTGTCTTGAAAAACGGCTAGCCCTGGATAGGTGTCAGAACTAATACCGTTGCCTAATGGCAGGTCTTGACTCCAAGTTTTGTCGAAGGACGTGAACCAGAGTTTCGTGTCGCTGCCTGATCCTCGGTGCACACAATAAAACTTGTTTTGAAAAACGGCCACGGAGGGAGCGGATTCGGAAAAATCTGTAGCCATCTTCTGCTCCGCTACCCAGCCGTTCTGGCCGTCGGTGGTCGTCCAGCGTAATTGCGAGTCATCTACGTGTATAGAATCGTCCGATTCCGGCCACAGCAGGGTGGGCATACACCAGGGGGAAACAAGTTTCACTCCCGTTCCCTTATCTTTCGATTGGATGAATTCAACGTATAGCTCGATAACAGTAGCGATTGCAGCGGCAATCTTGGCACCTTGGTCATGGTCGCCGCCTTCGTCTCCGTTGTTAGATGCTGCGTCGGCATAGGCATCGGTTATCTTTTCGGCCCATTGGCTGACTTCACCCAGCAATTGCACAGCGGGTTCGTTGAGATGGAATTCAAACCCCCACCAATGAAAAGAAAAGTTGGTAATGATGTCATCGAACGTCCACTTTTCGGACTGCTGCTTAGCAGTTGTGAGAGATGTACTCATGAACGGATCTCCTTTTGTTGTGGTGACTTCTCTGGATGTCGTAAAGGCTTGCGTAGGGCAGATGCAGAGCGGCGAACTGAACCAGTATCAGTAGTTCCGCGCAATGATCATAGTGCTCGCGCTTGTGACAGGTAATAATTCAGACAGTTACGAAGGTTTGTAGACCTTGGGAACGCAGCATTCATCGCGACGGCCTTGTGGGCGTTAAAGAGGTGCCGTGAAACATTGCTATTTGCGACCAGCTGCATTAGCGATGTTACTGACATCCTAAAGTTCGTTTTTGAATTCGCTTTTTAGGGGCGCTCTTTTCGGCTCTGTTGCATTAACTCTGTTGGTCGCAGTTCGTCCGTTGCGCGGTTTGCATCAGGCAGCGATAACGAAGATGTCGAACAGCTTGTTTACGAAGCGCACCTCGTCTTTGACATGCGGCTTACACGTGAGGCAATGTCCTCGGCGGATCATCCGCATCACCTCGAACCCCTTCATCGTAGCGGCGGCCGTCTTCATTGTCTGAAAGCCTCGCGTGGGGCGAATGACTCGCTTCAATGCGCCGTGGTCCGCTTCAATGATGTTGTTCAGATACTTGCACGTGCGATGCTTGGTATTGCTTGATAGCTTGCCTTCTCGTTGCAGCCGGCTAATGGCTTTTGGATAAGAGCCGAGTTGGTCCGTGGTGATGGAGGACGGCGGCCAGTGGCGCATTGTCGTCAGCGCTTTTCCCAGGAAACGATGAGCCGCACGGGGGTTTCGCCGATCCATCAACATGAAATCGATCAACCGGCCATGCTTGTCGACGGCCCGGAACAGGTACTTCCAGTGGCCACCGACCTTCACATACGTCTCGTCCACTCGCCACGAGGTCGCACGGTACCCCTGGTACCAGCGGACCCGCTTCTCAAGCTCAGGCGCGTAGCGATGAACCCAGTGCATGATCGTGGTCGGATCCACGTCTACGCCGCGTTCCTGCATCATCTCCGCCAGATCCCGGTAGCTTATCCCATACTTGCAGTACCAGCGAACGCACACCAGGATGATATCCACAGGGAAACGACGGCGCTTGAACATGAACAAGGCTCCTCGGCGAACCACTCCAGACTACGACACCCCCGTTAATGCAACAGAGCCTTGGCTGCGGAATCCAGCAGGATCGCAAACCGGGTGTAATTGGGTTTACGGCATCGGTGTGTATATGCGAATCTCCGCAAACTGGGAATCATGCTCTATGTTGCCGTGAGGAAGCCTGCGTTCAGGCCAGCAAAGCGTGCTACAAGCAATAGTGGTTGAAGCCGTTTTTTCGATTTTCACCGCCGGGCTCGTCGGTGGGTTGCCGACGAAAAACGTGACTTGTCGAATTCCACTGAGGAGAAGCCCGTCCACGCTCCGCTGACTGTCTTGATTCGGCCAATTCGTCATAGTGGTCGGCATCCCACTGTTGGAACACCGAAATCCCGCCTTCGCTTCCGATGGCGTAGATCCGGCGACGCCGCTCATCGTAGAAGACATCGTCACAATCGCCGATGGTGGGCAGAGTCGCTAACCGGCCTACCGATTCTGGTGCGCTGTCTTGCAGCTGAAGGCGCCTGGTGCCGTGTCTCAGTCAACATGAAAACGGTCATATAGTGTGTGTGGAACAGCGAAGACAAAATCCAACACTATGCGCGGTAGACTACGAACGTCGTGCACGAGTGATGTGCTATCCGAGCCGCCAAGCAAAGCCCCATGCCGCATCGCGTACCAACTGCACGCCGAGGAGACCATGAGGGCAGGTAATCCCAAACCCACAACGGCTGCAGTCTCCCAAACCGGCTGTGAAGCCCGTAAGCGCTGGGAGACTGACTTTCCGTGGGCGAAAGCATGAAGTTCTGTCCGAGAGCCGGATGCGTTAGCAGCGCATGTCCGGTTCGATGAGCGGGATGTGAAAACGGAGCATGGTCCGGATAATGAGGCACCGGCTGACGAAAGGGCTGGATATAGATTGGCCGAACCTAAACCACCGCGTCACATCTTGACTCTACAGGTTTGGGGTAGTGACCCCCATTAGCGATTTAATGAGGGCTCGCCGGAATAATTGAGCCGGTTGAGGCCGTTCAGCGCGGCGACCTTGTAGCACTCGGCCAATGTAGGGTAGTTAAAAACCGTGTTTACAAAGGAGTCGATCGAGCCCTCGAAAGCTATGACGGTCTGTCCGATGTGAATGAGTTCGGTTGCGCCTTCGCCAACGATATGAACACCCAGCAGCTGGCGCGTTTCCCTGTGAAACAATATCTTCAGGAGCCCGGTAGTGTCGCTTAGGATCTGGCCTCGCGCTATTTCGCGGTAATGTGCGATGCCAATCTCGTATGAGACACCCGCTTCGGTCAGCTGTTCTTCTGTTTTGCCAACGAACGAAATCTCCGGAATTGAGTAGATGCCGTAGGGAAACAATTCGGGGACCGACACGACCGGTATACCGAAAGCGTGGCATACGGCCACGCGCCCCTGCTCCATCGCAACGGAGGATAGACTCGGGTAACCGATTACGTCGCCCGCGGCGTAGATGTGCGGTTGCGAAGTCTGGAAGTTGGTATTTACCTGAATCCGGCCGCGCGCATCGGCAGCGAGGCCACATGCCGCAAGATTCAACGAATCAGTGTTGGCCTGCCTTCCTACAGCATAAAGCAGAGCATCCGACCAGATCTGTTTTCCGCTCTTCAGCTTCGCGCCGACTTTGCCCTCAGAAGATTTCGTAACCTCCTCGACCTCCTCACCCAGACGAAAAGTGACGCCCTGGCTGCGCATGTGATAACTCAGCGCTTCAGCAATCTGCTGGTCGACGAAATCGAGTATGCGAGGGCGGCGTTCGATCACAGTCACGGGAATATCCAGAGCGGCGGCAATACAGGCATACTCAATACCGATCACGCCACCCCCAACAATGGTCAACACATGGTGCTCCGTTCGTAACCTGCGAATCGCGTCCGTATCGATAATGGAGACATCGTCCACGGGAATCGCGTCGTTGTGAGCCGGCCGCGAGCCAGCAGCGATCAACACGTGGTCCGCGTGGCAGAGGTGCTCTCCTTCTTGATTCGCAACCCGAATCGTGTGAGGTCCTGAAAAGGAAGCAGTGCCGATCAATACATCGATATCATTGCGGCGAAACTGATTCTCAAACACCCGAACTTCGTTGGACGCGACTTCCTCGATTCTCAGTGCCAAGTTTGAGGCCGAGATCCGGCGATCCGTGGACCCCGATCGGGTAGAACGCAGGACAGCCTCCCGAAGTGTCTTACTCGGAATCGTGCCGGTGTTGATACTGGCCCCACCAAGAGCTTTAGAGCGTTCAACCACCGCAACCTTCTTACCGAGTTTGGCGGCCTGAATTGCCCCGTGATGTCCGGCAGCGCCCGAGCCGATCACCACCATGTCGTAATGTTTTGCCGATCGATTAGTTTCGTTCATCCAACTTATTCTCCTGCACAAAATTGCTAACTGTTGCTATCCCTGCGTTCGTGCCAGTTCTGCTAGCGCGTCCGCTTCTTTCAAAGCCTCGCTTAAGATTCTTGCTTGTATCTGGTTGTCGGTAATGCAGGCCAACTCTCTACTTGTTGGCATCAGAAGTTCGATCTCACAGTAGCGGCCCCGATCTTTTTCATGATGCGCCTTGCGTTTCCAAAAGCTGACACAAGCGAGAAGCAATGAGATACCCGGGCAGAATGTCGACGACGCCGCATTCGAGCGCGTCCCACCAGAGTTCCGCCGTACTGAAAGAAGTCGTGAGTACAATCGGCACACAGATATCAATACCCCTCATCCGTTCGACGAGATCTCTCCAATTACCATCAGCCAGGGCGAGTTCCGTTACGATCACGGTCTTCTCGCGCGCCGAGTTGAGCAAATCAACTGCCGCTCTGATGCTGCGCGCCCACTGCACGGCCAGTCCGCGCGCTTTGATGTCCTGCGCGACGGTGGCGTCCGGGCTTCTGTTGGACACGAAAATTACTGTTCCTGCTCGTCTGTCGGTCTGCATCGATCCTCTAACACTGCTGGATTCCACTTTATGCCGGGTGGCCTCCGACTGGCCGTAAGCTGCCGTAAGCCGGCCGTAACACGACGAAGCTTCGGGAGCCTAAAATGATGTGGGGGTAACCAAATGTCAACTCTGCCCTCATCATCCGAAAAATCTCTCGCCAACTCTGCAGCCGACCCTGTGCCGGCGACGGCGGTTCGCGACCAATTGGCGCGCGTGGTGAATAGCCCCGGGTTCGTTTCGTCGGCCCGGCTATGCCGGTTTCTGACGCATATCGTGAATCGGACAATCGATGGAGATATCGATAGCCTCAAGGAGTTCTCGATTGCAATGGAGGTGTTCGACCGCACCTCTGAGTACGATCCGAACATCGACGCAATTGTTCGGGTCGAGGCTCGCCGCCTCAGAGCGAAATTGAAGGCCTATTACGAGGAAGGACAGGGCGCCGCCGCTGATCCGGTTCTGATTGGATTACGGCCGGGCAGTTATGTCCCGGTCTTCCGATGGCTTGACACTCAGCCGGCAAAGCATCGCGAAGAAAGTGGAGCTACTGGCCCCGGCCGTACATGCATTGCCGTGTTGCCGTTCGTGAATATGAGTCCGGAGCCGGAGCAGGATTACTTTTGCGATGGGATCAGTGAAGAGATCACGAGCTCGCTTACGCATCTATCAGGATTGAGCGTGATTGCGCGAACATCGGCCTTCCACTTCAAAGGCGCCAGCATCGATATCCGGGAAGTGGGCCAGCGCCTTGGCGCCGATCTCGTCATCGAAGGAAGCGTCAGGAAAGCCGGCGAACAGCTGAGGATCACTGCCCAGATGATTGAGACCGAATCTGGACATCACTTATGGTCGGAGACGTTCCGCCGTGAACTCAAAGATGTGTTTGCAATTCAGGAAGAGATCGCACAATCGGTTGCGGGCTTACTCCGACTCCGTGTGCCGGGAGTGCAGGGGTTAGTTCAGTCTTCCGCTCCTAACCTTGACGCTTATACGGCGTTCTTACAAGCTCGCTTCCTGATTCATCAGCAGTCGCCTGAAGCACTACAAGCTGCACTGAGGCAGCTACGAAAGCTGGTTGAGGTTTATCCCGACTACGCTCTCGCTTACAGTGACATGGCTGCAGCGAACGGTCTTCTTGCCCTTTTCGGGGCCGTGTCGGGCCGTGAGGTTTATTCCGAAGTGAAGGCAAACGCGGAGCGCGGCTATGCACTCGACCCTGAATCCGGAGAGACGTGCACGGTGCTGGCCGGAGTTCGTGCCTGGTTTGAAGGACTCCTGCACTTCCAGCAGCAAAATTACGATGCGGTCATACAGTCTCTCTCGCCGTCTGTTTCACCATTGGATACCTTCATACAATCGCGCTTCAGGATAGTCGCGATCCAGTTCGAAAGACTGCCGTAGATCATCTGCGGCTGAATCGTAATCCCCCTTTACATAATGAACATAAGCCATGCGCGCGCAATCGCTGGCAGAAAGCGGGTCCAGTTCAGCAGAGCGGCGGAGGCCTGCTTCTGCTGCCTCGATGTTTCCCTGGCACAACAACGCCATGGCACGAAACCTGTGAGCCCGCGCGTGGCTGGGTTGTAGTTTTAGAGCGCGGTCGTAGAGCCCGTTCGCTTCGTCCCAATCATATTTGGCCTGCTTGCCGCAGCCCATGCCAAGGAAGGCAGTTTTTCGCGAACCGAAGAGTGTATCGAAAGGCTTCATCAACTCGCATCCCGGCAATACGTCACTCCGTTGGCAGAAGGTTTCGCTGCAATCGGGATGGGAGATTTCGATCTGGCGTTCAAGTGCCTGGACGAAGCCATCAACCACAAGACAATCTTTATAAATCTATTAGCTGTCGAGCCGTTCTTTCAGCCTCTCCTTACCGACCGCACGTTTTCCAGGCTTCTGAAAAAGCTCAACTTGTCGCACTGAGCAGCCGTAAGTCGGCCGTAAGCTTACGACCGACTTACGGGTCATTACTCCCCCACGCCCAGCGTTCGAAGGCACCATCACTTCATGCAACGAAGCACTCGAACAGCTTGCTTGGCCTTAATATTCGGGAGGCTGGCTCTGGCTCTCTCTAAGAGATTGCCCCGAAAACAACCAAATTCTCCGGCTCAGAAGAGGCTGCTATTCGCCTCCCAAGAGTTTGCGATTTGCCTCGTCCTGGGGCTGTCCCCAAACGGAACTCATCGGACAATCCAAGAAGTCGCTGACAAGTTGGCAATCAAAGTGGGAGCTGCCAAATCGCTTCTGCTGCGGGCGCGACTGAAAATTCGGTCCGCCTTTGGAACAGAAACGCATTGCCATCGACGACGAGTTACTGATCTAAGCAGGACGCCGGGTGCTCCGATGAAGTGGAGGCTCCGTTGCCAACCCTGCCGGAATACTGGAGGACTCGACTATGAGCACTAAAGCCGCAGCAAAACGCCAGACATTACCGCATGCTGCAAAGCTCATCAGAACTCAATACGGAGTAGAGCCTCTTAGGGTTTTGTTCTTCGTAGG
Source organism: Edaphobacter modestus (assembly GCF_004217555.1). Classification (GTDB taxonomy): domain Bacteria; phylum Acidobacteriota; class Terriglobia; order Terriglobales; family Acidobacteriaceae; genus Edaphobacter; species Edaphobacter modestus. The sequence continues at coordinate 131,285 of NZ_SHKW01000002.1, forward strand.
TCTATGCGGTCCAGTGCAGTTCGCGGGAACGGACGAAGGACTGTATGAACGGCACCTTCTGTTTGACAACGGCGTAGATCCGGCCGTAGCGACGGCACGCGACCGGTTTGAAGCGCTTGCTCGGTCAGCACGCGACATTCTATCTCAGCGCTGGCTATTAACACGGAAGTTCCTCATCGACCGCTCACTCGCAAACAAGGTTATGAATCTTCTGCTCCTTCCACTGGCGAACCGTTCAAGGCAGCATCGTTTTATGCAACGAAGCACTCGAACAGCCTGCCTGGCCTTCATATTGGGAATGCTCGGACTGCTGGCCCAAGGCCAGAATCTCGCACCTCTATCCCCTGCGCTCACGGATGAAGGGGCCGCAGGGTCAAGCTCTCCTGAATTGACGCTCGAAGAGGCAGTTGAACAAGCTGTTGCGAACAACAGCAGTCTGAAGACCGCCAGCCTCGAGATACTCCGGGCCGCCGACGATCTGGCTGCGAATAAGACAAGACGTTTTGCGAATACGCAGGTCACTGTGCTCGGCGCCCAACTGGTTACGAAGCCATCGGTTACTTACCCGGCGGGCTCGCTTGGGGTATACAGCGCGACCGGGCCGATTCCGGCGACGAATCAAAAGGTCGAGATTCCGCGAAAACCCGTAGGCATAGTGAATGTCCTGGTTGCCCAGCCGCTTTCGACGCAGTACCAGCTGCGTTTGCAATTGAAGGCTCTTGCGCTGGGCCTGGAAGGTACGCGCCAGGACCAGGTGAAAACGCGTCTGGAGGTGGTCGACCAGGTTCGACGTGCTTACTACGCGGTTGTCGAGGCACAGAGCGCTTTGGATAGCCTTCAGGCGTCACTCCCTTATTACCGGGAATCGCATCGTCTGGCATTCGTGAACCGCGGTAAAGAGACGATTCTCGAATCGGATTTGCTGAACGCCGATGCGCAGCTTTTGAAGACACAGAATGCCATCAGCGATGCGAGCGAAAGGGTCGCGTCGGCGAGCGAAAGATTGAACGATCTGATGGGCCGGGACGTACACACGCAGTTTCGGGTTGCGGCGATCGGCGATGCAGATACCGATCTCGCCACACTCGGAGCCATGGAAGCCCGCGCTCTTCAAAACCGGCCAGATGTGAAGAAGGCGAAGCTTCAGGTGGAGCAAGCCAATTACGACGCGCGGGCGAAGAAGGCGGAATATATCCCCGACGTGAGTCTGGCCTTCAGTTACTACACAACAGCGAATTTCCAGAATGTTTTTCCAAGCAACGTCGGGACAGTGGGCCTGTCGCTTCGGTGGGAACCGTGGGACTGGGGACGCAAGCACCATGAATACGACGAAAAGCGAACCAAGGAAGAGCAAGCCAAGGTTGGTGTCGGCGCTACGGAACGAGCCGTTCTTCTGGAGGTGAGAAATGCGTGCCGGCAGTTGGAGAACACCCGCCGACAACTGACCCTCAGCGATGCAAGCGAACGAGCGGCCCGGCAGAAGCTCAAAGAGTTGCAGGAGCAGGTAAAGCGCGAAGCGGCATTAGGCAGAGATTTGTTTCAAGCACAGTCGAATCTGGCTTCCGCCGACAGCCAGCAGCAACAGGCTCTGACTGCGTTTTGGAAGGCCAGGGCCGATTTGAAAAAGGCGATAGGAGAAGAATGATGCGTGTATATTTCGGAATTTTGAGTTTAGCTGTGCTTTCCGCTCTCACCGGCTGCGGGACAAAAAAGCAGAAGGCGGGGCCAGAGCCGGTTCCCGTTGTGGCGGAGATTGTGGCTACGCAGCAGGTCCAGCCCAGTTGGACTTACGCCGGCGAGATTCGTCCGGACACTGAGGTTCAACTGGCCTTCAAGGAACCCGGTTATATCGCCGCTCTGTATCGAGTGAAGGGCGTCGATGGTCGGATGCGTGATGTGCAGGTAGGCGACGAAATACCTGCCCGCGCCACACTGGCCCGACTGCGCAGCTCCGATTATGAAGCCTCGCTCAACTCCGCGGTCGGCCAGCAGCGCTCAGCGCAGGGTACGCTTGATGTTTCGCAAGCGGAACTCAACCGAGCAAAGGCCGATCAGGCAAAGGCAGATCTTGATTTTGAACGTGCACAAGCGCTCTATGCCGCCAAAGCAATGACTCGCCCGGATTACGATGCGGCGGTGAATCAGCACACCTCGGCGACCGCCAGTGTGGAAGCCGCCGTGCGTCAGATCGAGGCGCGGCACGGGCAGTTGAGCGCTGCATCGGCGCAGGCTGTCTACGCGCGGATCAATCTTGGCGATACGAGCCTGAACGCTCCCATGCCTGGAGTCATCGTCGAAAAGAGTGTGGAACCGGGCAGCCTGGTTGCTGCGGGGACAAGAGCGTTCACGCTCGACGATACGCGCGTGGTGAAGGTGAACTTCGGAGCTCCCGACAGCATGCTGGCACACCTCAAGCTAGGAGCACCGGTGCCTGTGCAACTTGATGCCTTGCAGGGCCGGACCTTCACAGGGCAAATTACGGGAATCTCCGCCTCCGCCAACCGTGAATCACGGGTTTTCAACATCGAGGTCACTCTCCCGAACCGGGATCGCTTGTTCAAGGTGGGCATGATCGCACGCATCCGTATAGAGCAAGCGAATACGCAAACTGTGCCTGTGGTACCACTGACTGCTTTGATGACCGCGGAATCCGGTTCGAATAACTATTCGGTCTTCACTGTAACGGAGCACGATGGAAAACAGTTTGCGCAATTGAAGAGTGTGAGGATTGGTGAAACCTTCGGCAAGTCGGTTGTCATCGACGAAGGCCTTACGCCCGGTGAACGAATCGTCGTCAACCGTACTAACCAGCTAAGCAACGGAAGCCTGATCCGGATGGTCAACTAGGAGACGCAGCAATGACACACGCACAGAATGAGCAGTCCACGAACAAGAAACAGAATCTCGCCCGCTTCTTCCTCGAACAGCGACACATCGCCTGGGTCTCGCTCGCGGTTGCGCTCCTCTGGGGAATCTACGGACTATTGAAGATGCCGCAACGGAAAGACCCGGACATTCCGGTACGCCAAGCGATGATTATCGTGCCTTGGCAGGGAACATCGTCCGAACAGGTAGAGCAACTGGTGACCAGGAAGATCGAGCAGGCTATTGCTTTGAATCAATGGGTGACGGAGATCAAGAGCGCCTCCAGAACCGGCTCGGCGATGGTCCAATTCGAACTGGCAGAAAAGGGAAAGTACGACAGGGACAAAGAACTTGACGACGTCAAGATCAGGCTGGACGCCATCCACGACCTTCCGCAGGGCGCCGGTCCGATTTTGTACATCAAGGACTTCGGGGATACGTCTGCATTGATGCTTACAGTAGCGAGCCCGCCGGCCGATCCAGCTCAGGTCAACTGGGTGAGCAAGCTGGTTGAGGCACAGATCCGGCAGGTTCGGAGTGGTTTGGATACGCATACTCAGCCGCGACGTTCCATTGTTGTGGTTTTTCCAAAGTCTATCGACAGCGACGAAGTCGAGCGCAAGTTGTCTTGGGTGACCCGAGACATGGCAACCCAACATCTTTGTTCCGATGTGCGCGCGTTTTCGGGAGCAGGGTTTACCGGGGTGGACCTGGCGACGAACCTCAGCACTCCTGATCTGAAATCGGCCTTGAGTAAGTTCGCAAATCAGAGCCTGCAAACCGACGAACTTCATCCCGATGCATGGGAACCTGCGATCATCGACGAGCCGGCAAACACCACCGCGGCGCTTCAGGCCGTGGCCGGTGACAAGTACACTTATCGCGACCTGGACGACTTTACCGATACCCTTCAGCGAAGCCTCAAAACGCTGTCGATCGTGGCGAAGGCAGAACGTTCCGGGGTACTGGACGAGAACGTATTTCTGAATTTCTCGCAGCAGCGCCTGGCGCAATACAAGCTAAGGCCGGCGGATCTTTCCAGCATCCTCGCGGCCCGGAATCTACCGGAGAGCGGCCAAACGCTCAATGCACGCGGACGGACGGTCAGCGTCAACACCACAGGCGAGTTCAAGAGCATCGACGATCTGCGGAATGTAGTGATAGGCACGTCACCGAACGGAACGCCGCTTTACCTGCGGGATCTCGTGGACATCGACAGGGGATATGAGAATCCCCCTTCGTTCCTGAACCGGTACACTCGTCGCGACGAAAACGGTAGATGGATCACGACACGCGCGATTACGCTCTCGGTCCAGATGAAGAAGGGAGAACAGATCGGTTCTTTTGGAAAACAGGTGGACGCCAATCTGGCGAGCGTCAGAAAAACATTGCCGGCCGATTTGGTCCTGGCCAGGACGTCAGACCAGCCATTGCAGGTACACGACAGCATCGAGCTCTTCAGCCACAGCTTGATCGAGGCGCTGGTGCTGGTGGTAGTTGTGGCTTTGATTGGCTTCTGGAGCTGGCGGACGGCCATTCTGATTGCGGTGTCCATGCCGATTACGCTCGCGATCACGTTTGGGGTCATCAGCACGCTCGGGATCGACCTGCAACAGGTCTCAATCGCTTCGCTGATCATCGCGCTGGGACTATTGGTCGATGTACCGGTGGTGTCCGGCGACGCGATTGTGCGCGAACTGGGTGCCGGGCAGCCACGGTCCGTCGCCGCGTGGCTGGGACCGACAAAGCTATTCAAAACGATGGCATATGCAACCGTCACGAATATCGTCTCCTATCTTCCATTTCTGCTGTTGCCCGGAGATACGGGGAAATTCCTGTACAGTCTGCCTATCGTCATTAGTTGTTCTTTGCTGGCGGCCCTGCTCGTCTCGATGACCTTTGTGCCGCTCATCAGTTCGTTTCTATTGGAAAGCAGGAGCGAAACTCCTATCGAGGAGAGGCGGCAGCGCGGGTTCACGGGTTGGTATTTTCGAACGGCAAAGAAGGCCATTGAACACAGGAAAGTCTGCCTGGCAGCATCGCTTGGCCTGCTGGTAGCGGGCGGCGTCGTGTTCTCCACGCTCAAGCCGCAGTTCTTTCCAAAAGACCTTCAATACTTTTCTTACATCGACGTGTGGCTGCCTGAAGACACTCCCGCGAGCGCGACCAGCGCGGTTACTCAGCAGGTGGAATCCATTACCCGCCGGGTAGCGGAAGAGTATGGTAGAAGCCATCCGGAGCACGGACATCCGAAGGATGTTCTGCAATCGATGACGACTTTTGTGGGCGGCGGCGGTCCTCGCTTCTGGAGCAGCGCCACACCCGAGGACAGGCAAACCAACTATGCTCAGGTGATTCTGCGAACGAAAGACAATCATGATACGACCCCACTGCTTGCCCTTTTGCAGGCAGAACTGGACAGGCAAATTCCTGGAGCAATCATCGATACGCGGACTCTCGAAACGGGCAAGCCGGTTGGAATTCCGATTCAGGTCAGAATTTCCGGCGAAGATCTGCCACGTCTCAGAGCGGAAGCCGAGCAGCTGAAGCAAATCTTTCGAGACATCCCCATCGCCGCCAGGGTTCGAGACGATTGGGGTGAGCCGAGTGCGAGAGCAGTGGTGCACGTCGATGCGGACCGGGCAAACCTGGCGCACGTCACAAACGCAGATGTTTCCGATTCCGTCGGTGCGGCTCTTCATGGCATTACGGCTGGAGTTTTGAGAGATGGCAACAAGCAGGTTCCGATTGTTGGACGCATGCAGATGGAGGAGCGGTCCCAACTCTCCGATCTGCGCAGTCTATACGTCTTCTCGCGGCAAGACACCCCTCCAGTGCCTCTCGATCAGGTGGCGACGACTGTCCTGAGTCCGGTAACGCCTAAAATCCGACGCTTCGATCAGTACCGGACCATTACCGTGCAGTGCTGGCCTACGCAGGGGCATTTACCTTCGGAGGTAATCGCAGCGGCTATGCCAAAGCTGGAGGCATTCCAGAAGCAGCTTCCCGACGGGTTTATATTCCGCTTCGCAGGCGAGCAAAAAGAGCAGGTCAGCGGCTTTGGTGAACTTACAACAGTGCTGCTCATTTGCGTATGCGCCATTTATCTGGCTCTGCTTGCGCAGTTCAAGCATGCGTTCAAGCCACTGATCGTCTTTGCCGCCATTCCGTACGGCGTTGTCGGTGCAATCTTTTCACTCGCCATTATGGGCCAGCCCTTTGGATTCATGGCATTCCTTGGGATCATCAGCCTCATCGGTGTCATTGTGAGCCACATCATTGTGCTGTTTGAATTTATCGAGGAGCGACGAGAAGAGGGTGAGGAATTGGAGTTGGCGCTGATCGATGCCGGCATCCTTCGTTTGCGGCCAGTGATGATCACGGTTGCGGCCACAGTGATTGCGCTATTTCCGTTGGCTGCACACGGCGGCCCGCTTTGGGAGCCTCTTTGCTATGCGCAGATTGGGGGACTGACGATCGCCACTTTCGTGACGCTTGGGCTCGTTCCCGTCCTCTATTCCTTCGTCGTGCTGGATCTGAAATTGATCCGTTGGGAACAAGAAGAGCAGCCTGGTTCTGCTGCTCCGGAGAAACCCTCAGCGATGCCTCTAACATCCGGGATACCTGGGTGACCACTATGAACTTTGGACACGCCATCCAATACGCGACATTGTTATCACTTCTGATGGGAGGTCTCGGTGTGGTTGTCGGGGTCTTAAATCACCGTGTGCAGGTGAAGACGCAGATCTTCCTGGCAATGTCTGCCCAGTATGACGAACTGTTGAAGAACTCTTCGGCGGCATTCTGGCTGAGTGTGCCAGTTGGCACGGAGCTTCCTGAGCGGAGGGACGATTTAACCATCTCGATGTTACGATTCTGCACTCTGGTTTCCTTGACCTATCTTCTATTTTGCGAACGCCGCATACCAAAACGAATGTGGGAGTTGATGCTCCGTTCCGCTGAGCGGAGGTTCCGCAGTCCCTTATTTGTGCGTGAGTGGGAGCATTTGAGGACTGAATTCGAATCATTCCCGGAGTTCGTCTCACTCGTTACCTCAGTGCATCGTATGTCGCCCCCAATTCCCTTGGCGCCTAGGTAACGCAGGACTGGAAGATTCGGCTCAGTGTCACATTTGCAAATGACTGGATACTGCCAGAGTCCTGTTGCCTGACTGCGAATTCAGAGTTGATGAATGGAGAATTGCTAGCCCGATGAATGGCGTAATACAGAAGGAGATACGATGAAAATCACGAAACAGTTGATATTGCCACTAGTCTTGTTGTTCATGCTCGCTTACGCCAGGGGACAGGACATTCACTACAACTATGACCGAGGCGCGAACTTTCAATCCTATCGGACCTACCAATGGGTCGACGTCCAGAGGGGTCCGGGTGGTCCGTCAGAAGCCGATGTCCCGACCGGTTTGCCAAATTTGCCGGTCGGCCCACCACCTATGAGCGCTAGCAATGTCCAAGATGATCAATTGCTCGATCAGGACATTAGACGTGCAGTCGATGCACAGCTAGCAGAGAAAGGTCTCACCAAGGTGGACAAAGGTGGGAACCTTTTTGTGGGCTACCAGGCCAACGTTCATGAGGAAAAGAGCATAAACCTGTCGGGCTCGGGAGGCTATGGCTGGTCGGGCGGAGGTCCATGGGGCGGCTTGAGCTCGTTTCAGGGCCAGACTTCTACCGTTCCCATTGGGACGCTGGTAGTGGGCCTATATGACCCCGCAAGAAAGCAGTTGATCTGGCGCGGAGATGCTAGCAAGACCGTCAACCTCAAGAAAGATCCGAATAAAAACTACGCGAACCTGCAAAAGGCGATGGTCAAGCTTTTCAAGAACTATCCGCCCCAGCCCGGTAAATAGGTGCGAGGGGCGAAAGAACAACGTCGCGCTATGCCAACTGGACCCGTCCGCCAAGACAGCCGGCGGTCCCTCAACGAAGAGGAGCAGAGCAATGGACTCACATTTTTGGGATATTTATCGAGATATTCGATCCCTCATCCAAAAACCAGACGAGGCAGTCTACATCCTTTACACATCGATTGGAGCGATTACTGTTCGCAAATTCGTCTACCGAGCCGAAGCAGGTTATGTCTTTTTGCAGGGTATCGACGAGAGCGGGAGGGATCGTATCGTAGGCTTTTCGGAACAACAGCTTTCCACATTTGCATTTGAGGTCCGGATGAAGTCAGCCGACAAGAGCGGCCAGATTAGATTCAATCAGAATCTAGCTGAGAATCTCTCTTGAGCTTAGAGCGAGAACCTGAGGAACTCACCGTCAGACGAGGACGCGATCTTGCCTTTAGCTGGACCGTCCTGCCCGTATAGAAAGAAGGACACTAGTCGCCATGCTGACATCCTCGGAATTGAAGAAGATACCAATCTTTTCGTGCTTGAACGACGCAAACCTTCTGTGGCTCTCGCAGCAGGCTGCCGATCTTCATCTGGAACCGGGTGAGTATCTCATTCACGAAGGGGAGCCCACGCCTTTTTTTGTAGTGATGGACGGAAGCACGGAAGTGTTCAAAGATGTGATGGGGCGTCGAACTGAAGTCTCAGAGCACAAGCCGGGCGATTTCTTTGGCGAATTGGCCATTCTCATGGCAACGTCAGCTCCCGCCTCCGTCCGCGCGAAGACAGCTTGCCACTTGGCACGGCTCGATCCTCAACACCTCCAGGAGTTGATTCGACGCTCGCCTGAGTTCAGCGCGTTGATCTTACAGACCCTTAACGAGCGGGTACAAGTCGTGCAGAAGTACATGCTGAATCTTCCCTCCAGCCGCGTACAGATCGTCGGATCGAAATTTGATGACGACTGCCGGGAGATTCGCACCTTCCTGAGCATGAATCGAATCCCTTATGAGTGGGCCGACCGCGATCGTAGCGCACATCTGGCTCCGACTGACCAGGCTTGCGAGGTTGCTGGCCTATCCGTCGTCGTGGATGGTTCGTTCTGCGTCAGCCATCCTCCTACGGTTCGTAAGGTAGCTGAAGCGCTCGGATTCCAAACAGCTCCCCATCGCCAAAGCTATGACGTGGTGATTATTGGCGGCGGCCCAGCGGGACTGGCGGCTGCCGTCTACGGAGCCTCGGAAGGGCTCAGCGTCTTGTTGGTCGAGCGCAAGGCTCCCGGCGGTCAGGCTGGCACATCTTCTCGCATCGAGAATTACCTCGGCTTCCCCAATGGCATCTCAGGAGATGACCTCAGTCAACGCGCGTTCCGGCAGGCAGTTAAGTTCGGAGCCGAAGTGGTTCTCACCCGAGAAGTCCAAGAGATCATTCCGCATCCCGATGGCGCATACACGATTGGACTCGATGGCAGCGATAGGGTTGCCACAAAGACGGTGATCTTGGCGACCGGAGTTGCTTGGCGCAGACTTGAGGCGGACGGCGTCGATCGCTTCATCGGACGTGGAGTCTTGTATGGGGCCGCACGTACGGAGGCCCCCACGGTGGCAGGAAAGCGCGTCTTTATCATCGGCGGCGGCAACTCTGCCGGCCAGGCTGCCCTGTTCTTCGCAGATTACGCTAGTTCCGTGACCATGCTGGTCCGCGGCGAAGATCTGAGGCGCAGCATGTCGCAATACTTGATCGATCAGATTGCTCTCGTGCCGGGCATTCGGGTGGAAACCGAGACTCAGGTGGTCTCTGCAGACGGCACGGAGTGTTTGAACGCAATAGACACACGGAAAAAGGGGGAGGCTGTCATCCGCCGGGCTGCAGATGCACTGTTTGTCATGATCGGCGCCGATGCAGTGACCAATTGGTTGCCACCTCAACTCCAACGGGAAAACGGCTATGTCCGAACGGGACGCGAGGTGAGCGACAAGCCAGGTTGGGCGGCAGATCGTGCCCCATTTCTGCTGGAAACAAATCTTCCGGGCTTCTTCTGTGTAGGTGACGTTCGATACAACTCGATCAAGCGCGTATCCAGCAGCGTAGGAGAAGGCAGCATGGCCATTGCTTTCGTGCATCAATATCTCTCGTTACCTTTTCAAATAGTTGCGGACGCCGGTTACTCCACTGCGAAGCGGAAGGCATGATCCCGCATATTCCTGTCATGCGCACGGTTAATAATCAAGACGATGGCAAACTATTCGGGCGCGAGGACTTCCGCTATGAACCTGATACTGATACGTAGGTCTGCCCTGGCAACAAGAGGCTGCTGCGCAAGAGCACCATCACAAAGATCGTTACACCATGTATAAAGCTTCGGCTGCCGACTGCGGCGCATGTTCACTGAAGCCACGCTGTACGCCGGCTCCGAGACGCGGCTTGGCTCAACACTTGTATGAAGAAGCGTTAAACCGGATGCAAAAGAGGATGACCCCAGAAGCGATGAGGCTACGGCGATCCACTGTCGAGCATCCGTTCGCAACGATCAAGTACAGGATCTTCGGACATCCACGTCTGTTGATGCGCGGACTGGCCGGTGCAAGGATTGAAATCGGCCTCGCGACGATGGCATACAACCTCAAGCGCATTACAAACGTGCTCGGCGCGGTCAAACTGACGCAAGCGCTCCATCACGCCTGATAGGCCCGGCGACGGAACGCACAATCCCAAAATCCTGAGTGTGTTGCCGAGAGCAATAGTGCCCTTCGACAATCTCCTGAACTGAGTTTTGTAACAACCTCGGAACGAGACTGTTACGAAACTCTTTGCTCGTACTGGCTTGCCCGATGTTTTGTACCAGTGAGGAGTTAGTGTAGCGCGTTTATTGAAGGGCCTAGTTTTCCTGTACCAAGAGCAGTGTTAGTCCCGGCCGGTTTAGGTTGCAGCCAGATCGCGGCTAGCCGCGATCTGGCTGGCGAACTCGCTTGGTGTCCTGTCATCGAGAGATGCGTGAGGACGGCTCTCATTATATTCCCGCCTCCAGGCTTCGATGAGCTTCCTTGCCTCTTTCAGATCCAGGAACCAGTGGGTGTCGAGGCACTCTGAGCGGAAGGTCCCATTGAAGCTCTCCACGAACGCGTTGTCAGTCGGTTTGCCCGGTCGGGAGAAGTCAATCTTCACACCATTCCGATAGGCCCATAGGTCCATCGCCTGGCTGGTGAACTCACTGCCGTTGTCACAGAACAGCACCTTTGGAACGGCGCGTTCGAGCTTCACTCGATTCAACACTCGTACCACATCGTCTCCTTTCAAGCTTTGTCCAGCTTCGATTGCCACCGCCTCTCTGGTATAGACATCGACGATGGTCAACGAGCGGAACTTTGTGCCATCCTGCAGCTGGTCGGCTACGAAGTCCATACTCCAGGCCTGATCCGGGCCGGTTGCCTTCAACCGTTCTTCGCGATGTCGCGCTGCTTTGCGCTTGCCGGCTGGCTTCATCCGCTTCAGAGTCAGGCCTTCTTCCACGTACAACCGATACACCACATACTTACCCACTTCCCAGCCTTCGCGGTTCAACAGTACGCGGATCTTACGGTATCCATAGCGCACTCTTGCCTGAGCGATCTCGCGGATACGCATCCGCAGCTCAGTTCGTGGATCGAGGCAGCTTCGATAGCGGTAGGTCGCTCTTGGAACGCACAGAACACGGTAGGCATGCCGCTCGCTCACCAGATAGCTTTCCACCAGACGCTCCACCATCGGTCCACGCCGCGAAGGCTTCACCATTTTTTTGAGAGAACATCCTGCAGCATCGTCTTATCCAGCGTCAGTTCCGCCACCAGCTGCTTCAGCCGCAGGTTCTCTTCCTGCAGCTGAGCCATTTGACGGACCTGGTCCACTTCCAGACCGGCATACTTCGCCTTCCAGCGGTAGAACGTCTGCTCGCTGATCCCTGCCTTGCGGATCACCTCCGCTACAGGCACTCCAACCTCCGCCTGCTTCAATACTCCGATCATCTGCTCCACACTGAATCGCTTCTTCCGCATCCAAATCCCTCCGCCTTCTCAGGCTAAATTTGAGCGGAAACTAACACCTGCTTTGGCTCAGAAATACCGGGGCCCATCAGACCGCCGAGGCTTCATGTGGTTTGCCACCCGGGACGGCCTTAATCGCTATGACGGCAACGCCTTCGTCGTATACAAAAACAGTCCCAACGACTCCGGCAGCTTGAGCTCCAACTTTTTGCAGGACCTGATGCAAGACGATCACGGCTATCTGTGGATTGCCACCAACACAGGGGCGAACAAATTCGACCCTGAAACCGAACGCTGTACCCGCTACGTCCATGATCCCGACAATCCCAATACTCTCGGTGGCGCCTCGGTCAAGAGCATCGCCCAGGACAATCGCGGTTCTTTTTGGTTTGGTACCGAAGACAGCGGCCTCGACAAAGTCGATCCAAGGACCGGAACATTTACTCATTATCGAAATGACAGCGATGGCCAGTTTGTCGGGAGGATCATTGAGTTGATCGAGGATACTCATCGCGAGATCTGGTTTGTTGGCGAGCGCGGTCTGTTTCATCTGAATCAACAGACGGGTCACTTCCCCTCCTGCAACCAGGATTGGCATCAGCGCAGACAGTGTGTATGAAGACGAAACCGGCAGCTTGTGGATGCTGGTCGATTCTCCGATCGTCGGGCTCGCGAAATACGATCGGGAGGCGGAGCGCCTCACGACATACCCGCTTGGCGGCCCGTGATGTCGGCGTTTTGGCATCGACGAGCAGCGGGGGGTCACTGAACGGCACTCTTTTGGCTGACGGCCAAAATGGATTATGGGTGCCATCCGGCAAGGTCTCTACTACTTCGACCGGCCGACAGAACGTTTCACGTATCGGTTTCAGCACGACGAAAGCAACCCGGATAGCCTTGACAGCAACGCCGTTTTCTCTGTCTATAGGGATTGGGGCGGCGTGCTGTGGGTAGGAACTGAGAATGCGGGACTCAACATACTCAATTTTCGGCAACAGCAATTCAACCCTTATAGGCATCGCCCCACCGACCCCAATAGCCTCTCACTCGGCAGAGTCAAGGCGATTTATCAGGATTTCGATGGCGTTGTGTGAATAGGTTTGTTTCCGCGCGCCCTCGATCGATTGGATCGAAAGACGGGAAAAGTCACCCACTATGTTCCCACCCCGGGCGACGAGAAGGGGTTCGGTGAAGGCACGAACATTGACTGCCATTTACAAAGATACAGCGGGTTATCTCTGGCTCGGTGACGGAGGCGCCGGTCTTGTGCGATTCGATCAACGCACGGGGCGTTTCAAGCATTACCGGCACAAACCCGATGATCCCAGCGGCTTGATTTCTGATAATGTCTACACCATCTTCGCAGACCGGAACGGTCACATGTGGGTAGGCCAAGAGGGCGGCCTAAGCCGCTTCGATCCAGCGAAGGACGGATTTACCAATTACCGGCCTGTTCCGGACCATCCGGCCAGTCTGGGAAATACCGTCTGGGTCATCGATCAGGATCGTTCCGGCACTTTCGGTAGACTGTGAGCGCAATGATCTGGAGAAGATGGAATGCGTTGCTGTGCGTCGTGCTTCAGGCAGCATTCATCATTCCCGCTCGCGGACAGGCGCACAGTATCGCTCCTCCGCCGCCGCCTGGAGCCAAAACACTCACCTGCAAAGGAAGGGTGATTCCGCAACTTGTGGATGTTACGAGCAAGTCGCGGATTCGATTCACACATCTCGCGGCCACCGAGAAAAAATACATTGTAGAGTCCATGGGCGGCGGCGTACTTATTCTGGACTACGATCGGGATGGCTGGCCGGATATCTATTTTACGAATGCCCCAACCGTCCAGATGACGCTACAAGGTCAAAAAGCATCGGGAGCCCTCTTTCACAACAATGACGATGGCACGTTTTCAGATATAACGGCCAAGGCCGGCATTGCGAATCCCGGCTTTGCCATGGGTGGAGCCTTAGGTGATTACAACAACGACGGATGGCCGGACATCTACGTGACGGCACTGGGAGGAAATGTACTTTACCGGAACAATGGAGATGGCACCTTTACCAACGTGACATCTAAGGCGGGGGTTGCGGACGGCCGCTGGTCGACGGGAGCGGCTTTCGGCGACTACGATGGCGACGGCTACGCCGATCTGATGGTGACTAACTACGTGGATTTCAAGCTCGGCGATCTGCCCGGCTTCGGCAGCAGCCCTACGTGCAAGTACCGCGGCATCGATGTTCAATGCGGACCTCGCGGCCTGAAAGGAGCGGGAGATGCTCTCTTTCATAACAATGGCAACGGAACATTCACGGATGTCAGTAAGCGTGCGGGAGTTGACGACCCCGGCGGCTACTATGGTCTGGGCGTAGTATGGAGCGACTTCGACAACGATGGGCTGCCGGACATCTACGTCGCCAACGACTCCACTCCAAACTTCCTCTATCACAACGAAGGAGAGGGCAAGTTTGCAGAAATCGGTCTGGAATCGGGAACAGCAGTCAGCGCAGATGGTTCCGAACAAGGCTCTATGGGACTGGCAATCGGCGACTATAACCACACGGGTCGTTTTTCCATCTATGTCACAAACTTTGCCGACGAATACAACACGCTTTATCGAAACGACGGCAAGCTCAATTTTCAGGATGTCTCCTACGACGCCGGCGTCGCACTTGCCTCCTTGCCGTGGCTCAAATGGGGAGATGCATTTTTCGACCTCGACAATGATGGGTGGCCCGATTTGATTGCAGTCAACGGTCAGGTCTATCCGCAGGTGGACTCACTGCCGTCAGGGGCGAGGTATCGGCAGCCCAAAAACCTCTTCATGAACGAGAGAAATGGGACCTTCTGCGATGCGAGTGCGCAGGCCGGAGCCGCGCTGGTCGAACCACGCGTCAGCCGCGGACTCGCAGTCTCGGATCTGGACAATGATGGCAATCTGGATGTTGTTGTCGAAGACCTGGACGGTTCACCCATGGTCCTGCATAACAACGGCAGCGCCGATGCTCATTGGGTAAGCTTCGAGTTGGCGGGCACCAAAAGCAATCGATTGGCGCTGGGAGTGCGCGTCACAGTGGTCGCCGGCGGCATGACGCAAACTGATGAAGTACGCAGCGGAGGCAGTTATCTTTCCCAAAGCGATTTGCGTGTGCACTTTGGACTTGCGAAGACAACAAAAATTGATTCAGTCGAGTTCCTCTGGCCATCAGGAAAGACAGAGAAGATAACAAACCTTGCAGTCGATCGCTTTTATTCCGTTCTGGAAGGATCCGGTCTGGTGGCGGCAAAGCGCATTCGGCCCCTCGCGCATAAATAACTGCTGGCTGCATCCATTCAGTGGTCAACCGGTGCGACGGTGGACTCGCGAACAATGAGTTCCGGTTGGAGCGTCAGGGCATTTGAATTCGGTCGAGCAGTACTTCTGCTCCCATCATTTCCAATTTGAGGAAGCGGTTCGGCTCGTCCCGTTTTAAACATTTCCCCTGATTAGCGAACAATGACCATCTTTACCCGTGATCCAGGAAAAGCATCTTGCAGGAAGCTCATCTGCAGCCAAAACCTCGGTAAATGATTTCCTCTAGGGTCGTATCCCCTTCAAAAAGGATGACTTAGATTTCCTACTTGACAGTTGCCCAGGAGGTGATGATTAATGCCTCGCTGTATTCCGACAGAAGCGCTTCTGCAGCGCTTTAATCAACGTCCAGCCGGGGCCTTCGGTGGAATGATCCCGAGCATGGATTGCAAGGAATTGTAACGTTTTGAGTAAGTCGGATCTGGGTACGGCATTTCAAAGCCACTACCAGTGTGGCGCTATGCAGAACACTGGAGGCAATGACAATGAAGAGGCGAGGTAATTGGTTCTTATTTCTGACAATGGTAATAACCATTCTTCTTACGGATCAAAGCTATGGCCAGGTAACTACAGGATCGATCAGCGGAACGGTCACAGATTCGTCTGGGGCGTCCGTGGCGAACGCAACGATTATCGTGAGGAGCCCCACTACTGGACTGAGCCGCACGGTATCCGCCAATAATGAGGGACAGTACTCAGTAGAAGAGTTGCCCCCTGGCGGTTACGAGGTGACCGTCAAGGTTCCAAACTACAAAGAAGCGATCGTAAAGGGGGTCAACGTTCAGGTAGCGACAAACGCCACTGTGAATGCTGAGCTTCAAATCGGGAGTGTATCCGAGACGGTCACGGTGGAGGCAGATGCGGTCCAGGTGCAGACCGAAAGCGGAGCGCTTGGAAATGTGATTGACGGTGGGCAGGTCAAACAACTTCCCCTTAATGGCCGCAGCTTCGTGCAACTGACCCAGTTGCAGCCCGGCGTCTCTGCTGCCAACAACTTTGACACAAAGAACAAGGGATTGCAGGGAGGCGTGGACATGTCCGTTAACGGCAACCCTACAACCAACAATCTATTCTTGATCGATGGCGTCAACAACAACGATACCGGCTCCAATCGCACCATTCTTATCTATCCGTCAAACGAAGCAATCGCAGAGTTCAAGTTCGCCACAAACTCGTATGGTGCGGAATACGGGCAGGCCTCTGGCGGTATTATCAGCATCGTTACTCGTAACGGAACGAATCAGTTTCATGGCAGCGTTTTTTACGGTGGCCGCAACGATGCCCTCTCCGCCTACACCTATTTCGCGCGTCAAAACGTTGGCAAGGGTCTTCCGCTGGATGGCAAAGATAAACTCCGCCGCAATGACTGGGGCTACTCGATCGGTGGACCGGTCTTGAGAGATAAGCTCTTCTTCTTCTGGAGCCAGGAGTGGAATCGCGAAATTCGCGGACGTACAGTGGGCGCCTGTGTTCCCAGTGCCGCCGAGCGTGCAGGTGACTTCACAAATCTTTCCTGCAGCGGCGCAGCGGCACCCAATATACCGGTCCAGTTTCAGGCAGCCGGAAACCCGCGTGCTTTAAACGCCGTCGATCCGTCTGCCGCCACCGTCCTCCAAGTGATGCCCTTACCCAATTTGAGCACGCTCAACAGTCAGGGGAGGAACTGGCAGGTATCGCTGCCCACGGCGCTCTCCTGGCGTGAGGAAAATGTCCGCGTCGACTATAACCTGACGCCTCGCAATGCGATCATGGGCCGCTACACACAGGACACCTGGAACAACCCTTCCTATAACGCGGGTTACTGGGGCGACGATCCATACCCGGCATTGGACAGCAGCTGGGCACAACCTTCAAAGTCGATCGTAGGACGCTGGACAGCCACCATCAGCAATACCTTTGTGAACGCGGTCTCCTTCCAGTATTCAAACAACCGTATCAGTATCACTCCTGGTGGTACCAATCCTGAGCTCCTGCCGCAGATATCTGCCGCTATTCAGCCCCTGTACTCGAACTCGATCAAGCGCTCGTCTGTTGGCGTCCCGCAGGTGAACCTCGGGGTCTATAGCGGCAGTGGTGGTGACACCATCCAGATGATCGCCCCCTGGCAGAACCAGCTAAACCTCTATACCCTCCAGGACAACGCGTCGAAGGTCTGGAAGCGTCATACCCTGAAATTCGGCATCTTGTTCGACTGGAACGGCAAAGATGAAGACACGGGGCCTGCCAGCTCAGAGCGTCCGATCGTGAACACCGCAGACACGAATGTCGCATCAACCGCGGGAGGATTCGCCACCGGAAACAACCTAGCCAATTTCCTTATTCCAAGGAACGTATTCAACATCAATGAGACCTCCACGAACGTACGTGCAGAGTTGCGCTGGCGTGACTACGAGTTTTATGTCATGGATAGCATCAAGCTCACACCACGCTTGACGCTGGAGGCCGGTGTCCGCTACTCCTACATGACGCCAACCTTCCAGCCGAATAATCAACTAACTAATTTCCAACCCTCGCTTTATGATCCGTCTAAGCCTGCCACTGATGCCTGCAACGGTCTTTGGATCGTGAAGGGCTCAGACCCCTGCGGAACGGCGAACTCGCAGTTTGGTACTGCGTTCAGCTCAGGCGTTGTTGGACCCAACAAGTATCTGGTCGACGTCAACAATCACCTTTTTGCGCCTCGCGTAGGCGTCGCTTGGGACGTATTTGGTGACGCACGCACAGCGGTAAGGTTCGGGGCAGGTCAGTTCTTCCAGCGCGAGCGCGTATCTCGCTATACGTTGGTGTCAAACGCTCCCTTCGCGCTGAACGCCAGCGCCATTCCGCGTACTCTCGACGGTGCTACCCCAGCGACTGTACAGGGCACAGCAAGTCCAGCCGGTGGCTTCGACCCTAGAGCTCTGATGCCAAATTCCTGGCAGTGGAACGCCACAGTTGAGCAGACACTGGCGAAGAACAGTGTCCTCTCCATCAGCTACGTCGGTAATCGCGGAATCCATCTCACATCAAGCTACGACATCAATCAGGTTCCACAACAAAACTGGCTGGCCGCGTCGTTCGCGAGTGGGAGTGACGTGAACGCATTCCGCCCCTACTCAAAGTACGGCACGCTGACATGGTGGGCACACGACGGCAACTCCAACTACAACGGCCTCCAGGTGATGCTCAGATCTCGGGTCAAAGACCTGCAATTATCGGCCGCTTATACCTGGTCGCACTCCATCGCCGATATCGTCTTGGATGACTCAAGCGGCGGACTCGGAGTTCAGACTCGCACCTACTTTCCCAATCCGCGGCTAGATCGCGGCAATGGAAATACCAATCGGCCGAACGTCTTTGTTGCCAATGCCATTTATTACCTGCCGCAGTTGAAAGGATCAAGCCGCCTGGTCCGAAACACCCTCGGCGGATGGGAACTGACTGGCATTACCACTGCCGCAAGTGGCAATTCATTTACGGTCTACCAGAGCACATCTCTATCTGAAAACACCGCAAATCTTGCCTTCCAGCCACTACCTGGACAGTCGCTCAGCTCAGTGACCCAAACCGGCTTTATCAATCCGTTGCGTCCGCTTACCACCGGGGAAAGCTGCACTGCCAATCAGAACGGCAGCCAGATCATTAACCCAAATGCTTTCACCATGGTTGGATATGTCATCGGGACCATACCGGCCAATACAGAGTCTCGCGGCTTCTGCGGTGGACCCAAGTTCGTGAACACAGACTTCTCCGTGAACAAGAACTGGAAGATCTTCAAGGAGCGGGCGACAATTCAATTCCGCATGGACTTTTTCGATATCTTCAACCATGCCAACTTCAACGCCAGCAACGGCAGTTTCTCTCCGTTCTCTCAGGTCAACTGCGGCGGGCGACTTGCAGGAGGATACGCCCCATGCAGCCCGACGAACAACGTAGTGACTTCCGCCCCCATACAAGCTGGCTTCGGGAACTCCAGCGCAACGATAGGCAACGCAGCACGCCAGCTGCAGTATGGGCTTCGCATCGACTTTTAACCTTTAACCGCTAGAACATTTCAAGCCGGCAGGGACTGCAAGATAGCAGCCCTGCCGTTTCCGTTCTTGTTCTCTAGAATAGAAACGCATCATGTATGGCCTGCATCTCTCTTCCATTCCGCTGTGAACATGCACGTCGCCACTTCTACCGCCCCACGTTGATGGCATCGGCAATAGCTGTCACACTTTGCCTTAATCCAGATTGGCATTTGGCAATAGCCCAAACACCGTCTGGTACCTCACAGAACCATCGATCAAGCGTAGCCGAGCATGACACTGCACAACTCGAACAACGGCAGGCAGCGCAACGGGCTGCGGTGCAATCTGGCGATCACCAGGCAATTGAAGATACGACCCGCGCTCTATCGGCATTCGCGCTGCATGCAATGGCCGACCTGCGTGCATCGGAGCACATGCTTCCCGAAGCCGTCGAACTCTACCACCGGGCGTTAGCCCTGCAGGATTCTCCCGAAACCCGCAGCCACCTGGCCGATGCGGAGCTCCTTCAAAAGAAAGCTACCTTTAAAAATGGCGCATCTCAGAGCAAAGCTGTATCTCCGGCACGCAGACGTATTGACCCAACCTCCAAGCCGACAACTTCTCAGCTCGCACATTTGAGCCCATCCAAGGCACACATGTTCACTGCCCTTGACACACAACTGCGTCAGATTCTCAGCAGTAGTTTCAACGACTGGGGAACACTCGAAGCCCGCCGGCAGCGATACCCGGAGGCTTTGATCTATTTTCATGAGGCCGAGGATTGGGAGGCCTCTACACCCGGCCTGCGGCGCAACATCGGGATTGCGGCGTTCCTCGACGGGCAGTATGAAGAAGCAGTGCGCGCTTTGCAATTAGCCGCCTTGCGCGAACCGCAAGACCAGCACACTTGCTTGATGCTGGCGATGTCCCAGTTTTCGCTGGACCGTTTTTCGGATGCAGCTCGCACCTTTGCGATGGTCGCTGACCTGGCGATGCGGGATCCTCGCGCAGCCTACGCCTGGGCACTCTCCCTCGCCCGCACGGACCAGCAGGCGAAGGCCAACGAGATCGTGGATAAGTTGAGCACCCAGACGCTTCCTTTGGACCAGCTCGCACTGGTCTGCAAAGTCTACGACGTAACGGCTAACTATGAACAAGCCGTCAAATGCTTCCGGCGAATATCCCAGCAGGACCCCACTTTCAAAGGCTCTCACCTGGAAACTGGAGCAGCACTCATCCGGCTGGACCGTCCAACAGAAGCCATTCCTGAACTACAGGCAGAGTCAAAGCTCAGTCCCGACAATCTCGACGCGCAATACTATCTCGCCTACGCATTTCTGCAGGTCTCACGCAAGGAGGAAGCTGCCACGCTGCTGAAGTCCATCATCACCGCAGACCCTGCATACGTGCAAGCGCAGTATCAGTTGGGAAGACTCCTGCTGGACGACGGGCAAACGGAACAGGCAATCCAGCACCTGGAAAGTGCCGCAAATGCTGATACAACGCATGACTACCTGCATTACCAGCTTCATGTGGCGTATCGACGGGCGGGCCGTACAGCCGATGCAAATCGGGAACTAAAGCTATATAAGGAAATTAAAGCCAGTCATCGCACAATAACATTCCCGCAGGATCATGAGAAGAACTAACGCCGACGATCGTCGCCCTTGGACCAAAAAAGGCCAACAGCCGATCCAGTATGTCTGTCATATGCGTGTCGCGCCGATTCCACGAGCTCTCGCCGCCTTCCAACATCGCGCGGTAGTATCGCTCGGCGTCCCGGACAAGCATGGCGTTCTGTTCCGCAGAAAATGCCTCGCGGCGGGCGTGAGGACCATCCCATGATTCCAGTTCGGCACTCCTGCGCTGCAGTTTCGTCACCTGCTCGATGACGGCAGTCTCGCAGCTTGCCGTCATACCGAAGTTGGCTGCGTACCCATCCGCCCGCTGACTACAAGACCACACAAAACATGGGTGGCACTCTGTATTTGCTGTTTGCGGCGCTTGCGATGCTCCTGATGATCGGCTGCAGCAATGTCTCGAGCTTGTTATTGGCTAGAGGCACGCCGCGGAGTGATTACGTGCTGCCGGTATGTGGGCAGCATGCGCTGACACTCGGTGGCAGCGTGGCATGGAGCGAGAGCGCTTACGGAGTGAGGTCAAAGCGTTAATTCTGAGATGTTTTCAGCGTCGCAGGCCAGTTAAGTATCACGGAGTATGATTCCAGATAGCCCTTTCGTGGCTGCAGTACCAGAAACTTGAGTCCGTCTGGCGTGACAGCATACTGATTGACCGTTGCATCTGGTACAAGTCCGGTATCGAATAGTTTTCGTGGAGCGCCTATCTTCACAAGCGAGCCGCGCTCCAACGTGACGGATATCATTTCTCCGTCGTTACTGATGTAGAAGAGTTCCCTGCCGTCCCCGCGCCATCGCGGCTGTGCGCCACCGGCCGGCGACACCTGCTTGATGTCTTCAAACGCAGGAAAGGATGCAACAAACACGTCCCATCTGCCGTCGCGCAGCTCATCATAGGCGATCAATCGTCCATCTGGAGACAGATGAAACTCATCTTTGAGGGAACTCGATGAATATACAGGTTGAGGTCTCCTGTCGCCCGTCAGGGGTAGTACCGAAAGTGTCCTGGTGTCGTGCGTCAGGAGAAATTTACCGTCCGGGGACCAGTCCTCCACCCAGTGCGTTCCGTTATCGCCATAAATCGGCTCCAGCTGCTGCTTGCCCACTTCGATCTTTGCTACCAGGAACGGCGGATCACTCCCGCCGTTCGGCATGAGATTGAAAGCAACGTAGCGAGAGTCTGGTGACCACACTGGATCGGACTGCGCGTGGGGATCAACCGTTAAGGGTGTGGTTGTATTTGTCCCAATATCAATCAGCCACAAACTGCCTGTAGCATGCTGTTGGAACGAGTTCAGTGCCAGGTGCTTACCATCGGGAGAAAGCGTGAACTGCTGATAATCGACCACCGGATCCACGCCGCCGACCGTTGCGCCATCTCGTGCATACCACCTGAGTTGATAGACCGGAAATCCCTCTGCGGTGCCGTAGATCAGCACTCCATTTTGCGACGCGGCGAATTCGGAACTGCCAAGGTACGCTGGCGACGCAGCGACGTTGCGAGCCACCAACAGAGGTTCCCCTATCCTTCGCAATGAGTTCCATTCCATCCGTTGTGCATAGAGATTCTGTTGCTGGATGAACAGCAAGTACTCATCGGCGACTACTGGCCTGTGCGGCGTGGTTACGATTTCAGTGGGAGCGTCGCCATCTAGTCGCTGAGCATACACCTTCGCGTGTGGATCATCCGCCGTCAGACTTGTCCGAGCTAGGTAGATAAACTGTTTGCCATCCGGCAGGAACTGAACCCACATTTGGCTGACTTGTCCCGGAAGCAACGACGTCACCGGAGTCGCTTTTGCGCCGTCACGAGAGACACGGAAGATTGGACTGTTTACGGTTCTGGCGAAGAGAATTGTTCCGTCGGGGCCCCATGTTCCTTGCGCGACCTCTGCAACGCTGAAGATCACTTCGGGAGTTCCACCCGATCGTCCTATTTTCTGCAGCTTGCCACTCGCCCAGAAGCCAATGAACCGTGAGTCTGGGGACCAGAACGGAAACAGCGCGCCCTCAGTCTGCTCCATTTTTCGCGGTTCTGAAGAACTCAACTCGCGGAACCACAACGAGCTTTGACCAGACGCATCACTCGCCGCAAAGGCCAGCATCTCGCCATCGGGAGAAAGGGCCATATATTCGAACGGGTGCCAGTTTCTGTGTAGCGTTATGCCGGGCGGCAGGCCCAGTGACAACCGTACCGCATTGGACTCGCGAGGCGGGTGACGTCGTGATGAAATCACGACAGAAACAGCGACAACCGCGATTGCCGCAAGGACCACAATCACTGATTTACGCCGCCGCTGGGACGGCGAGAGAGCTGCAGTCGAGGGCACCTCGTTGCGAACTGCGCCCACATCTTCGGGGGGCAGCCTGCCCGTTTTGTCGAATTGATGCCCTGTCGGCATGCGCCATATTACCCCTTAAATGGCAAGTAAGGGCACCGTTCCTTAAGCACTGAGGCTAGGCGCAACCGCGCCGGGATTAGGCGCGATATGGGGGGTTACAGCTCGATGATTCCTCGCTTCACGCCGATCGTTGCGGCGTGTGTTCGATCGTTAGCACCCAGCTTGGAAAGGATGGATTTAACTCGACTTTTGACGGTTTCTTCGGTGATCGAGAGTTGGTCGGCGATTTGCTTATTAGTGTTGCCAGCCGCGATCAAGCGAAGAACGTTGATTTCTGCCGGTGTCAGTGCATCGTCCGTCGCGTGCTCAGCCAACTCGTAAGAGGCTTCAGGAGAGAGCGCCTTCCTGCCGGCATGAACGGCTCGGATTGTCTCTACGAGCTCCTTGTGAAACGTGCTTTTGAGCAGGTATCCCTTTGCTCCCGCTTTGAGAGCGCGAAGAATCTGAACGTCACCCTTGTAGGTCGTCAGTACGACAATCTTCGCCTCGGGAAATTCCCCGCGGATCGCGACGATCGCATCGAAGCCGCTCATCTCCGGCATTTGCAGGTCCATCAGCGTGATGTCGGGGCGGTGGGTACGAAACTGTTGTATCGCCTCGGAGCCATTCGAGGCTTCGGCCACCAGGTTCATATCCGGCTGAGTGCCGACGAGGACCGCTATGCCCTCCCTTATCAGAGCATGATCGTCCGCAATAAGAATGCGAATTGGTTGC
The DNA here is from genome assembly GCF_004217555.1 of Edaphobacter modestus. Taxonomy (GTDB): domain Bacteria; phylum Acidobacteriota; class Terriglobia; order Terriglobales; family Acidobacteriaceae; genus Edaphobacter; species Edaphobacter modestus. The sequence goes on from NZ_SHKW01000002.1 coordinate 155,119, forward strand.
GACCCCTCACTGACGCTCGATGGTTTCATTCACATCACTTTCTGTTGCCGAGCGCTTCCCGAAGTACCAGAAACGCCGCGTTGGTTTCGTGTACGCTCGCGAGCCCGGAATGATCAGCTCGATTTCCGTTCCGCCATCGGCTTCACTCCAGATCGTTAGCTTCCCGCTCACGAGCGCGGCTCGTTCCTTCATGCCTCGTAAGCCGTAGTGCCCCTCACGTCCGTCTTGGCTGAGAACGTCCGAATCGATGCCCTTTCCGTCATCCCGAACGCGGAGCCGGAAGTACTTCTCGTCGTATCGAATCTCAACTTCTAAAGTTTGCGCCGCCGCATGCCGGAAGGCATTGCGCAGGGCCTCGGCAGTAAGTCGGTACACTTCATCTCGCAGAATCGGATGCAAATTGCGAGATGTCCCTTCCACGACCACGTCGAATCGGGGAGAGGATTGATTCGTCTCAGCAGAAGCCAACGCTTCCCCGAGTGTCCGAATGGCCTGTGCAAGGTCGTTCTGTTCCACGGCGGACACCCTCAAAGCTTGCACGGCATCCCTGCCCTCAGTAATCGCGTCCGAGGCCCGATCGACAGCTACTTCCAGTGTTTTGCGAGCGTCGACTGCGCCCTCCGGCAACTTGTAAATGACAGCTTGAAACAGTGGCAAAACTGCTTGAAAACTCTGAAGCAGGGTGTCGTGCAGGTCGCGGGCAATACGTGTGCGCTCGCTTACACGCTCTTCCAGGCCCAGGTTGAACTGGTACGCCAGTTGCCGGACACGCATCTGGTAAGCCGCCCACACCAGTGCCACGAATAAGGCCGCGCAGAGCGCACGAAACCAGTTCGTCTGGTACCACGTTGGCGGGATCACGAACCCCAGCGACGCGCCCTCATCGTTCCACACGCCGCTGTTATTGCACGCTTTCACGCGGAATTGGTACGCCCCGGGACCGAAGTTCGAATACTGCACCTCCCGATCATTCACCACCTCGCGCCAATCCGCGTCCACTCCCTCAAGTTTGTAACGGAAGCGCACCTTCTCCGGGATCACCAGGCTCAGCGCCGTGTAATGAATCGTTAGATAACGAATGCGCGCCGGCAGCCGCATCCCATTCCGCGCGTCGTACGGCTTCTCATCGGTGATCACCTGCTCGATGCGCACCGGTGGCGGCAGCTTGTTTTCTGCAAGATGATGCGGGTCGATGACACTAACCCCGTCGTACGCGGCAAACCATATTCTACCGTCGGAAGATTTGGTGACACCATGTACTTCTGAAGGATAGGAATGGCTCGGTACACCGTCAGAAATGTCGAACAGCGTAGTCTGGACTGATCTGGAACGATCGGCAATCCAAGCGTCCAATTCCGGCCGAAGAATTCGCACGAGGCCGCATGCCATGTAGAGCCAAAAGGAGCGATCGTTGTCCTCCATCGTCCAATGCACACTTTCACACGGCAACCCGTTCTTGCTCGTGAGAGTCGCGATGCGGCCATCCTTGATGCGGCTCAGCCCAGTTTCCGTTGCCGCCCAGAGCCCGCCGTTGGGTCCGAATCTAAGCTGGTTCACCCTGCCGCGTCCAAGCCCATCGGCGGCAGAGTAAGATTTATGGATTCGACCGTCAGCGAAGTAGGAGACTCCACCCTGGTTGAATCCTAGCCAGAGTCCGCGCTGCGAGCGGTCGGCCAGCAAAACACGGGCATGGTCCGTATGTCCTAGCGCAGCCCAGGATAGCTTTTGGACCACCCTGTCACCAACTAAATGAAACAGTCCCTTACTGTCATTCGCAACCCACAGATGCCCTTTCGGGAGTTCCGCCACCGAAACTGCCAATCCGCCGCCGAGATCGAGCACGGGAACAAATCGATCGCTGTCGAGATATCCGTATGCCGCGAGCGTCGACACCCAGATGCGTCCGCTGCTGTCCTGAAATACGGAATGAGTCGTTCCATCGCCACGGAGTACCACTGAGATCTGGCCGTTTTTCCACTTGTTCAGACCACTGTGGGTTCCGATCCAGACTTTGCCGTCGCTTGATGCCAAAATCGACAAGGTGTTGGTGTTAGAGAGACCCTGTTTGATACCGATGTTCGGAACGGCATACTCACGGAACCTGTCGATGCCGTTCGTAGTGACCACCCAAATATCGCCTTCTTGGTCCTGCAAAAGTCGGTTCACGGTGTCGCCGGAAAGGCCATCAGCCTCGGAAAAATTATCTGTCTTGCCCTGATGGAAGTGAATCAGGCCGCGGTCTGATGTCGCGACCCACACCGCTCCGTCACGATCGCGGAGCATCTGCGACGGCCTGAACCGCTGCGACGAGCGGACTGAGGCACCTCGCTGCACTTGCCGGGGAATGAGTGCTCGGCCTCCTTTATGACTGTCATTCACAAACGCGAAGTCTTCGTGCTCTAGAAGCGCCTGTTGCGCATGCTGGGGGTCCGATACTTCGCTTGATTGCGGTCGCCCCGACTTCCACTTCCGAGAGTCCTTATCAAAACCTACCCAAAAGTTTCCCTCGGCATCGGCATCGATCGCGCCGACGTTCTCCCCAAAAATGCGAGGTTCGCGGGTACCGACCCATACTGTGCCCTCGCCGTCCTCAAGTAATGCAGAGATCCGGCTGCCATTCAGCTCGGAATACGTGATGAATTTGCCTTCCTTCCAACTGGCGAGTCCATTGTAGGTGCCAATCCACAAAGCGCCGTCGCGCGTAACCAGCAGAGTTCCGATATCTTTGCCGGGCAGTTCCTGACCAGATGGCGGCTGCCAAGGCACGGCGCGCACGCCATCGAAGCGAAGCAAGCCGAATTCCGTGCCCAGCCAGATGTATCCGTCTGGTGTTTGTGCGATCGAGTATAGGAAGCCTTTAGCGAAGCCATCGCGCACCTTCCAAGCGGTATGCGCGTACTGGCTGATGTCGAGCGACGGGTCCAATGCCAACGCGCAAGCGCAGCATGCCAACATCAGGGCCAGGCAGATGATCACCTCTGCGCGCGCTTTTCTCATAACACCGACATCTTAGCCCAATCATGCAACTCTGTTGGCGGTTTTGCCATTAGCGGAACTCCGCCGCAGATTTACGTATCGAAACGTTCGCGAAGCCATCAGCTGATCAAATTGCAACGCTGGATGGCTGCTCTTCTTCGTGATCTGCAGACGAAAACGAGCAGGCACAATTCTTGTCCAGCGGCCAATGACTTGGTCTTCAGAACGCCGTCGGGGCAGCCAATCAACCCCGATTAACTCAGTTGACGATAACGCATTCGGCGCAGAAACCCGTTTCAATGAGGGATTTGCCCCGTTCTCAACACTTGACCGCCGTGTGCGATCTTGCAAATCTAAGGTTGTTTTCATTGAAGGATACCTAGCCGATGACAGACTGGTTCGCTCGCCCCGTCCTGCACGTGACCAACGTTGTGGCTTCGCTCCGCTTCTACTCAAATCCCGGACCGAAACTGATGCAAGGAAAGAGGATAGTGTCATCTTTGTACTTATCTCCCGGACAAGCTTCAGCAGAAACTTCGTCCGGGTTTTATGTGCAACAGTCCGGGATTATTTCAGTGCAGCGACAATGCACCTAAATCCCGGAACAGGATTGAAAACAAACAAGCGTGATTCCGGGATTTGAGTGCAGCGTGACACCCGATCAGTGGCGCTAATAAACAGAAAGAGATGCGAATGAAAATCACGAAACGGCTGATATTGCCATTAGCCTTGTTGTTCATGCTCGCTTGCGCCAGAGGGGCAGGACATTTACTACAACTATGACCGGGCCTCTAACTTTCAATCGTATCGGACCTATCAATGGGTCGACCCCAGAGGGGGTCCGGGCGGTCCGTCAAAGGCCGATGTCTCGACCGGTTTGCCAAATTTGCCGATCGGCCCACCACCTATGAGCGGTAGCGGTATCGAAGATGATCAGTTGCTCGATCAGGACATTAAACGGGCAGTCGATGCTTCCTGGTTGTCACGAAAGCTTGCCGGAAAAGTGAAGGTTTGCTTACCTCCAATCAGTGTGGCGCGTTCCCACAGACCAGGCAAGCCATAGCTTCAGGAGAGGTCATGAACGCCAGCATCTCGCCCGTTCGAATTCTCGCGGTCGATGACCATCCGATCGTCCGACAGGGGATTGCCGGTCTGATAAGCATTCAGCCGGATATGATCCTTGTGGGTGAAGCGTCCGACGGTCGCGAGGCTATCCAGCTATTCCGGATGCACCGTCCCGACGTTATGCTGATGGACCTGCAAATGCCAGGACTGAATGGCGTTGATGCACTCATTGCCATTCGAAATGAATTTCCTGACGCAAAAATTGTTGTGCTGACGACGTACGCCGGCGATGCGCAAATTATCCTTGCTATCAAGGCTGGCGCTCAAGCGTATCTATTAAAGAATGCGTTGCACAAGGAACTATTGGAGACGATTCGTGGGGTACACGCCGGGAAGAAGGCCTTTTCCCCGGAGGTCTCGTATGAAATCGCCACGCATGCCACCGATGACCCATTGACGCCGGCAGAAGTCAGCGTGCTGCGGTTGATCGCAGCCGTCTATGCAAACAAACAAATTGCGCACCAGCTCTCCATCACAGAGGAAACCGTTAAGAGTCGAGTCAAGTGCATTCTTTCAAAATTGGGTGCCGATGATCGAACGCAAGCCGCAATGATTGGGTTTAAACGAGGAATCATCGACCTCTAGGTTCCCTCCGGCTGATTCCTCGCCGTCAACCGAACTCTAAAGAGTGACTGATAATGACTCTCTTTAGGGTTTCGCTCCGTCTCTGCAAGGCACGAAACTAGTGGAGTGTAGAAGGGTGGGTTTTTGCGGCGTCTATATTCCACATTCGCTGGCGGTTGGCCTGGAATCGGTTTGCTTCTCATGCGTGTCGTTCTCGGCGCTTCACTGCTTCTGCGTGCGAACTCGGCGCTGTGGAGCAACCCTGATGTCAGTACAACGATAATTTCCGCATTTCTGACGGTATTCGGACTCCTTCTCATTCCCGGCCTATGGACGCCCCTCGTGGGAGCCTTGGTTGCGTTGCTGGAAATCTTGCAGATCATGACGATAGGCGGAGATCGATGGGTAACGGTTTTGCTCGGAACCATTGGCTGCGCTCTCGCCATGTTGGGACCGGGCCTATGGTCAGTCGATGCTCGCCTGTTTGGGTGGAAGCGCGTGCAACCTCCACCGCGCAAAATCAGAGCCAACTCCTGAAGGACTCCTTCATCAATCACCGAAATTTCTGGCTTGACGGAGGCTATTAATTTCCCTCCCCAGAGTTTGCGATTTGCCCCGTCGTGGGGCTGTTTGCAAACGGGATTCGATAGACAATTCACACATCGGAACTAGGAGGACGAACACATGACACGCACTGACCTTGAAATCAATCAGGAAGGCATGTGGAGAACATTGGTCTTCGAACAGAAAACTACCCTCACGCTCGCGGTTGAGATGCTTTTGCGTTGCCATCTATCTCCCGAAGAGATCCTGACCAAGACAGCGATGGCATTGAAAGGCTCACACCACGATTCGTGAGGTTTGCGAGGGCATGAAACCTTGATGGACGAAATTCGTTTTCAGCAAGGTTATATGCGCAAGAAATCTTTACGCCGGTCAAAGCACAAAAAGGAAATCAGCATGAAGCACAAACTTGCGAGTACAGCAGTCGCTATCGGGTTGCTTGCAGCGTGTGTCTCTACGCGGTTCATATGAATGCCACCTGAGGTCGAAGTCGCTATGTTTCATTTAGATTACCTCTCTTGCTTTCTCACCATACTGGCGACTGTCCTCCTCGGTCGGAAATCGTGGACGGGACTTCTAATATCAATTGTCAACAGCATGATCGTTTGCGTAATCGGCTTTCGCACGTCTCAGTTTGGCTTTATTCCAGCAAATCTGATTTGCATCTGTGTATACGCATTCAGCATCCGGTCTTGGGTCAAACAGACTCACACGCATCGGATCCACCAGAGACGGGGGTTGGGACCACGGAGACGACGATGGTCAACACTCCCTACTCTCCGATCATCTCGAAGCGAGGGTTTCTTGTGAAAAGAAGTTATCACATCATTGCGGCTACAAGTGAGGAACTATGAATCGTAATTCCATACCGTCCAGGCGGACACCCATGACTTCCTTTCAGGTTGGGCATGGATTAGCTTGCCTAACTATCCTGCTCTCATTAAGCGCAGCATCAATAGGCCAGAATCCGAGCGAAGCGCAGAGTCCGGTCCCAGGGTCGGCCATCCATGTCACGCAAGTCCTGGGATTTGAAGGTGCGAAGCATAACGCCACCGGAGAGTTGAAAATCCAGGGTGGCGTCATGCAATTTCAGCACGATGGAAGTACAGCCGCACAGGTGAGCATAAGCTCCATTCAAGACATCTTTGTCGAGAAAGGAGACAAGCAGGTAGGTGGCACGGCTATGACGCTGGGCAAAGCTGCAGCTCCATATGGTGGAGGCCGGGTGGTGAGCCTCTTCGCACATAAGAAATACGACTTCCTCACAGTTGAATATCTCGATAACAGCGGTGGTTTTCACGGTGCCATATTTCAATTGGAAAAAGGCCAAGGAGAAACTTTCAAGAAGGCCCTGGTAGCTAACGGCGCGCACATCACGCCGCCTGTAGGGCAAACCCCCACCCAAAGCACTCTCGAGGTCAAGAATGAAAACAAATAGAAAAACTTCCCTTGCCGCAATTAAGACCACGCTGGGCCTGTCCGGCTTCCACCGGCCAAACAAGCACTACGGACCACTTGCGGCTGTTATCCTGCTGCTCGGTGCGTTGCAGCTTCAGGTATTTGTCCCAACTGTGCTTGCGGAATCCTCCACAGATGGAAGAAGCGGAGGCGCCCGGCCATGGAGCATGCAGGTAGATAGAGTCGACCCCGGAGACGTCGACCTTGATCCATCCTTCGGAGCCGCCATCTACGAGAATCTGCTCGAAGAGCTAACCAAAACGGAGCAGTTCAAACAGGTGTTCCGTAACGGGGATCGTAACGCGAACGATGTTCCCGGCCTGCTCATTCTGAAGACAACGGTCCAAAAATATACGCCGGGTAGCGAGACTCGGCGGGCCGTCACTACCGTGAGTGGGGCGACCAAGTTGAACGTTCGCGTTCAGTTGGTCACACGAGAGGGCCAGGTAGTCCAGGAGCATCTTGTCGATGGCAATGTCCGGTTCATCGGTGGCAACCTGCGAGCGACCCACAACTTGGCACACAATGTGGCAGCTACTTTGAAAAAGTCACCCCTACCGGAGCAGGCCGCCGTGCTCCCCGAAAAGGAGACCGGAAATATGTCTAAGTAACCATTGCGTACACCAGGAGCAGTAAACACGAACGCTGCAGAGGTGAAATCATCATAAAGCTCAAGCTCAACTCCCGCTTGGTCATTGCCTTATGGCTGGGGGCGTCCCTTGCGGGGCCGATTCCTTGGAACTGAAGAATGGCAGCCTGATTAAGGGCAAGTTCATGGGTGGCACGGAGAGTGGGATCAGCTTCCAGGTCGGCTCCTCGGTGCAGAAGTACAACCTCGCTGACATCGTTTCGCTCAAGTTTGATTCCGAAAGGGCAGCAAGTAACCAACCGAATGTCGACGAGTTCGCTTCCCAGCGAACCGCAACGGGCAGAGCATGCCGTCATGAAGACACCGGCGTATGTCACGACCCCGGCAAGAACAGTATCTCCGTGCGTACCATCTATGCAATCGATTCCACGCAGAATCAGGTGGGCGATCCATTCCAGGCCCCCCTCGAAGAACCGCTGCGCGTGGACGGCAAGGAGATAGTCTCCAGGGATGCCGCTGTCGATGGTCGGCTGGCGGAGTCGAAATACTCCGGAACGTTCACCGGTAGATCGCAGCTACGGCTGGACCTAACGGCGCCGAACTTCGTTGGACGCGACTTCCTCGATTCTCTGTGCCATGTTTGAAGCCGGGATCCGATGATCCGTGCGCCCTGATCGGGTAGAAGGCAGGACAGCCTCCCGACGTGTCTTACTCGGAATCGTGCAGGTGTTAACACTGGCTCCGCCCTGTCGGACCGCGACTTCCGGGTTTTTGTTTGACACGAAAATTACACTTTGTGCTCATCTGAGGTTTGCATCGGTTCGCAAATTCTGCCTGATTTCAGACTAAGCCCCTCAGGCCTTCGATTGGCCGTAAGCCGTCGTAAGCTCGCCGTAACCTGGCTAGCTCGTGGAGCATAATTAATTGGGGGAGAGAAGGAAGTGTCAACGCCGCCCTTGTCATCCGGAGATCTCGCGACAACTCTGCACCTGACCGCATGCCGGCAACGAGTAAGTAGCTTATCGCACGGGCCATTCACGAGCGAAGCCCGCGCAATTCGTAAGTTAATTGTGCTGCGCAGAGAAGATCAAGGATGCTGATTGGAGGAACCTGACGGTGTAGAGTGAAGTGCATCAGGAACAGAGGTGAAACTGTGCGTTTCCTGGCGTCATCGGTTACACAACAGTTCGGAGAGATCCTGGTCGCATGACTTTGTGGGCAAGGCATGAACATGATTCTCCGAAATACGGCGCGGTGCTTGCGGGGAGCGAGTCGTATCTTGTTCTTTTGCATCATTCACGCGATATATGCCGCAGCAGCTCAACCCCACCCAGTTCAAAGCGACTCTGTCGTGGTAAGGGATCTCAGATTCACCCACCTCAATACGAACGATGGTCTCTCTCAAAGCTATGTCGTTGCCATTTTGCAAGATCGTCGGGGCTTCATGTGGTTTGCCACCAGGGACGGTCTTAATCGATACGACGGCAACTCCTTTGTCGTATACAAAAATAATCCCAACGACTTCGGCAGCTTGAGCTCCAATTTCTTGCAGGACCTGATGCAAGATGATCACGGCTATCTGTGGATTGCCACCAACACAGGGGTGAACAAATTCGATCCTGAAACCGAACGCTGTACCCGCTACCTCCACGATCCCGGCAATCCCAATAGTCTCGGTGGCGCCTCAGTCAAGAGCATCGCGCAGGACAGTCGCGGTTCTTTTTGGTTTGGCACCGAGGACAGCGGTCTCGACAAGCTCGATCCAAGGACCGGAAGATTTACGCATTATCGAAATGACGGCGATGGGCAGTTTGTTGGGAGGATTAGCCAGGTGATCGAGGATGCTCATCGTGACATCTGGTTTGTTGGCGAACGCGGTCTGTTTCACCTGAATCAACAGACGGGACAGATCACTCGCCCTTCTGCAGCCAGGAACGGCCTCAGCGCAGACAGTGTGTATGAAGACGAGATGGGCAGTTTTTGGATGCTGGTCGATTCCCCGGTCGTCGGGCTCGCGAAATACGATCCAAAGGCAGAGCGCCTCTCAACATTCCCGCTTGGCGCCCGTCACGTCGGTGTTATGGCGTCGACGAGCAGCGGGGGATCGCTGAATGGCACTCTTAGGGCCGACGGCCAAAATGGACTATGGGTGCCGTCCAGCCGAGGTCTTTACTATTTCGACCGGCCGACGGAACGTTTCACGTATCGGTTTCAGCACAACGAGAGCAACCCGGATAGCCTCGACAGCGACGCCGTTTTTTGTGCCTATCGGGATTGGGGCGGGGTGCTGTGGGTAGGAACTGAGAATGGCGGACTCAACATTCTCAATTTTCGGCAACAGCAATTCAACCTTTACAAGCACCGCTTCTCCGACTCCAATAGTCTCTCACCCGGCAGGGTCAAGGCGATTTATCAGAATCCCGATGGCATTGTGTGGGTAGGCTTGTTTCCGCGCGCCCTTGATCGATTGGACCGAAAGACGGGGAAGATCACCCACTATCTTCCCGCCCGGGGCGACGAGAAGGGGTTTGGCGAAGGCACGAACGTTAATTGCATTTACAAAGATACAGCGGGTTATCTATGGCTTGGTGGCGGAGGCTCTGGTCTTGTGCGATTCGATCAACGCACCGGGCGGTTCAAGCATTACCGCCACAACCCTGATGATCCCAACAGCTTGATTTCTGATAATGTCTACACCATCTTCGGAGACCGGAGCGGTCAAATGTGGGTGGGCCAGGAGGGAGGGTTCAGCCGCTTCGATTCAGCGAAGGACGGGTTTACCAATTACCGTCCTGTTCCAGACCATCCGGCTAGTCTCGAAAATACCGTCTGGGTCATCGATCAGGATCGTTCCGGCACCCTGTGGTTGGGGACATGGGGCGGCACACTGGTCCGTTTCGATGACAAGGCGAAGACCTTTATGAATTACACGCCCGGCCCGTATGACCCTCAAAAACTGAGCGGAGGCGGCGTCAACACCATCCACGAAGACCGGACTGGAACACTCTGGATAGGAGCGATGGACGGCCTATACCGGTACCAGCGGCAAAGTGGATTGTTCACCCGTTACACGGAAAGCCAGGGCCTTCCGAGCAGCACGACCCGGTGCATTCTGGAAGATGAAGCTGGCAGGCTTTGGCTCAGTACTCAGAAGGGCATATCTCGATTCGATCCTCAGAAGGAAACGTTTAGAAACTACGATGTGTCCGACGGCTTGCAGAGCAATGAGTTCAGTACGGGGTGTTATCACGGCCTGAATGGGGAGATGTTCTTTGGCGGAACCAATGGATTCAATGCATTTTTCCCTGAAAATACCCACGACAATCCCTACGTGCCGCCTGTAGTGATCACTAGCTTCAGAATCTTTAACAAACCTGCACCCATCGGCACTGAGTCCGTGCTGAAGAAAGCCATCCCATACGTCGATTCTCTAACTCTCCCCTACCGCGACAACGTTTTCTCCCTTGAATTCGCCGCGTTGAGTTATGCAAATTCGCAAAAGAACCATTATCGCTATATGCTCGAGAACTTTGAAAGTGTCTGGAACGACGTAGGTAGCAGGCAGCGAATGGCTACCTATACCAATCTCGATCCTGGGAAATATGTCTTTCGCGTGCAGGGATCGAACAGCGATGGTGTATGGAATGAAGAAGGGGCGTCGCTAACCATTGTGATCACGCCCCCCTGGTGGAATACACGGTGGTTCCGTGCGGTCTCAACTGCCGTCTTCTTAGGGTTACTGTGGGCGGCCTATCAGTTGCGCGTCCGGCAGTTGCATCATGAATTCGCCGTGACTCTGGAGGCCCGCGTAGCAGAACGGATGCGCATCGCCCGCGACCTGCACGACACCCTGCTACAGAGTTTTCAGGCACTCTTGCCACGGCTTCAGGCTGCGATTTATAAGCTGCCGGAGGGTGCTGCTGATGCCCGCAAGACACTGGAAGAAACTGTGGATCAGGCGTCAGAGGCGATCACGGAGGGCAGGGATGCTGTGCAAGGCCTCCGCATGTCCACGGTCGAAAAGAACGACCTTGCGCTAGCCATTCGGACCGTTGGCGAAGAACTCGCTTCTGTTGAAACCCAGTCCACCCCCAAGTTTGAAGTGATCGTGGAAGGAACATCCCGAAATTTGCATCCGATTGTCCGAGACGAAGTTTACCGGCTCGCGGTGGAGGCGTTACGCAATGCCTTCCGGCATGCGGAAGCGCAAACCCTAGAAGTTGAGATCCGCTACGACGAAAGGTACTTCCGGCTTCGCGTTCGGGACGATGGAAAAGGGATTGGCCCCGAGGTTCTTCGCGGAGACGGACGTGAGGGGCACTACGGCTTGCACGGTATGAAGGAACGAGCCAAGCTTGTGGGCGGTAAGCTAGCGACCTGGAGTGAAGTGAATAACGGTACGGAAATCGAGCTGATCATTCCAGCATCGAGAGCGTATGGGAAATCGACGCGGCGTTTCTCCGCGACGGATATCGATGTGAAAGGAAACGATCGAGCGTGAGTGTTGGGTCAGCTCAAATTCGAATTCTGGCGGTTGACGATCACGCCCTTATAAGGCAGGGCATAGCCGTACTCGTCGGCACCCAGCCGGATATGACTCTGGTCGCCGAAGCCTCGAACGGCCGGGAAGCGATCCAACAGTTCCGTACGAATCATCCAGACGTCACGCTAATGGATTTGCAAATGCCGGAGATGAACGGCTTCGATGCGATTGTCGCGATCCGGGGACAATTTCCTGATGCGAAAATCATTGTACTGACGACCTACAAAGGCGACATTCAGATTCTTCGCGCACTCAAGGCAGGAGCACAAGGGTACCTGCTAAAAAATACATTTCACAAGGAACTCGTGGAAACGATCCGAGCCGTTTACACCGGAAGAAAGGCGCTTTCTCTCGAAGCCTCGTACGAAATCGCTGAGCATGCGACCGATGACGCGCTGACGCCGGCAGAGATCAGCGTGCTGCGCTTGATCGCCACTGGGAATGCCAACAAGCAGATCGCGAATCAGCTCAAGATCACGGACGAAACCGTAAAGAGCCGAGTCAAGTGCATTCTTTCAAAATTGGGTGCCAATGATCGAACGCAAGCCGCAATGATTGGGTTGAAACGAGGAATCATCGACCTCTAAGAGCTTGTTGAAATAGGTTCTGGCTTCGTCTGATCTGGGTGTTGGTCCGTCTCTGTTGTATGCGTGGCGACGAGCGGGTTCAGGGTGAGATGTTCAGTTGTGTGACGTTGGAGCAGCGGGTTCCACAGGATCATCCTTTGCGCGAGATTCGCAAGTTGACGGATGCAGTTCTGGTGTCGCTGAACGAGGATTTCGATGCGCTATATTCGGCATCAGGCCGTCCTTCGATTGCGCCCGAGTATGTGCTGCGGGCGCTGTTGTTGCAGGCGTTTTATTCGGTGCGTTCGGAGCGCCAGTTAGTCGAGCAGCTGAACTACAACCTGCTGTTCCGCTGGTTCGTCGGCCTGGGCATGGACGACGCGGTGTGGAACCATGCCGTGTTTTCCAAGAACCGCGACCGGCTGCTGACGTCGGACGTGGCGCAGCGGTTCTTCGCCGAGGTGAACGTGCTGGCGAAGCGCTTCATGAGTGACGAGCACTTCACCGTGGACGGCACGCTGATCCAGGCCTGGGCATCGCAGAAGAGCTTCCGGCCGAAGGATGGCTCCGATGATGGCGACGGCACTAACTTCCGTGGGCAGAAGAGGTCGAACGAGACCCATCAATCGACTACCGATCCGGAGGCGCGGCTCTACAAGAAGAGCTATGGCAAGGAGTCGAAGCTCGCGTACCTGGGCCATGCGCTGGTGGAGAACCGCAACGGCCTGATCGCCGCCGCGATGGCGACCCAGGCCGACGGCCATGCCGAGCGCGACGCCGCCCTGCTGATGCTCGACGAGCGGCAGAAGAACAGCTCGCGGCGCATCACGGTTGGTGCCGACAAGGCCTACGACGCGAAGGACTTCATCGCCGGAGCCCGCGCCCTCAACGTCACCGCACATGTGCAGAAGAACGACAAGGGACGCCGCTCGAACCTCGATGGCAGGACCACCCGGCACGCCGGCTATGCGCTCAGCCTCAGCCGCCGCTGGCTCGTGGAGAAGACATTTGGCTGGTTGAAGCAGACCGGTCCGCTCGACCAGCTGAAGGTGCGAGGACTCGCCAAGGTCGACTGGATCTTCGTCTTCAGCTGCGCCGCACATAACCTGCTGCGTCTGCCAAGGCTCATCCAAAGCCATACTCAGCAGGACCCACAGCAGCAGTGCGCCTGAAGGCCGGTTGAGTCTTCAACCCGGCAAGAAAACATGCCGCAGAATCCGCCAGCCAGCCGTCATAAACAACCCAACTCCCCTGCATCAACCCAAAACCTCATCAGTAAAGGAGTCAGCTCTAGCTATTTCAACAAGCTCCTAAGTCTCCTTGGCTGATTTCTCGCCCCAAAAACAGAACTCTAAAGAGTGACCGATAACGACTCTCTCTTTAGGATTTCGTCCGTTTCTGCAAGGCAGGAAACTGGTGGAGTGTAGAAGGGTGGGTTTTTGCGACGTCTATATTCCACATTCGCTGCCGGTTGGCCTGGAATCGGTTTGCTTCTCATGCGTGTCGTTCTCGGCGCTTCACTGCTTCTGGGTGCGAACTCGGCGCTGTGGAGCAACCCTCATGTCAGTACAACGATAATTTCCGCATTTCTGACGGCATTCGGGCTCCTTCTCATTCCCGGCCTATGGACGCCCCTCGTGGGAGCCTTGGTTGCGTTGCTGGAAATCTTGCAGATCATGACGATAGGCGGAGATCGATGGGTCACGGTTTTGCTCGGAACCATTGGCTGCGCTCTCGCCATGTTGGGACCGGGTCTATGGTCAGTCGATGCTCGCCTGTTTGGGTGGAAGCGCGTGCAACCTCCACCGCGCAAAATCAGCGCCAACTCCTGAAGGACTCCTTCATCAATCACCGAAATTTCTGGCTTGACGGAGGCTATTAATTTCCCTCCCTAGAGTTTGCGATTTGCCCCGTCGTGGGGCTGTTTGCAAACGGGATTCGATAGACAATTCACACATCGGAACTAGGAGGACAAACACATGACACGCACTGACCTTGAAATCAATCAGGAAGGCATGTGGAGAACATTGGTCTTCGAACAGAAAACTACCCTCACGCTCGCGGTTGAGATGCTTTTGCGTTGCCATCTATCTCCCGAAGAGATCCTGACCAAGACAGCGATGGCATTGAAAGGCTCACACCACGATTCGTGAGGTTTGCGAGGGCATGAAACCTTGGTGGACGAAATTCGTTTTCAGCAAGGTTTATATGCGCAAGAAATCTTTACGCCCATCAAAGCACAAAAAGGAAATCAGCATGAAGCACAAACTTGCGAGTACAGCAATCGCTATCGGGTTGCTTGCAGCGTGTGTCTCTGCTCAGAGCCCTGAGCAGGCCACCGGCACTGTTGACGGGATCGTGTTCACGGTGGACGGAAGCGGTGGGCATGCTGTCATACCCACTGCAAGAATTTCGCTTGACGGTCCAACCCACATCGAGGCTGAGGGTGATGGCGCGGGCAAGTTCGCATTCAATGCAGTTCCTCCTGGGGCGTACACGATCCATGCACAAGCACCCGGCTTGGACGCAAATCGGACCATCGAGGTTACGGCGGGCTCTGCTTCAGAAATAGACTTGGAAATGAAAGTCCAAGCCGTTGTGGAGTCGACCACGGTCACGGCTAGTACAGATCAGGTCGACACCAAAGAGTCTTCTGGAACCAGCACGATCGGCGAGTCGGTTCTCAGGAACATGCCGAATATCGATGAGCGTTTCAGCAGCTTGTTGCCCTTGATTCCGGGCGTAGTTCGCGGTCCGAGTGGGCTGATCAACATGAAAGGCGCTCAGGCATCCCAGAACGGATCGCTTCTCAACAGCTCTGATGTGACTGATCCAGCTACGGGTACATCGGCGCTCAGTATTCCCATCGATATGGTTTCGTCGGTGCAGGTTCTTTCAACGCCCTACGCTCCCGAGTACGGGAAATTCATCGGCGCGGTCTCGAATGTGGAGACGCGGCCCGGAAGTTTCAACAAGTTTCGGATCTCCGCCCAGAACCTGCTCCCGCGAGTGCGGAGAGTCAATGGGTCAATCATGGGCATCGCCGCAGCGACTCCTCGAGTCACGGTCTCTGCTCCCATCGTGAAAGACCGCATTGCCTTTACGCAGTCGCTTGAATATCGCTATGAACGTAATCAAGTGACCAGCTTGCCGCCGCTCGAACAATGGACGCGTTCTGAAAACGTCAACTCGTATACGCAAATAGATGCCAACATTACGAATAAGCAAACCGCAACCGCATCGTTTGCGATCTTCCCGCAGAAGCTTGATTACTACGGCCTGAACACCTTTACACCGCAGGAGAGTACGCCCAACTTACATCAGCGCGGATATCAGGCATATCTGCAGCACCGATACGTTACCAATTCCGGCAATCTGCTGACTTCACAGATCAGCTTCAGAAAACTTGATGCCAATCTACTGCCTAACAGCGATGCCCCCTATCGACTTCTCGTTGAAACCACCAAGGGCGGTTTCTTTAACCGTCAGGACCGCAATACAACACGCACAGAATGGGCAGAAATCTTTCGCTCCCACCCGCGTCATTATTTCGGATCACACGAACTGAGTGCCGGCACAAACTTCGTGCATAGCTCCTACGATGGCCGCCAGGAATTTCACCCGGTACAGGTTATCGGGGTTGCCAACTATCCGTTAGAGCGAATCCAGTTCGGGCCAGCTTCGACCTTCTCCATTGATCAAAATGAGACGGCCTGGTTCATTGGCGACAAGTGGACTGTCTCTAATCGCCTTACATTTGATTTGGGCCTTCGCTTCGATCGCGACTCCATCACAAATTCGATTAATATGGCTCCTCGCGTTGGGTTCGTCCTTTCACTGACGGGTGACGGCAAAACGATGATCAAGGGCGGAGCAGGGTATTTCTATGACCGTGTGCCGCTCAACATTCCTGCATTTCGCTTTTTGCCGACTCGTACAGTGACTGGACTGAATCCAGCCGGTGAGGTCGTCAGTTCCACACAATATTCGAACATCATCCCGAACGGTCTGCAAAATCCGCGCAGTGAAGTCTGGAACATTGAACTGGACCGTCAGGTTACGAGTGATTTTTTGGTTCGCGTGGGATACCAGCAACGCAATACAGTCCACGGATACTTCGTCAATCCCATTGCATCGGGATCAACCGGCAGCCTTTCGTTATCGAACCGTGGGAGGGACATCTATAAGGAATTTCAGGTTACTGCCCTTTATCGAATTCACCGTAGCACGCTGAACGCTTCGTATGTCCATTCGCGAGCGTACGGCGACCTGAACGATTTCAACCAGTTTTTCGGTAACGACCCTCTGGCCGTAATTCAACCCAATCAGCGTGGTTGCCTGAACTTTGATTCGCCGAATCGAGTCCTGGTCTGGGGAGAAATTGCCGCACCGTGGAAATTGACCGTCGCCCCCGTGCTCGATATCCGCAGTGGTTTCCCGTACTCAACAGTCAACGAGTACCGCGAGTTCGTGGGGCCGAGAAATGAATTGCGATTCCCGCGTTTCGTTTCGACCGACATACAGGTCTGGCGCCAGGTTCGTCTCCCGATAAAGGAAAAGCATGCGCGGATCGGCTTTGGCGTCTACAACATCTTCAATCGCGACAACTACCGCGACGTTCAGAACAATCTCGGCAGCCCCCGCTTTGGCGAGTTCTTCAACGGACCCAGCCGCACCTTCCACGGCAAATTCAAACTGGAGTTTTAAACCCATGAAACTGACCATCAAGACCGCCCTTTCCACTCTGGCAATCGTGCTTTCCGCAGTGACGAGTGCTTCATCCCAGACCGGCGTTTCGCTTCCGTCTGCAGATGACGTGGTCACAAAGATGTTGCGGGCCGACATCGAGCGCAGATCTGAACTGGCGGGGTACACGGCCTTGCGTCGCTATGTCGCTGTCAACCAGGATCGCCGGGCGGAGATGATGGTGCGCGTCGACTGCTCTCCCGACGGCGCGAAGCAGTTCACGATTATTTCCGAAGCGGGATCGGGGTCGATTCGCAAGCACGCTTTTTCCAAAATGCTGAGCGAAGAGACTATGGCATCACATCGGGAGTCGCGCGACGGCAGCCGTATCACCCCGGCAAATTACACATTCAACATGCTTGGGCAAGACACGCTCGATACTGGTCCCGCATACGTACTGGAAATCCTTCCCAGAACGGCGAACAGATATCTGATCGAAGGAAGAATCTGGGTCAACGCGAAGGACTTCTCTATCATTCGCGTCGAAGGCAAGCCGGCACGAGATCCATCCTTCTGGGTGCATGACGTGCATTTTGTTCATACGTACCAGCGAGTTGGTCAGTTCTGGTTTGCCTCTTCGACTCAGAGTACAAGCGAGATCCGACTCTTTGGGCGTTCGGAGTTAACGATCGAAAACTCTGCCTACGAGCTGCACCCGCCGGCGACGCACATCGCGGAAGCAGATTCTACGGCGAGGCTTGTCCGATGAAAAGAATTCAGCTAATCATCGCGTTCGCAGCACTGGCGCTATTCGCCTGGGCGATCGCTCATCTTGGCCTTGCAACGATAGTGGCGCAATTGAAGGCGATGCGGGTTGCGCTACCAATCGTGATGGCTCTGAGCGCGCTCCGCCTCTTTCTGCAGAGCACCACATGGTCAGCATCACTGAAGGGCGGGAATGTTGCTGTCAATACAAGAACTTTGATCGGAGTGCGACTGGCTTCGCAGTCGATGGGATACCTCACAGTTCTCGGTCCCGTTATCTCCGAGCCGATGAAGATCAAGCTTCTTGGGACAGCCGGCGAACCAACGATTGCGGCTACTTTTCTGGATACCGGAGTGTACTGGTTCACCTCGGCTTTGGTTGTCATTTCAGGCGTTGTTTGTCTTCCTATAATCGCTGGCCGTGGCGCAGCCTACCATTGGGCTCCAGGTGTCCTTGCGCTTGCTTTTGCTGTCTTCGCGATTACACGGCGCAGTCCCATCCTTGCCGGCGTTGCACGCGCGCTTGGCAGCCGCGCTCCTTCCTGGCTCTCGAGGGCGGAACAATTTGAACGATCGATCCGAACCTATCGCCTGCAACAGCCTGCATTGGTTAGCCGGATGTTTTGGATCGGCGCGACATGCCAACTGCTGATCGCTTCCGAAGTCTTGGTTGTGTTATGGGCCCTGCATCTCCCCATTCATTTCTTCGCAGTTATGGCCATTGAAGGAGTGACACGCTCATTGAAACTGGCGAGCGGTTGGGTTCCAGCGAGAGTCGGATTTGACGAGGGCGGTGCGATTTCGGCGTTTGCAGTGGCCGGCCTCTCACCGATGAATGGCCTGGGTCTGGCTTTGACTCGACGCGTACGCGACCTCCTGTGGGCCTTGATGGGGATTATTTGGCTCGCCTGGAACACCCGCGGTCTACGCCCTCGCCATGCAATCACATTTGAACATTCCAGCAATTCTTTTGAACGAGGTATCTAGATGCAAGCAGTCATAGCTATTCCTACATTCGCCAGTGTGATCGACAGCCAGAAAGCAGCAGAACTACTCCTGCATCCACTCGCAGGAGTTCCTCTGCTAAAGAGAATCGCTCTGACCGCGATACGCGCAGGAGCAACTGACATCATTCTGATTTGCCCTGAGTCCGTGGATCACGCATTAACGCAGAGATTCTCGCAAGAGCTCTTCTCTTATGGAAGTCGAATCAGGGTCATTCAGTTTGACACATTTCATCCACGCCACTTCTCAAGTTGGGCGAAGCTAGAGGAACACCTGCACGACGAGTTCCTTTGGATGCCCTGGAACTGGATCACAACCAAGCAGTTCCTTACAAACCTGCCGCTCATGAGTATGTCCTCCGTCGACTGGGCGAGACCTGCTCACATCTCACTGCATGACATTGTCCGCGACCAATCCGTATCTACTCCGCCCTTTTCTCAGACGGACGGCGTCAAGGTCACTTCGCTAGAGAGGATCGAGAGCGCTGAGCGCTTTCTGGTCGCACACTCTGGCAAAGTTCTGGATGGCATTCATACATCTTTCAATCGGCGCCTTTGCCGACCATTTGTAAGACTGTTGTCTCATACCTCGGTGACCCCGAACGCAGTCACCTTCGGAGGTGTCATTGTCTCGGTTGTGTCGGCCATCGCCTTCGCACACGGCGGGTACCTATATTCAGTGTTGGGTGGTTTGCTGTTCTATATTGCCGGCCTATTCGACGAGATGGATGGAATGCTGGCTCGAATCAAGTTTGCGGAGTCGCCGCGCGGAACGTGGCTTGAGGGTTTTGCCGACGGACTTAGCTACCTTCTTCTATTTGGTGGAATCACAATCGGGCTAAGTCTCCGATACGGCAGGCCCGCTGTGCTGATGGGTATCTTGCTTCTCGTCGGGGCCATTCTTGCCTTAGTCACCACTTCACTCCAGCGCCGCCGAGCAACCGCAGCAGACCGGCCAAACGAATATCTGGGCCGCATGTACCAGTTACTCGATAAGGATTCAGGAAACTGGATCTCTCGTGTCGTACGCCAGCTTCAGGCTTTTGTGAGAAGAGGGATATTGGTCTACTACATTTTCATCTTCACACTCATTGGAGCGCTGCCGCTGATCTTTGTCCTCGCAACACTCGGCGCTCATCTCACGTGGATTCTGACTCTCTATTTCAATCGAAGATTCTTTGCTCAATCGTTCTCTACCCGAGCAACACCAACAGTAAACACAATCAAGGAGGCACTATGAAGGCGGTAATATTGGCTGCAGGTCAAGGTACCAGGATTCGCTCCGTACACGGGGAACACCCAAAATGCCTGATTGAAGTTGACGAAACGACGATCCTGGACCACCAACTCGACGCACTCTCAACGGCCGGAGTCAATGAAGTGGCTATTGTGGTCGGCTACGAGAAGGAACAGATTGTCTCGCACATCGGAAACAAACGGTTGGGTGATAACCAGAGGATTTATTTCATCGAAAATGGAGCGTTCGCAATCACTAATAATATCTATTCGCTTTGGACCGCAAGTGATTGGCTCCGCGGCGATAGTTTCATCGTCCTGAATGCGGATGTCATCTTCGATCCCGACATTCTTAACTCCGCGGTGCAGCCTTTTGCACCGATCTCGATGATCGTAGACCCATTGTGGCGGGATGAAACGATGAAGGTCATGATCGAAGACGACCGTGTAACTCGCATGAGCAAAAAGATTTCACAGGAGGAGTTCAGCGGAACGTATATAGGAATTACGGTTTTCTCGAAGTCGATACAGAACAGATTTTTCGACAAGCTAAGTACTGTCATCGCCGCTGGTCGCATCAATGACTTCTTTAATGTCGTCGTGCAGGAACTCGCAGACGAAGGCGTTCACGTCGGCTACACGAGCACAGACGGATTGGCCTGGGCCGAAATCGATGATCCCCTCGATCTGACCTTCGCACAGCAGAGTGTATTTCCCAACCTCTCAGCCGCAAGGAGCGTTTGATTGTGTCACCAAAAGAAATCATCGCCGAGAACTTCTCGCCTAGCCAGTGGCTCTCTTGGCCGCGCAGTTCCATACGAGTGATCGATTGGAACATTGACCGTGGCTTGCAGCTTCGGTCGATCATAGATTTCCTGGGGGATGCGAATGCCGATATTCTCATTCTTCAGGAAGTCGACATCAATGCTCGACGAACTAACCGTCTAAACATCGCTCAGGAGATCGCCCGAAAGTTGCGCCTGAACTATGTCTTCGGGCGCGAGTTTGTGGAGCTGACCCAGGGTTCGGACACCAGCCCTGCATGGCACGGACAAGCCACACTTTCCCGATGGAAACTTTCAAACCCGAGACTCATTCGTTTCCAACAGCAGTCCAACTTCTGGAGACCACGGTGGTATCTGCCAAAGACGGAACCTTTCCAGGAAAGACTCGGGGGAAGGCTTGCCCTGGTCTCCGAGATCAACATATCTGGCGTTTCAGTTGTTTCTTACAACCTGCATCTCGAGAGCCGTGGTAATGATGAATTACGGCTTGCCCAGTTAGACGAGGTGCTGAGAGATGCACGGTCGTACGAGCCTGCACGCCTGAAGGTCATCGCAGGCGACCTGAACCTAAATGCATCACAACCATCGCCTGCCAATGCAATAACCGGTAATGGCTTCATCAATGCCGTTCCAACTGGTCGCGTGGCAACTACTCCAGGACGTCATCTCCTCGAACCCGGTCGTCATATCGATTGGGCATTCGTACGCGGCTCTGTGCAGGTCAACAAGGGACGCGTCCACAACTCAATCAAGGCTTCGGATCACTATCCAATCTCATTCGAAATCGGGCTTTCCAGTGGACGCTGAAGGCAACTGCTTTCTTCGTGCAACCTAATGGCGGTCTCCTCCTGCTTTCGAGATCGATCGTATCGTAAATCAACTGGCATTCTCGACGAGCGCCAAATCGCCAATGCGCTTATGGAGAACTAGGACCTTCTCTCTAGACAGAGTTCGATGCTCTAAGCTCCGTTACGTGGCTCAGTTGCCTACAAAACTGGAATAAAGTTGATACTGACGTGTCAACTGATTCAGTGGCCAATGCAGATTGTGCGGAGCGGTTAAGCTTTGGGACACGACCAATACGCGACCATCGTACGGTCGAAACCATCCCGAATGGTCCTAAACCATCCTAAATCGAGGGATCACGAGTATGTCTTTAACCTATTTGTTTTAGACAGAGCTTATGAGGCGATTTAGAAGGACTCATAAACGGTCGTCTTTGACGTCCTAAGCTGAAGGCGATGAGGGCATCGGCGATTTATCACTAATCGAGGTTAGAAACGCCGACCGCGGACTAACGAAGATTGTCTCGTAGTTGCCGAAATGTATGGTCCGCCGTCTGACTGCAAGGGAAAAGTCTGGTGGATGAAGAAAGTCTGCGTCAATGTATCCGGCCTGTTTGTGGAGATGTCTCTCCTGGCCATGATGAGATACGCCGCGTACCTGTCCTTCGAAACTGGTCGTCGAACGGCTCACCTGCGCTCAACTTCACTTCCGTGCAAGCCTCACCCCGTCCGAGCCAAGGAGGTGCGGCGATGACAGCTCCTGAGCGCCTCAACACTCGCCAGTCCGCTATCCATCACCTCCCATCTCGTGCGCCAGAACGCAACGTCGAAGTGCGCTCGAACTGCGACAACGACTGTCACAACGCAGGTCCAGAAATGCAGAACAAGTCTGCATTTCGCCATATAACCGGAGTCCGTGCTTTCCTAACTGTCGCTCTCCGGCCTTGCAACAGCTCGCCGGCCATCTGCCACCCATTGAAATCCCATAGGTAGATCACCGCGTCCGTCGCAAACGCCAGCTTTCGCTGGCGAGACTCCGCCCATGGCAACAAGAAGCGCGTCATGAGCCTGCCGGTAGACGAGTTCCTACGCCGCTTCCTGCTGCACCTGCTCCCACGCGGCTTCGTCCGCATTCGCAACTTCGGATTCCTCGCCAACCGCCAACGAGCCACGCTGTTGCCGCTCTGCTTCAGCCTGCTTGGCAGTTCGGCCGATCGGACCAGAGCTGAACTAACGACTCACGACCCCAAGCGATCCCCGGCCCTTCCCAAGTGCCCGCTCTGCAGTGGAACCATGTACGTGGTTGAGCGGCTCTCCTCAGCTAAACTACTTCCTCGATCTCCACCGCAACAGGCCAGGTGCGCCGTATGACCCAGCAACGCCAGCCTCGAACCCAAGCCATGCAACAGCATGCCCGCCCGGTCTGCGCCCCGGGCGACTCCAACTCACTGCAGCTTCTCCAGCACGCTCGTCAAACACTCCGCTGGAGCTTAGCAGCCTCAGACTCACCCGACCCTCAGCCTACTCAACGACTCCGCAAACCCCTACGAACAGCCTGCCGGATCACCTAAAACCCATCCAACTCCCATAGAGCAGAGGCCCCAGAGAAAGCGGCTTCCTTCAAGTCGCTGTATCTGGACCGCCCCAGCGAAGCCGCGTCACCTCTTACGCTCACAAATGGGAGGTCCAGATACAGCACTAAGACTTCTCGGTACTAATCCTAGGACCAAGCGAAACGCTTCAGCGAGTCATTAGTCGTCGTCATCGTCGCCGCCATACTTCATGGCTGCTTTGACGAGTGGGCCGGGTGCCTGGACTTTGTCTTCGCCGGGGTAGGGGCGATTCCAGCCAGTGGTGACGTACCAGGTAACGTGGTTTAGGAAATTGGGATCGACTGCGTCGGCCTTGTCGTACTTGCCCTTCATGACTTTGGCTGTTGCCTTGAGCCATTCTTTTTCGGTGGGCGTGTAGGCGACGGGCTTGCCTGCTGGTAGATCTGGTCCCTGATCGAGCGCGATGGCGGCCGGTACGACATCGTAGGGCGTTAGGTCGGCATTGTCCTGAAAGGCATCGAACATGGGCGAGGCGACGAGGTCGAACTGCGTGAGGGGTTGAGCACCAAGGATGTTTTCGATGGTGCGGTTGATGTTCTCGGCAGTGTAGGTGGTGTGGATGACCTTGCCCTGGCCGGGCATCTGCGGAGCGACGGTATAGGGGCTGATGATGTAGACGGGCTGGCGGTGGCCGTCGACGTGGTCGGTGCCTGCCTGCGAATCATCCTCTTCGACGAAGATGGCGGACTTGTCCCAGACCTTGCTGTGGCTGATGGCTTCGATCATGCGGCCGAGTGCGAGGTCGTTGTCGGCCTGGTAGTTGAGGGGGTAGGGACGCCCCTTGGATGTACCTGCAGTGTGGTCGTCGGGCAGCCAGAGGATGGTGAGGTTGGGAACCTGGTTCGCGGCGTCCATACGTTTGAATTCTTTGATCCAGTAGTCGGCGCGGTATTGGTCAGGGATGTCGAGGTTGAATGGCGGAAAGTGCGGATCCATGATCTTTGCCGCGGATGGGATAACGGATGTGACGTGGATGGCATCGTCGGGGACGATGCAGTCGGTGATGGGAGCTTTACCCTCTTTGCAGAGCGAGGTCTTGTAGAAGTCTGTCCAGGTGTAAGCGGAGCCGTCCTGTTTGCGTGCAATGGTGGTGCCGCTGCTCCATTCGCCGTAAAGGCGTGCGGTCATGCCCATGGCTGCGACTTCGGTCCAGAGAAAGCCTTTGGGCGTGTTCGTGAGCGCATCTTCTGCCTGGCCGCCGGGGTACGAGCGGATCCAATCGGGCGAGAGGATGTCGTTCGAGTAGAATGAGCCGGACATGCCGATCCATGGGTGGCCATCGGCAGATTGGCGGCTTGGTGCATAGACATTGTCGAGCAGCGGGAAGCGCTTTACGAAGGCGTGTTGGTTGGGCACGGCGGAGGCGAAGACCGCTAGCTCCTTTGCGCCGTTGCCCCAGGCTACATCCCCAAGCATCTGATCGAAGGTGCGGTTCTCTTTGATGATGAGGAAAACGTGCTTGATGAGCGATGGCTCTCCGATGTGTTTCGGTATGGCGGTCGGTTTCGCGTGCGAATCAATGAACTGTTTGCCGACTTCGATGTTGGTGGTCAGATTCCAGTGATTGTTTTCGAACACCTGCTTACTGAAGGTGGCGAGGCTGGTTGCGTTGGGCTCGGCGAAGAGATTGACGATGCCCATGTCGGCGTGGGTGTTGTAGGCGATGACGCCGCTCTTGGTTGTAGTGGTTGTGCCGCGTGAGCCGAGGCCTTTGTCGTCGGCTATGACGAGCTGTTTGCGTGCCTTGTCGTAGGCGATGGAGGTTGGGAAGTAGCCTGTCGGGATGTAGCCGATGACGGGGTTCGCATCGCGGCCCTGGAGGTCGACGACGGCAACGGCGTTTGCCTGACCGAGTGTGACGTAGGCTGTGCCGCTCTCTGTAACGGCGACTCCGTTGGGGCCGGAGCCGAAGGTGCCACCCGCGATGGGAACGCTGAGATTGATGGTCCGGGTGACCTTGTTGGTGTCGAGATCGACGATGGAGAGGCTATCGCTGTAGGCGTTGGCAACGAAGAGACGCGAACCGACGATGGTCATGCCTGCGGGGTGGAGGCCGACATTGATTGTAGTCGCCAGTTTGCCCGTGTTGAGATCGACGACAGAGATGGTGCCGGTGAGGGTGTAGGCATCGGTGCGATCGACCACGATGGGCGTGCCGTCGGAGTCGTTCGTAAAGTCACCTGAGGTGGCGGGGCGGCCACCCTCGTTGCTGATGTAGGCGAAGTTGCCGTGGACGACGACGCTGTTGGGCACGTTGCCTACGGGAATTTGTGCGGCGAGTTTTGCGGGCGAGGCTGTGAGGTCGATGACACCGAGCGTGTTGGCTGCGTTGAGTGCGACGTAGGCTCGCTTGCCGTCAGATGAGAAGGCGATGCCGCCGGGGTTGATCGATTTTGCGTTGTGGTAGGTGCGTCCGTCTGAGGGAGGCGGTGGCAGAGTGACCCGCTGTTCGTGGCTGAGGAGACCGGAGTTCGGGTCGACGTTGGCAACGGAGACATAGTTGTTGTCCTGGCTAAAGAGCAGCCTGGAGCCGTCAGGCGAGTAGGCGATGCCGGCGAAGGAGCCGGTGCTGCGGTCCTTCGCTGAGGCGTTTGGCGCACCTTCGGGAAGATAGCGCTGCAGGACCTGACCGTTCTGCGTGTCGAAGACGACGATGGGCTGCGGCGATCCCATCAGGAGGACCGCGGCGGTGTGCGCAGTCTTGCCAGGATTGAGCGCGATGGCCTTGGCACGGATCGGGGCACCGAGTTCGACGAGGCGACCGGCTGGCGTCAGCACTTGATTGTCGGAGACGACGATGGAGCCGTCGCGCTGCGGGCCCACGGTGCGATTAGGGCTATCGACTTGCGACTGAATGCCGGACGCGGTGGCGCTGCTTCTGGTTTTGTCAAGGATGTCGTCTTTTGGGGCCGCAACATTGAAATCGGAGGTGGGGCCGGATTGCGGGTTCGGAGTCTGCGCGGAGATCGACAGAGAGTAGACAAAAAAGGAGAGCACGGCTTTTTTTGCGGCTCGGCTGGAGAGCGTGGCGATTCTCATAATGTCCTCTGGAACTATAGATATACATCAAGTTTAAGAAAGGATGATGACCTCGCAGCATCGCCCCTCGAAGTCGGTACGCGATCCCATTTCCGCTTACAGAGCTAGCCCGCCGACATGCAGCTATCCGATCGCGGAGAGAACGGAGCGCGATTCGAGCAGACCGTCGTCCGATGATGTTAGTATTGAGAAACGCGCTTCTCGTCAGTTACCCATCTGAATTGATGCCAAATCGCCAATGCGCTCATCGAGCGTCGATGGTTCTAATTAATCATTTAGACCGCGAGAGCGACCCACCTGTCTCGCATCAGCGCATCCTTCTCCATAAAACTCTCAACGACCTCTTCATGCGCTTCGCGCGAAGCCACGAAACCAGGCCTTCCTAATAGGCTCAGCCTCGCGCGCGCGCGCAAGGGCTGGTAGCGGCCTCCGTGCAGCTCTAGTCCTCCCGCTTCGCGCTTCGGGCGAAGCCAGCTTCCGATAGAACCCTTCGGCTTCTCCGCTCGTGTGCATCAGTTTGTGTTCCTCGGTTGCCCCAGTCTCGGTGTCGAGCATGGCGACTTGTTGAAAGCTAGGGTGAAAATCACAACCTGCGATGATCCTTCGGACTCCTTCCTCCCGCTGACTCTGGTCTCTAAACCAACCACAGTCTACCGGGATGCGCTGGAGCCTTCGCTCTTATCTAATCAGCCTTTGTGTGGAGAGCAGAGCCTCCTGGCCATGATGAGTTGCGCTGCGTGCTCTTCCTGATAAACGGGACGGTCATGGAAGACCATTTTCGGGAGCAGGTTGCGAGCACGCGTTGGGAACTGTTCGTTCGTCTTAGCTATCCAGTGCAGACCTTGGTGAGAGCGCTAAATCGTGATCGTGGTGCGGTAAATTTAGGCAGCCAACTGCACCGACTCTTAACTCTTATATGAAATTTGAAAACTCAACACGCCATTTCATAGAAGGCTGTAGCTATGTGGTGTAAGGCTCCATTAAAAGGTAGTGGCCCTACGGCGCGGAGTATTTTCATATTCAGTTACTTAGCCAGAAATCCGTATCGCTATACCACATTGGCATTAGAAATGCAATGATGAATTGCAGTCAAGTAGTTCGCGGGCTCAGTTGTCCTCATTGATGACAGTGCGGTCAAGCTGGCTTATGGGGGCGCTCTCTGAGCGCGACGCAGTTTGTCGGGCCACCAGCATTCAGACCCCGCGCTCCGTATGAAACGCTTCGCCGCAAAGCGTTGAGGAGCTTCCATGAAACATCTAGGCAACTTGTTCAGCAATCTCACTATCCTGGTCGGTGCAGTAATAATTTTTGCTGTATCCGTTGCAAATCAATGCGCCTTTGCGCAGGAGGCCGGTCAGATCTCAGGAACGGTCACAGATCCCCACGATGCGGTCGTTCCCAATGCCACGATCACCGTCAGGAACGTGGGAACAAATGCAGTTCGCACCACAACGACCGGAAGTACCGGCACGTTTGTGGTGACGGGCCTGCAGCCTGCTACCTATGAAGTCGTCATGAAGAGTGCCGGTTTTCAGTCTTACACGCAGCGCGTCCAAGTCACGGTTGCTTCCAAGGTGACGGTGGAGGGCAAATTGTCGGTCATCGGAGAGATCGCCACCGTCGAGGTGACGGCCGAGGGCGGCGCGCAGGTCAATACGCAGACTCAGGAGCTGTCGCAGATCGTCAACCAAACCCAGGTCTCTCAGATGCCGAGTCTTACACGCAATGCCTATGACTTCGTTGCCCTCGCAGGCAATGTGTCGGCGGGCGACAGCACCAACAGCGGCGATTCCAGAGGCGTCTCCGGTGGTTCGAGCGGAAACTCGCAGAATGCAACCACCCGTGGCGTGGGATTCAACATCAACGGTCAGCGTTCAGCCGGCACTGAGATCCTTCTGGACGGTGTCGAGAACATCAGCGTCTTCACCCAAGGCATCGGAGTCTATATACCGATCGATGCAACGCAGGAGTTCCGCGTCCAGACCAGCAACTACGAGCCCCAGTACGGCCGAGCCTCTGGCGGCATCGTCAACGTAACCACCAGGAGCGGAACCAACGCCTTCCACGGCCGTGTGTGGGAGTTCAACCGTCTCTCCGCCTACACCGCGAATACGGTCTTGAACGCGCAAACGGGCCAGCCCAAGGGAAAGTACACCCGCAACCAATTCGGCTTCGCAGTTGGCGGGCCCATTCTCAAGGACAAGCTCTTCTTCTTCGGCAGCACGGAGTGGACGCGCGTCCGCAGCTCTGCGGTAACTCTCGCAGCCGTTCCCACGCCACAGTTCCTAGCCCTCTCCGCACCGAACACGCGGGACTTCTTCACCAACTATGCCGGGGGGAGGAACTTCGACTTCACCAGAACCTATACCGCCGGACAGCTTGGAATCAGCGGAATTCCTGCCGAAACCCCGGCCTTCGGCATCGTGGCGTACAACGCTCCTGTCAACACGGGGGGCAGTGTGCCGCAAAACACCTATAACATCGTCGGCCGGGTGGACTATACCCTGAGCGACCGCACCTCGATGTTCTTCCGATACGCCGACTATCAGGAGAAGGATTTCCTTGGCGCATCATTCGCGTCGCCCTACTCCCAATACAACGTCGGCGCAGCCGTCAACTCACGGGCCTATCTCCTCAGCGCATCGCACGTCTTCAACACCCGTGTGGCCTCCAGCACGAAACTGAGCTTCAGCAGATTCAATGCTCCATTAACCTACGACACGTCGCTGCAGAACACCCCGACGCTATTCGTCTCGACGAATGCACAGCTGCCGACAACCAGCATCTTCATACAACTGCCTGGCTTCTACGACTTCAACCCCGCCAACGGCGGTCTCCCCTTCGGCGGGCCGCAGAACACCGTTCAGATCAATCAGGATTTCAACATCCAGAAGGGCCGCCACTCCATGCAGTTCGGAGCGCAGCTCCTCTACATTCAGGCCAACAACTCCTATGGAGCGTACGCCCAGGCCGCCGAGCAGGCCGGGGTCGGTCGAACCCAGGGACTGGATAATCTGGTCACTGGCGACCTGTTCCAGTTCTCGGCCGCTGTCGACCCCCAAGGAGCACTGCCCTGCGTAATCAACCCCTACACAGGCGAGCTGCCCACGCCCCCGCCCGCTAGCTGCTCCATCAACCTGCCCACCGTGCCACCCGCCTTTGCCCGCAGCAACCGCTTCAAAGACTGGGCCGTATACGCCCAAGACTCCTTCAGGGTGACTCCGAGGTTTACCGCCAACTATGGCGTGCGTTATGAGTACTATGGCGTGCAGCACAACAATAACCAGAACCTCGATTCCAACTTCTACTACGGCGCCGGCACCAATCCCTTCCAGAACATTCGCAACGGCCAGGTCTATACCAGTCCAACGAGCCCCATCGGGACGCTGTGGAATCCGCAACGCGGCACAGTTTCACCCCGGATCGGCTTCGCGCTGGACATCTTCGGAACGGGCAAGACTGCGATCCGCGGAGGTTTCGGCATCAGCTATGAGCGGAACTTCGGCAACGTCACGTTCAACGTAATTCAGAATCCTCCGAACTACGCTGTCGTCGTCGTCAACAATACGCAGATCACCTCCTCGAACTCCGGTCCGTTGGCTGGAACTTCGGGCAATGTCCCGTTGCCTCCAACCAGCCTGCGGCATGTGGATCAAAACATCCGCACCTCGCAGACGCAGTTCTGGGATGCGGCACTGGAGCAACAGCTCGCACGCAACACGGTCGTGTCGCTGCAGTACGCCGGCGCCCGTGGACTGCATCTGTATGACATCAAGAACATAAATACCCAAGGCGGGGGCAATGTGCTCCTTGGCGACCCATTAACAGATGGCAGTGGAAACACCGGGCTCACCAGACTGACGAACCAATACTCCAACATCAATACCCGGGGCTCCGCTGGCGACTCGTACTACCAGGCCATGAACATCCAGTTCCAGAGCACAAATTACCGCAGCTCCGGCCTGAGCCTCGTAGCGAACTACACCTATGCGCATCAGATCGACAACCTGAGCACAACCTTCTCCGAGACCAATAACGCCTTCGGCCTCGGGTACACCCAGCCATTCAATCCCGGCTTCGACCGCGGCAATGGAGACCTCGACATCCGTCATCGTTTCGTCGTCGCGCCCATCTACCGCCCACCCTTCTTTGCCAACAGTCATGACTGGAAGGAAAAAATGTTTGGAGGATGGCAGGTTACGGGCATCTATACCGTCCGCACCGGAACCCCCTTCTCCTACTTCGACAGCACCAACAACAACAGTGGCTATCAGGTCGCACGTTATACGCCAGCAGCCGGCGTCGTCCCAAATCGCACATTCAAATCGATTCCGGCCGGCATGACGAGCGACTCCAATAGCTACGTCATCGGGAACCTTCCCCCAGCCGTCTCGTGGGCCAATCCTGCTCTACCGTCGGCGAGTCTTCCCGATGGCATCTCCGACTGGGGTCCGTTCCCCTCGACCATGGTCGCTCGTAACAGCTTCCGTGGGCCCGGCGCATGGACCTTTGACGCAGCCATCACCAAGACCTTCCCCATTCGCGAACAGATGAATTTGGAGTTCCGCGCGGAAGGCTTCAATATCCTCAACCATCACAATCTCTTTATCCAGCAGGGCCTGAACGACGTTTTCAACGTTGGCGCTGGTGTGCCTGTACCCATCACGGCCTCCAAGGGCGGCATCGGCAACAACAATGGCGCAAACGACGAACGGCGCTTCGGCCAGTTCGCCCTGAAGTTCAACTTCTGACCGGCTCGATATTCATCGACCATCAGATCCTTGAGCAAACCTCGATGGCCCTCGCAAGAGGCATCGAGGTTTGCCCCAATAGCACAAGAAAGCCCTGCAGCGCGTCATTGATCTCGCTCCGAAGAATGAAACGAGAGACCTCCAGGAGCCAAACGAATTGGCTGTTTCGTGTGAGTGGTCGGCAACCCCTCCGTTACGCGCCCGAACGGCCAACAACCGTTCACAAGGGGACGATCAGCTATTTGCGTGAAGGACTCTCGAGGAGCATCTTCGTCTCCGTCGCCTGCTTCCGCAGCCCTTCCACAATGTGCGCCGGAGCCTTCGCATTAAAAGCCTCATTGCCAAGCTGCTTCTCGGCCTCTAGCGCGAAATACGCTTGTTGCGCCTATCGAGCCATCAGAACGGTTTGGGCAAGGTGGAGTCTATTCCTCTCAACTCGGTCGTACTGCTGTTGGGCGCGGCTAATAAGCGTATCAAAATCGAATCCATGCAGACGAGAGTCCGCCCTCGAAGCCACTTGAAGTGCTTTCCATAGGCACAGTTTGCCGTGAATGCCGATTGCCAGAAGTTCGAGCGATTCGAACATCGCGAAGTCGGTTGAACCGGTATGACCGAGTTTTAGACGTGCTGCTTTTTCCACGATCCAGCCACCGACTTCTTTGATTGCGCTTGGCCCCGTGCCAATCTTCTCTGCGATAGCGCGAAGGGTGTGATCGTCGGCTTGAATCGCCAGCAACAGCACTGTGGCAAGATCTCGACAATTTTTATCATCATGTTGATCCTGCATGGCTTCAAGGAGCTCAACGGCTATACGGGCACCACCGAGATGGTCGTTTACGTAAGTGACAAGGGGGTCGGACATGTGAGTACCTTTCAACCCGGTAGACGAATGCGCCGGGAATGCTACAGTTCACTTATTGAGATGTCATCACCGCCCTCTACGCCGATGTTTGGGCAAGAGACGGTGGGTCACAAAGTTCATAAAGAAGGCGTCCTATTTGTAGGAGGTTGTCTAGACTAGGACCCCCTAGAGCGCTTAGCTCAAGACTTTGCGCTCCGTTTCACGGCCCCCGCTTCACGGTCTGGAGGAGCCTGAGAGATTTCCCCGAGCCCCATCACTTGACCCACGGTCTACCAAACTTGTAATTCGGGCATCACAGATCGCAACAGGGGTTCCTCACCCCTCTTGAGCGCTAAAACACACTCGCGTTTGCGCTCCGCCAAGTCACTTTGGCGCGCTCACAGCCTCGGAGAAGACCACCCTATTCTTCTCCGAGGCTCACTGTCGAAAAAATCAGAGACTTGCCCGATGTTCATCGAACCGATGCGCGTCGCGGGCCTACCAAGATTGCAATTTATGCGCATCCTAGAGCGCAAAAGAGGGTATCGCTATTTTTCGGTGTAGGTCACGCGCCAGACGCTGCGAGACCCGTCATCTGTAACGTAGAGAGCGCCATCGTGACCTACGGTTACTCCTACCGGTCGGCCCCAGACCTGTCCATCCGCGGTAACAAACCCGGTAAGAAAATCCTCGTACTCGCCGGTGGCTTTGCCGTTCTTCATGGGAATCCGGATAACCTCGTAGCCTCCGCGATTCGCACGGTTCCAGGACCCGTGTTCTGCGGCGAATCCATCGCCGGCGTATTGAGCTGGAAAGCTAGATTTACTGGTGGGATAAAAGGTCATTCCGAGCGAGGCCATATGGGGTTGAACCAGGACATCGGGCGTAATGACCTTGGACCTGAGTTCAGGATGGGTGCCCATAAGTCGCGGATCCTGATGACCCCCATATAGAACCAGGGCCAACCATAGAAGCCGTCTTCTTTAACTGAAGTCACATAATCTGGAACGAGATTGTTTCCCAAGCCGTCACGCTCATTCGTTGAGCACCACAGTTGACCAGTAACGGCGTTGATAGCCTCGCCGACGCAGTTACGGATACCATATGCGTAAACCTTGACGAACTTGCCCTCAGGCGTGTACTCGAGCACACCCGCCCGATGAAATTCTCTGGGATGAGTGTCAGGATCGTCGGCATTCGATCCACTTCCAACTGACACGAGCATATGCTTGTCGTCGGAAGAGAAGACGACATCCCGCGTCCAGTGGCCACCGCCACGGAGTTGGGCATAGCCGGGGAGATCGGGAACGATTGTCTCAGGAGCACGGGTAGCCTTTAAATCCCCAGACTTGTAGGCGAATCGAACGACAGTCGTGGCGTTTCCGACGTAGATCCATTGAGGATTCGCGCCAGCGGGATAAAACGCAATGCCAAAGGGATGATCGAGGCCGGCGGCGTAGATGCTGATGGTAGCTGCCTTACCCGCATCCGTAACGCCGCGCAGCACCAGTAGGGAGCCAGCCTGCGAGTCCGCTACGAAGAGATCGCCATTCGGTGCAGCATGGATGATGCGGGGCATCACGAAGGTTCCAGAGGTAGGCGGGTGTGTTTCTTTTTATTTTCGGAGCGCTGCAAAGGAGTGGCTGCATCACCCCCCGCATAGAGCTGGACCGTAAAGCCGGCTGGGGCAATGGGCCACGCGCCGTTAGGCCTTTGGACAAGAGTGGGACCGTTGTCCACAGACTCAGACGGCTTCGGCTCTGGCAGGTCTGCCACCGTGATCTTTCGCCGGATGCCCGGCTCCTGCTGCGTGTAGTCGGCGAAGGCGGCCTGACCGGTGATCGTCTGCTGAGCATGGAGCGCAGAAGGAAGAAACCCGGTAAAAGCGAGAGAGGCTAATGCGTAGAACTTTGCGAAGCGTGAACGTCTCATACTTGTCATCTCCAGATCCGTATTTCGGCGATAGCCGATCGTGAAGTGGCTTAGCAAGGAGCGACCCAAAGCTTTGACAGCGCTTTAGCCACCTAGACTTGGGGGGGAATGAGACCCAACTGGACAAAGCCCAGAGGGTAAGACTTATCGTGTCTATGATGAAAACATCATGGGCACGATAGGTCGTATGCAAAGCCACGAATGCGGATTAAAGCGTGCCTACATCAGGGCGAACTTTACCGCTGATCGGAACCTTGCATTTCGTACACTGAATCGAATAGTTTCCCTCAGAATCGATCGCGCGTGCAGGTATTTCCACCTCTGAATGACAAATGGGACACGTAGCTGTCTTGGTGCCAAATCCTGGATCGGGTTCCATGATGAGCCTCCTTCGGAGACCTTCTTTTCTTAGATTCGTCGTCGTGTGTCGAGCGCTGGCACCAACGATAGATACCTTCCCACCGGTTCTTTCTTCGGTCTCGGCCCGGGATTTCCCTGCCTGAGGATTTCAAAGTGTCCTCCTTCAACATATCCAAAGAAAAAGCTCTGCGCGGGTATGCCTTAAAGGGACATCATCTCCAGGCGTTCCGTTGCCCGGATCAGGTTTGCCGAGACCGGGGATTCTGTGCCCGAGGATGCTGATGTTTGGTAAATCAAGATCGGCGAGCAGATAGTTCCTCGTCTTGATAGACTTTCGCGGGCCTCCCCAGACAGATTTCACATCAATCGAACCGAGCAGGAACACATTCTTTACGTCCGAAGGGCCTCCGTCCAGGAAGGCCCGATAACCTTCGCGAACGTCGGACTCGTACTGCTCCATCTGGCCAAGCGGATCTAAATACCTACGTGTTTTCCATTTGCAAGTCACTCAAGTGCGCTAAAAAGGCACAAATCCCCGGTCGAAGTGTCCCTCCGAGGCCGCCGGCGCGGGTCAAGCATATCCGAACTGTCATTCAACTTGCTATTCATGAGAACCCTTGTTCACCTTCGAGCTCACCGTCCAGGCTTCCATTTTCTCTGAATCGAACGGTCGGATTCCTTGCGCAGAACACGCTGAATCACTACTAACGTGCAATCAGGAGGTCCGCCATAAAACTCTCGGTCTTCTGTGGAGTGAGTGAGCGTCGATGGCTTTTTGGCTCGCCCGGACGACGCGCTTGACTTCTTGCACACCGGTGAGCAGGAGCCTCACGGGTTCAAGGAATTCCTCGCCAGCGTGGATGTAGTCGTTATCGGCCGCAGGACTTTCGATGTCGTGTTGAAATTCGGACACTTGGCACTTTACGGCAAGAAGCGTGTGATCGTCCTGTGCGGCCGTCCACTTAATTTGTCATCGGATACGAGCGGAGTGGTCGAACAGATGTCGGGCGAACCGATCGAAATCGTTGCGCAGCTCAGGTCGCTCGGCTTCAAACATGCCTACATAGATGGCGGCATCACCATTCAAAGATTTCTTGCCTCCGGACTGATCGATCGCTTGGTGATAACGCGCGTGCCGGTGTTGATCGGAGCAGGCATCCCGTTATTCGGCCGCTTGCCGCGCGACATCAAGCTTCGCCTCATTGCAACGCGCAGCTATAACGGCGGCCTAGTCCAGAGTGAATACGAGATTGGCTCGTAGCCACTGTAATACGAGCGGGCAACCACCATTCGTACTGAGGGAAGTTGAAGTACTTATACGGAAAACAAAGAATCTGAACCTCGATCGACCAGCCTTCAGCACCACAGTGCGATTGCTCACCCGTATCCGCGCCAGCGAGGCTCCCTTCTTCTTCGTTGCAGCAGCAAAGTTTGTGCATGGACGATCACAATTCAATCAGCAAGTGTCTCAGGGAGGTTTCCCGATAGGTAGTTTGCGGCGAAGTTAGGCCGGAGAAACAACAGCCCTCGCCGGATTCGTCGCGGCGACAGAACCAGATCTATGCGGATATGTCCTACGTGTGGTGAAAATATGGGCGTGTGGAACTCCGCAAGCACGCGGCTTCAAAGCAACGAATACGAATCGAATCAGTGAATCGCTCGCCACACATCCGTAGCGGTGCGTCGCGCGGTAGCTATCGATTTATCAAGATACAACTTTGTCCAAGCCTATAATCAGGTAACGAAATATGGAGGCAGCTATGATCTCTGAGCCAGCCCTTCAGCCCTTCAGCCCTTCAGCCCTTCAGCACTTCCGCACATCGCTTCGAAGTCAGTTACTCCTGCCAGGCGAACCTGGATATGAAGATGCCCGCAAGATCCATAACGCTATGATCGACCGGCGACCGGGCGCTATTGTCCGCTGCGCCGGGGTTGCCGATGTCATCGCCTCCATCCGATTCGCGCGTGACAACGAGGTCACCGTGTCCGTCCGCGGCACAGGCCACAATGTAGCGGGCATCAGCTTGTGTGACGGTGGCATGGTAATTGACCTGTCAGCCATGAAAGGCATTCATGTCGATCCGGCTGCACGCGCCGCTCGCGCGGAGCCCGGCGTCACCTGGGCTGAGCTCAACTACGAGCTGCAGGCATTTGACCTTGCAGCTACCGGCGGTTTCGTGGGCACTACCGGCATTGGAGGCCTGACCCTCGGCGGCGGGTTGGGCGGGATGGTCCGCAAGCACGGTTGTGCTCTCGACAACTTGCTTTCGGCCGACGTCGTGACCGCTGATGGTCAACTTCTGCGCGCCAGGTCCGACCACGATCAGTCACACCATCACTTGTATGCTGATTGCCTAATTTCGAGTTAATGCAACAGTGCCGTCTACCGTCAGGTGCATGCTCTGGAAGAGCACTCTAAGACCTCGGTTAGCCGCCAGCGAGGCTCGCACCTTGGCATGCCGGATTCGGGATTGGGCTCGTGAAGAGTTCAGGGTGACCGGACGGGTTTGAGCTAACCTGATAAACAATCATCTTCAGAGATGCCCAAGGAGCTTCTTAATTCATGGCACGACTGAGCCGAATGACCGATGTCGCTGAGGTGGCGGGCGTAAGCACGATGACTGTATCGCGTGTTCTCAACGCACATCCGAGCATCTCCGACGAGGCTCGGCGGAAGGTTCTTGCCGCGATCGAAAGACTTCGCTACCAGCCGAACGAACTCGCGCGATCGCTTCGTGAGCGGCGTTCCAGGCAGATTGGTATCCTGGTTCCCTATATCTCTGATCCCTTTTTTGCGTAAAGCGGAATGTCTTACCAGGGCAATTCTTTATTGATCTCGTGGATGAAGCGGCCGCTGGGGCTATCCGATCCCAGCAGTGCAACCGTCACTGTGGTCTTTGCTCCGTCAGGTACAGACATCGGCGCCGCGTCCGAGCCAAGAACGGTCTTAACCCAGCCCGGATGTACGGAGTTCACCGTGATATTGGTGTCCTTGAGTTCCGCTGCCAGATGAATCGTGAACACGTTGACCGCGGCCTTGGAGGCGTTGTAAGCGAACTTCCGCAGTGGTGCGATGGGGCTCGGGTCCATTGCCTGAAGTGTCAGAGAGCCGAGGATGCTGGCGAGGTTGACGATCCGTCCCGCTTCGCTCTTCTTCAGCAAGGGAAGAAATTCGCGAGTCAAAGCTACCAGGGAAAACAGGTTAATGTTAAAGATGCTCTGCAACTCCTCTTCGGTCGATTCACTCGCACGCAGGCCAATGAGCCCATCTGCCGGCCCTACGCCCGCATTGTTGACCAGAATATCCAGCTTGCCATAGCGTGACTCGATGAATTTTGCCGCGACAGCGCGATCGGCTGCCTTGGTCACATCCAGTGCAAGTGCCTCTGCTTCGATGCCTTCGCTGCGCAATTTGCTCGCAGCGTCTGCGGCCGCGCGCTCCGTGCGTGCTGTGACAATAACCCTTACGCCTTGCTGGCCCAACTGCCGTGCAGTCTCAAAACCGATTCCGCGATTGGAACCAGTAACTAAAGCTACTTTCTTTTCGTTTGCCATGTTCGTGGCCTCCTGATTAGTAGATACAACAGGGCATGCGGATGATTCTAACTATTTCCGACCGGTCGGCAGTTTTTTAGAAAAAAGGACACAAGTCTCGGCTGCATAAAGACATGTTTAAAAAGACAAAATATCCGACCGGTCGGTTGAATAATGTGAATCCCTGAAGGTGTTTCTGTCGTCTACTCTTGGGAAGGCCAAATTCGAGGCCGCTCTGCCGCTAGGCAAAAAGGCTCACGGTAATCGTTATCGGCGGAAGCGGCAACGAAGCTGGGGACTTTACCCGCAAGTTGCAGGAGAAAGGCCATTGACGGATTCAGGGAGTGCGGAGCTATGACTACAAAAACGAAAGCAGCCGTCACGAAGGGTGAGCGCAGCCGTCGGAAGATCGTAGAAACCGCCGCAGTGCTGTTCAACCAGAAGGGGTTCACTGGATGCTCGATGGGGGACATCGTTGCGGCTTCAGGCCTGGAGAAAGGGACGCTCTACGGCCACTTCTCTACAAAGGAAGAACTGGCACTCCTCGCTTTCGACTATGCGTGGAAGGATACGAGTGACAAACGACTTCGGAACGTCGACACCGTTTCAAATGCGGTAGACAAACTGAAGCTGCACATAGACAACTATGTCAACACCCCGAGTTTTCCAGGGGGATGCCCTCTTTTGAACTTTGCAGTAGATGCCGATGACGGCAACCTCACCCTCCGCACAAGGGTCAGAAAGGCACTGAAGGGTTGGGAGGATCTTTTGGCGAAGATTGTTGAAGATGGCCAGTCAGCCGGAGAGATCAACCCGGAAATTGACCCACATTCGGTCGCCAACCTCGTGATCTCCATCCTCGAGGGAGCAACGGTCGTGGCACGGATCAATAAGCGGTCCGCGGCTCTCGACGACGCTCAAAGTCACCTCAGTCTGTACCTGGAGACTGCGGTCAGACTCAGAACTGACTCCTGAGATGGCAAGGGTAATAGAGGATATTGCCCACCTATGACTTTTTATGAATAGAGGAGATAGCATGTTATCGATCACTTCGGCTCTGCTTGGCATTGCGCTTATCTGGCCGCCTACAGCGAGCAATGTTTCTTCGGCTCCAGCCTGGGAAACTCTGCCAGCAGAACAACCTCTTTCAGTGGCAATGGAGGCGGGTTACGTTGATCATGACGGAGTTCGGATCTGGTATGGAACGGCCGGTAAGGGCGACCCAGTTGTCTTATTGCACGGAGGAATGGAGAGCAGCCTGAGTTGGGGGAATCAGGTTCCAGCTTTGATCAAGACTCACCATAGGGTGATCTTGATCGATAGTCGTGGCCACGGGCGGAGCACGCTAGGACCTTATCCGCTTTCCTACGAGAAAATGCAGAGCGATGTCGTGGCCGTAATGGATACGTTACACCTTAAGAAAGCGGCCTTCGTTGGCTGGAGTGATGGAGCAATCATCAGCCTCATCATGGCAATGAAGAATCCAGAACGAGTCAACAGGGTGTACGCTTTTGGGGCAAACATGAATACGGATGCCGTCGTATCGGGCGCTTTTACTTCGCCTATCCTCTCCGAAGTGGCAACAAGGTTGGCTAAGGATTACGCACGGATCTCACCCACGCCCGACGAATTCGGCTCTCTTCACAAGGCACTTGAAACGATGCAGAAGAAGGAGCCCAATTACACGACGAAGGAGCTGGCTGCTATCAAAGTGTCTAAGATTGCCATCGCCGATGGCGACCATGAAGAATTCATTACTCGAGCCCACACCGCCTATCTTGCGGCCACCATTCCTGGCGCAAAGCTGATTATCCTTCCCAACGTGAGCCATTTTGCCCCTTGGCAAGACTCCACAACATTCAACAACTCAGTCATTCGATTTCTCGACAATTAATTTACCTGACTGAAAATCAGCTGCCGCGCGCAACGAGCACACAGAGTTAAGTGTGAACGCGAATATGCGCTCGCGACGCGGAGTCAGAAAACACAAGTGTTGCACCAGATGAAAGGAAATTATGAATTCACAGAATGAGGGACCTTACTTGATCGACGACAAAGATCTACCAATCGTGCTTGTACATGGAACAATGGGGAAATCAGAGGACTGGTCGCGGGTAGTGGAAGAGCTATCCAGCTCTCGCTCGGTGACGCGCCCAAATTACATGGACCGGGTCGCTGAAAGGAACTCGACTAATGAACTGTCGATAAAAGATCTCGCGGATGAGGTTGTAGCTGCAGTCAGGGCCGAAGGTAAGCAACGCTTTGATCTAGTTGGCTCTTCCCTTGGAGCGGCAGTTGCCACATGCGTCGCAGCAGAGTATCCGGAGATGGTCCGTTCGCTTGCACTCGTATCAGGTTTCAGCCATGGAAGCGATCCGCGGATGAATCTGCAGTTCAAACTGTGGCTTCACTTGGCCAGCACAGATAAAGTAGCATTCACAAAACTGCTGCTGGTGAGTGGCCTGAGCTCCGGGATTATGTCTGCATTTGACGAACCACACTCTAAACGGAATCATCGAAAACTTTATCGCATCGACTGACTGGCGTCCGGTCGAACAGACCATCCGGGTGGACCTGAGCGTGGATGTTCGGGAGTACGCCACGAGAATCAAGACCCCGACGCTGCTGATTACTGCAAAGCACGATCAGATCGTGCCGCCGGCTTACTCGCAGAATCTGGTTCCTGACGCGAAGACCCTTGAACTCAATTCGGGCCACTTGATCTTTCTGGAGAAGCCAGTCGAGCTGGCTTCCGCCATACTTTCTTTCTGCCAACGGCAAGCAGGTGCCGTCTCTTGAAATCAGAACTTTCCCATGAAAGGTAGATACCTTGGCGAGACCGACACGCAGAGCCGGCTTGAATGGATCGCCATGCTCTGGCCCATGACGGTGAGAGCATGCAAAGTTGTGGGGTGGGATAAGCTGGCGGCATGAAATGGACGATGAAGTTGGTTGTTGAGGCAGTACCAGGTGAAGCCATCGAGCATGAGGTTGCCACAATCGAGCGCTCGGACAAGATCTCCCCTGCCACCGTGGGGTTGACGATTGATGAGGGGAAATTGATTCTGGAAAGCCTGCAGAAGCAAATTGTCACGGCGCAGGTTAAAACAGCATTGCGTCAGCATTCGATTGTGCTCCGGATGCGGGAAGGCGTTTCGAACCAAGGGCTATTATCAATCCACTCTTCGCTCCGTATACGGCAATTGACATGCGCATTCGACGATTGCATGCATCTTCTTGTTCAGAATCGCAGGCCCGTACCTTTTCTTCGCTCTTCACCAATAAGAGTCCCATCACGCCAGAGTTGCGATATCTCACCGCCAAGCTGGCTGCGTTGCTGCCGTTTGGCAAGGCTGCCGCCTTTCTCGGCGAGTTGTTGCCGATGCCTGCACAGACAACGGCCGGCACGGTGCGCCACCGGACAATGAAGGTAGGCAGACGGCTTCAGAAGACGGCAGAGGTCTTCTCGGCCTCTTCGACAACCGCACCCGGTGGATTGGTCGTTGGTATGGATGGTGGGTACGTTAGAAATCGACATCAGCGACCGGAGCGGAACTTTGAAGTCATTGCCGGTAAGGTGCTGACTAGCGAAGGGCGTACACGCTTTGCCTTCGTACGCAATGGAGGTGCCGAGGCTATGAATGCAGTCGGCCTTGCCCTGCGGAAGTGCGGAGCGAGTGAGACCATATCGATGACGGTTCTAACCGATGGTGATGCTGGGTTACGAGCCATTCACCGGCTAGTTGCGCCACACGCAGAGCACGTGCTGGATTGGTTCCACATTGCTATGAAGTTTACGAACCTACAGCAGCTCGCGAAAGGTGTAAACGCAGTTACGGATCATGAGATTCGCAGCCACGCATTGGCAGAGCTCAACCGTGCGAAGTGGCGGTTCTGGAATGGTCTTTTCGAGCAGGGACTGATCGGCTTGGTGCATCTTAGGCAGTGGGCAGCAGCTCAGTGTTTCGACCACATATCAGCGTTGAAGAAGTTGCAGCACGCCCTGTTGGACATGATCCGCTACTTGGAATTGAACGCCGATTCTATGCCCGATTACGGTAAGCGCTACCGAGCCGGACAGCGAATTTCAACCGGCTTCGTAGAGTCTGCAGTCAACGAGATCATTGCCAAGCGAATGGTGAAGAAGCAGCAGATGCGAGGGAATCGCCGCACCGTTCAGAGCTTCCTCGAGGTTCTCATTCATGTACTGAATGGCACCTTGGAAGATGCATTCCGTCACTGGCACCAAGGGTTTCGGCCCATCAAGCATCTGTCTCCGTTACCTGTCTCAGCTTGAGCACCCCACAACTTTGCATGCTCTCAAACCTAACAGCGATTTACGAGTACTATCAAAATGGTCCGCTGCCACCTGGATCGGTTGGTACCTGCAGCATATGCCGCACTGGTTTCATATCGCCACTGCTGCTGCTACGCTCATAATGGAACTGGTTCTCGTCTGGATGGCCTTTCTCTCACGCCCGTGGAAGATAGCCTGCTTCTTCATCGTTACCGCCTGGCAGATCGGAGTCATCGCCTCCGCAAACTATAGGTTCGCGACCACATAGGCTCATATCAACCAGCGGACGGACGAACGCCAGCCTTTGCCGTAAAAATCCTCGAAGAGCAGCAGGGCTGGAACGAGAGTCGCAAACTCGACCAATTTACTGACGAAAGGCCAAACCACCCGCAGTTCACCGAAGGCCATCTGGAATGGGGTTGTGTTCGTAAGCAATCGTAGGCCATATGGGCCGGCGAATAACCCGAACCAGAGCAAGACTCGCTCGCCCGATTGCCACCGGGACAGCTGGACAACAACTGCAGCTACCCCAATCGCTGCAATGATGGAGCCAAGGATCACCAGCGGAAGATCGCCGCATAGTTTGGACCGCAACTGCTCTTCAGAGACTGCCAGGAGGAGCGCGTTGATCACAATGGGACCTACCTAGACGTTCTTGCTGAACCTTACCGCACGCCTCGCGATCCTGAATCAGGGAATAACAACCAGCTCTCATTCACGCGGAGCGAGCACCTCGACACTATAGCGGGACCGCCAGGGGCAGGTTTACCGGAAACGGATCTCATTTGACGGCGTGACCTGGTCATCTGGCGGATGTGCTCAACCTATGGAAGTGCCATCATAGGCTCGTCAAGTGGAGGACATGATGATAAGCGGAATTCAGAGCTCAGCGGTTTGGAACTCGTTGTCTAAATCCATACCGGAAGCAATCGAAGCAGTCCAGGACAGCATCGTCACCATCCATGGAGGAGGCCGCTCGACCTCAAGTGGAGTTGTGTGGCGACCTGGCGTCGTCGTAACTGTGCGTAACGGTCTCCGTCGCGGTGAGGTAGTCAAAGTGGCCCGCCGCGGCGAGCCATTCAACGCTAGTGTTGCGGGAACTGATGCGGGAACGGATTTGGCGGTACTTAGAGTAGAGTCCAACAGTCTGAAACCCGCTGAGACCAGCGGTCTCGAGAGTACGCGCGTCGGAGAGCTTGTGCTGTCAGTCGGCCGTTCTGTGCTAGGCGACATCTCGGCCAGCTCAGGAATCATCGCGCGTCTTGGCAGCCCCTGGCGAACCTGGCGCGGTGGACAGATTGATCGCCTCATTCGACCGGATGTTCGACTTTACGTGGGCCAGTCCGGCAGCGCACTGGTGAACGAACAACATCGCGTCCTGGGTATCAATAGCCCGGCTCTAGCACGCAATGCCATCATCACTGTGCCGACACAGACCATAGATCGGGTTGTCGACGCAATCCTTGAACGTGGCCACGTACCCCGACCTTTTCTCGGTGTCGGGATGCAGGCCGTTCCCGTTCCCGAGGCTCTGCGGGCTCAGTTCGCTGAGGGAGCCGACCAGGTTCTCCTGGTTTTGCACGTCGAACCTAATGCGCCTGCAGCTTCGGCGGGTGTGTTGGTGGGAGATCTAATTGTGTCACTAAATGGCGATCCCGTTCATGACGTTCGTGATGCCCTGCATCGGATTGCCAGCTTGAGCGTCGGAGACTCTGTATCTCTTGTCGTGATCCGGGGAGGCGCGAGAATGGAGTTGACCTTAACTGTGGCGGATCGTGGCTGACCATCGCAAACACGAAACACAAGGTCGAGCGCAGGCAGAGGTCGTACGCCCGCTCGATCCGTTGCTTGTACTGCCATGTGTCGATTCGATGTTGCACTCGAGCTACTTCGAAGGTCTTCGAGGTGCGCGAGGCGTGGATTTGCTGCACGTCGCACTTCCGTCAACTCTGCTCTTTCGTGCGCAGAGCGACAGTCCGGATGCTATTGTGATTGTCACCGAAGAGTCATTTCCAGCGGCGTGGGGAAATAACAGCTCGCTAGATGAAGTCTTCTCGGACACTCCTACGGTCCTGCTGGCCGGAACACTAAGTGCTGCCATCACGAGAAGCGCTTCGCGCTTAAGGATACGCTCCGTGCTTCCGTTAGTCATAACGACTCATCAGCTTGTTGCCGCGATTGCAGCGACGGTGGCGGGCTTCGCTGTCACCCTGCCACGGCCCTCGTCCCCAGCAGGAGACGAGATTAATGGTATTCGTCCCAAGCTGGGCAACCCCGCACAACTATCTCCAGCGGAACATCTCACCGCACGAGAAGTCGAAGTCTTACGTCTAGTTGCTCTTGGGCGGGGAAATAAGGAGGTGGCTGCGCAGCTCAACCTCTCGGAACACACCGTGAAGTTCCACGTCAGCTCGGTTCTCGCCAAGCTCGGCGCCCGAAGCCGGACGGAAGCCGTAGCGATCGGCATTCTGCGCGGGCTGGTTGCCATTTAAAGATACGTTCAAGCGCGGTCCAGAACTGCCATAGGGGCACGTAGGATT
This sequence comes from Edaphobacter modestus, assembly GCF_004217555.1. Taxonomy (GTDB): domain Bacteria; phylum Acidobacteriota; class Terriglobia; order Terriglobales; family Acidobacteriaceae; genus Edaphobacter; species Edaphobacter modestus. Next base: position 199,672 of record NZ_SHKW01000002.1, read on the forward strand.
GCTTCGCAAGCAGAGCAGTACTCTTAGACGACACCGCAGCAAGACCTTCGTGAACTGGTGCGACGAAACTCTGAAAGATCCACCTCGACCAGAAGTACGGTGCAGTCGTCCTCTTTGTGTGTCCAGAGCGATGCTGCTTCTGGCCCAGAGCGGAAGAAATCGACCCGCTCTCCCTGTGCTGGGAAGCCGCCTGGTGGTGACTGTTTCCAAGGCTGATTTTGAAAGGCGATGCCTCTCAGCATCGCGTGATGGCACTCGGCATTCGGCACGTCGAGGGGATAAGCTGCAGCGATCTTCGCGCTGATCGTCTGCCATTCGTCCGACATCTGCTGGAACGCTTCGGCGTACTCCGCGGAGTCCATATCGAGCGTTTCGGCCCGCGCACGAAACTCGTCATGAAGTTTGTCTAATGCCTCGCGTTGCTCTCGTTCGCCCGCCACATAAACCTCTCAGATAGGGATAGTCACTGCAGTGGAAAAGCCTCAAACGGTGAGGCCACCGAACTTGCCGGGAACGGGAATCACGCCGTCAATCTGGGCTTTAATTCTGCCAGTATCGTCCAGGATCGTTACGTGTTCGCCAACCAACAAGGAGTCCGGAAGGATATCGAGACAGTAGCCGTCGCTGTTGGCTCCGCTCGGGACCTTCAATGCAGAAATACCTCCACTGAAGGAACAGGCCGCTCCGAGGATTTGCGTTGGGGTCTCATCGCCGCGCGCATTCAGAATGAATCGCGAGGGAGTCAGGCTAACGAGTTCATTGCGAGTCGTCCCCAGCTCGCTGTAGAAACGATCGTCGGTCAGGTCCAAAACGCGAGCGAGCTCACACCGAAGGGAGAGGACAAGATCGGGGTCTCGCGGAGCACCCTTCAACTGACCGTCCGCCGTGGTGAAGAGAGCTTCGACCTCCAGCAAGGCAGTCATCTGGCTATCGGCGCAGTAGAGAACCGGGAAAGTATTGGGAGCGTTGTAGCGACCACCGGAACGGACGGAGCCAATCGCAGACAGCGGAGAGTCCCGGTGCCGTTCGGCGATGATCCGATAGACGAATCCCGAAAACGGCTGAACCGGGGCATTCTCTAAGGCGCGTAGGAGTCGGTCAGTAGAGTGCAATCCCGGTCTCGCTAGGCTGGCTGCCTTGTGCTCATGGCCTCGACTAGAGCTTCGAGGGGCTTGAGGTTGCCGCTCTCGATGAACTCGACAGGGGCCTGATTTTCAAGGTACCGGTTCGGGGCATTCAGAAAAATCCGAGCGCTCTTCTTGTTCCCGGCGTACAGGTCAACGATAGCCACCCAAATTCGGTACACACGGCGCAACTCCGGCTGGAGGCTGCTGGCGTCGGGATGCTTCCGCACACTCGGTGCTTTTTTGCCGATGGCGTCTGCAATCGTGGACACAGGCAGTTGAATCTCGCTCGCGATACGCGCGGCATCAAGGCGTCCCGACTGCGGGTTGAAGAGGGCAGGATCGGCGCTGACAAAGGTCGTTGTGGATGACAACATTGACGTCACCTCTACAGCTATACTAATAGCCTCTTTAGGTCTCGTCAAGGTATCGCAAAAGTCATTCTCGGTGGGTTGGAACCCAAAGGTCTTTGGGTTTTCAACCCCGATCCAACAGGCCTGAGCCGATCCCTTTCGCAAAGAAGTAAGCAGCCTCTCTTAAAGAGGTTGAATGTCGGCTGCCTGCCACCCCTTAGGCCCTTTAACTACATTGAATTGCACAGCCTGCCCCTCTTGGAGGCTCTTGAAGCCGCTCGTGTTGATCGCGGAGTAATGAGCGAAAACGTCTTCGCCGTTTTGACGGCTGATGAAGCCAAACCCCTTGGCATCGTTAAACCACTTCACTGTTCCCTGTTCCATCGTGTTTTCCTCGGTTCTCATCTGTTGCCAAGCGCAGTCAAAGTGGGTTTCGGGCTACATCTTTGCTAAAACCAAACTGTTCCCATGCCAGGTGTTCGCATATTAGCACCCTCTATGTCACGATCGCGCCAAAGGATGAGTTAGCCTCTCCGCAGTTTGGATATGGTTAAGCTGACCAGGCCGCTGGCTACGAGGTAGATCGAGGACAGCTCGGGGACCTGATTCAGTGCGGGGTCTGGGCTCAGGATTTTGAGGTTCGGCCCAAAGCTTCCTGGAGTGTTGGGGGGATAGGTGTTGGTTGCGAAGAGCGGAGTGGCTGGAGGAGCTCCGTAATAGCCGTAGACCGCGGTGTCGAGCGTCAGCCCGAATTGGGAGGTGAATCCCTCCGCCTGGGTGAAGTAGTGTTCGCCGGTGAAGAACTGGGAGACGATCTGATATTGGGTGAAGGCGGCGAGGGTTAAGGGCGAGGAGAGGTCGGTGTAGGTGAAGGTGGTGCTGGTTCCCCCTCCGCCGACGGTTGTGACACTTACCAGTGCGCCGGGTAGTGCCTGTTGGGTGGCAACGTCGAACAGCGCGACGGTGTGGGTGGCGTTGTATCCGTCGTTGATGTAGCCCAGCGCGGTGACTGTGATTGGAGCGCTTCCGGTTGTGAAGTTGTAGCCGAGCTCCGCGGTGTCATTGTCATCGATGCGGTAGAGGGACGACGTGAAGCTGAAGGCGGCGATGGAATCGGCATAGGCAGGAACTGTGGCCAGAACGGCAAAGAGGCAGACAGAGGAGATGCATAGCCGAGAGAGGGTGAGAGAGCCAAGGAATCGTTTCATTTTTCTTCTCCGTAAAGCATTTATCCTGGACCCAGAATCGCTTCAAACCACGGATACCAGGCAAAGCAACAGAAGTTCCAATGTCTAGTCATGATGCAATTCGCGCTCCATTGCAAATTAATGCGATGTGACCTATTTGCAGGTCAGGTAGGGTAAGGGCTAGCGAGTTGAAGTTGCACGATCTTGCACAGAATATGCTGGATTCATCGGGTTAAAACTGTAGGCGGACAGAGAACCTGGGATTTTGGACAGAGAAGGTGAGACAAACCAACTGATATTAGCGCCGGATAGAAATGTCCTACTCTCGCCCGATAGAAATGTCTCGAGTAACCTCCTAGGTCTGTGCCTGGGAGACCGACGGACTATGGGTTGGGTGTTAATGAGCGAACGTGACGTACGGCGCATTGAGGTTTTGACGGAAGTACTTTCGGGCCGACGGACTGTGGCTTCGGCTGCGGTCGTGTTGGCGATCACCGTCCGGCAGGTCAACCGTCTGCTGATCCGGTTTCGTGAGGACGGTGGCGGCGGGCTGATCCACAAGGGCCGAGGCAAGTCTTCGAACCACAGCCTGTGCGATGGCATTCGCGGGTACGTGCTTGACATCCAGATAGGCCGTGAGACCTTACGGACATGGATGCTGGAGGAAGGCCTCTGGCTTTCGCGCAAGCAGCGCAGGAGCTTCCACCAGCCGCGCCTCCGTCGCGAGAGCTATGGCGAGCTAGTCCAGATTGATGGAAGCGATCACCGCTGGTTCGAGCAGCGAGGCGAGCCCTGCACGTTGCTGGTCTTCATCGATGATGCAACCAGCAAGCTGATGCAGATGCGCTTCGTGCCCAGCGAGAGCACGGACTCCTATTTTGCTGCGCTCGAGGGATATGTAAACGATCATGGCTGCCCAGTTGCGTTTTACTCGGACAAGCACACCGTCTTCCGCGTCAACAAGCCGGATGCGAAGGGCGGTTCGGGGATGACGCAGTTCGGCCGTGCCCTGGCGGAGCTCAACATCGAGATCCTGTGCGCCAACTCGAGCCAGGCCAAGGGCCGCGTGGAGCGGGCGAACCGCACCTTGCAGGACCGGTTGGTGAAGGAACTGCGCCTTGCTGATATCAGTGACATGAGTGCCGGCAACGCCTTCCTGCCCGGCTTCATGAAGCACTTCAACGAGAAGTTTTCGTTACCCGCAGTCAAGGCTGAGAACCTGCATCGCAGGCTGAACGTGCCGGCTCCTCGCCTGGCCGACATCCTGTGCCACCGCGAACTGCGTCACGTTGGTCAGCAGCTCACTCTCGCCTATGACCGCAGGCAGATTATTCTTGAACGAAATGATCTGGTGGACGGGTTGGCAGGTCAGTACGTCGAGGTCTATGACTTCGCGGATCGTCCGCTCGAGGTGCGATGGAAAGGCCACTCGCTTCCCTATCGCGTCTTCAGCAAAGACCAGCGCGTCAGTCACACGGCCATCGTCGAGAACAAGCGGTTGAGACATGCACTCGCTACTGTGAAGGCGCAGCAGGACATCAAGCGATTGCCTGAGATCATGACCAACAGTGACAAGATCGGATACAAGAAGCGCCCGCGCCAAGTCTATGGGCCAGACTACAAAACAGAACTCGCCGCGACTCCAACGGTGGAAATGACGGCCTGATGGGAAGAGTGGAACGATGAAACTGTCCCACTCTTCCCACAGTCCTTGGAAATCACCAAGTGCGGTGATTTCACACATTCCCACCGCACGACGACTACGAGTCATAAGAAGGATCTATACTGACATTTCTATCCGGCGCGCATAGAGACATTTCTATCGGGCGCCAACAACAGAGCACGCTAAGAAAATTGCGTGTCAATAACATCAATAACTTACAAGAAGAAACATTGCACACCGGTACGACAAGCGACGCGTCCCACTAAGTGGTTTGTTTTCTGTATCTATTGACCGTTACCGTACTTTATCGTCCGAATTCTGAAACGACCCCCTATACCGCCGGAAAACAGGGCAGCGGAGCCCCTGGCCCTTACCCCGGCCCAGAGTTTGCTGCGCAAGCGGGTGCTGGACGCGGTCGCCTCGGCTCATTCTAAGCGCAACTACGCCCGGGCCCTCGACGACCTCTTCGCCTTCTGTGCCAGCCGGCCTCTCTCCCGGTCCTTATTAATGGAGTGGCGGGCTGCGATGGAGTCGCTCTCCCCCTCGACTATTAATGTCCGGCTCTCGGCGGTGCGCAAGATGGTCGGCGAAGCTCGGCGCGCCGGCATGATCGGGCAGGAGGAGGCGGCCAGCCTGACCGACATCCCCAACATCAGCCAGAAGGGAACTCGGTTGGGGAACTGGCTGACCCGCGAGCAGGCCAAAGAGCTGCTGGCCGTTCCCGACCGCTCCACCCTGAAGGGCAAGCGCGACTACGTGATCCTGGCGCTTCTGGTCGGCTGCGCTCTCAGGCGCAACGAGCTGGCCGAGCTCGAGGTCGAGACCATCCAGCAAAGAGAGGGGCGCTGGGTACTGGCCGACCTTGAAGGCAAAGGTCGGCGCATCCGGACGGTAGCCATCCCGATCTGGGTGAAGCATGGCATCAACGCCTGGGATGACCGCGGGCATCGAAGATGGCCGCCTGCTGCGCTCGGTCTCGAAGAGCGGGAAGGTGAATCGCGAGACCCTGAGCGACTGGGCGGTCTGGTCGGTAGTTGAACAGTCATCCAAGCAAATCGGCATCGAGCGCTTCGGCGCCCACGACCTGCGCCGTACCTGCGCCAAGCTGTGCCGCAAGAACGGCGGGGATCTGGAGCAGATCAAATTCCTGTTGGGGCACTCGTCGATCCAGACCACCGAGCGCTATCTGGGCTCCGAGCAGGATATCGAGATCGCGGTGAACGACAACCTTGGACTCTAGTGGAGACCGCGATTTCTCGCGGATTTTGGGGACGCCGCAATTTTGCGAGCGGATACGATAAGAAGGGATGGTGCGATGACAGAAGAATTGCGCAAAAGCCGTTGAAGCCGACGAAGGTGCATCCCAGCTTCTTCACAATCTTCGCGACCTCATCCAGAATGCTCGACAGAGGGCATTGCGGGCCGTCGATGCCGTTCAGGTACAGACCTGCTGGGAGATCGGCCGTCATATCGTGGAGTTCGAACAGGGCGGCGCGGCACGGGCGGAATATGGAGCTCGGCTGCTGCAGACATTGGCTTCGTCGCTCGCCGCAGAGTTCGGAAGGGGGTTCGACGCCTCCAATTTGCGTTATATGCGCCTGTTTTACCAGGCCTTTCCAATTCGTGACGCATTGCGTCATGAATTGAGCTGGACCCACTACCGCGCCCTTCTGAGGGTAGAAAGCGATTCAGCTCGGCAATGGGATATGAACGAAGCCGCGGGTCAGGGCTGGACGACGCGCTCGCTTGAGCGCCAAATCAGCACCCTTTATTACGAACGACTTCTGGCAACATCAGACCGCACTGTTGTCGAGAACGAAGCCAGAGGCAACCTGGCAAACAAACCCACAGAAACAGCAAGCGACGAAGTAGCATCGAAAGGAAAGCCGTCATGGTTGGCTAGCTCTCGAAGGGCCATTGGATTTTTGGGCGTCCGCCATCATTTGAAGTGCCGCTCGTCTGCACTTCTCGATGAGCGTCTTCGGGTCGATTCCGGTTGCTTCGACGTTTCGACCGGCGCGGTCGCGCCCAAATGCTCGGTAAACACCAGCCGAAACCTCGTCGGCGTCGAATGACCAATCTGGAAGATCTGGAAACGTGCGTGTCATAGGATTACGGGTTCAGTGGTTTGATGATTCCACGCTTCAAGAGGGTGTCCAAGTTTACGGGCGTTCTGTACTGCAGACCGCCGCCCGGCTGGTTGAACCAAGGCGCGACTTTTCCCGATTGAACCTCGAACGGCTTTGCGACCTCAAACGTCCGCAACGGTTGGCCCGCAGTTCCAGGCGGGAGCGAGCGTGCCAAGTCCGCTGTTCCTTGCGGCGAGAAGAACCTGGAGTATCCGCTTCCGCCGTACCGGTCGATTATTTGTCCCGGCATCAAGAATGTTCGTTCTGTGGCGCCTGCGAACCCGGCGTTCTCAGGATAGAACTTGGTCAGCGCGGTGACTTCTGTCTTTGCGGCCTGGCTTGCTCCGCTCCTTGCGGCCTGGCTTGCTCCGCTCTCGGCGACGCCTTGAGGCGTCGAGGAGCCGCCGCTTCGTATGAGCACACGACTTGCGCGCGCAGTTCCGACGAAGCTTCCCAGGCCCCATCCGAAGACGGCCGCGTCGAAGAGAGCGCCGGCCTTTTCCCCGGCGATGGCTGTGACTGCATGGGGCTTTGGCTCGCCCGTGATCAATTCATGTGCACCTCGGGCCGCATAGATGGCGCTGACGAATCCGCCCACCACGCAAGGCAAAAGGCCCGTCGCTCCGCAGACTGCAGCTGCACCCATTCCCGCTAAGACAACCTCCCCTGCTCCGCGAGCTCGAACCCCAGCGTCGAGGCCGTCGGGGTCGATGTAACGGACGGGGTTGTTGAGGCTGAAGGCGTAGAGGCTGGCGGCGCGGGGGGCGCCGGCGGCGGCGTCGGGGAGGACGCGGGAGAGGGGGTCGGCCTGGGTCCAGGTGAGGCTGAGGCGGTCGTAGTACCGGGCCCCGTAATAGGAGAGATGGGAGAGCTCGTCGTGCTCCTTGCCGTTGAAGCGGCGGTGGAAGTCGGTGGCGGCGGGGCCGAGCTCGTAGAGCTGCTCGCCGAAGGGGCCGTAGCCGTAGCGGGCGGCGCCGGCCGCGGGCGTGCCGATATCGGTGCGCATCGCGGTGAGGAGGTTGCCCAGGACGCCTCCGTATAGGAGCTCGAGCGTGGTGGTGCCGCCGGCGCGGTGGATCCGGGCCGCAGGACCGCCGCCGAGCGGGACGAAGACGTCCGACCGGCTCTGCACGGCGCTGCCGCCCACGGTGTACTCGATCTCGCTGGCGCCGAACCACTGACGCAGCCGCGCCGGCGCGCCAGCGGTGGCGGTCGAGTAGGCCAGCACCCGCTGGCCGGTGTGGTCGTAGTAGGCGATCTCGCTCGCCGGGTTCGGCCCTGTCCGCAGGGTCTCGCGCAGGCGGTCGTCGCCGTCGTAGACGAAGGTGTGGCTCTCGGGGCCGTAGCTGCGGCTGGTCAGGTTGCCGCGGGCGTCGTAGCCGAAGGTGCCGGTCGGCTGGCCGGCCACGACCGGAACGAGCGCACGGACCGCCGCCGGATCGGACGGGGGCGACATCGGCTGCAGGTCGTCGTCGTAGACGTGGGTCACGTCGCGGGGACGGACTTCGGGGGACCCCGTGCTCGACGCCAGGTCGGCGTGGCGGATGCGCCCGGCCGGCGTGTACTCGAAGTTCGCCGCGTACAGGGGCGGGTTCGCGGTCGCGGCGTCCGAGCTGAGCGCGCTCACGATCTGGTGCTGCGAGTCGTAAGCGTGGTCGATCGACGTCGCGCTGAACAGGTCGGTGACCCGACCCACGTTCCCGGACTCGAGCCAGGCGAGCCCCTCGCCGCCTTCGACCGTTCCGGACAAGGCGCACACGCGACCGGCGTCATCGCTGGTGACGACCGTGGCTCCGGCGCAGCGGCGGATTGCCTGGTAGGTGACTCGCCCGAGGGCGTCGTACGACCAGGTCTGCCCGTGCGCGAACCTCGAGAACCGCACGGTGGCAAGGCCCGCCTGGTTGCGGTCTACCTGGATCAGCTTGTTGCGGGCCGCGATCGACGTGCGATACGCGGCGAGTTCCCGGCCGGCCGGGTCGTAGGTGTGACGGGTGACGGTCGGCGCGCTCGGCACGCTCGGCACGTCGGCGTGAATGACCTGCGTGGGCGCTCCGAGGGCGTTGTACTGCACCGACATCGACCGGGTGCTGGCCAGGCTGACGCCGGCGGGGCGGATGTCAAAGCGGCGCCACTCGGTCGCGGGCAGGCCCTCGGCCGAGTAGGCGTAGCTCACCCGGCCGAACGGCAGGGCCACGGTGGTGAGGCGACCGATGCCGTTGGCAAAGGTAGGCTCGTCGTACACGTAGTGGGTGGCGCCGAGCGAGTAGCGCTCGGCGCTGTCCGACAGACCGCGGGGCGCCGGGCTGGAGGATGTCAGCCGATCGAGCGCATCGTAGGCCCAGGTGGAGGTGTACTCGACCGCCGGCAGGCCATCGCCCGGCGTCACCTCGGACTCGAGGTTGCCGTTCAGATCGTAGCCGTAGGTCCAGGTCCGGCCGGCACGGGTGATCCCGATTCGGTGCCCGACCCAGTCGTGGGCCATCGTGGTCGCCAGCCCGTCCGCGTCAACGATGCCGTCGAGGTTGCCGTTCGCGTCGTGGTGGTAGGTCGTCACCGCGTCGCCGCCTGCTCGCGCTTCGACCACCTGGCGCAGCCGACCGAACGGGTCGACCCGTTCGGTCACCACCATCGGCACCGAGCCATCGGCCGGCGCCGCCGAGGACAGGACCTGACGCCGCGTGGTCGCCAGGCCGTCGTAGGTGAAGCTCCAGTCGGACGTCCCGGGCGCGTCGGCCAGGAGCACCCGTCCCATCGCGTCATGCTGGTAGGCGTAGGTCGCGGTGCCGGTGCCGGTCGGGCTCGGCGTGGCGTAGGAGACCGCGTTACCGCCCGCGTCGTAGACGTAGGAGCTGGCCTGCCAGGTGCCCGCTCCGGTCTGCAGCCGCTCGACCAGCGGCCGGCCCAGGCCGTCGAAGGTGACATCGCGGCGCACCGACGTGCCCGCGGCGTGATCCAGCTTGCTGTCGGTTGTGACCCGGTTGGGGACGACCGCGTCGTCGTAGGTGACGCTCTGGACCACGCGCACGGTGAACCCCGGGTCGGTCGTGCGCTCGATCGTCTTGACCCGGCCGAGCCCGTCGTACCTGGTGAGCTCGACCGGCGTGCCCTGCGACTGGATCGGCCCCTCGCGGCGCACGAGGGCGCCGGTATGCAGGTCGTGGAGGACCCAGACGACGTGAGCCGAGCTGGTGCCCGTCACCAGCTCGTTGCGCAGCTCGGCCGGATGGACGCCGTACTCGTCGTAGCGGACCTCGGACCACAGGTCGTCCTCCGCCTGCTCCGGCTTCTGCACGTGGGTCCGATTGCCGCTCATGGTATCGAACTGCGCCCGGGTGGTCGCAGAGCGGGTCGGCGAGGACCAGACGGTCGACTCGATCGGCGTGCCGAAGTCGCTGGCATCGTACTTAACCCGGCTGCGGCCGACCAGCTTGGCGTTGGACCAGGAGGCGCCGGTGGCGCGATAGCGCCTGACGTCGGTCGACAGCAGCTGGTATCGGTCCGCGGCGTACAGGACCGTCTCCCCCAGGGCCGCCCCGCGATCGTCCGGCGCGGCCGGCGCGGCCGACTCGGTCTGCCGCTCGCCGCGGAGGACGTACATGATGGTCGAGGCGCCCGGCGCGGCTACCGCGCCGGCGGTCGGCAGGTCGCTCGTCGTCATGGTGCTGTACGCCAGGGAGGTCGCCAGCTTGGGTTGATAGCTCCGCGTCGTCCGCCGCAGGGCGCCGCGGGTGCGACAATCGTCCTCCTGCGCCCCGGCGGGCAGCGCTTGGGTGGTGGCATCACAGGTGTGCTGGCGGGTGTCGACGTCGAGGTACACCGACACCGCCATCCCCAGGAGGTGCCCCGCGCGCCAGTCGTGACTCTCCAAGGAGAGGAGATCGCCGGTCTCGTCGAAGACGAGCTGCTCGCGCAGCCGACCGCTGTGGTCCAGGTCGTAGGCGTAGCGGTCGACCGTCCGGGTGCCGTGGCCCGACGCGTTGAGCGCGCTGACCTGCTGGACCTCCTTGAAGCCACGGAAGCCGTACCGTCCGTGGGGGTCGCGGTTCACGACCGGTGACGTGTACGAGTAGCTGGTTGTCGACGCTACGGCCGCGCCGCCGCTGGCGCTCGGCCCCGGCTCCACCGTCATGCGCTTGACCACCCACATCGGGCTGCCCAGGATGCTGTCGCCGTCACGCTCGATCAGGTCGCCGTCGGCGCTGGAGCCGTACTCGAAGCGGACGTTCAACCCCCGACCGTTATTGACCGAGCGCAGGAAGCGCAGCCCCTGGCCGGCGGCGTCCCCGGGATCGTGGAGCACATCCCTGCTGGTCCCGCATAAGTCGTACGCATACTGGTCGAACCCTCCTCCTTCCTCCGTGGGCGCGCAGGCGGTCCCCAGGGCGCCGACGTTGGGGAAGCTGTCCGGCAGGCCGTCGTTGTTTAGGTCGCGTGCGTCGGACGCGTTGCGCCACTTCGCCCCGTTGGACAGCACGATGTGGGCCAGCCCGTCGTGCCAGGCGTTCGTGGCCGGGGTCGGCGCGACCGCGTGGAAGAAGTCGCCCTGGTTCACGTTCACCGCGACCGTGCGGGACGCGGTGGCCCACGGGTTGCGCTGGTTCTTGTCAGGAGAGGGCAGCCCCACGACATCCACCAGCCCGTCGGAATCGAAGTCGAAGGACCGAAGGACGCTCTTGCTCCAGCCAATCTCGAGGTTGCCGCCCAGCGGCTCGGTCTTGAGCACGACGCTTTCCTCGCGCGAGATCGTCGGGATTGCGGTCGAGAGCCGCGTGCGGGTCAGCTCGAACCCGCTCCCGGTATTGAAGTAGGCGGCGAGGATCTGTTGGTTATCGAGTCGCTCCTGCACGACATAGTCCGGGAGACTGTCGCCGTTTATGTCGACAAGCGACGCCCGGGTCTCGGTGAAGCGCCGGTGCGGGAACTGGGTGACCAGGTCCATGGTGTCTGTGCTTGAGAAGGCGACGCGCGACGGTTCGCCGTTGATCTCCTGCGGGTGCTCCACGTCCGGCATGGGCCAGGTCCACGGGCTGCCGTCGGCGCGAGCCTGAAAGCCCCCGGCGCAGTCGCCGCGCCACACCTGGAGATCGCCGCTCCATTCGGGGTCGACGTGCTCGGGCCACTGCCACAGCGCGTCGGGGCAGGAGTCTCCGTCGAGATCGAGGACGGCGTGGAACGATGACGCCGGGATCCCGGTGTAGGTGGCGGTTCCCCGGTCGCTCTCGAACGGCACTGGCGAGTAGCGATAGCTGGCGCCGGAGAAGACCGGCGACGCGCCCTTCGACAGCCGGTACATCCGCAGAAGGTAGGAGATGCCTGTCTCCGAGCCATTCTCGCAGTGCTCCGGCAGGTAGCGACAGTTCGCATTGCTCCCGGGACCCACGGCCGGCGAGGTCTCCGCGCCGACGTCGCCTGGCTGCCACTTCGGGCCGAACCGCCCGCTACTCGAAACCTCCGAGCGACAGATGGAGCAGCCGGCAAGGCTGTTGTTATTCACGTTGCAGCTGTTGACGCTGCACGGACATGACGCGTTCCACTGCTCGTCGCTACAGGGGGCGTTGGTGCAGCCGACGCAGCCCGCCTCACGGCACGTGTTCTCGCCACACGCCGGCGGGGTCACGGCGATCGGCGCGAAGAGCCACGTCGGCCAGGATCCCGTGCACGCAGCCATGTCGCCGTTCGACAACCTGCACGAGAACGGCTGCGCTGGACAGCTGGCCGGTGCCCCGCCGTACCGCGCGTGATACAGCACGGCTTTTTCCGCGTCGTCCGCCGGCCGGTAGGTCCCCGGCTTGTAGTCGGTCGACGAGAGCAGCTCGACGACCCCGTCGCCGTCGACGTCCATCAGGCGGAAGGCGCTGTAGTTCGACGCAATCGACGAGCAGGAGAACTGCGGCTCGACCGGCGTCGAACGTCGCGCCATTTGGTAGCCGAGGTTGCAGCCCTCCTTCCAGGCGAAGTCGCCGGTGCCAAGCGAGGGTCCCCCGGCGCTGTTCGTCGTGCTGCTCCGCCACGGCATCGTGGGCCAGCCGGGATCGAGCGGGGTGACCCCGGCCAGCGACGGATTGCTGGCCGCTCCCCGGAAGTACTGCGTAGCGCAGGTCTGCTGGTTGGTCGACTTGAGCAGGTCGAGGAAGCCATCGGCGTCAAGGTCCACCAGCATCGTCCGCAGGCTGGGCCACCCTCCGGCGTCGTTCGGTTCGAGCCGGCGATCGCCGCTCTCGAGCGAAGTATGCGCCGGGGCACCGGGAGTGGGATCGCGCGGCAGCTTGCCCTGAGCCACCTGCTGCAGGGTTCGCCCAGGCGTGCCGTAGTCGAACGAGATCGGCGGCAAGGTCTGGCTCACGCCGCTCGCGCTCCAGACCGTCTCGTCGATTCGGCTGAGCAGCCTCAGGGTGCCCCGCGGCTGATTGCAGTCGAGCGCGGCAGCGTCATACCGCAGCGCGATCTGCCTTCGCGTGGTGAAGCTCGTGGAGCTGGACCGGGACTGGATCGTGATTCCGCCGAGCAGGGCGGCGCCCAGGTAGGTGCGCACGCCGCTCTTGAAACTGAAGCGCGCCCCGCGCGGCACGCTGCTGCCCGGACAGGGGGCGCTCCTGCCGTACTTGAACAGGATCCGCGCGTGGCTGCGCAGGGTCGGGTTCCGGGTGTACTCGATCGACGCGATGGCGATGTCGACAGGCACGTTCGTCGTCATGCCGCCGTGAGCCGAGCCCATCATCTTCTGGTAGGTGTACAGGACCTCGTTGCCGAAGGGATCGACCGCTCGGGTGAGGAACCAGCGGGCCCCGTCGCGCGACTCGGGCGCCTCGCCGAAGTAGAAGATCCGGCCGCTGGGAGCGAGCGCGCGGAAGAACGGGGGCAGCGCGCCGACGCCGGTGGAGGCTGGGTACTCGTAGCGCACGTACGAGGCATCGTTCTCCGCGCGCAGCGCGATCCAGTTTCCGGACGCGCCCGGCTCGCTCACCGGTATCAACCGCTGTCCGCCGGCCAGGCTGCTCCTGAATCGAGCGTGGCGCCGGATGCTCGGCTCGACAGTCTCGAGGAGGTGCCCGGAGCTCGTGTCGATCTCAATCGACGGCAGCTGCAGCGACCATCCGGCGGCGACGCCGCCGCGCATCGGGTTCTGCGACGAGTAGTCGAGGCTGAGCGATGGCTCCATGCCGGCGCGCCCCGGTGGCACCACTATGGGAAATCGGTATGCGGCGGCGCCGGTCGATCCGGACACCGAGTAGCTGCCGCTCGGGATCTCGACGGCACGCTGAATGCTCGGTCCCTTGGCCGGCGCACCCGCGGTGAACACGTCGCCCACGTGCGCGTGAATCGCGAGCACGAGGCCGAACACCGCCAAAAGGATGGGTCCGGCGAGGGCCACCGATCTCCATTGTTGCTTCATGAGGGTTCTCCCGGGTCGGCGTTCGCTTCAGCGGCAACGGGCGAGCTTCGTCAGTCTCGAGGCCAAGGTGGCGCACTCGAAAATCGTGTGTCCCGCTCCAGGCACTCGGCCATGAGCAGCCCCTTTATCGAGCGGCGCAGCGCACCGCATTGCTTCTCGACCTCACCGGGCGGCAGCTGCCCCGGGCCGGAACCCACAGCCGTGCCGCTCGTGAGCAAGGCTTCGACCCACTGGCGACATCTCACGGCCAGCGATGATACACCCCAGGCTGTAGCGTGGGGAATTAGCAAAACGACACACTACGACAAAAAAATCTGAAAGCGACACGATAGACCATCTTTCGCTAGAGAGCCACTTCATGATGAGGTGTGGATTTCGGCGATCCGATGCAAGGCTGCGAAAGCCGCATCGTTCGTACTTTTCGGACCGGGTAATCCTAATCGAAGGTGCAACGCAGCGTGCGAAGGAGATTGGCCGTGTCAAGGCTTACGCCGCGTCGGGTAGTCCGTCCCGATTCCGCAATCAGATGGAGGCGTTTTTTGGCCCGAGAACAAATGACATACAGCAGCTTCGATTCCTGATCTTGCGCTACCTCTGTTGGCTTGGTGTAGATAACATTCCAGTGCGGCACATAGCCGCGTAACAGCCCGAATGCGATCACGGTATCGTATTCCTCGCCTTTGACCCCGTGGCACGAGTTGATCACGACGCCGGATGGATGATTGAACAACCGTTGAAAGCTGCCGATATCGCGAGGCAACCTTTCCTCCACGTTGGCGAAATGCTCTTCCGCTTTCCCGAAAAACCCCTCATAGGCCTGTTTCAATGCGAGGCAGGTTTCGACATCGAGTGCGATATGCCGCAAGAACTGAGCGAACACATCGGACAGAAACATCAGGCCATCTGTCTCGATCGATGAAAGGCTGTTCAGCAAGCGTAAAAGCCGTCGCGGCGTGCGAATGTTTTCTGGAGGTTCGAAGGCGACGATGTGCCGTAATTCTGTGATGGCTTCCCCCGCCCACTGCGTCCGGGTTCGGGTCCTTTTAGGCGAGGGCCGCGTGAGAACGAGCCGGGCAATCTTAAACCAGAAGTTCTCATAGGAACTGTGAAGAGGCGAAAGACCCGGCGCGTCAAAGTCGACTTCCGGCAGCAATCCCACAAGTTGCCGCGCTAAAGGCTTGATATGGTCCCACTGCGGTGCGATGACGCAGATGTCTTGTGCTGCCACGCCGGCCATCAGCGCAGCGCTGATCCGCTCTGCTATCGCTGCCGCTAGGCGATCCTTGCCTATCGTCAGATTGTCGAACGTGACATGCCCCAACTCAGCCGCGCCCGTTGAGAGTCCGGTGATAATACCCACCGTTGGACGGAACTGACGGTACAGGTCGATGATTCTTTGGGTCGATCGGTAATTGCCATGAAGTTCGAGGTGCCTGATTCCGGGCAGGTCGAATTCCTCTGCGATCAGCTGCGGCGACATGCTCATCGCGCCGAGCGATTCGTAGATCGACTGGTGCTCATCGCCAACGAAGAATAGCGCCGGTTTGTTCCTGGCGGCTTTGTAGATCGACGACAGGATGGCAAATTGCAAATCCTGGATGTCCTGCACCTCATCCACGCAGATCACCCGCGTAATGGCGCCAACGGTCGCGGCAATCTCCGGGCGGTCCTGAAGCAACCGAAAAGCCAGATAGAGCACGTCGTCAAAATCGATCACCTGCAGGCGGCGCAGTTCTGCCTTGTAGGCCTGATAGACATCTCTCGTAACAGTAGTGTCGTTGCAATCCGCGCCGTCGCGCTTTCTAGCGGTACTCACCGCGTCGAACCAATTCAGTCCCGCCGACCGTTTGAGGCTGGTCAGTAAATTCCGGGCAAAATATTCGTTCACCACCGTAAAGCCGTGGCGAAGCTCTGCACAATATGGCGCGTAAGGGCGGAGTATCCATTCGAGCGCGAAGCTGTGTATGGTTCCGGTCCACAACCCTTCAGCTTCGATATTCTGCTCATCTAGTCGCGCAAGAATTTCATCTGCTGCGCGGTTCGTGTACGTCAGGGCGATAACGCGTCCCTGCCGCGTCCCGCGTTCATCGAGCGCTCTCAACACCCGCGCCGTCAGCACGCGCGTTTTCCCGCTGCCGGGACAGGCCGTGACCACGATATTGCCCTCTGCGTTGACAGCCTCGCGCTGCTCGTCGTTCAGCTTGATCATTGTGCTTGAAAGACTTCGAGATAACCGCAAAATTCACTGAAATCGTCGTTAGGCAGCAGGAGGCTGAACGTGGTCACGTAATCGCCCGTGGGAAAGGCCTCCATCAGCGGTTCCGGAGACGCGCGCACAGGGTTGTCGCTCGCCATGATTCTTTCAATCCGAAACTCTGCCATCCGCTGCAATGCGCGCGGCTGAACGCTTTTATGGCAAGCAAACGCCACAGCTTCGAGAATGTAGCTCGGTATGATCGTCCATTCGTTCAGCTGTTCAGCCAGCAAAACGGCGAACCAACCCTTCCCCTCGCGCTCGGCCAGCCGCAAAATCTCGGTTGCGGCGACGCCGTCCTCGGCCGAGTTCAAAGCTATACGACTTCGCTCTCGCGCCGCGGCATCGACATAGATTTCAGCGAGCAATCTGGTGACAGCCGGTGCATTCGTATTGTGGATGAAATCGACTTCGAACGTACATTCGGCAAAGAATGGTTTAACCCACGGGTTACCATTGGCGCTGATCTCCAATGCCCGGCGCCGCTGCTCGCCGGCTGCCTGTGCCCGGCGCGCATGTGCCTGATCCCTGTCATCGGTCATCGGATCGGCGGGCAGATGAATAAAAGCCTCGTCGCCATCGGTAAGGATCGCGCAAGGCCGCTTTATGCGATTGTCAGCGAAGAGTAAAGAGATATGCTCGAAGAACGCCGAGCTCATCGAGATCACGCTAAACCCGAGTTCGTCCGGTGTCGAGCCCAGCACGGCTTCGAGCATGGCCGGAATCATTACCAGTTCGGCATCGCCTTCGACCAGGAGAACGCCTTTGGCGAATAG
Organism: Edaphobacter modestus; assembly: GCF_004217555.1. Taxonomy (GTDB): domain Bacteria; phylum Acidobacteriota; class Terriglobia; order Terriglobales; family Acidobacteriaceae; genus Edaphobacter; species Edaphobacter modestus. The sequence continues at coordinate 216,551 of NZ_SHKW01000002.1, forward strand.
CAATGTCGAGCGCACAGCGTCGAGATAACGTTCGACGCGCTGCAACTCCCTGTCGGCAAGATTATCGGCCGGTTGATAGACCTCGGCATAATCGTTCATCTTCGCCAGCACATTGACGCTTGTAATTCTCGCCGCCGATGAAATGTGCGTCGAATGGGTGGAAACGATGACTTGGGTGTTTTCGCATGGCAGGTTAGCGAAGAGCGTTTTCTGGATGTGCGTGTGAATGTGCGCTTCGGGCTCTTCTATCAAAAAGAAATGCGCGACCCGTTCCGTCGCGCGCTTGCGCTCGTATTCCAGGAGCTTCAGCGATAGATAAATCAGATTGGCGGCGCCGAGGCTCTGTTCATGCAATTCTCCCTTGTAGCCTGACGTAGAGTCATCGCCAATCAGTAGGCCAAGCTTCTGCAGAAGCCGCTCCATCGTATCGGGCAGCGACGATGTTATATCCACGTTGGGGCCGTATGTGTGACCTACAGCCCTTTTCAAAGCGCGCTCTATGTCGCGCGCCAGTGTCTTGATCTCGTCCAGCGAGGAGATGTCGCTATTCAACTTGCGTATCTGATCGGTGATACCGGACGCTTTTTCGATCTGGATGTCAGACTCCATCCCTCGCAAAAGCGCAAGGAGGGGATTACCGCGGAATCCCCGGAGATCGCTGACGGCATCGCGAAGAGCGCGCACGAAGGTGCATGCGATTTCCGGATAGATCGGCGCTATGCGCACGCCAAGTTCATCCGCGTTTTCTGTATCGGGATCTGGGCAAGTCGCCGCTGTAAAGTCTCCTACCCAACGGGCATAGGTCGCGTCATCCAAACAATCGCCTGTAGCCCGCCCGGTGAAAATCGCTTCATAATCGTCAATCGAAAGGCCGGCCCGATACTTCGTCTGCGATTCAGCGTCGCCATTAAGCTCGAACAGCTTTTTGCGCACTTCTTTTTTGGGCCGGAATAGGTAGGTACAGGTGCCGGTCTGCGTACCGTCCATGTGGGCAGCGACGTGGCGCAACATCTGGCAACCCTCCGAAGCGTCGAGCTCGGCAAAAGTTGCAGCTATAACGATCCACTGGCCGCGCCAATCGCCGAGCGCGCGGCAAAAATCCGTGTCTTTCAGGTAGATCGCGTTGCGTTCCAGATTCTCGTCCAGCAGCAGACGGAGGGCTTGAAATACATTCGTCTTCCCCGATCCGTTTTCACCGATCATAGTGTTGACGCCGGGCTTGAAACGAAACCTCGCCTTTGTGAAGTTCCGGTAATTCCTTATGCGAAGCTCTGTGATGTGCATGGAATACCTTATCGATTTATTAGTTCCTCTAGCGCCGCCAGTGTCCTCAATATCGCCTCGAACGCCGGCGCGTCGCCGAAGATCATTGGCATCATTTGACGATAATCCTGTTTCAAAGCATCCCGGCGAGATTCCGCAGGCAAGAGCCTGAGGCTGCCGGCCTGTGCGAGATCGTAGCGCGCCCATGTCGCCGCATAGAAAACCTGCTTATGCCGCACGACATCGGCCAGCAGGCCCATATCGGACAGCGCCTCGTCGCGAATGTCTGAATTCGCCATCATCGCCAGATCGTAATAATGCCGCGAATAGCGGGGCGGCAGCGGCTTTTCCGGGCTGCGGTAAAACTCGGCGTGAAGGATTGTCGCCTTTTCCCAGAAGGTACGCTTCGCCAGCAGCGCCTCAACGCGGATATCCGGCTCGTCGACCAAGTCGGGGAATTGGTCGGCGACAAAGGAGCGGATCGTGAAACTGCCATGCGGGACGAATTCGGCATGGGTGCCGAGTTCGAGCACGACACGTCCGGCGATGTAATCGTGCGTTGCGGCCGCGGCCGGATAGCGGAAGAGCACATTATCAGGCATACCCGGTTCGACCGATAACGTCCATTCTCCCTCCGGCCCAAGCACATCGGAGCACCGTGCGCGCAGCGCATCGATGAACTCCGTGCCGATATACGCGCGGCACACGGTCAACATTTCGCCCAGGATCGCCTCGCGCTTGGTGCGGGACAGGCCTGCCTGCCTAGGATCGCTATCGCCCGTGAAGCCGAGCGCCGCAAAATCGACGGCCAGATCGATGTCTTCCGAAAATCGCCTGATGACGCCAAAGACCTTCGACAGCGATGTGCCGCCCTTGAACAGGAGCCGGTCGCGAAACGCTTCCAGCGTAAAAAGCTGCTGCAGCACCCAGCAGACCCAGAAGTCTTTTTCGGCGATCGTATCCGTGACGCCCATGCGATTGGCGGTTTCCGCGAACAGGGCCTGCCGGTCCGCGCGGCTCATGGTCGCAATCTTGTTCATGCGTCCGCTTCTTCCGCCAGGGTCTTCGCCACGTCATAAATCCAGTCTGCGCCGAACTGCGTGTCACGCAAAAGCTTCTTCTTTTCAGCTGGCGTCAGGGTCGCGCGCAGTTTCTCGATCTCCGCCGGCCCCACCCCGTCCTTGCCGAGATAACGCAGCGCCTGGACGACGAGCGAAAACTTCTCGCCCGAGCCGGTCAGCGTTTTCGGTGTGGTGTATTTGAATAGAACCTTGCGCCCGCCGATCTGCACCTCGCGCTTCGGGCCGCTGCTCAGATAGACAAGCTTTGCCGGAACCTGCTGCGACAGGCCGAGCAGATTGGCCGCCCACGCTCCTTCCGGGACGATCTTCCAGCGTTGCCGCCGCGCAATTGCCTGTGCAGCATTGTGAATGTCGGGGGATAGAACAGCGCCGAGCGCCGCATTGAATTTCGGCAACTCGTACAGGCCGCGCCCGATTCGGCGCACCGTGCCGGCTTTTGCGAGTTCCGCTAGCAGGACATCGACCGTCGTCCGGCTAGCCAGATCGAGCAAATCCTTCGCCGAGAAGACGCTACCATCCGGTAATCTCTTCAATCGCCTAAGTATTTTATGGCGCGGCATTTCCATGGATTTTTTAGCCTCTTTTACTTAAGAAAAAATATACCTTTTTTTCTTAATAATTCAAAGCGATGAGCGAAGGGTGTTGCTTGACTAATTATCTGGCACACCTTCTGTGCTAATTATTTGGCACACAAGGCTGGGCCTGCGGCTTCTCATTAGGCTTGGCCGATTACCCAGATTCTCTCGTTTCAGGAATTGATCCTTCAGAAGCCACCTTGCGTACCTGTGCTCAGATTATGGGTGGATGCTAGCTTTACATTTCACGGTCGATGCCGCCAAGCTGTCCATCGACGCCTTCCACTCCTGCAGCAAAGCACGTGTCAACGGCCGTCCAGCCGCAAAGCGAACAGATCGCTGCCGCCCGGCGTCTGGTTGCTGAAGCCAGACGGAACGGGCTGATCGGTGCCGAAGAGGCGACGAGCTGGCGACTGGGCGATTTGGTCGGTCGTCGAGCAATCTGCAAAGAAGATCGGGATCGAGCACTTCGGCGCCCACGATCTGCGCCGGACCTGCGCCAAGCCTTTGCAAGTCCAAGGCGTCGAATAGGCTGTAGCACCTATCAGCGAAACGCTACCTGTAAGCGTTTCGCATCGCTTCTCTGCCTGGAATCTATTCGACCCGGGTCAGTCGAATAGGTAAATGTCAGCCCATTCCAGCGCCTCAAAGGGAATCTGTACATTTTCGGCGATGTCGACGAAACGCTTCATGGATGAGGATCCCGATCGGCGTCCGCTCCGTCGCCCTCGCGCGATAACCAGCGGTCATAGTCTTTGGGGTGAAGGCAAGTTTGATGCTAATGATCCCGTCAGGGCTGGGCTGACGGCGGCTGAAGTCTCAGCCTAACGGAACTCCGTGTGCAGAAGGGTTGTCATACTGCAGGCAGGGGAGCGACCGGATATGCCGGCTGCTCTTCCTGTGGTGCGAGCTCCTGACTGTGGTGATCATGTCGACGGCCTTCTGAGCGGCTGCCGCTGCCTGCAGGATAAGGCGGCTATCACCTTGCAGGGTCCCGTCAGAATTCGGACAACAGAGCACGCTAAGAAAATTGCGTGTCAATAACATCAATAACTTACAAGAAGAAACATTGCACACCGGTACGACAAGCGACGCGTCCCACTAAGTGGTTTGTTTTCTGTATCTATTGACCGTTACCGTACTTTATCGTCCGAATTCTGAAACGACCCCGAGTTGTGAGACGAGAGTCTGTTCATGTCTCGCGTGTTACTGTCAGTGCGTCCTTATCGTGGCGCATGGCAATAAACTTGGTATGCCTCAACCTTTCGACTGAAGTCCATTCTAGAAACTCAATCTGAGCAACGGCTATCGGCTTCAACCATATAACCTGTGACATCTTCTCTCTGGTCAGGCCCTCTCCCCACTGACCCGCACTGCGTTCTGGAAGATTACAGAATGGCCACCCGCGTCGCAACGGCGACCCCTGGTAACGCAGGTCCCGCACCAGCCATAACCGCGAACGGATCAGTGGTGCGAGGGCTCGCATGCTCAATCGAAACGAACGCGTCGATCTGCGGGGGATGGTCTAAGCCGCTCATAGATTTAACAAAATCCAAATATGTTGAACGAACGTTTCTGCGTATTTCCTGTTCCATGCATGGAGTAAGCCGCCCGTGACTCGCGAGGTCGCGGCTGGGTGCTATCTTCATCTGTGATATGCCAACCCTCATCAGAATGTCTCTTATCGTCGCCACTGTAATGGCCGTTGCCCTATCTGCTGTCGCGCAACAGGCTGAGCCTCAGATGAAGCATCAGGATACGGAGGTCTACGCGCCGGTACCTCCAGCTGTGACACCCGGAAAGAACGACGGCGATCCACCGTCCGACGCCATCATTCTCTTCGATGGCAAAAATCAGGACGAGTGGGTAAGCGCGGAGGACCACACCCCCGCGAAATGGATTGTGATTGATGGCACGCTGAAGGTAAGCAAGGAGCACGGCGTCGGCAATATCGAAACCAAGAAGACCTTCAAGGATTACCAGCTGCACATCGATTGGAAGATCCCGACGACAATCGAAGGCTCGGACCAGGCACGCGGAAACAGCGGTGTCTTCCTCGCTTCCCTGGGGCCGGGAGACGCAGGCTATGAGCTACAGGTGCTCGACAACTACAACAACAAGACCTACGTGAACGGGCAGGTCGGCTCAATCTACAAACAGGCAATTCCGCTGGCAACGCCTTCGCGCAAGCCTGGCGAGTGGCAGACCTACGATATCGTCTGGACCGCCCCACGATTCAACGAGAATGGCTCGGTGAAGACCCCGGCCTACGCGACGGTCTTCTTCAACGGGGTACTGGTCGAGAACCACTTCGAGCTGAAGGGGCAGACGCTCTACGTCGGCAAGCCGTTCTACAAGGCGTATGACAAGGCGCCGATCAAGCTGCAGGCGCACGGCGACAAGAGCGAGCCGATCAGCTTCCGTAATATCTGGGTGCGCGAGCTGACTTTCGATCCGTCGTACATGCTGAAGTAGCCTGCACATTAAGCAAAGGAAAAGCCCGCGCATCGTTCAACTGGGCGGGCTTTTCTTATTTAGGTCAAGCTTTCGGCGGACGGTGATCGCCAACACGACCGCAGCCGAAGCCACAGTCCGTCGGCCCGAAAGTACTTCCGTCAAAACCTCAATACGCTTCAGATCGCGCTCGCTCATCGATATCCATCCCTTCCTTAGAACCTGACAGTTCTAACGGGCGGGACCATGACATTTCTAATGGGCGGCTACAAGTCGTGTTGCTGTAAAGCGTAAGTGTCGTCAGCGATGCAAAGCTGAAATGTCATCATAATCGGTCGTCGTCGTCGTGCGGTGGGAATGTGTGAAATCGTCGACACTGACGATTTCCAAGGGCTGTGGGAAGAGCGGGGAGACCGGACAGTCTTATCGTCCGGTCTCCACGCTTTCCGTCAGCCCGTCATTTCCACCGCGGGGGGCGCCACGATTTTTGCTTTGTAATCGGGCCCGTAAAGCTGTCGGCCTCGCTTCTGATATCCAAGCTTCTCGCTGTTGGTCCTTATCTTCGGTTGATGCTTCACATCCTGCTGCGCCTTGACCACAGCGAGGGCATGGCCGAGGCGTTTGTTCTCGACGACGGCTGTATGGCTTACCCGCTGGTCCTTGCTGTGGCTGTCGCGCAAGCAGCGCCGAAGCTTTCACCAGCCGCGGCTGAGACGTGAGTCCTATGGCGAGTTGATCCAGATCGACGGCAGTGATCACCGATGGTTCGAGCAGCGCGGCGAGCCCTGCACGCTGCTGGTCTTCATCGATGACGCAACCAGCAAGCTGATGCAGCTACGCTTTGTGCCCAGCGAGAGCACGGACTCCTACTTCAGTGCTTTGCAGGGCTATTTGAACGATCACGGCTGCCCTGTCGCTTTTTACTCGGACAAGCACACTGTCTTCCGCGTGAACCGACCAGACGCGATGGGAGGATCCGGGATGACGCAGTTCGGTCGTGCGCTGGCAGAGCTCAACATTGAGATCCTCTGCGCTAACTCCAGCCAGGCGAAGGGCCGGGTTGAGCGGGCTAACCGCACTCTTCAGGACCGGCTAGTCAAGGAATGCGACTAGCCGGCATTTGCGATATGGCAGCTGGCAACCTCTTCCTTCCGTCGTTCGTCGAGCACTTCAACGAACGCTTCGCCTTGCCTGCACAGAAGACTGAGAACCTTCACCGTGCACTGCATGTCAAAGCGACTCAACTCACCGATATCTTGTGCCATCGTGAGCAGCGGCACGTCAGTCAGCAGCTCACGATGGCTTACGATCGCAAGCAGATCATCCTAGAACGTAGCGAGATATCGGAGAAGCTGGCGGGGCAGTATGTCGAGATCTATGACTTCATCGACCAGCCCCTGGAGGTTCGATGGAAAGGTCACCTACTTCCCTATCGCGTCTTCAGCAAAGACCAGCGCGTAAGCCACACCGCTGTCGTAGAGAACAAACGCCTCGGCCACGCACTCGCAACGGTGAAAGCGCAGCAGGACATCAAGCATGTACCGAAGGTGATGACTAACAGCGCAAAGGGCGGATACAAGAAGAACCCTCGTCGGCTTTACGGGCCGGATTACAAACCGAAAATCGCGGCGGCGCCCGCGGTGGAAATGACGGCCTGATGGAAAGCATGGAAGACCGACGATGAAGCTGCCGGTCTCCCACCCTTCCCACAGTCCTTGGAAATCACCAAGTGCGGTGATTTCACACATTCCCACCCGCACGACGACGACTACGCATTATGATGACAATCTAGCTTTGCAGAAACGACGACGCTTTAGCTTTGCAGCAACACGCATTGTACGCGCAAAGTAGAAATGTCCGGTTTCTGCAAAGTTGAAATGTCCTACTCTCGCCCGATAGAAATGTCCCAAGTACTCTCCTAGGTCTGGCCTGGGAGACGGACGACTATGGGATGGGTGCTGATGAGCGAATGCGACGTAAGGCGCATCGAGGTCTTGACAGAAGTTGCTTTCTGGCCGGCGGACTGGACCAGATGGCTCACTCCGCTAGGTTTGGGCTTACAACCCCTACTCGCATCGCAAAGCCACCATCGGATCGACCCGCGCAGCCGAACGCGCCGGAATCAGCGTAGCCATCAGCGCAACCGCTATCAGCACCAGCGTTACCGCGACAAAGCTCAAAGGATCGCGCGACCCAACTTCATAGAGCAGGCTCCCAAGGACCCGCGACACCGTCAGCGCAGCGACCAGCCCCACACCAGTTCCCCACAGGATCAGCCGCAAACTTCGCCCACAAACTAGCCACAGGATCCCACTTCGCGTCGCCCCCAGAGCCATGCGCACACCAATCTCCTGAGTGCGCTGCGCCACCAGAAACGAGATCACCCCGTACAACCCAATCACCGCCAGCACGAGCCCGGTCATCGCAAAGAAGCCGACGAGAAGTGTTTGAAAGCGCGGCCCGTCCGCCAGCTTGCTCACTCTCTGCCGCATCGTCGCAATGTCCATTGACTGCGCGGGATCTATCGCCGCGGCCTGCGTCCGAATCCACGGCGACAGCGCTTCGGCCGGCAACGAACTGCGCAGAATCACCACCGCCGTCTGTCCCCAGTGCCCGCAACACTCCCAATCCTCCGCCTGATCGCGCCGCAATCGGTAATACTCGGGCAACTGCTCACCGGTGAGTCCTCCATTTTTCACATCCGCGGCTACGCCCACCACGGTGTACGACGCAGGATTTGCGTCACCACTGCCCATCTGCATTCGCTGTCCAAGCGCGTCCTGCCCCGGAAACAACCGCCCAGCCAGCTTGTTGCTCAGGATCACAAAGTGTTCCTTGGAACCCCGCTCCGCATCGGTGAAACTCTCACCTCGCACGATCGGAATATTCAAAGTCCGAAAGTAGTCCGGCGAAACTCGCCGGAACGTCACCAGCTCTCCGCTGGCTTCATGCGGACGTGGCCGTCCCTTCACCACAATGTCCTCAATGCGCTGTCCGCCAAGTTGAAAGTTCTCCGGCGGCACGGAATCGCTCAACGCAACGTCACTCACGCCCGGCCCAAACCGCAGCCTCTTTTCCAACTCTTGAAAGAACACCATCCTTCTTTGTGGAGTGCCGTAGTTGTATGACCCCAGCGTCACGCTGACGGTCAAAATACGATCGGCCCGAATGCCCAGCTGCTCATGCTCCAGTTTCCAAAAACTTCGCACCAGCAGCATCGCCCCCGTCAGCAACACCATGCTCGCCGCGATCTGGGCCACAACCAACCATTGCCGCAACGAAGCCCTTGTGGCATTACGACCTGACCGCCCCACCAGCATCTCCGAGCTAGGCTTCTCAAATGCAGGGGCTAATCCAAACAGCAGCCCGCAAAGCACCGAAACCAGGACCGCAAAGCCGACAATCCGCAGATCCAGATGCACCTGACTTAAATAAGGAACATTCGCCGGCGCAATCGCCACAAACAGCCGCAGCAACCCTTCCGCCAGCAGACAGCCCGCCCCCGCACCGCTCAATGCCAGCAGCATCGCCTCCGTCAACGCCTGCGCCACTAGCCGCCCACGGCTCGCGCCCAGTACCGAGCGCACCGCCAACTCCCGTCTCCTGGCCGCGCCGCGCGCCATCAGCAAACTCGCTACATTGGCGCAGGCAATCAGCAGCACCGCCAGCACCGCGCCAAACAACACCCACGCCGTCACGCGCACGTCCTGCATCTGCTTGTCCCGCAAAGACCGTACCATCAGATGCATCTGCTTGCGGATATCCGCCGGAATCTGCTTCAGCGACGCTTGAAACAGTGGCTCCATCTCCTGCTGCGCCTGCTCCACCGTCACGCCCGTTTTCAGTCGCGCAAAGATGCGCCTGGGACTGCCATAACCTCCGTTCGCCTTGCGATCCGCAACGTCATCCATCTGGAACGGATAGAGCACATCCGCATTCTCCAGGCGTGGCATCTCGAAATCCTTCGGCAGCACCCCAACCACCTGCACCGGCTGCCCATCGATGTTAATCGTTTTGTTCAGAATCCCTTGATCCAGAGCGAACCGGTTCAGCCACAATCCGTAAGAGATCAGTGCCACATTCGGCCCACCCGCCCGACTCTCTTCCGGCAGAAAATTCCGCCCCAGCACCGGCGAAACTCCCAGAGTCGGCAGCAGATTCCCCTCCACCGATTCGCAACTCAATTGCGCCGGGCTTCGCTCCGTCAGATCGCACTCCGACGGGCCGGTAGACTCTGAGGTCACAGCGTCAAAGGGCCTTTGATTAGCGCGCCAGTCGGAATAGAAATTGCCCATCACGAACTCCTGCGTCTCCAGCGAATGTACAATCCCCAGTGATACCAGCCGGTCCGCATGTGCATACGGCAGCGAGCGAAACAAGATGCGGTCCACCACGCTGAAGACCGCAGTCGTCGCCCCAATTCCCAGCATCAGCGTCAAGATCACCGTCACTGTAAACACTGGGCTCCGACGGAACCCACGCAGCGCATAACGCACATCCTGCCCCAGCATCTCCAGCCGATACCCAGGCCGCGCGGCGTAAGCCTGTTCGCGCGCCGGTTCCACGCCGCCAAACGCAATCCGAGCCTGCCGTCGCGCTTCCCTAGCATCCATGCCGGCAGCCACATTCGCACGCGCCTGCTCCTCCAGATGAAAGGCCAGCTCCGCATCCAGATCACTCGGCGCTTTGCGAAGAATCAAAAAGCGCAACCGCGTCAGCCATTCCCTCAACATAAGTCGCTCCTACGCCCCCTTCAGGACCAGCGCAATCGCACCCGCAATGCGATCCCAGTTCTCGAGTTCCGCATCCAACTGTTTCTTCCCCGTCCGCGTCAGCGAGTAGTACTTGGCTTTGCGATTGTTATCCGAAGCGCCCCACTCCGCCTTGATCAATCCCTTGTACTCCAGCCGATGGAGCGCCGGATAAAGCGATCCCTGCCCAATCTGAAGCGCTTCTTTCGAAACCTGCTGGATGCGTAGTGCAATCCCCCACCCATGCATCGGCTCCAAATCCAGCGTCTTCAAAATCAACAAATCCAGTGTTCCTTGCAACAAATCAGTAGACGTAGCCATGTTCCCTCGAATCTTGACAGGACCGATTCAACAAAAGCATGAGCCTTACTCCTGTCGAATGTCAAGGGGGAAGCATACCCGTTGCTCCTCAGCGCACCCGGGCGGAAGAGAGGCGGCCAATACACGATGACCTCCGCCAAATTGCGCCTAGCCATGACCGCGATGGGCCAACAACAGACGGTGGGCAGCGAGCTTTGCATAGAGTTAGGCGTCACTCGCCAGACCCTTTACCTTCATATTGGACCAGATGGCTCACTCCGCGAGGATGGAAAAAGCGTGCAAGAGGATTTTGCGGAAGTGACGAAGTGGTCGGTAGTTTGCAAGGAAACCCACAAATTTCTACATCGTGGAAGGATGAACCAAGGTAGGACTACTCGTAGCGTAGGGCTTCCATAGGGCTAACCTTGGAGGCTCGGCGGGCTGGGAGGTAACCGGCGGTGAGAGCAACGACAAGGAGTACGGCGATGGCGATGGCGAGGTTATTGGGTTCGGTGGGTTTGAGACCATAGAGCATGGTGGCGACAAGCCGTCCCGCGGCGAGGGAGATGACGGTGCCGATACCGATGCCGAGGACGACAAGCCGAACGATCTCGCGCATGACCATCCAGCGCACACTCGACCGTGCGGCGCCGAGAGCCATGCGGATGCCGATCTCGTTGGTGCGACGGCTAACAATGTAGCTCATCAGGCCATAGATACCGATGGCGGAGAGAAAGACGGCGAGCAGGCCGAAGAACGCAGAAAGCTCGGCGACGAGGCGCTGATTGGTGATAGTGCGATCGACGACGGCGTCGAGCGTGGTGATGCGGCTGATGGGAAGTGTGCGGTTGATGGAGTGGATGGCCTGCTGCACGGCGGTGGAGACGGCATTGAAGTCGCCCGTATAGCGCACTCCGAGGCCATCGTAGATCGAGGGGTGCTGCGGATTGGGGATGTAGTCGATGTACTGCTGCGGCTCGTCGAGGCCGCTGAACTTGACATCCTTGACGACCCCGATGACCTCGACATCTTCCTCAGGGTTAGGATCTTTTCTGACGAAGTAGTGGCGGCCGATGGGGTTGACGCCTGCGGGAAAGAGGTCGCGCGCAACACTCTCGCTGATGATGGCTACCTTGTGCGAGGCGGCGGTATCCTCCGTGCCGAAGGTGCGACCGGCGAGAAGCGGGATCTGCATCGTGCGAAAAAAATCGTTGCCGATGATGTTGTGTTTGACGAAGATGTGGTCGTTGTAGGGGGCGCCGGGAACGTTGATGTTTTCGCTCCACGTACCCTGCGCGAAGAAGAAGGAAGCGAAGCTGGCGGACTGTACGCCGGGGACCGCTGCGACCTTCTGCTCGATCTGCTGGAACATGGCGATCAGGCGTGGGTCTTCGCCTTTGTGGCCGGTGACGGTGGGGTCGATGTCGAGGCGAAGCACACCCTGGCGGTTGAAGCCGGTATCGACCTTCGTAAGGTTGACGAGACTGCGCAAGAACACCACGGCGGCGACCGTGAGAACCAGCGAGATAGCGACCTGGGTGACGACGAGGGTCTTGCCGAGCGGGCTGCGGGTGGCGGCGTTGGAGGAGACGCGCCCGTCCTTGAGGGCCTCGGTGACCTCGATGCGCGAGGCCCGGAGCGCGGGGAGGATGCCGAAGAGAACCGCGGTGCTGATGGTGGCGGCAAGAGTAAAGAGAAGCAGGCGAAGATCGAGCGAGACGTCGAGCCGTATGAGATCCGCGTTGGGCCCGCCCGAGATCATACGCAGCAGAAAACGGTCGGCGACGACGGCGACGACGATGCCGAGGAGGCCTCCGGTAAGGGCAAGCAGCAGGCTTTCGGTAAGAAGCTGACGGATGAGGCGCAGGCGTTGAGCGCCGAGGGCCTGGCGAACGGCAAACTCGCGCGCTCGGGTCGTGGAGCGGGCGAGCAGAAGGTTCGCGATGTTTGCGCAGGCGATCAGCAGCACCAGCGCGGTAACGCCCATCAGGATCTTGAGTGGGTCGGAGAACCTGTGGCGCAGGGCGGAGAGGCCGGTCTTCAGTGAGGTAAGCTTCACGTGTGCGGCCTCCAGATGCCGAAGATTGTAGGCATCAAGCTTAGCGTCGGAGAAGCCGCGGATGATCTGCTGGTAGAGGACGTTGGTGTTAGCCTCGGCCTGCTCGCGTGAGACGCCGGGCTTCAGTCGCGCGAGGATCAGGTTCGACTGGCTGAAGTTGTCCTTGTAGCCCGTAAAATGCAAGGGCATGGCGTTCATCATCGACATGGGAGCCCATAGGTCGGGCGTATGACCGACGAAGATTCCAAAGAAGCCGGGCGGAGCCACCCCCACAATGTCGAAGGTAGTGTCGCCGATCTTGACCGTGTGTTTGAGGATATCGGGGTCGCCGGAGAAGACCGTCTGCCACCAGTTGTGACTGATGACGACGACCGGATGATCGCCTTCGCTGTTGTCGTCGGCATCTGTAAACAGGCGGCCGATCGCCGGCTCGACGCCCAGTGTGCTGAAAAAAGTTCCGGAGACCAGATCGGCCGCGATCGGCTGCATCTGGTCGCGGCGGTCGATGGTTCCGTGAACATCGGGGTTGTAGCTGAAGAGGGTGGCAACCTCAGAGAAGACCTGCTGCTTCTGCTGAAACTGCCGGTAAAAGGGGTAGGAATAGAGGTCGGTGGAACCATAGCGACTGGTCTGCCCCAGTTGTCCTCCTTCTCCAAGCACCACGAGTTGCGATGAGTTTCTGACGGGCAGCGAGCGCAGCAGCACGGCGTTGAGAAAACTGAAGATCGCGGTGTTGGCGCCGATACCGAGAGCGAGCGAGAGCAACGCGACCGCGGTCAGGCCGGGGGAGCGCAGCATGGAGCGCACGCCGTAGGTGACGTCCTGCGCGAAGCCTTCGAGCCAGCCCCAGCCCCAGGTGTTATGGCTGTTCTCGCGGAGCACGGTCGCGTTGCCGAAACTGCGATGCGCCTCGCGATGCGCTGCATCGGCCGCAAGACCCGCATCGACATTCTTCTGTTCACGCAGCTCAATGTGAAGACGCATCTCCTCTTCGAGCTCGGCGTTGAAGCGGCCACGATGGAGAAGCATGCGAATGCGGCGAAGAAGCTGGTTCATGGTGTCCCCCCCCGTTGCTCTGCTGCGTATTGCGATCAGCCAACCTCGACGACGCGGGCGATGGCGCCATAGATGCGATCGAAGTGTGAAAGCTCCTGCGTGAGCTGTTTGCGGCCGGCGGCGGTGAGGCGGTAATAGCGAGCGCGGCGATTGCCGGCAGTAACCCCCCACTCGTCGGAGACCCAGCCTTTGAGAAGCATGCGCTGGAGCGCGGGGTAGAGGGAGCCTTCTTCGACGCTGATGACGTCATCGGATGCATGGAGGATGGACTCTGCCACCTCGTAGCCGTGCATCTCGCCATGACGGGCGAGGGTCTTGAGGATGAGGAGATCGAGGGTGCCGGGTGGAATCTCGTTTGGCTTCAACCGTGACCTTTCGCAGTTATGGCACAGACAACCTTTGCCAGCAAGTATTACTAGCATAGACAGACTATGTCAATAAATCTTCAACAACGATGAACTGCAATAGGGGACATCTACTACCTGCGTCGGTAATGTTATGGCGGCTTCTCGGTAGCAAAGCCCACAGCGAATGAAAACTTTCCGCGTTCTGGGCGGATGGAAATGTGGAAATCGCCAAAGAACGGCGATTCCGCACATTTCCACCGCACGACGACTACGGGTGTTTATACTGACATTTCTAATGAGTCAGATATCCTGACATTTCTATCGGGCGCCAACATCCTGTATTAGCGCCGGATAGAAATGTCCTACTCTCGCCCGATAGAAATGTCCGATTACCCTTTCAAGGCTAGGGCCTTGGGGGCGGACGACTATGGGTTGGGTGCGGATGAGCGAACGTGACGTACGACGCATTGAGGTTTTGACGGAAGTACTTTCGGGCCGACGGACTGTGGCTTCGGCTGCGGTCGTGTTGGCGATCACCGTCCGGCAGGTCAACCGTCTGCTGATCCGGTTTCGTGAGGACGGTGGCGGTGGGCTGATCCACAAGGGCCGAGGCAAGTCTTCGAACCACCGCCTGTGCGATGGCATTCGCGGGTACGCGCTTTTGTTTTAGGAAGCAGAGTCGTTGGACAACAGCAATGTTGGTCAGCGCGATTGTTCATCGTGGAGTGATCGATGCATTTACGGTTTGAATCTCTAATTGCTCATCTTCGTCCGCCGAGGTTATGGTTTCAAATGTCACCAACCCGTGATCCAATTTCGGTTGAATAAGAACACCATTCTGCCGAAATACTAGCCGCCCCGATTTGTGAACGTGGAGTAGATGTTCTATGCCTGCGAGATCAAGCGTCAAACGACCGACACCCGCCGAACGTGATCGCATCCACAAAGTGACACTGGTCTGCTGAAGTTTGATTCGGAGGCTCCCGTCGGCACGAAGGAATGTTGCGGTGAAGCCATCATTCGAGGAGACTTTTAATTCCTCAGCCACCAAGTGCGCAGTCCATGACCGGTCAATGTATGGAAATCTTAGGGCCACATTCTTCAGCGTGGGTGGTCGATTGTTGGAGAACCCAATCGATCCATCTCTACCCAACTCCAGTCCGAAAATTCCACGAAGGACCGTTTCAACACCCGCAACGCCAGCGATGATATTCGCACGGCCAGCAGTGATTCGCCCCCCGAACGGAGCGGCGGCTGGAACCCGGAAGGTGTAACTGTCATTAGCAATTCCCTGGGGATAAACGGCCATGTGATCCGGCCACCAAAATATCTTTTCAAGTGTGTGCCATCCCTCTGGTATGAATCCTGCCATGAAAAGATCCGCACTCAACTGGGGTCCATCGCCGGCATAACTCATCGCTCCGGCCCAATCATGATCGTTGTAATCGAAGAGACGATCTCTAACGGACATCGATCGTATACCCCACGGAGCTACAAATTCATCGACGTTCAAATGTGCAATGAGTCTCTTAGCTCGATCCGCAGGAACCAGTCCAGGAACACGGAGTAAATCAAAGATCTGGATTGAATAGACTGGCACAATCGATCCATCTCGCTGTCTCGTGCCGTACCAACCCACATCTTCAAGCCACAAAATATTATTCAGGGCCTCGGTAACCTTCTTTGCCATCGCGCGAAAGTGGATAATTTTCTCCCGATATAGTCGCGGATCTGCCTGTTCCATGAGGTCGGCAACCGTTTGATAGGCATAGACACGCTCACCGTTTGGACTAGGAACTTCGTTGCAGTAACCCGGTCCGTTCCCTGTCTTCTTTAGTTCAAGCAGGTTGTGATCATCTCCATAGTCCAAAAGACCGTTGCCATCCGGATCTTTTTCTTTCTCGCCCCATTCGGCGAGCGCGATCATCCACTCCAACACGGTCTTTCCTCGGACCTGTTCCTGAAGAAGAGTACGATCTCCGGTGATAGACAAATACTGATCCACGGCGTTGATATATGCGTAGGAGTTATATGCATAGTACGTTCCTATGCCTCTCCCGTGAATGGGTTCGATCGAAAAGTGCTCTGTCAATGGAGCTGCAGGCAGGGCAGTAAGAAGATTCCTGAACGAATGCGGGTCCAAGAGCGAAAATGCCAGCGCCCCGTACTGAATGTCCCAGGCGTAAGTATTCATTGCTCCCGAATCAAGACCCGAGGTCGGATACCAAGGATCAAGAAGAAATGTGTTCCCAACCTTCCATCGGTCGTAAAGTAATTGCGCGGCTGCGTGACGGTAGAATTTAACAAGCTGAGGCGACGATGAGCTGATGGCAGGTAATTTTTTGAACCATTGTTCGAGAGATAACTGAGCATCCTCGTGGGCTTGTGAAATCGTAGCGATTGGATCACCAGCCAGATCATTCGCTTCGCGAAGAGCTTTCTGCTTTTCAGTTGCAACTACGACAACGATCGATATGCTTTCCTCACGGTTGGAGGCTACAGTGATACGAGTGGATAGAAGGGTCGCATGTTTCGCCACGCCGGGTTGATCCAGGTTACTGCCCGCTCCCGATATAAAAGCCGTTGTCGCATGCGAGAGAGAATTAAAACTTTGTATGGACGCGCCTCTCACTGCGATTGCGACCGTGCCGCTGCTATTGCCGTAAACGACAGCATCTTTTGCTTGCATCACTACAGGTGTATCGATATCTCTTTTGAAAGCAGCGTTCCAATTCCATTCCAGAGGCGCCGTAATACTCGGCTCCTGAACACTAACGATATCGAAGTGGCCATTTTTTTTGGATCGATTTCTAATAGCCACCTTGATTACGTAACCCTGATGTCGCGAAAGTGCGACGATCTTCGTTCGAAGCGAAAAGGGCCGTCCTTGTGTTTCCGTTGCCCACGACCCGGGCTCCCATACACTCTTCTCTTTGGCTGTTTTCCGGAATCCATTGAACGGTTCACCGTCAAAGAGAGTAGCACCTGTACTTGCATCCCTCACTCCGATCTTTTGGTGCATAACAACGGTTAAAGGAGGAGCGGTGAAACGGTCGACTCCCGATTCCGTAGGAATGGCGGAAATTGACCCGCTAAAGATAAGCGTATTGCTACTGTCGATCTCCGGAATGATCTGATCGCCATCCAGTCGGAAATCAGATAATTTAGGGCGATAGCGTTCTATATTTCCAGTCTCGTTTACATCTCCGTAAGCGCCAGGCGTCGAGGCAAATACGAAGTGAACGCATATCAAAGCAAGAACTAAGCGTATTCGACTGAGCACAAAAAGCGTTCTCCGAGTCCTTTTTACTGGCTGTCCATTCGATAACCGCCATAGCTGCGCTAGAACGCCAACTTGAGGGCCAGTTGAACTCTCCGCGGACCGCCCCGAAGCGAAGTGATCGTAGCGAAGGTTGATGTATTTAGAAAATTATTTGCGGCGGGTTGTCCGAGTTGAGCGTTGTTCGTTACGTTGAACGATTCGGCGCGGAATTGCAGTCGAAGCTCTCTGGGTAAGATAAAGTCCTTGAAAAAAGACGCGTCCATATCGAAGTAACCTGGTCCAATCGCCTGATTGGGTTTCGCTCCTAGAGGCGAGTAGTCACTCTGTCCAATTGCGGTCGCTAGAGGTGGGTTCATGAACGCGCTTGCGTTCAGCCAATGACTCTGTGTCCGTCCGCCTGCGTAAATATCGGCTCCAGGTTTGACTAAGGCAAAACAACCAAAGCATGTATCGAAGATCCGGGCGCAGTTTCCGGAGAGTGTGCGCGCTGAACTGGAACATTATGAGAACGCTAATAAGACAGACGATCCTGCATATCAGAAACTGCTCTTCGAGAAACTGTATAAGGTCTTCATCTGCCGACTCGATCCCTGGCCTGATCCGCTGCAGCGCTGTTTGGATGGATGGAATCAACATGTCTATAACGTGCTGCAGGGACGAAGTGAATTCGAAGCCACTGGCCGCATGAAAGGTTGGGATCGTTGGGCCGATCTGCCGAAGATCAAGGTTCGAACCCTGACCATGGGTGCACGCTACGACGAGATGGATCCGGAAGACATGCGAAAGATGGCAACACTGGTAGCGCATGGACAATCGTGGATCTCCGAGACCGGTAGCCACTTCGCAATGTATGACGATCAGCAGAACTACTTCCGTGCGTTGCTTACTTTCTTACTAGGCTAAATCCGGATTGTGAAAGATCCGCAACCACTTGCAATGTGCACGGCTCCGGGCAAAATCAAGTTCAAGACGCGTCGACAAGATATCGCAACCGTAGGTTTAGAGCACGTTTTGTGTCACAGAACTCCCACTATCTGTGGCGCAACATGCCCTCTACTCCTTTGCTGTCAAGGGTTGATATCGGGTTATGTGTCAGCCTACGTCGTCGAGATCCAGCTCCCACCTGTGGCTGTTATTTTTGGGATTGTCTGCGACCTCGCAAATCGCCTTGGGTGATCCTTGTAATGTACTTCTGACTCCTGCGTCGTTTTGCTATCTTGATCACATGGACTTATCCAACATCCTCAATGAGATAGACAAGCAGATTGCTCAGCTTCAGCAGGCAAAGGCACTCCTCACCGACTCCTCCGCACCCCGGAAGGTAGGACGCCCCGGGAAGGCCGTCACAGTGAAAGCCGCGGCCTCGGGCAGGAAGCCTCTCAGCGCCGAAGCCAAGGCGAGGATCGCAGCCGCGCAGAAAAAGCGTTGGGCAAAGGTAAAGAAGGCCGCTCCGGTCGTCGCTAAGAAGACCGCTCCATCGAAGAAGACACCTGCGAAAAAGGCGGCCGCGCCAGCGAAGGGCGTGGCGGTTAAGACTGCGTAGTCCCGTTCCTGTTACGCCACTGAGCTACACCGCCGTGATGAGAGCTTACGTGAAGTTAGCAGGATTCCGCAGCCCCCTTCCTTAGATAGGAAGACGTGATTAGCCTTGCAATTTGGCTATCCTAACGCAGAGTAGTCGCCGAAAGATCCGTATCGGCGAAGGCACTCGACTGCTTTAGAAGAAGAGTTATTAAAGCTGGGCGCTGACGTGAATGCGCGGAATCACAACGGAGAGACGCCGATCTTCCCGATTATGGATGACAGAGTCATACCACTTTTTCTACAGCACGGTGCAGATCTTACTATTCGCAATAACCGAGGTGAGACGGTGATGGACGCGATAACGGGGCGAGGGCCTCGTTGGGACGAGGCTCTTCGCAAAGCGACTGCTGAGATAAAGCACCCACAGTAGCTTCTTTTTGAGGCTTGGTCTCGGAAACTTCTGACCTAGTCATTCCTGAATGTCTGCTTTTCGACGAACAGTTGGCGATAACAGGCGCTAATGCACTCATCGAACTCCGAGTGGTATGTAGCGTTCAGGATTACTCCTCATAAATGCGCTTGTGTTGACCGATCATTCCGGGGAGACGCGCCTGTGTCCAACCGCCTCAGGATAGAACTAGGGCACTTCTCCAGAACCTAAAGCGAGTGCACGAATCCGAATCGTTAACTGATATTGAGGTACACGAAAAACGGGGTCATCAGCAACTTCGTCCTACGAGTGCTGGATCCTCGCAGTTGCCGAAAAATGGGATGAGCAGGTCTCTTAGATCGGAGAGACTATTGCCATGAAAAGCCATCGCAACACCTCATCATCGCCGAAGTTCTATGCAGCATCACCAAGGTTGGGATGACGATCGGGATCGATCTTGGGGATGTGTGGGAGCCATTACTGCACGCTCAACGAGGATGGAGAAGTAGTTGACCGGGGGCGGTTTCGAACGACACCCTCGGGAGTCGAGAAGTGGTTTACCGATCTACCCAGGGCGCGAGTCGCGATGGAGACGGGAACGCACACGATATGGATCAGCGAACAGCTCCGGGAGCTGGGCCACGAAGTAATCGTGGCGAACGTGCGCGAGCTGCGGGCCATCTCGCGCAGTGATCGGAAAAGCGACAAGGTGGACGCCGAGAAGATCGCTCGCTAAGCACGGCTCGATCCGAAGATCCTGCGACCGATCTCCCATCGCACGGTTGCCCAACAGGAAGCCCTGACGTTGATCCGTGCCCGCAATCTGATCGTTCGTCTGCGGACGGCGGCGGTGAACTCGGTGCGCGGACTTGCCAAGCCCTGCGGCTACCGGCTTCCGACCTCATCGACACTGTGCTTCGCCAAGCGGTGCATGGCCGTGCTGCCGCCAGGTCTGGCTCTCGCACTCGGCCCAGTGCTCGAACAGATCGCCACCATGACGGTAAAGATCAAGCACTATGACCGTCTGATCCAGCAGCTGACGGAGACGGAGTACCCGGAGACGCAGGCGCTGATCAACGTCTATGGCGTCGGCCAACTCACGGCACTGACGTATGTTCTGACACTGGGCAGCAGGGAACGCTTCGAGCGAAGTTGCGATGTGGGCTGTTATCTCGGCCTGCGGCCGAGACGCAGCCAGTCCGGGGACCACGACCCACAACTCGGCATCACCGAGGCTGGCAATATCTACCTCAGGTCTCTGTTGGTCGAGTGCGTCAATCATGTCCTCGGCCCGCATAGAAGAGACTCGACCTTACGTCAATGGGGCCTGCATTCTCGCTTCGCGCGGAGGCAAACAGTCCCGTAATCGGGCCATCGTCGCCGTAGCCCGCAAGTTGGCAGTACTGCTTCATCGCATCTGGGTCACGCAAGAGCCATACATCCCGTTCTATGCAATAGCTGCCTGAGGATCCACATTATGCTCACCGTTGCTCAACCCCGCGTCCCGATGACTGCGTGTCGCGTTGGGCCTTCACAAGGCCGGCCGAAAACTGGCAGCATCGACTTCTCCTACTGACCCCAACCCGACACAGAGCCACGAACGGCTCACTCAAAGTGCGAATAGAAACACGGTGGAGAACAACAACGCGGAACAACCACAACAAACAACAGCAAAGGCCAAGACGCTATGAAGAAAAAAACAAAAAACACTTGACGCTAGTGACCTGCTCATAGAAACCAGACTTTTCGGGAGGTTCGAGGTCAACTTCCGCGAACCACTGTGCGGGATGCCGAATCAAGCAGCATCCTCGGGAGGGTTTGTTTCTGCAGCAGCCGCCGGTAGGATAAAGTGGAACGTCGCGCCACGCCCGCCGTCGCCGTTAGCCCACAACCGGCCGCCATGGGACTCTACGATGGAACGGCAGATGGCTAAACCCATCCCGCTACCCTGGGTCTTGGTGGTGAAGAAAGCAGAAAAGATCTGATCACCCTTGTCCGTTGGCAGTCCCACGCCTGTGTCACTGACCGAGAACAGCAGGTCAGAATTCTGGAGGTGCGACCTCACCGTAAGCTCTCCGCCCGAGTCCTTCATGGCCTCGATCCCATTAAGCATGAGGTTCATGAACACCTGCTGCAGCTGCACGCGGTCTGCCATGATTTTGGGCAGTTGAGCAGCAAGCTCCATGCGCACGGCAATCGAGTATCCCTTTGCCTCACCTTTCAGCAGCGTGAGCATTTCGCGAATGATTCCGTTCACGTCGACCAACTCACGTTGTGGGGGAGACTTCTTGTACAACGATCGCAGACGGTTGATGATTTCCGAGGCATGGGTGCCCGCCTCGATAATTCTTTCCGTCCCTTTGCGAACTTGCGTCAGATCGGGCGGATCGCGCTGAAGCCATCGCAAAGATGCCCTGGCATTATTGGTTGTGGCCGTGATGGGCTGTGCGAGATCGTGCGAGATAGAGGCGACCAGTTCTCCCAACCTGCTCACCCGATTGATATGTGCCAGATCGGCCTCGAGTTGGCGCAATTTCTCGCGCTCTTGTTCTGCACACTTGCGATCCTCAATGTCCGTGAGGGTTCCGTACCATTTAACAATGTGTCCATGCTGATCCCGAAGTGGTACACCACGCACCAGAAACCACCGATATTCCCCGTCTGCGGCGCGACGGAACCGGCCCTCGTCTTCGAAGACCTGTCCGGTTGCAATAGAGATGCGCCACTTCTCGGAATGGCGCACAATATCCTCGGGATGGATCGCACGCTGCCAACCTGCGCCTGAGGTCTCCTCGACAGAAAGCCCGGTGTATTCGGTCCAGCGTTTATTTACAAATGTGTTGGAGCCGTCAGACAAGGCAGTGAAAGTCATCGCCGGAATTGTTTCCACAACGTCCCGCAGTTTTTTCTCTTGACCCTTGAGATGATGGACGCGCCATCGATATATACCGGCCACCAGCAAGCCGATCGCAGCGAGGGCGCTCACTCGAAACCAGGTTGTTTCGTAAAAGTAAGGCTTCTGTGTGACGTCATAGACAATGCCGGCCTGATCCCATACTCCGTCGCTATTGGAAGCTCGCACATGGAAATGATGATTGCCGGGGGGAATACCGCTATAAACGGCGGTAGCACTTGAATCCGCGTCCAGCCATTCGCGGTCTACGCCATCCAGTCGGTATTGCAGTCGAACCGCTTCTGGCGATGCCAATTCGATAGTGTCGAAATGCAATTCCACGTGGTTTGTGCCGGCCGGCAAGATCAGTTCGCGGCCAGGTGCCTGGACGGTCTTGCCGATCACAATTCTCTCGATGAAGATGGCAGGTTTACGGTCAGTATGACGGAGCCGGGAGAATTCAAGCATTGCGACACCTTGCTCCGTTGCTACCCAAAGCCGGCCGTCTTTGGTGACGGCCATGTTCCGAAACCCGCCGCTGCATTGCGTGGAGTTCATCCCGTCCGCGCGGTTGAAGAGAGTGTACTCCGGAGGCGCGTCTCGTTCGTGCTCCCACTTCTGAAGGCTGTCCGGCATGGCCCGGTAGATGCCGTCTCCGCAAAACCACAGATTTTCCGGGGATTGGGCCATCCCTGTAATCCTGGGGGCGCCATTGAGCCGGACGACCCGATTTTCCTGAATGTGGAACGATGCCGCGGCGGGTCCAAATGCAAAGAGGTTTCCAAATCGATCCTCTCCAAACCCAAATCGTCCCGCCTCGGTGGGGAAGCTGTCGGCCGTCAAGACGGAGACGAAGCGGTCGTTCGTCAAGCGATCAATTCCCTTTGTCGTCACGACCCAGAGCACGCCCTGGCGATCCTCATAGGCAGACAGTACGTTGTTGCTCGAGAGCCCGTCGGCGGTAGTAAATCTGCGAACCTGCCCGTCCGCGACGCGGTCGAGCCCATCACTATAGGCAATCCACAGTGGACCCTTCCTGGCGGGCACAATGGCCGTGACAACGTGGTTCGTCAGCCTGTCCGGTGCTGTGACCTTAATGAAGTGTCCATTCCGGAAACGGGAGACGCCACCGCCGTGGATGCCCAGCAAAATATCATGGTTGCGATCTTCTGCAAGGGAAAATACACAGGAGTCGAAAGCATCTTTGTCCACGTATGTTTCGAAGCGGCGTCCATCGAACCGGGACAGACCGCCGCAATAGTTGGCGACCCACAGATTGCCGTCGCTGGCTGCTAACACTGCCATGGGCTTACCGGGCGGCAGACCGTCAGCAGCAGTGAACATTTTCACGGCTTGACTCTTTAGGCGAAAAAGTCCCCGGGTCCTCGTGCCTATCCACAAATCGCCGTCGCGGTCAGAAGTCAGATACTGGGCATTGGCATCAGACACGATCAGTTGCCGGCCGGTGGCGGTAGCCTGATACAAGTCGCCAGATTGAGCGAACCGGACATTGCCCTGCGGGTCTTCATACAGGTGGAAGACGACATTTGGGTCGCCATACCCGCCGTACGGCTTCAGTCGCTCAATCGAGTCGTCTCTCTCCCGCGCCACGCCCGCCGTCGTACCGTACCAAATCGTGCCTGTGTGATCTTCAATAACTTGAAAGATCCCATGCGGGACCACGCCCAATCGGGCCGGCAAGTCCGGATGCCGAATGATCTGCTTGCCATCCCATTCTACGAATCCTTTGGAAGTAATTACCAGAAGGTTACCGTTGGAGGCTTCCTCGATGCGGGAAGTCCACAACTCCGGAATGATCGTTGAAAACCTGCCGTGGTCGAAGCGGTAGAGCCCGGTGAGCGTACCCACCCAGAGATCGCCGTTCCGGCTGAAGTGAAGGCTTTGGACTGAATCGCCATCGCCGGAACCAGGATGATAAAGAGTGGCGACAGTGTGGCCCAGTTCACCGGAACCGCCACTCGAAATTCTTGCCAGGCCGCCTGGGGTGCCCACCCAAAGAGCGCCATCCGGCGCTTCCGCAAGCGCTCTTACAAGAATAGGCGAATCTTGTGGCAGAAACTTGATAGGCGTGAAGTGCCGCCCGTCAAAGCGGAGGAGCCCCTCCGCTGTGCCGATCCATAGAAAGCCATCTCGCGTTTGCAATATAACGTTCACCTCATTCGATAAAAGCCCATCTTCAACGGTGAAGTTTTTGCTAACGTAGCCGCTGGCAGGTTCTGGCAGGTCAAGCGCCCACGCCCGGTTGCCGATGCTAACGAGCAGCGCGACAAATACGCAGACTACCCTTACTGAGACGTGCAAAGGAAGCTTAGAGTGGGGCAGCTGTCGAACTTCGGCTACCATCGTACTTCCTCCAGTTCAGTCGTCTTCCCCCTGCACATCGCCGGCCAACACACAATGCGCGAAGCGTTGGCAGGAAGCCCGTCTTCAATGGTGAAATTCTTGCGGAGATAGCTGCTGACCGGCTGGCTCGGGTCAAGTGCAAGCCCACGGCACGTGGCGATCATGATGACGCCAGCACAAACCGCAGTTGACTGAAACTTGAGTTTTCGTTGCATACGGCGGTGATGGCCGACTTCTGGGATGCAGGGAAGCGGAACTCCGTGTTTCAATTCAGGCTTTGCAAGATCGTTCATATTACTAGGCCTCGCCCATCTCCTAGCTATGCTTGGACCGAAATCTTACCGCACTGAGACCCGGTGTGCACCTGCAACGAGGTTCGACCGCTGGCTTTCGAAGTGATCTAGTTGTGAAAAGGGTGCCAGACTTCACGTAACAACCTTAGGTGGCCCAGCAAGGAAATTCGGCGTAGATATTTGGTGCCGCATGTCAGCCCCGGGCCTGTGGTCAAGTATCGAGACAAAATCGGCGGTGAAATATTACATAAAGATGTGATGGAATAAACGGATTTCCAGGCGTTGTGCCGTGTGCATCATAGGAGCCTACCTGTCACAGCGAGCCAGTCCAATGCTCATTCTTGTAGCAGACGATAACGCCCTAAGCCGTGAACTTGTCAAAGCTGCTGGAAGGATCAGCCAGGTGGCGAAAAGTTCGGATTCCTGCAGATCTTTTGGTATCGCACACAGTCACTGACTTACACGCTCAGCGCCATCCAACTTTGGAATAAACCATAATGTGGCGCTAACGCTAATTTAGGAATTTGTACCGGCAAACGCTGTTGTCGTCACTCGGCCGAAAGTCTACAACTTGGACACTTGCCGGTTATACAGACATCTCTAACACCGTCTGCGGTGTCAAGGCGTTTTTCGAGCGCAGGACGGCATGAACTCCGAGGAGTTGCTTCGATAGCGCTTTGGTTGAAGAACTCATCATCGATGACGAAGGCTCGCATGTAATCTGTCGGTCCGACCCAAACATCTCTCCGATCGCACGTTCGACCATGATTACTTCTTCGAACTCCCTGGTGAGGGAGCGGGATGCCCAATCAAGTGGGCGGTGATTTACTTCACACCATGTCTGTAACCAGGCTCTACCGCGTGCGAACCGAACTTCAAACTCTGCTGATAGTCATATCCCTTCCTCCACATCCAGTAGAGGCTGATGGCTAGCCTGCGGGCCATCGCCACCTTGGCGATGCGCCGGTCGCGCTGCATGCTCAGATGGGCGTAGCGACGTCGCCAGTCGGAGTTCCAACGTACGGCAGCCTGGGCTGACTCAGCCAGCAGGTAACGTACCAGCGAACTGCCTTGCTTGGTGATGTGCCCCAGTCGCTGACGATTGGCGCTGGAGTCTTCACACGGAATGAGACCGAGATAGCTCCCGATCTGCTTGCCGCAGGCGAAGCGATCGGGAGACCCGATGACCAGCACGAAGGCCAGTGCTGTAATCGGTCCGACACCGGGATGGGTCATCAGCCGCAGTACCTCGGGCCGTTTGTGTGCCTCCTGCTCGATGGCGGTGGTGAGCTCAGCAATGGTCCCGCTTAATCGATCCACCAGTTCCAGCAGGTCCTGGCGGCGGCGGGTGGCCCATGGAGCCAGCAGCAATGACTCCAGTTGCTGACGTCCGGACTTGCTCCACAGCGCCTTCTTGCGTCGTACACCCTCGTTCATGGCCGTGGCCTGGATCTGGCTCATGGCCCGCGTGCGCATCTGCACCAGGCGATGCCGATGCCAGATCAACTGGCGTAGATCACGGTTCTCCGGACTCGGGACCCAGAGGCGCGGAAAGCGATCCTCCACCAGCAGCATAAGCAACAACAGGGCGTCATGCCGATCCGTCTTCTGCTTGCGTACCCGGGCCGCCTTGATCTCGGCCGCGTTTCCAATCCATAGCTCGAACTTCAACTCCGCCAGTAACCGTTCAAACCAGCGTGCATGTCCGGTAGCCTCGATCCCTACCCGCACGCTGACCTGTCTTCGTTCAAGAGCGCGATAGAAATGCTCTGCCTCTCCATCGCTGTGTTCAATCGCCGTTCACAAGTCTCGCCTGTCTCGGTATCGACATACGCTATCTGCTGAACGCTTGGGTGATAATCCACTCCTATGATGATCATGTTCGGCTCCTTCTCCCGAACCTTCGGTCGTCGATGCTCCAGAGTCTAACCGGCCCTGGAGCAGACAGTGTTATGAAATCAAGTAGTTCGGGTCAAGAAGATGCAACGACCAGCGAGCTCAATGAGTGAGTTACCCTGCTCTGCAGCCGCTGGGAACGCCATGCCACCAACTTTCTCGGAATTGTTCAACTCGGATGCACGTTGATTCTCTGAGACATCTATGAGACTACTTCTAGACCTTTTCTGCGTTTCTTGCGCAAGGCAACCGCGACGCTATCAGCAACGCGAGGCTGCAAAGTGACGACAGGACGACGGAAAAAGCGAGAGCCATGAAGACGGAGTGTCTTAGGGTTATCGAGCCTAACGCTGCACCAACAAACATCGCCACCACCGCTGCAATTCGCCGCTGCAAACGGGGATTGGTTCCGCGCGCCAGGGACGAATCCGCAGCAAGACCCGTAATGGTCAACGTCAGCACTGTCGTTGTCAGGTCTGGAATGGCTAACTTTCGTACGGCGGCATTTCTCATCCCCATCGCTATGGCAGTGAAAGCGATTATCGCGTAAAGCCGTAGGAAATGCGGAGATGAAACGACACTATAGCCAAGTGCGGCCAGAGTTGCCCCGACTAAGAAAACAACCTCCAATGCAAAAACCGAACTCGCCGCACGAAGCTGCACCACTGCGCTTGCGCCAGCCATGATGCGGCCGCCAACCGCGGCGCCTGCAAGAAACCCCAAGAGAGCAGTGGTTGAACGAGCCAGGGACACCTGAGGTACACCCGTACTCGCAAATGCAAGAAGAACGATGTTTCCAGTCATGTTTGCTGTGAATACGTGCCCGAGAGAAAGGAAGCTCACTGCATCGACAAGACCGGTAACGGCGGTCATCCCAAGCAGCGCATATGGGAGGATCGAGTCCGCAGTCAGCGCTTTCCACATAAATCAACACCTCTTCTCGTCAGACTAAAACTTGTAGCCGACCCATAGAGCCCAGGAATTGAGGTTCCGCCCTGGATGTGTCTCCTTCAAGAAGTTACCCGCATAGAAAATTCCGTAATCGGCCTGTGCCCAGATGTACGATCGACTTGCCATCGTGCCTCTATACCTGGCCGTTGGCTCACAAATCGAGCATTACTGTTTCCAGAAGCCCTAATCAGAGTCCCGGGTACGGAATAGACGCGGTCCTGAAGACTCTGTCGTCAATAGAAAATCCAATCGGTCGAGACAGTCACCCCATGCCCCCAATCCGTTAGCATGCGCGGATGAATGTCTCTGAAGTTAACCGGACCGGGGCCGGTGTCAGCAATCACCCCAAAGTAGTTCCCGATCGGAAATCGCTTCTAGTCTTCGTTTGGAATGTCCATGGTCCTCGCCACGATTGCGCCTGCGAGCACAACTGCAGTGACCCGGCGATCCTAGCAACGCTGGGGAGCGAGATAAATTACATGTTCCTGTAAGACGTCCTGGGGATTTATCACCCTCGGACACAGGTCCATTGGCGACAGCGCATTCATGCAGGTTGCAGCTCATAGTCCGCTGAACGACCTGCAACTTTTCCATTTAGGTCGGAGTGTGATGTTCGAAACAGAAGAAGACCATCGTTAGCCCACGGGCGTGCAGCTCGAGACTACAAGGAAGATGTAATTGTTTTGCTACGGCGGTGGTTGCTAGCATCGCGCTATTGGATGGCTAAATGGACCGAGCACTCCGTCAGACTCTCAAATCGACATCGAGATTAAACGATGAGGATTACCGAGGAGATCCGTGGCGAATGCGGCGAGACGTGCAGAATGATATCGGGAAAAGGCGCGCCAATTTGTTGTACGTGCGCCGGTGAGGTTTATCCGTGACTCAGCCGGGCATTGCAGTTGTCGGCGTGAGCTTACTTCTCTCTAGCTTCTGACATGGCGACTAAGGCAAGGCTACGCGTCGCGCTACATGACGAGGCGAGCCCTCCCGGTGAGAGTCCGCCGCGTGGGCGGCAGCTGGAGTGATTATTCCGAAGACGGGAATTCCAAGGATGACCAGTTTGCTTTCAATACGCTGCAAATGGCAGGGCTGCCTTCATAGATAGCCGCCAGAGCATGCACTAGGAGGACAAACACATGACACGCACTGACCTTGAAATCAATCAGGAAGGCATGTGGAGAACATTGGTCTTCGAACAGCAAACCACTCTCACACTCGCCGTTGAGATGCTTTTGCGTTGCCATCTATCTCCCGAACAGATCTTGACCAAGACAGCGATGGCACTGGAAGGCTCACACCACGATTCGTGAGGTTTGCGAGGGCATGAAACCTTGATGGACGAAATTCGTCTCCAGCAAGGTCGGGACAGGTTGTTTGTATGCGCAAGAAACCTTACGCCGGTCAAAGCGCAAAAGGGTAATCAGCATGAAGCAGAAACTTGCGGGTACAGCGGTCGCGATCGGGTTGCTTGCAGCGTGTGTCTCTGCTCAGAGCACCGGGCAGGCTACCGGCACCGTTGACGGTGTCGTGTTTACGGTGGATGCAAACGGGGGACATGCTGTCATACCCACTGCAAGAATTTCGCTGGACGGTCCAACCCACATCGAGGCTGAGAGTGATGGCGCGGGCAAGTTCGCATTCAATGCAGTTCCTCCTGGGGCGTACACGATCAACGCACAAGCACCAGGCTTGGCCTCAAATCGGACCATCGCAGTTACGGCGGAATCCGCATCAGAAATAGCCTTGGAAATGAAGGTCCAAGCCGTTGTGGAGTCGACCACGGTCACGGCTAGTACAAATCAGATCGACACGAAAGAGTCTTCTGGAAGCAGCACGATCGGCGAATCAGCGGTCAGGAACATGCCGAATCTCAATGAACGTTTCGACAGCTTGCTGCCTCTCATTCCGGGCGTGGTTCGCGGCCCGAATGGCCTGATCAATATGAAAGGCGCTCAGGCCTCACAGAATGGATCGCTGCTCAACAGCGCTGACGTGACCGATCCAGCTACGGGTACATCCGCGCTCAATGTCCCCATTGATGTGGTTTCGTCAGTGCATGTTCTCTCTACGCCCTACAATCCCGAGTACGGGAAATTCACCGGCGCGGTCTCGAATGTCGAGACGCGACCCGGAAGCTTCAACAAATTTCGGATCTCTGCGCAGAACCTACTTCCGCGTGTGCGGAGAGTTGATGGGTCAATCATGGGCATCGCCGCGGCGACCCCCCGCGTAACAGTTTCCGGCCCGCTTGTGAAGGATCGTATTGCCTTTACCCAGTCATTTGAATATCGCTACGAACGTAATCAGGTGTATAGTTTGCCGCCGCTCGAAGCGTGGACCCGCTCCGAAAACTTCAACTCTTATACACAGATGGATGCCAACATTACGAAGAAGCAAACGGCGACCGCATCGTTTGCAATCTTTCCGCAAAAGTTTGATTTCTACGGGCTGAACACCTTTACACCGCAGGAAAGCACGCCTAACTTACATCAGCGTGGATATCAGGCATATCTGCAACACCGATACGTTACCGATTCGGGCAACCTACTGACTTCACAGGTGAGTTTCAGAAAACTTGATGCTGATTTATTGCCAAACAGCAACGCGCCCTATCAACTTCTCGTTGAAACCACCAAGGGCGGTTTCTTTAACCACCAAGACCGAGATACAACCCGCACAGAATGGGCAGAAATCTTCCGCTCCCACCCGCGTCATTACTTCGGATTGCACGAACTCAGTGCTGGCGCAAACTTCGTGCATAGCTCCTACGATGGCCGTCAGGAATTTCTCCCGGTACAGATTATCGGGGTTGCCAACTATCCTTTAAAGCAAATTCAGTTCGGGCCAACTTCGACCTTCTCCATTCATCAAAATGAGACTGCCTGGTTCATTGGCGACAAGTGGACTGTTTCTGATCGCCTGACGTTTGATTTGGGCCTTCGCTTCGATCGGGACTCAGTCACAGATTCGGTTAACACGGCTCCTCGCGTCGGGTTCGTTCTTTCACTCACAGGTGACGGCAAAACGATGCTCAAGGGCGGAGCCGGGTATTTCTATGACCGTGTGCCACTCAACGTTCCAGCATTTCGTTATCTACCGACGCGTACAGTGACTGAACTGAATCCAGCCGGTGAGGTCGTCGGTTCCACAAAATATTCAAACGTCATCTCTAACGGTCTGCAAAATCCACGCAGTGAAGTCTGGAACCTCGAACTGAATCGTGAGGTTGCGAGTAATTTTCTGGTCCGAGTGGGGTACCAGCAACGCAATACAGTCTACGGATACTTCGTCAATCCCATTGTGTCGGGATCAACTGGCAGCCTTTCGTTATCGAACCACGGAAGGGACATCTATAAGGAATTTCAGGTTACTGCCCTCTATCGAATTCACCGTAGCACCTTGAACACTTCGTATGTCCATTCGCGAGCGCACGGCGACCTGAACGATTTCAACCAGTTTTTTGGTAACGATCCTCTGGCCGTTATTCAACCAAATCAGCGCGGTCGCCTAACCTTTGATGCGCCGAATCGATTCCTGGCCTGGGGAGAAATTGCCGCACCGTGGAAATTAACCATCGCGCCCGTGCTCGATATCCGCAGTGGTTTCCCGTACTCAACGGTCAACCAGTACCGCGAGTTCGTGGGGCCGAGAAATGAATTGCGATTCCCGCGTTTTGTTTCGACTGACTTACAGGTCTGGCGCCGGGTTCGCCTTCCCATAAAGGAGACCCATGCGCGGATTGGATTTGGAGTCTTTAACGTCTTCAATCGCGACAACTACCGCGATGTTCAGAACGATCTCGACAGCTCGAGGTTCGGGCAGTTCTTCAACGGACCAAGCCGCACCTTCCACGGCAAATTCGTACTGGAGTTTTAAACCATGAAACTGACCATCAAGATCGCCCTTTCCACTTTGGCAATCGTGCTTTCCTCCGCGACGGGTGCTTCATCTCAAACCGGCAATTTGCTTCCATCTGCGGATGACGTGATCGCCAAGATGTTGCGGGGTGATGTCGAGCGCAGATCTGAACTGATGGGGTACACGGCTCTGCGCCGATATGTCGCTGTCAACAAGGATCGCCGAGCCGAGATGGAGGTACGCGTGGAGTGCTCTCCTGAGGGCACGAGGCAGTTCACGGTTATCTCCGAAAAGGGATCGACTTCGATTCGCAAGCACGTTTTTTACAAAATGCTGAGCGAAGAGAGTGATGCGTCACGTCGCGAGACTCGCGACGGCAACCGTATCACACCAGCAAACTACAAATTCAACATGGTCGGGCAAGACACTCTCGACACCGGTCCCGCATACGTGCTGGCGATTATTCCAAAAACAGAGAACAAGTACCTGATTGATGGAAAAATCTGGGTCAATGCGAAGGACTACTCTATCGTTCGCATCGAGGGCCAGCCTGCACGAAACCCGTCCTTCTGGGTGCATAACGTGCATTTCGTTCACACATATCAGAGAGTTGGTCAGTTCTGGTTCGCTTCTTCAACCCACAGCACGAGCGAGGTCCGAATCTTTGGGCGCTCGGAACTAACGATTGAAAACTCTGATTACGCGCTGAATCCGTCGAAGAAACGCACAGCGGAAGCAGATTCTGTAGCGAGCCTGGTCCGATGAGAAAAATTCACCTAATGATCGCGCTCGCTGCACTAGGCCCATTCGCGTGGGTGATCGCCCATGTTGGCCTTTCAACGATGGTGGCGCAATTGAAGGCCATGCGTATTGCATTACCGATTGTGATGGCTCTGAGCGTGCTCCGCTTATTCCTACAGAGCACCACCTGGTCGGCATCCCTAAAGGGGGAGAATGTTGCTGTCAATACAACAAAATTGATCGGAGTGCGACTGGCTTCGCAGTCGATGGGATATCTCACAGTTCTCGGTCCGGTTATTTCCGAGCCGATGAAGATCAAGCTTCTTGGGACCTCCAGCGTACCAACCATTACGGCAACTTGTCTGGATACCGGAGTTTACTGGTTCACCTCGGCTTTGGGTGCAATTTCAGGTATCGTTTGTCTTCCTTTAATCGCCGCTCATGGCGCAACCTACCATTGGACACCAGTTATTCTTGCGCTTGCTTTTGCTGTGTTCGCCATTACACGTCGCAAACCCATCCTTGCTGGCGTGGTGCGCGCGCTTGGCAGGCGCGCTCCTTCCTGGCTCGCGCGCGCAGAACAATGTGAAACATCTATCCGAACCTATCGCCTCGAACAGCCTGCATTAGTTAGCAGGATGTTTTGGATCGGGGTGGCATGCCAGCTACTGGTCGCTTCCGAAGTCGTGGTTGTCTTGTGGTCGCTGCATCTGCCCATTCATCTTTCCGCGGTTATGACCATTGAAGCAGTGACGAGGGCATTGAAACTGGTGAGCGGTTGGGTTCCAGCACGGGTCGGATTTGACGAGGGCGGTGCGGTGTCGGCGTTTGCGGTCGTCGGGTTTTCACCCATGCTTGGCCTGGATCTGGCATTGACTCGCCGTGTGCGCGACCTCCTGTGGGCCTTGATGGGGATTCTTTGGCTTGTCTGGAACACCCGCAGGTTAAGTCATCGGCACGCAATCACACGTAGGCATCCCAGCAATGTTTCCGGACGAGGTATCTAAATGCAAGCAGTCATCGCTATCCCGCCATTCGCTGCTCTGATCGGCAAACAGAAAACGACAGAACTACTGATGCATCCAGTCGCCGGAGTTCCTCTGCTGAAGAGAATTGTTCTTACCGCAAGCCGCGCTGCAGCAAGTGAGATTCTCCTGGTTTGTCCCGCGGCCCTGAGTGACGCATTTCCGCGTGACTTCCTGCAAGAGGTCTTCCGATATCGAAGTGGAATCAGAGTCATCCAATTTGACAAATTTAATCCGCTAGATACCTCAAGCTGGGCGAAGCTGGAGGTGCACCTCAACGACCAGTTCCTTTGGATCCCCTGGAACTGGGTCACAACCAAGCAATTCCTAAAAAGCCTGCCGCTCGTGACTATGACCTCGGTGGACTGGGCGAAGCCTGCTCATATCTCCTTACATGAGGTCAGCAACGATTCCACACGCCTTCTCCCCTCTCCTGATACTGAGGGTGTCCGAGTTACCTCACCAGAGACCATCGCGAGAGCTGAACGCTTTCTAGTCGCACACTCTGGCAAAGTTCTGGATGGCATTCACACGACTTTTAATCGCCGACTTTGCCGCCCATTTGTACGGCTGCTTTCTCACACTTCGATCACTCCTAATGCCGTTACATTCGGCGGTGTCCTTATCTCTGTTCTATCAGCCATCGCTTTTGCACACGGAGGCTACTTGTATACAGTGCTGGCTGCTTTGCTGTTCTACATTGCAGGCCTCTTCGACGAGATGGATGGAATGCTGGCACGAATCAAGTTTGCGGAGTCGCCGCGGGGGACTTGGCTTGAGGGGTTTGCCGACGGGCTCAGCTACCTTCTGCTATTTGGCGGAATCACAATAGGTCTCACTCACCGATACGGCAGGCCCGCCGCCCTAATGGGCATCTTGCTCTTAGTCGGGACCATTCTTGCCTTAGTAGCCACTTCGCTGCAACGCCGCCGCGCCACCACAGCAGACCGGCCAAATGAATATCTGGGCCGCATGTACCAGCTACTCGATATGGATTCAGGAAACTGGATCTCTCGTGTCGTACGCCAGCTTCAGGCCTTTGTGAGAAGAGGCATATTGGTCCACTACGTTTTCATCTTCACACTCATTGGAGCGCTCCCACTGATCTTCTTCCTCGCAACGCTCGGTGCTCATATCACCTGGATTGTGACGCTCTATTTCAACCGTAGATTCTTTGCCCAATCGTTCTATGCCCGAGCAACACCGACTGTAAACACAATCAAGGAGACGTTATGAAGGCAGTAATATTGGCTGCAGGTCAAGGTACTAGGATTCGCTCGGTGCACGGGGAACATCCGAAATGCCTGATTGAAGTTGACGAAGCTACGATCCTGGACCACCAATTAGAAGCACTCTCGATGGCCGGAATCAATGAGATCGCCATTGTGGTTGGCTACGAGAAGGAACAGATTGTCGCTCACCTGAGAAGCAAAGAGCTGAGTTTCAACCAAAGGATTTATTTCATTGAGAATCCGGCGTTCGCAATCACTAACAATATCTATTCGCTTTGGCTCGCAAGCGATTGGCTACGTGGCGACAGTTTTATCGTCCTCAATGCTGACGTCATCTTCGATCCCGAAATTCTCTGCTCCGCCGTGCAATCCTATGCGCCGATCTCGATGATCGTGGACCCATTGTGGCGGGATGAGACGATGAAGGTAATTATCGAAGGCGACCGCGTGATTCGAATGAGCAAGAAAATTACACAGGAGGAGTTCAGCGGCACGTATATAGGAATTACAGTGTTTTCAAAGTTGCTGCAAAACAGATTTCTCAGCAAACTGGGCGGTTTCATCGCGGCTGGTCGCGAGAATGAATTCTTCAATATCGCTGTGCAGGAACTCGCAGACGAAGGCGTTCACGTTGGTTCTACGAGCACAGACGGATTGGCCTGGGCCGAAATCGATGATCCGCTAGACCTGACCTTCGCACAGCAGAGTGTATTTCCAAACCTCGCCGCAAGGATCGTCTGATTGTGCCCGCAAAAGAGATCATTGCCGAGAATTTCGCGCCGAGCCAGTGGCTCTCCTGGCCGCGCAGTTCCATACGAGTGGTGGATTGGAATATTGACCGTGGCTTGGAGCTTCGGTCGATCATAGATTTCCTGGGCGATGCGAATGCGGATATTCTCATTCTTCAGGAAGTCGACCTCAATGCTCGACGAACTCACCGTCTGAACGTTGCTCAGGAGATCGCCCGAAAGTTGCGCCTGAATTATGTCTTCGGTCGTGAGTTTGTGGAACTGACGCAAGGTTCCAACGCCAGCCCTGCCTACCATGGACAAGCCACACTATCCCGATGGGAAATCTCAAACTCGCGACTAATCCGTTTCCGGGAGCAGTCCAACTTCTGGAAACCACGTTGGTACGTACCAAAGCTGGAACCGTTCCAGGAGAGGCTCGGGGGAAGAATTGCGCTAGTTTCCGAAATCAACATGTCGGGTGCTTCAATTGTGTCTTACAACCTGCACCTGGAGAGCCGCGCAAATGATCAATTACGCCTTGCCCAGTTGGATGAGGTGCTGAAAGATGCGAGGGCATACAAACCTGCACACCTGATGGTCATCGCGGGCGACCTGAACCTAAATGCATCAGATACCGCGCCCGCCGAAGCGATATCCCGGGCGGGCTTCACCCATGCTGTACCAATCAGTCGCCTAGCAACCACTCCTGCACGCCATCTCCTCGAACCCGGCCGCCATATCGACTGGGCATTCGTACGCGGTCCTGTGCAGATCGATAGGGGACGCGTCCATAACTCAATCAAAGCTTCTGATCATTATCCAATTTCATTCGAAATCGGTCTTTCCAGTGGACACTGAAATGTACCTG
This sequence comes from Edaphobacter modestus, assembly GCF_004217555.1. Lineage (GTDB taxonomy): Bacteria > Acidobacteriota > Terriglobia > Terriglobales > Acidobacteriaceae > Edaphobacter > Edaphobacter modestus. The sequence continues at coordinate 252,530 of NZ_SHKW01000002.1, forward strand.
CTCCCTTCGCTGAGAAAAGCAAAGGGCAACTACGAAAATATCCACACAGACTTCGCAGCGTTGACACGGTCACTCCATATCAGGGCAATACACTCAATGAGTGCTAAGGTGAGGCCAAAGCGCTCATTGAGCTATTCAACTCGATCAGTGTTCTCGGCAAGTGGCCGGAAAACCGTCAAGTGTCCAAGTTGTCGTTCTTGTTCGACTTCACGAACGGCTTCACGAACTGGGCCGGGAGGAGCTTCACGTCATGACCCTGTTCACGCAAAGCACGGCCAAGAAAATGCGCTCCGGAACAGGCCTCCAAGCCGATCAGCGAGCTCTGCAGGTTCGCCGTGAACGTGATCAGCTGCTTCTGGGGGAACTTCCTCTTTAGCAGCACCTTCCCGTTGTCTCCAAGGGCCACCAGGTGAAAGGTCGTCTTGCCAAGATCAATGCCTACCGAATGAATCTGCATATCGAGAATCTCCTTGAACTTGCCTACAAGATCCTCCACACTACGGTGAAGTTCAAGCGGTAGAGTCGAGATGTGACGCGGTGGTTTAGGTTCGGCCTATCTGTATCCGGCCCTTTCGTCTGCCGGTGCCTCATTATCCAGACCGTGCTCCGTTTTCACATCCCGCTCATCGAACCGGACAGGCGGATCTCCCGCATCCGGCTCTCGGAGAAGACTCACGCTTTCGCCCACGGAAAGTTGCGTGTCCGTCTGTCCAGACGAACAAGACCCAAGGCTCCATAGAGATGTGTGTCCGGGAACATCCCGTTTGCACGTCCTGAGAGCTTATGTTTCGTTCGCAACCACAGACGCAGCCTCATCGCCGCGTAACCGTCTACAGCGCGATAGGCCGTACTGACGGGTCCAAGACAAAAGTAGTTCGCCCATCCGCACATTGTGCGGTTGAGCTTCGTCACTATTGTTAATGGATCCAACGAGGTTGTACTCCGTCCGGTCATTTCGCGTATTTCCCCACGGATGCTTCGCACCCGTTTTCGCGCTGGAACGGTGCCAAGATAGGCTCGTCCAGTTTTGGGGCTGTAGCATTGACCGAACGTGTATCCAAGAAAATCAAACTTCTCTTCCGGCACAGAGCAGACCCGCGTCTTCGAGTCGTTCACCGTCAACTTCAGCTTCGACATCATCTTCTGCATCGTGTCTAGAGCTTGTTTCGCTCCAGTCCGACAGCAGATGACAAGATCATCGGCGTAGTTCACGATGTACGCTTCCCAACGTGCCTCGTACCCGAGTTCCTTCCACCCGAGTACAAATCGGCGCATATACAGATTGCTGAGCAGTGGGCTGATCGGAGCTCCTTGTGGAGTACCCCGACCTTCGTCCCGATTGCGCACGCTCCGACGTTGATTTCCATGCTCATCGGTTTCCTCAACCGGAGCTTCCAGCCACATCTTGATCAGATGCAGCATCGCTCCGTCGACGACCCTTCGAGCCACCGATCTCATAAGCTCGGCGTGTGGAACACTATCGAAGTAGCTGCTGAGATCCGCATCTACAATCTTCCTATGGCCAGTGTTGATCAGCTTATGGACATGTCGCACTGCGTCCAACGCGCTGCGGTCTGCCCGATAGGCATACTGCTCAGGCTGCAAGTCGGCTTCGAATATAGGTTCGAGCACCGACATTGCCGCCGTCTGCACAACCCGATCTCGGATTGTGGGTATACCTAACGGCCTCTGCTTCCCATCCGGCTTGGGTATGTATACCCGCCGCACAGGTTGCGGTTGATAGGTTCGACTTTTCAGTTCCTGCGCCAGTTCGTCCAACCACCGCTCCACACCGTACTGCTCGATGTCCTCGAATGTCTGATTGTCCATTCCCGCTGCTCCGCGATTGGCTTTGCAACGTTGGTAGGCATACACCAGAACATCCGTGCGGTACACCTTGTCGTACAGCGCGTAGAAACGAAAGTCGGGCGATTCCTTCGCTTTTGCGTGTAACGCCATCTGCAACTTCTGAACGCTTGTTAGGGTTGTTAGGCTCATCACCAATCCCGTTGTCCTTTGTCGCTTATTACGTTCGCCTTCAACTGAGGCCCCTTCCCTCCACCGGCATTACCCGGCTTCATCGGTACTACAAGCCTCTCCGCCACCCCAAACGGCCCGGCCTGTCTCTCGCGAGCTGCCAGTTGATCCAACCGCAATCACCGCTGGGGCTTCCCGTGTTGCCTTCAGTCCCCTTTGCTTACATGCCGTCGCCACTACCCCGGCAGGTTGATGGAAGCTGTTCGCTCATACTCTTCCCCCTCATCGGCCTTCCCCAAGTCCGCGGCGGGTCGGCTCCTGCATCATGAATTTCGAGGCTTGCTCAGCGTTCACTCACGTTACGGCCTGCACGCTTGCAGAGTCGCCTTTACGACCCTCTTCCACCGGAGGCTTCAGCAGTTTTGTTACCTCCACCGCTGCTCCGATTGCTACCGGGCGGAACGAACCAGTTCCCGGGTGGGACTTGCACCCACTGTGGACTAAACGCCTTTCACGGCGCACGCGGACCATCTCAGTAACCCCGTTTTCAGCGAACAACGACAGCGTTGGGAGTGTTGGTGGCATGATTACTTCTGACTTGCCGACCCAAACGAAACAGCATCGCGTCGACCCTTCAACCAGAAACGCTTGCGGGAATATGAGCGGGAGGGAGGCTCGCCACAACCGAAAGTCCAGCGCCTGCCACGCCAGCAACAATTCATCCCGAAACGCGTATCCTTACCAGTATCACTAATGAAAATCAGGCACCCGCATGGGCACCACAGAAGAGGATCGGCTCCACACCACCGAAGCCTCACCGTGGATGCGTGCCGCCTCGCTTCCTGCGCAGCGGCCATCTGCAGACCATCGTTGGCAAGGTCCTGGCCCTGACGGGATCCCATCGTTGAATCATTAACAAGCGCCGACCGACAATTTGAAACCAATTTGATCCGGTGCAAAACCGATGGGAAGTAGTTCTGCTCCGTCCCCAGGGTCTATGATGTCTTGACTAAGGACATGCATACCACTCGTCGAAACATGATTGCCGGGCTGGGTTCGAGTCTTCTTGACTGCTGTTTGGGCTGCCATCGTGCAAAGCCGGAACCCGTGACCATTATGTTTATTGATCCGGAGTCGTTGGATGACCGGCTGCAACGACAACACTTATCCGAAAAAGCTCTGCGGCAGTTCGAGAGTGAAACGGGGATCAGGGTGAAACACCTGCCCGCACCCGAAACCTCTCAGGGACAATTGAGGCTCATCCGGGAGCTCCTTGGGGAAAGGGACACACCAGATGTGTTCGGCGTAGACGTCGTTTGGACTGGACTTCTGGATGACGAACTCCTTGATTTGAAGCCCTTTTTCAGTTCGGAGCTCTCTGCCGCCGAGCCTGATCTAGTTTCAAGCTATACGGTAAAGAGCAGAGTTATTGCTGTTCCTTATCACCCTCATGTCGGTGTGCTTTATTACCGCACTGACTTGTTGACAAAGTACGGGTATCAAATCCCACCTCAAACCTGGTCCGAACTGGAGAAGATGGCTTTCCGCATTCAGGAAGGCGAGCGCGCCACTGGCGATGAGACTTTTTGGGGATTTGTGTGGCCAGGGGCAGCAGATGAATGCCTGACTTGTCTGGCTTTGGAGTGGCAAGCGTCGGAAGGCGGCGGAAGGATTATCGAAGCTAACCGAACCGTGAGCGTTAACAATGTGAATGCGATACGCGCCTGGGAACGTGCGGCGCGCTGGATCGGTTGGATATCGCCTCCAAACGTAACTGCATACGAAGAACTGGACTCCGTCAATCATTTCGAAAACTCCGGCAAGGCAGCATTCTCGCTCGGCTGGATTTCTGACTACTTCCTCACCAACCTTGCGAAACCAATGATTTACGGGAAAATGGGTCTGACCAGCGTTCCGTCAGGGAAGATGGGCGTAGGAACGTTAGGCGGGTTTGGCCTTGGAATATCAGGAAGGTCGAAGCACCAACGAGAAGCTATCGCGCTAGTGAAATTCCTCTTGCACAAGGAGGCGGAGCTAGAGGCTGCCAGCAGAAGTGCTGAGTTGCCCACGGGAACTGTGTTCTACCGCCTGCCAACCATTCTCAAGGCATACTCGCGATCGATACCGGCCGGCCAGGCTCCAGGTGATGGCATCGTGAGCCGTCCTTCTACGGTGGCAGGTAGGAATTATGAGGACGTCTCACGTGCGTATGCCGCGGCAGTGCATTCCGTACTGACGGGAAGGAATAGCGCTCCCGAAGCTGCGGCTGAGTTGGAGACGGAACTCGAGCATATCACCGGTTTCCCCAAAGGCCCCCCTGAAGCAACCGAAACCAGGATACCCCGCGTAAATAGCACCAGATCATAGCTGTGGGGTGCGGGCTCTCTTATCGTTGAGATGTTGTCGGAACGGACATTCCAGCAAGGCTCAGCTATGGACGACGTAAAAAAGCCAAAAGGTGGCGCATCACCGTCGGTCAAAGTAGCACGGATGATCACGCTCATCTCGAATGTTGACATCAAAACCCGCTTGACGTTCTGTTTTGTCTTGATCATCGCGTTGATGTCGGTGGGGACTGGCATTCTGCTTTGGCAGTCGCACGTGATGCGCACTCAAGCAAACCGTCTGAAGGAAATGGACGAGCAGTTCATGGAGGTCCAGCGCGTCCGCTCGCTTGTTCTGTCGTTCCGCAACGAATCACAACAGGTAGTCAGGGCCCGGAATCTTGCACGCCTGCAGCAAGAAGCGCCTGCCCTGCGCAACCAACTGAACGATAGCCTAAGACAGACCCAAACAGTGTTCCGAGGAATCGAACCGAATAACATTCTCGATCCCAGCGTCTTACCCACGCTGGAGACGATTCAAGGTGTACTGCCTTCGCAACTCGATTCGCTTACTACCCTCGCGTCAGTAGGAGATTGGGAGGCCCTGCGTCAGCGAGTAGATCAACCGCTCGATGTTCTAAGTGGCCTGAGTGCTGAACTAGTGGACGCCGCCAGCGGTGATTTACAAAACAAACGTTCGGAAGCCGCTCGCCAGATTGAGCGTGCGCAGATTCGAACGCTTTTCATCCTGACTGCCGTGGGTGTCCTTACAATAGTCGTTGCGGCTCTTCTAGGATTCGGTATCACTCAGACCATCACTCGTCCTCTGCGATCGCTGGTTGACGCAGCCTCTGCTCTCGCAAGCGGTGAATTTAGTCACCATGTACCTGTGCAAGGCCGAGACGAACTCGCTCATCTCTCCCGAGTCTTCAACCAGACAACAATTGAGCTTCAGCAGCTCTATGAGAACCTCCAGCGGAGTGAACAAGAGCTTCGTAACGTCATCAACGCAATGCCGGCGATGATTTGGCGAGCAACTCCTCGAGGTGACATCGATCTGTGGAATCGCACGATGATTGAATCGATTGGCGAGCCACGGGAGACCCCTGGAAGCCTTAATCTCATCTGCCGGGTCGATCCTGAACACGTGACATCTGTGCAAGAGCGCTGGAGCCAGTCCGTTCAATTGGGTATTCCGTACGAAGATACGTATCGAATGCTAGCCAATGACGGCAAATATCACTGGTATTTGGTGCGAGCAGAGCCGTTCCGAGATGAAAGTGAAAACATCCTTAACTGGTACGGCATGGCAGTGGACATCGATGAGCAGAAACGGGCTGAGGACCACCTTCGCGAGACACGCATCAAGCTCAGCAGAGCTTCGAGAATCGCAACTGTGGCTGAACTGTCGGCTTCGATCGCTCATGAACTCAACCAGCCACTGATGTCCGTGCTTGCAAATGCTCAAGCCGGTAAACGCTGGCTCGCACGCAATCCGCCGAATGTGATGGAAACAAACGCATCTATTGATCGAATATTGAGAGATACTCGCGGTGCTGATGAGACTATGCAGCGCATTCGAGCACTCTTCAAACGCGAGGCTTTCGAGAAGAAGGAAGCAAATATTCGAGACATAGTGGGTGAGGCTGTTCGACTGGTGCAAGAGGATCCAAACAAGCGAGAAATCCCGATTGACAGGCGCTTCGATGAATCTCTCCCCCCAGTTTCTGTGGACCCCATACAGATTCAAGAGGTATTCATCAACCTGATTTCAAACGCGACCGAAGCAATGGAAGATACTGGAATCCCTCCCCTGGTTAAGGTCCGGGCAGCAGTAACAGACCAGAGCGAGATGCTGGTACAAGTGATCGACAACGGTCCGGGAGTCAGTGATGTGGAAAAGATTTTCGACGCGTTTGTGACTACTAAGGAAAGCGGGATGGGAATCGGACTCGCCGTGTCACGCTCAATCGTCGAAGCCCATGGTGGCCGCATATGGGCTGAGAATAACCAAGACGGCGGTACGACGTTCAGTATAGCTTTACCTTTATCCTCCCTGAGTCACGCGTCCTGACCTCTGTGAAGTGGCGCGGCGCGCCATAGGATTTTACGGTTTGGCGGAGATGAGGCCAGCCATGCGCACTGGCAGGCGTCTGGAATAGGCGGAAGGTTCGCGAAACAGCGACGTAGCTGCTGACCTCATACTGATACAACGCTGATCCGGTTCTGGAACATTTAGCGACACTGCCGGCTTCTTGCACCATGCGCTGTCTAATACGCCTGAAAATGTATGGTCCGCCGTCTGACCGCAAGGGAAAGTTTATGGATGAAGAAAGTCTGCGTCAATGTATCCGGCCTTTAGTTGGAGAGGATCTCCTGGCCGTGATTAGATACGCGCGTGCCTGTCCTGATAAGTCCGTCGGTCGTTGAAGACCATTCTCGGGCGCAGGGTTTAGGCACGCCGTTATGACTGTTCTTCCATCCTGACTATTCCTGTGCAGACCTCGGTGGGAAACTGCAAAGCGTTCGATTAGCGCCGTAGTGCTAGCTCACGCTGCTGTGCCGACGCTATCGGTCGATACTCTTCTCCACTCGAGAACACAGCCCATGCGCTGCGTGCCCGCTTGTTGGCGGTGGAGGTGATGACGACGTTGCGAGGCGCTCTCTGCTCCAGTTCGTTTAGCCAGCCTCCGAATGGCGCATGTTCTCGTTTGATGCGTTACACAGCAGCTCGTGGCGCATGGATCAGAATCTTGCGTAGATAGACGTTCCCACGTTTGCTAATGCTGAGAAGCTTCGCCTTGCGTCCCGTCAAGTGCTGCCGTAGCACCAGGCCAAGCCACGCAGCAAAGTCTCGTCCCTTGCGAAAGGCAGCTCCGTTGCCGAAGCCGCGACGATGGCGGTGGTCACGATCGGGCCAGTCCCAGGCATCTGACGGATGCGGGTGCATCCTGCATCTGTGGCAGAGATCCGTTCCAGTTCAAGGCTGAGCACTTCAATCTGTTCTTCCACCATCGTCCACTCACGCCAGAGAAGATCGATGAGGTTCCGCACCTGCGGGGTCAGATCAGCATCTGTGTTCTCAAGGATCTCGGGCATCGCAGCCCGGAGCCTCGATGGTGTCTTCGCGAACACCATGCCTCGCCCAAGAAGGAAGGCACGCAGTTGGTTGATGACGCGGTGCGTCTGGAGATTAAACGGTCTCGCACGCGATGGATGGCCTGCAGATCCAGCTGATCACCCGTCTTTATCCATTATCCAGCAAGTTCATTAATCTGATCGTGAATGCTATCGAGGCCTTGGAAGGACGACAAGTGGCTCCGCTGGTAACACTCCGAGCGGCTGTTACAGATTCAGACAGGATGCTAGTCCAAGTGATCGATAACGGGCCGGGAGTCGACGATCCGGAACGAATCTTTGACGCCTTTATGACGACAAAAGAGAAAGGCATGGGTATAGGTTTGGCCGTGTCACGCTCGATTGTTGAGTGCCACGGGGGTCGGCTTTGGGCGGAGAATAACAAAGCTGGCGGCGCAACCTTCAACGTAGCTTTACCACTGTCTCATGCGAGCCTCACGACGGATTAGATCCAGGAGTACGCATGAATCAGATCTGCTAGCAGGCTACTGAAAAACGGTGTTGCAGTAATCCCTGCAATTCTTAGTAACCTTCGATTGGCGAGAAGCCGATACCAACGGAAAGCGGGTTCGCCGCAAAGTAGTTCTAGGGACGGTGCAGGTTCGACCTAGAGTCTGGATATGGGTGCTGCGGAGTGCGATAGATCGTGCCTTCCCAGATTCTGTGCAAGTCTGTTGCGTGCGGGTCTGCTTGACCCAAGATCGGATGCTGAATGCGTATACACAGATGCAAATCAGATTTGCTGGAATAAAGCCAAACTGAGACGTGCGAAAGCCGATTACGCAAACGATCATGCTGTTGACAATTGATATCAGAAGCCCCGTCCACGATTTCCGAGCGACGAGGGCAGTCGCCAACATGGTGAGAAAGCAAGAGAGATAGTCCAAATGAAACATAGCGACTTCGACCTCAGGTGGCATTCATATGAATCGCACCGATTGTTTACTCAATTGCCATTGCGAATCTCTCTTCTCGTCTTGCGGCGGGCTCAGTAATCAGCCCCGCAAATCTCACGAATCGTGGTGTGAGCCTTCCAGTGCCACCGCCGTCTTGGCCAGGATCTGTTGGGGAGATAATTGGCAACGCAACATCATCTCAACCGCGAGTGTGAGGGTGGTTCGCTGTTCGAAGACTAATATGCTCCACATGGCTTGCTGATTGATTTCAAGCTCGGGGCGTGTCATGAGTTTGTCCTCCTAGTGCATAGGTCTGGAAGGTGTAGATGAAGGGCAGCCTACCATTTGCAAAAACAAACCAATGATTCTTGGGATTACCGCCGTCGGAGTAATCATTCCAGCTCCTACCGATGGAGCGGATCCTTCACCGGTAGGGGCCGCCGGGTTATATAGCATTACGCATATCTCAGCCTTGGTAGCCATGCCAAAAGCCAGCCAAGTAAGTTCCCGCGAACGACAGTAATATCCGGCTGAGTCACGGATAAAATTTCACAGGCGCACGCGTAACAAATCGGCGCGCCTTATCCCGATGTCCTTTTGCACGTCTCGTCGCAATCCCCACGAATTGCTTCGTGATCCTTATCGTTTAAGAGTCCGAGGATTGCTCGATCCATTTAGCCATCCAATAGCGCGATGCTAGCAATCACCACCGCGGAAAACAATTACATCTTCCTTGTAGGCGTCAGCGATTGTCTTCTTCTGTTGCATTTTCGACTTCATTTAAATCGATCTATACCTTTTCCGCACGTCATACTCCGACCTTCATGGAAAAGTTGCAGGTGTAGTTCAACGCACTATGAGCTGCATCTGCACGAATGCACCGTTTGCAATGGACATGGGTGTGCGGGTGATAGATCCCCAGGATGCCTTACAGGAATATGTAATTTATTTCGCTTCCCAGCGTTGCTAGTATCGCCGCGTCGCTGCAGTTTTGGTCGGTGGCGCAATCGTTGCGAAGAGCATGGACATTACAAACGACTACACACACCACAGGCAAACAAGATTTGAAAGTGCTATGGGTCAAAATAACGGAACATCGAAGCGTAGCGAAAAAGGACTTCTCACACCAGACAACTGCGTCGTGGCGCTGATCGATCACCAACCGCAAATGCTGTTCGGAACGAGATTCATTTCTCCATTGGTTTGGTACTTGACTTCGTTGCGGCAATCGAGAAGACAGGGCGCAAGAAGATTGTGCTGGCCGGGCTATGGACGGAGACGACCGGCAGTGCGGCGCTCGTGAGAGATTGCAAAATGCTCCGCTAGGGTCGAAGAAATTAGTGGTTGAAGAAATGAAATCGATACGAATCGTTCGAGTTTTGGTGGCGGCGTTCTTCCTGACCGTGCTTCCCGTCTATGCCCAGTCGGATAAGGCAGCAGGTCCCCCTGTACCGGATCGCAGTTACACGCTGCTGCGTGAGGACGAGAACTGGACCTTCCTGCGCGATCGGGCTCTCCGGCAGGACTTCTGGGATCCGATCAAGTACATCCCTTTGCGAAACCCTGCGGACGACTGGTATCTCACCATCGGAGGTGAGGCTCGAGAGGTCTGGGAGCAGATCGGCAATGACAATTGGGGACAGCAGCCCTACATGAACGGGTATCTGAACGAACGATACATGCTTTCGCTTGACGCTCACTATGGAAAACATGTGCGTTCATTCGTTGAGTTAAAGAGTGGATTGAATTCATACCGGATAGGTGGCCCGCGACCCATCGACGAAAAGAAGCTCGACTTCCAGGCCGGATTTCTGGAACTTGGCACTTCCAAAGGTGCGAACTCCATCGCACTCCGTGTTGGCAGGCAGGAACTCGAGTACGGCTCCGGGCGCTTGATTGATGTGCGGGAAGGTCCGAATGTTCGGCTGAGCTTTGACGGCTTCATGGTCAAAAGCAAGATGGACTCTTGGCAAATCGACGGATTCGCTGTTCGTCCCGACTTGGACAATCCCGGGTTCTTTGACAACGCACCGAATCACGCCGTTGGCTTCTGGGGCGTGTACGCCACCCGGGCCTTACCACGCAAAATATCCCTGGAGGCCTACTACTTGGGCCTGGACCGCAGGCAGGCGACTTTCGAACGAGGCACGGCTCGAGAGTTGCGCCACACCTTGGGTGCGAGGATTTCGCGCCCCGTTGCAACGGAATCGTCCGGACTGGATTTTGATTACGAAGGCCTCTGGCAGTTCGGCACGTTCGGCTCCGGGAACATTCGGGCATGGACGGTTGCGTCCGAAACGGGCTATCGATTTCCGAGGGTTCGGCTAAAACCGCGGTTCAGCGTAAAGGCAGACATCTCGAGCGGAGATAATCCCAGTTCAAAAACCTTGGGGACCTTCAATCCCCTTTTTCCGAAGGGGAACTACTTCGGAGTCCTGGCCACAACGGGGCCCGGTCCGATTAACTTCATCGATGTTCATCCGCATGTCGAAACAACATTTCCGCACAACGTGACCGCATCGGTCGACTGGATTTTTCAGTGGCGGGAAAATGTCCGGGACGGAGTCTACTCGGTCCCCGGATTTCTGATCCGGCCCGCAGGCAATAGCCAAGCGCGATTTGTCGGACACAGGCCGGGCACGGAGTTGCGATGGCAGGTTGACCGACATCTCTGGTTTCAGGCTGACTATGGAATCTTCTACGCTGGCAGGTTCTTGAAGGAGACGCAACCCGGCCGCAACCTGAACTATTGGGCCCTGTGGGCCGGCTATAAGTTTTAGGGACGCATGAGATGCAGCGTCTCGGCGCGAGGTTTTTTGTAAATAAAAGAAGTGATCACATCATTGCGGCTACAAGTGAGGAATTATGAATCGTAATCCTATACCGTCCAGGTGGACACCCATGACTTCCTTTCAAGTTGGGCATGGATTAGCTTTCCTAACGGTCCTGCTCTCATTAAGCGCAGCATCGATAGGCCAGAATCAGAGCGAAGTACAGAGTCCGGTCCCAGGGACGGCTATCCATGTCACGCAAGTCCTGGGGTTTGAAGGTGCGAAGCATAACGCCACCGGAGAGTTGAAAATCCAGGGTGGCGTCATGCAATTTCAGCACGATGCAAGTACAGCCGCACAGGTGAGCATAAGCTCCATTCAAGACATCTTTGTCGAGGAAGGAGACAAGCAGGTAGGCGGCACGGCTATGACGCTGGGCAAAACTGCAGCTCCATATGGTGGCGGGCGGGTGGTGAGTCTCTTCGCACATAAGAAATACGACTTCCTCACAGTTGAATATCTTGATAACAGCGGTGGTTTTCACGGTGCCATATTCCTATTGGAAAAAGGGCAAGGAGAAACTTTCAAGAAGGCCCTGGTAGCCAACGGCGCGCACATCACGTCGCCTATAGAGCGAACCCCTACCCAAAGCACTCTCGAGGTCAAGAATGAAAACAAATAAAAAAACTGCCCTTGCCGTAACTAAGACCACGCTGGGCCTGCCCGGCTTCCACCGGCCAAACAAGCACTGGGGACCACTTGCGGCGGTTATCCTACTGCTCGGTGCGTTGCAGCTTCAGGTATTCGTCCCAACTGTGCTTGCGGAATCCTCCACAGATGGAAAAAGCGGAGGCGCCCGACCATGGAGCGTGCAGGTAGATAGAGTCGACCCCGGAGACGTCGGCCTTGATCCGTCCTTCGGAGCCGCCATCTACGAGAATCTTCTCGAAGAGCTAACCAAAACGGAGCAGTTCAAACAGGTGTTCCGTAGCGGAGATCGTAATGCGAACGATGTTCCCGGCCTGCTCATTCTGAAGACAACGGTTCAAAAATATACGCCGGGCAGCGAGACTCGGCGGGCCGTCACTACTGTGAGTGGGGCGACCAAGTTGAACGTTCGCGTTCAGTTGGCCACACGAGAGGGCCAAGTAGTCCAGGAGCATATTGTCGATGGCAATGTCCGGTTCATTGGTGGCAACCTGCGAGCAACCCACAATTTGGCACACAATGTGGTAGCTACTTTGAAAAAGTCATCCCTACCGGAGCAGGCCGCCGTTCTCCCCGAAAAGGAGACCGGAAATATGTCTAGGTAACCATTGCGTACCGGCCACAACGGGACCCGGTCCGATTAACTTCATCGATGTTCATCCGCATGTGGAAACAACATTTCCGCACGACGTGACCGCATCGATCGACTGGATTTGGAGGGATTCAAGTAATAGGAGCCACGATGGCAGTTAATGAGCAGGCACACTTCGATGATCTCCTTCTCAATGGGTCGCTACCGCAAAGTTAACTCCGGTTCGTAGCGGATTCTCCGGCCGCTCGCTCTCTTGTCTCGTTACACCTCGGCTGCGTCAATGAACAAAGCGTTTTGGGCATGATTGGATGCGACCGATGGAGAGCGCCGGCCTGTCCGGACGATGCGTATCGCCTTGCGAACAGCTGGGAGCTCGAGATGAAGGCGTTCAATTACCCAGGGTGCGAACTTTATGAACTGTTTTGCCGGCAGGACCTTCTGTGCGATGAGTCGGCGCACAACCATACTGCTGACTTGGAGTGCATCAGCGGCTTGTTGCATGGTGATCCAGAGGCGCTGCTCCGGTGGGGGACATACCGGGAACCCTTTGGTGTGACGAACATGCTGCACACGTTTTTCGTTCCAGGTATTGCCGTTACCGGTGCGATAGCCCATCCGGTTCAGGATTGAGACGATTGAGCTGTCTTCACAGACCAGTGCGAGTTCACGGATCAGCTCCGTTACCTCCTCCGAGTTGATGTGGTTGTGGTAGCCAGTCTTGTTCTTGCGTACCGTGAGTTCAGTGTGGGAGCCACCAGCCCAGTGGAGCTTTAGGTGAACAGAAGGAGGATCGTCCGCGGTGTCGACGACGATCTCCTTCAAGACCGTGCGGAGGATACGCTTTTTGAGCGTGACCGGTGAGCGAGGATGATCCCAGAGACGTTCGAGATCCTCGCCCAGGGCAAGCAGATGTTCGCGCTGACCGGGTGTGAGCAGCGGAACTGCGGCACTGACGTCCTCAAGTCGTCTCTCCATCTCCACCACATGGGAAAGCGAGTTGTTCCACCGCTTCTCAAGCTCGGCGGCGACGAGACGGTTCTCGGGTTCAGTCGCCTGATACTGCCGTTCGAAACGGTCGGCTTCGTAGCGTGCCTTCTGGAGTGCCAGTTCAAGCACGCGTCGTTTTTCATCGGTCTGGTTTTGGCTATGATCGAGAGCATCGAATGTTGCCTGGACTCCGAGTGGCTGCAGCGCTTCGAGGACCTCGACGGCGAAGGCACCCACACCGATCAAGGCCACTCAAAAGAACGCAGCGAAGAAGAAGACGGCTAAGAAACAAGTTGCAGCCTAACCCGCAGCGGGAGTAGCTCACCGGCTCCCGCACTTTTCCAAAAGGAGGAGATCATGTTTCAGTTCAGCTACAAACTCAAGGTCGCCGAGCGGGTGAAGGCGAAGTGCGAACGGCATCCACGTTACAACCCGGAGCGAGAAGGACGTGGCGGAATCAAGGGTGGATGCTCCATTTGCTTCTCTCTCTCTTCGACCTGCATCAGGCGAGGCTATCGCTGGAAGCCGCTCACAGGGAGTTTCTGAGAAGAGCATTGCCCTGGACTCGGGTTCGACGATCCCGTACTAACCCGCAGTTCCCCAAGCAGGATGAACCACCCATGCAAATACCACCCTCTGAGTCGGGTTGCGTTTGCAGCCCCTTCTTTTCGCAAAAAAATGGGCGATGGTGTCAAAAAGTGCCTCTCTCATCCCGCTTAGATAGTAGATGCCAAGACTCGCCCACTCGAAGGCGGGCGGCGGGGGCCTTTCCCTCCCCCGCACCCCTCCCAAGCCAAAAGGCATCTGGAAGGAGACATCGATGAACAAGACCGAATCCACTGTTCGCATCATGCTCACTGCTATCGAGGCACCGCTCTACGATGTCGGTGTCCTCAGCGAGCGTGGAATGCTTCCGGGACTCGACGGCATCTCGGCCGCGGCGGTCCTCGACAGGCTTTCTCTGCTCAAGTACCGCAATGCCCACAGCTCGCACATCTACATCCGTCCATCGGGCGAGCATCGCTTCACCACGCTCGACGATCTCAGCGAGACCTCGCTCGCCAGGCTCTCGGCCGACGGCTTCAATCCGTGCGCTGTTGTCGAGACCAGCGCCGGCAACTTTCAAGCCTGGCTCAAGCATCCGAGAACGTTTCCGAAGCTCCTCGGAACCTTCGCCGCGCAGACATTGGCCGAGCGGTACGACGCTGACCCCAGCGCGGCGGACTGGAGGAGGTTTGGACGGCTTCCCGGCTTCACGAACTGCAAACCCAAATACAGAAAGTCTGACGGCCTCTTCCCTTTCGTTCGCCTCCACAGCCACAGTGGACAACAGTACCCCATGGCGGAGGCCTTCGAGCAAGAGATAACGATGCTCTACGAGGCCCGCGAGCAGCAACACGAGGCGAGGCGTCTCGAAAGTTCTCTTTCTCCCCGAAGGGGACCGAGGTTATCGAACCTATCTCTTGAGCGATTCCGAAGCTCAACCAAGTACCAGGACCGTCCCGCCGCCGCCGACATCGCTTTCTGTGTCGCCGCTTTTGCCAATGGTATGACCGAGGACCGGATCGGATGTGCCCTTGAAGACGATTACCTCTCCCGCGATCCCAGCCCTTCCAAGCGAGCTGCCTACATCCGGAGAACCATGGAGAAGGCGAGGAGATGGGCCGAGCGATGAGCATCGATGTCGCGATTCTCCCTTATGTTCTTCCTTCCTGCGCGTCAGTGACGGCTCTTTGGACTCTGAGCTGGCTTTTGCTACTCGCGTCATGAGGGAAAGCCGTCGAACAGGGAGGCTCCCTTCTGGTTTGCCTTCTATCTGCGTTCAGCGTGCCGCGCTCAAGACACCCCCGCCCTTCGGACGCACGCTCTCCTTCCCAGAATCCGCTGCGCGCCTCTCAAGAGGTGCGGACTCCTGCCCCCAGGCAAGCTGTGGTCCCCTTCCGCAGATCCCGTCCATTCGCCTAGGGAGTGGGTCGCGACGGCACACCCGTTGGGCAAGCATGTACCGCAGACAGCGGACAAACCAAAAGAAACGGAGCTAAACACCATGTTCAACAAAGTCATCCTCATCGGCCGCCTCGGACAGAACGCAGAAGCCAAAACCGCTCAAAACAACAATGAGTACGTCATCCTCAACATCGCAACCCAGGAAAGCTGGAAGAACGACAAAGGCGACTACGAGAACCGCACCGAGTGGCACCGCGTCTATGCCTGGAGGAATCTCTCGAAGTTCGCCAAGACTCTCCAGAAGGGGCAGCTCGTCACCCTGGAAGGCATTCTCAGATATCGCGAAGTAGAGGATGAGGTCAAGGGCGCTACCTTCAAGCACCGGATCGCAGAGATCCACGCCATCAGCATGAAGCGGCTCTCAAAAGTTGAAGCCGCCGATGATCCTTCGGACGGAGCCGACAACGAATAATCGTCGCTCGCCAGTGGTGGATGAGATCAAAGATGATCTCATCCACCTGTTTTAATCAACTCATTCTTGCCCTCGTCATTGCTCCACAAAAGGCTGCGACAAATAACATTTAAAGATCTACGCCAGAAAAGAGATCAAGGGAAGACTCTTTAGTCGCATACTTTCTTCTCCTCGTCCCCAGACGCAAAGCGACCGCCGCGGAACCTTATCGTCACTGGAAATGTTTTGACTGACATAAGCAGAGTGGCCGGATGATCAGCGTAATTAGGCTCTGATTCATCGCGAAATCCATAGACTGGATGCAACAGGTGTTTATTCACCTTTCATTGTGGCTACCTAAACAATTTTTCCAGTAGACTTCGTTCCGCGAAGCAACGAACATCCCCGCCGTCGGGGGATCAAAGGAGACACATCTCATGAGCATGAAAATAAAGACTCGCCACGTAGACAGCATCACCATCTTGGATCTAAGCGGCCGCATCACACTTGGCGAAGGAAGTGTTACGATCCGCGACGAAGTACGTAAAGTCTTAGCCACAGGCTCGAACAAAATCCTGCTTAACCTTGGCGAAATCACCTATATCGACAGTTCCGGCATCGGCGAACTGGTTAGCGCCTTCACCACGGTCAAGAACGGTGGTGGCGAGCTCAAGCTCCTCAACCTGACCAAGAAGGTCCACGACCTCCTCCAGATCACCAAACTCTACACTGTCTTCGACGTCAAGAACGACGAAGACTCGGCGATCGCAGCCTTCACCAGCTAGTCTCCTTGCAAGTGGGGATAAGAAAGCGATAGATCCTGGTTCACTAAATTGCGGCTGGTGGCGCCTTCCCGGCGCTGCTTCGAGTCACTACGGAAGTGCTAGTTGCATTGATTACACCAACGTCTAGTTCGGTCGGCCCAGCCATGAATATTGCTAGGCGATAGATACGTTTTGGTAGTTCCCGCGGAACGGATGTAGGTGCCATGGCTATTTCTAGGCAAAGGCCGTTGAATGGCGCGGTGAAGGTTGAAGGGATCCTGCTCGTCGCGAATCGCCCTTCCGTGCAGTTGCAGACGCTATCTTCCTACAGCAAGTTCCATTCTAGGACGAGCCGTCCTCGCAACGTCGTCAAGACATCCCTTCGCACCACTAAAAGCCAACAAATAAAAAGGAGTTCCTATGCCCCTCGTTCGCGTAACTCTTCATAAAGGAAAGAACCAAGACTACCTAAACGCCGTCTCGGCTGCTCGGGGCTTGTGAACGGGGTGGAGGTTCAGGCTAGCGGCTTACGGTCTACGAACGTGAGCGTGTCGGCCTTCACACGGAACCATTCGAGATTGGTTCCTGGCACATGGAGGTTCACCACGGTGCCCTCTTTGCTAACGTAGGTAATCTCTAGGATGGACTCGGATCGCGGTTTGGTGACCTTGTCGCCGACCTGGGGCATCAGCGGAATATCCGAAGCCGCGGCATTCTTTCGGGACTTGGCCATGATTCAGCCAGCGTAGCACTCTAATCACTGCCTATGGCGAGACCGCCGAACTGTTGCATACCGGACAGGTTCTTTTATGGTTCGACCAAATAGTGTGCGCTGCTGCCAGACGATTGCGCGGTCTCTCCAGTAAATCCATGGAAGATGTTGAAAGGTGTTCCAGCACTCTTTCTGCTATTTCCATCTGCTGTCGAATGGCCGCCTCAACCTTGCATTTTTCCATGGTGCTTGTCGTCCCACCAGAGTGACATGAGTCATGGCTTAGCGAATAGGGAATGCGAAAGAGTAACACATCTCAGAGAAAGTGATCGCGGTATCATGCGAGCCTGTTTCACAATGTTGAACCACGTGAACAAGATCTCTTTGGTGCGGAGTTCTTTGACTTGGTCCCTGAGTCTGGCGGCTTTTCCAAGTTCGAATGTTTTGGCGGCTTTGCGGGTATCGGATTCCGGCTTGGTGATGTAGGTGTCCTGTTCGGCTTGGGTGTTGAAGTCGGTGAGGCCGGATTCCGCTTCTTCGGTTAGGGGCCGCGGAGTCGGCGTTGAGGATGGTGGCCAGCGAGTCGTTGATGCTGGGATGACGGGTTGGCGGGTGATCTTTGACCATGGCTTGGTGAGGGTATCGACGAGAGCGCGATGGTCGTTGGAGGCTCGGCCGCCACCAATGCTCTGCTCCCTCGACTGCTTCAGCCTTTCTTACGAAAGGCGTCGAACATCGTTATTGCATCAGCTTCGAAGTCATCGAACCGATCCAATGGGTAGATGTGTGTCGTTTTGCTAATTATTTGGCACACATTTTCTAATTATCTGGCACACTTACTGTTGTGGAAGAGCTTTCAGCGATCCCGCTGGCATCTCGTGAAATCGCGCTGCAGCGATTCGAATTGCTTCGACCATACCTTCAAGGGGCTCGCCCGCTACGCAAGGTAGCTTCTGAAGGGTCAATTCCCTATCGAACAGCACTGAGATGGGTAGTCGGATATCGCAACAATGGGCTGGTAGGTTTGACCCGTAAGGGTCGAACCGATCAGGGAGGAAGGAGGCTGGTCTCGACAACGCTGATACAGGCGATTGAAGGGCTGGCGCTTGAACGGCCCCCCTTGCCAATGAGTTCCATACATCGGCAAGCGAGTGTCATGGCGGAAACTCTTCACGAACGCAAGCCCAGCTACGCAGTTGTTCGGCGGATCGTACGTAGCCTTCCCGCTAGCATTCTGATGCTCGCTCATCGCGGCAACAGAGCGTATAGCGAAGGCTTTGATCTGGTCCACCGGCGCGAAGCTCTCAAGCCGAACTCCATATGGCAGGTCGATCACGCACAACTCGACATTAAGCTGCTGCGCGACGATGGGTCCGTCGGCAAGCCTTGGCTGACGATCGTCATCGACGATTACAGCCGCGCTGTGGCGGGGTATTATCTCGGATTTGAACCTCCCTCCTCCTTGCGCACGACTTTGGCTTTGCGTCAGGGAATCTGGCGCAAGGGAGATCCCCACTGGGAAATCTGCGGTATTCCAGACGTGCTTTACACCGACAACGGATCGGACTTTCGATCCAAACATCTGGAGCAGGTAGCAGCGGACTTGAAGATCCGACTTATGTTCTCCACGCCTGGGCAGCCGCAGGGTCGAGGCCGCATCGAGCGTTTCTTCCGCACTGCGAACGAGATGTTTTTGTGCGACCTCGATGGCTACACCACGAGGAACGGGCGAATGCCTACTCTCACAGTCGATACTCTCGAGAAGGAGTTCCATACTTTCCTGTTGGAGGTCTACCATCGTCGTCCAAGTTCGGAGGGCAAGATGTCCCCTAAAGAGCGGTGGGAACAAGGTGGATTCTTGCCGCGCATGCCCGACAGCGTAGAACAATTGGACCTCTTGTTGATCCACGAGGTCCGTACACGCAAGGTACGAACCGATGGCATTCACTTCCACAACTTCCGCTACTTGTCATTAACCCTCGCGCCTTACGTTGGTGAAGACGTCACGATTCGCTTCGACCCGAGGGACATGGGCGAGATTCGCGTGTTTTATCGTGATCGGTTTCTTTGCCGGGCCATCTCTGCCGATCTGGCCGGCCAGACGGTACCACTTCGCGAGATTGTGAACGCCCGTAAACGCCGCCGGGAACAGCTTCGCACCATTTTGAAGGATCGGCTGAAAACAGTTGACACGTTGCTTGAATTCAAAAGAGGCATGCAAAGAGAGGACATTCATGCAAGCACGGTCACACCGGTCGAATCCAAGCGCCCCAAGCTCAAACGCTACTTCAACGAGTAGCGAACTCCCGGTATTTGTAGAGACGCTTGAGTACAAACGGTTCGTGGAGTTCAGCGAAGCCTGCCGACGAGACCGCTATTGGTTTATGCTACGGGCCTCCCGGAGTAGGCAAGACGCTATCTGCTATTCACTACAGTCGAATCCAGAAGATTGTTCCTCTGGATCGCTGGAACGCCGAAGCCTCAGACGAGAAGCCAATCGACACGGTGCTCTTTACTCCGGAAGTGGTCAACACGCCCGCTCGAATAGAAATTTGCGTCAGGCAGGCTCGCTCTCTTGTCTGCAGCGTCGCTAAGCGAGCGACTCGCGCGGAACAAAGGGCAACGCTCGATTTTCTCCGTGGAAGAGACGAAGCTTGGCGCGTCGAGCATCGCAATGACCGGGATTACCGACCCAACCATCCCCTGCCCCTCAAGCCAACCTACTATGACACACTTCACGAATACGAGGCCAGGCTCGAAGCGATCCCGGATCCGACTACTCTCATCATTGTGGATGAAGCAGATCGCCTGGCGATGAACAGTCTCGAGCAATTGCGCTCCATCTTCGATCAAAGCGGCTTGGGCATGGTACTGATCGGCATGCCTGGAATAGAGAAGCGGCTCGCGCGGTACCCACAGTTCTTTTCCCGCATCGGTTTCGTCCACGAGTTCAGGTCGTTGAGCGATGCCGATCTTCAGGTCCTATTGGAGCAACGATGGACGCCTCCAGGCATACATCTACCTTGTGCACCTTCTGAACCTGAGGTCATTGCGGCTGTCATTCGACTTACCCGAGGCAATTTCCGACTGCTCGTCCGTTTGTTGACTCAAATGGAACGCGTACTGACGATTAACCGCCTCGAGACTCTATCGGTAGAGGTCGTCGAAACGGCGCGAGAGAATCTGGTGATCGGCCAAGCCTAACGAGAGCGCTCGATCACAGCCTTGCGTGCCAAATAATTAGCACAACTGTGTGCCAGATAATTAGTCAAGCAACAAGTATCGGCGTCTTCCAAAAGGCTGTGGGAAGAGTGGGACCGCCCTCCGTTCCACGCTTTCCATAGTCACCCCATTTCCACGGTCCAGCAATACACTTAGAACGCAAACACACCTTTGAGGAGGGCTCATTGGCCATTGATGAAATCGGAACCGTAGCCGATCAATGCGACATTTCCCGTGGCTGCGTCATCATCTGGGAAAAGGAAGGGCACAAGGTTTGCGCCGTATGCGGTGGACCTGTGATTCGAGCAGCCTATAACCAACCGACGCACGTCGATTTTCGCGTGAAGACGCATGAAGCAAAACTCAATGACTAACCTTCCGTCTAAGTCTGCCTACAGAGTGCGTCCGTTATCTTTTCCAAATGAGATTGAATGGTGCTCCGCATAGTGATCGATTTGATCCGGTTGCGTTCTATATTCAGGGTGCCATTATGGCCTTCTCTAGTTTCCCGACTTCGACGTAGTCAATGCATCCGTAGTCCGATACGTCTGCAGTGCACCGCGCCTGCTTCAAAGCCGTAACTTGCTGGTCAAGGATCGCTCCCCTCAGTGCTTGATCGTATTGAGTCTTTAGATTAGAGAGTTCTGCGTCGTCAATGTTGATAGCCGTCTGCAGATTTGAGTATGCAGGATTCGTGCATTGTGAGAGGGCTTGGAATCCACTACCGCCGCCGCTTGGGTTGCATACTACACGTTGCTGTGTCGCCGCGAGCTGATTCGATAAACCTGACCGGTGCTCCTCGGTATCTAGCCGAGCTTTGTCGTTGTGAAATGAGCCATGCCGCACAGGGATGTGTATTCTAAAATCATAGTCTTGCAAATGATGCTCTTTACATTCCGCGGCGTTTTCAAGGCAATGGCGGCACTCATCAGGTATCTCCCGCAGGCGTTCATCAATCTGGTCAACAGTTTTCTGGAGAGCCGGCTCATTCATCTGAGGGCCAAATGTATATGCGCCGACATTTCGTAAAGCGGTTGTAGCATCCTGCTCAGCGACAGACAGCCTGCTGTATTCTTCGCCATAGTGGTTAAGAATTTGTAGTCCCCAAGTAGAATCTACCGAGCCTCCCAAATATTCATATCTCGTAATCTCCATCTGAATCGGCTTAGCGCCGCGTCCCATGGCAGTTGCACGAAGATTCGTCGCGGCCTTCTGCAATTCATCTAACGATAGTGCTACTGCTTGCCCTTCACCGCCAAACTGATAAACCTCGACCTTATATTTAGAGGAGTCCGATTTCTCTCGCAGACTAGTGGCCATGCTGACCGCCGCTTCTGCGCCCTTCCACGAGCCATCGATGCTAGCGATGACTGAATCTTGTTTATCTGAACTCACATCCGACGCAGTGATGATGCCATATAGCTCGGCTCCTGAATGAATATTCGACACGAATGTATCTCCACATTCCTTTCGAAACTCCTCGGGGTCTTTTTTCAGCATTTTTTTGAAGTTATTTTTCAGTTGCAAAACGCCGAATTTCTTCTGGGCAACGACATATTTGACGCCGTTTTCAACCTTGGCCTCAACAGTGAAGTGGAGACTATCGCTGGATAAATGAATCTTCTGAACATAATTTGCTTTTGCGTTTAGTGACGATCCGATACCACCGACATGGAGGCTCGCATCTAAATTCAATGCTTTGTCCAGAGCTGCACGATCCCGGAGATAATCGACCTGAGCATAGGAGCTCTGCCCGGTAATCTCGGCCTCCTCAAAGTCGACACAGATAGCAGGTGCCGCTGACGATCGGACGCTATCCCAACCATTACCTAGCAGCACCCCGCCATTGGGAAAACTTACATCACTCTTGAACATTCTGGGATTTGGAGGTTTTTTATGGCTGCGCTCATAACTCTTCCGGAAGGCCGGGAAAACAATGAGTGACACGGCCACCAAAGCGATGAATGCTAAACCCCACGCTATTTGGTTGCGGGCAGGCATGGATACCTCATTGACTGGACGTTAGAGCGGCATTCTGTGTCCTATGTTTGTTAGTCGGGTCGCTCTCAGTTCTATTGATTTTGGCAATACCGATAGCGGGACTGTCGAGAGTTTGTAGATATTGGCTACTCCATTCCTGAAGGACGCGAGCAAAATTACCCAATCTGCCCACTTCCCAGACAAGTACTGCAGAGGCCTGAACCATTACAGGCAGTGCAATCTGCCCCATTGACTCTACCTGTTCCACGACAGCTGAAGCATTTACCGGTCGCATTGCAAGCTGTGCACTTCGTTGACATAATATGTCTCCTTTACCGAATGATTTGAGTCCCGGTTGGATCGACGCATCTGCAGCGAGAGAACCAACGCTCACGGTTTCGTACCGGACCGGACTCGCCACATAAGGCGAATCGCGTTGGTTTATCAAATTACATGGTGGGCCGAGGGCTGAAGCATCCCACAATAATAAGCAACGCCTGGTCAATATCCTTCGCGCAGCCCCCGCTTTACTCCTGCAGAAGTGCCGACCGCGCGAGTTTAGCTTTAGCTTTCTAAGTCATTGATTCTAGGTATGATAATGTAACTTAC
This sequence comes from Edaphobacter modestus, assembly GCF_004217555.1. Taxonomy (GTDB): domain Bacteria; phylum Acidobacteriota; class Terriglobia; order Terriglobales; family Acidobacteriaceae; genus Edaphobacter; species Edaphobacter modestus. Next base: position 275,608 of record NZ_SHKW01000002.1, read on the forward strand.
GTATAGTGACGGTGTAGGAGCAAAGCGATAATGTCGTAGCTCTGCAAAGCCAAAGTGTCGCTGCCCCATCCTGAGTTCAGGGTTCGGAGGCGACAGATTGGGCTGGCTAAGTGTGAGCAAACGGGACTTGCAACGCTCGTTCTCCTTTCTAGAACAATCTAATCTCGGTCACAAACTTCATAACTGGATAATTTGTGTTTTACTCCATTGGTAAATAGGCGTAGCATCTCCGCTCGAGACAGCTAACGTCAAAATCGAGAAGGTAAAAATTGGCGATCGTAAATGAAACGTTGTCCCGCGATCCTGAAGTTACCAAGCGTATGATTGCTGCCGGGAATGATGCAATGGATCGTATATATCGTGAAAATGTATTTCAACAAGCCGAACAAAGGCATCGCCGTATAGAAGAATCGTCAAAGGCCGCTGATGTTCTATTTCGTGCGGTAAGTCCTGATGGCTTAAAAGAAGATATTCCACTACAAGCCACGCTTCTCGACAGATATAAATCCAGGGACCAAACTGGATTTTCACCAAGAGATTCGGAAGTAGCCAAAGCACTGACGATACGTCCGTTCCCGTCGATTCAGGAAGTTCGGGACGCCATCATCATCGGCTTTGTTCCGTTTCATGACGATACCACCTTAACCCTCCTCGGTCCGCCATACATGGATAAGTGGACATCGGTGCGAGCGGACGCAGCAACATCAAACGCCTTCGCGAATCATCAGGACGGTTCTTTCGGTTTTGTTCAAGGTACATCGGGTGGTTGGGTAACAAGTGCAGCCGGAATATGGGTACAATTTGCGCCCAAGCCCCCTCTGCCGCGTCTGATCCAGTTACGCGCTTATTGTCCCTATCAGTATCAGTGGAATAATGCATCCTCTCAAGGCTACACTGCACATACAAAGGGAGGCTTTGGTCTAAATGTATTCAGTTTTGACTCGCAAGGGCACAATCCGACTGAAGTCCAGAAGCCTAAGTATCCGATATGGAATGACGGTACAGGTTGGTTTGAAGACCACTCTAATCCAAATTTTGACGATTTCGATGAAGACTGCGCATTCCAATTTTCAAATATGGCACCATATTTCCAAGCTTTCCCGAACCGACTTTACACCGCATGTTTTTGGTGTTTTGGCTCCAATGATGCTGGCAGCGGATTGTTCGGAAATGCAATCTCAGCGTCTGACATCTTTGCTAAGCTGGGCTTTGTTGTAGTCGGTCAGCAATAAGGTATTCACGGGCCATTGTTCATTGCATTTAGGACACTGATTCATAGGACGATAGAATGCCTCAGCATATTGGCCACTGGCGTCGTCAGGGTAGCATCCGCTCCAGCGTCGGATCGTGAACCGACCAACGGTAGAGAAGGATCAGGTCGGTTTTAAAGGCTGGTGGATCGAAGTCCTGACCAGGTTTCGCTGTCAACCATTGCTCATTAAATTCGGCAGGTTTCGTACCGTCTGGGTCTGCTTACGAACTCTTCAAGGTATCCAACAAAGCTCGAAGATATTTCTCCGGTCCCAACTCGCCGATGAGTCTAACACCTGCCTGAATCCACCGCTCTTCGCTAATGATATGTGGCTGTACCAATACTGCAAGCGCTCGGAGGAATTGATATGCCGCACGAGAAGGACGTTCAGGAAAGGAAACATTGGTGGTGCCCGAAGTGGTACTGGCCTTTAGCCGTATGCTCAGGCATCAGAACGGTGCACAAGTGGTGCTACGATTTTGCCTGGGTGAAAGAGACTCAGTATCTTTTCGTTAGTCATTTCGAAGGATGTGAAAATGGCCGACTATACACTTGGACTGGCCCGACCTTAGGAATTGGGTCCACAACCTATCCAGCCGGTGAGATGTGCTTCAACAGCTCTCGTGGGGGTGACGAGGGTAGATGTGATTCGAGTCGAACCGGATTGCTGGCGTCCGGGCTTTCCGCCAGCGCCCCGTATGCTTCTGACATAGACGACGATGTGCTCCGGCTGAAGCAGAGTGTAGTGGAGACAGGTTCATTTGAGTTCGCCGGGCAAAACGAGCGGCTCTGTCAGAAGGGACGGTGGCCCTGGAAGAGAACGCTGCATGAGGAGGAAATAATCGCCTCTGTCTCAACCAGATTTGGCACGATTCAGTGGTATATAGGCGGCATACCGGTGACGGGCACCACGGGCAGTAGCACCTTTAGTGCGCTATGTAAATGGCCGTTTCCGCTTCCAAAGGGTCGTAGTGAGAATCGAGCGGTGAAAGTAAGGTTTGAAATCGCCACGGAATCGAACAAAAGTACTCTGAAGATATTCAATGCCCCCCTTGATGGCTCGTATTCCTTTGCCATCTCGATGAGGGGTGTCGAGAATGGAAAAGAGTACGCGTCTGACGATACAATCGCAAGTTTTCGGGGCGAAACATGTGACTTCGAACCAGAGCAGGTTGACGAACTGAGGCGATGTCTGAAGCGATTCAGCGACTTAAGCAAAGAAAAAGCCAAGTCTCGGACTCCGTCTCCCGGTGAACCTGTCATCGTTTTCTCTGACGAGATTTCGAGATTTATACGCGAAGAGAACAGAGAATCGGTTAATTCGCTCATAGACATTGTGAAAAATACGCTTCACGAAGATCCCCAACTGTTCACACAAGCCGTCGAGCTACTCGAAGAGCAGATTGGGTTCGCAGGTGTTTCCAGATTGATATCGGTGAGGGGAGCCCACGAGCAAATCCCTTCGCACGGAATTGATTCAGGACGCCGTCAGCCTATAGTCACTGCCTTGGTAGCCCTGGGACTCGGGTTGGCGGTGGGCCTAAGCTTAAACCGAATAGCCCGAAAAAGGAGCGGTTCAGTCTGACCTCATAATCTGATCTCAATTGTACGCACGATATACATCACCCTGCCAATCATGAGTTTGGAAAATCGATCTGCTCCACCTTGCCGACGCGCCGGATCCGCGAGTACGTGATCGAACTTGTGCGGTTGCGCTACACGGACTTGGTTCGAGCCTGGCGGCGGAAATGCTTCTCACGAAGGATGGCGCCAAGGTATGGCGCGAGCCTGATACCAGCGCCGCGTCGACAAATAGCCCGGGAGCTGAACCAACTGATTGCACTTGCCTGTCCGTTCTGTAACCTCCCGGAACGCGGCGCCGGACAATGGGGAGAGGGACTCACAAAAGAGAAGATCACGAAAGTGGTGTGGGTGCGGCCGACTGCGGTGGCTCAGATCGACTTCCTCGAGTGGACCAACGCTAACCGGCTCCGACATACCTCGTTTGTATCCATGCGATACGATAAGGACGCACAGAAAGTGATCCGAGAAACTTAAGCTCTCCGGTCAAAGGAGCATTGAAGCACTTATGCGACGAACCACGGCCCTCCTGTTGGTCTTTTCTTCTTTAGTGTGCAGTACTGGCTGCCGATCAAAACCAACCATTGGAGAGCAGCAGAAGTGTTCTGCTTTGGCCGATTCCTATCTTAGGAGTCATGGATACTCCAACGAAGTTCTCTTTCGTATCGTTGCTAAAGTTCAGACGCACTTCAATCCCAGAACTCAACTTTGCGCGTTCAAGTTCCTAGTAGGTCATGCAGACGCCAGCACTCAGGAACTATTTATTGTCGACGCTGCCGAGGGATCGCAGCTTGGCCATATCATGACGCCTACAGGTCAGTGGGAGAAGCCGACTCTCTGTGAAGTAAAAGAGACGAAAGGCGTGGAAGACTGCAAAGGACTATCTGACTTCGACAACAAAGCTTTGATCTACATTCCGGAGAAGTGAACGACACCAAGGACGCTCAGAAAGTGATCCTGGAAACAAGAAGTATTACGGAGTGAGGTGTCCAGCGGACATACAGCCGCAGCATTGAACAATGCTGAATTGGTATAGTAGCGTGGCCAGCCGTCTTGTAGGTCCAGGCACGCATTCGGGGATCGCCATCAAAGGCCAAATAACACGACATACGCTCCTGAATACAGAACGCGCGATCGTGGTCATTCTCATACTTAGAGGAATCTCACGTGAAAGACGAGGCAGCGGATCCTGGGCTCGGTTCGCCAACGTGAGTGCTAGTGAGTGTCCCAACACTCGAAAGAATCCCATCGTTCCCTCTCGTTTGATATCAGGGGACACTTCACGAAACGGAACGCAACGTACGCTAAGGCGAATTCAGTTCACTTAAACCTTTCGTAATCAGCAGGATCTAAGTAGAGAAGGCGCCGTTCTTGGACAGGGCGCAATTCGTTGTGGCTGTCCGGCTAAACGATTGAGAACATTACATCGACTCTCTGCAAACGCATATAAATTTCCGTTTCGTGAGGTGTCCCCTTATGGCTGCCGGAATTAGTATCAGAAGTTCTAATCTGGCTATACCTCTTCTATCTGTATATTGCAGACGAAGGTCCGATCCAATTTCCCCATCCATAACAAATCAGCACTTGAGTTTTTAAGCTACGCACCGCTGGCCAGAGCCGTGGAGAGAATCACTAGAACGTGATGAGCAACAGAAGACGGGCAAGTCGAAATAATCGGGTTACCGCGCGGATGAACCGGACCTCGCTAGGGTTGAACTGAGGGAGTAAAACAAGATGAAAAGACGAAAACTCGGAACATTAGAAGTCTCAGAAATGGTGGCTTGCCCGATGTTTTGTACCAATGAGGAGTTAGTGTAGCGCGTTTATCTCTGAGTTCAGATAGCCGCCGTCTGGGGTGTGGAGAAGTGGGAAGCGCGTAGCGGTTTCCACTTCTCCATGCCCCTTGCTTGTTGCGATCATCCGGGCCGCCGGAGCTGGTGGTGTATATCCCAGCGAAGAGTGTGGTCTGACGGTGTTGTAGTGGACGCGCCAGCGTTCTGCCAGCACGCGAAGCTCTTTGATGGAGTAGAAGATCTCTCCGTTGAGGAACTCATCCCGCAGCTTCGAGTTGAAGCTCTCACAGTAGCCGTTCTCCCAGGGAGAGCCGGGTTCGATATACAGTGTCTTTGCTCCTGTGTTCGCCAGCCATTTGCGCAGGTCTTTGGCCACGAACTCGGGCCCATTGTCAGAACGTATGTGCTCGGGAACTCCTTTCCAGACCATGACGTCAGCCAGAGCGCTGATGACCTTGGCCGAACTCCAGCGCCGTTCGGCCCGTATCAGCAGGCACTCCCGGCTGTGCTCGTCGATCAGGTTGAGGATGCGCACACTGCGGCCATCGTGCGTTCGCGCACTCACGAAGTCGTAGCTCCAGACATGGTTCGAGTGTGTCGGCCTGAGCCGCACACACGAGCCATCGTTGAGCCATAACCGCCCTCTCGCCTTCTGCTTCTTTGGTACCTTCAGCCCTTCACGACGCCAGATGCGTTCGACTCGGTCCTTGCCGACCTGCCAGCCGGCTCGCTGGAGTAGCGCCGTGATCCGGCGATACCCATAGCGGCCATACTGGCTGGTAAGGGTAACAATGGCCCGAGTCAGAGCATCCTCGTCTTCACGCTGTGTCGGCCGGTAGCGCTGCGTGCCCCTGGGTTGCCCCAACAGAAGGCACGCATGCCGCTCACTGACTCCATGCTCGCAGGCACGGTTGACCGCATTGCGCCGTCGTTCAGGGCTTAGAAGTTTCCCGAGGCGATGTCCTTCAACACAAGCTTGTCCAGGCTCAACTCAGCGACCAACCGTTTCAGCTTCGCGTTCTCCTGCTCAAGCTCCTTCAACCGCTTCGCCTGATCCACCTGCAGACCGCCATACTCCTTGCGCCAACGGAAGTACGTCTGCTCCACGATTTCCGCTTCCTTGCACGCCTGCGCTGTCGTCTTCCCGTTCGCCACTGCCACTTCAATCTGACGGAGCAGGTTCACCACCTGCTCTGGCTGATACCTCTTACCTCGTGCCATATGCTCTCCTCGTTCCAGTGTGTCTCTTAGTCACTGGTACAAAGCAAGCCGGGCACTCCAATGGGATTCGGCTGCATGAATGCCAGCGGCAACTACGCGAACAGATCCGGCGTTTGCGTGCGGGCTGCGTCATTAGTCGTTGTTATAGTCCCAAATTGTCGTTCACAGCGATGACAATTTCCTGCTCAGAGCCCAGATAACGTTCCGTTGTTTGGATCGAGGAGTGACCGAGGAGAAATTTAATTTGCTCCAGGTCGCCGCCATTCTTTCGGCACAGCTTCGCGCAGGTCCTCCGTAGATCGTGCGCCCCGAAGTGCTCGATCCCGATCTCTTTCGCGGAGGACTCGACCACACTCCAGATCGCCCAATCGCCCAACTCTTCTCCCAGGATGCGCCCGCTTTTCGAGAGCGGACGCAAGAGACGGCCGTCTTCGATTTTCGCCGCCGTCTGCCAGGAGTTGATTGCGTTTTTCACCCACACCGGAATTGCCACCGTCCGCACCCGACCGCCTTTGCCAACCAAGTCCACGATGACCCACCGGCCCTCTCGGAGCTGAATGTCTTCGAGCGTTAGTGTGGACAGCTCCCTCCGTCGCAGAGCACAGCCAACCAAAAGAGCAAGGATGCAGTAATCGCGCTTGCCCTTGATGGTCGATCGATCAGGTACAGCAAGTAATTCTTTCGCTTGGTCACGCGTCAACCAGTTCCCCAACCGCGTCCCCTGCTGACGCATGTTTGGTACATCGGTCATCTTCGCGGCTTGCTCCGCATCAAGAATACCGTTCCGCTGTGCTTCACCGACCAGCTTCCGAATCGCAGAAAGACGGACGTTCACCGTCGAGGCGCTCAATTTCTTTTCCAGCATGGCTGCACGATATTCCATCAGAAGAGCGCGAGAGAGGGGCTGTTGTCTCATCTCGCAAAGCGCAAAAACCTCATCGAGTGCTTTTGCGTAGTTTCGTTTCGAGTGTTCCGAAGCAACGCTCAGCAGCACCCTGCGCCGCATCTCTGCAACGCCGGCAACGGGTACGGCCCAGTTCCCTGCCGGTTGTTCGCGCAAAACCAGTGCGGTACTCATAACCCTGTAGGCGATTCGCTTACAGGTAGCGATTCGCCCTTAGACAAAGACCTGTGTCTCATCGTGGCTCCTCCGTATCAATTTCTTGGGCCTGGCGGGTCTCGTTCAGTTCCTTGCGTAACTTTTCAACCACCTCTTGCAGGTCTTCGATGGATGGAACCTCAGATTGAAGTGGTTCGGGAAGTTCGCGGGTAGCTCGGTAGGTCGAAACGCCGATCGGGCGATTGATGTTCTGCAACGTGTACTCCACGGTGGGACCACTGCGGCTTTCGCAAATCAGGACTCCGATGCTTGGACCATCGACCGACGTCCGCATCGTCGCATCCACCGCTGAGAGGTAAAAACTCAGTTTGCCCGCGTATTCCGGCTTAAAGGCCCCGTTTTTTAGCTCGATCACAAAATAGCAATGCAGCCGGAGATGGTAAAAGAGCAGATCGATGAAATAGGCCTGCCCATCGACTTCTAACTGCACCTGGCTTCCCACGAAGGCGAAGCCGCGGCCCAACTCCAACAGAAGGTCGCGGAGATGCTTGAGCAGCCCACGCTCCAGCTCCCGTTCTTTGGCGCTGGAGCTCAGGGTCAGAAACTCGAACGAATAGGGGTCCTTGAGAATCTGTTGCGTCAGATCCGAATCCTCTGCCGGCAGCGTTCGGGAGAAATTGGTGAGAGCCTTCCCTTCCCGTTCCTGTAGTCCGGTCGAGATGTGATGGGTAAGAACGTTGCGGCTCCATCCGTGTTCGATGGACGCCCGCAGATACCATTCCCGGCTCTGACCGTCTTTGAGCCGGTCGAGCAGGACCATGTGATGTCCCCAGGGCAATTTTGCAGCTTGCTGCAAAATTTGGGGGTCAGGCCAGGCCTCGGCGAAGGAACGCATGTAGCGCAGATTCCGGAGGCTGAAGCCCTCCACGCCGGGAAATTCCGTCCCGAGATCCTTGGCCAGGCGGTCCACCACCTTCGTTCCCCACCCCTCAGCCGCAAAGCGGGAGGAGAGATCCTGTCCGATGGACCAGTAGAGCCGGATGGTTTCCTGGTTGAGCGTCAGGGCGGCGCGCAGTTGGGCGGCGCGAATCCGGGTTTTTAGCTCTTCGAGCAGCGCTGGGTAGCCCGAAGGAAGCGGAATTAGTTCAGCCACGGCGCCCTCCGTCCTCGACAGAGGCGCTTCCCTGCCCTTCTTGTAGGCCCAAACGGTCTTGGCCGGTGCTTGTACCCCAACATCCTCGATCTCCTCACCACCAATAAGGTAGCAGCGCCCAATTTTGCAGCAACTGCTGCAAAATTGACGATAGCACGGAATTGCCAACGACAATTGACATTGTCGTTGGTAATATCATGATCTATTGAAGATAATTATGAGCAAGTCGGCTCATAATCCCCGATCATAATCAGAGGAGCTTTATGGCGCGAAAGCTGAAATGGAGGCATGACCTTCACAACATCATGAAGCACGTGGAGAACTCAAAGACTGAAACCTGGCGAAGAGTTGATCTCGAAATCGCCTTCAATGTCAGCCGCCCTGCAGCTCAGAGAATCATGCGCGCTATCGGAAACATCGATAACATCGGTGGAACCCATGCCATATCGCGAGATTCGGTGATTACCTATTTGGAACACCTAATCGAAGCAGAAGACCCTACTGAGGCCCACCTTCGGCGATTGCAGAATCTCGAGCCCGCACCGCGTCACCGTAAAATCCAGGGGACCGTCCCGAACGATCTTCACTCCGTTATGGTCAGTTCCCTTCCCCCTAACATCGTACTTAAACCGGGCGGAATCGAGGTCACCGGCAGCGACTTCAAGCATGTCATGGAGAACCTCCTGATCTTGGCCCGCGTTCTCCAAAACGACACCGAGACTGCGGCTCAACTAATCGATCCCCCCAAAAACCGCACGCCCTCAATCGATTATGAACTTAAGACCATGTTCAATGATCTGCGAGTTCGAGAAGCGGCATACCAAGCAGCTCAAACTGAAAAGCAGAAGGCTTGACACTCTGGTTTGGGAATAGCGAGCCTCATCAAGTACTGCAACTGGTGATACCGGCTACCTATCAGATACCCGGTATCGTTTATGCGGAGATGCTAGGCGCTTCGACTTGACACTTTGCTTTCGACTGAAGGCGAGTGTTGAAGATAGAACCTGAAGGCATTCATCACGAATTCTGCGACGGTTAGCCTTACGCCCCGGTTCCTTTCATATTCTTTCCATTGCAGCATCACAAGCGCATGCTCTTCTGGGGCTACCTTAAGGTTAAGCTGAGTAACCTCTTTTTTTCGAAGTGTCCGTCCGTCGATCTTCTTTATCGGAGCCACAATAGGTGCCGACTGGGAAGCGCTCTTCGTAAATCCCATTTCCTGAGCGACAGCAATGGAACCTGCGGTGGCTGATGGGCCTCCCCTGTCTTTCCTCGCCCTAAGCTCCGAATCGTCGATCGAAAAATCCAATTTCGTTCCCGTTCGTACAGTCATTTCCCAGCCGCCTCCATCTCCGCGAATTCTTCCTTGACTTCCTCTTCCGCTTCAACGTCCTTCAGAGGCCAGTCTCCCTTAATGAAAGCCGTAACTTCCTTCATAAATTCTTCTGCGTTTTTGATGGCAGCGCTTGGGCTGGAAGCGTCGGCAGCTGTCAACTGGTAAATAGTTCCACCGATGTTAAACGTCACCTTGAACGCCGCTCGTTGGAACATGTTCACTCGCAGAATAGGAATATCATTTTCTCTTAGTTGATCTAAAATGCGCTTCATGGCCCTGTCTCTAATGACGGGCGAAGTCATTGATAGAAATACACAAAAGGGAATTTTTCTCTTGAAGATGCTCTCTTGCTTCCGTATTACTTTGATTACACTTACCGCTTCATCGGCATCGAGTTGATTTCCCTGCATGGGAATGAGAACGAGATCGGCCCTTCCAATCGCAACGGACACCTCCTCGTTTTTGCTACCTTCTAGATCCACAAGAACGTAAGGATCCGGTGCATTATCAATATGATCAGCAACGTCCGTTCGATGAACAGGCACGATCGATAAATTCTTTGGCACTAGTTCAGGGAATCGCTCTGCCCATCGATTAATTGGCGAATTCGGATCTGCGTCGATAATTCTTGTTGCAGCACCGTGATGGGTGAGCACACTTGCCATTGTTAAGGTTGCAGTGGTCTTCCCTACCCCACCTTTGCTAGAAGCGAGAACAATTACGGGCACGAATCCTCCGTAGATACCGGCTACCTACCGGATACCCGGTAGGTACCTGCTGTCCATTCTTAAAAAGATTATGTATCACGGGTAGGACACATTGATTACTTTTACATATCCGGTACCTAATGAGTACTGGATACCCATCCGGTATCCGATAGCTAACAGGTAACCAATAAGTAGCATTATGATACCGGGTAGCTAATTGGTATCCGGTACTTGGCTTTCCGCACTGATATTAGGCTCCCGTCGTCCCCGGCAATTCACGAATAATAGACACGTTACCTCGAACTATCCTCGAAACCCGTACCAGGTTCAGCTGGCTAATCTACACCGGTACCCGATTGATATCGGGTAGCTACCCGATACTTTTTCGCTATCGGCTATTTTTAAATTGCCCACTGGTAGCTTTCAGATACTGGATTATCTATACGCCACCTCACGAGTTTACCTAGACGAGCTCGGCAGAAAGGATTTCTAGTAACGATCTGTCACTATTCCGAACTAGCTACCAGGTATCTTATTGGTAGCGGGTAACCCGGGACGGCCGGAAACTCGTAGACTCGTACAGAAACAGGGAAGCGGACTCATTACCAGCCAAGTCCGCAGCTTCCGAACTAGCTACCAGGTATCTTATTGGTAGCGGGTAACCCGGGACGGCCGGAACTCGTAGACTCGTACAGAAACAGGAAAGCGGAACTCATTACCAGCCAAGTCCGCAGCATCATAAGGGTCCGATCGTCAGAAAATGCGGACTTGGCTGGCAACGAAAGCCTTTTCCCTTTTAGATTCAATGTTTAGGGGTTATTCCCGAAGAAAACTTGCCAGCAGGGTCCGCTAATCGACCTTGAGGAACGCGGACTTGGCTGGCAGAGTTTGTGGTGCGGACTTGGCTGGCACAAATACACACATCTTCTTGCTTTTCAGTTATGTATCGTCTTTATAGAGTCTACTTGTCCACGAGACATAAGTAGCAGCACGGCGGAGCCGTTCACCTTAGCGGACTCGGCTGGCAGCAGTATTGCGGACTTGGCTGGCAATTTATGCTATGCCTATTGTTATCCTTAGTTTACGGGGAAGGGCTTCGTCACATCCATCATTTGATCCCGCGGACTTGGCTGGCAATATGCCGTCCATAGACAGGAAAGAATGGAGAGTCCCGCGGACTTCGCTGGCAGGAAAGGGGATAGATAGATCGAAAACCGCAATTCTCGATGCTATTTGGTCACGCAGGATGCTCGTTTGTCATTCAATACCACTCTTAGCGGACTTGGCTGGCAGCGAAACAATTGTGAAACATCAATGGCTGGCGCGCGGACTCAGCTGGCAATTATGCGAACTTGGTTGGCAGCCAGCGCGAAGTTGGTTGGCAAAAGTGCGCGGACTTGGCTGGAAAAGATGCGGACTTGGCTGGAAAACTCGCGGACTTGGCTGGCAATTTTTGCCATCTAACTTATTTGTTTTCTGTAGAGTCCATGACACTATAGCAATTCTTTTTGCTTCACAGTATTTGCTTTCTACAGGATATTAACAACAGCATCATTCGTATTCAGGGGGAGGTTGAATGGCGGCAAACAATCACGTAAAGATCACGGCTCTTTTGCCGCTGCCCGTTGATGTTGATTTTGATTTGATTAGATTTGAAAAGAACCTTTTGAATATCGGCTTCTTTTCCAGTCATGACCCCCGCACCAAAAATCAAAATCGATCCTCCCGTCGCATGGAACAGACCGTTAACCAAGACGGCAAGAGAATCCGTGTCAGTGTTGAGTTTCAGTCATCTGAAGTCCTTGGCCTACCCTCTACAGCTGACCGAGACAAGTTTCTCGCTTTCATGAAAATTGTCAATGAAGAAAGGGCACGGGAAGGATTTATTGGAAACAAAATTCGTTTCCGTGGCAGCCGTCTTCTGAAAGAACTCGGAATTTCTAGATCGGGAAGAAATTACGATGACATATACGAGTGGGGAAGAAGGCTCGCTCAGACGACCATTACTTCAGAAAAGGTGATATATCTTCCTTCTCGTAAGAGATACTCAGATCGTACGGTTCACGTCTTCCGTTCCTTCCAGCGCGTTGGAGAAAGCAACAATGATGGCTCGGATCGTGTCGATCTTTTCGAGATTGAGCTAGAGGACTGGCTACTCGAGAATCTCAACCACGGCTATGTGGTTCCTGAAGACTTCAACGCATACAAGCTTCTATCGAGGCCCACTGCTAAAGGGATCTTTGGAAATCTCCATTTATGGTTCCACGCAAGCCAGGGAAAATCGGTAGAGAAAGACTATGTGGAGCTGTGCAATTATCTCAATGTCACACCTTACCAGCACCTATCGAAGATAAAGTCAACGATGGGAGCTTCTCTCGATGAACTCACAAAAATCAAATATCTCTCTAGCTGGCAGGTTCAACCAATGGCGACGAAGAGGGGATACAAAATCGTCATGCTGCCCGGAGAAGTTCTATTGCGGGTTATCCAGCACTCACAAAAGAAGCAAATTACGGACAAGGCTCCAACGTCGTACGGACTAAACCAGATTCAGCAGAAAGCATTCGACGTTCTTGTTGATCACGGGGTGCTTCCACAAAAAGCAAGAATGCTCGTTATGCAGTACGACCCCGAATTGATTCTTGACCAAGTAGAGGTCTGTCTGAGTCAGCTCTTCGATCCAACCAACGGTCGTCAGAAGATTGCTAATCCGCCCGGCTTCATCGTTTATCAGATTGAGAACGGTCTTCCCGTTCCTACGACGTTCATCACGGAGCGGAAGCGGAAGGAATTCGAGGCGCAAAAGAAACAGAAGCAACAGGCAGACGAAATCGAATGGACCCTCCGTACGAAGTACGGTGAATGGAAAGATGAGCTATTGAACGCCGAGGTCGCCGCCCGATATCCTTCGGAACAACTCCCCAATGTTCTGGAGGGAATTATCAAAAACCGCATCCGCAAGGATCCAAAGTTCAAGGCATCCACATGGACACGCTCTGCACTCGAGCAAGCTGCTTTGGCCTTACTTCGCAAGGAATTATTGGAAGAACTCGCTTTGCCGGAATTTGAAGATTGGAAGGCAGAACGCCCACAGGCAGAGCTTTTCCATTAACAATGGTTCAATTCGCTAATCGGCGCCGTTTTGTTGGACGCCAAAAAACGCTAACAATTCACATACCCTCAAAAGTGTGTAGTGTTCACTAAGATGAGTCCATGTCACTAGCCAGTTGGGTGTTACATCCGAGGTTTTGGACGCCACTTATCTATACTTTATTTCGCCTCATCACAGTTCCGCTCCTCCGAGTCCGCTGTCGGAGTGCTGGACAGAGCCGATACGCTGGCGTGGGGGAATCGTTGGACAGACGTCCAGCCGTTTCCTAAAAGCCGAGTAGCTTTTTACTCAACAACACAACCCCTATGCCAGAGTCAGTCAAATTACGCCCGATGAGTCAGGCAGCATACCGGCAAAAATCCTTGGACTGACGCAAGACCTCGAGAAACCCGAAGCTCAAGATCCCGAAACAAGGCTCCGCATCCTCACGATCAGAGGAAGCTTGAGACAAATTACGACGGCGCGCAAGAGCGATCTACTTGGGGGAAGGGTCTAACTAAACAATGGCTCGGAGGCTCCTGGAGCTGGAAATGACGACCATTCCATAAACCCCACACTTGTGGGGCTACTCAGAAAGCGGTATATCGGGCGAGAATAAGGAATGGCTTCAACGACCAAGAGGAGTTTCGTCGTATTTGGAGCCACCGTAGTAAGTCTAGCGGTGGCATACGGAATATCGATCATGCCCCATCACTCCTTTGCACCGCCCCAGTCAGCTCAGGGTTTACTTGATAAAGCGGATTCGCTCTCCTGGGAGAATCGATGGGCCGAGGCAAGGCCACACTACGGAGAAGCAGCAAAACTCTTTCGCAAAGAAGGTCAGCCAGCGAAGGCGCTTTATGCCGAGGTCAGCGAGATCCCTGCCGATGAGTCTACAAGTAGCCTCGTAAACATCCTGCACCTAAACCAGGCGCTTAGCAGACGGCACCGTCATCAGTGAAATAAGCGGACACCAGCTTGAAGCTATCCGGGTTGCGCATTGCTTCGCGGAGGCTTCTCGCTGCCACTACCGCCAGTTGCCAGTGAAGTTCCTCTACTGCCTTCTTCTTTTTCTCTGCCTCGGCCGCCGCCTCTACTTGTTTTTGCTCCAGGCCTTTCGGGATTGGCGTGCTCGCTGACTTGTCGGTTGCCGCGGCAGCAGCATCAATAAAATCGTTGTGGTATGAAATGTTCTTGGTGCAAGGCATGCGAGTATGCAACTCGTTGACTTCCAGGACATCATCTCCCTTCTGTGGAAATGCGCTGAAGAGCATCCATTGAGTTGAATCCAGACCCCTGTAAAACCAAAGTTCGGTCTTGAATTTGCTGTAGATAAGAGCGCGGCCTTCCGATCCGGCACCGGCATTTAGCTCCTTTGGTCGGTTGCTGGCTGGCTTCCCGCAAACCTTGATTACAGCTGCCATTTCATCGAACGTTGCGGGCCGCATTTGACCTTCGGGCTTGGACGTGTGCCCCGGCATGGGAGGCGGTGCTGTAACCCGAATCGAGCTATCGAAAATGGCGGCGGTGCAGATGATGGCAATCAAAACGCCGATGCCGCAGGCTGTCCATTTGAAAAAGTTACGAATGCGACGGGTCCCGCATTCATGACAATAACGATTCGTAGCAGCGTGGAGCTCCTTCCCGCACTTTCTGCATAAAGGAAGGGCTTTGCGAGGATGCGGGCAGACGCACCACTTTGCTCCGCAGGCGTAGTGGCGCTCTTCAACACAGGCGTTGCAAATGCGAGGGATGTCCATGGCGTGCCTCACGAATCGTCAGATCAATTCGCGACTTTCAAGTACATCTGGCGATCATGTTTCCGTCACGCCAATGGACAGTATGTCAGACCGATTAGACGTCATACTCCCGAAGCCTATACGTCCCACACACTCGCGGTATCCCACAAGAGGGTGACGCGCCAAAATGATGTGTGCGCCTCATCGCGCAATGACACATGGCGAGACCTGAAGTTTAGCTTCGATCGCTAAGTGGCGCAAATCTTCCAGCCAAGTAATTCTGAAAACGACAGGCCTGAAGTATCTTGGATTAATTCTACAAAGCAGAAGCGGCAAGCTGGAAGGAACGTCCGAAGATGAAGCGTCGAGTCTGCTCCTACGATATGTTTGCCGTCCCGGACCCTTCCTTCGTCCTGAAGGATAGGGTCGGAGAGATGTACTTCTGCAATTTGCGATGCTTCTGTGTCCGATCGGTGCAGTTGGCTACAAGGCCAAACCTTTTCTGTACAAAATAAGAACGGTGCCTATTCGCTGACCACTTCATCGGGTGAAGAACATCAGTTCGCTGGGATTCTTGACGTGGCCCGGTGGGCGACGGCCAATGCTTTTGGATGAAGAGGTTTAGGGAGCTGTATGGGGTCAGCTCCGGTTATCGCCTTCCCACTGAATATCAACCGGCTCACGATGATGGTCTACAGCTTTCTGAGATCCTTCTGGGTTTATCGATGGTATGTGGGCACAGGAGTGGCCGTGCTAATCGGCATCATTGTTTGCTGCCGGCGGAAAGGCCTCGCTTTAGTCCCGGTTGCACTCTTTGCCGCCTTCATAGTTCTTTACGCTCTGCATATTCGTAGCTTTTATGAAATGCGTTCTCCGAGCATAGATCCTCAGTGCTCCTCCATCCACGTTATGACTCCAATGTGGGCGAGGCCCAACGCGCCGCCGCCCTCAAGAACAAGTCCGAGTTTTGGATGCACCTTCTCGTGCTTGAAGAGTTCCTGGGAATGCACACTGCTAGCGGCTGCTATGACGCAAAGTGTGAGCCATGCTCGCGCGCCTCGACTTTTCATGATTGCCTTTCCAATTTACGTCGTGTTGGAAAACGCGCTCACTGCTGCCTTCGGGCCCTTAGACAGAGATTTTTCGGTACGTTTCAGACAGGAACTTAAGGACTTGTGCCCTAACCCAGGGTGTCAGAAAGGGGGGACGACGAGCAACGAGGAAAATATAGAACCTCTCATCTTCATATAGTTTCCTCGCGAAAGCGTTTTAGTTTGATGCTCAATTTGACCAATGAGTGTATATGGCCATTTTTCCCCAATCAGAAGAGGTAAAGCGCAATGGGTACTCTCGTCCCCACGTAGGCCTAATCGTCGAGTAGTTGTCGGTATCTTGCAGAATAGTGTGATTTCTGGCACTTGAGACACCTCAACCTAGACGCTCATGTACCCTTGTACCTCAAAGAGCATCCGATAGGAGGTTGCGATACAAATGAAATCTTTGAGTGTCGATAAGACCTAGTTACTGAGTCGCAGATGCAAAGGTAAAAAACGAGAGATGCTTAGATGATCGATAGCAAGACACTCGAGCTTCCACCTGCACCCGCTAAGAGATCGAAGTTTCTCTTAAGAGCTTGTAAAGCGCTCGCCGTTGGGATTATGTGGTTCGGACTTCTGTTGCTTAATCTTTGGGCTGTTGCCGCTATTTACGTCGATTCTCGAATTGCATCAATGCGCATTGTGTTCGTTGTTATCTATCTTGTTGTAGAGATCTTGCTCCTAGTCACGACTAGGCGACGAAGGGGTTTCTATTCGCTCATCTGTCCTTGCGTGGTCCTGGTATGGTGGCTAAGCCTGAAGCCGGTAGATGATGCAAATTGGCGACAGGACGTAGCCCGAAGAGCGTGGGCCGAGATTGACGGAGACAAGGTTACGATACATAACCTTCGTAACTGCGACTACCGCTCCGAAGTTGAATACACGAATTGCTGGACTGACCGTACATTCAGCCTTTCGGAGCTTCGGGGTACGGATTTTTTCTTCATCAATTGGGGAGTGCGTTGGATCGGTCACCCAATTGTGAGCTTTGATTTTGGCAATAACCAACATCTTGCGTTTTCAATTGAAGCTCGCTACCGGCCGGGGCAGGCCTATTCGGCGATACTCGGTTTCTTCAGGCAATATGAATTGATCTTTATTGCGGCTGACGAACGCGATGTTATTCGGCTACGGACCAACTATCGCAAGAATGAGGAAGTCTATATGTACCGCACAAGCGCCCCCGCGGATATTGCTCGGAAGTTTTTCCTGACTTACCTGGCCGCTACGGCGGGGATGAGTTCGCAATTTTGCTGCCCGAAACAAGTCTGGATGAAGCCTCGAAACTGGCTGATCGGATTCGAGACGAAGTGGGGATCCCAGCGGCTGAGGTGGGAGAACAAGGGATACGGGTCACTCTCAGCGTAGGTCTTACGGTATACATGCCCGACGATCCTGCTGATCCCCGAGAATTGCTGGAGCAGGCAGATCAAGCCCTCTATTCTGCCAAATCCGATGGGCGCAACCGCGTCCGGGTGTGGAGGGGCCTCTCTGCCCTTTCGAACATGCCACGGTGAAACCGCCGGCTCTGCTCTTTCCCACAACTACGCTGATCGCACCGGTCAAAGAGCCGAACCTGACTCTTTCTACTGGCGTCGATGAGAGTAGCAAAACACAAACCTCTAACCCCAATATACCGATTGATGTACTCAGGGCCGCAAATAACCGTGCGGCCCTTTTCATTTTTTGCGGCTGATCATGTCGCGGATCACCTCCAGGACAAATACACGAATGAAACTTAGCGAAGCAAGAATCAAAGCCAAAGAAATCTACGGTGAATCTGGTTACGCGGTCTTACGCGGGGCTAACAAGAAACTTTGCGTCATTGGTTTCGTCGACAGAACCGGAAGCAGGCTAGGTGTCAACGTCGATTTAGCGGGTGCGGCGAGTTCTGATGTAGCGACCATTGAGCCGAAGATTCGGTGCAAACTAAAAACTTCTCGCCTTCGTGGCATTGAGAAAGGTTCCTGCCACATGGCGAAATCAAAAGACTCGTGTCGGCGTTCACGTAGGACTGAGTTCTTCGTTTGTCCATCCCGTTTACCGGCAAAGAACGAGACACAGAATCAGGATTGGATAACTTCGGTGCGCGGTACTACAGCAGTGCGATGGGTAGGTAGCACTTGAGTCCAGCCAGTACATCACCGATGACGATATTCCGTTCTAAGGGCCCCTAACGAAGGAGCATTTCCTTCGAGGAGCTCCCCTGCTCGGAAGTAATCACCGCCGTTCCAGGAGACGATCTCTTTCCCGCAGGTGCACTCAATGGAGTCATTGTCTCGCATGGTCGTCTTGATTCTGCGTATCGCCCACCTACGGCCGCAGTCACATACATGTACGTATTCGGTTGGCATGTGGTGATCGTCTACGCATTCTCCGAGATTCGCTATAGTGCAATAGATGTATGGTCACATGCTGATTGGGTTAGGTAGATCTTCTGGATTGCGCACGCGAGAATAAGAAAAGCCAACTTTGATTTCGCCTGTATCCGACGCGGAAATCAAATAAACCCCTGAATTTATTGTCAATCAAATCAGCGATTTACACGCGATCAAATCGGGCATAAATCAAAGCGCATCAATCCCCAGCCCCATCAGCGCTCAGTGGCCTTGTGAGACCTTGCAATTCGTCTACAGGGGGTCGTGACCCCATATAGCTTCCGGGGAGCTTCGTTCCATCGTCACGGAGTCCCAGGATCGTGGACTTGGAACGCGGCTTCGCGGTAGGCACGGCGGGTATTGGGATTGCGGATATGCGAGCGGAAGAAGTCGCGCATCCGTGTCCTCGCAGCAGGGCGCGCGAGAAAGAGCGAGGGCAGGGAAGTGCCTGCCCTTTCGATCTCCATCGATGCGTTATTCAATGGCTCTACTCCTTCCAGCCGTGTCAGTTGTGGAGAAATCGAGCGTGCATCGACCCAGGCTCGTGAGGTATTCAGGTGCAGAGCGGTCAATCATGGCCGAACGCCTCCTGTACGCATGACCTCCACCCCGATGCAGGCCAGGCCTGCTGCCATGAGCACAAAAGTCAGCAAGAATCCCGTGACGATGCGGCGGCGAACGGGGCTTGTTGGATAAGCAACGCGATGCACTTTCAAGGCCGGTATCCACCAAAACCAATTGAAGCGGGTTTCAGTTCGAAGCTGCCGGCTTTCTGTCACAAGCTGCCGAATCGTCAGAATGAGCCTTGCGTAGGAGCCGAAGGCAAAAAGGAACAAGATGTAGCCGGCGATCTTCAAAGTCCCGCACCTCTAATCTTCACGCATGATAAAGGACATTATTATGCTCTAAAAGATGGCTGCTCAAAGCTGGGAAAATAAATCCTGAGGCACATGAGAAATTATTTCCCACTGTGTTGCAGGAAAACAGCAAGGTAAAGGTATATGTAGGACTGAATTGGTTTCCTCGGGCCGTACAAAACAACAGTAGTTTGTGCTTCAGCGACTGAAAGCGGTCAGAGCAGCAGAACGGTGGCCAAGCCCGTTTGATGCGGACTGTTCGGAACGCCGATACTTGTTCTGCTGCTAGAAGCAAGCTTGATGAGCGTTCCTGACTGCTCCTGTTAGGCCAGACGAATTATCCTAAGCTTAGGCGAACTACGGGCCTAGATCTATTTTGAGGAAGCGACTCTGTGAACCTTCTACGCGCGATATCGCTGCTGCTCGTGTCTATTTTCTTTGGTCGCCAAATATGCTCAGCACAGACCCTTCCTTCAAATGCTTGGCATGATCCCTCATCTCACCATGGCGAGATGATTACTGTAGCCGAAGGTATTCAACTCGAAGTGTTGGACTGGGGAGGTACAGGGAGTCCCCTTATCTTTCTCTCCGGTCTCGGAAATACCGCGCATATTTGGGACCACTTCGCTCCGAAGTTCACCGACAGGCATCATGTCTATGCCGTCACGCGGCGCGGATTCGGGAAGTCGACCCATGCCCCCGCTGGTTACGCTCCGGAGAGACTTGCCGACGACATACTGGCCGTGATGGATCAACTCAAGATCGAAAAGCCTGTGCTGATTGGCCACTCGCTTGCGGGCGAGGAACTGAGTTCCATTGGAACGCGTCACCCCGAACGAGTTTCTGCGCTCATCTATCTCGACGCTGCCTATACGTATGCCTTTTATGACGCAGCCGGCGATTATGAATCAAGCCTCGCAGATCTGCGGCAGAAGATCGATGCCCTGGCAGTCAAGCCCGAAGATACGACGCTTATGGATCAGGTTAAGGCTGCGCTACCTCAGTTTGAAGAAAATCTAAACCGCAAAGTGAGCAGCATGGAGAACCCGCTTCCGGCGCCATATGGCCCCCCGAGCGCAGCGGACAAGGCCAGCTTTGCGGCCATGATGAAAAGGATGACCGGTGCAGTTGGCGGAGCTCCACCCGAAGCCGAATTACATGAGAGTTTCCTGCCGGGACCGGATGGGAGTGTCGGCGCTCGCAATGCATCGCCTGAAGCGGGCAGCGCCGTATTCAAAGACTATCAGCGCTTCACTACACCCATCCCCTTGCCGATTCTCGCGATCATGGGCTACCCGCAAAACAAAGGGCCTAACTTTCATGCGGATACACCTAAGAACATCGCGGCTGCGGCTGCGGCTGATGCAAACCAAGCACGTCAGATTGACGTATTTGAAAGAGGCCAGCCAACTGCGCATGTCGTCCGCATCGCAGAGGCCAACCACTACATCTTCATTTCAAATGAAACCCAGGTCTTGATTGAAATGTACAAATTCCTGGCTACGCTTTCATGAATGAATGCGTATTCGGAAGGAAGCTGCAGCGAGAAGATCGGTACCGAAAGATCAGCCAGTGTTCGAAAATCCGACCGTTTTGGCTCGTCAGTTGACGAGAACAGGCAAAACACCTCATTGATGGCGGGTGAATTGGAGATTAGTCCTCATAAATGCGCTTGTATGGACTAACTTTTTGTAGTGCACGTAAAACGGGGCGGTCTCAACCGGTCGATGCAACACCATCTGATATGAATTCATTTTCTAAAGGTGGTGTTTATGGCACAAGGAAAACGGGACAGGCTTTCCGCGGAGCAGCGGATCGACATGTGGCGCCGTTGGAAGTCGGGCGAGTCGTTGCATGAGATTGGCCGCGCCTTCAAGATCCTCCGATCGCGATCCTGAGAAACGCTTCTCGCTGGAATCATTCTCGGGTCACCACACCAAAAGTAAAAATCGTACGATTTGTGACGTTTGGTGTAGTGACCCCAAATAGCTCCTGTTTTGGTGCCCTGATACAGCCGTGCTTCTTGGCTTCTCCGTAAACGTCCTGGGGAGCCAGGAGAGGGAATAGAGGCGGAGCTTGTTGTCTTCGGGGAGTAGGTCGCGGTGTAGGTCATGGGGGGATCCTTTGCTTTGAAACGGTTCGGCTGTGGCTGCTCTCACAGACACGCCTTGGCCCTGGCCCACGCCAGAGGAGGTAGCCAAGTGCAACGGTTGGTTGGGGTGGCCAGGGGCCATCCGAAGGACCGGAGGAAACGAAGCCCGCAGCTCGAAGCTCGAGGACTAGAGCTGCACGGAGGCCGCGACCGGTCTTGCGCACGCGAGCACCAGCGCCTCTTAGGAAGGCTTCGTGACAGGAACATCATAAGCTGGCCAAAACAACAGTTTGACGCAATATGCTGGCCAAGACCTCGGCGGGCGCCTTCCTTGTAACGCGGTCCTGCTCCTATGGTTCGCTAGTGGTACAACCGTCCAATCCAAACCGCATCGCTGGCCTAACCCCGCCCTAAGCAGGGTGTTTACGCCAGCGATGGAGCGGGCGAGCCATACCTAGTATTCTGATCAAGCGGCTATGCTTTATCCCACAAATAACCTCAGGATCAAATCCAGCAAACTCGTTCTTCCTCCAATTTTCCTTGAGGAGGAGATGCCTGTCACAGAGAACGCTTCGAGCACTGTCTTCGAAGCACGTCGTCAGATCATCGACATCCTCAACGCGTCAGACGACCGCCTGGTCGTCGTTGTCGGACCCTGCTCCATCCACGATCCGATTGCTGCCAGGGAATATGCGGGATTGCTGAGGGAGGCGGCTGCGGAGCTTTGCAGCGATCTTCTGATCGTGATGCGTGTGTATTTCGAGAAACCGCGTACCACGATTGGCTGGAAGGGATTGATCAACGATCCTTACTTCGACGAATCTTTCCGCATCAGTGACGGTTTGCGCATTGCACGCCGCCTGCTTCTCGATCTGGCGGAGATGGGCGTTCCCTGCGGTACCGAGTATCTCGACATGATCTCGCCGCAATACGTCTCCGACCTTGTAAGCTGGGGAGCCATCGGCGCGCGAACGACCGAGAGCCAGGTCCACCGCCAGCTTGCGTCAGGACTCTCCTGTCCGGTCGGCTTCAAGAACGGCACCTCCGGCAACGTACAGATTGCGATTGAAGCCATTCTCTCGGCAAGCTATCCGCATACCTTCCTGGGGACTTCGGAGACCGGGCAATCGGCCATCCTTCTCACATCAGGTAATCCAGACTGCCACGTCATCCTGCGCGGTGGCCGGCAGGTGACCAACTACGACGCAGCCTCGGTCGCTTCAACCGCCGAGCAGATGGAAAAGACGGGCGTCAAACCACGCATCATGATCGACTGCAGCCACTCAAACAGCGGAAAAGACCATCGCAAGCAGGGTGCAGTATGTCGCGCTGTATCAGCGCAGATCGCGGGTGGGGAACGTCGCATCACGGGTGCCATGATCGAAAGCAATCTCGTTGCAGGATGCCAGACTCTCGTAAACGGCAAGACCCTTACCTATGGACAAAGCATCACCGACGCCTGCATCGACTGGTCTGAGACACACACACTCCTCCGTGAACTCGCCACAGCCGTCCAAAAACGGCGCACTCATCGGGTGCCTACGTGCTATTAAGCGGCAGCTGCAAATTATGCGTTTCGAGCAGCTCGATTTTCATCTCATCGGCCGGCAGTATGCGAAGCAAATGCACGGGCGGTCTATCAGAGGTCGATAGCCATTCCGCATAGTCCCTCGGCTCAAGAATGACAGGCTGCCTGTCATGAACATCTGACATCCTCTCGTTGGGCTCTGAAGTGATAACTGAGACGGTGGGCAAGGAATCGCCCTCTTTGTTCTTCCACATGCTCCAGATACCTGCCAGTGCGAACGGATGACGGCCAGGAACCGTTATCTCATATTTCGGATTGTTCTTCTTATGCAGACGCTTCCACTCGAAGAAGCTGTCTGCCGGAACAATGCAGCGCCGGGCCTCAAAGGAATTCTTCCAAAGTCAGAGCGAGTATTGAAAGTGAGTCGTTTAGGAAAGTTGAAGCCCCAATACATCAGCTCGATGTCGCGCTCTCCTTCGTCGTTTGAGAAGACGACAGGCTGCATGGTTCCCGGCGTGATGTCGTCATTAGGCATGAAGTCGATATCATCGAGATTGGTCTTCACGTGAAAGGCCTCAGCGATCTTCTGCTTGTCAGAGCGTCTTCCGTAGCGGCCACACATTACTCGTTGGTCTCGTCGATCTTGGTTGTGGCGCTCCGGTCAAGGTCAGCTCGGCGCTTGGCGATGTATTCCTCGGAAAAATCCCGCTTCCGGAACATGTCCGCGACCTGGCTCCAGTCCTTGAAGTTGCCAATGATGTCGCCAAAATTATCCGTCACTTCGAAGCCATGTCCGGTCTTCGTAATGATTGCTGTTTCCAGTTCGTCCATATTAAGTTCCTCACATCAGTTGATGGACAGGCGCGTCAACTTCGTTGCACTTCGGACATTCCGACCGATGAGCGGTAAGTTCCTTGTGCGCGCGTATCAGGGCATTGCGCGTTGCAATCACATCAGTCTGGTCGAGCTTATCGACCGCTTCACCGGCGCGTAGCAGGAAACGGCGCGCGAGCCCCATACCTTCATCGCAGGCGGGAAGATCGTCGAGTTTCCAGAGCGAGAGGAATGCCTCTTTGTCGATAGCCCCGTCGTTCATCTTATCTTCTTCAACTTTCGGTATTGATCCTCGGTAAGGTTCAGCCACACACTTCCTCGGCCCATCTGAATCCCGTATTCGATCGCCTGTAAGTCTTCCAACTTCATCTCTGCGCCGCCGCGACGTGCGAGTTCGATTATCTTCTCTGGTGCTGCCAGCGTCAGTGGCTTGCCCGCAGACGTCTTTGGATCCTGCTCCAAGAACTGACAGTGCCAACTGTCCCTCAACATGAAATGCATATAGACCTTCCGCTTCGGGGAACACTTGGCACAGTAGGTTTCGCGGCCGGTATGCGGAGCGGGAAGGAAGACTTTGCAGTTGCAGCATATTTGCCCTGCAATGCGCATCCTCGCCGTCGATCCCCGCTCACCGCCCATAGGAGATACTATAGGAGAATAAAAAGCGAATATGGTTGTGGAAGAATCAATTCCTTCGGGTCAGGTCTCGAGTATGACTTTTTTCGGGTCTTCGTCGTCACGTAGCGCCACAAATTTGGTATGCCTCAGGTGGTCGGCGCCGGTCACTCAAGAAACTCGACCTCAGCCACCGCCTTGGCTTCAGCCACAATGTCGAATGCCGGACTATGCCGCATGGCCTCTGCCGGAGTCGGCATGATTAGTCTGAGTTTTCCTGCACAGGAACACCGATTGCCATTCCACTGGTGAGGGCAAATCAGCTATCAGCGGACCGAGCTCAGGTGTCCATCACGGCGTGAATATCGGTGAGATGGGCGTACGCGTCACTTGACTGCGCCGGGCCGGAATGTTGTGCCCAACTTCCGGTTGGCCTGTGACTCGGGAGCAACGCGGAAGTGTTGGGCTTGTACGAACCTCAATGAGCGCATGGCGATTACGTTCTAGCTAAGAACCCTGTGCCCCGCTCTCAGCTCTTCCACGGATCCAGTTTCCTGAATTGGAGATGAGGTGTGACCAGATTTAGACAGCTCGCGTTTGGTGATTCGATAGACCGCTGCTGGTGGAATGTTGACAAGCGCACGACCTAGACACGACGCGCGGAGACCGAGTCGATCAAGAAACGTTCTCGGCACTGGACAACGGGGAACATAAGTGAACTGATAGAACGCTCCACAGGGGCGCATGTAGCGAAATGCCCCGCTAAGAATGCGGACGATTTTCCTGGACGGCATATTGAGAAGAGGAAGCCCGCTGACAATAGCCCCAACTGGTGCATTATGAAATAAATCCTGCTTATGGAGACTTCCAGCGTCCATTCGAAGGACGCGTGCGTCGGGAAATCGTTCTTGCAGGAGCTTTGCGAAATCGGAACGGTACTCGACTAGCGTCAGATCTTCTTCTCTTACACCCTGAGCAAGGAGCGCTTGGGTAAATACACCTGTTCCTGGGCCAAATTCAACAATGGGCCCGGAGTCGTGTCCTATTTCGCTGGTTATCAATTTGGCCAAAGCAGCACCAGATGGTGCAATCGCGCCCACAAGGCCTGGACCGGAACTCAGCGCTCGCAAGAAGGTCAGTGTCTCTCTCAACTTCATCCGTGGGATCTGCAGCAGAAATCCTGGGATACCTCTACGTGACTAGAGATAACGTGTGAATCGTGGCGCCGCAACATCTCGCAATGTTGCAATATCAATGGTAACGCATGTCGACCGATCTCCTTAACTTGACCGAAATATCTAAAGGAACGGATACAACTGATTTCTATCAGAAGAACCTTAATTTTGCCTGAGCGGACCGATGGAAACCTCGCGTGGGCCGAATCATTCGTTTGAGGCCACCGTGGTCTGCTTCAATAATGTTGTTCAGATACGTTTCGGCATGGACATCCAAACCCAAAAATCGTAGCTTTTCCTTCATGACCGGCTCCCTTCCGCTTGTGGCTCTGAGCTGTGCGTCCTTCTGAACTCACAGCCTAACCCACGGTCAGCGCATCGGCGCCGGTCACTCCATACTGACTGTTATCGACAATTGAGGATTACTTCCGGTTTGCCCGTTATTTGGGGAATGACTGTAGCCGGCAATGCGCAAAGAAACTTATTCTTCGTCACCTGGAAATATCAGTCGATTGCCTACGCTAAATAGACTGTACTCCGGCCTTACCATCTTCGACGACGAAAGAGGCCCGCGTCGAGATTGAACCGCCATGGCGGTCGACGAAATCAAGGACGCGGAAGTCGGAGCGCCACATCTTATTGGTGAGCTCGCATGTGACGTAGCCGCGTTGCTCGTTGTAAAAGCGAACGTGAGGATTGAACGTACGCCACTTCTTCGCCTCATCCGATACATCGGTGCCATTTCCCCCGGAGGTGATGGAGGTCCCGGCAAACTCGGTGGCGAGGGTGGGCGAGCTTTCTTCGAGGCTCGACATCTTGAGGTCATTCGCAAAGTTGAGATGAATATCGCCGGAGATGACGATGGGATTGCGAAGCTTCCGGTCGATGATGTTTCGATAAAGACGCGTACGTGCCGCATGATAGCCGTCCCACTTGTCCATGCTCTCTAAGATGGGATGCCCTGTCGGATTCCAGTTGACCTCGGCCATCAGGATCTGCTGCGCAAGGACATTCCATTGCGCGGTGCTCCGCGAGAACGATTGAAACAACCATTGCTCCTGTCGAGAACCCATCATGGTCTGCGTAGGAGCGAGCGCACCTTCGCACACGGGCTTGATCCGATCGTCGCAGGGCTGGTCGGAGCGGTACTGGCGAGTGTCGAGCACATAAAAATTTGCGAGCTGTCCATAAGGAATTGTGCGATACAGCTGCATCGAGGGTCCGTTCGGAATCGCGGATCGACGCAGCGGCATGTGCTCGTAATAAGCCTTATAGGCGGCTGCGCGCTGCACCAGAAACTTCTCCCGCGGCGTGTTGTACTCATCCACATCCCCGGCATAGTTGTTGCTGACCTCATGATCGTCGGGAGTAACGATCCACGGAGCGACGTGGTGTGCCTTCTGGAGCTGCGGGTCCGTCTTGTAGAGGGCGTAGCGCAGGCGATATTGATCGAGCGTAACGCAGGTGTCTTTAGGGTGGGGACGATCCGGCAGGTGCAGTGCATCGGGCGCGTGAAAGCCCTTCTCGTAGATATAGTCGCCCAGATGGACGATCAGATCCGGTGATTCCTGAGCCATGCAATCGAAGCCGGTATAGTAGCCGTTCTCATACTTCTGGCAGGAGACGAAGGTGAAGCGAAGCTTCTCCGGCGTGGCGTGGAGTGGAGGTGCCGTGCGAGTGCGTGCGACCGGGCTGGTGGCATCGCCTGCGTGAAAGCGATACCAGTACCAGCGGTCAGGTGACAGGCCCTGCACTTCGACATGGACAGAGTGGGCAAACTCGGGCGTGGCCTGGACGGTGCCGTGTTGCACGATCTGCAGCATCTGTTCGTCGTGAGCGATCTCCCAGGTGACAGGCACAATCTCCGTTGTGAGGCCGTAAGCAAATTCCGCGGGGTAAGGCGCAAGCCGGGTCCAAAGAACGACGCTGCTCTCGTCAGGCTCTCCGGATGCGACGCCGAGTGAGAACGGATAAGCGCTCCAGGAGCTTGGAGCGCTGGCCCATGCACGGCCCAGCAGTATGGCCGAGGTAGCCATGCTGCCGGAGAGAAGAAAGCTTCTGCGGTTCATAATGGATTCTCCTAAAACTGCAACTTGCCCGAGAACTGCACGACACGAGCACCCGCGCTGCTGGTGATCTGTCCGAAGCTGGAAGAGGTGACGTCGGAGGTGATTCCGACATAGTTGGTATGGTTGAAGGCGTTGAGCATCTCTGCCTGAAATCGAAAGCCATACCGTTCATGGACGGTGAGACTGCGAGCAAGCGAGAGATCGACGTTGAACAGTCCCGGACCGTAGACGCCATTGCGGGACTCGTTACCAAAATCAGCGGGAAGCCCGGAGACGGAGTTGAGTGGCACCTTCGTAAACGCCGAAGCATTCAGATACCGGCGGGTGTTGCGGTAGTCCGTAAGCACCGGCTGAACACTGGTCGCATCGGGACGGCTGGAGGCAAGTCCTGAGGCTTGCAGGATGTTGATTGGATTGCCGCTCTGTGCCGTCACCACACCTGCGATCTGCCAGCCGTCACAGAGCCACGGTTTGCAGTTCTGTCCGAGAATCTCCGAGAAGAGAGGTTGGTAGACGAAGTTGCTGGTGAGGCGGTTGCGGATATCGGAGCTGGCCGGACCGTAGTCGGCGCCGAGGTTGAAGGGATTCTGCAGCGCGACGGGAGAGATGATGTCTGCCTCGTCCGTATGCGACAGGGCTTTGGCCCATGTGTAGTAGAGGTTCCAGGAGAGGTGATTCGCGAACCGGCGCGTAAGGCTGGCCTGCAGCGCGTGATAGTTCGACGATTCAGTGGCATCGTAGAAGTTGAATGTGCCGAGGTTGGAGGATGGACGGTTCCCGGTCAAGCGATCGGGTTGATTGATCTGACGTGTGGTTGTGAGATGAATGCCGTGGTTGCCAACGTAGGACAGATCGAGCGCCCAGTTGCGTGAGAGCTGCTGCTCGACCGAGAGCAGCCACTGCAGGCTGTAAGGATTCGGATAATTGGTGTCGATCACAGACGTCGAATCCGTAGTCACGGCCAATGGCAGCGTAGCTGCGTTGACGACGGGGAACTGCAGAAGGGAACCGTACTTCAACACGTCATTTCGTGAGAAGTTCGCACGAGTGGGCGCGGTCAGCGAATCGCGCACCTGTCCGATCGGTCCGCCAAACAGGACGTGCGGACTATAGAAGGCTCCAAAACCGGAACGGATGACGGTATTGCCACTTTTGTCCGCACGATAGGTAAAGCCGAAGCGAGGCGATGCGCTGGACCATTGGCTGTTCCAGCTTGTGCCAGCGGGCAAATAGGGGCCCAGGCCAAACGGTCCGCTGCGGTTGTAGAAGCGGTCGTCATCCGCGTAGGCAGGAGCGAAGTAGTCCCAACGGACACCAGCATTGATGGTGAGCCGGTCCGAGAGCTTCCAGTCATCCTGGAAAAAGCTGCCAACTTCGTAGGTGCGGAGATTGTAGAGGCTGACGCCGTAGGTTACCTGGATGGCATTGGGAATGTTTTGGAAGAAGTCGGACTGATTGGCGTATTGAAGCTCAGGGACCTGCACATCGGCGCGCTGTGCAAGACGGCGAAGATAGTTGCCGCCAAACTTGAAGATGTGATGATCGAAGGTCTTGGTGATCTTCTCTTCGATCGTCATCGTACGTCCACCCTGGAAGAGGTTTTCACCGCTGCCCGCGTCGATACCGCTGAACTTGCGGATCGAGTTGACGCCGAGCGTCCAGAGGCCGTTGACACGCTTCTCGTCGTTATAGTTGAAGCCGAAGCGGCTCTCGGAAAGAAAATCATTTCGTGTGTAGAGAACGCTGGCGGAGCCGCCTTCCGTGTAACCGAGACGGGTCTGCGGATTGAGCGGAGCGATGTTGGGAGTCAGCTGATCGGGACGTGCGCGAGTGTAGCGAAAGATCGTCTGCCAGGCCTTCGCGGGATAATAATCGACGCGCAGATCGCCATAGTTGTCCTGTCCGGTCTGCGACCCCGAACCCTGAAAGAGGGCGGCGGTGTCCGTGGGTTTATAGGGAGTGTTTGGGTCGGGAAAGATATCGAACCACGATTTGTAGACTGGCTGCGCCGCCAGAGCGGCGGCACGAAACTGGGGCGTCGGCACGGTGCCGCTCACGCTGGACTGCGAGCTGAGGTGGTACCCCTCATAGGCACCAAAGTAAAAGAGCTTGTGCGGAATTATGGGGCCGCCGAGTGAGGCTGCGTACTGGTTATAGATGATAGGTTGACGTGTGTTGACGAACTGATTGCGTGCGTTGAAGACCGTGATGTTGTTCAGCCAGAAGACGTCACCGTGCATTTGGTCGGTGCCGCTCTTGGTGATGACATTCACGTTGCCCGACATCGTTCCGCCAACATCCGCCGATGCGATGCCGCGGGTAATGCTCACCTCCTGGATAGCCTCTTTGCTGACGCCCTTGATGAGGTTGTAATTCTGATATTGAGAGAACGATGGCAGCGAAGGCTGACCTTCGGCATCGACACCATCCACCGTAAAGCGGAAGCCTCCGGAGGGAAGACCGTTCATGATGAGCGTGCCGCGCGAGTTGTTCATCGCGAGGCCGTTGCCTTGCGTAACGAGACTGGTCCAATCACGGCTGGCGGTGGGCAAAAGATCGATTTGGTGTGAACCGAGAGTGGTGATCTGCTCTGGATTATCCGTGTTGATCAAGTCGGAGGTGACGACATCGACCACCTGGTTGGTTGCGCCGACCTCCATCTTCACCTGCAGATCGCGAACTTCACCAGCCCTCAGGGTAATGTTCTCAAGCTGTGCCGCGGCAAAGCCGGTCTTGAGGATTTGCACGGTATAGTTGCCCGGAATAAGCGCGGGAATTACAAAACGTCCAGAGGTATTGGTCTTCGCGCCGCGCTGCACGCCGGTGGAGATGTTCGTCATCTGAACGGCCGCGCCGACAATCGCCGCGTTGGTGCGGTCGCCGACGAAACCGGTGACATCGGCAGTGTTAAGCTGTGCCCACGATGGCCGGCAAAAAAGCAACAATGTCAGGGTAAGGAGAAGCTGGTAAGAGCGGGAGATACGCATACGCACACCTTCTTGGGCTGCTGGCAGCCTTAGGTTTGGGAGTCATTTTTTGAACTTCGTTCTTTACTCAGCGAGGATTACGAACGAAAGAGCTTGCAAGATTGAGTTGCTGATGCAAGACATGTGTCTGCGTCAGAATTTGTTGCCAATGCGGCGTCGCGTCCTGCTCCGCGTTGAGCCCTGCGGCGCTGAAGTGCTGCAACGAAAGCTGAAGGGTGACGGCGAGACTGTGCAGGCGGCGGATCTCAGCAAGACCATCGCTTCCATTGAGATCCTGCGTATTTGGTTGCGTAACAGAGACGCCGGCAAGCATGCTGAGGTCAGCCATCTTCCCTTCGAGCGCGGCCAGGCTGCTTTCTATGCGCTTGCTCTGTGTCGAAAGCAACCGCAGCCAAAGCTGCCGATCGTTGACTCCGAGTGAGGCAAGCTCCGCACGCGAGCAGCAACCGGCGCTCTGCTCGAGAGCGTCCGTATCGCGCAAAAGACGAGCGGCCAAGCTGGTGAGCTCCATCGCCTGCGCAGCAGAACGTTCACGAATCTGTGGAGTGTCCAACCCCAGGCGCAACAGAGCCGGACGAAACAGGTTCTCTGCGTCTGACGCGCCGACGGCGACATCGGAGGTCTGCAACGTCGTGGGGCGAAGATGGCCCACGCGCAGATTTGAGCGATGGTGTCGAGGGGTCTGTAAATACAGCTCACAGGACGGACAGACTGTGAGCATGGAATCGGCAAGATGCTGCTTGCGTTGCTCCGTCATCACCACGCCGGAGATTCGAAGGCTCTGACCGTGCCGGTTGACCGCGATCTGTTCCTCAGGCTCAACGTCTGCCTGCTGAAGTTGCCACAGCGCTTTGATTTGTTGCGATACCAGCTCGCTTCGCGACTGCGTCGACGCGGGCCTGGGAAGACGCTGTTCTCCGCTCGATGGAGAGGCGTCGGTTGATGGCGGTGAGAAGATCTCAGGGCCAAAGTGACCCTGTGAAGTGACTTCATATTGCGTCTCGACAAGGTGGACATGATAGTCACCATCGATTCTGCGGATCACGAACCGTTGTTCCACAACGCGGTTACTCTTGCGGTCAAGCACAATGTCCGCCTCGACGATCCCGCGCACGGGATGCGATTCGCTGTGAGCCTCGATGCGATAGGTGTTCGCTTCCTTCTTCACCGTTTCGAGTGCAGCCTCACGGAAGATCTGCTCGGCAAACGAGGTCTCGAAACCCGCGCGCCACACTTCTTCAGGTTGGGGATCGTTGGATGCCTCAAAGGGCTTGAGAGTGAACGCCTGCTCGCGTCCATCGGCTCCGTACAACCGCATTGCCCGATGCGAAGAAAGGTTCGACTGCCAGACCTCGACTCGCCGCTGGCGAGGCTTCCCGTCTGGCCCTTCCACCTCGAAGGTGCCAACGCGATGGACGTCATGTCGGGAGATTGTGGCCTTTTCGGAGTGGTTCGCTTCGACAAGAATTCCAAGCGCCTGCTGGCGAAGGTAGCGATGATGGGCCTGAGTTGTGAAGGTGAAGAGGCAGAGCGCCAGAGCGGCGGTTCCTGCGATTGCCGAAGGCCAGTAGAAATCCATAAAGGCCCGACTAATGCGGTCCTTGATGCGTGCAGCTATGCCGATTGGACGCGGCTGGACGTGCATGTTTGCAAGAGCGTTTGGAAGAGTCGAGGGCTCTTCATCGTCCTGTTCGACGACAGGGTCAATATAAGTAACGCGCACCTGCAGCGAACCCGCGCGCGAAGAAGCCTCCATGTGCAGCGATCGTCCGTCGCTGAGGGGTGTGCTCGCCCGTACATCGTCCGGCAGATTGAGATCTTCGTCGAGTAATAGGCTAAGCATGCGGATTCCTTGCTCGCCGGCGATCTCAATAAAGACAGGCATCTCCTCGAATGAGAGTGATGCACTAAGTTCACTGCACAGAGAAGTGATGCGTTGCGAAGCCTCAGTCTTCCCGGCAATTGAAAGATGCAGATATGCCGGGCGATGCTCGAAGTTCTCCTGATAACGACGGTATAGCTCGTCGAGGCTCGCGCGGCGGGTGCGGCGAACCACAGAGAGCCCAGAACTGCTTCTCGTGCCTACGGCGCCCCGGTCGGAAAGAGTTGCGTACTGTCCCGAATCTTTGTCGAGGTGATGCAGGCAAGCCGTACGACAAGGCTCGCAGGAGACCAGGTGCGCGAGCACGGTGGTTTCGACTGGAACACCTGCGGAGTAAAGAAAGCGAATTTCGTCCGGCGTAAGGCATGAGCCATGACAGAAGGTGTGGATGAACCGTGAGAGCTGCTGAAAGAGATCACCCTCACGCTCATCAAGCTTCGCGTCTTCTGCGGGTCGGCGCGTGACAAGCGGCGACCCAGGATGTTGCATATGCGAGCACACTTCCCCACGCATGAGCTGAATGTTCTTGTCGAACGCAGCTCGATTGGTGCAGGCGAGAGCCATAATCTCGCTGGGACAGTACTCCAGAAAGAAGCGCAGGATGAAGTAGCTGGCAGCGCGAAGGCTGGCTTTGCGTTCGCAGGCATAATGGCAGATGCTCCACAGATCCTCTCGGACCGAGAGCAGGGAACCACGATCGATAGCAGAGATGCCGATGCGGAAGTTGTCGTAGTCGTAGATTGAGAGTTGATGGTGCTGAGCAACGGTGTTGCGAGCGACGCTGGAGAGGAACAGATTGCGAAGCGAGCGATAGAGGTAGGCTTTTGCCTCTTCGTCCGTGGTGAGGTCGGGTGACGTGCGCTGGAACTGAATAAAGAGCTCGTGGACGAGATCTTCGGCCTGCTCCTGCCGACCGCGCACCAAATACGCCGCCCACTTCAACAACCAGTCGTAGTGGCGTGCGAAGACACCTTCGGGCGACACCTCTCGGATTGGAATATGCATCCGCCTCATTTTTGTGTTCTACCTCTAACAAGAGGTTCGGAGGCATAATCTGAAGTCCATACGCGCCTAATTAACGGATACTTAATGTTGCGGAGCTACCTGCTCATCCTAGTTATGGGTACTAATCGGGTCGGTACAGGACTTTGCTAGGAAATTTGACTGGATGAGTGCCTTGCCCTGGTGTCGCCAAATGAATTGACGCCAAATCAGTGATGGAACTTTGTCGTGGGATCAGTGCACCGGCTACTTGCTCAGTGACACCGTTATGTACGGTCCGAACATGCCGATTGTTGTGTCGCTTTCTTCTAAGTTAGTGGTTATGGCTACCTCAAAAGTATGTCCGCCCGGAGGAACACGTACTACGACGTGACCATTACCGCTCTGAATCTCTTTCAATCGTTTTGTGGCGATGATGTTCTCCCGTTTAAGGGCGGTCGAGTAGATATCACGTGGACCGGCATAAAGGTCTTGGCTCAACATGTTGTCCAGCGAAGGAATTGTCGGGTGAGCTGAGTCCCACGCACTCACGATGAATGCTCTGGGGTGCAGAGATCTGACCCACTTCGGTCCACATGCATTCACATAGCCATGATGGTTTGCGATGGCTACATCCACAGGGCCTGCCGCCCTCGCTACCGCCGCCTCAATATCTCCCCACGGTAGCCGTGCAAAGGAGGTATCGTGATCCATGTCGCCGGCTGAGAAATATCGGAATCCTCCGAAAGTAAGCCTCAATGCAACCGAGCACTTATTTTCGGTCGGATAGTCGCTTACTGCCAGAGTCTTCAGTGGAGGGAACGTCTCGATCGCGTCGTCTTCTCTTCCAGTCCAGACCTTTCCGTTAGCGGCCAAGTTCTGCACTGTAAATGTCGGGTAGGCCTCCGGACTCGAGTGGCGAAGTTTTATCTGTCTCGAGGAGCCGGGCACAAAACGTTCTACTGTTCCGCCGTTATGGACGAAAGAGGAGATGAACTTCCGAAAGTTGAGTTGATGAGGATCGTTCAGCTCGACGGGATAGTTGTAATCGGGATAAGCCCGGTCGAGAATGGTCTTGATGGGGACCTGTTCATGAACATCCATGACTCCAGTCAGTTCATAGGGTCCTAGACGGGACGTGACCTTCTTGGGCGACAGCAGATCAATCCCACCCATGTGATCGGGGTGGAGGTGGGTCAAAACGAAGTAGTCGATCTCGGGCTGTCGGCCAGCTGGCATGTGACGGGAGATGTAGCGAGCAATCCATTCTCCTGGCCTGCGGGAGGCGTTTGGAAGAGGTGAGATTCGATACTTTTCATCGCTATTCCAATCGGGCGCGGTCTGCAGTGCACCAGCGTCGATCAAGATCGTCGTCCCATCGGGGCAGACAGCAAACGCGACGTTACCCCGGCCGGTCGAGATGTGATGAATGTCCAAAGCGCCAGGCGTCCAAGGATGGAGCTTTGCACCTGCGACTGTAGAGACCTGCGATGGGGTCGCTACATTCTCGGCGGTACTGCCGGAGGGTAGCAGGGAAACAATACCGGATACAGCGAAGGTCTGCAGGGCTGCGCGGCGCGTGATCGTTGGTAGTTTGTCTGGCACAGTGGTCATCTTTCCAGTGATATCTGTTTGTCAAAGCGTACAGAGTTTGCTAAGAGCACTATTTGAGATCGGCAACAAGAGTCTCAGTGCGGTGGCTCGTCAGATCGCGAACTATTACGATGACCGCTCTCGGTCCGAGTTCTTGAACGTGATGGATGAGATATCGGTCATGGGCCAGGACGACCTCTTCTGGAGATACCTCCTGACCGTCGATCTGCATGGATACGAGTTCGCTTTGCTGTTCTTGCAGAACCGCTTTGTTGGGGCTATCACCCAACCCGAAGCGCAATCGCACGCGGATGCTTAGCCCCTCCTTCGGAGCGCCAACCTCGAATGGCATGTCCGGCCGAAGAGCCGTCAGGATGGCTAACGGCCGATTGGAGCGGCTCTCGCCCCACCATGACCAGTTCTGCTGCTTATCGGCTATGACCTGACGGACCTCAGGCAATGCACCACTCCATTCGATCTGGTGGTTTGTGGATGCATCTCGCCGAACAGATAGGACCCATTTGTTGTCGATTGCCTTGACGAAGCTGTCCCAGGAGGGGTCTTCCGCAAGATAAAGCGTTCGGAAGCCTTCCAGTTGATCTGCCCACCACCAGCTTTCGCCACCGTGGGAATCTTGAAGCCCGATCATGCCGATCCGCCCCTCCCACTCCATCAGAAAGGGTTCGAAATCGAGAAAATCATCGAGCCCGAAATGAAAGCTGCTGATTGCGCCATAGTCGCCTGTACGGCAGGCCTCGTCCAGCAGAACGCGTGTCAATTCCTCATTCTCATTGAATTGCCAGACCATACGTCCCTTGCCTTCACGGATGGCCTTGATGCGGGTATTGCGAAACTCCGTCCAGGGCAATGCAACATCCTTCTGAGGAGGATATGGCCCGAGCTGCGCCTCCCCTGGAGCGACCAGGTCGTCCAGATGGCTATATGTTCCGAAGCCGCGGATGCTTGTGTAGGTCCCGTATTCCTCATCGCCGCGGGCGAATTGAACACTGACGCGATGTAAGCTGGCGATCCTCTGTGCTTCGGCGATCCATTCGCGCGAAGCGTTCTTTGCGTTCCAAAGTTGGATATTCAACTTTTTGGCCAGCACGACGGCTTCGCTGGGACTTCCGTTGCCCGGGGCCTCAATCTGTGCGCTATAGACCTTGAGGGTGGAAGGTAACGATTGGCTCTTGCGAGCAGGCTGTCGACGACTCGTAAGGGATGGTGAAGTGCCAAGCATCCGTAACGCGTCAAGCGCGTAGTAGGTTGCCGTGAGATTTGGGTTGGCTTCCGGCGAGCTTCGGAAGCCGCCTTCGGTAGTGAACTGTTCGTTGATCCAGCGAACACAGCCGTCCGAGTCCATCGGCTTTGCGCCGGCCTGAGAGAGCAAAGAAACTGCGGCCCACGTGTAGATTATGTTCTCGCACCGTCCGAGCTGAGCAGACGGACTCCAGGTAAACCCGCCGGTGGCGAGCTGACAATTCTTTATCCAATCGATTCCGTTGACTGGCATCTCTACCTGTTGTTGAAGGTCCTGCAGTGCCCCCAAACCCCAAAGCGTATTGACGATGTGACCATCGGAGCGGTCAGCCGCAACAGAATTGTTGAATGTGCCGTTTGGCCTTCTGCGCAGTTTGAAGTAGCGCTCCCACACTGTTGAAGAGTGGTCCTTGTCGGCGCCGATTATCTTTCTCAGGCGGATCGCCATAGCCTGATGCTGAAGTGTTGGATACGCGTTCTGTTCAAAATAGGTGTTATAGACAAATGGCTCCTGCAACATCGCACGCTTGTCTGAATCGATGGCCTTGCCAAGCCAGCTCAATATCTGAGCCTGTTCATAGTCGATCCTCCATAGCGGCTGTTGTGACAGCCCTTCAGGTACCGGGTAGTGCGAACGTACAAACTCAGCCAGAACTTCAGTCTCGGGAATCGGCGACTGCAGCAGGCGGTAGCATCCAACAGCAGCAAAGCTCGGCGTGACATGCGCTTTGGTTCTCGAAAGCCATCCGTAGCCGCCGCTGGACTTCCGATGACGGGCTATAAAGGCAACGATCATATCGCGGTTGGGCAGCGCCGAACCTGTGGTTCCAAACGACGGCAGGCATGCCGCAAGTGGTAGCGAAGAGATTGCACGAGTGAATGCTCGTCTCGATATCGTTCTGTTATTGATCAACGGATTGGTTCCTAGTCATAAATTTCGAACGTCTGGTCCGCAAATGGTGCGGAGCCAGCCAATGCAGTTCCAGAAGCCATCACGAGAAAAGTGGTGCCGACGATGTTGCATAGCCGGCACCCGCGATTGCTTCCAGCAAACAGAAGAGGTTAGAAATTCAGCTTGCCCGTGAATCGAATGACCCTCGAATCCGCGGCATTTCCGAACGTCGAAGTGATCTGACCGAAGTTGCTGTTCGAGGCATTATTGGCTGGTACGGCGAAGTTGGGAGTATTCGTAGCGTTGAAAGCCTCGGCACGTAGCTCAAAGTGGAACCGATCCGTAATTGGAAACAGCCTCGATATACCTAGATCCAAATCAGCAGCACCGGGTCCTCGCAACGAGTTTCGGCTTGCGGTACCAAAGCTCGCGGTGGTGACCGGAGCGAATGCTGAGGTATCAAACCAAGTCGCGAATCTGCCTATTCCTTTCGGATAGGCGAAAGACGACTTAACCTGATTCGCTACCTGCGTGTTGAAAGGAGCATTGAGAGAGGTGGCTGAGGCGATCGGTGTGAACGGAAGGCCCGTGTATTTCGACACAACCCCGTTGATCTTCCATCCTCCGGCAATCGCACTCACCACACCCGGAGAATTTAGGAAGACATGATCCTTACCGAAGGGTAACTCCGCTGTGAACCCGGCCTCGAAGACGTGAGTTCGGTTGAAATCGCTGACGGCGCGGTTGCGAGAGAGATATGGAATTGCATTGAACAAAGGCACACTGTCGTCGTCCGTGGCTAGGTCGATCGACTTGCTGTATGTGTACGACGCGGTTAGCAAGACGCCGTGTTTGAACGGGTGCTTGAGGTTGAGTTGCAGCCCGTTGTAGTTCGCAGTACCGAACGGAAGGATCGTTTGAGTTTCAGCTTTCCTCCCAAAGGCCGTGTATAGGGGCTGACCTGCCGCACCCAAGCCTGGAGTTTGTCCGGCATTTGCTTCGAAGTAAACTGTCTGCCGGGTCGTCTGCGTGAGCACATAGCTTGCCGTCAAATCAAATCCTGCAGGCAAAGTGCGCTCAATAGTGGCATTAGCGGATTCCACGTACCCGCGTCGAAATGTTCCCGCAGGCAAGGTTTTGGTGTAGGCCGTGAGAGGCAGCACTGCCGTTCCGTTCGAATTGATGACCGGAGCCACGGCTGAATAACCCGGAATGCCCGTCGTAAAGTTGCCAGCGGCT
Source organism: Edaphobacter modestus (assembly GCF_004217555.1). Taxonomy (GTDB): domain Bacteria; phylum Acidobacteriota; class Terriglobia; order Terriglobales; family Acidobacteriaceae; genus Edaphobacter; species Edaphobacter modestus. The sequence goes on from NZ_SHKW01000002.1 coordinate 314,020, forward strand.
ACGTAGGAATTATTTGCATTGACCGTTTGGGCGATGGTGACTGGATATGGGTCTCGCATGGCACGCGTGAAGGGATATGGGTCATTGCTAATGCCGAATCCTGCGCGCAGAACTGTCTTGTCGTTCAACCGATAGGAGATTCCTACACGCGGAGCAAAACCAAGTTTGCCGGAATCTGTACCTGCCCCATTTGGCTGTCCGTCGATACCGCCGAGTATGACAGTATTGCTTGAGTAGTCGTAACGCTGCATACCCGCGCCATCCCGGCTAAAGATGGGGAAGAACTCCCATCGAAGCCCATAATTTAGGGTCAGCTTCGGCGAGACCTGCCATTGGTCCTGAGCGTAGGTTCCGTACTGCCACTCATTACCAGTCATTGGATTTTCGTATTGATAGCTCTTGCCCAATGAGTCAGGTAGACCTAGGAGGAATTGGGCAAATGAGTTGGTCGAATTCGAAGACGCTCCTCCGTTCAGAGCTGTTACACCACCCGTGAAGGTGAAACCGCCACGAGGTCCGAAGCCTCTCTGCGGTTGATACTCATTCATGCGGTTATTCAGCATTTGAACGCCGAACCGAAGAGTGTGCGAACCGATTGCCCAGCTGAGGTTTGCAACGTAAGTAAAGATAAAGTCGTTTTTCAGTTCGGGAGTGTAAGCGTCCGGATTACCGAACGTCTCAAATCCTGTCACAGCGAACGAAGGGAGACCGGCTTGGTTGGGATCAGTACCATATGTGCCGTTACCGTCGCTGTTGGTGCCTGGAATTCCTAACGTTGGTCCAAGATTGCGCGCAAAGTCCGACTCGTACCACTTCAGATTATTGCGGCCAATGCCGAAGTTCGCATCAAAGAGCAGTCTCGGAGTCAGCGTCCGCGTATACCCCACACCCCCAATGGTTACGCGAGTCTGACTGAAACCCGAGCCTGCATTGGCGCCACCTGGGCTGAGGCCTGTGCCTCCGCCGATACCCAATGTACTTGGCGACAATACATCCGCAGACATGTAGCTGAGTTTGGCGAACATTGAGGACTTGGGATTGATCTGCCAGTTGACCTTTTCGTCGTAAGACATGCGATCAAGGCTGTAGGTCCCAGCCACGGAGTAGTTGCTTGCAGTACCGGGAAGATTCGGCAATGGGATCAGGGCCAGCAGCTTGGTCGCGGCTGGAGAGATTCCAGTCTCGATCGCGTTGCGTCCGTCCGCATTCTGACTCGCAAAGGTTCGACGCCCCGTTCCATCTGCGTTGCCGGTAGTGGGATCGTAGATCGTGGAGAGGCCTGTAAAATCTCCAGTCCTCATCGCTGCGGTGGGCAGCGAGATGATCGTCGGGTAAAGTTGCCGCTGGGACAGGCCCTCGAAGCCGGAGAAGAAAAATAGCTTGACATGAAGAATCGGCCCACCGATGTTCGCGCCAAACTGATTGAGGATGTTCTTCGGGGCGGAGTTTCCGGCCTGCGAGAAGTATGTCTTGTTGTAGAAGTAGTTTCTCGCAGCCAAGGCGGAGTTAGTATTTTCCTCCCAGAGAGTACCGTGAAACGCATTTGTCCCGGACTTGGTTAGAACCGAGACGACGGCGCCTCCTGCGAGGCCCTGTTCAGCAGTAAAGGCGTTTGTCACAACATCGACGGATTGAATGTCTTCCGTTGGTGGGTTATAGAGCGTGTGATGCGGCAAATACACCTGCTGAATTGCCGCTCCGTCCACTGAAGTGACGTTGCCGTTGCGGGAGGAGCCATTGATATTCGTAGTCAGGGATCGAGACGGTGTGTCCATCACGGAGTTTTGGAATCGTGAAGGTGTTGCGCCAGGCAGGAGGCTCAGAAGGCTCTGATAGTTGTTGAATCCTCCGATCGGGATGTTGCTAAGTTCTTTGCTAGTGAGCTCACCATGAATCGTTCCGCTGTCGGTTTGTAGCTCGGTGTTCGCTGCATTGACCTCAACTGTCTGCGAGGATCCTGCGACGCTAAGTTTCTCATCGACGCGCACAATGAGGTTTGCTCGAACATTGAGGTCGGCCTGCTCGGCCAGCGAGAATCCACTGGCCGTTACTTGAACTTTGTAAACACCAGGTAAAAGGCCGCTAAGATCATACCCACCTTCATTGTTTGTCGTTTGCCGGTGCTCTGTCCCGGTTTGGATCTCGGTTGCAATGACGGTTGCACCAGGGACTGATCTTCCGTTTGGGTCGGTCACTGTTCCGACAATCGTGCCGTACAGAACCTGGGCACGCGCGAGGCAACTGAATTCTATCGGCGCGAGTATGAGTACCGCGACTCCGATCATTCGAAAAATGGATTTCTTTTGCATCATCTCCTCAAGTATTGCGTCTGTTTGGCAAAATTTCGTGAAGCTCGGAATCCCTTACTCGCACGCAGGCAGGCTCTTTGCGAAGAATCACCATGCCGGTTCGGAGAAGGGTACAGAGCGAATCTCTGCCGACCGTCGATGCGCGAACAAGTGGGTATGGGGGTGGGAATCCGCTACTCGACAGCTCATCAAAGGAGTGGGAAAGTTGTTCCCACTCTGCCGTATGTGACTAATACGCAGTGGCTTGCCGCCACCGCAACTGAGTGAGCGGCGCTTTGTTAATTTACTGTTACCCCGTTCGTTGCAAGGCTTCGGCCGAGCCGTCACGCCGCCCGATTCATCATCCCGGTAGTTTTCCGAATGTAAGATTTCAGGTGGACTGCATCGTCCATCGATCCATGGATATTTTCCACGACAAAGTACGCAAGCAACTCGAGCGTCTTGCCGTCAGCGCCGAATTTGGGCGAACTGATCGCATGGTACGTTTTTTGCGTTTTGTTGTGGAACGGTCCTTGCACGATGATACAGACGCGCTGAGGGAGAGGCAGATAGGCATCGAGGTGTTCGACCGTCCCTCTGATTGGGACCCGAAACTCGACAACGTAGTTCGGAGCGAAGCGAGGCGACTCAGAGCAAAGCTCGATGCATACGCCGCCAGTGAAGATCCGGACGAGACAATTCGGATTACGATTCCCAAAGGAGGATACGTTGCAGAGTTCGTCGAGCTCCCCTCCAGCCTCCCCACCCATAAGGTCTTCCCTCAGTCCCCCCATCCGGTCACTTCTGCTGAAGGATTTTGGCGTCACGTTCGATGGCCAGCAACGATTGCAGTAGGAATTCTTGTACTTCTGACCGCGGCAGGTGTTTCGTCTCTCATCTCTCTACGCAGGTACGTCCAGGCGAAGGCCGACAGCTTCGATGTCGTGCCTTTCTCGAACGAACTCGGACAGCAGTTCAGCCCCTCGATTGCCCCTGATGGAACCCGGGTGGCTTATGTTTGGGATGGGAACGCGGACAACTACGACATCTATGTAAAGGACCTGAGGACGAGCGGTGTTGTCCGTTTGACGGACAACAGACAGCCTGACATTCATCCCGCCTGGTCGCCCAATGGGACGGAGATCGCATTTCTTAGGCCATCCCAGTCCGGCACCGAAGTGTTTGTGAAGCCCACGAGTGGTGGCTCTGAACGAGCGGTCGGCGCCATCCGGGGCACAAGTGGTCTCTGGGCCTCCGAGAACCCTTTTTCCGGTTGCCAAAGCCCTACCTGGACACCGGACGGACGACAATTGCTACTCACTGACGGTCTTGGCAAGGACTACGGAGCCGGTCTCGTTCTCATGTCTGCCGATTCGGGTGCAGAAAAACCGCTCACCTCGCCTCGTCCGCAGGATGAGGATTGTTATCCACGGTTCTCCCCAGACGGTAAACAAATCGCATTCGTACGCTATATCAGCCACGGCTCCGGAGAGATCTTCACCATGGCTTCCGACGGCACAGACCTCAAGCAGCTGACGACGGATCACAGGAACGTTCGGGGGGTCGATTGGGCTTCGGATGGCCGTCATCTCGTCTTCGCGTCTAATCGGCGAGGGTCATACGAACTCCGCGAGATAGACATGAACGGAGGCGGATCGCAACCGCTCCCGTCGGATACAGCTTCGGCATCGGATCCTGCGATTTCACGCACCAGTGATTGGATGGCGTTCGTCGAGAGCGACGAAAACTGGAATATATGGCGAGTGCCCATCCAGAACGGTCACATTGGAACTCCTGGCCGCTTTCTGTCTTCCCAGGGCCACAACCACTCTCCGAGTTTCTCGCCCGACGGTCAGACGGTTGGCTTTGTATCGGATCGGTCCGGAACTCCCGAGGTCTGGTTTGCCAACGCCGACGGGACAAGTATCAGGCAGATGACCCACTTTGGGGGGCCGTGGCTTGGAACAATTCGCTGGTCTCCTGATAGTAAGACGATCGTCTTCGACGCAAGGCCAAACGGTAACTCCGAGATTTATACGATGCCGGCCTCGGGCGGGAAACCAACCCTTTTCGAGCACGAGCAATTTGAGGTACGCAGGCCCGGGTGGTCACGCGATGGAAAATCGGTGTACTTCGACACCATCCAGGGCGGTATGCCGCAAATCTGGAGACGGACCTTATCTACCGGCGCAGCTCGGCCAATCGCTCCGCAGGATACGTTGTATCCGTCCGAATCCATGGACGGTCAGATGTTGTTTTTCTTCAGTGGAAATGGACGAGGAGAGCACAACATCTGGTCCGAGAGAACCGATGGGAGTGAACTGAAGCAACTCGTAGGAGTTCATCCTGACCCGGACTTGGATTGGGCAGTGAGCAAAGATGGGATCTACTTCGCAGTAGGCGACGCAGCGTCGGCGAGGCTTGATTTTTACTCTTTCCGGGACGGCCGAATTATGGCGGCTGGAAAGCTCACGCAGGCCCTGTCATTAGGTACACCAAGCTTGGTCGTATCCCCTGACGGCAAGTGGCTCTTATATGCCTGTATCGACAGTACAAAAAGTACCATCAAGATTCGTCATGAATCTGCTTTGTCGAGGAACCGGTAAAAGCGAGTTTGTGTCTTTGATGTTTGTGTCGATTAGTCCTGAGATACGATAGGACCCTATCAGGGCTGCCCCGTGCAGGCAGCAGATCTTCCCGAATCAGCTTCAGGGCAGTTTTGATAGGGCCGTTTGAAGGAAGCCGCTGGCGTTTGCGGCGGATGCGGTCAGGCTATGGGAATTGAATCGACTTTCGCCTGTAATAGATTGAATGCTATTGGCTTAGCAGAAAAAGGGCGAAAGTGGATTCAGGACGTCGTGCTGCCCATAATTTTCGGAGTATCGCACGCGCAGCGTCCGCCGCGCCAGCGGCTTAGTTCATACGCGCTTCTCAGAAGTATGAGCAGTATCCCGTCCGTTGGGTCAATAAGTGGCATCGGCCTGTTGGCGACAACTGAACAGTGAGGGGAGCCGATTGGTATAGACCGGTCGACTTGGGGCAGCTGATTTTGAGCGCTAGTAATGAGGCTGCATCTGATGAATCGCTTACGGGCCGTCCGTGTGTCCGGGATGCTCCTTAAAGTACTGCAGGCAGGCCAAGAGAGAGGTGCTCTCACCATCGATATTGTTGACGGCAATCCGGGGTAATTTTACTTTGCCACCTGGGGCCACGATGACCTCGTAGATTCCCTGATTGCCGGAGCTGCTTGCGACCTCTGCTGGAACTCCGTAAGCCTTTGCAATCGCTTGATCCGGGTCAGCAAGCAAAGTAAACGTAAGTTCGTTTTTCTCTGCCCAGACCTTGTTGCTTTCGGGCGTTGTGCGGCCTATACCGATGACCGAGGCGTTGAACGCGTTGAACTTTGCAAGGTCCCGTTGCAAATTGCGGGCCGCCAAGCCCATCTCGTCGCTCGAATGGTCTCCAAAGAAGAACAGAATGATCCATTCCCCTTTATAGTCCTGAGCGAAACTTTGGAGCCGGTTTGCGACTGAAGTTGGAAATCGGGCGCTGCATCTCCAGGTTCAGGCAGGCCGGATGCGAAGGGACTCACGGCCACCAAGAGCGAGCAGCGAACCACTCGGCGTATGAGAGTTGAGTATGTCATAGCAGGCCTCCGGCTCACTTCTTCATTTCCTTGTAATCGCGGCCCCCCTGATGCAGGACCAGGTAGTCTACGCTGCCTTTATCGTCGGTATGAAATTCGATCTCGGCATCGTCCACCTTCATAAAGAAGGTGGACGCTGATTCTGGAAAGATGGGGAACTTTTTCTGACCTGTAGCCTGTGCAAAAAGCTGGTCCCCTTCGAGCGTGTAGACAACGCTAAAGGTGGGAGTCGCCATATAGGTTCCCACGTACCGTTCCAGCATGCTTCGGTCCACCTTCGCCAAGGTGCGGGTGACGGGCTGTAAGTCTGGCCATTTGTACTCAACGGCTAATACTTCGCATCAGTTCATTCGCGATTTCTGCTCCGCCAACTGCATTGGTCATCACGATCGCCCCGTCACCGCTCTTCTCGTAAGCAACGAGCAAGCTCTGGAATCCTTTGTTCACGCCCCCGTGAGTGAAGTATGGGTTCGCGTCGTTGCCACCAAGTTCTATACCGAGGCCCCAGTGATTCTTGCCGGGCGTCAGCATCGCCGTTGTCATGGCAGAGTCGAGAACGTGGTTCGCTTTTCCCGTGAGGGACCCCTGAACTTCGAGGATGTATTTCGCTAGATCGGACGGCGTGGTCCACAAGCCGGCAGCGGGGCATCGTCAACTTAACGGTGAGCGGCGGGGCATTAGTGCAGGAAAGCAGAGAGTGGCCTACCTGACGAGCTAGGGAAGGAGATTCGCGAGGGCGGTCTTGTTCCAGAGGTGAAACGCTTGCTTGAGCAGCCGCCGATGGCGGGCTGCGGAGAGGAGATGCCGGCGCAAGCGAAAGGGAGCGTTGATCGACTCGAACACACAGAGAAAACGTTGAGCGTGCTCTGGAGAGTGAAAGCGCTTCATCTGCCTTTCTCGCATACGGGTTGGCTGATGCGAGTTCTCAGCTCGGTTGTTCAGACAACGGCTTTGCCGGTGTTCCACGTCAGGCAAAATCAGCTTCTTTGCTGCAGCATAGCTCCGCAGCTTGCGAAAGAAACGCAAAGCGGCCCAACGGTCCCGGCGTGGCTGTACCAGAATATCGATGACCGCTCCGTTCTGGTCCACGGCCCGCCACAAGTAATGCTGGACTCCATTCATCTTGAGGAAGACTTCGTCCAGGTGCCACTTCCCTCCGAACCGAGCTCGCTTCTTTCTCAGCCGGGCAGCGTAGACGGAGCCGAACTTGCGGCACCATTCCCGGACTGTTTCATATGTCACCGGGACGCCTCGCTTCGCCATCATCTCCTCGATGTTCCGATAGCTCAAGGCAAAGCGAAAGTACAGCCATACACATTGCTCCACCACTTCGACTGGAAAACGGTGCCGACGATATCTGCTCTCAGACGTACTCACCTCGTCAGCTTCTCACACATCCTTAAGTTGACAATGCCGGTAAGAAGATACATTTCGCAGGTATCACCATCTTGCGGCTCAGCGGAGGCAAATCGTTGAAGAGTCTGGACTCGATGATGGAGTAACCGCACTGCGGCAACTTAGCCTCCTGTGCGAGGCCGACGCTGCGGAATCTATCTGTGCTCAATATTGCTAACGGCCCCAAAGATGAGGGGGCGGTAGTTCTTTGCTACCCCTCATTGTTGTCCAAAACGCGGCAGGAAAAACCCAGGCTGGTTTCTCCCTGCACCCTCATTCCGCTTTATCTCGACCGGAAGCGGGATTTGAGAGCAAGATTCGGAGTGCCAAGCCCATCTCATCTCGTTACCTTCGCCAAGTAGCGAAGATTGTTTCAGATTCGTTGAGCAACCAAAGAGAGGATGTGCAGATGAGCCGAATATTGGATCGCAGAAATGCTCTAAAGATGGGACTGCTTGCCACCGCAGGGGTGGGAGCACTGTCTCGTCGCGCCGAGGCAAGCACTGGCTTGCAATCGCAAAATGAGGCCGTGGTAGGACGGTGGTTTACAGAATTTTGGGGCAAGACCTACAATCCTGCCGTCGTAGACGAGCTTGCAGCGCCTGACATGCTGCTCAAGTATTCTCTGCACAAGCCTCGACATGGCCGCGAAGACATCAAGGCATTCATGCACGGTTTTCGCGCGGCGTTTCCAGACCTAAATTTCTGGGGAACGGCACCTCTGTTAGCCGACGGTGACTATGTGATTGGACAGTGGGAGGGCAGTGGCACGCATACAGGCCCGGCATTCAGTGATTTTCTGGTGGGCTCTCTGCCTGCAAATAGCGGTCGGAAGATGCACTTCACCGGAGTCACCATACTGAAGCTCAAGGGCGGGAAGATCGTTCAAGAGATTGGGCTCGATGACGGTGTAACCGCGCTGACCCAGCTCGGCCTGCTCGTCAAGCCTTCCTGATCGGAGAATCTTTGCTTTAGGTTCCGGCAAATGAAGGCACGCCTTCCATCGCTGGATGAGGTCTGCACCTTCGGGTGCGGGCCTCATTTTTTCTATGCTTCGACGACCTAAACGATGCCCGACAGTTTTGATTTGATAGCAAAAGCCGGAGCGCCGATTACCCGGTATGTCGATATTTTCCCCCCAGTGCTCCTATGGGGATCAGCAAGCGCAAAGCGCAGACGATTCCATATAGTCGCAACTAGTGCAAGACAGAGCACGGGCACGAGAAGCCATGCGCCTTCCGGAAGCTTGCCGTACACAACCGTCACCCACCCGATGAGGGCGAGAACGATTGACCGGTCGCTCTTTCCGAGTGGGCCTTCCAGGCGGCGATCACTGCCCAGCAGAGGGCCGATAATTCCAGCAACCTCACTCAGGACGATGAGGGCGATAAGGAAGACAATCCGCACAACTGAAAATGGCGGAACGAAAGCCAGCGGAAAAAACAGTGCGATGTCCGAAATGATGTCTCCTGCTTCGTTCAGGAAACCGCCCGGTCGACTCTTCTGGCCGAACTCGATTGCCAGCGTGCCGTCGATCGTCGCGCATATCGTGCGCATCACTAACCAAATACGCAGTGCCGTGAATGACGCCGGATGGGTTGGAAAGCAGCAAAGCATCGTACCAACCATGATCGATCCGATAAGGGAGATTATCGTCACCTGATTGGCGGTGACTCCGGCCCCGGCAAGTCGAGCCGTGATCGGCCGGAAAATCCTCCTCAACCTCGGCTTTATGAATGTCAGAGTGGTAGCCCCGAGGAATGGCGCATGCGGTCGTGACACGAAGGCCGAGCGCTTTCCTCGAACACACTCCGGTTGTTGCTTTCAAATTGGGCGACCCATGATCCTGCCGAATGCTACTGCCGTTTAGGGCGACGCGCGTGATGCTTTCGATATAGGAGAGGCCCTTCAGTGCCTTATCGGTTCGGGATGACATTCCTGAATCGATAACAAGAGCGCATCGAGAATGCACCCATTCTCATTTCGCGCTCGTCGTGTCCGCGCGGCGTGTGGATTCGGAATTTCCGCGCAAGAAACGGAGTGTGCTGAATCGGATGCGGCAGTAAGTTTTGGACAGCAGTATGAAACACCTCTTGGAGGACACGCCATCATGATCCGAATCGGCTACGCGCCTGGCGCCTATGATCTCTTTCACGTCGGGCACCTCAACCTCCTGCGACAGGCCAAGGAGCACTGCGACTTCCTCATTGCCGGCGTCGTGGCCGATGACGTTCTCACCCGGCACAAAGAGGTCACGCCCGTCGTTCCGCTCGCCGAACGTCTTGAGATTATCCGCAGCGTCCGCTTCGTCGATGCGGCGTTGCCCGCCATGACCAACGACAAGGTCGAGATATGGAAGGATCTTCGGTTCAATGTCCTGTTCAAGGGCAACGACTGGCAGGGTACGGAGAAGGGTAACAAGCTTGAGCGTGATTTCGCAGCGCTCGGGGTCGAAGTCGTTTATTCCCCTACGCACTCTCCACTTCGAGCACTGCACGCCGCCGCGTCCTGCGAAACATCGAGCAGCTCGCCTCAGTCCCTCGCGACCGGCCCGTCGCCTGACTGCGCCGAGTGAGAGAAACTCGCGATGAGCTACATACGTGAAAGCATTCTCGAACCGCATCGCTGCGAAGGTCTCAGCGATGCGGCCTCGCGCCCTCATTTCCCCTCCGCTCGACTCGGAACTCGAATTTGAAAGCAAGATTCGGAGTGCCCAGCTCAGCTCGTCCGGTTAGCTTTCAACCAGAACGGCGAAGTTGTCCAGATTCGCTGACACAGGCCCAAAGGATATGCGAATGAGTCGGATGTTAGATCGGAGAAATGCTTTAAAGATGGGGGTGCTTACCGTTATTGGGTTAGGGGCTCTCTCTGGTCACCTTGAGGCGAGCGCTGGCTTGCAATCACAAAACAAGATCGCTCGAACAACTGTGACGGGTACCGGGCGGACAACTCCGCAGGCTGGAAAGACTACATCCAATGAGCTGCATCAGGCAGTGGCCTACATGCTCGATCCTGACGCGATGTCGAGGTCGATGGTGTCTTTCGTGGAAGAGAAGCGCCAAGAGGTGTTTGCTACCTCGCAGGATGCAGCGGAAGATATGAAGATGTATCCGGGCTTCGAAGACCGTGTGCGCCGTCGAGTAGCGCAGGAAGTGCGAAACACGGTTCTACAGAGGATTCCGGATCTCCAACGCCAATATGACGGTCTCCTGCGCCCGCGCCTTACTCCGGACGACATCAAGAGGTTGCTCGCCTTCGAAAGCGACCCGATCTCGGCGCAATTGCGCGGCCCCGCATATGTCCAGGCGCTCGAAGCGGACGATCCAAGCGGGGCCGATATATCCGAACGCATTGTAGCCAAGATGACGCCGCAGCAACGCGCGTTCTCGGCACGTTTCCTGCGAAGCCCAGCCGGCAGGAAGGTCGTCGCGCTGGGGCCGCAGCTAGAAGCGCTCAGAAACGACTGGATACGACGCGCCGTAGACGAGGTCGCACGGCGCATGCCGGCCATCGCAGATTCGATCATCCAGCAGTACCAGCGATAGGCGAAGCTCACAATCGCCCGAGAGTATGTCGCGCGCGGGTGACTAGACGCTGTACTTCCCCAAGGTTGACTGGCAGATCACTTCTGAATTCGCACTATCGGTCTAGCCGTATCCGAAGCGGGATTCTGAAATTCGAGAGCAAGGAATGGAGTGTGGTTTCGAGTCAACATCGCTAGCTTTGAATCGGCTGCATTTCTTGCTAAAGAGGATAAAGCGATGCGTCATATCAGAATGTTGAAGTCGAAGACGAAGGGGGCCAGCGTGCTCTGCGACGCGAGCTGTCAAGCCTATCCAATCCTGGGCCTCCACACCAGCAGTCAGGCGAGTGATGCAGGGCAACAAGTCGAGAGACACGAAGCCCGAGGTCGCTGTGAGATGCGCGATCCATGCGATGGGCATGCGTTATCGCGTCGCGTCGCGGCCAATCGCGGAAGTCAGGCGCACCGCCGATCTCGTTTTCCGTCGAGCAAAAGTCGCCGTGTTCGTGGATGGATGCTTTTGGCATGGATGCCCCTTGCACCACGCACCGCCGAAGACGAATGCGGGCTATTGGGTACAGAAAATAGAGGGCAATAAGGCTCGCGATCAGCACACGACGGCTTTGCTTAAGGCCGCAGGTTGGAGAGTGTTGCGATTTTGGTCGCATGAGGAACCGACCGCGGTCGCAACTCGGATAGCGGAAGTGATCCAGAACGAAAGCAAGAATGCGGCGGACAGGTACGCCGATGAAAGGAGTGTTGTATGTCAGGAAATGAGCATTTTTTGATGGAGTGGCAGCTAGGCACTTTGACACTGGTGAACACGGATGGCGTTTTGAGCGGTCCTATATGCCTGAACATTTGCGAGGTCCGCAAGTCGAGTCGCTAGGACCCAGGGTGTTGTCGGGTTTTGAGCTAGTCCGCTCAGAACTTGCCGAATACTTCGATGGGAAGTGTAGAGAGTTTACGTTTCCCATCGCTCCGAAGGGCACGCCATTTCAACAACGGGTCTGGAGGATGCTTCGCGATACTCCCTACGGGGAGACACGCTCATACGGCCAGCTCGCAGATGCCCTCGGAAACCGCGAGGCAATTCGCGCTGTTGGGCTGGCGAACGGGAAGAATCCCATTAGCATCGTCATCCCATGCCACCGGGTGCTGGGAAGCGATGGCAGCCTAACTGGCTATGCGGGCGGACTTGACCGCAAGAGATTCCTCCTGGAGATGGAAGGGGCCAGGGGCTTCCAACCAGATCAGGCTTTTGTAGGAACGCCGTTCGGTACTCGTCAGAGATACGCTGCGATGGTTCTGTACGGACTCCACAGTTCTCCCAAGGAGCCCCGCCTGCTTTCGCGGGATTTGAAAGCAAGAAACGGAGTTCGCATAGTCGGGAGCGTCGTTACGGTTGTTATGAGTAACGATATGTCTCGTAGAGGAGCGACCGATGGCGACCACAACTAAATGCGTTCAGACACCTGTCCGCGGTATCAATTATGTCCCTGTTATTTCCGGGTTTGGCCAACGTCTCAAACGAATGTTGCCCATTTCATCCTGGAGAACACTGGCAGTAAACGTAAAGAATTATGCTCGTCAGTCGAAACCTCCAGCCGTCCCAATGGACATCGAGGAGGGCCGTAAGGCAGAGCTGAGACTCGCTGATACCCGTCGTTCAGAAGCACTCAGTGATGCTGCCTTTGCCATCGTCATCACTTTGTTGGTCATTGAAATTCACCGTCCAAGCGCGGCGCCTGGACGATTGGCCGTGGAACTTCTGAAGGAATGGCCTTCCTATCTTACTTACGGAATCGCGTTCCTCAATGTGGGAGTGATTTGGAGCAACCACCATTACCTTCTCGAACGCATTCGGAAAGTTGATTTGACGTTGAATTGGCTCAATCTCGGAATACTGGGAACGGCATCTCTGATTCCGTTTCCGGCCGGCGTGCTGGCAAGCGCGTTTGTAGGCGGTGACTTCGTGGATCAGAAGGCGGCGGTGGTCCTGTATGCGATTATTGCTGGATTAATGTCGGCAGCATGGGTGCCGACATACTGGCATCTGCACCGTCACCCTGAATTGGTAAAACCCGATGTGCCGGCGGGAACCTTCGCATCGCAGACGATGCGCCCAATCTTTGGCGTCCTGCTGTACATCTTGGCTGGTCTATTGGGATGGTTCGTGCATCCCGTTGCAGCAGTGGCAATCTTTACATTTATGGCGGCGTACTATGCTGCGACAAGCCAATGCATTCACCGCGGCACCGTGATGAAAAATATAGAGGCGTAGCATCAGGACAGAAAGCCTTGTCCGGGGAACGAAGGCTAAGGCGCTCTATGTTGCTTGCTAAATGAGATGATGGCGGCCGCCGCGTTGAGATAGCAGCCGCCGTCATCGTTACGCGTAGGTTTGCGCTTTTTGAATGAGACCAAGTTGAGTGAGCGCAGTGACGCCATCGTCCAGCCCGATCTCTTCCGCGATCTTGCCATCCTGGATGCGCAGGACCGTCGTTCCGGTGAAGTGCATCTTGCGGCCAGTATTGGCGGGCAGAGATCCCATCAGGAAATCGCTGAAGGCGGGACCTGTATGGGCGCCGCCACCTTCCCAACGACCAACAACATAGTCGCCTTCGGCAATGAGGTCTGCCGCGCCCCAGAAGTTGAGGTCCGGGAATGCCTCGCGGAACCCAGTCATGAATGCCTTGATATCCTCGTGACCGCGGCGCGGCTCGTGTAGAGAATACTGAAGCAGCATGTCAGGGGCGGCGAGTTCATCGACGATGTTGAGGTCCACTTTGGACCCCCAAAAAGCGGTGAACCAACGACCTACGAGAGCCTTGTTCTGTTCTTCCTTCGACATGTTTTTTATCCTTATGAGCGAAATTGCAGACAGACTATGCTGCTCTGCAAATCGACCCTAAAGACAAGACCTGTGGAAGGGCACTCCGAATCTTGCTTTCAAATTCAGAAGGCAGCGTCGGTCCGCGCGGGAGCCCCCAAGAGCTTGTTCGACTACTTCAATCGCCAAAGATACCAAGCTGCCAATGTACGGTATGGACTCCATCGATGTCCGAACTTCTCCATCTCCTTCTTCGTGGGTGCCACAGGGATGGATTTGAGACGGCGATATCCCTCGCGCACGCCGAAGTCATCGGCGGGTAGCACATCCATGCGCTCCAACGTATAGATCAAGAGCATCTCTACAGTCCATCGGCCAATGCCTTTCAGACTCGTGAGTCTTGCGATCAATTCGTCGTCGGTCATGTGCTCAGCGTCGTCACGGAGTGGCACAAGACCGGTGAGACTGCCTTCTGCGATGGCGCGAAGCGTCTCGACCTTTCGCGCCGAGAATCCGCAGGCGCGGAGTTCCGAAACGTCTGCGGCGAGAAGTTGTGCGGCACCCGGAAATCTGTTTGAACCGAATAATGCCAGTAGCTTTCCGAGAATCGCATCTCCGGCCTTAGCGTGGAGCTGTTGATAGGCAACGGCGCGAATCAATGCCTCGTATGGCTCACGGTCCGGCCTTGGCTTGTGCGTGCATTCACCGATATCTGAGACCAATCGCGCCCAATCCTGGTCGATTGAAGCAAGAAATGCCGCTCCTTCTTTGTATAGAGACTCACTTTGCATGAGACAAGCATAAGGCTTGCAGCCACCGCGCAGGAGGACTGGAATTCAAAAGCAAGGTGCGTCATGGTTGCCATAACAGAGGGCGAATGAGACTTGCGGAGGAATGTGGATTTGAAAGCAAGAAGCGGAGTGTTCTCTATCTTCAGCGTCGATAAAGTTGTTCCAGAAAGAGAGGAACGCAGCTATGACAAGGTCTTCAAAGATCGAGGAACTGGCGAAGGCAACATTGAGCGATCCGCGATGGTCTTCGATTGTGGCTCGCGATGGCTCTGCGGATGGGAAGTTTTACTACGCAGTGGCGACGACGGGGGTCTATTGCAGGCCCGCCTGTGCAGCCCGACTGGCTCGCCCGGAAAACGTGAAGTATTTCGAGAGTTGCGAGGCAGCCGAGAAAGCGGGATTTCGCCCCTGCAAGCGATGCAAGCCGAATCAGGCCAGCATTGCCGAAGAGAACGCAAAGCGAATTGCCAAAGCTTGTCGCCTGATCGAGAGGTCGGAGGAAGTGCCCTCGCTCGCCGGGCTAGCGAAGCACGCTGGCATGAGCGTGTATCACTTCCATCGCACATTCAAGGCCATCACTGGCCTCACACCGAATAACTACGCCACAGCCCACCGCGGCCAACGCGTGAGGAACTCACTGGAAAGGAGCAACACCGTGACTAACGCAATTTATGAAGCTGGCTTCAATTCGAGTGGCCGGTTCTACGAAAACACTAACAACGTCCTTGGCATGACGCCTTCGCAGTTTCGCGACGGCGGAGCCGATACCGACATCTTCTTCGCCATCGCTCAGTGCTCACTGGGATCGATCCTGGTGGCGCAGAGCAAGAAGGGTGTGTGCTCCATCCTCATCGGAGATGATCCGATCTTGCTGGTACGAGACCTGCAAGACCAGTTCCCGAAGGCCAACCTGATCGGAGACGAACCTGGCTACGAGGATGTCGTCGCGAAGGTTGTCGGAATGATCGAGCATCCTGGAATCGGCCTTGACCTACCGCTCGACATTCGAGGAACGGCCTTCCAACAGCGAGTCTGGAAGGCTCTTCAGCAGATTCCGCCCGGCTCGACTGCGACGTACACCGACATCGCGAAGAAGATCGGAAAGCCGAAGGCCGTTCGCGCAGTGGCTCAGGCATGTGCCTCGAATGTCCTCGCGGTGGCGATCCCTTGCCACCGGGTCATCAGAACGGACGGTGCGCTTTCCGGTTATCGCTGGGGCGTCGAGCGCAAGAGCGCGCTGCTCGAAAGAGAGGCGCACGCATGAAAGCGTTATTCGATAACGAAAGGCTGGCCTCGAAGGGGGCCAGCCTGCCACTCCCCGACGCAGCGCAGGCCGTCTCACAAGTCGAGTCGCTTGATTGGCAGAGCATCACAGACAGCCTGAACGACTCGGGCAATGCGCTGCTGAAGAACGTTCTCACATCGCAGGATTGCGCTGCTCTGGCGAGCATGTACGGGGATGACGGGCACTTTCGGAGCCGCGTGGTCATGTCACGACATGGTTTCGGTCGTGGTGAATACAAATACTTCAGTTATCCGCTGCCGGACATCCT
Source organism: Edaphobacter modestus (assembly GCF_004217555.1). Lineage (GTDB taxonomy): Bacteria > Acidobacteriota > Terriglobia > Terriglobales > Acidobacteriaceae > Edaphobacter > Edaphobacter modestus. The sequence goes on from NZ_SHKW01000002.1 coordinate 330,049, forward strand.
GCAAGGCTTGCGTAGCTCGCTCTACGAGAGACTGGCTCCCGTCGCGAATCTCTGGAATCAGCAAATGGGTATCGAGACCCGATATCCCGCGAAGCACGCGGACTTTATCGAACGCTGCCACGACGCAGGACAACTACGGCCAACGCCTCTGCTGCTGCAGTATGGCGTCGGCGACTACAACTGCTTGCACCAAGACCTCTATGGCGAGCACGTCTTTCCGATCCAGGTAGCCTTTCTTCTCTCCGAGCCGGAGAGGGACTTCACGGGCGGCGAGTTCGTTCTTACCGAACAGCGTCCTAGGATGCAAACCCGACCGGAAATTGTGCCACTACGTCAGGGAGATGCTGTGGCCTTTGCCGTGCATCATCGCCCAGTGCAGGGGACTCGGGGAACATATAGGGTCAACCTTCGGCATGGCGTGAGTCGTTTGCGGTCGGGACAGCGTTACACGGTCGGCGTCATCTTCCACGACGCCAATTAACGGAGAACCATGAACACGTCATTGTTTGAGATTGAATCCTCGAAGCCTCTCCCGAAAGATGTCTTCGGCGTGGGCACGGCAGTCTTATCTGGCTTTGCGTTGAGCGTTGAGAGCGAATTGCTCTCTTCGCTCAAGGGCATCGCCGAGAGATCGCCCTTTCGCAACATGGTCACGCCAGGCGGATTCCGCATGTCCGTGGCCATGACGAACTGCGGTAGGTATGGTTGGGTGACGGATAGAACTGGCTATCGGTATGACCATATCGACCCAGAGACGCGGCAGCCCTGGCCGGATATGCCCGCGTCGTTTCTCCAACTCGCTGTGGCCTCTGCGGAAGCAGCAGGCTTCCCAGCCTTCTCCCCCGATGCTTGTTTGATTAACCGATACGAGCCGGGTGCGCGACTGTCGTTGCATCAGGACCGCAACGAGCGCGACTTTAGCCAACCTATTGTCTCTGTTTCGCTCGGATTGCCCGCCATGTTTCTCTTCGGAGGGCTGGAGCGGGTGGACAAAACACAGCGCATCCGCATCGTCCACGGAGACGTGCTTGTGTGGGGAGGCCCCGCGCGGCTCCGATATCACGGCATTGCTCCCTTGCGTCATGGAGAGCACGACTTGGTCGGCTCCATTCGCTACAACCTTACATTTCGCAATGCGGGCTAAAAGAAACCACAAGCACGAACCGCATGGCAACCGGAAAGGAATGACTATGTGCCGCTACATCAGCAAGCCTGATAAAGTTCAGACGCGTAACTCGAATGGTGAGCGTTCAGTATCGGACCGCACCATCGTTCTTGACCTACTTGCGAGCTGCTCCCAAATGGGGCTCGGGGTTCTCGAAGAGATCCCAAACCTCGGTTCGCAATTCTTTAGTTTGCGGTCCGGCGAAGTTTTTTGGTTGGGAGAGGACAAGATCACCCGAATCAAATAAGGGACAATCGAATTCGAGAACACCGTCGCATTTCAATGTGCCCTCGCATCCGAGTGTTGTGCCCTCGGGGAATTTTGGCTCTGTTGCATTAACTCAAAATTAGCTTCCCGGCAATAACGCCTACAGCAAAGAGGCAAAGGCAGCTGCAGCAGAGTTCTTAAAAATGGAAGGCGTGAGTACCATCATCGCCCATCAGGAGATTTCTAACCGCGCTGAGATGGTTCGCGCTTACTCAGACGGAAAGACCGTCTTCGAGTATGGCCGTCGCCGTGGCGTATCTTGCAACGAATTCACTAACCTGACTGAGGAGGTAGCCGCATGTCTGCACGCGGTAACGGCATGATGGCCGTAATTGGTAAGCCTGGACCTGGCAATCTAAATGATGCGCTGGAAAAGATAATGCTCTCGAGTGACCCTGCGAGCCCGGTTCCTGAGGGCCCGGCTGAGGTCGAAGCCGCCGCACCCATCCCGGAGGCCCCCATCGAAAAACTGGCAGTAGCCCCTCGCGTGAAAGCAGGGAAGGGAAGTGCACTATCCGGCGGAATCCTGGGAGAGCTCACTGCACAACAGAAGCGGCCTCGCGTCAAAGTCACGCTCAACACCAGAATCGATGATTTCATAGACGAAGCCATCAATAAGACTCTTCGCGACCTTGCCGAGAGGGGTTATTCGGACATTACGAAGGAGTCTATTGTTAACCTGAGTCTGGTTCGTGGTCTCAATCTGACACCTCCGGAGGGCTGCGAGTTACTCTAAAGGGGTGAGCACTAGTGCGCGGCATCCCGTTCGCCAGTGGCGCGGCGGGATGCTCTCTATTTAGAGTAATTTGCCATCCGTAGACATACAACACAGCCGACCTTAAATTCGGCGTGAAAGAGCCGATCTTGGTTGAACGTAGGTGCTACCTTTGCACCATCCTCAGTCTAGCACAATTTTGCGTGTTACACGCAGAAATGCGTGATATACTCAAGATTGTGGAGGGTTCCCATGGAAACCGTAGCTCACAGACAAGAGTTAACTGTTTGGGCTGACGCCAGCGTCCTGGCTGAAGCCAAAGATCTCTTCTCGCATTTCGAAGCGGCAATACGCCCCATCCCGAAGACTTGCCATTCCGAGGATGTGCCGAAAAGCAAGGTGTCGGTCGTCTATCTGAAACATTCCGAACCGAGGAAAGACCATATCTCTTTTCTGGAGTGCTTCAAGAGTCCGAAAGTTGAATTCCTTTTGTTCTACATGCCTCACGACTCCTCGAGTTTGGCCTTTCGATGGGGACAAATGGTTGGTAAGGAGTGCGTCGCTAAAACAGACTGGGCGTTCAACTTCCAACATCTGAAACAAATCTTGCGATTGCGAAATGTAATCGCACACCCTGTGAAGGATGCCCAGGGCGAGGTTGATTTGGCCGTCGCCCGAAAACGATGGGGGCTTACCCAAGAACAAATGGCGAAGGCTCTGAATGTCGCTCCCCGAACGATTCAAAATTGGGAGAGTGGGATAGGGACAAGCCAGATGGCCAAGAAGACCCAAGATCTCAAGGAACTTCTGCAATTGATGGACGAGTTTGTGATCGCGCCGAAAGAACAGGAGTGGCTGCAGACACCCCTGCCGGCAATCCGGAACCAAACGCCTGCTCAAGCAATCGTGGACGGGAAGATGCGAGACATCATCGTTGAATTCCTGCGACTCGGAGAAGGGCAGCCTGTTTGACGTTGAGACAAAGCGGAGCTCGATCTGATTGCGGCTTGGACCGACAAGGCCAAGCCGCACAGGGGTGTTTACTTTCGGAGCGTCAGCTATACCTTCATGAGACCCGAGACAGTCCTTGACGGGGCAGGAGCCGCGGCCCACGGTGGCCGCTTTGCTTCGCCGGGCACCGCTGCCGTCTACTTGTCCGAGTCCGATGCTGTCGCCACCAGCGAGGTCACTGGCCGAAAGAAGCGGTTGGGAGGCGCCGCTCTCATCAATGTCGACAAGTACCCTCGCGTCGTATTCGCTGTTGGATTTGATCTCACGCGGGTGCTCGATCTGACCCAACATCCTCTGCCCAGAGGGATGGGAGCCATCCGGGACAAATGTCTCGGTGAAGATCTTCTCCCGTCGCAGCAATTCGGCGACGTATTGGTGGCGCAAGGCATCGAAGGCTTGCGATTTCCCAGCCAAGCTGGTCTTGGAGTGAACCTCGTTGTCTACAAGAAATGCTGTTATCCCAACGCACTCAAGATCGAGAACGAAGCAGCCTTGCGAGCCACTATCGCCGCGATCGCGAGATCGATCAAGTAGAGTGCTCGGACAGAGCACCTCCAGAATGCACCGTTTCCAGCCCTCAGATGTTTATGAGACTGGTAGGTGGATGAGCCGATGGGCTCATCCACCCTGGCCGACGCTACTCGTCGTCGGCTCCGTCAGAAGGGTCATCGGCGGCTTCAACTTTCGAGAGCCGCTTCATGCCGATGGCGTGGATCTCGGCGATCCGGTGTTTGAAGGTGGTCCCATTGACCTCATCCTCTACCTCGCGATACCTGAGAATGCCTTCCAGGGTGACGAGCTGCCCCTTCTGGAGAGTCTTGGCGAACTTCGAGAGATTCCTCCAGGCATAGACGCGGTGCCACTCGGTGCGGGTCTCGTATTCGCCTTTGTCGTTCTTCCAGCTTTCCTGGGTTGCGATGTTGAGGATGACGTACTCTTTGTTGTTCTGAGCGGTTTTGGCTTCTGCGTTCTGTCCGAGGCGGCCGATGAGGATGACTTTGTTTGAACATGGTGTTTAGCTCCGTTTCTTTTGGTTTGTCCGCTGTCTGCGGTACATGCTTGCCCAACGGGTGTGCCGTCGCGACCCACTCCCTCGGCGACTGGATAGAATCTGCGGAAGGGGACCACAGCTTGCCTGGGGGCAGGAGTCCGCACCTCTTGAGAGGCGCGCAGCGGATTCTGGGAAGGAGAGCGTGCGTCCGAAGGGCGGGGGTGTCTTGAGCGCGGCACGCTGAACGCAGATAGAAAGGCAAACCAAAGGGAGCCTCCCTGTTCGACGGCTTTCCCTCATGACGCGAGTAGCAAAAGCCAGCTCAGAGTCCAAAGAGCCGTCACTGACGCGCAGGAAGGAAGAACCATAAGGGAGAATCGCGACATCGAGGCTCATCGTCCGGTCCATCTCCTCGCCTTCTCCATGGTTCTCCGGGTGTAGGCAGCTCGTTTTGTAGGGCTGGGATCGCGGGAGAGGTAATCGTCTTCAAGGGCACATCCGATCCGGTCCTCGGTCATGCCATTGGCAAAAGCGGCGACACAGAACGCGATGTCGGCGGCGGCGGGGCGGTCCTGGTACTTGGTTGAGCTTCGGAATCGCTCAAGAGATAGGTTCGATAACCTCGGTCCCCTTCGGGGAGAAAGAGAACTTTCGAGACGCCTCGCCTCGTGTTGCTGCTCGCGGGCCTCGTAGAGCGCCGTTATCTCTTGTTCGAAGGCCTCCGCCATCGGGTACTGCTGTCCACTGTGGCTGCGCAGGCGCACGAAAGAGAAGAGGCCGTCAGGCTTGCGGTATTTGGGTTTGCAGTTCGTGAAGCCGGGAAGCCGTCCAAACCTCCTCCAGTCCGCCGCGCTGGGGTCAGCGTCGTACCGCTCGGCCAATGTCTGCGCGGCAACGGTTCCGAGGAGCTTCGGAAATATTCTGGGGTGCTTCAACCAGGCTTGAAAGCTGCCGGCGCTGGTCTCGACAACAGCGCACGGATTGAAGCCGTCGGCCGAGAGCCTGGCGAGCGAGGTCTCGCTGAGATCGTCGAGCGTGGTGAAGCGATGCTCGCCCGATGGACGGATGTAGATGTGCGAGCCGTGGGCATTGCGGTACCTGAGCAGAGAAAGCCTTTCGAGGACCGCCGCGGCCGAGATGCCGTCGAGCCGAGGAAGCATTCCACGCTCACTGAGGACACCCATATCGTAGAGCGGTGCCTCGATAGCAGTGAGCATACTGCGAACAGTGGATTCGGTCTTGTCCATCGACGTCCTCTTCCAGATGCCTTTTGGTTGGGAGGAGTGCGGGGGAGGGAAAGGCCCCCGCCTCCCGCCTTTGAGTGGGTGAGTTTGGCATCTACCATCTAAGCGAGGTGAGAGAGGCACTTTTTGACACCATTGCCCACTTTTTCCAAAGAGAAGGGGCTGCAAACGCAACTCCGAGGGTTAGGCGCGTGGGGTCTGCTGCCGCTCGAAGGATTCGGCAAAGCCCTGCGAACGCAAGTTGTTGTCCCACTGCTTGGCGAATAGTAAGCCTCGTCGCCGTCTATGCGAACTACCACCCCACTGTTAGCAAGAATGATGTCTGCGGAACCTAGGCGGCTCCGCGGTGCTTCCTCAATTGTCAGCTTGGTGTATGGCTCTGGTCCTTCGACCTGCTAGGCATGAAACACGGCGAAATGCCGCATGAGCCGAAATATTTCACTTGACAAACAAGTGCTCGAAGGTTCAGCCTCATCCAGAGGTATCACTTGGATGCCAAGTAAAGAGAACGAATCAATTCAACTTCTTCAGGGGACTTTGGACTTGATTGTCCTTCGTACGCTTGTCAGCATGGGATCACAGCACGCCTATCAAATAGCCAGCCGGTTGGAGCACGTATCCGGCAATCTTCTCAACCTCAACCAGGGCACGCTCTATCCAGCGCTGGTACGTCTCGAACAGTACGGATGGATCAAAGGAACCTGGGGGAAAACGGAAAACAACCGGGAAGCGAAGTACTACGCAATTACCCGAACTGGCCAGAAGGCGCTTGGGGAAGAGACGCAGCGGTGGAGAAGAATGGCCGGTCTGGTCGAAAAGCTTCTTGTCGAGGAGCTCTAAAGATGAAAGACCTAAGGCGAATTTTTCTCAGGTTCCTTAGCCTTTTCACCAATTCCAGGGCAGAGGCCGAGCTGGACCGGGAGATCGCGGCTCATCTCCAGTTGCTAGAAGACGACTTTCTGTGTCAGGGGATGACTCCGAAGGAGGCCCGCAGCGCTGCCCGGCGCGCCTATGGAGGAGTGGAGCAGGCGAAGCAACTGCACCGCGACGAACGAGCCTTCCAAGGGCTGGCCACCATCGTGATGGACATTCGGTACACCCTGCGCCAGCTGCGGAAGTCCCCGGGCTTCACGCTCACGGCGATCCTGATGCTGGCATTCGGAATTGGCGCGACGACAGCCGTCTTTTCGATCGTCGAGGGAGTTCTGCTGCGTCCGCTTCCGTTCGCCGATCCCGATCGCCTCGTCATCCTTGGCGATGACCTCGTCGGATCGCATTGGACCCGGCCTACTGTCACCCCGCCGGACGTCCGCAACTACATGCGGGACACGCACAGCTTTCTCCACCTCGGCGGCTATCAGCGAATCGGTCGCGAATTGTCCGGCGTCGGCGACCCCGTGCACATCGATGCGACGAGAATGAGTGGAGAGATCTTTTCGGCGCTGGCTACGGCCCCGCTGATGGGCCGCTGGTTCACCCAGCAGGAAGACGAGCAGCATCAACCGGTCGTCGTCTTGAGTTATGCCATGTGGCGCAAACGCTTTCATGGCGATGAGAAGATTCTTGGCACGAAGATCCTTCTGGATCGCCAACCCTATCTCGTGATCGGCATCATGCCTCGCGATTTTGAATTTCCCCTGGTGCCGGGGCATTTAAACAGCAGTGAACTTTGGATTCCGCTGAGCCTGCGCCCGGAAGAGTTCACCGCGGGCTACGCGGCATCATGGAACTTTCGTATGGTGGGCCGTCTCAAACCCGGCGTTGCGCCGGCACAGGCCCAGAGAGATGCCCAGCTCGTCGCCGAAGAGACGATGAGGAACTACCTGGGATTTATGCGGAGCCTGCGCATTCAATCGCAGGTGAGACTCCTGCATGAAGACACCGTGACGCAGGCCCGTCCGCTGGTGCACACGTTGCTGATCGCGGTCGCGACGGTTTTGCTGATCGCATGCGCGAATCTGGCCGGTCTTCTTCTGGTGCGCTCGATCCGGAGAAGAAGAGAGATCGCCGTCCGCCTTGCCCTGGGGGCGAGTACCGGGATGCTGTTGCGGCAGGCGCTGGTGGAAAGCCTGGTGCTGAGCATTGCGGGAGGCCTCATTGGATTGGTCTTCGCTGCCGCCTGCATTCGGATCGGCATCAGCCTCCTGCCGGAGACCTTGCCGAGGATCCGCGAGATCGCGCTGGATTGGCCCGTGGTGGGCTTTGCTCTAGCGCTGGCCATTTTGACCGGTCTGATCTGTGGCCTGGCGCCTGCATTCGCGGCTATACGGACAAGCGTCAACGACACACTGAAGGAGGGTGGAAGAACCGGCACCGCGGGAAGTGGACACGGAAGACTCCGTTCCGCGCTCGTCATCGCGGAGATCGCAGTGGCCCTGGTCTTGTTGACGGCCTCCGGGCTTCTCCTGCGCAGCTTCGAAAAGATGCGTCAGATCGATCCCGGCTTTCGGGTGGATCACACGCTCACCGCATACTATGTCCTCCCAAAGGAGCGATATGCGATACAGTCCGGAATCGACAATGTGACGAACGACCTGCTGCGCAGTCTGCGGCAACTGCCCGGAGTCAAAGCCGCAGGCATAACCTCCTCACGGCCCGGCTCAGGGAATAACGGAGGAATCGCAATCACCGTGGAGGGCGTTGCCCCTCGCAAAGACGCGGAACTGAACATGGCAACGGTATCGCTGGTGCAAGGCGATTCCTTCCAGGCGCTCGGCATCCGTTTGCTGCGCGGACGAGTGTTTACGGAGTCGGACCGGGCAGATTCGCAACTCGTCGCGATCGTGAACCGGAAGCTGGCTGAGCACTATTGGCCCGGCGATAACCCTCTCGGAAAAAGGCTGCGCCGCGGGATGCCGGAGACTCCGACTCCCTGGTTGATCGTCGTGGGAGTCGTGGATGACGTCAAGCTTGGATCGGCTGATGGCGAGACAGCAGAACAGTTCTATCAGCCCGTAACCCAGCAGGCCATCTCAGAAGGAGCGTTTGCGCCGGCCGGTGAGCTGACCGGAACCTACGGCTGTATTGTCCTGCATACAGAGACTCCTTCGGAACAGTTGGAGAACCCGTTTCTGGCCGCCGTCCGAAAGATCGATCCTCAGCTCCCCCTGGTCGACATGCAGACGATGGAGAGTGTGATCTCGGAGAACGAAGCTCCACGACTGTTCAACACCGTGTTGATTTCATCCTTCGCGATAATTGCGTTGCTGCTGGCCGTGCTGGGGATTTACAGCGTCATCGCATTCTCGGTGGCCTTGCGAGAGCAGGAGTTGGCGATACGCATGGCGCTCGGCTGCCAGCGCAAGGGAATACTCCACCTTGTTCTTACCTCGGCAGTGAAGCTCGGTGCCGTTGGATGTCTCCTGGGTCTGCTTACCTCAACCGCTGTATCCCACCTGCTGCGTGCGTTTCTCTTTGGAGTCAGCCCTTTCGATCCACTTGTGCTGACGCTCTCTGCCGTCGCCATGTTGTCGTTTGCGCTCGCTGCATCCACTCTCCCCGCAATGCGCGCAGCGAAGATCAACCCCATCATCGCCTTGCGTGGGGACTAGCAGCATCACACAGAAAACGTAGTGCGAACGGCTTACTGTGAAGAGGAGGAAATCTTGGTGCACCATGAAGACCAGCCACCGAGATTGGCGATTACAGATTGCAGGCTCGATCGCCAGGGCTTCGTTCCCCTATATCGGCAGATCAAAGACCTCGTATGGATCGCATTGAACATGGTGACCTTGCCACAGGTGATCGGATTCCATCGGAGACGCGGCTGGGGGCCGCATTTAAAGTCAGCCGCCTGACGGTGAGGCAGGCTCTTTACGAGCTTCGTATGGAGGGTTACATCATTCGCGAGAGGGGTCGCGGCACATTCGTTGGAGGGGTTGCTGTCTAGCTGCATGTTGTCTGAGGATGCAAGCTCGCCCTCCCTTAATCAAACTGACGGTTGTGGGATGTGTAGTCAACTGCCACTTGCCTCCATGGACTGTGCACTTTTAGCTAAATCACTGATAAATCGTAAAATATTGCAAAAGAGAAATATAGTGGCTGCCTTGAGCTTCTGCTTGTTGAAAGAGGTGCCGGTGCTGGCAGAATGGGTGTAGCGCGTGAAATGCTGTTCTGGCCCAAGGGTTTGGCTCACTAGGGTGCACTCTGCAGGCTTCACCTCTTATCGATCTCGGCCGTCATTTGGGAATCAATATGCCAGCTCTTTTTCAGTCGTTTGCATATTCGCCTAGCAGGACGTTCACGGTAGCATCCCGGCTAGCGGTTCGGCTGAAGTGCTGCTCGTAAACAGTACGAATGTACTTCACGGCAAACGTATGGAAGCGGTCAAGGGCGACTTCCGGCTGATCCTTATCGATGGCTTCGCCAACCTCCCTAGCCAGTGCATCGAAGTTCCGCTCAGGGTAGCTTGTCGGCAACGGCACCTTCACACGCCACGAAGATCAGCCGGGTTCCTAATCGTGACTAAGCGAAGCGTGGAATTCTTTCGGCGGAACAACAACTTTTGAGGTAGGGCGATGGGACGGTCGAACAGGCTATTAGTCAATATAGCTATAGCTGCTCTTTGATCGGTACCGTACTCTCTACGAGCGCAGTTTAGCATTCACTTTTGTTCTTCTCGCCACACGGGATTAGAAAACGCCCCGCCTCCCGCTATGTCCCAAACAGCGACACGAGCCCACCTCCATGCAGGGGCGTTTACATTCCACTGAAATGCACGTTTCTCGAATTCATGCGTCGTGTCGAGTTCAAACTGTTCTGTGTGAGTGCTTTTGCCGTCCCCCCAAACCACCTCAGCTATTCGAAGAGGAAAAGTTGAGGTGGTTTCAATCTCTACATGTATAGAGTCACCGCCTGCTGAAGAGATTTTTGATTGCGGCATTAAGACCTCTCCCGTCGAAATAAAACTATCTCCGCGTGCAACCGCGTCAAGAAGAACCTTGTAGTGGTCGAAATCCGGTAGTTTGGGGATCCGAACATAGTTCACGTTCATGTGGCCGTAAAGTTCGTCGGTTTTTGAAATCTGGAACATATCAACCTCTCCGAGCATGACCTTATGAAGACCAAGATTGTTGACGTCATCCACGGTTCTAAAACCTCTCTCGCCTAACCGCGGCGAAGATAAATCCGATGGCATCGCCTTCCATCCAGTCCCGAAGTACTGAGGGTCACGAAAGTATGCCGTGTTTAGAATCTTGTCGGGATACCCTGTTGAACCCTTCGTGCGCGGGTGCGTTTGGTAAGCGTAACCATGTTCGACCTGTACCAATTTCCACATGTCTTCCGGGGTGTGAACACGGTACACCGTCCCGTACTTTGGATCTGGCGTGGCGAAAGATTCATTGGCTTTCCTATCCATCAACCAATAGACGGGTTTAGGAAAAGTAAGCGACCAATGTCCTCCGAGAATTACATCCGCTTCCTCTGCTGGGATAAGCAGGAATTTATTGTCAGACTGTTGTCGACATGCTTTGTAATAGTCATCGAGTTCTCGCATCCGCAGGCCCGTCAGGTCTGCGGGGTGACCGTCAATATGGAAGTCCATGATCATCGCGGAATCGACGCCGATGCTCTCCAACCCCGGCTTGAACGGCGGTACCCATGTTGTACCGGTACCTACAGCCTGCTCCGTGAAAGCGAAATGCCAGTGCGGAGCAAAGGTGACGTAGCCGTCAATATGTGGGAAGAAATCTTTATTCGTGTAGGAGAGCGCTTTATCGAGTGTTTGATTGGCGGACCCGCTTCCGAGCAGGAAGAATATTCCCATCTCCTGTTTGGTGCCGGGAGGAGCGTTCATCCATGGGTAAATGCTTGTGTTGTCATCAAGAGGTTGCTGGATGCCGAGCCCCACCTTCCCGCGCCATGAGCTATACCATGCGTAACCCATGTTCGTGCTGTAGTCGCGAGCGAACAGGTATCGGTGAGGTGAGGGTAGTGCAACGATGCTTCCAACTCCCATCTTCGCCGCCACAGCCCTGTAGTGCACCTGGAGCGTATGTCGCTCTGAACCGTACGGTGACGTGATCGATTGCAACTTACCTTCAGCATCGTAGTAGACGATAGTGGACGCCATGTTGATACCCGGCCTTCGGTCTGCTTCAGACGCCATTTGCAGCCCCGCATCATAGGTGTATGCAATGCTGGGCTCGTTCGTTTCAAGGACCGCAACCTGCTGGATCAGTGCGCTGCCGGGATAGAAAATGTAGCGCATCGTTCCAGAGAAGATCCCCATCTCCATTCCGTTGAAAGACACCTCTACCCGGTCGCCTACCGTGCGCACTGTAGCAGCCGTCGGATGAAAACTCTGAATGAAGTTCCGTGTCCCCTGTGGTCTGGCAGGTGGGAAGTCGAAGAACGCGTCCCAGCCGCCTGTACGTGTTCCTGTGCTGCAGCGATAAACCGGTGTCGCCTTCTCCACAACATTGCTCCCACCAACAGCAATCGACGTGATGAGAGGAAGCTTGTCATCTAACGCAAAGACAGCTGACCACTGCTGGCTGGACGCATCGGTCCATCGAATCGTCAGAGCCGATTTTGTAGCGGAAACTTCAATTGGGCCTTGCTTAACAGCGGAAATGTCTGCCGCTATGGGATCTGCACGGAGCACGGTAGCGCGAGTGCAAGTAAAGAGAAAAAACAAGCTTGCAAGCGCTGTGGATGCGCGGCGGCAGGTTCGCATTAATTAGCTCCTAGAAGTCGAATAATATGCTGTTGGAACTTTCTAAATAGGTCAAGGAAGAGCCGCTCAGGACGGCTCTTCCTGATCTTGGCGCAGCTAGAAACGGATGCGCGCGGTGAGTTGCGAGTTCCGTGCCGTAGTGAGCGTTGTGGTTGGAACTCCGAAGAGGTTGTCGGTTGGGGTCACCGAAGGAACTCCGAAGGCATGCCGGTTGAATGCGTTGAGCATCTCAAACTTCAGCTGAAGATCCATCTTTTCAGTGATTCGCGTGTTTTTGATAATGCTGATGTCCTCGTTCTTAAATCCATTCATGCGGAACGCCGATGTAACCCGGGCAATACTACCAAGCTGATACGCTCCGCCGTTGCGGGATGCATTTGGATCTACAAACGCTCCATTCGTCGCATCACGGGAAACGTTCAGATTGAAGAGACTGTTGACAGCGGGATCGGCTCCCTTGCTCGTAACGACAAAAGGATTCACTGAATTGTTACGTGAAGCCGCACTACGGAAGGAGCTGCCAGGACGCTGGTTGAAGCGCACGCAGTTATCCCATCCCGGTATAGATGATGCACAGCCAAACGAGATTGGAGTGCCTGATTGGTAGCGCAAAACTGCTCCAACCTGCCAACCACCTGCGAGGTAGCTCGTAATTCCATGATTGAAATAACGGCGGTTCCTACCAAACGGAAGTTCCTGAATAAAGCTCGTAACGAAAACGTTTGGCAGATCCTGCGTACTAAGGGACTTCTCACCCTTGAGATTGGTCGGGTCTTGAATCGAGCTTAGGTTATTTGTGTTTAGTACGATCGTGTCCGAATTCGTGATGTTTTTGGACCACGTGTATGAGACCTGGAGGTTGGTACCACTCCGGAAACGTCGCTGCAGAGATGCGAGCAGCGCGTGATACGTTGATTGACCGTCGTTCTGAAGGCAGCAATTTGTCTGAATCTGCTGGTACTGCGGAAACGGACGCAACGCCTGGGATGTTTGCACGTTATTTCCATACAGCGAATAGAACGAAGAAAATGGAGCTGTGACGCCTGCGGTATTTGAAGCAAGGGTGCGAGCTAAGTTGTCTCCGAGCTGAAACGCACTTTTGGGAATATTGTTGATGTTTTCCAGGTTGGAACGCAGCCGATTGCCTCGCTGGCCCAGGTAACCTAATGTAAAGATAAGATCAGGTGCAAACTCCTGTTGGACCTCCAGGTTCCATTGCTGCGTCATGGCAGGCTTGTTCATATTCGGCCTGATGTAGTTAGAGGCTACGATCTGACCTTCGAAATAGCTGGGATTTAGAAGTGGAGGAGCCGTATACGCTGGAAAGCCTCCCGCGAGATCGAAGGCAGGTGAAAACGCATTCACACTATTGAATGCAGCGTTTGCTTTGTACCCGGTGTTCATCTGGCTTCCGCCATCTGCGTAGAACATTGGCGCATACAGAATGGAGTAGCTGCCACGCATGACTGACTTGCCATTGCCTGCACCAGGAGAATAGGCGAAACCGAGGCGAGGCGAAATGTCCTTGTAGTAGGCGTCAATCCATTTCGCATTGCAATTGCAAGTCGTCCCAAAGATCAGGGCGCCAGGCTTGCCCGAGGCAGGATCAATCGCCGTCGCGCTGAAGTTAGACGTTCGGTTGCGTGATTCGCTACGCGGAAGATCGACGTCGTAACGCAGCCCCAGATTTAACGTCAGGTTTGGCAGGACCTTGTAATCATCTTGCAAAAAGACCGCCCAATAAGCAGAAAGCCAACGCGGCTGGCTGGAATACATGTTAATAGATCCAGAATTTGGCAGGCCAAGGAGGAGGCTCGCAAATCCGTTTCCACTGTTTGTCGTCGCAATGGTTGCTGCGGTTCCGGCGGTCTGGGCCCGAGCAAATGTAAGCCGTGGGATAGGCCCATTGAAAGTTAAGAATTGTTGATAGCGATAGTCTCCGCCGATTTTGAAATAGTGATGCCCATGTTCGATGGAAACGGTGTCGGCGAAGCGCAATCCATTATCGACGGGATCGCCATTATTACCACTGTTTAACACTGGGATCGATTCCCCTACCGTGGTTAATGGGAAGGCGACTGCATCGATATTGCTGATGCCGAGTTGCTTTGCGTAGTTAATGTTGCCTTGAGCCGAGACGCTGAAGTTCTTAGCGTTTGTCCGGTTAAACCCCACCAGTAACTGATTCACGACATGCGCATTCACAGATGTCGTCAGTCCAAACCGGAAGAGGTGAGTTACGAAGTTCTGATTCCATTGGTTCGGGTCAACCGGATCGGGAAGAGTTCGGGGGTTCTTCTGGCTCGTGTTCTGGCGTGCCGTCCAGGAGCCAAATATCTTATTGCGGGCGGTAAGGTCGTTATCGATGCGAACCGTATAGGTCGTATTGGTAATCGGATACGGCTGATTGATGGTGTAATTGTTGAATGTGCCCGCAACCTGAGGCAGCGGATAGTAGTTGAGGTAGTTCTTCGCAATCGATGTAATCCGTCCAGCCGGAATGATATTACCCGGAAACGTTGTTCGGCACTGGACGCCATTAACCGTTCTCGTCGTAGCCGGATCAAAGATTTGACCGTTATACACAGGCGTGCCATCACACGGATTTGTGGTAATGACGGATGTCGTAAGAAGGGCGGAAAAATCACCGTTCCGCATCGCATTCGTTGGAACAGTTGATGTGACCGGCCCTCCTGTGCTCTGCCTGAACTGCTCCCATGAGAAAAAGAAGAAGGTTCGTTCATGGCCGTTATACAGACGAGGGATGGATACCGGGCCGCCTAGACTTACGCCGTAGTCGTTCTGTTTATTGGAAGGCCTACGATAGAGATTGTTGCAGTTCGCGATTGAAGACGTGTTTGTGGCGGCCACCAGACAAAGAGACTTACGGCCATTGTTGAAGTAAGTATTCGCGTCCAAAGCTTCGTTGCGAAATATATCGTATACAGATCCGTGAAACGCATTTGTACCCGACTTTGTGGCGAAGCTCTCGACTGCTCCTGTTGTGCGTCCAAATTCGGCAGAGGGGTTCGAGATTGTAAGCTTGAATTCTTGAATAGCCTCAACTGAGGGAGACTCCTCGTCGAAAAACGACGCGTTTTCAGAGCGAAGCTGATCGAGACCATCCACCAGGATGGACATTCCTTGGTTTTGAGCCCCGCCGATCTTTATCTGGCGGATGCCGTTCGAGGTGTTCTGTGTTCCAGGTCCAATCGTTCCCGGCTGAAGGAAAACGAACGCCTCGGGTGACCGAAGCGCGCCTACGCCTCCCAGTGCCAGGGGCAACTCAATGACCTGTTTTGTTGTCACAACGCCACCTAACTCCGACGATTCTGACTGCACAGATGGCGCCGATGCTTCGACCGTAACCTGCTCAGAAGAACTACCGACCTCTAATGTAATGTCCAGAGTCGACACGGTATTGACCTGAACCAATACTCCCGAATAATTCGCCGCCTTGAAGCCCTGCATTTTTACGGATATATCGTAGGAACCGAGCGGAACGGTGGGAAACCGATAGGATCCGGCTCCTGAAGATTCCGCGGTCGATGTAAACCCCGTCTCACGATTCTTGGCTACGATGGCGGCATGTGGGACAGCGGCGCCCGTACTATCAAGCACATTGCCCGCAATAGTACCTTGGTTGGACTGAGCAAGCAGTGACCCGGACGCCAAAAGCACCAAGACTGAGCAAGACAGGATTGCTTTACCGATTTGCATCTTCATTACTGCCTCCAAAAACAAACTGAGTTTCTCTGGGACCCAGGAAGAGGGCCACTGAAGATAGTCGGTCTAATGCCAGGCGCTTCGCAGACCGCTCTTGTGATTTGCACCGGGAACCAAGTTCAGTGTGATGTTTACAGATGCTGCCCGATTTGCTAGTAGCACAATTCCGTTTTGCAGATATCCTTGGACACCTGTCTCCGGAGTCGCGATCGAGTACTCAGCCGGAGGAAGCGTTGGGAACACGGCGCCAGAATCATTGCTCTCCACCACCATTCTTGACCCAGTTTTAGTTTGTGTCGCCGTAACTGTGACCGATGGAATAGCCGCTCCTGTCGAGTCGCTTATGGTTCCGGAGATCGACCCAGAACCCTCTGCGATGAGGCCTAAGGATGAGGCTAGAAACACAAATGAGAGTAAGCCGCAGGCTCGGCGAGCCTGTCCAGCGGTAGTGCGCAGTTGGAAGCCGATCTTCATTTATCCTCCGAACGTCACAACTTGGCCTAGGCACAGCTCAGTACTATCCGCTGCTTTAGGGCGCGGGATACTTTACGAAACGGTCTCGAAATTTAGGAGGATACTAAGACTCTTGAAAAAAGTCCGTCAATGGTCCCGAATCATCAATCTGCAGTAGTGCAGTAGGACTATCTAAACACTGCTGCTGTCCCCAGCGCCCGGGATTACTTGGAGGCTTGCCAAAAGCTCTCGGTGTATCTTTATCTCTCGTGTTATACCTATCGCACTCGCCGAAAGGATGGTTTGGCCGACGTCTCCTCGTCTCTTTGCGGGAAACACCAATGATTCTGCAATTCCTCGGTATCTCGAAGAGGGTTCAAATGGTTCGGCCCAATGCCGCGTTGATAGTTCTGTGTTCGTTGGTCTGCTTCGCAACGTCGTTCAACTCGGGATGCCGCTCTGCTCCGTCTCGCATGATCATTAGTGTGATTCCCGGCCAGGCATCCGAGTCCATGTGGGTTACGGAACACACTGGTGTGAACGAGGCGGCTGCAAAGGAAAAGGTTGGTATTTACTGGAATGGTCCGACCGAAGAAGGCGATGTAGAGCAGCAGATTGTATTGGCGGAACGCGCCATACGCAGTGGCAATATGGGACTTATTCTGAGCCCAAGTAATCCTTTCGCTTTGAATACCGTAATTCAGCGTTCTCTCGACAGCGGTATGTCGGTAGTGATCGTTGGAACACCCGTTTCACTTAAGCCGGAAAAGAGGCTTTCGTTCGTACTGAACGATGTGGAAGAAACGGGCAAACTGGCAGCAAGGCGGATGGGCGATATCTTGAATAGGAGAGGAGAGGTTCTCATTCTTGGGTTTGATCCACTCTCCTCGCGCAACGGCGATCGATCGAGCGCCTTCGAGGCTACACTAAATCGCGAAGAGCCGCAGATCAGTGTTGTCGAAAAGATTAAAGGGCCGTTTAGCTTTGGGCAGGCGGAGCTCGCAGCAGAAAAGGCGATAAAGGCACATCCTCATCTTTCTGCAATCTTCTCGCTGACTACCACAGCTACACGAGGGGCCATTGCAGCGGTTCGAACAACGGGAACCGCGCATCAAATTCAAATTGTTGGATGCGATCACAATTTGGACCTTCTCTATCTGCTTAGACAAGGAGCGGTTGACTCCTTGATCGCTCAGAACATGCGTGCGATGGGAATTATGGCCGTATCTTCCGTTATGGCGCAAAGCCGCGGGGATCAGGTTCCTCCTTACAGGTACGTCAAGCCCGTGCTACTGACCCGCGAGAATATCGACGACGAAAGTATTCAAACCATGCTCATGATGGATTGGCGATTCAAATCATGACTCGGGAAACCTTCTTTCGTTGTCGATACTGGATCATGGCCTCTGCGTTGTTCGTGATTATTCTGTCTGCACTGCTCGTTTATTTTTTGCGACGAGACAGAGTGGCGTTCCCTTACCAAGATTCTTTCAAGAGCAACAAAGCAGCCGAGTGGACTCCCTTGGGAGGAGCATGGCAGATCGATAACGGCGCCGTTTACAACCGCTCGGATGAGGGAGGTGCGAAGTTGGTGTCCGGTTCACCCAATTGGACAGACTATCAGCTAAGTGCAGAGCTCAAGCTGATAGGTCATGAAGGGGATGTTGGAGTAATTGTCCGATCTGGGGACGAAGAGCGAGGGGTGGACTCCTATAAAGGCTACTATGTTGGACTGCGCTCGGCTGACTCCGCTCTAGTTATCGGTCGTGCCGATCATGGCTGGATGGAGGGACAGCCGGTTCCAATGAAGGGTGGTGTACAGATTGGTGTCTGGTATCGGTTGCGTATAGTCGTTTTAGGATGCCGGATCGGCGCAGAAGCAATAAATATCGAAACCGGGCAGACCTCTTGGGGAGCTTTTAGTGACGAGCCCTGTATTGCACGCGGACGAATAGGGCTGCGTTCCAAGGCCACAGGGGGCGCGTGGCGTAACGTCTCCGTTACCGCAACGAGCGAATCCGCTTGGCGAGAAATACGGTTCCGTTCTCAATTTCTTGAACAGCCAAACTATCCAGGTCGCGAGTCCGACTACAGCAGTATGCGTGAACGATATTTCCAGCACACCTATCTTCCGGTCCGCAGTTATCAGCCTGACAATACGGCACAGTTTATCGGAGGATCTGAGCATAGCACCGCAAAACAGATCTCCCCCATTGGAGACGTTCGTACGACACCCCTCAATAATGAGCCCGTGACGGTCCGAGGAGTCGTTACGTTGACCTCTCCCATGTTCGTACAGGATCAGACCGGAAGCATTGCTGTACAACTCAGCAAGACGATCGAACTCAACCTTGGCGATGAAGTCGAGATTTCCGGTAAACGCGTAGACAGCGGTTTCACGCGGCGACTCGTACCCGACCAGGTGCGTCTTTTATGGGACCGTACCCTGGTTGTTCCAATTTCCATTACCTCAACAGAGGCGGCAAGCGGAGTGTTTGATGCATCGCTCGTGGAACTGCGTGGAAAGTTGCGGTCTAAGTCATTCGACCACATGGGAAATATCACACTTCAGCTCTATGATTCGGCGCAAACGTTTAGCGCGACTGTCCACGGTGGTCTCTCTATGCAGACTTACGAGAAATGGGAGCCAGGTAGCGATCTTTCTATTCGAGGTATCTGTACTATCCTGCCTCCGGCAGACCGAACGGATGTTGCTTTCACTATCTTGATGAGAGCGGTCGATGACGTGCAGGTCCTCGCAGGTCCTCCATGGTGGAACGGTCGGCAGCTAATACGGGTGGCATGCGTAAGTATGGCGATGCTCGCTTGCGGTATATACCTTTTCATTCGCCTCGAGCGCTGGAAGATGCACGCTATCATCAACGAGCGCGAACGTCTGGCGCATGATATGCACGACACGCTGGCCCAAAGCTTTGCCGGCGTAGGCTTTCACCTGCAGGGCCTCTATAACAGGATGCGAATCGGCACGGCCGACCGATCGGATGTGATTGAGATGCTCCACCGAGCCTATGAAATGGTCTCGCACAGCCATCGCGAGGCTAGTGCCTGTATCGCAGCACTGCATCCAGATGCAGATGAGGGTGGCGATGTTTTGTTCGCTCTGGATCGCTGTGCCCGCGAGATGCTCGATGACGACCGGCGCGATAGCAAAGTATTTCCTGTTCGCTTTGTAAGGGAAGGAACGCCGCGATCGCTTTCAATGCCGGTGCGGGATGCTATTTTTCACATTGGCAGAGAAGCGATCACCAACATGCTCCGGCACTCGCATGCGACCGATATGGAATTAGAACTGCGATATCAAGCCGAGGGTGTTGTGCTCAATATGCGAGACAACGGGATCGGCTTTGTCTATGATCCAGCTGTCAGTGGTTTCGGTCTCCGCACGATGCAACGGCGGTGCGCAAAAGTACGAGCCCAAATTGGCATTACAAGCGCGCCGGGTTTGGGTACGCAAATCACAGTACAGGTACCGTACGGCTTTGGACCCAGATCCATCGATTGGGTGCGGTCGCTGCGAATACGTATGCCGCACCGGGCAAGTTAGTCATAGTTGACTCGTACCAAGCCGCGTTTGATTGCCACTGCAGTAGCTTCGGTGCGGTCACGTGTGCCAAGCTTTTCAAGCAAGCTGTTGATGTGATTTCTTACAGTATTGTGGCTGATAAAGAGCTTGTCTGCGATCTCTCGATTATTCATTCCGAGCGCCACAAGCTGCAGAATTTCGGCCTCACGGGCACTCGGAGGATTACGGCTAACGATCTGCGCGAGTTGCTCCGCAATGTGGGGCGGGATGACTGTCTTCCCTTGATGAACATCACGAATCACGCCGACAACCTGTTCGAGCAATGCGCTCTTCAGGATATAAGCCATTGCTCCGGCCTTGATCGCACTGAAGACATCTTGATCAGATCTGTAATTACTAAGCACGGCAGCATGCAATTTCGGGTTAGATCTTCGCGCCAGCATAATTAGTGAGTCTCCTCCCATCTCGGCCATGTGTAGATCGGTGAGGAGAACATCAACTTCCAGATTGTCTAGGGCATCCAAAGCTTCCGTTCCACTCGATGCCATACCAACCACGCGGATATCTGGTTCGCTTTCTAGCATTGTTTTGAGACCCATCCGTACAACCTGATGATCGTCGACTATAAAGACTCTAATCTGCTGCTCTGCGCTCATAGGTGCTCCCGATACAGTACGCAACATCCTAGCGCAAAAAAGTGCCGTCGGCATGGACTAGTGCGGTAGAACTACTCAAGAATGGGCGTCTGCGACTATTGCAGTTGCTCCAGCAAGTTCTTAGCATGGAGCGCATTGTGCAGCGTCGAGGTGAGTGGTGAGCATTTGGAGTCTATTTGGCGCATTGGCCATCAGTTGTATGACCGTATCAGCCGCACAAGCGCAACAAGAGCACCGGCCACCAGCCGTGCCGCTGGTTACAAATGATCCTTATTTCAGCATCTGGTCGATGGCAGATCATCTCACCGACACCCAGACGAAACACTGGTCTGAAGCCCCGCAACCCTTAGTGGGATTGGTACGTATCGATGGGCGCGTCGAGCGCTGGATGGGGACCATGCCGCGTGGATACTTTGGTCTGCCCTCGGTCGAGGCCATGCAGCAAATCTCACTTGAAGTCACCCCGCTTCACACGCGGTATATCTTTGCAGATCATGGCATACGTCTTGAAGTAACATTCTTTTCTCCTCTGCTGCCACAGGATTTAGATGTGATGTCACGACCTGTCACTTACCTCTCGTGGAGCGCCTCGGCGACCGATGGTAAGACGCATCGAGTGGAGCTGATGTTGGACGTGGATGCAAATGTAGCGGTCAACGATTCCGCACAGCCAGTCACGTGGAGTCGCACTCGCATCCCGCATCTAAGCCTGCTTAATGTTGGTTCGCGTGATCAGGCGACGCTCCATCAGTCAGGTGACCGCATCCGCATTGATTGGGGATACTTCCATCTGGGCGTTCCGGACGGAGTTGCGTCGAGCACTGCTCTTTCTTATGAAAGTATGGCAAGCTTTGGTAAAAACGGCGACCTCCCGGACGCGGATGATCTGGCAATGCCTCGTCCAGCCGGAGGGCACGATCAGCCGGTTCATCTCGCAGTTGTTCTGCCTTTGGGAGCGGTCGGCAGTCAGCCAGTAAAGCGACACGTTCTGCTTGGTTATACCGAGGGTTACGCTATCGAGTATCTGGGCCGGAAACTGCGACCCTATTGGCAACGCGAAGGAATGACCGAAGCCGCGATGCTCACTCGTGCCGAAACTGAATATCCGGCCCTGGAAGAACGTGGGCGCAACTTTGATCAAGAGTTAATGACCCACATGGAGCAGATTGGAGGCGCTGACTATCGCTACCTTACCTCTCTCGCCTTCCGTCAGACAATTGCGGCTCACAAACTCGTTGCGGATGTAGACGGGCGTCCGATGTTCTTCTCAAAAGAAAATGATAGTAATGGTTGTATCGACACGGTTGACGTCACCTACCCATCTTCGCCCTTCTTTCTCTACTTCAATCCAAAACTACTCGAAGCACAGCTCGAGCCGATAATGCGTTACGCGTCGCTACCACGATGGAAATTCCCATTTGCGCCCCATGATCTCGGAACATTTCCTCTTGCGAACGGGCAAGTCTACGGTGGCGCTGAGTTGACCGAAGACAATCAAATGCCTGTTGAGGAGAGCGGCAACCTGCTCATCATGGTTGCTGCACTCGGCCGGGCAGAAGGCAACTGGGACTTTGCTCGTCAATACATGCCTCAGCTACGTAAGTGGGCAGAATATTTGGAGAGAAAGGGGCTTGACCCGGAAAATCAGCTCAGCACCGACGATTTTGCCGGCCATCTGGCGCACAACACCAATTTATCTGTGAAGGCTATCGAAGCTCTTGGCAGTTTTGCCGAGATCGCCAGTGGCACGGGCGATACGAATCTCGCAACCCGATACATGACACTTGCAAGATCGCTACCCGCAAAATGGGAGACTATGGCGCGCGAAGGCGATCATTACAAACTGGCCTTTGATCAAAAGGATACTTGGAGTCAGAAATATAACCTCGTATGGGATGAAATACTCGACTTGCATCTTTTTCCCCCATCGGTTGCGCAAACCGAATGGGCCTACTACGTGACGAAATCAAAGCAGTTCGGTCTGGCCCTCGACAACCGTAAAACTATCACGAAGTTGGATTGGGAGTTCTGGACAGCGACTCTTACCCACGACCAAAAGCAATTCATCGATTTGTCACACAATATTGCTTCATGGTCAGATCAATCAAGTTCACGTGTTCCTATGACTGACTATTACGATACTGAAAATGGACGTCAGATTCGTTTCCAGGCACGCTCCGTGGTTGGCGGCATCTTCATCAAGGCACTGATGACTCCCACCAATGCACAGAAATAGGATCGGAAATCATAGGTGATGCTTGTTACTTTCGCTCGGAATTGCTGTAGCGCCTTATGGATTGCTGGCGACGGGGTACCGGCTCCGCCGGTAGTATGTGGAGTCGTGATGATGGTGGCGTTGGCATCCGTAGTATGGTGACGTGTGATGAGGGCGTACTTGCGAGCAAGTGGTGAGGGAAGTTTACAGCTGAAGATGAATGAACGCTCTGGTAGGTTGGAAAGGCACAATGTTTACGGGAGGAATTTGTGAATCGACTCTTGGCAGCAATCCTTCTTCCAGCGGTGACAGCTTTTGCCAGCGATCTTCCAAACAAGAAGTATCTGGATCTTGCCAATATCAAAATCATGGTTTCTGCGGCGGAGGCAAAGGCGAAGGAGTTGAATGTTTCCGTAACTATTTGCGTGGTAGATGAGAGTGGCAACCTACTTTTTCTAGAAAAGGGCGAAACGGCCTCACTGAATACGATTCAATTTGCCCAAAAAAAGGCGCGCCATGCTGCTTTCTACGGCAGCCCATCCAGAGAAGGAGCAGACACGATAAAAAAAGGTCATGTGGAAGCGCTGGAATTCCCTGAGTTTTTCCCAAATCAAGGAGGGTTGCCGATTAAGGTCAATGGGCAGCTTCTGGGTGGGATATCCGCGAGCGGCGCCAAATCGGAGATTGACGAAGCCATTGCGCAATCCGGTCTTGACGCGCTTCTCAAGCAATGACTATCTGATTGAAGCCGAAAGGTGAGTTGGTTCACCCCCGGACCGCGGACCCAGTACGGCGGCAGCCATGGCCAGATCAGGGCGTCCGGCGAGATGTTGTGGTCCTCCAGCAGCTTCGTCATCGCCATCGCAGTGATCAGCTTGCTTACGCTCGCGACGTGCATCGGGACTTCCGCCGTCCCAGCTAACCTCGCCGTCCACCGGCGTCTTCGACCAGTTCCATTGGTCATCGAAAACCACTCGACCGTAGCGCCGCAGCTGCATCGAATAACCCGCCAGGCAGAAGCTCAGCAGGCCATGAAGGTCGCGCCGCAACTTATCAGTGTTGAGCCGGTAGAGCAGTCCTGAGGGCGGTGGAGGATTGCTCGGGTCGTCCGTCGCGTCGGCGGGTCGACGCAGATCGAAGCCAAGCGTCGCGTTCATGACATGATCGGGTCGCATCACGTGCGCCCGGACCATTTCCTCGGTCAGCCCAAGCCGATGAAGAACTTCGGTTGGGTTCAGTTCGGCATGGTCGCTCATGTCGCTGCCCTCGGTTGACACCGATTGCAAGGCAACCGCGCCCCGGCGTCAGGAGCATTCAAATCGCAGCGGACCGGAAAGTCAACAGCATTCGTCAGCAGTTGACGGAGCGTTCGGGCGGAACTCCGCATACACCTACCACACCTGCGTCCAGGATTTTCGTCATTCCTCAGTCCAAACCCCAGGAGCGGTATCTCGCTCCGCACGGGGGGATCGCATTGCGGTCAACGATCGCCTCAACGTGTAAGCTGGATGACTGGGATGTCAGACTGCAACGGTTTCAGATTGTGCCAACTCGAACGTGAGATTTACTGATCGCCCTCCAACCGGCCGGGTCCGATGGCGGACTCCGCGAGGGATAGTAAGCAATTGGCCAGGGTCAAGTTCCAGCGATCCGTTCTCGAATTCGATGCAAAGCCGCCCTTCAATCACCAGAAGTGTCTCATCGGAGTTTGGATGAAAATGCCAGTGATAGGGCCCTGTCATAGTGGCAATTCGAACGACATGGTCATTGATCTTCGCGATTGGATGGTTATTGTATCCGAAATGGGCCGAAGACTCTGTCGTCAGCGTAGTGACCTCGGGAAGGTATTCACTCATTTTCAATCCTCGCGTCCCAATTTTAGGCCCGTATTAATTTTGTGACGTAGGAATGTTGGACGTTTGATGTGACGCTCCCTCGCAGGATCTGAGGCTGTGCGACGTTGTTCGTGTAGCCGTGACCTGAAGTATCTTGGAAGGATTCCCCCGAAAGACGGACTAGAGGAAGGAACCGGGGATGATGAAGCGTCGAGTCTGCTCCCACGATATGTTCGCCGTCCCTGACTCTTCCTTCGTCCTGAAGGGTATGGGCGGAGAGATGTACTTCTGCAACTTGCGATGCTTCTGTTTGTGGTCGGTGCAGAAGGTCGAACCTTTCTGTAGAAGATAAGACGGGTGTCTATTTGCTGACCACTCCATCGGGTGGGGAATATCAGTTCGCTGGGATCGCGGTGTGGCACTGTGGGCGACTGCAGCTACTCTTGGATGAAGAGCTTTTGTGGAGCGAAACGCAGCTGTGGCGCGCGCTATGGCACTGAACAGCAACTCACGATCAGGCGCTGGCAGGATGAACGCGAACCACTCATCGATTTCTTTCAATAAGCGTTTAACTATTTTCGAAGCTCGCGTATCCAGGATGGACGGCTAGACCACGTAGAATGGTGCAATGCCTAAAGCTCCTGCAGCAATTACCTCTCCCAAGATCAAGAAGCTCGCCGCCAAAGCAGCCAAATCTCCCAGCATGCTCACTACCGAAGAGACGCGTGAACTCGGTGCGTCAGTCTTGGCTCACCTGTCACCTCCGAAAGAAGTCCCAGCTATTCCGGCGAAGAGAATTTCAACAAAGAAGTAAACGACGAAACACTCCTAATCACTAAACATTGAAATGAGGGTTACATGGCAACGAAGAAGGCTCCAGTAAAGAAGACTGCTACACCAGTAGCGAAGAAGACCGCTGCAGTTCCTGCGAAGAAGACGACCGCGGCAAAGAAGATGACGAAGGCAGAGCTCGTACGCTTTGTCGCAGAAAAATTGGAGTGGACGACGAAGCAGTCTGCGGCTATCTTTGATCTCCTGGCCGCGACAGCGCTTCAAGAAACCAAGAAGAATGGCGAGTTCACCATTCCCGGACTAGGAAAACTGGTCAAGGCTCAGCGTGCGGCTCGAATCGGCCGCAACCCTCAGACCGGCGAGTCGATCAAGATCAAGGCGAAAACCGCGGTGAAGTTTCGCGTCGCCAAGGCAGCGAAGGACGCTATCGCTCCTGTGAAGTAATTTTGTTACCAGCTGGACACGGTCCTCCGCTCAAGCGGGGGACCGTACACTTTAAGCCGGGCATTTGATGATCTCTTACTATCTGTAGCTGTCACGCTGCACTTACGAACTGGGAGGAGTTTTTGAACATCACGTACCTGCCTCACCGTCCTAGATTATCGTTTACAGCAACTGCAAGCTGCCTGTGCACGGTGCCCGATATGCGGGCCATCCTATTGCAAGCAATGAGCCCTGACGTGTCGGTTGACAACCGAGAGCACGCGGCGGAAAAATGACAACCCTTCGTGGAAGGGAGGACTGTCCCATGGAAAATCAAGACGTTTCTCGGCGTACTTTGTTGAAGGGTGGTGGCGCGGCATTGGCGGAGCTGACGGTGCTGCGGGTGGCAGGTCTGGCACAATCCTTCGGGGACTCCGGCGGTGAGGTTATTCCGTGGCTCGACCAGCCCGCGGCGAACCCTATCCCGGAAAACGTCGGCAACCTGCTGAAGTGGGAGGCGCTCGACTCCTGGCTGACACCTACCAACAACTTCTTCTTTGTTAACCACTACGGCCAACCCGGCGGCCTTGATGAATCCACATGGCGCGTCGGAATCGCGGGCCTGGTCGCACATCCTCAGTCCCTGACGCTGGCTGACCTCAAAGCCCGCAAGCGCCGCGAGGTGGACTTCACATTGGAGTGCTCGGGCAACACCGGCACCGGCCTGGACTTCTTCATCGGCGGCATCGGCAATGCCCGCTGGGGGGGAACGCA
The DNA here is from genome assembly GCF_004217555.1 of Edaphobacter modestus. Classification (GTDB taxonomy): domain Bacteria; phylum Acidobacteriota; class Terriglobia; order Terriglobales; family Acidobacteriaceae; genus Edaphobacter; species Edaphobacter modestus. Next base: position 356,539 of record NZ_SHKW01000002.1, read on the forward strand.
GCTGGCCCCCCTGTTAGAGGAGGCGGGTGTGCTGGAGCAGGGCACCGAAGTGGTGTTCTGGGGGGTTGATAGCGGCACGGTGACAATCCGCGACAACTCGGGGATCGTCAGTGGCGGCAAGACGGGAGTGGTCGCGCCCGATTCCGAAGGCGGACTTGATCTGACGATCACCGAGCAGTTCGCCCGCAGCATGTCTATCGACGAAGCGCTCAACCGCGACAACCTGCTCTGCTACGAAATGAACGGCGAGCCACTGCCCCGGAGTAGCGGTTTTCCCGTGCGCCTGATCGCCCCGGGCTGGTACGGAGTGGCCAATGTCAAGTGGCTGACGCGCATAGAGGTGGTGGACCACCGCTACGCGGGTCGCTTTATGGCGCGGGACTACGTCTCCATCCGCGAGGAGCAGCGCGACAGCCAGACCGTCTGGACGTTCACCACCGTGAGTCACGACCGGCTCAAGTCGGCGCCGGCGAAAGTCACGCGTTTACTTAATCGATACGCCATCATGGGTGCCGCATGGGGCGCGCCGATCGCGGCGGTGGAGGTCCAAGTCGACGACGGGCCCTGGACGGCGGCGAGGCTCGAGAGACCCCCGTCGAACGCGGCGGTGGACGTCCAAATCGACGATAGGCCGTCGGTGGCGAGGCTCGAGAGCCCCGCGTCACATAGAAGAAGATCGCGTGACTACGCCTGGCGCTTCTGGAGATTCGATTGGGGGATGCCCGCTCCGGGCGAGCACAAGATTCGGTCGCGGGCGTTCGATGTCGACGGCAACGTCCAACCAGCGCCGGACGACCCATTCCTCGCCAGCAGGAGGACCTACTGGGAGAGCAACGGGCAAATAACCCGCCGGGTCATGGTTAACTAAGGTCCGTGGGGTGTGCTGCGCGAAACTGGTGCAACTGCAGTTGCAGGCAACGATGAAGTTGTGATGGACGCGGAACGTCTTGCGTGTGCGTGTTCGGTTCATGCGCTCACGGCTGTGTGGTTCTCGGAAATTCCGACGTGCACACCGCTTAGCCATCGAATGATTTAAGCCACGCAGTATATAAACGCCGCAAAGCTCGTATCGATGATCTCAATTCCCGACGCAGGCGCCTCTTCTCGCAAATAACGAGACGGCTTGGACGATTTCCCCCATCTCTGACGATCGGCTTACAACAATGAATTCGCTCGCATAGTCCTCTATGGATTGGAGACCCATTGAACCGTTACTTAGTGAAGGCCTCCATCGTCGGAGCACTCGGCGGACTGCTCTTTGGATTTGACACGGCCGTCATAGCTGGCACCACCCAACAGCTGGCAGGAATCTTCCATCTCACCCCGGTCACATTGGGAATGACCGTTTTCATCGGTTTGGTCGGAACAGTCATCGGGGCATTGTGTTCTGGCGCCCTCGGTCAAAAACTGGGCGGCAGGGAATCATTGCGTATCATGGCAATTCTCTACACCGTTTCCGCTCTTGGGTCCGCCTTCGCCTGGAACTGGGAAGTTCTCATGGTCGCGCGATTTATTGGAGGACTCGGGATCGGTGGATCGTCTGTCCTGGGGCCGGTATATATTGCCGAGTTGGCTCCAGCAAAGCTGCGTGGTCGCATGGTGGGGTTGTTCCAGATAAACGTCGTTATTGGAATCTTGCTCGCTTACCTTTCGAACTACATCATCACTCTGCAGCACTTTGGGTTAGCTCAATGGCGGTGGGAGTTTGGAGTCGCTTTTCTACCGTCAATAGTGTTTCTCGTTCTTCTTTATGGCATTCCGAGGAGTTCTCGATGGCTCGTGACCACAAATCAGACTGATGAGGCCAGGGAAGTATTGCAACTCATGGGTTCCCCGGATTCGGAAGCAGAACTCAAAGAGATCATGGATTCGGTTCATTTGGAACGAGGTATCAGACAAGAACCTCTATTTCAGAAGAAGTACAAGCTGCCGATCTTCCTCGCCGTTTCGATAGGTCTCTTCAATCAACTCGCAGGCATCAACGCAATCCTCTACTACTCTAATTACATTTTTGCTTCAGCCGGATTCAATGAGGCCTCGGCCGCGTTGCAGACAGTGGGAGTAGGCCTGGTCAATCTGCTGGCAACACTTGTCGGCATGAGCTTTATCGACAAGGTGGGCCGTACGACGCTTCTGCTCATAGGTTCGATCGGGACCGCGATAGCATTAGCTGGGACGGCAGCGATTTTTTACACCCATACACATCAGGATCTCTTGGTGTGGTGCTTAGTCGTATTCATCGTCTTCTTTGCAATATCGCAGGGAGCAGTAATCTGGGTTTATATCGCGGAAGTGTTTCCTTCGCGCATCCGCTCCAAGGGGCAGAGCCTCGGCTCCTCCTCACACTGGATTATGAACGCGGTGATTGCAGGTGTGTTCCCATATGTCGCCGCAAAATCTCAGGCGGCGCCATTTGCGTTCTTTGCGGCCATGATGTTGGTTCAATTCCTCGTTGTGCGTTTCATCTACCCGGAGACCAAGGGGATATCGCTCGAAGCGATTCAAGCCAGACTGAAGATCACATAATGTTGAACTATGGGCCCAGGCGCCGTGTTTCGACCACATTCCCTCCTTGAAGAAACTAGCGCACACGCTTTTGGAGACAATGCGCTATCTGGAACTGAACGCCGACTCCATGCCCGATTACGGTAAGCGTTACCGTGCCGGACAACGGATCTCAACAGGCTTCGTTGAATCAGCGGTGAATGAGATCGTTTCCAAACGCATGGTGAAGAAGCAACAAATGCGATGGAATCGGTACACCGTCCAAAGTTTCCTGGACGTGCGCATTCAAGTGCTCAATGGCACCTTGGAAGACACATTCCGGCATTGGCACAAAGGCTTTCGGCCCCTCGCGGACAAATTTCATCTCGATATCTCAGCATGACCACCCCACAACTTTGCACACTCTCGAATGGTATCTGCGGGCGGCGCTTGAGTATGGCTGGAGCCGAAACATTCTACTTGGACATCCTGCTCCGAGTGGCCACTCATGCGTTCAACGCATGGGTGGGCCATGCACGGCGAGCTCCAACCGGAGACACTGATCCCTCAGCGCCGCCCCTCGCGCAGCATCTCCTCCACATCGCCGATCTTGTCGGTAATCAGGTTCAGCTTGCGCGATAGCGCCTGGATCTCCGCCTCAGCCCTGCGGTTCACGTCGAAGTCCAGCTCGCTGCGCAGGCGGTCCTTCGTGTCCTGACGGTTCTGGCTCATCATGATCACCGGAGCCTGGAGCGCCGCCAGCATCGAAAGAAACAGGTTCAGCAGGATGAACGGATACGGGTCCCACATATGGCGCTTGAGAAAGATATTGATGCCGGTGTAGATCACCAGCACAGCCAGAAACGACAGGATGAAGTTCCACGATCCCCCAAAGCGCGCCACCGCGTCTGCGACCTTCTCGCCCCACGTCGCCTCCTTATCGATCATCACATTGGCGTTGCGGTTCGCGCGGAGCTGAATCAGCTTCTGCGACGCGTGGAACTGGCGGCCCAGCACGGTCAGCATATCCAGACCTGCCAGCGGCTTCCGCTTCAGCAGCTCGGCGATATCATGGCGGTCAAGCTCCAGGCATACGCTCTCCTCCATCGCCATCGCGTTCGACTGGTGTGGCGTCTGGTCCAGCATCGAGGCAAAGCCGAAGAAGCCGCCGTGTCCCGGCTCCTCGATCAGCACCTCCTGCTGGTCTTCATCCACCGTGGTCACACGCACCACGCCCGACAGCATGATGTAAGCCCGGTTGCCCGGCTCGCCGATCTTGAAGATCCTCTGCCGCGCGGCAAAGTGCTTGATCTCCACCTGCGCTGCAAGAACGGCAAGCTCTTCCTCATCGAGCAGCTCGAACAATGGGACGTGTTTCAACTCTTCCGGTGCGCAGGGCATGGCGTTGCTTCTCCTTCAAATGGTCCAAATTCAACTGTTGTGACCGAAAGATTAGCAGAACCGCGTGCGCGGAGCCGAAGTCTCCCTCGTGTGTCCACTCCATCAACCCACGGCAGGGGACCGCGACCCCGTGAGAGGAGACCCAGCTCCGCGAAGGGCGGTGGGTGATCATCGATCTGAGGGTTCTGGTGCAAACTTTCTTAGAATGAGCGACGGATGGTTAGGAAGAATGCGCTGGGCTCGACTAACATTGAGGGCGACACCCTCGTAGTGAGTCTGGAACATCGAACTGGATCGTCAGGACATCTTTTCGTCCTGCCACTTCCATTGGAGTGATTGGAAGTAGATCGACAAATGTCATTACACATCTGTACGCAACCCCAGACCCACGCTTATCGGCCGGGCTTCTAACCAATCACTACCCGTCGCCCTGAATGGGCGCTATACGGACTTTGGCTGTATACATAGCTATGACCTTCCTGCACCGCGTCGTAACGCTTTCTCGCAGCGGCAAGTTTGGCCGGTATCCCGAGGCCAGATGCGGGAGGTACGCCTTTGGGACGATTCAAGCGTCCATCGTTTTGCTCATGCTGTTCTCGCTGGTGGATCCATCGCGAACCTTCGCCGCGAATCCTGACCTGGAGACTGCGTTGACTGGCTCGCGCAAGCGTATTGAGAGATTGGACTACCGCGTAACCGGGCGACTCACACGGGTGGAAGGCAATGGCACGCGCACGAGCTACAAGGTTGCCGCCAAGGCTCACTGGTTTCCCGATGGCCTGCGTCTGCTATGCGAGATCTCGGCGCCAGCCTCCGCGAAGACGAGCCTTCTTCTGCATATGAGCGTGAACGGGCACGTAAGCATCGAGGCAGTACTTCCTGGCGAGACAACCGCTAGCGTGTTGCCATTCGAACGTTGGAACGACCGACTCGTGGGAACAGACTTCTCCTATGAAGACATGGTAGAGAGCTGGTTCTTCTGGAAGAATCAGGAACTCCTGGCACCGGAGAGATGCGGCGCGCGGGATTGCTTTGTCCTTAAGAGTATGTCCGGCGCTCAGGACCGGACTTACTATGATTCGGTGACATCGTGGATTGATCGCGGCATCTTTTTCCCTGTGCATGTGGTGAAGACGCTTCGTGGGACGGGAGGGCAGAAGGAGTTCATTTACTACGGGCTGCGACAGATCGACGGCATTTGGTCTGCGTCGCGAGTGGAGGCAAATCTGCAGGGCAAGCCCGGCTCCTCGATGCTTGTAATCGAAAGGGGCTCGGGAAGGGCAAAGCTTGGACTCAAGGACTTTGATGTCAGCCAGTCCAGCGCTCAGGGAAAGAAAGTGAAATAAATCGAATCGCTTAACAGGCTGTTGCGAGGTGCTCTGCTGCGAGTGCAGTATCCACGGTGCTCGCCCTCATGGGACATGTTCGTCTTCAGGCGTTGCCGGGGCTGCCCCATATAAGCCAAAGGGCCACCAATTCCAGTCGCCGGCAAGTTGCAATAGTGCCGGACCGACGACCATCCGCACCACTGTGGCATCAATGAACACGGCTACCGCGAGCGTAAAGCCCAGCATCTGGATGACCAGAAAGCCTCCCAGAGTGAATGCGGTGAAGATGGCAATCATAATTGCCGCGGCGCTCGTGATGAGGCCGGCGGTCCGGGCCAGGCCCTCGATCACCGCCGCTCTCTCGGATAGACCGCGCCTCCGTTCTTCGAGGACTCGGGCGACCAGGAAGACCTCATAGTCCATGCTCAATCCGAAGACGATGGCAAACGATAGAATCGGCACGATCGGGAATATTGTGCCGGTCGGTCCATCGAGCCCAAAGAGTTTGCTGCCGTGGCCTTCCTGAAAGACGAGAACTAACGCGCCAAATGAGGCTCCGACTGAAAGCAGATTGAGCAGAATTGCTTTTACAGCCGCAAATAAAGACCGTAACCCGATCAGGAGCGCCAGCAAGCTCCCCAATACGACTACAACGACCACCTTGGGCAAGCGTTCCTTCACTACAGAGTCATAGTCTGCGTTGAGTGCGGGAATGCCTCCGACGCGCAGCATAGCGCCGGGAACTCCGGTTATCGCCGCGACATCGGAGGAACGCACCTCTCTGACCCATCGAATCTGTTCGCTGGATGAAAGATTGGCGGTTGGCAGAAACTCAATCAAGGTAGCTTGCCCATCGCTGCGCATAAGACTCTTGCGGATTGGCTCGGGCACATCCTTGATAGCATCCGCAGTGTCGGCCATTCCCGTGAGGGTCGGAAGAGATAAGACCTCCTGCGCTCTGGGATCGCTCTGGAAGCGTGCGGTCAAGCGGCTGACGGCAACCCAGCCTGCCGGCGAGAGCGGCGGAGACTGGGGCGGCAACTCCAGGATCACTCGGAGGGACTCCACAATACCCGATCGCCCCATGCCTTGAAGAGTATGCAGTGCCTGGACCGACTCGGCTGCGGCCGGGAGCGAGTCATGGTCAGGAAGCCCGGGCGAGATTCTGCGAGCCTGGGATGCAAGGATCAGTAGGGGAATCCCGGCGACAAGCAGAGCCGTGAGGGGGCGGCGGGTTACGAGGCTGCCCCATCGCACCCACCGCTCACTCGCCAGACGTAGGTTGTGCGGCGTTTTGCGCCGTCTGGCTGGAAGACGCACTCTGGCGGCATTGATGCGATGCCCCAGCAGACCAAGGACCCAAGGCAGGATGAAAGTGCACAGCATGACACTGAAAGCGGTTACGAGCAGGCCAGCTATCCCGATGGAGCGCAGTTCGCTGATGGGCACCGTCAGAAGCGCTGAAAATCCGATTGCAACCGTCGTGGCCGAGATGATCAGCGTCCGCCCTGCTTTCCCGGCAGCAACATCGGCAGCCTGGCCGGGATCAAGTCCCTCGGCCAATGCTTCGCGAAACCGGCTCACCATCAGCAACGCATAATCGATACCCAAACCAAGGCCGAGCATGGTTGCCAGATTCTGCACCAGAATCGACAGGTGCAGATAGTTTGCGAGTAGCGCAGCCGCACCCAACGCCATCGAAATTGAGAGCACGCCAACTCCCAGTGGCAATAGTGCAGCCACAAGACTTCCGAAGGCCAGCAACAGCAGCAGGAGAGTTACCGGCAGCGCTCGTTTCTCGGCATGGTTGACGTCATCTGCACTGACCTTGCGAAGATCGAAGTTCAGTGGCGTTTCACCCGTGATCTCCAGTTTGATATTGGGGTATTGCAACCGAAGCTGAGCTTCCATCCGGTCTGCTCTTGCCCTCAGTCTGGGGACCAACGCCTCGACCGATTCATCGTGCGGGTCCAACCCGACGATGATCAAGGCTCCGCCATTGTTCCCAGTGAAGAGAGGATCTGGCCAATCGATACTCGATACGGCACCGTACACTCCAGGCACATTCCGCAATGAACTGGTTAAGAAGCCCAATACATCTGCGCCTTTTGCTGAATCCGGATCAGGAATACCGCTTATCACCAGAATCAGGCGGTGCGCGTAGGTCGACTGGAAACGCTGCGCCAGTTCAAGGTCGACTTTTTCGGACTCTCCGCCCTTGATGTGAACCGTTGCCTCCAGGCGCCGTTCGACATTGTGGGAAAAGGGCACCAGCGCAAGCGCCATGACAAACCCCGACATCGCCAGCCAGAATCGGCCGCGAGCGGCACCACGGCCCGTGTTCGAGCTTCGGATTCCCATGGAAGATCCACGCCGTTTTTGTTCGTCTGAGAGCAATGAAACGACTTCGGTGATCGGGCGCATCCATGATATAGCGTCAAACTGGATATTTATTGGGTTCGGCCTTGAGCTAAGTAACGATAGATACGGGGAACTGCCCGTTAAGCCCTTGGCAATCGAGGGATGTGGCTAACGAAGACTTCGCTGTATGATTACCAGCCAATCACTCATCAAGGAACGAATTAGGAAACTCAGAGAGGATTAGTAATGGGAAACGATAGGACTCTATCTTGACTGCCCACGACACAGAACCTTGCAGTCGCCAACATCGGTCGGGCAGTTTAGATAGAGCCGTTTGAAGGGAGCCGGTGGCGTTTGCGGTGGACGCGATCAGTCTATGGGAATTGAATCGACTTTCGCCTGCAACGTACTGAAGGAAGGCACGTTGGCAAAAATGGGCGAAAGTCGGTTCAGGACGCTTGGGTAGCCCATGATGTCCGGAGTATTGCACGCGTAGCGTCCGCCGCACCAGCGGCTTCGTTCAAACGCGATTGTGTTTACCAATTCGACCGAAGTTCCCTGAAAGTCGGGGCGGTCTCAACCGGTCGATGCAACACCGGCTTGGAGTTTACTCGCAGGAATTTCAAAGCCCAAGGTGTTTCGCGGGCGTTGATTTAAGCGCAGCGCTACTTTGTCGAGATCGGATTGAGAATAGCCGGACAAGGCGTTTTTTTAGGGAGGTACTGTCGCAGCAGCCCGTTAGTGTTTTCGTTGGTGACGCGCTGCCAAGGGCTCCGCGGATCACAGAAGTGGACTTTCACATTCGTGGCCACCGTGAAGCTCTTGTGTTTGGCCATCTCCAGCCCTCGGTCCTCCTGTAGTGGAAGCCGTATTGTCGTTTGTCGCAACTCAGCTAGACTTTACTAAATTCGCGGCTCGTAATGGAGAGGAGGAACTGGTCGATGAGGTTGCTGCGCCAGTGAACGCATTACTTTATGCGAGCCGGACATCCTACCTTTCATACCGTTCCTAGATATGGTGCAGGATTAGCGATATGCGGCTTGGTAGGACTATTAAAATCAATTCGACATCTGCGATGATATTTGGCAATCCAAGGAGAACTCATGATGGGGTTTAGGAGCTGCATGTTGATAATGAGCGTATTGCAGGGCGCTGGAATGGCACAGACGGTACCTTCTGGCGTGACAGGTAAGTTGTTGGCCACCCATCATGCGATGCGCTTGAAAGGAACCCATGTAATCCACGGCGGATCGGCAGAGGCGGCCTACGCTGTGATGTTCCAAACTGATGATCTCCCCGAGGGCAAGGCGATGCACGCGATGATCGATCTGGCAAAGAAACCCACAGACGAGCAGGACGAGTTCATCAGCAGGTACTCCACTCCGAAGACAATGACCGTGACCTGTGAAACGGTGGAGGTCGTGGAGATGTTTAATTCGCAGAATAGGAAGTCCGCGAAGCTCGCGCATGGAAAGAAGTGCTCATTGGACAGCTTGGAGTAGACATGGCGGCGGGTGTTGAATCTCGTTAGAAATGTCAGGGTACGGTATGCCGTCCTACAAGTACCTCACACTTAGCCAGCCCAATCTGTCGCCTCCGAACCCTGAACTCAGGATGGGGCAGCGACACTTTGGCTTTGCAGAGCTACGACATTATTGCTTTGCAGTTACCGCCCGTGTTGGCGCCCGATAGAAATGTCTCTATGCGCGCCGGATAGAAATGTCAATGTAGTAGTAGAGGCGTTGGAGTGAAGCTCGCGTCCTATTTGAGTAAAGCTTCTACGGTCTCGGGAGATGAAGGTTGGGACAAAAAAAAGCCTTGTATGCAATCACAGTCAAGGTCTTGGAGTACCTGCATCTGGTCCTCATGTTCGACGCCTTCCGCGATGACTTCCATTTGCAGGCTATGCCCCATCGCGATAATGGATTTTACGAGCGAATAGCTGCGGCTGGATTCGCAGAGCTGGTGAATGAAAGAGCGGTCTATTTTTAGAGTTGAGATAGGCAGGCGATGAAGGTGTTGCAATGAAGAATATCCTGTACCGAAATCATCGACGGCGAACCGGATGCCCATATTTGCAAGTTCCGCCATTCGCTGTGAGATCTCATCAATGTTCAAAACGACTCGCTCCGTAATTTCCATCTCCAGCCAACCAGGCTCTATGCCTGACTCAGAGATAACTTCTTGAACTTCGCTGACAAAATCCGATCGCATCAGTTGCAAGGGCGAGATATTCACGGCTATACGGACTGGAACGCCACGTTGCCAGTTCCATATCTTTAGTTGTCGACATGCTTTCTCCAGCACCAGCTTTCCTAGAGAGTGAATCATTCCGCGCTCTTCAGCAATCGCGATAAATCGGTCTGGGCTGACAATGGCATCTTTCAGGCTGGGCAGACGCAACAGAGCTTCCATCCCCCGTATCTCGCGACTGAGATAATACTGGAGCTGATAATGCAGTTGGAAGCCCTCATTGTGCAACATTGATCTCATTTGAGCGTCGACGTCCAGACTTTCGACTATCAGTTTGTTGTTGCCTGAAGTTGCAAGTGTATGTCGGTTTCCGCCTGCGCGTTTTGCATGGTACATGGCTGCATCCGCGCTTCGCCAGAGTTCAGCAGCGCCAATCCCGTGGTCTGGATAGACAGCTACGCCTATACTGGCACCCAGGACAATCTTGTGACCTTCGATCTGAATCGGCTTTGAAAGAGCATGGATCAACACCTTCGCGACTATCTCCGCTGAAGCGACACTGTCTACTTCACCTAAAACGATAGTGAATTCTTCTCCTCCGGTACGGGCAACAGTGTCCATGCCACGTAGCCTTCGGGTCAGCAAACTTGCCAATTGTTTGAGGCACTCGTCTCCGGCGGCATGTCCATACCAGTCATTGATTTGTTTAAAGCGGTCCAGATCGAGACAGATGATAGCTGCGCGTTGGCCTCGTTGCCCAGCTAAGGCAAGCCCGTCACCCATCCGTTGTTCCAGGAGAATTCGATTGGGCAATCCTGTAAGGGGATCATGGTGGGCCAACTGGAAGAGTTGCGCATGTACATGATGGCGTTCCGTGACGTCTTCAGCGACCACAAATCGTCCTGCTCGTCCGTGGTAACTTACATTGTTGCCACAAGTCTTTACAATGATCCTCGTTCCATCTTTTTTACAATGAACGCAGACTATATCAGGATCAGTCATATCGATATCCAGGGATGGTTGAACTGGGGCGCTCTCTTGTGGATCACGAAGATCGTTTACCGTTAAGTTCAGAAATTCCTGACGGGCATACCCATATTGACGCTCGGCGCTCTCATTGACCTCTAGGAAACGAAGGGACTCGAGATCATAAATCCACATGGCCAGAGGATTCCCTTCGAAAATTACCGGTGGTTTTTGCATTCTGGGGAAGCCTCCCTTAATGACATCCGTTTAGTCGATTACCTAACTGCTGGGAGGGAGTTCCCTCGGGATATGGTTCGAGGAGACCGTCGCAAGCCGCAGCAGCCCAAACCATATTCTGCGCCGCGGGTTGCTTCTTTAAACAATCCTACAATTCGACTGAGTGACGATACGCATTGGAGACACGAACAGCCCTTCCTCCGAACGATCAATTCGGACTACATGAAGTTGAGTAAGGCGGACTTCTGAAACATTGTAGCTTTGTTAGCTCCAAAGGATGCTTTGCAACTGGCTAGTCATATCCGAAATCGTCGTTTTGCTGATTCTTCCAGGCGTTTTCTATGGTTTTTGGGCTTGGATGCTTTTCTGACTATTGTCTATTGACGCATTGAGTAGCTCTACCAACACTTGAAGTAACTGCTGCACATCATTGCTTAGATCGCCGTAGGTTTGCGACACATTCTTCTCCTTTGATGGTGGGCGATTGGTGGTTTGCGGGACATTCTTTCGTTGACGATGCCTTCCGGCCCGCTGTTGAGTGCGTTGTCATTCCACATTCCCTTGCGTGCCCTGTCACTTGATCATTCGTTTTTGCATTAGTTCTTTTGACTACTTTTTCTCTTCGAGCAACTTAATACTGCGCTCATGATGGTGTACTGGCATCTTCTTCGCGATGAGAAAGTTTTGCATCATCCCGGTGTCTTCATGCGGAAGAATGTGGCAATGGAACACGGCCTTGCCAGTCCACTGCTTGAACCGCAATCGGATTACGGTTGCCGTATTTTGAGCGACCCAGATTGTGTCCTGAATGAGGCGATGAGGAGGCACGATTCCTGCGACAGAGACCACTTCAAAGTTGTTGACGTGAATATGAAAGGGATGACCTTCCGAGCCTCCACGTGCTGCGTCGGGGACCTCAATGGTCCATTCTTCGCATGTGTCCAAGAAGACTGTGGTGGGAATCGCAAACTCATCATAGAGTTGGTTGTTGATACGGAAGTCTATACCGACCGTGGGATTCTGCTTGCCGGGAAAGAGCCCGCTGAAAACGAAGCGGCGCTTGCGTACAATCTCAGCGTCGCCGATAGGTGGATAACGTGTGAGAGTTGGAAGATTGAGCGGAAGGTCCATGGTCATGGGTTCGCCCTCGACTTCAATGGTGGCGATGGTCTTCTGCGCAGCTTCGAGGAATTGTGCCTTCTGTGCGAGTTGCAGGATGTGGTATTTTCCGGGCTTAGTGGATGCCTTGATCAGAAACTCTGCACGATTAGCCGGGGCAAGTATGACTTGTGGGGCGTTCGGAACGTACTCCTTCACCTCTGGATGATCAAAGTTATTGCCATCCATGCCCAGCAAATGCATCGGATGATTCTCAACCTGGATGGGCATCATAAGGTCGGAACAACCATTCAGCATCCGGAAGCGTGCGACTTCGCCAGGGCGCATTTTGAAAACAGCAGGCGTTAACTGACAGGAATGGGGCGCGGTGGGATTATCGGGGTTGTGCCGTTCTCTGAAGTATGGTGCCCCATTCACCAGATAGAAGCGCAGGTGGTAATCGCCAGTAGTAAAACCGCATGTCTGCGAAGGATTTGTCGGCTTACCGTCGATGGTGACGCTACCTGATGGATACTTATACTGGTCATACTGATCAGAACTATAAGTCTGCCAAATGGCATTCTGGCGAGGCTCATAACTCTCCGCATAGTCGGCGTGTGGCTCATCGGTCTCGAAGAGACCAATGTCTTGAAGGACGATTCGATAGTCATGCGCCGCCTTGATCTCGGGCACCTCATCAATCGCTCCCTTGATGATGACTCCGCCGGCCATGCCCGACACCGCCTGGACTGCCGTCGCGCCATGCGCGTGCGGATGATACCACCTTAGCCCCGGAGGCTGATCTTGGGGGATGTCGAACGTGTAATCCTTGTACTCATTAGGCCCGATAGAGATCATTGGCGCGGCACAGTCGCTGGTACCGGGTGGGTCAAAGATGTGGGTCGCGACGTCGAGGCCGTGCAGGTGCAGATTCGTGTGGTCCAGCATGTGAGGTACATTCATTTGTCTTGAATCCCATCCGCTGGAATCGTAAGGAGTGAGCAGGTTCTTGAGGCGGATTTTCAGCTTAGTTCCAGCCTGAACAACGATGAGCGGACCGGGTAGGCAGCCGTTATAAGTACGGACTTTCACCTTAACGCCGTCGAGTGTCATGATCTTCCACTTGGCCTCGAGAGTATGGTCCGGAACGACATACTCCTCGTCAGGCCGCAGGGGAAGCGGCGGCGCTTCTTCCATCGGCATGTGGTGCGGTGTTGGTTGCTGCGCATTCATCAGTGGAGCAGCGGTACTGGCGGCAGTTCCAGCCGCCAGCGCCATGAAATTACGCCGGGATACATTCTTCATTTGGAGACCTTCTTCTGTATGGCGGCCTCGGCTGCCTTACGCGGGGGAGTGATTTGGTTAGGGTCCGTGCAGGTCTGCGGTGCACGATCGGTGTTGTAGTAGCCATACTGAGTGAATGCAACTTCAAGCTGCAGAGAAGTGTCCATAGTGAAGGCGTCGCCATACTGGCCCCCTGGGAACCTTTGCGGGGCAGATTGATTCTGGAAGTAGGCTGCGTTCTCGAGCGAGTACGCCTGGCACATGCCGTTGAAGCCGAAGCTTGGCGGAACATTGGAGCCCATGATGCCAGGGGTTCCCTTAGGTGCTGCATAAGCGCTGGCGTGACATGAGGTGCAGGAAGATTGCTGGTTATCGACCGGACCAGCTAGGCGATCCTTACAACCAAGGTGCTGGAAGGTGGCGGAATCGGTGTTGATGACGCTCTGCTGCAGGGGCAAGCTGGCAGATAGCGGAACGGCAGGAAAGGTCCACGGATCGGAACCCCATTGCAAGCCCACGGGAACGATGTGATCCCAGAAGGTGGTGCCGGGGGTGTTGCCGTCATAAGCGAAGGTGCCATACACCCAACCCGTTGGTGAGCGTCGATCGACAACGGCGACATCGACCTGGACGACATGGTCGGACTGCACCTCACGATCACATTCGTAACCATTGGCCTTCGTGTATTTGTGGCGATCGACCATCCATTCGGGTGACCCACGAAGGAAAGGAACGCAGTCGACGGGAATGTTGGAGGTAAGAATCTTGACGACGACAGTTCCTGTCGGGAAAGGCAGGCCAGCCGGAACTGAGGTCCCCAGATACTCTCCCATTTGCGGGACGCCACTTGTGGGTATAGTGCGACCGAGGGCGTAACCGCCGAATTCGTTGTAATAGCCAACGGACCAAGATTCAAAGCCCCAGGGATAGTCGGTCTTGCACGATTCCTTCTCACCGACCATAAAAAATTGAACATGTGGCCCCTGTTGTGACCCTTGCACGAGATCACCAAGTGTCGCAGTACGCTCGTTCGTGGTGCCATGCACGTACTCGCGGCCGGCAGTAGGGTCGTAGGCCATCCACGGCACGTTAAACCAACGAGTTTTACCCTTGACTGTGGTCTTCCAGCCAATCTCGTTCGAGAGCTGCGGGTCTTGGTCTTCCTTCACATAGTTGAGGATGGCGTTGATGTATTCATCCCAGTGTTGACCATGCCACTGCGGCGACTCGACCTTCTTAGAACCAGCAGGGAATTGTGTGGCGAAATTGACGGGAATGTTGAGCCACTCGCACTCCTCACATTTTGCGGGAATGCTGTGCGGGTAGGTATGGCTAAGCTTGAAAACAGGCGTTGTGGGCTTTTGGGGCGCGGGAACAACCGCGTTGCGGAAGGCGATGGATGCTGCACTCTCCTGCTTCGGAATCGGGAGTTGGCCCGAGGCAGGAGTCGCGACTATGGCGATCACCAAGGTTGACAGTAAATTTCGAATCGACATCTCGTGCTCCTGAGTGGACGAGTTAGTTGCAAGCGTGCGTACGACTGCATTGTCTTGGCGCAGTTAACTCGCGCTGATTACCTGCCGCCGTTGGTGGCTAGCAGCTCTAAAACATACTTGTAGAACCCCTGAAGGTCCGCGAAGCTGAAGAAGACGTTCTGCGGCTTCTCTGCTCCGAGAGTGAGCGGCTTGTGGATCCAGCCCTGCTCGAAGCCCCACTGCTCAATAGTGAGCGGCATGGTGGTTGCAGGTGTATACAGGTCGGGGCGTGTAAGCCAGCAGGTAGCTGTGACATCCCAGAGGCGATAAAAGGGCTCGCTGGCAACGAGGCTATATGCTTCATAGGCAAGCTGCGAGTAGCGATACTTTTCACCCTGTTGCTTGAGCGCGTTGCGGAACTCCGATGTGACCGGAGCGGAGTCGCTGATGTCCAGTGGGAACATGTTGATGCCCCCGAAGAGGCGGAAGATAGTTTCGACCGAGTACGGATCCCAGAAGGCATTCCATTCAGCGTGCGTGTTAGCGACGACTGAGTTGATGGTTTGCGGGTCCAGATTGCCGCTGACATCGATAGCTCCGCCCATCCAGACGATCTGACCGACGCCTTTGGCGAGCGAGGGCTCCTTACTGAGAGTGTCGACCAGCGGGGTCACAGGACCGGTCATGAGAAGAGTGAGCGGGCGGTTTGTGAGGATAGCTTCACGCAAGAGCTTTGCCAGGAGGGCTTCGCCGTCGGGCGGTGGCGTGGGCACCTGCGGGTTGTAGCCTTTCAGAATAGAAAGCTCATTAAAGCAGACACAGTCCTTTCGGTAGGCCCACGGAAAGGCATTCCATCCGCGGGCGCGGCTGAGCGCCACCGGGATTTCGGTGCGGCCCATGAACTGAAGAAGCCTGGAGGAGGCTTGCATGGCTGGTTCAGCGATGCAGTCTGCATTGATGATAATGATGCCGAGCAAATCGATACCCGGCATGACACTAAGCAGCATCGATGAGATGAACTCATCGACGGCTGCATCATGGAGGAGGACAACCGGGATGCGGGTTCCGGAAGCGGGCATACTTTTTGAAGTTGTCATCATGTCCTGTACGCACAAGAGTTTGCTCAACGCAGGACAAGGGAAGGGAGCAAGCGAACAGGACAGAAAGAGGTACAGGGTGCAGCCTGCGAACGCCCGGCGGATATCCCATTGTTTGGCTCAACCCAACGGGAATCTACTCCGGCGAAGGAGTTCAATGTGGACGCGTGATCAGTACGCGTGTGACATGAGTGGAAGATGGGGAGAGAGTAAATTGAGGCAGGTAAGGAGTTACAGCTCAGCAAATGAATCCTGACCGAGATGATCGCACGAGCTATTACGGGAACAATGCCCTAAAGGTTGTAGCGCTGATTTGTCATATTGTGACCGCCGAATGAACCGTTTGTTGACACGAGAGCATCCCAGCGAGAGTCTGACGCATGAACAGATCCTCGTCTCCGCTAACAAGTTGCGGTTATGGGTTTATAGAACTCGAGCTGCTGATGTGCATACATAGGGGCATCACCTATTAGCTTGACGGTGATTGGGTCCTCTCCAACATCGTGAGGCATGAAATAAACGAGAGCTTCTGAGCATCAAGGGCTTGCGGCATTGGCGGAACCAATGTCGCAAGTACCGTCGCCAACCCAAAATTTTGGCGGTTTTCGTTATCAAAAAACTTTCCACCATCTAAAAGCAACATTCAGACATGTCAGCACAACAAAGGAGATTCGTTCGTGAGTACAACTCTCAACAATGCTAAGCAGACTGACCCTCTAACCACGTCCGGCGCAATCAGCGGTGACGGAGGTGGCGGTGGCGTTCTATTCGATGGGCTACCGTCTGGAATACAGAGCGCCCTTTCAACGATTGCTGACTTACTCAACAATCCCGACAATAACGGTCAAATTGCCGGATGTATCCGCTCGTATCAAAACGGAGCATCGGATTCGGACTGGTTTAGCGGCGAGATATCGCAGATCAAGGATTAGTGAATATGGTGGGGTGAGAAAGCTCCTTGGAGTAGCGCATGTGCGGTCGGTACTGTCGACGGAGTGACAAACAGAAGATCGCAGAACACTTTCGCGCGAAGCCGGAACCGGCCGAGCTGCCGATGCCTGACGCGGATTACAACATCGCGCCGACGACCTATCAGCCCATCATCCGGCAAAGTCGTGGGACCGGCGAGCGAGAAATGATCCTGGCACGTTGGGGTCTTGTGCCGTTCTTCACGAAAGACCTGAACGACGTCAAAGGGCTTTCGACGATCAATGCTAGAGCGGAGACAATCACGAAGGCTCCGAGGTGGCGCGAGCCGTTGAAGAAACGTCGCTGCCTGGTCCCGGCCAGTTTGTTCCATGAGTGGCCGAAAGAAGGGAAGCCACCGAAGCAGCCCTACGCAGGTTTGAATGCCCCATCGCTTATCTTCGAACTTTGCCCTTTGTTCTGGTTCGATATTCTTTATGAGAACGCTGCCGGAACCATCCCTGCCGAAAGGCACATGGCCGGGGCAACGGAACGAAGACGGGAGCCGAGAGGCTCCCGTTCTTTTTTACGACGAGTTTCTATGGGCGATAGACATGGCATGATTATGACAAATCAGTTCAGTCCCAAAGTGCGAAGCATACGATTGCCCAATTCTTACCTATCCCCGGAAGGGCGCCTATATCGTAGCCGACGCTAACACCTTGTCCTGCTCCTACGTTGTCCGCAATAAATTCGCCACCGCCGAACAATTGAATGACAATCCTCTTGTTGTTTCCATCGTAGGACTGTAGATAACTAAGTATTTGATTGGCCATCGCGTCAACTTTGTTCACATCGAACATCTTTTGACCGGCAAATTGAAGTGCTGTGTATTGGACGAACGCTCCTAGAACGTCTACAGTTATTGCATTCCCGCCTGCATCTTTCGATTGCAAAGCTTTAAAAGCTTCGTTGATCTCACTCTCGCTAATGGGAGTGCTATTGAACTTAGACTTGGCGTCATTCACAGCGGTTGGAAATGCCATTGCCTCTGATCCTTTCGGGGTGAAGGTTGTGGTCGTACCGTGTCTAGGAACGGACACGCTGGGGAAAGCGGAGAGGAACCAAACCTTCCGCACAGCGATCATAGTTTTTGCGCTTGTAACAGGCGGTAAATCGGTAGTTACGGAGGTCTGTAGACCCTCGGGAACGATAGTCACACGCCGCTGCATCACGCTCGTGCACTAGATCTTTGTTTCATGTGTCTTTACGCGAAAATCGACGTGCGTTGGCTGGTTATACGCCGCACGGATGACAGGTCCCTAGCTCCGCCATGTCCGGGGATAAACAGCGTTTTTCTTCACGATGTCTTCGACTGCTGCTTGGTTGAGGTAACGCATCGAAAACGACGGTTTATGAGTTCCTCTGAATCGCTCCATAAGCTATGTCACAAACAAACAGAGCGAGAGTCGAATGCATTGGGGAACCGAAACTCGGTTTGAATATCTTGGAAGAGTTGCTGAAAGGAAGCTGAACCAGCCGTTCCCTGAAAGTGGGCTTGGGAAGCGATAAGGCCGTAGTTTCCCAAAACGAGACTTTGCAGGAGGTTGGAGAAATGTATGATGAGCAAGGGCTGGGTTAGGCTTCCCGATGAATGACGAGACATCGAACAGTGTATTCATAAATCTTTTGCAAATAGGGGCAGCCGCCGCTGGCTCGTTTATTTTCTTTTTCTTTGTCGTTCCTAATCAGCCGGGTAGAGGCGGCGCAGCGGTCGTCTTTGCGCTAGGCGGAATCATGGCGATGAGAGCATGCTGGAACCTAAGTCATCATGCCTCGTTCTGGCTCACACTTGCCGCTATATTTGCCATCCAAGGAGGTCTGGTGTTCTTTCTCCCTTGGTCAACGGAGAGATTTCCCGGCATCATCCTTCTTCCACTCGGCCTTGCAGACTTTGTTATCGTGTACGGCATCCTAAAGCTCGTCCACAAATTCCACACCCACGGGTCTTGAAAAGCCAAGTGCGAGATCTGCCCTTCTTCCTCTTGAATGTAAATCAGTTGCAGGCCCAACGTGTGCCAGAAGACGCACTTTCACTCGATGTGAGTGTTAGGCCCACCCTTCGCTACAACAAGTGCAAAGCCATCCATCCCTGAAACGGGGTTTTCGGAAACTTCAAATCGAACTTGCCGCAAACCGGACTTTCCGGGAGCTACACAGTGAATGCGACCTGCTACGATCCAGAAATGCATTCGGCCCCAGAGCGATTCATGCGCGGAACATTTCTTGCGTTTGGTATCGGAGCAGGTGTTCCAGCGTTTTGGGGCATTGTGGCCATGCTGCTCTTCAATCTTCCAGAGGGATTAGCCAGCCGTGTGTTCTGGAGCACTGTTTACATAACCTGCCCGTTTTGGGTTATCGAAGGGCCATCCGCAATTATCCTCATGCCACTTCTGAATGGGTGCTTATATGCGCTCTTAGCCTTTGGCGCGGCCAAGGGTTACGCCTCCTTGCGCGAGACGCAATAGACTCCCGAAAACGGCGTTTTCCGGAAACAACGCCAATTTATCGAGTCCACTATTGAGCTCTATCCAGAACCATAAACGGCTCTAACACCTCACAGCCATGAGATAGTTTGCGATTGACGCAGCAGAGAGCCGAATCTGCGAAAGTTGTTCTTCAGAGGATATGCTTAATGTTCCAAGTTCCCATCCGTCACGTTTGACGGTCAGCGGGACCCCGCAGACGCCACGTATGGATGCCAACTCGCCGACCAAGACTACTTGGCCGTGAAGGGGGCGGGCATCGGTTCCTAAAGTCGCCGACAAGAATCGCAAAGTCGCATTCGCTGTGGCATTTGGCGTGGAGTGTATAGCGTGCCCCGTAATCAGCGGCTGCGCAAAGATACGGGCGTCGGGAAGCGCGCGACGGGTTACTTCATACGCTTCCTCGATCTGTTCGCCTTGCAGCAGTTCAAAAACAACGGATTTTAATTTGGCAGCTCGTTGCGCAAGAGGTACTTCCTTGCTCCGCTCGATCAATGCCGCAAGTGAGTTCACGATGGTGGGGTCATTTGTCTCCACCTTTACACTGCTCCATAGCGGCACCATCCATATGCCGCCGGGAGAGGTGCAGATAGACGGTGGTGTGATCGAGCGAGGCATGGCCGAGCAGCACCTGGATGGTGCGCAGGTCCGCTCCTGCTTCAAGCAGGTGGGTCGCATAGCTGTGGCGCAGGGTGTGCGGGGAGATGTGCTTCTCGATCCCGGCAGCCCGTGCCGCGCTCTGACAGGCGAACCAGGCCACCTTGTCGGTGATGGGCACATCGGCTCGCCAGCCATCGACCAGACCCGGAAACAGAAAGGTCTTCGGCTTCATCCATCGCCAGTAGCCGCGCAGCTCTTCGAGCAGGGCGGGACTAAGCTGTACATCCCGGTCGCGCCTGCCCTTGCCCTGACGCACATGAACCACCATGCGCTCGCTGTCGATGTCCGAGGTCTTCAACTGGCATAGCTCGGTCCGGCGAACTCCGGTCGAGTACAACGTCATCAGCATGGTGCGGTGCAGCCGGTTGGCGGAGGCGGCCAGCAACCCGCCGACCTCCTCCCGGCTGAGCACGGTTGGGAGCCTCTCCGGCAAGCGGGGAAACGGCAGGTGCTCCAGCATGTGATGTCGCTTGAGCGTCTTGACGTAGAAGAACCGCAGCGCGGCCACTCGCTGCGCCACCGTCTTCGCAGCCAGCTTCCGCTCACGAAACAGGTAGAGCTGGTACTCCCGGATATGCTCCGCTCCAAGCCGGTCGGGAGTACGATGAAAGTGTTCGGCAAACTGCTTGACCGAAAACAAGTAGGCTTTTGCGGTTCCAGGGGAATAGTTGCGGCGCTCGAGTTCTTCGAGCATCCGGTCTCTGATCTGAGTCATAAGAAGTACCTCCTATGACTCAGATCATGCCGCCGCTCCAAGCCCTCCTTCCATCGCCACAAATGCAGCATCCGCCACGCCAGCGGCTTAGTTCAAACGGGGTTTTCGCCAAGTTCACCCGGCCCAGAGACGCGCCAACGCGAACTTGGTCAAAACCCGACATTTCAGAGAACATCAGGAAGTCCCGGCTCCATAGACGTTTCCAGTGATCATCATCAGTGGCTCGATACCTTACGCAAACGCGTGATCAACCGCTCTCACAAAATACATATCCGGGGCGATCATTCCGTTCCGGTTCGACTCTCTCCTGGAAATCGGAAGGAATTGTCGGCCCGAAGTTCGATCACGTGGCGAACAGTGGCGTTCTCCTTTCCGGCGTCAATGACGGCGTCGCCGGATAAGTAGGTCAATTGTGTGGGTGCGGCAAGCCGAGTACCCGCGGCTTCGACAATCTCAGCGATCTTGAGGATGACGTCTTGGCGAATGGCCGTGAACTCTGCCCAGTTATTCGTTTTAACATACGCCCACAACTCCAGATCGAAGGAAGCACCGGCGAAATTCGCGACGCGAATTCTCGAGGTTCCAGTCTCGATCATAGGTTGTTGATCGAGCATGCTCTGCACGCGATCGAGCACAAGGCGTAACTGTTCGGCCTCCGTCTCAATTCGCAGAGAAAAGTGCTGATTGAGGAGGCATTTTTTACGAGGCCCAAAATTCTCGAACTGCATTTGGGAGAGCAATCCGTTCGGAACCACGAGCAGGCTTTGATCGAGGGTTCGCAGCTTTATAGAGCGTAGGCCGATGTCTTCGACCGTGCCGAATTGATTACCGATTTTGCAAAAATTGCCAATATGTAAAGCCTTGTCCATTAGCAACGAGACCCCGCCCAGAAGATTCTCAAGCGTTTTTTGCGCAGCGAAGGCTATCGCCAGTCCTCCAATGCCGAAGCCAGCGAGTGCGGTCCCGACGTTCAATCCGAACAGAGCCAATGCGGCCACGAATGCAACGATGAACATTGCTACGCGCGTCAGTCGCTGCACCACGATCAGGATCGACTCTCCGCCGCGGCGATGCGCCTGAGTTCGTTTCACTGCGTGTTTGAAGCCTTGATCAGTGATGTTGCTCACAAGCCACGCCACGCTAGCCACTAGGAGAGCAGCTATAAAACGAACGTAGAAGACGCGATACCGAAGCGGTGGCTGAAGCAGGTAAACAAAGAAGGTATGCAGCAGGATCGCAATGATGCACCGCAGCGGCAATCCGAGCGGTGTGTCCCAGATTGTTATGCAGGGAACCTTTCGGAGTCTGCACCAGATCCGTCTGGGCATGCTCAACAGGAGCGCCAGCAGCCATACTACCAACCAAGAGACCAGGATCGAGAGCAGCCACCCGAGCCATTGCCTGAAGGACATTCCTAGTAGTTGCACGCCGCCCAAAGTCCAAGCCGTGATTCGATCCTTCAATGCCGGCTTTTCGGCTTCCATCTGGGCGTAGAGCCCGGGTATTTTCGCAACCGTCTCCTTGGAAAGCAGCCAGATTTTTCCTGACTGCGGATCATCCACACGTACGAGGATCACGTCAACGGTCGTGCTACCTACTTTATAGACGCCAGCACGCACATGGTCGCTCGGCAGTCCAGCTTCAACCCAGCTGCTGGGCTCATTGCTCAACAATTCGATGTTGCCTTCGAACTTTGTGTGCAGTGCCAGAAGTTCTTTGCCTAGCTGCACCGGGTCCGCTCGCTGGCGACTATCCAGTTGCATGTAACGAGCAGCGGCCGCATAGTCCCGGCGTTCTTCTCCATACTTCGCAAGACCCATCATGGTGCCCCGGGGAGTTTCCCGTCCGAG
Source organism: Edaphobacter modestus (assembly GCF_004217555.1). Lineage (GTDB taxonomy): Bacteria > Acidobacteriota > Terriglobia > Terriglobales > Acidobacteriaceae > Edaphobacter > Edaphobacter modestus. The sequence goes on from NZ_SHKW01000002.1 coordinate 379,140, forward strand.
CGGGTCGGCGATTGTAGCAGGCTCAGCTTTGGCGGGCGGAGGCGCAGAAGCCGGAATCTGGGCGAGAGACTGCGCACTTAATCCTATTAGCAAGAAAACCGACAGGACTATGCGGAGAGCACAGAAACTAATAAGCGGCTGGCTTACCCCTCGTCGTTGCTTTCTGGGAAAAACCATCTCTCTCATCCACGTCGGTCCGCATCCATTGTCTGTCAGTTCACGAGTTGCAGAGCCATCCGCTCATTGACGAACTATAGTGGCCCGAGGCTGCATAATCTGGTAATCACCGTTGTTGGCTCGAAAGTCTTGATCCAACAGCGGGTTGCCGACGAAGTGGCCTTCATCGATTACATAACAACAGCTTGCTTCGACTCTGTCAGCGCCGGCGTCGAGTAATCCATCTAATCAATCCATCGCTTCTGACAAGAGCGTTTAGCTCGACGATGCTACAAGCCGTCTGATGCAGCTGTAGTTTGTGAAGGCTCTAGGTCCCTGCGATGCCTTTGTTCTGGAGGATTCTGACGACTACGCGGCGGTTCTCAGCCTGGCCTTCCGCTGTTTTGTCGGAATCTACCTGGGAGGAAGTACCCATGGCACCGGGGGCGAGTATGTTGGTGAGGGGAATACCGCCATCCTGCTCGAGAATCTCAGTGACGGCGTTTGCGCGTTCGCTGCTGAGTCTCTGGTTGAGGGCGGCGCTGCCGACCGCAGAGGCGTATCCCTGCACCTGCAGGATGTAGGCCGTGATTGCCTTCGCCTGCTGTGCCAGCTGCAGGAGCTTTGCCTTGTCTGCGCTGTCGACGGTGGTTTTGCCGTTGGCAAAGTAGACGGTGGCCTCGCCCAGGATGTTGTAATCACCAAGCTCGCCGAAGCGTTTGTTGGCGGCGGCGATTGCGGCTTTGTTGGCGGCAATCTTCTTCTGCTCGGCCGTGAGCTGGGCTTGTTGGGCCTGAAGAGCAGCCTTTTGCTGGTCGACCTGCTGCTGGGTTTGCTGAAGTTGCTGTGTGGTGGGCTTGAGGCCTGCCTGCGCGTCCATGGCGGCTTTGAGGTCGGAGCCTTTGAACTTGACGCTGTCGGCGGCGAGCTGGTTCTGGGCGTTCATGCTTCCGCTGACGTCAACAGGAAGACCGGGGATGAGAGAGGTCATCGGCATGTCTTTCTTGCGTCCGTGGAAGACGCCTTCAACCTCCTGCACATTAGTCGTGTCGGAGAGGAGAACCGTGGTGTCGGGGGAGTCGACTACCTTGATGGACATGGTGGCGCCGGTTCGTCCGTCGATGATTCCTTTGATCTGGGTGGATTGAGCGATGGCCGGGGAATTGGTTAGAAGGAAGGTTGTTATGAGGAGGCTGGGGAGCGTCAGGGACCCGGCGAGACGTGGCTTGCACATGGTCGTTACCTCGATTGCCGATAAGTGTACCGCAATGGCGAGATGGTGGCGGTTGCTGTGCGAGATGTCAGTGGAAGTGTCGCGGGATAAGCTAATTTCCGTGGGTGGGCCAGATCTTTGAACGGGGATAAGGAGCGATATGAAGAAGGGTGGCTCTGTTGCATTAGTTGGCGCAGACGCAACTCGCTCGTAACGATTTGCAGATCGGGCAGCAACATCGAACAGCTTGTTGATGAATTGAATTTCGCCGGCGACCTTAGGCTTGCAGAGGAGGCAATGGCGGCGGCGGATCCCAAGATAAGGGTCAAATCGCTCGTTTGAGTCACTCTTTCCGTTTTGAAACGCAACACCGGGAGCATCAACGCCTTTTCCCAGGATCAGTATCATCCTTAATGATGAGTGGGGCCGCGACAGCAAAGACAATGATGAGTGGGGCCCCGACAGCAAAGGCCATCTCCAGGGCCTTCAATCTCATGGGCATATGATCGCATTACTGCCGCGACAGTCAAAAGCTGAGGAGTTCTCAACCCTTGTGCATGAACTTGCGCACTTATGTTGCACAATGCCGAGCGGCGCACCGCCACCACCAAGACAGTTCGCGAAACTGAAATACACTTCAGGACGGCGGGGGACTTTTCAAGCCACCACGGGGACTGCTTGCGGATGGCCGCTACTCGGCTAAATCGATATGTCAAGGTACGGAAAGTTATGGTATTGTTCGAATCCGAGGGCATGCGCCTAATTCAGGGCGATTGTTCGCACCGGTAGTTCTCCCAGTAGCGCGGGTTGTTGTGTTCCTTATACATTTGTTCGTATTTGTGAGGTCAGGTAACCATGACCCAGTCCAACGAACAAAATCCGAACAGCGTGAAGCGCGTCTTGATCGTAGGCGGTGGATTCGCCGGCCTGAACTGCGCCCGCAAGCTGGCTGCGAATCCGAATGTTCGAATCACGTTGCTTGACAAGAATAACTATCAGCAGTTCCAGCCGCTGCTCTATCAAGTGGCCACCGCGATCCTGGGTCCGGGCAATATAGCTTTCAATTTGCGCGGAACGCTTAGGAGCCACCCGAACGTAGACGTGAAAATGACAGAGGTCGTCTCGATCGATCTCAACACGCGTACGGTGGACACCGCTGAGGGGCAGCACTATGAGGGTGACTTTCTGGTGCTGGCCGCCGGCTCGCAGGCAAACTTTTTCGGCACACCGGGAGCGGACGAGCACAGCTATCCACTGTACTCCCTGCACGATGCTGAGCGACTACGGTCACGCATCCTGGCCATGCTCGAATCCGCGGATCGCGATCCCTCGCTCGTTGCCAAGGGAGCGCTCAACTTCGTCATCGTAGGCGCTGGCGCTACGGGCACGGAGATGGCAGGTGCGTTTGGGGACATGCTGCAGTCGTCGCTGAAGAGAGGGACCCGCGACAAGGCTTATAAGAACCTCGCCGTGGACCGGGGGCAGATTCTCCTGGTGGATGGGGGCCACGCGGTGTTAAGTACGTTTTCCCCAAAGGCCCAGACATACGCTGCCAAAATGCTTGAGGAACGCGGAGTGCAAATTCGCCTGGGCACACGGGTGAAGGAGGTTGGGAGTGGGCACGTGGTGCTCTCAGACGGCACCAGGATTTCTACGCACACCGTCATCTGGGCAGGAGGGCTCAAGGCTGCGTCGTTATCAGACAACTTGGGGGTCAAGACTGGGCATGGTGGCCGTATCGATGTTGAAGCCGACCTTACGGTGCCGGGTTTAACGGGTGTTTATGCCCTGGGAGACTTCGCCAATATCGCGGACAAGGACGGTAGACCGCTGCCCCAGCTTGCTTCTGTGGCGGAACAGTCTGGCAAATGGTCCGCCAGGAATATCTTGTCGGACATAGCAGGAAAGCCAAGAGACCCGTTCCACTATTTTGATAAAGGCATCATGGCGATGATCGGACGTAACTCGGCCGTGGCCGAAGTCGGTGAGCATCGCCACGAACTTCAAGGTGCTATCGCGTTCGCGGCGTGGCTCGGAGTGCACGCCGCCCTGCTATCCTCCACTCGCGCGAAGATCGAGGCCTTTTTGGAGTGGGCCTGGGACTATTTCGGAGGGGCGCGCGGTGATGCGGTTCTAGACCGCGCCGAAGAATTGCAGATCAACTGGAACGATGACGGGGAAGAAAGGATTTCCGCAGTGTCGCCCGCAAGCAGCCAAACAGACAAGACGTCTTGACGTTATGGCAGGCGTGATACTTTCGGGCGCGGAGACTTTGAGGTGTGAAGATGAAGGCGACGCAACTGCTTCACGACCTAGGTCAGAGTTTGTGGCTGGATAACATCACTCGCGACCTGCTGGATAGCGGTACCTTAAAGCGTTATATTCACGAGCTATCCGTAACCGGGCTGACCTCGAACCCCACAATCTTCGATCATGCCATCAAAAACAGCACATCGTACGACGCGGCGATTCGCCAAAAGTTAGGCGAAAGCAGGTCGGCAGAAGCGCTGTTCTTCGAACTTGCTATCGAGGACCTGCGACGCGCCGCCGATCTGTTCCACCCCATTCACGAGCAAACCAAGGGTGTAGACGGATGGGTCTCATTGGAAGTGTCGCCTTTGCTGGCCTACGACACCGCGAGTACCCTGACCGCAGCCAAGGACCTGCACAGCCGAGCGGCACGCCCCAACCTGTTCATCAAGATTCCTGGTACCCAGCAGGGCCTGCCCGCCATTGAAGAGGCGATCTTCGCCGGTGTATCGATCAATGTTACCCTGCTTTTCTCGCGTGAGCATTACCTGGCAGCGGCCGGAGCGTACCGGCGCGGCATCGAGCGCCGAATTGCCGCCGGGCTGCAACCCAACGTTGGCTCCGTGGCCTCGGTCTTTATCAGCCGCTGGGACGTGGCTGTCATGAACAAAGTGCCCGAAGCGCTGCGAGACCGTTTAGGAATCGCGATCGCCAAGCGTACGTACAAAGCATACCGTGACCTGCTGGACACGCCGGATTGGAAGCGAATTTCGCAAGCCGGTTACAACCCGCAACGGCTACTATGGGCCAGCACCGGAACCAAGGACCCCAAGGCCTCCGACGTCCTCTACATCAAGGCCCTGGCCGCACCCAATACGGTGAACACGGCACCAACTCCACAATCCGGCGCTTCTCCGCCATGCTGCGATGTACCCGCTGCGTCCGCCTCCGCCCTACAACTTCCCCACGTTCCATGGCCGCATCATCACCCCGCAGCTAACAACTAATCCAGTGGGGAAGATCACACGCTTACTGCTCCTCCATCCACGTTATGACTCCAATGTGGGCGAGGCCCAACGCGCCGCCGCCCTCAAGAACAAGTCCGAGTTTTGGATGCACCTTCTCGTGCTTGAAGAGTTCCTGGGAATGCACACTGCTAGCGGCTGCTATGACGCAAAGTGTGAGCCATGCTCGCGCGCCTCGACTTTTCATGATTGCCTTTCCAATTTACGTCGTGTTGGATAACGCGCTCACTGCTGCCTTCGGGCCCTTAGACAGAGATTTTTCGGTACGTTTCAGACAGGAACTTAAGGACTTGTGCCCTAACCCAGGGTGTCAGAAAGGGGGGACGACGAGCAACGAGGAAAATATAGAACCTCTCATCTTCATATAGTTTCCTCGCGAAAGCGTTTTAGTTTGATGCTCAATTTGACCAATGAGTGTATATGGCCATTTTTCCCCAATCAGAAGAGGTAAAGCGCAATGGGTACTCTCGTCCCCACGTAGGCCTAATCGTCGAGTAGTTGTCGGTATCTTGCAGAATAGTGTGATTTCTGGCACTTGAGACACCTCAACCTAGACGCTCATGTACCCTTGTACCTCAAAGAGCATCCGATAGGAGGTTGCGATACAAATGAAATCTTTGAGTGTCGATAAGACCTAGTTACTGAGTCGCAGATGCAAAGGTAAAAAACGAGAGATGCTTAGATGATCGATAGCAAGACACTCGAGCTTCCACCTGCACCCGCTAAGAGATCGAAGTTTCTCTTAAGAGCTTGTAAAGCGCTCGCCGTTGGGATTATGTGGTTCGGACTTCTGTTGCTTAATCTTTGGGCTGTTGCCGCTATTTACGTCGATTCTCGAATTGCATCAATGCGCATTGTGTTCGTTGTTATCTATCTTGTTGTAGAGATCTTGCTCCTAGTCACGACTAGGCGACGAAGGGGTTTCTATTCGCTCATCTGTCCTTGCGTGGTCCTGGTATGGTGGCTAAGCCTGAAGCCGGTAGATGATGCAAATTGGCGACAGGACGTAGCCCGAAGAGCGTGGGCCGAGATTGACGGAGACAAGGTTACGATACATAACCTTCGTAACTGCGACTACCGCTCCGAAGTTGAATACACGAATTGCTGGACTGACCGTACATTCAGCCTTTCGGAGCTTCGGGGTACGGATTTTTTCTTCATCAATTGGGGAGTGCGTTGGATCGGTCACCCAATTGTGAGCTTTGATTTTGGCAATAACCAACATCTTGCGTTTTCAATTGAAGCTCGCTACCGGCCGGGGCAGGCCTATTCGGCGATACTCGGTTTCTTCAGGCAATATGAATTGATCTTTATTGCGGCTGACGAACGCGATGTTATTCGGCTACGGACCAACTATCGCAAGAATGAGGAAGTCTATATGTACCGCACAAGCGCCCCCGCGGATATTGCTCGGAAGTTTTTCCTGACTTACCTGGTCTATCTTAACCATCTTCGTGATCATCCAGAGTGGTATAACGCAGCAACGAAGAACTGCACAACTACGCTCAGTGGTCAGCTGACTGCTGACCTCCCGAATCCGAAGCCCTGGACATATAGGCTCCTCCTAAACGGAAGTTTGGATGAATTGCTCTATGAGCGTGGGCGGCTGGTGACTGATGGCCTACCCTTCGAGGAACTAAAACGGCGGGAGCACATTAACCCACTTGCACAAACCGTCGATCAATCTCCTGATTTCTCCGGGCTCATTCGAGCAGGGCGGGTGGGCTTCTGAACCGTTCCGATCGTCGCTTGCTGAGGATACCCATGTCTTGGCTAAGTCAAGTTCGGAATTCGCATACTTCTACCGCTTCCTCGCCGACGAAGTGTGGCAGTCTGAGCCCAGCCTCGTCCTGACACAACCTCTCGTCGAGCACCCATACCTCGTGTGTGGCCACAACTACTATCACTCTCCGAAGACCTCGCCGCCGACACCATTCCAATGGTTCCTTGAGCACAAGGCTTTTGAGCCCGCCAGAGATTTGCTTGGCTATCGGCTTCCCTGTTTCCGGCTCCGTCGGAGCCCCCACCAACAACCTCGGCGGCTCCACCACCGTGGGCTGGTCCTTTTACTAGGCTAAGATGGTGCGCACCTGATTCTGACCGCTTCTTCAGGCAGTCAAGAACGATCGCACTGTCCAGGAGATTATGGGCAAATAGCTTCGCACACAGAAAGCTGAGGGGGAACCAGTGGAACCGAGCACGCATCCGCACATCGACCCGCCTACTCACCCAAAGACCCGCCCCTTCCTTCTCATGGAGTTCTGTCGTGGTCCTTTTTGCGAGGCTGCCAAACTTCACACTCGGCTACGACCTCAGCTACATTGCCCTGATTCCCTCGCCCACCGGCAAGATCCGATTCGCCGCCAACCGACCGATCAGATTCGGTGAAGCCTACAGCATGATGACAACGCCGGAAATGTAAACACAATCAATTAAGAGAAAAACGATGAAAATCACAAAAAGAGACACGAAGCGGATTGCCGCGGTTTGGGCCGTTGCGTGTGTCGTGTTCATACAGCTGGCCTCGGGACAGAACCTGCCGCCGGCGGGAGCCGTGCCTGTTGAGATCGAGCGGCGCCTTGAAGCGCAACAGCAACAGATCAACGACCTTCGCAGGCTCGTTGAAACGCAGCAAAGGTTGCTTGAAAAGGCGCTTTCGGCTGCGACACCTGTCCCGACACCCGTCCCGGCACCGGTGCTGGCACCTGTCCCGACACCCGTCCCGGCAGCCGTAGTTCCCTCCTTTCCGGATTCGGCTCCCATCAAGGCCCCCCTCTCTCTGGAGATTGGCGGCACATCGATCACTCCGATTGGCTTCCTCGATTTCATGCAGGTCTGGCGTTCCCACGTTGTATCAAGCGGGGTGCCAACCAATTTTGCGGAGATCCCATTCAGCAACACCGTGTTCGGCGCCCGGCGCCAGACGATTTCTAGCGCCGCGAACTCACGGATGGGCGTACAGATAAATACCAAGGCGTTTGGTACGAATGTTTTGGGTGTGGTAGAGACGGATTTTTTGGGTTTTCAACCGGGCAATGCCACAACTACCTCCAACGCCTACGGGATGCGTCTGCGGCTTGCTTTCGCCGACCTCCAGAGAGGCAAATGGGAGATCCTTGCGGGTCAGGCCTGGAGTTTGTTGACGCCCGGCCGCAAGGGGATCCCTGCTTTGCCTGGCAATCTGTTCCTCACTCAAGATTTGGACCCGAACATCCAATCAGGCCTTGTGTGGGCGCGTACTCCCCAATTCCGCGCACTTTACCATCCTTCTTCGATAGTATCGATGGGTGTGTCATTTGAATCCGGGGATGCGTACGCCGGCGGGTCGGCTGGGGCCGGCGCGATAACTCTCCCCGCAGCATTCGCTCCTGACTACTTCGGCCAGGTCAATACGGGGGAGCGGTGGTCTCGCGGTTCCGAATCCGAACTCGGATTTCATTACGAAAATAGCTGTCGATCCCAAGATTGGTGATCGCGCGATACATTTCGAGGTCGGGGGCCTGATAAATCGATTCACTTTCTACAACCCGTCGGTGAGCAAGAGTTTCAGCACCGTCGGGGGCGGAGTCGCGTTCAATGCTGGGTTTGAGGTGTTGAAGAATCTGTCATTGTTCACGAACAACTTTTATAGCAATGGCGGCGGCCGTTTTATCTTTGGGGAGGGGCCGAACCTGATTATCAGGGCCGACGGCTCTCCATCGCTGGTGCAGGCCATGTCCACGGTGAACGGCCTCGAGTACCAAGTGAACCCGAAGTTGAAAGTCTTCAGCTACTACGGCGCCACGTACCTCGGCAGGAACGTGACGATCGATCCGTCGACCGGAAAGCCAGTCGGCTACGGGTACACAGGTTCTCCGAACAGCCAGAACAGAACTATCCAGCAGGTCACTGGAGGTTTCACACGGGTCTTTTGGAAAAACCCAAACTACGGCGCATTCCAGTTCAGCGGCCAGTACTCCTGGGTGGCTCGACATCCTTGGTACGTGGCGCCCCACCAACCTGATAGCGCCGATTTAAACATGCTCTATCTTGGCCTTCGCTATGTGCTACCGGGAAGTCCGCCCGTAAAGTGAGCAGTTCTCCTAAGATCCGAATTGAAAACAGGTAGATGAAGTGATTGGGATTAAGGATCCAGAGTATGCGGGACAACATGCCGCGGGTCGCTCTGTCCGTCGGAGGCCGAGGCGATGCGCAACAGCCGGGATCTCCCACTCTGGTGATGGAACATTCGGAGTTCGAGAGCGGTGGGATAAACGTGCTCTTCTAGACTGTAGCTTTCGACTTTAAATGGCGCCGAGTTTCGGAATTATTTGGCGTAGTATTTCGGGATTAAGTGGCGTACATGGAGCCAACTTCTTCGCCAGGCTCCGCGTCAACCGACTCATGTGAAATGAGTTGAAGGTCTTTATGCCTTTTAAGCCTCGGACTAGTAAGAGTTGCTTTGACACGCAGTTCAACCCTTTGAAGCCAGTGTCTTGCGCCAAATAGCTCTGAAACTCTACGCCAAATAATTCTGAAAACTACACCTTGAAGGAAACGCTTGTGCGATGCCGGATAGGAGGAAGGTGTGCGAATTGTCGAAAACGTTGGAGATTGTTTCAGCATTTGATTCTTTCTGCGCAGCAGATACCACTCCCGACCAAACGATTCTCCCTCACCATGTAAAGCTCGAGCGAAGAAGAAATACGTCCGCGTGGTGTTCATTGTTCGCCGCCCCAGCGGCCATAGGGTTCCAAATGTGCTGATAACTTGGAATCAGCCTGATCTCCGGAGTGATCGCGACATCGTAGAAGACCTCGAGACCATTCTCGTTTTTCACAGTGGCTGCGGCTCCTGTGAGCCGCTTGATGTCATCTTTCAAAGGCTGACTAATTCCATTGTGATAGATTCCCAATCCAAAACTGTCATTGGGCCTGTGATCAGAGAGGCCATAGGCAAACAACGCTACGCTCGCATCACGCGTGATAGGGTTGGTGTGCTCTGGGGCATATCCGATGCGTCCGAACAGACCAATTCCTCTGAGCTCCTGGCCGCTCCCGAGTTTCTCAGCGACCGCCGCAGGGTGATCTTTCACAAAGAGATACTGCGAAAAGTTTCCGATCGTCACCCAACTCTTACCCTTATAGTTGATGGGCAAAGCCTGAGCTGAAGGAGTCCCCAACAGAACTCCGACAGCCTGGGGAACTTCCGACGGCGACAACTGCCCAAATGGTGACGTCAAATCGATTTTCGGCTTGTTCGTCCAGTTGGCCTGCGCCCAGGATTTACCCGGTAAGTTGCCGATCTTGTATGAAAAGATTGTGATGCCATAGATGTTTACCCGATCGAAGGCATTCGTGGCCAAATTATCCGCCTGGCTATTGGGATCGAACACGCCGGCAGCAGTGGTTAGCCATTTTGACGGCGTCCACACCCCAATCGCTGCCAACGAAGTGGTGTTGTAAAAATTGAGGGCCATCGGATTCTTGTTGAAGTTTAGGTTGGCGAAGTCGTACTTGTAGCTGTTGCCGAAAAAGGTCTGGTCGGCGTGGGTGAGCACGTTGACCTTTCCCAAGATGACGGAGAATTTCGGCGTCAGAGACTGAAATAGGAAATACTCCGTGGGGAGGACATCATGGACGAAGAAGGGACCTGGGAAGGCCAGCCCGGTGTACTGAGGCACGATGGAGCCCACGGTAAAAGTATTCTGCGGTGAAGAGCTTCCATTCCTGGCTTCCAAGGTGATATGGAATACGCCGCCCGGCCAGAGTCCCGCGCGCCCGGTATCCACATTGATCGAGAGCTGGGTGTTTTGTATGAAGGCGCTTCCGGTTTTGAGACCACCTGACGCTACGTCTTGATATGCACTCGTTGAGTAAAGATCAAAGAAAAATCCATGACGAGCTAGATCTGTTCGCAGCCCGCCCCAATCGCCACTCAATTGAGTGCGATAGCGGAAATCTCTCGAGTCGGTTCCTGGCAGCCCGAACACGGGTCCGTTGTTGAAGTATGGCAGGAGGTAGGGTGCCAAATTAGCAACAGAAGCTTTTTTTGTTGGAACTGGACCCCAAGAGTCAGTTGCATTCGCGCGGGAAGGCGTAGTTTTCTCTTCGTTCGGCTTATTGTCATGAGTTGGGTCGGAGATCTGGTTCTGAGTCGCATGCACATCAGCCGTCATTGCATTCTCGGACGTGGCAGGGGTACTGGCCGACGGCGACTGCGCATGACACGTTGTCGGATCAGCGATGATCCCTGCTAACGCGAGGCAGAGCGCGATCGTACAGGCGAACCTGCTAGAGGGGGAGGGCGACTGGCAGATGCAGATTGATGCCGCTTGAATTGCTTCTCCCTGAGTGCGCGTAGGCCCACTGAACTTGCTTTGAGGTGACGGAACAACATCGGCCAAAGGTTGAAGAAAGACTCCGGACTCACCGCGCGTAGTCAAAGACCGCGCATTCGCCCGCGGGTTGGATTTAATCGCGCCACTAAAGACTTCGTCCGCATGCTCTGTCATATCAGTTGCCGAGCGGTACAGCCATCGCAGCCCAGGTTCGAGCTACGATGGCTGTACTTGGCTCAAGGTCTTCTCGCTTGTGGAATGAAATGAGTACTCAGTACGGCAGCCTTTTGTCTCCAACCTTTGCCTTGAGGATCTGCAACAAGACATTGTCACGCGCCGCTGCAATGTCGTTGGCCGTGTGAACCTTGAGAATCTCATTGATTCCAGCTTCGGCCTTCTCAGCCATCTGCGGAGTTACGTGCTCGATGCGACCGAGATCCGCCCACCAACCTTCCATCGCTGGACCGAGATGCTCGAGGAGATGTTTGATTCCCGCGTCTCCACCGCCCAGATTCGCGTTCATGAACTGGCCAAGGATGGCCCATCGCAGCCCAGGACCGTGTGCCATAGCGATGTCGATGTCGGCCAGGCTGGCCGCATCTTGATCCAGCAAATAGAGCACCTCACGGAACACCGCGGCCTGAATTCGGTTCGCGATATGACCTTTCATTTCCTTCTTCATGCGAATCGGCTTCTTGCCGATCTGTGCATAGAATTTGACAGCACGTGTAACGTTCTCAGCGGATGTTAGCTTGCCTCCGACGACTTCGACCAGCGGGACGACGTGTGGTGGGTTGAAAGGATGCCCAAGCAGGATACGCGCCGGGTTGGTCGCCTCAGTTTGGAAATTCGAAACAGGAATGCCCGAAGAACTACTCGCAATGATGACATCGGGACCAACCGCGTCAGAAATGTCTTTGAAGAGCTTGAGCTTGAGATCTACCCGCTCTGGGCCGTTTTCCTGGACAAAGTCGACGCCTCTCAAAGATTCCTTCAGATTCGTAGAAAACGTCAGGGTGTTCTTATCGGCACCTGGCTCAAGACCCATTTCCTCCAACAGCGGCCATGCGCTATCGATATACGCGCGCAACTTCTCCTCGGCGTTGGCCACGGGATCGGTTGCGCGCACCGCAAATCCTTTCGCGAGATAGTAAGCCGCCCAACTCATCCCGATCAGCCCACAACCCACGATACCGACTGTTCTTACATTGAGATCATTTTTCATATTCTCCTCGATTGCGTTCATTACGCATGCTTCAGCCGGCTTCCATCCCGGCTCGAAGGTCGCGGTTTAGAAGATCAGAAAGACGAGCCTCGCCGCTTACGCAACGTAGGCAATTCCAGTTAGGATTCCTAACTTTGCAATCGTGGTGAATTGCGCTTTGGCTTCGAGCGGGGCTACGCGTACTTCTCCACCGAGTTCTGTCGTAAACGCACGCTGATTGGCGTGATCGATGGCAAGCCCAATACCTTCCTGCAGTCCAGTTGCGAGTACCTCGTGGTTTTCCAGTTGCTTGGTACCGATACGGGCGCGGTTTAGCGAGTTGCCGCCATCGAGGTTGCCTCGGTCAGTCCAGTAGAGAAGGTTGTTCTTGGTGTCGAGTTCGAGATCGATCGGCTCAGGCAAGTGATCGATCAGTAGTTCGATATCCGTGCGGTTCTCGGGCTGCTGATCCGCCGGAATTTCAAGCCCGGCTCGGAAGATGCGCCCCTTGCCACCATCCGGTGGACCCTTTTGCGTCCAGTAGATATAGCGGTTCACCGGATCAACGGCAATGCCGACGCAGTGACGCATTACGTCCTGCGAATCGGCAGGGAACACACCGTTGCGAACGAGAACAGTCACGTTTGAACCGTCGAGGTTCGAGCGCATCACGCGCATGGCCTCGCGATCACACCAATACAAGAATCCCGCGCCGAAGTCGGCCGCTACCTGCTTGGGTGTCACCGTGAGGCCATGACCGACCAACATACGACGATTGGCACCGTTTAGCCCGATGCACTCGATCGAACCGTCAGCCTGAAAAAAATCACCTTCACGTGGACCCATTGCCGGTCCCATGTTTGTCCAGTACAACGTCTTGGTCCTCTTGTCGATAACGATTCCGTCTACGTTGTCGAGCAGATTCCCAAGCAGAGTGCGGCGATTGCTACCATCGGGATCCATCTCAATGATTTCGCCGCCTGGTCGGAGCTGGAGCATGTAGAGTTTTCCGGAATTCATGTTGTCCTCTCTTCTTCAAATTGCGATCAATGCCCGTTCAACTAAAGCCGGTTGCCAGGAACCCAACGATTCGTTCCCTTAACCGCCGACCATCGCCTAAGCGGGCTGTTGTCAAATCCGAACTGCTGACAGTCCGAAATGGGATACAAATATCCGAATCAACTCAGCCACTCAGGTTTGTTCGATCCTCGCGGAACGATCACGGTCCGATACGACCCAGGAGACTTGGACAGGTAGACCTGCTCGTCGAGCCCCTGGTACGTGCCGAGCGGGGTCTCTGCGGTGAACAGATCCGGGGCGACATTTGTGTGCTCTTCAGAGGAGCCGGCCGTCGTATGAGCGTAGGCCCTGTCGAAGATGCCGAGCGAGAGCTGCCAGAGCACAGTGCGAGTGAGCGAGACGACGACCTTGTAGCTTCCTCCCTCCACGGCTCGCCTGCGCAGCGCTGCGAGAACGCCCACAGTGCCGAGCCAACCCACAACGTTGTCGCAGATGGGTACAATGGGCGGCTGCTTCGGGCTGGTGAGCGACCCTTCCAGGGCGAAAACGCCCGCCACCGTTGCACCAATCTCATCAAAGCCTGGCCGGTTCGCCCACGGACCATTTTCTCCGTGAAGAACGACGGTAGCGTGGATCAGTCCGGGCTTTTTTGCGCATAACTCTTCCGCATCCAGTCCGTGGGATTTCAAATAGCCAGGGCGCTTATTTGCGAAGAAGATGTCGGCATCCTTGAGTAACGCATCGAACTTGGCGCGATCCTCTTTAGAGGAATCCAGAATGGTAGAGCGCATGCCAACCTGAACGTCCCAGAAGAAGCCCTCTACTTCGGTGTCGTTGGGCCTCCAGATATTCAGGACGTCGGCACCATAGAAGGCTAGGTCTCGCCCAATTGCCGCGCCGGCAATCACATGACCCATTCCGAAGGCTCGAATTCCGTCGAGTGGAGATTTGGCGTCTGGCTTGAAAGGAATGGGCTCGCTTTCACCGATCTTCTCGACGGAAATTAGGGGCATCCCTGCGAGCACTTCGGTGTACTGCAACTCCTCGCGCAACTCTTCAAACGTACGAACTTTAGCAAGGACTAATCCCTCTTCGGCAGCAGCCGCCTCCAAGTCATCTGCACGCCATTGCAGAATGGAATTCTGGAGCGATTCGACGTTGTCGCTGCATCGGAAGAAGTTGAGTGCACGTTGATGCAGCTTAGGGTAGAAGTTCAGAGTCACGACATGCCGGCCATCGCGTGTTTCACGGAAGAGTGGAAATTTAAAGAAGGGATTGTTGTCGAAGAAGCCCATTGCGGGAGAGCGCCCGTTCATGGTCTCCCAGATCCCTTCGAAGAAGCCGCCGAAGCGTCGAAAGGCTTTGCGAACGTCGACATGAACGTCCTGGACCTGTCCAGTTCGGTCCCTCCACACCGCGGCAGCAGCAATAGTTTTGGCAGCGAGGCCTATGCCTGCCATCGTTGCAAATCGGATCCGGCTAGGAACAATGGGATCTTGGCCATAGAAAGTTAGTTGCCCGCCGCTGTCTGCTGCTGACATTCCAACGTCTGCCAAAACTTGATTCACTCCTTCGTGGAAGTCGAAAGCTGAGGAGGTGGAAGGATTGTTTAGTTTGTCGACGATAGTCTCGGTTAAACGATCTGGGGCTTGAGTTTCTTCCTTAACCACGGATACATACCTCATTACTTAGACTCCTGGATGATGTCAGCTCTTCGACTGAGTGATACTAGCAACCGTGAGTGGTCCGAATAAATTACATGTTCCTTGTAGGAATCATTCAGATGCTGCGGAATATCGGTAACATTTCATTCCTGAGCTGCACAACCAACTCAAACGCAGCCCTTCCTTGCTCTGCATTCCTTATCGCGACAAATCCGAGCTAATTTGTCAGCACGTATTTTCAAATAGGTGGGCAATGAGATGTTTGGAGTTCCACCTACGCCAGCGATTACTTAGTCGCTGAGATCCGCAAATCGAGTCTGAATTAAACGCAGAATGACGGCAAAAATCATCGCGGTCGACACCCCGAACATCAGTGATCCATCTGCTGCCTCGAGTGGTCGCAGCAATTTCCCGAGCAGGATATCGAGATCGCGGTGAACGACAACCTGGGACTGTAGTGGAGACCGCGACTTCTCGCGGATTTTGGGGACGCCACAATTTGACGAGCGGGGTGCTAATATGCAAACACCTTGCACGGGAACAAGTTTGGTTTCAGCAAAGATGCGACCCGAACCCCAATTTGACTGAGCATGGCAACAGATGAGAACCGAGGAAAACACGATGGAACAGGGAACAGTGAAGTGGTTTAACGATGCCAAGGGGTTTGGCTTCATCAGCCGTCAAAACGGCGAAGACGTTTTCGCACATTACTCCGCAATCACCTCGAGCGGCTTCAAGAGCCTCCAAGAGGGTCAGGCTGTGCAGTTCAATGTGATTAAGGGGCCTAAGGGCTGGCAGGCAGCCGACATTCAGCCTCTTTAAATTGCTTACTTCTTTGCGAAAGGGCTATTAATGCCCAACCTTTCTGCGGAACGTCGGCTCAAGCTATTCTGAAGAACCTGGGGTGGAGATTTTGTACCATGGCAAAGCTCGTCTATGGAATGAACCAGTCCTTGGATGGCTACGTCGACCATCTGGAATTTAGGCCAAGCCCGGCGCTCTTTCGTCACTTCATAGAGCAAGCGCGCGACCTGACGGGCAGTGTGTACGGTCGCCGCATGTACGAGGTAATGCGTTATTGGGACGAAGACTGCCCGGATTGGGGCGCGGAGGAACACGACTTCGCGGCGGCGTGGCGGAGCCAGCCGAAGTGGGTTGTGTCGCGCACGTTGAAGTCGGTCGGACCCAACGCCACACTTGTCGAGGATGACATCGAGGCGGTGATACGTGGGCTGAAGGCACAGCCAGTTGGGGAGATTGAAGTGGCCGGACCAGACTTGGCAGGAAGCCTAACCAACCTTGGTCTTATTGATGAGTATCGACTTTACCTCCACCCCATCGTACTTGGTCGCGGCAAGCCATTCTTCTCCGGCCCTCGGCCGCCGCTCCGCCTTGTGACCAGCGATCTCGTTGGCGAGGAAGTGATTAGGTTGACGTACGTTCCCGCTTAATCGCGCGACTCGCCCGACGGATTGCGCCGGGGCGTCAGGTCCGCTTTGGGTCATCAAAGTAGAAAAGTCCCGGTGGCGCAGCGGCGCAGCATTCGACCAAAACTGACGCTGCCCGTCAGATCGAATGCGTGCAGGACAGCTCCTTACCTATTTTTACCTTTTCGAGGGGTTGGGCATTAATCCTTGATGCCTTTGATCCCATGGCGCCAAACGCATTGCCCAGATGCAAAACCGCGCCATGACGGTGAGCGACAAAGTCTAATTTACCTGTTCGAGGCGTTGGGCTTAATGGGGCCAGTCTCAGAATACGGACACCCTTGCCGAATGTATGGTCCGCCGTGTGAATGCAAGGGAAAAGTTTCGAATGAAGGAAAGTCTGCGTCAATGTATTCGGCCTTTAGGTGGAGAGTTTTCTCCTGGCCTTGATGAGATACGCCGCGTACCTGTCCTTTGAAAACGCCCGGCCTCGTATTGGCCATTTCGGCAAGCAGGTTTCAGGTGCGCCGTTTTAACTGTTCTTTCATCTTCACTTATCCGGTGCAGACCTCGGTGGGGAGAACTTGATGTTGCTGGTGGCTAAGCCTGCTTACACTGTCAGTGCCTCGGGTACTGCGCGATAGTCCTGGCCCGTCGAGAGCACTGCCCACGCGATCCGCGCCAGTTTGTGTGCTGTTGCCACGATCAATACGTTTCGTGGCGCCCTCGTCTCAAGCGAGGTCATCCAGGCGCCCATCGCGATTCGGTCCCGCTTGGATCGCAATACGACCGCGCGTGCTCCATGAATCAGGATCTTGCGCAGGTAAGAGTTACCGCGCTTGCTGATTCCATACAGCCTCACCTTGCCACCGGTCGAATGCTGGTTCGGTAGTAGCCCCAACCAGGCCGCGAACTCTCGTCCCTTGCGGAAGGCTGCGCCGTTACCGATGGAGGCCACGATCGCGGTTGCAACCAGCGGTCCGATGCCAGGGATCTGCAGCAGTCTCCGACACGCAGCATCGCTCGAAGCGATCCGTTCCACTTCGTCGTTCATCTGCACGATCTGAAGCTCCAGGTCCTTCCACTCGCTCCACAGCATGGCAACCAGGTTCCGCATCCTAGGGGTGAGGTTCTCGTTGACGTTCTCAAGCACCTCAGGCAGAGCTTCCCTCAGCCGAATCGGGCTCTTGGCGAACACGATGCCCCGCTCCAGCAGGAACGCACGAATCTGGTTGATCAGAGAAGTTCTTCGCGCCATGAGCCGGTCACGCACGCGATGGAGAGCTTGCAGGTCGAGCTGGTCATCTGTCTTGATCGGCACGAAGCGCATGTTCTCGCGATCCACAGCCTCAGCAATCGCTTCAGCGTCGATGAAATCGTTCTTGTTCGACTTCACAAACGGCTTCACGAACTGGGCTGGAATCAACTTCACATCATGGCCTTGTTCCCGTAAAGCACGGCCGAGGAAGTGCGACCCCGAACATGCTTCCATCCCGATCAAGCAGGTCTGCATGTTCGCGGTGAAGGCAATCAACTGCTTCTGGGTAAACTTCTTCTTCAGCAGCACCTTGCCGTTATCACCAAGTGCCACCAGGTGAAAGGTCGTCTTGCCAAGGTCAATACCAACCGATCGAATCTGCATGTCGATGATCCTCCTTGAATCTGCCTACAAGATCTTCCGGGGAAGATCAAGCGGCGGACCATCTTAGTAAACTCACGTTCGATCGTAGCAAGCAGAGGTCGACAATTTACGATCGAGTTGAGCGTCTAGACCTGAAGGTACAAATGAAAGCAAGCGAATCCAGTACCGTTGCGGTCCTGACTGAAAAGCCATCTGTCGCACGAGACATTGCCCGTGTCCTCGGAGCCGACAAGCGAGGCGAAGGCTATCTCCAGGGAAACGGCTATGTGGTCACCTGGGCGATTGGACATCTGGTTTCCCTCGCACAACCGCACGAAATCAATCTTCAATGGCGGCAATGGCGCATGGATCTGTTGCCGATCCTGCCCGAGCAGTGGCCACTGGTTGTCTACGAGCGAACCAAAGATCAGTTCGAAGTGGTGCGAAAGATTCTAACGTCGGCGCGTGTGTCGCGGATAGTATGCGCGACGGATGCTGGGCGGGAAGGCGAACTGATCTTCCGCTACATCTACGATGCGGCTGAAAGCAAAAAGCCGGTCAGCCGACTTTGGATTTCTTCGCTGACTCCGGATGCCATCCGAAAAGGGTTCGACAATCTTCGCCCAGGCAGTCAATATGATCGATTGGCGGACGCGGCCAGTGGCCGAAGCCGAGCCGATTGGCTTGTTGGCATGAATCTGTCACGGGCCTATTCACTTTTCTATAGTGAGGAGCTTTCCGTCGGACGGGTGCAGACGCCGACTCTGGCCATGCTTGTCGATCGCGAACTTACCCTCCGCAATTTTGTCTCCGAAGACTACATCGAGGTTGTCGCGACGTTTCAGGGACGGGAAAATCAGGATAAGGAAACCTATCAAGGCACATGGTTCCGTCCGCAAACAGGGTCGAAAAAGGGCAACAACGCTCAGGCCAACAACTCGCGATTGCCTGCCGATGGCCAGGATGCCAAAAGCATCATCCTTCGCGCTCGTGCGGGAGAAGCGGTCATTGAGTCACTCTCTTCCGAGACGCAGCGGATGCAACCACCCCTGCTTTACGACCTCACTGAGCTGCAGCGGCATGCGAATCGTCTGTTTGGCTTTAGTGCCCAAGAGACTCTTGATATCGCGCAGGCACTCTATGAACGGAACAAACTGATCAGCTATCCAAGGACGGATAGTCGTCATCTCTCTGTTGACGTTGCCGCTACAGCTCCAGGCATTGTCGCCGCAGTTTCCGCAAGCTATCAGAAGCAACTGGCTGCAGGAACAGGGGAGCGCCCACTTGGAAAGCGATTTGTCGACGACAGTAAGGTGAGCGACCATCACGCCATCATTCCCAATGCAGTTTCCCCCGAGAAGGCCAACCTGACGGAAAAGGAACGCAAGATTTACGGTTTGATCTGCAGCCGCTTCCTCATGATGTGGCATGACGATCACATTCAGTCCGTGACGACCGTGATTACCGCAATCACGCATGAGGAATTCGTGGACCGCTATCGAACCACGGGGACTGTCGTGCAACAGTTGGGTTGGAAGGTCCTTGACGTTGGGTCGGAGGGGCGAAAGAGAGAGGCAAAGGGCAGGGATGAGGAGAAAACTCCGGAGCAGATCTTGCCAGTAAATCTTGCCATAGGACAGCCACAGGACATCGCGAATATAGAGGCCAAGAAAAAGAAGACCAAACCCCCGAAGCGATTTACCGAGGGCACACTCTTGACCGCGATGCAGACGGCGGGTCAAAGCCTCGACGAGAAAGAACTGTCCGAGGTGATGAAAGAGACGGGCCTCGGTACGCCTGCCACACGGGCGGCCACGATCGAAGTGCTATTGAAGCGTGGCTATATCGTTCGCTCGGGGAAGGTTCTAGAGGCAACAGAAAAGGGGATCCATCTTATAGAAGTGGTTCATCCCGAAGTCAAGAGTCCTGCGATGACCGGCCAATGGGAGGCCTTTCTCAAGAAGATCCAACTTGGTGAATCCCAGCTGGAGCCATTCCTGGATGGCATCTGTCAATACGTGCGTTCGGTTGTCAGCAAGGTTCGTCAGACTTCGCCAGTTCAACTTGCGCCGCCGCGCCCCGCATCGACAAAGACTTCCGATCCTTCTGGTCTCCCCAGTCCAAAGAAATTCCTCAACAGCACAAGTCTCCCCGAACTCTTGCAAAACGCGTTCGGCTTCGCCCAGTTTCGCCCTAACCAGGAAGCCGTCTGTCGGGCAGTAACCGCGGGAAAAGACGCGCTGCTTGTCATGCCGACCGGCTCGGGCAAGTCGCTTTGTTACCAGCTGCCTGGATTGGCACGAGGTGGAACCACTCTCGTGATCAGTCCACTCATAGCATTGATGGACGATCAGGTGCAGAAGCTGAAAGAGAAAGGCCTCGCTGTTGAATGCATCCATTCAGGTCGTGATCGTGAAACTTCGCGCCGTATCTGTTCCGACTACCTCGGCGGCAAATTGCAGTTTCTCTTCATTGCTCCCGAACGACTTCGGGTGGCAGGCTTTCCCGAAATGCTGGCCAAGCGAAAACCATCACTGATCGCGATCGATGAAGCGCACTGCATCTCGCAATGGGGCCACGATTTTCGACCTGACTATCGGATGCTTGGCCAGTATCTACCTGGTCTTCGTCCTGCTCCGATGCTGGCGCTCACGGCCACAGCAACACCGCTGGTCCAGAACGACATTGCAACTCAGCTAGGCTTGACTGAGCCCGCACACTTCATCCATGGTTTCCGCCGCGAAAACATCGGCATCGAGCTTGTAGAAGCTTTGCCTTCGCAACGGTCTCAGCTCGCTCGGGAGATCCTGCTCGAAGGCAAACACCGCCCAGCCATCGTGTACACCCCTACGCGCAAGCAGGCTGACGCTCTGGCGGAAGAGTGGGCAAGCGAGTTTGCCGTAGCCGTATACCACGCCGGACTGGATGCCGAGCGACGGCGGCAAGTGCAGGAAGAATTCATGGCGGGCAAACTGGACGTCATGGTGGCAACCACGGCGTTCGGTATGGGGATCGATAAGACGAATATCCGAACCGTGATTCACACCGCCCTTCCAGGCAGTCTGGAAGGGTATTACCAGGAGATCGGCCGCGCGGGGCGCGACGGAAAAGCGAGTCGCGCCATTTTGATGCACTCGTATGGAGACCGTCATACCCATGACTTCTTCTTCAGTCGGGATTACCCGGCCGTTCCACTGCTGGATCGAGTATTTGCAAGTCTTCGTACAGAACCCCAACCGAAGGAGGCGCTGCGCAAATCCTTGGCGATGGAGGGAGAACTCTTCGACAAAATCATCGAGAAGCTTTGGATCCATAAGGGGGCCGTGCTGGACTTTGCGGAGAATGTCAGCCAGGGCGAGGGGCTATGGCGCGCGTCCTACATCCTGCAGGGCGAGCAGAAGCGGGCGCAGATCGATCAGATGATTCGTTTTGCGGAAAGCAATCAATGCCGCATGACGTCCCTTGTTCGTCACTTCGGCGATACGTCGGATAGTGCCAGAGCTTGTGGCGTGTGCGATTTCTGTGCTCCCGCCAAGTGCGTTGCCCAAAGATTCCGAACCGCGACGGAAGAGGAACGAACAACTCTTCATCGAGTGTTGCGCGCCTTGCAGACCGTCTCCAACAAATCGACCGGCAAGCTGCACGCCGAGCTTTGTCCCGGAGGAGAGATGAGCCGAGACAACTTCGAAGAAGTCCTTGGAGCCATGGCCCGGGCAGAACTCATCAAGTTTGCGGATGCTGTCTTCGAAAAACAAGGCAAACAGATTCCCTACCGCACTGTCAGCCTTACTCCAGCGGGGCGATCCACCGATCAGACTACGCCGGTGCTCTTCGTTATGAAGGACGCTGGACGGCCAGTTTCCAAGCGCAAGCGCCAGAAGAAATCCAGTAAGTCTAACGCTTCTCCAAACACCACCGGTCGAACCCAATCCAGGCCGCCAAGAACAAGAACGACTGCGTCCGAGCCAGAGAAAGAGACTCGCATTGAACAGGCTTTACGTGCCTGGCGCCTGAGCGAGGCGGAGCGCAGAAACATTCCGGCATTTCGGATCTTTGGCGATCGAGCGCTGAAAGGTATCGCTACCAACTGTCCCCACAACGATGCGGAGTTACTGGCTGTGCCGGGCATTGGCATGAGTATCGTGCAAAAATATGGAGCACATATCTATCGTCTGATTGCAGGTTCACGTTGACGCCGTGAGTCCCATCAAGTCGCACCCACAGCCCCGGTTCGCGTGAACACGTCCTCAACCTGTATTCCCAGCGCGGCGCCGATGTCGTTATTCCTTAACCTGTAGAAATATTCCTTTACCAGTACAAACCACAGCCTCGCGCATCCCGGGGATCTGTGCGGGGGGCGATCAGCGATGATCGTTCCTACCGCGACAGTTGACTGACGAGAAGCCGACTTCGCATTACAAATCTGCTCTTCGGCGTCTGCAGTGGCGATGGCGTTCCATAGCAGAGTGTCGTGAACGACGCACATACCGGCGAGCCTCTCAGCTGAACGAGACCTACTTTACAGCCAGAGACCGATTTTTCTGGAGACGTTCGTTTGGGGCATTGACGGAGAAGACCTCCGCGTTGAAGTGAGGGCCTGCCCATTCGCGCATGTGTTCAAACTCCTCATGCGTCGGATCCAGAAGGATTTCAAGCAGATCGGCGTAGCCGCCCGCTCCGCCGCAGTCTTCTGGCGGGCAGTTCCGCGCGCCATCGAGAATTCGGGGATACTTTATATCCGACTCCGGCGGAAAAGCTGCCTCCAGTCGGACATCATGTTGCCAGTAGTCTCCGAAATCATAAACATAGAGGATCTCGGCGCCGGGCTCTGGTAACACGGTCGCGATCCGAACGCCTGTCTCGCGAACGATCTCCCCAGGGTCGTCATATGCCGGATCCGGTGTTCCGTAGCGCCGCCCGTCGACGATGTACTCGTGCAGGTGATCATTCCGCCATCCCATGGCTATCTGCAAGATGCGGTGAAGCTGCTTGAGCGTTATTTGGCTGGAGAGCTCGATGCGCCTCCAGATGGCTGGCTCGATATCCCGGAGCGACACATGCACTCGATAGATGTCCATTACTTTCCTCTGCCTCAGTCTTCTGCTTCGAGCGAGAATCCAATTGCCGGTAGATGCTTCGGAGGAGCTTCGGTCCGCTCCTCGGCTTCTGCAGCATCGCCGAAGACTTCTTCACGAATAATCCGCTCGGTGGCCTCATTCAGATAGTCGTCGAGTGCCCGCGAGATCTCCAGATACTCGGGCCACAGCGTCTCCTTAATGAAGGACTCGGGTGCGCGCAGGACAACCGTCGAATAACGTTGGCGCGGATAGCGGTAAGGTCTGAGCCCATATCGGCGGCAAAGGGCCAGGAAAAGCCGGCGGCCCCAGCGGTCCGGCAGGCGAAAGTTCATCTCGATGGTTCGTTCGGTATTTTCCGCAGCGCTAAGCGCCGCACGAATGCGGTTGAGCGCGGCTGCGGCATCACGCTCGCCTGTAGTCGTCGCGCCCTCGAACAGCGCTGCGATTTTACGCAGCTTCTGGCGAAGCTCCTGTTCACTGGTCAATGTTGCAATTCTCGTCTCGTGAGGTTGATCGAAGGGGAGCAACTTGTATCAATTTGAGTTTACCCTCACACCAAGCCTCATTTCGATGCATCGCCAACTGTCATGGCTAAGAGCCAGAGGCAACCACTTCTCCGTCCGGCAATTCCAGGCTATGTGCGTGAACTCGCCGCATCATTGTGTTCCGATCGATACCGGCACTCTGCCTGGAACTGGCCCCAAGCGCACCTCCCCGAAATCCGGGACACTGGCCGACTTCCCATTACCGAATCGTTAGCAAGACTAGCCCGCTGAGGTAACTCTGCCGGCTATGGCTTATCTCAGGCGCTCAAGCTCGCACTACGCAGCGTCCTCAGGCACGGCTGAAGTCTGACCTGACGAAACCCGGGACCTACTTCACAGTGACGGCATTCAGCGGCTGCCATAGCTCGATTGGGTTGCCTTCTGGATCATGAATGCGTGCAAAGCGACCGTACGGATATATCGTGGGGTCCACCTTCACCGCGATGCCCGCTGCTTCAAGCTGTCCAGCCATCTTGTCAAGATCGCCCACACGAAAGTTGATCATCCACTGCTTCGTCGCGTCGCCAAAGTAATTGGTCTTCTCGGGAAAGGGTGAAAAACTCGTCGGTCCGGCTTGCTGATTCCACACTGGATCGTTGGAGCTCTGCGGAGTTACGAAGACACCAAGGTGGTCCTGATACCATTGCGCCAACGCCTTGGGATCACGCGCGCGAAAGAATACGCCGCCGATACCAGTCACCCTCTCCTTCGGCAGATGGTTCGCAGCGGGCGTTTGCTCTGCGGCGGCAAAAGACCCCGGCAGTAATGCCGATCCGGCAGCGGCGGTGAGCACCCCAAGCACTTCACGGCGTTGCATTTTCATGACGTCCTCCATGTTTGCCCACATGTACGGTTATCTCGACCGCGACCTATGGGGACCAATCTGGGTCGGCACGGCATCAGTCAATTGCGACAGGCTGCCAAAGCTCGACACGATTTCCTTCCGGATCGTTGATCCAGCCAAACTTTCCGAAGTCATAGCTTTCGCGTTTTGGATCGACGATGACACCTTCGTCTATCAGACGGTCCAGCACACCATCCAGGTCGTCCACCTGGAGATTGATCATTGCTTTCTGTGCCGGAGGGAAGTATGCATCGTCTTGTTTGAAAAAGGCGAAGACGACCTGAGCGCGTTGCGTCGGGGCAGGAAACGCGAAAGATCCGTCGGACTTCACCAGATCGAGATGCCGCTCGTACCATTTCATACAGAGCTTTTGGATCATCCGCTCGCAAAAATATACCGCCAAAGCCAGTAATTGAAGCCATGCAGTCTCCTATGAGCAACATTTCTCCAGAGCTTACGCCTCAAGAATCATTGTGTACCGGACAGTTCGAATAGCACCGATGGAATAGTAACGCAAAACGCCGATGTCGCCAGGAACGATTCTCGGTTGATGCAATGGAGCAAACCCAGCAACGCTGACACACCCGAGACGATCTGAGCCTACTCGATCTCACAGCCAGCCTCTATCTTGACAACAAATTGTGGATGAGACCTTCTCTGTCTCATCCACCTGAAAGCCGGCGATTACTCGTCGCCGGCTCCGTCTGCTGGATCATCAGCGGCTTCGATCTTTGAAAGCCGCTTCATGCTGGTGGCGTGGATCTCAGCGATCCGGTGCTTGAACGTGGTGCCCTCAACCTCATCTTCGACCTCGCGATACCGCAAAGTGCCTTCGAGAGTGATGAGCTGCCCCTTCTGGAGCGTCTTGGCGAACTTCGAGAGATTCCTCCAGGCAAAGACGCGGTGCCATTCGGTGCGGGTTTCGTAGTCGTCTTTGTCGTTCTTCCAGCTTTCCTGGGTTGCGATGTTGAGGACGACGTACTCGCGGTTGTTCTGAGCGGTTTTGGCTTCTGCGTTCTGTCCGAGGCGGCCTGGCTCCGTTTCTTTTGGTTTGTCCGCTGTCTGCGGTACATGCTTGCCCAACGGGTGTGCCGTCGCGACCCACTCCCTCGGCGACTGGACAGAATCTGAGGAAGGGGACCCAAACTTGCTTTGGGGCAGGAGTCCGCACCTTGCAGAGGCGCGTAGCGGATTCTGGGAAGGAGAGCGTGCGTCCGAAGGGCGGGGGTGCTTTGAGCGCGGCACGCTGAACGCAGATAGAAAGGCAAACTAGAAGGGAGCCGCTCTGTTCAACGACCTCTCTCATGGCGCGAGTAGCAAAAGCCAGCTCAGAAACTAGAAGAGTCACTCACAAGCTGGGAGGAAGAATGACAAGGCGAATCGAAGCAATGATGCTATCGCTCGGCCCATCTCCTCGCCTTCTCCATAGTTCTCCGGATGTAGGTAGCTCGCTTTGAAGTGCTGGGATCGCGGGATAAATAGTCGTCTTCAAGGGCACGCTCGATACGGTCCTCGGTCATGCCATTGGCATAAGCGGCGACGCAGAACGCTATGTCTGCGGCGGCGGGTCGGTCCTGGTACTTGGTGGAGGTGCGGAAACGTTCAAGAGACAGATTAGATAACCTCGGTCCCCGTTGGGGAGAAAGAGAGGCCTGCAGGCGTCTCGCCTCGCGCTCCTGTTCGCGCTCTTCATAGAGTTTCGTGATTTCCTGCACGAAGACTTCGGCCATTGGGTACTGTTCGCCGCTGTTACTTTTGAGCCGAACGAAAGGGAAGAGACCATCGGGCTTGCGGTACTTGGGTTTGCAATTAGTGAAGCCAGGGAGCCGCTCGAACCGCCTCCAGTCCGCCGCGCTTGGATCGGCATCGTAGCGACTGGCAAGCGTCTGTGCGGCGAAAGATCCGATGAGCTTTGGAAACACAGCGGAGTGCTTCAGCCAGGCTTGGAAGTTGCCGGCACTTGTCTCAACGACGGCGCAAGGATTGAAGCCATCCGCCGCGAGTCGCGCGAGCGTGGCCTCGTTGAGGTCGTCAAGTACGGTGAAACGATGCTCACCTGAAGGACGGATATAGATATGGGAGCCGCGAACGTTGCGATACTTGAGTGGCGAAAGCCGGTCGAGCACCGCCGCGGCGGGGATGCTGTCGAGACTGGGAAGCATTCCCCGATCGCTCAGGACGCCGACATCGTAGAGCGGCGCTTCTACTGCTGTGAGCATGTTGCGAACTGTGGATTCGGTCTTGTCCATCGACGTCACCCTTCAAATGTATTTCACCGTGGGAGGGGTGCCGGGGAAGGAACGGCCCCGGCAAAAGGGGTTTGGGCGACCCTTTCCATTAGTGGGAAGGGTCGCCGCGTTTGCTCGCGGGCAGGGAGCGCGTCTAGGCGGGGATGACGAGCGGGGCGGGGGACTGTTCGCCCTCGCCCTCCTCGATCTGTTTGCCTGAGTTCTCTATCAGGCTGATAATCTTTTTCGCGGCGTTGCCGATCGACTGAAGGGAAGCGGTCAGCATCTCGGCGGTTACGTCATAAGTTGCAAGATAGAAGCGGCTTTCGGAGTGGATACCGAAGTGAGCGAGGACGGCATAGGATACGGACTCGGCCTCAAGCTCTCTCTGCTGGCGTGTGGTGCCTTCGCGGTTGGTTCGGTGCATCAATTCGTGGCCGATTTCATGGGCGATTACTCCGCAACGTGCGGGGGTGTCTAACGTCTCCTCGATCTCGATCAAACCGCCTTTGCTATAGCCTTCTGCGCTACCGGCGATGGCCTTTTAAACGAGCGTGATGTTGAGCTCGGCCGCTGCCCTCTCCAAAAGCGGGAGAAGGGTTTCGCCCCCTTCTGTGGCGTTGGTGTTCAGTTCGGGGAGTGGTTGTCCGTCCGTCTGTTCCTGAGCGAAGACCGACACGGAACGGAAACCAAAGGGCCGGGATAACTTCTCCGTGGTGCCGTCTTTCTCCTCGTCCACCTTACGAACAATGGGAGCAAGGATGCGGATGCCGGTCTCGCCCTTCTTCACAAATCGGCCTAATGATTTCCAAGTGTTGAACCCGGCAACGCGGGTTGCCTCTGGTGCTTGCGTCCAGATGAGGAGGCAATTGCCAAACGAATATTTATAAAAGCGGCTCACGGTGGAAAGCCATGCGAGATAAGTTTCTGACTGCTTCGCGGCGTCGGTCTCGGCGCATAGTGCGGTGATAGATTCGTTGATCCTTGCGGTGAGTTCCTGTGCTTTGTCGTTGCTCATGTTCAGTGCTCCTTGGCTTTGAATGGTTTGGCCGTGGCTGTTCTCACAGACACGCCTTGGCCCCCGGCCATCCGGGTGTGGGTAGCAAGCGCAAGGGGAGGGGAATCACCCACCCTTGTCGGCGGAGCAGAAGGCGGAGACGCAAGGGCAAGCGCAGCGAAGGTCTGCACAAGCGCAGCGCGGAAGACTGCGGGAAACCCCTTGCACGCGCGGGGAGCGAAGCTCCTGAGCGTACTTAGCACTTGCGTTACAAAACAGACCAAAGACATGCGTTACAGCGAAGAGAAACCCTGATGGTTCCTCAGCTTTGGTCTTACGCACGATGATGCGGTATGCCCTGGAAAGAGAGTCGGATCGTGGATCAACGCCTGCAGTTCCTTTCGAGTTACCAAAAGAAGGAGATGTCTCTATCGGATCTTTGCCGTGAGTTTGGGGTGTCACGGCCAACGGGGCTATCGTTGGATCAACGGCTACAAGGAAGTTGGTCCGGAGGGGCTTCTGGACAGGAGCCGTAAGCCAGACGGGTGACTCTCACGCAACTTCAGAGAACGCGATCCTAGCGCTTCGGAGCAAGCAACCGAGTTGGGGAGCACGGAAGCTAAAGGCACGCTTGGAGAAGGTTCAACCTCGTGTGAACTGGCCGGCAGCAAGCACCTTCGGCAACATCCGCACAGGGCCGGCCTAACTAATCCCAGGCAGAAGAAGCGCAGGACGACTCCTTGCTTGGAGCCCTTCTCTGAGGTCAACGCACCAAATCAGCTTTGGTGCATGGATTTCAAGGGCTACTTGGGGTTTGAGGCGCAGTGGAACGGAAAACCGGGTTAAGGTCTGTATGTTGCGCAATTACTGCAGTTTGCAGCAGTCCAGTAATTCCGGGGAGGATCGTGCCACGCTGGATTATTTCCTAAGCTTCGCATTAGCCACTTCCGTCAGTCGCCAAACGTGGTCTTCCTCTTTACCAATGAAGATACGCAACCCTGCATCCTCGCGGCGAGTCGCGCCACACCTCACTCCATCCGCAGCGCCTCCAGCGGCTCAATCGCCGAGGCCCGCCGCGCCGGAAAGTAACTCGCCAGCACCGCCGCCACCACCATCGCGCCGCACGCCGCAGCAAGCGCCGTCGCCGTACTCCACGACACCGCCGAGGCTCCCGCACCGGCCGTGTACATGCTGCTGTCCAGCAGAGAGCGCAGGAGCCGAGGCAGCATAAGGCTGGCTCCGGTGCCTACCACCAACCCCACCATCGTCAGTAACAATCCACGCCGCAGTACAAAGCCCAGAATCCTCGCGCGTGTAGCCCCCAGCGCAATTCGCACGCCGATCTCCCGCGTGCGCTCCGACACTTGGTAGCTCAGCAGGCCGAACAGCCCGATCACCGTCAGCACCAGCGCAAACCCCGCAAACACCGTCACCAGGGATGAGAAGAACTTCGGCCGCGCCAGCGAGTGGTCGATGATCGCCTGCATTGTCGTATAGCGCGAGATCGGAATCCCCGCATCCGCCTCGCGAATCGCAGCCTCAGCCCCGGCGGCCATATCGACATCGGCCGCGCTGCGTATCGCAAAGCTCGTGCGGAACCATCCGTTCAACGCCTTCATCGTCTTGTCCGGCTGCTGCTGAAACGCCTCGTAGATCAACAGCGCCGGCGGCTCCGCCAGCGAGTGCGAGCGCGCATCGCCCACCACCCCCACCACCACCGGCGAGCCCCCCACCGTGTCGCCCAGTCGGTCGATATGCTCGCCGATGGCGGACTTTCCTGGCCACAGCTTCTTCGCGAATGCCTCGCTCACCACCACCGCCATAGGGCCGCCCGCCTTGTCCGTCTCAGCAATATCGCGGCCCGCCAGCAGCAGCGTGCCCACGGCAGCAAAGTACCCCGGCGTCACCAGCCGAAGCTCTATGATGTACAGTTTCTGGTCCTTGCCCTTCGGCGGGATCGCGATATTCAACCCACGATCCAGGAGAAGCCCATTTATCGCGGCCACGTGCTTCACACCCGGCTCACGCTCCAGCCTTCCCAGCACCTTGTCGATAAACTGCGTCGTCGCCAGCGTCGAAGCATACCCCGCGCCCTTCAGGTTCACCTGCGCCACCGTCAGATGCTCCGGCTGCACTCCCGAAGGCGTTGCGCGCAGCCGCAGAAACACCGCCAGCAGCAGCGAAGCCGCCGACAGCAGCACCACTGCAATCGCCGTCTGCGAGACCAGCAACACTTTGCTCATACGCCCATCCGCCGCCGAAGCTCCCACGGTGTGCCCCGCCTTCAGATTCGCTGCCGTGTTGCGCCGCAGCACCATCCACGACGGAGCCAGCCCACACACCAGCGTCACCGCAAACACCAGCAGCGGCGTCAGCAACGCAGTCGCGGCTATGCTCGCACCCGCACGCAGAATCGGAACCGGCGAACTGGCCAACAGCACACGCAGCATCGGCACCGACGCCGCAATGCCCAGCACCGAGCCGCACATTGCCAGCAGAAAACTCTCTGCCAGCAGCAGCCGCACCACTGCACCCCGCGAAGCTCCCAGCGCGCTGCGCAGAGCCATCTCTCTCTGCCTCCGGCTCGCCCGCGCCGCATTCAACCCCGCAAGATTCAGGCACGCCACCAGCAACACCGCCACAACCGCGGCCGTCAGCGTAACGATGCTCGAGCGAACATTGCTCACCATCACCTCCCGCAGCGGCCGGACGACGAACACAGGCAACTCCTTCGAGACCGTCAGCCAATCCTTCAGATAAGGAAACCTCTCATAGAGCGGCTTATCCAGCGCGGATACCTCCTCCTGCGCCTGGGTCACCGTCACCCCATCACGCAGCCGCGCAATCATGTTGTAGTTCTTGCCCGGATATCCCGGGTTCTTCTCATCGAGCTTCAGCGGCTGCCACACATCGGCCACCGCACTCAGCGACCGCGGATCGTCGCTGCCGAACGCCATGCTCTCCGGCATCACGCCCGCAATCACGAAGCTCTCGCCGTTCAGGTGGACTACGCGGTCCACCACGCCGCGATCGCCGCCGAACATCCTCTGCCACAACCCATAGCTCAGGATGATCGCCTTCGGCCCGGTCGCGCGGTCCTCCTCCGCCGTAAAGTTCCTCCCCACCACCGGCACTACGCCAAGCGTCGGAAAGAAGTTGTGATCGACCGCCTGCACCGCGACCTGCACCGCACCCTGTGCGTTGTCATTACCCACCGCAAGGTTCGCGCCCGAGGTCGTATCGGCGTACACCGCAGTTGCCGCAAACGACCGCGCATGCTCGATCAGAAAGTCCGCCGTAGCGCCCGTCTGCTCATCGTTAGCCGGCTGCCCCGGCTGCGTAAACGCCACTCCCACCAGCCGGTCTTGCTGCGGATACGGCAACGGAGCCAGCAGCACCGTGCGTACAAGGCTCACCATCGTAATCGTCGCGCCGATCGCAAGCGCCAGCGTCACCAGCGCCGTCAGCGTGTACACCGGCGAGCGCCTCAACTGCCGCAGCGCAAAGCGCATGTCACGCACAACATCATCCACAAGCCGCACGCCGCGCCCATCGCGAACCTGCTGCCGCACCTGCTCCGCGCCGCCAAAAGATAAACGGGCACGACGCATCGCCTCAGCTTCAGGCACGCCCGCACGGCGATGCTTCTCCGCCTCACGCTCCAGGTGATACGCCAGCTCTTCGTCCAACTCGCCGTCGAACCTCTCGCGGCCCAGCAACACCCGCAGCCGATACAGCAGATCGTTACCCATGCGCCCGCTCCTTAAGTCGTGCGGAGAATCTCGCTCACCGCGACCGCCAACCGGTTCCAGTCGCTCGCCTCAAGCGCAAGCTGCTTGCTGCCCTTCGCCGTCAGCTCGTAGAACTTCGCCCTGCGGCTGTTCTCGCTGATCGCCCACTGTGCCTTGATCCATCCGCGCCGCTCCAGGCGGTGCAGCGCCGGATACAGCGACCCCTGCTGCACCTGGATCGCATCCCGCGACCTCTGCTGCAGCCGCTCCGAGATCCCCCACCCATGCATCGGTTGGAGCTCAAGCGTCTTCAGGATCAGCAGGTCCAGCGTCCCCTGCGGCAGCTCCAATCTCTTCTCGCCCATCACTCACATCTCCCCTGTTACTTCGACAACAGCAACCTAACAGAGCGTGCTGTCGAAGCGCAAGGGGGAAGAAATTGTGGAAGAAAGAGGGGGCCTTTGCCTTCTCGACCTAGGGCCGCAGTGCCTCGACCGCTTTAGATCCGTACTTGCGAACTTCAGCGATCGCACGTCCGACGGTTACTACTTTCTCCTGGACCATCACCTGGACCTGCTTGTGATCTCTGGTTTACTTGTGATCTTTTCAGGTTGAAAGACTGCAACCATCCTCGCAGCCAAGATGAATAGCCAAAATCGGGGTAGCCAAGTAGAGTTGGCATTCGCTCGTGTTGGCTAGATGGTTTAGAGTAGGTCGATTGATGTGTACCCATTTTGGCTAGCCTTTCCATTAAAGTCGCCCGCATCTACCTGCGCGTCAGCACGGAAGAGCAGGATCTCACTCGTCAGGCGGAGATTGAGCAGAGCACACGGGGTGCCGGCTACTACGTCGCCGGTGTATACCGGGAAAAGGCTTCAGGTGCTCGCTTCGACCGACCTGAGCTACTGCGAATGATCGGTGATCTGCAGCCCGGCGAAGTCGTTGTTGCTGAAAAGATCGACCGCATCAGCCGACTTCCCCTCCCGGAGGCGGAACAGTTGGTCCAGTCGATCCGGGCCAAGGGGGCGAAGCTGGCCGTTCCGGGTCTGGTCGATCTGTCCGACTTGGCAGCCGAGGCCGATGGTGTCGCAAAAATCGTATTGGAGTCGGTACAGGCGCTGCTTCTTAAGTTGGCACTGCAAATGGCCAGGGACGACTATTAGACGCGCCGCGAGCGGCAACGCCAAGGGGTCCAGCTCGCCAAAGCCGGAGGCAAATACGCCGGCCGGACACCTGACATCGCCAACCATCAACGAATCGTTGCGCTGCGCGGTGCCGGTCAAACCATCCAGCGAACTGCCGAGTTGACTGGTTCGAGCGCAAGTCAGGTCAAGCGAATCTGGGCAATTCATCTGGCCAAACCGTAAAGCGGTGCGTAGAGCTGTGTTTCCATCCAACTGGAAGCTAAGGAAAAGGAAAGCACGATGCCTGTTAGCTTCCTCTCGAACGAACAGCGCGAGAACTATGGCCGCTACACCGGAGTTCCTTCGCTTGACGACCTCGCCCGCTACTTTCATCTGGACGATGCCGATCATGCGGTGATCGCAAAAAAGCGCGGCGACCACAACCGGCTCGGCTTCGCCGTGCAACTCAGCACGGTCCGCTACCTCGGCACTTTTCTTGACGATCCGATGGCTGTGCCCGCGGTGGTACTTCACACGCTGGCTAAACAACTGTGCATGAACGTTGGGGAAGGCGGGTTGACTTACAGTGCCGGCGAACAGCGCTGGCTGCATGCAACGGAGATCCGCGTTGCTTACGGTTATGTAGAAATCACCGAGCAGAGGGCAGCCTTCCGTCTTACCCGCTGGCTTTATGCGTTGTGCTGGACAGGAACCGATCGGCCAAGTGTGCTGTTTGAGCGGGCGACTACATGGCTGGTGATGCACAAGGTGCTGCTACCAGGTTGTACGACCCTTGAACGTTATATCGCTCGCCTGCGCAGTCGGGTCGAGGAGAGGCTATGGCGTTCTCTCGCCGATGGCATTGGCAAGGAACAACAGACGAAACTTGAAGATTTACTGGCCGTGCCAGCGGGCAGCCGCGGTTCGCAACTCGACCGTCTGCGCACGGGACCGGTAACCGTGAGCGGTCCATCGTTGATTGAAGCCTTGCTGCGTCTGCGCTCGGTGCGCGAACTACGCATCAAATTGCCGCCGGCCACGCACATCCCGGCGGTTAGGATAGCAGCCTTGGCGCGTTTTGCCGGTGCCGCAAAGGCAAGTGCGGTTCTGCGCTTACCGAACCCACGCCGCTTGGCCACGCTGGTTGCCTTCGTGTATTGCCTGGAAGCGACCGCACTCGATGACGCGCTGGAGGTGCTCGAAGGCCTGCTGCGAGATTTGTTTGGTGATGCCGTCAAGGCCGACAAGAAATCACGCCTGCGTACGCTGAAGGATCTTGACCAGGCCGCGGCGACTCTGGCCATTGCCTGCCGCATGCTGATCGACCCTGAACTGCGGGATGCCGAGGTCCGCTGGCGGTTGTTTGAGGTGATCCATCATCGTTGCGGCTTCCCCGTACAGAATTTGACAAAATCGAGGGCATCTTCGTATTTTAGATATTAAGTCGAGGGTCTCCTCAATTTTTGGAGCTACGTTGAACTCATTGAATCTCGACTCAAAAAAAACCGCTCTCGTCATCATCGACCTGCAGAATGCTATCGTCGGCATGAATACTGCGCCCCATCCCGCCGCTCAGATCGTTGAAAATTCAAAAAAACTTGCCGAAGCCTTCCGCGCCAAGGGCGCATCGGTCGTTTATGTTCGCGTCGACCTGAATGATTTGCTAAAGTTTCAAGTCGACGAGCCGCACAACATGGGTGATAAGCCAATACCCGCTGTGGCCTCGGAGATCGCCGCTTCCGCGGGTTTCCAACCCAGCGACATCCTCATCACAAAGCGCCACTGGGGCGCCTTTGCCGGCACAGACCTTGAGCAACAGCTCAAGAGCCGTGGCGTCGACACAGTTGTCCTCACCGGTATCTCCAGTAACGTCGGCGTCGAATCCACCGCCCGCCAGGGCACCGGATTCGGCTTCGCCTTTGTGGTTGTCGAGGACGCCTGCTCTGCTCAGGACGCTGATCAGCACCGCTTCGCCTTCGAGAAGACCTTTCCGCGTCTGGCGAGGGTAAGGAAGACCGATGAGGTCATCGCTGCCCTTGCTTAAGGTGTCCAGTGAAATCGGAAGGGGGTATGCATCCCTCGTTTCCACCGTCGAATTGATCCGGCGTTTGGAGCCCTCGTGAGCCTCGATCCGGCTACCGACGTCGAGCAGGCAAATGAATCTTCTTCAAGGCATCACGCAGACTTCGGCTTTCGTTTCGTCACGCCGCTCGCGCTCGGGTCGACGCTAAATCCGATCAATTCGACGATGATTTCAACGGCGCTGGTAGCGATCGCGAGGGACTATCAGGCGAGCGTGACTCAGACCGGATGGCTCATCGCGGGCCTCTATCTAACCAGCGCCATTGCCCAGCCCGCGATGGGGCGCCTGGCGGACCTGTTTGGTCCGCGCCGAGTCTATCTTTTCTCGCTCTGTGTCGTGGCGGTCGCTGGCATGGCCGGGGCAATCGCTCCGTCATTGGGCACGCTGATCGCTGTCCGTGTCTTGCTCGGAATAGGAACCTCGGGGGCCTATCCGTCTGCGATGCGCATCTTCCGCACGCAGGCTGACCGTATTGGTGCGGACCCGCCGCGTCTCGCCATGGGCTTTATGTCGTTTGCCGGGGCCGCGACGACTGCCATCGGGCCTGTGCTTGGCGGGGTTCTGACCGGATACTTCGGGTGGCACTCGATCTTCACGGTGAACCTTCCCCTCTCGCTCCTCACCATCCTCCTCGTTCTACTGTGGGTTCCCAAAGATGAGCAACCCGCCGGCAGCTTTGTGCTCCTGTTGGAGGAACTTGATCTGATTGGCATCGCACTGTTCGCGGCCTTTCTGTTGAGCCTGATGCTGTTCCTGATGAATCTCGACCATCCCATGTGGCTGGTCTTGCCTGTTGCCGCCGTTTTTGGAGTCATGCTGGTCATTCACTCCTTGCGCCGAAAGCAGCCATTCATCGACGTGCGCATGCTGGTCCGCAACCGCCCTCTGACTGTGACTTATCTGCGTATTGCCGCGATCCTGCTGATCGTCTATTGCATCCTCTACGGCTTTGCTCAATGGCTTGAGGCCGGAGCTGGCTTCAGCAGTTCCAGAGCAGGCCTCGTCACACTGCCGATGTCCGTCCTAGCCGTTGTGGCGTCGCTCGCGGGCGCGCGCACCAAGGGAATCCGAACCCCCTTCATCGTGAGCACCGCAGCAGCCCTGATCGGCTGCTTGTGCCTGTTCCTTATCAACCACGAGACGCCTGTGTGGATGATCGCTGCGGCCGTCATGCTCTTCGGCCTGCCGACTGGTCTAGCATCCACCGCAACGCAGGCAGCGGTCTATATCCAGGCGCCGGTGAACGAGATCGGCACTGCCTCCGGCTTGCAACGAACGGCGACTTATATCGGCGCGATGACCTCGACCAGTCTTCTCGGTCTCATGTACGGTCGCCACGCGACCGACCACGGCCTCCATAACCTCGCCCTGGTTATGGGAGCGCTGAGCGTAGTTCTTCTCGTCGGAACTATCTTCGACAGAACGCTTCCGCGCGGTTACATCGGCTAACCGCTGGTGCACCGTGAGGTTTTCACTGAGCATTTTGATCGCTCTCTCAAGTCGGCCACAATGACGACATAAGGAGAGATTGCATCAACATGAAAGAATGTCTTCGCCGAATGCCAGAAACAAGAAGCATATGTGCCATCATTTCCGAGCGATGTAGATATCCATCTAAATTGGGACGATACCTATTTGAGACACTCTTCTCCCCAAACCCACTCACAGCAACCGCTCAAACCAGCCCTTAACGATTCAGCATCTTCCAAAGTTCGTTTGTACGCCAGGCTACCAAGTGGATGAACCTTGGTGAGGTGCCCGGAGTCATGCCGAAGGGTCTGAGTGTTCGCCGCTGCACAGTCTTGGTAAGGGACAGCGCGTACTGGTAATCGGGAGAGCGCCAACGCAGACCGAAGAACTCGCTCCGCCTCGGTTATATCGAGGCTCGATTCATTGCATCTTGCTAAGGTCATTGAAGGTGATCTTGCCTGGCCTTAGAAACAGCATTAGTAGGAGATAGGCAATCACCACCCACACGATGAGGACGAATCCATCTGACGTCGCCAGCGTGTAGGCCTGCGCCCGCACTTGCAGGCCAAGAATAGCGGCTGCACGTTGCTGTGCCTCTAGCCCATCCGTGGACCGCGACAGTACTCCGCCCGTCAGCATCCGTAACCGTTGATCGGTAAGCCAGCTCCCCCTTTGTACATAAAGTCCCAGCATGTTGGAGTGAAACTGCTCCCGCACGGCAATGAAGCGAGTCATAGCAGCTACGCCGATCTGGCCGCCGAAGAGTCTCATCAGGTGCATGAAGCCGGAGTATGTGGCGACGTTGGAGGCGCTTGTCAGCGCTCCCGATTCGAGCGCTTCTAAGACAATGCTACCGACCAAACCGATGTATGCGCCTGCCAATCCGAGAGACAGCAGAAGCTCCACTATTTCGAAGCTATTTCCTGACCACGAAGTATCCACGCGGGACCAAAGCCAACAGCATATCCCGCACATGGTAAGTCCCAGGACCAGGACCGGCCGCGAGTTCGTGTAGATGATGATTGTTGCCGCCACCCACACCATCGCGAACATCGGTAGGGCCACCCAGGCAAGCGCATGTCCGGTCTCCAGCGGCCGGTAGAGTTGAATGTTGGCGAGGAAGCCTGGTACAAGCACCATCGTGGCCAGGTGCATGAACTTGAACACGAAGATGGATGTGGCCAGGATGATGATGTTCCGGGTGTTCAGGAATTTTAGATTCACGATTGGATTGGGCTGGACGAGACGTCTCAGGATGGTTGCCCCAAACAGAAAGAGTCCTGCGACGAGCATGCCGACGATCGTAGCGGAGTTTAGCCAGTCCAGCCGCTGTCCTTGATCCAGAGCCCCGTATAAAAGAGCAAGGCTCAAGCTGAAGTAAGTGAATCCGCGCCAACTCGGCCTTGGTTCCGTATTGGTCCGATGTGGAATGCCGAAGTGGACACAGACCATCATCAATGGGGTGAATAGTGCGGCGGTCCAGAAGATCCAGCGCCAGGAAAGATAGTAGATGTACCATCCCTCCAGCAAAGATGCAAAGTTGCTGACGAAGACGATGTCCGCTGCATAGGCCGCAATCCCGAAGATGATCAGCCGCTTCGGAAGGTTGGTCAAGACGAAGGTCATCGTGAGGGAGTAGAAGGTGCCTGACGCGAGGCCTGCGACGATCACCGGCGCCAACATCACTTGGTAGTTCGGCGCAAAGGGGAGCAGAAAAGATGCTGCCGCGAAGATCCCAGCAGCGGGCAGGAGAATCCTACGCGGACCCCAGAAGGCGTTTACGAAGACGACAAATACGCCACTGAACATCGTCGCCATGTTGAATGCGGTTGGAAGCCAGGAGGCATCATCGAAACTTATGCCGAGGGCGCCTCGAAGATCGGGGAGACCGACGCTAAGTAATCGGCTGCTCAGTGTAGCGAGCCCCGCGCCCAAGAAGACCGCCAAAATTCCTACGTATGGGTTGGTGGTGGATTGGGGCTGAACCGGTTTTGAAGGGGGAGATTGACCTGGGGTCTCTGAGGTCGTCATTTAGAAAGGCCCTTTTCTTTGCACCTTCACGCGGTGGAAGTCGTAGGTTCGAATCCTGCTGTGCCCACATTCGAGCCCGGGCGGTCTTGTCTCACGGTGAAAGCCAGAGGGTGGATGAAGATGGTACATAGAACCGCGTCAGCACCCACGGTCAAAGGACTGACGACGGCGACTTGAAGAACCTCGGTCATCGATCTCTAGCTTGTCGTGATATTAGATACAGCGCAGCAACTGCGCCTATTACATAAAGCTGGTATCGCACGGCTAGGTTCTTGGTTATAGAGTTTTTTCAAGGACCAGTTTTAGGTGGTATCTGGCACTAGCGGTCGCATCTGCCGGGCAATGTGGATATTCCATGTTTCGATCGAGCAATCGAGTGTCCGCAGTATGAAAGCGTCTGATCGAGGTTTAGGGAACTCACTGCGGTTGGCATTTTGAAGTTTATAGGATTCGTACTTCTCGACGTGGAGCATCGTTCATGAAGCCGCAACCTGAAATCGGCGATACTCAGTTCTCGGGAGAAGAAAACAAACTTGCCGAACTTGAGCGTCAGAAAAGCATAATCGAGACTGAGGAACATCGCGGATTCGGCGATGCCATTCGCCTTATCCAGCTTAAGAGTGAGATGGAAGCTCTCGAAAAAAACATTATGCACGACGAGCGACGAGCCAAAGACAATCGTGCCGGATGAGAATAGTTATCCCGATACCGCTGGCCGAGTTTTAGTCTGACCGGTCCCGCCTCAACGGAAGTTACGAAAGGGAAAATTCTCCATGCAGCTAAGCAGTCAAAGCTTTCAAAACGGGAGTCCAATACCCGCCGAGTTCGCCTTCGGACGGATTGATCCGATCCACCACTTCGCGTTCAGCCAGAACCGCAATCCCCAACTCGAGTGGAAAGATGTTCCCGAGCCCACTAAATCCTTCGTCCTCATCTGCCATGACGTGGATGTCCCCAGCCGACCCGATGACGTAAACCAGGAGAGCCGCGAGGTTCCCGCTTCTCTTCCTCGTATTGAGTTCTTTCATTGGCTTCTCCTGGATATTCCCGTTGCGACTCGACAAATTGCTGCTGGCAGTTACAGCGACGGAGTAACGGCGCGCGGCAAGAAGGGCCCCGAGGCTCCTGACGGCCTGCGGCAAGGTATCAATGACTTTACAGGTTGGTTCGCGAACGACCCCAACATGAAGGGCACCTACTTTGGATACGACGGCCCCGCTCCCCCCTGGAACGACTCCGTCGTTCACCATTACATATTTACCCTTTACGCTATCGACGTGGCTAAGGTTGAAGTGAAGGGTGATCTCACAGGCACCAACGTCCGCGAAGCTCTGAATGGCCATATTCTGGCGCAGGCCAAGATCTCGGGCACCTATACGCTTACCCCCCGACTGGAAAGGTCTAAACACGACCTCTTGCAGTAAACTTCCCGACACGCACAGAAGGTTCGCATTTGATGAGACGTTCATGGAACGCCTCATCGAGTTCCTATGGGACCCTTCCGCGATTCATTGAGGACTGCTCGGATCGGCGAAAGCTCCACTGCTGGGAATGGTGCGCTGATCCTTTCGGCAGGTGACCAAGGAATCACAGCGTCCTCCTTTTCGTTACTTCGACAAGAGCAACCTCGCCGAAGTCGTCAAGAATTCTGACGCGTTGCATAGCGGTACGTGATGATGAGCGGTCTCCTTGCTTGGCTCATCTGGATATTGATCCACATACAGTCTCTGGCTGAGGGCAGCTTGCGGTTCAGCGTCTTTTTTCACTGGGTCGGGGACGTACCTCGGTGCAAGCCCGGCTGTCTTTGAAGTGCTCATAACTGCAAATCTGCGCCATCAGCTCAACATCATGCTTGCCATAAACATGTAATAGATCAAGGGTGTCCAGTGACATATTGTCTTATTCATAAAGTCGAGGTGGACCTCGATTATGGAGCTACGTTGAACTCATTGGATCTCGAACGACAAAAGACCGCCTTCGCATCCAACGGGCGTCCGGAACTGAGACGAGGCGTAGCGTTTCAGAAAAACACGTTGCACTCACATCATCCAGGAGTCTAGACATGCGATCTGTATCCGCGATTAAGGAAGAAACGCAAGCCTCATCTCATTTGACTGAGACTATCGTCGACAAATTAAGCAATCCCTCCACCTCTTCGGATTTTGATTTACATGCAGGAGTGAATCAAGTGCTTGCAGATGTGGGAATGTCAGCCGCGGACAGCGGTGGGCAACTAACTTTCTATGGCCAGGACCCGATCGTTCCCAGTCGGATCCGGTTTGCTACGACGGCAGGCATAGGACTTGCCGCAAAAACCATTGCTGCCGCGGCGATTTGGAGAGACCGAACCGGGCAGGGCCAGGACATTCATGTCGACATCCGAAAGGCGTATCGACGCTTCAGCGGCTTCTTCGATGGGATCTGGGAGACCATAAACGGGCGCTCTCCCGCAATGGGAGTCTTTGAAAATAGTCCCTTCTTAAAGTTTCCCCTCTTCCGTGAGACACGTGATGGCCGGCATATCACGTGTCTGAGTTTCTATCCTAAAGCGCATCAACGCGCACTCAAGTTCTTCCGTTGCAGCGACAGCCTCGAATCACTTCAGAATTCCATTCTGCAGTGGCGCGCCGATGACCTTGAGGTCGCTGCAGCGGAAGAGGGTTTGATCCTTGGCAAAGTTCGCACATTTGAAGAGTTCAGCAAAGAGCTGCAGTACACCGAAGTGCTTGCGAAGATGCCCCTGATCTCCGTCGAGAAGATCGGTGAAAGCGAGCCTGTTCCATTCAAGCCAGACGCCAAAGCACCACTTGACGGCATTCGGGCCTTCGGAATGGGCCATGTGATTGCTGGCGCTGGAATGGGGCGGGATCTGGCCTTCTATGGTGCCGACGTCCTGAATATCTGGAGGCCTGACAACGCCGAAGTAGAGGCCTTCTTCTGGGACGTTCAGGTTGGCATGCGTTCTACCATTCTGGACTCCTCTAAGGAAGATCGCGCCAAATTCGATACCTTGCTCAAGGATGCCGACATCTTCTTCGCAAACAAACGCCCTGGCTATTCGAAGTCCAACGGGCTGGATGCGGAAGAATTATGTGCGAAAAAGCCAGGACTGATCCACGCCAGCATCGTTCTTCACGGAGAAACAGGGCCGTGGTCGAACCGGCCTGGCTTTGACGAGACTGGTGCAACGGTGGCGGGTATTTTTGCTGCCGAAGGGTCTCTCGCCAGTCCGAAGCAGCCGCCTATTAAGCCCATCTGCGACAACGTTGTGGGCTGGCTCGGCACTGTGGGCATTCTCGCAGCGCTGCGCAGGCGCGCCGTGGAGGGAGGAAGCTACAAGGTTGTTGTCTCGCTCACTCGCACTGTGCTCTGGCAGCTGTCGCTCGGCCTCTTCGATAAAACTTTTGCGCAAACGGCGGCCGGCTCCACGGAAGAACGGACCAATGTCGCCCCGGATGTGTTCACCGCAGAGACTCCGCTCGGCACCTACCAGGGGCTCGACGAGCAGGTCTACCTGTCCAAATCACCCGGATCGTTTAGGACCGTGCTCGTTCCGCGAGGATCGAACAAACCTGAGTGGCGGAGTTGACTCGGATATTCGTATTCCATTTCGGACCGCCATCAGTCGGATTTGACAAGAGAGCGTGCAGGCAAAGGTAGGCGGTCAAGGGAACGCAATCGTAATTCTTGCGGCCCTCGCTGAGAAATTCAAACAACAAGGAGAATTATTATGGCAAAAATCGAAGAGATTCAGAATATAGCTATAGTCGGCACAGGAGTCATCGGTGCAAGCTGGGCGGCTTATTACCTGTCCCGCGGATTCAGCATAGTTGCAACCGACCCCGCGCCGAATGCGGAGGCTAATCTTCGCAAGTATGTTGACGAGGCCTGGACAATCCTCAGCAAAAGCGGCCTGTCCCCCAACGCTTCGCGTGCCCGGTTGAGCTTCGCGCCAAGCATGGCTCAGGCGCTCGCGAAAGCGGACTTTGTTCAGGAAAACGGACCCGAACGCCCTGACTTCAAGGTGAAGTTATTCGCAGAGATAGACGATGCCACCCCTGCTGGCTCGATCATCGCCTCAAGTTCCTCAGGCATCACGATGGATGTTATCCAGTCCGGGTGCAAGCGTCCCGAGAGGTGTGTGATCGGACATCCGTTCAATCCGCCTCACGTCATTCC
The DNA here is from genome assembly GCF_004217555.1 of Edaphobacter modestus. GTDB lineage: Bacteria > Acidobacteriota > Terriglobia > Terriglobales > Acidobacteriaceae > Edaphobacter > Edaphobacter modestus. The sequence goes on from NZ_SHKW01000002.1 coordinate 421,349, forward strand.
GTTGGTTGAAGTGGTAGGCGGAGCCAAAACGTCGCCCGAAACGATCGAGAGGGCCATGGCGTTTTATAAGTCGATTGGGAAAAAGCCGATTCGTCTGTTTAAGGCGCTTCCCGGTCACGTCGCCAACCGGCTGCAGGCGGCTCTCTATAGAGAGGTGCTCTACCTAATTCAGCAGGGCGTACTGAGCGTCGCCGATGCCGACATCGCAGTGAGCTATGGGCCCGGACCTCGATGGGGCGTGATGGGACCTAGCCTCCAGTGGCACCTCGGCGGAGGGCAGGGCGGGATTCAGCATTTTATGGACCACATCATGGGTCCTATGGAGTCCTGGATGAAGGCTCTCGGCACCCCTGACATTACGCCGGAGTTGAAGCAGACCGTCATCGACGCCGTCCTGCAAATAGCGGGCAATCGCACGGTCGAGCAGCTGGCTGCAAAAGAGAACGAAGTCGTTACTGGGCTCCTCAGCAGTCGCACGAAGGCCGGTCTCTAGCCTTTGCTTCGAAGGACATTGAAAACACAACAAGGAGATTTGTACATGAATACGGTAACTTCAACACCAATCAACGCAGGAGCTGATAAGTCAACTGCGCCCGGGCGCCTCTTTTTCCTGGATAACGGAGCCGGCCGCGTGTTGACCGCAAACCCGGACGGTTCTGATTTGAGGACCCTCATCGACAAAGGCCCCAAAGGGCCGGACGGAGTGGTGGTCGACGCCGCCGCCGGACACATCTACTGGACCAACATGGGCAATTTTAAAGAGAATGATGGCGCCATCCTCCGCTCGGATCTCGATGGCAAAAACGTCATCACCATCGTTCCTCCAGGTGGCACATTCACGCCCAAGCAGATCAAACTCGAGAAGAAGAGCGGCAAGCTCTACTGGACAGACCGCGAAGGAATGCGGGTGATGCGAGCAAACCTGGATGGGTCGAAGATCGAAACTCTCGTGGACACGAGCCACGGGGATTTACGCCCCGGACAGGACGTGAGGAAATGGTGTGTCGGCATCGCCGTGGACGCTGAAGGCGGCAAGTTTTATTGGACCCAGAAAGGGCCTGCCAACGCCGGTGATGGCCGAATCTTTCGGGCTAACATCAGTATCCATAAAGGTCAGTCACCCTCGAATCGCACTGACATTGAACTTCTTTATGAAAAGCTGCCTGAGCCAATCGATCTCGACTTCGACCTCGCCAATCGGAACCTTTATTGGACCGACCGCGGTGATCCGCCGCGTGGCAACACGGTGAATCGTGCGCCCATGGACCCGCTTCCAGGAAATCGCAAGGAGCCTGAGATCCTTTTCACCCATTTAGAGGAAGGCATAGGGCTGGCTTTAGACCTGAAAGGCGGTCGCATGTTTATCACGGATTACGCCGGCTCGCTCTACAGCGCCAATCTCGACGGATCAAACCGGAAAACGTTGGCGTATGCGGAAGGCAACCTCACTGGCATCGCATATGTAGAGCTGCCGGCCTGGCACTAACCCAAAAGCCGGAGTTCACCCTAATCGACAGTACATGCTTACGAGCTCGTAATGCGGGACAAGCATTACGAGCCTGGAAGCAATCTTCCAAGGCAAAGTACTGTCTCAAAAACTAAAGATCTGAGAGCAAAGAGATGACAACGAAAGCTCCTCTTGTGGTAATTGTTGGCGGCGGATTTGGCGGACTAGCCGCAGCAAAGGGATTAAAGTGCTCTCCGGTCGAAGTGCTACTCATCGATCGCTCCAATCATCACGTCTTCCAGCCCCTTCTATATCAGGTGGCAACCTCGGTCTTGGCCCCGGGTCAGATCGCATCGCCCATCCGAAGCCTCCTGGCTGAGCAGGCAAATACATCGGTGATGTTGGGTGACGTGACCGGGGTCGATTCAGTTTCAAAGCAGGTGATCGTGGATGCCGACGACAAGGTCGGAATCAGGATCAGCTATGACTATCTGATTCTTGCGACTGGGGCGACTCACAGCTACTTCGGTCATGACGAGTTCGCCGCGTTCGCACCGGGACTCAAGAGCCTCGCGGATGCCGAATCTCTCCGGAACCATTTACTGGAGGTCTTTGAGAAAGCTGAGATCGAAGACGATCCGGCACGGCGCCAGGCTTTGATGACCTTTGTGATGGTCGGCGCAGGACCGACCGGGGTCGAGATGGCGAGCGCGATTGCAGTGATGACTCGAACCACACTACGAAAAGACTTCCGTCGAATCGATCCGAAGTCGGCCCACATCGTTCTTGCGGATATGGCATCCCGCCCTCTTGGCACCTTTTCGGAGAAGCTGTCTGAAGCCTCGAGGCAGCACCTGGTGTCGCTTGGTATCGATGTCCGTCTGGGAAAGCCGGTTAAGACAATCAACGAAGATGGCGTGGTGATTGGAGATGAGCGCATTCAGGCAAAAACAGTAGTATGGACGGCCGGTGTTGCTCCTTCGCCGGCGGGAAAATGGCTTGGGTGTGAAGTGGACCGTGCGGGGCGCGTTCGAATTCAGCCCGATCTTACAGTGCCCAACCATCCGGACGTCTTTGTCGTTGGAGACACAGCATCGCTCGATCAGGGCGGACGGCCGCTCCCCGGGGTCGCGCAGGTCGCGATGCAGCAAGGCAAATATGCAGCCTCTTCCATCTTCCGCATGGCGGCTGGCCAACCTCCACTGCCACCATTTCGTTATTTCGATAAGGGCAATCTTGCTGTTGTGGGCAAGAATTTCGCGGTGCTGCAGAGCGCCGGATTCCAGTTCAGCGGCTTTGTGGCATGGCTCGTATGGGCTCTCATCCACATTCAATTCCTGGCCGAGACCAGTTTGAGGTTCAGCGTCTTTCTGCAATGGGTGTGGACCTATCTGAGCGGTAAGCGCGGTGATCGGCTGATCATCCGACAGCGGTCAGGCAGTTGATGGACAATTGATCTAAAACTTGATCGTCCCGTAGAAATGGGGAAGAGGGAACGGCACCAGCCCTAAGCAATTATTTGCTAAAGGCTGCGCAGCCTGTTTCATAGGCGCCGTGAGAGTTGCTGCGGACTAGCGCCACATCCGGATACTGGAGAAGTTAGCAGTTGACTCAGCTGTCTCTTTTGACCCTCGCGCGGGAAGAACTGAAAATTCGGTATCTCCAGTCGCGGTAGGCGGACGGCAATCTTGAAGCGCGGAGCGATGTTAGGAGGAAACAGTGAGGAATGAAGTGACCGATATCCTGGTGGTCGACGATAACCCGCTGCTTGCTAACGTGATCTCGGAGATATTCAAAGAGTGCGGTTGTACAGCTCGAACGGCCTCAGATGGGTTTGCGGCACTCGCGACAATACGCGATCGTGTTCCGGATATTCTGATTTCGGATTTAAACATGCCTCGCATGTCGGGGTTTGAACTTTTATCAATTGTGCGACGGCGCTTTCCTGCGATTGCCGTAATCGCGATGAGCGGAGCTTATTCAGGCATGGCCATTCCTCAAGGAGTTGCAGCCGATGCGTTTTATGCCAAAGGCACAAGTAGCGTGGCTCAACTTTTCGAGATACTGAGTGCCATTAAGGATGAGGTGACGCGCCATTCCGTACGCGTCGCGGCACCAATCTGGATACCCGGTGTGCCGATCCACCGTGGCTGTCTTGCAACTATTGCGGTCGCATGCCCAGAGTGTTTTAGGACGTTTCCTCACCGCCTCCATGACGCGAAGTTGTTGGCCACCGAATGCTGTTGCCCCCACTGCCATCATGTGATGCAGCTAGCGATGGTCAGGCCGGCGGCCGATATGGATCAAACCGGCTTCGGAATACCAGCTAGGACAGTGCAGATCACCGTGCCTGCATATATACGCTGAGTATGTTGAGGTCACCATGCGAATCATAAAATCGGCACTGTCGCGCTGGCGAGCCGCGCCGTTGCTAGCAGAGCTCTTCGCAGAGATCGGCTATGAAGCTACAACGATGGAATGGTGTCGCCGAGCCAAGGGGATTTCTGCGCTCAACTACTGGTCAGCTTTCAAGGCGGGGCACTCGCCGCGCGCCACAGGGAAGTTTAACGCTGAACTTGGCTCCATAGTCTGGATTATTCTCAGCCCATAATTGTCCATCGTGCGCTTCAACAATAGATCGTGAAACGGCGAGACCTATCCCCATGCCCTTTTCTTTGGTAGTGACGAAGGCGTCAAAAATACTCTGAGTATCCTTCAGGCCTGATCCATTGTCTATAACTTCAATTAGAAGCTCGCTTTCATTGACGAGAGTGGCCCTAATCATGAGACGGGGCGGTCGGGCCCTGCTTTCCATCGCCTCGATTCCGTTCGAGATCAAGTTGATCAATACTTCCTGAATTTGAATTTGTTCAACTACGATTGGCGGAAGATTACCCGCAATTTGTACATCGATTGGAATCTCAGTTCTGTTCGCGTCCTCTTGAACAAATCGTATGGCTTCGCGGATGATCTGCGAAGGCCAGGCGTGCTTCTTCCTGAGCGGTTGCTGTTTGAACAATGCCCGAATGTGCTGCATCCTCTCGTCGGCAACGCGCCCGTCGCGCAGCACTCGTTCTATGGAAGTCATCGCTTCATTGAAATTCGGTGGACTGTTTGATAGCCACCGCCGGGATGCTTGCGCGTTTGCCATTACAGCAGTCAGAGGCTGGTTCAGTTCGTGCGCGATAGATGCGGACAACTCTGCTACAGTGGCGACGCGCGATGCTCGCGCCAGTTTGTCACGAGTTTCCCGTAAATGATCCTCCGTTCGTTTTCGCTCGTCGATATCAATGTCGAGCCCAAACCACTGTACGATCTGCCCGTCTTCGTCTCGCAGGGGTTCTCCGCGACATATATGCCATCGATAAATCCCGTCCGCTCGCCGGGTCCGATGTTCGATTCCGAAGGAGCTCCCGCTTGCAAGAGCTTTCTTAAATTCCTGGACAACGTATTCCCGCTCCTCCGGGTGAATGACTTGAATCCATCCCCAATCCTGGATCTGATCCACTGTTAATCCGATATAGTCTCGTGCCTTCTTGTTGATGAACACGGTTCTGCCATCAGGTGCCACCGACCATAAGATCGAAGGAACCGTGTCCATCATCCGTTGCATCTGCTGCTCAGATTCTTGGAGGGCAAGTTCTGCAGCCTTCTGGTCAGTCGTATCGAGCATGATTCCGTGAAACGCGATGGTCTTTCCGGTGTCATCGCGGTAAGCGGCAACGCTGGTGTGAAACCATCGGTATTGCCCGTCAGCGCCGATGAAGCGATTGACTGTATCATATCCAACGTTTTCTGTGAGCAATCGATTGCAAAGGTTTGAAGTTTCCTCAAAATCATCCGGATGGATCAGATCGGTCCAACCCTTCTGCTGTAGATCCTCAGCTGTTCTTCCGCAGTATTCGATCCCTTTTTGATTGATGTAGACGATCGACCCGTCCAGTGCCGCCTTAAACAGAACCGCAGGAAGATTCTCGGTAAGAAGATTCAGTTGTAGCTCTCTCTCCCTGAGCAACTCTCTTGAGCGGTAGAGCTCATCGATATCTGTCGCGACGCCGTACCAGCAATAGGACTTTCCATCCGCGCTTGGATATGGTTCTGCGATCGTCCGGAACCAGCGATACGCCCCATCCGCTCCTCGGAGCCGGTATAAGTGATCCATGGGTTCCACTTCTTCTGTTGAACGTGTCTGATTTGCCAACGTACGTTCGCGATCTTCAGGATGGATATACTTCTGCCAACCCGCACCTCGTAATTCTTCCTGTCCAACTCCGATGTAGTTGTGAATACGTTGATTTGTGTACGCAATACCTGCTGCAGTTCGAAGAGAAATCAATGCAGGCACACGTTCCAGTAATTCTCGCGCCTCATGCTCCGCGGCACGCAGCTCTTCCTCGGCCCGTTTGCGATCTTCGATGTCGGTGCCAATGCCGTACCACTTTAGAATCCGTCCCTGCTTGTCCCGGAACGGCTCGGCAGCAACAACAAACCAACGGAATTCCCCGTCGGCGCGACGGAGCCGTACCTCATCCTCAAAGGGCACGCCTGCAGCCGAGCACTTTAGGAAAGCGGCAAAATGCCGTTCAAGATCGTCGGGGTGAACTGCGGCCTGCCAGTTCAAACCGGTCGGGGAGAGACCCGCATACTCGATCCAACGCCTGCTTATAGATACCACCGAGCCGTCGGGAAGCGCGATGCACACCATTGCCGGAACGGTGTCAATTGCCTCGCGCAGCTCTTTCTCGCTTCGGCGAATGACCTCTTCGGCACTATCGCGTTCCTTTGCGATCGCGATGGTGATCCAGATACAAGCGATGGACAGGGCAGTTTCTGGGAACCCTCCATCGACTTTGAACTGAGAATGAGGTGCGAGTGCAAAGAGGACTGCCACAACGGTAAAGGTAGTCGCAGCTAGGTGCGCCTCGAATTTGCCAAAACGCTTGACAAGGACCGAGATGAAGAGAACAGCAACTACTCCGATTGCTTGAACAAACCAGCCGAACGTTGCTGCCAAGAGCATGATGAGTAGCGGTTTACCGAACTGTCTCAGTTTCCGGGAACTCGTGTTCATCACGGTTCGTCTTATTTCCTATCCACATTTCGTTTGGCGTTGGCTGATTCGCTTCCAGGAAGAACCACTAACGCGGCGGTGGCATTCTGGTCGCCCGCTGGATGCATTGTGATTCTTTTCGGTTCGAGATCCGACAAGTTCAGAAGCGAGGACATCCTCTACTTTATGTAGATAAACGATATGTCACTCGGCACCATTGGATCCATTACATGTTTATGTCAGCATGATGTTGAGCTGAGAGGAGATTTGCGGCTTTGTTCGCATAAAATGTGAGAATGCTCTCGACTGTCCCAAATTCTGTCCGAGTGGAGCCGCAGCAGGAGCGTTCAACACGGCGGCTTGCGAATTTTCTGGATGTTGCAGAGGTTCTCTTCGTAGAGATCGGCTATGAGGCCACAACGATGACTGCTATCGCCGAGCGTAGCGGTTCCGGGATTGGCACGCTTTATCACTATTTCCCAGACAAACAATCCATGGCCTTCGCTCTTTTCAACCAATACACACAGAAGGTCGAGGCTTATTGGAAGCCTTTGATAGAGCATGCAGAGACGCTGTCCCACACCGCCTTTGCGGAGACCTTCTTGGAACGAGTCGTTGAATTCCTAAGGGAACGTCCCGCTTATCTGCAGTTATTGGCAGCGCCGATCCGGTTTTCTCGTGATCCGGCTGCGCGCAGGGCTTTGCGCATTGCTATCGCTGACTCCTTTAGAGCGAAGGACCCATCGCTAACCAGCGAAAAGGCTATGTTGGCCGCAAACATCAGTCTCCAGATGGTCAAAGGGATGACAACTCTCTATGCGGAAGCTTCTTTGAGGGAGAAGCCTCTGATCATCGCAGAGTTTAAGAAAGCCCTGACGCTGTACCTGGGAAGCGTTTTGTCCGAAGACGAGCGGTCTTCAACAGAGAGACGACGGTAAGGTTGGCCGTTTCTCGACACAACACTGCTAGCGTTGAGGTGCTCGCAGTGGGGGAACCTTGCCGTATTCGTGGAGAATTTGCCTTGTGCAGTTCGCGAGCGTGATGATGAGCGTTGCGTGGCTTGGCTCATCTGGGTCTTGATATACCTACAGTTTCTGGCTGAAGACAGCTTGCGGTTCAGGGTCTTTTTCCAGTGGGGTCTGGACGTATCTCAGTGCAAAGCGCGGTTATCTTGGATGCGCTCCTAACGCAAATCTCCGCCATCCACTCCACATCAAGATGCCATAAATATGTAATAGATTGATGGGGCCAAGTGACATATTGTCTCATTCATAAAGTCGAGGATGTCCTCGAGTGCGGGGAGGTATGTTGAACTGGCATGCGGGCCATTCGTTTTGAAAACGCAGGCAATGCAGACGTGGTCAAGCTGGTGGAAGAACCAATTCCTCAAGTGCGACCACACGATCTTCTGATCCGCGTCCGCGCAGCCGGGCTGAATCGCGCCGACATTCTCCAGCGCCAGGGATTCTACGGAGAACGACCGGACTTCGGCGACTCTGTCATTCCCGGTCTGGAAATCGCCGGCGAGGTAGTTGATGTGGGCACTGCGACGACGGGCTTCCGGAACGGTGACCGCGTGATGGCCATCGTCGGCGGCGGAGCGCACGCGGAGTATGCCCGCGTTGACTCACGCATGGCCATGGCGGTTCCTGACCGGCTCGATTTTGCCGCCGCCGCCGCAATCCCCGAAGTCTTTGTCACGGCACACGAAGCACTAATCCATCTCGGAAAACTGACTTCGGGCGGATGGGCGCTTATCCATGCAGCAGCAGGCGGTGTTGGTTCCGCAGCAGTCATACTTGCGTACGCGCTTGGCGCAAAGACCGTTTTCACAGCTTCCGGTCAAAAACGCATCGAACGCGTCACCGAACTGGGCGGTACGGTCGGGGTGGACTACCGCAAACACAACTTCCTCGATGCTGCGCTTGATGCTACAGACCATCGAGGTGTTGATGTGGCTGTGGACTTCATCGGCGGCCCCTATCTGGACCGGAATCTGCGCGCTCTGGCGCCGGGTGGCAGGCTCATCCAGGTAGGAACGCTGCAAGGTGGTGAAGGCCAACTATCGCTGGATCTGCTGCTACACAACCATCTGCGGGTTATCGGCACAGTCATGAAATCACGCAGTTTTGATGAAAAGCTGGCTATGACGAATCGATTTCGCGAGCGTTGGCTTTCAGCCTTTGAGACAGGACAACTTGCACCGCTGATTGACCGCGTCTTCCCGCTGGCGCAGGCCGCAGAGGCTCATCGCTACATGGAAGCGTCGGGCAACCTGGGCAAGATTGTTCTCGCTATCGACTGATATCTCCTTGCTACTCCCACGTGAGACTCAATAACCGGAAAGAAGAACACTATGACCAGTGACCGCAGCCTCTCCAATTCAACTGTTACCGCCATCATGCACGTCCCCCTTGAGAAGGTGAACATTGCCGACTGGCTCTTGACTCTTCCCGACGCTGAGTACCAGCGCTGCTCCCATGCGCATATCGCCGCCGGCACTTCCACCACGGACGACGGCAGGATCATGTCCATCAATGTGGAGACTATTGGAGATGCGTTGATTGTGCAGCACTATGTGGCCGAAGTGAAAGAGCCTGCGCTCTGCCGCATGGTGTCGATATCGGATGCGATCAATAAGAAGGGACGCACTAAGGTGAAGGTGGAGTGGACGCTCAGTGCGCGGAGAATCGACGATCAGACGACCGAGTACACCAATTACATCCATGCCTCGGCCACGGACGAATTCATGGTCTTCATCCAGGAGCATGGAATCACACTTGAACAGGCTGCAGCGGCCCGCCAGATTGCATCCGATGCACACAACCGGGAAGAAACGCCCAACTTCGCAGCGAGCATCGAACGCTATGCGCTTAAGCAAAGCGCGGAGGGATCTCATTGAAAATCTCTAGTCGGGCAGTACACGCGAATGGGATACGCCAACATTACCTTGAGGCGGGTGATGGCCCTCCGGTTGTCTTATTGCACGGCTTTCCCGAAACGAGTTACGCATGGCGTTATCAGATTCCCGAACTTGCGAAGAAGTACCATGTGATCGCGCCCGATCTTCGCGGATACGGAGAGACTGACAAACCTTCATCAGGCTACGACAAGCGCACGATGGCAATGGACTTGCGCGAGTTGATGCTCGCATTGAATCTGCCGAAGATTTCGCTGGTGTCGCATGATCGTGGCTCTCGTGTCGCAACGCGCTTCGCCAAGGATCATCCGGAAGTTCTCGACCGTCTGGTCGTGATGGACAATGTACCGACCCGAATCGTTGGTCGAGAACTTGATGCGGCAAAAGCGAAGGGTTATTGGTTTTTTCTCTTTCACCTGGTTCCAGACCTTCCCGAGGCACTCATCACTGGCCGTGAGGACATCTGGTTGCGTCATTTCTTCTCCGACTGGTGCTTTGACCCACTGACAATTCGGGGCGAGGCGTTTGAGACGTATGTCAAAGCGTATCGGGCACCTGGCGCGATACGCGGCGCCATGGAGGATTATCGCGCCAACGCCTCCGATGTTGCCCAGGACAACGCCGATGCTTCAGTTAAGATCGCCTGCCCGGTAATGTCGCTTTGGGGGCGCGACTTTAAGTTAGTCGGCGAGATGTTCGACATGCCTCGTGTATGGGCGGAGATGGCAAGCGATCTTGTCACTCACGCCATTCCTGAATGCGGGCATCTCCCTCATGAGGAGAAGCCTGAAGAAATCAATCGTCTCCTGATCGACTTCCTCGCAGGCTGGAAAGGGTGACTGCAATGAGAAACCGCTGCATACAGGAACATGTGATTGTTTCGGCACGATGTGATTGCTACTCTCTGGCGGGAAGGTGCGCGCAGTATTGGTCACTTCGAGAAAGTCTAGGAAAGCAATCTACGAACGCTCAGCTTCACGGCCGGGCGCAACGGAGGAAATCGCTATGAACATACCAACGCAGACGAATGATGTGAAATCACGGATATCCCCGGACTCAGATCAAGAATCGAGCTGTTTATCCCGACGTAACGTGATTCTTGGCGCTGCAGCAGTTGTAGCAGCCATAAGTCTGCCGAAGAATAGCCCGGCATCAACGCCACTTTCAATGAAAGACCAGCCATTGAAGAACAACAATGAAAAGGATAGCAACATGAATTCGACAATAGACATACCGGAAACCGCGCAGACCTTTGACCCCACCAACTTCACCGTCGTACCTGCGCGAACGTTTGACGACCTGCGCGTCGGCGAAATCTTCCGCGCACCAAGCCGCACACTCACCGATGCGCATGCCACTGCTTTCCAAGCTGTTTCAGCTGACAATCATCCTATTCACTACGACGTAGAGTATGCGCAGCGTCATGGACACACAGCCCCGGTAGTACATGGCCTGCAGGTACTCGCGTTTACAGCTCCCGGTGCAACCCTCTTTCCTCAGTACATCGGAGACGTGTTCATCTCGTTTACCGAGGCGTCCTGCAAGTTTCTGAAGGAAGTACATGCCGGAGATACGCTCTATTCTGCTCTCGAAATCATTGCTCTCGCCCCGCAGGGAGATAGCGGTCAGGTAACGACCAGGGCCACAATCCATAACCAGCGCGGTGAACTCGTGCTCACTGGGGAACACAAGTATCTTCTACGCCGACACGCCTAATTAACTTCGAGCCCTTGTATGACGGCGCGCTTGCACTTGCTCAGGCGCCGATAGGAACAACCTGACGTTTTCGATGAATCTGAAGGCCTCTTTGAGAGGCGTCGACTTTGTCCAAGAAAACGGACCAGGGCGGTGGATCTCAAGCTCAGATAAGGAGAACACTCATATCTCTTTCCGGTCACAGTTGAGCTTCTGGAGGCCGCACCTTAGGCGGCTGTGTCTCGTAGTTGGGACACTGGTCATCTCCTGTCGCAGTCTGACGTGGTCCCAAACAGCCCCGATGTCACCGAACCTTCCCTGGCACCCGTGGCAGGAGAACTCCATACGCGACGAAGCAAAGCAGATTGCGTCTGAGAGGGTTACAGTAAACGCCTCGTCCACTTATTCTCTTGCCGAATTGATCGATTTGGCCGAATCGCACAATCCGGAGACGCGCGCCGCATGGGAAAGAGCCCGTTCGCTGGTGGATGCCTTCGGCGTCGCCCGCAGCGAGCTCTACCCAACGTTGGTTGCCGTGGCGCTCTCCCAAACAAGCCGTCAGCAAGCATTCCTCAATACGAGTTTTTTCCGGCAAGTCGTGCAATCCTCCGATCTGGCGTTCGACTTGAATTACACAATCTTCGATTTTGGGGGTCGGTCTGGTCGCATCGATCAGGCCAAGGCACGGCTACTTGCCTCTGACTTTGACTTCAACGATGTGCATCGGCGGGTGATTTATCAGACCCAAACGGCCTACTACCTATTGCTTAATGCTATCGGACAGGAGGAGGCAGCTCGTGCAAACCTGGCAAATGCGAATGCTGTACAACAAGCAGCCGAATCCTCCTTGAAGAATGGGCTCGCTACGCTGCCCGATGTCCTGGAGGCCAGAAGTGCCGTTGCCGAAGCAGTTTACAACGTGCAGGCGGCCATTGGTACCGAAGATGTGGATCGCGGAAATCTTGCAACCGCGCTGGGAACATCTCCGTTACAGCCGGTATCGGTGCAGTCGATGGATCAGATCTCAAATCCCGCAGAGATCGAGCCGTCTCTCGACTATGCTATCGATCGTGCGATACAACAGCGTCCTGATCTCTTGAAGGAAGTGGCCGAAATTCGCTCTGCGGACGCACGCGTGAAAGAAGCAAAATCTGCATACTTTCCTACTCTTCGCATGCATGCTTATCCCGACTTTCAGTCGCTCTATGGAATGCAACAGACACAGCCCTGGGGGCACACCGCAAGTCTCGATGGGCAAATCAACTTCAGTTTGGACTGGACGGTATTCGATGGAGGCGCCAGAAAACATGCCCTGGCGCAAGCCGAGCACGACGCACAAGCATTACGAGCACAGAGCATGGCCATGCGAGATCAGATTGAAAATAGCGTCTGGGCCGCTTACTCCGATCTGAAAACTGCCTTCCGCCAGCGGGAGGCAGCAAAGGCTCTCTTAGACGCAGCCACGCAGTCTTATGATGCCGCGTTCCAGTCCTATCACTATGGAGTCCGCAATCTGCTCGATGTAACCGAGGCACAAAAAACATTGGCGCGTGCAAGGTCGAAGGACATCCTTGCACGCACGCAGGTGCTGACCGCACTTGCAGACCTTTCCTTCCAAACCGCCGACTCCATTCAGTCAGTCAGTGGGAGTCGCCAACCATGATGCGCAAGACTGGAATTTCCGCAGCGATATCTTTTGTTCTGATGACGGTCATCGGTTGCTCACAGGCGCCGGCCGTCGACGTGATGGGATCGCTATTTCCGGCGTGGCTTTTGTGTATCGCCTTGGGGGCGATCTTCTCGACTGTTACGCACTGGATTCTGACGCGGCGCGTGATCAACCTCCCTTTCCCCTTTCTTACGTATCCCTGTCTTGGGGCCGTCTATGCCTTCACCATTTGGCTCGCTTTCTTCTGATCTAAGGAGTTGGGATGACAATATTCGATAATGCCGGTCCTACGCATCGTTCGCCAGAACATTGGGCGAGCGCTGGGATCATTGTGGCTGCCCTATTGCTAGGCGTCATCGTATTCTGGCGAGCAGAGCGTCATCCGCGTACCGACGATGCAGAAGTTTTTGCGAACTTGATTGGCATTGCACCTCAGGTCGAGGGCCCTATCGTTGAACTGAAAGTCCACGATAACCAGTTCGTCAGGAAAGGCGATCTCCTGTTCATGATCGATCCACGTCCATACCAGTACGCGCTGGAAAAGGCGGAATCTGTCCAATCGTCGCTGGAAGGTCAGATCTCGGATGAACAGCGCAGAATTGCAGCTCAGGTGAGCGAAGTGTCTGTCGCTAACGCCGGTATCGGCACAGCTCAAGCCGATGTGAGCCATTGGGCAGCAGGAATTGAGCAGGCGGAAGCCGACATCTCCAATGCCGAGCGCGGTGTAGATAAGGCAAAGGCTGAGTGGCAATACGCGAGCAACAATCGGCACCGTCTGGAGCCTTTGCTCGAAAAGCAATTTGTTACGGTGGATCAGGTTGACCGTGCACAGAGTTCAGAGGAGGCGGACGCCCAGTCGCTGAAGCAGGCAGAGACCCAATTACTTGTTGCAAAAGCCGCTTTAAAATCGGCTCATGCGCAGTATCAGCGCGCCGAAGCCTCACTGGAGGAGAGTCGCGCACATCACCAACAGACGCAGCACGCGGTCCTTACTCTCGAACCCCTGGTGAACCAGCGCGGTGAGCGCACCGCGGAAGTGAAGAATGCAAGCTACAACCTTAACAACTGCCGAATCTACGCTCCATTCGATGCGATCGTCACCAATCTTACGCTTGCCGAAGGGCAATATGCACACGTTGGCACGCAGGTTTTTACACTCATCGATGCACGTACCTGGTGGGCGCTTGCAAACTTCCGCGAGGGACAATTACGTCATATCCGGCCCGGTATGCATGCATCCGTATATCTGATGTCCCGGCCTAATGAGAGGTTCAACGGCGTGGTCGATAGCATTGGCTACGGCGTAACTCCCGACCCTGACGTCGTCGGTCGTTTCGGTCAAGGCTTACCGGATGTGCAACGAACTCTGAATTGGGTCCATCTCGCTGCCCGTTATCCGGTTCGGGTGCGAATCGAGAACCCACCGGTAGACATCTTTCGCATGGGTGAAACGGCGGTTGTTACGCTGGACAGGCGCTAGTAATGGCCACGGCAGCCTCCCCGATATCGCCTCGTCCCAATTCACTGGCCTGGTTGCGCGATTTGTTGCGCGAAGAGTTGTCCCCCTATCCGGGTCGAGGAGCGTTAGTTGCTCGAATGGTTTCTGCCGCGAGCATCGTCATGGTCATTAATATGACCTTTCAGATCCCGTACGGTATATATGGTGCAGTCTACGCCCTGATTCTCTCGCGTGAACACCCGGGTGCGACACTCCAGGCCACAAAGAACTTGATTGTCTCATTTTCATTTGCGGCTGTTTATGCACTCGTAGGAGCAGTGTTCTTCTCCGGAGAACCCATGCTTCGTCTTCTTTGGGTCTTGGCAACCCTGTTTCTGATCTTCTTTGCGCTCAAAGCGGTATCCAACTACACGGCAGCGTTTAATTTCGGCTACTTGGTTATCGTCACCATTCCCATCTGGGACAGTCAGATTTCCGCAGAGCAAAAGGTCGTCCAGACCTTGTGGACGGTTGGAGCAGTTGCCTTCGCTACCATCATCACCACACTGATGGAATTTGTTTATGCCCGATTACGGCCCGTGAATAGTCTCGCCAGCGCCATTGTCGAACGTCTGCAAAGCACAGCATTTTGGCTCCGCTCCCCATCAAGAGGAGTTGCGTCCCCTTCAGCCGAACACCAGTTGATTCGGCTCGCAATACTTGGAACCTCGCGAATGCGGCGTGATCTCCTGCACTCCAGCTATTCCCCCGAATCAACTCAGCAGATGGGGGCCATTGTGGCATTGGTGGGGAGGCTTGTTGATCTTGGAGCTAATCTATCTGGTCTATCTACAGAATTCTCGAAGACAGATCTGCAGAGACTCGGGCGTCTTGCAGATCGAATCGAAGCGTTATGCGATGACATCTTAAGTCGGCGAACTCCGCACCAGTTCGAGACCCTGGAGGAATCCCCGGCTACAACAGTCCCGCTGCTCGAGGAAATGGAGGAGACGGTGTCCCTCATCGCCGAGGTGACGAGCGGTTCCGACTCTCTACCAGATAACCAACCTCGAATGACCCGTGATCAGACGCCGAGCCCATTCTTTGTTCCAGATGCATTCTCAAACCCTGCTTACGTGCGGTTCGGCATTCGAGGCGGTCTGGCCGCAAGTTTTTGCTATCTGATCTACAACCTGGTTGCGTGGCAAGGCATCAGCACAGCAGTCACAACGTGCCTTTTAACCGCTTTGACGACGATCGGTGCCTCACGGCAGAAACAGATACTACGCTTCGGCGGAGCGATCATAGGCGGGATTGTTATCGGCTTCGGTGCACAGGTGTTTGTGTTGCCCGCCCTCGATTCTATCGCCGGATTTCTTATGTTGTTCGTGGCGGTGTCCGTCTTCTCAGCATGGATCATAACCTCAGGTCCACGGCTCTCTTACTTTGGTGTGCAGATTGCAGTTGCCTTTTATTTGATTAATCTTCAGGAGTACAAATTTCAAACATCCCTTGCCGTCGCGAGGGATCGTGTAGCCGGTATCCTTTTGGGCCTCGTTGCTATGTGGATGATCTTCGATCAACTCTGGGGAGCATCGGCCCTGGTCGCGATGCAGCGCTCGTTCGTCTCTACGCTGCGGTTACTCGCGAAACTAATGACGCCTGTCGCCAAAGCACCCGGCGTAACAGTCGAAGAGGCTTACAGGCTTCGCGAAACGATCAGCACAAATTTCGAAGAACTTCGGCAACAGGCTGACGGACTGATGCTTGAATTCGGCGGCAGCCGTGAACATAATCTTGAGACTCGGTCGCATCTCCTTCGATGGCAACTTCAGCTTAGGATTATCTTCGTAACACGAATCGCCTTGCTGAGGTATCTCCTTCGCTTGCCCGGCTTCGAGATTCCAGAGCCACTCCTTCGAACCCAGGAGATCGCTGACGGCCAACTCGCGGAACGGCTCGAGAGACTAGCAGACCGAATTTCCGAGAAAGTGCCTTCCTCACTTGCAACGTATGACACACAGTTGTCCGTTGCCTCAAGAATCCTGTACGATTCAAACTCTGATACAAGTCTCGCTCCACACTCTCGCAGCTTTCTTCTTCTTGCTTCACGAATAACATCCCTGCTGACGTCGCTGGAAACGGATATGGTTGCGCACGAATTGCAATTTGCGAGCGCCAGTCCCTTACGAAATGCCGGACGGCATAAAGAGCTGGGAGGTTCATTGCGCTCGCCTCCCAACCGAATTTGAAATGGAATCTACTCTCTTCTCTTTATCTTTTCCGCTTCAGACGGAGTCGGTTTGAGGGGCTTAGGGGGCGCGCGCCAGTGTTCCAAGTTGCTGTATAACCGGCTATCCGGAAAGGTGAAACCGAACTGCTTGAAAAGTCGTGCGCTGGGTGTCTTAGTTCCCGCGAAACGGGGTTTTCGCCAAGTTCACCCGGCCCAGAGACGCGCCAACGCGAACTTGGTCAAAACCCGACTTTTGAGGCACAACCGGATAGCTTCGGTTTGCCCGTTATTCGGGTGAATCTTTCACCAGCTCTGAGCGGACACCGACCTTCTTGACAACAACATCGTTCGGAGTGAGGAGTTTTCCACGCTGAGAATGGAGTTCGAGTGTGCGAACCGGCTTCTGCGAAGTGAGGTCCACCATAACCGAATGTTCTTCGTTTTGCCTAAAAAGAAAAGTTTCACCCCACTGCCTCAATCCAACCACCACATGAAATAAGCCGCGGCCCTTCTCCGTCAATCCGTATTCCTGATAGGCGCTTCCATCTTCGGACGGCTCGACACGGAGGATACCGTTCGAAACGAGAGCATGAAGGCGGCCGGCCAGTACACTCTTCGAGAGTCCGAGATCTTTCTGAAACTCCCCGAATCGGCGAATTCCGTCGAATGCGTTTCGAATGATGAGGAGTGACCAACGGTCGCCAACCACCTCCAGCGATCTCGCAACTGGGCACTCCTCTCCATTAGAGTGTTGTCGCTTTCCCATCAACTGCTCCTGAACCAACCATCTGAAAACCCGGTATCACAACAATACGCTTAATCTGGTTTGATTATCGAACCAGATTGTGTCACGATCAACTAGTTCTACTTTAGAACCAGATTAGGGTGAAGCTTTATGAAAACTGAAGTGACCGCAATCGACGAGCCTTCGATTGGAGACGTGCACGGACATCTGGCCGCTCTGACTGGCTCGGTTGGTACCCCTACCCTCAAGCGATCCACATTGTTTCTGTTCGCCATTGCCGCGGGCCTGAGCGTTGCGAACGTCTATTTTGCTCAGCCGCTCCTGGATGCTCTATCCATACAATTTGGTTTCAACACGGCATCGGTCGGTTTAGTGATAACGGTCACTCAGATAGGCTATGCCCTCGGACTTTTTTTGATCGTGCCTCTCGGGGACTGGCTGGATCGCCGTCGTCTTGTGCTGAGTCAACTCACGTTGTCGGCAGTTGCCCTGATCGTTGTGAGCTTCGCTACGAGCAAAGCCACGCTGCTCATCGCAATGTTCCTCGTTGGCCTCTTTGCCGTAGTTGTACAGGTGCTGGTCGCCTTCGCGGCAAGTTTGGCTTTGTCTGAGCAGCGTGGGAGTGCTGTCGGGACTGTCACAGGCGGTGTCGTTTTAGGCATTCTGCTGGCCCGTACGATTGCTGGTGTACTCAGCGACGTTGCGGGCTGGAGGTCTGTCTATCTTGGCTCTGCGGTACTCACTTTTCTACTGGCTTGCTCACTGTATCGCGTTTTGCCAAGTAGTCCTGTCAACGACGCGAGTCGTTCCTATCCGCAACTTCTCTTTTCTGTTGTCGAGCTTTTTCTATCGAGCCGGATCTTACGGATCAGGGCATATATTGCGCTGTTGCTGTTCGCCTCGTTCGGCACGCTGTGGACATCTTTGGTGCTCTCCTTGAGTTCATCTCCTTATTCACTTTCACGTACCGCTATTGGGCTGTTTGGCCTGGCTGGAATGGCTGGCGCTATTGCAGCAGGGCGCGCAGGCCGCATGGCGGATCGAGGGCGGGGACAGTGGACTACTGGTATCGGTCTGGCTTTGCTGCTGGGATCGTGGTGGCCTATTGGATATTTGCACAGATCGCTCATCGCACTCACGGTGGGAATCGTCATTCTCGATTTCGCTGTACAAGCAGTACATGTGACGAATCAGAGCATGATCTTTGCTGCGCATCCGGCAGCGCGTAGCCGGGTAGTTGCCGTATATATGATCTTTTACTCCATCGGGAGCGGCATTGGCGCTATTGCTTCGACAAAGGTCTATGCGCAGTTTGGCTGGACGGGAGTATGCGTCTTAGGCATATCCATCAGCACCATAGCATTCGTCTTTTGGGCTTTCACTGCATTTGTTTCCGAGTAGTCGGCAATACGGACATTAGAACCTGGCACTCGCACCCCTGCCTGTTGTTTCCGTATTGCCGGTGGACAGCTCGGAACGCTGTGACAGAAATGCGAGTGGATAGCGCCGCAGCACTTGCTCCCCTTCGAAGTAGATCCCATTTACTGGATCGCGCCGAGCTGCTTCAGGACCGTCGCATGGTCGAAGTACACACGCTCACAGATGAGGCCGTCGCCATCGAACAAGAAGAAGAGCG
Source organism: Edaphobacter modestus (assembly GCF_004217555.1). Classification (GTDB taxonomy): domain Bacteria; phylum Acidobacteriota; class Terriglobia; order Terriglobales; family Acidobacteriaceae; genus Edaphobacter; species Edaphobacter modestus. The sequence goes on from NZ_SHKW01000002.1 coordinate 440,182, forward strand.
CGGCAGCAACTTCCATCATGCGACCCGTCGCAGGAATGCCAGCCCATTCGCCCTGCTGTGTTCCGCCAAAGACACATTCCACAATGACGGCATCGTCGGCGTGGTAGTGCGCGCCCTCGCGGAGCCAGAAGTCAGGGTAGGCAGCGAGCAGAGCGTGAAGCAAACCATCAACGCCCTCGACACCGTTCACAACACCGCCAAGGGCAGGAACGTCATACTTCGGATGTTTGAACGTGGCCAACGCCGCGGCGACATCATGGTGAACCGCCTCAGCTTCAATGTGTGCTTTGACAATAGCTTCGCGCCGCGCGCGAAGGGTGCTGACATCGTATATCGTCGTGCTCATCGGCTTTCTCCGGGAATCTGAGGATGCGCTTCAGCATAGTTCGGAAAGCGAGGGCCGACAAGCACGAATCATCCAGAGTCGCAGAATGGGGCCAATCGCTCAACCCGTCGTCGCGGATCACCAAAACCCAGAGTCGGACGACCTGAAAGTGTCTCTGGTCTTTGCATGGCTGGTCCGCATTTCGGACATTTCAGCCCACCCCGGCACCCCAGCCCTCACCCCGTTATTTCCGTGTTGCTCGTGACTCGCCAGGAACCAAGCGACACTTCCGAAAAGCATGACGCGAAGCTCATTTGTAAATACTTGCCGACTTACGAGTACTAATTCGTGGCAAACCACAGCGAGGAGCCGCTATCACCGTTCAGAAGGCGAAAAGTGCTTGACATTGGCCAGATACTTCGGGAGCATGTTGGCCAGTCGCTCTGCAGTTGTGCTCGTGTTGCGGCTTCCCAGAAGAAAGGATGATCCCCTTGTGAACCGCTTTATGGGAGCGCTATGCCTTGCTCTTCTTGTCCATGCAATGAACGTATCCGCACAGGTTCAGGAGGCATGGACATTTCATACGGGTGCTGCAGCTCCAAACGGCCGAGCTTCACGTCTTGCAGCTTTTGAGGACACACCCGTCCTGGCTGACGGCCGGCTCTTCGTCATCACGCCATACGATCAGGTGATTGCCCTTGATCCGGGATCAGGTAAGCCCTTCTGGACATACGATCCAAAGATCAAGGACAAGGACGATTACTCGGAAATGACCGCTCGCGGCGTTGTCGTTTCCAAGGGAGTTGTGTTCTTTGGAACGCTCGACGCCAGGCTGATCGCAATCCATGAATCGGATGGTTCGCTGCTTTGGCAGACCTACATCCATCCGGAGCCGAACAACGGCGGGTACCAGATCACCTCGCCACCCGTGGTCACACATGGATTGGTCATCATAGGCTCCGCAATCGCTGATGGACGGAGGGCTTCCGCCGAGCGCGGCATTGTGAACGCCTTTGACGCGAAGACCGGTAAGAAGCTCTGGAACTGGGATCCGACTCCGGAGGGCATCACCGGGGCAGCCAACGTGTGGGCTCCGATGTCGCTGGATGAAAACCGGGATATGGTTCTGTTGCCGACGAGCAGCCCCTCCCCTGATTTCTATGGTGGCATGCGTCTGGGCAATGACAAGTACGCCAATTCCGTCGTCGCTCTCCGCGCGTCAACGGGAAAGTTTCTCTGGGCCTTTCAGGCCGTTCATCATGACCTCTGGGACTACGACGTTCCATCGCGTCCGGAATTGGTCGAGGTACAAGGAAAGCCCGCCGTCGCTGTGCTGACGAAGATGGGGCACTACTTCTTACTGGACCGGATGACTGGCAAGCCGCTTCTCGCGATAGATGAGCGCCCCTTCCCGCAATCGGATGTTCCCGGTGAGCATACGTCGGCAACACAACCTGTACCTCGTTCCGGGGTTTTCACTGAGCAAACGTTCACTCCTCGTTCCGGCTGGTGCACCGACCAGTTCCACAAACTGCGGTATGACGGCATCTTCACACCGCCCAGCCTTCAGGGAAGCCTGCAGTTCCCAGGTAATTTCGGTGGTTCAAATTGGGGAAGCGGCAGCTATGACAGGGGTACCGGAATCATGGTCGTAGCGGCAAATCGGCTCGCTACAGTTATCCGACTCATCTCTAGAGCGACCTTCAACCAAGCAGGGCATGGAGACACGGGCGAGAGATGGGGACAAGAGTACGGCCCTCAGCTGGGCTCTCCCTATGCCATGTCGCGGCGCACGTTTGTGGATGCTGAGGGGAAACCATGCAACGTTGAACCATGGGGGACAGTGACAGCGATTGAGGTCGCCTCAGGCAAGGTTCGTTGGGAGATCCCTGCGTCAGTTAGCCTCGGAGGCCCACTTGTCGTGGATGGGTTGGTCTTCTTCGGCGCCAATGTGTTCGAACATACGCTTCATGTCTACTCTCTGGCAGACGGGCACGAGGTCTGGCACACAGAGTTGCCCTTTTCCGCACAGTCAGTCCCCGGTACGTACATGTGGCATGGGAAACGTTACGTTGTGATTGCCGCAGGCGGGCACGGGAAAATCGATGGAAGCAAGCTGGGCGACGCAGTCATAGCCTTTCGGGTTGACTAACCGAAAACTTTTCATGAATAAACGCCTACTACAACAATCTCCTCGCCGGGAGATGAGCTCGGCACTTCGAGGATTAATTAGTCCCCGGAAACGCGCCAGTGTCTTGCGTCGGACTTCGACGTCGGCCTAGCGTGGCGAATGTGCTCTAAGATCCAGTTCCGGGTGTGTGGTCGGCAATACGGACATTTCGACCCGATACCACGAAACTTCCCGGTTTGCCGGTAATACCGCCAAAAGGACGGGTTCTCCAGAATCTAATCGCCCGGTATTTCGTCTACCCCGACACGTCGAACGTGATCTGCCGGTTGTCGTTTGTTGCGTCGGGTCCGGTTACGCAATGAGAGTACGTCAGGCCCCCACCGCCGTCCACAAGCCGCATTCGCTCTTCGATAACAAGCTCGTGGCCTGCATGGTACCGGTGCGTCGTCACCACCACGGCGTCGTCCTCCCAGTGACTATGCGAATGGTGGCCGTACTCAATCCGGCCACCAGGCCCCATGAAGTGACCGCCGCCGCCACCGCCGGTGCCTAGCGTGCCGGGCTGCATCGATCGACGCATCCGATCCATATTCGCTTTCTCAATGGCAGCTAATTGTGCAGGTGGTTTTGGGGGCCACGTTTGAAAGTTCTCCAGTGCGCCCTGAGCGACGGCGAGCGCGGCTTCCGGCAAGCTATCAATAAGTTCGTGGAGACGAGAGCGGTTGGACATGGCTGGATTTTATGCCAGTCGTATCGTCGGCAATACGGAAGTAACCAGTGTCACCCCGCGTGCGCGTAAAACGGGGTTACTGAGATGGTCCGCCGCTTGAACTCCACTAGGGCGTGGAGGATCTTGTAGGCAGGTTCAAGGAGGATCATCGACATGCAGATTCGTTCAGTAGGGATTGATCTCGGCAAGACGACCTTTCACTTGGTAGCCCTTGATGATAACGGCAAGGTGCTCCTGAAGAAGAAGTTTACGCAGAAGCAGCTGATCGTATTCACAGCGAACATGCAGAGCTCGTTGATCGGGATGGAGGCGTGCGCAGGAGCACACTTCCTGGGCCGTGCTTTGCGAGCCCAAGGGCACGACGTCAAGCTTATCCCCGCTCAGTTTGTGAAGCCCTTCGTGAAGTCGAACAAGAACGATTTCATTGACGCAGAAGCGATCGCCGAAGCCGTGGGTCGTCAGAACATGCGGTTTGTTTCTATCAAGACCGATGATCAGCTGGATCTGCAGGCGTTGCATCGCGTCCGGGAACGAGTGATGCAGCGGAGAACCGCTGTGATCAACCAGATTCGCGCATTCCTTCTGGAGCGAGGCATGGTGTTTGCTAAGAGCCCGATTCGCCTCAGAGAAGCGATACCAAGCGTGCTCGAGAACGTGGAGGAGAACCTGACTCCAAGGATGCGCAACCTGATAGCGATGATGTGGAGCGAGTGGAAGGAGCTGGAACTTCAGCTTGAAGAGATGAACGCGGAAGTCGAGCGGATTGCCTCCAGCGATGCCGCATGCCAGAGACTGCGACAGATTCCGGGCATCGGACCTCTGGTGGCAACCGCGATCGTAGCTTCGATCGGCAACGGTTCGGCCTTCCGGAAGGGACGAGAGTTCGCCGCCTGGATGGGACTGGTACCCAGACAGCATTCAACAGGAGGCAAGGCACGGCTCTATGGCATCAGTAAGCGGGGCAACCGTTATCTACGGATGATTCTGGTTCACGGAGCCCGTGCCGTTGTCCTGCGATCCAAGCGAGATCGTATCGCAATGGGTGCATGGCTAACTTCACTCGAGGGCAGAGCCCCGCGCAACGTGTTGATCGTCGCCATGGCCAACAAGCTGGCTCGCATCGCATGGGCTGTGCTCTCGACTGGCCAGGACTATCGGGTCGTGCCCGCCGAAACTGCTGCCTAGGCCAGCGAAACATAACCGGTTCCAAGCCCTCTCACCAAGGTCTGCACGGACGAGTGAAGATGAAAGAACAGTCATAACGGCGTCTCTGAAACCTGTTTGCTCAAAAGGCCCTCGCGGCCGAGGGGTTTCAAAGGACAGACACGCGGCGTATCTCATCATGTGCCAGGAGATCTTATTCTCCACAAACAGGCCGGATACATTAACGCAGACTCTCTTCATCCAACCACTTTTCTCTTGCAGTCAGACGGCGGACCATACATTTGACCAACTTCATATTCTGCTCCCACCCCTGAAGCAGGCCATGGAAATGACAGAGTATGGAAAGCATGGAAAGCCATGAAGCCGGCTTCCACCGTTCCCACACTCTTTGGAAATCCCTTCAGGATTACCACTATTGGAATGGTCCGCCGCCTGTACCATCCGGACGATTATCTTAGCTGGCAGGAGGTTTCACCATGGAGATTTCGACCATCGGCATCGACCTGAGCAAGACCACCTTTCACCTGATTGGCCTCAGCCCTCGTGGTGATATTGTGCTTCGCAAGAAGCTCTCACGGAAGCAGCTCCTGACTTACACAGCAACCCGCAAGCCGATGCTGATCGGAATGGAAGCCTGCGCAGGTGCTCATTATCTCGCTCGCGCCCTTCGGGATCAGGGGCACGATGCCAGACTCATGCCGGCGCAGTATGTAAAGCCCTACGTCAAGACGAACAAGAACGACTACCTGGACGCGGAAGCGATTGCGGAAGCCGTGCAGCGGCCGACGATGCGTTTCGTGCCGATCAAGAACGACGAGCAGCTGGATCTGCAAGCGCTACACCGCGTGCGCGATCGCTGGGTCGCGAGAAGAACGGCCGTAATGAATCAGATACGCGGATTTCTCCTGGAACGTGGGATTGCTATCCGAAAAGGGCCTTCTTACCTGGTGACGCAACTGCAGGTCATCTTTACCGAGGGCGATTCTTCCTTTTCCGGAAGGCTGCTGCACTTGATTCGTGAGTTGAAGCATGAATGGGACGAGCTCGAAAGGAAGATCGAGGAAGCCAGTGCTGAGCTCGCCCGCATCGCGAAGAAGGATGATGGCTGCCATCGCTTGATGGAGGTGCCGGGCTTCGGGCCAATTGTGTCGACGGCACTCGTTGCGGCGATTGGTAACGGCATCAGCTTCAGAAAAGGGCGGGACCTAGCCGCTTGGTTAGGGCTGGTTCCGCGGCAACACTCGACAGGCGGCAAGACCAGACTGCTCGGCATCAGTAAGCTGGGCAATGAATATCTGCGACGCATGATGCTTCACGGCGCCCGATCCGTGGTGATGCAGATGGAACGAAAGCCTTCCGCTCTCGGCGAATGGCTGACCAGCCTTTCGGCGCGACGTCATCGCAACGTAACGGTCGTCGCTTTGGCCAACAAGATGGCTCGAATTGCATGGGCCATCTTGAGCAAAGGCACACACTACTCTGCACCGGCATTCGTGGCGGCTTGAACCGAGGCTTGGAAAAGACGCCCGCCGTACGGGCTTGGAAATCGCTTCGCGATTCCACACTTTTCCAACCCTCCGACGACGAAGTTTTCCTCTCAAGTTTGCGAGACAAATCGATGTGTGAGTGAACGGTCTCAACCGGCGTTGCTCAAGCCTGTGTGGGAATGAGAACCCTTAGGAGTTCGACCCACTTTGTAGACCAGCGACGCGCGGACTCCATTATGGCCAGGAGCTCAGCTCCACAAACAGGCCGGATACATTTGCGCAGACCCAAAACACTCGCTACAAAGATTTAGCTTGCAATCTGACGGCGGACCATACATATTCCCACAACCACGACGATGAGATTAATTAGGAAAAGACAAGCAGCAGCTTGTGCTTCACTTGAAGCACAAAGGGAAGCAATCCAATGTGGGTTCTTGCAGATTCGAGGCGGGAGCGGTATTCCAGCACACCCAAGGCAAGGTTCGATGAGCGCATCGGCCTGAGATCGCCAGATGAGAAACTTTTACATGGTGCACGAGGTTATGATGTTGATGATATGGTTCGACCGACTCTGATTTCTGCGCTTCTGCTTATATGTAGTGCCGCTGTTTCTCGCGCAGCCGTGCTCAGTCCATGTGATGCTGCCACCGCAAATCCTACACAGGTAAGCAAAGGCCAGACATCCGATGCTCCCATACCAATTTCATGGGAGAACCGTCTTCGTCCCGCTGTTCTCGAATCCGGCGAGCCGCTGCCTCATTGGTCGTTATGCGAACGTATGGCGTACTACCACGTTCCTGGAGTGGCCGTTGCGGTGATCAGGGACGGGAAAATCGTACTAGCCGCTGGCTATGGCGTACTGGCGGAAGGCAGTAGCCAGAAGGTGAATGCCGATACGCTGTTTTCCGTCGGATCAGTCAGTAAGGTGGCCACAGCATCCATCATCCTGCGCATGGTGGCTGCGGGTAAATTGAATCTCGATAGCAATGTAGATCGTTACCTCACGAGTTGGCACGTACCCCGAACGAAGGACGTCCCTGATCCCGACGTCACGCTGCGAATGCTGATGTCACACACATCCGGTTTCAACGTCGGCGGCTTTCCCGACTTCATGCCAGACGAGCCTGTTCCCACCCTTATCGAGACACTGGATGGCAAACCGCCAGCCAAACATCATGCCGTCCGCCTGACCTCGGTTCCCGGTACGCGTTACAGCTACTCGGGTGGGGGAATCATGGTAGAGCAGCAACTGCTTGAGGATGTGACAAAGACAAACTTCGCGGATACAGCAAAGACGTGGTTGCTCGATCCGCTGCATATGGATCGCAGTACATTCGTCAGCCCGCTGCCTGCATCGACGATCAACGTTGCCAAGGCGCATGACAACGACGGCCACCTCGTCGCCCTGCCACGCGGATGGCAGACATTTCCTGAACAAGCAGCCTCCGGCCTATGGAGCAATGCTCAGGAACTAGGAAGCTGGGTTGCGGCGCTCATCGAGAGCTATCGCGGACAGAGCAACTTTCTTCCGCGTGGATTGGCAACGCAGATGATGACCCCGGTCTCACCGAGCCCCCAGGGATTGGGTCCCGAATTACTCGGTTCTGGCGACGCAAGAGGTTTTTTTCATAGCGGGTCCAATGACAACTATCGTGCCTGGATCGAGGGCTATCTGCAATCCGGCGATGGCTTCGTTATTCTCACTAACAGCAGCAATGGTTCACTCCTGCGCCTCGAAATCCGGCACGCGCTTTCGGATGCAATCGGTCTTGGCGTCGATCCCGTTTTGCGAACAGTCGACCTAGACGCGAACGACCCCGCCTATACCAACTACAAAGGGACCTACCGCCTCGATAGCGACATACCGATGAATATCCGGGGACGGTTTGCGGATGACTTTGACGTCGAGGCGTTCGTCATAAACATCTCCGGAGGGAAAGTTGCATTACGCGTTCCCGGCGACGATCACGTTCATCCGCTAAAAGCTCTATCCCCTACTCGGTTCGTAGACGCGGAGTCGGAAACCGTGCCCCTGATGCAATTTGAATTTCACCGCGACGCACATGGGAAAGTGCAGGCTGTCAGCATTACAAGCGGCAACTCACTCGCATATTACCGCCACGATTTGTCTGCGCGACCCGGTGCTCGATAAGATTTTTGCTTTCGCTAAGAATGAGCACATAGTCGCCAGTTCAGTCACTGAGAAGCTCCTCAGGCGGTGTTGCGCAAACGATCACCGTTGTGAGAGCGTGTGGTGACCACTAAACTATCGGCAAGCTAAAGCGACGACCGGAAGGTTCTTTGCTGAAGCGTTGCCGTCCCGTCGTGCCCGATCAAAGGCTTTCTGCGATTTCAGTAAAGCGATTAGAACACCGAGCAGTCTATCGGCTATCCCCCGCAGGGCTCGGGCATGATGGTGTCCTGACGCCCGCAAGCTGTCATACTGCCGTCGACTCTTGCTATCACAGCTGAGGCTGCTCGTCGCCCAGTGGTATACCGCGTTTCGCAACCGGGGGCTGCAAGCATGACGCATGCCGACGGTCTTTCTCTTGCCACTTTGCCTGGTTACTGGTGCCGTTCCTGCGTAACAACGCAGAGCCTCATAATCCCGTTCCCGAATTGGCCTTGAGGCTTCAGTCAGAAGAGCGGCGGCGACCGCAGGACCGATCCCAGGGATTGACAGGATCAGGCCAGCATCACACGGTGGCTGGTCTGATCCGGTGATCATTTCAGTCATCGTGCCCAGAAGGCGTGCGATGCGGTTGCCGACTTCCCGAAGTTGATCATCGAGCAGCTTCACATGAGGAAGTAGGAGCAGAACATGCTCACAAGCCGCTTCTGCTGAGCCTGGAGCCAGTGCAAGCGGCGCGGTCCTGAAAGCGGAAAGCACCTCGTCCGCCGAAAGCCTCCGGATACGGTTCGCTTTGAGGATGCGCTGAACGCGAAGAGAACTGATCCTCGCGCCTTCAGCAGGCGTAGGTGCCACAGTCAGCAGGTCCCACATCAACCGATCGTCAGCAGCGGGACTGATCGCCAACATTTGTGGATAGTACCGATGGAGTTGTTGCCACAACCTGTTGGTGGCGCGTCTGAGTTCGACTTTCAGCTCATCTTCGAACCGTGAAAGCTCTCGCAGCCGAAGCAAATCGGGGCAATCGATGTTTACTCGCTTGTAGCTTTGCCTATCTGTGCGCAAAGAGCTGGCCAAGACAAGCGCATCTCGGGCATCGTCCTTTGCGCCGGCGACGGTGAAACGGTCACGAAACCGGTCTACCTGCTTAGGATTGATCGAGAACAAGGTGAAGCCACTCTCGACAAGAGTTTCGACGAGGGCACCCCAGGCGACCTCGATGCCGATAGCGACCCGGGCAGGCGCGCATTCTGTTCGTTGTTTAAGTTTGTTGATTAGGGCGACGAGGCCGTCGCCACTATGGGCTGCGTCATACTGTTCGACCACTCGCCCGTTACCGTCAAGCACAGCGACGCGGTGGGTTTGTGTTCCCCAATCAATCCCGACAAAGTATTGAAACAGTTGATCCACGATTTGCCTCCTTGGATTGCTTTGTGATGCCCTCGTCATCCCTGTACCGGCACTCACCCAAGGTGCGGTAGTGCTACTCCCCACTGGACGTTTGCATCACCGCTCAACCGTCAAGGCGCAAGTCCCCAAATGGTGATCGAGTCACTGCGTTGCGGAGGCACTCTTGACGGCCAGCTACGTGAGACTCACCCGGTAAGGGAAAAGTCTTCAACAGCGTACAGGCGTTGCGGGGTGTCCCCGCTAGATTGGGGAGTCGGAAGACGAGGCCGGTTGCTTCTCGCCGGCGTCGGCTGGAGCTGGGGCAAGGGCATAGCCCTTACCCCGCCAAAGTATCTAGGATGGAGTAAAACTCGGAGAACGGATGACCTATCAGAAAATTACACTGGCCGTAGTCGTGAAAGAAGACGACTCGGAAATGTTTACGCAAGCACTGAACGACGCCTTGGATCGAATTGAAAAAATACAAACTGTCTTCAGCAGCGAAATTCGCACCGAGGAAGTAGGGAAGCCCGAGAATGCAGAGGAAATTGAGAGTATTCCTCAGTAACGGCTTATCGTAAGGCGGATCATGGCAAAAGCGGCGAAGGCGGTTGGCTTTTTAAAGACGATGGATTGTTTGGCGGTTCCAAAGATCCCCGAAGGCCCGGAATGGACGTATGAAATCTTATGTTGATCAGCACATAAAAGTTCTTATGTTGTGTTGCGGGTTATGTTGTGTTGCATTCGCTGACGTCTTTCTTGGTGCGTTCCAATCATGGCGGCGCACAACCGCGCTGGCGTGCAGATGGAAAAGAAGCCATTTTCCGTCATTCCTACCAGACACTCCGATGGGTCAACTTCCTTGACGGAGTAGTGGTCTTCCAGATGGAGCAGCCGCCAACGAACACCAATGGAAACCGATAAACGTGTTGCGTTTAATAACCCACAGAACACCGAGGGCCAACTCCCAATCTGGACGTGAGCCGTAGTTCACGAAAAACGGGGCGGTCTCAACCGGTCGGGTTATCGGAAAGTTCAAAAGCCGAGACTTCACTTCTGACGCAGAACTGATTGTGGGACGAGACGAGTCGATGTTCCAAAACTTCCGGTGGCTGCGCCGAACCACACCCGGCCAAGGCTATCGGTGAACGCAATCATCATCCATGACTTTGGTAGGTCGTCGCGGCCACCGTAAGAGGTCCAACTGCCATTAGCTAAACGGTATAACCCGTGGCGGCCGAAGGAGACCCATATTCCTCCTTGTTGATCCTCGGTAATCGTCTGCAAGAATTCAGATTGGTTCACGTTTTCCGGGGGAAGGTTCACGCGAACGAAATCGTCTCCGACAAGATGCCAAAGACAACGTTCCCCGGAGAACCAGAACGTATTGTCAGGTGCGCGGTAGATGAAGAACGGTGTCACCTGCGGGAGACGACGCTCTGCTTTGCCGCGCAGAACATGATAAAGGTCCGCTTTTACATTAGCGCCGCCGCTATTGAAACTGATCCATACCCCCCCATTCTCATCTGGGGCCACGGCGAAATCCGAACTCGCCGATTTTTCTGTCGGGAATTCCTGTCTGATCAACGGGGTGTAGAAGAATCGATGTATACCCCTGATGTCTCCAAACCAGATATTTCCTTCACGATCCACCAACTCTGCATTCTGAAATGGGTTTACGTTATAGGTTTCAGAAATAACTGTGGACGCGTTCTTCTGGACATCACGCAAGCTGTCTTTTGGAAGACGCATCACGACGGGCTTATACCAGGGTGAGATCCAAACACTGTTGTTTCGATCAGCAATTTGAAGGTTGTCTTTTACGGCCGGGTAAGCAGGTAGCCTCTCATCAGAACCTTTGCTGGAGTCGGACCCACGTGGGGCTACGGGCGCGGTCAGGACGGTTCGATCCAGCTCCCTGGAGAACCCGTTGACTGATAAATTGCTGCCAGCTGTTTTAAAGTGTCTGGTCGCCGGTATCAGGTACATGAGGTCTTTCGGGGCGTCAACACCGCCCACCAAAGCCCAAAGTATCCCCTCTGAATCAAATCCAACCTGTGTAACGGGTCCGGCCGGAGCGTTCCACTCAACCCCGAGATGCTGCCACCCCGAATGATCGAATCTCCATAGACCACTGGATGTGCCTGCCCATACAACTCCATTCCGATCCTGGACAAAACCGAAAACACTTCCAGTCTCGCTCGCATAATTGGTCACTCGCCCCTTATCCAGGAAACTGAAGCCTCCGAACGTGTAGCCGATCCAGAGGCCACCAGACGTCGGTGCGAGCAAGGAGTACAGGTTGTTCGAAAGGAGCCGATCGCCAAACGGCGAGTTGAATGGTTCGATTCGCGTTCCATCAAAGCGAAATAATCCGTTGGGGCTACCCAGCCATAGGAACCCGTCATTGGTCTGGGATAAACACTGGACCTCTGCGGGCGCTCCCTCTTTGAAGGTCCAGGAGTTGTGACCCACCTGCACGTTCGCCGATAGGGGCGGTTGCCCAAACAACGATGGACACCCAACAGAGGTAACGACCATTAAGACAAAAAGCCAGCACAGCTGCGAGGCTGTGATACGAACTGAGTGTGCTGAACGGTCGCAATCTCCGACGGGAACGAAGGACCGCGCTCGTTCGGGTATTTTCCACAAAGTATGCATACGAGCTTGTAACCCACTACAGTGAACACGAGATGACACGGGAGAAGAAAACCTACGCTAGGTTTGCAAGATAGTGGGAGTTGGTCCTCAATCGCAAAATCCGTGAACACAACCGCACTCTAACAGTGCATCGAATTCTGCGAATCATAACAGCCATTTCGATGGTGTTCGTCAATACCATAAATATGTATGTCGATTGCGAATCTATCCGGCGATGGTCTGTGTCTAAGTTTGGGAGATGGCGATTCATCAAGCTCTATCCCCCGAATGATTGCCGCAATCCGTTACCTTGATGCCTTACGAAGATAGTCAGCAGGTGGTACTTCCCTGAGCGCAAACTCCCTGTCGATTGGAGAGAGACTCGACCCGGCGAGTCTGTGCAAGACAAACGGGATTACGCGAGATCCTATGCACACACTATGCAGCGAATAGAGAAAATCACGGGAGCACCCTTCCGAGTGAAGTGCTCGCGCCCGACGTAATCGCCAGTTTGATCCGAATGAGCGGCGGGAACTTCCGACTACTGACCCGCCTCTGACTCAGATCGAACGCATCTTGAAGGTCAATCAGCTCGATAAGGTCTCAAAGGAGATTGTCGCGGCCGCACGAGACAGCCTGGTCATCGGACAGGTCTGACCTGCGCAAAGTTCCCGCTTACGCCAGATAGCGCTCAAATAATTACGCCACATTACGCTCCAAGCTACGCACGAGGCAGACGCGCCGGCTGCTGACCGCGGTGATGGTGGCGGCGGAGCGCTGATCCACAAGGCTCGTGGCCGCACCTCGAACAACCGGCTTATTCCTGGCATACGCGAGTATGTGATCGAACTGGTTCGGTCGCGCTATTCCGATTTCGGCCCGAGCCTGGCAGCGGAGGTTCTGTTCCATGAACAGCCAGAATTGGGTTCCCTGATCAATCGAGTGCCGAACGCTGTGAGCTCGACTTTAGACGGAATGCCGTCAAATCCCACAACGCGAACCCCAGACGGTTCGAGGTCTCGATGTCAATTTTAGCTGTTATAGCGTGACTACGAAATTCTAACCGATCGTGGAACTGCGGCTTGCGGTGAGTTGAATCGAGGTAGCTCGATGCGAACACATGTCCCTCCTCCTTCTCGTCGAATAGCTTCTAGCGCGCCCCCTTGCGCCGCGATGATGGAACGACTGATTGCCAGGGTCACGACTGTTCCCCGTGATTCATCCGCGACGACCGCTTCAAGCATATGCTCTACACTTGTGACACAACCACCGTTGTTCTCGACTTCGAGGCTCACGTGATCGTCGGTGAAGTCGGTTCTCAGCGTTAGCTTCTTCGGTTCCTCGAATCGACACGTGGCTTCGCAGGCGTCCTCCAGCAAATTGAACAGCACCTGCTGAATCTGGGCTGCATCTGCGAAGGCGACCGGCAGGTCCGGCTTCAGTTCGCAATCGACTGCGACTCCCTTGTCACGAACGTCTAGGGCCTGAAGGCTTATCACCTGCTCAATCAAAGTATTTAGGTCGATTGCCCGTGGATTGGGACGACGATCGAAGAATTGGCGCATCTCGTGAACGATATTGCCAACAGACATTCCATCTCGAACCACCCCTTTGAGTGCGGCATTTGCCTGTGAGATGTTGAGGTTGTCAGAGGAAAGCCAATTGAGCGCTGCTCGCGTGTTGGCTACGACAGCCGCTAATGGCTGCACAATCCTGTCAGAGAGGGACGCAGAGAGTTCAGCAATTGCTGCGGACTGTGTAGCACGACCGATTCGCTCCCGCGCTGCGTCGAGAGCCTCGCGTGCTCGTTTCTTGTCATCGATATCGATGTTCACGCCAACCCAATATTTGACTTTGCCATCCGAATCCTTGAGAGGCTCCGCTCGCGTAAGAAACCAACGGTATTTGCCATCGGCTCCCAATACGCGGAACTGGTCGTTTCGCGGGCGCCCCGTTTGAATTTGTTCTGCCCAATTCCTGCTCGAGGTGGGCCGGTCCTCAGGATGCAGGAAGACCAAATGGGCGTTCCATGGTGCTTCGAAATCTGCAGCAAACCGAAGCGGGTGATCTGATGGAAGGCCCAGGTAATCCGCCGTAGCCCCGTTGACGAACGACAGAGCCCCCGACGCACGGGCGTACCAGGCTTGAGCTGGAAGAGAGTTAAGGGTTATTTGAAGATTCGCCTCGACAGGCGGAAGCGCGTTGCGCGATGGTATTGAGACGATGGCGGTGAAGAGCCACACTTCTGAGCCGTCGGGGGCTATATGTCCCGTTCCGACCGCATCCACCGCACTTCTTCGTGCAGAATCCCTGGCACGGAAAAAGAAACGAGCGCGATAGGGCTGATGATGAATCCGCGCTTCCTGCCATAGAGTGGAAGACATTTGTCTGTCTTCTTCCGCTACAAGTTCGAGCCAATTCAAGTCCCCGAGCTGAGCCTCGCTCAGGGCAGTGATTTCTCTCAACTCTTGATTGGCGTAGACACACCGGCCGTCGGAATCTGCCAACCAAGTGGGATTCGGAGAGTACTCAAGGAAGGCACCCAGAACAGTTGTATCCATCATTTCCGCCACGCGTCGGGTTAATCCACAGGAAGAATCTCACGCCAAGAGTCGCCAAGGTGGTTTCCGTTTGTATTTCCGACTCGTTGAGCGTACTACGGAGAGAACATAAGGGGCATTCCATGTTTATGGTAGCGGGCGGATTTCTACGTTGAGCACGCCGACAATCCACATAAAGATGTAATGGCATGGTTTGGAGCCTTTGGATATCGTATGGTTGCGGGCGACGCAATCCCATATAGGCATCACTGATGCAGTCGAATTTGCATGCATGTCTCTGTACTTCACAGACCCGGCGCCCAGCTGGTCGAAATCTTTGAATCTCCTCGCGCACGCGAGGGGTAAGGAAGCGGATACGATGCGTGACAATCCCAATTTGACTCCAGAGCAGATAGACCGCATTCGGTCCGTCGCCCAGCTTCGGTCGGTACAAGCCGGTGAAGTTCTTTATGAACCCTCGCAACCGGATGTGCCTCTGTTCATCGTGCTGGAAGGTAACGTCTCGATTAGCAGGACCGGCGAGGACGACAAGATTCTCGCGGTTCGTGAAGCAAACCAGTTCACCGGCGAGATGTCCGTCATTTCCGGAAAGCGATCGCTGCTCAAGGCTCGCGTTACTGGGGACGGCAGCGTTCTGGAACTCCGTCGGGATAAGGTACTTTCTCTGATGGCTAAAGACACCGAGTTGGGCGAGATCTTCATGGAGGCCTTCGTCGCCCGGCGCCTATTGATGATCCAATTAGGCGAGGGAAATGTCGTCCTCTTCGGGACCAAGAGTTCCGCCCGCACCCTCGCGCTGAGGGAGTTCCTTACGCGGAATGCACACCCATTTAACTATGTAGACATCGATTCAGACTCCTTCGCCGGCGAATTGATGGAAAAGCTTGCGGTTCGGAACAGCGAAATACCAGTTGTGTATTGCAACAACCGCTATGTCCTGCGAAACCCCTCGATCGCTGAGCTAGCGCAATGTCTTGACCTGAACATCAATACGGACAAGAGCGTGCGCGACGTTGTCGTTATCGGTGCCGGCCCGGCGGGACTCGCGGCAGCTGTCTATGCAGCGTCTGAAGGGTTAAGAACGCTTGTTATTGAAAAGTCGGCACCTGGTGGCCAGGCGGGTTCAAGCTCCAGGATCGAAAACTATCTCGGTTTTCCCACGGGAGTCTCAGGACAAGAGCTCGCAAACAGATCCATCGCGCAGGCCCAGAAATTCGGTGCGCAGATCATGGTCGCTCAGTCGGTAGTCCACATCGATACGAGCCGCCAGCCATACAAGGTCATTCTTGAATCTGGGCTCAAGTTCAACGCGCGCGCCGTAGTGATCGCCACCGGAGCGCAGTATGCGCGACTTCCCATTGAAGATGCAGATGCGTTCACAGGCAGGGGTATCTATTACAACGCGACGCATATGGAGGCACAGCTGTGCGACTCCGAAGAAGTCATTGTGGTGGGAGGAGGCAACTCAGCCGGCCAGGCCGCGGTTTTTCTTGCCCAGTCGTCGGCGAAGGTGCATCTCTTCGTGCGTTCTCAGAAGCTTTCCGATTCCATGTCTCAATATTTGATTGGACGCATTGAGGCGCACCCCAGGATAGATATTCACTATCGGACGCGAATCACAGGTCTTAGCGGCGCCGGTCACCTCGAACATGTCGAATGGCGAGACGATGCGCTCGGAGAAACCAAATCCGGTCCCATTCGCCACGTTTTTGTGATGGCCGGAGCAGCACCACGGACAGAATGGCTTGAGGATTCCCTTGTGCTGGACAACAGGGGATTCATCACCACCGGCCCCGATCTTGCTGCGTTCGCGGGTGGGGATCAATGGCCGCTAAAACGGCCTCCACTCATGCTCGAAACGAGCGTTCCAGGGATCTTTGCGGTTGGCGACACGCGGGCAGGAAGTGTGAAACGGGTTGCCTCCGCAGTCGGTGAAGGTTCAATGGCAGTACACCTCGTGCATCGATATCTTGCCGAGTGCGGAGATTAAATCACCGGACATGTTCAAGCGCGGCGCGTTGATGCCCGCGATGCAGCTTACGGATGAGCAGTTTGATCGAGTCACTGCCTATCTCGAAACCCTGAAGTGACGACGAGCCGGGGTGCATAGCCGCCGGCCTTTGTGGGATCTGAAGCACCCAGACGATCCAGATTGGGAGTACGAGTCATGAGTTCTATGCCCGTCAGTCGTCCAGGGCGTACTGTCGAGTGGAGGTTTCGGCACCTTCCGGTGCTGATCCTGATGCTCTGTCTTCGTCAGACTGGTGCGGGGCAATGTAGCGGCATCGCTTCAACACCGCAGGCAGCCGCCGATTGCGCCGCCTATGCTGTTCCCCTGGGCAAAGTCGTACCGCTGGACTCCATGCATTCGTATTCGCTGGCCGAGTTGATTGATCTGGCCGAACGCAACAACCCAAGCACACGGGTTGCGTGGGAGCGGACATGGCAGCGAGCCGATGAGCTCGGCATCGCCAAGAGCTCGTACTATCCTTTGCTGGCCGGTGCAGCGGTATTTGGCGATCAGCGGGGCATCACTCCATTTCCAAAGCCGATCGCTCCACGTGGCTATGTGATGGTCGAGGTTCCAAGCGTCATTCCACAGGTTTCGCTGGAGTATCTGCTGTTCGACTTTGGCAGACGCGGGGCCGAGGTGGATGCCGCGACGGCGGAGAAGCTGGCCGCCGGGGCGAACTTCATCCAGGCCAATCAAACGGTGGCTTTTCGCGTCGCCAGTGCTTTTTACCAGTTGCTGACGCAGCAGGAGCGGCTGGCCGCTGCGGAGGCGACGTTGAAGACCGCGCAGACGACTGCCGATGCCGCTGAGTTTCAGTTACGCAACGGTAGGGCTACGCTGCCCGACGTTCTCAACGCTCGTGCGGAGGCATCGCAGGCCGCCTTCGACCGCGAGTCGGCCGATGGCGATGAGAAGGTTGCGCGCGTCGCTCTTACTGAGGCTGTTGGCGTCGAGCCATCGCCCAACGTCGTTATTGACGCGGCGAACTCCGCTCCTATGCCGTCTGAGCTGGCGGCTTCGATCGATGTGTTGATCGACCGGGCGATCGCCGACCGCCCGGACCTTGCGGCGCAGGCGGCTCAGATCCGCGCCGCGGATGATGCGATCCGCGCTGCTCGTTCCGATTACTGGCCGCAGATCGTGTTGCAGGGCTCGGCGGCGCAGACCTCGATCTGGCCGACGGCGGACTACGGCCAACTGGGCTACGCGAGTCAGCCGACATGGGCTACGGCGCTCTCCGTCCGGTGGAAGCTCTTTGACGGAGGCGAACGGAAGAATGAGGTCGCCAGAGCCGAATCGAAGAAGCGCGAGGCTCAGGAAACGATGCGTGAGAAGCGCGACCAGGCTACGCGCGAGGTCTGGACGGCCTATATTGGTTTTCGAACAGCCCTTCGCAAGCAGCAGGCCGCGGTCGCTCTGCTGGACTCGGCGACGGCGTCCTACTCTTCCTCGCTGGATGCGTATCGGTACGGCGTGAAGAACCTGATCGACGTAGTGACAGCCGAACGGCAGCTGGCGCAGGCACGGCTTTCGAGCGTTTCGGCGCGATCGCAGCTTTTTCTTGAGGCGGTCAATCTTGAGTTTGTTACCGGCAACCTTCTACGGACGGGCCCGCGGGCGACGACGAACTCGCCTTCGGCGCCTGCGATTCCGGCTCCATCTCCCGCACCTCCACCTTCTTCGAATCCACCTCAGGACGACCGGCAGCGATGAACAGAACAGCAGTAAACTCTCTCGGCATCGGCGTCTGCCTCTTGTGCATCGGTTGCGGACGCGCGCCGGCGATCGATGTCATCGGCTCGTTTTTTCCAGTCTGGATGGTCTGCCTTATCATCTCGATCGTGCTTGCGTCGCTGCTGCGGGTGTTCCTCCTGCGACGCCAGCTTGAGCCGGTGGTTGAACCGGCCGCACTTTTCTATCCTTCCGTCGTTCTTCTTCTCAGCTGTTTGTTGTGGCTGATCTTCTTCCGCTAAGGAGCTTCCTATGGAAACCGCTACGGAGACCGCGAATCGCAGACGAACCGGGCGCCGGGTCGTTCTCGGCGTAGTGATCGCAGCCGCGATCGCTCTGCTGTTGGTCGCTTATGAGGTGAACCGCTCACCTCGCACCGACGACGCCAGTGTGTGGGCGAACTACATCGAGATTGCTCCGGAGGTCAGCGGCCGCCTGGTGGAGCTTCCGGTCAAGGACAACGCTTACGTGAAGAAGGGCGACCTTCTCTTCGTGATCGATCCCCGGCCCTACGAGTACGCTCTCTCGCAGGCGCTCTCTGACCAGCAGGCGCTTGAGGAGCAGATCATCGATCTGGGGCGGCGCATTGCCGCGCAAAATAGTGCCGTCCAGGCTGCGGGCGCCGCGGTGTCGACATCGAAGACCAATATCCGGACTGCGAGCAGCAATATCGAAGGAGCCCGCGCGGCCGTTACTCGCGCCAAGGCAGCGGCGGCCGCAGCCGAGGCGAAATTGAAGTTCGATACGAATGACCTGCATCGCATCGAGCCGCTGCTTCAGAAACAGTACGTTACTGCGGAGCAGGTCGATCAAGCCAATACCGCGGTGCGCGTCTCGCAGGGGAACTATGACGCAGCCCAGGCCGCGCTGGCGCAGGCGCAGGCGCAGCTGGACGAGTCTATGCTGCACCAAGAGGTGGCGGGCTCGCAGGCCGCTGAGTCCCAGGCGAAGCTCAGCCAGAGCATCCATGCTATCGACCGGATCGAGACGTTGGAGTCGCAGCGCCCTGCAAAGGCGGCGAAGGTGGACAGTGCGCGTCTCGATCTCGAGTGGACTCGCGTCGTCGCACCCTTCGATGCCTACGTCACGAGCATGAATATCTCTGTCGGAGCTTACGCCCACCCGGGCACGCAGATGTTCACGCTGATCGACACCCGCAAGTGGTATGTCATCGCGAACTACCGCGAGTCCAAGCTCAAGAGGATTCCCATCGGCGCGCCTGCTGACGTGTACCTGATGGGCCATCCCGACCGCCGCTTTAAGGGCAGGGTCGAGAGCGTAGGATTCGGCGTGCTTCCTGAAGATGGCAAGCTGGCCAATGGTCTTCCCAATATTGAGCGCACGTTGAACTGGGTGCATCTCTCGGCGCGCTTCCCGGTCCGTGTGCTCATCGAAGACCCTGATCCGAACCTCTTCCGTATCGGCGAGACCGCCGTGACTGTCGTGAGGTAGCGGCCGTGGCCACGATCGTCTCTGCGTGGATTGACCGGTTCCAGCAGGATCTCGAACCCACGCCCGGTCGCTGGAGTAGTTCGCTGCGCATCGTGCTCGCTTCGGTGATCGCGCTGCTTCTGCTGATGACACTGCGCATGCCCTTCCTCGGGCTAAGCATGTACTTCGTGTTCCTTGTCGGGCGTGATTCTCCTGCCGTCTCCTTCCGATCGGGCTTATTGTCGCTTCTTGCGCTGGCCGCGTCGGTCGCGGTAGCGCTGGGAGTGGTTATCGCTACGGATAACGATCCGATGGCGCGAGTGCTCAGCATCGCGATTGTCACGTTTGTGGCGGGGATGTTCATGTTGTCGAGCACGCTGCCGGCGCTTGGCTCGACGTTCGGCTTCGTTTACTGCACACTCATCGCAATGTGGGAAACGAGTTACCCGGCCGGTACGCTGGTCAAGCAGATGCTCTATCTGCTGGGATCCATCTCGATTTCTATTGGCTCTGTGGTTGCAGTGGAATATATCTTCGCGAGCCGGCATCCTGCTGAGGACCTCCAGCGGGAGCGCATCACGCGCTACTGCGCACTGGAGGAGATGTTCCGTCTGTATGCCGAGGGAGCGGACTCGGCCCGGATCCGCCAGGCGGTGGCTCGCGTTTCGCGTCTGGCCGCGATAGGACAGAGCGGTATGCAGCGACTCTACAACACCCTTGTCGAACGCAACCTGGACATAGGCTCGCTTCCGATCGGCACGAGAGTGCGCATTACCATGCTGGCGCAGCTGATGGATCTCTCGGCCGCATTTGGGTGGCAGCATGCGTCGGTCTCCGATCCGGATCTCCGGCAGCGCTGTGCGCATATTGCTGAGTTCTGCCGCTGTATGAGCACCGGTACCGTTCCGCCGGACCGCCGGCAGGAACTGCTGACGGAGCGTCGCGTCGCGGCCTATCCCTCGCTGTTCGAGCGGGTCGAGGGCATGATGCACTCCATCCTCGATATGCCTGTCGAGGGAGGCGCCGGCACGGAGAAGACGCTGGTGGCGCTTCCTTCAGTGAAGATTCCACTTCTGGTTCCCGGAGCCATCCGTCAGCCCCAGACTATTGCCTATGCCTTGAAGATCAGCCTCTGCGCAACGGTCTGCTACATCATCTATTGGGCGATCGCGTGGCCGGGCATCTCGACTGCGGTTACGACCGTCATGATCACCGGGCTCAGCACGAGCGCAGCCACGAAACAAAAGCTCATCTTCCGTGTCGTCGGATCGATCATCGGGGGCCTGATTCTCGGGATTAGCGCGACGGCCTTCCTTCTTCCGCACATGGACTCGATCACGTCGCTGGTTGTCCTGGTCGTTGCGGTTGCTCTTCTTTCTGCGTGGGTGAGTGGAGGGACGCATTTCAACTACATTGGCCTACAGATGGCCTTCTCGTTTTACCTGGTGGTCTTTGAGGGCTTCTCTGCTCCCACGGAACTCGCGCCTGCCCGCGACCGTCTCATGGGTATCCTGCTCGCGCTTGTCGTGATGGCGTTCGTCTTCGACCAGCTATGGCCCGTGCGCACGGTGACCGGAATGCGCGCTTCGCTCGCGATCATTCTTCGGGGCGTTGCCCAATTTCTCCGCCTTCCCCAGACCGCCCAGACCGGTGACGAGCTTATTCGTAAAGCAGACAGCATTCGCGATCAGATAGGAAAGACGATGGCTGGGATTCGGACGATGAACACGGTCATCGTGTACGAGTTCGGCGTCGACCGGCGTCTGCACCAACATACGGGCGAGACGATCCTTCGCGCCGCGCTGACGGTGGTCGCCTTGTTCTGGAATCAGTTCGCGGTTCTGCACAGCGAGGCAGACCGGGACTTTCTGACGGAGCCCGCGCTTCAGCGATTGCGTACTCTGCTGGCGGATGGCATGGAAACCATGGCGCAAGCAGTGATCCAAAGGACGGACTTCGCCGCGGCTCGCGCAGAGGAGTTGATCGATCCATCGCTGCTCACCCATCCGCGTTACGGTGAATACGTTCAGCACTCGATCGCCCGCTTCGATGAGCTTCAGAGTATCGTCGCTCAGCTCAGGACGCAGCCTTAGCTCCTGGCTTGAGGCAAGGCGCTTCCAGCAAAGGCAGTGCTCCATGAGTGTCGCTTTTCCTTTACTAGTAGAAAGCCGCCTTTTTTGCTGCCAATCACACCCATAACTAGTAGACATCCTGATCCGTAAATAGTAGAAAAAGGGCCCATTCTAGTAGAAATCCACAGCATCGATCAGGTCGGGGCTCCAGCCGGCGGCACGGTCTTTGAAGGCCTGGTGGTCCTCGGAGTAGTGGAGGGATTTCATAGCCTTCCAAAATGTCCTTCCCCTGCCGCAATGGGATATTAGGGTGTGGCTGGCCTGGGTGGCAATTATCAGGCTGGCGAACACGGCGAGGATGGAACGGCGAACAGCCAGAGGTCCGCAGGACAGCCAGTTGTTGGCATTCACGGGAGTGTTGAAGCCCGTCGGGACGCGAAATTCCGTTGTCTGCGGTGTGTGAAGGACACGATGTTGGGCGCCGGCCGCAGGCTGCATCAATGCCTAAGTTGCATCCTCGACGAACAAAAGCAGGCTTTGGCTAGCAAGTAGCCGATCTCCCAAGTTGACGATTCGATTGGCTGCCAGAGCGGCGCACAGTAGACACTCAAGGCGGGCAACGGCGAAGAGAGTTGATGGACAAATAACCTAAAGCTTGATCGTCCCGTTGAAATGGGCGGTAAAGGGGAGGGCAGCAATCCGGAACAACTGTTCGCCGCTGAATGCAGCTTGTTTCATTGGAGCCTTGAGGGTTGTCGCGGGAAACCGCCACATCCGAATTTCGGAGGATGTAGCAATTGACTCGGCCGGTTCCTTTGGCCCTTTGAAGGAACAAGCGGAAGGATTCTGCATTGCCGTGGCTATGACAATCCATCTACCCGGCAACGAAAGAGCCACTGCAGAGGAACTGGTGCATCGCGCCCATCAAGTATGCACGTATTCAATGCAACCCGGGGCGATATCGACGTATTACTGACTGTTGCCAAGAAGCAGTGGCGCATGAGTCTATCCTTGGCTGGCTCTCGACCCTTTGAGCAACAGACTGAACGTGGCTCCGAATCGCGGATTATTTGCAGCCCAGAGCTCCCCGTCATGGGCTTCGACGATGGAGCGTGAGATGGCGAGTCCGATGCCCATTCCGTTCTCTTTGGTCGATACGAATGCGTCGAATATCCTGTCAGCTCTATCATCCGGCAGGCCGTGGCCGTTGTCGATAAACTCTGTCAGTACTCGGCCGCCTTCGGCGTTCCGAATTCGAATACGCAGGAGCGGCTGTCGGTCAATGTCCTGCATCGCGTCGATCGCGTTGGTAACCAGATTGATGATGATTTGCTGAATTTGATATCGATCCACGAGAACCTCGAGGACCGGGTCTTCGAATTCGTACTCGATCGGCGTAGACCTCCGGCTGGCATCCTCCTTCAAGAGCCCAATTACCTCCCCAAGAAGCTCCACCATATTGAATGAAGCTTTAACCGTGGGCTGTTGTTTGTATAGTGAGCGGATGTTGCGTATCGCCGCATCTGCCGCGCGGCTATCCCGGACGACACGTTCGATCGAGGTGATGGCGTTCTCAATGTGCGGTGTCGCCGCATTCAGCCATCGGAAGCAGGCCTGCGCGTTCGAGAGCAATGAAGACAATGGCTGGTTCAATTCATGTGCGATCGATGCAGATATCTCTACCACAATCGAAGCTCGTGACGTCCGGGAGAGATTCGCCCGCAGCTCCCGCAGCCTATCCTCCGCAACTTTACGGTCGTGGATGTCGAGGGTGACACCAAACCATCGGACTATGTTTCCATGGTTGTCGCGCGATGGTTC
Source organism: Edaphobacter modestus (assembly GCF_004217555.1). Taxonomy (GTDB): domain Bacteria; phylum Acidobacteriota; class Terriglobia; order Terriglobales; family Acidobacteriaceae; genus Edaphobacter; species Edaphobacter modestus. The sequence goes on from NZ_SHKW01000002.1 coordinate 463,809, forward strand.
TGCGCGACTCAGGAACCAGTGACAGGTGCCATCCTGTATCTGAAGCCGATACGCAGCGCCGTAAGAGTTTCCAGTCGCCAGCGCCTTAGCGATTTCTTGCGAGACCAGCTCGCGATCCTCGGGGTGCAGGTACTCTATCCACTTTCCGTTTTGTACATCCTCTAGCGATGCTCCGGTAAGCTCACGTCCAGCCTTGTTCACGAAAGCAGCATTGCCGTCGGGTGACATAGACCAAATAATCGTGGGCACAGTGTCCATGAACCTCTGCATCTCCTGCTCCGACTGCTGTAGCGCCATCTCCGCCGCTTTTAAGGGCGTTGTGTCCAGCATGATCCCATGAAACGCGATCCTGTTCCCAGCTTCGTCCCGAATTACGCCCGCGGAAGTGTGAAACCATCGATACTGTCCGTCAGCACACATGAAGCGGCTAACGATGTCGTACCCCTCGCCCGCGGCAAGCAGCTCATTCCATACCGCCACCATTTCGACTACATCATCGGGGTGGATGAGATCTATCCAACCCTTTTCCTGTATCTCCTCAATAGTACGGCCGCTGTATTCGATAGCCTTCTTATTGATATAGGTGATTTGCCCATTCAGATCGGCTTTCCACAGAATCGCCGGCAGGGTCTCAGTGAGGAGATTCAGTTGATGCTCCCGCTCCCTGAGCAACTCTCTTGAGCGGTAGAGATCGTCGATGTTGCTGTTCAAGGCGTACCAGCGGTATACGTTGCCATTTTCGTTGAAGTATGGTTCCGCGCGGGTATGAAACCAGCGACATGTCCCGTCCCTCCCGCGAAGGCGATAAATGATTTCAATTGGTTTCTGATTCGGCGATCTGATGTACTCTGCGACCACCGCATACCGGTCGTCTGGATGGATGCAGTCCAGAAAGGTCCCGTCCCAAAGATCAGTTATCACAGCACCGACGTAATCGGACAGGCGCTTGTTGGTGTACGAAACGCCTTCCTCTGTCCGTATAGAAATCATCGCCGGCACACGGTCCAGAATCTCCCGGGCCTCACGCTCGCTCGCCTGCAGTGCCTCCTGAGCCCTGAATTGCTCGTCAACGTCCACCCCGAGCAGGTACCAGCAGGCGTCGTCGCTTTCCTCATGGGAGGAGGGTTCGGCTCTGAGGTGCTGCCATCTATACGTGCCATCGTGGACGCGAAATCGCCACGTCACATCCAAATGAACTTGCGTTCGAATGCAGTCATACCACTTCGCCCTCGCTTCCTCGAGGAATGCAGGCTCCACGCTCTCAAGCCACCCCTCTCCCAGAAGCTCCTCCAGAGAGCGGCCAAGCGCAGCAACAAACCTTTTGTTGGCGTATAAGGCTTTGCCATCTGCATCCGCAACCAGGATGCAGCCAGGGACGGTATCCGCGACTCGGCGGAAGTCCAAACACTGTTTGTCGCCATCAAGTCGCGAACTATTTGAAACCTTGCCGACCGACTTTGTCAGGCCTTCCACAATGTTCTCCGAGCGATTTGGATGTTTGTCTTAAACCTTCGGTTCAATAATCTTCCTGGTCTCTATCCAGTCCACGAGAAGTCTTCTTTGTGCGAAATACCAGACACCATCGATCTTCGCGAACCTGTCAAGATAGCGGAGGGAAGCGATCATGAGATTACGCTCACTTCCATGTACTGATACATGATGCGCTAGACAATAGCTGACACCAGTCGCTTCAGTCCCATCCAATACGATCGTGCTCTGGCCGTTGAAGTGAGTTGTGGCCTGGTATTGGTTCAGGTTATCGAAGACAGGTGCGAGTGCATCGCGGCCTTGGAATTCCTGGGATGGAGCATTGCTTGTGGCATCCATGTACACAACGAAACGCGTGTCTTCCGTGAATAGAGCCATTTGGCCTTTTGCGTCTCTGCGGTCGGCGCAATGGGCATACGCGTCCACTAACTCTCTGAGCGCCAGGCGATCTGCAGCTTCCTCAGGGGAAATGCTTCTATGGATTGCCATTCAATGAGGATAAAGAAGGCAAGACTGGAATGAAGCGTTCCCTCTATACATATTTATGTAGTTGACTTGGGCTGTAACTCGTCCTCATTGCACCTCATTAGACATCTCATCTGCTTTGGTATCGAGCGCGAAGTGTCCTGTTCACGGTGGCGTCGGCTGATGCACTGACTAACGTAAAACAGATCCTTTGCCTCCTAACAGAAACATGTAATGGGCACGAGCATCTCTTGCCGCTACGATCCAGTCATGCGCCCCTACTTGAATCATCTCGCAGAAAGGTGAATCCTGATGCAAAAGAATCGAGACCGCACAGAGGAATCGGGAGGAACGTCCTCGATACCGAGAGCCGTCTCCTCGTGACGCAGGATGACCGTGGTCAGCACGCGATCAATCTCCCCGAAATACTCCGCACCGGAGCAATACTCGGCGTCTCTTCCGCTTATTATCCGCAGCAATACCGCAACTGGACAGAGACCGGGCAACGATGGCTCCTCAATGCAACCTTCGATGGAGGAGTGATGGCGGTCCGCGAGTTCTGGCCGGAATTCAGTCACACGGTGTTTGGAATACGTCGTTAGAGAGCGTGGACTCTCTTTGGTACCCGGTGCCTGATCGGACCCTTGACTCATGAGAACTTTGAATCGGCATCTTCTATCTTTCCTCTTGCTGGGAGCAGGAACAATCGTGCCCGGCGCAAGGTCGCAGGACAATGGGGCAGTGGGCGTCAGCCCTGCCGTTCAAGTAAAGCCCTCGAACGGACACCCCGCTACAATCACGAGCATTCAGCCGAGGGGCGGTGCCGATCCAGGCAATTTTCCGGCCCTAACTCCAATCGGCAGACCAAGCATAGGACTTGTGCTCGAAGGCGGCGGCGCGCTTGGGCTGGCACACATCGGTGTGCTTCGTTGGTTGGAGGAGAATCATATTCCCGTCGATCGGCTTGCAGGCACCAGCATGGGCGCCTTTGTCGGAGCACTCTACGCATCAGGAAAATCGGTCGACGAGATACAAACGATGGCGATGGGCAATGCGGATGTTTTTATGTTGCAGGCTCCGTATAACGACGTCAGTTTTCGAAGGCGAGAAGACCGCAAAGATCTGCCGCAAGCGATTACGTTGGACCTGAATGGCGGTATTGGCCTCCGTAACTCTGTCTTGTTGGACACAGGTCTCAATGAACTGTTGCGAGAGCAGTTCAATGCCTACAACAATGAAAACGTCTCTTTCGATCAGCTGCCGATTCCTTTTCGCTGCGTCGCGACGGACCTCAACGCTCTCGCTCCCGTCGTATTCAGCAAAGGATCCGTGGCCCAGGCTGTCCGTGCTTCGATCTCGATCCCGGGAATCTTCCCTCCGGTGCAGTACAACGACCATTATCTGGTGGACGGCGCCATCGTAGATAACCTGCCTACTGATATAGCCAAGACAGACCTGAACTCTGAAGTGGTGATTGCAGTTCACTTGGCGACTTCGGATTTCGTGGAGAGCGATGTTCATTCGATTCTCGGCATTTTTTCACGCGCTTATGGAGCTGGCACGGCACGCGCGGAGAACAGCGGCAAACTCCTCGCCAATATCCTGATCGTCGCGGAGACTCAAAAATTTGAACCTACAGACTATGACAAGGCGCGACAGTTGATCGAGATAGGCTACAGCGGCGCTGAGCACCGCAGGTCCGACTTGATTCGCTACCGGGTCAGCGACGAGGCTTGGAATGCCTACCTGACCACCCGCAAGGCTCGAGTTCGCAAGTCACCAGGGACGCTACAAATCGTCAAGGTGGAGGGCGGGACACCGGCGGCCGACGACGCCGCTCGCCGCGATCTCGCGCCTCTTCAAGGAAAGCCCATTGACGCCAAAGCGGTATCCGAATCGCTCAGGCGAGTCGAAGGCAATGGAGGATATACAGCGTCCTTTCAAACGCTCTCCGCGCTGGCGCCTCAAGCCCCGGATGCAACTGCTGGACAGAGCCCGGATGACGGTGTGGTGGTTCATCTTCGCGAAGCCGACGGCGGACATGCCATTCTCATGGCAGGCGCCGACATCACGGCCGCTACTTCGAACGTCACGCGGATGTCCCTCGACTTCCGCATCATCAACCGCGATTTCGGCAGATTTGGGTCCGAGCTGCGAACAGACGTTCGCGTCGGATTCCTCACCCAGTTCGCAACCGAATACTATCGTCAGCTTGGATCCACCTCGTTCTTCCTTCAGCCGCATGTTGGGATCATCCGCGAGCCGGTATACCTTTGGGCCAATCAGAAGCGAATCTCCGAACGCCTGGAACAGCAAGCAGGCGGAGGGCTAGACTTCGGGAAAACCTTCAGCCGGAATATGCAGGTTGCCGCTCAATGGAGGATGCAGGACATCCGTTGGACGCGTACAACCGGGCTGGACCAGAGTACAAATTTCTCCGGGCCAGTCGAAACGACGGCGCTTCACCTGACCTATGACACCGCGGTTGAGGGGGCCGTTTCGCCACATGGACTGCGCGTGGATTTCTCAGGTGGCTACCTCTTGCACACCTCTGTTGTCCGCTCCACACCTTTCGTGGAAATGAAAACATCGCAGACATTTACCTATCGCCAGAAAAATCTCTTTGGTATTGGCACGGAGGTAAACTCGTACTTCCACAAGGACGTACCTGATCCCCTTCGCTTCACGCTTGGCGGCCCGCTGCGTCTCTCCGCCTCCTCGATTGATGAATATCGAGGTACGGATGTATATCTCGCAAGGGCGGGTTATCTGCGGCGAATCGCCGTACTACCTCCCGGCTTTGGACAAGGCGTTTATGCGACCGTCGCCTACGAAGTTGGAGATGCATGGTCGCCCCAGACCCGCACTACGTTTCGACAGGATGGCGTGGCCGGAGTTGTGGCCGCCACCCCGTTTGGAGTTATTACGGTCGCCGGCGCTGTTGGCGACGCTGGCAGGAGAAAGATCTTCTTCAGCCTCGGACGGCTATTCTAGAGCCCGGGGAGCCGGGGACCGCACTTACAAGAATATGAGAGGGGGCATGTGTTCTGGCTAGAACTTCGCTTCCTGCTCTTCTTTAAAGGCGAGCTGTTTGGAGATCGGCGTCATTGGGCCTGTGGTCAGAGAGGCCATAGGCGAACAACGCTACGTTCGCATCGCGCGTGATAGTGTTGGTCTCCTCTGGGGCATATCCGATGCGTCCGAACAGACCAATTCCTCTGAGCGATTGGCCACTCCCCAATTTTTCAGCGACCGCTTCAGGGCGATCTTTCACAAAGAGATACTGCGAAAAGTTACCGATCGTAACCCAACTCTTACTCTTATAGTTGATGGGCAAAGCCTGAGCTGAAGGGGTCCCCAGCAGAACTCCGACAGCCTGCGGAACTTCCGACGGCGACACTGCCCAAATGGTGACGTCAAATCGATCTTCGGCTTGTTCGTCCAGTTGGCTTGTGCCCAGGATTGGCCCGGCAAGTTGCCGACCTTGTAGGAAAAGATTGTGATGCCATAGATGTTTACCCGGTCGAAGGCCTTCGTGGCGAAATTATTCGCCTCGCTATTGGGGTCGAACACGCCCGCAGCGGTGGTTAGCCATTCTGAAGGCGTCCCCACCCCAACCCCTGCCCACGAAGTGGTGTTGTAAAAATTGAGGGCCATCGGATTCTTGTTGAAGTTCAGGTTCGCGAAGTCGTACTTGTAGGTGTTGCCGAAAAAGGTTTGGTCGGCGAGGGTGAGCACGTTGACCTTTCCCAAGAGGACGGAGAATTTCGACGTCAGAGACTGAAATAGGAATTACTCCGTCGGGAGGACATCATGGACAAAGAAGGGACCTGGAAAGGCCAGCCCGGTGTACTGAGGCACGGTAGAGCCCACGGTAAAAGTATCCTGCGGTGAAGAGCTTCCATTCCTGGCTTCCAAGGTAATGTGCAATACGCCGCCCGGGCCAGAGTCTGGCGTGCCCGGTATCCACATTGATCGAAAGCTGGGTGTTTTGTATGAAGGCGCCGCCGGTTTTGAGACCACCTGACGCTACATCTTGGTATGCACTCGTTGAGTAAAGATCAAAGAAAAGTCCACGACGAGCCAGATCTGTTCGCAGCCCGCCCCAATCGCCACTCAATTGAGTGCGATAGCGGAAATCTCTCGAGCCCGTTCCTGGCGGGCCAAACACGGGTCCGTTGTTGAAGTACGGTAGGAGGTAGGGTGCCAGATTAGCAATGGGAAGCTTTTTTTGTTGGAACAGGGCCCCAAGAGTCAGCTGAATTCGCGCGGGAAGAAGTAGTTTTTTCTTCGATCGGATCTTTGTCATAAGTTGGGTCGCCGATCTCGTAATGAGCCGAATTCACATCAGGGGTCATTGCATTCTCGGACGTGGCGCGGGGGTGCTGGCCGACGGCGACTGCGCATGACACGTTGTCGAACCAGCGATGATCCCTGCTGACGCGATGCAGAGCGCGATCGTACAGGCGAACCTGCTAGAGGGGGAGGCGACTAGCAGATTGATGCCGCTTGAATTGCTTCTCTCTGAGTGCGCACAGGCCGACCGAACTTGCTTTGAGGTGACGGAACAGCATCGGCCAAGGCAAACAGAAGCGCTAAGAAAAGAGCGAGCAACTATGCTGCGACCAAAGCTTTCGTTCTCCACGCTGCTCTGGGGTAACTCAAATTATATTGCATCCAATTGAATTGGACGCAATCTAAAAAAACAGTTCGTATCTTTTTGAGGTGAAGGACATGCCCACACACAGCAAACAATCCGGCCCCAGATCAAGACGGCGTCTTTTTCTCGGCCTATTTGCATTGCTTGCAATACAATTGACAGCAATTGAAATCAGCGCTCAAACAGCAAAGGAGACACCTGTGAGCCAGCCCGTGCTTGAACCTAAAACCCAGAGCTTCAGCGATGCCGTCTCTTCCCAGGGGGGAAAGCCGCTCTACACCCTCTCCTACAGCGATGCCCGTAAGGTCCTGGAAAATGCACAGTCGGGTGAGGTCGTGAAGGCTCCGGCAGCGATCGAGGACAGGAGTTTTCCAGTCGGTCCCACTGGAGAAGTATCTGTTCGAATCTATCGTCCCGTAGGCGTTAAGGGACCTGTGCCGGTGGTGATGTACTTCCACGGCGGGGGGTGGGTACTAGGCAGCGCCGACACCCATGATCGCCTGGTAAGGGATCTTGTCAGTCAGACAAAGGCGGCGTTCGTTTTCGTCAAGTACACCAATTCGCCCGAGGCGCAGTTTCCTGTTCCGATTGAGCAGGCATATGCGGCAACAAAGTATGTCGCAGAACACGCGAAAGAACTTGGGTTTGACTCCAGCCGGCTCGCAGTGGCAGGGGACAGCGTTGGCGGCAATATGACAGCGGCAGTGACCCTTCTGGCGAAGGAGCACAATGGACCGACGATCGCCTATCAGGTTCTGTTCTATCCGGTTACCGATGCCAACTTCGACAACGGATCGTACACTGAGTTCGCGAATGGACCGTGGTTGACGAAACCAGCAATGGAGTGGTTCTGGAACGCCTATGCGCCAAACAAAGAAGATCGCAAGAAGCCCACGGCATCGCCTTTGCTGGCAACGACCGATCAACTCAAGGGACTTCCTCCTGCGCTGGTCATTACGGATGAGAATGACGTTCTCCGCGATGAAGGCGAAGCCTATGCTCGGAAACTCATTCAGGCAGGTGTGGATGTGACAGCAGTTCGTTATCTGGCAACCTTCCACGACTTTGTCATGCTGAATGGGCTTGCCGATACACCGGCAGCGAAGAGCGCCATTCGATTGGCCTCGGAGAAACTAACCGCTGCTCTCAACCGGTAATCAGTCGGGCAGGTTTCCACTCTATGGGACCTGCCCGCTCGCAAAGATTAGGATGAACTATGGCCAATAGCGAAAACAACGTCGGAAAGCCAACCTTGGAACCGCTTGCCCTTTCGAATTTTTTCTGCTTTGCGCTCTATTCCGCATCTCTGGAGATGACGAAGCTCTACCGCGGACTGCTGAAAGATCTCGGCCTCACCTACCCACAATATCTCGTCATGGTGGTGCTCTGGGAACAGAACGGACTCGCTGTGAAGGAAGTGGGAGAGCTGTTGCATCTGGATTCAGGAACTCTAACCCCATTACTCAAGCGGCTCGAAAAGATGGGACTGATCAAACGAGAGAGGAATTCAGAAGACGAGCGCAAAGTCTTGATTAGCTTGACGCGAACGGGGGATCACCTGCGAAAGAAGGCGCTTGGCATTCCAGGCAAGGTGTCTTGCTCACTTGGAATCAGTAGCAAAAATGCAGATGCCTTGCAGAAAGCCATCTTGAATGCTCGTGATCACATCAGAGCACACCGGAACTCATTCGACCCCGAACCAATCGAGTCATAACAATACTGAAGGGCGGATGGCATCAGTGTGGCGCTTCCAAGCTCCGGGAATTTATTGATCGGCTTGAGTACCCATCTCCCCTTGCGCACCAGTGACTTGCGTCGGAGCATTCCCGATATAACCGAGAGAATGCTGATCCGGCATCTCCATGACCTCGTTCGGGACGGAATCCTCATCCGGCATCAGGAGAACACCCTGCCTCCATGCGTGCGGTATTCGATCTCGAAGTATGGATGGACGCTGGTGCCAGTGCTGGAAACGATCTGCGCCTGGGGCCGTGTTCACCTTCAGCGTCCGAATCGCGCGCTCGCTGAATATCAGGCCTGATTGAATTCGGCGGTTTCCGGATGGTCGAAATTGCGCCGCACTCATTCTCAACGAGCGCATCATCACCAAGTCACTCACCGACAATGGAGCGCGAGCCACATGGCCGTAAAGTCGCCATCTCGTACAGTTGAGAGCCATGAACTACGTCACAAGCACTTCAACGGATAGCCGGTTTTACGGCCACCCAAAACACAGATCGATCTGAATAGATCAATGAGCGCTAAAACCCTGTTGTCGCCAGTTGAGGATTACTTCCAGTTAGCCCATCATCTTCTTAGCGCATAACGTAGCCGCCATCGACCGAAATCGACTGACCCGTAACATAACTTGCCGCCGAGCTGCAGAGCCAAAGGACAGCATCGGCGATCTCTTCCGGCCGCCCCATTCGTCCCATAGGCACGAGGGTTTCTAACATTGCTTTCAACTCCTCTCCCTGACCTTCAGCAATCATCTTGTCGGACATGGGTGTCTGGATCATGCCAGGGCACACGTCGTTGACGCGAATACCACGCGTTGCATATTCGAGAGCAGCGCTTTTCGTGAATCCGATTACTCCATGCTTCGCTGCATGGTATGTCCCGCGTCGGTTGCCACCGATAAGACCTCCAAGCGAAGAGCAGTTGACGATGGCGCCACTACCCTGCTCGCGCATCTGCTGAAGTTCGAACTTCATACAGCTCCAGACACCACGCAGGTTGATCGCCATCACCCGGTCGTAGTCATCGCGAGGAGAGTCAGCCGTCTCGGCGAGGATACCTTGAACGCCGGCATTGTTGTACGCTGCGTCGAGCCGTCCGAATGTCGCGACAGTCTGCTTCACCATTGCCTCTACCTGCGCGTCGTCCGATACGTCACATCGGACGGCCAGTGTCTTGTGACCTTTATCGGCGAGCACCTTGGCCGCGGCTTGTACATCCTTTTCATTCCAGTCCGCTAACACCACCGAAGCCCCTGCCTCAGCAAACGCCTTCGCTGTTGCAAGACCCAATCCGGATGCGGCGCCTGTCACGAGTGCCACTTTGTCTTCAAACGATATGTTCATGATCATCTCCTCATTTTCAAAGGCTTGCTGTTTCTCACTTCGTGAGCCGGTACTGCTCATCCGTAACTTTTCCAAACCAGTTCACCGCTACTCCGCCGAGCTGCTCCTGCAGCGCCATGTGATGGACGGTCTCGATGCCACGAGCACTGCCTATGCGGTTGGCTACGAGAGCGTGAGCCAATTCAGCCGAGAGTACAGCCGATTCTTCGACCAACCGCCCATTCGAGACATCAACGTTTTGAGAGACAGCAACGTCGCTCAGGCCAATGTCGCTGCTAAAGTTGTCTTGGGGCTACCGGCCAAACTCGAGGTAAGTTGCCGAATACCCAGCAAGTTACCGAAATGCTGCACCGGGGTTTTCGGCAACTACGAGACAATGTTCGTTAGTCCGCGGTCAGCGTTTCTAACCTCGATTAGTGAAAATCGCCGATGCCCTCATCGCCTTCAGCTTTAGGACGTCAAAGACGACGGTTTGTGAGGCCCGCTAAATCGCCCCAAGAGCCATGTCAGAAACAAATTGAATGAGACATGACTTTCTCCCTTACCTCCGGTTCGATGGCAACGTATGTTGACTTCAATTGATCCTCTGATCAATCGGCCTGTCATTGCTTTTCAGCATCGAAAAGCGAAGGAGTACAGCCGTCGTCATTTGATACTGTCGGTTACAGGTTTATATTCTTGTAGCAACCTTGCTGCACCGACCTCTGGCCGGTGTTGCCATCGTATTGCCACTAACCACCATGAGTAGTTGAACAGTGCCGAGATATGGGCTCTACTTGATGGATTTATCTTCGAGGACGGTCCAACCTTGGGCCTTGCGCGCGGCCATTTCGCGCCCACCGGAGGGTACCGTACCTACACCAGCGGCAAGCTGGCTATCTTCCATGTGATTCGTCTTCATCGACGCGTGACACGCCACGAAGCTGACGTCCTTTTCCAGCGACTTCGAGACCTCGCTCGTCATTGGGTTGCCTTTGTCGATCAGCTTCAAACCATCGCCCGTCGCCAGAATCTCGACGTAGGTATCGTACGGTTTTGTGCTCGATACCATCAGGTCATTCGCCTTTTTCAGCGCGGCCTGCCAGTTCTCAGGGCTGCTGGTACCAACGTGGATAAGGACCTTTTGCGTTGGCTGGTTCTGCGGAGAGGCTGGAGCCGCGAGTGCGGCGCTCTGGGCGAGCAAACCTGCGGGAACCAGAAGCAACGAACAAAACCTAAACATCCAGTTACGACTTGACATGTAGTTTCCTTTCAGTTGCGACCCTGTTTGCTCAGTTTAGCAGCTACCTCCGGGGCACCGTACTTCTCTCGAACTTCAATGGCGGAAAGACGGCCTATCGATCGTTAGTACACTTCGTTCTCACAAAACGGGGCCTTAGAAATTGCATTTCGCTTCTCCTTGTTTTTGCTTTTGCATGTCGTGGAACGCGGCATGTACATACATGCCGAACGCCTCCTGGCGAAGGCGGGGCGGCAAGGTGCAAGGGGAGCGGGTATCTCCCACCCGAAGCGAAGCGAAGGGCGAGCGTAGCGAAGTGATTTTCGGCACGAAAATTATGGGGAAACCCCTTGCGCCGCGCCAGGGCAGAGCCCTGAGCGTACTTAGCACTTCCGTTACAAAACAGACCGGAGACATGGTTTACAGCGAAGCGCGACGGCTACGAATACTCAGCATTTGGGCACATACGACGATGTTGTATGCCCTGGAAAGAGATTCAAATCATGGATCAACGTCTGCAGTTCTTATCGAGTTATCAGAAGGAAGAGATGTCGGTAGCGGACCTGTGCCGCGCGTACGGGATCTCGCGTCCTACGGCGTACCGTTGGATCAATCGCTACAACGAGACGGGACCAGAAGGACTCGTCGATCGCAGCAGCCGCCCGCACAGCTGCTCGCACGCGACGCTCGAGCCGGTCGAGAACACGATCCTCGTGCTTCGTGCGAAGCATCCGTCCTGGGGCGCTCGGAAGCTCAAGGCAAGGCTGGAGATGCTACAGCCGGACGTGGTGTGGCCTGCAGCGAGTACGTTCGGCAACATCCTCAGCCGTGCTGGCCTAACAAGTCCTCAGAAGAAAAGAAAACGCACCACGCCATGTTCAGAGCCGTTCTCTCGGGTCACCGGCCCGAATCAGCTTTGGTGCATGGACTTCAAGGGTTACTTTGCTACCGGCGACGGTAAACACTGCGATCCGTTCACCATCACCGACGCGCATAGTCGTTACTTGATCCGTTGCCAGATCGTCTCGCGCATGGACCTTAGCCAGGTACGGGCTATTTGTGATGCAGCTATGCGAGAGTACGGGATGCCAGCACGGATCCGATCTTGCGTTGAGCGCTTTGTGCGAGATGCTCAGCGCCTTGAGCGCCACGGCGTGTTTCAGCAGTAAGAATGAAGTTCAAGACCTCAAGGTACAAGTTGATTGCAGTTCGTGAAGCCGGGAAGCCGTCCTAGCTCCTTCAGTCCGCCTCGCTGGCTTCATCGCCGTACCGCTCGGCCAATGTCTGCGTGGCAAAGGTTCCGAGGAGCTTCGGAAACGCTCTCGGATGCTTGAGTCTAGGTGGAAGTTGCTGGCGCTGGTCTCGACAACAGCCCACGGCTTGAAGGCGTCGGCCGAGAGCTTGGCGAGCGAGGTCTCGCAGAGATCGTCGAGGGTGGTGGCCCGATGGACGTATGTGGATGTGCGAGCCGTGGGCATTCCGGTACTGAGCAGAGAAAGCCTTTTGAGAACCGCCGCAGCCGAGATGCCGTCGAGTCCCGGAAGCATTCCACGCTCACTGAGGACACCGCCATCGGTGCCCTCGATAGCGCGGTGGGACAGCGTGCCACTCAGCCGTTCGGAACCGACGTTGAGTGTGCGGTGCATTCTCCGGCTTGATCGCACGCACTGCAAACGTTTCTTGAAGCGCTGCAGGAACTCCGAGAGGAGGATGTTGCCGTCCTCCATGTTGCAGACACCCGCAGGCGGAAGTTCCTTGACTAAAAGCCGTATCCGACTCGCGCGGCGTCATCGCCGCCGCTATGGACCAGCGCGGCTCCCTCCAGAAATCCCTTGCGAAAGGCTGGAGCCGACTGCATCAAGATCCTCCTCTACTACACCCCCTTCGAAAAGACCCCTGTCAACGATCTCAAGCACGCATGGATCGAGCGCATCGGCGATGAGTGCCTCGCTCACGACATCCCGTTCTTCCTCGAGACCGTCGGCTACAACGCTGACGGCGACGACGAAAAGTCCGTCGCCTACGCGAAGAAGAAGCCTGAGGTCGTCTCCGGTTCCATGGCCGAGTTCGGCAAGGAGCGTTACAACGTAGACGTCCTCAAGGTCGAAGTCCCCGTGGAGATGGCCTTCGTCGAAGGCACAAAATCCTTCAAGGGCGAGAAAGCCTACACCCGCGCAGAGGCGCTACAGCACTTCCGAGACGCGGAAACTATGACCCACAAGCCCTTCATCTATCTCTCGGCTGGCGTCTCGAATCCTGTCTTTATCGAAACCCTTGAGCTGGCCGGTGAGTCGGGAACCAAGTTCAACGGCGTTCTCTGTGGCCGCGCCACCTGGAAGGAAGGGATTCCCATCTTCGCCAAGCAGGGGACGAAGGCATTCCGCGACTGGCTGGAAACAACCGGCGTTGAAAACATCAATAACGTCAATCAAGCTCTTAAGGCTGCCAGCCCCTGGTACCTCAAATTCGGCGTCAACAGCCTCGAAGCTCTCGGCTAATCGGACTACACAATAGAATGCGGCGGACTTTTAGGGTCCGCCGCTTCTTTGTTTTTATTTGGACTACGTGCATCGTCTGTAAATTTACTGCTCTCGGTACAACGTCGAAAACTTGTAAAAAAAAGAGCGGGGCCGACGGGATTGCAGCCCCGCTCCTGCGAAAACTTAAACCACCGACTCGCTCACGCGGGAGCGATACCGCAGGTGGAGCTTATCCATATCCACATTCACAACCTGCCCATTGTGTTCGAGGCGCTCAGTCCAGTTCTCAATCACCTCGATGCAGGCGTGATCGATGTAACGAAGATTCGCGCAGTGCACATGCACGGTGGGACTATCCGGCTTCACCTGGTCAAGAGCGTGGGTGATCTTCGGAATCGAAATGAACGTACCGATTCCGGAAAGATGGACATGTGTATCTTTGCCCTCTTCCACCACCTTAGCTTCCAGATGTGTCACCGTATACAGCAGCCGCATCAGCGACAGCCCCACGCCAACCATCACCAGCTGGTTCTGCAGCCTACGATTCACTCTTTCCGTATGGGCTTAATCGCCCGGCTTCCGAAGATCACATCGTCGATCTTATGAGATGTCTCTGTCGTCGCCTTTATGATTCGCTCGCGTAAAGCGTCGGAAGCGATACAAAGAGGTTTTGATCTACGTAGCATGTTCGACAAATCTACCTCACCCTCAACCTGCTGCCTGCAAGCCGCGCATTCTTGTAAATGAGCGATAAATTCTTCAAGGTCTTGACAGCTTAGCTCCTTGTCAACATAGAGCTGAATTTTAATGCTGTACTCATCGCATCCCTTCATTTACATCCCCTCTCGACGCCTCAAATAGTCGGTGGACCTTCCCATAAACGGTCCCAGAGGCTGCCGCGACCTCTCTTATCGGTGGAGTTCCACCAACCCGAAATTTTAACAATCAGCTCGATCATCGGAAATTACATATTCCTGTTATCAGGCTCAATGAAACACAGCTTCCCGATACCAGCTTTATGTAGTTGGCGGTTCTTAAGCAGATGACTACGATCACCTCAAGCGATCGGCCACTCGGCGGAGAACTATGTGCTCGCTCTTGCTGGCATCGATCCCATCGCGTACATCTTTGCGGCGGCTTCTGGATCAGCAGTGCTGGGATTTGCGGGGCCAGAGAATCAATATCGGACTGACCGCGTCAAAAAATCAGATCCGCAAATACAATGAACAACCTGAACGGAAGGATTACTCAATATGTCTACAAGCACATTCGCTCCTGCCTCCACAATCACCTGGAAGATCGACCCTGCGCATTCCCGTGCGGAATTCAAGGTGAAGCACATGATGATTGCGAACGTTAAGGGCAGCTTCAGCGGCCTGACAGGGACTCTGATCGAGGACACTGCCGATCCAAGCCGCAGCCAGGTAGAAGCCATCATCGATATCAGCTCGATCAGCACCGGGGATGAGCAGCGCGATGCGCACCTAAAGAGCGCTGACTTCTTCAATCACGAGCAGCATCCGGTGATGACGTTTAAGTCCACGACGATCGAGAAGAAAGGCGACGAGGAGCATGCAGTAACGGGCGACTTGACGATTCACGGTGTCACTAAGCCGCTGACGTTCATTGTGGAAGGGCCCAGCGCACCAGGCAAGGACCCGTGGGGTAACACTCGCATTGGGCTCTCCGCGACGGCGAAGATCAATCGCAAGGATTTTGGCTTGACCTGGAACGCTGCACTTGAGACCGGCGGGATTCTGGTTGGCGAAGACGTGCAGATCTCCCTGGACGTTCAGTTCATCAAGGCGTAATGCAGCGGTGTCGCGAAGTTGGCGCGCATAGCGAAGGCGCAGTGATGATCACTGCGCCTTCGTCTCGATTTCACTTCTGCCCTGTTTTGACTTCACTCATTAGCTACGGGCCGCAACGAAACCCCGGCACGCATGCGTACAGAGCTTTTCCTGCAGAAGATGCAATTTCCGCATGCAATGGTAAAGGGCACGACTACGCGGTCACCACGCTTGAGATTGGTGACCTCTTTGCCCACTTCTCTACGATTCCCTTAACTCACATCTAGCGTTCGCTGAGCCCCAGAAAGGAGGCCGCCTCCGTCACCGTTTGCCGTCCTACAAGTACCTCACTCAAAACCTCTATACGCTGCAAATCTCTGGTGCTCATTCTTATCAGGCCCATCCCTAGAACATGACATTTCAATACTCTGCTGGGTATGGGCGATCCGGGTACGACGTCAAAAACGACGGTTTATGGAACGTTTGCGAGCCGTCTTTTGACACGAGTTCTGAATCCTTCTAAATCATACCACAACTCACGTCAAAAACAACTAGAATATGACATGATTTGTGATATCTTTTTCTCATGGTTATTGGATACGCTCGCGTCTCGACGGACGACCAGACGAACGCGGCCCAGCTCACGGAGCTGAAGAAGGCCGGTTGCAAAAGGATCTACGAGGAGAAGATCAGCGGCCGGAATGTCGATCGACCTGAGTTGACCCGGTGCCTTGACCGGCTGGATGAGGGAGACACGCTCGTGGTGTGGCGTCTTGACCGTCTGGGAAGATCGTTACCCGACTTGTTGGAGATTGTGAATACTCTTCAGCGGCGCAAGGTCGCTTTCGTCTCGCTGAAAGAGAAGTTCGATACGAGCCATGCCGCAGGTCGCTTGATCTTTCACGTCTTCGCATCGCTGGCCGAGTTTGAAAGGGAACTGATTCGAGAGCGGACTATGGCGGGGCTGGCCGCCGCCAAAGCTCGCGGGCGGCTGGGAGGACGCAAGCCGAAGCTGGCGAAGGACCAGATGAACAAGATCCGCTCATTGTGGGATGGCAATCAGTATTCGAAACACGAACTCGGAGCGATGTTTAATGTGTCGAAGTCCACCATTGATCGCATCGTTAGGCCGGGACCGGTGAAGCTAAAAGTTACTGCGAAAGCGAGGAAGTCGAAAAGAACATCAATCAGGCCGAGGGGAGGGAAGTGATGCGAGTAATTTGTACTGGGGGTGGGTTCGATGTTGAGGGAGAAGTTATCGGCGGTGAAGACTTCGACCCGATCACTGGGACATGGGATCTCGATTCAACTTTCACTGTTCGTTGCGATGATGGGGCATTGTTCCAGGTCCACGGTTGGATGGTTGAGGTTGAGGCAGTTGAATCACGACGAACATTGGTCATGTGAACGATGAAGAAAAAGCCTCTTCAACGTGCAATTTGCTGTCCTTGTGGGTGCGAGAAGATTCTTGCGTTGGGGCTCTGTGCGACCTGCTACACGCTGAAGAGGCAGGACGAGGAGTACTTCGGCGGTCATCGCGAGACCGTTCTAGCGCGAGATGGCCATCTATGCAGAATTCCCGGCTGTACGAGTCTAAAACGTGGCAAGCGGTCATTGGCCGTGCATCACCGCAAACCGGGAAACAATAACCCCGATCTGATGATTACACTCTGTCTGGGGCATCATGCTATGGTGACCCGAACGCAGATGCTGCGTAAGGAATGGCCTGAGCTGCTTCGCATTCTATGGCGTGAGCAGCATCCGAAAGCGCACGAACAAACGATACTGAATTTTGCGGTAAAGCCCGTTGCATTGAAGCTCGTTCCTCTGTTTCCAGACGATCGACAGGTAGCAAACAGAATTGGAGGGACATCCCCGCTCCGTAAATCCGACCCTCCTAATAGGGTGTCAATTGAATCGAAGTAATGCACCCTACTTCATGCGTGCCTTGACGCTGGGTTTAAGATTTTTGACGTTTGGTGTAGTGACCCCAACTTCAATCGACGGAGAGCGGGATCGGCAGCTGCCCCGTCAGTTCATCGGCCTTTCCCGTCACTTCAAGGTAGGAATGAAAAGCTGGGTGGATCTGATATCGCGGCGATATTAACCCAGAATTAGCGACCGTCTTCGCTGCCATCGTTCGTATTTTTTGCGTGTCTTGCTCATCGAAAATATATTCATAGCGATTTGGCGCGACTTCAAAACCTAAAAAGGTCAAATTGCCTAAGATTTCTATTACAGATTCGAGCCGATCAACCGCTAATCCCGTATTTGTCATAGCTTCCAGGACGAGTTCCTTGGTAATCACACTCGGCGACTGTAGGAAGTACATAAGGAGATCCTCGGCCTCGGGAATGACTGCGCTCAGCTCAGGCCAAGAAAGAATTAAACGCGAACCGTGAGTATTCATTTGAAGCCGTGATCAAATCACTCTCTTCAATTACGGTGTGTCGTCTATTAACAGCGGCATGTAGCGCTGCTTTTACAAGATAGATCAGATCGCGGGGTCTCGGGAAAATAGTAGCGATAAGGAAATCCTGCACAGCGATTCCACCGACTGAGGTGCAAAAATATCGCTGCCAGATCCTCTCGTTTTCGCCAGCGATTGCCCCAGACTTAGCGAAGCGTTCTTCGATCACGGACCGAAGCATCTCGGGATCGTTCCACGTCAGCATACGGACAGGCAGCTTGTCTCGCTCTCTAGCGAACTGCAACATAGAGGCGTATATGTCACTCCGCAGAAAAAGAGTGAAGTGAAGCTTGATTGGTTTCAAACCGGAAGCACTTCTTCTGAAATCGTCTGCAACGCGACTACTCACGCCGAGTAGTCCATAGAGAAGTTCGCTCAGAAGAGCGATGTCCGTGTCCTTTGTCCACGCTTTATCAAGGTTATCTACAAGGATGACCACTTGACTTTTGCCAGATAGGACATCGCCAAGCCGATCCCGCAACTCTGAAAGGAGTTCTTGATGAAGCATCTCGCTGATTCGGGCCTTCCGCGCCTGTCCGCCAGCGAAAGCACCGATGTCTCGCAAGCGTTCGACAACTGTTTCGAGCCTCATCGAAAACTCCGGCTTAATAGTCTCTGAGTGCTGGAGTACAAATTCGAGAAGACTTTCTTCAGCGGCGGAGCGTCCGAGGTACGTCGGCTTGCTTCTGATAGCTTCGTCCAAGCTTCTGGCGAGCTCTGTATAGAGTAGAAACTTCCAAAAGCTCTCGACGAGGTAGCCCTTTTCCGATCGGGTGATCTCTTGTCGAAGCATTGTGAGAATACCATCGAGTTCATAGTCGACGGGCCTGACAGTGCAAAAGTGGTTGCGCGGATCAGCGCTCAAATCGGAGGTCAACTTGTACAGAGTGGCGGTCTTTCCCGTGCCTTTGCGCCCAATAATTATGGAATGATTTGAGTGGAGAGCCTCAGTATACGCAGCCGTAGATATGAAATAGTCGGCAATGGACTCAGACTCGTGCTCGGCTAACGGATCTCCGATGGAAATGTCTCGAAGATCTCCGCGGGCGCGCTGTTTCTTCTGGTAGTTCTGCCTGGCCTCGAGGCGCTCCTCGTAACTTGGCAGATATGGTGCGAGCCAAGCATCGTAAATTCCTTCAGCGGCTCTTGCGGTTCGGTGTTTTCGCAACAAATCTTTGTAGTCAAGCGGCGAGGTGTAGGGCTCGTGCGCAAGCATGAGAAGCGGTTTTCCGAGCCCATAGGCGAGACCCGCGACAAGAGCGTGCTTTGCGTTCTGCAGTTGCCATCCAGCGTGATCATTGGAAATGAAGTGTGTAACCACGGCGTAAGAGCTGGTCACTTCCCGCACATACCAAGAAAGCGGCTGTGATTCCTCGTCGATCACGGATTCTATTGGTCCCCCATCCACACGCCGAGAAATCTTTATTACCGCATCCGTATACTCAGCTGGCTTCAGATAGAGAAGGGCATCACGCTTGTTAGGCTCTCCGCTCGCTTCAAGCAATTGATCGATGAGGATTTTGTCGAGACTTTGAAAGGGTCTGTCTGAATAGAACTTGTTGACGATATCATTGCTGTTGCTATACGCGTGATATGCGGTCGTGCTGAGGAGCCCAAACCTGTCGAACTCTGTTTTGGCCTTTTCTATGCTGGGATTCAGTAGCAACCAGACGGGCTTGCGATGTGCGATAGCGTAGCCTAGTTCGAAGAGCACATTCGGGTTTAGGGCGGTCACGTCAGCTATGAATAGGTCATGCCGCTTAATCGCGTCGCAGATCGTGCTGATCATCAGTTGACCAGTGATCGCGAGATCCTTCCATCCGATTATCTGGACGGTCTTACCCGCCCTGATGCGGAGGATAGCTTCTTCTATCGACTCTGCCCGGTCCGGTGGGTGTGCCGGGTATGCGACGAAACAGGACACGTCCTCTGACATGAACAACATGATCTCACGACCTTCTCCGCCATCTAGGTTCTACTGGAGGAGCTACAGGTCCTGTTGGCACCCGATAGAAATGTCAGGATATCTGACTCATTAGAAATGTCAGTATAAACACCCGTAGTCGTCGTGCGGTGGAAATGTGCGGAATCGCCGTTCTTTGGCGATTTCCACATTTCCATCCGCCCAGAACGCGGAAGTTTTCATTCGCTTGTGGGCTTTGCTACCGAGAAGCCGCCATAACATTACCGACGCAGGTAGTAGATGTCCCCCTATTGCAGTTCATCGTTGTTGAAGATTTATTGACATAGTCTGTCTATGCTAGTAATACTTGCTGGCAAAGGTTGTCTATGCCATAACTGCGAAAGGTCACGGTTGAAGCCAAACGAGATTCCACCCGGCACCCTCGATCTCCTCATCCTCAAGACCCTCGCCCGTCATGACGAGATGCACGGCTACGAGGTGGCAGAGTCCATCCTCCATGCATCCGATGACGTCATCAGCGTCGAAGAAGGCTCCCTCTACCCCGCGCTCCAGCGCATGCTTCTCAAAGGCTGGGTCTCCGACGAGTGGGGGGTTACTGCCGGCAATCGCCGCGCTCGCTATTACCGCCTCACCGCCGCCGGCCGCAAACAGCTCACGCAGGAGCTTTCACACTTCGATCGCATCTATGGCGCCATCGCCCGCGTCGTCGAGGTTGGCTGATCGCAATACGCAGCAGAGCAACGGGGGGGGACACCATGAACCAGCTTCTTCGCCGCATTCGCATGCTTCTCCATCGTGGCCGCTTCAACGCCGAGCTCGAAGAGGAGATGCGTCTTCACATTGAGCTGCGTGAACAGAAGAATGTCGATGCGGGTCTTGCGGCCGATGCAGCGCATCGCGAGGCGCATCGCAGTTTCGGCAACGCGACCGTGCTCCGCGAGAACAGCCATAACACCTGGGGCTGGGGCTGGCTCGAAGGCTTCGCGCAGGACGTCACCTACGGCGTGCGCTCCATGCTGCGCTCCCCCGGCCTGACCGCGGTCGCGTTGCTCTCGCTCGCTCTCGGTATCGGCGCCAACACCGCGATCTTCAGTTTTCTCAACGCCGTGCTGCTGCGCTCGCTGCCCGTCAGAAACTCATCGCAACTCGTGGTGCTTGGAGAAGGAGGACAACTGGGGCAGACCAGTCGCTATGGTTCCACCGACCTCTATTCCTACCCCTTTTACCGGCAGTTTCAGCAGAAGCAGCAGGTCTTCTCTGAGGTTGCCACCCTCTTCAGCTACAACCCCGATGTTCACGGAACCATCGACCGCCGCGACCAGATGCAGCCGATCGCGGCCGATCTGGTCTCCGGAACTTTTTTCAGCACACTGGGCGTCGAGCCGGCGATCGGCCGCCTGTTTACAGATGCCGACGACAACAGCGAAGGCGATCATCCGGTCGTCGTCATCAGTTACAACTGGTGGCAGACGGTCTTCTCCGGCGACCCCGATATCCTCAAACACACGGTCAAGATCGGCGACACTACCTTCGACATTGTGGGCGTGGCTCCGCCCGGCTTCTTTGGAATCTTCGTCGGTCATACGCCCGACCTATGGGCTCCCATGTCGATGATGAACGCCATGCCCTTGCATTTTACGGGCTACAAGGACAACTTCAGCCAGTCGAACCTCATCCTCGCGCGACTGAAGCCCGGCGTCTCACGCGAGCAGGCCGAGGCTAACACCAACGTCCTCTACCAGCAGATCATCCGCGGCTTCTCCGACGCTAAGCTTGATGCCTACAATCTTCGGCATCTGGAGGCCGCACACGTGAAGCTTACCTCACTGAAGACCGGCCTCTCCGCCCTGCGCCACAGGTTCTCCGACCCACTCAAGATCCTGATGGGCGTTACCGCGCTGGTGCTGCTGATCGCCTGCGCAAACATCGCGAACCTTCTGCTCGCCCGCTCCACGACCCGAGCGCGCGAGTTTGCCGTTCGCCAGGCCCTCGGCGCTCAACGCCTGCGCCTCATCCGTCAGCTTCTTACCGAAAGCCTGCTGCTTGCCCTTACCGGAGGCCTCCTCGGCATCGTCGTCGCCGTCGTCGCCGACCGTTTTCTGCTGCGTATGATCTCGGGCGGGCCCAACGCGGATCTCATACGGCTCGACGTCTCGCTCGATCTTCGCCTGCTTCTCTTTACTCTTGCCGCCACCATCAGCACCGCGGTTCTCTTCGGCATCCTCCCCGCGCTCCGGGCCTCGCGCATCGAGGTCACCGAGGCCCTCAAGGACGGGCGCGTCTCCTCCAACGCCGCTACCCGCAGCCCGCTCGGCAAGACCCTCGTCGTCACCCAGGTCGCTATCTCGCTAGTTCTCACGGTCGCCGCCGTGGTGTTCTTGCGCAGTCTCGTCAACCTTACGAAGGTCGATACCGGCTTCAACCGCCAGGGTGTGCTTCGCCTCGACATCGACCCCACCGTCACCGGCCACAAAGGCGAAGACCCACGCCTGATCGCCATGTTCCAGCAGATCGAGCAGAAGGTCGCAGCGGTCCCCGGCGTACAGTCCGCCAGCTTCGCTTCCTTCTTCTTCGCGCAGGGTACGTGGAGCGAAAACATCAACGTTCCCGGCGCCCCCTACAACGACCACATCTTCGTCAAACACAACATCATCGGCAACGATTTTTTTCGCACGATGCAGATCCCGCTTCTCGCCGGTCGCACCTTCGGCACGCAGGATACCGCCGCCTCGCACAAGGTAGCCATCATCAGCGAGAGTGTTGCGCGCGACCTCTTTCCCGCAGGCGTCAACCCCATCGGCCGCCACTACTTCGTCAGAAAAGATCCTAACCCTGAGGAAGATGTCGAGGTCATCGGGGTCGTCAAGGATGTCAAGTTCAGCGGCCTCGACGAGCCGCAGCAGTACATCGACTACATCCCCAATCCGCAGCACCCCTCGATCTACGATGGCCTCGGAGTGCGCTATACGGGCGACTTCAATGCCGTCTCCACCGCCGTGCAGCAGGCCATCCACTCCATCAACCGCACACTTCCCATCAGCCACATCACCACGCTCGACGCCGTCGTCGATCGCACTATCACCAATCAGCGCCTCGTCGCCGAGCTTTCTGCGTTCTTCGGCCTGCTCGCCGTCTTTCTCTCCGCCATCGGTATCTATGGCCTGATGAGCTACATTGTTAGCCGTCGCACCAACGAGATCGGCATCCGCATGGCTCTCGGCGCCGCACGGTCGAGTGTGCGCTGGATGGTCATGCGCGAGATCGTTCGGCTTGTCGTCCTCGGCATCGGTATCGGCACCGTCATCTCCCTCGCCGCGGGACGGCTTGTCGCCACCATGCTCTATGGTCTCAAACCCACCGAACCCAATAACCTCGCCATCGCCATCGCCGTACTCCTTGTCGTTGCTCTCACCGCCGGTTACCTCCCAGCCCGCCGAGCCTCCAAGGTTAGCCCTATGGAAGCCCTACGCTACGAGTAGTCCTACCTTGGTTCATCCTTCCACGATGTAGAAATTTGTGGGTTTCCTTGCAAACTACCGACCACTTCGTCACTTCCGCAAAATCCTCTTGCAATTTCTCTTTGGGAGAAGCTATCGGCGAACTTTCGTCTGGAGAGCGGGATTAGATCCTGGCTGACCCAGATCAAAGGGCACAGCTCGCGGGAGCACTGGAAACACTGACAAACCTGTTGCAGTCAACTTCTAAATAATCAATAGATTGACGCACTTATCCTCGTGCTTTACATGAGATAACGGAGTTGACGAGACGAGACGAGATCCGAGCACACGCTCCTAGTCCGCGGATTGGAACTGATTATTCCTGCACTCAGCTAGCCGTGCGGCGATGCCAACTCTGAATCTCGTTGAAATCTTTATCGTCGAGGTCAGCGTCAGACCTATTTTCCCCTACTGGCGAGATCCTAAAGATTCTGATCTTAACTTTCTCCCGACATTCAACGTGACTCCGCACTCAATCCAGTCAGTGATCCGCTGGGACGACGAAGGGACACGGCAGACAAAGCTGATGTACTGAGGCCCAATTCTGGCGTAGTCCGGGATTCAAAAAGACAACCTACTCAATGCTTCCTCGTAGAAGGCATACACGGACAAGGCTCCTAACGTCGTCCGCTCGGGCGTTGAACTCTTGTTTCGTTCCGTTCTGATCATTGATCTCAATTAGATTAAAGCTATATATAACAATATAATGCCGGTAGGATTTAAACTAAAGGATAATACTTTCTGGCTCACTCCATCGCTTTCGGAGGGTCTGCAATGGATCGCCTGCTGCTTTCCCGAGCTTCAACTCGCATGAACGAGGCGACCATCCTTATCGATTCAGCTCCTCCTTTGCCGTTGCCAGCAGAGACAATGTCTTTCTTATAGAGATTCCTTATCCGGGCCGTATATCCTCGAGACCGCACTTTTTAAGTGTGATTTAATTGTGATTTAGATGGGAGTGTGAGACACTAAAATTGCACGGTTTCACAGGAGGTCTGTTATGGCGACCGCATCACTCCCAAGACCTGATCTATTTGCCCATCGAGAGGCGCTGCGGCTACCTGCTGCTACCGTAGTCGAGAAACTAGTTGAAATCGTGGGACGCAAGCTCACCGCATACATCGGAGGAGTCAAGGACGTTCGCGCCGTGAACCGCTGGATCGCCGGGGGAGAGATCTATGGCGATGCCGAGGCTCGTCTGCGGTTTGCGTTCCAGGTGGTACGCACGTTGAGCGAGCACGATTCACCTGCGGTCGTACAAGCCTGGCTGACGGGCGTGAATCCTGAACTTGGCGACCGCGTGCCTCTGCGGCTTCTGCGCGAGAATGACATCGACGCTGTCGCGCCCGCGATTCTGAGCGCTGCGCGTGCCTTCCTTGCCGGAGGATAGACGGATGGAACTTGAAGAGCGCCGGCCGACCGAGCCGCTCTATCGTCTCGGCCGCCGCCCGAACGCGTGGCAACCGCCAGAATGGTTTCTCGCGCATAGTGATGGCACATTCGGGAACCGGTTCGACGATCCGCAAGGCTACTACCGTGTCCTATATGCCTCTTCGCAACGTCTCGCATGTTTTGTCGAAACGCTAGCGCGCTTCAGACCGGATCTGTCGCTGTTGGCAGAACTGGATGCGATCGAGGGAGAGGACGATTTCGTTGCTCTCGGGACGCTTCCGCGTGACTGGTTAACTGTCCGCACCATGGGGAGTGCCGAGATCGATGGGTTCTTTGCTGACATCTATGGAATCGCTTGGGTGAGTCAACTCCGGCGAACGCTGGCTGGGGAAGCACTGAGACTCGGAATGAAAGACATCGATCTTAGCTCCCTTGAAAGAGCTGAACCAAGGAGACTCACGCAGCTTGCGTCGCGGAAGGCGTACCTGCTGAATTTCGCGGGCATCTTTTATCGCTCCCGATACGGGCAGACGCTCGAGAATTGGGCGATCTTTGAACCCTTCTCTCTGCAACATGCTAAATCGAAGGAATTCTATGAAAACGATCCAGACTTGTTGGAAGCGCTTCGGCTTCATGGAATCCGTTTCGCCTAGGCTTTTGGGGGCAACCCAGCAACGCTGACAACCGAGAACGATCTGAGTCCACTCGATATCACAGCCAGCCTCAATCCACATGAACGATCTTGCGGATGGGGACATGGACCTCTCCGACGGCTTCGAGTTGGGCTTCGGATGATGTCATTGTTCTGCCAATCTCGCCCAGGACGATGAAGATCTAGGTCCTTCGCGTCATCCCAGTATGTATTGAATCATATTCGCCTGATGTTCTCCCCCCTTTCTTTGCAATTTTGCGGGTGGGAGCGCACTTCGGCTTCAATTCCTGCGACGCTGTACCAATGTGCTGGCTGGCATCTATGAGGCGATGATACGAGTACCGTTCGGTCGATACCTTGCACGGAACTTAAAGCCGGTGCCAACATCCAAGTACCTATGAGTTCACAGGATGTTCCCGAGATTGGAGGCTCCGCAGTCTCTGACTCCGACCCCCTCGCAGTTCGTTTCAACTTCCTAAACACCTATGCGCGTCTGCCAAAACGCTTCTATGCACGGGTGAATCCAACGCTGGTAGCTATCCCGAGCCTTGTGAAGATAAATGTAGAACTGGCGCGGTATCTGGGATTGGATCCGGATGCCCTGAAGAGTACACAGGGAGTCGAGATTCTGGCTGGTAATCGTGTCGCCGAGGGCTCCGAGCCCCTGGCGATGGCCTACGCCGGACATCAGTTCGGGCATTTTGTACCCCAGCTCGGCGATGGCCGCGCCAACCTGTTAGGCGAGGTGATTGCGGTTAACGGTGTGCGCTACGATGTCCAACTCAAGGGTTCTGGTCGGACACCCTTCTCTCGTGGCGGCGACGGCCGAGCCGTGCTCGGTCCGGTTTTGCGCGAGTATATCGTGAGCGAGGCCATGGCGGCGTTGGGCGTGCCAAGCACTCGGGCTCTCGCTGCCGTGACGACAGGGGAGCGAGTGTATCGCGAAACGATCTTGCCTGGAGCTGTGTTGACCAGGGTAGCGGCGAGCCACCTCCGCGTAGGAACCTTCCAATACTTCGCTGCAAAAGGCGACACAGAAGGGACGCGACAGCTGGCAGACTATGCGATCGCCCGGCACTATCCAGGAGCATCGCAGGCTAAACAACCCTACCGGGCCCTGCTGGACGGCGTGATCGCCCGGCAATCAAACTTGGTTGCACAGTGGATGCTCCTCGGCTTCATCCACGGCGTCATGAACACAGATAACACCTCCATCTCGGGAGAGACGATCGACTATGGTCCCTGTGCCTTCATGGAGGCATACGATCCTGCTACTGTCTTCAGCTCCATCGACCAGCAGGGACGCTATGCCTATGCGAACCAACCTCGTGCCATGCTCTGGAATCTGACACGTCTGGCCGAAGCGCTGCTACCGGTTATGGCGGAAGAGGTAGGCGACGACGAAGCCGCACTGGAGTCGGCTAAAGAGGCGCTCTCAGCCTTTGATCCTCAATACGAGGCGGCTCGAAGTGCCGGCCTTCGCCGTAAACTAGGTCTTCTGACCGAACGTCAAGGCGATGCCGCATTGGTCGAAGATCTGTTGGAACGTATGGCGTCCAACCACGCCGACTTCACGTTGACCTTCCGACGACTGTGCGATGCTGCAGCAGACCCGCTAGCGGACAGGGAGGTGAGTAAGCTGTTCGATAACCCCTTCGCATATGACTCATGGGCTGCTGGGTGGCGCCGTCGTCTCGAGGAAGAGTCCATTGCATTGCAATCACGCACGGAGATGATGCGGATGGCAAGTCCGGCATTCATCCCGCGCAACCACTTAGTGGAGGAGGCCCTCAGCGCCGCCACTGAGGGCCAAGACTTCCAGCCGTTCGAGGACATTGTGAACGTGGTATCGCGCCCATACAAGGATAGGTCGGAGTTGCTGCGCTATGCCACGCCAGCTAGCCCTGACGAGTATGTGAGTCATACCTTCTGCGGGACGTGAGGAGCGAGTCCGCAATCCATCTGTCACGCTGCACTCAATTCGCGGAAAATGCGCTGTGGCACCCAGATCCTGCACCCAAATCGCGGAATTCAGGGCATGTTTGTATCTAAATCGCGGACAGCGTGGATGAGAGCGGAGTTGATTCTCCGCTTCGGGGATGCTCTCTGCGCTCACTGTGCGGCGCTATGTCTCAGATTGCCTCGCCAGCGTCTCCTATTGTTCCACTTTTGCATTCAATTTGCGGACGAACTTCGTCGGGTCCGTTGATTCTGGCATGGAATCCTTTCGAAGATCGCATTTTTCACTATGCGGTTCGCGTAATCTAGCTTAGAGGCTAAATTGGTGGATGAGCCGAGGGCTCATCCACCAAGACCGACGACTACTCGTCGTCGGCTCCGTCCGTGGGATCATCGGCGGTTTCAACTTTCGAGAGCCGCTTCATGCTGACCGCGTGGACCTCAGCGATCCGGTGCTTGAACGTAGCGCCCTTGACCTCATCCTCTACTTCGCGATACCTGAGAATGCCTTCCAGGGTGACGAGCTGCCCCCTCTGAAGAGTCTTGGCGAACTTCGAGAGATTCCTCCAGGCATAGACGCGGTGCCATTCGGTGCGTGTTTCGTACTCGCCCTTTGTCGTTCTTCCAGCTTTCCTGAGTTGCGATGTTGAGGATGACGTACTCTTTGTTGTTCTGAGCGGTTTTGGCTTCTGCGTTCTGTCCGAGGCGGCCGATGAGGATGACTTTGTTGAACATGGTGTTTAGGCTCCGTTTCTTTTGGTTTGTCCGCTGTCTGCGGTACATGCTTGCCCAACGGGTGTGCCGTCGCGATCCACTCCCTCGGCGACTGGATAGGAATCTGCGGAAGGGGACCACAGCTTGCCTGGGGGCAGGAGTCCGCACCTCTTGAGAGGCGCGCAGCGGATTCTGGGAAGGAGAGCGTGCGTCCGAAGGGCGGGGGTGTCTTGAGCGCGGCACGCTGAACGCAGATAGAAAGGCAAACCGGAAGGGAGTCTTCCTGTTCGACGGCTTTCCCTCATGATGCGAGTAGCAAAAGCCAGCTCAGAGTCCAAAGAGCCGTCACTGACGCGCAGGAAGGAAGAACCATAAGGGAGAATCGCGACATCGATGCTCATCGCTCGGCCCATCTCTTCGCCTTCTCCATGGTTCTCCGGATGTAGGCAGCTCGCTTGGAAGGGCTGGGATCGCGGGAGAGGTAATCGTCTTCAAGGCACATCCGATCCGGTCCTCGGTCATACCATTGGCAAAAGCGGCGACACAGAAAGCGATGTCGGCGGCGGCGGGACGGTCCTGGTACCTGGTTGAGCTTCGGAATCGCTCAAGAGATAGGTTCGATAACCTCGGTCCCCTTCGGGGAGAAAGAGAACTTTCGAGACGCATCGCCTCGTGTTCCTGCTCGCGGGCCTCGTAGAGCGTCGTTATCTCTTGCTCGAAGGCCTCCGCCATTGGGTACTGTTGTCCACTGTGGCTGTGCAGGCGCACGAAAGGGAAGAGGCCGTCAGACTTTCTGTATTTGGGTTTGCAGTTCGTGAAGCCGGGAAGCCGTCCAAACCTCCTCCAGTCCGCCGCGCTGGGGTCAGCGTCGTACCGCTTGGCCAATGTCTGCGCGGCAAAGGTTCCGAGGAGCTTCGGAAACGTTGTCGGATGCTTGAGCCAGGCTTGGAAGTTGCCGGCGCTGGTCTCGACAACAGCGCACGGATTGAA
>NZ_SHKW01000003.1 GCF_004217555.1 Edaphobacter modestus
TTCCTTCTGCGCTGCGGCGTAGGCATCGAAGTCAGCGAGCACGAAATAGCGGTCGGAATTCATTAAGTCATTTACCAGCGGCGCAAACAAATGGCAATCGCCGTTTGAGAACCTCCCGTCCCGCAAGCCGTCCAACACCTCACGCAGCAGCGGACTCTTATCGTAGTAGCGGCGTGGGTTGTAGCCGGCCTGTTGTAGATCACTGATTTCCGGCGCTGTCAGGCCGAAAAGGAAGAAGTTCTGTTCACCCGCCTCTTTGCGGATTTCAATGTTCGCACCGTCCAGTGTGCCAATGGTGACGGCCCCATTCATCATGAACTTCATACATCCGGTGCCACTTGCTTCGAAGCCGGCAGTGGAGATTTGCTCGGAGAGATCGGCAGCAGGATAGATGCGCTGCCCGAGCGAAACCGAGTAGTTCGGAAGGAAGATGACCTTTAAAAGATCTTTTACCTGGGGATCATTGTTGACCAATTCACCCACCTGACATATTAGTTTGATGATGAGCTTCGCCATCGTATAACTGGGCGCAGCTTTTCCTCCGAAGAGAAACGTACGGGGCTCGAGGTCTTTCATCGTACCGCCCTTTATCTGGCAGTACAGCGAAAGAATATGCAGTGCATTCAAGTGTTGGCGCTTGTACTCATGTAGCCGCTTTACTTGCACATCAAACATCGACATCGGATCCACATCGATGGACATCGTCTCCTTAATGTGGACGGCAAGCCGGCTCTTCGAAGCTTCCTGCGTCTTCCGCCAGCGATCGAGGAAGCCCCTGTCCTTGGCAAACGGTTCAAGCAGCTTCAAGCCGTACAGGTCCTTGTGCCAGCCTGTTCCGATGGTCTCGTCAATCAATCCGGTAAGTTCTGGATTGGAGAGCATCAACCAGCGGCGCGGTGTAACACCATTGGTCTTGTTGCTGAACCGTTCTGGAAAAGCCTCGTAGTAGTCATGCAGAGTAGTTTTCTTCAGCAGCTCCGTATGCAATTCCGCAACGCCATTG
Source organism: Edaphobacter modestus (assembly GCF_004217555.1). GTDB lineage: Bacteria > Acidobacteriota > Terriglobia > Terriglobales > Acidobacteriaceae > Edaphobacter > Edaphobacter modestus. The sequence continues at coordinate 1,004 of NZ_SHKW01000003.1, forward strand.
ATCGCCTTGCTGCCAACAACGGCAAGATGCGCCATCTGTACGCTGCGTTCACCGTCCTCTCCGATGATGCTCATACGCCGCATCCGCGCGTCGTCGTTGGGATAGTGGCAACGCATCTCATCCAGAAACCGACGATTGATCTCAAAGATGATCTCAAGATGTCGCGGCAGCAGATTCGCGAACAGGTCCAATGGCCAACGCTCCAGCGCCTCGGGCAAAAGCGTGTGGTTGGTGTAGCCAAAAGTGGATTGCGTCACGCGCCACGCATCCTCCCATCCCATCGCATGCTCGTCCATCAGCAGACGCATCAGCTCCGCAATGCCAATCGAAGGATGCGTATCGTTCAACTGCACAGTCCATTTTTTGTCGAATTCTATGAGCGGTTTTCCGAGCCCCAGGTGCAGCCGTACCATATCTTGCAAAGAGCACGACGTAAAGAAAAATTGTTGTGTCAACCTCAGACGCTTGCCTTCGACCTTCTCGTCCGGCGGATAGAGCACTTTGCTGATGGTCTCGGATTCCATCTTGGCGCGCACCGCGCCCGTATAGTCGCCGCTATTGAACACGCCTAAATCGAACGAATCGACTGCTTCAGACTTCCACAGTCTCAAGCGGTTGACCGTGCGTGTCTTGTAGCCCGGAATCGGCGTATCGAATGGAATGCCCTTGATCTTATAGCCAGGTACCCATCTATGGCGCATTGCAGCCTTGTCATCCCTGTACGTTTCGGTATGCCCAAAGAGCCCTACTTCCACCGAAGTGGAGGCGCAGATCTCCCATGGATTGCCGAACTGCAGCCATTTATCCGACTTCTCTACCTGCCAGCCATCCACGATGTCTTGGCGGAAGATACCAAACTCATAACGCAGGCCATAGCCGATCACCGGTATCTCCAGCGTGGAGAGCGAATCAAGAAAACACGCAGCCAATCGACCCAATCCACCGTTACCCAGACCAGGCTCAGGCTCCTCGGCGGCTATGGTCTTCAGGTCGAGACCCAGACTGTTGAGCGCCTGCTCGATTTGCGTCGTCAAATCCAGATTCAACAGATCGTTCTGTAGATGAGGCCCCAGCAGGTACTCGGCGCTCAGGTACGCAAGAACCCGAACATCTTCCTGTCTGTAGGTTTCAACCGTCTCCAACCATTGATCCATCAAACGATCGCGAACGGCAACCGAAAGCGCATGATATTTATCTATCAGGCTGGACGACTCCAACGGTCTGCCCACGCTATGCGTCATGTGATTGCGGAACGAAACGGCAATCTCTTCGGCCGTTGTACCGGCACGGTTTTCGCCGGCTAGTGTGTCTGTCTGTTGCTGCTTGAGGCCCTGGGTCAACGGAATCCCCTGCTCTTGTTCTCGCATGCGTTTCAATTTGTTCTCCACAGAGCGCTAACACTGTCTACATCTACATTATGGGATGCAACCAAACCGCTTCGGATGGCTCGTTCCGCAAAGCTTGCAAAAGAACACGTTGTCTACATCAATGCCCCCTACTGGACCCGAAATTTTCGTCTTTTTCATAAAAAACAAAGCCGTTGCACTTGCGAGCAACGACCAGCCCAGGATCAGGAAGCAATCGCTATAGGCGAGCAGAAATGCCTGGCGGCGGACCGCAGCGCCGATGGCGCCGATTGCGCGCAGATTGGCTGAATACGAATCCCCGCCCTGAGAGAGGAAGTAAGCTGCTGACTGTTGCATCCGCCCCTGCACGGCAGCTGAATAGACGGTCTCCGATTCTCCGATTCGCTCGGAATGGAACCGCTCTCTTACAGAAAGCAGTGTGGACAGTCCGGCGATCCCGATCGATCCGCCGATATTGCGCATCATGTTGAAGAGCACCGATGCCGAGCCGCTTTCACGTCCTTTGGCCATGCCGGCTGTGGTGACAGCGGAAAGAGGAACCATGATGAGAAGCTGGCCCAGCGCGCGGATGATAAGCGGAATGTAGAACTGCAGTCCTGCAAAATTGGAGTCGAGATGAGCAGTAAGGAATGAGCTACCGCCAAAGAAAAGAATCCCGATTCCGATAATGATTCGCGTATCGACAAGTTGCATCAACTTCGGTACCAGAGGGATGACAACGAGGTCCCAAGGCCGAATAAAACCCAGCATATCCACCGCCTACAATAACAATTCTCTTCATGTCAATCCTCACCCTGATGCGGGGCGACCTATGACCTGTGATCCGCATCAAGCCTGTTGTCCCTTCGTTCTCACTCAATTCATCAGCGTCTGGATGGCGTTTCAAGTGAGGTGCTTACGTCGCAACTGCCTGTCGTAGTCGTTAAGACCGAACATCCTATCGTCTTGTGACACCATGTCAAGGTTTTCTTTGGATGAAGGCGCTCGAGACGGATTCGGGCAACCATGATTCATGGCGCCATCTCTAGCCTCGTCTGAATGGATATCGACGTCGGACGCAAAAAAGACTTCCAGTCCAGCCAAATTTCCATTCTCGGCGGCATCAATAAGGGTAGCCAGAAGTCGCCGCTGATCTGTCGAGCTTGCGCGAGCTCGACGTTCCTCAGCAATATGTCTGCGAGCACGAGTGAGCAGCTGTCGAACATTTGTTTCATTCAGTTGGAGGATGTCGGCTATCTGACGCGATGAATAATCGAAGGCCTCTCGAAGAATATATGCTGCTCGTTCTGCCGGGCGGAGTTTCTCGAGAAGAATCACGACTGCGACCTTCAACGCCTCCTTACGCTCCACGCCCCGGCCTGGGGCAGCGTCGGTAGCAACCGGCTCTGAAAGCCACGATCCGACAGAGATTTCACGGCGTGATCGGGCTGACCGACATACGTTAATACACATTCGCGTTGTTATTGTCATTAGGAACGCAGGAGGATTGAGGACCAGGCTGCGATCTGTACTCTGCCACCGCAACCAGGCGTCCTGGACGATATCTTCCGCTTCAGCTGCGCTTTTGAGCATACGGTAGGCGATCCCGAATAGATTGCGTCGCACTTCGAGAAACGCCGAAACCCCATCATCAACTTCACTGGTCGTTGAATTAGGTCGAGTATGCAAATCGGCTGGAAATAGAAAATCGTCCGATGTTGCGTTCCGTATTCTCTCAAGCTGAGTCACCAGATACTCCTCTCCACGACTGGCATTGAGAGGAGTATCTGGTTTGTTCGAGCCAATCGTAATCCCCATTCGGCTTAGCGGATTAGCCTCTTTAGGATAGTGAAGGGATACCTCTACACTTGTTAAGGAATCTGACACATTCCTCGCGTAATGTGGTGGAATGCCACTGCATCCTCTGAACTACCTCTTTGGAGGCAACTCTAAAAGTCTTCTCCCGAAGATTCGGGAGTCAATGGAATATGCTCCAGGTCCTAGCACGGAGATTATTCCGCTACCGACTAAAGACGTGACCAGCTGAAAGCGATTGCCACCCGCGGACACAAGGACGCCTATGTGGAGAAGTGCCGAAAGAATCGAAAAGTACGGAGTCAATAGGCCAAGACACATGGACAACGCAGTCAAAACAGACCCGACTATCATCAAAGATGAAGTCCCTAACGCCCAGCGATCGGCCGCGTTGATGACTATCGTTATAGCTACGGAAACCCGCAACACTAGGAGCGCAACCCCCACCATCCCCGGAGGAAACATAGAGAATAGTCTCTGCACACGAGAAGGCTAACGATGTCAAGTCGGCTGAGCAATCTCGAAAGTAGGGTTCGCTAACTATCCATTAGGAGCCTGAATTAGCGACGCTCCCAGCATATTGTTGAATTTCCGGATTTCTTTTTAAGGCTGAGTCGATGAGTTCTGGAGGTCATGAAATAATTTCGCCATTGGTTTACCGTCTGCTTCTATGTGTCTTTCTGAGTTTGAGCTTTTGCCAACCGATCTTCGGACTCAATCCTGATTGGCGACTCTCTCAATATGCGCATTCCGTTTGGCGCACGCAGGATGGCTTGTTCGAGGGAACCCCCACTGCCATCACCCAGACTACGGACGGATATATCTGGCTTGGCACTCAATCAGGATTGTTTCGCTTCGATGGTGTCCGCTTTGTACGGTGGGTTCCGCCGAATGGAAAGGACTTGCCGTCTCCGGAAATCACCGCCCTTTTCGGCGCATCCAACGGAAGCTTATGGATCGGAACAAGCGAGGGCCTTGCGCATTGGCAGAACGGCAATCTGAGATACCCCAAAGTTAGGGGATTCATCGATGCCATTCTTGAAGATCACAAGGGTGTTATCTGGACGGTCCGCACTCGAATCCGCAATGTGGGTCCCCTCTGCCGAGTCACGGAGAATATCGTGCGATGTTATGGAACGGCAGATGGGATTCCGATGCCCCATGCCGGAGCGCTAATCCAAGATGATCAGGGTGGGTTCTGGCTGGGAAGCGATACGACACTTCTACACTGGCGAGCGGGACACTCCGAATCGTACATTCAGCCTGGACTCTCCGCGGCGAAGGGATTGGCCGGCGTGCAAGCGATCGCTAAGAATGCCAACGGAGATTTGTGGATGGGGATGGTTGTAAATGGTCCAGGCTTGGGTCTGCAACAACTATCCAACGGAGTAATAAAGCCATTTGTCACTCGAGAGCTTGACGGCAGCACACTGAATGTCAATGTTTTGACCCCAACTCGCGGCGACGGCTTGATAGTAGGAACCCAGGGGCAAGGTATTTATCGCATCCAAGGTGGCAAAGTTGACCATTTCAGCGTGGCGCAGGGGCTTTCCAGCGACACGATCAATAGTATTTTCGAAGATCGCGAGGGCGATCTTTGGGTAGCTACGGGCAAAGGACTTGATTGCTTCAGCAATCGAACGGTACTCAGCTTTTCTTCCCAGGAGGGTTTGAGTGCAGATCGAGTGAATTCGGTCTTCGCGTCATCCGACGGAACCATCTGGATTGGAAACCGGTACGGATTGGACTTTATTCGAGGTGGCAAAGTCAGCTCAATCCGGGCAAAGGACGGTCTGCCGGGAACACGGGTCACATCACTTTTAGAACAGCGTCCGGGCTTGCTGTGGGTTGGAGTAGATAACGGGCTGTGGATCTACGAGGGCGGTAAATTTCGCGCGGTGCGGCGGCCCGACGGAACGCCCACTGGCGTAATCGTTGCAATGGTTCAGGACGTGGATGGCAGCCTCTGGACGGAGGCACTTGGATCTCCTAAAAATATACTGCATATTCAAGGACGGGCGATCACGGAGGAGATCTCTGTTTCCACAGGGGGTTTCTCAATTGCGGCCGACCCTCACGGCGGAGTTTGGATCGGGCAAGGACGAGCTAAAGTAGCCCTGTATCAGAAGGAGCATCTAGATATCGTGCAGCTCAGCGCTACGGCTAAAGGTGCCACCACGGACCTTTCGATCGATTCTCGAGGTTGGTTGCTGGCGGCGGTGTATGACGTTGGCATCATTGGCCGACGAAATGGAGTGGTGCAGGCTCTGACCGAAAAGAATGGTCTTCCCTGCGAAGGTATGTATAACCTGAGCAGAGATCTCAATGGAGCGCTTTGGTTGAGCACAATGTGCGGCCTTATCCAAATTTCTAAAGAAGAAATAGAGAGATGGTGGGTTGATCCAGAAACAAAAATTAAGTTCCGAACTTTCGATGCACTAGACGGAGCTGAAACGGGTCAGGCGCTGTTTGGACCCGGTGTCACTCGGTCTCCAGACGGGCAGCTTTGGTTTGCGAACCAGACATCGCTACAGATGATCGACCCCGCTCATTTGAACGTGAATTCCATACCACCTCCCGTTCATATTGAAGAGATCATCGCTGACCGCAAGCGATATCTACCTGTGAAAGGCTTGCGTCTGCCGGCACTCACTCGTGACCTTGAGATCGACTACACAGGGCTCAGTTTTGTGACGCCCAAGAAAGTGGCCTTTCGTTACAAGCTCGAGGGCCATGATACCGATTGGCAGGAGATTGGAGCGAGACGCCAGGCGTTCTACACTGATCTACCTCCTGGCAACTACAGGTTCCATGTCGCTGCGAGCAACGGCGTCGGCCTATGGAACGAGGTAGGCGACACTATCGATTTTTCCATCGCGCCGACTCTCTACCAGACGATGTGGTTCAGGATACTCTGCATCCTGGCTGCGGTTGTGGCCTTATGGCTCTTCTATCTCATTCGATTGAAGCAGGCGACTGCACAGATTCAAGAACGACTCGATGCGCGACTGGAGGAAAGGGAGAGAATCGCACGCGACCTGCATGACACGCTCTTACAGGGATTCCAGGGTCTGATGTTGCGCTTTCAAGCTGTCATGAAAACTTTACCCGCGGATGGTACGAGCCGCAAAATGTTCGAGAACGTGATGGAGAGGGCTGATGAAGTGCTGCTTGAGGGGCGCGAAAGCGTGCGAAATCTTCGCGAAGACGGGATACCGGATGGCCAACTGTCTGAAGCTCTAGCGGGTTGCGGTGAAGAACTGGCCCAGGATCATCATGCCGCCTTCAACCTTTCAGTATCTGGAACACCCAAAGTACTCGATCCCGTCTTTTTCAATGAGCTGTATCTGATCGCACGCGAAGCTCTGTTCAATGCTTTCAAACATTCGCGAGCCACAAAGATTGAAGTTGAAGTGATCTACGACTCGGCCCGACTCTCCTTAAGGATTCGTGATGATGGAATAGGAATGAGTCAGCAGATTTTGACCGAAGGAAAGACGGGACACTGGGGACTTCTGGGAATGCGGGAGCGGACGCAAAAGATCGGCGGACAGATAAAGCTTTGGAGCAACGCGGATGTGGGCACTGAAATCGAAGTGACGATTCCAAGCCAGATTGCCTATCGGGACTACCGCAAAAAGACTTTTTGGATTCGTGTAAAAGAGATAAGCAGAAAATTACGAGGTATAAACCTATGACAAAAACAATCAAGATTCTCGCGGTGGACGATCATCCTCTGCTACGCGAAGGAATAGCCGCCGTGATCGAAGGCGAAGAAGACATGGAACTTGTCGCCGAAGCGACGAATGGGCACGAAGCTATCAAACTCTTTCGCGATCATCGTCCTGATGTGACGCTGATGGACTTACAAATGCCAGGTATGAGCGGTATCGATGCTATCGTCGCAATACGAGCCGAATTCCCAAACGCTCGCTTCGTCGTCCTTACAACCTATCAGGGAGATGTGCAGGCTCTTCGCGCCTTGAAGGCTGGGGCGTCAGGATACCTTCTCAAGAATATGCTACGAAAAGAACTGTTGGATACGATTCGCGCGGTGGATGCCGGGAGGCGCAGGATACCACCTGAGATAGCGGCGGAGCTCGCAGACCACGTAACGGAAGATGCTCTCAGTGATCGGGAGGTCGAAGTGTTGCGGCGAGTCGCAACCGGAAACTCCAACAAGATTATTGGCGCGCAGCTGTCTGTTTCCGAGGCCACCATCAAGGGACACATGAAAAGTATTCTCGCTAAACTTGGGGCAAATGACCGCACTCACGCGGTAACCATCGCCGTCAAGCGTGGCTTTATAGATGGCTAGCGGTGATTTCCGTGGCATCTCGATGGTGCAAGAGAGGTAGAAGAAGAAGGGCAGGTATTGGTCGGTCGTGAGAATCGGGGTCCTCAGGTATCCCTGGCCTGACAGATCCTGGCCTCAGCGGTCTTGTTCTCGATCTCCAGATAGGCTGAACCGTCGACAAGCAGCGGCCGTAGGCGCGCGGAGATCCTGAGGCTGCAACGAACGACTCACCCTGATTGCCACGTTGTGATTTACGACTCGTGTCAGATACAAGAACATTATGGCGTCACAAACTGCTGGCATGTTCTGTCATAGTCGTACGAAGGCGACATCATTTCTTCAGAGCAGTCGAGTGGAAGTTAAAGTCGGTTGCTGAATTGCTGCCCACTATTGGCAAATGGGATTGAAAGAAGCGAAGCGATCCGCCCGACACTTCAGGGCAAATGGTCGTAGTTGCGGCCGCTAGGCACGTTGACTTCATTGGGAGCATCATATGGATTCGCTAGAGTACAGGGAGCAGGGACCCGCCGCTGCCCCTGCAGAGTCAGCGGGCTCTGATGAACTGTTATCGTCGTGTTTGTCTGTGGAGTGGCCGAATGAAGTGCAGGCTCGATTTAGGTGCATGCAAGAGCTCATTTGTCATCTGCTGCTAACGAATCAACAGTTACGTATGCAGTTATCTGTAGCGAATGTATATGAGTGCGATGCTTCACAAGAGCTGCCAGCACAGTCAAACAATTTGCTCTCAACGTCATCGCCGCGGCGAGGTGAGCGCGCTCATGCTCAATCTTTTCTCAATTCTCCTCCAGGTGGGATAACCGGCTTATAACGACTGGCAAAGAATTCTCATGCAGCAGTGAATGCGAACAACAGAGGCGTCTTTGTAGGTACAGAGAAGGAGATTGGATACAAACAATGGTGAAAACAACATGAAAAACGAAGTGATTGACAGTGCCTTAGAGCCTCGACACCCGATCTGTTCTCAACGGATCGGTCACAAGAGATTTGACGTAGAGATTCAACGTTCTCCAACTACGCGGCATTGCATCCTGTGCGTCGACGACGAGGTTGCCGGAACGAGAATGCGTTGTGACCTTCTTGAACAGGAGGGCTACTCGGTTGTTCTATGCAATCATCCCCTTGAAGCCCTCCGCTGCGACTTGTCCGCATTTAGCCTTGCGATTGTTGATTTCGAGATGCCTGTGATTAATGGTCGCGATTTGTTGTTACGTCTAAGGGCCCTGGGCGCTCGATTCCCAGTCGTCCTGCTCAGCGGATCTGTAGATGATCTGTCCGATGACGACCGTATTCTTTTCTCTCGCTGTATCAGCAAGGGAAGTCCTGTACAACGATTGTTAGATACGCTCGTGGAGTTTCTGAACTCAAATGAGATTCCCGACTTTGGCGCCTGACTGCATTATCCGATATCTGCATTATGGCTTGCAGTCAGACGGCGGACCATACATTTGAGCAACTTCGACCCAGGCCGGCCGCCGCCGCCGTAGGCGAGATGGCACACTCGCCCTGCGGTTACGCTGTTAGCTAGGTTTCAGGGTCGGTCTCATCGGAGACCACATAGGCATTTGGAAACAAAATGTCCCATTCGAACCCTTCGAATGGGACATTTTTGATGGCATGCGAACCCCAGAACAGACTCATTTCACTCTGGGACATACTCAGTAAAAATCTGAGTATTAGTTATTTACACGGGGAAAGAGTCACTTTCATTTTATCGATCTCCACTTTCATCGAAAGTGGCTCCGTACACTGCCGTGACGCGACACCTCCCGGCTCACCGTCGACACAGGCCGCTGCAACCCTTTAGCGATCTCACGAATCGACGAACCGGAAGCAATTCCTCGTGAGATGTCTTCCCGCTCGGCCAGCGTCAGCGTTCGCGGCGAACGCCGACGAGCAGCAGGAACCATCCCGCCGCGCTGCGTCAACAAGAACCGGATGGAACCATGGCCCTTACCAAAGTCGCGGCCAATCTCATGCAACGACTCTCCCGCCTTCCAACGGCGCCGCATGTCGATCCGCTGCTCGGTGGAAAGCCTGTCCCGTTTTCCTGGTGCCATAAACACCACCTTTAGAAAATGAATTCATATCAGATGGTGTTGCATCGACCGGTTGAGCCCGCCGGGGATTTCGGCAACTTCAATCGTGGCGAGTCAATGCAAGACCACCCACAAGTCGCCAACGCACCTTAGTATGGAATGGATCGCTCTCGCGAGAGGCTCGATGCCCTCTGACGAACCTAACGGCTGTATCTACCTTTGGATTGAGGAAACTGCATGATCAACCGCCGACACGTATTGAAGGGGATGGGTACGCTTGCACTGGGTCCCACGCTCCTGCCTCTTGCAACTCTTGCGCAGGCTGCACCGCCCAAGCTGACGCTGCCTCCGCCAGGTGCCGACGGATGGATCTCGCTAATCAATGATCGCGACCTGACTGGCTGGTATTCCATGCTTCAGAAGAGCGGCAAGGGCGTGGCGGAGAAGAAGCGCATTGTCACTGTCGAGAACGAGATGCTCCACATCATGGGCGCTGACGTGGACGACACCCAGTACGAGGCGGGCTACCTGGCGACGCACCAGGAATTTGAAAACGTGCGCATCCGCCTGGAGTACAAGTGGGGCGTCAAACAGTTTGCGCCGCGCACGATCAGCAAGCGCGACAACGGGCTGCTGTACGGGTTGGTAGGTGAAGACAAGGTATGGCCGCGCTGCGTGGAGTGCCAGATTGAAGAAGGCGATGTGGGCGACTTCTTCCTGGTCGACGGTGTTCGTGGCGTGCAGTCTCCGCATGGCGCTGGGCTCTTCGGCCAGGGCTTAAGTCCGGCCCATGGCTGGCCTGCGCCCGATAGCGATGCCGCCAAGGCCGCCGGCAAATACAGCACGGAAGAGCCGAGCACGGGCCGCAAGATCAAGGACGGAAACTTCGAGAAGCTGGACGATTGGAATACGGTCGAGGTGCTCTGGCAGGGCGACCGCGCCGCGCATATCATCAACGGCCGCGCTGTCAACACCATTACACGGCTGCAGCAACCGGACCCAGCGAATCCCGGCAGCTTCATCCCGCTAACGCGTGGCAAGATCGCCCTCGAGATTGAATACGCCGAGATCTGGTTCCGCAGACTCGAGGTCAAGGCCATCGGCTGATCGCACCACCCCCACACAACGCAGATCCGTGATGAGGAAGGCTAAGTACGGTGAGGTCGGTTTCTCGGCAGTGACCCTTGCCGCTTGAATCAGTTGTTCCCGGAAAACGGGTTATCGGCAACTTCGCATTCTGGGGCCGCACCGCCCTTGAACTTGCCGGACCAGACTAGACTTTGCGAGAACCACCTCATCTTGTCGGTAGTCGGCCAGATGTCAATGAGTGGCGCGAACGCCGAACGTGTTGGGTACAATCTCGGTCGGGGATATGAAGTCATGAGCAGACTCTTTTGCAGCTTCGCGGCGTTCTGGTTAGGCACCACGGTCATGACGGCTCAGATCCCGAACGCGACCAAAGAAGTCGGTTCTGTAGAGGGACATCTGACTTGTAGTGATGGCAATGTTCCGGCTCGCAAAGCAACTGTGAGCCTCATTCCCCTGTCTGTGTTCGTCCCCAGATCCCAGAGCCCACAATACCGGGCGCTGAAGCCTCTCGAAGCCATTACAGACTTTGATGGTTACTACGCCTTCCCGGCAGTTCCTCCCGGAGACTACATAGTTGACGCGCGAAGTCCCGGGTATGCCAACGATCTCGACCTGATTCGAGTTGTGTTTGACCGGTTTACTGATGAGCAGAAGAGCAAACTGTTGTCTGGATTTCCGAAGATAACCGTCAAGAGCTTCGTGACCGCACGCAAAGATGTGACTATTCATCGTGCAGGAGCGATAACGGGCAAAGTGAGCGTGGATACAGGTGGCACAGTAGCTCAATTGAACGTGGAGGCTACATTAGTCTCGAGCCCAATACTTGGGGATGTAGACGCTCACGAGAAGCCGAATATTCCGCCCTTCTCTCGACGGAGCCCTATTGGCGACCGCGGTGAGTTCCGTATCGCAGGCCTGCCTGCTGGGAGCTATCGCCTGAGTGTCAGACTCGCAGAAGCATACTTTGATGCCCTTCCATCTGCTGGACCGAACGGAATTGAGGTAAAACTTCGACCGCAACGAGTCGGCACCGCAGAACTTACTGTGTATGCGCCCTCTGCTACCGAGATTTCAGACGCCAAACTCGTGGAGGTGAGAGATGGAGATGAGGTCTCCGATTCAAATATCAGCATTCCGATGGGCCGTCTGCATTCAATCACTGGGACTGTTGTAAGTAGCGGCAGAGCAGTTCCCGGAGCAGAAGTGAGTATCCAACGCGAGGGAAACGAGGTGCAGCCTTCAGGGGCTTTATCTGACGAAAACGGGAGCTTCCGCTTTGATCTGTTACCTGGAGGCTCCTATATTTTGGTGGCCACTCCTTCGCGCATTTCGGATAGCGGCGATTGGACCGGTGTGGGAAGGACTACCATACTCATCAACGACCGCGACGTGGCCGATGCAGTGATCCAGGTTACCGATAAAGATAAGTAAGACAAACTGAGGTCCGAATTTACTCTCCGCCGCCGTAGGTGTATTAGTGATGAGTGCCAATGACTGGTTCCCGAAAAAAGGGTTTCGGCATGTACGAGACAATCTCGTCAGTCTGCGGTCGGCGTTTTCTAAACTCCACGAGTGCGGTGGAATCGGTTCGTCATCTGGGGCGATTCACATGAGCGATAAGTCCGCATTTCGGACAAGTGCCTGCCGTTCGCAATTGGCTCCATCAGGAAGATAACCGGCAATTGTTTTGAGTCAGGCCATAAAAGCAGGCGGTGAGCAAAAACCGCCCGCCTTCGTCGCGGTCCGTGACCCAGGCCCTTACTCGTCGACTTCACCGCAAATTGGGCTGACAAACAAAAGACCCTCCGTGGTTGGGTTGATGTCGCGTTTCAATTACAGAGGCAATTCTGAGCTATGACAACACAAACAACATCAAAGACAACCGAGACGATTGAGCATCATATTCCCAGTTCGCTACTGACGCGAAAAGTTCGCGTCACCATTGTTGGGTGCGGCGGTACCGGCAGCGCCATCGCGTGCGGGTTGCCTTATCTCCATCAGTCCATGATGGCTCTGGGTCATCCCTATGGTCTCGATGTCACTCTCGTCGACGGCGACGTAGTTTCGCATACCAATTGCGTGCGCCAACCGTTCAGTGTAAGCGATATTGGTCTCCATAAAGTCATCGTCCTGACCAATCGCATCAATCTGTTTTGGGGGTTTAACTGGAAGGCGGTTCCCCATTTTCTGGACGAGACATGGCGGGAGGAGACCGACATCCTAATTGGTTGTGTGGATACTCGCGCAGCCCGCAATAAGATGACTCGGTCCCTGGCCTACGGGCACTGCTCCTATGCGCTTGACATCGGGAATAACTATGACAGCGGCCAGTTCATCTTGGGACAGCCGAAGAACTCACGAAATAACAAATGCCGCTTGCGTTTGCCAACCGTTGCAGAGCTATTTCCGGAAATCATCGATCCAACGCTGGACGAGAAAGATGATCTGCCGTCATGCAGCGACATTCAAGCATTGACGAAACAGGCAGCCTTCATCAACCAAACACTGGCATTTCAGGCTCTCGCTATGTTGGCGAAATTGTTTCGGGAGGGCCGCCTCTCGCATCATGGATGCTTCTTGAATCTCTCTCAGGGAAGGATGGTCCCTATACCTATCAAATATGCCGGGAAGAAAAGATCTTGATCAATCGCAAAGTAGTAGAGTCCGCGTTGTTCGGCTGATCCAATCTCATTACACCCTGCCGCCACCTCGAGCGGAACGTGCCTGTTGAATACGGTTGATCTCCTCGCGCAGCGAAATGTTTTGTCGCTCGTAATCCGCCATTCGATTCGCTCTGTTCCGCTCTTCTAAGACCTGCCGGCCTATACGGCTAACTTCGAGGGCAAGCTGCCGGTTTTCCTTCCTAAGCTTTTCCACCTCACGACGTAGCTCAATGATTCTCTGCTCTTTCGCGTCGGGCGCAATCATCACGCGACCACGTTTTTCCTTAAGCATTTCAAAACGATCGTTGACTTCGGGAAACGACCACTCACCGGTGCGCATTTTTCGGACAACTGTATTGATGTTGACGCCCGCTTCCCGAGCCAGCGTCATCTTGCTCCAGTCGAATCCGGAAGGTACTACGACCGTGTTGCTACTCTCCATCCGGTCAAGCGCCTCGAGCAGTTGGGATCTAGTCTTGATGATGCGGTTTGCATGATGCCGGCGTAGACCCGCAAGTTTCTTACCCGAAGTCTTCATCTCAAACTCCGCAGAATCGCGCCACTCACTGCATGGATATCCCGTATAGCCTTCTGATAAGGCATGCCCTGCGGCCTGTCTTCCATGAGAACCTCACAGTCATTTCTCACCTTTGTCCAGTAGGGCTTGTGCTCGAGCGTGATAATCGAGTTGGAACATGCTCCTGGATTGCAGTGCTTGAGCACCGGCCGGTCTCCATCGGTACAAAGCGCAGATTCAACGTGGAACCAACAGTAGTTGGACGAAGCGCAGGGATAGATACGTTGTCCTGCTTCTACCAGGTCTTTTATCATTTTCTTTCGAAGATGGCCGCCAGCTTCTCCACGAAAGTCCTTCTCTAAGCGGCCTTCAGCAATCGCCAGGTCCACTTTCTTTCTCAGGCGAACGCCGCCGGGACCCGCCAGTTGATCTGCCCGCAATGCTTTGTCAAAGCTCTCGATGGAGACCCTATCAGTTTCCTCCTCCATGAGCATCCACAGTTCCAGATCATTCCCAACGTAATAGTCGGTCATCGAGAGGGAGATGTGCTTAAAGTGTTCCTTTAGAGCGAGCAAATTCGTTGTATCGTATCTGACGACGTATCTTGCAAACGTGCGTCGAAACATGTGCGGATGGATGTGATAAGTCTGCCCGCGTGAGTTCTTCAGACCGAGCATCGTTACATAGAGTCTCAATCTCCGGAGGATCGTGGGCTGTAACAATGGAGCGGAGGTTCGATACCGCCCATAGGTCGATGGTATCGGCAGCCATAAATATGGGGTCCTCGCGTGCCGGCGCACGTTGCTTCCCAACCGCTCCAACACTTGGACCGCCTTGGCGCAAACGGGTCCTCCCAGCCACTTGGCCTCACGGCCGTCGGGGACGCCTTGCATTTTGAAAACGCGACTGTGCAGCCACACCAAGGACGGCTGCTCCGGGTGGGTTTCTGTTTGACAGCAGCCCTCTCGCATGGAGAGCAACTCACTGAGGCGCATGCCGGTGGCGAACGCGATCAACACAAAGCATGCAGTCTGGAGATAAGACAGCTCCGTACTCAACTGCCGTAGGGAACGCACACCCTTTTCGAGTCGGGTGCCAGCAAGTTGATATGTTTCCAGTGTCTGCTGACGTAAGCAGCGCGTACCAAGATGTTGAACCTGAGCGGAACCGCGGTGTATCCCGAAAGCTTCAACTCGTTCCGACATCTCCAGCAGGTAGGGGGCGTATTGCTCAACGTACTGAAGCGATGCACGCACCAATGGTCCGAGGATCTCCTCGGGAATGATCTCAGTCTTGCTTCCAAACGAACGGGGATCTTTTCCAGCGACCTTAGCGGCGGCCTCGCCCAGTAACGGGTCAATCGTCAACCCATCCGTCATTACGCCCCTGTATTGATGGAGTTTCTGCATCAGCTGAATACTTCTGTATCTTCCCGCTCTGCTGGTATCGGAAGACATAAGGTTTTGAATGTAGTCCTCACAATGGTGGGGCAATACGTCCTTGAACCGAAGGATCGGATTGGAATAACTCGTCAGATAAACGATGAACCGCTTCAAGGGCTTAAACAAGTTCCGTAGAGTTGCAGGTGCAAGAGCTGGCCCGTCGACCGGATGCCAGCGCACGGCGTAGATGAATTGCTTCGATGCCATCAGAAGAGATCGGAATTGCGCATCCGTGAATAGGCCTCCGCCCGGCATTTTGAAAGACCAAAATATCCGTTTATCGTGGCCACCAGCAGCAGGATTTCGGTTCTCATTCGAAAAATCCCATATGTGATCGGAGAACCGTGAGTTCAAGGACACTTGGCGGTTGTCAACCCGCAGGCCGCGTGGTCGCGCCATCCATGCCGCCGTGGCCGGCAGCCGGTTGGAGCTACGGCTCACCGCAGCACTCCCTTTGCTATGACAAGCGCGCCGTCTTCGAGTTCTTTCGCCTGTCGCATAGCCGCTTCTACCTGCTCCGGGCGAAACGCTGAGATGATGTTGTCGTTGAGGATTCGCACGCTATCTCCGTAAACTTCATCCCAGTCTTCCGGCTTCATTTCTGATCGCAAATGCAGGAATCGATTGCGAGTCGCAATGACCCAGGGTAGGTCCTCGAGAAACCATAGACCATTCGGGCAGCTGAAGCATGCATGAAACGATGTACATAATTGCCCTTTCCGCTCGCCGATCTGTGGCGAATCGTATGGGTTGCGGCACGTCCCGCAACCAGTGTCAAAGCGACCTTCGACAATTTGTGCAGCCTGTGGCTTAGGTAAATTCAACCGCTTGATGCCAACCTTTCGTGTCTCCGGGATAACGGTGACGCGTTCAACCATGCGCTCCTGCGCCTTCTGAATCACACGGGCATTGAATTGTTCGCTGATCTGATTGAGCACGTACCTTATGGTCGTGGAGAAGTGCGCGTGCTGAAGAAACTGGCGGACCTTTCCCAAATTGCCACCCGTTTGGAGATAGAGCAGCGTGGCTGCGGAGGGACGAATGTTGGACAAGTTGAAATGTGGCAACTGGTGTCGATCACGGAACTCCTTCACTCGCCGAGAAGACAGCCGTGGCGCTGTATAGGACGAAATGAGCCGGTGTTTGAGCAGCGTATTCTCACTGAAATAGAGAAAGAGCTTTTTGTTTGCAGGAGTATCTGTTTTCAGTGCAAGCGGCTCCGTATATTGGCGCACAAACTGGATCAGTTCCACAACCCCCATCTGTTTGCGTCGATCGACACGATGAAGCTGCTTCTGCTGTCTCCCAGCCCGTGGTTTGTCCCACACGCAATAGAAATATTCTTCATCAATCTCATGCGGCACAATGCAATCTCGCTCCAGCCTGTACAGTGCGTCGGAGTTAATGCCTGAACGGGCGGCAATGAGGATCATGAACGGTATGAGCTGCTGGGCACTCGTGGGCACGTCACCGGGCTCGTAGCCTTGTCGGATGGCAATAATCTGCTTTGTAGCCGCGGCCAGTATCTTCTTAAATGTGGCCGGTGACAGCGCCTTGGAAGTTGGCCGTTCGTTTCCTACGCCGGGAAATACATTGCTCGGGGTGGAAAAGCCCGGATCAAACTCCGTTGGGTAAAGCCGCTTAGCCTGACGCAGTAACCAACAGCACATCGAGAGAGATTGTGCGGCTGATTTCCTTTTAAGCCGGCGTTTGACCAGAAGCCAGATCGCCATCTCCTTTAGAACATCCTGATGTAACTGCCGAGCGGATCGCACGTCGGCTTGAGTCTTCTTGCGATAGTCCAGGAAGCGACTGAAGAGCCGGAGGTGGTGCGCGTGAGCGGTCAGCGTGGCTTTCGGTTGGCCCTCTTGATGCACAATCCAGAAGGCATTCGCCAGCACACGCGCTAGCCGAGGGCGTGACGACAAGAACGTGAGCCTTATGGTGAAAGGTTTTTCTCCCGACCTCTGGAAGGTCTGCTCAAGAGGTACGTTACCGGTTCGGATCTGGGCAAGGTCATGCTTCTGAATCTGCTCTTCATCGATGAGTTCCCAGCGTCGACCTGCCCCGCTCTTTCGCATAGATCAGTCTTCCAATAACCGCTCAACGAAGCTGTTGTGTTCAGTGACCAAATCGCTCCTCATACGCTCGGTCACGTGGAGGTACCGCTCAGTAGTTGCCATGCTTGCGTGCCCCAGTTCCATCTGAAGCGTCTTCAAAGGATTCGGCGCGCCGATGTCCTGAAGGTATGCGAGTCGCTCGACTGCGTAGGCATGGCGAAGTAGGTGTGGCCAGATATGCATACCGGTTCGTTTGCAGTTGGTCGAGAACACGCGATTGATTGCTGGCGTTTGAAGCGGTTTCCCTTTTCGTCCGAGAAAGACAGTGCCGGAATGCTTAACGCCGCGTGCGCACTGCCGACGTTCCATATGGATGTATCTGGCAATAGACCGCAGCAGACGCACGGGGAACAAGACCAGTCTCCACTTCTGTCCTTTGCCGAGGATCTTGACAGCGACAGTGCCTCTGTCTATCGAGGCAGGATCCTTAGGGAGTGCTTTTAAAGGCAGTGCGCACACTTCCGCGGAACGCATACCGGTAAGCCAAAGCACCTCTGCGATTAGTCGGTCTCGCCAGATACGAAAGCTCTTTATGAACTGCCGCACCTCTCGGCGCGGTGGGATCTGTGGCTCCGCCATCCGTTCTCTCAACCTCAAGTCACCTCCCGCAATCTGACCGGCATTCGGCTTGGCGCGTGGCTTAAACTCGCTGAAGTTCCGGTAAGGAATTCGACCGGTTCCCAATTCAAATGGAAGTGCGTTGATCCAACCTTGCTTCTGGGCGAACTGGTAGAACTGACAGATTACTGACAGTTTGTGATTGATTGTGCTGCGTTTGAGCGGACGACCTGTTTGAAAACTTGCCTCCGAGGCGAGAATATTTCGATAGGTTGCGATGTTCAGTTCAGTGACATTGCGCCATCCAAGACCGACGTTCTGACAGAAGCTCAACCAATCGGCCAACTGATATGCGTAGCTCCGCCATGTTTTCGGGGATCTGGTCGTGCCACTGACGATGCTCATCCTTGTCAGAAAGGCATTCGGCTCCAATTCCCATCGCATCTCTGAATCGAGCAGAAAAGGCCGCCCATCTTCATCAAAGAATAGATGCATATGAACCTCAGACGAAGTTGATCTGATTTTGCATGACACTCACTAGAGTGTGAGAAGATCCCGCCTTTGAATAAGAAATTGCAGAGAAAAAAGCAAAGTCTAATACATTGCTGGGCAGGGGAAGGGGGAAACAGCCCCCCTTCCCCTGCACCCCATCCCCCGAAACTACTAGGGCAGAATGGAGTCATGCATACGACGGGAATAGCTTAGATAACGTCAGGAGCCGTTCATCAATCAGACGCTGGCATTGAATGCGCTTGCGATGCTGGGACAGCTCTTTCGTTACGGCAAGCTCAGTTATCACGGAGCATTCTTCAATGCGAGGACCGGCCAGACGAGCGCGCTGCCGGTCGATCCTACATTGTGGTCGAGGACCAGAAGGCGCGCGCGGAAGATCGCTGCGTAGTTTCGAGACTATGTAAGACTTCACGGCGGCTGCGGCGGTATGGTGGAGACGTACCGGAGACTGCCCATGAAGATGAAGCTCGATCCCGACCTGGCGATGGAAGCCAAAGCCCTTGTTGCGCTGGCCTTTCGCAATGGCCCTATCGAAGACCTGCACGCCGGGAAACCCTGCGCGGTTTGCAGGGGCAAGCCGGAGGTCTCCCATCTCTCCGACGACGAGATGAAGGTTGTGATGAAGTCGGCGGTCGATGCACTGTACCGCCTCCTATGGCAGCGAGACTACGATCCTGTCGCCTACAACGAAGCGCTGGCGTTCGGACGCCGCAACACCATTCACTGGGATGATCCTGAACTCAAGAAGCCGAGGAGAGGGTCACGCCCGAAGTGACCTACTCACCCGGAGAGACTCATGTTCAAGGAGCTTGCCCCCTACCTGCGGCAGCGCGCAGTCCTGCTGACCGTAACCCGCCTCGAAGACGATCAGATCAGTGTCAACATCATCCCGAAGAAGCTGCAGGATAGTGAGAACACCGCGCTGACCACACCGTTCAAACTCACCGGCACCGCCGAAGAGCTTGACCGGGACCTGCCATCTTCCATCGTTGACTTCGTCGCCGCTCATCTTCAACTCAAGAGCACGCTTGAAAGAGCGAAGGCCGAGATGGATGCTGCCGGAAAAGCCGCCCAGGCCGAAGCGCGTGCGAAGAAGCTGCCGGCGAAAAAGGAGCAGCCGAATGCAGAGCCTTCGAAATCCGTTGCGGCCGTGAGGCCGGTCGAAGTTGCCAAGCCGGAACCGCCGAAGACCTTCAGCCTCTTCGATACTCCCGCCGCTGAAACCTCGGTTGCAGAAGAGGTGGATGAGGAAGAAGAGATTCTCGCCGAGGCCGCAGAAGATCAGCCGATCGAAGAGGACGATGAGGAATTGGACGAGGCCGCGTGAAGCGGCCTTGTTTCTCTTCGAATGAGCAAACGACATCAGCCTGGGGTAGAAAGAGGTAACAGAAAGGAGATCTTATGATCCTTGAGACCAAGAAGGCGATCCTCAATAGCGGAGATTTTCTCCCTGCGAACGAGGTCGCGAAGCTCCCAGGAGTCAGCGCCGTCAACCCTACCCTGCAGCCGAACAAGTGGAAGCGCGATCAGGATATCTTTGCGATCCGGCAGGGGAGAGAAGACTACTTCCCGCTGTATGCGCTGAATCCAGACGACCACCGGCCCCGTAAGCAGATGGCGGAGATCCTTCGCATCTTCGGCGACGCCAAGGACGGCTGGGGACTGGCCTTCTGGTTTGCGGCTCGAAACAGCTTCCTCGATGATGAGCGCCGCCCACAGGACGTGTTGGCGGTCGACCCGGATCGGGTGATCGTAGCGGCTAAGGACGAGATGGCCGGAGTGCAGCATGGCTAAAGGGTTGCCGGGTACGGCGCACCCGCTGAATCGCTCGACGCCAGATGGGTCTCGTGGGGTGCGGGCGATACGAGTTCAGAGATCACAGACGGAGTGACGAATGAATCGAAATTGGAAGAACGTCACCGACTCTTGGCCGCAGCAGAAGAGAATCCAGTTAAATCTTGTGGATCTTTAGCCGCCGAATCAAAGCGATTATCTCTGAGCGTCTGGGCTCCAGGGCCAACGGTTCGTCAGATACGACTATTAATGGAGGGTCAGGCATACGCTGGCCGAAGAGCATGAGGCAACGCCCTGCGTCATCTCTCCGGGATCCATAGGCAACGGCCTGCGCCCCGGGGCGCTGTAGATAGGCTGCTTGAGACCATGCTCTGGTCTCCGCATAACAGGCTGGAAGGCTGTCGATCAACTGAGCGCGAGTGAGATTCTGAAGTGCAGGCAGATAGGGCGTGTGGAAGCTCACACATTCGAGTGGTTCGGGGAGGATCACCTGCGCCAGATGGTAGTACCGAAGCTCGTCCTCATCGAAGGACCCAGGCGGATTGAGCGGAATCTCATGCAACACCGATTCGATATAAGCGCACTCCGGCGTACTGGCCACATAATACGTGTGTAACCACGATCCATCATCGGCGCGGATGGGAGCAAAACGAGTGTCGCCCCATCCCTTCGAAAACGAGTCCGCATGAGTGTGATGGTTCTTGGTGCTGTATACGTGGAACCAGACCGGCACGTCGGAGTGCTTCACCGAGACCGTAGTAAACGCCTCCGACGGGCCAGGTATGGGCAATCCGCAGATCACGCTACATAGCTCCCTTGCCGTTTCTTGAGAGCATTGAGCAGATCGTCAAGGCGGTCCAGAGCATCTTTGGGAGCGACGGGAGTTGGACCTTCAGGCCCGGGTTCAAAGATCCAGCCGTTGGGAAAGTGAAACCACGCAGCGAGCTTCCAGGAATCAGCCACCGGGCCAAAGGCCTTCAAGATATCTCGGATCACCGGCAAGGGCTGATAGACAGCATCGAACTCGTAGCGAGGAAAATACTCCTTCCCACCGAAGTTGACGCTGAAGATTCGCCCACGCCGCTTCCAGTCGCTGGCCGGGAGGGATCGATTCGAGGGAGGCTCCGGCTGCAGCTGGTTCAACATTTCATTGGTGAGCCATTCTTCTTCGCGAAACATCGTCCGAATGGTCTGCAGCCGATCAAGGCGTTCCTCGACCAGACCAAGGTCGGGCTCAATCAATCCGCTCACAAGTCCGGCGAGTTGATCCGCCTGATCCAGAATGGCCGTCTGCCCAGTGCTGAGAACGAGATAGACGGCTTGCGCGATCCCGTGGCGGACCGAGGGTAGAATCGCGGGATCCGTCCCTTGGGGAAGAGCTAGATCTAGGACAAACGTGTTCCCGGCGCCCTTGGACTTCGAATCAGTGATGGACGAATTCATCTTTCGCCTCCTGCCAATACTGCCATAATAATACTCCGAATCGACAATATCGGCAACCCGCATGACTGGCTGTCCGTACAGATGGCTGGCTGTGAAAGCAATCGAGCTCCCCGATGGGGTATTCCCGTCTCTCCAATACGCATACCCCGTTCGGCCCCCACCGGTCATGCTACTGAAAGGAAATCAGATGCTCACTATCGATACTTGCTCCAGCGCTGACGTCGACAGGCTTCTCGGCCTGGCCGATCAATTTCTCGACGACTGGGCGGAGGACGCCGTTCAGGGAGGCAAACCGGATGAGGACTATGAACAGCGATCGACGGAGTGGAAGGTGATCCGCCCGCTCCTGGTATCGGCACCGACGATGTTCAAAGGGTTGAAGGAGATTGCCCGTATCCGTCAGAGTTCTTCCGATCCCGTGGCGATATGCTGTGCGGCCCTTGCACGAACTGCACTGGATGGGTTTTTGATCGCGGAGGGGACATGAAGCGGAAAGCAGAGCAGTCAAAGCAGAGTTCAACGAAGCATGCCGCCGAATCGTCATCTGCATTGCAGAACGCCGGTCAGGGCATCCTCTACGAGGAAGCCACGGGCAAGACCGTCGACTACATCCGCTATGCAGAACAGTCGAGAGGCTGGCCTGCGTTTGAAATCCGGTTCACAGACGGCACATTCCTCTTTATCGAACCTGTCCCGCGGGTTGAGTTTCGGGTTCGTCTTCTAAAGGCGAACAGAGGAAATGTCGGGACCATTCGAGACTATGGAATCACCGGGTAACAACGCACCTGAATTTCGTAAATCTCAACTCACGCTCCCGTAGGAGGCAAAGCTCACTACTCCAGCACTAGTTCATTTCACCCACCTCCCTCAAGGACAATCCATGAAACCCTCCAAGCTCTATGAAGCGCTTCATGCGCTCATTGGCGAGCGTGTGCCCCTGCATATCTGGGGACCATGCGGCGTCGGCAAATCACAGATCGTCGGCCAGGTCGCCGCCGACCTCGATTACAACTTCCTCGATGTACGTGCCGTGCAACTCGATCCGGTCGATCTGCGCGGTTTACCGCGCATTGCCTCAGACCAGACCGAATGGGTGCCCCCAAAGTTTTTGCCCACTAGCGGCAAGGGCATCCTGTTTCTCGATGAACTGACCGCCGCTCCGCAGATGACGCAGGCAGGCTGTTATCAGCTTGTGCTCGATCGCAAGTTTGGCGAGTACGTGTTGCCGGAGGGATGGGTCGTCATCGCCGCCGGCAATCCCGCCTCGGAGCGTGGCGTCCACTTTGCGATGCCGCGACCATTGCGTAATCGTTTCGTTCACCTTGAGCTTGAGCCTGACCTGGACGACTGGTGCAAGTGGGCGGTCAAGGCCCGCATGCGTCCTGAGATCATCGCCTTTCTGCGTTTCAAGCCGGACCTGCTGCATGCGGCCGACACGACGGCCGACGCCAACGCATGGCCCACTCCGCGATCATGGGAGATGGCCTCGAATGTCCTGTGTGGCGTCGCCAAACGTCGAAACGCGGTCCTGCTCTCGGGGACCAGCGAATTCGAGGCGCAGCTCCTCGACGGGACGGTAGGCGAAGGAGCGGCTTCAGAACTCATCGGGTTCCTCCGTCAGTTCCGTCAGTTGCCGTCCATCGACGAGATCCTTCTCAATCCTGCAACGGCTCGGGTCCCCACGGAGACCTCCGCGCAGATTGCCGTCGCCACGGCGCTCGGCCGCGTCATGACGGACAACTCCCTCGGAAGAGGACTTACCTATCTCGACCGCATGCCGACCGAGATGCGAGTCATGGCTGTCCGTGACGCGGCCGCACGAGACGTCGCCATTACCCATACGCCGGAGTTCATCCAGTTTGGCGTGGAATACCGGGAGGTACTGCAATGATTACCGAACGCGCTATGCTCGCGGCCGTCCACATCAGCATCTGGACGGCCGTCAAACACGACCGCAAGGTCAGCCGCGATGTCGCCGATCAGCACGGAGCACATCAGAGCGCCGGCCGCTACAACAAGCAACTCCTGCGCGGGGCAGACAAGTTGGACGAATTGCGAACCCTGGCGGGGCAGATCCGGCAGCACTTCTACAAAATCACGCTTCCTTGGTCTGACGAGGGCTTTCGCCTGTTGCCGTCGAACTTCTACTTCGACCTGATGGAACGGATGCGGGAGTTCGAGGCGAGCTTTGAGCAGGGAATCGAGAGCTTTCTTGCGGTTTACCCGCAGTACATCGATCAGGTGCGCCCGGAGTTAAACGGGCTCTTCCGGGAGGAAGACTATCCGTCCGCCGAGAAGCTGCGAACGAAGTTCGGTGTGAAGCTCGAGATCCTGCCCATACCCTCCGGCGCGGACTTCCGGGTGCAGATGTCGGCTGAGGAGCAGGCTCGTGTCTCGCGCGAGATCGATGCGAATGTACGCCAGTCGCTGGCTCGCGGCACCGAGGACCTGTGGAAGCGGCTGCGCGAAGTCGTCTCCCACATGGTGGATCGGCTGAACGAACCCGAGTCCCGCTTCCATGCGTCGCTGGTGACCAATGTCTTCGACCTGGTGGAGATTCTTCCGCGCCTCAATGTTCAGGGCGATGAGGACCTGAACCGATTTGCGGAACAAATCAAGCAGCGGCTCTGCACCTACTCGGCGCAGGACCTCAAGAAGCACGACCTCCTGCGCGTCACCACGGCGGCAGACGCGGCGAACATCGTGGCCCAGATGGACGGTCTCTTGCACGGCCGCGAAGCAAGCGAAGCGCCTCAGGTCGAGCCAATACCAAGCGTCGAAAGCATCCTCGACCATATGTCGGCCTACATGGGAGTGGCGGCATGAAGATGCAGACGACCATCGAACGACGCCTTCAGAAGGCGCGCACCACTCTGTTGCTCGACCATCCCTTCTTCGGCTCTCTCCTGTTCCGTTTGAAGGGACGGGAGAGCCGGTCGATCAAGACCATGGCCACCGACGGCATCTCTCTGTTCTATAATCCCGACTTCGTGGATACGCTCAATGCCGCAACCCTTTGCGGGGTCTTGGCGCATGAGGTCCTGCATCCGGGACTGCAGCATCATGTGCGCCGCTCCGGTCGAGACCCGAAGCGTTGGAACGAAGCCTGTGACTACGCCATCAACCCGATTCTCCTCGACGCCGGTCTCCACCTGCCGGAAGGGGTTCTGGTGGACGATCGTTTCCGCGAGATGAGCGCGGAACAGATTTACAACCAACTCCAGACCGAAGCAGAGCAAGAGCCCGGTGGTGCTGATGACACGAAGGAAGCCGGAGGAGATGGGGCCACTTCTCCTTTCCCAACTCCGGGTGAATCGGGTGAACTTTCAGCCCCGGTCACAGAAGGCGGCATTGGACAGGTCTTGGATGCGCCCGTCGCCGACGAGGAAACCCCGACGGCCGAGGAGCATGCCAGGGAGTGGAGCATCGCCGTCAGCCAGGCAATCACGCTTGCAAAACAGGCTGGCAAAGTTCCCGCGGGCATGGAGCGCTTCCTCGATGGGGCGGCCGAGGCAGCCGTCGACTGGCGGGAGTTGCTGCGCCGAGCGTGGTCCGAGACCACACCTGCGGACTACAGCTGGATGCGTCCCAACCGTCGCCACATCTGGACCGGGCTTTACCTGCCCGGAGTGGTGCGGGAAGGAGTAGGCGAGGTTGCGATCGCTGTCGATTGCTCCGGCTCGGTGAACTCGCGTCAGTTGCGCCTGTTCGAAGCAGAGGTTCGTTCAATCCTCGAAGGCCAACGTCCGCAACGCGTCTACGTTCTCTACTTTGACGCGGTTGTTCATAAGGTCGAGACATTCGAAGCCGGCCAAAGTGTTTCGCTCAACCCGGTTGGAGGCGGTGGCACGGAGTTTGGGCCCTGCTTCGAGTGGCTCGAAGAGCATGGTGTTCGGCCCCAGACTCTGGTGTTCCTGACCGATCTCTACGGATCATTCCCGGACTCGGAACCGGCATACCCGGTTCTTTGGGCATCCACCGGCGCCCGACGGGCGCCCTTCGGTCAGGTCGTTCCTATGCAGACGGCCTGACTGCATTCTCTCTCGACTCCGCCCCCTTGTTTCGATCATGCACTTCTCGAACCGGCCATTCTCTGCGTTTTAGGAGCTCCCAAATGACAAATATCGTTCGCATCTTCACGGATGGGTCAGCGATCGGCAATCGCGGTCCTGGCGGATGGGGCGCAGTCGTGATCGAGGGGAGCAAACGCAGGGAGATGTCCGGTGCGCTTCCCTGGGCCACGATCTCTGAGATGGAACTTCTCGCGGCGGTCGAAGCCCTACGCTCGATTCCACCCGGAACACGAGTTGAACTGCACTCCGATTCCGAACTCCTGATCCACGGGATGCGAGGTTTCGTCTTTCGGTGGCGCAGCCAGGGATGGAGAAACCGACGAGGTTCGCCACTCCACCATCGAGACCTCTGGACCCAGCTCATCGACTTGGATGTGCAGCTTCGCATTCGTTGGAAGTGGCTCCGAGGCCACAACGGACATCCTCTGCAATGCCGCGCCGACGCTCTCGCCTATAGCGCAGCCAGGAGCCTTGTAATTACCCAACGCCTCGCGGCGTGATCCGTCCTTTCACTTGCCCGTTTGCACGCTTGGAAATACCACTACTTCAACTGGAGACTTTCGCAATGACTTCGATGACTGAAAATTACTCGTTATTTGAAATTGATACCGAACTGGATGACATCCTCGAGCAGATCGAGGAGCAGGTCGAGACTGAGGGAGAACCCTCCGAAGAGCTGCTGTTACGCTTCCGGGAGTTTTGCGCCGCTCACGGAGAGAAGGTCGATCGGATCGGCCGCTTCGTGCGAATGATGGAAGCACGCGAACAATACTGCCGCGCGGAGGCGGTTCGGCTCGGCGAACGGGCTCGCTCGACAGCAAACAAGGTAGACAGAACCAAATCGATGGTCCTGTTCTACCTGATGAGCCGAGAGCTCCGAAAGATCGAGGGCCGGGAATTTACGTTCCGAGTTCAGAAGAACAGTCAGGATTCCGTTCGCATCCTCGATGAGTCGAGCTTGCCGACGGCTTACCGCAAGATCGAGGCACGAGTCGACGGGGTTCTCTGGGAAACGGTTCTCTCCTGTCTACCAGAAGAGCTGGAACGCGCGATGGCAGCTTGCGTTCACGAGACAAAGCCTGATACCGAAGCGATCAAGGCAGCTTCGATTCGTCAGGAGGAGGTCGCCGGAGCTGAAGTGCGCCGCGGCTCTCACCTGCGGGTGGCTTGAATCCTAAGAGATACGGAGATTCTGGTTCGAACCGATGACCTCTTCCACGCCATTCGGCAACATCGCGCAACTCATTGAAACTGCATGGTACCGACCGCACCCTACACCCACGCTACACACGGGATTTTTCCCTTATTGGACCCTTTCAGGGCTTTTGGAAAGACTTCAAACAAGAACGTGGGCGGCACACTTTACCGATCACATCGTTCGCGGGACCAGATAAGATTCGCACCTAACTTCGCTCAGGAAAGAACGGAACAGGCCCGTCAGCCGAGCGCGAAGTTCGCCCTTAAGTAGAGATCGCGCAAGGTGATTGCTGGCTAATCGAACAGCAGGCAGTCAGCGCAAGTTCACGCGACAGTCTGCTGTAGTCGTCAAGTGAAGCTCAAGATCCTCTCCGTCTGTCACTTGGCGTTTGGCAAGACCGACGACAAGCGCCGGAGGGACGATGCTACCCTGAATGTGTTCAGATATTGAACCTCAGCGGTGAAAACAATCAATGGCAAGAATAGAAGGTATCCGCATACGTAACTTCCGATCACTGCGTGACGTGACGCTCGGGAGAGTATTGAGTGTTCAGAAACCGGAACCTCTCACGCCGATGACTGCTGTGATCGGCAAGAATGGGGTAGGTAAAAGCACTCTCTTCGACGCTTTTGGTTTTTTGGCAGATTGCCTCAAGACGGGTGTAGAGGAGGCGTTTGATGCTCGAGGACGCGGTGGATTTGAGCGAGTAAGGTCCCAAGGAACACAGGGTCCAATTGAATTTGAGGTCTATTACAAGGAAGAAGGAAACGCACGGCCAATAACATATGAGCTCTCAATCGACAGAGATTCGTCGGGGCGGCCGTTTGTCCTAAAGGAGCGCCTTCGTCAGAGACGCAAGGGCCAAAAACACGGATGGCCGTTCTCCTTTCTCATTCTCAACGAGGGAAGAGGAATAGCTTGGAAGGGCGAAGAGGAAGGCCGCCAAATTGACGAGAGCAGTGAGCAGTTTGATCTCTCTCACCTGATCGAGACCATAGAAAAGAACGAGGACAAAGAAGAGAGCCGCGAAACAGAAGTTGTCGAACTCGACGATAAGCGCAAGCTTGGAATCGCAACGCTCGGTTCATTGAAACAGCACCCCCGCATCTCTGCTTTTCGTCGCTTCATTGAGGGCTGGTACTTGAGTTATTTCAGACCTGATGCTGCGCGCAGTCTGCCACTGGCGGGACCGCAGAAGCACCTCAACATCCACGGAGACAATCTCGGAAATGTAGTTCAATTCATGGAGCGGGAATATCCTAAGAAGTTTCGTACGATCCTTGATCGCATTGCGGAAAAGATCCCAGGTATTAAGAAAATTGATACCGAGAAGACTCCAGATGGACGACTTCTCCTGCGTTTTAACGATAAAGGCTTTGAAGATCCCTTCTATGCCCAGCAAATGTCAGACGGAACATTGAAAGTATTTGCATACCTACTGCTGTTAGAAGACCCTCTACCACCGCCATTTCTGTGCGTGGAAGAACCCGAAAACGGCTTGTACCACAAACTTCTAGAAGCTCTTGCGAAGGAGTTTCGAGATCATGCGTCCAACCAACGAGCCGGATCACAGGTATTTGTTACAACCCACCAGCCCTATTTTGTTGATGCTCTTTCCCCGAAAGAGGTCTGGGTATTGGAAAAAGGAGAGGACGGATTTTCTGTCCTTCGACGCGCCAGCGACGATTTGACGGTTGACAACATGGTTGAGCAAGGACTCCCTCTGGGCGGCCTCTGGTACAGCGATTATTTGGATGCGAGGTAACCGTGCATCTCGAAATCCTCGTTGAAGATGTCTCAGGAAAAAAAGCCTTAGAAATCCTAATTCCTAAGCTTATGAATGCAGAAGACACATTTCGCGTTCACGCTTATAAAGGCATCGGTCGCATTCCGAAGAACATGAGGGATACGGATGACGCGAACAAGCGAATTCTTCTCGACAATCTTCCAAAGCTTCTGAAGGGGTATGGCAGAACATTTGAGGGTTATCCTGCTACAACGCCTTCTGCAGTCATATTGGTGTGCGACCTGGATAGCAAATCCCTTGGCAGCTTTTTAGTCGAATTGAATGGGATTCTAAACGGCTGTCATCCTGCGCCTGTTACGCGCTTTTGTATAGCCATCGAGGAAGGCGAGGCGTGGCTTTTGGGTGATATTCCGGCGGTCAAGACAGCATATCCAAATGCAGATGACGAGATATTGGATTCATATGTGAATGACAGCATTTGCGGCACCTGGGAGACCCTCGCGAACGCCGTATACCAAGGTGGAGAAAAGGGATTATCGGCAAAGGGATGGCAAAGCGTAGGTGCCGAAAAATCCCAATGGGCAGAAAAGATCACGCCTCATATGGATATTGAAACCAACAATTCGCCCAGTTTTACTTTTTTTCGGGATACCGTGCGTACTTTAGTCAATTAGGGCATTTGGGCAAGCGCCCTTCGAAGGAGCACGCATCGAGCGCAAGCCGACGGCGAATTGGCAATTAGGGTTATTCGACGCCGGCGGTGCCTACTGCTCATGGAGCTAAGGATTGATGGCCATGTTGTGGGAGTGCTGTCCGGCCAGGCCATGACCTCTGATCTGTCCGGCCGCTACTCATCTTCGGATGATTCAAGCCCCGCAGCAAAATCAGGCATGGGCATCGGCTGAATCGACGCAAGCTGATAGTAGAGCCGGTGGAGCGGGCTGTCCGGTGCACAAGCCTCCATCAGCGGCCGCGCCCGCTCAACGATACCGGCGCCTATCGGAGGCATATTCGGGCTTACAGCATGGAACCCTCCCACAGAAACGCAATTGCTGACCAGAACCTGCATCGCGGTGTTGCCCCACTCTGCACTACGCAGCTCACTTACGGTTAGTAGGTGGAGCGCAAAGAACGGGTGAGAGAAGGCGAGGTTCTTCGGCGCATGGCAAAGCAGTGAGAGCGCTCTGCGGTACCTATCCATATCTTCAGAGTGAAGCCCTTCTGTAGGTTGTCAAAATAAGTGAAATCTTTGTCAGAAATAGTGAAATAGTTTGTCAGAAATAAATGAATTTCCTGTGCGTCGCTGGACGCATAAGCTTACAAACGGCCCATTCGAGAGTCTCGAATGGGCCGTTTGTGGTGTTCATTGGACACTCTCCTCCGCTTCGACTTCGCGCGCCTGCTTTCCCATCGCTTCCACTATGCCCTTGTAAGTGGAGTGCCCGGCTTGCTTTGTACCAGTGACTAAGAGACACACTGGAACGAGGAGAGCATATGGCACGAGGCAAGAGGTATCAGCCAGAGCAGGTGGTGAACCTGCTCCGTCAGATCGAAGTAGCAGTGGCGAACGGGAAGACGACAGCGCAGGCGTGCAAGGAAGCGGAGATTGTGGAGCAGACGTACTTCCGTTGGCGCAAGGAGTATGGCGGTCTGCAGGTGGATCAGGCGAAGCGGCTGAAGGAGCTTGAGCAGGAGAACGCGAAGCTGAAGCGGTTGGTCGCTGAGCTGAGCCTGGACAAGCTTGTGTTGAAGGACATCGCGGCGGGAAACTTCTAAGCCCTGAGCGACGGCGCAGTGCGGTCAGCCATGCCTGTGAGCATGGAGTCAGTGAGCGGCATGCGTGCCTGCTGTTGGGGCAGCCTCGAGGCACGCAACGCTACCGGCCGACACAGCGTGAAGACGAAGATGCTCTGACTCAGGCCATCGTTGCCCTTGCCAGCCAGTATGGCCGCTATGGGTATCGCCGGATCACGGCGCTACTCCAGCGAGCCGGCTGGCAGGTGGGCAAGGACCGAGTCGAACGCATCTGGCGTCGCGAAGGGCTGAAGGTGCCAAAGAAGCAGAAGCCAAGAGGACGGTTGTGGCTCAACGATGGCTCGTGCGTGCGGCTCAGGCCGACACATCCCAACCATGTGTGGAGCTACGACTTCGTGAGCGCGCGAACGCACGATGGCCGAAGTGTGCGCATCCTGAACCTGATCGATGAATCCACGCGGGAGTGTCTGATGATCCAGGCCGAACGGCGCTGGAGCAGCGCTAAGGTGATCGGCGCTCTGGCTGATGTCATGGTCTTGAAAGGAGTACCAGAACACGTACGTTCAGACAACGGTCCTGAGTTCGTCGCGAAGGATCTGCGCAAATGGCTTTCGGATACAGGAGCAAAGACACTGTATATCGAACCCGGCTCTCCCTGGGAAAACGGCTACTGTGAGAGCTTCAACTCGAAGCTGCGGGATGAGTTCCTCAACGGAGAGATCTTCTACTCCATCAAAGAGCTTCGCGTGCTGGCCGAACGCTGGCGCGTCCACTACAACACCGTCAGACCACACTCCTCGCTGGGATATACACCACCAGCTCCGGAAGCCTGGCTGACCGCAACGAGCAAGGGGCATGGAGAAGTGGAAACCGCTTCGCGCTTCCCACTTCTCCACACCCCAGACGGCGAATATCTGAACTCAGAGATAAACGCGCTACACTAACTCCTCACTGGTACAAAACATCGGGCAAGCCACGCGGGCTACCTCTTCTCCTTCGCTTGCCATGGTGGCAGATGTTCCGATGCAGATCGGCGGCTTAAGCCGGCAGAGCCGATCACGTACCCGCCGCACAAGCATTGCAACGTCGGCACCTTGTCGACCCCGATATGTGTGGAGTTCATCCAGAACAAGGAAATCTAATCCGTCAGCATTAGAAATTACCGTGCGATCTCGTTCACTCTGCCGCGTCATCAGCAGCTCAAGCATCATGAAGTTAGTCAGCAAGATGTCAGGTTTTGACTTTCGAATCAATTCGCGCTCGTCGTCGTTCTCTTGGCCGGTGTACCTGGCAAACGTTGGACGCAAATTGTCGGACAACCCCGATTGCTCGACGAACTTTTCAAGCTCCTTTAGCTGGCTGTTCGCCAGTGCATTCATTGGATAGATGACAATCGCTCTTGTTCTCGGCGGCTCCCCCGCAGCACGCGCTCGGATGGCGGAGTCAATGATTGGAATAAAGAAACAGAGCGATTTCCCGGAGCCAGTGCCGGTGGTGACGACGAAACTTTGGCCTGCTGTCGCTTTGGCGACGGATTGTGCCTGATGTCGAAACAGAGTGATGGGCTGACCATCTATCTGGAAAACGCGTGCTGTCTCAGGATGCAGGGTTCCTTCAGTTACAAGGTGCTGCACACTCGCTTCTCGTTCATAATGCGGATTGATGCTGATGAGCGGTTCCGGCCAGAAACGACCACTCGCATAAAGCGCGTCCACCTGGGTCCGGATGTCCTGGGCGCGGATCTGGGTGAAAGATCGCGCAAAGCGCTCGTAGTCGTTTACGAGAGCGCCGTCTAAATTGAATACATCCATATGCTTCTATTCACTCCCAGAGGACCAAGGTTACTGAAAATAAAGGGAATAAGCCAGCACTGCCTACGCGCAAAATTACAGAGCTCTTCGGACGCTCACGCGGCATCGCAAGGACAAGCTGCGGAGCTGATTGTAATTGTTGGGGTGCCAAGTTCGATAACACTAAACCAGGCCGCTTGAGGTTTGCCATTGCCAAAGCTGAAACTTGTGGTCAGCCGCGACGGAAAGCAAATTTCGATTAAAGTTCCCACCAGTTGGGATATGTAAGGAGTCGCCGAGAGAGATCTCAGGCTGGGACAGCGACCGGCCTTTGTCTGCCAACCTGCGTGCTCTCGAGTTGACGGATAAAAGACCTCACCAGCGCGCTCACAGCCTTCGATTGATTGTCTGATCGTGAGATCAGATAAGTCTTCAGCGAAAGCGAATCTTCCACAAGTGGGCGGACAGTCACACCATCACGCGCAATGCGAAGCGCGCCCGCCTTCACGACGAAGGCGATCCAGCTTCCTTCAGCCACACAGGGGAACGCTTCTTCTGGCGCCGTGACGTGTTGAATTCTCTGGGGCGCGATCCCTTTGGCCTCAGCCGTTGTCATCACGTTATCGTAGACCGTTGGATGTAACCGGCGTTCGAACAGAATCCAGCACCGATCTGCCAACTGCTCGAGAGTGACAGAGGCGTGTCGCGCCAGCACATCTTCTTCTGACATCGCGATATAGAAGGGCGCCTCTCCGATCTTGGCCGTTGTGAGCAACGGAGACTCAGGAGGTTCCGTCGCGATTCCCAGGTCCAGTCCTCCGGCGAGGATTTCATGGGCCAAATCGAACGAGTATTGGCTGGACAGTTCGATTCTCATGCGAGGGAACTTTGCCTGTTGAACGGAAATCAACGTGGAGGACAGAAAGGGATCGGCATAAGGCGATCTACCAACATGAAGGACGAGGTCCGCATCCTGCATCGCGGCGCGGGCCGCCTTGAACGCTCGGTCACCATAAAGAAGCGCGATGCGGGCCTTTTCGACATAGGCGCGGCCGGCCTTATTCAGTTGTACTTTTTTTCGATCTCGGTCGAAGAGTCGTCCGCCCAGCTTCGCTTCGAGCTCTGCGATATTCCGCGAGATCACCGGTTGGCTGACGTGCATCTTTTGTGCCGCCAGAGTGAAGTTCAGTTCTTCCGATAGCACAATGACCGACTCCATATACTTCGTTTCGTTGCGTGCCATAACCCCGCTCCTATTGCTGCTCGACGGTTTGTGGGATGGGAGGAAACTGGCTGCTTTGTCAGGGCTAATTACTATGTGAAACAACCTGGGGATTCTCGACAAAGTCTTGCGCGATACATGGCAAACAACGGATCTAAACTGCGGTTTGCTCAGAGACAAAGGCCATCCCATCGCCGGATGCCCATGTGTTTTAGACGCAGTTAAATGGTTCTCGGACGCGAAAGATAGATTCAGGAGAGAACTCTTATTCCTTTTCGATATAACAGACCTTCAATTCTGTATTGGACTTCGCTGTGCAAATGGCGAATCGTAATTGCATAGAGTGCGATAAGGTCTGCCTGCCACAGAATCAGCCTTTCCCCGGTGTTCGATCAGGGCATTCGGTCGCAGCATGATCGTTCGGCCTCCCGGCCGGCACTCGCTGGAGAACCTTCATGTCGGAACACCGCGCCTTCGTGGGTCATACCCCTTCCAAATCCGCAACCATTGCGGGAATCTTCAACTCTCGGCAATTCCTGACCGCCTTGTTGCCGGTGGTTTCAGCGATGTAGACCTCTATGGCAACCCTTCC
The DNA here is from genome assembly GCF_004217555.1 of Edaphobacter modestus. Lineage (GTDB taxonomy): Bacteria > Acidobacteriota > Terriglobia > Terriglobales > Acidobacteriaceae > Edaphobacter > Edaphobacter modestus. The sequence continues at coordinate 35,035 of NZ_SHKW01000003.1, forward strand.
CCATTCCGCCGAGAGTTTCCCCGACTGGAGCATGAAAGCTAAGGAGATGGCTGCTGAGGCGAAGGTCCTCTCCGGCAGCAAACTTGAGCAGCTCGTCGTTCGCATTCAACGGCACACGGGGCGTCCGAAAGAGACCTGTTGGCGGTTCGTCATCCAGTACGGCATCAAAAACAAGCCGGAATACCGACGATGGACCGATCCGGAGTTGGATCTCGTTCGTGAGGAATTGGTCAAGGGAACCGTGGAGCAGGTCGCCAAGAAGCTCAATCGAACCCCCAAGGCGATTCGCAACATGCTCCGCAGAAACCACCTGAGCCTGCGGGACATTCGGTGCGATCTCTTCTCCGTGGAGAGCCTGGCTACCGTTCTTCGCGTTCGCAAGAGCGAGGTTGTCCACTGGATTGAACAAGGGTGGCTCGAGGCGACAGTCGGTTGCCGAGGGAAGCGGCATTTCTACATCATCACGCCGGAGGCGCTGACGAAGCTCTACAAGGAGCATCGACAGGACCTTCTAAGACGCGGGATTCGCAATCAGGCGCTCTTCGAGGCTTATCTCCAATATTGCTTCTCACCGAAGCACACGACCGGAGAACAACTGCTAGATGTTCGTCGTGACAAGCGAGAGCGAGCAGCTTTTGCCGCAGTGACTGCGGTGGGCAACGATCCCATCGAAGACCAGGAGGAGGAAGATGATCAGGACGAAGAGGAATTTGGGCCGAGTCTTCTCGATCTGCAAGAGTTGGATGAATCCACCGAAGACTGAAGAGACTGCCGCAAACGATGCATGTCCTTGTTGCGGAGCACGCGTCTATGCGCCTCGGACGACGACGAAGGATATTGCTATTAGCATCCTCTGCTCAATACTCCTGCTGGCGACTGCGATCCCGGCCGCGTGGGCCACGGAGCAATGGATGGAGCGAGAGTGGCAGAAGGTCGTCAATCACATGATGATTTGGCGGGAGCCGACCGAAAGCTGGAATCAGTAGCTGGCATACAGCAGTTGATCCGAACTCACTATGCTCCTCGTTGTCCTGTGCTAACCGATTGCAGAGTTAGTGAAAATCATGCGAACTCAGGACCAATCCGCTACCGGATAGCTGGGTGATTCGTTTCGCTTGGATGTGGACCACATTCTCTTCGCCATCGAGCTTTCCTTCGACCAGGAAGAATTTGCAGCGTTTGACGATGGGCTTATTGTTTTCGAAGAAATCCTTGCTCACAATGATGCTGAAGACTACCGTCGCATCCGCCGCTCGTCCTTTCAACGTGAGGCTGCCACGAATGAAAACAGATGTTCCCGCTACTCATCGAGGGGTTGCCTTGGGACGATCTGGAGGTCAATCTGGCCGGACCATTCACATCTGGGACACTTTGTTATTCCGGTGGTGGTCTCATGGAGATCTAATTTCGCCAAATTGTGCTCATACCCACATTTGGCGCACTTGTGGACACTTTCCCAATATCTCTTCTCGTTCGTCTCTGGTGTATATGGACTCATCTGAGGTCTGACAGTAATGGGAGGATGTTTCGATCATGATGTCGATCCTTTGCGCTTGACATCAGGGAATCCGGTGCTAGTTGCTGCTCATGGAATTTCATTTGCCCTCGCTACTATCCAATCATTCTCGGCGTGGAAAGCAGTCATAAAGCCGCCTAGTGGCGTGTCGGTGTCAACTTAGTGGCGGAGACGAGACGAGCGATGTTCGAACCATTTCTGATTTACAAAGGTGAGTTTACCATCGTCATCTGACGTCCAGACGGGATGAGGTAAGGCATTGATTAGTTGTAAAAATCGTGCCTCGCCGAGTTGCACGGCTTCTTCCGCACGTTTCAGACTGATGGTCATGATCGCCCCGCGAAACTCTGTGGCCGATTCGACCTCAACTTCAGTCCAGGGCTTGCTTCTACCTCGAACACGGGGAGTTCCTTCCTAAAACTTATATCCCGCCCACAGAGCCCAATAGTTCAGGTTGCGGCCAGGTTGCGTCTCCTTCAAGAATCTGCCCGCGTAAAAGATTCCATAGTCAGCTTGTAACCATAGATGTCGGTCAACCTGCCATCGCAACTCCGTGCCCGGCCTGTGTCCGACAAATCGCGCCTGGCTATTGCCCGCGGGCCGGATCAGAGATCCCGGGACCGAGTAGACTCCGTCCAGGACATTTTCCCGCCACTGAAAAATCCAGTCGACCGATGCGGTCAGCTTGTGCGGCAATGTTGTTTCGACATGCGGATGAACATCGATGAAGTTAATCGGACCGGGTCCCGTTGTGGCCAGGACTCCAAAGTAGTTTCCCTTCGGAAATAGGGGATTGAAGGTTCCCAAGGTTTTTGAACCTGGATTATCGCCGCTCGAGATGTCTGCCTTTGTGCTGAACCGAGGCTTCAGTGGAACCGTGGGAAATCGATAGCCCGTTTCGGACGCGACCGTCCATGCCCGGATGTTCCCTGAGCCGAACGTGCCGAACTGCCAGAGGCCTTCGTAATCGAAGTCCAGTCCGGACCGTTCTGTTGCAACGGGGCGCGAAATTCTCGCACCCAAGGTGTGGCGCACCTCCTGAGCCGTGCCTCGTTCGAAAGTCGCCTGCCTGCGGTCCAAACCCAAGTAATAGACGTCCAGGGACATTTTGCGAGGCAAGGGCCGAGTGGCGTATACGCCCCAGAAGCCAACGGCGTGATTTGGTGCGTTGTCAAAGAACCCGGGATTGTCCAGATCAGGACGAAAAGCGAATCCGTCGATTTGCCAGGAGTCGATCTTACTTTTGATCATGAAGCCGTCAAAGCTCAGCCGAACATTCGGACCTTCCCGCACATCAATCAAACGCCCGGAGCCGTACTCGAGTTCTTGCCTGCCAACACGGAGTGCGACGGAGTTCGTACCTTTGGAAGTGCTAAGTTCGAGAAATCCGGCCTGGAAGTCGAGCTTCTTTTCATCGATGGGCCGCGGGCCACCTATGCGGTATGAATTCAAGCCACTCTTGAACTCAACGAACGAGCGCACATGTTTTCCGTAGTGAGCGTCAAACGAAAGCATGTATCGTTCGTTCAGATATCCGTTCATGTAGGGCTGCTGTCCCCAGTTGTCGTTGCCGATCTGCTCCCAGACCTCTCGAGCCTCACCTCCGACGGTGAGATACCAATCGTCCGCGTGGTTTCGCAAAGGGACGTACTTAATCGGATCCCAGAAGTCTTGCCGGAGAGCGCGATCGCGCAGGAAGGTCCAGTCCTCGTCGTTGCGCAGAAGCTGGTAACTGCGATCCGGGACGGGTTGATCTGCGGCCTTATCCGACTGAGCATGAGCAGTCAACACGGTCACGAGAAACGCCACCAAAATTCGCAAGATTCGCATCGATTTCATTTCTTCAATCAGTAACTTCTTCAACCCTGGCTGAGGGCTTTGTCGATCTTTCGCGAGCGCCGAACTAATTGCTCACGGGGGAGTGGACCTCGGCAATATACCCGCCGGGGAATTGCACCAAGGCTGCTGCGCGATGGTCGATGGTGTAGGGAGGGACCAGAATCTCTACGCCGGCTGCTTTAGCCTTGGCAAGGGTATCCGCGAGGTTTGCGACCTCATAGCCGGTCGTCTCGCGCCCGTAGGGATAGGGAAGGTGACCATCCGTTACGAGCACCGTCAACTTGCCGAAGCTCGATTCGATCCGGATTCTGCGATAGATGTCCTTCGGCCGTCCGATCTCGACGCCAGGCGCATGCGGGTCGTCGGAGATCACTTTGCCGTGAGAGAAGGCCAGGAAGCCCCGACGAAACGCCTCCACTTTGTTGGTGGACACATAGACCCGGTTTTCCGGAATCGTCTGGAGCGCCTTGTAGGACGGAGCCGTGGTATGCCAGTACAGTTGCATATTCACGCCACCCGGCCATTGGATGACGACATCGCGTCCGATCGGATCGTTAAATGGGCTGACGAGCACATCTGCTCCATCTTCGACCGCAGTTCGGGTCGTTCCATCCAGGTCTGTCACCAGATAACCCGTTCGCTCCGCCCCGAATGGATAGGGTACTGGCGTCTTGAAACCGAACACCGATAAGGTTCCCACCGGTGTCAACACCAGTTGCGACATCGTGCTGCTCGGAGTTGGTGTCACGGTAAAGACGCCTTGCTTCGTGGCCGTGCCCCCAAAGGTTGCAAGAAGACTGGCCACGAAGCGATCGAAATCCTCTGGTGAGACGTAGACGTGAGTTGTGTCGTATTGCGGCGCCACGCCCGAGTTTGGCGTTGACGTTGAAGCGTGGACGACCGGAAGCGTGGTTCCTGGCAGCCGTGAAAGACACGGGCTTCCAACGATCAGGAGGGCGCCGACGGTGGTCACGGCAAAGTATCTGGTAATACGCATTGAAATCTCCTTTTACTGTGGACCGGTATTTTAGATCTGATTTCCTGCCGGATGTCCGATTGTGCCGCATAGCCTATGGGTCAATACCTTTCGGCGATACTGAAGTAGCGATCTCAGCCACGCCGCGGCTGCTGCTCCGACCAATGGAGCCACCAGGTACACCCATAGGAATTTCGTTTGCCCCGAAACGACAGCGGGCCCAAACTGGCGGGCGGGGTTCAGACTGCCTCCTGTCGCTGTTCCCAGCACCGCAATCCCGATCCCCACCAGAGCGCCGACGATCCAAGGCACGAACGGTGTCAGTCGTTGTACCGCGAGGCAGAGTCCGACAAGGAACACGATGACCGCCATGCCGAAGGCCTCGGTTGCGAATAGTTCCCAGGTCGACCACCCCGGTCCTGGCTGGAGCGCGGCATATACTACCGGCGGCTCCGCCACAACATTGCCCCACACGCTGCGAGCAGCGACGACCCCAAAGACGGAACCGAGTAATTGGGCGATGGCGTAGGGAATGACCCCTGCTCCGGGGAAGACTCCGAAGTGCCACATGGCCAGCGAGATTGCCGGATTCGTGTGCCCCCCGGAGGCCCTTCCCGGGGGGCTGAGAATCAACCCGGCAAGCAAAAAGGCGACAGCCGCACCCACGATCCAGAGCTCCGCATGGATCCCCGGGATCGTCCGTGAGATGGGCGACGGTCCAATCACCCACCTCACGATACTGACCACGCCGAAAAGCAGAACAGAGGTGAGGATCAGCTCAAACGCGCTGTCTCGCGCCAGTCGAGCAAAGCTTACGCGCTCCTGGTTGCTGGGCAGTCCTTGAGATTGATCCAATTGCCTATCCTTTCCATTGGAGTTAAGGGCTTCAACCGTGGAATTAGAAAGCGAAGCAATCGCAGCCTAGACTCCAAAGTCCTTTGTCGCCCAAGATCCATTGGTGCGTCTTATGAGCGGCGGAATGCTTGCCATCGTGCAACGACATCGCGTGGCTCGCTGTAGCCCCGACGGTTAACTGTTCCTTGCTTTGCGCATATCCACCGTATTCCTTGACAGGGGACCAGTCCGGACTCACGGGCAGTTCTGGAGGCGCCATGCTTGAGAATTCGCCCGTAGCGTAGACTACCTTGCCATCGACAAGAGTCAGCATCGACTCCAGGTTCTTGATCTCCTCTTCAGGAATGGAGAAGTAGTCCGAAGAGAGGATCGCCAGGTCGGCAAACTGACCTTGTGCCAGCGATCCTTTCTTGCCGTCTTCCGTAGAAAACCAGCTGCTCCCGACGGTATAAAGCTCGAGCGCCTTCGCGCGGTCCAAGCGGTTTTTGTCTGAATATAAGCTCAGCCCGCCGATCGTCTTCCCGGTCACCAGCCAGTAAAGAGAAAGGAAGGGGTTATAGCTCGAGACGCGTGTGGCGTCTGTGCCAGCTCCTACCGGAACTCCCATCTCCAACATCCTTTGGATTGGAGGCGTGCGCTTCGCCTGCTGCGCGCCATAACGCTCGACAAAATATTCGCCCTGAAAGGCCATCCTGTTCTGAACGGCAATACCACCACCAAGTGATTTGATTCGCTCAATATTCCGGTCGGAGATCGTCTCGCAGTGATCAAAAAACCAGTGCAGTCCGTCAAACGGAATCTCGCGGTTGACCTCTTCGTAGACATTCAAGGCCCGCGAGATTGTTTCGTCGTATGTGGCGTGCATGCGGAACGGCCATCGGTTTTCCGCAAGGTGATGAATCACCGCCTTCAACTCGCTCTCCATGACAGGCGCCATGTCCGGCCGAGGTTGAAGGAAGTCTTCGAAGTCGGCGGCAGAGAAGACCAGCATCTCTCCTGCACCGTTCATGCGATAGAAGTCATCGCCTTCGCCAGGCTTGGTCATCTTCGTCCAATTTTGGAAGTCGTCAAGCTCCTTCTTTGGTTTCTGAGTGAAAAGGTTGTAGGCCAGGCGAATTGAAAGTTCACCATTCTTATGGAGTTCGTTCACAACTCCATAATCGTCAGGGTAGTTCTGAAAACCACCACCCGCATCGATTGCGCTGGTGATGCCGAAACGATTCAATTCTCTGAAAAAGAGACGCGACGAGTTGAGCTGGTCTCCCCGCGACAGTCTGGGCCCTTTCGCCAGGGTCGAGTAGAGAATATTTGCGTTCGGTTTCGCCAACAGAAGACCCGTGGGATTACCCTGCTTGTCGCGCTGAATCTCGCCACCGGGAGGATTCGGGGTGTCTTTTGTGTAGCCTACTGCGCGCAACGCTGCCCGGTTGAGCATTACGCGGTCGTACAAGTGCATGACGAAAACAGGGGTGTCCGGGGACACAGAGTTTATTTCGTCCAGTGTCGGCATGCGACGCTCGGCAAACTGAAACTCCGTCCACCCGCCGACAACCCGCACCCACTGAGGCGCAGGTGTTCGAGCCGCTTGCTCCTTAAGCATTCGCAGCGCATCGGCGAGCGATGGCACCCCATCCCAACGCAACTCCAGGTTGAAATGGAGCCCACCGCGGATCGGATGCATATGGGAGTCGTTGAGACCGGGGATGACTGTTCTCCGGTTTCCATCAATGACTGTCGTCATTGGGCCGCGCAGCCGAAGAATCTCCTCGTCTGTTCCGGTGGCGCTGATTATTCCGGCGGTGATGGCAACCGCTTCGACAAACGCTGGCACTCGATTTGTCGCGATCTTCGCGTTGTGAAGTATTGTGTCAACTGCCATAGAGTTCTCCTTAGTAGCAAAGCGCTATTGTTCAGAGGGCAGGGGTCCCCCTGCCCTCCACAAGCCCTATTTGTGTGCGAGTTCCGCCGTGGGGACCACATATTCTGGAAACTTCGTAGCGGGAGCGCCGTGAACCATCGTGTAGGCATATTCGACGCCGATGCCATAAGCGCCATAGTGAGTCTTCGCGAGGTCCATTACGGCGTCGTACGTATCCTTGTTTGCCCAGTCGCGCTGCCATTCCAGGGTCACAGAAAGGGCCGTCAGCGGTTTTGCTCCCGCCTGGAAGACACGACGCATCGCATTGTCGTGTGCGAGTTGGCTCACGTCGCCGCAGCAGTCTTCGACTACGTAAACCTCGTAGCCATCGTGAATCGCCTGCACGGTTGGAAGAGCCACACAAGTCTCCGTCCATAGCCCGGCCAGCACAATCTTCTTGCGCCCTGTCTTCTCGATTGCGGCAACGAAGTTCTTGTCGTCCCAGGCATTCATGGACGAACGCTCGATCGGTTCCTGGCCCGGGAATACGGCTCGGATCTGTGGCCACAGGTTCCCGCTGAAGCCCTTCGACTCGACCGTCGTCAGCACCACCGGCACGTCGAATACTCGCGCTGCTTTTCCTAACGCGACAGTACAGTTAATGATCGACTGGCGATCAAAGTTACTCGTTCCGAACATCATTTGCGGTTGGTGATCGATCAGCACCACGACGCAGTTGTCTGGTGTGAGAAGTCCTTTTTCGCTACGCTTCGATGTTCCGTTGTTTTGACCCATATTCATTCCTCCGTTGCTATAGTTGCGTTTGAAAAATCTCGTTTGCCTCGGGCTGATCGGTGGCCGATGGAAGCCCGTCATTTTTTGGTGCCTTTTCGAGCCGAGAAGAGAGAACAGAGTCTGCTCGACAGCACTTACGAAGCAATTCCTTCGCCATATCTTTCGCGAGGTGGAGGACGATCCATATCCGTAAATCCAAACGGGGTTTGTAGAGCTCGGATGAACGCTAGGCCATCTAACAGAACGTCAAATGTGACCTCGACGCAAAATGCGGTCACCAAATACGGCGTCCGCTCACGTGTAAGACCAGCTCAAGCGCTCCCGCTCCAGACAGTCCATTCTTCTCGAGCGGAATTTGCGCGCAAAGTCGACGTCTTCGGTTCATGCACATACATTCGACTGAGCCAAACTGGCTTGCATTCGCAGCATCAGCGGCTCCATGAACGCCGACTGCGGAGCAAATATAGGCTCGTCACTGGCATTTGAGATGGAACAAAAGGCGCACCATGCAGTGCTATATTGATATAGATGACGAGCGAGAACGTTCATCTCATCTACAGCTTGAGTAGACTGGAAGCCGGAATCTTATAGCGCAAGGTGTTGGATGCGGAGCGTTGCGCGCACGGAACATGCTGAGCTCCTCCTTGCCACTCGTCAAAAGTGAATATTCCAGGCCGTCTGGCCGCAATGACGAGGAGCCTCCATGGCAAAGCCTTCTGAATACTTGCTGGAGTCCTTCCGAGAAGGCTGGCAAGCAGCCGAACCTGACTTCGGCAGGTCAGCCCAACCTTTGGCGATCGCTCGTCACGACGGACAGACCGTCCTTGTATTCAAGGATCCAGGTGGTGAATCCCTGGATCGGATTCTTGAGCGGACCAGCGGCCAGCGACTCGATCTGACTTACTGCCTGCAAATTGCCATTGGCATAGCAACAGCACTCGGTGCAATGCACCGGAACGGCCTCATCCATAAGGACATTAAACCTGCGAATGTTCTCGTCGGCGAAGCCGGAAACGTATGGCTTACTGGCTTCAGGATTGCGTCTCAACAACCTTACGAGCAGCAGGCACCCGCGCCGCCGGAGATCATTGCCGGAACTCTTGCCTATATGGCGCCCGAACAGACCGGCCGCATGAATCGTTCGATTGACACCCGCAGCGATCTCTACTCTTTGGGTATCACCCTGTACCAGATGCTCACAGGCGAGCTGCCATTTGCTGCCACGGACGCCTTGGAATGGATCCACTGTCACATTGCGCGCCAACCGACTCCGCCACGAGATCGCGCTGCAGTCCCGGAGCTGTTGTCTTCTCTCATCATGAAGCTTCTCGCCAAGAACGCTGAGGAGCGCTATCAGACCGCCTCCGGCGTGGAGAGCGACCTTCGCCAGTGCCTGGCGGAGTGGCAGTCGCATGGTCGCATTGATCCATTCCCCCTCGGGACGCACGACGCGTCGGACCGGTTGCTGATCCCAAAGAAGTTGTATGGTCGTGAGCGCGAGATCGACACTTTGCTCACTACGTTCGACCGGGTCGTCACTCACGGTGCTCCGGAGCTGGTGCTCGTATCCGGTTATTCCGGTGTCGGCAAGTCTTCCGTGGTGAACGAACTGCACAAGGCGCTTGTTCCGCCACGTGGCCTCTTTGCGTCCGGCAAATTCGACCAGTATAAGCGCGACATTCCATATGCGACTTTGGCACAGGCGGTCCAGACGCTGGTCCGTCAGATCCTCGTAAAAAGTGAAGAGCAGGTGAGCAAGTGGCGCTCTGCGATCGCAGAGGCGGTAGGCTCGAACGGCCAGCTGATCGTCAACCTGATCCCTGAAGTAGAAGTCCTTATCGGAAAGCAGTCGCCCGTTCCCGACCTGCCGCCACAGGATGCACAGAACCGCTTCCAGTTGGTGTTTCGGCGCTTCCTCAGTGTGTTCGCCAGGCCGGAGCACCCGCTGGTTCTGTTTCTCGACGATCTGCAATGGCTGGATACGGCGACTCTGGAGCTGCTTGAACGGCTGACTACCGATGCGGATATACGGCACCTGATGCTGGTGGGTGCCTATCGTGACAACGAAGTTAGTCCGCCTCACCCGCTTACGCGAACACTGGAATCCATGCGCAATGCCAATGTAAGAGTGCAGGAGATCATGCTCGCGCCTCTTGGGATCGACGATATGGACTCGCTTGTCGCCGATGCCTTGCATTGCGCGCCTGAACGCGCGCGCTCCTTAGCGCAACTTGTACACGAGAAAACCGGAGGCAATCCACTCTTTGCTATCCAGTTCTTGACAGCTCTGGCAGACGAGGGACTCCTTTCGTTCGACCCAGTCGCGCAAGCTTGGCAATCGGACATCGACGGTATCCGCGCCATGAAGTACACGGACAACGTGGTGGATCTTATGGCCGAGAAGCTCAAGAGGCTCTCGACTACCACCCAAGAGGCGTTGAAGCACTTCGCCTGCCTGGGGAATGTCGCTGAGGTCGCCACTCTGACGATAGCTCAAGGGAAGTCCGAGGATGAGTTGCACGATGCTCTCTCGGAGGCCGTCCACGCCGGACTCATTTTCCGCCATGAGCATGCCTACCAATTCCTGCACGACCGTATCCAGGAGGCGGCATATTCGCTGATTCCAGAGAATTCGCGTGCCGGCATTCACCTACAGATCGGTCGCACCCTGCTGGCGGGCATGACGGCGGATAAGCTCGCTGAGCATCTGTTCGATGTCGCGAATCAGCTCAATAGGGGCGCACTGAAGCTGGTCGATCCCGACGAGAAAGTTCTTGTGGCAACGATCGATCTGAGTGCCGGACGTAAGGCGAAGACGGCGGCGGCTCACAAATCGGCCTGCGTCTATCTTGCCTCTGGGACGGATCTGCTCGATGAAAGAGACTGGGCAAGCCACTACGAATTCACGTTCAGCCTCTGGATAGAACGCGCGGAGTGCGAGTTGCTGAGTGGGAACTTCGAAAAAGCCGAACAACTGATTGATGAGTTGTTACAGCGTGATATGCCAAAAGTCGATCAGGCGGCTGTCTACTGCCTGAAGGTCCGATATCACATAACAAAGTCAGAAAACCAGCAAGCTGTGACCGATGCGCTCACTGGCCTCCGCTTGTTCGGCATCGACATCCCCGCACACCCGAGTTGGGAAGAGGTCGAAGTCGAATACGAGACGTTCTGGCAAATCCTCGATGGACGCCCGATCGAAAGTCTGATCGATCTACCGCTGATGACCGATCCGAAAATGAAGGCCGTCATGCTGCTGTTCTCGGTCATGACTGCCCCCGCTTATTTTACCGACTTCGGTTTATGGTGTATCCAGCTGTGCCGCATGGTGAAGACCGGCATACAGCACGGAACGAGCGATGCTTCCGCGCACGCATTTGCCTATTGGGGGGTTGTCATCGCAGGGGCCTTTCACCGTTACCACGACGCCCACCGTTTTGCGAAGTTGGCCTACGACCTTGTCAACAAGCACGGCTTTGTCGCTTACCAGGCAAAGATTGGCTTCGCGCTGGGAACCGTTGCCTTCTGGACGCAACCTAGCGCGTCCGCGATTGATTTCGCGAGAATGACTTTTCGCGGCGCGATTGAGATGGGCGATCTAACGTTTGCTTGCTACGGCATGATCCAATCCGTCACAGGCCTTTTGCTGCAGAACGCTCCTCTCGATGCGGTGTGGCGCGAATCGGAGATAGCGTTGGACCTCGCCCGGAAAGCCAATTACGGCGACGCGGCAGACATCATCGTGAACCACCAACGCTTCATCGCCACTATGCTGGGCCGGACCACGACCTTCTCCACCTTCAGTGACGCGCAGTTCGACGAGGCAACATTCGAAGCGCAACTGACGGCGGACCGTATGCCCTTAATGATCGCCTGGTATTGGATCCTGAAATTGAAGGCGCGGTTCCTGTCGGGCGACTACACCGAGGCTCTTGCGGCATCCGACAGAGTGAAGCCGCTTCTTTTGGCGGCTGCCGCACAGATTACGTTGCTCGACTACTTCTATTATGCTGCGCTAACGATCGCGGCATGCTACGAGAACGCGTCGGTCGATCTGCAGAATGCATGGCGGGAACTCCTCACGGCTCACCTCGAACAGCTGGGCGAGTGGGCCGAAAACTATCCGCCGACCTTCGCCGATAAGTACGCTCTGGTGTCCGCTGAAATCGCCCGTCTCGAAAAGCGGGACCCCGATGCCATGCGTCTGTATGAACAGGCTATTCGCGTGGCCCGTGATCACGGCTTCATCCAGAACGAGGGCTTGGCCTACGAGGTGGCCGCGCAGTTCTACTCAGCGCGCAGCTTCGAGACGATCGCCCACGCGTATCTCTGTAACGCGCGGAACTGCTACGACCGCTGGGGCGCGGTCGGTAAGGTGAAGCAACTCGATGCACGCTACCCGCACTTGCACGATCCGCGAGGTTCTGCTTCTCTCGCCGCTACCATCGGTGTGCGGGTCGCGCAGTTGGACGTCGAGACTGTCGTCAAGGCGTCGCAGGCACTCTCGAGCGAGATTGTTCTCAGCAAGCTGATCGAAAACCTCATGCGAACCGCGCTGGAGCATGCAGGGGCCGAGCGATGTTTGCTGATCCTGCTTCGGGCCGACGAGCCAATAATCGAGGCGGAGGCTGCTACCGTGCATGGCATCGTAAAGGCTACCGTTCGACACAGAGCTATCACATCTCGTGATCTCCCTGAATCCGTGCTTAACTATGTGATCCGGACCCGGGAGCGAGTGGTCCTTGATGACGCGTCGGTAAGGAATTTGTATTCAGAGGATGAGTATATCCAGCTGAGGCGCCCCAGATCAGTCCTATGCTTGCCGGTCGTCAAGCAGACGAAGCTGGTCGGAGCACTTTTTCTCGAGAACAATCTAACTCCGCGCGCCTTCACGTCGGACCGGGTCGCCGTGCTGGAACTGCTGGCCTCGCAAGCCGCAATCTCGCTGGAGAATGCCAACCTCTATTCTGACCTGCAACGCAAGGAAGCCTTTCTGGCTGAAGCACAGAGTATAAGCCGCACTGGCAGCTTTGGCTGGGTCCTACCCAGCGAAAATATCTACTGGTCGGAAGAAACCTACAACATCCTCGAATATGATCGAGAAACTAAGCCGACCGTAGAGTCGGTGTTCCAGCGAGTACACCCAGACGACCGAGTTCGCGTGCAGCAGACTCTTGATCGCGCGGTTAAAGAAAGCGCAGACTTTGATCTTGAGCATCGCTTGCTCATGCCGAATGGCAGAGTCAAACATGTGCATGTTTTGGCTCGCGCATTGAAAATCACTGCAGACACCCTCGAGTTTGTAGGAGCTGTGACGGATGTCACCGAGCGCGCGCTCGCAGACGAGAAGATCCGGCAAAGCGAACGGGAACTCCGACAGCGCCTTGATCTCTCGCCACAGCACCTCGCCGAATTCGGGCCCAATGGAAGTCGGCTCTTCAGCAACCAGGCAGCACTCGATTATTACGGCCTCACTCTTGAGGAGTGGCAGATGGCTGATGTATACAGGTTGCTTCATCCACGGGACGCGGAACGCTATGCGAGCGAAGTTCCCAACAAATTCAATATAGGATCCCCGTTCGAGATCGAATTGCGATTAAGGAGAAGAGACAACCAATTTCGCTGGTTTCTTTTCCGATTTAATCCAATGGTGAATGAACAGGGGCGCATCACACGGTGGCATGCCGCAGGGAGCGACATCGAGGATCGCAAAGAGACCGAACAGAGACTCCGTAACGAGAACGTTGCGTTACGTGAGGAAATCGACAAAGCATCGATGTTCGAAGAGATCGTCGGAACCTCACCGGTTCTGCAAACGGTGCTTAGCCGTGTATCCAAAGTCGCTCCCTCGGATTCAAGCGTTCTGATCACGGGAGAGACTGGGACGGGGAAAGAACTTGTTGCCCGCGCCATTCATAGGCGTTCTCGGCGGGTCTCACGTGCCTTTGTGAGTGTGAACTGTGCGGCAATTCCACGCGACTTGATCGCTTCGGAATTGTTTGGCCATGAGAAAGGTGCCTTTACAGGAGCAACCCAGCGACGGGTAGGCCGTTTTGAGTTGGCCCACGGAGGCACAATCTTCCTCGACGAGGTCGGAGAGCTTCCTGCCGAGACCCAAATCGCCCTTTTGCGTGTTCTCCAGGAGCGCGAGTTCGAGCGTGTCGGCGGAACTGGATCTATCCAAGCCGATGTTCGGGTGATCGCTGCTACGAACCGTGACCTGGATGCTGCCGTAGCTTCCGGCACGTTCAGAAGAGACCTGTTTTATCGGCTCAACGTATTTCCGATTGAGATGCCTTCCTTGCGTGAAAGACAAGGAGATATTCCTCTGTTGGTCGAATACTTCATTGATCGTTATGCGAGGAAGGCAGGGAAGAGCTTTCAATCGGTGAACAAAAAGAGCCTCGATCTGCTTCGGTCGTATCAGTGGCCGGGCAACATACGCGAATTGCAGAATGTCATTGAACGGTCTGTCATCGTCTGCGATACGTCGAATTTTTTGGTCGACGAGAGTTGGCTGTCGCGACAATCTGTTGGAAGCGAGCCAGCCAATTCGTTGGAACTATCTCAAGTCCTTGCGACCCAAGAGAAAGATATGATTGAGACTGCCCTACGCCAGAGCGGAGGGCGAGTCTACGGACCCTCAGGAGCAGCCGCCAAACTGGCTATCCCAGGATCGACCCTGGCTTCGAAGATCAAATTGCTAAAGATCAGCAAGAATCGTTTCAAAGAAACATAACCCTCCAGCAAGCCACTCCAAAGCTACATTTCCACCAAACCTCGAGCGGGCAATCATGAAATTTCGCGATGTCACGAAATTTCATGATTTCTCTCGCCATTAAACCTTTTATTTACAAGACTTTATATCTGGAACGCTAATTGCTTCTCTCACTTGCAGAAAGCAGTAACAGCAATAAGCTGCGCCAGGAAAGGAGGCTTGACAGAAGGAAAGTTGAGGGATGACGGTGAGCATTTTATGCCGACCTCCACTTTGTGCCGTCCCATTGCTCCGCATTTCACGAGGCAGTTCGACTTCATGCCAGGCGAAGTTGCTTAAGCTAGGAGTTAGATTCTGGTACCTAGGAAAAGGACAGATGCTGAGAATTCAGAGGTCTTCAAACGGGCAAGTGGTCTTTACACTAAGTGGCCGAATAGACGAGGAGCATACCGCCGAGTTAGACCAACTCATTAGGTCGGAGCCCAATGGACGCAGTATCGTTCTCGACTTGAGGGATCTGACTTTAGTAGGGCAGGATGCCATCGCCTTTCTCGAACGCTGCGAATCGGACGGTGTCACATTGATGAATTGCCCGGGATATATCCGTGAGTGGATCACGAGGCAACGTTCAGAAGGTAACTAGGCTGGGTCTTGATCGGTGTCGACCGCTTAGTGGGAGTCGGAAAAGGAGTGCAGCATGGCGGCACTATCAAGCTGGGCTCGTGAAGAGTCCGCAGTCAACGGTACTCCATTGTTTCAAATCGACGATGGGGCGTCCGCGAGAATCTCGATAGACAACAATGAACTTCGGGAAAGCGAATTACTTAAGATCGTCGGTGACAGCGGGGCCCTCCGCCGCGTACTCGCCATGGTGCGGGTTGTAGCTCCTACCGACGCCACGATCCTGATCAACGGGGAAACAGGAACTGGCAAGGAACTGATTGCGGAGGCCATTCACAAGTGCAGCGACCGTTCGAACGGACCGTTTGTGAAGGTCAGTTGTGCAGCAATTCCCGCGGGATTGCTCGAAAGTGAGTTATTCGGCCACGAGCGTGGTGCCTACACAGGGGCGATAGCGCGCGGGATTGGAAGGTTCGAACGGGCTAACCAAGGCACTTTGTTCCTGGATGAGATCGGCGACCTTCCACTCGAGTTGCAACCAAAGCTTCTTCGTGTCATGCAGGAGAGGCAGTTCGAACGTTTAGGCGGTACCGCAACAATTCATACTGACGTGCGCGTGATCAGCGCCACACATCGCAATCTGCTTGAGATGGTTGACGAGCGCCAATTCCGCGCCGATCTCTTTTATCGTCTAAGCGTGTTCCCCATTCACATACCGTCGCTGCGCGATCGCTGCGAAGATATTCGTTTATTGGTCCATCACTTTGCCAGGAATTATGCTGCGAAGAACCACAAGACCATCACGGCTATTTCCGACGAATTCATGGCGGCTCTTGAAGAGCATTCCTGGCCAGGCAACGTCCGGGAACTGCAAAACTTCATTGAACGTTCAGTAATTTTGTCGACGGACGCTGTGCTCACTGGCCCCCCGCCCGAAATCATCTACAGGACACCGAAGAACTCGAAAAGGTCAGAGTCATTCACGCCAGTAACGCTGGAACAGGTGGAGCATTCACACATCCTGCAGACTCTTCAACAGACGGAAGGAGTGATCGGAGGTAGGAATGGCGCCGCTGCCCGATTGGGCCTGCCCAGAACGGCATTGATCCACAAGATGAAACGGCTCGGCATTTCATTAGCATCGATCCTGATCTCAGAAGACCCCATTCTTGTGGACCCCGAGTTGAATGGAGACTCTCAGAAGGCCGCACATTTAGAATGCTCAGAGCCACACTCTGACACTGGGAGAGTGTGCACGCTTGCAGAAGCCGAAAGAGAATATATCTCGGAAGTTTTGGTGATGACGAACGGATTGATCGCAGGCAAGGGCGGTGCCGCAGACCTTTTGGGACTGCCACCATCAACTCTTCGAAATAGAATGAAGAGGCTTGGCATCAAGTTCTAACAACCATCTAAACTTCCGCACGCAGTGTTTTCTCTTTTCTGTGGCAAGACAATCGGAAGAAATCGAGCCCACAGCGGATGCATAAATCGACTGCGGGGATCTCTGGGCGATGAAGGCGCTATCAACTTGCTTTACGCAGCGCCGGGACACGCGGCTGCCGGACGCATTGCGGACGTCCCATTGGGTTCGCCCAACTAAAGCGAGCCAATACTTCATTCGCAGTCTCCTGTATACGGGAATTCGGTCTGTGAAACTTGCGGATCGCCTTCGCGGCAAGCATGGTCAATAGATAGCGGTTCGAAACATTCGCCAGCGCGCCAAAGACCAGATAGGAACGCATCGCATTCTCCTCAGATATTGAAGGCTTATCTTGCTCTTCATACGTTCATGAGCATTCAAAATGCCAAAGGTCGCGTAAGTCCCAACGTGTTACCTATGAAAATGTACAGACGTGCTCGCTAATGCACATGACTCGTCACCCTGGAAGATTCCCTTGAATGGTGAGCAATCGTGCTTGCATATGCTGGCACCCTATATCTACTTGACATATGTCCAACGAACCGGTCATTCACAACAATGCTGTGGAAGAAGTCTTAAAGTTGGTGTGGTTAGCTCATCGGACTTGCAAGCGGTACATCGATATTGAGTCGACGACGCTTCTATAGCTTAGCTCTCGACTCCTCTGCTCGATTCGTTCGACTAAGATCAACACCGGATTTGGCGTCCAAATGTGGCGTCGCCATCAGATAGCGACGCCCTTCTAATGCCTTGGCGACGGGCTCATTGTTCAAGCCCGTTGAATTCGTGCATGTAAGCCAGTGTTCGCCTTTGTGACACACATGGCACGCCAATTGCTTTTATGTGAGCGATAGAGTTCAAGGCAGCAGCCACGGGCATGTACCTTTCTGGGAGTCTGAATCAACTATGGGAATGAAGGGATAAGATCGATGGCGAAAGTGGGGGAAGTCCTTGTGCAAACGCTGGTCGAAGCCGGCGTTAAGCGGATTTATGGAGTCGTCGGAGACTCGCTCAATGGTCTGACCGACACTATCCGCAAAAGTGGGCAAATTGAGTGGTTGCATGTTCGACACGAAGAGGTAGCCGCGTTTGCAGCAGGTGCCGAAGCGCACCTAACGAATGAGATCGCGGTTTGCGCCGGAAGCTGTGGCCCAGGCAACCTGCATCTGATCAATGGTCTGTTTGACTGCTATCGCAGCCGCGTTCCGGTCCTGGCAATCGCGGCGCAGATACCCAGTCACGAAATTGGCAGCGGCTATTTTCAGGAAACACATCCGGAGCACGTATTTAAGGATTGCAGCGATTACTGCGAACTCATTTCTCAGCCAGAGCAGATGCCCCGCATTCTCGCGATTGCCATGCGTACGGCGATCACAAAGCGTGGTGTCGCTGTAATAGTCCTCCCCGGCGACGTCGTTCTACGTGAATGTCCCTCGGAGGCGATTACCCTGGGCATTTCGGCCTCAACATCTGTTGTCCGTCCTCCGGACAGCCAGGTGCACCTGGCCGCTACGCTTCTCAATGAATCAGGTCGGGTCACGATTCTCGCCGGAGCTGGATGCAAAGAGGCGCACGACGAGTTGATTGCAGTGGCGCAACGTCTGAAAGCTCCAGTGGTGCATGCGATGCGGGGTAAGGAGTTCATTGAGTACGACAACCCTTATGACGTAGGCATGACGGGACTGCTGGGATTCTCGTCCGGATACCACGCCATGATGAGTTGCGACGCGCTCCTGATGCTCGGAACCGACTTCCCCTATCAGCAGTTCTATCCAAAGGACGCCAAGATCATTCAGGTTGACATTCGTGGAGAGCAGATAGGACGTCGTACCAAAGTTGATCTTGGCCTCGTTGGAACAGTGAAGGATACACTTCATGAATTACTGCCGCTACTGGTGGAGACACGTGATACCTCCCATCTCGATAGATGCGTGGATCACTATAAGAACGCCCGCCAGGGACTCGACGACCTCGCAGTGGGCGTACCGGGGCAGACTCCTGTTCATCCGCAATACGTTGCCAAAATCGTCAACGAATTAGCGACCGACGACGCGATCTTCACATGTGATGTGGGAACCCCCACGATCTGGGCTGCCCGGTATCTTCAAATGAACGGCAAGCGGAGACTCCTTGGTTCGCTCATTCATGGCTCCATGGCAAACGCTTTACCGCAGGCCATCGGGGCACAAGCAGCAAATCCCGGACGTCAGGTCATCAGTCTCTCGGGTGATGGAGGCCTCGCCATGCTACTCGGCGATATTCTGACGCTCAAGCAATTAGAACTTCCAGTTAAGCTCGTCGTCTTCAATAACGGCTCGCTTGCCTTTGTCGAACTTGAGATGAAAGCGGCGGGGTTGATTGACTATGGCACGAATTTGGTTAATCCGAACTTCGCACAACTCGCCGAGGCGGCAAATATTCTAGGCACTCGCGTCGAGAAGCCAGAAGAGCTACGCCCGGCACTCGAACGGGCATTCGCTCATCCCGGTCCTGCACTTGTCGAAGTAATTGTCCACCGGCAGGAACTATCTATGCCTCCCACAATCAGCGCCGAGCAAGCATTGGGATTTGGTCTCTATATGCTTCGCGCCGTAATGAACGGTCGCGGAGATGAAATCATCGACCTCGTGAAAACAAACCTACTACGCTGACCGGCACTGGATCGAAAGTGAGTATGGAATCCTGGAGGTTCCGTGCAACGCACGCAAACACTTCGAACGACTCTGTTTTAACCCGGAGAGACGGGCGCCACGTCATCTGAGGCGCGACGCAAACGCACGCGTGAAATTAACTAACCCATACCCTCGACGAAATGGTGTCTATCCATCCTGGATTCATTGCTGTCGTAGTGGCGTATGTGCTCTCTTCGCGGTCTTGCTATGGTCATCCACAGGACAAGCGCAAAGTGTCCCAGTATCTCCAGAGAGACCATGGAGAGGACAGCAAAGTGAGGATTTTCAGCAGAGACTTCGTAGCTATCCTGAGCCTCATTACGACATGGATGACGAGCACATTTACAGCTTAGCCGACCTTGTTGACCTGGCTGAATCGCACAACCCAGAGACTCGTGCAGCTTGGCAAAATGCCAAAATGCGTGGTGCGGATCTTGGAATCGCACGGTCAGCACTCTACCCGACTATTACCGCGGTGGCGTTAGCATCCACAACACGCACTGGGGTGTTGCTTGGCGATGACTTTCATCGTCAGACTGTGGGCCTGTTCCAGCCAACCCTGAATTTGACCTATCTTGTCTTTGATTTCGGTGGGCGAAGCGGGGACATCGCTGAAGCTAAGGCCGAGTTGTTCGCAGCAGATTTTAGCTTCAACAACGTTCATAGAAGGATCATTTACCAGATCACGGCAACCTACTACAGATTGCTAAACGCGCTGGGCCAGGAGGAGGCAGCCAAGGCCACTCTCGCAAATGCCCAGGCAGTGCAGCAGGAGGCGGAGAGCCGCCTGCGAGACGGCCTGGCGACCCTGCCGGATGTGCTCGAAGCGCGTGCGGCAACAGCGCAGGCAGACTACGATCTCCAGGCCGAAATAGGAGCGGTGGAAATCGCCCAAGGGGACTTGTCGACGACATTGGGGTTGCCACCAAATAGTCAATACCATGTTCAAGACGTTAACGATCTTACTATTCCAGAAGCTTTGACTGAGTCAGTCGATCAGGCTATAGATCGGGCATTTGAACAACGACCGGACTTAATGCAGCAGGTTGCCAGCTTGCGAGCGGCCGATGCTTCGCTCACAACTTCGCGATCCACTTACTTGCCTACTCTCGCCTTCTCCGGCATCGGCGGACTTCAGCGAGGTTACGGTCGACAAGACCTGCTGCCCGATACATATGCCAGGGGAGAGACCTGGAATGTTCAACTGGCACTCCAATGGGATCTTTTTGATGGAGCGCGACGTGAACATAGAATCGCTGAAGCCAAGGCAAAACAAGCTCGGGCTAAGGCCGATATAGATCTCCTGCGAGATCAAGTCTCCGACGAGGTCTGGGCCGCCTATTCAAATGCCAGGACTGCCCTTAGACAGAGGCAAGCAGCCAGCGCCCTGCTGCAATCTGCAGACCGCTCCTACACCGCCGCTGTCAGGTCCTATGATCTGGGACTTAGAAACCTGCTCGACGTAGTGTCCGCTCAACGTGCTTTGGCACAAGCTCGCACCGCTGACGTCACCGCGCGAACTCAGGTACTGACTCAGATGTCTAATCTGGCTTTTCGGACCGGGGATCTTCTCCGAGCAAAGACTTCCAAAGGTGGACCCTAGCATGTTGAATGAATTCGGCCATGACCCAGCAAAGAGGAATCGCGCCGTTTCGCGCGGTACTCTCGTCTTTCCGATTTTACTGCTCGGCGGGTGCGGGAGAGCTCCCTCAATCAATATTGTCGGCTCGTTTTTTCCAACCTGGATATTGTGTATTGTTTTGGGCATCTTGTTCGCTGCCGGTATTCGCGCGCTTGGTTTGTACTTAAGAGTAGAACAGCACCTGCAGCCGCCTATTCTGATCTATCCAAGCCTCGCCGCATCGTTCGCTCTGACATTGTGGGTTATTTGTTTCAGCTAATTGAGGGAGCTATGGCAACGGAAACATCAATCGGGTTTGTAGGACGGATACTGAGCATCGGCATATTGGTATATACCGTTGTGATTGCTCTGGTCGTCCTTCGCAAGACAAACGTGGAGCCAAGAACCGACGATGCCGAGGTCTTCGCGAACTTCATTGGCATGGCTCCTCAGGTAGATGGCCCAATCGTCACATTGCACATTCAAGACAATCAGTTCGTGCGCAAAGGAGAGTTGCTAACAGAGATTGACCCACGGCCCTATGCCTACGCTTTGGAACGAGCGAAGTCCGAGCAAAAGGCATTGGAGGGACAGATCATTGATGAGAGCCGGAACATTGCAGCACAGAAGAGCGGAGTCGCAGTCGCCGAAGCTGGCGTGCATAACGCAGACGCTAACGTCGAGCGTGCGTCCGCCGCAGTAGACGAGGCACGGGCTTCAGTGGCGAATGCTCAAGCAGGCTTTAGCCGTGCCGAAGCGGACCTCGCGTATGCCACAAATAATCTCCATCGCCTGGAGCCATTATTGATCGAACAGTTCGTGACGGTAGATCAGATAGATCAGGCTCGAACTCTCGAAGTTACTCGCCGGCAGGCTGTTGAGCAGGCTCGGTCTCAGTTGAAATTGGCACAAGCAACACTCCAGTCCTCCATTGCTCAACATAAGCAGAGCAGGGCAACTCTGGAGCAAGGGCAGCAGCAAGTGATCCAGTCGGAACATAGTGTAACTACCCTGGAACCCCTGACAGCCCAGCGCTCAGGGAGGTCCGCGGCAATCGACACGGCTCAATACAACCTGGACAACACTCGGATATTTGCTCCGTTCGATGCTCGTGTCACCAACCTCACGATCTCGGAAGGCGAGTACGCTCATACCGGTCAGCAGGTATTTACCCTCATCGATACCCGAAGATGGTGGGTTATCGGGAACTTCCGAGAGACGCAGCTCAAACATATACGTCCAGGCATGCGAGCAGATGTCTACCTTCTCAGTGATCCGCGCCATCCTCTACAGGGAACAGTCGCCAGCGTAGGTTTTGGAGTGACTCCGGATGGGGATATTTTAGGAAGGCTTGGTCCAGGGCTTCCGGACGTACAACGAACCCTAAACTGGGTTCACCTTGCCTCACGCTTTCCTGTGCGTATCCTCATCGATTCGCCTGACACGAATCTACTGCGCATGGGAGAGTCATCAGTCGTCATCATTCGAAGCCAACCTGGCCCCCACGGCTTTTAGCTATGCCAACAACTATCATTCCGGCGACAGAATCATCTGGATTCTTCCCATGGTTTAGAGACTTTCTCAAAAAAGAGCTGTCTCCATTTCCGGGCAGAGCGACAACGGTGGCGCGCATGGTGCTTGCCGCGACGATCACCATGTTGATCATCATGACCTTCCGGATACCTGGGGGAGCTTTAGGCGCAATGTATGCGTTCTTTGTCTCTCGTGACAATATGCGAGCTACGTTGACATCGGGGCTAGCCATTGCAGTCAGCTACATCGCGGGGGCGACATTTATTCTAACCGGAGCAAGTTTGTTCGCCGACCAACAGTTCGCCCAGTTCTTGTGGTTCAGCGCCAGCATGTTCGTCGTCTTTTTCGCACTCTCCACCTTTGCAGATTATGCGGTGGCAACGGGATTCGCCGCAATTGTCGTCAACGCCATGCTGTTATGGCAACGTCAAGACTTCGCGCACGTACAGGTCGACGCGACACTTTGGCAACTGCTTGCTGTTGCGATAGGGACGTCTGTTACTGTGGCGATTGAAATTGTGTTTCATGCGTTTCACAAAAAAGACGAGTTGACTGAGGGTATCGACGGCCGCCTACACCTTGTTCAACAATTGTTGGAGAGTTACCGCAGGCAAGCGGCTGTCCCAGATGAAATCCAGAGAAAGCTGGAACAGTACACGATCGTCGGGGTAGGTGCGCTTCGCAGAGGCTTAGCAAGAAGCAACTATGAACGCCTGTACCACGACCAGACCGCAGCCGTAATCTCTCTTTCTGGCCGTCTTGTCGACCTCAGCGCGGCGTCGATTCGAGTTCCCCATCAGGCTCAAGAGGAAGATAAAGTTCTTCTAGAAAACCTGGAGAATCAGATTGCACAAATACGAACCGACCTTCAAGCTAAACAGGCACCCCGGATGGTACCTGCCCCCCCTGGCACTCCATCAGGGTTCCCGCTGCTCGCGGAAATCCAGCGTACGATCCTGCTGATTCCTGAGGTGTTTTCGGGTGCAAAATCTATTGACCGATATATCCCGTCAATCAAAGATGAGCCCAGGTCGTCCCAGTTCTTCGTCCGAGATGCGTTTTCAAATCCCCTGCACATTCGCTATGCGGTCCAGGGATGTCTCGCAGCGACCCTTTGCTATTTCACTTACTTTGTCTTGGACTGGCGAGGGCTTGGAACCTCTGTGGTGACATGCGTGTTCACGGCGCTGTCGAATGCTGGGACCTCGCGACAAAAGCAGGTGCTTCGTATCACTGGAGCAATTGCCGGCGGGGTCTTGTTTGGAATTGGCTCACAGGTCTTCATCCTGCCAAACATCGATTCCATTACGGCATTTTCGCTACTGTTCGCAGCTGTTACCGGAGTGGCTGCTTGGTTCGCAACCTCGAGTCAACGCCTCTCTTATTTCGGCGTGCAGATCGCCAATGCGTTTTATCTGGTCAATCTACAAGAATTCTCTATCCAGACATCACTTGTGATAGCACGGGATAGGGTCCTAGGTATTCTTCTTGGACTTATTGCCATGTGGCTAGTCTTTGATGGCCTTGGTACTGCGCGCGCAACTGACCAGATGGCAGAAGCTTTCATCAACAGCCTTATGTCAATAGCTCGGTTGACCATACGGCTCGAACAAGGTAATCAGCAAACGATCGTTCAGGATCTCCGTGCTTTGCGAGAGGAGATCAATTCACACTTTCAAATGGTCAACTCGCAATCGGACGCCATATTATTTGAATTTGGCATTAGGCGGAAGCAAGGGATGGCAATGCGTGCACTAGTGCGAAGCTGGCAACCGTCGCTTCGCGTGCTTGTTATGATGGAAGCCGCGCTCATCCAACACAGACTCCTGGGATCGGAGCATATCTTTTCCCAAAATGTGCGCGGTGCGTGGGGACGATTCGATGATGCCTGCGCTCAGAGATTTCTCGGAATGGCGAATCATCTCGAAGGCAAAGACGTCTCTGAGGCCGAACCACTCAGCATTTCACTTAAGAGCATGGAACGAGCGTTGCTAACGGAACATGGTGTGTCCGACGATAGGTCAATTGGACTTGGCATCGTCGATTTGGCTCATGAGGTGGCGACATTGGTGGACGAGTTGTTCAGCACAATTGTGAACACCCGAATACCATCATTCAGCCACGTGCGAAGAGTTGCCAACCGCGCAGCTTCCAAGAGTTGATGTATGTCCAGACGATATTGTTCAACTGCATTATCGCAACAATAAAGTGCAAATGATGAGCACCGGCACATATCGTTGGGCCGGTGGGAGCCTGATCTGACATAAGGTTTTGCGTGTGATGCTTCCTCCACGGCGAGGATGATTTTTTCAAAATTCTCGGAGGCCATTAGACTGCAACGAAGAGAGAAAGATCATCATGGTCCGCGCCTTCTGCAGTCCTTTATAAGGAACGATCGCACATTTTCATCCGTCCCGAAGGCGCACGCTGCGTTTCGGTATCTGCTAGTGCGGCAAAGCAGATGAAGAACCGTGTGTCTGGCCTGCTGATGGAGACCGGTGGGCCCAAGCGAACGGCCGAAGCAGCGGGTAGGCAAGCTGGTTCCAGTTCGTACGTTTGCGGACGGGGCGGAGTTGTTCAGGCCACTTGGAGATGGATTTGGTGGTACGTTGCGGGGACGGGGTTGGTTGGCAGCTTTGTACATACGTTGGTGTTGACCGATGTGACGGTTATGGCCGATTGGAAGGCCTAAGCGCAACAGTGCCTTAGGACAGCTGTACGAGTCCCTCTCGGCTGTACATCAAAGTCTTTCGACCATCCTGCAAACTGAAGTCCACGTGGCGCGAAGGAGCGCGCGTCCACAAGGAATACGGCCTCCCGGAAACGCCATACCGGCGGTTACTCATGCGAGACGACGTTTCCACGAAAGGAAGCAGGCGCTGAAGCGGCAGATCGAGTTGCTTGATCCCGTGTTGCGTGTTGTTGTTGATTCTGGGAAGAAACAGGGCCAGCCCAAGCGCTCTTGGCGGAGCACCGAGCTTTCCATCAAAGCGGGGTTTGTTTGAGAGCCTTACCCGCAGCCCTTATGTAGGTTTTCTGTTCCGTTTCTACTCAGACCCCTTTAAGTACAGCCTGTTCCGAAATTTCGGGAACTGAGTGCAGTATTTGAGCCCGAGAGCGCAATTTCCGGCATTTGAGTGCAGCGTGACACCTGCAGGTGGCAGCTTCCGTGAGCGCAATTGATGGAGAACCTGCAGACTTGCCAGATAGCTGCACTGAATAAAGAACACCACTTCTGCGCCGTGCTCAAGTTCAACATACCGAAGTATGATGTCGAACAAAAATCGGACAATATCGAGAAGCTTCCCCCAGAGCTGCTCAATTTCGAGGTCGTCACCAGATGCGCGCCCGTGTCCAGGGTGAAATCTGACCTGCAGGGGCGGACACTCACCATCTGTCTTCCAGACGACCGGAGTCAGATCAGTGTCAAGCTGTGGGAAAGTGATCGGTTGGTTTACATCCTGATGCCCTCCAAGAAATTCCCGCCGCCTGACGTCAACTTGGGGAATATCTGCGCCACTCCACTCTACGCGTGCTCCGAGTTGGAGAAGTCGATCGCCAAGATGCTGCCGAGGAAGACTCATCCTCTGCAGTTCAACTTGACATGAGGCGTAAACAAATAGACCAGCACCATACGGACGCCACACAAATATGCGGAGACTCATGGTGACCAGACAGCTACCAAACAAGAACCAATACACTCCGAATTCAACACACGCAAGGCAGCCGGATACGTCATGCTGAACAGCAGGACCTAATGGAAGCCACTGTGTCGGGTATCCAGTTATCTCTCTGGTCCCATCCACTATCTGCAGATGCCAAACAATGACTACGAGCGCAAATGATAATGACTCGTCAATATAATCGATATCGGACCGTTGTCGACTGTATGCATTATCGACGAAGAGCGCAAGTCGATCCGCCATCTGGAACTGTCTTTGAATCACTTGGCATGTGTTAATGGACGCCTGCGATTTTGCAGGCCTTCCACGGAAGCATAGCAGCGGCCGATCGGGGGACGAGAGGTTGATCATCATAGGTGGTAAGTCGGGGAGGGTAAAATGTCGTTGCGACTCCGCCTGCTTCCCTCCGCAGGAATCTCTCAAGAGGTTCCCTCTTAGATTGTCTCCACATATGAGGTGGTGACCGACACAATGACTGTCAATGTCAAACGTAAACTTGTATGGAAAGAAACAGCAAAAAAGATCGGCCAGTCCGGAACGAAGCCAGTGGCCAAGGCGTAGAAAGCGGGAAAACATTAGCCTGAGCAGACTGTTTGCGCTGGAGACGTCGTCCTGGGTTGCTCGACAGATTGACGGGGCGCCAGACGATACATACGACGGATCTTTGTTCACTGTCTCGATAGATTGCACGCTATTCCTCCCCGATTCGATGTGCAGATGTTGCCGTTGCATTCAGGCATGAAGCGCTCGTAGCTCACGTAACAACTCAATTGGATGAGCCGGTTTCCGTAGTAAGCGAAAGTTATATCCTCGTTGACTCGCGTCCAGTAGATCCGAAGGTTGGGCGCTTCCTGAGAACAGGAGGAATCGGCATTCAGGGCACAGCTTGTTTAGGCGCATTGCAAGTTCTATGCCCGAAAGCTGCGGCATGGTCACGTCCGTGACCACGATGTGAGGCTGGTAATCGGGTACCATCTTCAAGGCTGTCAAAGGGTTGGTATACGACACCGTGTCGTATCCCTTCTCTCTAAGAATCATTCCGAGTGTGTGTGCGATAACAGGTTCGTCATCGATCACAACGACCCGGAGGGATCGTCCCGTGGCCTCTTCCTTGTCTCCATCCAGATCTGCTGAAGCGATCATGCGAGTTCTTCCAGGCGGAGAACTGACGCAAAGGTTGGATGGGGCAAGTGACTTCCACACACACACCGGAAGACATGTGACGCATCTTCGCCGCACTCGATAAATCGTTCTGTTTCCCGATAGGCTCTTTCGCATTTAGGATGGCGAGCTTCTGCAGACTCGTTGCGCCATCTATTGGGTGAGGTAGTCATCATTCTCCATTCGGCATTTCGATTGAAATGCTTTGATCGGATCGGTGTTGGCAAACGTATTGCCCCAAACTTGTGCTTTTTGCTCTCCCGGTGTTGCGTTGCCATGCACCTCCTGGATTCAGGTACAGCCCCGTGGGGACTCCTCGATGCACGAGCACTTCGTTATAGCGATAAGCCACTGGTCCACGGTTAGCAAGGCAATTCTTCGCATCATTATTGCCATCTGAGGTATGCCTCTCGATTGCGTCCCGTGCCCTTCTCCGCAGGTGGCCGTGCCAGCTACAAAGTCATATATTCTTCAGGGCACAAGCTTTTGCGTAAAAGCTTTCTGGCGCGCAACAAACGAGACTTAGTCGCGGCAACAGAAATGCCTGCGAGTTCGGCGACTTCCTTTACCGAACGATCATTGGATTGATGAATCTCAACCACAGTTCGCAGAGTGGGCTGTAGACGGCAAATTGCTCGCCTTAAGTGCTCTCCTCTTTCGTGCCTTGCATAAAGCTCTTCAACGTTCTTCGTTTGATCTGCAATCTCCCAATGCTGCCAGGTATCACCATCCGTAATGTCCATAGAAGTCTCAGGGCGAGCACGTTTCCTTCGAAGAATCATCAACGACGAATTGATCGCAATACGCGTCAGCCAAGTCGAGAATTTTGCCCTGCCATCGAAAGTGTTCAAATGTACATAGGCCTTCATCCACGCGTCCTGAATCGCGTCTTCTGCATCGTCTCGGCTCCCCGTGATCCGATAAGCCACTTTGAACGCTACATGCGAATGCCGATTCCACAACTCCACAAACGCGGGGTGATCCCTTAACTTGGCCATCCCCACAAGTACTCCATCGCTTGCGGCAGCCATGAGGAGTTTCACGCTGAATTCTTCTTGCGACCTGCAAATATTCATAAGTTCCTTTCTGTAGATCTGTGCAAATGCAACAAAGAATAAGGGACGGTTGAGGGTCGAATCCCCCGCTCAGCATCCAGCATTCGCATTTCTATCGAAATGCCATTATCAGAATGCGGGTTGGAAAGCGGATTGAAAATCCCCAGACTGCCGCATTTTGCTTTCCCTGTTTTGCGCTGTCCTGCGATACCTGAATTCAGGTATCGCCCCTGGAATCCTCGATACACGGTCAGAGCGCCTGCGACCTGTATCTGAAGTAGAGGGTTTCACTCTATGCGCGTTTTCGATCCCATCAGAATTGGCCGCACGTGGATACCTACCTAGTTCCGTTGAGTGCGCGCGGCGAACCGCTGGTTATGAGGAGGCCGCGTTAGCTTCGGGCCACGATGCGCCGGAAGTGGTCGAATTTCCGGTCGCGGGAATGGAACCTGAATGAAGCGGTGGGATGTGAGTTTTGGGTATCCGCCACGTCAAGCTACTTGACAACTGTTGGGGCAGCCGTCAGGCAAGGTAGCTGCGACGGCGCCCTGGGCATCTCTGGCTTGGGCGAACACCGAGTCAGCTTATCGCTTTCTTCGGCAACGATCGGATCTTGGCATTCATCGGAGGCGAATGATGCCACGCTGCGCGGCAACTACTACTGCGCTGGTGCGATCATTTACACCCAGTTTCGAAAGGATATGTTTCATGTGGCCCTGGACGGTCTCTTCGCTGATGGAGAGGGCGGCGGCGACTTCCTTGTTGCGGTAGCCCCTTGCTACAAGTGACAAGACCTCAACTTCACGAGTGGTGAGGCTGGATTGTGTGAGCCGGTCCGCCAACTTGCGGGCAATTTCTGGAGGGATCGGTCTGCCGCCAGCATGAACGTCGCGTATTGTCTGCACAAGTTCCTCATCGGGCGTCTCCTTCGTGAGGAAGGTGACTGCACCATATCGCAGCGCCTGGAAAACGTCCTCGTCACCAGTCACCGCTGAGAAGACAATGATTTTGGCAGTTGGAGATTCTTTGCGGATTTGCCGGATCGCATCGACTCCGCCGTCGCAACCTTCGAGCGCGAGATCCATCAACGTGATATCCGGGCGTGTTTCCTGCCACATCGCGATTGCCGCCTGACGCGTTGGGGCGGCCCCGACGATCTCCATATCCGGCTCTGGTTCGAGCGTTGCAATTAGTCCCTTACGGATGGTTGGATGATCGTCCGCGATTAGGATTCGTATACGTGTTGGCATTGATGTCCTTAGAGGGAAACCTTCACTTCTATGACGGTTCCGTGATTCATTTTGCTTGAAATGGCAATCGTTGCGTTTATTTCTCGTGCCCGTTCGCGCATCGTGGTGAGACCGAAATGTCCTGAGAGCTCGGCCGCCCTCTGCGTGTCGAAGCCGCGGCCGTCATCCGCGATTCGTAACCGGATCGAGCTGGCTTCGAAGATCATCTGCACCTCAATCTCACAGGCATGCGCATGACGCACCGCATTGATGATCGCCTCCCGGCCGATGCGTAACAGGTGTTCTTGTAGCTCCGGGGGCATCGATTGCGCCACCCCCTCAGCCCGAAAGTGGGATCGAACGGGAGTACCAGCTGTGAGTTGTTCCACAGACTCTCGAAGTGCGCTGGCCAGATCCACGTATTCGGATTCTAGAGAACGGATATTCCAGACCGCCTGGCGAGCCTCGCGGAGGCACTCTTCACCTTGTTGCCTCAGGTCCTTCAGCCGTTCTCTCGCAGCTTCCGGGGACGTGACCACAACCTTGGAAAGGCCCCCAATCTGCAAGCAAAGTCCCGCGATATTCTGCAGCAGAGTGTCATGGAGATCCTGCGCGATCCGCGTTCGTTCTCTCATGCGCTCGTTGAATCTCAGGTCGAGTTGATGTGCCAACTGTCCGACCCTGAGATGATAAGCCCATCGGACAGCTAACGCGATCAGCAAGACCCATGCCGTCCTGAACCACCAGGTGCTCCACCAGGGTGGAAGGATCACGATGCTGAGTTCAGCACCCTTCTCCGACCAATTCCCGTGGATGGTTCGACCTTCGACTTGAAACCTATACTTCCCTGGCGCGAGAGAGGTATAGCGTGCGAAGCGTTGCGCGCTCGCAACCTCATTCCACGCCCGTTCGAGACCCTCGAGTTTGTACCGGTAGCGAGTGCGTTCCGGATCGGCGTAACTGAGGGCCGTGAATTCGAATGACAGGTTGTTCTGGTTGTAGGAAAGCATCAACGATTTCGTATAAGAAATCGATCTCTTTAGCGGGGAGTTCGCTCCAATTGGCACCGGCTTGTCGGAAATCCGAAATGTGGTGAGAACGACCGCCAGCGGAGAAGGTCGATTTTCCTCTATGTCTCCAGGTGAGAGGACCGTCAGCCCGCTGTAAGATCCAAAGAGCATTTTTCCGGATCGGCCGCTCCAAGCTCCTGTGAGGTCGTCGAAGACTCCGTCGGAACGAAAATAGTTAAAGAAGGTCTTCGAGATTTGGCTAAAGTGCGAGAGTCCATAGCTTGTAGTGATCCACAAATCACCTCTCATATCTTCGGCGATGCCATTGATGCTGCTGCTGGGAAGACCGTCGCGTTCCATGTAAACCGTGAACTTCCCGGTCGCAACATCCAGGCGGTTGAGGCCACCCAGCGTTCCAACCCAAATTGTTCCCGACCGATCGACAAGAATCGATGTCACACCATCACTGCTTAGACCGCCAGCTGCCCCGGAATGTCTAAAACTTGTGAACTGGCCCGTCGCGGGATCGAAGCGAGACAAGCCGGCATGTCTGGACCCGATCCAAAGCCTTCCCGCGGCATCCTCAGCAAGCGTATCTATCTCGTTAGAGTTTGGGGCACCGGTCTTATAAATCTCAAATCGATTCTTTGCACGGTCAAACGAACACAAAACAGCGCCCGCTCCGGCCCAGACGGTGCCGTGATGATCGACAAGAAGTGCCCGAACTTCGTTGTTACCGCATCCCGAGTTGTTCCTCGCATTGTGGCCGTATAATACGGTTTGATGTGTGGCCGGGGCAAAACGAAACAGGCCACCGTCAAAGGTACCGAGCCAGAATTGGCCCGAGCGGTCCTTCGCGATCGAAGCAACCTCAGTATTTTCCGCGATCGGCCGCACGGCGTAGCGACCGGTTTTCAAATCGATCTCGTTGATTGCACCTTTGGTTCCCGCCCAGACCACGCCGGGGCTCTCCTCGTACGCTGAGAGAACATAGTTTGTTCCGAAAAGCTCACTGACTCCCTTTCCGCGCCGGTAACGCTTGAACGGCAGCGGATGATCCGATACTCGAGCGACGCCAGCGTTGGCAGTACCTACCCAAATGCCGCCTTCGCGGTCTTCGAAGAGTGCCAGTACCCAGTCGGCAGGCAAACTGTCGGCATCGGAGGGATCGTTACGGTAGCGGACGAAGTGTTTGCGAGCGCAGTCAAGTTGAAACAGACCACGATCGGTTCCCACCCAGAGCACTCCGTATCGGTCTTCGATGATAGCCCATGCTCCCGGTTGCGGCTCTGAACCGCTCGCCAATGAGACAAAAGTAAGTTTCTTGTGCTGAGGATCGATGAAGGCAAGGCCGTCCCGAGGAGACGCGATCCAGACAACGCCCGAATGATCCTCTAAGAGCCGAACGTATGGATTTCGTGTACTGGCTTGATTCTGGTGTGGGTTACGAAGAGGTAGATGCTCCGTGACTCTACCGGTTCGACGGTCGAAAACATCCACGCTTTCGTTCGTGGCGACCCAGAATGTGCCGTCTCTTGTTTCGAGGCTCGACCGCACAAAGTTGCTGCTCAAAGTGCCCGCATCATTCTCGTTGTGTAGAAAGCGCGCCGTCTCTCCATTCACGGGGTTATAGCGGGTCAGTCCTCGGCGGGAGGCCAGCCAGATAATTCCACCCTTGTCCTGACTAACGTTTCTGACCAGTCCCTGGAGTTTTCCAGAGGGAAGCGGCAGATGGGTGAACCGCTCCGTCTCTGGATCATACTCAGAAATTGATTCATTGGCTCCAATCCAGATTTTGCCGGCATGGTCCCTATATAAGGCGTAGCGGCAACACTTCTGGACAAAGACTCCGGTGATGGGGTCTTTGGGATCGGGACTGTAGTGCTGAATCTGGTACCCATCGTAGCGGTCCAGGCCATCCCGGGTGCTGAACCAGAGGAATCCTTGCTTATCCTCAAGGATCTGTCCCACCCACTCGTGGGATGTTTCCTTTCCTGCCGATATGGGGACAAATACCCGATCGGTAGAATCTTGGATTGGCAGTGTCACGACGTTGGAGGGTGGGGAGTCTGCATACAGAGAAAGGTCTCCCCACAAGGCCCAGAGCATGAGGGCGATGATCAGCTTTGCGTGGCGAACCATTATCCCGTCACCAGAGAAACTGACAGGTTTCCTGGTGACGCGATCGGCGCTAATGCCTGCGTAAACAGTTGCACACTCGTCGAAGTGGGTGGAACGAAGTTGACGTGATTCAGAACGTTGAACACCTCAAATCGAAATTGCAGGTGGAAGGCATCGGCAACGCGCGAGATGGGAATGTTCTTGAACAGTGAGGTATCCCAATCGACGAGGCCAGGGCCGCGCACGACGTTGCGTCCGGCATCGCTCAATCGTGTGGATGGAGTGGGTGCAGCAAAGCAGGATAACTCTACGTAGTGCGCAACATTGCCGGGATTCATGGGATGGCTGCAACCAGGCAAATTAAGACGGTCGGGAAAATCATAGGGCATGCTGCTGTGTTCTGCCCCAGTCCGCTGGCGCATTACCGGTGATTACGGAAAACTCCTCGATAGCGTCGACACCAAGGCTGACTCCCAAAGCGCTGCCCGGGGCACCTCCTGAGCAATCGTTGACGTTAATGCCATCGAGCCAATAACGACTCTGTTGCGGCCACGCCCCGCCGATCACCATCATGACCCCGTTCCCGCGATTCCCTCGGGTGACGTCCAGCCCAGGGGCGTTTTCGGTGCGCACGATCGAGACCCCTGGCTGCAAGGCGGCCAGAGTAGTCCAATCCCGTCCGTTCAACGGCAGTTCCCGAATGACAAGTCCACTGTCGATACCCCCGGTCTGCGAGGTGACTAGATCAACGCCCTCTAATTGTCTGGCAACCGTGGTCGTTTCCTCGGACCCGTCGATTGCAAGCCGCACGTCAACCACGTTTTCCGACGCCGCCTGAACGCTCACGCCAGTGCGTTCCCCAGTAGAAAATCCGGGCGCTTTATCGGTCACCTGTATAGCCCAACCGACAGATTGGGGACGTCATAAAAACCACTGGCGTTGCTCACTAGACGACGGGTCTCGCGGGTGGCGGTCCCTTCGATCGTGATTTCGGCACCTTTGACGGCTGCGCCGGACGGGTCGGTAACTGTGCCTTGAACCTCTCCGCCGGAGCTTTGTCCAATCATTGCGTTAGGAAGCAACACTGACATGATGAGCAAAAATCGCCCGTGCGCCGACTTAGGACGATGCTGAATTGTGACCTTATTGAGATCAAACATCACGACTCAGCAGCCCTCTCTTACATGGCGAATAGTTATAGTAGCTCCCGCAGCATTGTGCCCATCCTTCCGCTCGTATCTCCGCGCGCGGCACAGAAGATCGGCCTCCGCGTCCAGCAGCGCCTTCAAGATTTCTTCCTTTGTGCGAACGGAAACGAAAACGCAAGAGATGGCAGCAAGGGCGTTATCTCGATGCACGTAATGATTGAGGCGAGGTATAGGTTAGTGATCCCAGGCGAGAATAAGTTAGTTGGTCGTCGGTCATGAGATGTTTCTTTCGTGTTCGCTTATGTGGTGCCTTGTAAAGGTGCGAATGATTGAGATGCTTCATCCATGGAGAGGATGATCTTTCCAAAATTCTCTGAGGCTTCCATGGAACGGTGAGCCTCAGCTGCCCGCTCAAGAGGAAATACGCGGTCAACGATTGGCTTTAGTGCGCCATCCACGAAGGCACTGTGCCAGTGTTTCTGGAATCGTGCAGTCATCGCTACTTTTTCTTCAAATGTCCGCGATTTCATGACCGTACCGATGATGCGGAGGTGCCGGTGCACTAATAGGTCGATCGGCAAAATGCCTTCCGTACCGCCAAGGATTCCCACCTGAATCAGGCGTCCGCCTGGAGCAAGTGCGCGCAGATTCCGATCGAGGTATGGCCCTCCTACAAAATCGATCACTACATCGACACCCCGCCCACCGGTAGCCTCCAGCGCAGCAGATAGGAAATCCTGTTTCCTATAGTCCACTCCCACTGTTCCACCGAGAGCTGTGACACGGGCGATGCGTTCTTCCCCGGAGGCAGTGAAAACAATCTTAGCTCCAATGGCGTGCGCTAGGAGGACCGCAGCAGAGCCGACGCCCCCCGCGGCGGCATGAATCAGTACCCAATTCCCGGCCTTCAACTCGCCTAGATGAACTAGAGCTTCATGCGCAGTGACAGACACCTCTGGAATGGCGGCAGCCTGCGCGTAGCTCAGCACGTCTGGAACGGGCATGCACATGCTACTGTCAACGCGTGCATATTCTGCATACCCCCCTCCGCCGACAATGGCCATGACGCGATCACCGATCTTATATCCTTCGGCCTTTGGCCCGACCTCCACGACCTCCCCGGCGATCTCCAAACCAGGCACAAGCGAATCGCCGAAGTCAGGCCGGGCACCATAGAAGCCCTGACGCTGCAGGATGTCTGCGCGGTTGATGCCGGCAGCGCGAACACGTACCAGCAGATCATTCGGTCTGATCTCGGGCATCGGCTCATCCACGAGCCGCAGGACATCAGCATCTCCCGCACCTTCAAACGTAATTGCTTTCATCTCTGAACTCCCTCGTCAGGTTCAATGAATGTGACTATGTACCAACCAGTCCGAACGCACTGGCTATTAATTGATAGGACCGCTTCCGTGCGGAATGATCGTAGACGATGTTCACAATCAGCACTTCGTCCGCGTCGTATTCCGCAGCGATGGCCTCGATACCGCTCTTGACCATCTCGGGAGTACCTACGATGATCCGGCGTTGCATGTGCAAACTACCTGGCCGCTTTGCATATTCAACCAGGAATTGAGCCGCTCGCTGCGGAGCAGGAACGGCGATGAGATCGCCACGCTGGAGGCACAGGATCAACATTTTAAAACTGGAGGCAAGGACATTAGCCTCCGCATCGGTTTCTGCGCAAATCGCCCAGACAGCGACGGCGGTTTCCGATTTCGGTTGCTTGGCTCTCGGCGTGAACTGCTCGCGATAATGCTCGGTGACCGCATCTTCGCCGCCATGCGCATTGATGAAGTCGGCAAATGCATAGGAGAGACCGAGATCAGCCGCCCAGACGGCGCTCTGCGCGGACGATCCAAGAAGCCAAAGGTGAGGGCGTTCGTGCGTAACAAGGTTTGCCGGTGGCATTCCCTGAGCACGCCGCTGCTCCTCTGTTCCGCAGTAGCTTATCAGTTCAGTTAACTGATCCATGAAGTCGTCAGCGGGAGGCAGTCTCCTGTCCCGCTGGAGGGATAATGCCGTGGCACGGCCCGTACCTGACGCCCGTCCGACCCCAAGATCGATTCGCCCTGGAAAGAGGCTTGCGAGCATGCTGAAATTCTCGGCTACCTTGAACGGACTGTAATGTGGGAGCATGACGCCGCCGCTCCAGACGTGGATTCGAGATGTAGCGGCGGCGATCGGCCCAATTAGAATCTCGGGGCTCATGCAACCAAAACCCGGCGAGCCGTGGTGCTCCGCGACCCAGTAGCGGTGATATCCCAAGGATTCGGCCAAGACGGCAAGATCGATCGAATTCCGCAGTGCTGTGCCGAGCGTCGAGCCCTCGCTGATCGGCGATTGGTCGAGGACACTCAAACGAAGACGGGACACGGCACTTTTTGTCATGATCTTCTTCCTATCCTGCTCCATTGAAATTAGTGATGGCCACCGGCACCCTCTGCTCAGCTTGAGACGCTATGACAGGTAGTCGCAAACCACCTTGCCATAGCGCAAAGTGATGTCGCATATCGTATGTGTCACAGAAACGATCTCACGTACGGGTAACTCGGCGAGAGGAGCCAGGGCGTGATGAAACAGTTCGAGAGCGCCCGGCCCCGTCCATGCTTCCTTGAGCACAAGATCCCCGTATTCGAATCTGACAAGCTCGAGGATTCTCGGCTTGCCATCCACATGGGGAATTATTTTTAGGACAACGCCGGGTATGGAGAGAGACTTTCTTGCCTCCTCCAGATCCATCTCGCGATATTTGTATCCCATGGTCGCTCGGGCAACCAGGCTACCGCTGTATTCGAGCGTCCCCACCAGTGTGTCGTTCTGGACCGTGAGCAGCGGCGAACCAAATTTCTTCGGTAGGCCCCAAATCTCACGGCCATTCAGGATTGCAGCAACATTACTCGCATACATTGATGGGCGAAAGCTGAGGCGTTCTCCATTCAAGGAGACCGGCATGGATTGGCTGACCTCATAATAGTCACCCAGACCAGGCGCCACCATAAAGAGAAAGGTCAAACTGACGGTGGGATCTTCGAGTACAAGAGGTTCAGGAACGAGCGCCCGCGCTTTGTCGAGATCGGTGCGGTATTGGACCGTCAACGCAGGGCGATCAAAGAATCTATCGGGGCCGGGTGGATAGGCGGGGTTTCCGAAAGGCATTGCGAAGGCACCTTCCAAAATGTCCTTTTTCGTAAGGCCATTCCTAGGTTTCGTGATATCAGAATTGATTCCGTTCATAGAGTTCTCCTTTCCGATCTCTCGATACAAGTGACAGCAAGCAGGATGAGGTTCGCCGGGATTAGTGATCCCAGGCGAGAATAAGTTGACGTTGCACCCCGAGATTCTCAACAGCGAGTTCGATTACATTCCCTGGTTTGAGGAATACGGGATTCGGTTTGTGGCCAAGTCCAACGCCCGCAGGCGTGCCGGTAGCGATCACGTCGCCGGGTTCCAACTCAAAGAACCTGGACACATAGGCGATGATCGTCGGGACGCTGAAAATTAGATTCTTCGTAGTCCCATCCTGATAACGATGCCCGTCGACCTCCAACCAAAGTCGGAGATCTCCCGGAAACGGAACCTCGTCCCGAGTCACAAGCCATGGCCCCATGGGGGCAAAACCCGGAAAGCTTTTTCCTTTCGTCCATTGGCCACCGCGCTCCATCTGATACTCACGTTCGGAAAAGTCGTTAAAGGCGCAATAGCCCGCGACATAAGACAAGGAGTCTTCCTCCGGTATATAGAGCCCTCGCTTTCCAATCACAACGGCAAGTTCCACTTCCCAATCAGCTTTTTTGGAGCCGGCAGGTAGATAGATGTTGTCGTTCGGCCCGCTAGGGTGACAACCCTTGAGAAATACCAGAGGCTCCGTCGGCAGAGCGAGGTGTGTCTCTGCCGCATGGTCCTTATAGTTCAGACCGATACAGATGATTCTCCTGACGTCCGCAACTGGTGGTCCGATGCGGACACGGTCATCTACGAGAGGCAGCTGATCGATATCGATTGCGGCGATCTTTTCGAGCTGTGAGTCGGAGAGCGACTCAGCTGTAATATCGGCGAGATGCCCCGAGAGATCACGGAATCGGCCCTGGGTGTCAATAAGGGCTGGCTTTTCGCTGCCGGGAATACCGAAACGCGCTAACTTCATGGCCTATCTCCTGAGTCTCGTTTTAGCACTGCATGTGCAATCCCGAACGACGAAAGCGCCCATACAGTGGTTACTGACTGCAATCAGCCTTTCCAGTCTGCGAGGAAGTTGATCAGAAGGCGATTGATCTCCTCAGGCTTCTCCTCATGAGGGAGATGCCCGCATTCAGGAATGGCATGAGTAACAAGATTGCTTGCCATCTCCGCCCACACACGGGGCATATCAAACATTTCGCCGACTAGCTTGAAGTCACGTCCCCAAAGCGACATCACCGGGCAAGCGATCTTAACGGAAGCATCGGCGTTGTCTTGGGCGACATCGGTGGCGTTGGCACGATAATCTTCCATGGCCCCTCGTATAGCGCCAGGTGCCCGATACGCTTTGACATAGGTGTCGAACGCTTCGCCCTGAATGGTCAACGGATCAAAGCACCAATCGGAGAAGTAATAACGCAACCAGATGTGTTCGCGACCTGCGATGAGCGCTTCTGGAAGATCTGGAACTAAGTGAAAGAGGAAAAACCAATATCCCTTCGCTTTTGCGGCGTCGAGTTCTCGACCAACGATTCGGGTTGGCACATTGTCCATCACGACCAGGCGGTCAACAGCCTCCGGATGATCCTTAGCGAAGCGAGTAGCGACACGAGCGCCACGATCATGCCCAACAAGCGCGATCTTCGGTAGATTCAATGCCCTCATCAGCTCGCGGAGGTCTGTTGCCATCGTGCGCTTGTCGTAGCCTGATGAAGGTTTGTCGGTTTCTCCATACCCGCGCAGATCGGGTACGATTACACGGTATTTTTTTGCAAGTTCTGGAATCTGAAAACGCCATGCGTAACTTGTTTCGGGAAAACCATGCAATAACACAACCGGAGGACCATCTCCTGCCTCAAGGTAATGTTGGCGTATAGTATTTGCGTGTATTGTCCGACTGGAGATTTTCATGGCAATGTAGATGGAGATCCGTTGCAAGCAGCAAGTCCGGTCTCGAATCGTATCCCTTCTTTTAGATAATTACGAAGTTCACCTCTCACAGCTGTTCTGCCTTCGGGCGGCGTGTGAGCTCTTCCAGGGTGAACGCGAACGACTCATAGGGCTTACCAGTCGCCTGATGCATACCAATCTCGCACGTCCGATTCGCAGATATATATCGCTGCGCTGGGTGGAGGTTGATTTGTACAACAGCATCTCGCGTGGCAGAGTGGACCAACTCCGGATGTAGAAGCCCGCGGTCTCCAGCTGTACCGCAGCATGTCGTTCCAATCGGAACTTCAACGTGTTCTGCCATCTCTGCTGCAAGTCTCTTCAACGTGTCGTTCAAGCCCAGATGAGTTGTCGAGCATGTCGGATGGATGATGATGCTATCGATTTTGTGAGTGATCGCGAGATCTGGAAGCAGACCAGCACACCACTGTATCGAATCGAAAATTCGCACTTTTCCGAGCTGCTGTTTGCGGATGTCGTCCAGATGCTCCACCACGTCCTCCATCATGCCGAGGGTGCAA
Source organism: Edaphobacter modestus (assembly GCF_004217555.1). Taxonomy (GTDB): domain Bacteria; phylum Acidobacteriota; class Terriglobia; order Terriglobales; family Acidobacteriaceae; genus Edaphobacter; species Edaphobacter modestus. The sequence continues at coordinate 74,520 of NZ_SHKW01000003.1, forward strand.
GAAGCTGCATCGACGACGACGGCCAGCTTGCCTCCGTCACTCCAGCGCCAGAATGCATCGACGACCTGCTCAGCCATGTAGGTACCGCCCTGCTTGTAGCCTTTGGAACTCCACGGGGTGGAGCAGCAAAGACCACGCACATCGTCCGGGATCCAAAGCGGCTTTCCAGCGCGGGCCGAGAGAGTGACGAGAACTTCCGGCAGACCTGGGGTCTTAGGAGAACTTACGTCACGACCGAAGATGCGGTTGACACACGCGGGGAAATACGCCGCAGATGCGCCCTCTCGCACTGTAGAGGGCAACTCCGCTGGCGCAGCGTGCGGCATGGGTCCCGGCACCGACGGTATGAGGTCACTGCTGACCACGCTGCGAGCAATGTCAGTGACGCCAGTCAGCAATCCAGTGCCGGTCAGTTGCTGAACGACATCCGCAGTGCCGATCGCAAGCCGGGCGACTCTTTCTATCTCGCCCCACTCCTTCGCAATTTCCAGGGCAGCCTTCTCTATCTCCGGCGTGTGCTCCATTTTCCGGAAGTGCTTCATTAATGCCCCGGTATTGATTTCGATCGGGCAAACATCGGCGCATGTTCCATCTGCCGCGCAGGTCTCGATCGCCAAGTATTCATATTGCTCGAGCAAGGTCTTGAGTAAAGGCGACCACTCTTCCTGTCTTGCCATCTCGCGGCGCAGAGCGATCCGTTGGCGGGGAGTGGTCGTTACATTTCTGCTTGGGCAGACGGGTTCACAGAACCCGCATTCTATGCAGTGTGAAGCCTCAGAGATGTTCTCGATCTCCGGAGTGGATTTCAACTTCTTGAGATGGATCAGGGGGTCGTCTGAAAGCAGAACGTTTGGCGCCAACACCTTCTCGGGATCGAAGAGCTTTTTGATGCGCCGCATCACGCCATAGGCCTTTTCTCCCCACTCTCTCTGAACGAACGGCGCCATGTTGATCCCCGTTCCGTGCTCCGCCTTCAGTGACCCGTCATATTTGTCCACCACCATTTTGGTCATCTCATCCATGAAGGAGGCATAGCGTTGCTTATCCTCATCCACGCTTAGATTGACCACAAGAGAGAAGTGCAGATTGCCGTATGCCGCATGGCCGACTATGGCGGGATCGAACTTGTACTTGTTGAGGAGGTCCATCAGGTCCTCCGCAGCGTCTTTTAGCCGGGCTGGAGGAAAGCAGACATCTTCCGTAAGAATGGCCGTGCCCTTAGGACGTGAGCGGCCCATCAGTCCTAAGAGTCCTTCTCGCACATGCCAAGCCAACTCGATACATTTCTCGTCGCGCATGAAGCTCAGAGGCTCCAGCATCTTCGCTCCGGAAAGCTCTCGGCGCACGTTCTCTTCGATCTTGTCGAGTCCCTTTTCGTCGCTCGCTCCGAATTCAACGAGCAACGCTGCAGCCTGTGGGTCAAGCGTTTTCCAATAGGACGGAGTGCCAGAATAGGACTTCGCTGCGATTGTCAGGGTGGATGCGACCATCATCTCCACCGCCTCAGCCCCGAGCGTTACAAGTCCGTTCACCACTGCCACCGCCTCCCCGACGGTCACGAATGGGAGCCATGCAACTGTCGTCAGGCGCGGGAGCGGAATGGCCTTATATACGACTTCACCAACGAAGCCCAGCGTACCTTCCGAGCCAATCATGATACGACGGAGAATTCCCAGCGGTGTTTCACCGTCCAGGAAGGAACGGATACCGTAACCGTTCGTGTTCCGGTGTGAGTATCTGCGTTTAATTCGCTCCACAAATTCGGGATCGGCTAATATTTCATTTCGCAGGTCCATCAGCCCTTTAGAGAGCGCGGGTTCCTTCTTTGCGAACTCCTCTTCTGCGCCCGGCGCTGCGGTATCGATCACTGTGCCCGATGGAAGCACAACAGTTATGGACTCCACGGTGTGATAGGAATCGCGGGGAAGGCTACAACGCATGCCTCCCGCATTATTCGACAACACTCCCCCGAGCGTCGCGGCATGGGCACTGGCTGGATCGGGGCCGAGTCGCATTTGGTAGGCAGCGAGCGCCTCGTTTGCATGCCCGAGGAGCGTTCCCGTATGCGCCTTGAAGCGCTGGCCTTCATCCAGGACTTCCCACTGGTTCCAATCGTGTCGAACATCGATGAGAATATCGTCGGATTGTGACTGCCCGCAGAGGCTTGTACCACCTCCACGGAAAGTGGCGTGACGTTTGTGCGTAGTACAGTAGTGGAAAATCTTCTGCACGTCCCCGATATTCTTTGGCCGAACAACTACTTGAGGGATGTAACGATATGGGCTCGCGTCTGAGGCAAACCTGACTAAATCGATAACCCTGCTCAACACTTGAGTTTCCCCCAGGAGGTCGATGAGATCCGCCTTCAGTGATTCTGGAGTGCCTTCGCTAAACGAAGGGTCGACCGCGTCTGTTTCGGGAGGAACATCGGGTCTGCCCAAACGTGCGACCTGTGGTGTCAAGAGCTTATGCATAAAGAACTCCTACGTTGTGTGTTTTGGCCGATCGTATGCTTGGACGAAGTGTCGAAATGCATCTTCCTTTTGATAAAGCAACTTCATGACCAAATGCATAGAGGTAGTTAAGTTCTCACTTACGCGGCGAATAAATATTTACGCGTACCTGCGAGAAAGAGGTAAGTTCTTCGCGTGTAGGAGGATTTGAAAAATGGCCCTTCCCATTTTTGCCTTTTCATTGAAGTCGAGAATAGGTCTCAGACAGCGCGTAGGTTCCGGTCGAAGCTGACACCACATGGACACCGTATTTGGTGTCCATGTGTGGCGTCGACGCCGTATTTGGTCCGGGTGCAAACAGTGAACAGAGGCCTAGTCTAATGAGTTTGCGGTGCTCTCTTGAGACGCGCTTTAGGGTTAAAATGGGTAGTTGCCTTTCTCGTGCCGAACGGTAATCCAGTGGTCCCTTGTAAATTCGTTAATAATCCAATCGCCACCGAAGCGACCGAGACCGCTGTTCTTCTCTCCTCCAAAAGGACCCGTCGGAGCATCGTCCACACTCGAATCATTGACATGGGTCATTCCGGCCTGAATACCCAACGCGAAACGTACTCCCCGCTCCCGATCACGGGTGAACACTGCGCTTGCGAGACCGAACTCAGTGTCGTTGGCAACACGAAGCGCCTCCTCTTCACCGTGGACCTTGATAATGGGAGCAATGGGTCCAAAAGTCTCCTCCTGCGCGACCTGCATTTCGTTTCGGACATCCACAAATACGTGGGGAGGCAAAACCTGGCCCTGCGGTTCTCCGCCCACGAGTTGCTTAGCGCCCGCGGCCTTGGCCCCCGCGATGTGAGCCAAATGCGATTTCATCTGTTTCTGATTAATGACGGGACCGATCGACACGCTGGGATCACTCGGGTCGCCGTACTTGAGACTCTTCACATGTGCCGCGAAGCGATCAACGAACTCATCGTGAATCTTCGCGTCGACGATGATGCGATTTGTGCTCATGCAGATCTGTCCCTGGTGAAGAAATCTTCCGATAACTGTGGAGCGAACAGCATGATCAATGTCGGCGTCGTCAAGAATCACGGACGGCGCATTACCTCCAAGTTCGAGGGCGACACGCTTCATCGCCGGACCGCTCATGGCAAGCACCCCGATGTGACGACCTACGCGAGTAGATCCGGTGAACGAGATCAGCTTGGGAATCGGATGCAGGGTGAAGGCGTCACCGATCTGCTCGATCGGGCCGATCACTATATTGAGCAACCCCGGCGGAAGACCAGCCTCCTCATAGATCTTTGCAATCAGCAGGCCGCCCGTGACTGGCGTGTCCTCTGCAGGCTTGACCACGACCCCATTGCCAAGTGCAAGCGCCGGCCCGATCGAACGGTGGGACAAATACAGAGGAAAATTCCATGGACTAATGACGCCAATCACGCCAAGCGGTTGCTTATAGGCCCGGCTTTCTTTGCCCTGCTCGTCGAGTGGCAAGATTTTGCCCTCGATCCGATGAGGGAACGACGCAGCTTCGATCGTAATTGAGTGAAGGAACTGCCACTCAATCTCAGCTTTGACGAGAGTGCTACCAGATTCTTTGACAAGCCAATCGATGATCTCGTCGTGCCGTTGTTCCATGATGGTCGCAGAACGCAACATCACAGCGGCACGCTCTGCCGGGAGTCTCGCTGCCCAACTCAGCTGAGCCTTGGCAGCTGCTTTATAGGCTTCGTCCAGATCATTGGTATCTGCCTGAACAATCTCGGTCAAAGTTTGACCGGTGTAGGGATCAGTGTCGATCTCTTTACTGCCTTCCTTACCGTGACGCCACACTCCTGAGATGTATTGGCCGTCGAACCCGCTATAACGTGTCGGAGTTGAAGAGTAGCTCGTATCTTTTTGGCTTTGTGTCGCATTTGGGGCACTGCTGACTGCTGTCATGACATTTCTCCGTGCGGAAGCTGACGAATGGCTCCCGTGTTCGCTATTGCCGTTGAAGTTGCTGTAATTGGGTCGCCCATCTCTAAACCTTGGTTCAGTGAATGCCGGGAACCGCTGAGGTTTCGAAGCAATATGGCCATCCCGGAGGAGCTATAGATTGAAGACCTTCCGCGCAGTCTCACCGAGGATATTGCGCTTTCCCTCATCGCTTAGGAATGGCAGCCATGCCATCCGACCTGGGGTATCGAAGTCCCAGTGAGGCCAGTCAGATGAGTACATCAACTGAGTTTCGGCGTTGATTGCCTTGAAGGTGGCCTGCAGCAAGTCAAGATCAGTAGCCTCCATGGGTTGCGAGGTGTAGTACATCTCACGCATGTAGTGACTTGGTCTCTTTTTGAGCAAGGGGGCGTCGGACTGGCGCATGAGGTATTCGTGATCGAGCCGCTGCATCATGAAGGGAAGCCACGCGAGGCCGCTTTCAACCCAGACCACCTTCAACTTCGGAAAGCGCTCCGGCAGACCGTTGATAACCCAGTTCGTCAGATGAAGCATGTTGCAGGTCACGAACGACATGGCATGAATCGACAAAAACTTGTTCATGTGACTGACCATCGAATCCGAAAGTGTTGGGCCAGCGTGGAAGGCCAGGGGCAATCCCAACTCCTCGAGCTTCTTGTAGATCGGCATGTAAGCGTTGTTATTAACCGCAATCCTGCGCTGACTGGTCACCATGAAGCCGATGACGCCTGGAAATCCAGCGTACTCATCAATCATGCGGATGCAGGCCGCCGGGTCTTCGAATGGCAATGCGAGCAATGACCGCAACTTTTCATCTTTAGACAAAATGTTCTTGGTGAACCATTTGTTGTAGGCAAGGGTCAGTGCGGTTGCAATCTCGGGGCTCGGATGCATGCCAATCTCGAGCATCGGCTGCGGGAACACCACCTGGATGGCGATGTTCATAGTCTCCTTGGCACGTCGGATCAAAGTTAGATCGCGAACTTCACCGTTGACACTCTCGACTGGCTCCTGCAAAGAAGCCTGATGCAGAATTCTCCCTTGCGCGTCCTGGAACATCAGCCCAGCAGGCTCGTTGATCAGCCCCTGTTTCTTTGCCGTGGGCCAATTCTTCGAAATCTCTTTACCATTGAACCGGAGCACGGGATCTTCGATGTATTCAAGGATCTCATCCCACGAATCCGTCTCAACGTGATGCGAATCGACGTCGATGATGAAGTATTTATCAAGCCCATAGGCACCGACGTCGTGTTTTGCGTTGGCGAGGATTTCGCGTGAGTCCGTCTGGATCGTGATTTCCTGGACCGGATGAAGTTTTACCTTTGGGTCCGTCTTCTTGTCTGCCATCTTTCTCCTCCTGCCACAATGTCGGCGTCCCGCTGGATTAGCGGGGTAGGTTGTTGCTGTGAGTCGCGCGCGAAAACCAGAGCGCGAGATCAAACGGGTTAAGATCCTGCGCGCGTAGCAGCGCGCAGGCAAGCATGACCACCTCAGTTGGCGTTGCTTCTTGTGTGACAGGGGTGATCTCCCGCCCAGCAGCCTCGCAAGCAACTGCGTACAGCTTGGTAAGTGGTGTGAGGAGTTCAGTAAACGGCAATGATTCCCAGTTCGGAGGAATGTCGCTGTTGATTGCCGCAGTCACGATCAATTCGAGTCTCAGCCCGATGTCTGCAAGCTCACTTTCCGGGGATTGCGCGGCGTCGATGAAGGCCACATTGCTAGACCTCGACATAGATCTCTCCTTCAGCTTCGTGCACAGGAAAGGAACGGAGGTGAATCTTGCCGTCTCCTGCGTGCCGACCGGTCTTGATGCTGTACTCGAAGCCGTGCCACGGACAAACGATGTGCATATCCGATTCGTCCCAGTTCTGGCCACGAATCTGTTTTGTGCTGTCCATTACTTCGACGACACGTGGCAAAATGCGACCCTGGCAGATCGGACCACCGGAGTGAGCGCAGGTGTTTTCATAGGCGTATAGTTCGTTGTCCAATCGAAAGATGCCGATCGTGATCTTCTCGTCGATATCCACGACGAGGCGTCCGCCATTAGGCAGCGAATCGCTCCGGCCGATGAGCACCTTTCGAACTCCGGATGTTGATACAGGGATTCGCTCCTGATCTTGCTGACCTTTTAGTGGGTGGGTTGTTGCCATGTGATCTCCTTTGAATTTGGAACATTAGTAAATCTGTCTCACTGCAAGTCGCCGCCGCTGCCGCCGCCCCCTCGAGTGGTTTGCGAAGAAGCTAGATCAGATTCGATCCGACTTCGCGTGATAAGAAACGTCCCTGAGCAGGAAGAAATGAACACTTGAAAGGAAGCAAGTCGAAGAACCAACATTCGGGAGGTTAGAGTTCGAGATGAAGCTCAACGACATTGAGATTGCACACTCCATGCGGGCGACCAGTGGTGTCAAAGCTTATGTATACGGAACTCCTACGTTGTGTGTTTTAAACGATCGTATGCTTGGACGAAGCGTCGAAACGCGCCTAGTGAGTGATGAATAACTTCATTGGAGATCCGAGAGCGCCCGTCGCCGACCTGCCCAAGTTGACCCTCTTCTCACGGCGTCTATCTTGATCTCGCTCTTCATATCCTCCCTCTAAGTGAGCAACTTAATGACCAAATGCATGGAAGTGATAGATTCTCGCTTCCGCGGTGAATAGATGTTTCCATCGCGCCGTGCAAGAAAGAGGTGGATTCCTTGCGCGTAAAGAGGTCTTGACGAATACCACATCGCATCCATCGACTTTTCATTGCCCTCGAGAGCACATCTCAGACCGCGCATAGGCTCCGGTCAAAGCCTGGCCATACACAAAAACACCGTATTTGGTGTCCATTGTTGGCGCTGACGCCATATTTGGCCTTGTTGTGTATCAGTTCAATTTGGCGTTCTCTATCCTCGCGCCAGCGATGGCTGGATGGAAGAGTGGTGTTGATTGGGGAGAGAAGAATCCTAGAAGACTTCACAAAAGCGCTGTCCGGATGGAGGAGCGTACGGTCGTCTCGGCATACGGATTGCACTTCCCGAGAATTACACGTAACCGCTCCTGTGTTGCGGTCGCAATCCACCTTGGCGTCTACCTGGACGCAATTGTGCCTAGGTGCACTTCGTTGTTTGCTTCAAGTCGAACTGAGCACAGACAAGATGACGATCGCCATCGTCAGGCACCCCTGGATCCAATCACGAGCAAGAAAAGCGTCAGGGAACCGCAGTAGCAAGAAGCGAGAGGGCCGCAAGCAAGGCGGGGAGCCCGTAATTACGACTCCCCGTGAATGATGAAGCCGATGACTCACATTACGTCCGCTTGCAACCGCTACGGCGATCGTCTCCGCATGGACATCCAAACCTAAAAATCGTAAATTCTCCTTCATGACCGGCTGCCCTTCCTAACCTACGGTCGGCGCATCGGCACCGGTCACTCCATACTGACTCTTATCGCCAATTGAAACCGTGATCGGCCAACAGGAGCCGACGACTTATGAGGACTATTGTGTGCGAGAACCTGCGCCCGCCCCTGCCATCAGGCAGTGGGCGAGCTAGAGCAGATTCATGATCATGCGATAACCGGTCACTCTGTTTGGTCAACCGCCTTCATTCGTTCTTCATTCATCCGGCCACCGTGCACTTCGATTGTGGAAAGAGCAGTTTCGATCTCACGAAGATCCGCAGGCGTTAGCTGAACATCGACTGCTCTCAGGTTCTCGTGCAGGTGATCGACACTTCGTGTGCCGGGAATCGGAACAATGGACGGCTTTTGCGCGAGCACCCAAGCCAGCGAAATTTGAGCCGGTGTTGCATTCTTCTTCTCAGAAAACTGTCTGAGAAAATCAACAATCGGCATGTTTGCTGCAATGTTTTCAGAAGAAAAGCGTGGGAACTCAGATCGCACGTCCAATGTGGCGTCGAACTTCGTTCGAGCATCTATTTTCACAGTTAGATACCCTTGTCCAACTGGACCCCAAGTTACGAAGCCGATTCCTAACTCTTCACAAGTCTTCAGTACACCGTTCTGCTCTACATCTCTGTTCATGAGCGAGTATTCCGTCTGAACTGCGCTCACCGGTTGAATCACATGCGCTCGGCGGATTGTCTTTGCACTCGCCTCGGATAGACCGAAGTGCAACACTTTTCCTTCTGCGATCAGCTCTTTCACCGCGCCCGCTACGTCTTCAATTGGCACGTTCGGATCGACCCGGTGCTGGTAATACAAATCGATGTGGTCGGTTCTGAGTCGCTTCAGGGATCCCTCAACCACTTTTTGGACGTGCTCTGGTCGGCTGTTAAGAAGAAGGCCGCCCTTTTCATTGTCGAAGCCAAATTTAGTTGCGATAGCGACTCTGTCGCGGACAGGCGCGAGCGCCTCTCCGACAAGCTCTTCGTTTGTGTAGGGACCGTAGAATTCGGCTGTATCGAAGAGCGTGACGCCTTTTTCATGGGCTGCACGAATCACCCCAATGCCTTGATTCTTGTCGGGGGCGGGTCCGTAGTTGCCGCTGGCATTCATGCAGCCGAATCCCATTTCTGAGACTTCTAATGCTCCTAGTTTTCGTCTTTTCATGGTGTTTCACTCCTCACTTCAACCCTAGCGACCTCCGATGCATCTGCGGTAGCCCGATTCTTTCGAATCATTGCCTATTCGTCCGGTCGTTATGATTTTGTGGTGCGGCTGGTGCTAACCCGTCGGTTATGCTTAGGAGAGGGGAGGGGGCTTCGAAGATGCTGCAACATAGGAAAATTGGCGATGCAAATGCATCCACGCTCTCTCACCTTCTAACCGAGCTAGCGAAGAAGATTGGCAATTCACTTGGTAATCCGGGCGAACGTGCAACGGAGGTGCCGGGACTGATGCTTTATCGTCGCACTGTTCCGACCGTTCCGAATCCGTCTACCTACGAGCCAAGCCTTCTCGTCATTGCGCAAGGAAGGATTCGAGTGGACCTCGGTAAAGCGAGCTACGTCTTCGGCCAATCGAGATTTCTCCTTACGTCTCTGGAACTGCCGGTTGTGAGCCAGGTGATTACGGCCAGCAAACAGGCACCCTACCTTGCCTTCTTCCTGAAACTGGATATGTCGATTCTTCGGGACATTCTGAACACAGAAGAAGTCCATGTGCCTGAGAAGTCCTCTGGCGCCTGCGGAATGGCGATCGGGAAGACCACAGTTGAACTGGTCAACTCATGTTCTCGGATGATCGATCTGCTGGACGCTCCACGCGACATTTCATTCTTTGCCAAACTCATTCAACGCGAGATCATTTATCGCTTACTCCAGGGAAGTCTGGGAGCACGCCTTCGCGCGATTGCGACGTTCGAGACCAAATGCCACCGGACGGCGAAGGCGGTTGCCTGGTTGCGTTCAAACTACGGGAAGCCTCTGCGTGTAGAGCACCTGGCAGAGATTGCAGGCATGAGTCGATCCACGCTGCACCACCATTTTCGCGCCCTTACGGCGATGAGTCCGCTGCAATTTCAAAAGCAGCTTCGTCTGCATGCCGCGCGGCAACGCATGCTCACGGGTGAACTGGATGCGGCAAGTGCGGCGTTCGAGGTCGGCTACGAAAGCCCGAGCCAATTCAATCGCGAGTACAGGCGATTCTTTGGCCAGCCCCCAATGCGCGATATCAAGGCCCTGCGAGACGGCAATGTCGTGGCGATCACTACTGCTTAAGGCTGAATTGTTGGGTTACCATGGGGCAGCTTGTTCTCGACTGTCGCAAACAGGCCTTAAGGCCTTAGCGCTCATTGAGTCATTGAGGACGATTTAGACAGAATCAGCAAGATTGGTCCTGAAAAGATGGAAAAGTATAAGGATCTTCCATCGCCCTTCAAGGACATCCAGGGCCTCTTCTAACTCCTGAGTCGACCCGGCTGGATCGGAAGTTGGTCCGGTTGTTCCGTGGTTACTTATTGGTGAGTATTACACTTTTAAGTAAGTTCTTGCGTTCCGGGTACCAACTCGTTAGTCTTTAGAAAAGCAAGAGGGAGGCAGGACGATGCGAAGCGAAGAGGTTTCAAGTGCGGATGTTGCCAACATGATGCAAGGGTTGCTGGATCGGCAGGCCATTCAGGACATCATTTCCTGCTACTCGTTAGGACAGGACTCTCATCAGGGTGAGGACTCGGCCATTTTGCAGCAATGGGAAGAGACCTTCTCTGAGACCGGCACCGTGGATTATAGTGCGGCAGGGGGTACGGTCGGCTCCTATCGCGATTTGGCGAAATGGATGCGCGGCGACGAGAACACCAAGGGCAGCATGAGCCGCTTCTCCAACTGGCAGCACATGCTGAGCCTCCCGTTGGTCTCAATTGCAGGTGACACTGCTCACGCGCGGACGGACTTTTTCGCTACCCATCGAGGCCGTGCGGACCAGGGATGGAACGTGCACTACAATGCCACCGGCGCCTTTCACGATGATCTGGTAAGGACACCCGAAGGCTGGCGCATTCAATTCAGGCGACTCGAGGTCTACTTTGGAGATCCCTTGGAGATTGCCAAGACCGCTTGAGTGGTGGTGTCCTCATCTCTATTCGCGATCGGATGGTCGACTACCGGACAGAACCTCTTTTGCAGGCCAATGCAGGCTTTTTCTTTACCGAAGCAGGTATTTTTCGCGATTCTGCCCAGAACTTAAGCGCCTTGAGCGCCGGACGAAGGGCGACCCCGTCTTTCGTCAGCATGTATTCCACCTTGGGTGGCACTTCCGGATATACCTTGCGGTGAACCACGCCATCTTTTTCCAAGTCACGTAGTTGCTGAATCAGCATCTTCTGAGATATCCCGGACACTGCGCGGCGCAATTCCGAGAACCGTAGTACCGGTGCACTGAAGAGATGGAAGAGAATGAGTATCTTCCATCGCCCTTCCAGCACTTTGAGCGCTTCTTCCAGTTCCACGGTGGAACATGTTTGCGTTATTGTTTGTTTTTGTCTTTTCATGGTTACTTACAGGTTAGTATTACACTTCTTTGGGCGTTCTTGCATGTTATAAACCGAAGAGGTAGCCTTTCTTCAAGGCAGTAAATCAGCTTCGGCGGCAGGAAGAAGCCAGCCTTACTCTAACGGATGTAAAGAGGTTTTATGGATGTGATAGCAGTAGTGACTGGAGCGAGTCGAGGCGCGGGAAAGGGTATAGCCATTGCGTTAGGTGAGACCGGGGCGACCGTATATGTCACGGGCCGCAGCACTGCGGACGGCGACTCTCCTTATGGCGGCACAGTAACCGAAACCGCTGACCTGATCACGCAGGCCGGGGGGAAGGGCGTTGCCATCGCCCTTGATCACACCGATGACGACGCAGTCGCGGCGCTATTTGCCCGCGTGAAGGCGGAGCATGGTCGCCTCGACATCCTGGTAAACAATGCCGCCAATGCGGTCGAAAGCACAACGATGCCCGGCGGCTTCTGGGAAAAACCGCTGGAGGCGGTCGATCTCATTACCGTCGGCTTGCGTTCGCATTTCGTGTCCGCTTATTATGCTGCTCCCCTCTTGATCGCTAACGGCCGCGGCCTTATTGTCCACACCGGCCATTATGGTGCTGTTGCCTATTACCACGGCCCCGCCTATGGGGCGCAGAAGGCTGGCGCGGACAAGATGGCAGCCGATTTCGCGAAGGAGTTGCGACCACACAGCATCGCGGCAGTTTCGATCTGGATGGGCGGACTCGATACCGAACGTGCGCGCGCCTATCTTGCCAGCATGCCCGATGAATCGCGGCCAAAGAGGAAACGGGAATCGCCGCAATTCACTGGAAAGGTGATCGCCGCACTCTATGAGTCCAATCTGAGGATGGAACTATCGGGGCGTGCCCTGATCGGCGCGGAACTGGGTGCGAAGCTCGGCGTGAGCGACATCGACGGCAGCGCACCGAAGTCCTACCGGTATGAATTAGGCGGACCGCCGGAGCTACAGGCGACCCTCACATCCTGATGGTCATCTTTATCCCTACAGAGAAAATCCATGTGGCCGTAATGCATGGTCCGTCGCACGAACAAGGGGATAATTAGACCGAGAGAATTGATTTCAATCCCGTTATCACTTAATGGCCGCGACCATGCCCGATCCATCGGCCCGTTTGACCTTCCCAGCAGCGGATCGGATGGTAGATCTTCTCGCTCCGTATACAAAGCGCAACACTACAGCCGTAATTACGCTTCGGCGACACCAAGGAGGAACGCAATGACAGAACAACGCTTCAGAGTTGGTATCGTTGGATTGGAGCCGGGCAGGGGTTGGGCGGCTCGCGCCCATGTACCAGCGCTGCGTGCGCTGTCCGATAGCTACGAGATCGTTGGCGTCGCCAACACCAGCTTGGCCAGTGCCCAAAGGGCGGCGGCCGCGCTCGGACTTCCGCGAGCCTTCAAGGATGTTGCTGAACTGGTATCCGCGCCGGAGGTAGACATCGTTACCGTCACGGTGAAGGTTCCTCATCATCTGGAGGTCGTGAAGGCTGCGATTGAAGCGGGTAAACACGTGTACTGCGAGTGGCCCCTTGGCAACGGTCTCGCGGAGGCGGAGGAACTTGCGGAGCTTGCGAAAGCTAAGAGCCTCTTGGGAGTGGTGGGAACCCAGGCGCGCGTAAGTCCTGAAATCGAATATCTCAAACAGCTGATCACGGACGGCTTCGTTGGCGAGGTTCTATCGACGACCATCGTCGCGCGAGGCGGCGGCTGGGGCGGGTCCATAGCCCAGAAGAAGAGTGATGCATACATGCTGGATCGCGCTGCCGGCGCCACCATGCTGACGATCCCGGTGGGCCATACGTTGGCGGCGCTCACCGACGTGCTCGGCGAGGTCGTTCAATTGTCATCGGTGCTCGCCACACGACGAAGCACCGCTCTCGCGGTCGATACGGGCGAAAGATTGCCCATGTCCGCCCCCGACCAAGTGCTGGTCAGCGGGATTCTTTCCGGCGGCGCGCCCGTTTCCATCCATTACCGCGGCGGCATGGCACGGGACGGCGACGGCTTCTTCTGGGAGATCAACGGAACGGCAGGAGACATTCGGGTATCAGGACCCTTCGGCCACACTCAATTCGTGTCGCTTTCCCTCAAAGGAGCGCGCGGAGACGAAAAGACGTTCCAGCCCTTGGAGGTCCCCGCATCCTACCGTACCGGCTGGCCTGAAGACATGGCGCCGGGGAATGTTGCTCGCATCTATGGGCGGATGGCACACGACCTGCGCGAGGGTACCCGTACCGCGCCGAGCTTTGAAGATGCCGTAGGCGTGCATCGCGTTATCGCTTCGATTGAGCGAGCGGCCGAACACGTGAGCCGAACTTGACGATCAAACGAAGCACGAAGTGAGACTAGTCGCGGATGATTTCGGGAGCAAAAGCATGACTGGAATTGATATCTCCTAACACTTCTATGTTCCGCGCATGTCGCTCCCGGAGTCGAAGCCATAGCAGCGTCCCCAAAGATTGTCGGCCATTCGAAAGTTAGGAGCACGATCATCCTTGGTTGCTTCCCGAATCGGCGTTCTCGTTAGCGCGGCGATCAGCGAACTTCTTCGAGAACGTTGCTGGCAATCATCTTTGTCTTGTGTCCTCCGAACAGTCTTTGGCGACTGCAGAGTCCAAATTATTCCCGCACTTTCGGGTACACGTTCGGGTACGGACATCAGTTCGGCTTACTTACGCACAATTACGCTAAACCCATGGGAAACTCAAAATCCGTCGGAGGCAACCTCCATGGGGGTTCAACTCCCCCTCCCGGCACCATCTAGTATCTCCCTAAGCCATTTCCTATTAGCGACTTATGTCCGTCTCGAATGCGCCGCAGAGTGATCGCGCGCCGATTTCGGGTACAAATTTAGGTACAGTGCACATCCCCTTCACTTTGAATGAGTTAATAGGTTAATAGACTTCCATAGCGGCGCGGAGATGCGCTCAGTTTCTGCTATTTACGCTCGATTACGGAGTGCGCAGCGGATAATCGGTCCGCCCCAGGCGGCACAGACTCGTGGTCATTTCCTTCGCTGTCCCTCTCGGAGATCCGAACGAACGGCATTCGTCAATCTGTGACACGTGTGCTCGAACGCATTCCATCATCGGGCGATATCCCGATCTACCTGGACTTCGACTGATGGCAAAGCAGGACATGCGTGCCGCGTATTTTCCGCATATCGACGGGTTGAGGCTGGGGCGATTGTGCAGAGTTGCTCCGCCCCACTGTGGACGACCCGCGCGGGTTCGGCTGATCGAGATCAGCGAGTATGCCTCATTGCGCGATCTCGACCGCACTTATGTTCGAGTTCTCCTTACTCAGCTAACCGAGACGTTGGCCTGAGGCGGTTCCAGCTTCTAACTGAGTGGCGGGAGGATGCGCCGTTCTCGCAAGTCGGCGAAGAAGTTTGTGAACATGTCTTCTGTGTCGATGCAGTCGTGAAAACACGCGCGACGCGCTTTGATGGTGCTCGTAATATTATCGAATTCGCTGTTAAAAATAAAATCTCCGAAAGCCCATGAGGCAATCTGTTCATACGGAATCGCTTGCAAGTTGTATTTGCGCACGATTGCATCCCAATTCCGCCGAATGAAGTACCCGAATTGGTCGATTTTTCCATGGTTTTTCGCCTTATTGGGATCCATTTGGGGACCCGCGATACATGCCTTTTCAACTCGCGATTTGGTCCCCCATTTTATCTGTTGCTGGCTCGACGATTCCTGCCAACGGGAGGATCATGAAACCGTTCCGATTCTCGGCCAAATTTCGACTTCATATTAAACTGTGCACCTCGAAAGCCGAGTCTTAAGGCAGGCAAAGGTCTTGATATCGCCATCAGCTATAACAATCGCTGTCAGCTCTTGCGGGCATCCCACTTAGTTCCTTGGGCCGAGTGTGAAACTGATGCTTTGCGCCTCGATGTCCACAATGGATTGTTACTATCAACGCTATGGGATGCGGTGCTTGGTTCGAGGCTTTCGAGTTTCGCTGACGACGGGACGATCTTAGTGTCGAAGGCATTGAGTTCTGCGGCAGTTGAGGCGCTCGGCTCCAGACGACAAGACGTCTCCAGGGCTTAACCGATTCGCATCTTCTGAACATGGCTCGGCATCGGGCTGTATCGTTGGAGCAGCGTGTTGCTGAGGATCATCCGTTGCGGGCGGTTTGTTTGATTCCACGCGTTTCCATCATGGGCTTTGACGATCTGGATCGTCGGTCTCCCAGTCAGAGCTACCAGCTTGGTACAACGGCTACCCGATTATTGCTTGACCGCAAGGAAGGTGACACAAGTCCTGGGAAACACATCGTTTTCCAACGCCTGGTGGTGGAAGACTCTCTGACGGGAGTACTTTCTGCCAAGCATGCAGGATGCTGCGTTTCGGCCCTGACTCGAACCTTCCCAGGCCATGAATTGCTCGGTGTGGGGGCGGATTTCATCTTCGAAGACTTTCAATCGCTAAAAAGGTCTGCTGAGATCGAGAAGTACTGCCGTTAGGATAGAAGGGTTGCGAGCTTAGGCTTATTGCTGCGTACAATCGAAGTAAGGTCTATGCGCTCAACGCGAGCTCACTTTGAACCCTAGGAACACTCTGAATGCCTGGCCACAACGAGGTTACATCAAATGCCGCTCTGGCTCGCGAGCAATTGAACCGCCTCCTCGCGCACCCCTTGTTCACAAATAGCAAGCGATATCCGGTCTTGCTCGCGTATACGGTAGAACAAGCATTGCTGGGCAACGCCGGCGAATTAAAAGAGAGAACAATTGGCGTCGAGGCCTTCGGACGTGAACCAAACTACGATGTGAATCTCGACCCTGTAGTTCGCACGACCGCGGCTGAGGTTCGAAAGAGGCTTATTCAGTACTATTACAGCCCCGACCATGCGGGAGAGCTGATCATCGAGTTGCCGGTCGGCTCGTATGCTCCGCTATTTCGAGAGCCTTCGCCTCATGCCGCCGTTCAAACCGGTACTCAGTTGGTCTATGAGTCACCAGAGGCATTCCCTCAAGGCCGGGTAGAGCCGGGAGCTCGCCTGGCAGATTCCCCTGAAGGATCTGCAGGTCGTACCGTTTATGTCTGGATACCGATTGCTCTGCTTGTTGCCGGGCTCCTGGGGTTCGGTATTGGCCGGGTAAGATTCCCGGGACAGACCGCACGCCCCAGCGGTCCCACAAATCCCAGCGGTCTGTCAAATATGGACCGCTTTTGGGAGCCAATTACCGCAACGTCAAGCCGAGTTACGTACTGCCTGGGCGTGCCGACTGACGCTGTCGATCTTCAAAGCAGGACGACCCCCGTGTTCCCCGCTGGCGAGAGCGGCAGTCTGAACGTCTACGATGTCATCACACTTGCGCGCTCCATCGCGCCTCTTGTGCCGAAGAATGGCGAATTTCGTGTCTTAGCCGCGTCTGATACTGGCTTTGCTCAATTGCGTGAAGGCCCATCCGTCATGATTGGCGCTTTTGACAATCCCTGGACGATGCGAATAACACAGGATCTGCCGATTGGATTCGAATTTGACAATCACGTACGCAAGGTGGTGGATCGCAAGAGCTCTCCCAAGGGAATCTGGACGCTTCAATGGCAGGTTCCTATGAAAAGTCTTGCACGGGACTACGCCGTTGTCGCCCGAATTCATGACCAGGTATCGGGACAGCCGGTGATCATCCTGGCAGGTATTCTGGGCGAAGGAACTGAGGCGGCAAGCGAGGTCGTGTCGAATCCTGCCTATCTGGACGCAATGTTGCAGAAGGCTCCGAAGAACTGGGACCAGATGAATCTGGAGGCCGTCATAGAAGCGAATGTGATTGAAGGCCACCCCGGACCGCCAGCGGTTGTTGCTGTGGAGACGTGGTAAGACGTTTCCATACCGAAAAAGCTGTATCATACATCCCTCAAAACCGCGCCCCCGTTTCTTCCTTATTTGACTGAAAATACGACACTTATACATGCTCCCGCACCGTCTAATGCACGATGCAGCTTATAAAAACAATCGGCTCTCCCTAATCTGAGTGTGTTCCAGAGTTCTCCGAAGGATCCGGCAGGATCCCTCGACGAATTGAAGGGGACATTGTTTGTATGAGACGCATTCTAGGATTCGCCCTCTTGTCGATTCTGTTTACGGCCAGTGCAATGGCTGCCCAGAACTCTCAGACGTTCTATCTTGCCACCGCTGCCCGAGCAGGGAACATTCAGCTTCCTCGTGGAATATACGAGGTCACTTGGAGCACGCCCTCTAAATCTCGAGTGACGTTGACCATCAAGACGGAAGACGAAAAGACATTCAAGATTCCGTCGCGCGTGATTGAGGGAAAGCAGGACCGAACCGGCGTGGTCATATCCGTCGTGGACGGAGTTTCGTACCTGCAGGAGATTCACACCAGCAAATCCAGATTCATACTTGAAAACAGGATAGAAGGGGCCAAATGAGTCCCGTCGGAAGACAAATGCAGAATCGCAGGTTTGGTTTTTACCTTCTTTACACCGTCATCGCAGCCTTGGGAATGATCATCGCAACCTCCGTAGCCGCCGCTCAGGTCGCAGACGGGCCGTGGATGAATTCCAAACTCTCCCCAGAAGAACGTGCCGATATGGTTCTGAAGCAGCTCACTCTCGACGAGAAGCTGGCTTTATTGCACGGGAACGGGATGGCTCACGTGCCTCAGTGGCAGATGCCCCTGTCACAACTTACCAACGGCGGTGCGGGATACGTTGAGGGCGTCAAGCGCTTGGGAATTCCTCCCCTGGTAATTTCCGATGCGGGCTATGGAGTGAGAGACAGCGGGGCGAATGGAAGGTATTCGACAGCTATGCCTTCGAGCCTAGGTGCTGCGGCAAGTTGGGATCAAGACTCCGCTTGCGAATTCGGCACTGTGATTGGCCAGGAACTCCGAGCGCAAGGGTTCAACATGACGTTGGGAGGCGGGGTAGATTTAGCCCGCGAGCCACGGAATGGACGCAGCTTCGAGTATGCGGGTGAAGATCCACTCCTCGCGGGCACCGTCGTCGGCAACCTCATGAAGTGTGAACAGGCGCAACATGTGGTCGGCGACATCAAGCACTATGTGATGAATGATCAGGAGACGGGGCGTTTCTTTGTGAACTCCGTCATCTCCAAGCGCGCGATGCAGGAATCTGATTTGCTAGCATTTCATATCGCCATTTCCATCGCGAATCCCGGTGCAGTGATGTGTTCCTACAACCGGATCAATGGCGACTTCGGTTGTGAAAACTCCTACACGCTGCGCGATGTGCTCGAGCAGGAATGGGGCTTCAGGGGATTTGTCATTTCCGACTGGGGTGGGACACACAGTACAGAAAAGGCATCCGCAGCAGGTCTTGATCAGGAACAGCCTATGGCCGACTTCTTTGGTCCAAAGCTGAAAGAAGCAGTGGAAGCCGGAAGAGTGCCAATGTCAGAAATTGACGACCATGCGCGGAGAGTTCTCTACGCTGAATTTCTGTCTGGCATCGTCGACGACCCGCCTCAGAAGAGCGTCGTCGATGTGGAGAAGGGCTTCGAAGTCGCGCAGCGTGTAGAGGAAAAGAGCATCGTTCTGCTGAAGAACAGCCCGACGGTGCTTCCGATCAATCCATCCAGGGTCCACACCATCGCGATGATTGGCGGGCATGCCGACGTCGGGATGATCTCCGGTGGAGGATCGGCACAAGTCGATCCTCCCGGCGGCAATGCCATCATGCCTCCTGGCAAAGGCGCGACGATCTGGCAGAAGCCCGTTTGGTTCCCAACTTCTCCCTTAGAGGCGCTTCAGACGGTGCTGCCGAACGCAAAGATTGATTTCGATCCGGGAACAGATCCGAAGTCGGCTGCGAACCTCGCCAAGTCTGCTGATCTTGCGATTGTCTTTGCATATCAGTGCCTGGCAGAAGACATGGACGTGCCGAGCCTTTCTCTTCCGGATAACCAGGATGCATTGATCGAGCAGGTGGCGGCAGCGAATCCTCACACCATCGTCGTGCTCGAAACTGGCACCGCCGTCACGATGCCCTGGATCGACAAAGTAGCGGGCGTCGTCGAGGCTTGGTACGCCGGAAGTTCAGGACACAAGGCGCTGGCAAACGTGTTCGTTGGAGACGTCAATCCGGCGGGCAAGCTCCCGCTGTCTTTCCCGAAAAGCGAAGCAGATCTTCCGCATCCCGATGCGCCTAAGATTCCATCCGAGAGCCGACACGCTGGAGATGTTGCCGACAGCGGTGCGCCTACAGCGGATGCTTCGGCTCACGCTGGTTACGCTGTTCACTACGATGAGGGGCCAGAGGTTGGCTACAAGTGGTATGAAGCACAGAATAAGAAGCCACTGTTTCCCTTCGGATTCGGTTTGTCTTACACCACCTACGCATACTCCGGCCTGTCTGTCGATTCAACCGCCAGGACTGCGCGCTTCACTGTCAAGAACACCGGCAAGCGAACCGGTACCGAGATTGCTCAGGTCTATGGGCGGCTTCCGAAAGGTTCAGACGAATCTTTCAAGCGCCTTGCCGGGTGGAAGCGAATCACACTTGCTCCTGGCGAATCTCAGATCGTTACGATTGCGATCGATGACCGGGTGTTGAAGACCTTTGATGAAGAGAAGAACGCCTGGAACCTGCGCCCGGGCAAATATCAAGTGCTGGCGGGGAGTTCTTCGGACAACACGCCTCTGATCGCAAGTCTTGCGGTTCGCTGAAACACCCGTCGCTGCAAAACGCGCATAGAAAAAGGCGCGGAGCTTGAATTGTGGAGAACTGTCCGATGAATGTTGCCATTACTGCCGGCCGTACGAGTGATGGAAAAGAACACTTTGAAGTGCTGGATGGCTTGAGAGGAAGCGCGGCCTTTCTGATCGTGCTCTTTCACATATTCAACTACCCATTTGGCTTTAGGCCTCCTCTTCACTTAATGCACCACGCCTATTTGGCAGTTGATTTTTTCTTCGGGTTGTCCGGCTTTGTGGTCGCGTATGCATACGACGATCGCTGGACACGGATGACGATGCTTCAATTCTTCCGCATCCGTCTCATCCGGCTTCACCCTCTGGTTCTCATCGGAGCCACTCTGGGCCTGCTGGGTTACATCTTCGATCCCTTCAGCAAGGCGATGAATCATACTACCGCTCCGATGCTGCTGCTCGCATATATCACCTCATTGCTCCTGCTGCCGTCACCTCTGGTTGGGGGGAGATTACACGAGACTCAGGCACTCAATGGGCCTGCCTGGTCACTGATGCAGGAGTACCTCGGGAACATCGCATATGCTCTGATTCTTCGCAGGCTGCGCACAATCACTCTGGCGATCATCTTTGCATTGTCAGGGCTGCTTCTCATTTGGACCGCGAATACGAAAGGATCGCTTGACGGAGGTTGGGGTTATCCGGAGATCTGGATGGCGCCGCTACGCCTCACGGTCTCCTTCGTGATGGGTCTCTGGCTTTATCGAATTCATGACCGCATGCGGTTCCCCAGGATTGGGCTGCTCCCGCTTTCGATTGCTCTTGTGGTGTGCTTTCAGATGACACAGTTCTCGAAAGTGAGCGGTCTCTCGTTCAACGGTCTTTATGACGCGGCATGCGTGCTCTTCTTGTTCCCGCTCGTCATCCTTTGTGGGGCGCACTCGAATGCAGGCACAGGCATGATCAGGCTCTGCAAGTTCAGCGGCCGACTTTCCTATCCCCTCTATATCACTCACATTCCGTTCGTATATGTCATTGCAGGTTACTCGTCAACGAGGCATCCGAGCACGGATGTGAAGCTGATATGGATTTTCCTGCTTATTCCATTTGTTATCTTTGTGGCTTGGATTGCTCTGAAGTACTTCGACGAGCCCGTTCGCGCTTGGCTGACCCGTCGTTACGGTCTCAAGCGGAGTTCCAGCATCAAACCAGTGACCGCTTAATCACAGGACAGAGCGGCAATTGGAAAACACGATTGGTCGGACTTCAAAAGAACTCGATACTTTGCCGGGCGGATCCTGATGCTTGTCTTGGCGTTCCGGTTCCACTTTTCGCACAGGAACAGAGCACCTCCGCTCTATGGCGTGGTCTTGTGAAAAACGGCGCCTGAACTCCGATCAACTGAGCCATTCGTACTTCTGCGCGAACGGAGGTGCGGAGGATGTAGCTCGACGATGCGGCGTACGAGGCGATACGAAGCATTGATCACTAACTAATATGAATACACGAGGACTGCATTTACTATAAGAACAATTGGCTCAGGGCCCGATATGACTACCTCGCCACTCGAATTTCCACTCTCGCAAGACGCGCCGAATTCAGGGGCTGTAACCGTGGCGATGGGGATGCCTTCCGGAGCAGAGGCTACTGGGTACCTGCTCGTGCCCATCCGGAAAGGTGCGGATTTCACCCTTTATCGCGGCCGACAGCGTGGCAACTCATCATCTGTGCTGGTACTGGCACCGATTGGACAACCCAGGTTGGAAACGCGCTAGCGTTGAGGCATCTATGGAATTACAGAGCGATCGCTCCTCTGACATGATGCACGCGGGCGCTATCGCGAAGCCGATTTTCCGGCTTCTGATATGTATCGTGGCTCTCTTCGTGGCCGCCGCCGTGCTCGATACAGTTTCTCTTCGTGATCGGGCCTTATCCGCAGTCCTGATTTTTCTCTTTCTCGTGTTGATTGTCTCCTACCTCTGGGGTTTTCGTTACGCGCTCTTCGTCTCATTACTCGCAGCCCTGGAGTTTGCTTGGTTCCTCCCGCCAGTCGGCAGTCTTCGGCTTAGTGATTCGCGTGACATCTTTGCACTCGCCGCATTCCTCATCATCGGGATCACTACCAGCCATCTTTCAAACCGCGCCCGCAGAGAGGCTCTGAGCGCCAAGCGGGCAGAAGACGCCGCCCGCCGAAGTGAAGAGGGGCTTCGTGAGGTCATCGAAACGATGCCGGCGATGGCGTGGAGTGCGCTGCCCGATGGCTCCAACGCATTCGTAAACAGGCAATGGGCAGAATATACGGGTTTATCGGGAGAACAAACTGTAGATTCAGGTTGGCGGAGTACGGTTCACCCCGACGACGCTAGCGAACATATGGAGAAGTGGCACCAATCCTTGGCCACGGGCCAGCCGTTCGAGCATGAGGTGCGTCTGCGACGTACTGCTGATGGACAATATCGCTGGTTTTTAGTTCGCGGTATGCCGTTGCGTGATGGGCACGACGAGATACTCAAATGGTATGGAATCGCGACGGATATTGAAGATCGCAAGCGGGCTGAGGAAGCTCTGCGGGCGAGCGAACACAATCTTAACCTGATCGTCAATACGACCCTTGCACTGTCATGGTCGGCTCGTCCAGACGGCTCGGCAGATTTCTTCAACCAGCGCTACCTTGACTTTGTGGGTTTGTCCGCGGAACAGACGCAGGATTGGGGCTGGACGGTTGCGGTTCATCCCGAAGACCTTAACGGCTTGGCTGGTTCGTGGCAATCCATCATGGCTTCCGGTACGGCAGGAGAGGCCGAAGCGCGACTGCGACGATTCGACGGAGAGTACCGCTGGTTTCTGTTCCGGGCTAACCCCTTGCGCGATGAGTCCGGCAACATCGTCAAATGGTTCGGGATAAATGCTGACATCACAGAGCGGAAACGTGCCGAAGACTTACTCACTAGAGAGAAGCGGATTCTTGAGATGGTGGCCAAAGGGGACCCTCTTCCGCAGATACTTGATGGCGTGTGCCGTTTCGTGGAGGCTCAAGCCAGCGGTTTCCTGGCGTCGATCTTATTAGTTGACGGGAACCGCTTGCGGCATGGCGGTGCTCCCAGCCTTCCAAAGACTTACACTGATGCCATCGATGGAATTGTGATCGGGCCTTCTACGGGTTCTTGCGGGACAGCCGCATTCCGCGGAGAACAAGTGATCGTGGTGGACATTGCAAACGACTCACTTTGGACGAATTACCGCGAGGCGGCTCAGCACCATTCTCTACGCGCCTGTTGGTCCACTCCGGTCGTTTCTTCCCAGGGCAAAGTAATCGCAACGTTCGCCATGTATTATCGCGAGCCGCGCAGCCCGAGCCCGAGAGACCTGGAGACCATCGAACAGATCACTCATCTGGCGGGAGTTGCAATTGAACGAAAGCTGACACAGGAAGCTCTACAGCAAAGTGAAACTTATTTAGCCGAAGCGCAGAGGCTGGCTCACACCGGCAGTTGGGCGTGGAACTTGCGTACCGGCACTAGCTTCTGGTCGCAAGAGACCTATCGCATATTTGACTACGACCCCGAGAAAGTGACGCCCGCTTGGGATTCCATCCTCGAGAGGGCGCACCCCGAAGATCTACCCGAGATTGAGCGGAGAGCAAAAATAGTCTACACACAAAACAGGTGGGTAAATCCTGAGCTTGACTTTCGAATCGTGCTTGCAGATGGAACGATAAAGCACCTCCACTCTATCGCTCACCCTGCGATGGATGAGTCAGGCGAAATCATCAACGTTGTAGGCACAATCATGGATGTGACGGAGCGCCAACGTGCTGAGGAGAAGGTGCGCCGCAGTGAAGAATCTCTTCTTGAAGCCCAAAGGCTAAGCCATATGGGCAGTTGGAGACATGATGTTGCGTCTGGGACAGTCATTGTGTCGCCTGAGATCTACCGAATATTCGGAGTTCAACCCGATGAAGATACTTCGAGCGCTGAATTTTGGTTTAGCAGAAATCATCCTGATGACCAACAGCGCATCCAGGAGCTTTTTGAAAGATGTGAAAGCCAGAAAACGGAGTACGAATCGGACTACAGGATTGTCCTCAACGATGGAACCATCAAGCACTTGCACGCAATCGGCTATCCTGTTGTGAGCCAATCGGGCGAGCTCATTGAAATGATGGGAACGATCATGGATGTCACGGAGCACAAGCGTGCGGAAGAGGAGCGTGAGAGGCTGCGCCAGTTAGAGACAGAGCTCGCGCACATAAACCGGGTGACCATGCTTGGTGAGCTGGCCAGCTCCCTTGCCCATGAACTCAATCAACCCATTGCTGCTGCAACCACAAGCGCCAATGCCTGCTTGCGATGGCTTGCGCACAATCCCCCGGATCTGGAAAGAGCCCGCGCGGCCGCAACGAGAATTGAGAACGACGGAAACCGTGCTGCCGAAATCATCCAACGTCTGCGGGCGTTCTACAAGACAGGTGCTCCACCGAAGCGTGAGTTGGTCGATCTTAACCAGGTCGCCGAGGAAATACTTGCGCTGTTGCGTGACGAGGCCGACCGGCACTCAATCTCGCTGCGCACGGAGCTTGCCCCCCATCTGCCGCAAATCATGGCAGATCGCGTGCAACTGCAACAGGTATTGATGAACCTGTTACTGAATGGTATTGAGGCCATGACGGACAGGACCGGCGAGCTCATTATCCGGTCCCAGAGCACTGAAGACGGCCTCTTGCTCATCTCCGTTAGCGATACCGGCGTCGGCCTTCCCAGCGAAAAACTAGACCGGCTTTTCAGTGCGTTCTATACGACTAAACCTCAAGGCACGGGTATGGGCCTAGCTATTAGCCGTTCCCTTATTGAAGCACACGGTGGCCGCTTGTGGGCCACCGCTAATGCGGAACGCGGTGCGACATTTCATTTCACCTTGCCTGCGGAGTTGCAGCAATGAGCATTGGAGATGTGCCCACCGTATTCATCGTTGATGATGATGCAGGCGTGCGTGAATCAATTCACGATTTAGTGGAGTCGGTGAGCCTGCACTCTGAGTCCTTCGCCACAGCGCAAGGGTTCTTGTCGAGCGAGCGGCGAGACGGCCCTAGCTGCCTGGTTTTGGACGTAAGACTTCCCGACGCTAGCGGTTTGGACCTTCAGCAGGAATTGAGCAGGGCGGGAGTTAGAATTCCCATCATATTTATCACCGGCCACGCGGACATTCCGATGACCGTGAGAGCCATGAAGTCTGGTGCCGTTGAGTTTCTGACGAAGCCATTCAGGGAGCAAGACCTCCTCGATGTGATTCATCGTGCACTCAGGCGCGACCGAGGAGTCCGCGAAAAGCAGAAGCAACTAGCTGAACTGCAGAAACGCTATAGCACGCTGAGCGCTCGCGAGTATGAAGTCATGAGTCTGGTCGTCTCCGGGTTGCTCAACAAGCAGATTGCAGCGGAACTCGGGGCCAGTGAAACTACAATAAAAATCCACCGCGGGCGCGTGATGCAAAAGATGCAGGCTAAGTCTTTGCCCGACCTGGTCAGAATGGCGGACAAGCTCAAGATGTCAACTCACCGCTGATACCCGCCACTTCCGCTTCGGGAATTCCAAGCTCAATCTCTAGCGGAAGGCGTGCCTTGACCAAAGTTTTATTGCTCCGTCCTAAAGTCTGATTGTTTTCGGTTCATCGTCGCGTTACGGTGTTGGAATGACGAGCGACCAGAGCATCAAGTTCGTTGCAATCGTAGATGACGATGAATCAGTCCAAAGCGCACTCCAGGACCTGATGGAAGCGGATGGGCTTTCGGCTCGGTGCTTTGGATCTGCGGAAGAATTCCTCGAATCCGGCCTGCAGCATAGAGCCGCGTGTCTGATAGTTGATATCCGAATGCCGGGAATGTCAGGCCTGGAACTGCAGGCAAGGCTTAAGGCTGATCGATTTAACACCCCGATCATCTTCATCACCGCACACGGAGATGCGAGAGTGCGAATGCAAGCAATGAGGGAAGGGGCAGCCGAGTTCCTGGTGAAACCGTTCGACGATCAGGTCTTACTCAACAGAGTGCGAGCCGCACTCGATATGTGAGCAACCGACAGGTGGCACGGGAAACCCTGCGGCTTTGTTGAGGAGGTCTTATGTGAACAGTGGCGAAGCATTTGTGTACGCTGAGCGGAACCAAGCCGAACGCGCATTCGAACAGATACTCGGGATAGCCCTATCTGCTGATAAACCAAAGGATTCGATCTATGAGTCAGTTCATGTCAATCGACGAAGACACTAGCCTCGACACAGAGAGCGTTCTTGCCTCCCCAGGGGGGGCGCAGGGAAGCGGGATGCAACTTAATCGAAGCCGTCTCAATGGGGGGCGCTGTGAGTCATTGGCAACGTCGATAGCGTCGTTACTGTCACACGACATTCGACATCATCTATCAGCCGTCTATTGCAATGCTGAATTCATGAGCGAACCGGCAACTCTGGCAACTGACCGTAAACAGCTCTTTGAAGAAGTTAAGCTGGCCATCGAAGATATAACGAAAACGCTCGACTTTATACTCCTCAATGCTAAAAGCGAGCTCCCATCGCCGGATGTCATAGAGTCATTCAACGATCTCATTGAGCGAACAGTGGCCGCGATTCGGCCCCATCCGCATGCAACAGGAGTAAGTATCACCGCTGAAGAGTCTCCGTCGATCTCCGCCCTCTTCAATAAAACAATCGTCAGCAGTGCCGTCTACAATCTGCTGCTAAATGCCTGTTTCGCCGCGCAGCGGGCAACTGAACCGGGGAAAGTTGAAATCTCACTTCACGATGATCATTCATTCGTTTGCATTCGCGTGAAAGACAATGGTTTGGGCGTTCCTGCTGGTGTGAGGCAAAATCTGTCTCAACCGTTTGTGACATCGGATAAACAGGGCGGGATCGGCCTCGGCATTACTATCGCAGATTATGTAGCACGTGAGTACGGTGGCAGCCTGCAGATTGAAAGCAGTTGTTCCGGTTCCACAATATTTGCTTTAAGGCTCGCAAAACCGACACTCCAGATTGTCGAACATGCCCTTGTTCGCCCCCCAGGAAGAAAAGCCATCAATCGAAGATCGTTTAACTATATCCGTCACAGTCATAGCCTTAAATAGATGTCTGCAGGAGCATTATGACGGCCACGCGACATCAGCACGTTCCCGGAAGGATCGGGAGGGGATTTTCGGCAGTCAACGGATGAAGGTCGGTGACGAAGGATGAAAGACGTTGGGACGCCCACCACTGATGAGCAAGGGGCGATCGAAAACAGAGAGCCTATTTCAATCTTGTCAGGAGACTGCGATCAGGAATCAAACTTGACTACCTCGTCACTTGGAACTCCATTCTTGCAAGACGTGCCGTATCCGGGGCCTGCAGCCGTGGCGTCGGGGATACTTTCCGGAGCAGAGTCTTCTGGGTACGTGCTCGTGCCCCTCCGGGAAGGTGCGGACTTCACCCTTTATCGCGGTCGGCAGCACGGCAACCCATCGCCTGTCCTGGTAGTGGCACTAACCAGGGAGCAACCGTCGCCTCAGAGTCTCAGGCGGTTGGAGCACGAATACTCACTCGCCGCCGAACTCGATCCCGCTTGGGCAGCCCGGCCTCTGGCTCTCAGTCGTCACGAAGGGCGAACGATTCTCGTACTCAAAGATCCTGGCGGTGAACCACTGGATCAGATTCTTCATCTACACCAGGGGCAACCGCTCGATCTGAGACGCGCACTGCGCATCGCCATCGGGTTAACGAGAGCACTCGGACAAATCCATCGGCGCGGACTGATACATAAGGACATCAAGCCTGGAAATGTGCTCGTTGACGATGCCGACAGCGTCTGGCTGACCGGCTTTGGAATTGCGTCACGGCTGCCGCGTGACCGCCAGGCACCTGCGCCGCCGGAGATCAATGCCGGCACACTGGCCTACATGGCGCCTGAACAGACCGGACGCATGAATCGCTCGATTGATACCCCTAGCGATTTCTACTCTTTCGGTGTGACCTTGTACCAGATGCTCACCGGGCGTCTGCCGTTTGCTGCGGCTGATGCCATGGAATGGGTCCACTGCCACATCGCTCGCCAACCGGCTCCGCCCGACAGTCTTTGCGATCTCCCGACGCCGGTCTCGGATATCGTCATGCGCCTCATGGCTAAGACCGCAGAGGAGCGCTATCAGACCACCGAGGGTCTCGAAGCCGACCTTCGGCATTGCCTGTCTGAGTTGGAAACGCGGGGTCGCATCGATCCATTCCCGTTGGGCGCCCATGACATCGCGGATCGATTGCTGATCCCAGAGAAACTGTATGGGCGGGAGCGCGAGATAAACGCTATGCTGGAGGCCTTCGATCGGGTCGTGGCAAACGGCACCCCTGAGCTCGTGCTTGTATCCGGCTATGCCGGCGTCGGCAAATCCTCTGTGGTGCACGAATTGCAAAAAGCGTTGATTGCACCGCAAGGACTTTTCGCGGCGGGCAAGTTTGATCAATATAAGCGCGACATACCGTATGAAACATTGGCCCAAGCCTTCCAGACCCTAATCCGTCAGATCCTCACCAAGAAGGAAGCAGAGGTGGATCAATGGCGAGAAGCTCTGGCACAGGCGGTGGGACCG
This sequence comes from Edaphobacter modestus, assembly GCF_004217555.1. GTDB lineage: Bacteria > Acidobacteriota > Terriglobia > Terriglobales > Acidobacteriaceae > Edaphobacter > Edaphobacter modestus. The sequence continues at coordinate 103,157 of NZ_SHKW01000003.1, forward strand.
AATGGTCAACTTATCATTGATCTCGTCCCCGAGTTGGAGTTCATCCTTGGGAAACAGCCGCCCATTCCCGACCTTCCACCGCAGGATGCCCAAAACCGCTTCCAGAGGGTGTTCCGGAGTTTCCTGAATGCGTTCGCCACACGGGAGCACCCGCTTGTGCTGTTCGTTGACGATTTGCAATGGTTAGATGAGGCGACGCTCGACCTCTTCGTCCATCTGTTCAGTCACTCTGAAGTCAAGTACCTTTTGCTGATCGGAGCTTACCGAGACAACGAGGTCGACGCCTCTCATCAGCTGTGTCAAACCCTTGAGGCGATCCGTGACACCGATGCGAAGATGCTGGAGATCGTGCTTACCCCGCTCGAACTTGACGATGTGAACCGCCTCGTCTCCGAGGCGCTGCATTGCGCGCGGCTTACCGCGCATCCTCTGGCCGAACTCGTACACCAGAAGACCGGTGGGAATCCCTTCTTTGTCATTCAGTTTCTGACTGTATTAGTCGATGAAGAGTTGCTCTCGCTCGACCAGGTTGCGCGGGTCTGGCAGTGGGACATGAATCGCATCCGCTCCAAGGGCTACACCGACAGCGTGGTAGACCTCATGGTCGGAAGGATAAAGCGGCTGTCTGCCGAAGCTCAGAAAGCGCTGAAAGAACTCGCTTGCCTGGGCAGTGTCGTCGAGGTTTCGACCCTGGCTCTGGTTCACGAGGGAGCAGAGGAGACGATGCATGCGGCGCTGTCTGAAGCCGTGGGTGCAGGGCTCATCTATCCCGACGGCAGCTCGTATAGCTTTCTGCACGACCGAATCCAGCAGGCCGCTTATAGCCTCATTCCCCAGGAAGATTGTGCAGGAGTCCACTTGACGGTAGGCCGTGCTCTCCTGGCAAAGATGGCGACGGAAAAACTCGCCGAACATCTGTTCGATGTCGCGAACCACTTCAATCGCGGCGCTGCACTGCTGGTGCAGGACGAAGAAAGAATACGGGTAGCAACGATCAATCTACGTGCCGGGCGAAAGGCAAACGCATCGGCGGCCTATGCGTCAGCGAGGGCCCATTTTTCGGATGGTGCGGCATTACTCGACGAAGGGGCTTGGGTCAGCCACTACGAATTGATATCTAGTCTGTCGCTCGAATGGGCGCGGGCTGAGTTGCTGACCGGTAACTCAGAAAAATGCGGGCAATTAGTTGAGGATTTGTTGCAGCGCCGACTATCGAGGGTTGACAGGGCTGCGGCCTACCAACTCAAGGTCCAGTCCCATTTTCTAAAGGCAGAATACAGTGAAGCTGTAGCCAGCGCCCTCACCGGCCTAGGCACTTTCGGCATTGACATACCGGCCCATCCAACCTGGGAGGATGTTCAGGCTGCATTTGAAGCAGTTTGGCAAAGCCTCGATGGACGCCCGATCGAAAGTCTGATTGATCTATCGCTGATGTCCGATCCGGAACTGCAAGCCGGCATACAGGTCTTATCGGCGCTCACGCCTTCCGCCTTCTTTACGGACCTCCGTTTGTGGTGCTTGCTGGTGAGCCGTATGGTGAAAATCGGGATAGAGCACGGCACGAGCGGTGCTTCCGCGCACGCCTTCGCCGATTGGAGCTTTGTGCTTGGACATGTCTCTTGCCGTTTCGGCGATGCGGACCGTTTCGCCAAACTCGCCTGTAACCTGGTCGAGAAACACGGATTTATCGCCTATCGTACGAAGGTTCACAGCACCAAGGGAGCCATCGGTCTGTTTACGCAGCCGATCAAGACTGCGCTCGATTCCATGCGGACGGCAATTCGCACCGGGGTTGAGACTGGCGATCTGAGCTTCGCTTGCTTCGGCCAGCAGCAATGTATAGCCGCTCTCCTGTTGCGGAACGATCCGCTCGATGTGGTTTGGGGCGAGTCGGAGAAGGCCTTGCGTTTCGTCTGTGAAGCCAAATATAGGGATTTTACAGACATTGTCGAGGGTCAACGGCGCTTCATCGCAACCATGCAGGGGCGGACCGCGAGCTTTTCCACGTTTAACGACGCACAGTTCGATGAGAAGACGTATGAGGCACAGCTTACCGGGAAGCGACTGCCTATGATGATCTGCTGGTACTGGATCTTCAAACTGAAGGCTCGATTTTTGTCAGGCGACTATCCGGAGGCTCTGGCGGCCGCAGACAAGGCGCAATCCCTACTTGCTGCGTCTACCGGTCTCATCCAGTTGCTCGACTACTTTTATTATTTCGCGCTAACGGTGGCCGCATGCTATGAGAATGCCTCCGCCGATCAGCAGCAAGTGTGGCATGACCTGCTTTTGACGCATGTTGAACAACTGCGCGCATGGGCCGAAATCAATCCATCGACGTTCGCCGACAAGCACGCGCTGGTGTCGGCTGAGATCGGCCGCCTCGAACGGCGGGACTCCGACGCAATGCGTCTCTATGAGCAAGCAATCACCCTGGCGCGTGAGAATGGCTTCATCCAGAATGAGGCGCTGGCCTATGAGATCGCCGCGCGATTCTATGCGGAGCGCGGCGTAGAGACAGTCGCTCACGCATTTCTCCGCAGCGCCCGGAACTCCTATGACGGTTGGGGTGCACATGGCAAGGTCGGACAGTTGGACGCTCAGCATCCTCACTTACGCGAGGAGCGGGCTCGAGGCGCCCTTGCGACTACAACCGGCACGCAGGTCGAGCAGTTGGATGTCGAAGCTGTATTCAAAGCATCGAAAGCATTGTCGAGCGAGATTTTGCTGCCCAGGCTGATCGAGAAACTTATGCGACTCGCGGTTGAGCATGCAGGCGCCGAGCGGGGTCTCCTCATCCTCCTCCGAGACGATGAACCACAGATCGAGGCGGAGGCTGTCACCGGCCACGAAAGGGCTGCGGTCACAGTTCGGCGGATGGCCGTCACTTCATCTGATCTCCCCCAATCCGCGCTTCATTATGTCATTCGGACTCGGGAGCGTGTGTTGCTTGATGATGCTTCGGTCGAGAACTTGTATTCGCAGGACGAGTATCTGCGCAGGAAGCACCCCAGGTCCGTGCTATGCGTGCCCATAGTCAAGCAATCAAAATTCGTCGGCGTACTCTACCTGGAGAATAATTTGACGCCACGCGCGTTCACGTCGGACCGGGTCGCGGTGTTGGAGTTGCTGGCTTCGCAGGCCGCGATATCGCTCGAAAATGCTGGCCTCTATTCGGATCTGCAACGCGGCGAAACTTTCCTGGCTGAAGCGCAGAGCCTAAGCCACACCGGCAGCTTCGGCTGGAGTGTTGCCAACGGAGAAATCTACTGGTCGGTGGAAACCTACAATATCTTTGAATACGATCGAAAAGCAAGGCCTACGTTGGAGATGGGAGTGCGACGAACTCATCCCGACGACAGAGAGCTCGTGCAACAGGCTCGCGACCGGGCGTCTGAGGCAAGAGCCGACTTTGAGCTCGAACACCGTTTGCTGATGCCGAACGGTTCAGTCAAGCACCTACACGTTTCCGCTCGCGCGTTGACAAACTCATCTGGGGATCTTGAATTTGTGGGTGCCGTGACGGATGTGACCGCAGCAAAACAGGCAGAGGAAAAGCGACGGCAAGATGAACACGAGCTCCGCCGCATTACCGATGCCATACCGCAATTGATCGTCGTCTTGAATCCCGATGGCCGGACGGTCTATGTCAATCGAGTGGCACTTGAATATACCGGTTTGTCGATTGAGGAGGTACAGGCGGATACTTTCCGCGATCGCGTCATTCATCCCGAGGACCTTGAGAGGTTCCGAGAAGTTCGGCAAAGCGAGCTGCCAAAGGGTGTTCCGTTTGAGACCGAACGGCAAATTCTCGGAAAAGACGGCAAGTATCGTTGGTATCTCCTTCGTTATAACCCTTTCCGCGACGAGCAGGGGCGGGTCGTGCGCTGGTATGCAACGGGAACAGACATCGAGGATCGCAAAGTGGCTGAGCAACGCCTCCAAAACGAGAACGTTTCGCTGCGCGAAGACGTCGATCGCTTCTCAATGTTTGAGGAGATTGTCGGTTCTTGCGAACCCATGCGTCAGGTGTTGAAGCAAGTGACAAAAGTTGCATCGTCGGCTTCGACCGTGCTCATCTTGGGCGAAACCGGAACGGGTAAAGAACTGATTGCTCGCGCACTTCATCGGCGATCGAACCGCGCGTCCAGAGCCTTCGTCCGCGTGAACTGCGCCGCCATCCCCCAATCGCTGATTGCTTCTGAGCTTTTCGGGCACGAGAAAGGCGCCTTCACGGGCGCTCTGCAGAGACGTATAGGGAGGTTTGAATCCGCTGACGGAGGGACACTCTTCCTTGATGAGATCGGCGATCTCCCCATGGAAACCCAGATCGCACTCCTGCGTGTGCTTCAGGAGCGTGAGTTTGAGCGAGTAGGAAGCAATCATCCGATCTCAGTAGACGTTCGGCTAATCGCGGCCACAAATGGAGATCTGCCTACTGCCGTCGCTGCCGGAACCTTCCGCCAGGATCTTTTCTACAGACTCAATGTTGTTCCGATTGTCATTCCACCGCTCCGCGAGCGAGCGGAAGATATTCCCCTGCTCGTCGAATATTTCGTTGGGCGCTACGCCAAAGTGGCAGGCAAAACGATCCGACATATCTGTAAGCAAACGCTGGAGCGGTTAACGGTCTATGACTGGCCGGGAAATATCCGTGAATTACAGAACGTCGTGGAACGTGCGGTCATTCTCAGTGAAACGGACACGTTCTTCGTTGATGAGAGCTGGCTGAAACTCGAATCCACACAGTCCCGGCAGCCGCGCGAAGGACTTTCGACGTTGTCAGATTGTGAAGTGGAGATCATCGAAGCTGCTCTGGCTGAGTGCCAAGGTCGCATCGCCGGACCTTCAGGCGCGGCTGCCAAGCTCGGGATTCCCCGGTCGACGCTCGAATCGAAAATCAGGCGTTTGGGGATTAGCAAGTACGAGTACAAACGCCAAACCTCCTAATGGCGATACCATTTCGCTCTCGTGGAGCAGTTCCTTCCATCAGGCGCTCCTTTCCCTCGTTGTAAGGCAATTATTTGACAGGCTGGTTGTTGGTGAACAGGTCAAGTTGACTTTGAGGCGCGTTGTTGCCGAAACACAGCTTGAAGTTCCGATCCGCCTCCACAGCAGCAGATGCGCTGTGAGGAAACAGATTCCTTTTACGCGCTGGGAGAGGGGCTTCGGTATCACCGAGGCTTGCGGCGATGGCCTTACCCGGTTCAGCGCCGTCGTACATTACGAGGTTGGCGCCTTCTCCAGCGAAGGGCAACGCCAGGTGTGCTGCATCACTGGACATCAATTAAGAATACAGCCGGCGCCCACTTCATCGGCGGCCCCATAAATCACCAAATCGGTTTCGACACAACGTAGACATCGACCCGCACAAGACCACGCACGACGTGTTGGAGTTCGCCTTCGCGGAAATTGCCTGCTCTCCGAACGCTTCGGCAATGTGCAGTCATCAACAGCCGGTCCCGGGCTCGGCAGGCGATTCGACTGGTTGAGATCTCGTCATTTGTCGAAAATGCACCACTGAAAATCCGAGGTCATCCATTTTGCTTCAGTGACTTACGTATGGCACTCGCCATGCATATTATCCAGATACCGCAGGAACGTGGATTCTCAAATTCAGCAACCGATGATGAGTTGCCAAAGAAGCACAACGAATGGCCCTGTATCTTCCAATCCATCCTACTGGCGCATTCACTGAGATTGGCGCTGTTTATGCGACCGCTTTCCTTAGCGGTCCATGATCTTGTGTCGGTATCTTGCGATTGCGCTGAAAGGAATGGCCCACCAATGTTGAGGATTGAAAAAGAGTTGGACGGACACACTACAACCTTGCGGCTCATTGGCCGAATTCAATCGGCCGATATCGGCAGCATACAGGCTCAAATGGATGATGACAGTGTTCACGTCCTCTTTGACCTGGGTGAGGTCACTCTAGTGAACGTCGAGGTTATACGATTCCTGAGCGATTGCGAGGACGAGGGGGTTGTATTGATTCACTGTCCTCCCTATGTCCGCGAGTGGATTCTTCGCGAGCGAGATGAACGGTCAGGGCCGCGAATTCCGGATGGCACCTGATTCGTTTGCGTGGGTTCAGACAATTGAACACGCCTAATCTTTGAGGTGAGACGCTACACGCCTCACCTCGAACCGCTCTTGCCATCAAAATGCCTTTCCGCCCGTCGAAACAAGCGCACCTCGAAAGGGACTCCATCCGTTGTCGGGCCAGTTCTTGATTCCAATCAGTTCTGCCGAGAGTTCGCCATTTGTCGAGCGTGTGCAACATGAATCTGGCTATGACGTCGTTTGTTTTCAATGTCTTAGCGGTTGGCATGTCACCTGCTTGTCTAAGAGATTAGGAAGCGCAGGAGGCAGATTGTTATCAAGATGGCACGCTGCGAGAGAGGTCGGGTAATGGCTCAACCATGCACCATCGGTGGAAATCTGAGGTGGTACTTATGGCAACCTCGTTAACTTTCAGATCCCGTGACTCGGGCATGGGAGAGCGCAGCCTGGAACAGATCATAGGGAGCAGCGCCGCACTGGGCGCTGTGCTTGCGAAAGTCGATCTCGTGGCTCCGACCGACTCCACCGTGCTGGTCCTGGGAGAGACGGGCACGGGTAAAGAGTTGGTTGCCCGCGCCGTTCATAATCTCAGCCGCCGTGCCGGACGCCCATTTGTAAAGGTGAATTGTGCGGCCATTCCCTTCGACCTGCTGGAAAGCGAGCTCTTTGGTCACGAGAGAGGAGCCTTCACCGGAGCTATTGCGCAGAAGATTGGCCGCTTCGAAATGGCAGATACGGGCAGCCTGTTTCTGGACGAAATCGGGGACATACCCCTGGCGTTGCAGTCGAAGCTGCTCCGGGTTCTGCAAGAACAGGAGTTCGAGCGGCTGGGGAGCGGCCGAACTCATCGGATCAACGTTCGCCTCATTGCGGCCACACATCGCGATTTGGCCGGCATGATTGCACGGAGCGAATTCCGAAGCGACCTGTACTACCGGCTGAATGTCTTTCCCGTCGTGCTACCGCCATTACGCAACCGAAAGAGCGATATCCCAGAGCTGGTTTCTTATTTTGTTCGGATTCTTTCTCAACGCATGGGCAAGCCGATTCAGCAAGTACCACCGGAAACAATGGCAGCGTTTGCTTCCTATACCTGGCCGGGGAACGTACGCGAACTACAGAACCTGGTCGAACGTGCCGTGATCCTTTCCTGCGATGGAGTGCTTCCTAACCCACTACCGATAAACCATCAAGACACGGTAGCTGTAATTTGCAACTCGACTAACTTGAAGGAGGTCGACCGGGCGCTAATTTTGCAAGCATTGGAAGCGGCGGACTGGGTGATAGGCGGCCCAGTCGGTGCAGCCGCTAAGCTGGGACTCAATCGTACGACGTTAGCTTACAAAATGAATAAACTTGGACTTGTCCGCCCCATCCGAATGCGCAGCGCAGTACCGCCAGAGGGAATCGACCACGCTGAGTCAACAGCAACCTAATACAAGCTTCAGCTCCACTCGATTGCTGGCAGCATACTTGCGATACAAGCATGGTTGTTCCTGAATCGTACCTCGTCTTTACTTCGATCTGATCTTCCATTCTTTGACAACGCTGCGGCCGCGAACCGGCAATCGGCATTCTGTCTTGGCGCCAAAGATTGGACGAAAACCAAAGCGCTCTCACGCTGGTCATTTCTCAAGTCATTTGAATTCCGTCATTTCCAATGTGCTTGTGCCTTGGCAAGGAGATTGCTGTTGTAAGTAGCCGAGCTCATCTTTTAGACCGGCACTTTCGTGGCATGAGAAGAGGAGGAAGGAAGCAAAGCATGTGCGACCATAAAATGCAGCGTGAGTACCCGGGTGCGATAAAGCCGCGGAAGTTTGTTATTTCGCCTCCTCTATTGCTCTCGCTAATCATGAGCCTCATGGCCTCAGCGGTGTCGGGACAGGGGGTACAAGTGCCTCTAACATCGCCTTCTGTCTCCGTAACATCGATCCAGACCGGCTCGAAAAGCCAACCTGATATCGCTCCTAATCAGGACACGGTTTCGCTGACGATGCATGAGGCCGTGAAGATTGCACTTAAGCAGAACCCTCGCTTGTTGGCTGCTCGAATCGAAGCTCTCGAGGTTAAACAGAGCGCGAAAGTTGCAAGGTCCGTGTACTTGCCTAAGGCTACGTTGGGGCTTGAAGAGCAAATGCAGCGACTCAATCTTGCGACAAACTTCGGTCAGGAATCTGCTCCTTACTCGGTTGGTCCATATAGTAATGTGCAGCTCGGGGCTACCTTCGATGTGCCAATCATTGCGGTGTCGGCGTGGAGCAGCTACCAGGCGGAAAAGCGCAGAGCAGAATCTTCGCAGGAGCAGGCCGCAGATGTTCAGGAATCGATTGCGAGCATCGTCGTCGCCCAGTATCTGTCATTGTTGCGGTCGAAGGCGACGGAACAGGCCGTTCAGAGTCGTATCGATCTGGCGACTGTCCTGCTGCGCCTTGCCAACGACCAGTTGGCACAGGGTACCGGAACCACCACAGATGCGCTGCGAGCAAACGTCGAGCTACACGTAGAGAAAGAAAATCTTGTTCGGGCGCAATCTCACACGAGAGCTTACGGCTATGGCCTCGCACGGGTTCTGGGGTTGAAGGAGAACCAGCAGGTACTTGCGGCAGAAAGTCTCACTGCAGCCGACGAACAGGTTCCTGATGAACAGCAGTCGCTCGCCGAAGCATTCAACACACGCCCGGATCTTCTGGCTGCTGAAGCCCAACATCAGGCTGCAAAGTATGACAGCAAAGCGGCGGCGGAACAACGATTGCCCGAGTTTCACTTCGATGGCTATTGGGCTCAAAGTGGACGAAACCCCGCAGGAGCTCTTCCGATATACATCTATCAGGGAGAGATGAGGCTTCCGATCTTTACCGGCGGCAGAATTACCGCTGAATCCAAACGTGCAAGATTGGCTGCTGATCGTTCCCAACAAACCGTTACGGAGCGCCAGGACGTAATAACGCAGGAGGTCCGTACTGCATTGTCGACGCTCGATGCTGCACGTCAGGAGTTGCAGCTCTCGACAGAGGCATTGAGGCTTTCAACGCGTGAACTAACGGAGTCGCGCGATCGCTTTGCGGCGGGAATCACAAACAATATTGAAGTCATCACGGCCCAAAACTCACTTGCTCAGGCGACAGATAGCCAGATAGGAGCGATGTTCGACTTGCAACAAGCAAAGGCAGATTTGTCCCATTCACGCGGGCGCATCGCTGAGGAATATGGAAATTAAGGAGTGCCCACATGATTGAGACCAACACGCAATCCGGTTCCCCAGTAGCGTCACCGGCATCGAGTGAGCAATCAACCCTGGTAGTTCGTGCTCGTAATGCGGCAGCGTGGGCCGCCAGGAATAAGCTTTACGTCCTTCTCGCGGTCATTGTCCTCGCCGTCGGTCTTTTTTGGGTTTTCACCGAGGACCTGAATCCCGGCACGGATGATGCGCAGGTCGATGGCCACTCGATTGTTATCTCCCCCCGTGTGCCCGGCTATGTCCAGAAGATGTTGATCGACGACAACACACGCGTGAAACAGGGCGACCTGATGATCCAGCTTGATCCTGCCGACTATCAGGCGAAAGTTGATGAGGCCCGCGCGGCTTTACAAGTTGCGGAGGCCCGAGCTGCAGCCCTCAAAATCACGGTTCCGTTCACGATAGGAACGACTAGCAGTGCGACGGTTGCAGCGTCAGCGCAAGTCGAAGCGGAACGTTCGGAGCTTGCTAGCGCAGAGGCGACTTATCAACGTCTCTCGACCTCTGAGCTCAAGTTTGCTGAGGCCAACATCGCTGCAAGAAAGGCCGAGTTGGATAAGGCTGACTCCGACGTGAAGAGAACGCGGACACTCGCTGAACTATCCGAAATCTCCCGGCAGCAATTCGATGCTTATCTGGCGACCGATGAGGTGGCACGTAACGAATGGCTGGCGGCGCAGCAGAAGCTAGACGCTACGAAACGCGAGGCCGAGGCAGCTAAGGCCGCCCAGGATACAGCGCATGCACGAATAGCCCAGGGCGAGGCCGAGGTGCGACAGAGCAAGGCACAGCAGTTGGAGTCCGGAGTAAGAAAAGCCGATTACCAGTCCGCGCTTGCAGATGTGGAGCAAGCGAAGGCGACCTTGAACCAGGCGCTGTTGAACCTCAGCTATACCCAACTACGCGCTCCCATGTACGCGACTGTAACGAAGCGCACTGTCGAACAAGGTCAGCAGTTTGCCGTTGGACAGGCAATGTTCGATCTCGTGCCACTCGATGAGATTTGGATAACGGCGAATCTGAAAGAGACGCAGATGGCGCACGTTCGTCCCGGAGAAAAGGTCAAGATTGACGTCGACACCTACGGGCACAAAACCTTCTACGGCGTAGTGGACTCGATTGCCAGCTCAACCGGTTCAAGGCAAGCCCTGCTTCCTCCGGAAAACGCCACGGGCAACTTTGTAAAAGTAGTGCAGCGTATTCCTGTAAAAATTCTCGTCCATCAGGCTTCTAACGACGGTGACGTGCTCCGTCCTGGGATGAACGTCGAGGTCAAAGTTAAAACCAGTTGGTGGATGTTTTAAGCTCGCTCGACGCAGCCATGCGTCTTGTCGCCGAATAAGAAGAGGAATTTGATGCAGGAACAGATAATTCATCCACAGCCACCTCCAGCCAGCTCGCCCACAGAACTGTCGCCCAACCAGAGCAAATATCTCCTTCTCGGTCTTGCTCTTGCAACGGCGATGGAGTTTTATACCTTCGAGAGCATGAATATGGTTCTTCCCGATATCACTGGATCGCTGGGCGTCTCCTTCGACGAAGCAAGCTGGATACTGACGGTCTACAGTTCTTTTCTTTTTCTTGGCGTTCCATTGTCCTTCTGGTTGGCCGGCCATTTCGGCTACAAACGTTTTCTGATGTGGAATACGGCTCTGTTTGCCATGATGTCCGTGGGTGCCGATTTGTCGCCTACGCTAGGGACCATGCTTATTTTCCGTGCTATCCAAGGACTGGCTGGAGCTGGTCTCACAGTGTGGTGGCTCGCTGGAATCTACATGATCATACCGAAAGAGAAATGGGGTTCGTCCATGATGACGACTACGGTGAGGCTGTATTTTGCGAACATGGCGGGCCTCATTCTCAGCGGCTTTCTTACCGATCACCTCAACTGGCGATTGATCTGCGTGCCAAACATGATTCTGGCCTTTGCAGCCATTCGGCTTCTGAAGATCAATTTTCCTGTGTTGCCGAAAGCGGGTTCACTGCGATTGCGGCACACAGACTACCCAGGACTGATCCTTGCAGCCATTGGGTTTCTCTCCTTGCAGGTTATCCTGAGCCGCGGGCACGTTGATGATTGGTTCGGGTCGCCCCATATCCGCCTGCTTGCTTTGATCAGCGTTACGGCCATCATAGCTTTCGTGTACTGGGAGCGCCGTCCGGGCAATCATTTTCCATTGATGGACATGTCGCTCCTTTCCAATCGTTACACGCTGGCAGCGGTGTTTATCGGCATCTTCGCGGGGATGATCCTCTCCGGTAGCTTGTTCGTACTTCCTCAGTTTCTGCGTCTCGTCGATACCCAAACTCACAGCGCAACACAGACGGGCTGCCTGATTGCCTTCTACACATTGGCCTACGCAGTACTGCGTCCAATCATGTCGAAGGTTCTATCGAAGATTGGCCCAAGAAAAACGACAGCCCTGGCCTTCTGCTTGTTGATAGTCGCGATGCTCCTTTTCTACCGCTGCATCACTACCTCAACACCGGACGCATACTTCCTGCTGCCGTTGGCCCTTTATGCAGGGTGTCTCACGACGGTGCTACCTGCAATTGGTCAAGGTGCAGTTGGGAAATTGGATCCGGGCAGACAGCTCGATGGTTTGCAGATTTATTTGACTTTTCGGCAGCTTGGAGCATCGCTCGGAGTCGCATTCCTAACCATCCTTCTGGAGCGGCGTGAGACGCTCCACTCCTCCCGTCTATACGAACACCTGAACGCGGCAAACGAAACAACCTCAACTGCGTTGAGTTCAATGTCCAATTTCCTCTACACAAACAGCGGCGCAAGCCCCACCGGAACCAGGTTAATGTCCGTCGGTTTACTTGCACGAGGCGGGGCGCAACAGGTTGCAAGTCTGAGCTACGCCGATTGCTTCCTCTTTATGGCAATGATCGGAGGTCTCGCATTTTGTTTTATTCCTCTACTGCCGCCATTTGTCGCCGCTCCGAAGCAAGCCGAACAACTTCTTCCGAGTCGGATCGAGAAGGAAACGCCGCGGACTTGAAGGGAAATGCACACCCAAGCGCTTCATTTGGGGAATTGATGCCGGCATTGGGCAGGCATTGGCATACATATCGTTCTAACACCTTTGTGATGCAAGGAGAATTGCGATGGCGACGTTCGAAGGGTTGGCTGGCATGCAGACGCTCTCTGTTCCGTCCGGCGCTTACGTGAAGATGTCCCCGGACCAACTGGCGAGGGCCGCGCGATATGGGATTCAGCGAAACCATTGCACCATTACGCGGTTATACCGCCAGGGGGAACGTGCGGTCGATTTTTACATCGTGCTGGAAGGGACAGTACAGGCATTCTGGTCGGATGCGATCGACGGTGAAGAGCATTTCTTCTCGCTCGAGCCTGGTGAGTTCGGTGGAGAGCTCAATCTGTTGAATCAAAGGGAGACGCTGGTCGCAGCTCGGGCGTTGGAGGGGAGCAGCGTGCTGCGAATCCCCAGAGAGCGTTTCCGGGAGTTCCTCATTGCAGAGCCTGATATCGGCGAACTTGTCGTCAGAACCATTGGACAACGACGGCAATGGCTCGTGCAGATCGGAGCCGGTGGTCTTGTGCTGATTGCTGATGGAAATAGCAGCGATGCGGAGAAGCTCGCGCGTTTTCTCGAGGCCAATTCATATCCGTTTCGGTCGCTCGATACGAAGCGCTCTTCCGAAGCTCAAGCAATTGCGCAGGAGAGAGGTTTGCAGGATGCTGATCTTCCTGCGGTAATCTCCGGAAAGTGGATGTTGAAGCGTCCCGAACTACGTGCTCTTGCAAGCAAGCTTGGCATATTGGAGGATGTGCGTGAGGGAATTACGTGGGATGTTCTCGTCGTAGGAGCGGGACCGGCAGGTCTCGCCACTGCTGTATACGCCGCGTCGGAAGGTCTTCGCACGCTCGTGCTGGATAACTATGCGGCCGGAGGCCAAGCCGGAACGAGTTCGAGAATCGAGAACTACCTCGGATTCTCCAATGGTATTTCGGGCGCTGAGCTCGCGAAACAAGCCCAGGTACAGGCTGAGAAGTTTGGAGCAACGGTCGCTATTTGTAGAACGGCGACAAGTATCGACTGTTCTGAGGAACCGTTTCTAGTAAGCCTGGATGATGATAGTACCGTTGCAGCAAGATCTGTGGTGATCGCGACGGGCGCGAGGTATCGCAAGCTGAATGTTGCAAGCCTGGAACGCTTCGAAGGAGCTGGCGTTCACTATTCGGTAACCCCAATCGATGTTCATCCCTGCTTAGGTCTTCCGGTGGTGATGGTCGGGGGAGGAAACTCCGCGGGACAGGCGGCGATGTTCCTCTCCGCAAAGGGGAGCCATGTCCATATGCTGATCCGCGGGCCGCACCTCTCCAGCACCATGTCAGACTATTTAGTGCAGCGTATTCATGCCTCGAAGTCGATCACATTGCATACCTGTTCCGAGGTGGTGAGCCTGGAAGGGGCTAATCATCTGAGTCACGTAACCTGGAAGTCAGTGGTTACTGGCGAAAAGACTCGCTTCGAAGCAGAACATCTGTTCGTGATGATCGGGGCAGACCCATGTACGACTTGGCTGAGGGATTGTGTGGATCTCGATGCGAATGGTTTCGTGCGAACATCTTTCGGATCTGAGGTGCGAGGGTTATTTGAGACGTCGGTGCGCGGCATCTTTGCGGTTGGGGACGTCCGGTCCGGTTCGGTCAAGCGCGTGGCGTCTGCTGTTGGCGAAGGGTCTGTTGTGGTCGCGGCTATTCATCGCCATTTGGGTACTCTTGGGGCGTAGCGTTATAGGTGTATTTAGATTTCCTGGGTGCTAATACCGTGCCGTCCGTGTCGTAGGCCGCATCAGCCTCTTCCTGGAGAACCTGCTTCCAAACTCAGGACCGCACATTGCCGGATCTGGTTATGAAAGCTTCGAGCAATGATGATGACTGAAGTGACTCGCAACACCTCAACAGTCTGCTTTACTCAAAGCGGACTGTTGAGGGTGGTTTACTCAGGAAAGCCTGCTTGACGAAGCTCACGCCGCAGGGTGCGAAGGCCTCATCGTATTCGGGCAATGCCTCCATCTGATGTCCAAGGCGACTGCCCCACAGCGTCTTTAGGCGAGCTTCTTTTGCGAGGATGCGGGCTTCGATGCCAGTAATATCTTTATTCCGAAAGCGGATTTTTCCGTAATGGCTCCGATGAGGTGACCGATTTCGACACCTGCGTGAGAGGTGAGGAGCCAGAGATCGTATAGATCGCGTGGCTCGTTGCGCGCTCGGTCCTGGAGAGCTACTACGTTTACGGAAGCAATTTAGTTCAGACTGTACACCGAGATTGGGCAATCTTCGGTATGTCCTCAAACTCTGGGTAGGTGCGTAGAACCGGAAGCTGCTCCAACGGAAAAAGTAGAATCTCCGCGTTCCGGCCTTACCAAACTAGGGCACATTGCCCAGCTTCCTAAATCTTATGAACATTGAACTCCGAGTTATCCGCTCAGAACTTGGTGTTAGTTGCTCTTTGTCTTGGCGCCAGAGGTTTGGCGCGCAACCAGGCAGTTCGACAGTCGCTATCTTACAAGCCACTTGTTTTATGCAATATAAGCAATCCTTGGGGTGCGTGCGTTGTGGTGCACGACGTGCTCTTGTAAAGAGCGAAGGCGAGGGAATGACATGCAGAGTGGTACGACTTGCCGAGCGTGATCATTGAGTTCTCCTTCAGATAAGCGGACATCTTCGGCAAGCGCACGTGAGCATGATCGAAGAGCTTATTGCCCAATTGCGAAAGGAGAAAGAAATGTCGGAAACCTCAGATTTTGGTCCGTTCGGTCGTTACACCGAGCTTCCCAGTCGATCAGATGACCCCACCACTGGGGGGAATTGAAGAAGAAAAAGGAGAACGTTATGGCTACGAAAGTAAGACGCATCGTGACCGGTCAGGCAAGCGGCCAGACCATGCAACCGATGCCGGGAGGAGGCGCAAGATGATCAAAGTCACTGTAATTCAAACCGGCACTGTCCAAATCAAGTCTGCTCAGGTCACTGGCAAGCCTGGTCGATCCGCCCTGGGTCGGAAAATCGATATCTTCAAAGATCCCGTGTGGCTTCCCCCGCTGCCGATCACCGCTTTTCTGATTGAACATCCCGAAGGCTTATTCCTGATTGATACCGGTGACACAGCACAAAACTCAACACCAGGCTACTTGCCACGATGGCATCCCTTCTTTCGCTATGAGGTCTCCGTCAATGTAGCTCCTGACGAGGAGATTGGAGTGCAACTCGACCGCCTCGGAATCGACAGTAAGAAGGACCTAAAAGCGGTGGTCTTGACACACATGCACCATGATCACGCTGGCGGCTTGCACCACTTCCCGCATAACCGGATTATGGTGCCACGCGAGAATTGGCGTTTTGCCGATGGGTTTAAAGGCAAACTAGCTGCATGCCTGCCTCAACGCTGGCCGGTGTGGCTAAAGCCTGAGCTTTTTGATGTGAAAGGCCCCGCAGTGGGTCCCTTCACGAGCAGCTTTCCCCTCACAAGCGATAAGCGGGTCTTTCTCGTACCAACACCGGGCCATATCCCTGGCCACGTATCAGTCATCGTTAGAGGTGACGATATGACTTATCTGATTGCCGCAGATGCCACCTACAAAGAAGACAACATAAGAAACGAACTCGTTGACGGGATTACCGCCGACCCTGCACTCTCTTTGAGAACTTTGCAGGCGTTGAAGAAATTTGCATCTTCGCAACCAACGATTGTTCTTCCGTCGCATGATCCAGACGGAGCCACGCGACTAATGAACCGGCGCACATTCTTGTAGATCGTCCTGAACTCGTCAGGGTCTGAACGGTACAACACCAATGATCAAACTCAAACGCGCAACATGCGCCACTCGCAGAACTATTAAAAGGAGAACACGACAATGAGCGAAACATCAGAACTGGTAGGCGGACGGCTGGCTGTCCTCGAGCCCAAGAACTTAGAAACGGAACAAAGGAGCTTGTATGATTTTATCGATCAAAAGTTCGTCCCGTGGTCCCAGAAGGCGAAGTTTGCTATCAAGATTGATGACGGGCGTTTGGTAGGGCCTTTCAATACTTTCCTCTACTCGCCACAAGTGAGTACGGCGTTCCTTGAGTTCATGGAGGCCGAGACGCAGTTCAGTACGCTGACTGCGCGAGTGCGCGAAGTCGTCACCCTCACTTGTGGTGCATTCTGGAATGCTAAGTACGAACTCTATGCCCACTCAGCGCTAGCTCGCAAAGCTGGCCTTTCGGAACAGACCATCCGAGCTTTAGCCACCGGGCAGCCACCAGAGGCACTAAGCGTTGACGAGACGCTCGCATACGACTTTACACGGCAGCTCATCACGGAACACCGCGTGAGCGAGGACCTTTACAGCCGAGCCGAGGCCGCCTTCGGAAAGACCGAACTGGTCAACATGACATTTTTGATTGGTCATTACCTTCTAACCTCGGCCCTGCTCAATACGTTTGAGACGCCGGCGCCTGATCAGCAGGCAGATATCACAAAGAAGGGATAAACCATCATGGGAGCAACCACACTGAACCGGAAAACTGCGTTTGGCAAGTTTTCCGGTTCAGTGTGGCAGTTAACTTTGGCCCACCTGTGGCAGCTTGTTGGACAGTGTCGTGGGATGGAGATGAGCTGGGCTTCGGGCTGAAGCGTAGCGTACCGGAGCCAAAACTATGCACATACGGACTTACGCTGCAAAAGAGTCGCCTATCGAAATCACAACTGGCATCAGCGACTTGTATTTGGTTGCCGCTGCCAAAGACGGAGATCATCAGGCATACGCAGAGTTGTGCCGCCGGCATTCAAAACAGATTCTTCGAACGGTTCTACGGATTACACGCGACGTTGCGGATGCTGAAGACACCTTACAGGAGGCGTTGCTGAAGGCATACATTCACATTGGAGGATTTGAAGGAAGGAGCGCCTTCTCTTCGTGGCTGACTCGAATCGCAATTAATTCCGCGTTGATGTTATCGCGGAAGAAGAAACGATCTCCACCTGTGTACAGCTTTGAAAGCGGTTCTGACGTGGATGATTTCAAGTTGCCTGAACCTATGGATACCTCCTATAACCCAGAAGAGTCCTACATTCAAAACGCTTTGGAAAATAAACTCGACCATGCCATTCGATATCTATCCCCTACTCTTCGGGCTGTAGTGCAGATTCGGTATCGAGAAGACGCCTCAGTATCGGAGATCGCGAAGATATTGGGCATCTCCGAATCAGCCGTGAAATCGCGTCTCTTGAGGGCCAGATCGAAGCTTCGGAGACATCTTGGCGAAAATTAGTGTTTGCGTTGTGAAATTGACTCGAGGACGCCGGTTGCCTTACGGCTACTGTTGGCGTCGCAATACCCAAAGCGGACTTACAAGAGAACTAGGGAACACAGATGAGTTCAAATCAGCTGCCTCAGCCGCTCCCAAAATACTGCATTCTCTGTGTCGACGATGAGCACATTGGCCTTGGAGTGCGCACCGCTCTGCTCGAAGACGAGGGATACTTTGTGACCGCCGTTAGCTGTCCGTTGATGGCTCTGGAGTATGACGTGTCACAGTTCCACTTGGCAATACTAGATTTTGACATGCCCGGTCTTAACGGATTTCAGCTCTTACTGCGTCTACGCGCTGCACACGCCTCTTTCCCGATCGTGTTGCTCAGCGGTATGAGTCGGGAGTTACCGAACGACATACGCGCTATGTTCTCAAGCTGCCTCGACAAAGGAGAACCGATACATATTTTGCTGAATACCATACGTTCCTATCTGACTCCGATCCCGGACCCAGCAGAGTGCCGGGTAATGGGCAGAGATGCACATCCTCTGTATGGACGGCATCAGCTCTAGCGGTTGTACTCTACCCGAATTCTGACCCTGCCCCGAGTAGTCAATTGATTGGCGCACGCGGCCTACGAGGAAAATTTCCATGTGGATTGTTCGCATTGCATTAGATCGTCCGTATACGTTCATTGTTTTAGCTCTGTTGATCCTGATCTTGAGTCCGGTAGTGATCTTGCGCACGCCGACGGACATCTTTCCCAGTATCAATATCCCTGTTGTCGCCGTCGCCTGGACGTATACCGGTCTCAACCCTGAGGAGATGGAGGGGCGGGTTACCACTGTCTATGAGCGTGTTCTTACGACGCTGGTCGATAACATTGAGCACATCGAGTCCACGACCGTGAACGGCACTGCGATCGTAAAGGTCTATCTTCAGCCGAATGCCAGTATTGACCGTGCGAATGCGGAGATTACGGCCGCCTCTCAGACGATTCTTAAACAATTGCCTGCCGGGTCGCTCCCTCCCTTGATCGTCAACTACAACGCTTCCACCGTCCCCATTCTTCAGCTCAGTCTCTCCGGGAATGGTCTAACGGAGCCTCAGTTGAACGACCTTGCGCAGAACTTTCTGCGTACGCAACTGGTCACTATTCCTGGCGCTGCGGTTCCGCTTCCTTACGGAGGCAAGACGCGTCAGGTGATGGTGAATCTCAATCCGCAACTGATGCAGGCCAAGGGGCTTTCGCCAAACGACGTGCTGACGGCGCTTGGCCATGAGCAGCTCATTTTGCCGGGCGGCACAGCCAAGATAGGTCAGTTCGAGTATGACGTCGACGTCAACGCAGACCTGAAGAATGTGTCGGAATTCAACGAACTTCCGATCAAGAGGGTGGGCAATACCATCATCTATCTTCGCGATGTAGCCACGGCAAGCGATGGCTTTGCGCCGCAGACGAATATCGTTCGGCAAGATAGCAAACGCGGCGCCCTGATCACCGTTCTCAAGGCAGGGGACGCATCCACCATCGACGTCGTCAAAGGTGTGCGGCAGCTCCTTCCAAGAGTCGCTCAGACCCTGCCTCCCGCACTCAGGATTCAGCCCCTTGCCGATCAATCCATCTTCGTGCGCGGATCAATCAATGGGGTGGTTCGTGAGGCTGTTATCGCCGCGGCGCTCACCGGTCTGATGATTCTCATCTTCCTCGGCAGCTGGCGCAGCACCGTGATCATCGCTATCTCCATCCCGTTATCGATTCTGACCTCGGTTATCGTATTGGGCTTTCTGCACCAAACCATCAACACTATGACGCTGGGCGGACTGGCTCTAGCTGTTGGCATTCTCGTCGACGATGCAACGGTAACCATCGAAAACATCGAACGGCACCTGGAAGAGGGCGCTGAACTGCACGAAGGCATCCTGGAAGGCGCATCGCAGATCGCCACTCCTGCTCTTGTTTCGACGATGTGCATCTGTATCGTCTTTTTGCCGATGTTCTTTCTGAGCGGTGTCGCGGGATACCTCTTTGCCCCACTCGCCGAAGCGGTCATCTTCGCCATGATCGCTTCCTATATTTTGTCCCGCACGCTGGTGCCCACGCTCGCGATGTACCTGCTGAAAGCCCACAAGGACGGAAAGCCCCTGTCGCAGAGCGTGTTTGCCCGTTTCCAGCGGGGTTTCGAGCGTCTATTCGAGAAGATCCGTTCCACCTACTCGTCTCTGCTGGCACAGCTTGTTTCGATTCGGCTCGCCTTCGTTCCATGCTTCCTGGTCGTCTGCGTCATTGCGTTCGCTCTCGTTCCGTTTCTTGGCCAGGATTTTTTCCCGGATACCGACAGCGGCCAGTTTATTTTGCATGTGCGCGCGAAGACAGGAACCCGTATTGAGGAAACCGCGCGCTTGGTGGATCTGGTTGAGGGCAGCATTCGCCAAACGATTCCATCCTCCGAAATGGACAATGTCCTCGATACGATTGGTCTCCCCTACAGCAATATCAACTACATCTATAGCCGCTCAGGGCTGACCGGAGCAGCGGATGCAGACGTCCTGGTTTCACTCAAAGAGAAGCACCACGCTACCGCCGATTATGTCCGCACTCTTCGTGACAAACTGCCACAGGAATATCCTGGGGCAACCTTCTACTTCCTCCCCGCCGACATTGTCACCCAGACTTTAAACTTCGGGTTGCCGGCGCCGATCGATATCCAAATTGACGGTGCGGACACCACTGCAAATGCCAAGGTTGCCGACAAGATGCTCAAAGAGCTCAGCCATGTCCGCGGCATCGCCGACCTGCGCATTCAACAACAGGGTGATTATCCAAAACTTCACATTGCTGTCGACCGCACGAAGGCACTGGAAGCCGGATATACAGAGCAGGACGTTGCCGATAGCGCGCTGGTCTCATTGAGTGGGAGTTTCCAGGTGACGCCTATGTTCTATCTCAACCCGAAGAACGGTGTGCAATACAACCTTGTGACCCAAACGCCTCAATACGACATTCAGTCTGGCCAGGATCTGCAGAATATTCCGTTGACCGGCGCCAATCAAAGGCAGCCTGGGATTCTTGCTAACGTCGCGTCGATCCAGCGGACCAGTGAGCCGGTCTCTATCAACCACTACAACATCCGGCGTGTCGTTGACATCTACGCGTCGGTTCAGGGCAGGGATTTGGGCGCCGTGGGACGTGAGGTGAGCAGCATCGTCGACGCTAACCGCAAGCTACTTCCGCGCGGCAGCTTCGTTACCCTTCGCGGTCAATACGGTACGATGCGGACCTCCTATGTAGGACTGATTGGCGGTCTGGGTTTTGCGATCGTCCTTGTGTATTTGCTGATCGTCGTAAATTTCCAATCGTGGCTCGACCCATTCGTCATCATCACCGCGTTGCCTGCCGCCCTTGCCGGAATCATCTTGTTTCTTTTCATTACGCATACGACTCTGAGCGTCCCCGCATTGATGGGAGCCATTATGTGTATGGGTGTAGCAACGGCTAACAGCATCCTGGTTGTTTCCTTTGCCAAAGAACGGCTGCTCCATCACGGCGATGCTGTGATCGCTGCGCTTGAAGCCGGTACTACCCGTTTTCGCCCAGTCATCATGACTGCGCTGGCGATGATCATCGGCATGATTCCGATGGCACTGGGTCTGGGCGACGGCGGCGAACAGAATGCACCTCTGGGAAGAGCTGTGATCGGAGGACTCCTTTGCGCAACTGTCGCCACTCTGGTTTTTGTACCTTCAGTTTTTGCTCTCCTGCACGGCCGGTCTCGACATGCAGATTCGCAACTAGCCGGGACAGCAGAAGATGCACCAATTCACGCGTAGTCGTGGTCACAGCCAAGGAGGCAAGTAATGAGCAACGCTGAAAGCGATTTGAATCAAGCTTCGCAAAACAATTCCGGCCAACGCCCCCCGAACGAGAGACAACCGCTATCCCGCTCTCTGTTTGTCGGATTGGGCGTTGCAGCCCTGTTGCTTGGCGTAGTTATCTACTCAGGCATTCACCAGCGTGCAATGGCAGCAAGCAATCTTGGAGCTGCAACGGAACACGCTGCCATTGCGGCTGTAAACGTGGTCGAGCCCAATTCTGGAACTGCGCTCCAGGAGCTTGTTCTACCGGGCACCACGCAAGCGTTCATCGATACCCCAATCTTTGCTCGTACCAGTGGCTATCTCAAACAGTGGTACTTCGACATCGGCACGCATGTGGAGAAGGGGAAGTTGCTCGCCGTGATCGAAACTCCTGAGCTGGATCAGCAATTGGGCCAGGCACAGGCAAATTTGAAAAGCGCGCAGGCAAACGAGAAACTCGCTGAGATCACGGCGACACGCTGGCAGAACTTGCTGAAGACAGATAGCGTCTCCAAACAGGAGACCGACAAGGCCGTCCAGGATCTAAGCGCGAGACAAGCGACTGTGGAGTCGATGATTGCCGACGTTCAACGTTTGGAACAATTGCAGTCCTATGAGAAGGTGTACGCTCCTTTTTCAGGCGTGATCACGGCGAGAAATACGGACATCGGCGCACTCATTAACGCGGGGTCTGGCGGTGCGCAGGGGATGGCGACGGTGCCTCAGGAACTGTTCCATATGGCGGCTGTGAATCGCCTGCGCATCTTTGTCTCTGTACCGGAAATTGACTCCGCGGCGGCGCAGAATGGCGCCAAAGCGCCGCTGACGCTGGATGAATTTCCGGGAGAGAAATTTGAGGGCACGATTGTGCGCAACTCCGACGCCATCGATCTCAACTCGAGAACGTTGAACGTCGAAATCGATATCGACAATCGCGGTGGTCGCATCAAGCCAGGCGCCTATGTTTTCGTGCATCTCAAGCTGCCCGACAATTCAAAGAAAGCAACGTCCTCACTGATCGTCCCTGCAAACACTCTGCTATTCCGGTCGGAAGGACTTCGCGTTGGAGTTGTTCGCGGTGATCATGCTGAACTCGTGCCGATAAAGATTGGACGTGACTACGGCTCGACTGTCGAGGTGGTCGATGGACTCAAGCCAGCGGATCAGGTCATCGTCAATCCCTCGGATTCGATCACCACCGGAACCCCGGTTCGAATCGATGCCCCACAAGCAGGAGGTTCGAAATGAAAACAAGGCTGATTCCGTCTCTGTTGTCGCTCGCTACTATCCTTTTCACTGGCTGTATGGTCGGGCCTAACTATGTGAAACCGTCAACGCCAATGGCGACATCCTTCAAAGAACAAGCACCCAATTTGTCTCAGGCGAATGACGGTTGGAAGCTTGCTCAGCCGGGCGATCAAACACCTCGAGGAAACTGGTGGGAGATTTACGGCGATCCTCAGTTAAATGCGTTGGAAGCGCAGATCGATTCGGCGAATCAGACACTGAAGATTGCGGAAGCGAACTACCGCGAGGCGCGCACTGCCATTCGCTTCAATCGTGCAGCCGAAGTACCGACCATCGGAGTCGCACCGAGCATTTCCACGGTGCGTGACTCTGCGAACCAGCCCTACTTTCCAGCGGGTCTAGCTAACAACGGAGAGGGCGATTTTGCTCTTCCGGTCGATTTGTCATGGGAGATTGATCTTTGGGGCCGTATCCGGCGCAGCGTCACCGCAGCGAGGGAACAGGCTCAGGCAAGCGCGGCAGATATGGCCGCAACGCACTTGAGCCTGCAGGCAGAGCTTGCATGCGACTATTTCGAGCTACGCAGTGCCGACGCAGAAAAAAAACTGCTCGATGATACGGTAGAGGCCTATAGCAAAGCGTTGGGGCTTACCGACAACAGGTTCGAAGGCGGGGCTGCACCCAAATCGGATGTGGCGCAGGCGCGCACGCAATTGAAGGATGCCCAGGTTCTTGATACAGATCTCACAGTCGAACGCGCTCAGTATGAGCATGCGATCGCGATCCTGATCGGCAAGCCACCTGCAGAATTCAGCCTGGCTCCCAGCCCTATTGATCTCCAAACGCCAGCGATTCCTGCGATTCCACAAGTAGTGCCGTCCCAGTTGCTGGAGCGCCGACCGGACATAGCAGCCAGCGAGCGGCGAATGGCTGCAGCCAATGAGCAAATCGGTATTGCTCAGGCTGCTTACTATCCCGCGTTGAACCTAAGTGCCCTGGCAGGATTCGAGGGAACCTCGGCACTCAACTGGTTCAACTGGCCCAGCCGCTTCTGGGCAGTCGGTCCGAGCTTTTCTGAAACTCTCTTTGATGCTGGCCGACGGCGCGCGACCAAAGAGTCAGCCGTCGCCGCCTATGATGGGAACGTTGCGAATTACCGTCAGACAACCCTTACAGCTTTTCAGCAAGTGGAGGATAATCTCGCCGTCCTGCGCATTCTCGCAGGAGAGTCGCAACAGCAGCGCGACGCGACCGCTGCGGCCGAAGAAACCCTTCATTTATTTATGAACCGCTACGCTGGGGGCGTAGATACCTATCTTCAGGTCGTGACGTCACAGACGACTGCCCTTAGCAACGAACGGAATGACATCGACATCCGGCGCAGACAACTCGACGCCAGTGTGCTGCTGATCAAGGCTCTCGGGGGGGACTGGAACGTCAACAAGCTGCCGAAGGTCTAAAAGAGCTCCGCTCATCGTGGGAGAAGGCACCGGTGTTAGTATCGCGATCTTTCAAAACTGAGGAACAATAGTATGTCAATTGAACTGGGGAGTGTAAACCCGCACATGCCCAATATCCAGCGGGGCTCGCTAACAGGTGTACACCTTGCAATCATCATGGTGGCTACGGCCATGATTGCCGCCGATCGCTACTATTGCTAGCCGCTATAGGCAGAGATGTGCAGAACCCCTCCATCTCACACCGTCTGTGACCGGACTGGTGTGCTGGGATATTTCCCGGAGAAATAGATCGGGAACATCGCGAAGATTCTCGGGTATACCGAGGTGCGCGACTTCAATCGTTTCTTCCGCGATCACATGCATGTGTCACCTGCCGAGTGGTGTCGACGCGATCAGGAACTCACGGAGCACACGGTCCAACGACTAGCTCGCAAGTACAAACTGCGCATCGACTAACACACTCTAACTCGGTTTCACGAGAGATCGAACAGGTGTGCTGCATTACGTCAACTTCTGCGAGTTGTCGTAATTGTTGTCGAGTGGCACACTCGTTTCACAGTTGGCCCACTTGACCGCCGGTGTGATCGTTTCAATGAGCGGGCTCGCCTCGGCAGTATTCGTGACCATCGCCAACGCCTGGATGAACACCCCTCGTGGATTTGAGCTAGTCAATGGGCATGCCTATTACGGAACCGGCGAAAACCATGAACTTCGGCCAGAGAAGACCCAATTCAAATGAGAGCACCGTTCCTGAGACCGCCCCCCCACAGCGAACAAAATGTCTGTACCTTTTGCCCAGCGTTTTGCCAGGACCAGATAGGCCGCATCACCGGTTTTGTGCCACAGGAATTCCGCAATCGTCATCATTAGCGGAAGGGCCACACCAACCACCGCAGAGATGATGTGAAATGCCAGTGACATTCCCATTTGAGATCGGGCCGCCAGTAAGTCGCTTATCGCTCTCCTTTGTTAGCGAGCGGGATCGTCATAGAACCGGCTGGTCAGAGACTTCCAAAAAGAAGCGTGAGGTGTGGCCGCAGGCCGCGATTCTCCTGTCTGCTTGCGCAGGGCACTCCCAAAAATGTTCAGCAGACCGACTGCTGCAGCCATCCCGCGGCGGGCATCTGAACTCATGGCGTCGCGTCCCAGTTTCAACATGGACGGCGGCTGGCTGTCGCTACCGGAGAGGAGAGCGTGCATCCGGTCAACATCAAGTGCACTCAACAGGTTGATGAGCATAAATGTCACTCGAATTCCGTTGACGCCCTCTCGCGAGAGCGCCATGTCCGCGCAACGCTCTACCACTGTGTCACTCGCACTCAGAAGTCCATTGGCGAGATCGATGAGGCCCTTATCATGCATCCTCTGGAGCAGTTCATAGGTGGATAGCAGAGCTTCCACATGCTCCTGGGGAGCCTGCTCAAGTCTTCTCAAGAGATCGTTGCGTGCGTCCTTGGGCGTAAACTCACGAAAATCTACCGGCATGGCCATAGTGTTACCTCTCCTTCTCTATTTACTGGTTTCAATCTGAACGAGCGCTGGAGTTCCTGGCATCCGATAGTCCTTGCGTTTCCACTTCCTCTCGACTTCAACTCCGGTCTGGGGCGTGGGTCGGCCCGAGTAGCGGAAGTTCAAAGGCTGGAGTGGGTTGGTACCCTTCTCCGGAAGAACTTCAATCTTGACTGCAGTTTCCTTATAGGCCGGCGTATTCGTATCCGGATCGACGACTGTGCCTGTCAGGATATTGACCGGGCCCTCCTGGGAGGTAAGCGGAAGATAAACCTGCTTTCCAAAGACACGATCAGTGACAAGCACTTTGATCTTGATCGCACCGTGTCGGCTGACAACCCTGACCCATTGGCCAGAATCAATGTGCCGCTCCTTTGCCAGGTCAGTTGAAATCTCGATGTATCGTTCTGGATTCTCGGCGTGAATACCCGCCACCCTGTGCGTCAGATTTCCCTCATGAAAGTGCTCCAGCACCCGTCCATTATTGAGATCCAGATCAAATTCGGCATCCGGTTGACCGGTTGGTTCGCGGAAGACGAGGGGATACAGGCGAGCTTTTTTGTCTGGAAACTCGAACCCGTTGAGATAGAGCGTTGGTTGATCTGTACCATCCTCGTGCACGGCCATTGAAGAGTGTTGTAGCCCTCGAGCCTGTCATAGCGCACACCCGCGTAGAGAGGCGTTAGCGCCGCCATCTCGGCCATAATCTCGGACGGATGCTGATAGTTCCATTTCGCTCCCATGCGCTGAGCGATCATCTGCGTGATCTTCCAATCAGCCTTGCTGTCCCCGAGTTCGGGGATTGCCTGATAGAGCCGCTGGATTCTCCGCTCGGTGTTCGTGAACGTTCCGTCCTTTTCAAGTGCAGGAGCTCCCGGCAGAACCACATCGGCATAACGGCAGGTTTCAGAAAAGAAGATGTCCTGAACTACAAAAAAGTCCAGCTTTTCGAATCCGCCAGCAACGTGGCTGGCGTTCGCATCGGCAGAGATCATGTCTTCCCCGGCAAGATACATGGCACGAAGCTTTCTGTCATAGATAGCGTCGATCATCTGGTGGTTATCCAAGCCGCGTACTCCGGAGAGGGGAGCGCCCCAGTGCTCCTCGAACTTCTTCCGGATGGCGTCGTCGGTAACGTGCTGGTAGCCAGGAAAGTTATTCGGCATGGCGCCGATGTCACTCGCACCCTGTACGTTGTTGTGTCCGCGCAGTGGATAGGCTCCACAATTGGGGCGCATATAATTTCCGGTGAGCAGCAGGAGATTGGAGATCGCAGTGGACGAGTCAGATCCCATCGAGTGCTGCGTAATTCCCATCGCCCACAAGACGCACATGCTTTCCGCCTTGCCAATCTCCTCGGCGACCCTGATGAGCGTCTCGATGGGCAGGTTGCAGACTTGGGCGGCATACTCCATCGTGAAGGGTTCAAGGCTCTTACGATAGTTGTCCAGCCCGTTCACCCATTGATCGAGGAACTCCTGACGGGCATATCCGTGGTCGAGCATATAGCGGCTCATAGCCGATAGCCAGACAAGGTCTGTGCCCGGCTTGGGGCGAAAGAAGATATCTGCACGTTCAGCCATCTCATGAGCGCGGATGTCGGCGACAATCAGTCTCTGGCCATGGAGTTTATGGGCGCGCTTGATACGCGTCGCAACGACAGGATGGCTTTCGGCCGTATTACTCCCGATGATTAGAACGAGGGCGGAGCCGCCGATGTCCGTGATCGAGCCGGCATCGCCGGCAAGCCCTACCGTGCGAAACAGTCCCTCGGTTGCAGGGGATTGACAGTAGCGGGAACAGTTGTCGACGTTGTTGGTTCCAATGACGGACCGCGCGAATTTCTGCATGAGGTAGCCATCCTCATTTGTCGTCTTTGAAGAGACGACGATACCGATTGAATCAGGGCCATGATCTTTCTTGATCGAACCCAGCTTATTGCAAACCAAGTCCAGCGCTTCGTTCCATGTCGCCTCCCGGAATGTCGTGCCCTCGCGGATGAGAGGTGTCTGGAGGCGATCCTTGTGATTGACAAACTCCCATCCAAACTTGCCCTTTACGCATGTTGAAATCTGGTTCGCATCGCCGTGTAGTGGCTCAATCTTCAGAATCTTTCTTTCTTTGGTCCACACGTCATAACTGCAGCCAACGCCGCAAAAAGTGCAGACTGTCTTCGTCTGTTTGACCCTTTCTTCGCGCATCTTCGCTTCGGTCTGGGAAACCTGCATGATCATCGTGTAGCCCATCTCGGGTTCGATGTCCTTGACCACATCGATCATCTTGTCCAATGCGGCCTTAGGGAGGCGCGTCATAAATCCGGCTTCGCCCAACATCGACCGTTCCATCAATGCATTGCATGGGCAGACGGTTACGCAATGGCCGCAGGACACACAGCTTGACCCCCCGATCTTCATTGCGCCGTCCCAGAGAACCCGCGGGTGATCCAGCTCCCAACCGATGGAGAGCGTTTCATTTACTTCCACGGTCTGACAAGCCTGCACGCAACGTCCGCAGAGGATGCACTGGTTCGGGTCGTAACGGTAGAAGGGATTTGAGTAGTCGACCTCATATGGCTTCTCCTTGTAGGGCCACCGCTGATGCGTGACATCCAGCGATAGTGCCGTGTTGTGAACCGTACAGTTTTCATTGTTGTTATCGCAGACCGTGCAATAGAGCATATGGTTCGTGAGGATGACGTCGAACGCTTCAGATCGCGCGCTTGTCGCACGATCTGAACTGGTCACGACCTGCAAGCCGGGAGATACTTCCGTTCCGCACGCGCGTTCCAATTTCCCGTTCACTTCAACGAGGCATGTATCGCAACTCCGGATTGGCCCCATCAGCGGAGAGTGATAGCAGACATGCGGGATTTGCTTTTCGCGCAAAATTGCTTCGAGGAGCAGTTCCCCCTCTGTGACGGCGACAGCCTTTCCATCGATGAACATTTCCGATCCTGTCTTAGCCGTGTCGGCCGGGGCCTTCACGCTTAGCGCGCTGCCGGGATTTGTCATAAGCTTCCTTTCGTTTCATATCGGTTGGAGGGACGGTGATTTAATTCCGTTTAGGGTTGCAGGTAGACGACGCGAGTTTGGGTGAAGTCGTAGACTCCATGTTTTCCATCGGCACCGCCGATCCCTGACCTTCGCCACCCAGCGTGGTAACCCTGGAGCGCCTCGAAGTTTTCGCGATTGATGTAGGTTTCTCCGAATTGCAATTCATTGACAGCGCGCATGGCGGTCCTGAAATCCTTCGTGTAAATGGAAGACGTGAGGCCGTACTCGCAGTCATTCGCTTTGATTATCGCCTCGTTAAGATCGGCAACCACGGAGATCGGCGCGACGGGGCCGAAGATCTCGGCGTGCATGATCTCCGAGCTCTGGTCGCAATTCGCGAGAACCGTGGGCCGGAAAAAGCAACCGCCGGTCTTCGTATCCGCGTGTCCACCTGCAGTCACCTCAGAGCCTTCCGTGATGGCGCGATCAACCATGCTCTGGATGCGCTTCACCGCTGCTTCATTGATCAAGGGCCCCATGCCAGGCTGCGTGTCTCCGAGCGGATCTCCATAACTCACAGCCGCGAAGGCGGCCGACAATCGCCTGGTAAACTCAGCGGCAATCGGCGCCTGCACATAGATACGTTCAGCACAGTTGTACACCTGGCCGTTATTCGTAAGGCGCGAGGCTGTAATAGCCCGAACGGCGAGATCCAGGTCACAATCGGCCATGACGATGGCTGTAGCCTTGCCCCCGAGTTCGAGGTTTACTTTCGTCACATTTTTTGCTGCCGCAGCCATGATGAGGGATCCGGCCCGCGTGCTTCCGGTAAAGGTAATGAGGTCGATCCCGGGATGATTGGACATCTGGCTGCCAACTCCACTGCCAGTCCCATACACCACGTTCACAACGCCGGCGGGAAGTTCACACTCAACTAAGATGTGCGAAAAAAGATAGGCATTCAGCGGGGTTTCTTCGCTCGGTTTAATGACGATGGTGTTTCCTGTGATAAGAGCCGGAGCCATCTTTCGGGCAAAGAGGAAAAAGGGAAAGTTCCAGGGAAGTATGCCCCCCACCACTCCGAATGGCTTCCGATGAAGATAGATGGTTTCATCCGGCCTGTCGCTGGGTATGATCTCTCCTTCGATCCGCCTTGCCCATTCCGCCATATAGTCCACATAATCTGCGGTGAAGTCGACTTCAATCTCCGCAAGGCTCAATAGCTTGCCTTGCTCCGCAGAGATGGTCCTGGCAATATGCTCACGCCTCTGGCCTATCCCATCCGCGATCCGATGCAAGATGCGAGCTCGTTCAATTGCGGGGCGCCGTGCCCAGGCTGGCTGCGCGCTTCTGGCTGAAATGATCGCTCTCTCTACCTCTGCGGCCGGCGTCTCAAAACAATCGGCGATCTTCTCGCCCGTTGACGGATTTAATACCGGAATACTGGCGGCATGAACTGCTTGAAACCGACCATCGATCAGATTTTCGATCATTGCAGAATCTCCTTACTTCTGAGTGAGCTGGGCTGGCTCGGCGCACCTCAGTTGGCGAGGCGCAGATCCTTTGTGGTTTGGTTATTCCAGATGAGAGTCCCTGTTGCGATGACCTCGTTAGCGTTCAGTCTGGGAAACCGAATCGCTTCGAGATCACCGTTGTATCTCTCGTATTCCCCAGTGCTCGAAATTGGTTTTGTACTCCTGGTGGGATAGAAGCCGGTCTGTTCTGAGTATTCATAGACCATGAGGAACTGGCCTTCGGAAATGATTCCGTCCGGTAAGACGACACCCGGGGGACACGCAGTCCAGGTGTGGGGAATGCCTGGCTCGATCTCCACCATCGTCCCGGGCGCCACGACATAAATTTCACCGGCCAGTTCAGTAAGGGCGACGCCGTTAAGTACCAGAATCCGTTCAGCGACCAGTTCCAAATCCTGCTCGTAACGCTCCTCGATGTGAATGTGGCGCGGGAGCCGAGAGTCGTCACGGAAAGGAATGAATCCAAACTGTCCGCGGTAACAGTGGCTGTCTCCCGTATCCAGCTCGTGCATAGAGAGAGACGTGAAGGCAAACGGCTCCTTGATATGTGCCGAGGTCCCGTGAACCGCCTTGCACCCATTGGGAAGCACAATGCCGATGTGCTTAGTGTTTCGCGTAGTCATGATTCAAATCGCTCCTGTTTGTGAGGTCAGAACCCGTTGGATGAGCCCTGTAACGCACCATGCACTTCCACCGTTTATTCGTTGCGTGTCATCCGGTGGGCCACGGTGCTTACGCCCGTATTGAACAGCTCGGGAGGTGGAAAGCGGCCCCAGACGGCAATGGCCGCCTTCGGGTCCCAGGCCTTCGGATATTGTGGACGGTCTTCATGGCATGGACGAGGGTCGAAATACCCCAGTCCCTCATTCGACATACGATCAAGTTCTGCGCAGTGCTCGATGATCAATGTCGAACTGCCTGATTGCACGCCAAACCTCTGGCTCCAAGACAAACGGATGGCTCAGGGACAGCCAAGAGCGTACGAACGGCTAAGCCACCAATCACTCAATCGCGTCACCCCGAAATCCGGCACCCCAACGGTTGATGCGGACGCCCATGAGCTCCGGAAAATGCGCCGTGCAGCAGATCGTGTCGGACCCGCAGTAGCGCTCGAGGAACGCACGGCGACTGGTGCAGGCCAATGCCTTATCGGTGTCCACCCGCGTGAACAAGTCGGGATCCAGGAGCTGGAGCGGTGAGTGCATGAGGTCGCCGGTGAAGACGACGTCGTCGTGGCCCTTACCGACCACCACCGCGAAATGGTCTGGGGTATGCCCGGGTGTTGGCAGCAGCCTCACCTGGTCGTCAAGCTCGAAGCTGCTGCTGACCAGCTGGTGACGCCCGGCCGCAATAACGGGCAGAACCGAGTCGACGAGGTGTCGGACCGGCTCGATCTCGTTCTGTGCGGTCCAATAGGCGAGTTCCTTCTCCGAGAAGAGATATCTCGCGTTGGGAAAGCTGGGCTCCCAGCGTCCGTTCTCGAGGCGTGTGTTCCAACCAACATGGTCGACGTGCAGATGCGTGCACATCACGATGTCGATGTCCTCGAAGGAAAGGCCGAGGGCTGCAAGGCCGCTGGTCCAGGCGGCGTCCGTTCGCCGGTCCATGAACCCCCGGCCGGGCCGAGACTTGTCATTGCCGACGCACGTATCGACCAGGATGGTGTGATGGGCGGTGCGCACGACATAAGACTGGATGCCGACGATAATCTGATCCTGTGGGTCGAGCGCCCATGGCTGCATCCAATGGCGGTTGCTGGCGAGCGTTTCGGCGGTGAGGCTAGGTAAAAAAATCTTGATCGGTTCGAGCGGGACCGTACATTCGATGATCCGGTCGATCCGCACGCCGTTGATGGTAAAGCCGGAGGTGGCGGCAGCCACCACGAGGTCCGAATTGTCGGGTTGCAACAGCGATGGAGCAATGTACTTTTTCGCTTCAGTCATATGATGTTCCTTTTCTTGTGCCGCAAGCGGCCGGAGTTTTCTGGGGTCCTTGAGCGAGATCGGTTCGTTCACTCCCTCACCGGCTCTTCACGAAACAAAAGCACGCCGCGTACCACGACGCATGCTCCCAAAGAGGCGACCTAAGCTGTGTAAAGGAAAGGGTTTGTAAAATGATGACTGTTAAACTGCCTGATTGTCTGTTGAATATCTGGCGCCAAGCCAAACTACGGGTCTGAAGATGAACGGGCTTATCGGCTCATCATTTTCCGGGCTCTGGTGCAAATAGCGAGAGCGGGTGAGATGGAAGCGATCGAGCGATTCGCCTGAGCTCTATGCAGCAAGTACCGCGTTCCAGATCGCCGGCGCAGCTTGGAACGACTCGATCAACAATCGGCATGATTGCACCCCTCTGTGACTAGGACGGCGACTTGTTCGACCCATTCGGGAGTACAGGGCGACAATTCCG
This sequence comes from Edaphobacter modestus, assembly GCF_004217555.1. Classification (GTDB taxonomy): domain Bacteria; phylum Acidobacteriota; class Terriglobia; order Terriglobales; family Acidobacteriaceae; genus Edaphobacter; species Edaphobacter modestus. Next base: position 135,745 of record NZ_SHKW01000003.1, read on the forward strand.
GTAGAGGGACTCGACCACACTGAGTTGTTGACTGCGTAATACAAGACCTCAGCTTCGCTCGATTGCGCAACAGCCTACGTGCAATACAAGAATGAGCTGCTTTTGCTCGCACCTCAGACTCTTCACTGCGATCTCATTCTTCAATCTCTTGACAAAGCTGCGGCTACAAAGCGTCAAACCCACATTCTGCCTTGGCGCCAAATATTCAACAGACAGCCAAAGCTCTCGCGCCCACACATTCTGCAAACCCTTTAGACTGACGCAACTCGTGTGAGCTTTCTCCGCGCTACGCCATGGCACCTGAATTGCTTTTGGGCTATTGGGTAAGTCAAGAAAAATGGCTTCTACTACGCAATTCCAAAGTTTGTGACGGTAGACATCAACAGCTCGGCGAAGGCGACGGCGTCAATTGCCGTAAAGTTCCGCGATGTCTTTGCTCGAGAAGTGAGGGTTGGAGACCTTCTGAGGGCACTGATCGCAACAGGCCCTTTGGTGGCGGTCTATTTTCTCTCTGATGAGCCTGCTTTACTTGATCTTGGCCTCATTGCCGTCTCCCTTCTCATATCTGCGCAGAAACTTCAATTGCCTCATAGACTGGTCGCGCTGCAATTAGTCGCCATCTTGTTTACGTTTATTGTGCTTGTTCTGGCAGCACCCACCAAACCGCTTTTTGTGCTGCTAGCAGGCACCGCAGCCTTTCTCGCGTTCGCGCTTACGCGCTACGGGGCAGAACTGCGCACTCTCGGAACCTGGACGTTCCTCCCAGCGCTCTATCTTGCTTGCAAGGTGCACGAAGAGTGGAACTCGGGGATGGACTTTCGGGACGCAAGCATCATCGTGGCATTTGCGCCGGTGGCACTGGCCCTGGTCTACGCTGTGCAGATCTTTGGTCGCCGGAACTTGCTTGCCCAGTCTCCTCACTCCTATGGACAGCCTTCAAACGGCTGGCTCCTATCGGCTTCTGCAACGGCAATTGCCGTATTAGCCGCAGCGACGGCAGTGGAAATATTCAATCTTGCTGAGGGCCAATGGATGATCTGGTCGGCGGCCAGCGTCGTGGTAGGGGATCTTGCAACTTCGACTCATAAACTTAAGCTTAGAGCTTTGGGTGCCTTTGTCGGTGTACCTCTCGGCCTTTTGACGGGGCACTGTCTGCCAGCAAGCCGTGCCGGCTACTCTTTCGCCGTGCTCGGCGCCACACTTACCCTGGTTGCCTTCAATCGTTACGTCGTAGGTTTCGGCGCGCGCTGCTTTTTTATCATTCTCGCTGCGGCATTTACCGGAGGTGCAAGCGGAATAGCTGAAGAGCGGTTAATAAACGTGCTTATCGGTGGTGTCTTGGGCATCATCGCAGTGATCCTAAGCGAGTTCGTCGGGAAGCGCTTCGCCTCATCCTACGGCCAGGTGTAGCACCACACAGGTTTGCGTAGTAACACCTGTAGCGGACGAACTGCTGCGCCCCAATCCGCCACCGAGCAGGTGCCAAAAAGACTCTGAGATTAAACCATTTTGAGACGGAGCACCCACACAATGACAAACTCATCGCCGACAACATTCATCGAGCACTTCGACTCCTTACAACTGGACGTAACACCGGCTCGTCGGAAATTGACTTCGAACATCCATTCATCGCATGACCTGAAGCTGGAGTCCTCGTTCGGCCATCATCTCCACCAAGATCACGGAAGCTGAGCTTGTGCGCAAATACCAAAGCACGCACAGAAGGATCACCTCGCGGTCAAAGTGCCGTCCTGCAAACAACTCTTCGATGTTTCTCAGCCTGCCCATTGTCAGTCCTCGATCACAAAGACCACCCTATCCGACGGGCATCTTGCTATTTGCACCAGAGCCGATATCTTCCGTCAACGCCGTCGTGCAAGATGGACTTCTGGTTCGTGCGTAGCGGGGCCGACGTTGTTATGAACGCTCCCCTCCTGCTGCAAGAGGCAGACAGTGATGAAGGTAGCGGGTTGAGGAAGACCAGCGAACCAATAACCCACATGACGACAGCTCCGAGGCGCTGGTCATTGAGCGGCGACAGGTGGAAGAGATCCGGTCGTTGCAGGTAGTAGCTGTAGACGGGACGGTCACAGAAGGCAAGAAACGCAGAGAGCGCTGTATTCACGATGTCCGCTCCGATCAGGTAGGGAATCATGTACCAGCCTGGGTAGCGTTCGCTCGCCGGCCAGGGGCGGATGAGCGGCCACCAGAACAGGATCGAGGAAGCAAGAAAGCAGACATGTTCGAACTCGTGCCAGTGTTCATGCTCAAGGGCGAAGTCATATGCGGCGGGTATGTGCCAGCCGAGAAATACTAAATTCATCGCCATCCACGCAACCAACGGCGTTGTGACGATGTGACCGACTGTTCGCAGCGCCTTCCATCGGAGCAGAGGCCCAAACACAGAAGCCGACAGGCCGCGAGGAATGCCGCGGAGTAGCGGGACCGCCGGATAGCCGAGGAGGAGGAGTGGAGGAACAAAGGACATGAGCATCAGATGTTCCACCATGTGGGCACTCAGAAGCGCATCGGCGAAGCCATCGAGTGGCGATGCGATCGCAACCCAGATTATCCCGAGTCCAAGAAGGAATGTGGCCAGACGCCATCCCGGAAAGAGTGACGTTCTTGTTTTGCGGATCGCAAACCAGCCGCGAGTATAGACGATACCTGCAGAGACGACCGCCGCGGTGAGGACAACGGGTGGAGACCACTCCGAAAAAATGGCTCGGCACTCAGGAGGCATTGAGAGATGATGAGCCTGTGGCTAATGTCCGCCAGGCCGTGCGGGTTGGGATTCGTCGTCCTGTGCCACGCGCCGCGATGCGTCGATAGCCGGAGCCAGATTGTTGCCACGCAAGGTGGTCAGGAAGCGGACGAGCGCGGTGGTCTCGGAGGGACTAAGCGCGTTGCCGTAAGCGGGCATGTTGCCTCCACCCTGCAGGACCTGACGAATGATCTGATCTTCGGTCATGTGCGATGCGACAGAGTCGAGTGCGGGGCCACGCAGCCCACCTGCTCCGCCGATCGAGTGGCAGTTGCGGCACTGCTTGTTCTGCAGGACAATCGCTCCCTCCCGTTCTAGAGGAGTTCTGTTTTTCAGATAGGCGGCGGGAGTGGGATCGCTGCTCCACGCGTTCATGATGGGGCTCCACGGCGTGTAGGTCCCTAACCGCGTGAAGGCTCCGAGGCTGACGGCGATAACGGCAACCATCAACACTGCTACGGGGCGGCGCGACCAGTGCTTTTCTCCTTCTCCAAAGAGCAGCGGCAGCAGAAGCATGGCTCCAATGCCGAGGACGGGGGCGATGAACAGCACCGGAGTTTCAAGCGCCGGAGGAAGGTAGGCAAGGACAGCGTAGATCCAGAGAAAGAAGAAGTCTGGTTTCGGTGCGGTCTCGATAATGGTGGGGTCGGGCTGGCCTGTCGGCCCGAATGGCCCGAACGAGAGTGCGCAGGCGATGACCGCGAGCATGATGGCAGCGGCGAAGATCGCATCTTTCCAGGCGGCGTCCGGGACGAACGGGATGCCAGTCTTCTCGGTAAGCTGATGGTACTCGCGGACGTAGGTCTTCTTGCTGACGATGCGGCCCGGCATCGGCCAGTCGTTGATGCCAAGGCGTAACACCATCCAGACGTGGAGGCCTACGCACCCAAGCAGTATGCCGGGAATGACGAAGACGTGCAGGGCGAAGAAGCGGGAGAGCGTAGGGCCCGCCTCGTAGGTATAGATACGGCGCGGCATCCCGAGCATGCCCGGAACATGCATGAAGTCGAAGGTGAGATGGAAACCGATCAGGAACAGCCAGAAGTGCAAGGTGCCAAGTCTCTCGCTCATCAAGCGACCTGTAACCTTCGGATACCAGTAGTAGAAGGCGCCAAAGAGCGAGAAGATGATCGCACCGACCAGGACGTAGTGGAAGTGCGCGACAACAAAGTAAGAGTTGCCCAGTTGCCAGTCAAATGGAGCCGCCGACAGCATGATGCCGGTGAGGCCGGCGATCAGAAACTGGAAGAGAAAGCCAATGCAGAACTTCATAGGGGTCGCAAAGATGATCTTGCCTCCCCAGATCGTAGCCAGCCAGTTGAAGATCTTGATCCCAGTCGGAACGGAGATCACCATTGTGGCAAAGACAAAGAAGGTATTGCCGGCGGGGCCGAGACCGACAGTAAACATATGGTGCGCCCACACGCTGAGACTGATAAAGCCGATCGCGACCGATGCCGCTACCATCGCTGGATAGCCGAACATGGCCTTGCGGGAGAAGACCGGGACGATCTCATTGACGAAGGCGAATGCCGGGAGCACCAGAATATAGACCTCGGGATGACCGAATATCCAGAAGAAGTGCATCCATAACACTGCCGATCCGCCAGCCTGCGTATCGAAGAAGTGGGCTCCCAGGTAGCGATCAAGCGTCAGCATGATCTGTGCCGCGGTCAGAGGGCTTACCGCAACGAAGACCAGGCCCGACATCACGAGATAGAGTCACGGCAACAGAGGCATGCGGCTCATCTTCATGCCCTGCATCGCATACAGAAGATTGTGGTCACGATATTGAGCGCGGTCCCGATCGACCCCACACCACTCAGGAAGACCGCCAATGTCCAGTAGTCCGTGCTGTGACCGGGAGAGAAGACCTTTGCTGTTAGAGGGGCGTAGGCGAACCAACCGACATCGGGTGCCTGACCGGCTGCGTAGAGCCCGCTTCCTCCGAAATAACTGAAGTACAAGAGGAGACCGGCGAAGGCGGAGACCCAGAAGCTGAACGCATTGAGCCGTGGAAACGCCATGTCCCGCGCGCCGATCATGAGCGGAACCAGGTAATTCCCAAAGCCAAAGAGAATCGGCATGCCAGCGAAAAACACCATCGTCGTCCCGTGCATGGTAAAGAGCTGGTTGAAGACCTGCGGGGAGACAAAGTGATTGTTGGGGACCGCGAGCTGAATTCGCATCAACATCGCTTCGATTCCGCCAATGACAAGAAAGATGAGGGCATACACGATGTACATCAGCCCGATTCTTTTGTGATCGACCGTTGTCAACCACTCGTACATTACGCCCAGCGGAGGGTGGCCTTGCTGCGAGGCCGTGGTCTCGTTGATTGCCTGCAATACAGGAGTTGTAGTCATCGCGCCTCTTTCCGGTAAAGCTCAGTGAAGCTGTGTGAGATAAGCAGTGATCGAGTCGAGATCGTGATCATTCAAGTGCATCGCCGGCATGAGCGCGCCGGGCTTCATCGAGTTGGGATCGTCGATCCACTTTCTCAGGTTCGCCGGTGTGTTCTGTATCGGTCCGGAAGCAATCGTGCCGCGGCTTGCCAGGTGGGTCAGGTCGGGTCCAAACCTTCCCGTCGCCGCAGTTCCCGAGATCGTATGACAGTTAATACAAGCGTTGTGCATGAAGACTGTTTGCCCTTCGGTGGCGGCAGCGTTGCCTGGAAACGTCTGCGGTGCCGGCTTCTTCTGCTGGTCAACCCAGGCCGCGAAGTCTGCGGGAGACTGTGCATACACTCGGAGGAGCATCTTCGCGTGCTGCGTGCCGCAATACTGCGCGCACTGGCCAAGGTAAAGACCAGCCTGAGAGGGATCGATCCACATAACGTTGATTCGGTTCGGAATGACATCGAGTTTTCCGGCAAGTCTCGGCACCCAAAAGCTATGCGATACGTCCGCAGATGACATCGTTTAAGTAGGTCGGAGTGGGAGCGGCGGGATCGCTGATGGGAACATGCAACTCGTTGGCCGTAATCACCCCCAGCTTCGGATAGCGATACTCCCACCAGAACTGATGGCCGATTACGGTTACATCCGTCGCGGTCACAGGCTTCGGAATAGCCTGTGTGTCGAGGATGACCCGAGTGGTCGTCAGAAAGAGAATCACAACGATAAGGATGGGGATAACCGTCCAGGAGAGCTCGATCTGATTGCTTCCGTAGATCTGTGCCGGCTCCTGCGCTGAGTCTGTTGCGCGGTGCCGGTATCGGATCAGCGCATACAACAGTAGTCCGGCAACAGTCACAAAGATACCCAGAGTGACCGATAGCACGAGCATGGAAAGTCCGAAGATCGAGTGCGCCGGAGTCGCCGCGGGGTCGAAGATATTAGTTGGGGACTGAGCCAGTGCTGCGCCCGGAGCGAACACACTGCTCGCCATCGCCAGGAAAATGAGAAGGGAAGCAAGTCGTGTCCTCTTGACAACCTCATCGAGCGCTGCCTCAACCCCTTTCGCTGCCATTTTGATAAGCCCCTCCATCAATTTCATATTTAGCAATCGTTGTGCCATTCTGAATCCCTGAAAAAGCGTTTAGGTAGAGTCATATCGAAACGCAATTGTTGGTTCTAGTCAGTTTTGGAACGCAGCCCGATGTTTGGGTTCCGCCTCACCGAAAAGCGTCGAACTTTCACGACTAAGTCAAAGGCAACCGTAAGTTAATTGCGTCTAGCTGGACCTCCTAACGATGCTGCAAACGATCTCTGACCCGCAAAATCGCCACGGACTTCTGGCCGAAAGTTCAGGCATGCAACGGGCATGACATTGAGTCCGAGCGTTGCCTCGTTGTAAGTCCCCCGAAGTTTCGTTCCGCACGCCATGAGGATCTGAGAACCATGCTCTTCACCAAACAATTGCACGCCGCGTGCCACGACACACGCTGCCAAAGGGGCAACCTAAGCTGTGTGAAAGAAAGGGTTTGCAAAATGATGACTGTTGAACTGCCTGATTGTCTGTTGAATATCTGGCGCCAAGCCAAACTACGGGTCTGAAGATGAACGGACTTTTGCTTTCTGCTCGCACTTCAGACTCTTCACTGCGATTTCATTCTTCAATCTCTTGAGAACGCTGCGACCAAAAAGTGTCAAACCCGCATTCTGCCTTGGCGCCAGATATTCAACAGACAACCAAAGCTCTCGCGCCCACACATTCTGCAAACCCTTTAGATTGACGCAACTCGTGTGAGCTTTCTCCGCGCTCCGCCATGGCACCTGAATTGCTTTTGGGCTATTGGGTGACTACAAGCCTGTTCGTTGCTGGCGCACCGATTGCATCGACCAATCATCTGCGAGGCAACTTGCCTCGTGAATAAGGAGAAAACTATGTCAACACACTCGAATGCACGAAGTCTCAAGCTCATCGATCCCGAAACCGCCTCAGAACCGATCGCGGATGCCTTTGCATTGCTTCCTGTGATTAATGTCTTCCGAGCGATGGCGAATGCGGAAACACTCTATCCCCATTTCAGTAACCTCCTCTTGAGGCTCTTTCAGCCGTTGGAGTTGGACAAGGCATTGGAGCGAATGATCGTTCTTCGTGTTGCAAGTCAGTCGGGCTGCTTCTATGCCTGGAGGCAAAACGTAGTAGTGGCGCACAGCGTCGGCGTGAAAGATGAACAGATTGCCGCCCTGGAAAAGGGAGACGTGAAAGCAGATTGTTTCACCGAGGCAGAACAGGTTGCATTCACTTTTACAGATGAGGTAATGCAACTGATCGAGGCCACGGACGAAACCTACGATGCAGCGAGGAAGCACTTTTCGGACAGAGCCTTGACGGAAATACTCTACGTGATCGGTACCTATATGCTCATCGTCCGTGTAATCAGGACGGGACGAGTTCCATTGGACGATGAGCCCGCGGCGTCCCCACAGTAAAGCACCTGAACGCCAGAACCAATCATGTTTTGAAGTGCAACTGAAAAGGAGAAATAAATGTCGGACAAACTGACGTTTGGCACCTTCGGTCGATACACCGAAATTCCAGTCGATCAAATGACCCCCGAACAGAAGAAGGGGTATGAATATGTGGTCAAAGAACGTGGCGAAGCGCCGGGACCATACAAGATCATTCTTCAGAATCCAAACTTGCTTCAGGTTTTGGTTCCTGTCGGCAAGTACTTTCAGCAAAGCCATTCTTCGCTGTCGGACGCGGAACGCGAAATTGCGGTGAATTTGATCAACGCGAAATGGCACGCGGCCTATTCGAATTATGAACACGAGATGATCGGGGAAAGAGCGGGCCTGCCGCCTGAGAAAGTGCAGGCACTGATCGCAGGGCTGCACACATCTTTTGACGATCCGCGGCAGCAGGTCGTCTATGACATGACCTGTACATTGATAGCCTCGCGCATCGTACCGCAAGGACTTTATGAGCGCGCCGTGAAGCTATTGGGAGATACGGGTCTTACGGATCTCACCGTACTCATTGGGTACTTTACCTCCATATCTATGACACTCGCTGCGTATGACGTTCCATCGAACGCCATTGGATTGAAGCGGTAACCTCGGCGCTGATGGTGGTGCTATAGCTGCACGGTCCTTACGAATTGCAGGGCTATCGCAGTTCGTAAGGACCGAATGTCCGCAGAGCCACCGAGTGTAGCCGCCGCAATTGGCAAAAGGAGGAATGCAATGGCAATGAATGTAAGGCGCATCGTAACCGGTCACAATGCCTCTGGAAAAGCAGTGATTAAGACCGATGAACAGATCGCAGCAGTTCCGCGGATCGCAGCGGGCATCTCGGGCGCGGAGATCTGGTCGACTGATCAAATGCCGATCGACAACTCGGCGGCGGCTGACGCAGCCCAACGAGCCGGTTTCGTTAAGCACACCAATTATGTGGGCGACGGTGGCGGCACGACGTTCCGAATCAACGAGTGGGCCCCCGGCCACGCGAGATTCACCCACCGCACCGAGACCCTGGATTACGCGATCGTGCTGTCAGGTGAGATTGACTGCGAACTGGAAAACGGTGAGGCCGTGCATCTGAAGTCCGGCGACGTCATGGTCCAACGCGGCACGATTCACACCTGGGTCAACAGGGGCTCGGTTCCGGCGGTCACCGCATTCATCTTGATCGATGCCAAGCCTGTCGAGGTTAACGGTACGGAAATGCGCACTGTTTTCCCGACCCTGCCAAGAGGAGACAGTCAGAAAAACGCGAAAGTATTTACATCCTGCATGTCTATAGCACTCACGGCTTATGACGCTCGTCTGACGCTGTTGGACTGACGCGGCAGCAACATCACAACCCTCTTTCAGGCGTCCCGCACGCGTGCTGGACACCTCATATACGGAGTACATCATGTCACCGAGTCCTGTGCCTCAAGTCAGTCTGACAACCGTCGCAACGTTTCCCAAAAACTACTTTCTGGAGAACCTCGTCGTACGTGCAGACAATTCCGTTCTCGTCACCGCATTGAACCACAAAGAGCTGTGGTACGTTCCATCTTCTCCCGATGGCACCGAGGTTACGCCACGGCTGCTCTTCACCTTCCCTCATCTGGCGATGGGGATCGTCGAGGCTGAGCGGGATATCTTCTATATCGCAACGTCCGAGATATACAGCTGGAGTGCATCGGACCTCTACCGTCTCGATTTGAACGGATGGACTCCCGGCACGCCGGTTAACCCCGAAGTGATTCTGCATTTTCCGCAGCCGGTCCGTGGCCTCAATGGTAGCTGTGTAGTTGCGCCGGGCGTCATTTTCATCGCAGACTGTTTTGCAAGCTTGATCTGGCGTGTGGATCTCAACTCGAAAGACGGCAAGCCGGAAGCCAGCGTTTGGCTCAGGCATGACAGCATGGGTTACTTCCCTGGCCAGATGAAGCCTGAGCAGCCGGGTGTCAATGGTGTGCAGTATTCACCGAAGCGCGGCTATCTCTACTTCACTAATACTGCGAAGCAACTCTTCTTGCGAGTCAAGGTTGAACCCACGACCTACGATCCAGTCGGGGAGCCGGAAGTTGTCGGCGGCGGTAGGATGTTCGATGACTTCTGGATCGATCAAGACGCCGCCTTTGCCTATCTGACGACGCATCGACAGAATACGATCGATCGTCTGTCGCTCGAACCCGCACAAAACAGCGAAAAAAAGGTTAGCATCGCCGGCGACCCCTTCACTCCCGAACTCATCGGCCCCTCAGCCGGTCACTGGGGAAGGCGGCCTGGCGAATATGGGAGACTTGCGTTCTTCACCACCGACGGAGGTACAGCATCACCGCCGGCGATTGGTCCTCAAACAGCAAAGCTCATGAAGATCGAGTTGCTGGCGTAGGCACCGCTTCATAATGCCGCGGAAACCTCTGATTATCGCCACAATCGGCGCTCGGCTCGCTACCGCGCCAACTGCCAATGTATTCATCATTTCTTGAAGAGGGCATCGTGTTCGATCAGAGCGTAAGCGGAAAATCGATGGTTAACAGCGAGTGGGAAGGACAAATATGCTGCCAACCCCAGAACATGAATCTTCACGAAAGTGTGAAGATCCTCTACCGAAGGTTCCGAACATCGGTCGAGCAAAATTGAGTAACTAAATTGAGTTAGTAAAAGGAGAAATGATGAATTCAGCAGCCACCAACGAACGGCAATCAAGCTTCAGAGTTGAATCCGACAGCCTCGGCGAGGTCAATGTCCCCGCCTCGCAGCTTTGGGGCGCACAAACCCAAAGGTCTCTTGAACACTTCAGCATCGGGAACGACCTGATCCCGCGCGAGATGATTGCGGCCTACGCTACGTTGAAGAAAGCCGCCGCCAATGCCAATCATGCAGGAAAGCGGCTAGACGACAAGCACCACAATCTCATCGTAGAGGTTTGCGACGAGATCCTCAGCGGTCAACACGAAGACATGTTTCCTCTGCACGTCTGGATGACAGGCAGCGGCACGCAATTCAACATGAACGTGAACGAAGTGATTTCCAACCGCTGTTGCCAACTTGCCGGCACTCCACTTGGCAGCAAGACTCCCGTGCATCCTAACGACCACGTCAACATGTCGCAGTCATCAAACGATTCTTTTCCCACTGCTATGAACATTGCGGCGGCGGTGAACGTAAAGGAGCGGCTTATACCCGCGGTAACTGCGCTGCGCGATGCGATCGCGGCGAACGCCGAGGAGTGGAAAGATATCGTTAAGATCGGGCGCACGCATATGCAGGACGCCACACCGCTTACCCTTGGGCAGGAGTGGTCGGGATACGCCGGTGTCCTCACTGACGATCTTGAGCGCATCGAGGATACGTTGAAAGGCGTGTATCGGCTCGCCCTCGGTGGCACAGCAGTGGGAACAGGCATCAACGCAGCTCCAGACTTCGGCGACGCGGCCGCTGCGGAAATTGCAAAGCTCACAAACCTTTCCTTCATCAGCGCACCCAACAAGTTTACAGTGCAAGGATCTCATGACGCCCTGGTTCAGCTCTCCGGCTCGTTGCGAACTCTCGCCGTCTCGCTCTACAAGATTGCGAACGACATTCGCCTGATGTCGTGCGGCCCGCGGGCAGGCTTTGCGGAACTGACAATTCCAGAGAACGAGCCAGGTTCGTCAATTATGCCCGGCAAGGTAAATCCCACACAGGCAGAGGCACTTACCATGATTTCCGTCCAGGTGATGGCCAACGATGTAGCCGTGGGCTTTGGGGGAGCAGGTGGCTACCTGGAGATGAATGTCTACAAGCCTCTCATCATCTTCAACATCACTCATTCCATCACGATCCTCACGGATGGCTGCACCAACTTCCGCAAGTTTCTGGTCGAAGGGACGAAGCCGAATCTGAAGAAGATCAAGGAATACGTGGACCGCTCACTGATGCTGGTGACCGCGCTTTCGCCGGTCATTGGCTATGACAAATCGTCGAAGATCGCGCACTACGCACTGGATAACGACCTCACGCTGAAGGATGCAGCAATGAAGCTGGGTTTTGTAACGGAGGACGAATTCGACAGCGTCGTTGATCCGGCGAAGATGGTCCACCCATACGTTGCGAAAGTCACACCAGCCTGAGGCAGAGAGCAGAGAGAGCAATGCAAGGACGTGCTGCAAAATTCGTGTGTCTGGTGGGGGTTGCGTTGGTCGGGATGAGCATCTTCGCGCCCCCCGCCTATTCCCAGATACAACAAGGTGAAACGCTGAGCGGCCCTGACAGCCACGAAACAGGGCTAGGGCCCCACGGCCATCTCTTGGGGGACTGGGGAGGTGAACGGTCACGGCTCCTGGAACGAGGCGTCAATTTCGACTTGCAGTACATCAGCGATTCTCTCTGGAACATCAAGAGCGTGCAAAAGGAGCGTCTCGCGAGTTGGAATCGCATACGAGGAACCGTAGACATCGATTTTGGGGCCTTAGTGCATCAGCAAGGATTGTATTTCCATGCAACCGCGCTTTGGCAAGGCGGGGGCATACTCGGCAACTATTTGGGAACGCTCACGAGCCCAAGTGGCATGTCCAGCGGGAACACCTTTCGTCTCGATTCCTGGTGGATGGAAAAACGCTGGCTGAACGAACGGCTCACTGCACGAGTGGGGCAGTTTGCCGGCCAGGATTTCTACGGGACGCAACACGACGGCGCATCTTTCATTTTCGAGCCGATGGGGTATGCCCTAGGCAATCTCTTTACCAATTATGAGTCCTACGATCCACCATCTACGCCCGCAATGGAGGTGCGACTTGTACCGATCAATCACCTCTACGTGAAATCGATGGTCGAGGCCGAGGATCGCGATCCCTATGCTCATAACCCGACCGGACTCGTCCCACAGTTTCGCGGGGTACCGGTGAGCATATCCGAGATCGGATTCACTCCAGGGAAGAAAGCGTCGTCCGTACGAGCTTTCGATAACGTTGAGAGCCGTAAAGGCTATTCGGGACTTTATCAGTTCGGTGCTTCTTACAATCCCGGCAAATTCACAACACCAACCAGCACAACTCCACGTTCGGGCAACTACCTCTTGTACTGGATGGCGAGCCAGGCTCTTTGGCGTGTCGACCCTCAGAGCGGAAAAGGATTGGACGCTACGTTCGCCTACGATTGGAGTCCAGCAGCGGTCAATCGCAACAATAGGGAACTCACCGCCGGGTTGCGCTTCAATGAACCAATTCCTCTGCACATTCACAACACCGTGTCGCTCGGTTTCGTGCAGAACAACCTGAGTTCACAGTTTCTCCAGCCGGGGGCTCCCTCCTGGAAGGCCGAGCGCGCTGTGGAGTGCAACGTTCTCCTAGATGTTGCACCAATGCTCCTACTACAGCCCGTCGTCCAGTACTACGCGAATGTGGGCGGAGGGCCGCAGCGCGCTGTGGTTTTCGGATTCAGAACAAAGATCGAGTTTTAGAAATTCTTTCCAAAGATTTGGAGGACTGTTATGAATATCAGCGGACTAGCGGGGGCCTTGCTTCCGGTCTTCTTTGTACTCGCGCTCGGCTACCTCGCGGGCAAACGCAATGCATTCGACGCGGATCAGTCCGCGGGATTGAGCAAACTGGCACTGAGCTTCGCGTTGCCCGCATCTCTCTTTGTCAGCATGACGCAAATACGCAAGGATCTGCTTCTACAGCAGGGGCGACTTGTTCTCGCGTTATTTCTCGCCCACGTTGGGCTGTTCGTGGCCGCATGGCTGATCTTGCGGCTCGTGCCATTGTTCCGCGGGACGCCCTCCATTATCTATGCGCTCATGCTCGCGACCTCGGCGACACCGGTGTTCGGCATAGCCGTGCTTGGGCCTGTCTTGGGTCCTACGAGCGCTGCAGCGGTGGGCCTGGTAGCGTTGACTATCAACTTCACCGTGCCCCTTGCCATGGTCCTGCTCGAGGTTGATGCGGCGGGAAAAAGCAAACAGACGGCCACAAATGCTCACAAGCCAAGTCCAGTCATGACCGGACTGAATGCTGGTCTAAAGTCGCCGCTTCTATGGGGACCCATTCTTGGCATCATCGTTACGCTTGTCGGCCTCCACCTGCCCCCGACGGTCGCAAGCTGCTTAGAATTAATCGGGTCCACCACCGGCGGTGTCGCGGTCTTTGCAGTAGGCCTTGTCTTGGCGTCCCATCCTGTTCGTATCTCCTCCGGCGTGCTTATTGGTTCTATCGCTCGCGTTTCCGTACAATCCGCGCTCCTCTTCGCTTTACTTCATTTATTGCACGTCGTTAGTCCCTTTGCTCGGGAAGCTCTGGTATGTTGCAGTTTCCCCCTAGCTACGGTGTCTGTACTCTTTGCAGCGCGCTACAAAGCCGTCGAATCGGAGGCGGCTTCGATGCTTCTTGTCTCGACCTTGGCTTTGGCAATCACAGTGCCCACGATGCTCTGGTTGAGCCATTGAAATGGACAATCAATTTCCACGAGAAGTGGGCATGCAGTTCCAGTCGACTGAGTCCTGGTGGCGGTTTGGGGTACCGCGGCCGGCGCGGTCGACGTTATCGGATTTCTTGCTCTCGGCGGCCTTTTCACCGCACATATTCTGACAGTTGGTTTGCGACCTGACCGAATCAGATGCATTGCTCACGATCATCACAACTTTGAAGAAGGTATGTACGGACACACTACAGCCATCAACCAGTCCCGGGCTCGGCAGGCTATTCGTCTGGTTGAGATCTCGTCATTTGTCGAAAATGCACCACTGAAAATCGAGGTCATCCATTTTGTTTCAGTTACTTACGTATGGCACTCGCCATGCATATCCAGATACCGCAGGAATGTGGATTCTCAAATTCAGCAACGATGATGAGTTACCAAAGCAGCACAACGAATGTCCCTGTATCTTCCAGTCCGTACTACAGGCGCATTCACCGGGATTGGCGCTGTCTATGCCGAGCGCTTTCCTTCGCGGGTCCATGATCTTGTGTTGGTATCTTGCGACCGCGCTGAAAGGAATGGCCCACCAATGTTGAGGATTGAAAAAGAGTCGGACGCCATCACAATCGCTAAGACTCGTAACTGGTAACGACGTGCACGGTAACACAGAGCTATGACATTTATGGGAACACAAGACGGAATAGGGACAAGGCCTCAGCGGGAAACCGTTGGCCGCGCAGTTGGCCAAGGAGTCGAGCTGACAGTCGCCTGTCTCATCAGCTATGCGTTGATTACGAAAATTCTTATTCGCGTGTATTCGGTATCCCGAGAAGACGACCTACTTGGGGGGATGTGGGCTGTTATTGCTACGGTCTTTGTCTATCGCGAAAGCTACCAGAAGAGTGTGAGTGCCGCCATATCACGGATGTCGGCAACCGTTCTAAGTTTCGCCCTGTGCCTGATATATCTTCTGTTTCTTCCTTTCCATGCCTTGGGCATGGCAGCTTTGATTGGGATTGGTGCTGTGGTTCTAATTCTGGCTGACCGGTCCGAAGATGTCATCACGGCCTCCATCACAACCACGGTCGTGATGGTCGTCGCCGGCATAACCCCACAGCACGCCTGGACACAGCCTATATTGCGGTTGCTGGACACAAATATAGGGATGGCAGTCGGGATTGCGGCCGCGTGGGCAAGCCTGAAACTCGGATCTCAAACCCACAGGCGCAGCCCGGCGACCGTCCGGGAATCCTAAAACCGGAAACAGGATTCCGTTTTCACAAACAATACTTCCGATAACAGCACACCCCTTAAGGAGAAATCGCAATGGAAAACAACAAAGGAAACTCTGTAATGGATCGTCCCTCAAACTCGGCGACGATGGGCTCATCTAATCCCGATGTCGTTCTCATCGGTGCCGGCATCATGAGCGCTACCCTTGCGGTAATCCTCAAAGAGCTCGATCCGAACCTGAAAATCGAAATCTACGAAGTACTGGGCAGCGCTGCGGAAGAAAGCACAAACGCGTGGAACAATGCCGGCACCGGCCACGCAGCGCTTTGCGAATTGAACTATACCCCACAGCACGCCGATGGCAGCATCGACATTTCAAAGGCTCTGGAGGTCAACACCGAGTTCGATCTCTCCCGTCAACTCTGGGCCTACCTGGTGAAAAAGGGAGCGATCCGAGACCCTCAGTCCTTTATTCATCCCGTGCCCCACTTCAGCTTCGTACGGGGGGAGGAGAATCGCGCCTTTCTCAAGAAGCGCTTTGCGGCGCTTTCGAGCCATCCTCTTTACTACGGAATGGAATATTCGGAGGACAAGAAACAGATTGAGCAATGGCTCCCACTGGTCATGGAAGGGCGTGATCCTGACGATGTGGTCACAGCCACCCGGATGGTGACCGGTACGGACGTGGATTATGGTGCGCTTACTAAAGACCTTCTTGATTCACTCCGTGGGCGAGATGGATTTGCCATTCATTTTTTCAATCGAGTGCAGGATCTGCAACGTGATGGGAATCTGTGGAGTTTGCAAATCAGGGACGAAACGAGCGGCGAGCAGCGGACCGTTCAAGCCAAGTTCGTTTTTATCGGTGCCGGCGGCGGATCCCTGCGTCTGTTGCAGAAATCCGGCATTCCCGAGGGGCGGGGCTACGGCGGATTTCCAGTAAGCGGGATTTGGCTCCGTTGCGATCGTCCTGATGTTTCTTCTCGTCACCACGCTAAGGTTTACGGCAAGGCTTCGGTGGGATCCCCTCCGATGTCGGTACCCCATCTCGACACTCGCCATATCGACGGAAAGGTTTCCTTGCTTTTCGGTCCTTACGCTGGCTTTTCAACAAAGTTCCTCAAGCATGGGTCCTATCTCGATCTCTTCGGCTCCATTGATCCTGAAAACATTCTGCCGTTGATGGCTGTCGGCATGAGTAACCTGGCTCTCGAAGAGTATCTGGTAGGTCAGCTTCTGGAGTCTTCGGGAGAGCGCTTCGCTGCACTCCGCGAATACTTTCCGAATGCAAGGGAAGAAGACTGGAGCGTCGAGGTAGCTGGACAACGTGTGCAGGTTATCAAGAAAGATCCGACACACGGTGGCGTCCTGCAATTCGGAACAGAACTCATTGCCGCATCGGACCGCTCCATTGTTGCGTTGCTAGGTGCCTCGCCTGGCGCCTCAACTGCAGTCTGGATCATGCTTCAAATCATTGAGCATAACTTTCCGCAAGAATTGAGGACTGAAGGATGGGAGGCCAAATTGAAAGAGATGATTCCTTCAGTCGGTCAATCGCTTATCGAGAATGCGGCTCTTTGCCAGCAGTTACGGGCCGAAACAGCGGTTATTTTGAACATCAACAGCATAACCACTAAAGGAGAAGGAAAATGATTCGAGCATACCGGCTGTACACAGGTCCTGAGGGAGATTCCCATGTGGTACGAGGGACCGTAAATGAAGGTGCATTAGTGGATGTGAAAACAATCCACTTCAAGGAAACGGCAGCACATTCCTCCTATGACTGGCATAACGATCCAACTCCGCAGTATGTAATTACATTGAGCGGCATACTCGAATTTGCGACCGTTGGCGGCGAGACTTTTACGATTCATCCGGGCGATGTCCTCGTGGCAGAAGACCACACAGGTTCGGGTCATAAATGGCGTTTGATCAATGACGAGCCTTGGAAGCGAGCGTACGTGATCTTCAAAGAAGGCGCGGATCATCAGTTCACGCCCGATAAGGCGTGAGACTCGTGGATGGAACACAACTGGCAGTGTAGGTAAGCTGCTGTATTCTCTTGCATCAACTGTGCTAGGGAGCGTCGCGAATGAATTACAGGTACGCCCGGCCAGGGCGATTATTGGAGCAGCGATATGGATAACTTGCTTGCGGCACGTTCCCAGATGGGCATGTCTTTAGCTTTCCACATCATCTTTGCGACGATTGGCGTTTCGTTGCCCTTAATGATGACCATCGCCGAATGGCGGTGGAGGTCTACAGGTGATCCGGCCTACCTTTTACTTGCAAAGCGCTGGGCGAAGGGGACAACCATCCTCTTCGCCGTCGGCGCTGTCTCCGGTACTGTCTTGTCCTTCGAACTCGGTCTCTTGTGGCCGCGGTTCATGCAGTACGCAGGCGCCGTGATCGGAATGCCTTTTTCACTGGAAGGGTTCGCCTTTTTTACCGAGGCAATCTTTCTCGGGATTTACCTGTATGGCTGGAACCGGGTGCCGGGATGGTTTCACCTTCTCTCGGGCGTCATCGTGGCAATCAGCGGTGTCCTTTCCGCAATATTCGTCACCCTTGTGAACGGCTGGATGAATACGCCAACAGGCTTCGATATGGTGGCTGGAAAGTTCGAGAACATTCATCCGTTTGTTGCAATGCTCAATCCGGCAGGGATTCCGGAAGCCGTACACATGGTCTTAGCGGCGTATACCGCAGCAGGCTTTGCGACAGCCGGCATTCATGGATGGCTCCTCCTTCGGCGCGGTCGAAATCGATTCGATGAGGTAGCAATCGGAATCGCCTTGCTGGTTGGTGGTGTAGCAGTTCTTGTTCAAGGTGTAAGTGGGGACGCACTAGCCCGCATGGTCGCGGCGAGGCAACCGATGAAGCTTGCCTCGCTCGAAGGTCAATTCCAAACCGAGACCGGCGCACCGCTGCGCATCGGCGGAATTCCTTTTCCTGATGAACGCGAAACCAAGTATGCCATTGAGATACCGCACGGACTGAGCCTTTTTGGGTTTCATAAATACAATGCGCTGATCAAAGGACTTGACCAGGAGCCACAGTCAGACTGGCCGAACGTGCGGATTGTCCACATCTGCTTTCAGATCATGGTCGGCTGTGGGAGCCTATTGTCCCTCTTTGCTCTTGCAGGAGGATGGCTAGTCTGGACGAGACGTCCGTTGACCGAGCACACGAGGTTCATCAAGGCACTCGTTCTCGTCAGCCCGCTTGGTTTTGTAGCTCTGGAGGCGGGATGGATGGTGACGGAGTTAGGCCGTCAGCCCTGGATCGTCTATCACCTCATGCGCACCAAAGATGCAGTGACTTCGATGCCGAACGTAACGATCACCTTCTCGGTGATGACAGCGCTATATGTGATTCTTGGAGTCCTCGTTGTCTGGCTATTGAGCAGGCATGTCATCGCAGCGCCGGAGACAAAGCAGATCGAACATCCGGAGGTTCTCGTATGAACGTATCTGTAATCCTTGCGGCGATTATGCTGATCTCGCTGGTGATCTACTCCCTGCTCGGCGGAGCTGACTACGGCGCGGGCTTTTGGGATCTAGTCTGCTCTGGACCGCGAAAGCAGGGTCAGCGCGACCTGATTGCGAAGGCGATCCAGCCTGTATGGGAGACCAACCACATCTGGTTGATCCTGCTTGTCGTCCTGATGTTTTCCGGCTTCGCGCCGGCTTTCAGCGCGATCAGCGTAGCACTTGCTGTACCGGTCTTCCTGATTCTCCTCGGAATCGTTCTGCGCGGCTCGTCCTACGTGTTCCGGGCCTACTTCACCGGAAGCGTTCGGACGCAGCTCTATTGGGGCAAGATTTTTTCAATATCAAGCAGTCTTACGCCACTCTTCCTTGGGATCGTGATTGGGGCAACCTCCATTGATAACGTTCGCGTGAATGACGGAATCAGCGAGAACGGTTTCCTCAGAGCGTGGTTCCATCCGTTTCCGCTGGTCGTTGGTGTGCTTTCGCTTTCACTGTTCGCTTATCTATCGGCCTGTTATCTTACCGTCGAGACCGATGACCCGGCACTTCAGAATGACTTCAGGAGCCGGGCCTTGTTCTCTGGGTTTGTCTCGATGCTTGTGGCATTCGCCACCTACGCCCTCGCTGGGAATTTCGCCTTGGAAATACGGAACGGCCTGTCTCGCGCTCCCTATGTCTGGCTGGTCGAGGCTGGCGCCGCCATCGCGGCATTGGTTGCCTTCCAGGCGCTCTGGTCGCGCAGCTATCCCCGTGCACGCATAGCCGCGGCAGCCCAGGTCGGGCTCATCGTAATCGGCTGGGGCCTTGCCCAGTATCCCTATCTCGTCCGGCCCGAACTCACGATCTTCAATAGCGCCTCTCCACCGAACATTCTCGTGGATATCGAGATCGCCGTCGCATTGGGCGCCGTGATTCTGATTCCTTCGCTTGTCCTGCTACTTCTCATCTTCAAAAGGGATGGGAAATTGAACTCAGCCAGCGTCGATAAAACTGTCTCGGAAGCTTTCACCCGCGGAGAACTCTTATGATGCTTGTCCCAATTTCTAAACCCTTGCAGCGCGCACTTGAAGCATTATCCAACGAGACGGGAGAGCCTATCCCACAACTCGTGGCGGACGCGCTCTCTCATGGCCTCGGCATACCGGTGCACACGCTCTTCCAGGTCTCAACGTCGGGGGCTCTTGTACAAGGGATCTACGAACGGGCCGTCTCCAGCACCTTCCTGCTGAACTATGGTGATTTCGGGCTTGGCACCTTCGACAATCTCGATGGTGAGATGGTTGTGCTGGATGGGGTCATCTATCAGGTGCGTAGCGATGGCACCGTTAACAAGATCGTCGACGAGACAGGAACGCCCTTCGCCATTGTTGTAAAGTTTGCAGCGGATCAAGACCAGACAATCGCAAGTGCATCGAGCTTCGAGGAACTCAGGGCCATCTGCGACAGGTATCGGGATTCTGACAATCTCTTCTATGCATTTCGCATTGATGGTCACTTTGACCACATCCACACTCGCGCCATGAAAGCCACCCCGAAAGGTCTGCCTTTGGCCAAAGCCGCAGCGATCCAGCCAGAGTTCGATTTCAGGGACATCCGCGGGACACTCGTCGGGATATGGGCTCCGCAATTCGCGAGCGCCTTCAATGTAGTGGGATACCACTTCCACTTCCTCTCCGAGGACCGGACGAAGGGAGGCCATCTGCTTGAGTGCAGCGGCACGAACCTTCGAGTCCGAGTGGAGAAGCTGAACGACTTCCATCTGTCCCTTCCTGAGTCTGAGGAGTTCCTGAGAGCCGACCTCACAAAAGATCCTTCAAAGGATCTCGCCTACGCTGAACAACCCCACAAAAAGGAAAACGTCTAATGTCCAACGAACCGAAACACAGTGAGCCCACCGGTGCAGATATCGTCGTCAAAACACTTGAACAACAGGGTGTGAAATGGGTCTTCGGGATTCCAGGCGCGAAGATCGACAAGGTCTTCGATACCCTTGCTGACTCCTCTATCCAAACTGTTGTCTGCCGGCACGAGCAGAACGCCGCGTTTATTGCTGGCGGTATCGGGCGTATGACGGGCAAAGCCGGCGTGGCGATCGGCACTTCTGGGCCAGGTGTCTCGAATCTCGTCACTGGACTGGCGACCGCGAACACAGAAGGTGATCCGATGATCGCTCTCGGTGGCGCCGTACCTGTGGCTGACAGATTGAAGAAGACTCATCAGTCGCTGGACAATGCCAATCTTTGCAGGCCTGTGACGAAGTTCAGCGCGGAAGTGGACTCCCCCGAGTCTGTCTCGGAAGTTCTGATCAGTGCGTTCCGCAGCGCTGAGTCCGGCCGGCCAGGCGCCGCCTTCGTGAGCCTTCCCACAGACATCATGGCGGCGCCCGCCAAATGCGGCGTTATTACTCCTCCCACGCACTCTGCGGCAGGTCCCGCAGACTCTGCCGCTGTCAAGGAAGCTGCTCGCCTTATCAATCAAGCGAAGAGACCAGTGGTACTCCTTGGCCTCCTGGCAAGCAAACCTGAGAATGCAGCTGCAATTCATGAATTGATCGCCAGCAGAAAACTTCCGGTTGTTGGGACATTCCAGGCCGCGGGCGCGATCTCGGCAAATCTGTTCAGTAGCTTTAGTGGACGTGTCGGTCAGCTTAATAATCAACCAGCGGACAAGATCCTCGCCGCGGGAGACCTGGTGATCACGATTGGGTACGACTCCGTCGAATACTGGCCATCCATTTGGAATAAAGGAAATAAGCGCGCCATCGTACATCTGGATTTGCTTCCAGCCGATATCGACAACTCCTATAGCCCGGCGGTTGAGCTGATTGGAGATATCGCGGCGACGATTCGGCTATTAACGCCTCTGATCTCGCACTCTGCCCCCGATGCAGTCATCAAGGAATTGCTCGACAAGATCGCGGAAGCTCGTCAGGAGTTGGCACGATCCTCTGCGGCGATGAACGGAACTCCAATCCATCCACTAAGGCTCGTCTCTGAACTACAAAACCTTCTCACGCCTGATACCACGCTTTGCCTGGACATGGGTTCCTTCCATCTTTGGATGGCAAGACACCTCTATAGCTTCCGATCGCGACAGATGCTCATCAGCAACGGTCAACAGACACTCGGAGTCGCACTTCCGTGGGCTATCGCAGCCACGCTCGTTCGCCCAGCCGAAAAGGTGTTGTCGATCTCCGGCGACGGTGGTTTCCTGTTTTCGGGTATGGAGCTTGAGACTGCCGTGCGGCTCCAGTCCCACCTTGTTCACATGATCTGGATCGATGGCACCTACAACATGGTCGCCGTCCAGGAAGAACAGAAGTACGGCCACCCCTCGGGCACAACGTTCGGCCCGATTGATCCCGTAAAGTATGCGGAGTCGTTCGGAGCCCATGGTTTCATGATTCAGTCTCCGGACCAGATCCAGGGAGTGCTTAAGCAAGCCTTCGACACTCCTGGTCCCGTACTCATCGGGGTACACGTAGACTATCGCGACAATCACAAGCTCTTCGAGCTGGTGAATGAACGGAGTATTCACTAATGCCTGAGGGGACTACTCAGACGAGCAGTTCCGGTCGGGGCATTCACAACTAACGGAGCTACTCCGCCGATGAGTACACAATCTCAAAAACGGACGAAACGAGATATTAAGAAGTTTCAGCGCACTGGATCGACCCGCCACAACAACGGAGTTGGTTCCTATTCGAGGCCCAAACGTGAGGCTTTATAGAGTTTCTCGTTGAGGACCCAGTAAACCACCGGGAAAGCAGAGTACAAAAGAGCAAGAGAATACATAATGACCATTCTCACGGGAGAAGCATCGCAGTACAACGACGAAAAAAGAATTCAGACCGGAAGGATAGTTATAATTCCAGCTGGCTCTTTGTGTATGCTAGTCAGCAAGGAAAAGGGCCAACGGCACGTATGGTGTATGACCAAAGTATGACCAAACAAGCTGCGGAGGCCCTCACGGAACCATATGGAACCAAACCAATCGCAGTGACTAAGTATTTGTAAACACAGAAACGGCACGCCTTACTTGACTCTTGAAAAGGTCTCAAAATCCGTCGGAAGCAATTCCATGGGGGTTCGATTCCCCCTCCCGGCACCATCTAACCTATTTGTTTGCAATATGTTACAGGGGAGGGAACTGTCGGAAGCCGATCCTCCGGTACAAATACGGTACACTGCGCATCCAATGTATTTTCAAGACCTTACGGTTTTCGAAAGTATGGCTTGGGGGCAGCCATCTATATATAGATATAGATTGCCCTTACATACGCTCGATTACGGAGTGCGCAGCGGATAAAGTGTCCGCCCCAGCGGCAAAAAACCGAGGGCATCTACGTGATGGAGCGAACGTTCAAGGTGAGTTCGATTTCAAGAGACGGACTTGATCACTGCGACTTTGCTCAGCCCGGTCTGAAGTCAACAGTTGAATGGGAAGGTGCGGCGTCGAGAAACGGCCTGCCTTACCTTCGCCTCTCTTTTGTAGACCGCTCGTCCTCGGACAAAACGCTTCCCAGGTACAGCGTCAGGGCCTTCTTATATTCTGCGATGATCAGAAGCTTCTCCTTCGGAGCTGCTTCCGCGTAGAGCGTTGTCATGCCTTTGACCATCTGGAGGGTGATATTTGCGGCCAACATGGCCTTTTCGCTGGTGAGCGATGGGTCCTTCGCTCTAAAGGCGTTCGCGATAGCAACGCGTAAAGCCCTGCGCGCAGCCGGATCCCGAGAAAAACGGATCGGCGCGGCCAGTAACTGCAGATAGGCGGGACGTTCCCTTAGGAATTCGATGACGCGTTCCAGGAACGTCTCCGCAAATGCGGTGTGGGACAGTGTCTCCGCCTGTTCAATCAAAGGCTTCCAATAAGCCTCGACCTTCTGTGCGTATTGGTTCAAAAGAGCGAAGGCCATGGATTGCTTGTCTGGGAAATAGTGATAAAGCGTGCCAATCCCGGAACCGCTACGCTCGGCGATAGCAGTCATCGTTGTGGCCTCATAGCCGATCTCTGCGAAGAGCACCGCTGCAACGTCCAGAAAATTCGCAAGCCGCCGTGTTGCACGCTCCTGCTGCGGCTCCACTCGGGCAGAATTTGAAACAGTCGAGGGCATACTCGCATTTTATGCTAATAAAGTCGAGGGTGCTGTCGCTTGCTGGAGCCGCAAATCTTCGCTTCAGCTCAACATCATGCTTGACATAAACATGTAATGGATCAAGGGTGCCAAGTGACATATCTTTTACTTCATAAAGTCGAGGATGTCCTCGGTTATTAACTCGTGATTGGCACCAACCACTCCTTACCGATAGGGCCTGCTGGACCATCAGGGCAATCTCACCGGCATCGCCTACGCAGAAATCTGACATCCGATCGAACGAGAACCAACAATGCAGCATCAAGAGGAGCAAGTTACATGTGCGTAGAAACTCAACCAGAGAAAGCCGCTCCTTCCGCCCGTCATCTCTCCAGCCTGCGAGAATACCTCGACGTTCTGCGTGATCTCGGCGAACTCCAGGAGATCGCACACGAGGTCGACTGGAATCTTGAAATTGGCGCGGTGACCCGCCGTTGCTACGAGACCGGCGCCCCCGCCCCTCTGTTCGGCCGCGTCAAGGGTGCCGAACCCGGGTTTCGCGTGTTAGGCGCTCCCGCAGGTCTTAGCGCTCGTCCAGGCCAACGCTTCGCCCGCATCGCCGTTTCGGTCGGGCTGCCGCCGGGAGCAACAGCGCTTGAGATCGTGGAAGCGCTGTCCCGCGCTGAAGACAATCCGCCTATCCCGCCTCGCGTCGTCGAGGACGCACCCTGCAAGCGAAATGTATTCACAGGCGACGCGGTGGACCTGATGCGTCTGCCGACGCCGCTCATCCATGACGGCGATGGCGGACGCTACATCAACACTTGGGGAACGATCGTCGCACGTTCGCCGGACGGCGCTTGGACCAACTGGTCGATCGCTCGGATTATGTTACGAGACCGCAACACGATGGTTGGCATCGTCTCGCCGCAGAAACATGTCGGCCGCGTGCACGCCATGTGGAAGGCGATTGGCAAGCCCATGCCCTTCGCGCTCTCACTCGGCCAGGATCCAGTGGTGCCGTTCTTCGCTGGGATGCCGCTGCATGACGGCATCTCTGAGGGGCCAGTGATCGGTGGTTACCTGGGTGAGCCGATCGAGGTTGTTCGCTGCGAAACCGTCGACCTGGACGTTCCGGCATCGTCTGAAATTGTCATTGAGGGCCATCTCACGCTCGACGAGATGGATGCGGAAGGTCCGATGGCCGAGTACCCAGGCTACATCGTACCAAGCTCGCGTAAATTGAGGCCGTTGTATCGTGTTTCGGCGATGACCTACCGGGATGATCCCATTCTGCCAATTGTCGCGGCCGGATACCCGCCGGAGGAGAATCACACCTGCTGGGGCATCGGCATCGCGGCAACCGTGCTGGCCGAGTTGCGCAAGACTGGCTGGCCGGTGACTGCCTGCTTTGTCCCGTTCGAGGCAGCATGCCACCTACTTGTCGTAACTGTGTCGCGGGACTGGAGTCGGCGCACGAACGCCGCCGAGTTTGCGCGGGCATTGGGCGATTACGTGTTTTCGCTCCGAGGCGGCATAGTGGTGCCGCGCATTTTCGTCGTACTGGACGACGTGGATCCGAGTAATCCGGCCGAAGTGCTATGGGCTATGGCGACACGCGTCCATCCTGGCGACGGTGAGATCATGTTCCCCACCTTGTCCGCCAATCCTCTGAATGCCTTTATGAAGGGCAACGAAAAAGCGGCCATGTTCACCACAAAGGCCGTGCTCAACGGGCTTCCTCGTGACGATTGGGCTGCTGACCAGGTGCCTGTTCGCGCCGATTTCGCGACGCTTTATCCAGAGGAGCTCAAACGCAAGGTGCTCGCCGGCTGGACAACCCTCTATGGATTTCCGGGTGATATGTGTATCTGACACGGTCAGAAATTAATTCCATGAGACCGAGAATCGCAGTTATGAGAGGCGCGGGTAGGAACGGAGGCAAGCGAAGGGCCGGAGCATGCGCGACCGCTCGTCGGTGTTGAGATCAGGCCCTAGTAGATGTAGAGGCCGTCCGTACACAAGAACTGTCCGGGATACCGAGTTCTGAAGAACAGGTGAGGCAAATATGAGAGTCGTAGTAGGCATTACCGGTGCGACAGGCGCGATCTTTGGGATCCGCATACTTCAAGCGCTTCGCGAGCGGGGCGTCAATACTGAAGTCATCTTGAGCAAGTGGGCGAGGGTAACCATACAGCACGAGACGGAGTTTACTGCTCCCGAGGTAGAGGCGTTGGCCACTGAGGTTCACTCCAATAGCAATCTTGCTGCGTCCATTTCGAGCGGATCGTTCAAGACAGATGGCATGATCATTGCTCCGTGCAGCATGAAGTCGCTTGCAGCGATTCGTAGTGGATATGCTGCCGACCTGATCGGACGTGCGGCAGACGTAGTACTGAAAGAACGACGCAAGCTGGTTCTTCTTCCTCGCGAAAGTCCACTCAACGATATTCATCTTGAGAACATGTTGGCGCTGAGTCGAATGGGCGCAGTGATGATCCCGCCGGTTCCTTCTTTCTATAACCACCCAAGGAATCTGGAGGAGATGGTAGACCACATTGTCGCGCGCGTTCTCGATCAGTTCGGACTCGAAACGCCACACGCTGTTCGGTGGCATGGCCTTCGCGAATCAGAGGCCATGGCAACGCATTGATTTAGCGAAAACTGCAATGGAAAGGGTCTGGACATGCGTATCGCTTCAATCGAGACGATCATTGTTGATCTTCCCACTCGCCGCCCGCATCACCTGGCAATGGCGACCATCAACAGCCAAGGAAGAGTCCTGGCCAGGATTCGCGACGAGAATGGAAATGAAGGGATCGGCGAAGCCCCTGTTATCCCACATTACGGGGCAGAGACCGTCGAAGGCATCAAATTGTTGATCGACGATTATCTGAGTCCGCCCGTCATCGGCCAGAATCCGGCAGCGTTGGAGGCCATCCTGCTAACAATGGACAAAATAGTGAAGGATAACGCCTATGCGAAGGGCGTCGTCGAGATGGCCTGCGTCGATCTGACAGCCCGCAGCTTCGGCGTTTCCGCTGCTGCACTCTTCGGGGGCGCCGTGCGCGAACAAATCCCTACGCTATGGGTATTAGGAACCGGAGATGCAGCGAAAGACATCGCGGAGGCTGAGGAGAAAATGGCTGCAGGGCTCTACAAACTGTTCCTGGTTAAGATCGGCAAGGGCGACCCGCGCGATGACGTTGCCCGGGCTTCCGCAGTGAAGCAGGCGCTGGGCGACCGGGCGCGCGTACACGTCGACATCAATCAGAGTTGGAATGAGACCACGGCAGTTTGGGCGATTGAACGGTTGCAGGACGCTGGTATCGCCGTTATCGAACAGCCACTGCCTCGCGCGGATATCGAAGGGATGCGGCGGCTAAGCGAGCGCTTCGCCGTGCCGATCATGGCCGACGAGGCGGTCGACACCATAGACAGTGCAATGGCTATTGCGCGCAATCGCGCCGCCAGCGCATTTTCCCTCAAAGTCGTCAAGCATGGTGGTCTGCTGCGCACCCGCAAGGTGGCCACGATTGCGGAGGCCGCCGGGCTGTCGCTGTTCGGTGGCACCATGCTCGAGAGCAGTATTGGAACCGCCGCGTCAGCGCAGCTCTTCTCCACGGTCTCGCGGCTCGATTGGGGTTGCCAGCTCTTCGCACCGGAATTGTTCAGCGATAGCCTCACAGTTGAGCAGCTTGTCTACCAGGATTTCCACCTTGTCGTCCCGTCCGGTCCTGGCTTCGGCATGACCATTGATCCCGACAAACTTGCTTTTTATCGGCGAGATGAGGGCCGGTACCGCCGCGCCATGTGAACAGTGACGATGTCCTGGGCAATCCTCTCTCCTGCCGCAGTGATCTGCTCCCCGCAAACTGGATCGTTTTGGGGTAGAGTTTTCCGTGGCAGAACCCCTGGGCTGGGAGGAGCGGAGAGCGATGAAGGCATCGAAGTACCCAGATCGATTGATTTATCCCGATCAAGAACGAGGCGCAGCTAGATCTACAGGCGCTGCATCGCGTGCGTGATCGTTGGATTGGCCGCAGAACCGCCGTGATCAACCAACTGCGTGAGTTCCTCCTGGAGCACGGTATTACCATCACTGCGGGCCCCGCTCATCGCAAACCGCAAAAGAGAAGGCACGGAAGCCCTCAAACCGACTCCGTCTGAAGCGGCAAAAGAAAAGAGAGTAGAGTCCATTTCAAATTCGGTTGGGAGGCGAGCGCAATGAACCTCCTGGCTCTTTATGCCGTCCGGCATTTCGTACAGGCTTGACGCTCGCAAATTGCGATTGGTACGCAATAATATCCGTTTCCAGCGATGTCAGCAGGGATGTTATTCGTGAAGAAAGAAGAAGAAAGCTGCGAGAGTGTGGAGCGAGGCTTGTGTCGGATTTTGAATCGTACATGCTACCTGAGGCAACGGACAATTGTGTGTCATACGTTGCAAGTGAGGAAGGCACTTTGTCGGAAATTCTATCGGCTAGTCTCTCGAGCCGATCCGCAAGTTGGCCGTCGGCGATCTCCTGGGTTCGAAGGAGTGGTTCCGGAATCTCGAAGCCGGGCAAGCGAAGGAGGTACCTTAACAATGCGATTCGTGTTACGAAAATAATCCTAAGCTGAAGTTGCCATCGAAGGAGATACGACCGTGCCGCAAGATTGTGTTCACGGCTGCCGCCGAATTCGAGCATCAGTCCGTCAGCTTGTTGCCGAAGTTCTTCGAAATTTGTACTGATCGTTTCGCGAAGCCGGTATGCCTCTTCGATTGTTACGCCGGAGGCTTTGGAGACAGGCGTCATTAGTTTCGCGAGTAACCGCAGCGTAAATACGAACGAGCGCTGCATCGCGACCAGGGCCGACGCTCCCCAGAGTTGATCGAAGATCAACCACATAGCAACGAGGCCCAAAAGGATACCGGCTACACGATCCCTCGCGACGGCAAGAGAGGTCTGAAATTTGTACTCCTGAAGATTATTCAAATAAAAAGCAACTGCAATCTGCATACCAAAGTAAGAGAGCCGTGGTCCTGAGGTTATGATCCATGCTGACAAGACGGACACCGCCACGAACAACATAAGAAATCCGGCGATAGAATCGAGGGCCGGCAACACGAAGACCTGTGCACCGAAGCCGATAAAAATCCCGCCTACGATCGCTCCGCCGAAGCGGAGTACCTGTTTCTGCCGTGATGCACCGATCGTCGTCAAAGCAGTTAAGAGACACGTTGTGACTGCTGTGCTGATGCCTTGCCACGCAACCAGGTTGTAGATCAGATAGCAAAAACCTGCCGCGAGACCGCCCCGAATGCCAAACCGCACGTAAGAAGGGTTGGAGAATGCATCTGGAACAAAGAATGGGCTCGGCGTCTGCTCACAGGTCATTGGAGATTGGTTCTCAGGTAGAGAATCGGAACCGCTCGTCACCTCGGCGATGAGTGACACCGTCTCCTCCATTTCCTGGAGCAGCGGAACTGTTGTAGCACGGGATTCCTCCAGGGTCTCGAACCGGTGCGGAGTTTGCCGACTCAACAAGTCATGGGATAGCCCTTCGATTCGATCTGCAAGACGCCCAAGTCTGTGCAGATCTGTCTTCGAGAATTCTGTAGATAGGCCAGATAGATTCGCTCCAAGATCAACAAGCCTCCCCACCAATGCCACAACAGCCCCCATCTGCTGAGTTGATTCGGGGGAATAGCTGGAGGAGCGCAGGAGATCACGCCGCATTCGCGAGGTTCCGAGTATTGCGAGCCGAATCAACTGGTGTTCGGCTGAAGGGGCCGCAACTCCTCTTGATGGGGAGCGGAGCCAAGATGCGGTGCTTTGCAGACGTTCGACCATGGCGCTGGTGAGACTATCCACGGGCCGTGATCGGGCATAAACAAATTCCATCACTGTGGTGATGATGGTAGCGAAGGCAACTGCTCCAACCGCCCACAAGGTTTGAACGACCTTTTGTTCCGCAGAAATCCGACTATCCCAGAGGGGAATGGTGACGATAACCAAGTAGCCGAAATTAAACGCTGCCGAGTAGTTCGATACAGCTTTGAGAGCGAAGAAGATCAGAAACAGGGTTGCCAGGACCCAAAGAAGACGAAGCATGGGTTCTCCGGAGAAGAACACTGCTCCTACGAGTGCATAAACAGCCGCAAATGAAAATGAGACAATCAAGTTCTTTGTGGCCTGGAGTGTCGCATGGGGGTGTTCACGCGAGAGAATCAGTGCGTAGACTGCGCCATACACTCCGAACGGGATCTGAAAGGTCATATTAATGACCATGACGATGCTCGCGGCAGAAACCATACGAACAACTAACGCCCCTCGGCCTGGATAGGGGGACAACTCTTCGCGCAACAAATCGCGCAACCAGGCTAGTGAATTGGGAAGAGGCGATATCGTGGAGGCAGCGGCGGCCATTTCAGCGTCCATCCAGCGTAACGACCGCAGTTTCACCCACGCGAAAGATGTCTACTGGGGGATTCTCCACGCGCACCCGAACCGGATAACGGGCAGCGAGATGAACCCAATTCAGTGTCCGTTGCACATCCGGTAAGCCTGGACCGAAACGACCGACCACGTCGGGATCGGCGGTTACGCCGTAGCCAATGCTATCGACTACGCCGTTGAACCTCTCATTGGGCCGCGACATCAGATATACGGACGCATGCATACCGGGCCGGATATGACGTAATTGTCCCTCGCGGAAGTTTGCAAGCGCCCACCAGGTACGTGCATCGATGAGTGTAAAAACCTGCGTGCCAACGTGTGCATACTGCCCTTCGGCAATCGTCAGATTGGCGACGATCGCATCGAATGGCGCGTAAATCCGGCAATTGTCAAGGTTGTAGCGTGCATCCTTCACCGCTGCGGCCCGCTCGCCGCGCTGGTTCACCAAAGGATCGAGCGTGAGAACCGAGTGCAGCGTCTGTTGATGATGTGCGCGGCTTTCCTCAAGGGATGCCACGGAGCGCAGATACTGCGCATGGGCCGATTTCAAAGCAGCCTTTGCAACAAGTAACTGCGACTCTGCCTGTTTCAGCGATTGGGCCTCCGCCTCCTCGGAACTCCGCGCTCGGTCAACCTGATCTACCGTTACAAATTGCTTTTCGAGCAATGGCTCCAGACGGTGCCGATTGTTGCTTGCGTATTGCCACTCAGCCTTTGCCTTGTCTACACCCCGCTCGGCATTGGAGACGTCGGCCTGTGCCTGGTCAATTCCCGCCGCCCAATGACCCACATCGGCTTGAGCCGTGTCGATACCGGCGTGAGCGACAGAGACTTCGCTCACCTGGGCAGCAATTCTGCGCTGCTCATCCGAAATCTGACCTTCCAGTGACGATTGGGCGGATTCTGCCTTTTCCAAAGCGTACTGGTATGGACGCGGATCGACGACGTACAGGAGACCACCTTTCCTGACAAACTCGTTGTCGTGGACTTTGAGTTCGACGATGGGGCCCTCGACCTGAGGTGCAATGCCGATCAGGTTCGCGAAAACTTCTGCGTCATCGGTACGCGGATGGTGCTCTGCTCGCCAGAACACGGCGGTGCCTAGTAATAGGGCGGCCAGAATGATCCCGACGCTCGCCCAACGTTCTGGCGAACGATGCGTAGGACCGGCAATATCGAATAGTGTCATCCCAACTCCTTAGATCAAAAGAAAACGAGCCATATTGTGAAGGCATAGACGGCCCCAAGACAGGGATACGTAAGAAACGGAAAAGGAAGGTTGATCACGCGCCGCGTCAGAATCCAGTGTGTAAGAGTCGAGAAGATTGCCCCCAATGCAATGCACAAGAGCCATGCCGGAAATAGCGACCCCATCACGTCAACGGCCGGCGCCTGAGAGCAACCAAGGATCGTCATCAGAACTAGGGATATCGCTGCGGAAGTTCCAGTCTTGCGTATCATGGTTGGTGCCTCCCACTGGCTGGTTGAACGGAGTCAGCGGTTTGGAAGGAAAGGTCTGCGAGTGCGCCCAGCACCTGCGTGCGTGCAAGGACATCTGTCGATCTTGCCTGAGCCAAAGTTTTTTGTGCCTCGGTTACATCGAGCAGACTCCGGACTCCATAGTGATAGGACTGGATCGCTGCATCGTAAGACTGCGTAGCTGCGTCCAAGAGGGCCGCTGCAGCCTCCCGCTGGCGGAAGGCAGTTTTCAGATCGGAGTACGCAGTCCAGACGCCGTTTTCGATCTGATCTCGCGTGACCATCGCCTGCGCCCGCGCTGCTTGCACCTCGTGCTGGGCCTGCGCCAGAGTATGCTTTCGGGCACCTCCGTCGAAGACGGTCCAGCCCAAACTGAAGTTGATTTGTCCATCCAGACTTGCGGTGTGACCCCAGGGCATAGTCTGCTGCCTTGCATAGAGCGATTGAAGGTCGGGAGAAGTATGCATGCGAAGAGTAGGAAAGTATGCCGATTTTGCTTCTTTCACCCGTGCGTCCGCAGAGCGAATTTCAGCCACTTCTTTCAATAGGTCAGGACGCTGTTGTAACGCACGATCGATGGCCTGGTCGACAGACGACTCGATCCCCTCCGGAGTTGAGATTTGATCAATCGGCTGCACCGGTATTGTCTGCAACGGGGATGTCCCCAACGCAGTTGCAAGATTTCCGCGAGCCACATCTTCGGCACCGATGGCCGCCTGCACGTTGTAAGCTGCCTCTGCAACCGCACTCCTGGCCTCCAGGACATCGGGCAGCGTTGCAAGCCCATTCTTCAAGGCGGATTCAGCTGCTTGTTGGACTGCGTTCGCATTTGCCAGGTTTGCACGAGCTGCCTCCTCCTGTCCGATAGCATTGAGCAACAGGTAGTAGGCCGTTTCGATCTTATAAATCACTCTCCGATGTGTGTCGTTGAAACTAAAATCAGACGCAAGTAGCCGCGCCTTGGCCTGATCGATGCGACCAGAGCGTCCCCCGAAATCGAGGATTGTGTAATTCAAATCGAACGCCAGATCGGAGGATTGCACGACCTGCCGGTAAAAACTCGAAGTGAGGAATGCTTGCTGGCGGCTTGTTTGCGAGAGCGCCACGGCGACCAACGTTGGGTAGAGTTCACTGCGAGCGACGCCCAAGGCATCCGCCAGGGAACGGGCTCTTTCCCATGCGACGCGTGTCTCCGGATTGTGCGATTCGGCCAAATCGATCAACTCGGCAAGCGAACATGTGGACGCGGGGTTTACTGTAAAGTTCTCAGACGCAACCTGCTTTGCCTCGTCGCGTATGGAACTCTCCTGCGACGGGTGCCAGGAGAGGTTCGGAGACATCGGGGCTGATTGGCACCACGTCAGACTGTGACAGGAGACGACCAGTGTCCCAACGACGAGGCACAGCCGCCTACGGTGCGGCCTCCAGAAGCGCAGCTGTGACCGGCAAGAGATATGAGTGTTCTCCTTATCTGAGCTTGGATCTACCGCTCTGGGCCGTTTTCTTGGACAAAGTCGACGCCTCTCAGAGATTCCTTCAGATTCGTAGAAAACTTCAGGTTGTTCCTATCGGCGCCTGAGCAACTGACAAGCGCCGTCATACATGGGCTCGAAGTTAATTAGGCGTGTCGGCGTAGAAGATACTTGTGTTCCCCAGAGAGCACTAGTTCACCGCGCTGGTTATGGATTGTTGCCCTCGTCGTCACCTGGCCGTTATCTCCCTGCGGGGTGAGGGCAACAATTTCGAGAGCAGAATAGAGCGTGTCTCCGGCATGTACTTCCTTGAGAAACTTGCAGGATGCCTCGGTAAACGCGATGAACACGTCTCCGATGTATTGAGGAAAGAGCGTTGCCCCGGGAGCCGTGAACGCGAGGACCTGCAGGCCATGCACTACCGGGGCTATGTGTCCATGACGGCGCGCATACTCCACGTCGTAGTGAATCGGATGATTGTCAGCCGAAACGGACTGGAAAGCCGTGGCATGCGCATCGGTGAGTGTGCGGCTTGGTGCGCGAAAGATTTCGCCGACGCGCAGGTCGTCAAACGTTCGCGCAGGAACGACGGCGAAGTTGCTGGGATCGAAAGTCTGCGCGGTTTCCGGTATGTCTGTTGCCGAATGCATGTTGTCATCCTTTCCATTCTTGTTCTTAGAACGCTGGTCTTTCGTTGAGAGTGGCGTTGATGCCTGGCTATTCTTTGGCAGGCTTATGGCTGCTACAACTGCGGCAGCGCCAAAAATGACGTTGCGGCGGGATAAACAGCTCGATCCATCTTCGGAGTCAGGGGATATCCTTGATTCCACATCATTCGTTTGCGTCGGTATGTTCATAAGCGATTGCCTCCGTTGCGCCTTAGCCGGTGAAGCTGAGCGTTTGCACATAGTGCCGATACGATCACATGTTCTTGTATGCAGCGGTTTCTCATTGCAATCACCCTTTCCAGCCTGCGAGGAAGTCGATCAGGAGACGATTGATCCCCTCAGGCTTCTCCTCGTGAGGAAGATGCCCACATTCTGGAATGGCGTGAGTGACGAGATTGCTGGCTAGCTCCGCCCATACACGAGGCATATCGAACATCTCGCCGACTAACTTAAAGTCACGCCCCCAAAGCGACATTACCGGGCAAGCGATCTTGACTGAAGCATCGGCGTTGTCCTGTGCGACATCGGAAGCGTTGGCACGATAATCTTCCATGGCACCTCGTATAGCGCCAGGTGCCCGATACGCTTTGACGTACGTCTCAAACGCTTCGCCCCGAATTTTCAATGGGTCAAAGCACCAGTCGGAGAAGAAGTGACGCAGCCAGATGTCCTCACGGCCAGTGATGAGTGCCTCAGGAAGGTCCGGAACCAGGTGAAAAAGGAAAAACCAATATCCTTTCGCTTTTGCCGCGTCAAGTTCTCGACCGACGATTCGGGTTGGCACATTGTCCATCACGACCAGACGGTCGAGAACTTCCGGATGATCCTTGGCGAAGCGCGTCGCGACACGCGCCCCGCGATCATGCCCCACTAGCGCGATCTTCGGTAGGTTCAGTGCGCGCATCAACTCGCGTACATCCATTGCCATCGTGCGCTTCTCATAGCCCGATGAAGGTTTGTCAGTCTCTCCGTATCCGCGAAGATCGGGCGCGATCACGTCGTACTCCTTCGCAAGTTCGGGAATCTGATAACGCCATGCGTAATTTGTTTCGGGAAAACCATGCAATAAGACAACCGGAGGGCCATCTCCCGCCGTAAGGTAATGCTGGCGTATCCCATTCGCGCGTGTTGTTCGACTAGAGATTTTCATGACAATGCGACTCAGCAATCGAGGACATCCTCGACTTTATGAAGAAGACAATATGTCACTCAGCAACCCTTGATCCATTACATGTTTATGTTGAGCTGATGGCGCAGATTTGTGGTTAAGAGCGGTTCGAATGAACCGCGCTTTGCACTGAGGGACGTGCGGCCCCCTCCGAGTTTCCCCGAACCGGGAGCAACTCAACGCTCACAGTGTTGTCGAGAAACGGGCTGCCTTACCGTTGCCTCTCTTTTGAAGACCGCTCGTCCTCGGACAAACGCTTCCCAGGTACAGCGTCAGGGCCTTCTTATATTCTGCGATGATCAGAAGCTTCTCCTTCGGACCTGCTTCCGCGTAGAGCGTTGTCATGCCTTTCACCATCTGGAGAGAGATGTTTGCGGCTAACATAGCCTTTTCGCTGGTGAGCGATGGGTCCTTCGCTCTAAAGGCGTTCGCGATAGCAACGCGCAAAGCCCTGCGCGCAGCCGGATCACGGGAAAACTGGATCGCGCGGCGTGTAACTGCAGATAAGCGGGACGTTCCCTTAGGAATTCGATAACGCGTTCCGGGAACGTCTCCGCAAATGCGGCATGGGACAGTGTCTCCGCCTGTTCAATTAAAGGCTTCCAATAAGCCTCGACCTTCTGTGCGTATTGGTTCAAAAGAGCGAAGGCCATGGATTGCTGGTCTGGGAAATAGTGATAAAGCGTGCCAATCCCGGAACCGCTACGCTCGGCGATAGCAGTCATCGTTGTGGCCTCATAGCCGATCTCTGCGAAGAGCACCGCTGCAACATCCAGAAAATTAGCAAGCCGCCGTGTTGCCCGCTCCTGCTGCGGCTCCACTCGGACAGAATTTGACACAGTCGAGAGCATCCTCGCATTTTATGCTAATCAAGTTCGAGGGTGCCGTCGCTTTCTGGAGCCGCAAATCTCCGCTTCAGCTCAACATCATGCTTGACATAAACATGTAATGGATCGACGGTGCCCAAATGACATATTGTCTTATTCACAAAGTCGAGGAAGTCCTCGATTGCGGGAGCTACATTGAACTCGTTGGTTCTCGAACGGAAGAAAACCACAACGCATCCAACGGGCGACCCAAAATAGCCGCGAGCACATCAACGATCAAACAAGGCGACGACTTAGGGCGTCTCGGAGTGTGGTCGATTCGTAAAGGTTGTCGAGAAGGGAATAAATATGGCTAAGAGAGTGGCTGAGCTGCTTGTAGATGTTTTGGTGGAAGCGGGAGTGCAGCGAGTTTACGGCGTCAGCGGAGATTCGCTCAACGGAATTACGGATTCGATTCGCACCCGCAAAGAGATTGAATGGGTCCATGTCCGCCATGAAGAGGTGGCAGCCTTCGCTGCAGGCGCCGAAGCCCATCTCACCGGAAAATTGGCCGTGTGCGCCGGAAGCTGCGGTCCAGGAAACCTGCACCTCATTAATGGCCTCTACGACTGTCATCGGAGCCGCGTTCCTGTCCTTGCCATTGCGGCTCAGATCCCTAGTAACGAGATCGGTAGCGGATATTTTCAGGAGACTAATCCGGAGCATCTCTTCGCGGAATGCAGTCACTACTGCGAATTGGTCTCGCAGCCTGAGCAGATGCCACGCGTGCTCGAAATCGCAATCCAGAATGCAATTGCACGGCGCGGCGTCGCTGTAGTTGCCATTCCGGGCGATGTGGCAATGCGAGAGGCTGTTGAGCAGGTATCTCGGCTTCATTTTCCTCCGCCAAAGCCTTCCGTGTGCCCTTCGGATGATGAGATCAATACCCTTGCGACCCTGCTGAATCGGGCAAACAAAATAACCATCCTTGGTGGCGCGGGTTGCGCCGGTGCCCATGAAGAGCTGATTGAGCTTGCCGGCAAGCTACAGGCTCCCATCGTGCACGCGATGCGTGGTAAAGAGTTCATCGAGTATGACAACCCGTTCGATGTGGGCATGACGGGCCTGCTCGGATTCTCTTCCGGCTATCACGCAATGATGATCTGCGAAGTGTTGCTGATGCTGGGCACGGACTTTCCGTACCAGCAGTTCTTTCCCAAAGACGCCACGATTGTCCAGATTGATCTTCGCGGCGAACAGCTGGGACGCCGCAGCAATGTTGATTTCGGCTACGTGGGGGATATCAAGACAACGCTTCGATCTCTACTGCCCAAACTGAATCAAAACCAATACGAAACGCATTTGAAGGATTCAATCCAACACTATCGCAAAGTGCGAACGGACCTGGACGACCTGGCCACACCCAATTCCGGCAAGAAGCCAATCCATCCTCAATATGTAGCCCGCGTACTTAATCAACTCTCGACCGACGACGCGATCTTCACTTGCGATGTGGGAACACCAACGGTCTGGGCTGCACGTTATCTCAGGATGAATGGCAAACGGAGACTCCTGGGTTCGTTTACACACGGATCCATGGCTAACGCATTACCGCAAGCCATCGGCGCACAGATGAGCCATCCCGGGCGGCAGGTGATCTCCATGTCGGGTGATGGCGGTTTCGCAATGCTCATGGGAGATCTGCTCACACTTAAACAGCACAACTTGCCTGTGAAGTTGATTATATTCAGGAACGATTCGCTGGCTTTTGTCGAACTGGAGATGAAGGCTGCGGGCATCCTGGACTACGGAACAGATTTATATAATCCGGACTTCGCAAAGATTGCAGAGGGCGCAGGTCTTCTCGGTCTGCGAGCGGAAACTCCCGACCAGGTAGAACCTATGATCGCGCAAGCGCTCAAGCACGACGGCCCGGCGCTGGTCGAGGTCCTGGTTTCGCGGCAGGAACTCTCCATGCCTCCAACCATCACCTACGAACAAGCGAAAGGCTTCAGCCTCTTCATGATGAAAGCAGTTCTCAGCGGACGCGGTGACGAAATCGTCGACCTCGCGCGAGTCAATCTATTTCGCTAACAACAACTAATTGAAAGGAAGCGAAGGATACGTATATGGCTACCACCCTACCCAGCACATCAGCGAGTCGGTCAGATATTCCGACAGGAATGGATCTCCTTAATCGGCAAGGTCTGAACAAAGGCACCGCATTCACCGAGGAGGAGCGCATAAAACTTGGCCTGCTAGGGCTTCTTCCGCCACAGGTAGAAACACTTGATGAGCAGGTCGTTCGTTCTTACGAGGCTTTCCAGAAAAAGGATAATGATCTCGAGCGGCATATTTATTTGCGCGCTCTGCAGGACACCAACGAGGTTCTCTTTTACAGACTCCTGGTGGATCACATCGAAGAAATGACACCGCTGGTTTACACGCCAACGGTCGCGACAGCAATTGAACAATTTAGCCACATCTATCGCCGGCCTCGCGGACTATTCATTCCATATCCTTTGCGCGACTCAATCCCGCAGCTGCTTCGGAATCGCCCTAATAAAGATGTCGATGTAATCGTAGTTACCGATGGCGAACGCATTCTGGGCATCGGTGATCAGGGCGCAGGCGGGCTTGGTATCTCGATTGGCAAGCTCTCGCTCTACACGACCATTGGTGGTGTTCGCCCGGAACGAACCTTACCGATCGTCTTGGATGTAGGCACTAATAACAAGGAACGACTGAATGATCCTGAGTACCTCGGCTGGCGTCACGAACGGATTACTGGCCAGGAGTATTTCGATTTCGTAGATCAGTTCGTTCAGGCGGTGAAGCAGGAGTTTCCTGAGACATGCCTGCAATGGGAAGACTTTGCAACTCCACATGCCCGGCCGATCCTCCAGCGTTATCGCGACCAGTTGCTGACTTTCAACGATGACATCCAGGTAACAGCGGTGGTCGTT
Organism: Edaphobacter modestus; assembly: GCF_004217555.1. Classification (GTDB taxonomy): domain Bacteria; phylum Acidobacteriota; class Terriglobia; order Terriglobales; family Acidobacteriaceae; genus Edaphobacter; species Edaphobacter modestus. The sequence continues at coordinate 174,599 of NZ_SHKW01000003.1, forward strand.
CTCGGAGCTATTCTAGGTGCGGTCAACGTGACTGGAAAGAGTTTGAGCGAGCAACAGATCGTCATGCTCGGGGCAGGTGGGACCGGAATCGGTGTCGCTGATGGCCTACGTGCGGCAATGATCAGCGAAGGACTAAGCGACGAAGAGGCCCGCAGCCGCTTCTGGATTGTCGACAAAGATGGCCTCTTACATTCCGGCCGAAATGATCTGAGCGCGGAACAGCGTGTCTATACCCAGCCGGAGAGCAACATTGCCGGATGGCCCCGGAGTTCCAACGGACAGATTGGCCTGGCCGATGTGATCGGAAAACTCAATGCAACAATCCTGATCGGTTTCTCCACGGTTGGTGGTGCTTTTTCGGAACCAATTGTTCGCGAGATGGCGCGAAAGGTCGAGCGTCCTATTATCTTGCCGCTCTCGAATCCCACTTCAAAATCCGAAGCAACGGCAGAGGATCTTATTCGTTGGACCGATGGTCGCGCCCTGGTTGCGTCGGGTTCTCCGTTTGCACCTGTCACCCACAATGGGCGGACGATTACCATCGCGCAATGCAACAACGTTCATGTTTTTCCAGCAATGGGACTTGCCCTTGTTGCTTCCCGGGCTCGCCGGGTCACCGACGCAATGATGCAGGCCGCCGCTCGCGCGCTTGCCGCGAATTCTCCCGCACTCAAAGATCCTTCCGCGTCCCTGCTTTCTCCCCTGAAAGACAGCAGGCGAGTCGCCAGGGATATTGCGTTCGCGGTTGGCATTGAGGCTCAAAAACAGGGCCTAGCTCCGAAGACTACCGAAGACGAACTGCGCCAGCGCGTGTTGAAGGCGCAGTGGACACCTACTTATCCAAAGTTTTCTGAATGAGGAGAGGACTTCGATGAATCGCTATTTCAAACAGTTTTCGGTTTCATCCTTTGCGACCGCTTCGGGTTTTCTCCTAGCAGTGATCGTGGTGGTGACTGCCCCATTGCTCGCATCCACCGCGAACTTTGCAGTTCCCGACAACTGCGGATAGGAAATAGTGATCCGCATCACCGGCCGCTGAATCAGCCTTCGGCCTTGCGCTATATCGCATCAGCAAGGCCATAGCTGAATTAATAGAGGGTACGGTTTTCTCAAAAAATCTGAGAGGAGAGTAGGTTGCCATGCGTGCAGTTCTGAATTTATCGTCGCCAAGTCTAGCGAGAACCGCTCGCTGTCTTAGCCTACTCATGCTCTTCGCGACTGGCTCTGCTTGGGCGCAAACGACTACGGACCCTACACCCGTTTGCGCCAAGGTGTCCTCAAATTTTCCGGCGCTGACCTACGACGAGGACAACCGGTACCTGAGCAATCCTGACTGCCGGACCGAACTCTTTGACCGACTGAAGTTCATCCCGTTACGGCACGAAGATGAAAACTACTATCTGTCGTTCGGCGTTGTCAGTCGCGACCGAGGGGAATATTTCAGCGAGAACACCTGGGGAAGCGGTCCGGAGGGGAACGCTTACCTCATGCAGCGCTACTACGGCCACCTGGATCTGCACCTCCGCGATCGGTTTCGCTTGTTCGGTGAGATTGGGAGCAGTCTCGAGACGGGCAGGAACGGCGGGCCGCGCTCGGGGATTGACGAAGACAAACTGGACATTCATCAGGCTTTCGTCGATCTCGGGATCTGGAAACGGGAAAAGGATTCCGTGTCATTGCGTGTAGGCCGTCAGGAAATGGCGCTCGGATCGTCGAATCTTGTCGCCACACGCGACGGGCGCAACATACGACGGAGTTTCGACGGATTTCGGCTGACGGCAGATGTGGCGCGTTGGACAGTAGATGGGTTCGCTTTGCGGCAAAGCGAGGCGGATCAGGATCTCTTCGATGATTCACTCGATCACAACACGAGTTTCTGGGGAATCTACGGTGTACATGCTTTTCCGGTCCTGCCGGGGGGGCACGTCGATCTCTACTACATGGGGCAGGACAACAAGCTCGACAAGTACGTAAAGGGTTCGGGCCGCGAGCAGCGGGAAACGATTGGAACTCGTTTCTGGGGAGCCACTCCACACTGGGACTACAACGATGAGTTTATCTATCAGTTCGGCCGGTTCGCGGCTGGCGATATCAGTGCGTGGTCGGTTTCGACGCAAACAGGTTACAGGTTCGACTCGATTCCATGGAAGCCGCGGTTGGGCTTCAAGATGGATGCCTTCAGCGGAGACGGGAATCGTAAAGGCAAGACCCTTGGCACATTCAATGCCTTGTACGAAGCGGGGCCCTACTTCAGCTACGCGGAGCTCTTCGGAAAACGCGACCTGATTGATATACAGCCGTCGCTCCGATTGAATCCGATTAAGAAGCTGACGCTCACGCCAAACGCCGCCTTCTACTGGCGCGAGAGCGATCAGGACGGACTCTACGCGGTTGCTTCCGGGGCAATTGTTGTTGCTGGAACAAATAGCACCGCCCGCTACATCGGAAGCCACGCTGCATTGCAAGCAAAGTGGGATGCGAATCGACACGCCACGTTCTTCACAGAGTATATGCATTTCTTTACGGGCGATTTTCTGAAGCAATCCACGGCAGGAAAGAACATCAATTATTGGACCGGCTGGCTCGAAATCCGATATTGAACGCAACCAGATCAAGTTCAATTTCTAAGGGGAACCGTATGGGAACAGAAGTTTCAACCACGATTGTGGGAAGTGCCAATCAGGCTCCTTCGTCCAAAGATACTGTCGCAACACCGAGCGGACGACCCGAAGCAAAGGCGACGATTTCTATATGGAAAGCCATAGCGCCTATTGCCATCACGGTCGTTCTCGCTTTGTTGCCTGTGCCTTCGGGGCTCGCTCCTCATGGTTGGTACTTCTTTTCCATTTTTGTTGGCGTAATCGTTGGCCTCGTTCTCGAACCATTGCCCGGCGCAGCCATCGCAGTGATCGGTATAACGCTGGTGACGGTGCTTGCACGTTTCGCGTTGTTTAGTCCGCAACAGTTAGCGGAGTCGGGCTTTCGTCCGGCAAGCGCTGCCCTCGCCTGGGCGCTGTCGGGCTATAGCAATTCCACGGTGTGGCTCATATTTGGAGCTTTCATACTCGCACTAGCCTATTCGAATACAGGACTGGGCCACCGCATTGCTCTTGTCATCATCAAGCGCATGGGCAAGAGCACTCTCCTCCTGGGTTACGGGATAGCATTGGCCGATACGATCTTGGCGCCATTCATACCATCACCCGCTGCGCGCAGCGGAGGAATCATTTACCCCATCGTGAACGATCTCGCACTTGACTACGGTTCGAAGCCAAACGATCCCACTTCGCGCCGGGTCGGATCCTATCTCATGTGGGTCGCCATCATGACCACATGCGTGACAAGTTCACTTTTTCTTACAGGCGCCTCCTTTAATTTGCTGGCTGCTGGATTTGTCGAAAAACTTGCGCACGTTGAGCTCCGATGGACGGATTGGTTTATCACTGTCGCGCCCGCCATAATCCCGCTTCTCGTTCTCGTCCCCGTGTTGACTTACTGGCTTTACCCGCCGGAAGTGAAGAAGAACGAAGAAGTCTCAAAGTGGGCGGCGACGCAACTTGAAAAGATCGGACCACTCTCGCGAAACGAAATGATTTTGGCGGCCATTGTCGTCCTCTCGCTTGTGTTGTGGGTTGCAGGGGGCACATACGTCGGCGCCGCGACCGTTGCAGGGATTGCCGTCTCCCTGCTGCTGATCACGCGGGTTTTGAGCTGGAATGACATCGCGGGGCACAAGCGTGCCTGGACGACGTTCGCCTGGCTCGGCGCATTAATCTCTCTTTGCGATGGGCTCAACCGCGTCGGCTTCGTGAAGTGGTTCGCCGATGGCATTGCATTGCACATGCGCGGACTCTCCCCTCACTTCGCAATGATTATTTTGCTCGTCTTGTTTTTCGTGGCGCATTACCTGTTTGCCAGCGTGGACGCGTACACGACTGCGCTGCTGCCAGTGATCCTGTTGACCGGCGCTGCCATCCCGGGCATTCCCATAAAGCAATTCGCGTTACTGCTATGCATGGAGCTGGGGATCATGGGAGTCATCACCCCGTTCGCGGATGCGGCCAGCCCGATCTACGCCAATAGCGGATACCTACCCTCCAAGGACTACTGGCGCTTAGGAACGATTTTCGGAGCAATCTTTCTCATCGTGTCGCTCGCAATTGGTGTGCCCTGGGCGTCGCTGCTCTGGGGGAAATAAATTTCAGGAGGGTCAAAAAATATGACTGTTACAACCGTCAATCAGTTTCGTGTCGAAGAGGATGCCTTAGGAAACGTGCAGGTTCCGGGGGAGCATCTGTGGGGTGCCCAAACCCAGCGTTCTCACATGAACTTCCCCATTGGCGTGGAACGCTTTCGTTGGGGCCGACCGGTCCTTCGAGCCCTTGGCATTCTGAAAAAGTGTGCAGCCTTGGCCAACGGGGAATTGGGCCAGCTTCCTAAGGAGAAAGTCGACCTGATCGTCCGTGCTGCGCAGGAAGTGATCGACGGCCGATGGGATGATGAGTTTCCGCTGGTTGTCTTCCAGACCGGGTCTGGCACACAGACCAACATGAACGCCAATGAGGTGATTGCCAATCGTGCGATCGAAATTGCCGGCGGCGTCGTTGGCTCTAAGAAACCAATTCATCCCAACGATGATGTAAATCATAGTCAGTCCTCGAACGATACGTTTCCCACGGCAATGCACATTGCGACTGTGGCGACAATCGAGGACAAGTTGTTTCCGACCCTCAGCAGCCTGCGCAATGTACTCGAAGAGAAATCGCAACACTATAGCGATGTTGTTATGGTTGGGCGGACGCATCTTCAGGACGCAACGCCGCTCACCCTCGGCCAATTGATCTCCGGCTGGGTAGCGCAAATCGATCAGGCAATCGATAGCATTCGCCAATCTCTCCCGGGTGTATATGCGCTGGCTATCGGAGGCACAGCAGTAGGCACGGGACTCAATGCTGATCCTCATTTCGGTGAAGTGGCTGCGCGGCGGATCGCGGAAGAAACCGGGCATCCATTTGTCTCAGCGCCCAACAAATTTGCGGCACTCTCGGCGCACGACGGAATGGTCAGTGTGAGCGGAGCACTCCGCACGCTTGCCGGGGCGTTGATGAAGATCGCGAATGATGTGCGATGGTATGCATGCGGTCCGCGTGCCGGGTTCGGTGAACTCAATATCCCCGGAAACGAACCTGGGTCCTCCATTATGCCGGGGAAAATTAATCCCACCCAATGTGAAGCGCTGACGATGGTTGCTGTTCAGGTGTTTGGCAATGATCACGCGGTGGCGTTCGCAGGTTCGCAGGGCAACTTCCAACTGAATGTATATAAGCCGGTCATGCTGCACAACGTTCTCACCTCGATCGAACTTCTTGCCGATGCCTCGCGTTCCTTCTGTGATCGCTGTGCCATCGGAATCGAGCCGAACGAAAAACGCATCAAGGAGCACCTCGACAATTCCCTGATGCTGGTAACAGCTCTCAACCCATACATTGGATACGAGAAGGCGGCGAAGATCTCACTGACTGCGTACCACGAAGATCTCAGCTTGCGTGAGGCTGCGTTGAAGCTCGGATTCTTAACCGCGGAGCAGTTTGATTCATGGGTACGTCCGCAGGATATGACTCATCCGCTGACCGGAAATTCGTGAGTGAAAGGTGAAACGCGGGTCTAACGCAATGTCGAGATGGTTGAAACGGCACTTGCTCCTCGTGTGTATTGCTATGCAGTTGCCACCGGAAGCCGGCCAGAACTAGTTCCGTCTTCGGTATAGGACAGCAGTCGATCATTTTCAATCAAGTAATCCGCTCCCAAGGCCGGGTCTGTCCATGGACGGAAGTCTTTTCGTAATGTGGTTTGGGTCATGACTGCGATTGCGCTCGCCATCTCGTCACCAGTCGGTCGTGCGCCGACCATCAGAAAGGTTCATCAAAACCTGGCGCCGATCCGGATCGTCTTCGATCTCAGCTTTCTCAAAGACTTCCGGTAGATGGTTCCGAAGAGATTCAGCATCCGATAGGCTCTTGAGCCCCGTCGCAAACGCGGCGAACTTGTGGTGGCCGAAGTAACTGTGAGGCGCCCCAGTCGCAAGAAATCAGATAGTCATAGCTGATCCGGATTCCGACCTTGTCGTCAGCATCCACGATGACCTGCCCGTTAGTAGCGCCTAGAGCCACTGCTCGTCAACGAACAGGCGGGAGGTGTGGCTGCGGGTGATTTTCCACTCGCCATCGACCTAGCGATAGTCCTGACGGATGTGGCCGTAGCCGTTGAAGATGCAGTACCGGGTCTTCACGAGATCGTGAAGTCGCCCCACCGACGATTACTAGCGGATGCTCTACGTGCCTGCAAATACCGGCGCTTATTCCAATCCAGCTCACTCCAGGTTGGCCGAAGTGAGCTGGAATTGGCAGCCCCCTTCCACTCAGCGATCCGGGTGGGCGATGGCCGGCATCACGGGAATGTCTTTGAGTTTTTCGAGCTTCACCTTGAAGCGTGTGGGGTACTGCTTCGGGTCAGTAATCGTCTTCGGCTCAGTCGACCGCCAGGTAAACAGGCAGTCGTCACATCCGTAGAGCGTCCATACGCCTGCAACAGGAGACTCGAATCGAACCCCTGTCGAGGTAGACTCACATCGTGGGCAAATCAGAGTGCTTTTATATGTCATAATGATTCCTCTTAGTCTTTGCTAACGTCAGGCGTGCTTCATCAAAGCCTGCAGCTTCGGCAACCAGTCCTTTGCTTCCAGCGGATCCATGACCTGCATAGAGTATTCGCCATGCTTTTCAGGCGGCGCCGGGGTCGTGGCATCGATGATCATCTTGTGGGTGATCCCAGGAGGCTCCGAACCCGGATCAAGAGGCAAAACTGATAGGTCCGGTATGACGACTGTGTCGTATTTCGGATTGACCTTGGTCGATATCGCCCACATAACTTGAGGCAGGTTAAATGGATCGACGAAGTCATCAACGACAATGACGACCTTTGCATAACCCAAACCATGGGGCGTTGTCAGGACGGACATGCCGACCGCCTTGCCGAAGCCACCAACCCGCATCTTCGTAGAAACGATGACGATAAGGCCATGCGTATAAAGCGCATTGACCGCTTGTATCTCCGGAAATTTCTCCTTGAGCTGTACATAAAGCGGCGGGCAGGTATTGAGGAACATGTAGTCGATCTCGGTCCAAGGCATGCCGATCGACGTATATTCATAGATCGGATCCTTGCGATGCCAGACTTTGGTGATTTCGACCGATACCATGTTTCGCAGCCCGGACAGGTGACCCGTAAATTCACCGTAGGGACCGTCAGGTTCGCGGACTCCAGGAATGACATGGCCTTCGAGGATATACTCGGCACCCCAAGGAGCCTGGAGACCATTTTCGAGCGTTACCACTGGATAAGGCTCCTCGTGCAGGGCACTCGCCATCTGAAACTCATACTGACCGTACTGCAGAGGCATGGATGCGACGATGCTAAGTACTGGATCGTTGCCCACGGCGATCACGATGGGGAGCGGCTTATTCTCACGTTCTGCAGCCTGAAAATGGAGCGCGATATCGTGCTCAGGCACAAACTGTGCACTCAACCGGTTCGGGCCTTTCACCTGCAACCGATACATGCCGACATTCCGCTCATCGGGATGATCTGGATGACGCGAAATGACCGAGGCTTTGTTGATATAGAGGCCGCCGTCGCCAGGATTGAGCCTGAAATGCGGCATTAACTCATAAAGATTGATGTTTTCCGTGATTTGAACTTCCTGCCACGGTGCTGTCTTCCGCTCCTCGACAACCCCTTTGGAAAAGTTCTGATAACGGCGGCAGAACTCATGGAACTGCGCCTTGGGCGGCGTATCTTTCGGCAGGCCCATCATGAGAGCCATATTGGGCCACGAGCCATGCACGTTAATGGCAAGCTGCGCCTTCCCGTATCCCTTGATATTGTCGAAAATCAATGCCGGTGCGGTCTCTCCGAGACCCTTGTTAGCAGCCGAAGCGGCCGCTCCAATATCCGGTTCAGGTAAGACTGGCTCGCTGATTCGTAAAAGCTGATTGTTTTCGGCGAGGAGTTTCAGAAAACTTCGAAGATCTTTGTAGGCCACGTTAGGTTACCTCCTGTGAAAATGGGTTTGCTGATTGCATTATTCGTTTCGCGCTCAGCGTTTTCCGGTTTCCAGATACGAACGCAACCGGGTCAGCGCTTCGCCCCAATAGGTGTTGCAGAGCGGTAGATGCGGGTCATTGTCATGCCATCCTACATCGCTCAGTTCGACAAGGGTTTTGCTATCGGTTTCATTAGAGAAGGTGATGGTCAAGGTCTTCCCGGCGGACGAACCAGGACCTTCGACGCAGGTCTGTACGATCTTACGGCCGGGATCGAGCTCATCCGTCCGCCAGCCGAAGTGCAGACCGGGGTGTCGTTCTATGGTGAGCGTCTTGCCGACACGGACCTCACCCTGAACGCGGCCCAGCTGCCAGCCGGCTAATCCGGCGATGTCAGTGAATGCGTGGTAGGCTGCGTCACGAGAGGCCCCAACTCTGATTGCATGTCGAAGTGTTGTCATAACATTCTCCTTTGTTCGAAAAGTGGCGCTACTTTACCTCTGCGAATTCGTGATTGGTGACATTACCGGCTTTCATTCCTTCCCAACGACGGGCAGCGGAGTGATCGAGCCCAAACTGATCGAGGATACGGACCGCCAGGTGATCGACGGTTCCGGGCGCCCGTTGGATGCGAGGTCGGTTTCCTTCCGTCCGAGATCCAATGAGTTCAACGTAGCCCCATAATCGAGGACACCCTCGACTTTATGAATAAGACAATATGCCACTGGGCACCCTTGATCTATTACATGTTTATGTAGAGCATGATGAGCTGATAACGGAGACTTGCGGTTATGAGCGGTTCAAGACAACCGAAGTAAACAGCTATGCGGACCACGAAATTGCTAAGGGCATTTCGCTGCCGAAAATTCTGAGCGGATGCAACCACTGCCACAAGACCCAGAGGCATGAAAGATAGCGAGTTCGGATCTCAGTAGCGTCATATGAACCCGCATAGATTGCTTCCTCAACTGCCCGTTGTGAAACCTTCGTCAGCTATTCTCGCGCTGTTCAATGATCAACCGGTAACCACGCTTTGCGCTGAGGTACGTCCAGACCCGCTGAAAAAGACCCTGAACCGCAGGCTGCCCCTCAGCCATCTTCACGGATCCCGGTAAAAGGGACTTTCCCTGGCGAATTGAACCCATTGCTCGCCAAACTAAATACTTGAGTGGAGAGGGTGCTTCCAAATCGGCCGCGTTGGCAGATCCATCGAAGCATCCGTTTCGCGAGACTGCTTTACCGTTGTCTCTTTTTTGGAGGCCGCTCGTCTTCGGACAAAACGCTTCCCAGATACAGTGTCAGTGCCTTCTTATACTCTGTGATGATCAGAGGTTTCTCTCCTGGGCCTACTTCCGCATAGAGCGTTGTCATGCCTTTGACCATCTGGAGCGTGATATTTGCGGCCACCATGGCTTTCTCATTGGTGAGCGATGGGTCCTTTGCTCGAAAGGCATTCGAAATAGCGACGCGTAAAGCCCTGCGTGCAGCTGGGTCACGGGAAAACCGGATCGGCGCGGTGAGCAACTTCAGATAGGCGGGCCGTTCCCGTAGGAATTCAGTGATGCGTTCGAGGAACGCCTCCGCAAACGCGGTGTGGGACAGTGTCTCTGTCTGTTCCGTCAAGGGCTTCCAATGCGCCTCGATCTTCTTTGCATATTGGTTCAGAAGAGCGAGGGCCATGGATTGCTTGTCTGGGAAATAGTGATAAAGCGTGCCAATCCCGGAACCGCTACGCTCGGCGATAGCAGTCATCGTTGCGGCTTCATAGCCGATCTCTGCGAAGAGTTCCGCTGCAGCATCGAGAAAATTCGCAAGCCGCAGTGTTGCGCGCTCCTGCTGCGGCTTCACCCGGACAGAATTTAACAAAGTCGAGGTCATCCTCGTATTTTATACGCATAAAGTCGAGAGTGTCCTCGCATTCTGGAGGCTACGTTGAACTCATTGAATCTCGAACCGAAGAAAACCGCCCTCAGGGGGAGTGAGCTGCAACTGAATCTTCTCGCCGAGAATCTCCCGGCGGTTCTGTTCAAGGCCGCACCAGACGGGTCGATCGTCTACGTCAATCAAAAAGGGATCGAGTACACGGGAAGAACACTTGAGGATCTGCAGCAGAAGGGTTGGATCGATCTGATCCACCCGGATGATTTTGAGGAAACTTCAAGTCATTGGAATCGATTGCTCACAGAAGGCGTTGAATATGACACCGTCCATCGCTTTATGTGCGCCGACGGGCAATACCGATGGTTTCACACCAGCGTTGCCGCTATCCGCGATGACAACGGAAAGACGATCGCGTTTCACGGAATCATGCTTGATACGACCGCCCAGAAAGCGGCGGAACTTGCTCTCCAACAATCTGAGCAACAGATGCAAAGAATAATGGACGCGGTTCCTTCAATCTTGTTTTCGAACGCGCCTGATGGAAAGCTTACATTCACCAACAGGAAGGCACGTGACTACGTTGGAATGACCCTAGATCAGATCCAAGGCTGGGGATGGGTACAAACCATTCACCCCGAGGAGCGGGAATACGTAGTCGAGGAATTTAAGAAGGCACTTGCAAGTGGGAGCCCCTATGGAGTTGAACATCGATGCCGGCGAGCGGACGGGATTTATCGTTGGTATTTGAGTCGTGCAGAACCCCTGCGTGACGAACGTGGGCAGATTCTGCAGTGGTTTGGGGTCGGCATCGACATCGACGAGCGAAAGCGAGCGGAGGATCATTTACGGGAAACCCGTGTCAAACTGGCGCGAGCATCGCGCATCGCCACCGTAGCTGAGTTGTCCGCATCGATCGCTCACGAACTAAACCAGCCTCTCACTGCTGTAATCGCAAACGCGCAGGCAGCTCGGCGCTGGCTATCAAGCAGTCCAAGTAATTTTAGTGAAGCAATGACTTCCATAGAACGAGTGCTGTGCGATGGGCGCGTTGCCGACAAGAGGATGCAGCACATTCGGGCATTGTTCAAACAGCAACCGCTCAGGAAGAAGCACGCCTGGCCATCGCAGATCATCCGCGAAGCGATACGATTTGTTCATGAAGACGCGAACAGAGCTGAAATTCCCATCGATGTACAAATTGCGGGTGATCTTCCGCCAATCTTAGTCGAACAAATTCAAATTCAGGAAGTATTGATCAACCTGATCTCGAACGGTATCGAGGCGATGGAAAGCAACGCCCGGCCGCCTCACCTCATGATAAGAGCCAGCCTCGTGAACGAAGGGGAGGTTCTGATTGAAGTCATAGACAGTGGACCAGGCCTGAAGGACACTGAGAATATTTTTGACGCCTTCATAACTACTAAAGAGAAGGGGATGGGCATAGGTCTGGCCGTGTCCCGATCCATTATTGAAGGGCACGACGGGCAATTATGGGCTGAGAACAATCCAGACTATGGAGCCAAGTTCAGCGTTACTCTTCCCGTCGCAGATAGGCGGCGCGCGACGAGTGCGTGCCTCGAGAGCTGACCAACAGTTGAGCGCCGAGATCTCCTTGGTTCGGCGATTGCAGTCATCGTTGCAGCTTCCCCCGTACAGAATTTGACAAAGTCGAGGGCATTCTCGTATTTTTAAAATGAAAGTCGAGGGTAGCCTCGACTTATGGAGCTACGTTGAACTCATTGAATCTCGACTCAAAAAAAACCGCTCTCGTCATCATCGACCTGCAGAATGCTATCGTCGGCATGAATACTGCGCCCCATCCCGCCGCTCAGATCGTTGAAAACTCAAAGAAACTCGCCGAAGCCTTCCGCGCCAACGGCGCACCGGTTGTATATGTTCGCGTCGACCTGAACGATTTGCTAAAGTTTCCAGTCGACGAGCCGCACAACATGGGTGATAAGCCAATACCCGCTGTAGCCTCGGAGATCGCCGCTTCCGCGGGTTTCCAACCCAACGACATCCTCATCACGAAGCGCCACTGGGGCGCCTTTGCCGGTACAGACCTTGAGCAACAGCTCAAGAGCCGCGGCGTCGACACAGTTGTCCTCACCGGCATCTCCAGTAACGTCGGCGTCGAATCCACCGCCCGCCAGGGCACCGGATTCGGCTTCGCCTTTGTGGTTGTCGAAGATGCCTGCTCTGCGCAGGACGCTGATCAGCACCGCTTCGCCTTCGAGAAGACCTTTCCACGTCTGGCGAGGGTAAGGAAGACCGATGAGGTCATCGCCGCCCTTGCTTAAGGTGTCCAGTGAAATCGGAAGGGGGTATGCATCCCTCGTTTCCACCGTCGAATTGATCCGGCGCTTGGAGGCCTCGTGAGTGTTGACCTGGCAACCGGCGTCGAGCAGGCGATGGAAACTTCTTCAAGGCATCCCGCACACTTCGGCTTTCGTTTCGTCACGCCGCTCGCGCTCGGATCGACGCTGAATCCGATCAATTCGACGATGATTTCAACGGCGCTGGTGGCGATCGCAAGGGACTATCACGCGAGCGTCGCTCAGACCGGATGGCTCATCGCGGGCCTCTATCTAACCAGTGCCATTGCCCAGCCCACGATGGGGCGCCTGGCGGATCTGTTTGGCCCGCGCCGGGTTTACCTTTTCTCGCTCTGTGTCGTGACGCTCGCTGGCATCGCCGGCGCGATCGCTTCGTCATTAGGCATGCTGATCGCAGTCCGTGTTCTGCTCGGAATAGGAACCTCGGGGGCCTATCCGTCTGCGATGCGCATTTTCCGCACGCAGGCGGACCGTATTGGTGCGGACCCGCCGCGTGTCGCCATGGGCTTTATGTCGTTTGCCGGGACCGCAACGACAGCCATCGGGCCTGTGCTTGGCGGGGTTCTGACCGGATACTTCGGATGGCACTCGATCTTCACGGTGAACCTTCCCCTCTCGCTGCTCACCATCCTCCTCGTTCTTCTGTGGGTTCCCAAAGATGAGCAACCCGCCGGCAGTTTTGTGCTCCTGCTGGAGGAACTCGATCTGATTGGCATCGCACTCTTCTCGGCCTTCCTGTTGAGCCTGATGCTGTTCCTGATGAGTCTCGACCATCCCATGTGGCTGGTCTTGCCTGTTGCCGCCGTTTTTGGAGTCGTGCTGGTCATTCACTCCTTGCGCCGAAAGCAGCCATTCATCGATGTGCGCATGCTGGTCCGCAACCGCCCTCTGACCATGACTTATCTGCGTATTGCCGCGATCCTGCTGATCGTTTATTGCATTCTGTACGGCTTTGCTCAATGGCTTGAAGCCGGAGCTGGTTTCAGCAGTTCCAAAGCGGGCCTCGTCACACTGCCGATGTCCCTCCTAGCCGTTGTGGCGTCGCTCGCGGGCGCGCGCACCAAGGGAATCCGAACCCCCTTCATCGTGAGCACCGCAGCAGCCCTGATCGGCTGCTTGTGCCTGTTCCTGATCAACCACGAGACACCTGTGTGGATGATCGCTGCGGCCGTCATGCTCTTCGGCCTGCCGACTGGTCTAGCATCCACCGCAACCCAGGCAGCCGTCTATATCCAGGCGCCGGTGGAGGAGATCGGCACAGCCTCCGGTTTGCAACGAACGGCGACTTATATCGGCGCGATTACCTCAACCAGTCTTCTCGGTCTCATGTACGGTCAGCACGCGACCGACCACGGCCTGCATCGTCTCGCCATAGTCATGGGAATGCTGAGCGCAGTTCTTCTCGTCGGAACTATCGTCGACCGAACGCTTCCGCGCGGTCACATCGGCTAATCGCCCGAAATTACATCCGGTCGCCTGATAGAAGATGTATCTATGGGTACTTCGTGGAAAACACACCAACGAGCGCGGTCCTTTGTTCCCGTCGGAGATTGCGAACGCTCAGCACACTCAATCCGTGTCACAGCCTCGCAGCTGTGCTGGCTTGTTGCCTTAATGATCGTTACCTCTGTCAAGTGTCCATCTTTGTTTGGGCAAACACCGCCATCGGCGAACGTGCAGGTGGGTCACGACTCCTGGACATTCAAAGAGGGAGCGCCCTCAGACGTCACGTGTTTAGCACAGACCAATGACGGGTTCCTATGGCTGGGCGGTCCCAACGGACTATTTCGCTTTGATGGAACGCGATTCGAACCATTCACCTCGCCATTTGGCGATCGGCTCCTCTCGACCAACCTGTACTCCTTGTTCGCACCGCCATCTGGTGGCCTCTGGATCGGTTACACGTTCGGAGGCTTCAGTTTCCTGGATAAGGGGCGAGTGACCAATTATGCGAGCGGGATTGGAAGTGTTAACGGTTTTGCCCAGGATCGGGATGGAATCGTATGGGCAGGCGCATCCAGTGGTCTATGGAGATTCGATCATTCGGGGTGGCAGCATATCGGGGTTGAGTGGAACGCTCCGGCCGGACCCGTTGCACAGGTTGGATTTGATTCAGAGGGAATACTGTGGGCTTTGGTGGGCAGTTGGGAGACTCCGAAGGACCTCATTTACCTCCTGCACGGGACCAGACACTTCAAAACAGCTGAGAGAAATCTGTCAGTCGACGGGTTCACCTGGGAGCCGGATCGAACCGTCCTGACCGCGGAGGTAGCCCCACGTGTGTCCGGTTCCGGCGAAGGTTCTTATGAGAGGCTGCCTGCTTACCCGGTCACCTCCAAAGACTCTCAAATGGTTGATCGAAACAACAGTGTTTGGATCTCACCGGCGGATAAGCCCGTCGTGATGCGCCTTCCAAAAGGCAGCCTGCGTAATGTCCAGAACCAAGCGTCCCCAGCTATTTCTGAAACCTACAACATAAACCCTTTTGCGATGGCAGAGTTGGTGGGTCGTGAAGGAAATATCTGGTTTGGAGACACCAAGGGTATACATCGATTCTTCTACACCCCGTTGATCAGACAGGAATTCCCGAAAGAAACATCGGGGAGTTCGAAACTCGCCCTGGTTGCTGATGACAATGGGGCGGTATGGATCAGTTTCGGCAGTCTTGGCAATAGGTTCAAAGCTGACCTTTATCATGTCCTGGGCGGCAAAGCCGAGCGCCGTCTCCCGCAGATGACATCGTCATTCGCCTACCGCGCACCTGACAAGACGTTCTGGTTCTCCGGGGAACATTGTCTTTGGCATCTTGTCGGAGACGATTTCGTTCGCGTGAATCTTCCCCCGGAAATGGTGAACCAATTTGAATTTCTGCAGACGATTACCGGGGATCAACAAGGAAGAATATGGGTCTCCTTCGGCCGCCACGGTTTGTACCGGTTGGCCGATGGCATTTGGACACCTTACGGTGGCCGCGACGACCTCCCAAAGAAAGCTATATTGCTTGAATTTACTGATAGCTTGGGTCGCGTCTGGTTCGGCTATACGAACAGTCAGCTGGCGGTTTTGGATAGCGATCGGGTCCGTCGATTCGGTCCGAGCGATGATCTTCAAGTGGGCAATATCACGGCGATCTATGGACGAGGATCAGAGATTTGGATTGGGGGTGAATTTGGGCTGGAGCAGTTTGACCACGGACGCTTCCACAAGATCGCCGCTGTGGATGACCAATGGCTGCGCGGAATCTCTGGAATCGTGGAAACGCCCGAGGGAGATTTATGGCTCAACGCGATTTCAGGGATCTTCCATATCCGTAAGGCGGAGATCTCCGAAGCTTTGAAAGACTCTGCGTATCGGATCAAGGGCGAGCACTTCGGCATACGCGAGGGACTTTCAGGGCTTGCCACCCAGTTGCGTCCGTTTCCGACCGCCATCGAGGGCTCCGATGGGCGACTCTGGTTCGCGTTGCGCAACGGAGTGGTGTGGCTCGATCCGGCAGCTCACTCTGAAAAACGGACAGTTCCGGCTCCGATCACCATCCAGTCGGTCTCTGCCGACGACAAATTCTACGCGCCCGATCCTCGTCTCTCATTTCCGGCCCACACGTCGAGCGTGCAGATCAGCTACAACGCTGTGAGCCTCTCCGATCCCGAGGCCATCCGATTCCGCTACAAGCTGCAGGAAACAGACAAAGACTGGCACGAAGCGGCGGCGGCCACTCCCGTTACCTACCGCAACCTTCCTCCCGGTTCCTATCATTTCAGCGTTGAGGCGTCAGACACCAACGGCGTCTGGTCCGGCGCACCCGCAAACTTGGCTTTCACCATACGGCCGGCCTTCTACCAGACCACCTGGTTCCGCTTGTTGTACGTGGCTGCGGCTTGGGCATTCCTTTGGGGGCTGCATCAACTCCGAGTGCGACAATTGCGGCGGGAGGAAAGAAAATTTCACGAAGCCTTTGAGACCATTCCGGCGATGGCGTGGATCGGTGGACCCGGTGATACCATTCAATTTTTGAATCGACGCTGGGTTGAATATACCGGGTTGTCGCAGTTGGAAAATCCGAAGGAAAGCAGGAAAGCTGCTATTCATCCCGACGATTTGGATCGAATTGAGCGACGACTGGCCGCGAGCATTGCCAGTGGTGAGCCGGTCGAGGAGGAGATGCGCTTCCGCCGCACCGACGGGGAGTATCGGTGGTTTTTGAGCCGCAACGTGCCGCTGCGGGACAAGCGAGGAAAGGTCGTGAGATGGTACGGTACGGCGACCGACATTCAAGATCGCAAGCGTGCGGAAGAGCTACAGGCGGACCTTGCACACACAAATCGGGTCAGCACGATGGGAGAACTGGTCGCCTCCATCTCGCATGAACTCGCACAGCCCCTTACGGTCACAACCGCGAATGCCAAGGCATCTTTGCGATGGCTTCAGCGCGACCCGCCCGATATGATGGAGGTGCGCAAAGGGACGGAAAGAATCATCGAAGCGGGCACCCTTGCCTCGGAGATTATCAACCGTCTGCGATCGTTGTACAAAAAGTCCTCTCCCAAACGAGAGTTGGTCGCGATAAATGAGGTCATCGGCGAGATGGTCCTGCTGCTGCGGGGCGAAGCCAACGAGAATGCCGTCTCGATTCATACGGACCCTGCCGCCGATCTTCCTAAAATCACGGCGGACCGGGTGCAACTGCAGCAGGTACTGATGAACCTCATGCTCAATGGTATCGAGGCGATGAAGGAGACCGGCGGAGTGCTCACGGTCAAGACGGGACCAGGCGAGTGCGGTCAAGTGCTGATCTCAGTCAGCGACACCGGAGTAGGATTGCCGGCCGGAAGAGCGGACGAGATCTTCAATGCCTTCGTCACGACGAAACCTCAAGGCAGCGGCATGGGGCTGGCGATCAGCCGTTCCATCGTGGAATCGCATGGTGGCCGTTTGTGGGCCACGTCTAACGACGGACGAGGCGCGACGTTTCATTTCACCCTGCCAGCCGCTCCCGCGAAAACAAACCCTCCCGTGGAGGCCGCGTGATTCGGCATTCAGCAGAGTGGGTACGCGGGCCCGGTCATCGAGTGCTTAGAGATTAGTAACGACAAGTCGCCAGTGTCCACATCCAGTCTGCCTGGACAAAAAACCGGCTATCCGGATACAGGTGTTCCTGAGGGCGTAATAGGAGCCATCCGTTCCGCCCGATTTCGTTAGTTTCGCGTCTCCAGTTTGCTGTCACAGCAAAGGTAAACAGGAACGCTTCGTAGCGATGGGCTTGTAGGATGATCTATATATGTAATCTTGACGGTTACATTTTCGGTGCAATAGCGGTACACTCATCAGCTTTTGTTAATTGCCGTAGACTGCTCTAAACTACGGTCACTCAGCTACTTAGGGCTACGCTCAACTACGCTATCATTTCATTGATTATCATAGACTTACAGGGATATCCGGAAACTCAAAATCCGCCGAGGGCAACTTTGTGGGGTTCGGGGGAAGGGAACTGCGGATCTTGAAATTACAAGCTTCTAAATGGTGGTCAGAGACGGGATCGAACCGCCGACGCCGGCCTTTTCAGGGCCCCCTACCAATGGACCTAAGTGGCTTAGAATCAGCGGACGCGATTGATACGAAAGACGTTAGAGGGGCTTCCATTTAGGATCGTTTGGGATCATTTGGGATGGTTTCCTCCCCAGGTTGTTCCCGTATTGTTCCCGAGCGTCAAAACGCTCTCTGGCTCCACTGTCTTCTATCAACCGCTTTATTGGTCGTATACGTATATATGATCCGTTATTTGTCCTGCGGACTGAGCAATATGTTGAGCCAGCGCCAGACACGATTGCGCGGGTAGCGCGCATCTACTACCTAAGCTGGGATGAGATCGCGGCTTTTGACACTTCCCGGTAAGTTTTTTCGAGACAGCGAATTGACCCAATGTTCAGTGCAGGGCCACTTCGATAGAAATCATGTCAGGGCCTAGAATGTGAATCCTATCTGCAACTCGATTCGTCGATTATTCGCAGACTCGGAAAGCTAAAGAGCATCTCCCAGCACACCTCTTGCTCGGCAGTGATGCTGTGCAGTATGCCGCTTTGCCGAGGAAAAGCGGGAATCAGACGACAAGGCATGGCACAACATCAGCGTCTCAACCGACGCGGAGGATGTAAAAGGATTGCCCGATTTGAAGTTCTGAAATTTGTTCTGGCGTGGCTGTGGAGATCTGTGGCCAGCGTTCTAGCTATAGATGTCACGCAATTCCCTTATGACGGGCAACTATCAAACGCAGACGCGCCCGGTCTCCTAAACCGCTTATCAATCAGCGGCGATTCGCCGCTGATTGATAATTTTCTCTATAGGAATATGCTGTCATAAGGTCGCATGGATTACCTCCGGATTGCCCACAATCCGGAAACCATCTCGCCCTGCGACCTCGGAGCGAGATGTCTTACTGCGACGACTTGTAAGGATCCGCGTATGGCCTTCTTGCGGCATGGCTTCGAAGAACCTGGAGATATACAGGACATTCATCTTGTCATCGACACCATCCCTACGTTGGCATGGTCGGCTGGTCCAGACGGCTCCGTAGACTTCGTCAATCAGCGCTGGCTGGCCTATACGGGTCTATCTGCAAAGCAAGCTTTGGGCTCGGGATACGAGGTTGCGATTCATCCAGACGACCTGAACGAACTCGTGGATTACTGGCGACGCGTTGTAGCTTCTGGCCAGCCAGGTGAGATCGAAGGGCGTTGGCGCCGATCCGACGGAGTATACCGCTGGTTTCTGTTTCGTGCGACTCCGTCTTTAGACGAAAACGGCAGAGTTGTGAAATGGTACGGAACAAATACCGATATCGAGGAGCGCAAAAAAGCAGAACAAGTCCTAGCAGTTCAGAATACTCGACTCCAGCTGCTGCTCCAACTGACGAAGCGAGTTACATCGAACCTTGAGCTTCGGGAAGTGCTGCGTTCAATTTCAGCCAACGTTCGAAGCGTCATGCATGCCGATGCCGCGGGTGTTGCATTTTTCGATGAGGTATCGGATAAGAGCCGGATTTATGCGGTCGATTTTCCCGATGCGAAAGGATTCGTCAGGGAAGAGATTGTGGCCACGCCAGGGCTCGCCTTCAAACGAGCTTGGGTAAGCTCTAAACCGGCAATCATCACCGCGAACGATCCCGAGGAACTCGGGCCGGAAATGTATGGATTGGTAGTTGCAGAGGGCTTGAACAGCCACTGCATGATACCGCTGGTGAGTCGTGGTCGGACCGTCGGTGTCCTCATAGTTGCACGCAAGCTCGAGGGTTCGTTTACGCGCGAAGATATCGACTTTCTCAGCGAGGCATCGGGCCAGATAGCCATCGTCATTGAAAATTCCTTGGCCTACGGCGAGATTTTCGAACTGAAAGAGAAACTGGCGCAAGTCGTCGACACCATCCCTACGTTGGCATGGTCCGCTGGTCCAGACGGCTCCGCAGACTTCTTCAATCAGCGCTGGCTGGACTATACGGGTCTATCTGCAAAGCAAGCTTTGGGCTCGGGATGGGAGGTTGCGATTCATCCAGACGACCTGCCACGAATTCTGGAAACGTTCCGGGAAGCTTTGAATTCTGTAAAGCCGTACGAAGTGGAGGGCCGCTTCCGCCGCTTCGACGGCGAATTTCGCTGGTTTCTCTTTCGCGGTAGCCCTCTGCGCGACCGATCGGGGAAAGTCGCGAAGTGGTACGGAACAAATACCGATCTTGAGGAGCGCAAGCGTGCCGAAGATGCCCTGCGCGCGAGCGAAGCATCCTTGCTCGAGGCCCAACGGCTAACCCGCACCTGCAGTTGGAAACATGAAGTCTTATCAGGGAAGGTGACAGTCTCCGCGGAAGGGCTTGCAATGTATGGCATTGAACCCGAAGATGACGCATCGTCGGTTGATTTCTATCACAGGAGGAAGCATCCCAAAGATCGGCCCGAGGTCGAACAAGCTTACGCGGCGGCTTTGCTTGGAAAAACTGATTTTGAGGCAGATTTTCGGATTGTTCGTCCAGACGGAACCATCAAAAACATCTGCAGTATCGGCCATCCCATCCTAGACGAACGCGGCGACGTCGTGGAATTTGTTGGGGCCTCAATCGACGTCACCGAACACCACCGCGCGCGAGCCGACCTGGAGAAGGCGTTTGAAGAGATTAAGCGTCTGAAAGATCAACTGCACGACGAAAACGTAGTGCTCAGGGAGCAGATCGACGAAGCGTTCATGTTCGAAGAGATTGTCGGCACCTCGTCGGCGTTGCAGGGAGTGCTTTCTCGGCTAATGAAAGTTGCTCCCACCGATTCTAGCGTTCTTGTTATTGGAGAGACTGGAACTGGTAAGGAACTGGTCGCCCGCGCCATCCATAAGCGATCTCGCCGGTCGCAACGCGCCTTTGTGAGCGTGAACTGCGCAGCTCTTACCCCATCGCTGATTTCATCCGAACTCTTTGGCCACGAAAAAGGCGCGTTCACCGGGGCGATGCAGCGCCGCCTCGGTCGATTTGAACTGGCGAACGGAGGAACCATTTTCCTCGACGAAATCGGCGAGGTGCCGCTGGACACCCAGGTTGCACTCCTGAGGGTGTTACAAGAACGTGAATGCGAACGCGTCGGCGGCACGCAACCGGTTAAAATCGATGTCCGCGTCATAGCGGCCACTAATCGCGATCTGGAAGCCGCCATTGCAAACGGGACATTTCGCTCGGACCTCTACTACAGGCTGAACGTATTCCCAATCCAGGTTCCCCCGCTTCGCGAACGGCAAGACGACGTTCTGATGCTGCTGGAACACTTTGTCCATCGATTTGCCCAAAAGATGGGCAAGCACTTTAAGAAGATCGATAAGCGAACGGTCGAACTCTTTCGGTCCTATCCCTGGCCGGGCAATATTCGCGAACTGCAAAATGTTGTTGAGAGGTCGGTCATTGTGAGTTCTGATGGCGTGTTCTGCGTGGATGCCGCTTGGTTGTCCAGGGATTCCCTTCGAGTCAGCTCGCCGCAACAAACTGAGCCCGCAGACACCGATGAGGACGCCAGTCGTGAACGGCACATCATTGAGGAGGCACTCGCTGGCAGTCGAGGGCGAGTGTCTGGCCCGAACGGGGCCGCGGCGAAGCTCCGAGTACCACCTTCGACCCTGGAGCAGCGCATTAAGAAATTAAGGATACGCAAAAGCCACTTCAAACTCAGCTAAGCTTTTTCCGAGGACTGGTAAAATCGCAATTTTCGCCAATTTCACCAAATCCACACACAGCTGTCCGCCCTTCCTCTTCTGTCTTTTCAATCTCTTGCGAATGGCCCACCTCTTGCACCTGGAGTTGCTGAGAGAGACGTTACGTACCGTCTCGAAACCGACGACTGAATTAGGTTCTCGGATCTCAGAAAGGTGTGATCAACAATGGAACGAATAACGAGAGATAACTCAGCAGTATGCCTGATTGACCATCAGGTCGGCCTATTGCTTGGAGTCCGTGATATCACGATCAACGAATTGAAACACAACGTGCTCGGTCTCGCCAAGGCGGCGAAAATTCTCGGGATGCCCATCATCGCGTCTACCACAGCCAAAGATGTCTTGTGGGGGCCGACGTTTCCTGAGCTCGTTGCTGTGCTAGATACAAAAAGGTCTCCCATTATTGAGCGAATGACGATGAACGCATGGGATAACCCGGATTTCGTAAAGGCGGTTGAAGCTACGGGCCGGACGCATCTCTTGTTTGCGGGCGTTACTCTTCAAGTCTGTGCGGCGCTTCCTGCTTACTCGGCTTTGGCCGCCGGCTATAAGTCCTATGTCGTGATCGATGCATCAGGGGTGCTCAGCGCACCCAATCGCCAGGTAGGTATCGCCAGAATTCAACAGGCAGGTGTAATCCCAGTCGACTATTTCTCAATCGTGTGCGAGATCATGGCAACCAACGCTGATCCATACGCCAACGAGGTATATGCGGCGCTCGACCAGGACTTCGCCACCGTGATCGGACAGTTCTCTGAAGCCATGACCGGCAAAACGAAATAGCGAATACGCGACCGCAGACGCGCCAATGGCGTATCCAATAGCTCTGAGCATCGGCTTTCCGGCTTCCCTCGCAAAAGAATTGCCGCAGGCGGCCCGGACTGCCAGTAACGGCCGAGGATAGCTATCCCGTTGCTACAGTTCCTATGCGTCGCAGGGATAGCCTCTTGCCCGCTGGGCCTGCAGATCGTCGGTCATCGAGGACACGACAACGAAGTCATCGAGGCCGCGATTGAGATCGAAAGGTGCAACGCAGAATCAAACAATCTCAAGGACGACAAAGATGAACGAGACAAGAACAAAAGAAAACCAGACCCCGTATAGCGCATGGTTGCAGACCGAAATTCTACACACGCTTCAGCAAACGGTGAGCGACCATCCCGGCGAGTATGCCTTCATGATCAACGTTCAGGTCCAAGAACTCTATTGGGCGCTGATAGTAAGGGAAATGCAGGCAGCTCAGGCCTGTCTTCGCGAGGACAATCTGGTGGAGGCTCACGAAGCCTTGCTCAGAGTGGTGGATCACCACGAACCCCTGAACGCGACTTGGCGGTCTCTATCTTGGATCACCCCGTCGGACATGATGCCGATTTTGGCGGCGGTCCGAGCTACATACGGTCAAGACACGGCTCTTCAGGGATGGACCTATCGGCACATGGTCTACCTGTTCGGCATCAAGCAAGAACAGCACCTGGAGCATTTCGAGCCGCAACCACATCGATTCGAACAGCTTCAGAAGGCCCTGAACGAGCCCAGCCTGTACGACGATGTGCTGTCGTTCTTATCAAGGAGAGGATTTAAAATTCCCGCGGAAGTGCTTAGGCGCGACCCGTCCAAAACCTATGCTCCCGACCCGCAGGTCGAAAAGGCGTGGGCCGCGGCCTACGAAACCGACCCGCCGGTCAAAATGCTCGGCGAGACCATGGCCGACATCGCCGAGGAATTTACAACCTGGAAGTATCGTCATCTCATGGCGACACGTCGCACAATCGGAAATAGATCGGCGTATTTCGGTACCCCGGCTGTGTCTTGGCTGCTGCCGACGCTGGAAGACATTCCCTTTCCTGAACTCTTTTCGGCCCGCACCTTCATCGGCGACCAACCGCCAGTTTGTCCTCACGCGAAATCATAGTCGTACCGGCAGAGCAAAATCGCGGGCGAAGCTATTTTGAGTTCGCGGAGGTCGCGCGCAGCTCGGATTGAGGGGAGCTGCGGCATGCACAGAACAAGGAGAACATTCATGAAGTCAAAGTCTACTGTTCTTGTCGGACTCGCCGTAGTCCTGGGCGTGTCATACGCGATTGCGTCCCGCCAAGGTGCGGTTAACAAGCCGGACGACAGCGACTGGTTGTACGTCGACCACGACCCGGCGGGAACCCGCTACTCGTACCTTAAGCAGATCAATACGAAGAATGTTTCGCAAATGGCCAAGGTCTGTGTCTACACATTCCCCGATAAAGAGCCATCGCAGACCGCGCCCATCGTGTCTGCGGGCGTCATGTATTTGACGACTGCCCACTACACCGTCGCGGTGGATGGCTCCGACTGCCACGTTGTTTGGACAAGCAAGTGGTCGCCACGCGATAACGAAACGTTCAACACGCACCGCGGCGCAGCACTCGCTGGCGGAAAGATCATTCGCGGCACGGGTGATAGCTTCCTGCTGGCGCTCGATGCAAAAGACGGGCACACGCTTTGGAGCAGGCAGATCGCGAATCCAAAGGAGGGCTACTTCATCAGCATGCCGCCGCTGGTTCACGGCGATCTGGTCTACATCGGACCGGCAGGCGCTGAGTTTGCCTCGAAAGGTTGGGTTGGGGCGTTCCGAATCAGCGATGGATCGCAAGCGTGGCGATTCAACATCGTGCCCGACGATGGCGAGCCTGGCGCAAACACATGGGGGACAGATCCAACAGCGCGCGAACACGGCGGCGGAAATCTCTGGACTCCCATGACCTTTGACGAGGAGAAGAACCTGCTCTACGTCCCCGGCGGAAACGCCGCTCCCGATATTTACGACGAAGGCCGGCCCGGGCCCAACCTGTACACGAACTCGCTGATCGCATTGGATGCCATGACCGGCCACTTGGCGTGGTACCGACAGTTCATCCCGCACGATATGCACGACTATGATGTCACGCACGTTGGCCCAATGTTCAAAGCGAAGATCAGCGGCTCGACAAAGAACGTTGTCGCCAGCACGGGCAAGGACGGAATGTTGCGGCTGTTGGACCGTGATTCGACTGAGATCTTGTACAGTGTTCCGTTCACCAACCGGGTCAACGCTGAAGCCCCTGTCACGACGACTCCTGTGCGTGTTTGCCCCACAAGTCTCGGTGGGCAGGAGTGGAACGGCTCTGCATACGACATCAAACTAAACTTGCTAGTGGCTCCTGCTACTGACTGGTGCGCAGAGTTCAAGAAGGATACGGAGCGCCCGGATCCGGAGAAGGAACACACGCACGGCTGGTACTTTGGCGGTGAAACGAAGCTCGATCCGTGGTCAGCCGCGCGTGGACGACTCACTGCGTTCGATGCTTCCACCGGCAAAGAGAAGTGGCGTTACGATGCCGCGAAACCGCTGGCGGCCGGTGTCACGGCGACCGAAGGCGATCTGATTTTCACCGGTGAATTGACTGGTGACCTACTGGCGTTGGACGCCAGGACCGGCAAGGTACTGCTGCGGAGCGCGCTCGGTGGCCCGGCCGGTGGCGGCGTGGTCACCTACAATGCCCGCGGCGTGCAAAACGTGGCGATCGTCTCGGGCTTTTTGGGGGTATACAACTCGATCGCTCCCGAGATCGGCGGCGGAAATCCCAGCGTCACAATCTTCCGCCTCCCTGGGAAATGAGGTCGCTGGTGCTCGCAACCACCCGAACCGCTTTGAAATAGCGATTCAGAATTCTAAGGAGAACAAGAAACGTGGCAAGTCAACTCATTCGAGACGCTGCCAGGGATCATCTACTCACGCCGAAGAACTTGGCGATTCTGATCATCGATTATTAGCCAGTGCAGGTGAATTCGATTGCCTCCATGGATCGGCAGGGCAACGGACCTCACCCGGTCGTGATGAACATCCACGGCGGCTTCTGGCGCAACGAGTACGATCTCACGCATGCGGGTCACCTGTGCGCAGCGTTGACCGCCAAAGGTGTGGTCACCTGGAATCTGGAATACCGTCGCGTCGGAGATGAAGGCGGCGGCCGGCCCGGAACATTTTCCGACATCACCAACGGCTATCGTTTCATCGCGCAGCTACAGAAACGGTACCACCTCGACGCCGAAACGGTCGTGTGATGGGCCATTCCGCCGGCGCCAGTTGGCACTCTGTCTAGCCGACCACCAGGCGTCGGTCAAGCATGCGATCTCTCTGGCTGGAGTGGTGGACCTGCGACGCGCCTGGGATCTGCACCTGGGCACCAACGCCGTGGTTGAATTTCTGGGTGGTCCACCAGACCAGGTCCCCGAGCATTACTACGAGGCCGATCCGACCCACCTTGAGGTCAAAGCCGAACAGTGGTTATTTCACGGCATGGAAGACGACGTTGTGCCGCCTCGATTCAGCTCGGACGATTGCGACCAGAAGAAACGGAAGAGAGGAAACGTTCACCTGGTCGAAATGGCGAAGGCGGGACACTTCGAGTTGATCGATCCGCGTGCCACCGCCTGGCCTCAAATCGAGCAGACTGTGTTGCGCCTGTTCGCCTGATGCGACGGGACCACGGGCCGCCTTAGACCACCTTCCGCAGAACCAGCGCGGAGTTCTTTGTTGAATGCTGATAGCAAACTTGGTGAAATGCGATGCAAAAAAGTCCGAAGACCTGCTGCGACTTCCGAATCCCAAACAGTGTACTCAGCTTGCTCTGGGTTATAGCTCTATTACTCCCTGCTGCTTTCGGGCAGGCAAATGACTCGCATCAGACAACGGTGGCTGACTTCGAGCGTCCGGTCTATGTACCGCTTGATAGAAGCGAAGAGGATTGGAGTTTTCTGAAGGACCCAGAATTGCGCACAGATCCTTGGGACCCACTAAAGTACGTTGCTTTGCGTAACGCTCCAGGTTGGTACGTTACGCTGGCTGGAGAAGAACGCTCCTTTTATGAACACTATCGCAATTACAACTGGGGTGCCGGCCCGCAAGACGGCAATGGATACTATCTCAATCGTTTTCTTGGCAGCGCTGATTTTCACCTGGGCTCCTCAACACGCTTCTTCTTCGAGCTAAAGAGCGGTCTTGAATTCGGACGGGCTGGTGGCCCGAGGCCAGTTCAAGACGAGGACAAGCTGGATATAAATCAGCTATTCATAGAATTCCACCCGCCGTCACACGGCGATCGTCCGCGCGCAAGCCTCAAGATTGGACGACAAGATCTTCAGTACGGCGAAGGAACCTTGTTGGATGTGCGCGATCTGAATGTGCGTCAATCGTTCGACGGAATCAAACTGATCCTGAGGCCGAAGGACTGGCAGGTAGATCTATTCGCTATGCGCCCGGCGTTAAGCAATCCGGGGCTCTTCGATGATTACCCGGATCATACACAGACGCTTTGGGGTGTTTACGGCACCAGCTCGAAGCACCTGCCCGGATTCATCCGCCAGTTGGATGCCTATTACTTGGGTCTTGATCGAAAAATCGCGCGATTTGCTCGGGGGAGCGAAAGAGATCAACGGCATACCGTAGGGTCTCTGATATACGGGGGGAAGGGCAATTTCTCCTACGTGGGGGAAGTCGATCTTCAATTTGGCAAATTCGGCAGCGGCAACATTCTCGCCTGGAAATATGCCCAGTCTCTCTCTTACTCATTCTCCCATCTCAAATTTCGACCGGTTCCAAGTTTGCTTTTTGGAATTTCAAGCGGAGATACGAATCCCGCTAATCCCGATCTTCAGACTTTCCATCCATTGTTCCCAAAGGGCCTTTATTACGGCTTCATCGATGACAGTGGTTCTCTGAATGCTATCGTTTTGCACGGAAAAATCGCTTTGCAGATTTCAAAGAAAGTCTCGTTAGCCCCAGATATTTTCTTCTTTTGGCGGCAGCGTACGACTGACGGCCTGTACTCTCACCCTGGAGTTCTGTTACGAAGCGGCTTGGCTTCTGGAAAGCAATACGTCGGAGCCCTGCAAGATATTTCGATTACTTGGACAGTTGATCATCACACGACAGTTCAGTTGCTGGGCGCGTACTACGAGGCCGGAGCCTTTCTGCGAGAAACTTCTCCGCCGGGAAGGAATACGGCGTATGTATCTGGAAAAGTGATTTACAGGTTCTGATAGTTCTTGCGGCGAATCGCACGTGGTCCCCTGCCGTCTGCCCAAGGGCTCAGCAATAAAAATCCGGCTACTCCGTTGATTTCAGTTAAAAAGATCGATAAGAACGGTCGAACTATTTCGATCCTATCCCAGGCCGGGCAATATTCGCGAACTGCAAAATGTTGTTGAGAGGTCGGTCATTGTGAGTTCTGATGGCACGTTTTGCGTGGATGCAGCTTGTTTGTCCAGGGATTCCCGTCGAGTCAGCTTGCCGCAACAACCTGAGCCCGCAGACGCCGATGAGGACGCCAGTCGTGAACGGGGCCGCGGCGAGGCTCGGAGTACCACCTTCGACCTTGGAGCACCGCATTAAGAAATTAAGCATTCGTAAAAGCCACTTCAAACTCAGCTAGGCCTTTTCCGAGGACTGGTGAAATCGCAATTTTCGCCAATTTCACCAAATCCACACACAGCTTTCCGCCCTCCCTCTTCTGTCTTTTCAACCTCTTGCGAATGGCCCACCTCTTGCACCTGGAGTTGCTGAGAGAGACATTACCTACCGTCTCGAAACCGACGACTCAAGTATGTTCTCGGATCTCAGAGTTGTGATCAACATGCTCACTAGCATCCAGGATGTGCCGCCTGCGCCGCCGGGCACGCGAATCGCATACAGTCGTGGCGAATTTCAGTTCGGCGAGCTGCGCGTGCCGTCGGGGAGCGGTTTGCATCCAGTGGCCATCGTGATCCATGGCGGCTACTGGCGCGCGCGTTACGACTTGACGGAAACCAGGCATCTCTGCCAAGCGGTAACCCGGCACGGACTGGCGACGTGGAGCCTGGAATCCCGCCGCATTGGAAATCCAGGTGGAGGACGGCCGGGGACGCTCGACGAGGTGCGAACGGGCGCGGCGCGTTTGGAAAAGATTGCAGCGGAGCGATCACTCGATCTGAAACGCGTGGTGGCGACCGGGCACCCGCGGGAGGACACCTGGTGCTTTGGCTGGCGAAACAGAGCGCGATTGCGCTGAGGGGCCTAGTGGCGCTCGCTCCGGTGAAAACGTCCCGACCGCAGCGAAATCGTTCAAGAACTGTGTGGCACGTTCCTGACAGTATCTACCCATGCTCACGAGTCCAAACTCGAACACGGGCGCTCTTGATAGCTTCAGGTCCCAGGCTTGTGAGCGTAAGAAGGCAGGAAGACGGCCTTCACTTGCAAAAAGGAGGATCTGTCATGCGGCGCGATGGATTGTCTCTTGCGTATAGAAGCCCCTATCTCTTTCGTTTGCAGCCAACGTTCGGGGAGATGCGTGCCCGTCTCGAGGAACGCCTAGCTGAGCGTACGCGAATTGCCCAAGACCTACACGGTACCGTGGTGCAAGGCATTGTCAGCGTAGCCATGCAGCTAGATGTTGCAGTGGACCAGTTACCCGCGAATTCGCCCGCTAAGCTGCGATTAAGCCGTGTTCTCGAATTGGTGAGACACGTCATGGAAGAGGGCCGCAACGCGGTTCGAGGACTCCGCTCATCTAATTCAGACTCCGATTCAGACTCCGACGATCTAGGTCAGGCATTTTCCCGAATCCCGCAAGATCTGGGCATCGAAGTGCAAATTGATTTTCGGGTCATTGTGTTCGGTTCGGCCCGAAAACTGCACCCGCTCATTCGCGACGAGGTCTATCACATCGGCCGGGAACTCTTGGTGAATGCATTCCGCCACTCCCGAGCCAGCTGCATCGAAGTCGAGCTTGAGTATGCCCCCAAACGCTTCAGGATGATCGTCTGCGACGACGGTTGCGGGATCGATCCTCAAGTGCTGCGTGCGGGACGCGAGGGACATTGGGGGCTCCCGAGTATGGGCGAACGGGCGGAAAGAATTGGCGCCAGACTCAGAGTTTGGAGCCGCGCCGCGGCTGGAACAGAAGTCGCGCTGTCCGTCCCTAATTCCATCGCCTTCGAATCCCGAATAATCGAGAAATTAGCAGGGTGTTAGGAAAATTCATCGGAAGTCTTCCGGTCGGAAGCGCAGATTGCCACGGCCCTCTCGAGATGGCGTCCGAGTGAACGGGCAACCCTGAAGTAATCCCAAGGTAAGGGTTGCCGACATCCATGTAAGTCATCTGTCAAGGGAAGGCACGGGTGTCCCGGGCACGCTCGCGAGAGCGTGCAAGTCATGCTATCCAGGATGTTCAGTACGCAAAATATGCCTCTCGGCATCGGTTCCTGCACTCGGCAGAACCAGACATCCATTTGCTGTCTCAGGCTCTGAAGAGCCATCACAGAAGATTGAGTTTGTGTTCTCTGCCAGTCCCGAAACAATTCGTAGAGAGCCTCGGGAGGGTGATCTCCTTCGCTCAGTCGGCAATCGGCAGGACCTGGCAGTCTGCGCATTTTGTTCATCCTGTTTCTTTCGGCAACACTTATGCTGCCGCAGTCCTGCGTTCTTCAGCAGGTGTAAAGTCTCTCTGCTGCCGATCCACGGCAAGCAGATACGCGACCATCTTCCGGGCTACGGCAAGTGTCGCCCGATTGCCATTTCCTTTCTGCTTTTCCCGGTCGTAGATCACGGCTAGCTCATGACTCTGTCTCGGAGCCAGTTTCGCAGCTTCTACCAGCACACGCTGGATATGTTTGTTGCGCTGTTTCGACAGCGGCATGCGCATCATCTTGTCCGCCGAGCTTCGTTCGTCTCCGCAGAGTCCGCAATAACTGATCGCGTTCTTGATCGTGCGGAAGCGCGAAACATCGCCGATCTCCAGCGCCCATGTCAGTGCCGTGATCGGACCCACGCCAGGAACCGTTCGGAGCCTCTTGATCCTATCGGCCAGCATCGGATCGCGCTGAAGAGAACTGACCAGAGCGTACTCGGTCTTCTGACAGCGCTCGATCGTCTCCCGACTCAACTTCAGCAGTGGCCGTATGCTCGGATGAACCTCCTCGTGCCCGGAGACCAGTTCACGGAAATAACTCACCTTGTGCAGCCGCTGCTTGTTGTACTCCACTCCTGTCTCCATCAGCAGTCCAGAGACACGGTTCTTCATCTGTACCATCTGCCGCACCAGCAGATGCCGGTACCTCAAGGTGCGCCTTCGATCCCGTATCGCTGCAGGCATCATGTGGCACTCCGGGAGGAAGTCGCAGCGCAGGCAGTCGGCGAGCTTGCTGGCATCGATCCGATCGTTCTTTTTCTTGGCCGCTGCAATGGCTCGCAGCATCACGGGTGAGCCACCTTGATCTGGGTGGCGTGCGGAAGCAGATGATCGTAGATCCAGCCGCTGAAGATCGTCGCTTCCATCGCTACGGTCCAGGGCCGGGGTAGAGTCTTCATCCAACAGTCCAGCTCGCGTCGGGTTGATCCAACCTTGCCTTCCTGTTGTATCCGGCCACTCACGTCCTTCACGCAGTAGCTGATCGTCTTCTTGTGTACGTCCAGTCCGATGTAATACATATGTCCTCGAGGAGCCTCCGTGGTTGTTCTCTGAATCAGCGTCACCGCTGAGTTCAGCCTATGCAACACCACGTGCTCCCCAATGACTTAACATTCAAACAATGCGCCCAGAACACAACGACACAACGAACCCCCAGATTCCGATTCAATGAGCGCATCACCCTGTTCTCAAGAGTTGCCGTATCACTCCAAGAGCGCTATACCTTTCTCGCAACAACTGATGTTGAGTTTAGACGCTGAGCACCGGAAACGGCGAGTCGCGCACCATGGCGTAGGTCAAGTCTCGCATACGGCCATGAGCGCCGGGCTGGATGGCTTCTTCCGATCATCAGCACGTCGGAATCCGACGCCAGAGCGGCTTCAAGCAACGCCTCTTTGACTGAACCCAAATGCAATGCGGACTGGAGTATCCGTACCAACCATCTTCCGGAGATCGGCGATGCGCCGTTTCGCCTGCTGCCTTTCGGCGGAATGGGGATGTTGGAAGCGCTTGCAGGTTGGGTGACGCCTTGGCGTTTGTCACCTTCGACCTTGGAGCACCGCATTAAGAAATTAAGGATTCGTAAAAGCCACTTCAAACTCAGCTAACTGGTGAAATCGCAATTTTCGCCAATTTCACCAAATCCACAGGCAGCTTTCCGCCCTTCCTCTTCGTGTTTTCAGTCTCTTGCGAATGGTCCAACTCTTGCACCTGGAGTTGCTGAGAGAGACGTTACCTACCGTCTCGAAGCCGACGACTCAAGTACGTTCTCGGATCTCAGAAAGGTGTGAACAGCATGCTCACTAGCATCCTGGGCGCACGACTAAGCTGGCACTTTGCCAACGGCTGGGTCTTCGAACCTGCCATCGTCGGGCCCGACATCGTCGACTACACCCTGAAAGAGGGGCCACACGCTGGACGGCATGCCATCCAGCACTTCTACTTCCAGCGGGTAGCTCCGGGAGTCGAGACCAGCGGTCTGGTACGAGGAAAGTGGCGCGCTCGTCCATATTACTTGGTATTTAGAGACACCAACGACGCACCGCTTCGCTGCTCTTCCTGCCTGGCTGGCCGAAGATATGACCGTTTATCGGGGTGACAACCAAGACCCCGCGTTCCTCGAAAAAATCAGAAAGCTTACTTCAACGAAACAGGATTGGCCCCGGCACATCCTGAACGATGAGGGCTATTTCAAGGTGATCTGATCGTCCCCTGTCGGGAGGCTTGGCAAGTCGATCTCTAATTTTTGTGACATCTCCATCGGCAAAGTAAAGGCCGTAATTATTGCTGAACATGCAAACAAAACTGAATATGCCACGGAAAGTGGCAGGGAGCCTTCAATGAACTTCGAATCACGTAATCCGGCGACGGGAGAACTGCTTGGCACTTATCCCGAGCACAACAAGGCAGAGATCGAGGTACGCTTGCAGCGCGCTTGGGACGGCTGGCGGCGCTGGTCCCGCACTCCACTGCAGGAGCGAATTGCCTTCCTCACTCGGCTCGCCGAGCTGCTGGAAGAGCGGGTCGAGACCTATGCCAGCCTAATCACCGCCGAGATGGGCAAGCCGCTGGCGGACTCCATCTTCGAGATCAAGAAATCCGCCTGGGCCGCGCGGCACCTCGCCGAAGCGGGGGAAGCTTATCTCAAGCCACAGCCCATCCCCGGCATACCGGCGCAGATCGTATATGAATCGGTAGGGCCGATCTTCTCCGTTCAGCCGTGGAACGTACCCTTCTGGCAGGTGCTCCGCTTCTTCAACACCACGGCCCTTGTCGGCAATACCGCGATCATCAAGCACGCCGAAACGGTCCAAGGCTGCGCCGAGGCGCTGGAGACCCTGGTGCGCGACGCCGGTGGCCCCGAAGGACTCTATGTCAACCTTACAATCCCGGTTGACGCGTGTGCGGCCGTCATCGCCGATCCGCGTGTGCGGGCCGCCACCGTCACCGGCAGCGTCCGCGCCGGCCGCGCCGTAGCGGAGGAAGCGGCCCGAGTTGGCAAGAGAGTGGTGCTGGAACTCGGCGGTTCCGATCCATTCATCGTTCTGGAGGACGCCGATCTTGCGAAAGCCGTGCAGCTCGGCATAGCGTCGCGCTTCTTCAACAACAGTGAGGGTTGCATTTGCGCCAAGCGCTTTCTGGTGGCGGAGTCTCTGTTCGACGACTTCACCAAGGCGTTTGTCGAACAATCCAAGGCGCTCCCAATGGGCGATCCCATGACGGAAGGCATCAAGCTCGGCCCACTGGCCAGCTCCGGAGCCCGCAAGAACCTCCATCGCCAGGTGCTCGACGCGGTAAAGGCTGGAGCACGCATTCTCACTGGCGGTGAGATCCCCGCCGGCCCCGGCAATTTCTACCCAGCGACTGTGCTTGTTGGGCTGCCGCCCGAGGCGGCGATCGCCAAGGAAGAATTCTTTGGTCCCGTGGCTATGCTCTTCCCCTTCAAGACCGAGGACGAGGCGATTCGCCTCGCCAACATCACTGACTTCGGTCTCAGCGCTGCGGTCTGGAGTCGCGACCTCGTCAGGGCCCGTCGCGTTGCCGGCGAGATCGAGTCTGGAATGGTATTTATCAATGACTTCACCCACACCGATCCCCGCGCACCGTTCGGAGGCTTCAAGGCTTCAGGGTATGGGCGCGAACTGGGCGCTCCCGGCGCACGGGAACTTACCAACCCAAAACTGATCTGGCAGGGTGCCTGAACAACAGTACGCACCGAGTACCAATTGAGACGCTCGACATCGACCCGGTGAATGATCCGTCGCGAGCATTAAGCCGACCAACTGGCAAGGTTCTGAGATGAATAAAAGGAGATCATGACATGGCAACAGAGATACGTTTTGATGGACGCGTCGCAATCGTGACTGGGGCTGGTCGTGCGCTCGGGCGGGCGCACGCGATGCTGCTCGCCGAGCGTGGAGCGAAGGTCGTCGTCAACGACTTCGGCGGCGGGCCGGATGGAGCGGGCGGCGATACCTCGGTGGCGCAGGCCGTCGTTGCCGAGATCGTCGCTCGAGGCGGCGAAGCGGTAGCCAACACGGGCGACGTTTCGAAACAGTTCGACGCCCAGGCCATGGTGGCCGCGGCAATCGACAACTACGGCCGCGTTGACATCGTGATCAACAACGCCGGCATCATGACCGTCAACGACTTCGCGTCGATGTCTCTTGATGCGCTCCGGCGGCAGCTTGAGGTGCATGTCGTCGGAGCCTTCAACGTCACTCAGCAGGCGTGGCCGCATTTCGTCGATCAACAATACGGCCGCGTGGTGATGACCATTTCGACGGGCGTCTTCGGTACGGCCGAGACTGTCCACTACTCCAGCGCGAAGGCCGGCGTGATCGGCCTGACGCGCAGTCTCGCGGTGGCTGGCAAGGATCACGGGATCATGGTGAACGCGCTCTCCCCGAGCGCCTATTCGCGTTTGTTCAGCGATCCTGGGCTGCGCGCGTTTGCCACACCGCCAGCGGGCACAGCGACGGAAGGACGCGGTGAGCCCGAAACAGTGGTGCCCGTCGCCGCGTTCCTGGCCCACGAGTCGTGTCCGGTGACCGGCGAGATGTTCTCATCCACCGGCACCAACGTAGGCCGGATCATCCTCGCCGCAACCCCTGGTCATACACAGGAGAACATGACCCTGGAGGCCATCCGCGACAACTGGGAGGCGATCTACGCTGTCGAGGACCTGGCGTTTCCTGCCAGTACCCGGGAGGCCTTGGATCTGAGGCGCAAGTGGAGCCTTTGAACACCAGCTCTGGGCAGTCTGAGCCTGCCTACGAGGAGGCCCACGTTCTCGGACAATCGGCTAACCGTGCGGATTCGCAGCAGCCATGCCGGAGCGTGCAGCGACAATCGGCGGGCTGCTCAAGATTGCGAGTAGTGCCACTGGAGGTACGGAGGTCCAGCTATACGGCCTTCGGTCGCGTGAAAAGTAGCGTAGGTCGTTACTACAGAATCTCAACTGAGGAGGAAAGTTCGATGAGCAAAAACACAACGCAGATTAAAGCCGCCGTCGTGCGCGAGAAAGGCGGGACTTTTAACATCGAAACCCTAACTTTGGAAGCTCCGCGCCGAGACGAAGTATTGGTCAAGGTCGTCGCCACCGGTTTGTGCCACACAGATATGGTTGCCCGTGACAAGGGCTACCCGGTGCCACAGCCAATCGTGCTTGGCCACGAAGGCGCAGGAATCGTTGAGAGCGTGGGAGCGGATGTTGTCAAAGTCGCGCCCGGCGATTCCGTGGTGCTCACGTTCTTGACATGCGGACGTTGTAAGCCTTGTCGCTTGGGAAGGATGGCACATTGCGAGAAGACGTTCCCGCTCTGCTTCGGTGGAACGCGGTTGGACGGCAGCACTGCTACATTCGACGACCATGGCGAGAAAGTTCACGATCACTTTTTCGGGCAATCATCGTTTGCGACATACGCACTCGCTAATGAACGCAACGTGGTCAAGGTCAGCCGTGACCTACCGCTCGAACTCCTCGGTCCGCTCGGCTGCGGTATTCAGACCGGAGCCGGGGCCGTAATGAATGCGCTGAACGTGAGACCGGGTACAAGTTTCGCTTCCTTCGGCGTGGGCGCAGTTGGATGCTCAGCGATCATGGCAGCACGGGCTGTTGGAGCAACAACCATCGTCGCCATAGACATCGTGCCCTCGCGTCTGGAAATGGCAAAGGAACTTGGCGCGACGCATGCTATTAACAGTAAACAGACAAATCCAGTTGAGGCGATCCGAGATATTACTGGTGGCGGAGTCGACTATTCGCTAGAGGCCTCCGGGGACCCCAAAGCGTTGCATCAGGCGATAGAAGCACTCGGATCTCTCGGCACGTGCGGCATCGTCGGAGCAGAGCCATTAGGTACAGAGGTGAGCTTTGACGTGAACACCCTGATGATACAAGGCAAGGGGATACGCGGCATTCTTGAGGGTGAGAGCGTTCCTGACATTTTTATCCCTCAGCTCATCGAACTGAACGCGCAGGGGCGCTTCCCGTTCGAGAAACTGACGAAGTTTTACAGCCTCGATCAAATCAATCAAGCTGCGCAAGACAGTGAAAAAGGGGACACAATCAAACCCATTATTCGACTATCACCAGCGTGAGCTGATCAGCGAAATGGAGTCGATTCAAAAACACAGGATAGCCTCAATTGCATTGTCCCGACTAACAGATCGCTCCCAGCGGGGAACGCAAAAAGAAAGGAACGCACTATGGAAGCACGCCTTAATGCTCAGCAAGCATCTCCAGCGGCTTACGCGGCCATGGTCGGTTTGGAGATGTTTGTTCGAAAAGCATCCAAACTCGAACCATCGCTTGTCGAACTCGTGAAGATGCGCGCCTCGCAGATCAATGGATGTGCCTACTGTATTGATATGCACTCCAAAGACGCCCGTAGCCAGGGCGAGACGGAACAGCGTCTGTATGCGCTTACCTCATGGCGAGAGACACCATTCTTCACCGCACGAGAGCGCGCGGCTCTAGCATGGACCGAGGCTCTGACCCTAATTACGGAGGGCCATGTGCCGGATGACGTATATGAGTTAGCGAAGCAGAGTTTCTCGGATGAGGAACTCGTGAATCTCACGCTAGCTGTCATCACTATCAACGGTTGGAACCGTCTCGCGATTTCATTTCGATCGGTACCTGGAGCCTACCAGCCAAGAATGCGTAACCGGTGACATCAAAGTGATCAAACTCATACTCATGTTTTCAATTCTTCTGACCGGAACACTGGTGGCTCAAGAAGCAAAGGTAACGCCGCTTCTGTCGAAGGACCTGACAGGAATTCCTGGCAAGGAAGGCCTGATGATTACGGTCGACTACGCACCAGGAGCTACGGACGCGATCCACCGTCACAATGCCCATGTCTTCGTCTACGTTCTTGACGGGTCGGTTGTGATGCAAGTCAGAGGTGGCAGGGAAGTGACGCTTGTCCCAGGCCAAACCTTCTACGAGAGTCCACAGGACGTACACGTCGTAGGTCGCAACGCCAGTAAGACGGAACCCGCGAAGTTCCTTGTTTTCTTTGTGAAGGATAAGGGGGCTCCGTCTCTTATCCCCGCTAAATAGACGTCCGCAACTCAACGAGAATACAAGCAACTTCTCAATGTTCATCGCGGCGTCAGGCCTAAGACGCGATGAACTACTTACCAGCGGCACTTAGAGGCAAGTGTTTGCTTGAAAGGAAGCCTCTTCTCGATGGATGTGGAGCTCGGAATGGACGGAAACTGGAAACTCCTTGATCTGAGTGCGCTTGCTCTAAGACTGGCGCTCGCGACATCATTTCTGTCGGCCGTCGCCGATCGTTTTGGAATATGGGGAAAGTCTGGAGAACCGCATGTGTCGTGGGGCGACTTTGCGCACTTTGTCGTCTATACGGAACGACTGACATCGATTGTGCCGCAGTCTCTGGGGCCCTCAATGGCCTGGATAGCAACTGTTGCTGAAATCGTACTTGCGTTGGCTCTCCTGGTGGGTTGGCAGACGCGCGCAGCGGCGTTTCTAAGCGGTTCGCTGCTGCTGCTTTTTGGGCTAGCGATGGCGTTCGCGCTCGGCATCAAAGCACCGCTCGACTTCTCCGTATTTTCCGCGGCGACAGGTGCTTTCCTTCTGTCCGGGCTAGATCGTTACAAACGTAGCCTCGACGATAGGAAATCGGAGGCAGGCAGTCGATGATCGAGAAAATGCTTCACACAGATCCAGACTACGCCTTGACCTTTCTCAGGATTATTGCTGGACTCATCATTTTTCCATACGGCATGCAGAAACTCTTTGGATGGTTTGGAGGGCCAGGAATCGGCGGCACTCTGAAAGACCTGGATTCTCGCAGGATTCCGAGAAGCATTGCATGGCTGATCATCGTCGGACAGTCTTTTGGAAGCATTGCGCTAGTAGCGGGCTTTCTGGGCAGAATCTCGGCTGGTGGTCTGTTCATAATCTTTACGGGTGCGCTTATAGTGCATTTGCCCGATGGATGGGCAATGAATTGGTTTGGCGAAAAGAGAGGGGAAGGGATTGAGTATTTCGTAATGCTCCTCTCGCTGCTCTTGATAGTCATCGTTAGAGGAAGCGGCGCCATGTCAATCGATCTTTGGCTAACACTTAGGAGTTAATGGGCAATCGGCTTCGAGAAAAGAGAAGGACGTGGGGCCTAAGGAGATTCATATGCGATACCGGCCGCTCTCTGAGTTATCTAGGAGACCTATGAGAGCTCTCGGCTGTCTGCTTCTGGGCTATCTGGGTCTGGCGATCGTATGCAATTGCGCGAGCGCCGAAACGGCAGCTGCCCGGCCGCTGAGCATGAAAGAGGCTGTACAACTGGCCATGCAGCAGAATCCACAACGCCTTATCGCGCGTTTGGCCGTGAACGAGCGACGCGAGGACAAGACCATTGCTCAATCAGCGCTTCTGCCCCAGGTCAACATGGTGGCCGGAGAGAGCGTGAATAGCTACAACAGTCAAAGCCGCGTTGGCGGACCCAATCCAGTGCGTATCGGCCCTTTTCAGGCGGTCGATGCGGGCGGGGAATTTTCCTTGAACGTGTTCAACATGCCACTGATACGCCGCTACCAGGCCAGCCGTGAGGACGTACATACCGCGACCTTTCTAGAAACGACGGAAAGGGAGCAAATTACGGCGCTGATCGTGGCGAGATATCTCGGAATCCTACGCGCGGCGGCCAATCGCGATGCCGCGGCATCACGAGTAGAACTGGCCCAAAGGCTCTATGATCAGGCGCTGCAATTGCAAAAAACAGGCGTCGGCACTGATATTGACACGCTGCGAGCACAGGTCGAACTGCAAAACGAGAAGCAGCGGCTCATTGATGCAACCACCGAGCGGAATACAGAAACCTATGCACTGGCGCAAACCCTGGCGCTTTCCGACGGGCAGGAGCCCGAGCTGACCGACGCCATGGAGTTCTATCACGTCCCGGATTTCGCGCTTGAGGACCTGATGCGACAAGCTCTCCAGGATAGGCCTGAGATGAAGGCTGTGCAGTCAGCCGAACGCGCAGCTTCCCTTCGCACGAAAGCCGCAGGCGAACAGCGATTGCCAAGTTTGCAGTTCTCCAGCTTGTACGACTATCAAGCAAGAAAGTTAGACAGTGGGCTCGGGGCTTATGCCTATTCCTTCTCTCTAGATATGCCATTGTGGACCAGCGGTCGAATCAGCGCCGAGCAGCAGCGGGCAAGGTTACAGCAGGAACAGATCAGTCAAAGCCGTCGCGACCTGGAGAATGCCATTGAACAGCAGGTCAAGACTGCTCTGGATCAGCTGAATGCTGCCAAACAATCTGTGGATGTGGCCGAACTCGGGTTGACGCTGGCTCGGCAGGAAGTTGAGCGAGCGAGAAGGCGCTTCGAGTCCGGTGTGGCCACGAATATTGAAGTCATCACGGCTCAGAGCGACCTCGCCCGTGCTGATGATAATCGTATCCAGGCTTTGTACCGCTTTAATCAAGCGCGGGCTGACCTGGCCAGGAGCAATGGGCATGCGGAGGACACTTATGGCCACTAATCCCGCTACGACAATGGAGCAACCCGCCCTCACCGCGATTGCCAGCCCTCCCGATGGACAGTCCGTGTGGAAGCACTGGAGGCTTCTCCTTGTTCTTTCCCTTGTTTGCGTGGGGTGTGTGGTCGCCACGTTTTTGTTTTTCTCGGGTCGCGTTTCAACCGACGATGCGCAAGTGGACAGCCACATCAGTTCAGTCTCATCGCGTATTTCGGGCCACATCGACCAAATCCAGGTGGATGACAATCAACAGGTCGCGGCAGGCGAATTACTGGCGCGGATTGATCCCCGCGATTACCAGGCGGAGGTCGACCAGGCCACGGCCGCCCTTGAGATGGCCATCGCTCAGGAGCGATCGGCCAACGTGACAGTGCGACTGACAGGTGACACAGTCCGCACCGGGATCGAGAGCGCTGTAGCCGCTGAGTCTGCCTCGGAGTCCGAGCTGGTGCGGTCGCAGAAGTCATTCGAGCAAACAGCAACTGCAACGCTTAATGCCGCCCAGGCTGCCATGGAGGCAAAGCGTGCCGTAAATGTCCGGGCCCAAGCGGACTTAGCGCGGTATCAGCCGTTGCTCGTTTCGGCAGACGTCTCAAAGATGCAGTTTGACGCAGTCCAGGCCTCGGCGCAAGTTGCCGCCAGCGAATTCGCGCTCGCTCAAGAAAAGCTCGCGGAAGCTCAAAAAGCGGTCGATATTGCCCGGGCGCAGACCGACGCCGCCGTGGCCCAGGTGATCAAGTCAAAAGCCATCGTTCGTCAGAGCGAAGCGCTGCGGCAACAAATCGGAGAGCGCGATGCGCAGCATAGATCGTCCGTGGCCGCGGTGGAACACGCTAAAGCCCAACTCGATCTCGCCAAGCTTCAATTGAGCTATTCGGAAATCCGCGCCCCCATCTCTGGCGTCGTGACCCAAAGAAGCGTGCAGCTAGGGGACCAAGTTGCGCCGGGTCAACTGCTGCTTACGATTGTGCCGCTTGATCAGATTTATGTAACGGCCAACTTCAAAGAAACCCAATTGGCCCATATGCACTCCGGACAACGCGCTGTGATAAGGGCCGACATGTACGGCGACCTGCGGTTTGAAGGAACCGTCAATTCAATTTCCGGCGCCGCAGGTTCGCGACAGGCCCTGCTCCCGCCCCAAAATGCGACGGGGAACTTTGTGAAAGTGGTGCAACGCATTCCGGTCAAGATCCTCGTGACGCGAAGCTCTCGCACGGATGCTTTGTTACGCCCTGGTACCAACGTCAAGGCCACCGTTTATGTCCACTGATGACCTGTCACAAACACTGAACCCCGCTATTGTCGCGGAAGGCGAACTGTTCGACAGCGGTATCCGGCGGACCCTGTCACGCCTCACCAAATTGCAGCGATGGATGATCGTCGTCGGCCTAGGCTTGGCAGTCGCTGTTGAAACGGGTACGACGATAGCCATCAACGTAATCCTGCCGGATATGAAAGGCAACGTTGCCGCCAGCCAGGACGAGATCGGTTGGGTTGTCACAGTGTATGGCGCGGCGTTTCTCTGTGTCGTGCCTCTCACCGCCTGGTTTGTGCGCCGGCTAGGAACCCGGAACTACCTGGTGTTGTCACTCCTGCTGTACGGTGGAGGTGCTCTCGGGTGCTGCCTAAGTGAAACCCTGCCGGCCCTTCTAACCGCGCGAGTAGTAATGGGAATTGGAGGAGGGGCGTTCCTTGTCCGGGCGATGAGTGCACTAACT
This sequence comes from Edaphobacter modestus, assembly GCF_004217555.1. Lineage (GTDB taxonomy): Bacteria > Acidobacteriota > Terriglobia > Terriglobales > Acidobacteriaceae > Edaphobacter > Edaphobacter modestus. The sequence goes on from NZ_SHKW01000003.1 coordinate 215,849, forward strand.
CGCCTACACGCTCCCAAGGAACGCGGCCCGGCTCTATTAGTTTTCGCACTTATCGTCAACTCGTCGCGCGCCCTCATGCCGGTACTGTTTGGTGTCGTTGCGGACAACACCAGATGGAACCTTGCATTTCTCGCGATCGTTCCCCTGACATTGGTGGCCGCGGCGTTGCTCTATAAGGTCATCCCTCGCCGGCTCGAATTCGAGCCCGATCCTCCTCCGATCGACCTGGTTTCGACCGGCCTCATCGTAGCCGGCTTAACGGCATTTCAAGTGGCGATGAGCCGTGGGCAACAGGACATGTGGCTGCAGTCGCGTCTCATCTGTTCGATGATCCTGGTTGCGGCGGTCTGCCTGGCGCTTTTCGTTTGGCGGGACACTCGCCCGGACAACCCTAATCCCGTATTAAACCTCCGCCTACTTTACCGGGAGTCCGCCCTTTCCTCGGGCATCTTATTGGCCGTGATTTTCGGAGTGTTACTCTCAGCTAGCCTGTTCGTCCTCCCCCAATATCTTCGCGGGGTGCAGGATTACAACGCCACCCAGACCGCGCTCTTTTTTTGCGTAGACGCGATCGCAACGTTCGTCGGCCTCGCTTTCGGCGCAAAGTTCGCGCCGAAGCTCTCACCGCAAGTTGTCGTACTGCTAGGGCTCAGCATCTTTGCGATTGCGAATCATCTGCTGACTCTGCAGTTGACACCGGATACGCCGGCTTTGAATCTATATCTGATTGTCGTCCTGCATGGCGCGTCCCTGGGCATGCAGATACCAGCGGTGTCCGGCATGCTGCTCGGCAAGTCAAGCCCTCGCTATCTTCCCTTCGACATGGCCATCTACTACCATTCTCGTGGGGTGGGTAGCGTGTTGGGGGTGAGTGCAACCGTAGCAATGCTGGACATTCGCGAGAGTGTCCATTCCAGCCGTCTGCTGGACGTCGCGGGACGCCTCAATCCCGACATTCACAGATTGCAGGTGGGACTTGGGCACGCCCTGCACGCAAGAGGATTACCCGCGACTACAGCCAATCTTGGTTCCTACGAGATACTCCACGGGTTGGTTACCAGGCAAACCCTGACTCTTGCTTACATCGACATCTTCTGGTGCTTTCAGATCCTGGCATTGGCGGGGATTGTGCTGGTTCTGGTGCTCTGGCCAAATGCCAGGCGTGCCGCGTCCACAGTGGTCAGACGGGTGTTCGTTCTGGCCTTCAACGGCGTCCGGCGCTCTCCTGCAGTCGCGTCATCTCGATGAAGCGCGGTCACCCGATAATCAGGAATCTCTTTTTTAGCAGCCATTCTTGTGTTGCGGGAACAATATGGGAACATCTGTTGATTCAATCTTTTCAACTGCTTACAAGGAAGGAGAAAGAATAGTCTCGCAGAATTACTGCGATACGCTTCGCTAAATTATTGATTCTAATGGTGGCCAGAGACGGGATCGAACCGCCGACGCCGGCCTTTTCAGGGCTGGCTTCGATTTGTAGCGTCTTGTAGAAGCGATCCAAAAGCGATTGAAATGACTGTACCCATTTTTGTGCCCACGCTCTTTCAAAATCAGTCGCAATCAGGCGATATCTATAGCAATGAACAGTCGAGGCGTTGTTCTCTAGTTTGCTCTTGTATAGTGACTTACAGCAAACAATAGCAGGGGAAGGGGAAGGGAATTCGCTGGCTGTTAACCGAAGGGTTGTAGGTTCGAGTCCTACCTCAGGAGCCAATCAAATTAACAACTTAGCTTAGCGGAAGACAGCAAAACGTTGTGAAAATCGGCCAACGGTGGCCACTTTCACCGTCACGCTGTTTCAAAACGGATGCTACCCCATAGCAATCCAGCTCAGTTGCGACCCTCCTGCAGTACCGACTCCAGCCCCAGTCTCACTCCTGCCACCTTGGTTTGGCAGGCTCCTGAATTTGACCGAGTTTTGGCTTCGCCCGAATCTCCAGTCGCGCGCCGCAACACCGGCCCGCTTCACCGAGAACAGGAGCGCAGCATGGCAATTTATCAACGGGGAAAATTTCTTCGCTATCGATTTCGCTTCGCTGGAAAGCAGATCGACGAATCCACCAAGACCACATCCAAAACCATCGCGCGAGAGGCCGAAAGGCAACACCGGCGGGCCCTCGAAGCGGGATACAACAACTTCAAAGAACTTCGGGAAAACCGTGTGCGGGTTCTCCAGGAGATCATCGACGAATATCTGGTCGGCTACCGGCTTCGATACCGTTCGGCTACTTTTGCCGAGTATGCCCTGGGGCATGTGGCTCGTCTCCTCGGAACGAAGCTCGTCGGCGACATCACGGATTCCTCGGTGCTCCACTATCAGGAAGACCGGCTGCGCGAAAAGGCCTCCCCAAAGTCGATCAACGAAGAGGTCCGGTTTCTTCTCAAGATGCTCGGCGACCCGGGCGAACTGATTCGCGCGCAACTCAAGAAGAGCAAGCAGCTCAAGCTGACCGTTCACAAACGGATCGGCAAAGCCTTCGACAGCGAGGAGAGTGAACAGCTCACCGGGAAGGCCAGGAAGTCACGCAGTCCTCATATGTACCCGGCATTCATGCTGGCCCGCAACGGAGGTCTCCGGGACACCGAGATCAAGACCCTTACCTGGGGCCAGATCAACTTCGACAACCGGACGGTCAAGGTAGGAAGGGCAAAGAGCGAAGCCGGAGAAGGACGGGTCGTTCCTCTGAACATCGAAGTCTATGAGGCGCTCGTCGAACACCGCGGATGGTATCGCAAGAGATTCGGTGAAGTCAGAGAGGAGTGGTACATCTTCCCCTGGGGCAGGCCTATGCCTTCTGATCCCACGCGGCACATTACCTCGTTCAAGACCGCATGGAAGACCACGCGCAAGAACGCGAAGGTGACAGGCAGGTGGCACGATAACCGGCACACCCTCATCACGGAGCTTGCTGAAAGTGGCGCCGGCGACGAGACCATCATGGAGATCGCCGGGCACGTCGATCGTCAGATGCTTCGCCATTACAGCCATATCCGGATGAAAGCAAAGCGAGAGGCCCTGGAGGCGGTCGCAGTCAAACGTCGGAGCTCTTCCAGGCTGAGCGCCACGTCGCAACAGGACGCCTCTCCATCGCAATAGCGCACCTATGGGGCGATTTGACCGAGTTCTCATCTCAGGTTAAGTTCTCGGCCAAGTTGCCCCAGGGCCCGCTTAGAAAAGAGGAGGACATCATGGAAACGTTCTTGAACGAAACCCAGCTTTCAGAAATGCTCCAGGTCAGTTTGGCCTGCTTGAGACGGTGGCGGCTCCGCGGAGAAGGCCCAGAGTACGTGAAGGTGGGCCCACTTGTGCGGTATCGCCTTGAAGCAATCATGCGATGGGTGGATGGGTTGCCGACGGGCGGAAACGGTGGGCGACTGAAGCCTGTCGGCCCTCCCCGCAGCCGACTGCACCCGGTGGCGTGATTGCTCTCGTTCCTTCACCGGATCGCGAAGGTGCGAGGAACGTTGCCCTATCGAGACGGTGCGCAGATCCCCTTTTGCCGCTACCGGAGCAGTGGACCCGAGCGGAACTGGCGTTCATCTGCAATCGCAACGGGGAATTTGACCGAGTTTTGGAACCACCTCATGATGGCACCGCATCGAGGAGGTGCATGTGGGAAAGCGGACGACTTGGCTCGGTATTGCAATTTCAGTGACGGCGCTCGATGCGGCCGTGGTCACGTATTACGGCGGCTTGGTCTGGAGAGCATTCGCGGTAGTCATCTGGAGCAAGTTGCTGTTGCTCCTATTGGCTGCCGTATGGGCCACGACACTTCTGCACATCTGGGTTCACTCGTGTTCCCAACTGCGGCAGGCGAAGCGGGAACGTCGGGTAGTGGTGTCGATCCCGGTAAACGATCTTTTGTCTGAGCTGGCGGAGGAGATCGATGTTTGATTCGTTGACTGACCTTTCGAGCAAGCTATCAGCAACGGGCTACTTCATCGATCCCGTGATGGTCCAAGTCGTCTATCTTGCTGCAAAGCTCAGAAAACCGTTATTGCTCGAAGGACCTGCGGGATCGGGCAAAACGCAGCTCGCCCTCTCCGTGGCGGCTGCGGCTGAAACGCATGTGGAGCGCCTCCAGTGTTATCGCGGCGTCAGCGCGGACAAGGCCATTGGACGTTTCGATGAAGGTCTGCAACGTCTCTATATGGAGTTCTCCAAGAGCCAACACGAGAACTGGCAGGCCGTACAGGCGAGTCTGAAGGGACGCGACTTCTTTCGACCCGGTCCGCTGATGCGTGCTCTCGAGTGCGAACGGCCCTGTGTGCTCTTGATCGACGAACTCGACAAAGTGGATGACGGATTCGAAGCGATGCTGTTGGAGATTTTGTCCGCCTGGCAGCTCTCCATCCCAGAATTCGGAACGGTTGGAGCCAGGAGCATTCCATTCGTCGTTCTGACCAGCAACGAAGAGAGACGTCTCGGCGATCCGATCCGCAGGCGCAGTCTCTATGTACGCGTCGAACACCCGACGCCACAACGGGAATCGGAAATCATCGCGAGCCGCACGCCAAACGCCGATGCAGAGTTTCACCGCGAGATGGCTGGCATTGCGCTCTCGTTTCGCAATTATTCGCTCGAAAAACCGCCATCCGTGTCGGAGATGATCGACTTTGCCAATGCCCTACAGTTGCTTGGCGCCGAACATGTGACCGAAGAGCACCGGGACGTCCTGCTGCCGTTCCTGGCTAAGACTGATAAAGACCGTCGCCACCTGCTCCTCCGCGAGGGTTTCAAAAGCCTCCTCGATGACGGTGCTCGCTTCGCCCAAAAGATGGCGCTTGAAGGAGAGCCACGAACATGAAATGGATGCTTCCTTTGCTGCTGTTCCTCCTACTGCCCAACGATTCCAAGGCCGATGTCCCTTCCCCTTTGGCCGAACGATGTGTCCAGCATTATGCGGCTCACTATAGGGTGCCACCTGAGTTGATCGCAGCTTTGATCGACGTCGAATCGCGCTGGAATCCTCGCGCACTGTCGAACAAGGGAGCAATGGGATTGATGCAACTGATGCCCGATACAGCTCGGCGCTACGGTGCTGTCGAGCCTTTCGATGTCGAGCAGAACATCGCGGCCGGCACCCGCTATGTGACCACATTGATGTGGGAGTTCCGAGGTGATCTTCGCCTGGTAGCTGCGGCGTACTACGCGGGTGATCGTTGGATAGGACAAAAGCAACTCAACTACTGCAACCCCGATGTCATTGCTTATGTTGAGGCGGTTCGACGGCAGTACGTGATGCGAAAACAAGCGGCCCCAAGACCATCAAGGAGAGAAACAAGATGAAACTTCGTTGGCTCATTCCCATTGCAGTATTGCTGCCGCTCCGACTCGGAGCTACCGGACCAGCCGTAAGCTCACGTGTTGCCACGATCACGATCAATCTAAATCAGGTGACGGCACTCCATCTCCGACCTGAGTTCGAGTCGACGATTCGCATGCCCGAGGAGATCACTTCTGTCATCCTCGGAAGTCCGAGTTCCTTCAAAGCCGAACACAACGAGGGCGAGCCGCAGTATGTCTACGTCAAACCCATCACAAAAGATCCTGTGCAGTCCAACCTTCTCATCGCAACGAAGTCCGGTCAGCATGTGACGCTGGAGCTTATTAGCGACGGGGCCAGTGCTAACAACGCCAACCAGCCGGTTGACTTTCTGATCGAGTATCGTGTCTCGCGAAGCTTTCTGATCGTCTCCGATGCGACCGTCCCGGTAATGCCGAAGACCGCTGAGAAGCCGGATTCCTCGGGTGCGTCGCCACCCCACTCTCCTTCTGTAGTTCCTTCAGCCATCGATCAAGAGTTTGAGCAACAAACCAAACTCAATGCTCCCAAGTAGAACAAGTGGGACGGAAAACAGATCGAGACCTCGATCGGCGACATTCGTCAATGGAGCAACGAGACGGTCGTCTCTTACTCGGTCTACAACAGCTCGGACCAGCCGGTTGAGATCGTCGCTCCACAGATCCAAATCACCGGCCGCAAGACGGAGAAGAAGAAGAAGAAAGAAGGCAAGGGCATCCTCTCCGATCAACTCGAAATCCGCGACTACAAACTCAGCGTGACAAGGCTAGAGCCTGGCGGACGCGCAGACGGTGTGGTCGTGTTCGACCGCCCAAATTTCAAGCAATCGACGGAGAAGTTGTTCCTGCAACTTGCCCAGGCAGATCAGGTCGATCGCCCGATCTTGATCCGTCTTCCATTCACCCCACCCATCGCGGCAGAACGCCCGTAGAGAGGATCGTGCAGAATATGAGCGTCCATGACAACAACAGCAACGGCAGCCGGAGTGTACCCGTCCAGATCGATGAGTCTCCCGACCGAATCGGTGCACAATCTCCTCCGGCGCCGGGACCGAACGAGCCTGAGCCCACTGAGGAGGCCCTAACTCGAGGAACTGGCCATTTTGCGACGCGCGCGGGCATCAACGGGACTCCAGGCATTGGCAAGAACAAGCTCATTCTTCTTGGAGGAGGTCTGGCTGTCGCGGTACTGTTTTTTGTCTTTACCGCGATCGTCGGAAGGTCCCCGAAGAGACAGACCACTGCGAAACCGAATGGCTCGCAGGCAAGTCTTTCGGGGCCGACGCAGCCTAAAGGCAGCGTAACGCCCGTGATGGAAACCGTTCACACTCCAGCTCCCGATAATTCCAGCGGGCAGCTTGGACCGGGAGATATACGACGCACCCGCTCCTCGGACGGCAAAGCCGCAGCTGCGGCAAGCTCTCAGTTTTCGCGGAAGCCTATGGCGGCGAAACCGGCAGCGGCTTCGTCTTTGGGAGGTGTTCCATCCTTCGCTGATACACAACAGAAATGGGAGGAACCTCAGCCTTACGGAGAACCTGCGTCGAGTCCCGCTATCCAGACGCAGCAGCAAAACGCGCTGAAGGAAGCTTCTCTGATCTTTGTTCGCAGTCCGACTCAGAGTCAGTCATCGACGACGCCAAGGCTCAACAGTGATGACGACGATGCGCCAGTATTAGAGATGACACCCGGCATGAGGATACAGGCGAAGCTTGAAACCCAAATCTCGAGTGCTGTCCAGGAACCGGTCGTGGCTGTTGTGGAGTACACATACGCCATTGGAGACAGAATCGTGGTTCCTGCTGGCGCCCGTATCTATGGCAAGCTCGTACCGGCTGATCGAAGCGGGCTTGTCAGCGTGGAGTTTGACGAGATTCGATTGCTGGATGGGAACCGCGATGAGAAGCGAGAAAAGATCGACGCGATAGGACTCGGCCTCGATCTTGGTCCCATCAAAGGAAACGTCTCTGGGAAAAACACCGGCAAGAACTTCTTGGTGCGGGCTGCATCAGGAAGGCATCACCGTTCCTTCGGGGAGCGGATCGGTTGGAACCAGCTGGCTCGCAAGTATGGAGACGGTATTCAAAGCGTTCGTCAATCAGATCGTAGTGGCCAAGCTGGTTCCGGTTCTTGCCGCTTACTTCGTTCTGAAAGCAACCCTAGATGGAGGGGCTGGCGAAAATCCGCTCCCGTCCATCATCGCCGCACTTTTCCTGATGTCGCTCTCTGCCACCATGCAACTCATGCGGGGCTGGAACTCGGGAGGCCAATACGCAACCACGGACATGCTCACGTCACTGTGGAACTACATCGTTGGACAGATCATGCCAGCGGCAGCAGGCCTCGCGTGTGTTGGTGCTGTGATCAACTTCGTCCGGCATAGGCCGTGGACTCGGTTGGTCTTTGCCGCAATTTCATTCCTGAGCGTGAGTGGATTGCTCACACTCTTCCAGGCCATGGCGGCTTAGGAGAAAACGATGAGTCTGAATGGCGCAATCAGGAACCTCGCCTCCTGGGCCGGGAACACCATCATGCCAACGATGGCCGGGATGTTTTTCGCCGGTGCTGTCTACCGCTACAGCAAGAGCGCTCCTTTCGAGAACCTCCTCTACGGCGGTTTCGCTTCGCTTATGTGTTCTGGCATGCTTCGCGCGCTCGAGGGCTTTGTTCAAAACGCTGGCCCCATTAGTCCCGATGGCTTCTGGATGGCGACGATGAGTCTCGTCAATTGGACGGCCAACGTGATCCTGCCCATGTTTGCGCTCACTCAACTCGCGGCGATGGCACTCCATATGGGTGGCGTGGTCTCTGAAATCTATCCAGGCTCGACCTGGATTCGCAAGTTCATCGCGGCTGTGGCCGCGTTGATGGTCTCGGGCATGGTGCGCTTCGCCGAATCGATGGTGACGAAGGCACACGGACTTTGAGGAGAATGCCATGAGTTTGAATATGACGTCTGTTCACCGCAACCTCCATACCAAGGTCACGTTTCTTGGCCTTGAGTTTGAGGATCTGATCTTGGTACTCGCATTGGCAGCTCTCATGAACTTGCTTGCTCACTTCGCCGGAAACAACGCTCGCTTCCTGGGAATGCCGCTCAACATATTCATGGAGTTCGTCGTGCCAGTGCTGGCGGTTCCGTTTTTGATCCTGTTCAAGTACGGGCGCCCGCGGGGGTATCTGACCGATCTTGTGCGGTCATTCTTCTCCCCTCGCGCGTGGTGCGCACTTGAGCGAGATTCGCAACAGGGGGAAGCTTACGTCGTCGAGGAGGAGTAACCGTATGCAGGCTTCGATCAAGACAGAGGCGGATGGAATGGTGAATTGGCGGCTCGATCCAGAGGCAGCTCAGGCTGTCTTCGCCAGTGTGATCTTCGCATCGCGCTTCCACGAAGGGATTGCACCTCTCGCCGTGATGGCGGCAGAGAGATTACATGGCGATGGGGAGTTGCGCGTGTACGGAAGGAGGAAAGAACTATGCCAATGACTCACGCAGAACACGAAAAGAAATTGAAGTCGTCTGCCGTGTGTGAACTGTTGCCTCTGCGAGACCTTCCAAACGGCGATAACGTGATGGTGCGCACCAATGGAGCGTTCGTCGCCGGCTATGAACTGCGGGGTATCCTGGCCTACTTCGCAACCGATACTGACCGAAACCAGACCAAGTCGATGCTGGAAGCGCTATTCCGCAGCGTGCCCGACGTCAGCATGCGCTTGCAATTCCGCTATGAAATATCGGAGCACCTTGGAGATCTGTTGGATAGCTATGTCCAGCAACATCGCAGCGAGCAATCGGAGGTCACGGCACTCGATGCTCACAGGCTCAGGATGTGGATGGAAAAAGAACATAACGGTTTCTTCTTTGAGAACCGTCTCCATGTGTATTTCATCTGGGATCCTCGCATTCACGCCAAGCTGTATCACTCGATGCAACAGAATCGAAAGCTTGGCGGTTTTACGGTGAGCCAGAAGAAAGCAATTCAGCGGACACGCAAGGAGCATGAGACATACCTTGCGGAGTTCGAATCCATTCTCCGGGGTATCGAGGGGTCGATGGAGGGGGCCAATCTCGGTCCCCGGAGACTTTCGACGCAAGACCTATTCGAGGAGCTCAAACATTCACAACATCCGACCCGGCGTGATCGCCGTTCCTTTGTACCTGGTGAGGAGATGCTCGAATATCGCAGCGCGCGAGAACAGGCTACGCAGGCAAGCATCCTGAACGAGACAGAGACATACCTGAACATCGATGGGTACCTCTACTCCGTCATCAGCCTCAAGGAACTCCCGGACGCAACGTTCCCCGGAATGCTCCAGAACTTCTCGACACTTGGGTTTCCAGTGGTCATCACCGGGCAGGTAGTCATTCCCGATCAGGTGAAGGTGCTCAAGAGTTACAAGAAGCGACTCCAGAAGATGACGGCGGCGCAGAAAGACGCGAACGGCAACTTCAAATCCAACCCCGAAGCCGAAGTGGCACAGGCACAACTTATTCAAGTGCAACGCGAGATCATCTCGTCTTCTCTGAAGACTGCGAAGTTGAGTCTCTCCGTTGTGGTCCGCACCTCTCAGCCGGCTGTGACATTTGCTGACCTCGAACGAAGCGAGCGTGACCTCGCCAATCGCACTCAAGAAGTTCTGAATGCATTCACGCATATGAACGGCTCGAAGGCTGTGATGGAGACGATCGCCAAGCGGCGCATCTTCCTCGGTACATTGCCGGGAATGTCCGAGGCGGATAAGCGTGATCAGGACATGTTGACGTCGAACGTTGCGGATCTGGTGCCGGTGGAGATGCCCTGGACCGGCACCCGCAGGAGTCCCCTCATCCTATTCGAAACACCCTACCGCCAGCTCATCCCCTTCTCGATGTTCGATCCTGACCTCTCCGACGCGAATGGCTTACTCATGGCGAAGAGCGGAGGAGGCAAGACGCTCGCAGCGCAACAGATGCTATTAATGGCTGCTCGCGCGAATCCCTTGATCTCCATTCTCGAACGTGGCGACTCCTACCAGCCCCTCGTCGAGTTGATGGGTGGCGAGATGATTGAGATGTCGCTCGATAGCAACCAAACCATCAATCCCTGGGATCTACCACAGGGAGAGACCAAGCCTTCCAATGATCAGATCTCATTCCTGAAGAATCTGACGCGGCACATGCTGGGTGAGAACACTCCTCCGGACCTCGACATCGATCTTCTCGACAGCGTTCTTCTCGAGGCAATCGCCTCCACCTACAAACGCTGCGGCGCGAAGACGTCCAACCCTGTTCCGTTGTATGGGGACCTGGCCGCAGAACTTGCTCACTGGCAGGATCGCGACCGCAATCAGAAGATCAACGCGATGGCCCAAATGGCATCGACCAAACTTCGCGCGTGGGTTGATGATGGACCCTACGCGCGTCTCTCTGACCGACCAACCACTGTCAAACTGGACAACCCGTGGCTCTACTTCAATGTGGAGAAGCTTAAGGACGATCCCCGCCTGGAACGAGCGATGAGCCTTCTCATCGCTCATACGGCGACTTACCGAGCTTCAGGGTTGAGCGGTCGGCCAAGCATCGTTCTACTCGATGAGTGCTGGGCTCTCCTTGAATCACCAATTCTTGCCAGTGTCGTCGTCCAGCTTTTCCGGACAGCCCGGAAGCGCAATGCAAGTGTCTGGGGTATCAGCCAGACGCCAGAGGATTTTGTCGGCACGTCCAATCGGCCCAATGAGCACGGTGCCGGCATTGTCAAAAACGCCACGACGAAGATCATCGGAAAGCAGCCGGGTGATATGACCGCGCTGCGAGAGCACGTCCACCTGAACGAAACAGCGCTCAACCAGATCAAGACCTTTGCCCACCACCCCAAGAAGGGCCACAGCGCGGAGTTCCTCATCGCGATAGGAGAAAAGGCTGAATCTACCCATTCGATTCGGATTGTTCCGAGCGCGGTGGATTACTGGATTACTACCACCTATGCACGGGAACGCGGCTACCGCAAGTGGTGGCTGCACAAGCACCGGCAATTGCCATTAATCGAAGCCTATGAACGGCTAGCAGAGCAGTATCCGCGAGGACTCGCGGAGATCGGACCTCTTTCAGTGGAGTTGTCCGGTGAAATGCAGGAGGCATTGGCGCAATGAACGTAGAAACGAAATCAAGTGAGCAGCTTCTGAATGACGTCCCTTCTATCGGGAGCGAACCGGCCCAAAGGCTTGCCTCTCGGTCCCGATGGAAAAAGCGGTTGGGAATCGCGGCCCTGACCTTGGCGGCCTCGGTTGCACTGCCAACCCTAGGACACGCGCAGTTCCTGACCGTCTTCGACTCTATTTTCAGCTCTATTCAGAGCGACATCGGCAGTTCCTTGAGCTCTGTCAACCAGATCATGCAGCAGGTCACAAAGCTTTACCAGACGACAGTCGCGCCTCTGGCTGCTCTCAATCAAGCTCGCGGATTTGTTGCCAATTCGATCTCTAGCTTTCGTAACTCAATGAACCAGACATTCAACACACCGTTCACGAGTGCGGTTACGCCCGGTGCGCAACAGTTCGAGTCCATTTTGCATAGTCGGCTGTCCACCCAGATCCCTTCACTTCAGACGAGCTTCACCACGAACTACGGGACGATTCCCCAGGCTAATACTGCATTGCCGCAGGATCGCGTGATGATGGACATGGACGATGCTTTAGGTCAACAGAATTTGAAGACCACGCTTATCGCGGATCAAGGTGAAGATCTCATCCTGCAGACCGCAAACCAGATGGAAAACCAGGTTGCGGTGAGCACGCCGGGCTCGAATCCATACCTCACTGCACAGGCACAAGTCGCGAACCTCCGTTGCCAGGCCTACATGCAGATGATGATTGCGGCAGAGCTGCGCCAGGATGCCGGCCGTATCGCTCACGGACAATGTTCTCGTGAATGCGCAGAACCACTATGACCGGTGCATTGAACAGCATCATCACTGGGCGCTGACCAGATAAGGAGAGCCGCCATGACAGACCCAAAGAGAAGTCCCGAAAAGTTCGCAGGCCATTCTTCTGGTGG
>NZ_SHKW01000004.1 GCF_004217555.1 Edaphobacter modestus
GATCAGGACGAAGAACCGTGTGGGCGATTCCGGATAAAGCCGGGCGGTAGGCGATCCGGACGGAATCTCCGCAGTCAGATGGTCCCCTTCCATAGCTACCTTGATGTAGGCATAGGTTCCAGTGTAAGCAGGCAGATCAGAGGCCGGAACTTCTACAACCGAGTGTTCGATCGACTTGAAATCGGGAAAGCCATATACCGTTCCTGCGCTGCGAATGACCTGTTCTGCGAGCTCTCCGCCTCCACCGCCGCTTGTCATTACGACAATGCCGTTGCCGTGAAGATACTCCACCATATCGTCCTGGAAAAATGCGGAGCCTTCGTGACGGATATATGGATTTTCTGGACTGCCGCCGACTTCGAAGCCAAGTCCATAGCGCCTAGCTGAGGCAATGCTCTTATCGGGCGAAACCATCATGCGTATGGTTTGCTGGTGAAGCACCTTGTGCGATTTTCCATCGTATTCGCGCTGAACTTCAAGAAGAAGTTTTGCCAAATCAGTCGGTGTTGACCAGAGTCCGCCGGCAGCGAGATTCGGCTCGACGAACTTTGATGGAGGGACTGACTGCTTTCCATCGGCTCCATACGCCGTGGCTGTGCGTGCTCGCCATTCCAACGGAAGTGGAGCGTCGAAGGTGCTGTGCTTCATACCGCTAGGGTCCAGTACAGTTCGTTTCATGTATTCGGCGAACGATTCTCCCGAGACGTCCTCGATCAGGAGGGAGAGGATGAGATAGCCACCGTTGGCGTAGGCAAACTTCGTGCCCGGGACGGCCTCGACACGAACTGGCGGCGTTCTCGCAGGCTTCTCACCATCGAGAAGCTGAAGCAGTGTGGGTATCGGTGAACCTGGGTCATAGATTTCGCCATTATGTGTCCCGATGCCCGAAGTGTGGTTAAGGAGTCGCCGAACCGTAACCTGCTGCTTGGCGGTGAACTGATTGTCCGGAATCTTCCATCGTTTCAGGTACTGATTGATGTTTGCATCCAGATTGATCTTGCCCTCCTCCACAAGCTTGAGGACGCCGAGGGCCGTAACGGGCTTCGAGATGGAAGCCGCTCCAAACAGAGTCTCTGTCGATACGGGCGCGCCTTCGATGGAGGAAACGCCATAGGCTCGCGACCAATCGACCGCGCCATTTCGGATGGTAGCGATACTCACAGCAGGAACGCCGAGCGCCTTCATCTGTGAGTCCAGATTCATATTGTCATTCTCGCTGTCGCGAATGACGACGTACCGAGAGAGGCGATTCTGCACGGCCTGCATACGCTGTTGAGCAGACTGGGCTGTTTGGCTATGAACCGGGAGGGCCAACAGAGCGCAGAGACAGACGGATAAGTACGCGTTAGATAGATTCCTGTCCACACAGATATTCATCGTGGATTTCACCCCTCGCTCGAATTCCAAATTATTGTAGTAGGATCGTTTGTTCCGAGCTGGTTGCCAAAAGACGAAACCACCAGTATTCGGGCAAGCATCAACTCACGATTCGTGCGTAATCGCCAAGGCATTCATCGAGCATCGCGGGCGTGTCATGGTTCGTCACCGATTTGGATGCACTTATTCGGGTGATACGCTTCTGGGATGGCGGAACCCTATAAACTGACGGCCACCCCGTTCCTCTTGCTCGAAGGCGAGGACAAAGGACATCTGGAGACGGTCACCTTTATCGCCACTTCCGAACACGAGATGCAAAAGTGGTGGTCTGTGAACGTGGGTAGCTATGAGACCGACTTTAGTAAGCTTGTCCATTCATCGGCCGCCAAGGAGATCGTCAACCGCCTTCGCTCTGGAGAGACTGTCGAGTTTCCCGGTCGCTATGAATTAGGCCAGCTAAAGGGTTTCGGCGGTAGCTGGGGAGATTAGACAAGTGTGTGGCCGATACTACCGTCGATCAGACAAGCAACGCATCGCCGAAGCTTTCAAAGTCGGCAAGCTTCCGCCAGGCTTCGAGCTCACGCCCGACTACAACATAGCTCCAAGTACCTATCAGCCCATTATTCGGGCTGACGCTGAGACCGGCGAGCGCGTTCTTGTCCAGATGCGCTGGGGATTGATTCCGGCCAAGATTGCTGATCCGGATAGTTTCAAAATCTACACAACAAGCAATGCGCGGGCTGAGTCGATTCTCGACAAGCCGATTTGGAAGGGACCCTTCCAACATAGCCGTTGTCTCATCCCCGTTGATGGCTTCTACGAGTGGCTGCAACGCCCTTCCCTGCCCCAACCACCGCCAATCGACCCCGGCGAGCACGGTCTTTTTGGAGATATTCCGGCGCCCCCGAAGAAGTCTCCCAAACCGAAGGCGGGTTCCAGACCCGTCTACAAATTTGAGATGCCGGACGGTGAGCCTTACGCCCTCGCCGGCATCTTCTCCGAATGGCGGCCACGCAGAGGGGATCTACACCCGCCGCTTGATACTTTCTCGATCGTCACCACCGAAGCAAACGAGTTGATGGAACCTATCCACAACCGCATGCCCGTTATTCTGCACTCGCGGGACTTCGACCGATGGCTCAACGACTACGATGAGTCTCGGCCGCCCCTCGATCTGCTGCGCCCATTTGAATCAGACAAAATGCGCATGACGCCGGCCAACAGGCTCGTTGGCAATGTACGCAACAACGGTCCTGAGATGCTGAATAGTGCTTGATACCGCAACCACAGAACAAGCAATCTACTGCCGTCGGACACCTTAGAACCAACGAAGCTAGTTAGAGAAGCCAGCATCCTTTTCGGCGATGCAGATGCGGCCCTCTGCAGAGTTCTTCCATGCAGTATCTGCCTTCATCGCCTCTTTGCACTGTGAAGCGATGTTGCGCGCCACGTCTGAATGCTTCGTGAGCCAGATTTGAAGGCCAGCCACATCCGCCCTGCTAAGGTCTCCAGCACCGGCATCTTCAACCTGCTGCACGATCGTCCGCTGCTGAACGGTGGAGGGTTTCGGCTCAGATTTGCAGCCAGCTAAACAAATCAAAATCGCTAGAGTTACATAAGAACGTTTCACTGGATTCTCCTTTTGCAATTCAAGTTTATCGAAATGAACAAAGGGTAAAAAGCTACTGAGGCGGCCTTGTGGCGATCCGGGCGCTGCCGCCGCCGGCTGTGGTGCTAAAGGCCCATTCCGTAGCCCTCGAACTCAATTGAGGGGCTTGACGGCTCCGGTGCGTTACTGAGACTCGATTCATTAGAATGCCCTTCCGTTGCAAGCTCAGTTCCATTCCCAATGCCGGTGTTTCTGTGCAAGAGATTTGTGCTGTCGGACGTGTAGATTGCGAAGTCCCGAATGTTGGGATTCAACTTTGTAAGCGCGGCTTGTTGCTCCGCGAGCTGGCCACTCTCGCCGGTTAGCAATACTCGATCTGCTGAGAGGTTCTTTGCCCTCTCTACGGTGTAGCCGTAGTCGATGTGACGGGCCTTCTCCGGGTTCAGCTCGACGGTTTTTCCGTTGTCCAGACGGACGGAGAGGGCATTGTCTTCCGCGATCCGATCAATGGTGGCGAAGTCCCCCGAGCGGATGCGGTTCTCGCGGTCGGGGGCCGTGAACTGTATGCGGTCGCCTGCAGCCAGGTCGCGCTCCTCTTCGCGATAGACGGTGCTCTGTTTTGTCTGTTGTTTGAGAAGAGCAGGATTGTAGGAAGCCTCATGGCCGGTAGATGTTTCGACGGTGAGGGTGTTGCTCCTCGCGTCTACGGAAAGAACGGTTGCTGAGCTGTTGGCCGCTATGCTGTGTTTCTCTGGGCTTCCGGTCTTGTAGTGAATCTCATCGCCCGGCGTGTAGTTTGTAGCGAGCCGGGGATTGCCGAAGTCCTGCTCGACCAGAATCGGCATTGTTCGGTTGTCGCCTGAGAGACGGCCCTGCTCGCGTAGGTCGGCGCGAATAAGGTCGGTAAGGTCCCTCCGTTCGTTGGCATCGGGTGCGACGATCACCGCGCGATCGGTCTTCGCCGTGTAATCAGAGCTGACGGCTGCAAGGCGGTGCTCGGGGTTGGCGTACTCGTGAACCCGTCCCTGCTCCTGCAACTTCTCTGTTCCGGTAGCTGGATCGTTGCCACGAAAGGCAGATATAGCCTCGCGGACCTGCTCCGTCGAACTCGGAGGCCGGAAGTCGAGCGCAGCGGTCTTGGAAACGTCAGTTGCGAGGCGTTCGCCTAGCGTTTCGGCGTTATTGGTATAAACGCGGGCATCGTCCGATGCGCGGGAGATGGCAACATATGCGAGCCGGTCATTAATGAGGCTGCGGCTGGAATCGGTGTCTATGTTGGCGAGCACGCGGCCAGCGGTCAAACCCTGCGAGCTGTGCGAGGTCACGGCATAGCCGTGATCGAACTGGCGGAACTTGGCGGTGTCGAACGTGATGCTGCGTTCGGTCTTGCCGTCGATCTTCACGGTCATTTGCCCGTCCTTGATCTCGGTGACGGTGCCTAGATCTCGATTTGCGACTTCAAGGTCTTTATTCGGCGCGGTAAACTGGATGCGGTCGCCCGTGGCGAACTCGCGTTCTGTCTCTTTGAAGACGTTCACGCCGCGGAGACGCCGCGGGTCGTAGGAAATGCTTTGCCCGTCCGCCTTCTCAACGGTGAGGGTATTCGTTCGGGCATCGACGCTCAAAACGCGAGCGAGGCTTTCGCGCTCAATCCCAAGTTCTTTGCTACCGGTCGTGTATTGGAGGACTTCGCCGGAATTGTAGCGAGCTGCCCAGGTGCGATCCGCGCCCGTCATATCGGAGCGATGGGCAAGCGTCTGGAGCTGCTGGCCGTTGTCGCCTAACAGATTGGTAGTGCGCAGCTCGGCGCGGATGGCCTCATTGATCTGCTGTCGGCTACGGTTGTCTGGTGAGACGACGATGGTGTTCTCGGGCTGAGTTGCGTAGTCTTTTGCAATAGCGGCGATTCGGTCCTGGCCGTTTGGAATTTCCTTCACCCGGCCTTGCTGTGCCAGCATCGCGACGCCCTTTTCAGTTTCTCCTGTCGCAAGATGCTGGACGGCTTTCAGCAGCTCAGGGTCTTTCTGCCGCATGATTTGGTCGAGCTGGGAGGTCTGCATTCCGGCGTCCTGCATCTGCTCGAAGGGCCTTCCCGCTTCGACGCCTTGATGCTGTCGGGTGTCGCCGATCACTAGAACACGGTCGTCCGGATTCAGCTTGTCGAGGAAGGCCTGCATTTGTCTTGTGCTGGCAAGGCTCGACTCATCGATCATGTACAGGTGGCGCACCTCCGGGTTGGCGCTCGGATGATTCTCGCCTCTGGCAATAAAACTCTGGACGGTCGTCGCGTCGATCCCTGCCGCCCGGAGCTGGCCCGCCGCGCGAGATGTCGGCGCAAACCCTTCGACGATGTATCCACTCTTTTCCGCTCCCTCGCGGATCGCGTCAAGCGTCGTAGTTTTGCCGGTCCCAGCTAAACCTTGCAAGCCGTGAACGCGGTCGGTAGACGTAAGTACCTCTTCTATGGAGCGTCGCTGCGCCTCGTTGAAGAAGTCGCGAGTGCCGGCCTGTTCCTTCGCCTGCTCTAGCGTCATGATCGGCGCGACCGTGTTCTGTCCAGCGCGAACATACTCTACATTGGTACGTTCGGCGGCGATGGTTTCGGGCGTTGTGAAGCTGCGCCCGGAGCTGTACTTCGGTCCTTCGACTGAGCGGAAGTGTCCTGCCTCACGGCGTGTTTGGAACTCGTCGCGGATTTGCTGGAACGTCGCCTCACCCATGCCACGACGGAGCGCTGTGGTAAGAATTTTTCTCTCGTCGGCTACCGCTTCTCGCTCGAAAAGGCTTTGTCGAGCGTAGGTGACGGCCTCTTTCGCGTGGGTACTGCCCTCCTGGCGCCGCTCCTGCTGCTCGCCCCGCTCGCGGGCGGCAGCAACTACTTGCCGCGGCTGGTTCCCGAACTCGGCGGCCAGCTCTTTATGTGCGGCAAGGACTTCCTCTCGTGAGAGAGCCTGCTTCCTGTCGCGAGTCGCATGCGCGGCAATCTGTGCGGCTTCCGGGCCACTACGCCCAGCCTTCTCAAGGGCTTCTCTGATCTGTTGAGAGCGCAGGCTGGACGCATCTAGGTACTCCTGGGAGAAGCCTTTGATTTCCGGGGCACCACTCCTGCCCGTTTCGATTTCATAGCCGAGATTTCGAAGCTCATACATGAGCGCCGATTGATAGACGGCTGTTGCAAATTGCTGACTTTGAAAGAGTGAACGGGAGTCGAGAGCGCGTGTTGAACCGTTGTCACGCTCGGTCACGTTGAAGACGACTACGTGCGTATGGAGCTGCGGTGCTGCGTAGCCGTCCACCGGGCGAGCGGTGTCATGCTCGAACTTCGCAGCGATGAATTTGCCGGTCGTCTCTGCGGGAGTGTTTCCCCCGAGTCGAGCTTGCGTGTAGCGCTCAAATTCGTTCAAGGCGGTGGTTACGGCAGCTCGGTGCGCTTCCCGCACGCGCTCATCGCCGCCAACAAGCGCGGCAAGTGAAACCGACTTCGGGGCTGATATTGTGGCATCCCAAGCGGCCCGGTGTTCAACCGCTTTGGTCGTCGTGCCGTCCGGGTTCGTGTACTCCATTGCAGGGCGATGCTTGACCATCTGCTGTTCGTTTTGCGGATGAATTCCCTCAGCAAGACGTGAGAACTCCAGCGGCGCAACCTCGCCTTTGAGTCCTAGCGAGGCGGCGAGTTTGCCTTGCCATTCGCCTTTCACAGTCTCAGCCTGGTTGTAGTAGCTCTGTGACGCGGACGCGTACTCCAGCTTGTGGTAGGTCTGGACCTGACCGGAACTGAGTGGTTTCGGGATATTCATCATGGGGCTATGGCTCCAACGAAAGGTCTAGTTGGTGCTCTCCGTGCTTGGGCGCGTGAGCATGGACCTCGGCAATTAGGGCGATGGGTCCGGCAGACATCTGGTTCTCAGGCGCGGGCCGGTTCTCTTCGCCGGCGCTCGCTGGGTCGAGTCCGGAACGGTCGGGCCAAGGGATCGGGACTTGCCTCTTCGCGTGTGCCAAAGGCGCACTCTGTGATTCCGGTACGGCATCCGGGGTTGGGGCCTCAGCCTCTTCGACCGTCGCTTTCGGCTCCTCCTCGGAGTTTTTCTCGTACAGTTCTGGGGAAAGCAGGAGGAAGGTGCGGCGGTCGAACCGCAGCCGGTCATCTTCTGAGTTGCGGGGGATGAATGGCGCCGTATTTGCCTCCAGGTCGATGTAATCGAAGTCGAACCGGGCAACGTTGTTACCGAGTTTGAGGAAGGCGTGCCGGTCGTCTAGGCCTGTGATTTCGGACGGCATCACCAGCGGCTCGATCTGCCGGTCCATCGTGAAGTTTTTCCCAGACCGGGAGCCGTCGAACTTGGTCTCTTTCAGACGCTCGATTTCGACGTGGCCTATAGCGTCGGAGATCCATTTGGCGGCTTCCGGTTCTCCTGTTTTGAGGAAAATCTTGGTCGCGGGCTGGCTCAACATGACTTCAGAGAGCCTGCCGTAAATATCCTGAAGCTGAGCCCTACCCTGAAAGCCGAGTACAAGCGGATTCTTCGACTTTCGGCTCTCTGTAATGGCCGTGTGGAGCTGTGGGAGCTTCTGTAGACTCGCAAGCTCGTCGATCACAAGCCACACCTGTTTCTGGCGCGGTTTCGGCGTCGTCATCAGCCGCATCACCAGCATGTCGATCCAGAGGGAGACCAACGGACGTAGGATTTCGCGCTCATTCAGCCGCGAGGTAATGAAGATCCATCCCTCGCGTTTCTTGGCCCAGTCCACGGCGTTCCACTCGCGCTTGCTGTTCTCGGCACGGGGCAGAAGTCGAAGACTTTCGGCGGTCATGCCGAGTGACGATAGGACGCCAGCCGCCTGTGGTCCCGCCTTCCGGTTGATGAAGAAAGCCATCTCTGTCCCGGCCACACGCCGCTGCAACTCTGGCTCGTCGGCCATCCAGTCGGCCAGCACGTGAGGATCGGGTCCTTCCTTCAGGAGATGGGCGAAAATCTTGGCCGGGGCTCGATAAAAGAACTCGTCCTTGGTGCTCGTGCTGGTCGGCTGATAGAGGCTCGCAGCGATGGCTGTCGCCTCCTGATTCCGTTCCATCTCGCTCGAAGGACCCCAGTATGGGCAGCGGGCGTCTAATGGGTTGAGGATGTAATCACCGCGCTTTTCGTCGTAGAACCGCTCGACGAACTCACCCGCCGGGTCATACAGAATTGCTACATCGCCACGGTCCCGAATCTGGCGGACGACTTGCATGATGAGCTGGGTCTTACCAGCCCCGGTGTCACCCATCAGTTGAAAGTGCTGAGCCTCCTTCCGCTGTGGAATCCGCATCATCCGGCCTAACTCGGTCGTCTTGAATCCTATTCCCTCTACTGGAGCTGGAACCTTCTTGCCGATGTACCGTAACCAGATGCGCGTGGCGCTTTCCTTTAAGTGAATCTTCTTCGCCTCTGTCTTCTCCTGAGCCTTGTTGAACTCCTCGGGCGTCATCATTACCGGGCCACGGAGAACGCGACCATACTTGAGAACGCGGAATCGCTTTATGTCGGCGGGAACCGCCCACCAGAGCATGAAAGCCAGGCACACTCCGCCCTCCATCCAGCTCACAAGAAAGATGCGGGCGATGCCCTGACCGTCGAAGATTGCGCCGCGCAACCAGCGCGACACGGCGACATCCGAGAGCTTCTGGACCGGGCCACGGTAGGGGTAAAGGTAGCCTTGAGCAATGGGTAACTCGGTGAGGGCGACCGGAGCGATTTTCCCGTTTGGAAGCGTCGTCGTTCCGTTCTTTGAGAAGTCTACTGGCAGCGCAAGGCGAGGCTTCACTTTGACCCCGGCGAGATACACAAGCCGATAATCCTGATGGGCTTTGAAGGCTGCTCCAACCTCGGAGCGGACATACTCAGTGATGTAGCTCTGCTGCAAGGGCAAGAGCGTAAAGTGGAGCCGCTGGAGGACGAACAGTAGCGTACAGAGGAGCGCTCCCGCTATCGCGCTGTAGCTCATGATCGGAACGTGTGGAGGCCAGATGATCGACTCTTTTCTTCCCCATTGTGTAGCCATCGTTAGCTCTCCTTCCGGTCGCGAGCGGCATATTCTTTTCGCAAATCGGCTGCCGCTTTATGTTTGGCCGCGCGAACTCCGTTCATCGCTTCAGTGATCCAGTTCTCGGGAACTGGCTTGCCGAGGAGCATCGGCTTGATGAGGTTCACCAGCAACATCCGCGTGGCCACCACCTCTGTAAAAAGCGCATCGTCCTGTGAGCGCCGCGCCTCTCGCAAAAGAACGTCGCGTGCCCATTCGCCTGCATATTTTCCTTCGGCTTTTGCTGCTTGATATAGTTCCGCTTCTTCGGCTCGGGTGAGCTTCGTTCCGAAGCTTCGGGAGCGCCGCTCCCGGCCTTGGGAACGGTTGAGGCGGGGGGCGATGTCAATTGCCGCACTGTCCATAGCTGTCTCCTCTTTGGGTCTGCGTCGCTGGTTACTCCGTGCTAACCGGAGTTAGCAGGTAGCAACCAAGTGCTGCTATGCCTTTCTTGTAATGGTGGTTAGCACCAGCTAACCACCTTGCTCTGAAACACCACCCTGGAAGGGGTGGAGTGTCACCCTTCCTCATGTGCGCAGCACATATCTGTTGCCATTGCTTTTGTTGTTGCTGTTGCTGTTGTATTTACGGAGTGCAACGAAGTCCTGCTGAGCTGAAGACGTGAAGGAGAAGCACTGAAAGGTGCTGCTACTTTGCGGCTGAAGCGATAGCCTTCGCGCCGTTCTTGGTGCTGGCGACTGTGTTCGGAGTCTTCTTGATCCGCAACGAGGTAGGCACCTGAAGGTCAGGCTGCTTCGTAAGGTGTTGCTGAAAGTCTTTGTCTTTGGTAAAGATGTACTCCATACCTTTGTCCACCACATCATCAGCAGAAACATTCAGGAAAGCAGCATAGCGGTCGATCATTTTTGCGGTTGACTCTTCAAGTCTGAGAGTGGCGTCGATCTTCTTGGAAGCCGTTACAGTGAGCAGAGGCATGATGTGAGATCTCCTTCGTGGTTATGCTGCGTGGACGTTGGAAGCGCTGTAGATGACTTCCGTTTCGAAGCGCTGTTCTTTGTGGTCGTACCCGTTGACAGTGATAAGCTCTCGAACTTGACGGCGCCCATTGGCTGCTCGTTGGCAGTACAAAGAGAAGTCGATTGCCTCGGCCGTCTCGCTCCGCATGAAAGCGTGATTGAGATTCGGGCGAGCACTTAGAGCGAGATTGGCGAGACGGTTTAACGCATCCCATGCCGACTTCGCATGGATCGTGGATAAGGTTCCACCGTGGCCGGTGTTCATCGCTTGGAGTAGGTCATAACCGCACTCGTTGCGTATCTCTCCCATGATGATTCTGTCGGGCCGGTGACGAAGGGCCGCCGCTAGCAGCTCGCTAGGCGTGACGGCAACCTGACCAGGTATCGCCTCGACTGCCTCCCACCGAATAGCATTGGGTTGGAGCACTTGCAATTCGGCGGGCTGCTCGATGATGCAAAGTCGCTCGCTTGCGGGGATGTGATCGAGTAGCGCCTTCATGAGCGTGGTTTTTCCACTACCCGTACCTCCTGCAATGATGCCGTTCTTGCGCTGCATGATAAGACTGACGACCAAATCTCGAACCTCTTTGGGCATACTTCCCGATGCGATTAGCTCATCTGACGTGAACCACTTATTGAACTTGCGGATTGTGAGAGTCGGCCCGTTGATCGAAGACGGGGGACCGACTACGGCAACGCGAGAACCATCGGGTAGCCGCGTGTTGAGGATGGGATTTTGCAATGTGAGGTCTTGACCCAGGATGCGGGCCACACGCTCAATCGCTGCGGTCAAACGTTCGTTGGTGTACGGCGTCGTGAGCGTGATCTTTTCGAGCACCCCTCCCTTGTCCGCATACACTCCCGTCGTTCCGTTGATCATCAAGTCAGATATGGTGGGGTCTAATAGAAGCCCGCGAATCTCTTCTGGAAAGAAAGGGAGAATGAGGTCGTAACTCACCGAATTGCTCCTGATTCCGTTCCCGGAAGTATGGGAGCCGATATCGTGCTGGGTGTGAGGGTTGATGCTGCTGGCCGGGGTTTAGCGGTTCCATCTGAAATCGGATCGACGCCGATTCGGTTCTCATGGAACTCGGTAATCGTCATGCCGAGAGGATTGATAGTCTCGAATTGCGGGAAGACGCGGGATTGTTCGCTGACCTGTTTGGGATTGAGGTAGTACGTGACGGAAAGCATCCAATGCTCGGTGCGCGGCTCGTGAGAGTTGCGCACCGAAAACAGCTTGTCAATGTTCACAAGAGCAGTGCCCCGCGACATGCGAACGCCTTGGACCTGCTCCTCTGCCATGCTCGTGATTGTGACGTTTCGCACTTCTACGTCGCTCTGCTCCATCTGACCGGCCATGACCTGAGAGATCATGTGGTTTCTGTTGTCCTCGCTCATGAACTGAGTGGAAAGCTGCTGTGAGAAAAAGAAATAGTTGAGAGGGTACTTCTTGGAAATCGTGTCTCGGCTGACGGTGTAACGGTAGTTCGCCCAATCTGTGAGGTACGTGCGGACTTCGCCTTCGCGCGGGCTGTAGTTCAAATCGCTGTATTGGATTGCCTGCGCCCTGCCTATCTCGTCGATGCGGATGTAGCGGTTCTGGATCGGCTTGTGAGCAAGGGAGACGATAGCTCCGAGGGAGCCAACCAGTAAAACAGAGAGTGTGCCAATTACGAACCGGCTCATCTTGCGCTCGGCATATTGCGAGGCATAGACCTCGTTGGCAATCTCGTCAGTGAGTAACGCTTCTTTCGGAGTCCAGGCTGCGTCAGTGAGTGGTGTGGATTGCGTGGCCATGAGCGGGTTTCCTTTCGATTTGGTGTTCTGCCTTGATGAAGCCGATTGTCGTGAAGATGACTGAGCCCATGAGGATGAGAATCAGGCACGTTCTGAAGATGTAGACCAGGAAGCGCGGAGGATTGAACGGGATTGAGTACACGACATTCATGGAGTTACCTCACTTGCCGCCTCTGAACTTAGCCAGGGCGACTCGGGTTACAAGGTTCTGAGCGGAGCCGGTTGCTCCAGCGCCGCCGCCGAAGATAGCTTGGGTCATCGTTGGGATAAAGAGCATATTGATGATGAATGCGGCGAAAACCATAATGACGGGGATAAGGTTCGCCAACCACATGCCGATGGAATAGTCCCCGTTGAAGGTTTTTTGTAGGAAGGTGTTCATGAATCCTTCCCATACGAAAATGAACGCTGAAGCGACGGCGCGGATCATCGCGAAGCTGAGTAGCACTTCAACGAAGGAGTAGAACTTGCCGCGCAAACTGTCAGTCATGTACAGCGGGATAAAAAGCGGACCAAACAATGCTGTCACCGCGTAGAAGATGAATGAGCTGACGTTGATCACGAAGAGTATCCCAGCGGCGAGGCCAAGAATGATCTGCACAAGGTAGTAGCAAACCTGCTCGCTGACAGACAGCAGCGATGGCGAACCTGTCTTCGATGCGGCGTCGCTGAGGAGTTGATTGAAGTTTGCGAGCGAGTTCTGATCGAGCACGGTCACGATTGATTGCGCGAGTGCGGAGAATAGGTGGTTGAGGCCAAAACCCGCACCGGGAAGTGGGTTGACCCAGTAGGTCTCAAGGAGACAGCAGACTGTGAGCCGGAGAAGGAATCGGACGATCTCTCCAGCCTCCAACGGCGTTGGATTGAGGCTGAACGTCATGTTGGCTGTGCTAAAGCTGACAACCATATTCACTAGCTGAAAGAACGCAATGGCGCTCAGCAACGTGATCCCAAGATTCGTGAGCGCTCCCCCGTTGGCCGTTGTTAGGGCGGTAAGGTTGTTCGTGAACTGATAAAGCCAATCGGTGCCCGGCAGAGCCAGCGCCAATGCCGAAAAGGTTGTTAGGTGCATCATCATGGCGTCCATTCCGTGGTGTGAGCTGTACCGAACTAAAACTGGCTGAAGTCGTTTCGTGGAAATGAGGGGTCAAGTTTGCTGTGAAGGGATTGGCCCCAATGTCGAAGCGCACGATTGGCTCCAGAAATCTCCACTAGGAGTCCGAGGGCCAGCGCGCAGACAGTGAAGGCGAGTAGCGCCGCAATTGGCGGCGCTACATCGGTTGCAAGGCGTTTGAACATCGTCAGGTTCATCGAAGTCAATCCTTAGGGAAGATAAGTCGTCCACGTGCCGGTGTCGGTCACGTTGAGGGTTGGGTTAGCGGTGTGCTGGGCTTGGACGAAGCCCCACGTATTCAGATCCTGCGCAGCGGCATTCCGCTGTTGCATGTTCTGAATGGTCATCTGCTGCGCGAGACAAGCGTGGAGAACCCCTTGCGCCTGCTGTTCATTGAGTTGCTGGGCTTGCGCAGCGTTGAGGAGGTTGAGCTGTTCAACCTCGCTGTTGGTGGAGGTTGATCCGTCGAGCTGGGCGGTTTGTAGGTTCGCCTGGGCTGTGGCGGAATCGTTGCGGGCTTGACGGTAGGAACCCACGGCGTTAAGGCAATCGGGTGAAGCGGTATCCGACGCCTCGATCATCGCGAGCTGTGTTAGGTTCGAACTGTTCCCTACCGTCTGTGTGCTCAGAATGCCGTTGGTTTCTGGAGCCAAACCAATTTTGGAGTTGGTCCAGGCCATGAGCGCGGCACTCTGACTGTTGAGGTTGAGAGCATTAGAAAAACCGTTGGTTTCCCCATATGTATTGGGAACCGAGACGCTTTTTACCTTATTCAGCTCCGTTTGCCAGATGTTCTTGACAGAGAAGTTCTGAACGTTGCTCTTGAGGGTGTTGTATTGGCTTTGTGCCGTGGTGAGCATTTTGGCCATTGTGGAGAGCTGCGACACAAGTTCGCCGTAGCTGCTCGGGTCGAAAACGATATCCCCAAATCCAAATAGTGCGAAGCTGGGGGTAGCGGTTCCGAGTATGACAACGCCAGCAACAATCCACTTGCGGCGTTTTGTGAGCGATAGCTTCATACGTCCTCCTGGCTTCGGGAACGGCTATTACAGAGCTGAATCGACGCGATGTTCTGCGTAGGACGGAATCAAAATGTCTTGATTGATATAAACGCGGGCGCGGGAACCCTCCTTTACTGTGATTACGGGCAGACGATTGAGGAAGTGATTCAATATCTGCTCGGCCTCCTGGCTGGTCTGCGAGGAGATTCCGTTGCGGATTTGCGTGTCGGCGGTAAGAATGCTTCCGTTGTTGCCGATCTGCGCAAGGCCACCCAGCCCGCCGATCGCGGCAGCTGCTGCAAACGAACTAAGTATGTGGTTATTGACATTTGTTGCGAGGCCGGTTGTCCCTAGCGGGTCCAGGCCGAGGTACTTGTTCAAGTCGAGGGAGAATCCGTCTGGGCAGATAGCCCGATTGAAAACTACAAAAAGCTTGCGCTGCTGTGCGTTTCCTACACTCTGGACATTGCCGATAAGACGGGTTCCTTGCGGAAGTAAAAGCTGCTGATGATCGTGAGAGTAATAGTCTGTTGTCAACATCACGATGATGGGACCGGAAAAACCTCCGTCTACGTGGTTGGTCACAACTCCCTCAAAAACTGTTCCCTCAAAAACGCGATATAGCCGCCCCTGATAGCCGTCGAAATCATAAGAAGCCATCGGGTCTTTCTTTTGGGATTGCTGCGCTGCAACGCTGCGTGCCCCGGCTGGCCGTTGTTGTGCTCCTGAAGGAGAATTGCCGCCCTGAGAGTCCGGCTGGGTGCCGCTGCCGGCCTCGGATGAGGCCGCTAGTGGCGTCGTGTCTTCACCGCTTGCCGTCTCAGGAGCAGAAGCATTCGCAGCAAGTACGTTGCTGCCGCCGCTCGATGTGCCCCCACGTGCGAAGTCGATAGCTACGGTGTTGCTGTTGAGAGCGTCCTGATGCTGCTTCTCGCGGGCGAGCTGCCGTTGCTTGGCTTCTGCTTGCTGCTGCGATACGTTCGAGGTTGTCTTTGGTCCATTGGGACTATCGCCGTAGATTGCCTGACGCTGGGCAGCGGTCATAGGCGCGGCATTGGGCGATTCTGGACCAGGGACGGCTTGCTCCTGCCGAAGCTGGTCCATTTGTGCTGCGAGTTGTTGTTGCCGGATACGTTCGGCCTCGTCACGTTGGGCAAGTAGTTTCTGCTGCGCCTCGAAGCTTGTAACCTGCTGAGCGTTCGGAGATGCGGGACGCATTGGAAGCGCACTCCGCGGTGCTTCCTTTGGGCCACTGTGGAAGAGACTCCCAACATTGGCGAGCCCTATTACCAGAATGACTGCGCCTAAGCCGATGACAACCGGCATTGACTTCTTGATGGCGGGCGTAGCCTCGGGCTGGGCCGGAACGGGGCCGGGGTCGTTGACGGTGGGCGGGATCTGGTTCGGGTCAGTCATGACGTTAGTTGCCTCCTGCGCGCTTGAACTCGACGCGTTGTTTACCGATGGTGAGATAGCCGTCCGCAACCGTCTTGGGTATCGTGTAAAGTCCATCGTTGTAATCGAAGTTGATGAGACTTCCCTTCCCGTCCTTCAGCTCGTAGAGAGCGGGGGTCTCTTGAAAATGGCCACGCAGATACGTGAACTTTTCATCGCGCCACACTTGCTGTAGTCCAAGCGCATTCCCCTTCTTCTCATTCCAGGTGTAGTCAAAGTGGAGCTGGCCGGGGTATTGGCTCCGGTACTGCTCGGCCTTGGTTTCTTCGGCCTTGCGCTCATTGGCTTCCTTTGACTGCGCCTCAAGTGCTTCGCGCTTGGCCTTGTCCAGTTCGGCAGCGGGAACGAATACCGGCATCGCGGCCAGTTTGTCTTTCCCGGCCTGATCGCCGGGTGTGACAAACACCTTTGAATCAAAATGAGGATCGCCGTCGCTCGATATCTCGCGGAGCTGCAATGTGTATTCGTTTCCGTGATCGGAGACGATATGCACGTCCGTCGTTGTGTTCGCAACCTTGGGCTTGATTGAGATGAAACGGCTAGCGACGTGCCCGCCGTCGAAGACCCAGGACACCGTATCTCCACCGAAAACAGTTGCGACCCTTTCCTCTGCCGGAAGCAAGATGAGGGTTGATTGCAGAAGACCGGCGCGAATGACTGGCGGCGTGTCTGTCTCTCGGATGACGACTGTTCGTGGTGCACTGGGTAAAAGAGCGTGTGGAGCATCGGGGGTTGTGGCTGCAAGGCTGGTTGAAACTGCGCCAACCGCAAGGCCGGAACTTATTAGCAGGATTGAGAGGGTCTTCATAGAGTTTCCTTGTCGTGGAGTGGTGTGGCGCAGCGGTTAGACAGTCTCTCCTTGGGCAAACCGCTCAATGCCCTCGGTGAGTCCGTACATCTCGATTAGCTTGGTCCGGCGTACCCGGTCCTTCGGCTTCGTGGAGAATTTGGCATAGCTTCGGTTGTCGAGGTTGAGTGTGACAACCTTGGTCAAACCGTCGCGGCGTACGTACAGCCCTTCTCGCTCCCGCAAAGACTCGAATAAATCAAGCTGCTGGTCCGTTAGCTTAAATAGCTCGCCGTAATGTTTCCGGTTGAATGTGGCATCCGGTAAAAAGAGGAACGATGTGCACGAGTTGACAATGCTGTCTGCGTTCTCGCCCAGGTCGTTTGCTGACTGGCCGATCAAGGTCACACCACCGAGATTCTTGCGAACGGTTTTGATCGAGGCGAGCGCCGAGTCGAGAAGCTGTTTGTTCTTCATGCTGGAGAAGATCTCCTCGATGAGAACGTGCTTGGGAACGCCGAGATTTGCCGGATTGTAGAGCACTTCGTCGATGCGGCGGAGTATCCAGACCATCAGCGGCTCGATGAGGTCGGCGTATTGGCTGTTGTTCACTCCTTGGAAGTCGAAGCACTGGTGCCGTCCAAGGGATAGCTCGTCGTCTACGTTGTCGAAGATCGCCGCATAGACGCCCTTCCCCACCCACTTCGCCATATAGCGGTCCAGATGTTTAGGCAACCCGAGGTTTGAGAGCCGGCGATTGTGCGGCTCTAGGTGGTATATGCCCTGCACAGCCTTATGAATCACATCGTCGTCTTCCGGACTCAGCTCCGCGCCCCCACTGGTGAGCAAGAGTTTGTGGAACGAGTACAGAAACTTGATGTTGTTCTCGGTCGGCTCCAGGGAGTAGGGGTTGACGCGGGGGCCGTCCTTGCCTACCCGGGTAACTCTGCCGCCGTAGAGTTCCACCTGACTCTCATAGGAGCCGCCAATGTCGAAGATGTAAGTAAAGCCGTTGTACTTCCGCTCCAACGCAAGCATCTGGTTTGCATGTACTGACTTGCCGGTGCCAGTTGGCCCGATTATCAGCATGACGCGCACGCCGTTCACATAGGCATCTTGGAAAAACGGGGTGCGGGTCCGCGTTTCAAAGACATTCAAATATTCGGAATCAAGGTCTTCCGAGTGTGGGTGCCCTATGTGCGGCGCAAAAAC
Organism: Edaphobacter modestus; assembly: GCF_004217555.1. Classification (GTDB taxonomy): domain Bacteria; phylum Acidobacteriota; class Terriglobia; order Terriglobales; family Acidobacteriaceae; genus Edaphobacter; species Edaphobacter modestus. The sequence goes on from NZ_SHKW01000004.1 coordinate 17,393, forward strand.
GGAGGACATACGCGCATGGTGGTTCTCTCCCAGCCATAGCGGAAAGACGTCGAACTTCTGATTTCCCGGAAACATCGTATAGAACGAAGAGAGGTTTCCAAGCGTCTCCTCCATCACTTGAGCGCGGGCATCAACAAAGAACCGGTGAACCGCTGGTACTGTCTCGCGGAGCTGTTCGACGCTGCGGGCGGCAAGCAGCAGGCGCATGGTGAACTCACCTTGCGCCGTTTTGTCGAGCGAACGGATAACTTCGCTCAGGTCGTCCACGCTGGCATCAGCGGCCTTCGCACCTGCCCCAGTGTCCAACGAAGCGGTGTCTGTTCCGCTCATCACACGATTGAGTACACCAACCTTGAAAAACGAGATGAACTTTTCTTGTGCCGAAATCTCCGATCGTGCATCCGACGCTGATTTTGGTCTCCAGCTCGTGCATAGAACGCTGTCACAGTCGAGCGTCATCAAGCCCGAAAACTGGCACGGTCTTGAAATCTCCGGGGTGTTCATCAGGGAAAACATTTGAACGTACCGCTTCCCTACCCGGAGATGGTCACTGTGCCATGAAAGCGGGCTCTTTACGATCTGCCTATCAACGCCGGTGTCGCGGGCGAGCTGGTCATGTTCGCACCACGGCTCCAGGTTGTAGAGGTAAGAAAAGAAGGGGAACGCTTCTGTCTTATCGAGCAGACGAAGGCCGACATTCGAGCGGAGATGTGATTCGAGTATCGTTGCTTGTTTTTGAAGACTCGACAGCATTCGCGCATGATCCTCTGCCTTCTCTGAGGGCTTCCTCTCAAATGGGTTTTTCTGCGATGTCTCAAAGGTGAGGCACCAATGCAGGTCGATCCGGCGAAACCCTGCCGTTTTCTCCAGGAACGTTAGCCGGTCGTTTACAAACGTCTCGGTTACTGGATCGCTGTATTTCTTCTGGCGCGGAATATCGAACCCTGAGAGGACGCGAGCGTATTGGTATAGGCAGGAGCCCTTGGGCAAGCCGCGTAGTGATGCCTCGATGGAGCGAACGCGGGATTCAAGCTCCTGATCGGTCAAGCTCTCCTCATCAATGCCGGTGAGAGAAAACAGGCAGCCGTAGCCGCCTGTCTTCAGGGCGAAGATATTGGGGGTGACGAAACGGGAGACTGGCACGATGGAGCAACCCGCTCCAGCTTTCGCGTACCACGGCGTATGACGTTGCTGTTCAGTCTTCTTTTCGGGGGTCATAGTATGGCTTCTGGTAAAGGCTGTGGCCCCAAAGCTGAAACATCTTTGGGTGCTTGCGAACGGTGAGCCATGCAGCAGCGACCATTACCGGGAAGCTGAAGATGGCCAACATGCGAAACCCAACGAGGAAAACCGTTATCGAGACAAAGACAATAACCATCCACGTCGGCAGTTCAAGGCCGAGTTTTGCTCTGGACCTGTTCATCGCCTGATTGATCGGTAACGGTTCCCCTCGGTTGGTCATGGCTAGGCTCCTTACTGATTAATGGACTGGCCGGTGAGAGAGCTGATCCAGCCAGCGCCCCAGCCGAGAACGCCAGCACCGAAGAGAGCGCCGAAAAGACCGGGAATTGCTTCTTGAAAGCGACCACTCATCAACCGGATACCAGCGAAGATGAGACCTCCAAGGCAGATGACAGCTCCGGCGTACTCTGCGAACGTTTTGAAGGAGTTCATCGCGGTCGTAGCACCGGAAAAATCAACCGTGCCTTGAGCGTGAGCAAGTGAGGTGAGTGAAATGGCGAGCAGACTCGGTGCGATGGTTCGCCCGAACGTCCGCAGATTTTGCTTGGAAAACTTCTGAGCCCAACGATGTGCTAGGCGTGAATCAATTGACTTGTTCAAAGGTTTCTCCTTATGGAACGAAATAGGGGTAAGGGGAATTGGTTGTGCTCTGAGAAGAGCCTCACGTAGCGGCTTTTTTTCCTCCTTTCAGGTTGGGCTTTGTGGCCCACAACCCTACGGCCACGCGGTACAATCGGCCGCCGTGTACACGTTGTTGTGTTACCACAAACTTGTGTCACCATTCACAACTTATAGCGACTCGTCTGCATTGTGTCAACACACTTTTCTTATCCACAATTTTGTGTACAAACAACACTTGAAACATCACCACATTTGTGTGTGTGCTTTGGAGGTTGCTAAGATTCTGTAGAGATCGCTATACCGGGATGTTGCGATGTGTTTTTATCAAATTGCGCGAGGTTCACATCGACACCGATTCCATGCTGCGATACGACTACAAAGAGTTCTCAGCAGCTTTAGGTAAGCGAGTCAAACTGATGCGCAAGGAGCGCGGGCTGACCTTACGCGCACTTGTTGTCCAGCATGGCTTCCACCTAACGCAGATACAACGTATTGAGAAAGGCGATGGTGTATCCGTGCCAACTCTGCTGAGGATTGCCGAGGTTTTTCAAATACCAGTCGAAAAATTGATCGCCGGCCTGGGCCTGGTCGAGGGTGGCGGGTCGCGTTCAAAATCGTCAAAGAAATAGCCGTTCCCCCCGGGGGGTCTGCAACTTGCTGTTGGCGGTCAGTTACAGACTCGTAGTAAATTTGACTTCTACCCTCTAAGCGAGATGAGAGGGGCTCTTTTTGACACCATTGAGCACTTTTTTTTGCAGAGATGATTTGCCAATGACTCGGGCTCACTTACATCTCGTGGACACAAACGGAACCGTTGTTTGTGCAGAGGTCGAAACCGCTGTAGAGCGGTCGTTTCATTGGGTACTGAGGGATTACCCTCAAGTCGATCCGGCGATGATTGCGAACTGGGCTGAAGAAGTAGCTCACAGCATGCAAGAGCGAGCAACGATCCTTATTTCACCCCAACGCTACGCATACTCCGCACTCAAAGGTAAAGTTCGCGACTGGATGAGGAGTGGAGCGGCCAGAGAGCAAGTCGCAGGGATTGGGAGTGACCTTGAAAGTATTGGTGGTCTGAGTGGTTCTTTTCAGGGCGCTATCGACCGTAAAATACTCTTTGAACAACTAAAAGCAACCCTGAATGAACGGGACAGGTATATTTTGGTTCTGCTTCTTCAAGATAAAACGAGCCCGGCAACTGTCGCGAATGCGTTGGGAACGACTTACTCCGCAGCCGCGAAAGCCATCCAGCGCGTCAAAGAGCGCTTAGCTTCCACATTGACTGGTGCTCGCAAAATAGATGATCCGGGCCACGGCTCACCACAATTTTGCGAGACGAAAGGGTAGATCGTCATTGAACCCGGATCTGATGAAGGACTTCCTTCTTGAGACATTTCCGAATCCCGAGCGAAAAGGCTGTCCTGACGACAAAACGCTAGAAGCCCTGGCTGAGGATAGGCTGCCGGCAGAGCATCCGGCCCGCCTTCATGTTGGATCTTGTTCTGAGTGCTATGCCGAGTATCGGCATTACCGCTTGGATTGGGAAGAATCGAATGCCGTCGCCTCTACGCCCAACTCCGAAGCCATTTCTGGCCCTGTCGAGGTTACGCCTTCCAACTCTGCGCGAGTCCCAAAAACCTCGCGCCTGAGGGCTGTTCCTTTGGCCTTGGCGGCTTCTCTGATTGTCATGTGTAGCGGCGGTTATGTGGCATTTAGGCACTACCATTCAGCGGACGCTCCGAACGTCCAGGTTGCCTCTGCTCAGCCTGTAAGCGCTACGGTTGATCTTTTCAATAGCGGCACTCTGAGAGGGGCTGATGATGAGACAACCCCGTTGAAAGAGGTCTCATTGCCTGCCGCGATCGTCCACCTCTCGGTTGTGCTTCCCCGCTTCAGCGAAGTGGGCAGCTATAACGTGAACGTGTCCCAAGACAAGACTGGAAGCCAAATCATCGCAACGGGGGCCGGGAGTGCGGTTGAAAGAGACGGAGGAAAGGTCTTGGTGAACGTAACGCTCGATCTGCGAGCTGCCAAGCCAGGAGCCTACTTCCTCGCGACAGTGCGCGGCACTGACAACGGAACGTACTACTATCCGTTGAAGATTAATTAGCTCCGGTTGCGGCATCATAGGTGTGTGGATATGAATACTCCCCCTAGCCGTGAATCGGGCCTGACTGGCAAAGCGAAACATGAAGTTCTTGAGCGTGTTCTGAAGGCTCTCGATTCCAAGTTCTACAAACCGGAACTCCTCGGGCAAGACTGGCAGAACGCGGTCGCGATCCATCGCGCCACAATTGAATCCGCGGCTACGGCTGACGCGTTCGAGCAAGCGATGATGGATCTGTTGCAAACGCTCAAAACTTCGCATCTGGGTTTTTTCCACGGAGCTGCACGGCGGGCATCAAGTCGTGCGGCACTCAGCGCAACTTACCTCTCTGACGAAACAGCCCACGGCTCACGATGGATTTTTCAAGATGTGCATGACGGAGGAGCTGCAGCCGTCGCAGGTGTTGAGCCAGGAAACATCCTCCTTCGGGTTGACGGCAAAGAAATAGTGCCGCCTGAGCACCCGGTCTTCCCGATGGGAAGACTTA
>NZ_SHKW01000005.1 GCF_004217555.1 Edaphobacter modestus
TTGGTCGTCCGTCGAAACGCGAGCATATCCAATGACCATGCGAAAAAGATATCACAAATCATGTCAGAATCGTGTTGTTTTTGATATGAGCTGTGGTACGATTTAGAGGATTTATAACTCGCGTCAAAAGATGGTTCCAAAACGCTTCATAAACCGTCGTCTTTGACGTCTTAAGCTGAGGTCGATGACCGCACTGGCGATTATGCACTCATTGGGATCCCTAATCCCAGTACCTTGGAAGGTATCGACAGTGCCCTCCTAGGTTGGGCTTCGAAGGCAAACCAGCCCTTGTCAAGGAAAGGCGGGCCAGTTTCATCCACGCCAAGACATCAGGTCCAGTTCGGCAGGGGAATGCGTGACGCAAGACGACAGACAACAATTGTGGATTCATTCGTAATGAGAGTTCTATAATTCACAAAACCATGAGGCGATTGCTCCAACTGGCGACGGTCGTTCTGCTACTAGCATGTCTCATCGCGCCATTATCGGAGTTCTTTGATCAATGGGACCCGGAGGGCCTTACGAACGATACCGAGTTCGGTGTCGTCGCTCTGATCTTCGTTCTGTGCCTCGTAACACTGGTGAGCAAGCTTATAGCGATGGGTTCTTTCCGGTTCGACCTTTGCAGCGCAAACCTGGTACGCACACAGAATTGTCGAAGGCAGAGTAAATTTGAACACTGCTTCATCTTCCTGGTTCCCTCTCTCTTTAAGTCTTCCCTTACGAATTTGATTATGGAGCGAAGCGCCTATGGGCACGCGCGGTGTAGCGAGTCTGCGCAGACACGCAATCCTGCGCGAATCGAACGCCGATGGTCTATGTCGACTTAGGGCCCTACATGTGAGTGGCCTGCATGGGAGACGGTAGCCTAAGCAAGACGGGAGACAAGCATCATCTTCCGATCCTGCGGCGTTATGAGATTGTTTGCTCCATGATCCACAGACAGGGAAACCATGTACTCTTCTTCCGGGACGTTTCCAGATGGAACATACGCTCTGACGGCTGGGCCGAATCTTCCCGACACAGAGGTTGGGAATCAAGTGAGCTCTCTTATCTTCATCGCCACCCATGGTTATGACAGTCACACGTGGACTGTATTAAATCAGGGGCGGTTTATCGCCGACTTTTCGCTTCTTATGGACGCTGGTACTGCCTATAGACTCTTTCAGAGTCTTCGCAATGGAAAAAAGTGACGTTTCCGGGAATCTTCAACCTCGAATTTCCTGAAATTGCATCTCGGAGGATGAACCGATCTTCCGGTCTTCTCGCTGTGCGAAACGAGTGGTCTCAATCCAAAATCACAAGAAGGATGAGCGATGACTAAAGCACCCCCAAAACAACACCACTACGGAAAGATCGTTGTTTCTTCAGCACTTGAACGCTTAGAGAGAATAGCAGCCCTTATTGAATCATTGCCTCTCCGCTGGCCGATACTTTTTTTGTGATCCTGTATGGCGCTGTCGCGGTAGCTACTGCGAAGACGAAACTACTGTGGGATGACGAGTTTTTCACTCTGTATATCTCAAGAGCCGGTAGTATGACTCAGATACTCGAAGCGCTGGCCACAGGCGCCGATCAACATCCCCCTCTCTTCTATTACCTTACGCATCTGTTTACCGTTGCTTTTGGCACCAGCCACCTTACGGTGCGCTTGCTGCCAATCTTCGGTTTCGGCATGATGTGCGTCTGTCTTTTCCACCTCCTCTACCGCAGAACATCTCTTCTTTGGGCGCTTCTTGGGATGACTCTTCCCCTGGCTTCCAGTGCCTTTTACTACGCAACGGAGGCACGTGGCTACGGTTCTGAGCTCGGGTTCTGTGCGCTCGCTTTGCTCGCTTGGCAACGGGTCACTTCCTCTTCGACTAACCGACCTCAATGGCTTGTGGTCCTCTTCTTTGCTTGCGGCCTTGCAGTCTCCAGCCATTACTATGCCGTGTTGTTCATCTTTGCTCTGGGCCTCGGCGAGGTGGCGCGCACTATCCAACTAAAACGCATTGATGTTTGGACGTGGCTTTCCCTTATGGGGGGCGTGGTTCCTCTGCTCGTCTTCTTCGGCACGATCCGCAGGGCCAGTGGCTATTCAGCGCACTTTTGGGCCGTCCCGATATGGGGAACCTTGATGGACTACTATCTTCAGCTTTTCGGTGGCCTCGCCAACGTTCTTGTTGTCGGCGCCGTACCGTATCTTGTCATCCTGCTCCGTTCTGAGGCTCGAGAAGAGGATTATCGCTTTGAGATTCGCCGCTTTTCTACATATGAGGTCGTGGCATGGAGCTCAATTGCCGCTATCCCTCTCTTCACGATGATACTGGCGAAGACCGTGACCCACGGCTACATAGAGCGGTATGCGATCTCCGCCATGGTTGGAGCCGTTGTTCTTCTATGCCACTTCGGATATGCCGTAGCTCCCAGACCTCGCAGCTTTGCTCTAATTCTATGTACAGTGGGACTGCTCTATTTCACCGCTCACAGTATCTGGCTGATTCGAATAAGTAGGCTCGATGTGAAGAGACTGTCCGATCACATGGCAATTCTTGAATCACATACTTCCTCGCCATTCGTCATGGCCGACATTACGAAATTTCACCAATCGTCCTTTTATGCTCCGCGAAATCAACTGCAAAACGTCGCCTACGTAGCTGATCCCCAAGCGTCAGTGGAGTACATCTTCAAGGACACCGTAGATCGCGGTCTCCTCGATCTGAGGCCTTGGTTTCCGATCAACGTGGTCCCCCGTCAACAGTTCGTCGCCGAGTACCATGATTTTCTCGTCTACAGCTATCTTGGGTCCTGGACTTGGCTCACTTACGTTCTTCTGCCCCCGCACTATCGGACCGAACTACTCGATCGGATCGATGCAAATGTTCTACTTAGTGCTCGTCTGATAGACCGCACTCCCGCTATCAATGGCGTCTCCACTCGGCCGGTCGCCGATGCCCTGTTCAATAGAATGAGCAAGAATGGCCCATCGCTCTGTAAACAGTGGATGCCGCATGACGACTTTTGTGACACGATTGAGAAGCAAAGACAAGAGTCAATCGAGGAAAAAAAAGCTGGCAATTCTAAGTAGGCCAACTTGTTGTATCGATAACGAAAAGGCTTTTCATTTTTCAGACACATGAGCAGCTTCTCTAGCCGCATTACGGGTCGGTGTCTTCCGGCTTGCGATAGATTTCAGAGCTCACGAGCCGACTGCCGAGTAGCGATCGGCCCTCGGTCAGTGCATTGGGGATCCATCACTGACCGAGCTTAGGAACCCGTCGACTGCTGGCCAACGGCAATGGCCTTACAGTTTCCCATATGTATGATCCGTCGCAGTGAATCGACCAAGGGACGGTGAAATTAAAGGACCGTTGCAAAGGGGATCGACGAAGAGAAGCAATAAAAGAAGGCGTGGCCCTGTTTGGCTCCACCAGGCGAAACGTGAGCAAATTCACTAACCAAGCGGCGAAGAAATCACAAATCACGTTCTAATCTATTTGTTTGTGTCCCGGCTTATGAGGCGATTTCGAAGGACTCATAAACCGTCATTTTTGATGCGGAGCTATAGATTGGGAGGTTCCATGGCGTCTTCAACTGAAGTCGATGCGCTTTGAATTCATCACTGAAGAGTACGTTTTGAGTTGTTCCAAAGATGTCTCCCGTTCCTGCCGTGTGGTTCAGTAGCTCATGGATTGTTACTTTCTGAGCGAGATCTTTGTTGGGATAGTCAGGAAGGTAGTTTACCAACGGATCATCGAGCTTTATCTTTCCCGCTTCGGCCAACTGCAGTGTGGCTACTGCAGTAAATACCTTGTTGATCGAACCAATACGAAAGCGTGTCTCTGCTGTGTTGGAAATCATCCGTTCGCGATCGGCAAGTCCATACGCCTGCTCGAAGAGCAGAGCATCATCTTTTGCGATCAGTATGACTCCGGAAAACTTTCCTGCGGCCGTATCTTCGCCGAGTTTCGTTTTGAGAGCATGGATCAGCTCCTCATCTGTTCCGTGTGTAGGCTCGGGCACGGCAGGAGACTGGGCCGATGAGAAGGGGCAAAGTATAAGCGCAACCACAAGCATCTGTGCCATCCGCGCAATGCTCGTCCACCAACGTGAAGACTTTCTTCTTTGGCGACGCCCAACATGTGGCGTATTCGATGCTCCTATCCACAGGGTGATCCAAAGACTCAATGCGATTGGAACACTAATGAAGTAGAGGTGATCGATGAGAAAGAAATCTGTTCGCGTGAGATCTCCAATGACGATTTGCGGATGCCCAAGCTGGCGAAGCACGGCAAAGCTCGCGGCAAAGATCAATGCCGTTCCCGTGGACAGCGCAAAGCATTGCTCATGCGCCGAGTGCGAGTTCATTGATCCGGACAGTGCTGTGTACGCAGCGAACCCCAGCCAGACGAACAATACCGCTGGCAAAACCCCATAGATGATCGGCGAGATTGACGACCATGGCCATGCAAGAACCTCATAGTGATCAAGTGAATACGTGAGACCTCCCACACAGACAGCTCTCCAAAATGGATAAAGCGCACTCCATGCCACTGCGAAGGCCAGCAGCGTTGCGCAGCGATTCATCCTCGCGATGATGTTGAGCAGAATGGCTGCAGACACCTGGTACCAGAACCACCGCGCCGAGCGTCCATCTTCCAGTTCTTCCAACAAGTCTCCGGAGAGATTGCCTCGCTTCCCCGCAGACTCCATACGGTCAAGCACCCACAAAGCGAGCCGCACAAATCTCATCTGTCTCACGCGATCCCTCCCTTGATGGGCGGCAGAGCTTTCCAAAGCCTACTGAGAACATGCCGCGTCTCCTGGAGAGCGCGAATGCCGCCGGCAGTTACGGAGAAGTAGCGCTTCGCTCGTCCACCGCGCTCGGGAGTGGATTCACCCAGGGTCGATTTCACGAATCCTTTAATCTCGAGTCGGTCCAGCGCAGCGTAGACGCTGCCCAGCGATACATTGCGGTCACGTACCTCGGATAATTCTCTGGCCAGAGGGACTCCATAGGTGGCGTTATCCAATCGGATAATCGCCAGGAGAACCATCAGTTCGAACTCCCCGAGAAATCTTTGATCATTCATATATTCATTAATAGCGAATAAATAAGATTCTGTCACGTCAATGTTGTAAAAGGAGTGATTTGCACGAGAAACGCGCTTCCGCTCACCAAGAAGCTGCAGTTCCCTGAAAATCGGGGTTTTGGAAAACAGTTGCCACAGGACACGAAGCACCGCACGTCGAAATATCTAAACAACATCATTGAGGCAGACCACGGCGGTCTCAAGCGGGTGATCCGTCCCACCCGCGGTTTTCAAACGATGAGAACAGCGTCTGCCACCATCAAGGGATTTGAGGTTATGCGTATGATCCGCCGTCGCCATTGCCTCCTCTGCAAGCCTAAAGTCGCCGGCGAAATTCAATTCATCAACAAGCTGTTCGATGTTGCTGCTGATCTGCAACATCGGTACGAGCGAGTTGCCTCTGCGCCAGTTAATGCAACAGAGCCGATCGTTCATCATCGGCTATGGCTCCTCGCCTTCCCGACGCGGACCACCCCTTGACTGCAAATGGTCAAACTGGAGATCTCCCGGTTCCCAAAACACAGAGCGTCCGTGCAGGCCAGGGTCTACGACCACGCAGGACCGTTCGGGCACTCGCGGTAACGCGCCCGTTCGTTTTGCCTTCCGCAAACGTAAAAGCGTCGGCGTCCTGGATGAGAAATATTTCGCGGCTCAATGGCTGGCCTGCACGCTCCCCTGTCAACGCTTCGCCCGCACACCTCGCGGTATGCTGCGCATGACTCGGGGCCGGTGTGGTTCGCTATGCCTTCACCGTAACGGACTTGCACCATCTACTCCTTGCCGGTCTCCGGCGCACTAACCTACGTAATATTCCGTGTCTTGAGGTCTCCCCACCTAGTTCATGGCGGTTCGCAGCCCGTGCCAGCTCAGAATGATTTACGAGCTTAGCAAACTGCGCTCTCTGCACCGACCGCTGTATTGATTATCTGCCACTTCCAAGCGGTGCTAAGTATCTCGATCAAGCCACGTTGAGGAGACCAATGGAGTTTTTTTCTGGCGTACTCTCCGTCGCAAATAAGGACCGGCGGATCGCCTGGCCGTCTTGGGAGAATGAGTCGTGGAACATGTAAAGCGGATACTTCTTCCGCAGCAGAGATGACCTCTAAAACAGAGAAGCCGGTTCCGGTCCCCAAATTAAAAACGTCAGATTCCCCTTTGTGGATTAACAGATCCAGGGCGCTAACGTGCGCAGAAGCTAGGTCATTAACGTGGACATAGTCGCGGATGCAAGTGCCATCGGGAGTGTCGTAGTCATTCCCAAAAATGCTGACTGCTGGAGAGTGTCCTGAAGCCGCTTTCAGGACAAGTGGTATGAGGTGGGTCTCCGGCGACCGCAATTCCCCCAACATCCCCGACTCGTCAGCACCAGCAGCATTGAAGTACCGGAGTGCGACAAATTTGAGACCGTATGCGGCCGAGTAACTTTTCAAAGCATCTTCAAAAGCCGCTTTCGTCTGGCCATACGGACTGAGTGGAAATCGTGGCGTTGTTTCGGTGATAGGAAGCTGCTCCGGGGCACCGTACACAGCGCAGCTGGACGAAAAGATAAACTTGCTTATCCCCGCATCCACTGTTGCATTGAGCAAAGTGAGAGCGTCGGTCATGTTAGTTGCGTAGTACTCCCTCGGTTTTAGAACGGATTCGCCGACATAGGCCCTTGCCGCAAAGTGCATTACTGCGTCGACGTTCTTAAGGAAGTGCCGCAAACATTCGTAATCAGCTATTTCGCCGTGAATAACCTCAAATCTATCTATAAATCTTCGATGACCAGTACTAAAGTTGTCATAAATCACAGGGATATAGCCACGTTCGCTAAGCCGCCGAGCAACGTGAGATCCTATGTATCCTGCTCCACCTACCAAAAGAACTCTCAAGAAGACCTCGCGTCTGCCTTGTCCGGCTAACCGGAGATGACATCCAACACCTGCTCAATCCTCGCGCCGGTAAAGTGCAAATAGAATGCCAAATCACGAGCGCAAAATCTGACTGAAAACGCCATAGGACGTCCCATTTTTTTGCATATGTTTGCAAGGCAGAGGTCATGAGTTTTGCTTTTATTGCATGATTTCTGAGCCCGCGTCCAACTTATCGGCATTTTTTCATCTGTAACCGGATAGAAGATATCGGGTCAGCATATTTAGTTACCAGTTGACGATGTAACTTGCCGTGGCACGGAATCTATCCCGCTTTGGTTACCTACTTGCACCAAGATGTAAACGATGAAGCTCCTTATCGCCATTCCAGCGCTGAACGAAGAAGCGAGTATTGAGGACATCATTCAGCGTTGTCTCGACGCAAGGGACGAGATTATAGGCAACTCGCACATTACTGAAGTCGATATTACTGTTGTTAGCGACGGCTCGACGGATCGGACAAGCGAACTTGCCCACCGGCATACCGACAAGATTCAACTGATTGTTTTCAAAGAGAATCGGGGCTACGGCGCTGCCATCCAGCATGCCTGGCAAGATTCGGATGCCGATCTTCTTGCTTTTTTGGATGCTGACGGAACTTGCGATCCGCGTTTCTTTGCGAACCTTGCCCGAGCTCTGCGGGACGAGCACGCTGACGTAGTGCTTGGTTGCAGATTGAACGCTGAAACAAAAATGCCGCTGCTTCGGCAGACCGGAAATCTACTCTTTGCCGGCCTTCTTACATTACTTTCCGGCCGCCGCATCCGCGACACTGCAAGCGGCATGCGCATTGTGCGCAGAGAAGCCTATAACCGGCTACGCCCCTTACCCAACGGCCTGCACTTCACACCGGCGATGAGCGCACGCGCCCTGCTCGATCGCGAAGCTCGCGCTAAGCTTGTCGAAATTGATATGCCCTACCACGAGCGTGTAGGCGATTCCAAGTTGAAGGCTGGCCGGGATGGCCTCCGTTTTTTGGGGGTCATTACCAAAACCGCTCTCAGGTATCGTCCCGTCCGGCTGGCAACCCTTCTTCTCACCACGGGGGTGCTCACATTGGGGGTCTCTCTGTATTTTCTTCGCGGCTTCCCAAAATGAGCCCCACCCAAGTCCGGTCAAAAACCCTACGAACCGGAACTCGGTACCTTCATTCGCATCCGCCGAATGATTTTAATATGACGAAAGATCCTTTAATTCGGAAGAGACAGATCATCGAAGGCTCGCTGGCCATCCTTGTACTGCTTGCGGGGCTCCTCATTCGAATACAGTATCTGGACGAGCGGCCATTTTGGGTGGATGAAGCCGAGTCTTCGATTAACGCACTTACGATTCTCGAAAACGGCTATCCGACGGATGCATATCTTGGCATTCCGATTTACGAGAACACACTGATCCAACCGTGGCCAGGAAATGCGGAGTATGAGTTTCGCGATCTGAGTTACTCCGACAAACACGTTGCCGTTTATCATGGCTGGCTTCCGCTTTATGCTATCGCCGGATCATTCGCCCTTCATGGAGTCACTCCGGACTTCGCAAATGGGGTACCTGCGGTAAAGCATGATCTGAATGAATGGAAGCGCCGCACCAGGGCCGCCCGGTTGCCTGCAATTCTGTTCGGAGTACTTTTTCTCGCGGTGATTTTTGCTGGGGGAAGAATCCTCTATGGACCGGACGCGGCCTGGGCAGGACTGCTGGTGGGATCTATCTACCCATATCATATTGCCATCTCCCGCCAAGCTCGCTATTACTCCGCCGAGGTTGCACTGACTACGGCATGCGCGGTTTCGTTGTGGCTTCTGGTCAAGGATTGCAAGTGGAAGCACGTCTACCTCGCGGCGGCCGCGTTTGTATTGCTGTTTTACACTCACATTCTGAGTTTCACTGCGGCTAGCCTCGTCTGCCTGCTGGTTGCACCGGTAATTGTCCGCAGGCACGTGGCCGGTGTACGCAAGCTGACTACTTTCGCCGCACTTGCGACCGCAGGGACCCTGCCGTGGATCTTCGTAACTGAGTTCTACCGACAACAGGGACACATCCCGCGGGCCTGGCCGCTGTTGAATCTCCCAAGCGACTTCTGGCGATATCCGCCTGTTCAAGTGTCGTCTGCAGCAGCAGGTATCATCATTGCGTTGCTGACTGCCTGGGTGGTTCTGATGAAGCCGCGCGTTTCACTACGTCTCGCCGCGCCCGCAAAAAAACTCGCCCCTGTACTTTTGTTTCTTGGTGTTTGGGCAGTGTGCGGATATGCGACATTTGTCGCGTTTGTGCCGGCAGTCAGTTTCGACAGCGGCCGGTTAAATCTGAGTTACTGGGGCCCGCTTTTTCTACTCGCATCCGTGACCGCTGCGGCCATTACGCGTGTCCTCGTACCGCGGTATTCGTTAGTCTTAGCTCCCGTGCTCCTATTGATGGTCTTCATGGCAACGGGCCGCAGACCGAATTTCCATGAGACATTTGCAGCAGGTAACTGGAAGGCAGATGCTATTGTGCTGGACCGGCTTGGGGCCACGTCGATGGATCGCACGACTAAACTCTATGCAGCTCCGAATGACCATCTGATTCTAAGCTTTTACTCAGGACTTCCCGTGCAAGACATCACTCCTGTGCGAAAGTCGTATCTGGATGCGTATCCGGGTAACATCATTTACATCGACCGTTCTGTTTCCGTCGAGACAGGTTTTCTTACGGCGGAAAGCATCCAGGAAGCTGCTCTTCGAGATGGCTATAGGCTGTCGCCGGAAGCCGCAGAGACATGGTCCATACTGCTGCGCACGCGGGATTATCGCGAAGCTATGCTGAAATCGGTGTCGCGCAGTGCGCCGCAAGAGGTTGAGGCGGTACCTCCTTTCGGACGGCAACTTCTCACTGCACATCACCGCAAGCTTCCGTCAGTTTTTACAAGCTCCTCTTTGGAACTTGTAACTAGAGGCTTCGCGATAAGCTCGTGGACCGACTGGCGGAATGTGCTGAAGTATCGATTCATTGGGCCGGAGGCGCGCAGTAGTGTTCATGCCAATTACGCTGACCGGCTGCGCGGGTCGGACGCCGTCATCCTGTCGAATGCGGATACAGCCCTGTATCTCTCCCGATGGCATCCGGCGGATGTGAACGATGGCATCGAGTTCCGCTTTGTGCGGTGAGTACCGCACTGCGATGAGCGGTGTATGCTTCGTGTCACGCTGCACTCAAATCCCGGACTGTTGCACATAAAACCCGGACGAAGTTCCTGCTGAAGTTTGTCCGGAATATAAGTACAAAAGATGACACTATGCTCTTTCCATGCATCAGTTTCGGTCCGGGATTTGAGTACCGCGCGCCACCCCGTACCATCAAAAAGTTGAAACGATGGAGTGAATTCGGGCGCAAAACCAAAGGTTGCACGACGCATATCGTGTGCGTCTTTAGTGGGATAAACGCCGTCTTTCCCCGCATTCCCAGTATCAGGGCGCTGTAGTCCAATTTCCGACATCGGGAGGGCAACGCGCGACCAGCCCTGCAAAGCCAGTCTTGTATCCTGATCTGGCCAGCCCGGTTCCACTCGACTGCAGAATAGTGCAGGGTTTGGCCAGAGAAAACGTTCCGAAACAGCGAGGAACTGAGGATTTAGCGATTTGGCATGTGGCGGGGCGATTGCAGGTAGTTTGTGTTGGTCTAAATCAATATTGAGAATACTGGAGATTCATCTTGCGAGGAGCTCTTCGTCTTTTTGCGGCGGCCGTCGTTGTGGCTTCTTCCACCATTCCAGCGTGTGCCGATACGTTTACGTATGACTTCAACAGTACTTTTGGGGTGCCGACTTTTGGGGTGCCGGCTTCCTTCACGTACACGAGTCCCTATCTGATTACAACCTTCACGCCCGTCGCTCCAATAACAACTTGCTCGGTAAATGGATTTGCTTGCCTTCTTGTAGTGTTTGATCCGGCTAATCTGCATTTGCAGATCTATGCTGTTCCGAACGTTGACAACTTTCAGGGCAGCAATTTTTCGGGTTTTGATATGTTTAGCGTCGGCACCCATCAATTCTTCGACAGTATTACGATGACCGTTACCGATAACCCTCTCACTCCTGTTCCTCCTCCTGTTGCTCCTACTCCTGAACCGTCCAGCCTGGTTCTTCTCGGGACTGGAGTTCTTGGCGCGATAGGAGCATGCCGTCGAAAGCTTTTCGTGCTCTAGCACATTACAGCTCGATCGCTTCAGTTCGTCGGCGCGCCGCAGTCCAGTCTGGCGAGCTGAAGCGACTGATAGACCAAGTTCATGTTCCTGGGACTACCCCTTAAGATCTTTGACAGACGAGATCGCGAGCCTCCTACCAGGACCACTCCTGTTTCCAGACCTACTCTCGCCAGATTCGGCCCATAAGTCCTTACAAACTGCCGTTGGCGCCGTGGACGACCTCCAATTCTTCGCTTTTCCTCCAGAATCCGGCTCTCCGCCGGTCTTAATAAAAGGTGAGAGGCTAGAAACGCACTCGCTCGCGCCGTCTTTTCAACCGACTTGGAGAAATCCGCGATCGTTCTTTCGAAACCAACGCCACAGAGCCAGCGGTCTCAACCTTGTGGTGGCCGCAATTACGCTCTGGAATACTGTCTACCTCGAACGCGCGGCAGAGCATCTGGCAAAGTCACGACCGTTCAACTCTGCCCTTCTCCAGCACGCTTCGCCACTCGGATAGGAACACATCAATCTCACTGGCGACTACATCTGGAATATCAACAGGCGCGTTGCCAAAGGTGGCCACAGACCTCTCCGAAACCAACGAACGGCCTTCGTGAGGGCTATCGCGGTAGGGATGCGCATTGCTGCGCACCCCCCGCACAGATCCCGGCGGGCGTGATTCACGCACCGGGCTCCCACCTCGGGTGTTTGCCTGGTACAAACCAAGCCGGCCACTCCAGAATTGACCCCCTCTTAGCGGCCAGCGTAAAATTTGCCCGTCGCATATGTGATCTTCCCTCGCGACGCTCGTCGGCCCTGGTCTCTCCAGAAAAATCTATCGACCCCTAGATCTCCCGGCTACCTGATTCATTCCACTAAATCGGCGCCTCATCGAGAGCCTCATCCGCTCTCGAAAAGCTGTCTACCGCATGCTGCATCCAGCGAAAGAGGCTCCGATACAAATTCAGGTCATCCATGATGCAAACTCTCAATTATCTCCTGTGGGTTGCCGGCTCCAGGCTTTTCCCAAATTCACTTCAGTAGTAACGAATTTCATCCATTGGAGAAGATACATATGAAACGCAGAGACTTCCTGAAAACCACCGCCGCAGTCGCAGGCGCCAGTGTCGCCACTCGCCTTGGTTTCTCTAAAAACATCACCGAACCAGGAGCGAAACCTAACGTTCTCTTCATCCTTGTCGACGAATTGCGCTGGCCTTCCGTCTTTCCCATAGGCATCGACAGCGCCGAAGAATACTTCAAGCGCTTCATGCCGAACCTCTACAAACACGTCTGGAAGCGCGGAGTAAAATTCTCTAACTACTACACTGCGGCCTGCGCCTGCACACCTGCTCGCGGAACCATCATCACCGGTCTCTACGCACATCAGAGCTGGCTCATGACCACTATAACCACCAATCCCAACGTGCCGGTCCTCAATCCTGCATATCCTACCTACGGCAAGCTGCTTCAGGCAGCCGGCTACACCACCCCTTACGTCGGCAAGTGGCACGTCTCCGTCCCCAACGGCCCCAGCGACACCGCTCCGTACGGATTCGACTGGAACAGCCCCCCCGATCCCTCCGGGTACAACCTCCAGGGAACCTACGGCGACTTCAACAGTGATCCCCAATTCCACAACGACGCCTACACCACCAACCAAGCCCTAGCCTACCTGCAGAACGTCAAGACCACCGATGGCCCATGGTGCCTGACCATCGGCTACGTCAACCCGCACGACCGCGAGTTCTTCCCCGCTGGCACCGAGTTCCTCACCTACACCAACCTCTTTGCGAACTACAATCAAAACCACCCGAGCGCCCCGCTTAATCAGATCCTGGACTATACCAACAATCCTCCGATCGTGGACTGGGACACCAACCAGCTCAAATCTCCTCCCTTCTTCCGCTACCCCTTCCTGCCGCCCAACTGGCAGAACCCCAACAACTACGCCGCAACCGGCAAACCCACCACCCATACCTTCATTCAGCAGTTTCAAGAGGCCGTCTGGGGAGGCGTCACCACTAACCCGCTTCAGCGTGGCTTCAGGGTCAGGCCCTATGGCAACGGAGACACTGGCTTCGGCATCGGATTCGCGCCCTTCTACTACTGGCAACGCGGCCTCGACAGCTACACCCAGATCACTAAGATTGTCGATCAACAGATCGGTGACGTCCTCGATCAACTCCACAAGCTGCCGCAGAGCATCATCGACAACACCGTCATCATCTTCGCCTCTGACCACGGCGAGTACAGCGGCGCGCACGGCTTCGTTCAGGGCAAGATCGGTACCGTTTACGAGGAGTGCATGCACATCCCGCTCATCGTCATGGACCCCAGCGGCCGCTTCACCGACGACACCAATACCATCCGAACCGGCCTCTGCTCCTCCGTCGACCTGCTGAACATGTTCGTTACCCTCGGCCACAAGGGCGACACGACATGGCTAACGGAGTTTCCCAATAACCAGATCTACGCCAACCGGCTCGACATGTACTCCATGCTCAAGTCGCGCTGGGCTCCCGGCAGATCTTACCTCCTCTTCTCCACTGACGAAATCGCTCCCGGCTTTTTCAACTTCAATAACTCCCCAACCAACATCGTCGCCCTCCGCACCAACGACACCAAGGTCGGTGTCTACTCCGACTGGTTGCCCGCCACCACCACCATCGACCCCGCCACTGTACAGCTCGAGTTCTACGACCACTCAACCCAGGCTGGTCAGCTCGAGCTCATCAGCCATCCCGACGCCCCCCGCGCCGAACAGGGCTACGAGGCGCTCGTCAATAACTACATTCCCAATGAGCTCGCCGCACCCCTCCCCGGCAATCCACTCGATCCCAACTCGTTGCGCTTCCAGCAGCTCAAATCCGAGGCCGCGCACCTCATCTACCGCGACCTCATCAAGAACGAGTCAGACTCCACATGGCGGACCGGTAGTGGCCTGCGCCAGCTGCTCGGCTACGGAGGGCAATTCTGACGAATCGTCCGAACCGCCAAAACTCAAGGGAGACGATTCACGAAGCCTAATGACGTCTTTGGAGTCCCGAGTCCGTGGTCCGCGAGCCGGAAGTTGCAGGACTTCTTCTCATTTGTTGTAAATCATTTTAGTGAGCAAGGGAGTGCATTCCTCTAGGGTTGACAACAGGGTTACTCAGTCATTGAGCTGCGCTGATCGTTGCATTCTTCCTTGACCCGAACCACTTGATTTCATAACAGTGTTTGCTCTGTCGAGGCGCGATTGGACTCTGGGCCGGGTGAACTTGGCGAAAACCCCGTTTCCGGGAACAACTGATTCAAGCGGCAAGGGTCACTGCCGAGAAACCGACTTCACCGTACTTAGTCTTCCTCATCACGGATCTGCGTTGTGTGGGTGTGGTGCGATCAGCCGATGGCCTTGACCTCGAGTCTGCGGAACCAGATCTCGGCGTATTCAATCTCGAGAGCGATCTTGCCACGCGTTAGCGGGATGAAGCTGCCGGGATTCGCTGGGTCCGGTTGCTGCAGCCGTGTAATGGTGTTGACAGCGCGGCCGTTGATGATATGCGCGGCGCGGTCGCCCTGCCAGAGCACCTCGACCGTATTCCAATCGTCCAGCTTCTCGAAGTTTCCGTCCTTGATCTTGCGGCCCGTGCTCGGCTCTTCCGTGCTGTGTTTGCCGGCGGCCTTGGCGGCATCGCTATCGGGCGCAGGCCAGCCATGGGCCGGACTTAAGCCCTGGCCGAAGAGCCCAGCGCCATGCGGAGACTGCACGCCACGAACACCGTCGACCAGGAAGAAGTCGCCCACATCGCCTTCTTCAATCTGGCACTCCACGCAGCGCGGCCATACCTTGTCTTCACCTACCAACCCGTACAGCAGCCCGTTGTCGCGCTTGCTGATCGTGCGCGGCGCAAACTGTTTGACGCCCCACTTGTACTCCAGGCGGATGCGCACGTTTTCAAATTCCTGGTGCGTCGCCAGGTAGCCCGCCTCGTAGTGGGTGTCGTCCACGTCAGCGCCCATGATGTGGAGCATCTCGTTCTCCACAGTGACAATGCGCTTCTTCTCCGCCACGCCCTTGCCGCTCTTCTGAAGCATGGAATACCAGCCAGTCAGGTCGCGATCATTGATTAGCGAGATCCATCCGTCGGCACCCGGCGGAGGCAGCGTCAGCTTGGGCGGTGCAGCCTGCGCAAGAGTTGCAAGAGGCAGGAGCGTGGGACCCAGTGCAAGCGTACCCATCCCCTTCAATACGTGTCGGCGGTTGATCATGCAGTTTCCTCAATCCAAAGGTAGATACAGCCGTTAGGTTCGTCAGAGGGCATCGAACCTCTCGCGAGCGATCCATTCCATACTAAGGTGCGTTGGCGACTTGTGGGTGGTCTGCATTGACTCGCCAAG
>NZ_SHKW01000006.1 GCF_004217555.1 Edaphobacter modestus
CACCGCGGGCGCTTTGCGTCAGTGTGCCGATCATGCTAGCCCAAATCGTCCGCCGGGGCCTCGCGATCACCAGCATCTGGCGAGTCTGCATGCTCGCCTCCGCCTCTTCCGCCATATCCAGGCTGGTGACGATGGCTACCACACGCTCGCTGCCAACCGGGACAATCACAAAACTATTGATAACTGCGATTGAATACAGTCCACCCAGACTGCTTTTGACGTAACTGCTCGTCTCCGGCAACAACTCAACGAGCACCTGATAGGTCTTGACCTTCACCGTTCGGCCGATCGTCCGATCACTTGGCATCAGGCTCACTCGGCTTTTTCAATATCTTTGCCAGCTCTTCATTTGCTTTGGCTTCCGTATTCAACTCGGAGATGTCGGGCATCAGTTTAGTGCTGAAGTCCTGAAGGGTTCCAGCTCCGCTCACATAATTGCCATCTGCCCCTTTTTCACCGCCGACAATAACGAGAATCCGCTTGCTGTCGATCTGTGTCAGGCGCCAAATCTCGTGCT
This sequence comes from Edaphobacter modestus, assembly GCF_004217555.1. Classification (GTDB taxonomy): domain Bacteria; phylum Acidobacteriota; class Terriglobia; order Terriglobales; family Acidobacteriaceae; genus Edaphobacter; species Edaphobacter modestus. Next base: position 518 of record NZ_SHKW01000006.1, read on the forward strand.
CCTCGCCAGGCTCGCTGCCCTTTGCCGGTTCGATGAGGGAGGGCGTCACGATGACGAGTACGAAGCTCGGAATGCTCAAAGCCTGATAGATGAGCCGGTTCACGTGGCTGTCCTGAAAGCGATAGCCAATGACCAACAAAACACTCTGTTGCTGCGTGATCTGTGCGCTCAGATGCCTGAACATTTCCGAGTAGGGGTATCCGTTCATCTCGGTAACCTTGAGAGGAGATGGGTAGATCATCACATCACCGTATTCCGTGTCCTGCGGACTTCCGTGGCGGATAACGACCTCAGCCCCCTTCGAACCGTGCCGGCGCCAATTAGTGCTTCCGTGGAGTTTGTAAAGATGAATCACACGGTCGACGCGGGTGACGCGGCCCTCCGTCGTCTCGCCGGGATAATAGAGATCGTAGTGGTAGGACTCCGTGCGGAGAGTCCGATTAATGGTCCCGAGGAATCCATCAAAATAGAGCACGCCTAAGTTATCGAGCGCTCGCTCAATCAGCAGGTCATAATTAAGGGTAAAAATCTTTGCCCGTGGCAAAGTGGTGCTGCGCAGCAATATGCGGCGAAGCAATTCTTCGTGGAATCTGAGTTTGGAGTCTTCAGTCTCGCTGACTTCCTTGCACTTAAGGAAAAGCCACTTCTTCAGGAGTTGTTCAAGACTCCTGGCGTCTGAAGCCGAAACGGGTTTGCCGCCTATCGTTGTCTGATGGCCGAGAAGCTGTTCATTCGCCTGAATATTCGCGAGGACGGTCAGCAGCGGCTCAATCCCAATCTTGCCGGCCTTCGGCAGAAGGACCTCGAGCGTCTTGAGCGCGGTCGCCTGGCATGCACTGTCCGTAAGTTGATACTTGGTCTTTGCGAACTCACCTTTAAGACTTCCAGCATCGCCGATGACCGGCGAACCAAGAGGAATACTACAGCCGTTTCCCATGAGGACGGAGAGGTTCCGTACCTCCAGATATTGGCGAAGTCGCTGGATCAGACGGCTATAGTCCTCATCGGTTTTGAGAACGATTGGCGATGAGCCAAGGTAGTACCTGTTTTCACTCACGGCGGAGCCCCGCCGAATTATAGCAGCGCACGTGGTGCAGCCGGACAAACCCAGCTGACACAGCCCCTTCGGAGGTAAGACAGTTGCCAAAGGTCTCTGTGAGGAGTTATGGAATGTGCTTGTACTCAGCAAAAGCAAAAGATGGACGAGACCGTTAGCGGCCTCGTCCATCTACGCCGGCGACGATTACTCGTCGTCGGCTCCGTCAGTAGGATCATCAGCGGCTTCGATCTTTGAGAGCCGCTTCATGCTGATGGCGTGGACCTCTGCTATTCGGTGCTTGAAGGAAGTGTTTTTGACCTCATCTTCTACCTCGCGATACCGCAAAGTGCCTTCAAGGGTGATGAGTTGCCCCTTCTGGAGAGTCTTGGCGAACTTGGAGAGATTTCTCCAGGCATAGACGCGGTGCCACTCGGTGCGGGTTTCGTACTCGCCTTTGTCGTTCTTCCAGCTTTCCTGGGTTGCGATGTTGAGGATGACATACTCTTTGTTGTTTTGAGCGGTTTTGGCTTCTGCGTTCTGTCCGAGGCGGCCGATGAGGATGACTTTGTTGAACATGGTGTTTATCTCCGTTTCTTTTGGTTTGTCCGCTGTCTGCGGTACATGCTTGCCCAACGGGTGTGCCGTCGCGACCCACTCCCTCGGCGACTGGATGGAATCTGCGGAAGGGGACCACAGCTTGCCTGGGGGCAGGAGTCCGCACCTCTTGAGAGGCGCGTAGCGGATTCTTGGAAGGAGAGCGTGCGTCCGAAGGGCGGGGGTGTCTTGAGCGCGGCACGCTGAACGCAGATAGAAAGGCAAACCGGAAGGGAGCTGCCCTGTTCAATGGCCTCTCTCATGGCGCGAGTTGCAAAAGCCAGCTCAGAAACTAGAAGAGTCATTCCACAATCAGGAGGAAGAACGACAAGGGCAAATGCAGCACCGATGCTCATAGGCCGATCCATCTCCTCGCCTTCTCCATCGTCCTTCGGATGTAGGCAGCTCGTTTTGTAGGGCTGGGGTCGCGGGAGAGGTAGTCGTCTTCAAGGGCACATCCGATCCGATCGTCGGTCATGCCATTGGCAAAAGCGGCGACACAGAAAGCGATGTCAGCGGCGGCGGGCCGGTCCTGGTACTTCATAGAAGTTCGGAAGCGCTCAAGGGATAAATTCGATAACCTCGGTTCCCTTTGGGGAGAAAGAGAACGTTGCAAACGCCTCGCCTCGTGTTCATGCTCTCGGGTCTCGTATAACTTCGTTATCTCCTGCTCAAAGGCCTGCGCCATCGGGTACTGCTGTCCGGTGTAGCTGTGCAAACGAACGAAAGGGAAGAGGCCGTCGGCCTTGCGGTATTTTGGCTTGCAATTCGTAAAGCCGGGAAGCCGTCCGAACCGCCTCCAGTCAGCCGCGCTGGGATCGGCATCATATCGTCCCGCCAATGTCTGCGCGGCGAAGGTCCCGAGGAGCTTAGGAAATACCCGTGAGTGCTTGAGCCACGCCTGGAAGTTGCCGGCGCTGGTCTCGATCACGGCACACGGATTGAAGCCGTCTGCCGAGAGTCTGGCGAGCGAGGTCTCGTTGAGATCGTCGAGCGTGGTAAAGCGATGCTCACCCGATGGACGAATGTAGATGTGCGAGCCGTGCGCGTTGCGGTACTTGAGCAGAGAAAGCCTGTCGAAGACCGCCGCGGCCGAGATGCCGTCGAGTCTCGGAAGCATTCCACGCTCATTCAGGACACCGACATCGTAGAGCGGCACCTCGATAGCTGTGAGCATGACGCGAACAGTGGATTCGGTCTTGTCCATCGAAGTCTCCTTCCAGATGCCTTTGGCTTAGGAGGGGTGCAGGGGAGGGAAAGGCCCCGCCGCCCGCCTTGAGTGGGCGAGTCTCGGCATCTACCTTCTAAGCGAGATGAGAGGCGCAGATTTTGACACCATTGCGCACTCTTTTTTGCGGAGACAAATGGAGTGCAAGCGCAACCTCGGGTTAGAGAGGTTGGCTTCCAAATGGAGGGTCATTCTGCCTCGGTGCGTTTGACCTGTTGCGTGGCTGACGAACCCGCGTCCAGGGCAAGGCTCTTCTTAGAAAATCCCTGTGAGCGGCGTCCAGCGATAACCTCGCCTGATGCAGGTCAAAGAGAGAGAAGCAGGTCGAGCATCCACCCTTGATTCCGCCACGCCCGTCTCGCTCCGGGTTGTAACGTGGATGCCGTTCGCACTTCGCCTTCACCCGCTCGGCGACCTTGAGTTTGTAGTTGAACTGAAACATGATCTCCTCCTTTTGGAAAAGAGCGGGAGCCGGTTAGCTGACTCCCGTTGCGGGTTAGGCTGCAACTTGCTTCTTAGCCGTCTTCTTCGCTGCGGTCTTCTGAGCGGCCTTGATCGGTGTGGGTGTCTTCGCTTTCTTGCTTGCCGTCTTCTTGGGTTGTGGGGGAGCAAACACGGCCTCGGCTTCAGTTAGAAAGTCGATTTCGTTTTCGCGCGGAATGGCTGTGTGTCCACTGAAGATAAGCCGGATGGCAAACCCCGTGAGCTTGTCATCTGGTAGTCCACCGATGGTGGATAGCAAAATCTCTTCGGAGGTCTGCTCGTTGTTTTCGTCGTTAGCGGCAAGCTGTTCCGCTATGTCATCAAATGCGTAAGGGTCGATAGTGACGAGGGCGCGGAGAAATACCCTCAACTGCGCTGCGCTGAACATGGCCGGGGCTTTGTCTAGAATTCGGTCAAACTTGGATAGACGCGCCTTCTGCAACTTCTCTCTCCGCGCGCGCTCGGCTTCGTGCTCCTTCTGTTCCCGCTCGAACTGCTGTTTCCGCTCTTTGGCTTTCCGCTCCTGCTCCCGCTCGTACTCCTTTCGTTGTTGTTCGTAGTTGCGCTGGCGTTCCTCGGCCTCTTCCTGTGTCTCGGCTTCGGACGCGGGCGCCATTGTCGGGGCGGGATTGGCGGCTTGTTCTTCTGCTGCTCGTGGGTCGTGTACGGGGCAATCGTCGTCTGTGCATACGGTGAGAGTGGTTCCTACGCGCTTGCCATAGACGATGATTGCGGGTTTCGCGGCTGCACACGGCGGGGCTGGCTCGGCGTCCGGGTTCTCGACTACGGTCTCGATCTCGCGGAAGTGCCCGCGCTGGACAGCTCCGGGCCTCTGCTCTCGTGCGTTCCTCCACGCGTTCTCGATCTGGATAAGCTCGGGACGGGCTGCAATCTCGCGGTCGATGTGGGAAGTGAGCTTGATTTGATAGCAGGGTCCGGCGAGGCACTGATCGCCGTCAGTTACGTCTGAAAAGAGGGAAGTGTTGTATCCGCTGCGACGGGGGCAAGTGACGCAAGCTCCGGCTGCGGGGTTGAGAGTGGGGTCTTCGCGGTCGAATGGTGCATCCGCAAGCGCGAGATAGAGGTTGTTCTGAATCCAAGCGGATACGTGCTTGGCGGGTAGAAGGTGCGGCTCCGCGTCCTGCCAATCCTTGCGCCAGCACTGCTCGAATGCCTCGGCTTGTGACTCCTGCGGCAAACGGGCGATGAGGTTGGCGTGGCTGGCGGTGATGCGCTCCTGCGTGAATGCTTCGGCCACTTCGGGAATAAGTTGCAGAAGAGACAGACGGGCGTAGATGTGGCTTGCACTCTTGCCTGACTTCTCGACCAAGGCGGCTACGTCGTAGCCGGGAATGTCGAGCAACTGTTGGAAACCTTGCGCCTCTTCGTAGGGATGAACGTCGACGCGCTGAGAATTTTCAACCAGAGCCCATTCAAGGGATTGTGCGTCGGTGAGTTCGACGATACGAGACGGGATTGAGAACTGTTCAGCCAGCAACGAAGCCCGATAGCGCCTTGCTCCTGCAACGATCTCAAATCCTTCGTTGTTTGGCCGGACGGTGATGGGCTGAATGAGCCCATGCTGTCGGATGCTGGCTGCGAGTTCCTGCAACTTGGCTTCGTCAAAAGTGCGCCGGGGGTTCGTGGTGGACTCGTGGATGGTATCGATGGCGAGGTACTGAAATGCGCTACTGTTTTGCATGAGTGCCCTCCTTGGGCGGGTTGGGACGCGCGGGGTGGTTGGAGCGGGACGGCCTGAGCCGTCCGCCCTCATGAAGGGAAGAATTGGTTAGCTGGCTTGCGCCAGTGCGGGTTCGGGGTCGGCTTCAGCCTCGCTCTGCTCTGCTGTGGCGGGCGTTTCGATGGCGGAAAGAATCAAGGCTGATGTGCGCTGAATCACTTCCAAACTCTCGGCCAAAAGCGCGGCGTTGCCGTGGTACAGGTGGATGTAGTCGGCTGAGCTTTTTCCAGCGTCGAGGCCGATGGTCTGCGAGACGACAAAGGCGATTGCCTCGGCCTCCGTCTCGCGGACGGTCTTGGTGGTTGCTGTTCTGCGCTCTGCTTTGTGGAGCATTTCGTGTGCGATTTCATGGACTAGCGTGCTGAACTCTTCGGCTGCGGCCTGTCCGGGAAGGATGGCGATGCGGCCTCCGTAGCTCATGCCAAGCGCCGGGGCGATGCTCTCCTTAAACTCAAGCTCGATACCCTGCGCGATCAGAAAGTCGATGAGGCGTTCCCGGTACTCACCCACTTCACCTTTCACCCGCTCAGAGAGATCGGGGAGCGGTGCGCCCTCTGTCTGGCTCACATCGAAGACGTAGGCCGAACGAAAGCCGACGAGTACGGGTTGATTCTGCTTGGTGATGTCCTTCTCGGCTTCGCTGTCCTTCTTCTTCCGAATCCCGATCATGGGAGCGAGAATGCGGATGCCCTTCTGTCCCTTGATGACCTTGCGGCCTAGCTGGTTCCACGCATACATCCCTGCAACGCGGGTTGCATCCGGCCTCTGCCGTGCGATTTCGAGGATGTTCCCGAAGCTGTAGTTATGGAAACGGCCCATTGCGGTGAGGTACGCGGTGAGTCCTTCGCTGTGGCCTGCCTCAAGCTGCTCGATGAGGAGCTTTACGTTGGCGGCAATAACTTCTTTGGCCGTCTGCGCTTTGGAGGTTGAGGGAAGGGAAGTAACATTGCTGGTTTCGTTCGTGGTGGCGTTGCTGCTCATGGGGTGATTCCTCCGTTTTTGAATGGCCTTGCTGTGTTTGCTGACAAACACGCCTTGGCCCTGGCCCACGCCAGCGAGGGCGGCAAGTGCAGGGTGTGGGAAAAGTGGCCGACAGGCTAGCCGCCAGGCCGGAGGAAGCGAATACCTGGAGCTGCACGGAGCTTTTTCCATCACCTTGCGCGCGCCAGGAGCAGCGCTCCTCAGTAAGGTTTGGTTTCCTTGCAAGGCGCGGAGCGGAGGAGATTGCGTTTGCTGTTGTTTTTGCTTTTAGCGGAGGGGCGTTGCGGGGAGGGTGGAGCTCCCTGCTGAGGTGGGTGACGGATGACGGCCAGTGTTTCGCCGTCAGCAGTCGGGGAGGAAACATCCTCCCTCTACTTGGTCAAAGAGAACATTTTCCGAAATCACAATTCATTACAAGCGTGACACGAAAGGCAATGGCTGGCGAACACGTCCCACTCCTCAATCCCAGCAAAAGCGTCGTTTTCGAAATGCACGAAGTCTTCCGGTCGGATGAATTTGAACGAGTCGGGATGAGCGTCTGCGAAAGCCTTCAATAAGACCATCCCCTTAGGGCACGCGGGAAGCGGGAAATCTTCCCCTGGGATGGGTTGCCATTGTGATTCAAACTCGGCTTGCGTCATCTCTGCTTCCATTACCTCCTGTTGTAGAAGGAAAGCCCTCGGTAATTTTAGTTCGCTTTTCCTTCGCCTTCAATGCTATACCTGAATTAAGGTATGGGATGAGTCTAGTTGAACATATTGCTTGAAACTGAAGGTGTTGACAAATAGTGTCAACACCTTCACTCTTGGAAAGTGCAAGCTCATCCAAACGTCTGGTCCGCCCATGAGGCTATTCGTTCACGACGAGAGCAGCTTGGCCTTTCGCAAGCAGTCGTCGCGCAACAACTAGGCGTCACAAAGTCGCTCTTATCGTTGGTTGAAGCAGGTAAACGTCAACCGAGTGAAGAGCAAATTACGGTTCTTAGTTCGCTGTTGAACTTGCCTCCTGATTTACTGATGCTTGGTGCAGGCCGGTTACCAAACGACGTTCGTTCCGTTTTTGAGGCGAATGCGGCCGCGGGTGTAGCTGCAATTCGGCAACGAACCGAGCAACATCCGACAACATATCCCAAGGTGCCTCGTGATGTTCCGGTACCGGGTAGCGGTCAAGCCCGCAGAAATGGTTTAGCAGACCGTATTGTGGTCTCTAAGACCTCCGTCTATCAGCGGGCACACAGCTATCACACCAAGGTTCCGCCCGATGCCATAGTGCCTTTCATCAAAGCATTTACTCGTCCTGGCGATACCGTCTTTGATCCGTTTTGCGGCTCTGGCATGACAGGTGTCGCTGCGTTACTTGCTGATCGGAACGCGCTGTTGTCTGACGTTTCGATTGCAGCAGTCCATATAGCGCGAAACTACACACGGCCCTGTGATCCGAAAGCGTTTGCCGAAGCGCTCAAGACGATAGCTCGACAAATGGAGCCGATCGTCTCTTGGCTGTATCGCCCATTGGGTGCCTCGACGCTCGTTGAGTACACCACATGGAGTGACGTCTTTCGCTGCCATTCGTGCCGCAGCCGGATCGTCTATTGGGAGAGCGTTCAGAAAAATGGATCTGTAGACGGCGATAGAGTTGCATGTTCCGCTTGTGGAGAGCGTTTTCGAAAAGCCGATTTGCAGTGGATAGGTGAACAGCCAGTTCTAACCCAAACGTCGTCGGGCTCAAGCCGAATCGACAGCCACGCTCCTACAGTTGAGGAACTTGCACTAATCGAAGAATCTGAAAAAGCACCTATTCCATACTGGATTCCAGTTGTTTCCTTCGGACACGAAAGGGAGATGTGGCGAGCCTCGCATCGTTCGATGGGGGTGACGGGGGTTGCGGAGTTTTTCTCAAAGAGGAACCTTCATGTTTTGGCCGCACTCCGCCACACGATTCTGCAGGTGGCGGATGAACGGGTGCGAGAGGCCCTTCTGTTCGCCTTTACAGCATGTGTGAATAGGGCCTCGAAGCGGTATCAGTGGAATGCTAAGAGACCGACGAACGTAATGACCGGTACGCTATACATCTCTTCGCTGCGGTACGAGTGGAATGTTTGGAGCCTCTTTAGGCGGAAGGCTGCTGATGTACTTCGCTTTTACGAACAGTTCCCCAAAACGACAGCAGTTGCCGACGTGTTTCAGCGTTCGGCAACTGATCTTGATTGTCTTCCAGATGGTTCCATCGATATGGTTTTCATGGACCCCCCCTTTGGCTCAAATATCTTCTATGCCGACTCTTCGCTGCTTTGGGAATCCTGGCTGGGAGCTTTGACAGATGAATCTTTGGAAATCGTGGTCAATAAACACCGTGCGTCAGGAACTGGAGGTAAAACCCTCAATCAGTATGGCTCCCTGATGTGCGAGGCCTTCTCCCACAGTGCTCGCATTTTGAAACCAGGAGGTCGAGCCGTGCTTGCATTCTCGAACTCGGATGACGCGGTATGGACCTCAGTACAAAAGGCGTTAGCGGATGCCGGTCTACAAACGGAGACGGTGCATATCTTGGACAAGGGACAGCCATCTATCAAAGGTGTCAAAGGATTGAACGGTAAAGAAAATGTGACCTGCTTGGATCTAGTTCTCTGTCTCAAAAGGAAGGGGAAAGCCATGCAAATGCCGGTTCCATTTCCGCCACCCTCGACGTTCATAGAAGATTCGATTCGCAGTGTTGTTCGAGATACTCGCTTGCGGACTGACGAGATTTATTCTGCCGTTCTGCGAGACGTAATGGCATCTCAGTATTCCGTTTCGGGTATCACAATGCCGATGATCGCAGAGCGGTGCCGATCTGCAAACCTGATCGAAACTGACGGTTTTTGGAGTTGGCCAGAGATGACATCCGCTACAGAAGGAGTATCTGATCAGGTGTTTCTGAACGGGTACTTGTCGGCGCCTGGCGCACTGCCGGTCAGCAAGTCGAAGGAGACCTGCGACGAATCGATCCAATCAATTCGCGTCGAGGGCGGACGCAACAGTGCCTTTTACACAGCACACAGTTACCACACGAAGGTTCCACCCGAAGCTATCCATCCATTCATTGAGCATTACAGCAAACCGGGCGACGTTATTCTGGACCCGTTTTGTGGTTCTGGTATGACAGGTGTTGCTGCGGCGCTGGCTGGCCGGCGAGCGATCTTAAATGATCTTTCCCCTGCAGCGGTTCACCTCGCGTGGAATCATACTCACCCATGCGATCCGGTGGCTCTGATGGAAGGCTTTGATTTACTCGAACGCAGGCTTGGTAGAATGTTTCGGGAACTCTACAGCACTGAACATTCAGATGGAACGCCTGGACTCATTCATTGGACCCTGTGGAGCACTGAGCATTCTTGTCCCTTTTGTAAAAAATCGTTCGCGCTCTGGGATGCGATCGATCACAAAACAGGCAGAGTCGGGCCGACTATAGATTGTCCACTTTGCAGCACAGAGATTAGCCGTAAGGACCTCAAGGCTGGCAAGAGTAGACCCGCTTGGATCGCATATGAGCTTCCTGATGGCAAGCGTCACGAGAAAGCTGCGTCATCTAGAGATATCGCAAAGGCTCTTAAATTCAAGCGTGAGGATATCGCGGCCTGGACTCCCGACATTCCGCTTGGGGCGGATCGTGAAATGTACATCCGTTGTGCGCTCAAACTCAAGGGCGTGTCATCCGTTGCGGATCTTTATACCCCTCGAAACCTACATGCCCTAGCCCTGCTCTGGAGAGAGATCGGTCTAATCAAAGACGATCGTATAAAACGTGCCTTGGCCTTCGCCTTTACGAATACTTCTTGGCATGGAAGTCGTATGCGTCGCTTTAATGCGAGAGGCGGTCAACGTCCCCTAACAGGAACGCTTTACATCCCTCAACTCTCTTCCGAAGCAAATGTGTTTGAGGTGATGCGAAACAAAATGGCGCAATTGCAAAGGTACTACCGTAGTTTCCGCCCTCGTATTGCTGAGGCTCCGAGTGTCACGTTGGGCAGCGCTACAAAGCTTGCAAATGTTCGAAGTGGGAGCGTCGATTATGTTTTCACCGACCCGCCATTTGGATCGAACATCTTCTACGCGGACTGCAATCTCATTTGGGAGTCTTGGTTAGGAACGCTTACGAACACTGAGGATGAAGCTGTTGTTAATCGTTCTCTTGCAGTCGAGAACGGCGGTAAGTCTTTGGAGCAATATGGTGTCTTAATTTCGTCCGCACTTGGCGAAATCTCCCGAGTTTTGAAGCCTGGAGGATGGGCAACTATCGTATTCCACAACACTGATGCTGCGGTATGGCAGGCCATCAAAGATGCGGCTTTTGTGAACGGGTTTGAGTTCCATGAAGCTGCTTCGCTTGACCGAAAGCAACAGAGTCATAAGGGCTATAAGGGTAGGGGTGGGGAAGAGGACGTTGCTCATTTCGATGTGATCTTCAATCTGCGTAAAGCAATTATCGCGAGCAAGACACCTGCCTCTAAGTCAAAGAGGAACCGGCCTCACGCCCTGCGAATGCTGAGTGAGCTAGTTGCTTCTATCGTTCGAGAAGAGCCAACCTCGGAGCGTGGTCTTCAGGGCGTCCACGCAGAAGTCATGAGGCGCTTGGCTTCTCATGGTGATTCTGAGTTCGTTGACTATGCTGACGTGCGCGCGATTTGGGAGAGTCTGCCGAAAGGAGAGCTTGCGCTGAGTCGTTGATTAGTCGACGTATACCCAGCTGCAGAACTCACTCATGCCTAGCCTCTCGACTCAGACAAATCCAAAACTTTCGACTGAGGAACTTCATAAAATGTTCCTCAGCGCGCTGGATGGCTTCGTTGCGTCTCATAGTGACGTCACCCTGAAGCCTCTTGAGGTGGATCTGGTCGGCCAGCTTCCGCCAAAGTTACGAGTTTACTTATATAACGCGACATATCCACCCGGTGGGCGGGGCATGGGGGAACATAAGATCCAACTGATCGTGCCAGGACAGGCGCGCAATGAACGAGGAAATTTCAATAGTTCCGGTGGGCGGATCCCCTTACTTGTTGGTTATCGTCCCGATATCAAAGTCTTCGTACTTTGGGACGCAGAGATGTATCCGGATTTCGCATACTCGCGCAATGTACAGGTGCTGCCAGAGACGATTTATGAAGCCTTCGCTCAAGGACTTGGTAGGCAAATCCGTAGACTAGGGAGCGGGCAAGCTGAGGTCGTGATCGCGGCTGAGGCACGCCAACTCAGTGATGCCATTTTGGAGCGTCAGAAAGAGACCTTAAAGCGACTCTTCGGAGCGCAAGGATGAATGGACTCGCAAGCCTCCCGCTGAGAACGGAATATCGTAAGGGGCGAGATGACATCGCAAAAGATTTCTACCTGCCGTGCATGAGCATTGCGGATGAATATGACAGGGCGGTCGGATTCTTCAACAGCGCAATCTACGTTCTGGCATGGCCAAGTCTCAAAACGTTCGTGAGCCGACAGGGCAAGATGCGTTTGATCTGCTCACCAGTAATGCAGGCTGATGACATTGCGGCTATAGAGAGCGGATATTCGCAAAAGCAAGAAGCCCACAATGCGGAGGCGCTCAGAGAAGACATTCGCTACATGCTCTCTACACCATATCTCCACAAGCCAGCTGTCGTGCTTGCCACGTTGATTGCTCTTGAAGTGATTGACGTAAGAATTGCATTCATGAGTTCGGGGTCGCAGCATCGACGTCTGTTCCACGACAAGTTGGGCATATTTCACGATGGTTTCTCTAATACGATCTCGTTCAAAGGTTCAATGAATGAAACGTGGTCAGGACTTTCCGCGGACGGCAACCTTGAGTCAGTGGATGTGTTTCTCTCTTGGGAGCACGCGAGAGAGGCGGCCCGAGTAAAGGAGAACGAGGAGTATTTTGAGTCCCTCTGGCGGAATGAATGTGATGGTGTCACCGTCAGGAAAATTCCGGATATAGCGCATTCTGAACTGGTAGCGGCCTCTGACCCGCAACGCTGGCCGGAGATGGTCGATCAGATTTGCCAAGAAATCGAAGCAGCCCAAAAATTTGAAGCACGCCAAACAGCTGGCAGCAAGACTCTGCGCCCTCATCAGAGTGCTGCCCTCAGCAGCTGGGAAGCTCGCGGAAGACGGGGAATTCTAGAGCACGCCACAGGGAGCGGCAAGACTTTTACTGCAATCTCCGCGATCCGAGATGCACTGGGCAAGGGTGAGGTTCCACTTGTCTTAGTTCCAAGTGAATTGCTACTTCTGCAATGGGACCGCGAAATCCGTGACGCTCTTTCGGATCTGGAGCCTCAGATTCTCAGATGTGGGGCAGGGAATACCAAGTGGCGTGACAACCTATTGGGACCATGGACAAGACCTGGTTCAGACACAGTGCGTATCGTTCTAGCAACGATGCAGACCGCGTCGATGCCAGAATTTCGTAGCGCCGTTAGACAAGGTGCGCACCTCTTCCTTGTTGCTGATGAAGTTCACCGGATAGGAAGTTCGAACAACCTCCAACTGCTGATCCTGGAGACTGGCCCACGGTTGGGCCTTAGCGCAACTCCGAGGAGAGCCGGCGATGAGGAGGGAACCAGAAAGACGCTCGAATACTTCGAAGGGATTGTTCCCCCACCGTTCACCCTGCAGGACGCAATCAAATCAGGCGCCCTGACGCCCTACTTCTATCACGTCCACACAGTGAGACTCACTGCAGTAGAGCAGGAGACTTGGGATGAGATCACGAAGCGGATAAAGCGGCTTTGTGCGCAAGCGGCTTCGAATAAAGAAAACAACTCAGGTTCTGAGCAGCAGATCAAGTACCTCCTAATTCAGCGGAGCCGAGTGCTGAAACAGGCGAACGGGAAGGTAGCGATTGCGGCATCCATTCTTCAGAACCAATATCGTCCAGGCGATCGGTGGTTGGTGTACTGCGACGATCTCTCCCAGCTTGGCGAGGTGCAGGGAGCCCTGAACAGCCTCGGCCTGAACAGTATGCAGTACCACTCGTCGATGGAAGGTGATAAGGAACAAACCGTACGTCTCTTTGAGGCGAATGGCGGGATCATTGTGTCGATAAGGTGCCTTGATGAGGGTGTCGATATTCCCTCAGTTACACATGCCCTTATACTTGCATCTTCAAAGAATCCTCGTGAGTACGTGCAGCGGCGAGGACGCGTGCTACGCCGTTTTCTTGGAAAGAGTGTCGCAAACATCCATGATGTTCTTGTTTTACCGTCAATCTCGGAAGAAGCGTCGGCAGGAGAAGATCCACGAGTGAACATCGTCGCTGGCGAGATCGCAAGGTCTTTGGAGTTCGGTCGATCAGCTATGAATCCAGCTGCAATCACAGATTTGGAACGGATAGCCCTTACGTTTTCGAATGACTACAAAGCGCTGCTGGGCGAAGGTTATGAGGACGAAGAATGACGCCTGATGAAGAGTTGCTTGACACGATTGAGGAGATTAGACGAGAGCGCTTTCCGAACCTCTCGCCAAGTCTAGTGAAGGCGATTGTCGCAGTAGAACAAGAGTTCCCAGACAACCGTCCTGAAGCCTTCAGGCGTATCTCAGATGCTATCGATGAGCAGTTGAACCACAAGGGAGAGGCCTAGTCATGCTTTCGATAAGAAGTATTAGACTTGCCAATTTCGGCCCGTTTAAGGGTGAGCAGCGAATCGAAGTTCCAGCGGCGAGCGGAGTGTCGATCATCTACGGGGAGAATATGCGCGGGAAGACGACGCTTCTGAACGCGATTCGATATGCGCTCTTCGGAAAGGTGATAACGAGAGGCGCGAGCCAAATGGCTCTCCATCAAATAGGGAACTGGGAAGCCGCGAAAGATGGCATTTACGGCTTCAAGGTTGTGCTGGAGTTTGAGCACGAAGCGTCGTCATACGAGTTGACGAGGGAACACCGCCCAAGAGCAGGGATTGCGGTTCCTCAAAGTGATATCGACTATCAGCAAGATTGCTTTCTTCGTAAGAATGGCGATGTGCTGAGTCCTGACGCCCGCGACGCGGCTATAGCTCGAATCATGCCGGAGACCGTTTCCCGCTTCTTTCTTTTCGATGGCGAACTTCTCCAGCAATACGAGGAATTGCTGCACAACGAGAGCGATATGGGCCGCAGCATCAAAGAGGCTATCGAGCGCATTCTTGGAGTTCCGGTACTTACGAACGGCCGTCTCGATCTCACCGAACTCGCAAAAGATGCGCAGAAACGCGAGGCGAAAGCTGCCCAAAAGAACCAAAAGACACAGACGTTAGGCAATCAGCATGAGGCCCTTCTTGTACAGAGAGACGGGCAACAGCAAGAGGTTGACAGGCTTAAGGGAGAAATGGAGTCGTTGCGACTAAACAAAGCGGCGCTCGAAGATCAGATGCGCAAGACTCAGCGCACCAAGGGACTTCTGGACGATCGCCAGAGACTTGAAGATGCGATCACGGTCGCAGAGGCCAAGTTGAGAGAAAAAGAAGATCGACGCAAAGAGCTTCTCACGATGGCTTGGAAAGGCCTGCTCACTGGTCGAATCGCGCAGATACGAGTCGCCCTTGAACAGGATCTAAGGGCTCTCCGGGATAGATACCAAAGGGCTGTTATTTCTTCCGATGTAGTCGGCAAGCTTCGAGAGGCATTGAAGGCCGGCGAATGTTCGACGTGTGGCAATGATCTGTCCGCAGCCGCATCTGAACGGCTGGCAAAGCTAATCGCAGACGGCGAAACGAATGAAGACCATGTTCTTCTTGAAGCTGGCATTCAGGAATTGGACAGGCGCATCACCGCGCTCAAACAAAGCGAGGCTGGCAGTGGTGTTGAAGTGCTTCAGGAGATTCAGAATGCAATTGACGATCTCAGAATTGAGAAAGCATCTGCCGAAGACAGCCTCGCTGATATCAGAGAGCAGACCAAAGACCTGGATGAAACTGAAGTTCGGAGACTGTACTCTGATTTTGAGAAAACGGTGTCGGAACTCACCATTCTGCAGTTGGGCGTAAAGAAGCAGGAGGAAGCTCTCCGGACGGCTAATGACAACATCAGCAAGGTAGAAGCTGAGATGGCGAAATTTTCCGACATCGATCTTGGTACCGAGCGGGCTCGGAAAGAAATGTGCGAGAGTTTGCGGACGCTTTTCGCTGCTGCAGTCGATGCTTACCGCGAACGTTTGCGTGCAAGGGTCGAGCGAGATGCGACCAGCCTTTTTGTGAAACTGACGAGTGAACCTGAATACACGGCGTTAAGTATCAACGACAGCTACGGCCTCACGATTGTGCATGAGGATGGATCACAGATACCCGTAAGATCGGCTGGGGCCGAACATATTGTCGCTCTTTCGTTGATGGGTGCCCTTCAGCGAAATGCTCCCTTAAGCGGACCAATCGTTATGGACTCTCCGTTTGGACGCCTCGATGATGTTCACACAACAAAAGTGGTTCAAGCACTCTCAAGTATGGCGGATCAAGTGATGCTTCTTGTCTACGAGTCCGAACTGAATCCGACACAAGCTCGCAATCAGCTTCAGGGCTCCTTGCGAAAGGAATACCGCATCGCGCGACTCACAGCCCGGCATTCAGAGCTGCAAAGCATCGTTTAGGAGGAGAGAGTGATGGCTGAAGACAAGAAGACGATCGGTCTGACCGACAGTGGTAAGGCAACAATGGAGCAGATGGTGGAAGTTGTTGGGTTCAAGAGGGACATGGATGCCGCCAAGTTCGCGTTTGCCTTTGCTGTAGAACAAGGTTGCGAGCCAGGTCCAATCGAAGGCACCGGAACAATCTGGAATGTTGGCACCCTTGATGAGGGCGGAGATCTTAAAGCGCTAATTCAAAACCTCTATCCTCAAACGCAGTTTCCCTATCGTGCTCTCGAATCGTTGATGGATACTGGTTTCGGCTTGCTCGCGAAAGAGATGGCATCTGCCTCTGGACTGCGGATTGAGCGCATACTTCAGCGAGCTACAGACGCCGCAAAGGGATCTCAACCTGGTTGATTGTGCAGTTAACCTCATAGCCCTACGCGAAGTTTGTGGCACCCTTAATAACAAGATTCTTCTTCAAGAAATCGGGCCGGGGAGCGTATTTAGCATCCGCTGGAAGATGGATCATCTGACCTACCCTCGCAACTTTGAAGAAGGCGTCAAGTCCACTTGAAAGAGAGGCTTTTGTGAGTGCCGTTACCATCGCGGTGTTACGCAGAATCCGGCCTGTCGCGTCAATTGCCAACAGTCCTCGGTCATAGGCCTCATGGTGCAGTACGCAAAGGCAGAGGCCATTCACGGTTTCATCGGTTCCGCCTGAAGCTACGGGAACAATATGACTTCCGTGGACCAGTTTTGCTTGAAGACCGCATATTGCACATCGATAACCGTAAACATGCATCACGTTTCGGCGAAAGTTCTGATCACGAACCCACCGTGCGACTGTTCTTAACGCCTTCTTGCGGTTGGCGGCCACCCCAGTCAGATCATTAGCGTCAAGATTTGGCTTGCTGAAGTCCAGCTTATTTACTTTGATAGCTTCGGTAGTAGCCAGAGGAGATCCCGCCGAGTGATACACAGGGTAGAGCGTTTCTATGAATTGACCCAAGTTTTCAGGTCGAAACGCAAAAACAATTTCTGCGTGACCGCCAGCAAGTTCCTTCGTTTCTGAAGCAAGTCCGTCTAGCTCGGCCTTCAACAGAGTCGGTGCTTGGACCTGGATTGAAGGCGAGGAGCCAAAATTCTTGTGACTCCGAGCATCAAAAGCCGCAATCACAGTACCTGATTCCGGCAGCTCTGCGACACCTAGCAGGAGAGTTTTACGTTCTTTCTGAAACGAGATATGTGACACTCCGGTGATCTGAATCCTGTATTCGTCGGCAGAACGGCCCTTTCCTCCGTGAGTTATGTTCCAGGCGTAAACCAGCAGCCGCTCCTCTCGGAGAGAGGTGCGGACCGATATCTCAAAAGGGTGAACAGCGCCCGCGTATTCGATCGCATATCCGGAAGCTTCCAGTGCGTCAAGGACCACTTGACGCAAACGCGCCTTCGCTAAACGAGGCATTCAATCTCCAGTGGTGCTAGTCGGTGCAGCTGCCTTTGTCGGCTCGAACCATAGTAATTCAGCCTCCAACTTGCCAACTCCGTACTGTTCCGCGAACGTGCGTTACTCATCTAAATCCAAAGCCACCGTTGTAGAAGATAGTGGTTGCTCACCTGGCTCCATCAGCCCCCAGCTTGTCCAACACGTCCGGGGGCGAGAGAATAGAGAGCGAGGAGAAGTGAAGACAAAGACGGGATGAAGAGGCCAGTACAACGCGCAATATGCTGTCCTTGCGGGGATGAGAAGATCCTCGCCCTGGGCCTCTGCGCGACCTGCTACACGCTGAAGCGGCAGGATGCCGAGTATTTTGGCGGCCTGCGAGAGCAGGTCTTAGAGCGCGATGGATACGCCTGTAGGGTGTGCGGTGATCCAGATCCCGGAGTTCATCATCGGGAACCGGGCAAGTCTGTGCTGCATCTGATGATCGCACTCTGTGCGGGATGTCACGCGAAGGTTCACCGGACGAAGGCTGTCCTTACAGAGTTTCCGCCACTTTTGCTGGTCCTGTGGCGAGAACAGCATCCCGAAGGCCACGAACAGACGTACTTTGATTTCAACGTTCGCAAACCAGCGGCTCAGAGTGTGCCACTGAACTTTGAGCTCTCCCAGAAACATTGAGCAGGGGGTATCCA
>NZ_SHKW01000007.1 GCF_004217555.1 Edaphobacter modestus
CCAAGCCGATGGTCGACTACTAGGACAGAACCTCTTTTGCAGGCCAATGTCCGGATAGTCGCCTTCTCGGCAACTGTGCAGGTTCATTTCTACGGAAAGCCGGTTTTACGTCCAGGTGCATTGGATTTGTAAACTCTGGCCGACTTTGCGGTACGGATGAGAAACAAGCAATCACATTGTTTGGATCTAGCGTCCGTTTACTCGAAACGCAGCGCGGTCATCGGGTCTACCCTGGTGGCGCGTACAGCCGGAATCCACGTGGCCGCCAAGGCGACAATGCTGAGCAACAACGGCGTCAGGACAAATGCAAGAGGGTCCCATGCCTTGAGCCCGAAGAGAAAGCTGGTGAGGAATCGAGTCAGCCAGAAGGCTGCAACGATAACAGTAAGCACCATTCCCTGGCCGAGAACCATATTGCGGAGGTGCGATGTCTGCGCCCCCATCGCCATCCGTATCCCTAGTTCCTGCGTGCGCTGCTCCACAGAAAAAGCCATCAAGCCGTAAATGCCCACGGCAGCCAGCAACAATCCGGATGCGCCGAAGACCGTCAGGAGCAGCATGTTGAACCGTTGTCGCGAAAGGTTGAGGCGGTCAATCTCGTCCATGGTTCGGATGTGCGCTACGGGGAGCCCGCCGGTCGTCTCTCGCAGTGCGGATGTCACTTGTGTAACCAGCGTGTGAGGTGCGCCTTGAGTGCGCACAATCCACCAGAGGGGAGCGACTCGAGAGTTAAGTGCCGTCTCACCATCTGGCATCTGTGCCAGCGCCCTTCACTGCAACCTAACCGGCCGGGACTAACACTGCTCTTGGTACAGGAAAACTAGGCCCTTCACTCTTTCAGATTTGGTCGAAAACTAACATTCAGAATGGTTCAGAAATCCCCAGGGGCCCTATTACTTGGAGACAAAGATTTTACAATTGGACTCCGTTACCTCACTCTGGTAACGCGATAGGATTACTTTCGTTCCACGTTGCTCAGATCAAAACTTCAATTCCTATATCGCATTCCTAAGAAAGCAACTGTCTGATCTGTTGTCGCTGTCGCGATCTAAGTCGATGAGCCCGGACGTCTGGTTGTTGTATCTCGAAGTGTCACAAATATATTCCATCAGTTGCATGGAGAGATAAACCGCGGGCTCAAAGGTAACCCTGCCTTCTTACCTGGTTACGCTATGCATGTGACGATCGATGTTCCTCGAAGTTTGGATTGCCCAAAACTGTTGTTTTGAAACCAGTCGTTGGTCTTACCGGAGGCACTTTTTGAACTTATTCTTGCAGCACTTTATGTTTCTGCCTTTCTCCGTACTTCCACCTCGAAAAACTCACTCGATGGAGGTTGATTCGTTCGAGGTATCGCATAATATTCGACGCTGGTGGATGACACCGCTCCATGCGGTACTGATCGTCCTTTGCGCATTCGGCGGCAAGGCCATTGCCCAGACCCGTCAATTCGTCATTACAAACAACTGTGCCGAAACTGTATGGGTCGCTGGCGCAGGCAATCCCACCCCTAGCTTCAATGGCTCGTCAGGAGGTCTGGAACTTCCCGCCGGCGCGACCGTCACCACCTCACTGCCCACTCCGTGGGTTGGTGGCCGCTTTTGGGGACGTCGTCAGTGCACCTTTGACGCTAACGGAAAGGGCTCCTGCCAGACGGGCGACTGTGGCGGCCTCCAATGCCAGCACGCCGGAGCGGGCAACACAAGTCTCGCCGAATTCACCCTTACCGGCTCTGCAACCGGGGCCGACAACTACGACATCAGCCTGGTCGATGGCTTTGACTTTCCCCTCTCCGTTCAACTCAACGATCCGAATCCTACCCATGCGGTCAATGCTGCGTGCCAAGTGGATCTGCGCAGCTCCTGCCCCGCTGGCCAGCAGATGCGCAACAGCGCTGGACAGGTCGTCGGGTGCAAGAGTCTCTGCAGCCAGTATGGAACGGCGAACTACTGCTGCGCGGGACCCTATGCCTCGCCGCAGGCATGCAACAACGTGAAATGGGATACAAACTACCGCGGAGCGGTACTCAAGCAGTCCTGTCCCTCCGTCTATGGTTATGCCTTTGACGACCCATCCAGCGACTTCAATGTAGTTCCTCTACCCGCTTCGGGCTATCAGATTACATTCTGTCCAGCAAATACTCTTCCCAACTCAGGTCCTGCGACCGTTCCTACTTTTACTATCACTTCGCAGGAACCGAGCCAGACTGTAACGCCTGGTGGTTCCGTCGCGTACAACCTGAATGTAACCGCAAGCAGCACATTTACTGGCACCGTCAAGCTCTCGGCAGCGCATCTGCCGGGCAGCTGCACCTGGACAACAGTGGGCAAGGTGTCGTGCAGCAACAAGGGATCCTCTGCCTCTTTCAGCGCGTCCAACGTCAGTTTGACACCGGGAGTAACCGTCCCCGTCACCCTAACTGTCAATACAACGACGACTCCAGCTCCGATGTTGAGCACAGGAAATATCGAGGTCATTGGCCAGAGTAGCGCCCTCGAGAACGTCTGGGAGGGTTCGTTGACGGTTGCCAATCCCACAGCTCCCGACTATGTCTTTAGCATTACTCCAACATCTGCGCAGACCGTTCTGCCCGGAACGCCGGTGGTCTACACTGTCACGGCCACTCCAGTGAACGGTTTCACCGGCGTCGTCTCGATGAGCACCTCCGGTCTTCCTGCAACCTCCACCGCACCCGCGTTGCCACAGTTCACTTTTACCGGTGATCCTACACCGCAATCGGCGACTATCACGATCGCTACCTCTGCCTCTGCCACAAAGCGAGCCTACTTTCCTTTGTTCACCAGCTTTAGCGCAAACAGCCTCCACGACGCTCAAGTCGCTCTAACAGTCTCATCCTCAGCCCCAAGCCCGGATTTCACCGTCTCTGTGACTCCTGCAATGAGCGCGCTTCAAGCGGGAAACGGGACGTCCTTCACGATTACAACAACACCCGAGAACGGCTTTAGCTCCACGGTCGCTCTCAGTGCTCCCAGCCTTCCAGTTGGGGTGACGGCAACGTTTACGCCTGACTCGATTTCCGGAGCGGCAACTTCATCGCTAACGCTCGCCACCAGCGCCTCGACGTCGCCCGGAACCTATATTATTCCGGTCACTGCAACCTCTGGCTCGCTGAGCCATACCACGAACATCTCTCTCACAGTCAACCCGGCCGGCGTCCAGTTCACCGATCTTGACATCGGCGATCCGGGAACCGCTGGCACCTTCACCGCAAACGGAGGCCCCTTCACGGTAGGAGGCAGCGGCAGCGACATCTTCGGAACTGCCGACCAGTTCAACTACGCCTACCAGTCGGCGACCGGCGACTTCACGGTCATCACGCACGTTGCTACTCAGACCGATACCGACGTGTGGGCCAAGTCAGGCGTCATGATTCGCTCTACCACTGCAGACAATGCGGCCTTCGCCGCGGTCTTTGCTACCCCAGGGCACGGTGTCGCCATGATCGTTCGCACGGCCGATGGAGGAGGCACCACAGACCTGGGACAAGCCCAGCAAAACGTCCCTGTGTGGGTCAAGCTTCAGCGATCCGGCAACACCTTCACTGGCTACGCATCTCCTGATGGCCTCAGTTGGACGCTCATCTCTACCAGGGATGTCGGTATGACCGGATCTGTCACCGCCGGGCTAGCAGTCACCTCGAAACGGGAGTCGACACTCAATATCTCAACCTTCGATAGCGTCATCATTCGGTAGGGAAAGAGAGATTGATGAATCGTGCGCGACTGATTGCTTAGACAGTCCTGGGCGTGGCAGAAACCATGGCCACGCCCAAGATGCGATCTGCCGATTGATGGCAGCAACTCACTGTGTTCGATGAATGCCCATCTTGTCGCGGAGCCACTAAAAAATTAGATCTCCCCCTACGATCGACGTAGCAAAACCTGTCGATTGTTCGTCCCTGAACGTTGAACGTAGTCACTGAAAGGTATTGTGATGAAAAGAGCATTTCTTGTCTTATTGATGTTGTTGTCTCTGGGAGTAGGGGCGGCGCTGGCCGGACCCTGTCCTGCGCAGTTTCCAACATCGCGCGGCAATGGTACGGTCGCTGGCGTGCCCGTTGCGGGCGGAACTCAGTATTACTTCAAAGACACTCTACTCAATGGCTTCGATTGTTTCGAGGAGTTGAGCTCCTGGTTCCCCTCCTATATCACTTCATCGAACGCGACGAATCCTGCCAAACAGACAGTCGATATGGCCTATACGACTGACGGCACGGCGACCTTCTCGAACGTAGTGGTACCGACCGCAGGCACCTACACTTTGACGATCCGCTATGCATTCGCCACCGGCCTTTTTCCAGGGGTTTTGGCTCGGCCAGAGGGCATTAAGGTGAACGGCACCGTCATGACCGTGGACCTGAACTTCCCGGTCACCGGAGACTTCGATACCTTTAGTACTGTAACCATTGCGGTCCCCTTGAATGCAGGCCAAAACACCGTTCAAGTCTTCAACGTGGCCACTCAAAGCATCTCCCGCCTTGACTCGATGACCGTCACCGCGGGTGGAAGCAATAGTTGCAGCGTCCTGCCTCAGGCGCCGGGCGGATTTAGCGCGGCGGAAGACTCCAACAATGCGATTGCGCTGACCTGGAACGCCAGCACGACTCCCGCAGGCTGCACGGTTGGGTACTACAACGTGTTCCGCGGCACCACGTCTGGCTTCATCCCATCAGCCGCCAACCAGGTCGCGACCGTGGTGTCCGGCACGAAGTATAAAGATACGACCGGAATGTGTCAGACGCCTTACTACTATGTCGTGCAGGCAGTAGATTTGGCGGGGCTATCGGTTACGTCAACCCAGGCCAGCGCCTCAATCAGCCAATGTCCGACAGTAAGCAGCGCCCAGATCAACGCAGGCGGTTCAGCAGTCGCTCCCTTCATTTCGGACGTAGACTTTGAGGGCGGTTCGATTCTTAGCCACAAGAACGTCATCGATCTCAGTGGTGTTACGAATGCCGCGCCGATGACCGTGTATCAGGACGCACGCCAGGGCAACTTTACCTACACGCTTGCTGGCTTTGTCCCTGGATCGAGCCATACGGTAAGGCTACATTTTGCCGAAACCTACTTCTCCACTGTCGGCTCCCGCACCTTCAATATCAGCATCAATGGAACGCAGGTGATGACAAATTTTGACATCTTCGCCGCGGCGGGCGCCAAGAACAAGGCAGTGATACAGGAGCTCACGGGAAATGCTGACTCCAGCGGCACTTTCGTAGTTACGTTCACCTCGGTCGTCAACAATTCTCTGCTGAGTGCGATCGAAATTAACTAGCATGCAGGATAGATAGAATTCAGCCAGATCGCGGCTAAGCCGCGATCTGGCTGACGATTTCTACTCGCTGCGACAGCAGCTCATGTGCCTCGATCTGCGTGGCGCGATGTGGCGACGCTGATTGCACGGATTTGCAGGATCGACCACACTCACCGAAGCAATACCACTCCCCGCTAGAGATAATCATGCAGCAATCATCTTGGACCACACCCGACTTCGAAGAAATCTCACTCAACTGCGACATCAACTCCTACGCGCCTGTCGAACTGTAAGCCGGACTGAATGCTATTAAGGTACTGGGGCCGCAGCAGGTGGCGGCCTTCCTCAGTGGAATGCGCCTGGAAAAACTGTTCTGCTCTGCGACGTGGCCGAGATCGATCCCGATTTCCTCTCCGCGCGTCCACCATCGACACCTTCCGATCACCAGGAATCCATCGCGGCGGAACCGCGACTCCTCTATGTTGCCGTGACGCGCGCAAAGTATGCCGTCGACCTGCCGCAGAGCCTACTCAGGCGTTTCGGACTGAACCGAACGCCGAGCGAGGTCGTCGTCGCTCCATCTGTAGCCGAGGCCATCGTCGACAAAGGTCCACCTCGGAAGATCCACGCCTGTCCGGTGTAGCGTCTCCTTATCATTCGCCAGCTAAGGGAGAGTCGCGAGAGATGACATCGCTGCGCCGGAGTTATGACAACTGAGTTTTTCAACAGCCACCCCTGTTAGCACCAACTGACATTCATTTCAGTTTTTTCTGTCACTTCGGATGAAACGTGCCCGATGAGCACTAATGCCGCTTCCACATTGATCGAGAGAGTTCGGTGTCGTTGGATTCGCATGTTCGGCGTAGCGGATGCGCTGCTTTTCGCTGCATCACGGACACAGCTCGCCGTAACGGCCGTGAACGGCCATCTCTTTGCGGAAAGCTGTGGCCTTTTCGGAGAAGCTGCTGGCACCTTCGGTGTTCAGGCGGTCGATCCAGAGTTGAAGCGTGCGTAGGCGTCGACATCAACACCATCTGCTCGTGATTGGGCGATGGACCAGAATAGAAATTACATTCAAATGACATTGGGTTTCATTCCTCACATGTATAGTGCACTTATCCTCCCCGAGGATCACTGTTAAGTTTGCGATTCCTCCTCTAATGCGAGACCACTTGCATGTCTAAGTTGCAGAGACCCACTCCCACCTAAGGGAGAAAGCATAGCCATGCGCGATGAGCGCTGCAGGGGGAAATGGTTTGTCCAGAAGGTCGCGATATTGCGGTCTTATCACTCTGTTTCTGTTTTTCAAATTGAAAGGAAGCGTCTCTTGAGGCTCCCGTTTGGCACCTTCAGGCTTACTCTTGTTCTACTTTGCGTACTCTCGGCACCTTTACTCGCGCAAGACGTTACGATGTGGAAGGTTGATCCACAACATACCGGTTTAAATTCCCAAGAAACGATCCTGACCCCGGCACTCGTCGCAGACCCCACAAAATTTGCCCGTCTCTTCTTCCAGAAACTGGATGGACAGGTATATGGGGCGCCTCTCTTTATGAGTGCCGCAACGCTTAATAAGCTGCCTGGGAGCTTTTCGGACGGCAAGTCGCACAACGTTGTCTACGTGGTCACGCAGCATGACAGCGTGTACGCTTTCGATGGCGATGCTGATCCTCTTGGAGCCAACGCTTCCGGAAACGATTCTGCACCTCTGTGGCACACCAGCTTTTTGAAGCCGGATCCGGCGTTAGGCACACCCACCACTGTGCCATCTTCGGACGCTGCCGGAAACGATATCAGTCCGGAGTTTGGCATCAGTACAACTCCCGTGATCGACCCGGTATCGGGTACCCTCTACGTGGTCTCGCTGCTCAAGTTCCCGGGACAGCCGCTGAACAATCTCTATCGGCAGGAACTTCATGCCCTTGACCTGAAGACAGGTCTGGATAAGGTTCCCCCTTTTATCCTCGATGCAAGCCTGACGTTTGAGGGCTTTGCCATCTCGGATTCGAGTGCGACCGATCATGATCCGGTTACAGCACCTACAGGCCAGATCCCCTTCGCGCCTCTGCATGAACACCTGCGCAGCGCCATGACCTTTGATCCGAAGAACAACATCGTCTATCTGGCTTATGCATCGCACAGTGACGAGTCGCGTTATTACGGTCTTGTGCTGGGCTTTGATGGCTCCACGCTCAAACTCACTCACAGCTTTGTGACGACTCCCAATGGTACGACGCCGCTTGACGGAGCGACACATGGTGGAGCGAATAAGGGTGGCGGCAAGGGTGGCATCTGGCAAGGCGGAGCTTCCGTAGCCCTGGACGAGAACCAGAACATCCTCTTTGTGACAGGCAATGGTGTCTTCGATCAGGACCCCACCACCGGGTCCATGGACTGGGGAGAGACCGCGCTCAAATTACCGGCGGCAATGGATGGTCAGCAGCAGCTCCATCTGACGTTGAACGACACGAACTCATATTTCACTCCTTCCAACTGGGCGACTCTGAACCACGGCGGTGGTACCATCCCGGGCGATTCGGACCTCGGCGCGGGCGGCCCACTGCTGCTCCCTGTGCAGCCGGGCGAGCATCCGCACCTGATGATGTTTGGAGGCAAAGCAGGTGTCTGGTACCTGGTGGATCGTGATGTTCTTGGTGGCTTGAGGACGGATGATGCGCAGGTCATCCAGGAGGTCCCTGAACCGCGCGCTCCGCAACTCACCCTCACGCCGAGCTACTTCAACGGTGCCGTGTACTACGCTTCAAGCGGAAGCCCGATGGAGCGGCGCAAACTGGTCTTCGATACTGTCGACAATGTAATGACGCTGGAGACGACGCCTACGATCGGCACCGGCGGCAATATCAATGCGAAGGGCTCGTCGCCGTTCATCACGGCGAACGGCACGGCGAACGGTATCGTATGGGCAATCGACGGGAATCTTCGAGCCTACGATGCGAATACCATGCAGTTTCTCACTACCGGCTTTAATGGAGATATCTCCGCTCCGGATGGTTCAGGGCGATGCCAGACAACAAAGTTCAACACTCTGGCTGTTGCGAATGGGCATGCGTACTACACCTGCTACTCGGGCGTGAGCCAGGGCTTTCTCGTCGTGGCCGGTCTGAAGGGAACGGCGGCAGCAGTACCTGCGGCACCGTCCGCACTCTCCGCCGAGACCGCATCGTCTACGTCCATCAATCTGAGCTGGACCAACAATGCATCCACAGATCCTTCGTTGGCCGGCTTCCATGTGTTTCGTGCGACGAACGCCAACGGACCATTCACGCTGTTGAGCTTATCTGCGCAGGGTACAGACTTTTCGGACTCGACCGTCTCGCCCAATACTCAGTACTTCTACCGGGTGACCGCCTTTAATGGCGCAGGCGACTCCAGCCCGAGCAACACGGCATCCGCCACGACCTTTCCGACTTACACGCAGAGTGGGCTGGTGGGCTTCTGGCCCATGGAGGATGCCACGGGCAGCACCGTGACCGATGCCACTGGCAGTGGCCACAGCGGTCTGGCAGCGGGCGAGGCCTTGTACACCCCAACCGGTTACATCAACGGTGGCTGGAACTTCCACGGAACGAAGATTGCTGACAATATTACGGTTCAGGACAGTCCTGATCTCGACTTCTCCGCGACGCAAAGCTTCACGCTTTCAACCTGGGTTCGAGTCGATGCTCTGACCGGAGTGGAGCAGCCGATCATTCTTAAATCAGCAAACAACGGCAACGTGTATGGCCTGCTCGTCAATGGTGCCAACCAGTTTGCCATGCGCGGACCGGCAGGCGATGTCGCCGGCCCCGCGGTGACCCACGCGGCATGGACACATGTGGCCATGGTGCAGAATGGGACCGCTGGTACCCGTACGCTCTATGTGAACGGCCAGGCTGTGGCTCAAGGTGCCGCACAAGCTGCCGATGGCCCCGGAACCCTGGAGTGGGGTGAGGAAGATCTGCCTGCGGGAAGCGACCAGGTAGAGTTCGGCTTTCAGGGCGCGATCGACGAAACCAGGCTCTACAATCAGGCGCTCTCCGCGTCACAGATCGCAGACCTGCTGCCGGTCACGCTACTCGACGCCAGCTCCATTCTCGCGCCGAACACACCCGATCAATTCGGCACGACCTTATTCCCAAGCAAGGTTCTGGCTACCGAAGCCCGCATCGGCAATACAGCACAAAGCTACGCAGTCGTTGCGCACTTTGCCAAGGCCGTAACCGGCATCTCCGCGTCGCTCACCCAGCAGAACGGAGCGCAGGCACAGGCCGTCGTGGGCACCCCCGTCTATGATTCCTCACGGACAACCGTTTCCATTCCGCTGACCGGTCTTGCCAATAGCCAGCAGTTGAATCTTCACCTATCGGGAATCCTGGCGGCTGACCAGTCCTCCGTTGTTCCGGGAACCGCGGACATCGCGTTCCGGGTGCTTGAGGGAGACGTAAATAGCGATGGTGTGATCGATAACAATGACCTCACTCTCGAGAGCAGCATCGTGACCGGTGCTGCTGTGCTGCCGAGCAATGCGCCGTTCGATATCAACGGGGATGGCGTGCTAAACCAGGCTGACGTAACCCTGCTTTCGGGGCAGACGCCGGGTGGGCAAACTCCGCCTGCAGCCCCTGCCAACCTCGCGGCAACAGTCGGCGCGTCAGACGTCGCATTGAGCTGGAGCGCGAGCACCAACGCCATCTCCTACACGCTGTTCCGTGGTACCGCCGCGGGCAATGAGACGGAGCTGATGGAGAACCTTACCGGCACGCAGTTCACCGATAACAATGTGATCCCAGGCACCACCTACTTTTACAAGGTGGAGGCCGTGAATGGCGCAGGGACATCCTCCTTTTCCAATGAGGTCCAGGCCGCCGTACCGGGTAACAGCCAGCCAAGTGGGAACGCCGTCGTGCAGATTGACTCCGGCAGCACCACCGCCGTGGGGTCATTCGCCGCAGATGAGTTCGTCAACGGCGGCGGCGTCACGCCAAATGTCGGAGTGCCCATCGATACTTCAAAGGCGCAAAACCCCGCACCCATGGAGGTTTACCAGACCAATCGGTTCGGCAACTTCACCTACACGATCCCGAACCTTTCCTCGGGTACGGCCTACATCCTGAGGCTTCACTTCGCGGAGACCTTCTGGGGGCAGGCGAGCTCACGTCTGTTCAACATCATGGTGAACGGGCAAGCCGTCCAGTCTAACCTCGACATCTTCGCTGCTGCGGGCGGCAAGGACATCGCGATCTCCATTGACTACCCCGTCACTGCGCAGAATGGTCAGGTCGTTGTAACCTTCCAAACCGTTCGTGACAATGCGCTGGTCAGCGGCGTGGAGTTGCTGAACACGGCGACCCCGGCGCCGGTGACCTCGATCTATCAGGTCGATACGGGCAGCTCCGTCCCGGTCAGTACCTTCTCTGCTGACAGCTTCTTCTCGGGCGGAACGACCTCGAAAACCAATGACACGATCACCACGACAGGAGTAAAAAATGCAGCTCCGGCTGCTGTCTACCAGAGCAATCGCTTCGGGAGTTCAACCTACACGTTCACTGGGTTGAAGACCGGCAGCCAGTACACAATCCGCTCGCACTTCGCGGAAACATTCTGGAGCGCAGCTGGCGCGCGCCTCTTCAATATCCTCATCAATGGTCAGGTGGCGCAGCCCAGCTACGATATCTTCGCCGCGGCCGGCGGAAAGGACATCGCAACGACTCTGGACCTGCCCGCCACGGCTCAGAACGGGCAGATTACGGTGCAGTATAAGACCGTAAAGGATAATGCGATGGTGAGCGGCATCGAGGTCATCGGCGACGGAAGTATGATGCCGGCACCAAACCCACCGGCATCCCTGCATGCGGCAGCAGGCGTTGGCCAGGTGTCGCTTACCTGGGCACCATCGCCGACCGGGACCTACAGCGTCTTTCGCGGCAACGCAGCGGGGGCGGAGGCCGCAACTCCGATTGCGACTGGCCTGACGGGTACATCCTTCATCGACAAGAACCTCTCCAATGGGCAGACTGTCTTCTACACGGTACGAGTCGTCAGCACTACGGGAACCTCGACTGCTTCGAATGAAGCAAGCGCAACTCCCGGCGCAGCGATTGCTGGCCTACCTGTCTACCAGATCGCTGCTGGAAGCAGTACGGCGGTCGAGCCATTTCAGGCAGACACCTTCTTCGCGGGAGGAAATGCCTCCGGTGGTGCCGGTACTGCCGATCTCTCCGCAGTGATCAGTCCAGCTCCGGCAGCGGTCTACCAGCAAGAGCGTTCTGGAGGAACTATTACCTACACGCTTCCGAATCTTGCTGTGGGAACAAGCTATACGCTGCGTCTCCACTTCAACGAGTTCTTCTGGAAGCAGGTTGGCCAGCGCGTCTTCAACGTAACAGTCAACGGGAATGTTGTTCTACCGAACTTCGACATCATCGCAGCAGCCGGAGCTCCGGAGACTGCGATCGTAGAGCAATTCACGGTGCAGCCCGATCAAAACGGCAACATCACGATCACGCTTTCGGGTGCAACGGCCGATCAGCCGAAGATCACTGCGCTTGAACTCTACCGCTAACCTTCTGGCAGGAGCAGCGGTGCGGTACAAGCGCCGCTGCTTCCGCCAGATTCTGTTTTTAAGAAGACAGCCCACCAGCAAAACTTTGTAAGGACAGTCATGAAAGAACCCCGCCCTGCAGCTTCTATCCGCAATCTGCATTCGCTTACCTGCATAACCCTTGCGTTGATGATGGTCTTTGGGCCTGCTGTCACCTACTCTGCTCCAGCCCAGGAGCGACCGACCAGCACATCGGTAGCTCCCAATCCTGCCGTGACTCCATCGGCCTCTTCTATTGGCAGTTCAGGTCTCTCCGCTGAAGCATACGTCCATTACCTGCTTGCACTGAAGTTCGCAACAGATGGCATCAAATACGAAGCACTTCGCGAAACGGCAGCGAGCCTTCGCGTACAGCGTGAGGGCAATCCAGCAGCGGGTCTTGCATTTCAGCTGATCGCAGAGCAGCGCCAGGATGTGCACCTCAGACTCTGTTGTATGACGGCGAATCTTGTATTCGCCCGCTACAGCCCGGATGGTTCTCGGGTTCTGACCCTGCTCGATGACCACACACTCAGCATCTGGGATGCGCATACAACGAAGCAGATTGTCGGGCCAATGCGACATGACGCGGATGTTCTTGCTGCAGCCTGGAGCGCCGACGGGCGCTGGATTGTCACCAGTTCGCGCGATGCGACGGTCCATCTATGGAACACAGCTACCGGCCAGCTGGTCCATACTCCCTTCGGCACAGAGAAACCCCTATCAAATATTGCGCTCAGTCCGGATGGCGATCGCGTGCTAGGCAGCGTAGAAACTGACGTCTATCTGCTGAACGCTGCGACCGGTGAACTCCTCTCGCCTAAGCTCAGATACCACGATGACGTGAGCGTCCTCACCTTCAGCAACGACGGAAAGCATGCGCTGATTGGCACGAACGATGACACGGCGGATCTCCTCGACCCAATGACCGGAAAGCGTCTGCATCGTCTCGTCCTCGGCAACGCAATCTTCAGTGCGACCTTCAGCCTGGACAGCCGGCGGCTGATCATCGGTTCAGAAGATCGCACGGCAAAGATCTGGGATGCGACTACGGGCGCACCATTAAGTGTCTTCACGCAAACTGGGCCGATCAGCGATGCGGTGTTCAGCCCGGATGCCACGCGTGTGCTGACAACGTCCTATGATCATACGGCCCGTGTGTGGGATGCGCGCACCGGTCAGGCACTTACACCCTTACTTCAGCATAGTGAGCCGCTTATCGATGGTGGCTTCAGCGCTGATGCTTCGCTTGTTTTTACTCGTGGGCGCGATCAGTCCATCCGCATATGGAGCGCCGCTACGGGTGAGGCAGTGATGTTGCCCATTCATTACACCAGCAATAGGAACGGTGCCGAGTTCAGTCCGATCGATCCATCCCTGCTGGTCGCCATCGGCAACACAGCCGAGATTCTGGACGTGCCTCCGAGCGCTCCAGCGCCGGTGTGGCTCGCAGAATTGGCAGAGTTTGCAGCAAGCCGCTCCCGTTTCTCACAGATGACGCGGCCTGATCCCTCCCACATTGAGCAGCTCCGCGCAGAGCTGCTCGCGTCGCATGAGGATGATCCATGGACGCGGTTTGGTCAATGGTATTTCTCTGCCCCTGGTCAGCGTGCTGTATCGCCCTGGAGCAGGCTCTCCATGCAGCGGTACATCGATCAACTTTTCACTCTAAATACGAAGGAATCGCTGGACTATGCCCGACAGATTGCCTTTGAACATCCGGCATGGATGGTGAAGATCGATGCCGCGCAGAAAGCTCTTTACGCCAAAAGCCTTCCTTCGAAAACGAAAACGCACTAGCCAAAATGTCGGATAGGTAGATTATGAGACGTGTCATTTCGTGGGCATCCCCTAACCCATGGAACGGTCCCAGTCACGGGACCCATGGAGCGTTAAGCTGTCAACATAAATTCCGTAACTCCATGGGCTAGGCGCTGTTGAGCGGAAGCTGCATATTGTTCGCTAATATCCAACAACAAGCTAGGCGCTCTTCCTTCTACCGTTACAGCAACAGACATTAGGAAGGGGGTAGTGTGTGCGTTCTGCTAAAGGTTGTCAGGGGACGTTTCGCTTGCGGCCGATGTCACATTTCCAGATGCGAAGGGCTACGGCGATCGCAAGGCGGTCCTGGTCATTCGCCAGAGTCTTGATGACGATTCCAAGGGAGCCATGATCGGCGAACATGAGGTGGGCATGATCCATCTGGCGTGGCTTCCGGACAGCGGTGCGTCAATGAAGGACGCCCAATTTCGCTTCGGGGGCACTCTGGCCGGGGTCAAAGCGAAGCGTATCGGAATCGAAAAGCATGGCGATTCAATTGCAATCTTCATCAGTCTTGAGGGCGAACCCATGCACCAGCTTAGCCCACCAGTCGCCCTCCACTTCGACGAACCTTTTTACGTCGGCGTCGGCTTCTGTTCGCACTTGCCTGCGACATCGGATACTGCTGTTCTCTCCAACGTCGTTCTCCAGAACTCGGCGGGTAAGGTACAGTAGACCGGAACAACGCTCGCGCTCAGATGAGTTTAACTGTGTGGCGTGATGCCGAATTGCCTAAATGTAATTGCCGTCAATAAGGGAACGGCCCTGCGATTTCTATCCAAAGAGGAGTGTCATCGATATGAAGGTTCTCTCGACCCCAATGCGATTCTGCTGGAAGCTCACTCTGATCGCGTTCATTCTGGCGGCTCCCATTATCAAGGCGCAATCTTCTGCCGTTCACGCAGAAGCAGCACCCTCCGAGCAGCACCTGCGCAGTCGTCTCTTCATCTACGATCTGCACGACGGCTCTTCTCATATGGTCTATACTGCGGACTCGATATGGGAGGCACCCAACTGGTCTCCCGACGGGAAGTACCTCATCGCCAACTCTGGCGGGGGTATTTATAAGCTTGTCCTCAAACAGGACGGCACGGCCGAGCCGCAGAGATTAGCTCTGCCCGCCAACTTTCAATGCAATAACGACAAGGCCATCTCTCCCGATGGCAAGAAGATCGCTTTCTCCGCCACTGCTCCGCCTCATAAGGGATCGCAGGTCTTTCTCGCAGACGCCGATGGCAGCAACGTCAAGCTAATGGCGTCCGAGTCGCCCAGCTATTTTCACGGTTGGTCGCCGGATAACAAGACGCTTGCCTTTGTGGCCCAGCGCAACGGCAGCGGCCAATATGACATTTACAGCATACCCGCCGATGGAGGCGCGGAGAAGCAGCTCACCTCCAATATCCACCACGATGATGGCCCGGACTACTCGCCGGACGGCAAGTGGATCTACATCAACTCCGACCGGTCCGGCAAGGAGGCGGTCTGGCGTTTTCCCTCCGATGGCGCAGGCACCAACGATACGAAGGCCGAGATGGTTGTGAGCGATGGGCTCGAAGACTGGTTCCCCCACATCTCGCCGGACGGCAAGAAGATGGTTTATATCGGCTATCCCGCTGGTACGCCAACCCACAACCCGCGCACCGTCCAAATTGAGCTCAAACTTGTCGCGATCAACCACGGCGGGGTCGCCGCGTCCCAGGAGACGCTCGTGAAGGCCATCGGCGGACAAGGAACGATGAACGTCAACTCGTGGGCTCCTGACTCTAGGCGCGTCGCCTACGTAGTTTATGAGGTCCTGCCGTAGGGCGCGCGTAGGTATAGCGGCGGTTTAGGGTGGCCAGATAAGTGCGCTTGCTGCAAGCAACAACGGTTATGGTGCCCGTAATCGCGTTTCCGTTTCTCAATTGACGCAAAATCGCCAATGCTATGATTCGACGGTAGTGGCCTGGAAACGTTTGGGCCTCCGCCATGAGGGCTATATGTATAGTTAATGTTTTTCTGTTTCCCCTCGGAGGTCGCAGTGGCGAGAAAGTTCGCTATTGTCCTGGCCGTAGTGTGCCCTTCCGCTCTTTTCGCGTTGAAATCGCCGGCCGCGCACCACCTGAGGATGATGCCGGCAGCATCGGAGCCGGGATCTACACAAAACCAGATCCGTACGAGCGTGTCTACGCATGCTGCGTCCTCAACGTTTGAGGATCATCTAAGAGACAGTTTCTAATTCAGAGGTAGCATGTCCAACACCGTAAAGATCGTTCGCTTCCATAAGACCGGACCCGCCGAAGTCCTCCAGTTTGATGAACTCCCACTTCCTGAGCCCGGCCCAGGCGAGATCCGTCTCCGCGTCAAAGCTCTCGGACTCAACCGCGCCGAGATCATGTTCCGCAACGGCCAATACCTCGAGACGCCAGTTCATCCGGCAAAGAACGGTTACGAGGCCGCTGGTATCATCGAAGCCACTGGCCCAGATGTCGATGGCAGCTGGATCGGCAAGACCGTCAGCACTGTCCCCGGAACATTCAAACTCAACGACCACGGAGTCTATGGCGAAGTCGCGGTTGTTCCCCTTCATGGAATCGCCGAATACCCCTCAACTCTCTCGTACGAACAGGGAGCATCCATCTGGATGCAGTACCTCACTGCGTACGGTGCACTCATTTGGCTCGGTCAGGTTGCCAAAGGGGACTTTGTCGTCATCACCGCGGCCAGCAGCAGCGTAGGCATAGCTGCTATAGAGATGGTCAAGGTCGAGGGCGCCATCAGCATCGCCGTCACTCGTACCGCAGCAAAGAAAGCTGAGCTCCTCAAACTAGGAGCAGATCATGTTATCGTCACCGACGAGGAAGACTTGGTGGCCCGCGTCAACGAAATTACCTTGGGCAAAGGCGCACGCATCGTCTTCGATCCCATCGGTGGCAAGATCCTAGAATCGCTCGCCGCTTCGACAGCCTCCAAGGGCATCATCTTCGAATACGGAGCCCTGGCTCCCGAACCCACTCCCTACCCACTCTTCACGGCACTCGCCAAGCACCTCACCATCCGGGCCTACACGCTCTTTGAGCTGACACCCGATCCAGTATTTCCCAAGGCAAAGCAATACATCTTCGATCATCTCGCTTTAGGTGCATTCAGACCCATCATCGATAAAACATTTCCCTTCGCAGAAATCGTCGAAGCCCACCGCTATATGGAGTCGAACGCCCAGATCGGCAAGATCGTCGTCACTCTCTAAGTCTCACGAGGCGCTGTCAAACATAAAAGGGTCAACACTAATTGTGTTGACCCTTTGTGTTGTTCATTCGGCTGACGGGCAAACCGGACGTCAACGACTACAACCGCATTCCTTCCTGTTTGCCCGTTATTCTCAGAACCCAGAAATCTGGAAAGTCTTGTGTCCGGACTGTTCGGTGAGTGAGTTGGCGGTTTGCACTCGTGACCGAACGGCGCGGTGTTTGTGCGTAGCCGACAGTAACGAAGCAGCTGCAACTCGAGTCCGGTCGGGCGTCGTCTGTTTGTATGCGTTCGATTCCGGCAATCACCCATCCGTGTTCTGCTAGCGTCCAGCGATGGTGAAGGCGAGGAGCACGTTGCCGGGTGCTTCGCCGAAGGTGTCGTAGCCGGAGAAGACATAGACTGTAGGCATCACGCTCAAAGACCTGCTCTCGCAGGCCACCGAAATATTCGGCATCCTGCCGTTTCAGCGTGTAGCAGGTCGCGCAGGGCGAGGATCTTCTGATTCCCGCAGGGACAACAAATTGCGGTCTGGACCCTTTCTTCAAAGCCTTACTCCTTCGTCTTCAGCTTGGAGTCGTTTTCGCGGATGAACGCCTCGATCTCCGACGCACTCGCCAGAATGCGGAGCCATTGTTCTTTGTAAAGCGTGACCGGAAACCGGCCCATGCCGTACAGAGAGAGCCCGCCCTTCTCGCTCACCTTCAAAGTGAGGCCGCCCTTGTCTTTGCTCTTGAGCTGGGCGTTCTCAGCCCGCGGGCGCTCCAGCTCCGCTTGCATCTCCGATTCACTCATCGTTTCTCTCCTCCGATTCCCTGCATACAATTCATTTTCCAAGCTTCCCAGCCCGGCGCTTTTTGACCGGAACGTACCGATATAGCGTATCCCGGCTGATGCCGAACTCACGAGCAAGCGCGGCCTTCGAGTCACCATCGGCAACCCGCCGTCGCAACTCGGCCGCCCGCGAGGGTGTCAGAGTCGGCTTCCTGCCGCGGTACTTCCCTTTCCGCCTAGCGATCGCAATTCCCTCACGCTGTCGCTCGCGGATTAGCTCTCTCTCGAACTGAGCAAACGCCCCCATGACACTCAGCAACAGATTCGACATGGGCGAATCCTCGCCGGTGAAGGTCAAGTTTTCCTTCACAAAGACGATATGGACGCCCCGCTCCGTCAGGCCCAGCACTATCCTCCGCAAGTCATCGAGGTTGCGAGCCAGCCGGTCCATCGAGTGACAAAATACTGTATCGCCTTCGCGGACGAATCTCTGCATGGCCTCCAATTGGGGCCGCTTCGTATCTTTGCCGGAAGCTTTGTCAGTAAATTTTATGTCCAAAGCCAGCCCTTCGAGCTGGCGGACCTCGCTTTGATCCAGGGAGCTGACGCGCAGGTAGCCGACCTGTTGGTCTTTGGACGGCTTGCGCGTTCGCACGGGCCGATGTGTCCGAATAGACTCTTTGACCTTCGTCGTTACCGAAACGATAACTCAGAAGTAGACTCTATTACGACACTATTTCGCTCGGTATCGGACGTAGGGTTGGGCTATACCCCATCGCGACATCAATCCGCAGTGCCACTTCATTCAACGGATCACTTCCCGATTGCCGACTAACCAGACTTTACCTTCGAGACCACGACGAAGTTAACCGGGCGCTTGAACGTCATGAAATTGGCCCTCCTTCTGTTAACCTCCCACCACCTAGGGGTCACTACACCAAACGTCGAAAATCATACGCCAAGGGGTTCACTTCGGGCTAGAGTTCCGATTGCTGCTCGAAAGGCGTACTGCTATGTCAGCTCAACTCTGTGCTTCCAACGTATACGGTCTCGCCACGCGAATATGTTTCGCTAATGCCAGCCTGGACAATGTCAGCCCCAAACTCTTCTACCCCGGGTAAAGCGCCTACCGCTTGTCGCCTCTTCTCAATCAAGCCGCGGCTCTGCCGCTCTAGGAGCTTTGGAGTAATTGTTCCCTCAATTAGATCTCCACTCACAACGACAAGACGGATGCCTCTAGCGGACAAGCTGGGAATCATTCCGCGGAGTGCGTCTTCCCCCGCTCTCTTGCTAGCTGCAACAACTTCATCACCGTCGTATCCGGGGCCAGCGCCGTAAAGTGGGCAAGATGGCTGGTCACAAAGACAATCCGGCTTCCGGGTTTCATCATGGGCAACGCGCCGTTCACCAGGTTCACTTGCGCGGTGAGGTTCAACTGCATCGCGTAATCAGCGGCTTTGTCTTGTTCCAACCCTCCGCTAGCGTTCAAGACAAGGAAGTCGAGCCTTCCCCAAGCAGTCTGTATCAGATCAAAAGTGGCCGCGATGTCTTCTGCATTCGTGATATCACCCTGTACAAGGAGCGCCTTTCTCCCCATGGCGGCTAGCTCATCAGCGACTTCCTGTGCCCTCGGACCCTTGCTGCGATAGTTGATTGCAATATCCACTCCGAGTTGTGCAAGCTGCCGTGCCACACTTGCTCGTCAAGAGCCAGTTACTAGAGCGGTCTTGCCGAGAAGCATGGCGGAAGACAATTGCACCTGCTCGTCCAGAGCAGGCATATCAGCGGGACCAGAGGTTTTCTGACTCATACGAAGCAGTTTACAGGGGCTGCCATTGCGTGGCGATGGCAGTCCGAAACTCTCTGCCAGGCAGTTCCCCCCGCTTTATTGCGCAAACGAAGGATGCCGTTGAAAAACTCTCTGTCTGAAGCGCTTTGAGCTTTGATTTTGGTGCTTTCTAACAAGATGGGGAGTATCTGAGGCTCCCGCTCCTGTTATGGAGGGTCCTTGTCGGCGGTTAGGCCTCTTGATGAGAGGTTTTGCTCCCTGCTTTTGTCATGTGGTCGAGAGGCAAGGTAATTCAGCGATCGCAGGCGGACGGAGCCGTACAAGGCGACGTAGATTTTGAACAGTCGCCACCAATAAAAACTCCTCAGCGGCGCCAGCCAACCCTCTCAGCTTAAGCCGCGTGAAGCGAAATTGCTGCTTCATGTGAGCGAACAGCATCTCTACTTTCTTTCGTAAGCGGCGCGAGTGTTGAAAGGCTTCCGTATTCTGAAGTGCCATGACTTCTTGCCGAGTGCTCTCGTCGAAGGGTACCGATAAACTACGTTGCGTGCCTCGCGTGCATTGTTGGTGAATGGGACATGACTTGCAATCGCCCGCAGTCGCACGATAGATGTGGATTGGAGAGTCCATGCGAGCCGTACGGTGCTTGAGAATCTTGTTCTGCGGACAGATGTAGTGGTTCCTGTCGGGATCGAAGGTGAAGGCCTCGCGTGACAGCAGGCCGTCGGTCTGGTGCTGTCGATCCAGTACCGGAATATGCGGGATAATCTTGCGTTTCGATAGCCATCCCAGAAACGGGCCTGTGCCGTAGGCCTTGTCAGCCGCCAGCCTTTCGGGTCTGAGGTGGTGTGTTTCTTCCACCCGCTCCAACATGGCTTTGGTGGCGATGATCTCTTGCGCCAGTCGAGCCGGAGTAGCTTCGACATCAACGATGACGGCATGATCGGTGTCAATCAGATAGTTATTGAAGTATCCGAACTTACCCCGTCCTTCTTTCACATTCCACGCGGCGGCGGGATCGGTCGGCGAAAGATATCGAGCATCGCTCCGGTGCACCGGATTACCGGCGTCGAGCGCCTCGAGATACTCGCGCACCGCTCTGGTCTTAGTCTCTCCTCCTCGGATTGCGTCCACACTCTCAACCCGCCGGGTACGCCCAGCATCGCTGCCGATCAGACTACCGTCCACGGCGAAGCCTTCACAACTCACCAATCCTGCACTGCAGCACTGTCCAACAACATCCTCAAATAGCACTCGGTAAATATCGCTCTCACGGAACCGGCCATAACGGTTCTTCGAGAACGTAGAATGATCCGGCACAGCTCCCTCGAGCCCCAAGCGGCAGAACCAGCGATAGGCCAGATTAAGATGAACCTCGCTGCATAGCTGCCGCTCTGATCGAATGCCATAGACATAGCCAATCAACAGGATCCTCAGCATCAGTTCAGGATCAATAGAAGGTCTACCTGTAGAACTGTAATGACCAGACAGAACCGACCTGACGCGATCAAAGTTAAGCACCAGGTCGAGTTTTCGCAACAGGTGATCACCGGGAATGTGATCCTCAAGCCGAAACGAATAGAAAAGCTGATCCTGTGCGCTCTGATGTCCCATCATGCCGGTGCCCTCCGCTGCTGTTCCAACGGAATCACACGCACACTCCCGATACAAGAGTTTTCAGAGCGTTCTGCTCTTCGAGTACTTAAACAAGCAACTCTTGCCCCAACGAGTTTTTCAACAGCATCGAAGGTTATTGCAACGATCTTCCACTTGCAGGAAAGCCCGTCATTTCGCATTGCATAAAGGTATTGCGATTGACTTCGTAAAGGCGACAGGTTTTCGCAACAAACCTAAACGTACGATTTTTGACGTTTGGTGTGGTGACCCCACCTACGCCCAAACCACCTTTCATTTCTCAAAAGCGCTTCATCGTCGCTAAAGTGGGTTTTGCAGGATGTTCAGGGTATCCAGCTTCACGAGAGTAAGGACGGAATGAAGAATACCCGCAGCACAAAACCCATCACTCACTCCATCCGCAACGCCTCCAGCCGCTCGATCGCCGAAGCCCGCCGCGCCGGAAATAACTCGCCAGCGTGCTCTCACTCGGCACGAAGCGAAGCTGCATCAGCTTACCCGTGGCATCGTCGATGAAGACCAGCAAGGAGCAAGGTGCGCCCCGATCCTCGAACCAGCGGTGCTCGCTGCCGCCGATCTGGATCAGCTGGCCGTAGGCTTCACGCCGCAAGCGCGGCTGATGAAAGCTTCGCCGCTGCTTGCGCGACAGCCACAACCCCTCCTCGACCATCCACCTGCGCAGCGTCTCTCGCGAGACCTTGACTCCGTCCTTCTCGAACAGAACCTCCGCCGCCAGGCTCGGGCCGAAATCGGCATAGCGCGACCGAACCAGTTCGATCACATACTCGCGGATGCCAGGAATAAGCCGGTTGTTCGAGGTGCGGCCACGAGCTTTGTGGGTCAGCGCTCCGCCGCCACCATCGCGATACGCGGTCAGCAGCCGGCGCGTCTGCCTCGTGCTCAACCCCAGAATCGCCGCGGCCGAAATCTCAGTACGTCGCCTTGCTAGAACTTCAGAAAGAACCTCTATGCGTTGCAGTTCGCGTCCGCTCATCGTCACCAAGTCCAATCTCTGCCTCCCGAACCTCATCTTCGGAAGGGTAGTTTGGACATTTCAACTTTGCAGAGATACGGACATTTGAACTTTGCAGCAACAGAGAATCACTGACGGGCGAATGCCCAGTAGCGTTTTCCTTCTACCCATATTTCCCTGTGACGTCATCAGGAATCCCGGGGAACTTCCGGTCTAGCACGGGATCGTATGCTAGATCGGCGTAGAAGCACGAGCCTGGTCTTACCGGCGGAGGCTCAAAATCCTTACCCGGATGCTGTAGAGAACAGGTTCCGGCGCCGCACGCGTGCGGATGAGAATCTGCGCGCCTGTCGGCATGAGTGTGCTATTAGGGGCAGTCGCCCTCTTGGCCGCCTCTGTGTCCACGTTAAGATGTAGTTAGATGCAGAATCTCCCAGGCATTAATAATCAGAAATAGATTTTTCCTGCGAGTTCGATCGAGCGCGCTGCGTTCAGCGTCGCCGTGATCTGACCGGCTGAGGTCGAATCAATATTCGTTACGGGTGTTGCGAATGTAGTGTGGTTGAAGACGTTGAAGAAAGATCCGCGGAACTCGATCGAGCGCGATTCGCCGAGGGAGAACTTCTTGAGCACGGACAGATCGAACTGTACCAGGCCATCGTTACGCATGGTGTTAGTACCACCGTTACCGTAGGTGTAGAGCGCAGGTACAGCGAAGCCGTCCATCCCACCAGCCGGGCACGAAGCGTTCCGCGAATCGTAGTACCAGCAGTTTGGCCGGCGCACCATCTGCGCATTGCCGGTTAAGTTGGGCCGCTGGGATCCCAGGCCGGTGTTTGCCTGGTCGGTGCTGATGGTGAGCGTAAATGGCAGGCCGGCTTGCAATGTTCCCACACCGGAGAGGCCCCAGTTTCCGATCAGCCCCTGCACGACGCCGTGCGCACTGCCTGCGAAGGTCTTGCCGCGGCCGAAGGGCAGGTCGTACACGCCGCTAGTTACGAAGTTGTGCTTGATGTCGTAGTTGCAGGGTCCATAGTAGTTGTAGCCTCCGCTCTGCTCGCGCGTCAGACCGTTGAAGGTTCCGTCGGTGAGGCAGGAGCCGTAGGTGTAGGAGACGAGGATGGTGGCTCCGGCAAGTGCGCGCGTCTCAAGTTTGGTCTGCAGCGCGTTGTAGTTGCCGTTGCCTGCGTAACGCGAGAGACCGATGGTTCCCCACTGCTGCAGTGGGCGCCGCTGTTGAATGGCGCCAGCGCCGGGGAATGGATCGTTGACCTGGAACGGCTGCACAATGTGAAGCGAGCGATTGCCTACGTAAGCAATGTCGAGCGACATCTTGTTGCCGAACTGGTGCTGAACGGCGAAGTTGTATTCCTGCACGTAAGTGTTCTTGGTGTGCAGTTCCATGGAGCTGACGCTGGGCTGCGAACAGGAGTTGGCTACGGTGCCGAATGAGCAGACGGAGCCGTTGTTCGGCGCGACGATCGGTTGTCCGGAGTAGAAGTCCCCAAAGTTGAGTGTCGGCTTGGGCCGCGAATTGTTCACCGTCTGCGATGCGACGAAGGGCACGACGTTCTGTGTGTTGTTGATCGCGTTGTTATCAGGAAAGAGATAGAAGATGCCGTAGGCCGCGCGGAACACCGTGTTCTTGAAGCCGCTGTACGCGATGCCAAAGCGAGGCCCAAGGTTGACACCCGCCGTGGGCCGTACCGTATTCGGTAGTCCGAGTGAGCTGGTGGACTGAATGCGGTCGGAGAAGAGGGGGAAGAGCGTGGCAGTTGCGGGCTGCGCCTGCAGCGAGAAGTCGTCGGGGACGACGATTTTTCCGTTGTCCGGGTTGAAGCCGGTGACCTGGCCTTTGATGCCGTGGTAGAAGGGGTTGATCTCCCAGCGGAATCCGGCATTGATGGTGAGCGTGGGCGAGAACTTGTAATCGTCCTGCACGTACATCGCCTGAAAGTTGCCGTAACCTCCCCACAGTGAACGGAAGTAGCTGCGTGAACTGTTGGCGGGATAGCCCAGCAGGAAGTCCGCGAAATTGTCGCCGGAGTAAGAGTTGCTGAAAGCGAAGGTGCCGAGCGAGTTCGATCCGGATATGTAGGTGTTCGTGTTGTGGAAGTTCTCGTAGCCCATGCGCACTTCATGCTTGCCACTGGAGTAGGTGGTGCGTACGAGATACTGCCAAGAGCGAATCTTGTTCTGCTTGGGATACGAGTTGCTTCCGCTCTGGCCGTTGAAGCCGGTGTAGTTGGAGATGGTGAGTGTGGGAAGCCCGTAGTACTGCGCGGGCGAGAGCCCTTCCATGCCCTTGATGCCTGCGGCCGTGTTGAAGTCCTGCCCCTGCAGCGAACTGGTGAAGAAAAAGACGCTGCGATAGTAGGAGAACTGCGTCTCAGTAAGCCATTTCTCGGAGAAGGTGTGTGTCTCGCGGAGCACAACGTTCTGGCCGCGGCTGCGCAAGGGAAATCCACCGAGTGCGGGAAAT
This sequence comes from Edaphobacter modestus, assembly GCF_004217555.1. GTDB lineage: Bacteria > Acidobacteriota > Terriglobia > Terriglobales > Acidobacteriaceae > Edaphobacter > Edaphobacter modestus. Next base: position 24,557 of record NZ_SHKW01000007.1, read on the forward strand.
GCGTTGGGGTCGGTCTCGCGGTTGTTGGAGATGGAGTACCTACCCGTCAGGCGGTCTTTGGAGAAGAGGGTCTGGTCGACGCGAATATCGCCAAGGTCGAGCTGCTGCTTGAGCTTGTTGGTGAGCACAGCGTGTGAGACGTTGCCGCGCAGTTGGTTCGCGGCGGGAATGTATTTGACGAAGTACGCCGCCTGAGGAGAGATGCGGTCGGCAGGAATGACATTGTTCAGGAAGGCCTGCCCGGTCAGTGGATCTTTGAGCGTGACGCCGCTTCCGCGATAGTCTCCGGTACGCATGGTGGCGCTTGGCACGATGTTGTCGAAGTTTTGTCCCAGCGAATACAACGTCGACTGCAGGTCGATGAAGAAGAAGGTGTGGTCTTTCACAATGGGACCGCCGACCGCGAATCCAAACTGGTTGCGGTGGAGCGGCTGGTTGCGACGGGTGCTGCCGCTGGGCGGAACGTAGAAGTAGTTCTTGGCGTCGAAGGCGTTGTTGCGGAGAAATTCGAACGCGGTGCCGTGAAAAGAGTTTGTGCCGCTTTTCAGAGTCGCGTTGACGATGGTGGGGCTGTGGCCGTAGTCGGCGGGCATGTTGCTCGATTCGACCTTGAACTCCTCGAGCGCGTCGACGTTGGGCGAGATGAGCGTTCCGCCAAGCTGCGTCTCAGTGATGTTCGAACCATCGAGATACCATCCGGTCCAGGAAGGCGACAGGCCGTTCACATTCACGTTGACGGCGCTGGCGCGGATGGAGGTTCCGCCGGCCGCGATGTTCTGACCGCCCTGGATAAAGCTGACGCCCGGGGTGAGCTGAGTGAGCTGCCAAAAGGACCGGCCGTTGAGAGGGACGTTCTGCACCGTGCGCGTGTCGATGACCTGTCCTACTGAGGACGACGACTCGTTCAGCAGTGGTACAGCAGAGGCCACGACGTCGATCTTGTCGGTAATGGCGCCGACGTGCAGCACGGGATTGATGGTGGCGCGCTGTGCCACCTGCAGCTCGGTGTCGGCGATCTGCGTCCCCGCAAAGCCGTCGCGAGTGATGGTGATCGAGTAATGACCCACCTGCAGATTCGACACGTTGTAGCTGCCGCTGTTGTCTGACTTGACCGTGCGCGCCTCACCGGTGCCGACATTGCGTATGGTGATCGTCGCATCGGGAATGGCCGCGCCCGTGTCGTCCTGGACCGTGCCCAGGATAGTGCCGGTGTTGGACTGCGCGAGCAGCGAGGTGGACGTTGCTGCTGCGAGTGTGAGCGCGATGGTAAATAGCGCCTGCAAAGAAAACCGTCGAATCAACATCGGAAGTTGCTCCGTTGAGAGGGTCACTGTGGTTGCTCAGTCGCCTCGAGATGACCTGCGATTGAGAGCGCGTGGTTCGTGTGGTGTCGCAAGGTCCGTCTTTTTGGAAACGCTTCCGAAAATACGCAGGGCGCCGCTCCGTTGTCAAGGAATTCTTCGAAAGAAGACGCGAAAATTCTTGCTGTTGACAACACTGCGGCGTCAAGTGGATGATTTTTCGGAAGCGTTTCCGATATTTACAAGAACACTTCCCGGGGGTCGACCTAAACACATGAATGACAACTTACGTGACGCAGCCTCACTCGCAGGCAAAACCGCACTGATCACCGGCGCCAGCAGCGGAATTGGCGCGGCATCGGCAGTGGCACTGGCCAGGGCCGGCGCCACTGTCATCGTTCATTACAACTCGCAGAAGGCCGACGCTGAGGCGGTGCTCGAGCAGGTGCGCGCAGCCGGCTCCAGCGGAGAGATGGTGCAGGCCGATCTTGGGACACGCGACGGAACAGGCAGCCTATGCAGCTACGCCTCGGCGCGGGCGATCGACATCTTGGTGAACAATGCAGGTTCGTTGGTGAAGCGCACGCGCGTGCTCGACTTAACTCCTGAGCTGTGGGAAAAGGTGATGATGCTGAACCTGACCAGCGCCTTCTTCCTGTCGCAGGCGGTTGTGGGCGGCATGGCCGAACGTAAGAGCGGCGTAATCATCAACATGTCTTCAGTGGCCGGGCGTTTTGGAGGCGGACTGGGCGCGCTGGCGTACTCGTCAGCGAAGGCTGCGATCTCAACAATGACGAAGGGGCTCACCAAGGAATTCGCACCGCAGGGCGTACGCGTGAACTGCATCTCGCCCGGCACCATCGACACGGGCTACCATCGCAGCTTCTCAACGCCCGAGGGACTGGACGGCGTGCGTGCGGCGACGCCGATCGGCCGCCTTGGAACGTCGGAGGAGATCGCTGATCTTGTTGTCTTCCTCTCGAGCGATCACGCCACCTTCATCCACGGTCAGACCATCGAGATCAACGGCGGCTTCTTCATGGCCTGAGCGTTCTCAAAGATCCTCAGGAGCAGATCCTGGTATAGGAACTGCTCCTGAAGGCGGGAGTGTTAGACGTTGCTGACGAGCGGCTTGCTAGCATCAGCGCGCGAGGTGCGTGGCAGCGTCCACACGAGGATTGCCGCTATGATGGGAAGCGTTCCGAAGAGCATGAACACGGGACGGAACGAGTAGTGATCGACCAACCATCCCGTAACGAGGCTGAAGACCATTCCGCCGAAGCCCGAACCCATACTTGCCAGGCCCCAAATGGAGGCCACGGCGTTCTTCGGAAAGGCGTCGCGCGGCAGTGCCAGTACGTTGGCGAGCGCTCCGCTGTAGCCAAAGGTGGCTGTTGAGATGAGCGCGATGCTCAGCGCAACGCTTGAGACGATCGCCGCGGGGAATGCCGCCACCATGCAGCCCGAAAAGACGAGCACGCTGATGCGGCGAGCGGTCTGCGCGGAGACTCCGGTCCTGAGGATGAGCATGGTCAGGAAGCCGCCGGCAAGGTTGCCGAGAAAGGCTGTGGCGAACGGGATCCATCCGATCCTGCCGATTTGTGCCAGCGAGAAGCCGTGGCCGACCTTGAGATACTGCGGGAACCAGAAGGTGTAAAAGTACCAAACCGGATCGGCGAAGACCTTGGAGAGCGTGAACTGCCACACGAAGCGGTCGCGCACGAGGCTCATCACCGAAGGCGCAGGAAGTTGAGGCTCGGCCGGATTCACCGGAGGCTCGCGATAGAGGATGAGCCACGCGATCATCCAGACGAAGCCGAGCAGGCCGACAATGACGAACGATGCGCGCCAGCCGAAGGTGATCGCAGCCCACGCCAGCAGAGGCGGCGCCAGCATTGCGCCAATGGCCGCGCCGCTGTTGAAGATGCCGGAAGCAAGCGAGCGCTCCTGCGGTGGAAACCACTCGCCGATCACCTTTACGCCTGCGGGATAGTTCCCTGCCTCGCCGACACCAAGCAGAAAGCGGTATGCACCAAGCGACATGGCGCCGGTCGCGGCGGCCGTGAGCACCTCAGCGGCAGACCAGAACGCGATAGTCAGCGAGTATCCGATGCGGCTTCCAAGCCGATCGAGCAGAGGGCCGGAGATGCCATTCATGATGGTGTACGCCAGCATGAAGGCCGTGATGATCTGGCTGTACTTGCCCGCCGAGATATGGAAGCGGTCCAGCAGCACGGGCGCCATCACCGAGAGCGTCTGCCGGTCGAGATAGTTGATCACGGTTGCCAGGAATGCCATCGCCAGCATTACCCAACGTAGGTTCATCCTCACAGGCTTTTCCATCGCAACGCCTCCTGCCTGTTTCACGGCGCCTGCTGTGCTCATACCAGCCCCTGTCTCGCCATGTGCGCGCGCACGGCCTTGAGATCGTTACTCATCGACTCAAATATTTTTTCGCGCGGCCACGTCAGCGCCTTCTTGCCGTTCTCTGCTCCGCCTACGGAATACTCAAAGTGGAGCTGTACGGGACCGGAAAATTCGTCGGACTTCACGATCTCGAGGAAGCTGTCGAAGTGCACCATGCCGTGATCGATGGGGCACCAGTGCGGCACGTAGGAGCCTGCGACACCAAGACTCTTGTCATAGGGATCGTCGTGTGTCGAGCCCTTCTCGTTTCTCGCCCAGACGAAGTCCTTCATCGCGATGCCGCGCATGTAACCCTTGGAGAGCTTGGAGGTGGCGATCCATCCACCGTAGCCGCCTTCGACGGTAGCATGGCCGATGTCGTAGTTGATGCCCATCCACTGCGGGTCGAGGTCCTTGAACATGTACCAGAGGTCCCAGATGCAGGCGCCCACCATACCGGGCCCGGAGTGCGTGTGATACATGCCGCAGGTCTGCGTGCGACGGTTCAGCTCTGCCAACGCATGCATCTTCGGCTTCATCGCTTCAAGCTGCGCCGGGATCGGCTTTGCGGGATCATACTTCAGCCCGCCCCAGCGGTAGTGGTGGATGCCCAGCTTTGACGCTGCCGTGAGGATGGGCTCGGCGGTGCGCAATGCGTCGATCGTGATGTCGGTGGTGATCATCGAGACATCGAGGCCGGCCTTGCGAATGATGGACACAGCCTTCGGCAATTCCGTGGCGACGTTCTCGGGAAGCACGTGGCCTTCGGCACGCACTGTGAGGTCGATCGCGTCGAAGCCCATATCCTTCGCCGCTGCTGCAGCGTCGGGTACGCTGAGGAACTGCAGGTGCTTTGAGAAGATGGAAACCTGCAGCTTGCCTGCGGGCTGCTGCGTCTGTAGAGGGGGCGCGGCCTCTGCATGCGCCAGTTCCCTCCCGAGGGCCTCGAAGGCGCCTGCTATCGCCGCTCCCAGCAGCAGCGAGCGCCGCGACATTCCGGTTTCCGTCATCTCTTCTCGCATCTTCATTCCTCACACTCTCCCTGCGTTATCTGCCCGCGTTGATCTTCCGTGGCTGCGACGGCAGCGCGAACGAAAGCAGCACCGATCCCGCAGTGACGGCGACGTACTGCTTTCCATCCACTGCGTAGGTCATCGGCGGCCCCTTCATTCCTACATTTGTGTCGTAGTGCCAGAGAAGCTTGCCGGTGCGCTCATCTACTGCGCAGAAGGCGCCGTTCGGATCGGCGTAGAAGATGATGCCGGCGCCAGTTCCCAGCACGCCTGACCATGTCTTCAGCACCAGCGGTCCCGGTTGCGCGATCTCCCACTTGATCTCGCCGGTCTCGATGTCGATGGCGCGCAGAAAACGTTGTCCAATACCCTTGGCTTCCTCTGAGCCCGCGGGCGCCTTTGGATCGCCGCAGTCCTCGATAGCCATGAAGTAGTACCAGCGTGTGGTGGGGCTGAACGCAGTCGAGCTCCAGTTGGCTCCGTTGTCAGGGCACTTGCGCTGCCTGGTGGGAACTGCGCCCGTGTACGTGGCGACGATCGGGCGGCCGGTCGCATCAATGCCTGTCGCCCAATTGATCTGCCTGAGGAATGGTTTGGCTAGCAGCAGCTTGCCATTGGTGCGGTCGAAGACGTAGAAGAAGCCGTTGCGGTCTGCATGCAACAGCAGCTTCATGGGCTTGCCCTGGAAGGTGGTATCGACCAGCACTGGCGGCTCAACGGCATCGCGGTCGGCCGTGTCGTGCGGGGTGAACTGGAAGTACCACTTCATTTTGCCGGTGTGCGGGTCGAGCGCGAGAATGCAGTTGGTGTAGAGGTTGTCGCCGGGCCGGTCACGGTCATCCGAGTCGGGCCATGGATTCCCCGTGGGCCAGAACAGCGTATCCGTCTCCGGGTCGTAGCTCCCATGCAGCCACGTGGAGCCGCCTGCGAGCGCAGGCCAATCCTTCCCCCACGTCTCGATGCCCGGCTCGCCGGGGCCGGGCAGTGTCCAGTGGCGCCACAACACCTTTCCCGTCTCTGCGTCGTAGCAGATGATGAAGCCGCGCATGCCCCAGTCGCCGCCGGAGACGCCGCCAATGACGGTGTCGTTGAGCACCATGGGCGCCACGGTCGAACCGTAGTGCTGCTTCTCCTCCGGCATCACCATCTCCCATACGACCTTGCCGGTTACGCGGTTCAGCGCAACCATGTGCGCGTTGTCGGTCGTGATGTAGATCTTGTCGCGAAAGATCGCCGCTCCGCGGTTGGTGCCGACCGAGGCATCGCCCACAAGGCCCGTCGTCGGCGGCCGGGAGTAGCGCCAGATGGTGCGGCCCGTCTTCGCATCCATCGCGTAGGCCTGGTTCTGGCCGGAGAAGTACATGATGCCGTCGACGACGAGCGGCGTCGCCTCAAGCCCCAGCTGCGGCATCGGCGCGATCCACTTCAGTAGCAGGCTGCCGACATTTGCCTTGCTGATTCCGGTTAGCGGGCTATAGCGGTTCGCGCTCAGCAGGCCGTTGTACGAAGGCCAGTTGCCGGGCCTGGGATGCAGGATGCCCTCAAACTCGATCGCGTTCGCTCCGAGTGTCGCAGTCGGATTTCTCTGGGACAGCGGGCCGGGCTCGATTCCTGTGAGAGTGCTGAGGTACGCCACCAGGTTGTCCATCTGGCCGGCAGGAACCGCGAGCGGCTTCATCGCAGCATGCTTGTCTTTGGTGACGGTGATCGTCTCGCTGAGCGGCAGGAGATGAAAGCGGCCTTCGAGGTCCTGCAGGTGGATATCGTAGTTGGTCTGATTGCGGAGATAGCCGCGCAGCGTCGTGCCGCCCTGCGTAGTCAATACCGTGGCTAGCTCATAGCCGGGCGTGATGCTGAGGTCGGGCGTCGCCAGCGCCGAGCGAAGCCCCAGCGCGCTCAGGTGTGAGCCGACATCGGAGAGGTCCGGCCCTGTCGACGAGCCCATGCCATGAACCATGTGGCAGCCGCTGCACTGACCCTCGTTCCAGTAGTACTGCTTGCCCGCCGCAACATCGCCCGCGCTCTTCGACTCCGACGCAGGCAGGTTAAGCGAGTGGACGTAGACGGCCAGCTCATCGAGCTGCGGCGCAGGCAGGCCACCGAAGGGGGGCATGCCAGAGGCAGGAAATCCGGCGGCAATCACGCCACGAATGCGATCGACGCCGCGGCGTAGATCGGGGTTGTCGGCCAGCGCGGGCGCATGCTCAGTTCCTACGCCGTTCTCGCCATGGCATCCGATGCAGAGGCTCTCGTAACGGTGTTTCCCTGCGCTCACCGAAGGCTGCGCAACAGGCGTGGCCGTCTGCGCCTCACCGTAACGCGCTGCTAGCACGGCCACCGCAAACAGCGAAATGCGAACCCAGTAACCCCTCTTCGTCCCGTGTTTCACGATCATCTGCGATACTCCACCGCGTTGTCCAGAATCCGCCGATACGCTGCATCTTCAAAGTCCTCAGTGCGATGACCCATCATGAAGTAGAAGACATCACCCTTTCCTGTCGGGAGAAGCCACCCGGCAGTGTCCTGCATGAATACCTTGCCTGTCTTCGGGTCGGTGTACTTCACACCCAACAACACGATGCGCGGGCCGCTCAGCACGTGATTCACGTACACCTCAGTCTCCTGAAACGACGTACCTGGGAGCTTCTTTTCGACCGCGCCCTCTGGTGAGGCATAAGGAATTGTATGGTCGAACTTCACGCCGCGAGTTGTGATCGCATTGCCGGGCGCAAGGTTGACGACTTCGAAGCCGACGGGGTCGAAGTACGCGTAGCCGCCCTCGGCGAGCGGGCGGTTGGGCAGCTCGATGTGAAGGAAGTTGAACCAGTCCTTGTTCTCGCGCTTGCGCGAGCTGATGCTGTGGTGCAGCAGCACCAGGTTGCCGCCCTCGTTGGCGTACTGGATGAACTTGTGCTCGGCCCCCGCCTGCAGTTCACCGTGCAGGTACACCATCACTGCGCGATAGCTGGCGAGCGAGGCAGGGATCTCGGTCTGCCCCATGATCGTGGTCTTCAGCCTGGTGTCCGCCTCGATCTGCGCGGCGAGGACCTGCATGGCATGAAACTCATCGGCAACGATAAGCACCTCCTGTGCACGGGACTGCGATGGACAAGCCACGTAGATGAAGAGCAACAGCGAAAGCAGGCGGCGCATCAATTCCTCGTTCCTGGGCTGCGATAACGGAAACGATACGATCGGGCAGCTGTGAGAACCGTTCGCAACAAGGGTGCCGATCGGAAACGTTTCCGAAGAATCTTCAGCCATCCCCATTGAGCCTGTCAACCACCTCGTCATTACAACTTTTCGAAAACGGTATCCGACTGATTGACATGCCCCGGCGGCGGGGTGATAGTTTTGGAAGCGTTTCCCAAACCTCCTCCCGGCGTACGGGCGAGCGAAGCGGCTGATGCGCTGCTCTAGAGAAAGCACATGGCAGACACACTGAAGGGTCAGGTTGTACTCATCGTCGGAGCATCGAGCGGCATTGGCCGCGCCACTACGCTGATGGCCGCGCGCGCGGGCGCCACCGTCGTCGCCGCTGCCCGCCGCAAGGAACGGCTCGAGGCCATGCAGGCAGAGCTGGCAGGCGAGGGCCTTCGCATCGTCGTCTATCAGGCGGACGCAACCAGCCTCGACGACCTGACGTCGTTAGTCAGCGCCGTGCTGTTGGAGCATGGACAGATCGACATCGCCGTCTATGCGACCGGCACGAACGCGCCGGAGCGCTCCATGAAGGTGATGCCACCTGAGACCTGGACCAACATTCTTGACACGAACCTGAACGGCGCCTTCTACCTGGCACATGCGGTGCTGCCGACCATGCGCCAGGCGGGCGCCGGGCACATCATCTTCGTGTCGTCCACTGCCGGGGCGATCGCGGATCTCTCAGGAGCGGCGTACCAGGCGTCCAAGCGCGGTCTGCTGGGGCTTGCCCACGCGATTCGCCTTGAGGAGCGCGCCGCCGGCATCCGCACCTGCTGCGTGATGCCCGGCCTCACCAACACGGAGCTCGTCGAGAAGCGACCGGAGAAGCTCTCAGGCGAGATGTTGGAGAAGGCGCTGCAGCCCGACGACGTGGCAGCGACGATTCTGCATGTGATGGCCATGCCGCCGCGCGTCACCGTGCCGGAGATTCTGATGGTCCCTTCGCTCGCCTGAGGTGGGAGCTATCGCCCGATCTTTGCGACCGAGGCGCGCTCCACCAGCTTCACGTCAACCACGCGATGCTGCGGCCTGTTGATGCCGGACTCCAGAAGCTCATTGACGATCTCGATCGCGGCACGGCCGACGTCGTACTTCGGCTGGTGGATCGTCGTCAGTGGGGGAAAGCTGATCGCCGCCAGCTCCACATCGTCAAAGCCAATGAGCGAGATATCCCGCGGAATCCTGATGCCGGCTTCGATGGCAGCGCGCATCACGCCGAAGGCCATGACGTCGTTGCCCGCAAAGATGGCCGTCGCGCCTCCCAGCTCTTTGAACATCTCCACCGACGCGTCATAGCCACCCTGCAGCGTGTTGATGGCATGAATAGTACGCACGCGGGTGCCACGCTGCACCGACATCGCCTTTAAAAATGAGCTGGACCGGCGCGCGAGGTTGGAGTGCCGCCGCGGCCCGGTGAGGTTGATGACGTTTCGATGACCGCTTCGCAGCAGGCATTCGGCAACTAGCCGGCCGCCTTTCTCATTATCGGCGCATACGGTGGAGAAGGGCGTTCCCCGTCCCGCGCCGTTGAGCAGAACGATGGGCACGCCTGCGGCCGCAATCTGCTGCTGATGCTCCTGTGACAAGCTCGCCACGGAGTTCATGATGATAGCCTCGGCTCGTTTGTCGAGCAGCGATATGAAAGACTTCATCTGCCGCTCGGCGTTTAGGTCGCTGTTGCACAACAGCACGTCGCGGCCTGACTCCAGCGCTGCATCTTCCACTCCGCGCGCCACTTCGGCGAAGTAGGAGTTGCGAACATCACTGACGATGAGCCCTATCATGTCGGACCGACCTGTGACCAGGCCGCGGGCGAAACGGTTCGGTGTATACCGCAGCTTTTGCGCAACCTCGAGCACTCGCGCCCGGGTTTCGGGATGCACACCGTATGCGTCGTTCAGAGAGCGCGACGCGGTGGCAATGGTAACTCCTGCCGCCTTCGCGACAGCCTGAAGCGTGATGCCGCTGGTTAGCGATTGTGACTTCTTCACCCTCATGACTATACCGTTTGCTCCCGTGATTCAAACTCACAGTTCTCCAGGCCGAGTGGTTCTATGCAGCACGCTACTCCACGCAGGATGGGAATGTAACGGAAACTTTCACTATTTCCGGAAACCTTTCCGAAAAAATCATATTTCGCCACCTACGCCACGCTCACACACCCCATCCAACCCGGCGATCGACTCGTTCTCTACACAGACAGGCTCAATCCTCTCTCCTTCAGATGTGTCCAGAACTCATCCACATCCGTGACGTGGATGATCAGCCGGCCCCACCGCGACACAGTATCACCTTGTTCGAGGTTTAGGATCGCAGATTCTGAATCGTTCGATCGCAGTGAAGAGAAACTTGCCTGTTCTCCGCCGTAAAGCAGCTCCATGCCGGGCAGATCTCGGTAAAACTGCACCGAAGCCTTCATGTTCAAAACGCGAAAAGTAGTCGCAGAAATCTTTTCAATTGTTGGCGCCATACGCCAGCAATGTACGTCGAATTTACTTTCGGTCGGCTTAGGGTGAAAGTTGAATCTGATCCAGCGACGGGTCTAGAATCCAGCCATAGCCATTCAGAGACTGGGGGTGGTCTGTATGCCCCACTATGAGTTCATCTGCAACGCCTGCAAGAAAACTGCATCAAGCAGCGATGGATGTGATCTGGACGGCGAATCCGGGGCTCTGGAGCCGGTTAACGAGTCGTAGCGCCTGCTTGCCTTTATCGCGGTTGTCGAAGTGGTTTGCGCCGAGGTCCTGGTAGAGGGTTCCGTCGTTGAGCATGTGGTAGGCGGCGGTGAGCATGGAGGCGGCGACGGCGCCGATGGCCTTCTTTGCGCCCCGCCTGGAGCGGATGCGCAGGTATTGGGCCTGGAGGTAGCTTCCTTTGGTGCGCGAGGCCGCCCAGGCGCATTGAATCAGCGTCGTCTTCAGCCAGGGGGCTCCCTTTTTCATCCGTGTGGATCGGCGCTTGCCGGCGCTTTCGTCGTTTTTGGGGCAGAGTCCCGCCCAGGAGATCAGATGGCCTTCGGTCTTGAAGCGGCTCATGTCGATGCCGATCTCCGAGACCATCACCTCGGCCGCAAGGCTGCTGACGCCGGGGATGGTGGTGAGCATTTCGATGGCTACGCGAAAGGGGTCGACGCTGGCGTCGACCTCCTTATCGATACGGGCAATGGCCGCATTGACAGCATCAAGATGGTCCAGATGCAGTTGCAGCATGAAGCGGTGATGGGGTGTTACCCGTCCGCGCAATGCCGCCTCCAGTTCGTCAGCGGAGGCGTGGATGCGCCGGTGAGCCAAGGCCGCCAGAGCTTCTGGATCGGTCTGTCCGGCGATCAAGGCCTCGATCATGCGGCGACCGGAGAGGCCAACGATGTCGGTGATGACCGAATCGAGCTTGATGTTGGCGTCCTCCAGCGTCTTCTGAATGTGCTGCGTATGGCTGCTGCGCTCGCGCACGAACTGCTTGCGGGTGCGCAGCAGATCGCGCATCTGCTGCGTCGACTCGTCGGGGACAAAGTTGGCCTTGATAAGCCCGTGCGCCATCAGATCTGCAAGCCAGGTGGCGTCGTTGACGTCGGTCTTGCGTCCCGGCACGTTCTTGACGTGGGCAGCGTTGGCCAACTCACCGTCCGACAGAATATGCCATACCGGCTTCCAGTAGACACCTGTGGCCTCCATGCCGATATGCGTTACCCCTTCGGACGAAAGCCAGTCGGACAGGCCCATCAGTTCCCGGGTTATCGTCTTGAAGGTCTGGACCGCGGTTGTCAACTTGCCGCCTTCCATGTGACGAACGCAGACCGCCACCGTCTCCTTGTGAACATCGAGACCGGCACAATGTGGATGCAAAAGTTCCATCGCTCCTCCTCTGCGCCGCTGGCGTGGAACCCCGATCGAACAAATCTAGAAAGCGTGCTCCGGGACGGTGAACCGCCTGTGGCTACAATTCGGGGTGCTCAAGGGTTCCGGGTCCGACTGTTACACGGGCTGACGCGCACCAATCTCATACCGACCTCAGTGCCCACGACGCAAAAACTCCGAAGCGCAAGAAATTACACCTTCGGTCCTGGTCAAAGGGGCGAGCATAAGCAGCCCGGGTCACGAACGCGGAAAACTTTTCACCCAACTTTAGTTAGCTCGCAAAGCTCCTCAAGGTCAGGCGACGGCCGCTTTATCGTTCCGGTACGCCGCGACCGTATTTTCGTATCCGCGTGAATGTAGCAATCTGTACCCGCTGAAGTGCGACAACAGCCATTACGCGAGACAATGCGGATTTGTACCGTGCGATTCCAAGATTATTTTTCGTTAAGTTTCGATTAGTGATGAGGCAAATGCCCTTTACTTCCCGTGCCCCTGTGAACCATTCTTTTAAATACCGGTATCACTCTAGTTTTGGCGGCTGATGAACCCCTTGCCAATGGATGGAACAGAACGGGCGCTCCCTCTGCCGCTCATGCGGGCGAGACGCGTTCTTGTATCCGAAAAACCAGAAAACTCACCCGCTTCCACGATTTCAACGGATGAAGAATTGCTTGAACGCATCCAAAAACGCGATGAAAGCTCCGCGCTGACCCTTTTTTATCGCTACAACAAGCTCGCCTTTTCTGTCGGAATAAAGATCCTCCAGGATGAAGGGGAGGCAGAGGACCTAGTTCAGGAGATATTCATACGCCTTTGTAACGAGGCAGGCTCGTTCGACAACGAGAAGGGCTCTGCAAGGACCTGGATCATCCAGATGATCTATCGGCGTGCATTCGACCGACGTAACTATCTGCACCGGCGGCAATTTTATTCTGGTACAGATGCTGCGGAGCGCACGAATACTCTTATTGAGAGGAAAAGCTTAGAGGAGGATATTATCGCCCGCTTGACCGTTCAGCAGCTAAAGGCGGCATTCGGTGACTTGAGCGACCGGCAGCGCAAGACATTGGAGATGTTCTTTTTTGAAGGGTTGACACTTGCCGAGATTGCCGAGCGAACCGGCGAAGATGTTAAAAATGTTCGTCATCACTACTATCGAGGGCTGGAGCGTCTACGACAGATTGCTCGCCAGATGTTGCGCTCCAGGAATTTTAACCTATGACGATTGAGGCGGGATACTCGAACGGCTGTAGTGAAGAATTCGCGGAACTCTGCGCTCTCTCGACAACCGGAGAACTGAGCGCAGAAGAATTGGCGACTCTGAATGAACACGTCGCCGGCTGCCATCGGTGCACAACGCTTATGCGTGAATATGCCGGTTTGATTCAGGGAGGCATTGCGAAGCTGGCTGCTGACCTCGCCCCGCATACTGAAGTCGAAATACCTGTCGGCTACGACGAAACGAAGGCAGCGACACAGTTAGTCGATGCCTTCCTTGCACAGAAAGGCACTTCGCGTTTACGACTGTATTCACGTGGAAATCAGGTACTGTCCCCTGACAAGTGGAAGACCATTAAGCGACCGGCTCTGATGGCCACAGCCGCCGCACTACTGCTGGTTGGCATTGAAGGAGCATTCGAGTTTGGACGCAGAATGGGGATTGCTCCGCCTCATTACGCATCGTTGGCGGCTGTTTATCCTTCGCCGGTCCCAGATGGGGAGAACGCACGATTGCGGACAGAGTTGGCAACGGCTCAACATGCATTGAAAGCGGCAGCAGGCAAGTCTGCCGATATCCAGAACCAACTGTCTGCCTTGTCAGATACGAAGGCTTCGCTTCTTACGCAGATCGCAGACCTTACAAAGAAAGACAACGCGGATTCTGGTTCACTGGCCACAATGGCACAGCAACGCGATGCTATTCAGCAGCAGTTGGATGATGCGTCAAACTCTCTGATGCGCACACGCGAGGAGTTGAATCGTGTGCAACAGGATCGTCAAGGGGCTCTTTACCAGGTTGCTACATTGGAGACCAGAGTCCAGGATTTGCATATGCAACTGACCTCCACAAATAACTCGTCGGAGAGTGCAGATAAGTTTCTGGCTGCGGACCGTGATATCCGTGAATTGATGGGCGCGCGGCAGCTTTATATTGCAGATGTCTTCGACGTGCAGAAGAATGGGGATCGCAGCAAACCCTTTGGCCGCGTCTTCTACACAAGAGGCAAATCATTGATCTTCTATGCCTTCGACCTAGAAAAGCAGCCGGGGTATAAAGAAGCCAAAACCTTCGAGGCATGGGGAAAGCCCGATAGTTCATCTGCCAAGCCCATCAGCCTTGGGATCTTCTACATGGACAACGAGCAGAACCGGCGATGGGTAGTTAAGTCGGACAATCCGGAGATACTCGCACAGATCAATTCTGTTTTTGTAACTGTGGAGCCTCATGGTGGCAGCCAGAGTCCTACGGGCAAACCATTTCTTGAAGCCTATCTGCATACCCTGCCACCGAACCATCCGTAAAGAACGGAAGGTAGATCCGCGTCTTCATTTGCTCGCATTCTGGACATGTGAACATACGGTCAATTCATCTCTCGAGCACGGTATAAAAAGCACTCCCGCCGCGAATACTCAACAGACTCGACTTACCGTTCCCAGGAGCATTCATGAAGTTCGCCCGGCTTGCAATGGTCTTTCTGTTGTTTTTATTACCCTATGCCGTTCCTGCTCAAACCACGAACGCCTCAATCACCGGTATCATTGAGGACTCTTCGAAGGCCGTCGTTCCCGATGTTTCCATTACAGCTATCAACACGAAGACAGGCGAGAGGAACACTACAAAGACAAACAAGAGTGGCCAATATACGATCGCAGCACTTACCCCAGGAACTTACCGGGTTGAAGTAGACAAGCTTGGGTTCCGGGGTGTGATCGAGGCGGGATTGACGTTGCACACACAGGACATTGTGCAACTCAACTTTAGTATGGCTGTCGGCTCTAACGCCGAAACCATCACTGTGAATGCGGACGAGAATAACATCAACACAACCGATGCAACGGTTGGCACGGTCATCGATCGGCAATTTGTTGAGAACATGCCGTTGAACGGAAGAAGCTTCCAATCACTTATCCTCCTGTCCCCCGGCGTGGTTACTGCGACCCCGCAACCCAACAATGCCCAGGGAGAATTCAGCGTCAATGGAATGCGCACAGATGCCAATAACTTCATGGTAGACGGAGTAAGTGCTAACAATTCCAATGGCGCAATTGATGGAGGCGCTGGCCCGGGTGGCATGACATCCAGCACGACAGCTCTTGGCACAACCCATGCGATTATTTCTGTCGATGCTCTTGAGGAATTTCGTATTGCGACATCCACCTATTCGGCTGAGTATGGCCGGCAACCAGGAGCGCAGATCAGCTTTCAGTCACGAGCTGGCACGAACGATTATCACGGAAGCGCTTTCGACTACATTCGAAATGCAGTGTTCGATGCGAATAACTGGTTTAACACATACAGCACGCCCGCTGTTCCCAGGCCGCAAGAGAAGCAAAATGACTTCGGTGGTGTATTTGGTGGCCCCCTGACCATTCCAGGGCTGTTCTCCGGCAAAGATCGCGCCTTCTTTTTTCTTTCGTATGAGGGACTTCGTCTCTCTCAACCGCAGTCTGCGCAGGTCATGTATGTTCCGTCCAACGGAACCTATAACACCGCAACAAACTATGCGAGTCCTCTTTATAAGAACTTGCGCGCCAATGCTCCGGCAGCAATCAAACCTATCTTGAATGCCTTTCCGCTGCCGAACTGTTCCATCGCGCAGGATCCTCAATGCGTCGATTACGGTGATGGGCTTTCGCCGTTCCTCTATAGTTCCACAACCCCCAGTTCGATCAATGCGCCAAGTGGGCGACTCGACTTTGCGGTTGCACCCTGGTTGCGCCTTTTCTTCCGTTATTCGGACACGGAAAGCAACACGGTACAGAACCCAGGTTCTTATTCTGGCAAGGTGACGACCAACTTTAGAACCAGAACATATCTCCTCGGAGCGAATAGCGCGTTTGGTCCGTCCGTCACCAATGCGTTCCGTCTGCAATACTCTCCCTCCTATTGGCAGACAGCAACTACTCCTTCTACCTTCGGCGGAGGCCAGCCGACAAGCCTTCAGGCGTTGCAGGGACTGCCTGAAAGCGGAGAGGAAGTTGTCTACTTTAGCTTTGCTGGAGGAGAGCAGGGCCGGCTGTACGATCAAAGCTATGGCACACGTCAGTTCCAGCCCAATGTCGTCGATACGGTGAGCTGGGCCAAGGGACGTCACCTTTTCAAAGCCGGCGTCGACTACCGGCAGACAACTACCTATATGGGCTTCGGATTTCTCTCTCGCGGACCCTATATCGTCTACACCTACAAATCTGCTGCATCCACTCTGGCAAATGCCATCGATACGGTCCAGGACAACACAACTGTGCGACAGGACCCCACTTTCAAAAACCTGGGACTTTATTTCCAGGATGAATGGCGTGTCCGGCCGCGCATGAGCCTGTCTTTAGGACTTCGCTGGGATCTCAATCCGCCTCCATCTGTCTCCGGAGCGCAGGACTACACCTATTCCGGAAATCTCGCCATCCCATCCACAGTTGGTCTGGCTCCGTTGGGCACGCCTCTGTACAAGACAACCTATACAAATTTCGCGCCTAGGGTTGGTGTTGCAATCACCCTTCGGAATGAGCCTGGTCATGAACTGGTGCTTCGTGGCGGCGGCGGGCTGTTTTACGATACTGGCCAATCACTGTCTCACCTATTCGGTGTCGGTTACGAAATGGGTGCTGGCTACAGTCAATCGCTTAAATCAACCGCAGGTAATCCGGTCAGTTTCCCATTGCCCCTCAGTGTCATCAATGCGCCGGCGCCGGCGCCCGCGCCTCCGTATTCGTTGAACTATACCGTAGACAGAAATTTTTTTCCTCCGTCCGCGATTCAGTGGAGTGCAAGCCTGGAACAGGCATTCGGAAATCTTCAGAGCGTAATTATTGGTTATGTGGGTTCCGAAGGTCGAAACCTGACACGGTGGACGAAGTATAACTATGGCGCATTGAACCCCTCTTTTGCATCGTTCAATGCACTCACCAACGGCCCCGGATCGGACTATAACTCTCTGCAGGTTCAATATAAGCGCCGGGCGTTACGTAACGTTCAGGTTCAGGCGGCCTATACCTGGTCACACGCTATTGACTGGGCCAGCACTGACTATTACGGTGGCCTTCCGTTACAGCGAGGCAATTCGGATCAAGACGTTCGAAACAACTTCTCCGCCGCGTTGGTCTACAACCTCCCAACGCAGTATGCAGAAAGATGGAAGAGATCAACGCTAGGCGGGTGGGCGGTTGATATGCGGTCATTTGCGCGTACTGGTTTCCCTGTGCAGGTACAGGGCGCCGCGTTGATTGACCCCATCTCGGGAGAATCGTATTCCGGCCGCCTGAACTATAGCGGTGGAAATCCATACGTCCAGAAAGCTGGAATCCCAGGCGGGCGGCAGTTCAATCCCTCGGTATTCAGCGTGCCAACCACTGTGGATGGTAATGGAAACTCGCCACGTAATTTCCTTCGTGGCTTCGGTGCGGCTTCGACGGATGTAGCTCTTGAACGCGTATTCCCTCTGTATGAGCGGCTAAACCTTCGTTTTCGTGCAGAGAGTTTCAACATTTTCAACCATCCCAATTTTGGGGCGCTGAATGTTACGTGCGGCACGAGCACTGCAGGAGCTCAATGTAACAACAGCATCATGGGGCAAGCAGCGAATACGCTTTCTGATGCGCTCGGAGGTCTAGCCTCAATCTATCAACAGGGCGGTCCGCGATCGCTGCAGTTCGCCTTGAAGCTGCAGTTTTAGGGGAAATATCCATAGGGAGTTGAGATTAGAAAAGGGTTCTCAACTCTCTAAACCCAATATCGACTCACTTCTCTATGCCAGCCTGCCGTGAAAAGCCGCTCTATTCCAGCAAAACTGCCCTAGGAGCTTGTTGAAATAGGTTCTGGCTTCGTCTGATCTGGGTGTTGGTCCGTCTCTGTTGTATGCGTGGCGACGAGCGGGTTCAGGGTGAGATGTTCAGTTGTGTGACGTTGGAGCAGCGGGTTCCACAGGATCATCCTTTGCGCGAGATTCGCAAGTTGACGGATGCAGTTCTGGTGTCGCTGAACGAGGATTTCGATGCGCTATATTCGGCATCAGGCCGTCCTTCGATTGCGCCCGAGTATGTGCTGCGGGCGCTGTTGTTGCAGGCGTTTTATTCGGTGCGTTCGGAGCGCCAGTTAGTCGAGCAGCTGAACTACAACCTGCTGTTCCGCTGGTTCGTCGGCCTGGGCATGGACGACGCGGTGTGGAACCATGCCGTGTTTTCCAAGAACCGCGACCGGCTGCTGACGTCGGACGTGGCGCAGCGGTTCTTCGCCGAGGTGAACGTGCTGGCGAAGCGCTTCATGAGTGACGAGCACTTCACCGTGGACGGCACGCTGATCCAGGCCTGGGCATCGCAGAAGAGCTTCCGGCCGAAGGATGGCTCCGATGATGGCGACGGCACTAACTTCCGTGGGCAGAAGAGGTCGAACGAGACCCATCAATCGACTACCGATCCGGAGGCGCGGCTCTACAAGAAGAGCTATGGCAAGGAGTCGAAGCTCGCGTACCTGGGCCATGCGCTGGTGGAGAACCGCAACGGCCTGATCGCCGCCGCGATGGCGACCCAGGCCGACGGCCATGCCGAGCGCGACGCCGCCCTGCTGATGCTCGACGAGCGGCAGAAGAACAGCTCGCGGCGCATCACGGTTGGTGCCGACAAGGCCTACGACGCGAAGGACTTCATCGCCGGAGCCCGCGCCCTCAACGTCACCGCACATGTGCAGAAGAACGACAAGGGACGCCGCTCGAACCTCGATGGCAGGACCACCCGGCACGCCGGCTATGCGCTCAGCCTCAGCCGCCGCTGGCTCGTGGAGAAGACATTTGGCTGGTTGAAGCAGACCGGTCCGCTCGACCAGCTGAAGGTGCGAGGACTCGCCAAGGTCGACTGGATCTTCGTCTTCAGCTGCGCCGCACATAACCTGCTGCGTCTGCCAAGGCTCATCCAAAGCCATACTCAGCAGGACCCACAGCAGCAGTGCGCCTGAAGGCCGGTTGAGTCTTCAACCCGGCAAGAAAACATGCCGCAGAATCCGCCAGCCAGCCGTCATAAACAACCCAACTCCCCTGCATCAACCCAAAACCTCATCAGTAAAGGAGTCAGCTCTAGCTATTTCAACAAGCTCCTAGAGAGATTACGGCATCTGTCTTGTCTTTATTGAAGCACGCAGGTGAGGACGTCTAGATATCTAAGCAACGAGTTTTAGGATGAACAAGGAGATCGAACTGTTATGAAGAAAGTTGTCTTTCTGTCATTGGCAATATCCTGTGCTGCTTTGGCGCAACAGGAACGTACTTCCAATGCAGGGACCGATAAGGCCATTGGCCGCTTGCCTGCGGCGTATCGGGAGGCGGCAGGCAAGTATCTGCATTTGACCGAGAAGAACCTGGCGCATATTGAAAAGGAGAGCGATCAGGATTGGGCCCACGAGGCCTTCGCTACGATGGTAAAGCAGCCAGAGGGAAGAGCGTTCTTGTTTGCCCAGCTTGAGAAAGAGACGGATGGACAGCTTCGGGTCAGTGTGCTCGAAGCGTTAGAGAACATAGTGAAAGTGGATGCGCAGACACTGAAGAACGGGTTTACACCGGACGAACTGAAGATCGTCAGAGAACATGCGACGAGCGATTCCGATTCTAAGGCTGCGGCCGTAGCGCTCAATATGGTGTATCTCGCAGACAGATACGAAGAGAACGAGTTGCTCGCTCAACGTAGAAAGCTCGGTGACTCCACAGAACTGCGTGAATATGAGATATCTCATTTCTCGCGGTACGGCGAAATTATCCGCATGCCAGCCTTCGCATACAAGGCTCCGCCTTTGTTTACTGTGGTTCCGAGTAATAAGTCTGTCCGGCTGCTTGCCTTCGGAGATTTTGGTACCGGCTCTGCGGGTCAGCTTCAGGATGCACAAGCGATGCTCGCTTACCATAAAGCGCATCCCTTCGATTTCGGCGTCACACTCGGCGATAACTTTTATTCCAGGGGTGTAAGCAGCCCGGACGAACCGCGGTGGCAGACGCAGTGGGAACAGCTGTATGGACCATTGGGGATCAAGTTCTACGCGGTGTATGGGAACCACGATTACAACAGTCCAGACAGTCCGGCCGCAGAACTTGCTTACGCGCGTCAGAGTTCCACGTGGGTGTTTCCCGCTCCGTACTATACGTATACCGCTGGAGCAGCACAGTTGTTTGCCATTGACACGATTCGGTTATCGGACGACGAACTGGCATGGTTGGACGATGCCTTGAGCAAGAGCACAGCCAAGTGGAAGATCGTTTATGGGCATTACCATATTTATTCCGCTACGCGTGGCGACAATCGTGAGTTGATTGCTCGCCTGCTTCCCATCCTTGAGAAAAATCATGTACAGATCTATCTCAATGGCCATGACCACAACATGCAGGAGGCTGGAACGGATTCTCCGGTGCATTTCTTTACCAGCGGCGCAGGTGGAGCAGGACTCTACGACATGAAGCCGACGTACAAGAACTCTATTTTCAAGGACAAGCAGTTCGGGTTCAGCGTGCTTGAGATCGATCAACAGCATGTGGACGTAATCTTTGTCGATATGGATGGTAAAGAAGTCTACCGCTCGCATATAACCAAATAACGTGCTGAATAGACGTGAATTTCTCTATGGGGCAATGGCGGTCTCTGCATCTGCTATGCAGCATGCGGGGCCGCCACAGCTTCGGCTGGAGATAGGCTCTCTTCGTCATGAAGTTGCACCTGGTTTTGTCTACGACACCACCTCATACAACGGACAGGTGCCTGCTCCCGTCTTGCGGCTACGCCAGGGCGTGCCAGTGACGATGGAGATTGTGAACAACACGGCCTTCGAAGAGTATGTTCATTGGCATGGACTCGAAGTCCCTGCACTTTTGGATGGAACGATGGAAGAGGGCAGCCTTGCGGTTCCCGCCCACGGACGAATCCAATACGCACTGACGCCACATCAAGAGGGTGTTCGCTGGATTCATAGTCATGCGATGTCGCATCCGCGACTCGACCGGGGCGTCTACAGCGGACAGTACGGCATTGTTTATGTAGAGCCAAAGAATAACCTCGGAGCGTATGACCGTGAGTTTTTTCTAGCGACTCATGAGTGGGGGGCCGAGATGCAGCAGATACCCGATTCGGAAGAAGACACAGAGGAGGCTGAGGATTTCGGGCCTGTGGGACTGCCCTCCGGCGGAAGCTGGGAGGTACAGTATGACATTGGCTCCATCAACGGCAAGGCTCTGGGGGCGGCCGAGCCCCTTCGCGTGCGTGAATGGGAGCGCGTGCTCTTCCATATTCTCAACGCCAGCGCTACTGTAACGCAGAGTTTTGCTTTGCCCGGGCATCGGTTTGAGGTCATTGCACTAGATGGAAATACGGTCTCCTCTCCTCGTGAAGTGGAAGTCCTGCAATTGGGTCCAGGAGAGCGCATCAGCGCGCTTGTTCGAATGACGAATCCCGGAGTCTGGATCTTCGGAGCTACGCGTGGAAGTGATCGCGTAGATGGACGAATGGGAATCGTCGTGGAGTATTCGGGGCGTTCAGGAACTCCGCAGTGGAAAGACCCTGTCTTACAGCCGTGGGATTACGCCATCTTTTCCGATGCACGCCCGCAGCCTAAGCTCGCACCGGAACAGCTTATTCCGATGGTGATTGATCGCGAAGAAGCAGCGGACGGGATGGAAATGTGGACGATTAACGGGAAGAACTACGATGGCGTTCCCATGAAGCTCCATGCGGGGCTTCGGTATCGTCTTCTTTTTGAGAACAGGTCGGATGAGGACCACCCGGTGCATCTCCACCGGCATTCGTTTGAGCTGACGCGGCTGCATGGCAGGGCTATGGGCGGCCTTTGGAAGGACGTAGTCTTGCTGAAGAGGTATGCGAGCCTGGAAGTGGATTTCACAGCTATCTACAAGGGGTTGTCTTTATTTCATTGCCATCAGCAAATGCACATGGACAGGGGCTTCAAGAAGCTATTTGAAGTCATATAGGGCACAGGCTGTATCCTCCACGAACGGCAAATGTGTTGTGTTGGTCGTTGCGATCTTCTCGGCGTCCACCTTGTCGCTTTTCCGATCACTGTGCGAGATGGCCCGCAGCTCGCGCACGTTCGCCACGATTACTTCGTGGCCCAGCTCCCGGAGCCGTTCGCTGATCCATATCGAGTGCGTTCCCGTCTCCATCGCGACTCGCGCCATGGGTAGATCGGTAAACCACTTCTCGACTCCCGAGGGTGTCGTTCGAAACCGCCCCCGGTCAACTACTTCTCCATCCTCGTTGAGCGTGCAGTAATGGCTCCAGACATCCCCAAGATCGATCCCGATCGTCGTTCCAACCTTGGTGATGCTGCGTGGAACTTCCGCGATGATGAGGTGTTGCGATGGCTTTTTCATGGCAATAGTCTCTCCGATCTAAGAGACCTGCTCATCCCATTTTTCGGCAACTTCAATTGAAGTTGCCCGATGTTTTACTCAAAGTTCTCAATTGACTCGATAGTCGGATATCAATATGGTCGGTTTCCGGCAATGAAACTGACTATGGAACCACGGCTGGGGTGAGGACGGTATGAGATTCGTTGGGGGATGAAGCTGGCCAATATTAATTGATTGCTGTAAGTACTTCAGGTGGTCAGTAATGTTGCCGATAACTCCGGTGCATTCGATAGGTCGCTGCAACACCATCTAGTAGAAGTTCTTCTATTGAGGATGGTGTTTATGAGTGAAGGAAAGCAGTCGAGACTATCTCCCGCGGAGAAGGCTGATGTTTGGAGCCGATGGAAGGCGGGGGAGTCGTTGCATGAGATTGGGCGTGCCTACGGCAAGCCCCATAACTGCATTCGCTGTGTGTTGTTGCCTCGCGGAGGGATTGCTCCAGCCGCTCGCCAGCGCTCTCGCATAGCGCTCACCTTGGCTGAGCGAGAGGACATTTCGCGAGGAATGGCTTCCGGCTCATCGATCCGCACGATAGCCAGCGGCCTCGGTCGGGCGGCGTCGACAGTGAGCCGGGAGGTCACGCGCCATGGCGGCCGTGCCGCCTATCGCGCCCACGATGCGGATAACCAGGCCTGGGGGTCGGGGTTACGACCCAAGAGGTGTCTTCTGGCCAGCAACCGCAAGTTGCGGAAGATGGTTGCGAGTAAGCTGGTGTTGGACTGGTCGCCGGAGCAGATTTCCGGATGGCTGAAGACACAGTATCCTGACGACGAGAGCATGCGCGTGTCCCACGAGACCATTTACCGAAGCCTGTTCATCCAGGCGCGGGGCGTGCTGAAACAAGAGCTGATGGAGCACTTGCGGAGCAAGCGGCGCATGCGCCGCTCGCTCCATGCAACGGTCAGCGGACAGTCCCGCGGCCAGATCGTCGATGCCGTCTCGATCCGTGAAAGGCCCGCGGAAGTGGAAGACCGAGCGGTTCCTGGGCATTGGGAAGGTGATCTGCTGAGCGGCGCAAAGAACAGTTACATCGCGACTTTAGTGGAGCGTCATTCACGCTTTGCCATGCTGGTCAAGGTGCCGGGCAAAGACACTGAAGCGGTCGTTCAAGCCTTGAGCCGGCATGTTCGTAAACTCCCGGCGACCCTGCGGCGTTCGCTGACGTGGGATCGCGGGTTGGAGATGGCCAGGCACAAGGAGTTTACAGTGGCTACCAAGGTGAAAGTGTACTTCTGCGATCCGCAGAGTCCCTGGCAGCGCGGCACCAATGAAAACACCAATCTATTATTGCGACAATACTTCCCCCGAGGAACCAACCTTGCCCCTATCTCGCAAGCGCAGCTCGACCAGGTCGCGCTGCGCTTGAATCAACGTCCCAGAAAGACCTTGGGTTTCCAAACTCCTGCAGCTAGACTGCAAGCAAGTGTTGCGTCGACCGTCTGAGCCAGCACCGTTTTGCAGGAACTAGGCAGTAGATATTCTGTCTGGCGTCATGATGTGCATTCCTGGAATCGGGGTTTTCGGAAAGCATCGGGCGCTCGGAAGCGCCATCGGACATAAAGCCTGTCTACACCCAAGCGTCCCGCTGTGGGCTAGCTCTCTTTCTCAATAATGAGGGACTGCCGAGCAAATGTATAAAAAATCACCCAACAACGCTCACGATCAAATATTCTGCTCACGATAAGTAAATTTCAAGGTCTCATTTAGACCCGAGCAGGAACCGTGAGGTCGTCTCATGTCGAGTCTCATTCGTAATCTGCGCTATTCCGCGCGTACCTTGTGGAAGAATCCCGGCCTCACCCTCACAGTTCTACTCACCCTGGCCCTCGGCATCGGCGCAAACACGGCCATCTTTACCGTCGACTATGCCACTCTACTCGCCCCCATGCCTTACCCCGAGCCCGACCAGCTCGTTGTCGTCTGGTCAAAGATTCAGACGTTCCACAACGGCATCTCCGCCGGAGACTTCACCGACTGGAAACGCGAAAACTCAAGCTTCCAGGACATCAACGCCTTCACCGGCGGCTCCTTCAATATTGCCAGCAAGGACGAGCCCGAAAACATTGACGGCAGGCAGGTCACCGTTGGCTTCTACAAAATGTTTGGCCGTCCTTTCCTGCTCGGCCGCGACTTTCTTCCCGAAGAGGGCGTCGAGGGCAAGGATCACGTCGTCATCCTCACCCACAAACTCTGGGCACACCTAGGCTCCGATCCCAAAATCATCGGCCAATCCATGCGCATCAACGGTGAGCCCTACACCGTGGTCGGCGTCCTGTCCCCTGGCCTCGACGATCGAGCGCAATCCCAGCTCGCCGTGCCACTCGTCTTCAAACCCGAGCAGCTCAACCACGACTTCCATTGGCTCCTCTCCATCGCTCGCCTCAAACCCGGCGTCACTGTCCAACAGGCGCAGGCTGATATGGACTCAGTCGCCACCCACATCGCCCAGGCCAATCCCAAAAGCAATAAGGGCTGGGGTGTCTTCGTCGAACCGTTCAAAAACGACTTCCTGCCCAGCGAACGCAAGCAGACGCTCTGGCTTCTCCTCGGCGCCGTAGCCTTCATCCTGCTCATCGCCTGCGTCAACGTCGCCAATCTTCTCCTCGCTCGCGGTCTGGCCCGTCAGAAGGAACTCGCTGTCCGCAGCGCACTCGGAGCGAGCCGGAGAACCATCTTCGAACAACTCATCACCGAAGGGTTATTGCTCGCAATCACCGGGGGCTTCCTCGGCAGCGGCGTCGGCTACGCCATGCTCCAGGGCCTCATGGCAATCATGCCTCGCGGAACGCTGCCGGATGAGGCTGATCTCCACCTCAACCTTCCTATCCTGCTCTTCACCCTCGCAGCCACCACGTTCGCAGGTCTTCTCTTCGGCAGCGCTCCCGCTTGGTATGCCTCCCGAGTAGATCCTGGCGAATCGCTCAAGGAAGGCAATCGCACAGGCGTAGGAGCAGGCCGCCATCGCCTGCGGCAGACCCTCGTCATCGGCGAGTTCGCCCTCGCCCTCGCTCTGCTGACCGGCGCCGGTCTCGCCATACACAGCTTCCTCAATCTCCTTCGTGTAGACCTCGGCCTGCGCACCGACCACGTCCTCACCTTCTATCTTCCCGTTCCCGACTCGCGCCCCAAAGCCCCCGAGAAGATCATTGCCTACTACAAGCAGATTCTTTCCAGCGTCAACGCCGTCCCGGGCGTAACTTCAGCTTCCGCGATGACCGGGCTTCCTCTCTTCGGCGCGGGCTTTGGTATGCCATTCACCATCGTCGGAAAACCAGCCTTCAACGACCCCTCCATGCGCCCTAACACAGCCTTCGGCATGGTCACGCCCGACTTTTTCAAAACCTTCGGCGTTCGCATGATCAATGGACGCGTCTTCACCGATCAAGACACCGCCTCGAGCGTCAAAGTAGCCGTCGTCAACGAAGACTTCGTGAAAAAGTACTTTAAAGGAGTCGACCCGCTCCAGCAGCGTGTCTCGGTCGAACAGCTAATCCCCGGCGTCACCAAGCTCGGGCCGCCTGTCGAGTGGCAGATCGTGGGCGTTTATCACAACGTCCGCAGTCGCGGCTTCCGCGAAGACCGCCCAGAGATGGAGATCCCCTTCTGGCAGATCCCCTGGTCCGGCGCAGGCATCGGCGTTCGCACCGTCAACGACCCCGCCACCATGGTCAAAAGCATCGCCGCAGCCGTTCACTCCGTCGATCCCGAGATAGCCCTCGCCCAGCCCCGCTCCATGGAGGAGGTTCGTGAGCTGGTTCTCTCCAATGACCGCTTCACTCTCGTCCTCTTCGTCAGCTTCGCCGCCGTCGCGCTTCTGCTCGCCGCACTGGGTGTCTACGGCGTCATGTCTTTCTCGGTGGCGCAGCGCTCGCATGAGATAGCCCTTCGCATGGCACTCGGCGCAAACCGCGGCCGCGTCGTCGCTCTCGTCGTCCGGGAAGGCCTGGTTCTTGCCTCCATCGGCCTCACCGTCGGCCTCGTCGGAGCCTATTTCATTGGCCGCGGCATGCAGAGTACGCTCTACGGGATCGGAAAGCTCGACCTCTCCGTCTTTGCGTCCGTCGCCTTCCTGCTACTTTTCGCCGCTGTAACGGCCTGCCTCGTTCCCGCCCGGCGCGCTGCCTCTGTCGAACCCATGCAGGCCCTTAGAGCCGAGTAAATGAAAAACCTCTCGCATATCCGCCGGAATTCCGCCGCGGCTGGTCCTGGAACGGTTATGAGCTTCTTCAATGAGCGGCGTTGCACGAAACTCCCGAGTGGTCGGCTATCCAGAAACAATCTGTTTGCGGCGGTCCACTGTCGCGGTAGGGACGATCATCACTGATCGCCCCCCGCACAGATCCGTACGAGCGCGTCTACGCATACGGCTCTTACGAAGGATGAGTGGCGTAGAAGCGAGCATCAGGATAGGAATGCAGAACGCGGGGCGGAGGAATCCACCGGTTCAAGACGGGAGTGAGGCGTCCCCAACGCATCTCTGCGCGCTGGCTGCGGCGGACCAGAACGCTCTGCCATAGCCTGCACACGCGAATCTTGAAGATGCTCGGCAGCGTCGTGTTGCCGGGCACAGCGTGGTATTGGTAGTAGCCCAGCACGACCTTCCGTAGCCATCCACCGACTTCGGCCACGCGATCATGCTTCCGGCGTTGAAGCTCAGCCTTGATGGCTTTCAGCTTCGCAACCATTCGCTTTTTCGCAGTGATCCGACCTACGGTGAAGGTTCAGCTCTTGTGGCGTTGCCCACACCAATGGGTGAAGCCCAGGAACGTGAAGGTCTCCGGCTTCCTCTCTCCGCGCTGTTTCCGGTTGCGAGCGGCGAACCGTCCGAACTCGATCAGACGTGTCTTGTCCGGATGTAATTCCAAGCCGAACTTCGCCTACCGTTTAATCCCTGGGACATGCGCTCCCCGCTCTGTGTCGGGTGCATGTGCGACTCAACGATGTTCTCCTTCGTCTGTGCCCTTTCCTCCCCAGACTCCGTAGAAGGTTGCCCTCCCTTGTTCGACTGGTTCACAGGTAGTACGGCACAGTCCGACTTCTCCAGCACGTGCGTGTCCGCCGTGGGGCTTATGGCCTTCGCGGACCGGCTTGATCGTCAGACCAAGGCGTGCTGGAGATCTCCCGGTTCTCGGTAGAGTAGGGTCATGGCGCTAAGCGGGCTTCGAATGATGCCGCCGTTTCCATAATCCCCTCTAAAATTCCGTACGGCGGGTTTTCCCCGGTACGGCTTCAAGGCTGACCCTTTCAGGTGATGCCTTCCTGTCTGTCGCGCTGTTTAAGCCTGCTCCCGGCATGCGCAACGCAACAGACCGTTTGCCTTCACCCTTCGTATCCGTCCGAGACTGAGACCTGGACTGCCGTTCTGAGCCGGGCAGGAATTCTCTTCGTAATACCGTCATTAGGGCCTCACGGCCTTACCCCAGAGATCCTCGCTCCGGTCAGGGTTATATTGTCTCTGTCCATCAACACTTATTGACCTCATCCGAGCCACTCATGAACACTCCCCGATTTCCCGGCCATGCCGGTTATACAAGAACCGATACTGTGCGAGAGCGCCTAGGCTGCCCACGAGTGGTTCCGAGCTTTCACTGCTAATTCTTTTCAGCATGCTGCCCTCTTCGACCACGGAGAATTCGCCAGTTGCTTATACCCAGTTCCTTCACTGACGACGCAGCCTTCATCTACATGCAACAGATTCGGCATTCTCATGCATCCCTCCACAGTCCGCTACCGGCGGGGAGAAATTTTCGCGGCTAACGGTTCGCTTGTGCTGCGGCCTGCTGACTTGCTCGCCTCCCTGACGGACCCGACGCTGCTCGCGCTTTGCCGGCTGAGACTTTTACTCCGGAGCTTTCGGTCAGAGAAATTACTTTCCCTGCCGTCCGGTATGACTACAGTAGCAACTGGGCAAGTTCTACTGGCAGGTCCTACCCCTGCTGGATCAGCAGTTAGCTTCGCTGCACTGCATGTTGTTTCTCAGTGTGCGCGGGTTCTCAGACTACGCAGGACCGGATAGCCACTCGCGTATATCGCGGCTGCCGTGTCGCCTTCCTCCTACTCGGAATGGAGTTCGGCATCCTGATCTACGGGCTTTTCGCAGCTCAATCGCCCCGCCCACCGATGCCTCTGTCTACGCTTCAAGAAACACCTCGCGATGTCCCTGCAAGACTCAAGGTCAGGATGGATTCGCTACTTCCTTTCCGGTAGGGCTCTTCCATCCCCTACAACATGCCGGTTTAACCCGGCGCTCTCCGAGTTGCCGACGATCCGGGAGTTGAGTGACGAGAAGAACGTTTGTCAGGACTCGTTATGTGCCCTGCCCAAACGCGCTTGCCGAGTTCCGGATACAAGAGGAAGGCCTTCTCATATGAGATTTTAGTAGACCCGCTTCGCTGAATGCTGAGGGTGCATGCGGCAATTGCGCCGACCTTCCATCCGCCAACAACCAGATCGCAAAAAACTGGAGACACAAAGCGTACAGTTCAAGCGAAGGCCACGTCAGCATGCCATCTCGCAAATGAATGCTAAAAAACGAAACTATCCTTTGATTACTAGCGAGCGAGAAGGCCAATTGATCGGGATCCCTGTTTTTTTGGTGTCATCGAAAGACTGCCAGTAACAGGAGCGAATGGAAGCTGATCCTCATTCTCCTGCTCTGGGATGATCCGGTATGAGACCTCTGCTTGCAGCTTCATCGTAAAGGTATCCTTTGAATCTCGAGTCGGAATGTATGGTTGTTGCTTGTTGGGAACAATCTTTATAGCCCGACCCGGCCATGGGTTGCGCATCTTCAAGTTGCCGGATTGCGCAGCTTGAACGCCAAGGCTGATGATCTTTCCCTTTCGTACTTGCAGGTGAACCTTGTCCCCGTGCTGCACGACGACAGTGCCGTCAGCATCCCAATCGTCCGGCCATGCGGCTTTGATCCGGACAAGACCGTCGTAATCCTGCACTAAACCGTTCTGAAGAGCGTCGGCCACAACGCCAACCTGTTCCACATAGAACTCAGGTGCGTCGGTCAGCTGCGCCAGCCCCGAAGGGTAGAACTGATATCGCTCCGTAACCACATGGAGCGCAGTTTTCATCTCTTCTCCCAGGCCAAGCCGTGCCGCCTGGACCGGGTCAGCACTCCAATCTGCCATTGCTTTATTCGTCCGTTGCATGAATGTCCTGACTCCAAGAGCATGAAGAGGCCCATCATCGCCAATCAACGAATACGGCCAAACCGGTTCCAGGCCAAGATTTTCCTGGTTGTGGACAATCGCAGTCAGATTGTAGGAGTTCGCAATCACCGCGTTGGGATTGGTGCGCTCATTCTTCGCAAGTAAAGCATTCGTTCCCGGGAGCATCAACGGCAGATCGGGCAAGGATGTCAGCGCCGCCTTAGCAGCCTGCACGACCTCGTCATCGATATTCAGCGCAGCAGCCGCTTGTATCAGAGCAGGGAAAAGAGCATGCATCGCCGCGACATCTGTCGTTGGATTGCGAACATCCCAGTTCGATTCGTGTGCGTTCGAAGGATAGGTGTAGAGAGTGCCCGAGGCGTCCCGACGCGCATAGGCCAGCAAGAACTGTGCTGCGCTTCGCATAAGCGGATAGTGCGACTCGAGAAAACCAGGTCGTCGGTATAGAGAAACTGTTGCCACACCCAGAGAGCAACTTCAGCGCCGGTTGAAATGGTACGCGCGTTGTAATAGGGGCGGCCGATCGCTGTGCAGTTGATCCCAGGACTCTTCAGCCATGTCTCATTCTCATAGCCTTGACCGTTGAAGCGCATGGTCTCGGGAATACAGATTCCAGGGCGCCCGTCCATATGATTACGCGTCCATTGTGAGACGGCGTCCAGATTGTCGTTGTAGAGGTTGAAATAAGGTTCGTTGAAACGCCCAAGTCCTGCTCCCAGATTGGCTGACACCTGCATGCGGAGGTTCCAGTGCCAATAAGCGGAAGGGCCCCAGTGGTGGTCATCTCCGAAAGATGAGAACAGATCTCCAATGCCTGCCTGCGAGCCGGGCAGGCGATCCCTGCTCTCAGCCGCAGTTGTAAACAGATCGATTGCGCGAAGGTTCTCAAAATACTCAGCGAAATGGTCTGGCGAAGAGAGTTTCATCAATGCAGCAGAGGCCCAGAAGGAATGCCACCATGCTCGATGATCCTGGAACGCTAAAGCCGTCGCCTTGCTCAGTACAGCAACACCCGCTCCCATTGCATTGCCGCCCCGCCATTCCGGTGCCGCAACAAGAACGCGAAATGAGCCGTCGCTCTTTGGGTGAAAAGTGATTCTGATGCACAACGGGTCCACGGCAGAAATCTTGCTGTCGCGCGCATCGACGCGAATAGCACTTAGAGAGCCGAATGTCAGCCCACTGGCTCCCATCTCATTGGCGTCTCTCCATGTCTCTGAAAGAACGCCCACCGTGTCTCCGACAAGCACCTTCGCGCTTCTTCCCGGCCAGAGTTTGAGTTCTGCAATTTGAG
Organism: Edaphobacter modestus; assembly: GCF_004217555.1. GTDB lineage: Bacteria > Acidobacteriota > Terriglobia > Terriglobales > Acidobacteriaceae > Edaphobacter > Edaphobacter modestus. Next base: position 55,426 of record NZ_SHKW01000007.1, read on the forward strand.
CGATGTTCGCATCCGCGCCTCGCACCTCAACCACCATCGCATCCGCAGTCTCGTCCACATAGGTGACAGCGGTCATTCCTGCACCATGCTCGATAAACTCTCCGTCATATAAATTCAATCGAGCTGAGTAGTCGGAAGCTCCTGCAAGTTTTTTGAGTCCAGGAAGAACAACGTGTCCCGGAGAGAGTCGAAATGGCCAGGTGTCTCCACGATTGAGCTGCGCCGTATAGCCGTCTTGTGACCACACGCCTAAGCCGAGTCGTCCATTACCGAGAGGCATTGCTTCCGTTTTGTCGAGATTCGGACGCTGGAGAATGATGTCGGAACGGCCAACCACCCCCGGCACATCAACCTGGAACACACCATCTCTCCATGCGGGAGGTTATTCCTTCATGGGACATTGTATTCTGCATCTGGGCGGGGGCAACTGAAGAGACAAACGTGATGAGCGCCGCCGTCGCGGACAGTTTTCGGCAGATATGCAAAATACAGATCGATGAAATCGTCATATCAATTTTCTAAACGTTTCCCCTGATCGAAATGGGATCACATTCACTCTACTCGCTACACTTCAACGCCAACGTAGCTCCAGCAGCCTGGACTCCGACGGTAACAACTGAATCTGGACAGCTGCCTGTGCAAGACTGCTTGTGGCTCCAGTGGAAACATCCGTTACGGTAACAGCTGAAGATGGAGCTGAGTTTTTGTTGATCCTTTGAAGTGGAATGTCTATGCTGTGCGGATTCTTGTCGTCGTAATTAAAGACTGCAATGTAGACTCCACGCTCCGAAGGACGCATGAAAACCTCTGCGGCCCGATCGCCGGTGCCCCCCTCCACCGGGCGAAAAGACTTCCCCTCGGAGGCGACAGCAAACCATTTCTCGTCGTTGTAGACCGCCTTTGCCAGATCCCAGCCATGTGGGTCATCCGCAAGGCGGCTGCTATCGAGAATCATTCCCCGCTTATGACGGCCGAGAGCAGACGGCTTTTACCTTCTGCCACGTTTCGTGCTCCTTGATCGGCACTTTCACCAAGCACAACATGATCCGGATCGGTTATGTAGAGACTGCCATTCGACCACCAGCCATAAGTCAGCGAGTTCAGCATATATTCCGTGCTTTGATCTCCACCATTAATATGCCCTTTCGTATCGCAGGAGAGGCGGCGGGCATGACCATATCCCGACGGGAAAAGAGGAGCGATGGAAAGGCTGAGGAACATGCGATCGCCTACTTCATCGACGATCTGTTTCATGCCTGCGTTGTAAGCCTGAATACCTGTCTGAACCATTGGATCGAAGTGGACACCTTCAAGAGCGCCATGAGAGAGAAAATCCAGCTTCAAATATTGGAAGCCCAGATTCATAAACTGTTGCAGATAGTATGCTGTTCGCGCCTTCGTTCCAGGGTGAGAAGGATCGATCGCTAGCCCGCCATCGACTTTAGGAAGCAACGATCCATCAGGTGCTTTAAGAAGAATATCGCGGTAGCGATACTTCATCATCGTGCCTTCTACATAAGCATCGAGATCATCGGACCAATACGCAAATGGCGTCCAATAAATTCCGGGCTCAAAACGTGTGCCATCCGATCCATGCATTGCCTTGATTGTGGCAACCGCATCACGCAACTGTACTGCATCGAGGCGAGACCAGAACGCGTCAAGGTTGACATAAACCAGTTTGTGGTTCCCGAATCCCTTGGGCACAAGCTCGTCTTTTACAAATGCGGCAGATCCGAGATAACGCTTCGCATCGATCTTGTCAGCATAGGCAGCCCAGCTATTCCATCCCATGGGAGCACCGGCCGTCCATTTCAGAGGCGGATGAATCATCGCATTGACCCGCCCATACGCCTCAAGACCATCGCGCCAGTCCGGAAAATATCCGATCAGGATACGCGGTGAGGTTACGCGACTGCCGTGGACAACTCCGTGAGGAACCGTGTCGTGCGTGTCCGTTCTTATTCCTGTTGGGCTTGAAATCCCTCCATAGATATCCAGATCCGTAATGCGTCCTTTATCGGCTCTGTTGCATTAGCTCAAAATTAGCTTCTCGGCATACAAGCTGTAGCGGGCAAGCGCTACCTTCACCCCCTACAGTTTGTGGCTCGAAAAGTTAATGCAACAGAGCCCCACTGGAAGTACCTGTTCCGGGCCGTCGACAAGCATGGCCGGTTGATCGACTTCATGTTGATGGATCGGCGAAACACCCGTGCGGCCCATCGCTTCCTGCGAAAAGCGTTGACGACAATGCGCCACTGGCCGCCGTCCTCCATCACCACGGACCAACTCGGCTCTTATCCAAAAGCCATTAGCCGGCTGCAACGAGAAGGCAAGCTATCAAGCAATCCCAAGCATCGCACGTGCAAGTATCTGAACAACATCATTGAAGCGGACCATGGCGCACTGAAGCGAGTCATTCGCCCCACGCGAGGCTTTCAGACAATGAAGACCGCCGCCGCTATGATGAAGAGGTTCGAGGTGATGCGGATGATCCGCCGAGGACATTGCCTTACGTGCAAGCCGCATGTCAAAGACGAGGTGCGCTTCGTAAACAAGCTGTTCGACATCTTCGTTATCGCTGCCTGATGCAAACCGCGCAACGGACGAACTGCGACCAACAGAGTTAATGCAACAGAGCCACATTCAGGCAGTATTGACCTTCCTCCACCTCGATCGCGTTGGCGTTTGCGCGATGGGCGACGCCGCACTGATGGCCTGCCAGTTTGCGCTTCGATCCCCTGATCGTGTCTCCAACATGGCATTTATTGGGGCTGGCGACTCGGAGACGAATCACCGAATCTTGAGCCTCCGCCACGAACATCCGCACCTGGAAGCGAAGATGCGCGGAGCATTATTTGGCGGCCTGATCGATGGCGATAACTCGTCAGCTTTATCTGCCGTGGCGCAGACGGACGAGGCAGCTTCTTACCCAGGAGGATTGTCAGAGCGCGAAGCAGAGGTGATTCGGTTGTTAGCCACAGGCAGGACGAACCAGCAGATCGCCGAAGACCTCTTCGTGAGTCTCAACACCGTCGCTTATCACCTGCGAAATATTTTCAACAAACAGGATCCTCCAATCGAACAGAGGCGGCGTCGTTCGCGCACCGCCACGGGATTCTGCGCAACTCGAATAGTCTGGCGCTCGATGGTTCGCCGTAGAAAACGTTTAAACTACCTATTCAGGTGGTGTGCGAGAGAGCAAACCTCATCCGTACTGTTGGCACGTCGCTTATGACTTGGAATTAAGAAAAGACGACGCAAATCTACTATGTGACAAGTCAGTCAAAGACCTGAGGTCAACGATGTTCGAGCCGATTCGGGAAGTGCTCTTCGACAATGGTGTTATCTCTGTTCAGCCCCTCGCTCTGGAACAGCGGCCTCCTGGGATGGGCAGTTCTCTTCAATTGGTGCCCGACAGAACAGCACTGATTGTGGTTGACATTCAACGACACTTTACAGAAGCGCCACCCTTCGTCGCGATGCGAAATATCATCCCCCGCATCTCACGCCTTCTGCCATATGCTCGCGCGACCGGGATGACCGTTATTCACCTCAAGTCCGAGTTCAAGCCGGATATGGAAGATGCTGGAAGACCAGGATCAAGAACTCGGCAGATGATGGATGGTCTAGCCTGGAGTGGCGAAGGTCAGAACCCCCTTGTTCACGACAGCCCATCAGCAGAGATTGTGGCAGAACTCGCTCCACTTCCGTTCGATGTGGTCGTGACGAAGACTCGTTTCAGCGGCTTCTGGGGAACGAATCTCCATGACGGCTGAGTGAACGGGCTATACAAACACTCATATTTACGGGTGGGACGACGACTGTCTGTGTGGAGTCAACACTGCGTGACGCGGTGTTTCTGGAATATAACGCCCTGGCCCTTTCCGACTGCACTGCAGACATGAATCTCGAGCTGCACGAATCAGCGCTTGCACGAATCGAACTCTTCTTTGGATGGGTTTGCCGTTCTGACGAACTTATTACCGCGTTAGCGATTGCCAGAGACGAGACCGTGACGGCACCATTGATGTAGTCGCCAGAGATCCGCTCGCTTACAGAAGAAGTGATTCCGCGCGTACATAAGGCCAGATTGGTACCGATAAGAGTCGGCCAATATCCAACGAATCTCAGTCGCGTCTCGGTTGTTGACTACAGGGCGATTCACTCAGCGAGTTGTTCGGTTGGCGTTCCTCGGAGTTTCGGGTGGATGGTCGACAACTCGGAAACAATCCCACCGATTCATAGTTCTCGCAAAACGAGGTTATCGGCAACTTCAATCGAACTTGCCGATAAGCCAGGGCGGTCTCAACCGGTCGATGCAACACCGGCTTGGAGTTTACTCGCAGGAGTTTCAAAGCCCAAGGTTTTTCGCGGGCGTTGATTTAAGCGCAGCGCTACTTTGTCGAGATCGGATTGAGAATAGCCGGACAAGGCGGTTTTTTTAGGGAGGTACTGTCGCAGCAGCCCGTTCGTGTTTTCGTTGGTGCCGCGCTGCCAAGGGCTCTGCGGATCACAGAAGTAGACTTTCACATTCGTGGCCACCGTGAAGCTCTTGTGTTTGGCCATCTCCAGCCCTCGGTCCCACGTCAACGAGCGCCGCAGGGACACGGGGAGCTTACGAACCTGCCGGCTCAGCGCGGCGACGACCGTCGCTGTGTCTTTGCTGGGCACTTTGACCAGGATGGTAAAACGCGAATGTCGTTCCACCAGTGTTGCGATGTGACTGTTCCTGGTGCCGCCGAGCAGATCGCCCTCCCAATGACCGGGAATGGCGCGGTCTTCAATTTCTGCAGGTCTTTCCCGAATGGAGATGGCATCGACGATCTGACCTCGGGACTGTCCGCCAGCCCGAGAGTGCCGTGAGCAGCGGATACACCGCTTGGACCGCAGGTGCTGAATCAGCTCTTTCTTTCTTCAACACTCCTCGTGCCTGGATGAATAAGCTGCGGTAAATGGTTTCGTGGGACACGCGCATGCTCTCGTTCTTGGGATACCGTATCTTCAACCATCCCGAAATCTGTTCCGGCGACCAGTCCAGGATCAGTTTACTGGCAACGATCGTCCGCAGCTTCCTGCGGGTCGCAAGAAGGCACGCCTTGGGTCGCAGAGCCGACTCCCAGGCCTGATGATCGGCTTCATTGGCTCGATAGAGTGGACCCCCGCCGTGGCGCGCCACCTCCCGGCTCACCGTCGACGCAGCCCGCTGCAACCCTTTGGCTATCTCCCGAATCGACGAACCGGAAGCAATTCCTCGTGAGATGTCTTCCCGCTCGGCCACCGTCAGCGTTCGCAGCGAGCGCCGACGAGCGGCCGGAACTATCCCGCCCCGCTGCGACAACAAGAACTGAATGGATCCATGGTCTTGCCGAAGGCGCGCCCAATCTCATGCAACGACTCGCCCGACTTCCAACGGCGCCACATCTCGGTCCTCTGCTCCGCGGAAAGCCTGTCCCGTTTTCCTTGTGTCATAAACACCACCTTTAGAAAAATGATTCATATCAGATGGTGTGGCATCGACCGGTTGAGACCGCCAGACTTTGCGGCATTACTCCGGAATACGGCGCGATCGTCACGCCCGGTCCCTCCCCTATAGCCTGCGCAGATTCGCCTGCGCAGCCTTATTTCCAGGCTCAAGCTGCAACGCGTGCTCCAGGTCGCGGCGCGCGGCGGCCTTATCTCCGGCCTGCGCCTCCATCACGCCGAGATCGTTCCAGTCGTCCGCCAATCCCTGCACCAGCGTCCCTACTGTCTTCTGTTCACGAATCGCATCTTGCATCCGCCCCATCTGGCTGTACACCTGCGCCAGCGCGCGATGGGGCTCCGCCTCGAGGGGCTGTAACTTCTGCCACGCAAGTAGATGTTCCACTGCCTTCTCCATCCTTCCCATGCCTGCATACACCATGGCCAGCAGCCGCTGTGCCTCCCCATCATCCCGCCCCGCGATTGCCCGCAACAGCAGGGGCTCCGCTCCTGGCAGATCTCCGTCGCCCACCGCGATGCGCGCCAGCCCATAGAGCGCCTCAAAACTCTCCGGGGCCCGCGCAAGCGCGCTCTCGAACTCAATCTTCGCCTCGGCCGGGCGATCGCTTGCCAGTAACGCGCTTCCAAGTCCGGCCCGAGCCCCGGAGTCCTCCGGATGGGCGATAATCAACCCGCGAAACAGCTGCTCCGCCTCGGCCACAGAGCCATGTCGCAGGTCCAGAGCCGCCAGGTCAAATACCGCATCCGCATAGTTCGAGTCCTTCGCCATCGCCGCGCGATACTGGGCCTGCGCTTGCTGCCAGTCGCCGCTTGCTTCCATCGCGGTCCCCAGCGAAGTGATCGTTCGCACATCGTCCGGCCGCCTCTCCAGCACGCGCCGATACAACTTAACCGCCTGCGCTCCATCGCCCTCCATCATCGTCAGCGAAGCCAGATTATAAAGGGCAATATCGTCCTTCTCGTTCTTCCGCAGGCGGTTCTCCATCCACGCGCGCTCCAGTTGCATCCGCGGATCCACCCCCGCAGTATTCTTATCCGGACGGGGCAACACCTGCAGCCAGAGGTGCCCCATCTCATCCACTGAACGGTTGCCGGCATGCACCCGCACCGGGGGTGAGTTCGGATTCCGTACATTCCGTGCGGAGTTGTCATAGGCGTAGCGCATATGCACCACGCTTCCACTCGGCAGCGACACCGGCTTGGCGAAACGGTACACCGACTGCCTGTCGATGTCCCAATCCTTGATCAGCACCAGCCACCGCCGTTCGCCATTGGGCAGCACAGCCCATGCCTCCATCCTCTTTCCCAGGTAATGCGCATGCGGATAAATCCCTAGCACATCTACTGCTACCGGCAGCTTCAGCGCATCGTTCACAACAAAAGCAGCCTGGCCAGCGGGAATATCCAGCGCTGCATCGTGCTCCAGTTGCAAGAGCATGGGATGCGCCGTCGCCGCCTCTTGTGCAAAGTAAAGCCCAATCCGTGCGCGAACGCTCTCCGCCTTCCCCGTCGGCTTCAGGTGCATGTTCAACACAAGATCGTTCCCCGCATCCAGCCGCCACGGCATCCCCTCCGCCTCTACCAGTGCGGTCGAGTCTGGCTTCCAGAAGAGGAAGTGGCTGTCCGGATCGAAGCTCTCCCCCGAATCGACCAGGATGTCCATCCCCGGCACACCCTTCTGCCAGTCTTCCGGGTGCGCTCGCCGCAGCGAAGCCGTTCGGTCAAGAATTACATTCGCGTGGTGCACCACCTGCGGAGACCCCGGCTTGATTTCCATCGCCCGCACCCACTTCGTCTCCTTCAGCGGCACCGGCAAAACAAAGTTCTCGAACAAGTCCGTACCGCCCGCCGGAATCTGCATCGGTGATGCCATCTCCAGCACCATATCCGGAGCTCCCAGTTCCCAATCGCTTCCGTACACCGGTGCCGTCGGCGCGCTCCCATCGCCCTCCGGCATCCCGCCCTCCACCCACGTCTTCACCAGTGCGATTTCCTCCTCCGTAAGCCGTCTATTCCCCGCAAATGTGCCGTAGCCGGGCTCAGGCAGCCAAGGAGGCATATACCGGCTCTCTGTCACCGACTTCATCACGCCACCCCACCGCTTCGCGTCCTCATATGTCATCAGCCCAAACGGCCCCGACCCGCCGTCATGGTGGCAACTCGTGCAATTCTTGTAGACCAACGGAGCAATATGCCGCCGCCAGGTCACCTGCACCGGCCCCGCATGCACCACCACTCTTGAATCCCGAGGCAGTGGCGCCAGCACCATCGCCAGCATCGCCGTGGCGCCAGCCGCCACACACATCAGGGCCGCCGCTCTCATCGTCCTGGACTCACACCCGGGTTGATAATCCCGCATCCCACTGGCACACCCGTCGCCGCCTTCACCCGCCTGCCCTGCAGCATACTGGCCAGAGCGCGCTCCGCAAAATGCTCCGTAGGCTGCGGACGCTCCTGTCCGATGTGAACAAAGCGGTCATCGATGCGCCCGGTGTACACCGGCCTCCAACGCGAGTCGCCATCCGGCACCAGTACTGACACCTCCGGTGTCACCCGCGCCCCAGCCATCCGCACCAGCGCAGCCGTCGCTTCCAGCAGAGCCTCGCCGCCAGCATCGTACGCAGACTGGTGCGCGCGCACCTGCTCCGGCCGTTCTCCCACGTTCGGATACACAAACCAGAAACGGACACCTCGTGACGAAAACTCTTCCCGCAGTCTCTTCATCTCGGGAAAGCTCCGGTTTGAGATCGGACAATCCGAAGCCACAAAAAACAGCGCTATCGCCTTCGTGCCCGGCCCTCCCAGCGAAGTCACTCTCTGTCCATCTGTCCGCACACCATACTCCGGCCGCTCCTCCGTCAGGCACGGCAAGGCGGCGAGCATCACTGCAAATAAAAGGATCCAGCGCGGCATAGCCCACCATCCTAAGCGCTTCCATTTGCCATTGGGTAGCCCCTTCGCCGCCGCAAAAAGACCCGCCAAAATGCCCGTCTGTCTCCGGTGCGGATCGCGCTGGAAGCGGGAACGCACCCGATCTGGATCAGCGATCGGCTTCAGGAACTGGCTTGCGAATAAACCTGTCTTGGCGAAACTCCTCAAAAACGGAGTTATCGGCAAGTTCGACGCTTCTCGAGCTGGATATCCGGAAGTTGCCGATAAGCCGACGCTTCGAAAGTTTGCGATAGTGACTCTTCCGCCATTGCGATGGTCATAGTCTATCTCGTGGCAGATTACGCATCGCGGGAATAAGACGTTGTGAAAGTGCTGTAAAACGGCGCCGAAAATCTAGCTTGTCCCACCCTCCTTAAACTCAAACACTACCCGTGTAAACCTTTGATTCAATTCATCCTAAGCATTTTCTCGACTGTTCGTTTTCGCAAGCATTCTCATCACAGCGCTTGGTGCGCCTCGAATAAACCAACGAATTGGCACAGCATCGTGTCACAAAACGCCAGGCTATTCGGTCTAAGCGAGTACGACCGGCACGTGTGAAAACACCGTTCGAAAATGAAGGGAGCAAAATCATGAAAATCGTAGTGATCGGCGGTACTGGACTCATCGGATCAAAGCTTGTCAACAAGCTTCGTGAGCACGGGCACGAAGCGGTAGCGGCATCACCGAATTCGGGTGTCAACTCCCTCACGGGCGAGGGGCTGGCCGAAGTGCTGAAAGGTGCCTCTGTAGTCGTTGACGTATCAAACTCTCCCTCTTGGGAGGACGCAGCAGTGCTGAAGTTCTTTGAGACATCAACCCGTAACCTCCTCACCTATGAAGCGGCCGCAGGGGTAGGACATCACGTTGCATTATCGGTTGTGGGAACCGACCAGATGTCCGAAAGCGGCTACTTCCGGGCAAAGATTGCTCAGGAGAAACTGATCAGAGAATCTTCTATCCCCTACTCCGTCGTGCGTGCGACGCAGTTCTTCGAGTTCCTCAAGGGCCTCGCCGACATTTCGTTCGACGGGGAAAAGGTGCGACTGCCATCTGTGCTCTTCCAGCCAATGGCTGCCGACGATGTCGCGAGTGCCGTGGGCAAGATTGCAGTAGGTCAGCCTGTAAACGGCATCGTCGAAATTGGTGGCCCCGAACAGTTTCGCATCGATGAACTAGTCCGACGGCGCATGGCATCACTCAAGGATCCCCGCGAAGTCATCGCTGACCCAAATGCGCTTTACTCCGGGGCGAAACTCAGCGAGACAACTCTGGTTCCGGACAATAACGCACGACTCGGCGAGACCAGTTTCCAAACCTGGCTCACCCAGCCTGCAGCACAAATTCCGAGTGCGCCTCAGCACACAGGTGTCGCAGTGATGAACAAGGAGAAAGAGAGTCAGAAAAAAGCTAGCTGATACCGCCACTACGCATAACGGCGAAGTACCGACCAATACACACGACGCATGGAATGACGTCGCTCAAACGAAAGGTTATTTTATGACGTTCACAAAACTGATTTTGGCGCTGGCATGTCTCATGTCCGGCACGCTTGTAGCACAAGAGGCTAAGGTAACGGAGCTCATGTCGAAAGACCTGAGCTTTCCTGGTAAAGAGGGTCTGATGATCACCGTCGAGTATCCGCCGGGCGGTAAGGATCCAATCCATCGCCACAATGCATATGGGTTTATTTATGTGCTGGAAGGCTCGATCGTGATGCAGGTGAGAGGCGGAAAGGAAACGACTCTGACACCTGGTCAGGCCTTCTATGAAGGCCCGGATGATGTCCACGTCATTGGGCGAAACGCAAGCCAAACCAAACCGGCGAAATTCGTCGTGTTCTTCGTGAAGGACAAAGGCGCTCCGATATTGGTACCCACCAAGTAAAACCACAAACTGCGAGTAGTTCTGTTTAACAAAATTCAAGAAGATTCAGTGAAGAAATCGGCCAAGCTGATCAAGGGATCGAAGGACATTTACCATCCGGGCAGGCCCCACGGTCTCACGGTTGCGCACCAGGATGAAGTCAACGCCGACCTACTGAAAATTCTGAAGTCAGTTCAAATGGTTAGCAGGGCAGCCTAAATCTTCCCTTTGCGGCAGGTCGCGATACCTTCACAGGCCTGCCGCGGTTGACATCAAAATCTGGTGCCTGGTTACGGTTTCAACCATTCGCTGGATCAATACCCTCGCTCAACTGGCCTTGAGCCGGAGCGTTCGTGCTCAGGTTGATGCTGCCCGGCCTCACCTTGCAGCCACCATAGTTCAGCACGCAATAACCGAGTCTTCCTAAGCGGCTACCGCGCTGTTGTCTGGATAGCGATCGTTTTCGCAGCTTTGGGTGCTCACTGCGTGATTACTCATTGAATCTGGCATAAGTCGCCATCTCGTACAGTTGGGAGCCCTGAACTACGTCACAAACACTTCAACGGATAGCCGGTTATACGGCCACTTCACTCCGCACGACAGCAATCTTATTTCGCGACACGGAAGCGAATCGACGCGCTGCTTCTCGGATCCTGGGTCATTTCCTTCTCTCTCCAACCGTGTGCGATCGACTCGTGCACGGGGGTGTAGACCGATGGGTTCGCGGTGAGAAAAACGCTAGCGACTATGCTCTCGTTTGGAGAGTGCCCAATTATTGCTTGAATGCGATGTTGGACACGAATCCTTGAGAGAGGTCGGAAGCTGAGCTGAATGTGACCATCAAACCATAGCGAGTGAGGAGGCGCTACCATGAATTGCCAAACCAGCTGGTCGCGCAACATGGTTTTCTTTCAGTCAGGGATGCAATTCCTTTGTAGTAATCGTCGACTCTCGAGTAAAATCTATAATCCGAAAATGGCATTGTCACGGCACGTCTCCGAACAAGTTGTCGAGGCGTGGGATATGCCCCGTATCGTCGACACTATCCCGCGTCGAAATGGTCCGCTCGCCCAGAGATTCCCAAGACTTCTTCAATCAGAACTGGCTGGGCCATACTGGTCTCTCCGCGGGAGGCGTTGAAGAGGGACGGGAAGGCTGCGATCCAATACCAGAGTCACCGCGGTCAAGAGAGATATTCCAGGAAGCTTTGACACTTCGTGTGGGTTTCGAGGCTGACGGCCCTTTCGGAGGGCAAATGGAATGGAATAACTGGAAAATCGCAAGCGTGCTGAGGAGGCCCTCATGTCAAGTGAACCAAGTGTTCGACTAATCGTTGATGGCATGCCGGGCCTAATCAGTACTGCGACAGCCGCAGGTACAACCGAATCCGTCAATCAACAACTGCTGGAATACTTCGGAAAAACTCTTGAGGCATTGAGCAGTTGGGCGGTCTCCGATACGATTCATCCGGAGGACCGCCCTCAATCGATGGCTGCTTGGAGGCAGTCGCTCGAAACCGGGTATCCCTACGATGTCGAGCACCGTCTTTGCGACGCCAATCGGACATATCGCTGGTTCCACGTACATGGACTTCCGGCTCGAGATGCAGAAGGACGCATCATCCGCTGGAACCTCTTGCTGACCGATATTGAAGACCGCAAACAGGCAGAGGAGAAGCTGCGCCGTAATGAAACGGACTTGATGGAGGGACGACGCCTTGCACGCGAGTTGCAGCACGAACGCGACCGTCTTCGGTTGCTGCTGGATCTAAATAATCGCGTCGCTTCTGACTTGGATCTCCGCCAGGTGTTTCAGGCGATATCGAGCGAGATTCGCCGCATATTTAATTGCGACTTCGTTGGACTGGCGAGGCCGGACAGTACAGACAAACAGATGCGTCAACACATGATCGACTTTCCAGAAAGCAAGGGCTTAATGAAGGAAGGCTCGTTGTATCCAATTGAAGGATCATTGTCCGGAGCTGTATTCCTTAGCGCCAAGCCGCTCGTGCTGAACAGCCTCGCGGAAGGTAACTCTATTTGGAGTTCCGATCCGGCCTTCTATAGAAGAGTCACGGAAGAGGGCCCGTTCCAGTCTGGTTGTTTCCTTCCGTTGATCAGCGGGAAACCGAGTTTTGGGTGTTCTTCAGCTAACCAGTCGAGACGAGCGTTCTTTTGCCGAGCACGATGTTGAATTTCTCGGCCAAATCGCGGACCAGATTGCCATTAGCCTTAAGAACGCTTTGCAGTACGAACAAGTAAACAAAACCAAAGATCGCCTTCATGACGAGAATATGGTGCTGCGGGAGCAGATCGATGGGGCTTGCATGTTTGAGGAGATTGTGGGCTCTTCGCCGCTGCTGCAACGCGTACTTACGAGTGTTGTAAAAGTCGCTCCCACGGACTCCACGGTCTTGATATTAGGTGAAACCGGTACCGGTAAAGAACTGATCGCCCGCGCCACCCATAAGTGTTCGAGACGATCCGGCCGCGCATTCATCAGCGTGAATTGCGCTTCGATACCTCCTTCGCTAATCGCTTCGGAGCTTTTTGGCCATGAGAAAGGAGCATTCACTGGCGCCTTGCAACAACGTCAGGGACGCTTTGAACTGGCACATTCAGGCACCATCTTTCTGGACGAGATCGGCGAGCTTCCCACCGAAACGCAGATTGCATTACTGCGCGTCCTTCAGGAGCGTCAATTTGAACGAGTGGGCGGTAACCGCGTCATTGCGGCGGATGTTCGCATAATTGCCGCGACAAATCGCGATCTGCCGGCTGCAATTGCCGCGGGCACATTCCGAGCCGACCTTTTTTATAGGTTAAACGTCTTCCCAATCGAGGTGCCGTCTCTTCGCGAACGGAAGGAAGATATTCCGATGCTGGTCGAGCATCTCGTCAAGCGGTTCGCCGAGAAGATGGGAAAACAAATTCGCAAGATAGACCAAACGACACTGGAACTGTGCCGGAAATACGCTTGGCCTGGCAACATCCGGGAATTGCAAAATATTGTCGAGCGATCCGTGATCTTGTTGAGCGGCGACACCTTTTGGATAGATGAGGCGTGGCTCTCAAATCAGCAACCACCCTTGCACGATTTATCAAGTTCGTTGATGGAGACGCTGGAGAATCAGGAAAAGAAGATCATCGAGGCGGCGTTGGCTGAAAGCAACGGTAAGGTAGCAGGCCCAACTGGGGCGGCTACCAGACTGGGGATTCCGCGCTCAACCCTGGACAGAAAGATTCTGCAGCTGAACATAAACAAACACAGATTCATGCCCAGACCCTGACCTGCGAGCCGCCCACGCTTCCCAAGATTGGGCAGTTCCCCGATTGCGGTCAGTATCGCCTTCTCTTTCGTGTCCTTTTTCAAGGAGTTGCGAATGGCCGGGCAATTGCAATTTGTTTAGCCGTCAGCTTTGTGGGAAACATGGAGGCAACGGCGCGATGACGCATAATGTGCAAGACGATTTCGCGGAACGTGTCCGCATAAACCAGCAGGAACTCTCTTCGAAACTCAGACCTACATATTGGAACCCGGTCCAGTTCAGCGATAGAAGGGATTTACACGACTCCGACGTCCGGCTCGAAAATATTAGAAAAAAGGAACTCGTCGTGTGGATCTTGGTCGTGGTGCTCGGCATTGTAAGCGTCACCGCCTTTTATCTCTTGTGGCTCAGGGCCAGCGGGGCCTGAGGATCGCATTAGGTACTGTGCGGAAGCGTCGCCAGCACTGTGAAACACGTTTGCTAGTCACACATCAAAGCATTCGTGAATCAGAACGTTCACGCCAAGGGCGTTTTCGATACATCGTTCATCGGGCCGCCTGTTGTGATGAACCTGTGGGCTGAGATCGACGAGTCCGCACAAATAGATCAGGGGAGAAGCATGAATTTGCAGACAATTGCCACTAGTAGTTCGGTAGTTCGCCGCTTATCTAAGGTTGCTCGCAACAACGAAATATATTTGGCTCTCTACGACGTCAAGACTGGCACGGAGGTGAATGATGCAGGTTGAAGACAAGCTGTTGCCGACGGCCTTCGCACGCACCGTTAACGTTGGCTCGACCTTCGCCTATATGGGAAGCCTGATGACCTTTTTGGCGAAAGGCCCGGAAACGAGCGGACGCTTCGCCCTTATGGAGTACCACACTAAGCCTGGGAATGAGCCTCCGCCTCACGTCCATGAGCGGGAACATGAGTTGTACTTCGTGCTGGAAGGTACAATGCGCTTCTACTGCGAGGACAAGATTCTAGACATTGGCGCCGGTGACGTCGTGTTCCTTCCCCAGGGTAAGGCCCATGCATTCACCTGCACCTCTAATGTCGTACGCACGTTGATCTTTGTGCAGGCCACTGGAAAGGATGCTGTAGGCCTGGACAGCTATTTCCTCGCGATGGGCGAACCGGCCGCAAGGATGGTTTTATCAGAATCCGCCGTAACGTATGCGGTCGATGATCCGGAGCACGCGATTCGAGTAGGCGCTTCCACCGGCATACGAATTCTTTCGCCATCGGAGAGCCAACAGGCACTTCTGCAGTACCCGGGCTTTGGCACGCCTGTTCGCTGAAAGCTCTATACCTATCACGAATACCAAACAGGTCCAACTAAACGGTAATGAAGAGGATACTAACGTGACAAATACCTCACTGAATCAGAGATCGAGCGAGTGGAACATCTGCGTTGTACCGCGATGCTTAGCAGAGATGTAGACACGCTGAATCGTGAGCTACATGACAAACGTCTGTGCGTGCACTCGAGCGGTGACAAGCATATAAAGACTTCCGATATCACAAGACAGGTCCGGGATGAATTCGCCACAAAGGACGCGCGTGCGGCCCGCGATACAATGACGCCGGATGCTTATGTGAGCCAACTCCCCGACGGCGCCTTCGAGCGAAGGTTCTGCGGGGTACTCGTTGCTCTCATCTGGGTCATTACGAGCATCGTCATCGCTTGCCTTGTAGTGATATAGGTCAATTGGTTCCTTCACGAGTTTGAACTCTCATCGATACCGTGCCGACCGCAGTCGGTGGTCATGAGACAGAAGGAATACCACAATCAGACTAGAGCGATCGAAGGCTATGAGTTGTACGACACCTGCTCAAAGCCCTGAGCGCGTTAGACGAGCCTGACCTGCTGAGATGGCGACTGTACGACTATGCTTTTTTGTCCTCGCAGATATCAGTTGCGTTGAGGGTGAGTACGAGCCAAATCTCGCCGGCCCACAATTGGACAGAAAGATTCTGCAGCTGAACATAGACAAACACAGATTCATGCCCAGACCCCAACCTACGAGCCCACGCTCCCCAAGATTGGGTAGTTCCCCGAATACGGTCAGTATCGCCTTCTCTTTCGCGCTTTTTTTCAATCAGTTGTTAATGGCCGGGCAATTGCAATTGTTTAGTCATCAGGCACGTGTTACGAGATGCTTTTGGAATGGTCGCAGAACTGAGAGGTCTTCCAGAACCGGCTTCAATTGAGCCACCGATAAAAAACATCTAACTAAAGAAAGGTTGATTGGAAATGAATACGAGAGAACTTACAGACACTGGCTTAACACCAGCACAGCAGGCGCTAAACGATCTTTGGGACGAACACGTTCGCGATGAGTTCGCGACGAAGGATGCGAATGCCGCGCTCGACACGATGACGCCGGATGCTTACGTGAACCACGTCCCCGTGTTGACTGGCGGAGTTGGCAAGGAAGCGCTGCGGGAATTTTATTCAAAGCACTTTATTCCGAAGATGCCGACCGATACTGAGATCGTTCCTATTTCCCGAACGATCGGTTCGGAACGCTTAGTGGACGAAATGATTATTCGGTTTACACACACGATTGAAATCGATTGGATGCTTCCCGGTATTGCTCCTACGGGCAAGCGAGTGGAATGCGCAACCGTCGCGATCATACAGTTTCGCGATGGAAAACTTTTCAATGAGCACATCTATTGGGATCAAGCTTCTGTGCTTGTGCAGCTCGGGCTTTTGGATGCATCGAAGCTTCCAGTGGTGGGAGTTGAGACCGCAAGGAAGGTAGATGCGGAGAAGCTGGCTCGCTACGCGCGGCTCGATCCGAAGATCCTGCGCCAGATTGCCCATCGTACGGTCGCTCAGCAGGAGGCGCTGACGTTGATCCGCGCCCGCAACCTGATCGTTCGTCTGCGGACGGCTGCGGTGAACGCCGTGCGCGGGTTGGCCAAGCCATGCGGCTATCGTCTTCCTGCCTCGTCCACGCTCTGCTTCGCGAAGCGATGTGTGGCCGTGCTGCCGCCAGGTCTGACGCAGGCGCTTGGCCCGGTGCTCGAACAGATCGCGGAGATGACAGTGAAGATCAAGCACTACGATCGCGCCATCAAACGACTCGCGGAGGCGGAATATCCAGAGACGCAGGCTCTGATCCAGGTCTACGGCGTCGGTCAGCTCACGGCGTTGACGTACGTTCTGACGCTGGGCAGCGAGGAACGCTTCCAGCGAAGTCGCGATGTCGGCTGCTACCTGGGCCTGCGGCCAAGACGCAGTCAGTCCGGGGATCGAGACCCGCAGCTCGGCATCACCAAGGCTAGCAACATCTATTTACGTACTCTGCTGGTCGAGTGTGCCAACCATGTGCTCGGTCCGCATGGGAGAGATTCCACCTTACGACAGTGGGGTCTGCACCTGGCCTCGCGCGGAGGCAAGCAGTCCCGTAATCGGGCCATCGTCGCCGTCGCGCGCAAGCTGGCAGTACTGCTTCATCGCATCTGGATCACCCAGGAGCCATACATCCCGTTCTATGCAGTACCAGTCTGAGGAAGGAGATCATGTCTAATTGTTGCGACTACCCCGCTCCCCGATGACTGCGTGTCTGGTTGGGCCCTGAACGAGGCCGACCGAAAACTGGCAGCATCGACTTCTCCTTCTGACCCCAACCGACACAGAGCCACGAGCGGCTCACTCAAAGTGCGAATAGAAACACGGTGGAGAACAACATGCGGAACAACCAAAACAGAACAACGGAAGAGACTAAAACGCTTAGGAAAGAAAAACAGAAAACCCCTTGACCTAAATGACCTGCTCATAGAAACCAGACTTCTCAGGCACGACGTTTCTGAAACCGCAGCGCTTGAGCAACGCCATAAAGCTGGGTTCGTGGCGGAAGGGATCCCACTTGGGGTCGATAGTGAGGAAGACGAGGTGGACGTCGTGCGCGTCGAAGGCGCGCACGAGCCAGTCCAGGGCGAGACCAGTGTGGCCCAGGCCGGCGTGGACGAGGGCCATGGCGTACGGTGGGACGAAGCGCTCACGGGCGATGGCTTCGAGGGTCTGGAGGATCTCCAGTGCTTCGCCAGTGCGGCCGGTTTTTGCGAAGATGTAGCCGCGCAGAGACAATGCCTTGGTGTTGCCGACGCTGAGCCGTCCGCATTTGTTGAGCGCGTCGAGGGCGAGATCGTAATCGCCGAGTTCCACGGCAACCTGTGCAAGATGAAGCTGGGCGATCCAGAACTCTGGATCGACGACGAGAGCTTGGCGGGCGAAGTGGGCTGCGGCGGGATAGTCGCGTGCCGCGAAGGCGATATGTGATGAAAGGGACTGATGCATGGCGTAGAGGGGATCGAGCTCCCGGGCGCGTTGCATCGAGGGTTGGGCTTCATCGTGTCGACAGGAGTGGGACAGGACGACGCCGAGCATGCGATGGGCGAGGGGATAGTTCGGGTCGAGCGCGATGCCGCGGCGGAAGGCGGCTTCTGCGGCCGACCAGTCCCAGCCGAGCCAGAAGTTGAAGTTGCCAAGGGCAGTCTGGACTTCGGCGAGGTTGGGTTCTGCAGCAACGGCATTGGCGACGGCATCGCGGGCGTTCTGCATGACGAGGCGAGGAGGGACATCGCCGTGTACTGGCGAGGAGGAGTAACAATCGGCGAGCCCGGCGCATGCGAGCGCGTAGCCGGGATCCAGCGCGGTGGCGCGAGTGAAGTATTCGATGGCGCGGCGTGTCGTCGGGCCGGTGAGTTGATTCCAGAAATGCCGCCCGTGCAAGTAGAGGTCGTAGGCTTCGGGGCTTTGCGTCTGGCGATTGGCGAGTGCAGTAAGGCGGACGGGGGAAAGACGAAGGCGCACCTGTTCCGCAATGGCGATGCTGAGTTCGCGCTGGAAGGTGAGGAGGCTGCTGGGCTCGCTATCGTACGAGGCTGACCATATCTGGAGCTGATCGTGGACGCGAATGAGTTTGGAGGTGATGCGGAGGCGACCGCCTTCTGCTCGGAGGGAGCTCTCGATGAGATAGGAGGCGTCGAGTTCGCGGCCGATCTCCGCGAGCGTCCTGGTGGTGCATTTGTAGCGCATGACCGAGGTGCGGCCGATGACGCTGAAGTGCTCGGGGTCGATCTGGCCGATGGTGGCGATGGTCTCTTCGGTAAGGCCGTCGGCGAGGTACTCGCGCTCAGGACCGGCACCGAGGTTTTCGAAGGGGAGGACTGCGATCCTGCTGTGAGTGGGGGTTTCCTCCGGGATGGCGACTTTGAAAGTGCGGACTTCTGCGGTGAAGCAGTAGCCTGTGCCGGGGATGGTGGCGATGTAGCGGTTCTCGCCGCGCGTCTCTCCGAAGATGTGGCGAAGAGTCGAGATGTTCTGGTTGAGATTGTTCTCTTCAACGGCGGTATCTGGCCAGAGGGCGCTCATGAGCTCCTGCTTGTCGAGCACCTGACCTTGGTGAGCGACGAGAAGGAGCAGGGTGTCGAAGACCTTGGGGGTGAGGGGAACGTGGTCGCCGGCGCGGAGGAGAAGACGCTTGCCGGTGTCGATGCGGAAGTCTCCGAAGTCGTAGGTGTGAGGCTGGGCTTCGCTCAAGACGAGGGCCCTCCGGATCATTAAAGATCGGCGTTCAGAACATTTCAGAAACTTTCAGCGCGGCCTAAGGACTTCGAACGTGGCTGAGGAGAGTATAGGCCCATCCCGACATGATCTTCGGTGAATGCGGAACAAGAGGAGGCTGTATGCGCGTGACGACGTCCTTATTAGCTCATCATCGCCACTAACACCACGGTTTTGAAATAGTTCAGGACCGCCTGTCCCCAACTGCTTTAGATGTGACTCTTTTCAGTAGTTGGATGCGCGAATCTAAGCGTCAACCGGAGGGCTGGACAGATGTTGCAGAAGAGGAGAACAAAATGAGAAACTCAAAGGCGGTTTACGGAATGCACCTGGTGCCGGTGTTCGCCCTGGCGGTCATGCTCCTTCTAACAACGGGGCTCGGTGCTCAAGAGGGCAACTCAGAATCGCAGGCGGGCCGGCTTGAGGGGATATGGCGGGTGCAGGCGGACCGGCTTGAGGGGATGTGGCGGGTGCAACTCACGGTTCGCGACTGTCAGACGGGCGCAGCGCAGAGAACATTCCCAGCGCTATTTGCCTTCGCCAAAGGGGGGATCCTAACCTATACGACCGCAGGCCAGCCCCCCGCGGTAGCCACTCCCGGCTATGGAATCTGGGGGCACACGGGCGGCCATAATTACAGCGCGGTGACCGAGGCCTTCATCTTTAACCCCGCCGGATCCTGGATACAGACGCACAGACTCACGCGGACAATTGAGCTAAATAAGGGTGGCGACGACTTCACCGATACAACTCAGCTTGAAATATTCGATAGCAGCGGCAACTTGATTGTGACGGGATGCGCCACAAGTGTCGGGCGGCGCTTCTAAACGACGGAGAACGTGACTTGGCGGAAGTGACAGCCTAAGGAAAGGCCAGGATGATGGGGAGGCGCTGAAGCTTGACGGGACCTGAGTGTTGGCGGAGGCTCGCATGAGGCGTCTCCCTCCCCCACTTCACGCTTAGAGTGAGTATTGCTCGCAGTTCTTTGAAACGAGGTTACGCGTAACTACGTGCGCCCGTCTGTTGGCGCCGCCAAGTCTCGGGTCCCTCCCGGTTAACGGGCAAACCCGAAGTCATTCGCTTGGACGTAAAACCGGCTATCCGTTGAAGTGTTTGTGACGTAGTTCATGGCTCCCAACTGTACGAGATGCCGACTATTCGGCCAAGTGATGACAAGGGAGTTTCCGGGGAGTTGCAAGGGTACAGAAACGCTAAAGAAACGGGTGAAAGGTACGGACAGGCCGGTTTATCGTTTCGTCTTCGCTTGCAGCTGAGCCAACAATCCCTTTTGGAAGACAGGATCGAGCTCTGGCGAGTGGAGTGCCGCAGAGTACTCAGCCCGCGCTGCTGTCGTATCACCTGCTGCCGCGAACGTGTCACCCAGAATCGCGTGCGCCTCTGGATTGTTCGGGTCAAGCCTCTCCGCGATACGAGCTTCGCGCACAGTCCCGGAGGCGTCATGCTTCGCTGAGAAGTCCTGGGCGGCATGGATGTGTTCGAGCGCCGCTGCTGGCCCCAGGTTGAATGGACCGTGGTAGACATAGACGCCACGGTCGATCACCGCGGCAGGGCGCAACGAAGCGAATCGGGCATAAGGATTACCGTTGCCTGGAATATCGGCGCCTGCCACTACTCCATCGCTTATCAAGAGTGTGCCCGAAACGTTCGGGTTATCACCGAATCGCATCGTATCGAGTCCCGTCCAAAGGGCTGAGCCTGTCGGTAATACGCGGCAGCTGATTCCATAGTCCCTGAAGTCGACAGGGCCCTGCGCGAAGTATGCGAAGTAGCATGGTTGGGATGGATGCGTTTCCAAATACCGCTTTACGGCCTTCAATTGCTGGCCCCAATCCACATTCGAGTCGGAGAGGTACAGATGCGTCTTCGATGGTCCTCCCCACGCCTCATTTGCGTAGGCCAATCGACCCGGCCGTGCTTCTATGGTCGTAATCACCTGCCACAGCAACAGAGCCGCAAATCCATAGGCGTACTTCGTATTCCTGGAAACGAGATACGTCGCGCCGCCCGCGACCAAAATGTACAGCATCGGGAATATCGGAAGCAGGTGCCTGTATCCGATACCGAGGTCAGAGGACGACGACAGCACGAAGAGGAAGGCCGGAGGAATCGCCAGGAAGACGATCTCCCGGCGAGCGCTCCATCCGCCACGAAACGCAACAGCAATCGTTACACCGAGCAGAATCAGGAATGGAAGCGTGCTCTTGATGAGGAGGGCAGCCGGAAAATACCAGTGCGACGCGCCTGAGTAGGTTTTTCCGAAGAAGTAGCTTGGCAGATCGCCCGCTGAGATCTTTGTGTCTGCCAACCCGTAGATGTAGGCCTCCGGTAACACGTGGAGGCTACTCAACGTCGTCATTACGGAGCGACTCAAAGGCGACGTGAGCTTCTGGAGATACTGCTCGCTGGTTGGATTCAGTTGCAGGGGCGCTGGTCTAGCCGCATAGCGGAAGTGGTAAATCGCCCAGACGCATCCCAGCCCGATGACCGAAGCTGCTGCGAGTGCCACTCCCATCTGCCGAGCCGACGCGGACTCGGAGCTTCGGCCCGCCCGCTTAGATTGCCAGAGATCGGTCACAGCAATCAGGCATAGCAATGGCAGGATGAATACCCCTGTAAACTTGGCCGTCATAGTCAGGCCGACCGCAAGGCCAACGGCGATCATTCTGGGAACAGAGGGCAGCCTCACGTATCGGTAGAACGCATAGATGGCGGCAAGCATCGTGAGAGACGCCCCGATGTCTGTTGTGACAAACGCCCCGTGAGCCAGAAAATTCGGATCGAAGCAGAACAAGAGCAGGGCAAAAAGAGCTGCGTGCCTGCCGAACATCTCCCCGGCGCAGAAAAAGATCGTGATGGCAAGGAGGACGGTGAGCAGCGAGGCCATGATGCGTGCGGGCATCAGGGTTCGGTCGATGCCGTTCGCAGCCAGGAAGCGCTGCCCAAGAACGAAACCCTCCTTCTTGAACGGATCGCCCGTATACGCCGGTATCTTGATCTCCCTACGCAAGAGCGGGATAGCGTCCCACATCTTGATCAGCGGAGGGACCTCCGGGTTGTACCCGAAGTCCCCGCGCTCCCAGGACAACCAGCCCGAATAAAGATGTTGTGATTCATCCCAACTCACCGAATCACTGTTCGCGGTGCGTATGCAACTGGCCAAAAGGAAAAGAATGACCGCAGCTGCGAAAAGCGCAATGATCAATGTTGCAGCGCGTCCGCTTGCACTCCGATTGGTTGAGGAAATCTCCATGGCTCTATGTTCCTGAGGCGAGAAACTTAACCATAACGAAGCGGCCGTCTGGGCCTTTTAAGAGTAGCAATGCTGCCTTAGGGCTTCGCAAGGATCACGTCTGGTCCAGCTTCGTAAAGGGTAGAGAGAATTTGTGCCGGTGTGTTGTGCTCGAGCACCACATGATCGAGAGCCGCAAGAGCGGCGACTTGAAATGGAGCTCGGGTTTCGAGCTTATCTATAGTGATCAGCGCTGCGACACGGTCGCTTCTTTCGATGAGTGTGCGTTTGAATTCAGCATCCGCTAACTGAAACGCGCCGAGTCCTAAAGACACCGAAGCTGCGCACGCGCCTAGAAAGCTCAAATCGAAGTTGAACCGTTCTACTTCGCGAATGGCAGATGGTCCGATTGCCGCTCCGGTATCCGCATCGATCTCCCCACCAATGATGATGACTTTCAGAACTTTTCGTTCAAGAAGAGCGGCTGCAATTGAGATCGAATTTGTGACAACCGTCAGAGGACGGTCGAGCGGAATCTCGCGAGCGAGTGCCAGATTCGTGCTTCCACTGTCGAGGAACACCATGGAAGCCTCAGAAAGCAACGACAGCGCAGCCAAAGATAACGCTCGCTTCTCGTGAACATCGTTTAGGATTCTTTGCTCAAGTGGGCCTCCTTCTGGCGAAAGAGGGATTGCGCCGCCATAGACCCGCTTGCATTTTCCTTCAGCCGCTAACGCCCGTAGATCTCGCCGGACAGCGTCCTCTGATACCAGAAACTCTTCCGCAAGAGCGGTAGCGTTCACTGGCAGTCCCCGTTTTAGCCTGTTTTTAATCTCGTTTCGACGAATTTCTGCAGCTGGACCGTGCATGAACAAGACTTACCATGCATAATCAAGAAATACAAGGCGTGGATATCTAGCCTCACCCTTAATTCGGAAAGGGCCTTACGAATCATGCATGCTGGCAGACTTTTTGTTCTGTTTGGCGCGGCCTCTGTGGTCGCGATCCTCTCCAGTTCCTTCTTGCTTCATGCGTATCAGGCTACTGCACCTAAGCCGAACTACGACCCTCCGGAGAATCTTGTGCGGACTGACTTCCCCTCATGGCCATATCCTCGCGGCATTCGCGACACGCGAAAGGATGACGGAACGCTGCTTCACCTTCCTGGAAGTACCCAGGAGTTTACGCCTACGCAAATCAACGGAAATCACGCAACCATTGACTGGTTTCCGGACCGGCATCCGGTGCCTCCACCGCCCATAATCGACGGCAGGGCTGGTGCATATAACGCGTGCGGTCAATGCCACCTGATCGATGGCAGCGGCAAGCCGGATACGGCTGATCTTCGCGGTCTTGCTGTCGACTACATCGTGCAGCAGATCGTGGATATGAAGGATGACAAGCGCCACGCCTCCATTCTGCATGCTCCACTCGCGGAGATGGTCGCCGTTTCCAAGGGTATGACTCTGGACGAGACACGGCAGGCCGCAGAGTATTTTCACTCTATTAAGCCGGTGAAGAGACTGCGAATCGTGGAGACAGATACCGTGCCCGTTACCCATCCCGGGCCGCATGCGGTGCAACAGGTCGATCCGAGCGGAGCCACAGAGCCGATTGGTACGCGCATTATTGAAGTTCCCGAAGACTTTGAACGAACCGAGTTACGCGATCCCAGTTCCGGGTTTGTCGCATACGTGCCAAAGGGCAGCATTAAAAGGGGCGGGGCCCTGGCGAAAACTGGCGGTGATGGAAAGACATTGCCATGCGCCACGTGCCATGGCGAAGGCCTGAAGGGTATGGCAGATGCGTTCCCGGACATCGCAGGGCACTCACCCACCGCGACTGCCCGCCAGCTCTACGATTTCAAGAGCGGGACGCGTGATGGAAAGAACGCGATTACGATGAAGCCGGTCGTGATGAAGCTTACGGATGAGGACATTGTGGATCTGTCCGCGTACGTCGCCTCATTGCAGCCATAGACAATTCGGACGCGTGCGCTTTAGGAACAGCGCTCCGCGTCTGTGCCGATCTCTTGGAATAGGTGCGGGACTCAAGCTCGTTGCGATCATGCGGCGCCCACGCTCTGGACTTTCAGCAACGATAAATCGCTTGTGGTGATTGATCGACATCACATTAGAATTTCGACTGGCGATATCAGGCCAATGCGCGCATCGAGCCGTTCCGCCGCCTTCCCCGAGTTCCGGTCTGTTTGTGGCCAACACGTACATTACCACTCAGTACAGTACGGTTGGCCGGTTAACCGTCCAGAACCCTGTCGATGAGCGACTTGGCGATGTATTGTCGACTGACTCAGCGCCGGAGTACCACTCGGTCTATGCAACTTTTCACCTAGTTTTCCGCAACACCGTTTTTCGTGAATGAGGTCTTGACTATCATCTTCACATTGACTGGGGACCACACATCGTGAACACATCTGCTCCTCCCATCCACACGCGGCATCGCGGCTTCGATCTCTTGCGCGTCATCGCCATTTACATGGTCATGCAGATCCACACCGGCGAGTTCGAGTACATAGCTCCAGACGGAACCGTACTGCACACGGCGGGAGCCTGGGCAGTGGGATGGACAAACTCGCTCCTGCGCGTCTGCGTGCCGCTTTTCGTGATGATTACCGGATTCTTCCTTTTCCCCGTCGGGGATGAACGCAAATTCTTCCGGAAGCGCTTTACCCGCGTGCTAATTCCCTTTGTGATCTGGTGCGCGGTTTACGCTTTCTATTACTACGCGCAGGGGGCAATCTCCCTTCAGACCGCTCTGCTCAACATCGCCAGAATCCCCGTCAACTACGGCACTGAAGTCGGCCATCTGTGGTTTGTATATATGCTGATGGCGATTTACCTTATCGCGCCTGTGTTCTCACCGTGGATCGTTTCGGCAAGCCGGAAGAGCATGGAGCTCTTCCTGGTGCTGTGGGCCATCACACTGTTGCTGCCCTTCATTCACCTCTTCGTCTCAGAGGTATGGGGCGAGTGTTATTGGAATGCAACGCCAACCCTCTACTACTTCTCAGGCTTCATCGGCTATGCCGTACTCGCCGCTTACACCAAGCGATTCTGGATGGCGCCTTCGTTGCGTCTCGATTGGGTCGCAATCGGCATGGTTGTTGCAGGCTACTCCGTTACCCTCTCAGGATTCCTATACAGACTTCGTCACGAGCACGAAGTAAAGAGCCTCGAGTTGACGTGGAACTTCACCACGCTGAACGTTGCGGTCATGACAGCGGGAATTTTCCTGCTCTTCCGAAACCTTCGTGCAGACCGCGGAAACAGTCTCCTATGGCGGATCATCGACGATCTTTCGCGCATGAGCTATGGCATGTATCTGGCGCACATCATCGTACTCAACGCGATTCACTCCCTCGTGGCGCCGCTAATTGAAAATCCGTTTCTGCGCATACCTACAATCGCATTCACAACCTTCGTGATTACCTATCTCGCGGTCAAGCTGCTCTCTCTGTTGCCGTGGAGCAAATACCTCGTCGGATAAGCCTCCGAGCACCGGAGGCACAGCCGTATTGTTCAGTAGCGCACCTTTTCAGAATCAACCTGATCGCTCTTGCGGTCACTATGCGAGATCGCCCGCAACTCACGGACGTTCGCTACGATGACCTCGTGTCCAAGTTCCTGAAGCTGCTCGCTGATCCAGATCGAATGAGTCCCCGCTTCCATCGCCACTCGCGCTGGTGGTAGATCGGTAAACCACTTCTCAACTGCCTTCGGGCTGGTTCTGAAACGGCCTCGATCGACTACCTCGCCGTCTTGGTTGATGGTGCAGTAATGGCTCCAGACATCTCCAAGGTCGATACCGATCGTCGTCTCAACTCTGGACCGTCTGCAGGGTACTTCCGCGATGAGGTGCTGCGCCGTCTTCTTCATGGGAAACAGTCTCTCCGATCCGAAGGACCTGCTCATCCCATTTATCAGGATCCACATTACTTCGCGAAGGGTAAGATTTTGCTGGCGCGCAAAGCGGTCACTTGACGGGCTGGTAACTAGTAAACAAATCAACCACGCTCTGAGGCGCGTTGTCGTTGAAGAATAGCTTGAGGTTCCGGTCAGCCTCCGCGGCGGCGGACGCGCTGCGAGGAAAGAGGTCCTGTTCATACGCGATGAGCGCGGCTTCAACGTCACCGGGGTGGGCGGCTATGGCCCTCCCGAGTTCCGCGCCGTCGTACATTGCGAGGTTGGCTCCTTCACCTGCGAACGGCGACATCAGGTGCGCTGCATCGCCGATCAGTGTCACCCCGGGCACCCGTTTCCATCTCTGCTCGATTGGAAGTGCATAGATAGGGCGAAGCATGGGGTCGGTCTCCGTGGCGGTGAGGAGCGTTGTCAGCTCCGGGGCCCATCCGTCGAATTCGGCGGCGACGCTTGCCAAGGTAGATACGGGGTCGGAGAAGTCGATGCTGGCGATCCAGTACTCGGGCTTGTTGAGCGCCACGTACGCGTGCAGCGTGGCATCGGCCTCGCGGTGTGCCATGATGCCTTTGCCTGGCGCAAGGGCCATCATCGTGCCGCTGCCAACCGCTTCCGCGCTTGCCTTGTGGCGGGTCTCGCTGTCGAAAAGGAAGGTCTCGATGAACGAGGTGCCGACATACACCGGTTTTGCGTCGGAGAGGAGCGGACGAACTCTGGACCAGGCTCCGTCCGCGCCCACGAGGAGGTCGGTCGTCACTGTCGAGCCATTCGCGAAGGTCACCACGTGCCTGCCATCGCCGAGGGGAGACACTTCTGTGGTCTTATGCCCCCAGCGGACCGTACCAGCAGGAAGGGAGTCCAGCAGAATGCGACGAAGGTCGCCCCGGGGTACCTCAGGTCGACCGCCGTTGCCCTTGTCGGGCTGATACAGCAGGACGTTGGCGTCCTTATCGAGGACGCACTGCGCCTCAGCCTCAGCCTGGATGAGCCCGAGGAATTCGTCGAAGAGTCCCGCTGCCTTAAGTGCAAGCTGCCCGTTGTATTCGTGTATATCGAGCAAGCCGCCTTGTCCACGTGCGTTCGCCGAAGCTTCCGCTTCGTAGACCGTCGCGGAAATTCCGTGAACGTGGAGCACACGCGCAAGTGTTAGTCCGCCGAGCCCAGCACCGATGATCGTGATTGGAGTCTTCATAATGAATGGTTCGCGGTTGCCGTACCTCGCTGGCAACTATGGAACGTCATTCCATAATTATGGAATGACGTTCCATGTGTGTCAAGATTGATCATGGTTCAAAAAGCGCGCCCCAAGAGGACGAGCAGCAGCCAACGACGGGAAGAATCGCTCTCACGGGAACAAATCATCGAAGCGTCGATCGAGCTCTTGGACAACAGCGGAGAAGGCGGTCTCACATTCCGCACCCTGTCCGAGCGGCTGGCCACCGGCCCTGGTGCCATTTACTGGCACATCGCCAACAAGAGCGATCTGCTGACCGCCGCATGCGACACCATCATCGCTCGTACCATGACCGCGTCCCTCGCTTCAGTCACGACGGGCGCGACGCCGCAAGCAGCCATTCGCCTCCTCGCGCTGGCTATGTTCGACGCCATCGACGCGCATCCGTGGGTCGGATCGGCGCTCACACGTTCCCCGGGGCAGTCGCCCATGCTCCGCATTGTTGAACGCATTGGCCAGCAGATCCGGGCCCTTGGTGTACCGCCAAAAAAACACTGGGTTACCGCGTCCGCGTTGCTGAGCTATATCCTCGGCGTCGCTGGGCGGAATGCAGCCAACGGGCAGCTCGCTCGAACGCAAGGCCTCAACAGATCCGACTTGCTGGAGGCGGTGTCAACGGCTTGGTCTCAACTCGATCCGGAGGAGTATCCGTTCACACGCAGCCTGGCAGGACAGTTGCGCTCTCACGACGACCGAAAGGATTTTCTCGCCGGGATCGATCTCATCCTCAGAGGTATTGGCTCACCGCATCGAAGATAGATTGAAGCCACATCGGATTAGTACCGAGAGAAACGCCCTTGTCGTCACTTGTCCGTATTGTTTGAATGTTAGTCATCGAGGAGCACGTGGTGTTGCATAGGCTGAACTCGGCGGCGACGCCGATTCAGAGAACAACCACGGAGGCTCCTCCATGACGACTATGAACTATATCGGATTGGACGTTCACAAGAAGACGATCAGCTACTGCGTGAAGGACGTGAGTGGCCGGATACAGCAGGAAGGCAAGATCGGGTCAACCCGACGCGAGCTGGATTGTTGGATGAAGACTTTGCCCCAGCCGTGGACCGTTGCGATGGAGGCGACGATTTTCAGCGGCTGGATCAAGGTGGCACATCCATTGATGCTGCGCGCGATTGCTGCAGCCAAGAAGAAGAACGACCAGATCGATGCCAGCAAGCTCGCCGACTGCCTGAGATGCGACTTCCTCCCGGAGTGCCACATGATGCCTGCAGCGATACGGGATCGAAGGCGCACGCTGAGGTATCGGCATCTGCTGGCGAGGCAGATGGTGCAGATGAAGAACCGTGTCTCAGGACCGCTGATGGAGACGGGCGTGGAATATAAACAAGCAACGGCTGCACAAGGTGAGTTACTTCCGGGAATTGCTCTCCGCGAGCAAGGAGGTTCCTCCGAGCATACGGCCGCTGTTGAAGCTCAGCCGGGAGACGATCGAGCGCTGTCAAAGGACCGAGTACGCCCTGGTCAACTCTCTCCAGCTCGATCCGGTGTTGGCCGACCGGATCAAACGACTCCGAACGGTTCCTGGCGTGGGTCCGATCACTGCACTGACGTGGCTCTGGAAATCGGGGATGTCTCACGCTTCCGCTCGATCAAGCAGGCCATCAGCTACTGCGGCCTCTGCGGAGATGAACGGAGCTTGGCCGACAAGGCGATGCGTATGCCGCTCTCGAAGCAGCGCAATAAACATATCCAGCGTGCGCTGGTAGAAGCCGCCAAGTTGGCACCGAGACAGAACCACGAAATGGCTGTGATTTATGACCAGGAAAGACAAAAAGGAAATAGCAATCGGGCGACACTTGCCGTAGCGCGAAAGATGGTCGCGTATTTGCTTGCCGTGGATCGGCAACAGAGAGACTTCGTGCCTGCTGAAGAACGCAGGACTACGGCAGCATAAAATACTGCCGAAATAAACAGCATGAACAAAATGCGCAACCTGCCAGGTCCTGCATGTTGCCGAGGAGATCACACTCCCGAGGCTCTCTACGAATTGTTTCGGGACTGGCAGAGAACACAAACTCAATCCTCTGTGACGGCTCTTCGGAGCCCGAGACTGCAAATGGATGTCTGGTTCTGCCGAGCGCAGGAACCGATGCCGAGAGGCACCTGTTGCGCGTAGAACATCCTGAAACTGTTGATTTGCACGCTCTCCCGAGCGCGCCCGGGACACCCGCGCCTTCACTTGACAGATGACTACATGGATGTCGGCTATCCGGAAGTAATCCAACTCTACAAGCATCGGCTGCGCCGTGAATCATCTCCGTAGCACTGGCATACAGACAAATTAATCTCTCACCTAACTAAAACGCAGCCCCTCACAATGCCCCGGCTCCCTGTCACGCTCTTCTCCAACGCCCAGTTCCGCGACCCTCTCACCCTCTGGCCCCTGGCGCGGCCGCTACAGTTCAGTCCTCTGAGATCGCCTTCAGCGCCACTGCCGCCATCCGCATCATGCAAGATGCGCAACTCAACGCCGACGCGGCTACGGCGAACAAGCTGCATGACAACGTAGCTGGCATCGTCAAGGAGTAATCGGTGGAATATCAGAAGTGGGCAAGATGCAGAATCTACACAACTGTTGGTCAGACAGCCGGACTCACATGAATCAATTGACGTGGGCTTCGTCGTCGTTCATGGAGAAGACATCTTTCATGTTGTCTTCATAGGGAAAGACGTGGATCATCCAGCTAAACATTACGGGATAGAATGTGCCGCCTTCGGCCTGGCAGGCTTCTTTGGTGTGGATCGAGCCGAACATACCGAATTTGGGATGCTCGCCGTGGTACTCCTTGACCTTTTCGGCCGGGGCTGCGCAGAAGTTTATGTGAAGGTGCCAGCGCGCGATGCTGAGTGGAATGCGCAGGTTCAGCTCATCCTCGGTTGCGTCGCGGCGAGCGGTGAACATGACTCCTTCGAGCTTGTAGCGCTGGGTGGGAGTGCGGCGGTAGAGCAGCGATGAGGGTTTGGTTGGATCGAACTGGGTGTCGGCCAGGCGGCCATTCGCTTCGTTGTTGAAGTGGTACTGAGGCTGCTCCAGCTTCGGGTTGGCGATTGCGTAGCCTTCGGCCAAGGCTTTTTTGTAGTCTTTGTACTTCTCGATGGTCGCCGTGACTTCGGCTACGAGAGCTTTTGCCTTCTGTTCGTCGCCGGGCTGCTTCGGCCGCAGCGGGGTGATGCACATGTGATTCGCCATGGCAGCCATGCTCTGGCCCATGACGGTCATGTTGTCCATACCGCTCATATCGTCACATACATGGTTGGTGTCGTTTATAGCCATGCCAGACTTGCCGGGCATGTTGTGCTGCCATGCGTTTGCGGGGAGCGGGATCATCAAAACGGCTCCGAGGGATGGCAGCACAGCGCTGTAAAGATGCACGGTGCGCCGTCTGGCTATCCCGTATTCCCGATGGCAGCGGACATAGGCCATACCCGTATGACGCTTGGAATCGACTCCGAGTATAGATTGCCACCGAAACCGGACTTCGCAGGATATTTATCTTCAGCCGCGAAGGAGAGACCAACAGCGACGCAAGCCGTCGAGGATGAAGAATCCTTGTATCAGCAGGAAGAAGACTGGTGAGAAGCTGAGCGCGCGCAGGTACGGTATAGCTAAAGCCGGTGGCCTAGCACCCACTTGAATCGGTCCATTCCGATTGAGGCAGCGAAGAACACCCCACGGAGAGAACGCTGAGGGCAAAAAATGCGGCTCTGTTGCATTAACTGGCGCAGAGGCAACTCGCTCGTACCGATGTTGCAGATCAGGCAGCAACATCGAACAGCTTGTTGATGAATTGAATTTCGCCGGCGACCTTAGGCTTTGCAGAGGAGGCAATGGCGGCGGCGGATCATACGCATAACCTCAAATCCCTTGATGGTGGCCGACGCTGTTCTCATCGTCTGAAAACCGCGGGTAGGACGGATCACCCGCTTGAGACCACCGTGATCTGCCTCAATGATGTTGTTTAGATATTTCGACGTGCGGTGCTTCGTGTCCTGTGGCAACTTGCCTTCGTGCTGCAGCCGGCCAATCGCCTTGGGATAGGAGCCCAGCTTATCGGTTGTGATCGAGTGCGGCGGCCAGTTGCGCATCGTCTTCAGTGCCTTGCCCAGGAAGCGGTGTGCCGCGCACGTGTTACGGCGGTCCAGCAGCATGTAGTCGATCAACCGGCCATGCTTGTCGACGGCGCGGAACAAGTACTTCCACTGTCCACCGACCTTAACATAGATTTCGTCCACTCGCCAGGAGCTCGAGCGGTAGCCTTGATACCAACGGATGCGCTTTTCGAGCTCAGGCGCGTAACGCTGCATCCACCGGAAGATTGTCGAGGCGTCGACCTCAACTCCGCGCTCTTGCATCATCTCCGCGAGATCGCGATATGTGATGCCGTACTTGCAATACCACCGCACGCATACCAGGATGATCTCGACCGGAAATCGCCGGCGCTTGAACATGGACATCTGCTGGACTCCTCGACTCACCTCTCACCATACACGGCCTTAGTTAATGCAACAGAGCCGTATATAGGGGCGGCAGAAGGAAACACAGGCCGGGATACCTCGGCAATCTTCTGTCTGACTGCGTCTCTATTGCGGCCGCACATGATCCCTATTCTTTCAACAGTGCTGCAACCTAATCGATCATCATATGCGGTACCGACAACACCGACGAATCGTAGTCGAAGTACATACTTCTCGCCGTCCAAGGTACAGCCTGATCCCAAGGGCGATGGCTCCGGATCTAGGAGCTTGTTGAAATAGGTTCTGGCTTCGTCTGATCTGGGTGTTGGTCCGTCTCTGTTGTATGCGTGGCGACGAGCGGGTTCAGGGTGAGATGTTCAGTTGTGTGACGTTGGAGCAGCGGGTTCCACAGGATCATCCTTTGCGCGAGATTCGCAAGTTGACGGATGCAGTTCTGGTGTCGCTGAACGAGGATTTCGATGCGCTATATTCGGCATCCGGCCGTCCTTCGATTGCGCCCGAGTATGTGCTGCGGGCGCTGTTGTTGCAGGCGTTTTATTCGGTGCGTTCGGAGCGCCAGTTAGTCGAGCAGCTGAACTACAACCTGCTGTTCCGCTGGTTCGTCGGCCTGGGCATGGACGACGCGGTGTGGAACCATGCCGTGTTTTCCAAGAACCGCGACCGGCTGCTGACGTCGGACGTGGCGCAGCGGTTCTTCGCCGAGGTGAACGTGCTGGCGAAGCGCTTCATGAGTGACGAGCACTTCACCGTGGACGGCACGCTGATCCAGGCCTGGGCATCGCAGAAGAGCTTCCGGCCGAAGGATGGCTCCGATGATGGCGACGGCACTAACTTCCGTGGGCAGAAGAGGTCGAACGAGACCCATCAATCGACTACCGATCCGGAGGCGCGGCTCTACAAGAAGAGCTATGGCAAGGAGTCGAAGCTCGCGTACCTGGGCCATGCGCTGGTGGAGAACCGCAACGGCCTGATCGCCGCCGCGATGGCGACCCAGGCCGACGGCCATGCCGAGCGCGACGCCGCCCTGCTGATGCTCGACGAGCGGCAGAAGAACAGCTCGCGGCGCATCACGTGTAGCTTTCGGAATTATTTGGCGTAGTGTTTCGGAATTATATGGCGTAATGTCTTTGACATGCGAGAACTTGGCGAAGTGCCTGAGGAAACTCGGGAGCTTGCGATGTCACGGTTTCGGTTGATTCAGCCACATCTCGAGAAGAATCAGCCCCTGCAAACCGTAGCAGCTGACGGAAAGGTACCGTTCCGGACTGCGCAGCGGTGGGTGAGCCAATACCGCAAATTCGGATTGATAGCGCTTGTACGCAAGACAAGGGCTGACCGTGGTGCCCGCAGGGTGATCTCGCCGAAACTTAAGGCAGCCATAGAAGCGCTCGCCTTGAAGAGTCCTCCTCTACCGGTCCGGTCAATCTGGCGACAGATTCGGCAATTTGCGGAGACAATCGGTGAGCCCCCACCTCGCTACGGACTCGTTTACGATCTCATCCGTGAAATCCCAGTTGGACTGCTTACCCTCGCCCACCGTGGAGGAAAGACGTACAGCGAAAAATTCGACCTGGTTCACCGACGGGAAGCGCCGCGACCAAACGCTATCTGGCAAGCCGATCATGCACAATTGGGGATCCGCCTGGTAAGAGAGGCTGGTCAGATCGCCAAGCCCTGGTTGACCGTCGTCATCGATGACTATAGTCGGGCTGTTGCTGGATACTTCCTCGGCTTTGATTCTCCCTCCTCGACACGAACCGCTCTCGCCCTTCGACAAGCGATCTGGCGAAAGGGCCATCCACATTGGCAGGTATGCGGCATCCCCGATGTGCTTTATACGGACAATGGCTCGGACTTCAAATCAAAGCACATCGAGCAGGTCGCTGTCGATCTCAAGATCCAGCTCGTGTTCTCAACACCAGGGAAGCCGCAAGGGCGTGGCCGCATCGAGCGCTTCTTCCGAACCGTCAACGAAATGTTTCTTTGCGAGCTTGACGGATTCGGAAAGAAAAGGCGACGCAAACCAAACCTCTCCATTGAGCAACTTGACGAACTCTTCCGGATATTCCTTTTTGAGACCTACCATCGACAACCCAGCACTGCTGCAAGGACGGCTCCCTCGGTGCGCTGGGAGGAAGGTGGATTTCTGCCTCGCATGCCCGAGTCTCTCGAACAGCTTGATTTGCTGCTCATGCAAGCGGTGAGCGCTCGGAAGGTGCGTCGCGATGGCATTTACCTTCACGGTCTGCGGTATCTTTCCTTGGTTCTGGCCGCGTACGTGGGTGAAGATGTGACCGTTCGGTACGATCCCCGTGACATGGGAGAGATTCGTGTTTTCTACAAGGATCGCTTTCTTTGTTCTGCGGTTTCCGCGGAGCTGGCAGGAGAGACCATTTCTCTCCGAGACATCACTCGAGCGCGCGACCAGCGTCGTCGCGAACTCAAAACGATCCTCCACGATCGGCAACGGGTCGTCGATTCGCTTCTGCAATTAAAAAAAGGGACGAGTTCTGAGGAGATCCATGCAAAAGCAGCCGCCGCACCCCCATCCAAAGTCCGCATCAAAAGGTACCGCAACGAGTGACGGCGTATTCGTCGAGACCATTGAACACCGCAGATTTGTCGAATTTTGCGATGCATGCCGCAATTTTCGCTACATCGGTCTGTGCTACGGGCCCCCAGGTATTGGCAAAACTCTCTCTGCTGTTCGCTACAGTCGCGCGGATCAAATTCAACCAAGAGATGCGTGGACAAATGAAGTGAAAGACAATCGTCCAATCGACACAGTGCTCTACACGACCTCTGTGGTCAATACCCCCTCCAGGGTCGACATCGACATCTCGATGGCGAAAGAGCGAGTCAGAAACATCCTCCTGGATCCAATCCTGCAAGAAGCCAGGATTGTTCTTGACGAGATCAGACTCAAAGACGAGAAAAGACGAAGGGACATCATAGACAAACCGGGTTGCTCTCCGGAGAACCCTCCTGCAGTCGATCCCACCTACTTTGAGACATACAAGCACTATCAAGCGAGACAGCGAGCGGTCTCGGACCCGACAACTTTGATCCTGGTGGATGAGGCTGATCGCCTCCACATGAATAGTCTCGAACAGATGCGATCGATCTTCGATCAGGGTACCGCCGGTATGGTGCTGATCGGCATGCCGGGCATCGAAAAGCGTATCGCCCGCTTTCCTCAGTTCTATTCCCGCATCGGATTCGTCCACGAATTTCGGCCTCTGGATGCAAACCAGGTCCAGGAACTCCTTCCGCGGTGCTGGGCGCCGGCGGGTATCAAGCTCCCTGATGGGCCGCTCTCCCCAGAAGTTGTCGCAAGCCTCATACGCATGACCGGAGGAAACTTCAGGCTGCTGACCCGACTTCTAACGCAGATCGAACGAGTTCTCAGTGTGAATGACCTTCACCATGTCTCTGTCGAGGTCGTTGAAGCGGCACGGGACAGTCTGGTGATCGGGACAAACTGACCGAGCGTACGCCAATTATTCCCGAAACACACGCCAAATAATTCCGAAACTCGGCGCCATTTAAAGCTGAAAGCTACACGCCTATATAGGAAGCAAGATGTTTTTACAGGATGCCTTTTCAAGAAGCCGCTCTATTTAATATTCCCAGTAGGTAGGCGCTGCGCGCCGACGGGCGAGTAGGGACACTAAGACGACGAACCTGAAGCTTCGAGTGCCTTTCTCGATCCCAGCTTGGGAAACCCGGCAAAGAAGCTGGTCCCAACTGGAAGAGGGTAGATCGTGAGACCCGAGCTCGATACGTCGAACCGGATCTGGTTGATCGGATCTGGGAGGGTCTTGAGTATCGTCTTAGCTTTTCGGAACTGTTGAGCCCATCTGTCCTGGTTCGAGTCGGAGTTGTCGAACTGCTCCTGGAGATAGCGCCAGGGGATGAAGCTCTGAGTCGCGCCGGCGAACGCCCGCCAGTAGAGGAAGACGACATAGTCCATTAGCCGGTGGGATTTCTGAGTGGCGATCAAAAGTTCTATGGGAATGGGGACCGGCTGCTTTTGAAGCTCCATGAAGAACCGGAGTCCGAAGGTGACCTCCTGCTTGGCAGCCAACATCTCGGCTATTGAGATCGATGGCTTCCACTTCCCTTCTTCATCCACTTCGGCGGTGATTCTGGCGTTGTCAATGATCGGGCATTTCCAGTGCTCGACTATCTTCTGGTTCACATCCAGGTACTCAACCGTGATTCCCAGATAGGCGATCCTGGTGAACCGCTCCTGGACAGATTTGTAGTGATAGCCTGAATCCGGATTTAGGCCGAAGAGGCGCATGTACTCGTTGGCGTGGCCCCAGCGTAGAAGAGGGCTTTGCTGGAGAACCGCCTTGTTCGTCAAAAAGTAGGCCATGGTCCGGTCCGTCCGGAATGGAAGCGGCACATCGGGGTTGGTCCGGCTAAATGTCACCTTAACCGAGCTGCCGTCCGCGAGCCGCGACCGCCGGACGACATAACTCGCATCAGTCTTGTTGATTGGAAGTCCGCAATAGATGAGCATCTGGGCTGTGAACAACTTGTCGCCGCTCAGGCCGGCCTTCCAGATCCCCATTAGCTTTTCAACTTGATTCTTGGCCGCCTTTTCCCTCTCCAGACGATAGTCGGAGTATCCGGGCAATATCTCCTGCGTATTTTTGGGCGGCTTCCGCATCCTCAAGTATTAGCTTCGGTCCTTTGCACAGAAGAGGACGGGAGAGCGATCAGGTTTGATCGGCCCTCGGCGTCCTCTCGATAATTGGCTTACATGTCCTCTGGATAATCGATCCCGAGGAAGTTGCATATCGCTTTGGTAATGATCGCTTCTCGGGTGACTGTGATGCCCTCAAGATTCTTCGTTAGTACCTCTTTGGTTAACGCTTTATCGACGCTGGGGTGAATGCGAAGACTGATCTGCTTTTTGGTCGTTCGCTCACCAAAGTTCGAATAGAAGCTCTCCTTCTGATTCGCAACCTGAGCCTGGACTGGGTCCAGGGCAGCAGCCACTTCCCTGCTCTGCCGGCTCACCCGACTTCCGTTCGAATGGGTTGTTGATGGGACAGATGCCGGATCTGACGCTGGCTCAGCTGGAGAAGTCGGTTCGACTCGACTCGTGGTAGGCTCCTCGACCACATTGATGACAGAAGTCTCCACGGCTACAGATTCTGGAGCGGTGGCCTGAGATGGGACCAAGGTCGGTGACATCAGATCCATCCTGACGATCGGTTCATCATCGTCGGCTAGGTCAGTTAGGCTGAAGCGCTTATTTGTTTGTCTGCCGGCTTGAGGCATTCGAGGATCTCCATAATGAGCTTTCGATATTGAGAGGAAGAGGGAGACTTTGGCGCGTATTCCCGTACCGATAGTCCCGTCATACCGGCTTCAGCGACGGCCGCGGTGTCTGTGATCGCCGTCTTGAGGATGAAGGCTCGCTGTCCGGGAATGGATTTCGTCGCCTTGACCAGACTGATTTCCCCTTCCTTATCGAGCCTGCGGCTCGCATGCTTTGCATTATGGAAAAGCATGAACCGTAGATTCTTGTTTTCCTTCATGACCGACGCGACGAAAAGAATCATATATTTCGTGGCTTCCAGATCGAGACCTGTAGCGCGTACAGGCGTGATGACTGCATCGGATGCCTGCACAGCAGCCATCGTGATATCCACGATGTTTCCGGGACAGTCGATAAGAATGATATCCAGATCGGAGCGCTGCTTGAGTTCGGACAAGTCCTCTATCAAGAGTCCTGTAGGGATAGTCACCACGCTAAAACTATTGAGACCTTGCTTTCGACGGTGCCTGTACCATTGCGTGAAAGATGCCTGCGGGTCCATGTCGATAACATGAATGCGGTAACCCACAACAGATAGCTCAACAGCTATCTGTTGTGCTGTAGTGGTTTTACCTGCGCCACCTTTCTGGTTTGCAATACTGATGATGATTGCCATAGAAGCGAGGCTAGCAGCGATCGAACCCCGCCATAAGTAACCACTGCGGTACGTCCTTGCTGGTAGCTTGGTAGCAACATAGGTAGGTAGGTAGCTTGGTAGACGGATAGCAGTCTGCCAAGCTTTATCTGCGCCTGCCGGTATCTAACGCTGGCTGCGGAGCCAGCTTGCGATCTTGCGTGTGATCTGAAGCCAGCGAGGTTCGAATCGTCTTCACAATCCAAAGATATCAAAGGGCTTGAGACAAAGAAATGGCGCCGCATCTCGGCGCCTTCAACAGCTTTGAACGACCAGAAAAGTTCGTTTAGGTATCGTTAGATAGGATCGTTTACGATCAGAGGGGTTTCCAGGTGGGTTTGATGGAGTGTAAATCGAATCGACTGTGATGAATGAAAGAACATGCACTAACTTAGATGAGGATTATTTATCGCATCTGTTGAAATACCGTGACTTAATGGTCCGGTTGGTCCAACACGGAATGAATCGTAACCTCATTTCATAAGTTTTTCAGTCCGGTGACCAAGGCTCTGAGCTGGTCCAATCTTACCTTTCACGTTAAGAGCGAGCCCTTGCCATCAATAACCCTAAGACATTTCGTGATCGCATCGATTTGGTCCTCTACTGAATCCGCCATAAAAGCACCTCTGCCCCATAATTTCGCATTCACGCATTAATCCAAACCGTCTATTTCCTGCTTTATGTAAGCTGAAATGCTGCTTCCTGTCCCAAATACCGGCCAGCATTCCGTTCGAGGAGACCATCTGCCTGGCGACCTGTTGCATCGTCCATGCACGCTCTGAATCCGGAAATTAGATCTAAGGGGCGATTGTCGGGGCTGAAAGCGCGAAGACGGTCGCCAGAATCGGTCATATTCGACTGTTCCAGCCTGATCATCACTTCGGTCTACCCATCTAAGCTCGATGCGAACATCCCTATCTGGTCCACGGCTTGCCGAAGATGTGAATAAAATCATGCCATGTCGCGAGCCAGCTGGGGCAAAGGGATACTTGTCGTTTTCGGTGTGATTATCGTAATACTTGGAAGCACTTACCTTTATCTGATTTCGCCGCATCACAACTCCGCCCCTCCCGAGTCCGCAGACGGATTGATCGACAGGGCCGACACCTTAGCCTGGGGAAATCGTTGGGCAGATGCGCTGCCGTTATACGCGAGAGCGCAGCATCTGTTCGAAGGTCAGAAGCAGCCCTCCAAGCGCTGTATGCCCAAGTGAGCCAGATTCCACCTGACGAATCGGGAAGTGTTCCAGGCAAGATCTTCCAACTGACCCAGGACCTGGGAAAGCCAGCAGCTCAAGACCCGGAAACAAGGCTCCGTATTCTCACAATCCAGGGGGTGCTGGAGACGAATTACGATGCAGCGCAGGCGCGGACCATATGGGAGCGAGTGAAAAACCTCGCCTTGAAACGCGGGCATTTGGAGCTGGCGTCCCGAGCAGAAGGAGAGCAGGGAACCTTCACAATGGCATCAAGCAGGCCCCCATAGCAAATAGCGCAATGGTGAAACCCGCTTCGCCCAACGCCACGCAGGTTAACAGCTTTGAGGCACAACAGCGCCTCATCCAGATGCGCGATGCTGAGGAGCGACAACGACAGGCAATGCTTGCCGCCCAAAATGCACAGCTCCAGCAAGAACAGGCCATTCCTGGCCCGGAGTCGCCCAGCGCTGCGCCGATGACGCAAGCGCAGAGGAATGCCATGTATGGCACAGGCAGTCGTTACGGTGGAGTAGAGGTCGGTACCCACGTCAGCCGTTTCAGTTCCGAATATCAAAGGAATGGTGTGTTCGATTCTGCCCGTCGCGACCTTCTTCCCGTTGATCGAGATCGTCCCTGTGCCACCCGCACCGAGCTTGCCGCCGTCATAGACGAAGTCGTAAGTGACGATGACAGGGCCAGCGGGCAGGCGCTCTTTGGAAGCAATCGTTGTCACGTTGCCCAGGAAGTTATAGGCAAACGCAGGCTTGCCTCCTTTGACATACAGACTCCAGCCAGAATGCGCGCCACCCTGTGCGAGGATGACCCCCGAAGCACTGCGCTGTTGCACCTCGAGGTCCGCGGTAATCGAGGAACTCTGGTTCTTCACATTGATGAAGGCGTTCTCTTTCATCCCCACCATGCCGGGAAAGACCGTTAGTGATGTCCGACCTGCCATGAGATCGGGACGCCCGGCGATCGAGGCAACGAATCGCTCCTGGATGCGGTCGTCGAGCGGAAGCACGTTGTTCTTGACCGCCTCCGCCATGAATGCGTTTTGCATCTCCTTCAACTTGGTGGGTTCCTTCGCAGCAAGATTGTTGGAACAACTGAAGTCTTCCGCTGTGTTGTACAACTCCCACTTGTCCTCGGCGAAAGTTCCGCGAGGTTTCTTTTCCCACGCTACCTTGTGCAGAGTCGTCGCGTACCATCCGTCCCTGTAGATGCCACGATTCCCGCCGAACTCGTAGTACTGAATCGTGTGATCCGACTTCACCTGAGGGTTGGTAAACGAACTGAGCATGCTCACACCATCCATGGGCTTTTGCGGAACGCCATTAACCGTCTTGGGCTGCGGCAGTCCTGCTGCCGCCAGCACTGTCGGAGCGACGTCGATCAGGTGGTAGTACTGGTTGCGGACCTCACCCTTTGCCTTGATCACCTTCGGCCAGAAAACCACCATGCCGTTGGTGGTCCCCCCATACTGCGTATGGAACTGTGAGTATGCGAACGGTGTGTTATCCCCAATCGACCAGCCAGCCGGTGGCGTCATTGCTGAGTGCGGCCCACCCACCTCATCAAGGTGCGCCAGCTGGTATTGCAACGTCTCCTCCGCCAGGTTGAATGAGCTCAACGTATTGAACGTGCCGAGCCGGCCGCCGTTGGGGCTCGCGCCATTGTCTCCCGCGATGTAGATGATCAGCGTGTTATCCATCGCTCCCATCTCATCGGCGGCCTGCAGCACCCTGCCGATCTCGTAGTCGGTCAGCTCGGCGAACGCCGCGAAGACCTCCTGATACCGGATAGCGATCTTCTTCTCGTCCGGGCTCAGTTTGTCCCAATCCTCCATGATGTCCGGCTTGGCTGTGAGCTGGGTGTTGGCTGGGACGATGCCGAGCTTCTTTTGACGCGTAAGAATCTCTTCGCGGTACTTGTCCCATCCCTCATCGAACTTGCCTTTGTACTTGTCGCGCCAGGACTGCGGCAACTGTACCGGGTCATGCATGCCTTGCGCTGCGTAGTAGACAAAGAAAGGCTTATCCGGAGTGAGAGTCTTCTGTGTCTTGATCCAGGAGATGGCATGGTCCGCGATATCTGTCTGGTAGTAGTAGTTGGGGTCCTTCGATGGGGGCACCTGCGTCGTGTTGTCATGGATGGATGGCGAGAACTGGTCGGACTCGCCAATCACATTGCCATAAAACCTCTCGAACCCCACCCCGGTGGGCCACTGGTCGAACGGCCCCGTGAGTCCGCTCTCCCAAGGCACATACTCGTGGGACTTGCCGAACATCGCGGTGCTGTAGCCGTTAAATCTCATGATCTTTGCCAGCGGAGCCACGCTGTTCGGAAGCACGGAGTTCTGCCCCGGAAAGCCAGTGGCCATTTCCGAGACGGAACCCATGTTGGCGCCATGCGAGTTGCGGCCCGTGAGAAGCGCCACGCGGCTCGCCGAGCAAAGTGGATTCACATGGAAGTTGGTGTAGATCCCGGCCCAGTTCGTGAAGCCATTCGTGAAGTCGAACAAGAACGACTTCCTGGATGCGGAAGCGATTGCTGAGGCTGTGGATCGGGAGAACATGCGATTTGTTCCGATCAAGACGGACGACCAGCTGGATCTGCAGGCATTGCATCGTGTGCGCGATCGTTTGATCGCGCGAAGAACCTCAGTCATCAACCAGCTGCGGGCCTTCCTGCTGGAGCGGGGTCTGGTATTTGCAAAGAGCCCGGCCAGGCTGCGCGAGCGCATGCCCGAGATCCTCGAGAACGCCGAGGAAGATCTCACTCCGCGTATGCGGAACCTGCTGGCTCAACTTTGGAACGAGTGGAAGGATCTTGAACAGCGGGTGGTCGATCTGAACCAGGAAGTGGAGCTGATTGCCTCAAGTGATGCGGCATGCACGCGGCTCAGGCAGATCCCCGGCGTTGGCCCGCTGGTCGCAACCGCGATCGTAGCCGCGATCGGTAACGGCGCAGCCTTCCATAAGGGGCGTGAGTTTTCTTCCTGGCTTGGGCTTGTGCCACGACAGCACTCGACCGGTGGTAAGGCCCGCCTCTTCGGTATCAGCAAGCGCGGTAACAACTACCTGCGCAAGATCTTCATCCATGGAGCCCGCGCAGTCGTATTGCGATCGAAGCGAGACCGCGTCGCCATGGGCGCGTGGATGACCGCTCTTGAAGCCAGAGCGCCACGCAACGTGCTCATCGTCGCCACGGCAAACAAACTGGCAAGGATCGCTTGGGCCGTGCTGTCAAGCGGCCAGGACTATCGGGCAGTTCAAGAGCCAGTCGCGGCCTAGCTAAGCGTAGCTATCAAGATCAAGTTCTCCCACCG
Organism: Edaphobacter modestus; assembly: GCF_004217555.1. Taxonomy (GTDB): domain Bacteria; phylum Acidobacteriota; class Terriglobia; order Terriglobales; family Acidobacteriaceae; genus Edaphobacter; species Edaphobacter modestus. Next base: position 97,970 of record NZ_SHKW01000007.1, read on the forward strand.
AGGTCTGCACCGGATAAGTAAAGATGAAAGAACAGTCAAACGGCGTACCTGAAACCTGATTGCTCAATAGGCTCTTCCACAGCCGAGGGGTTTTGTAGGACAGGTACGCGGCGTATCTCATCATGGCCAGGAGACTGATCTCCACCAAAAGGCCGGATACATTGACGCAGACATTCCTTCATCCATAAACTTTTCCCTTGCATTCAGACGGCGGACCATACATTTGACCAAGTTCACCTGGCCAGATGGTTCGGTGCGTCGAACTTGGTGAAATGTATGGTCCGCCGTCCGACTGCAAGAGAAAAGTGGTTGGACGAAGAGAAGTCTGCGTTAATGTATCCGGCCTGTTTATGGAGAATAAGATCTCCTGGCACATGATGAGATACGCCGCGTGTCTGTCCTTTGAAACCCCTCGGCCGCGAGGGCCTTTTGAGCAAACAGGTTTCAGAGACGCCGTTATGACTGTTCTTTCATCTTCACTCGTCCGTGCAGACCTTGGTGAGATGGCTTGGAACCGGTTATGTTTCGCCGGCCTAGGCTAGGCAGTAGTTTCGGCGGGCACGACCCGGTAGTCCTGACCAGTCGAGAGCACAGCCCATGCGATGCGAGCCAGCTTGTTGGCCATGGCGACGATCAACACGTTGCGCGGGGCTCTGCCCTCGAGTGAAGTTAGCCATGCACCCATTGCGATACGATCTCGCTTGGATCGCAGGACAACGGCACGGGCTCCGTGAACCAGAATCATCCGTAGATAACGGTTGCCCCGCTTACTGATGCCATAGAGCCGTGCCTTGCCTCCTGTTGAATGCTGTCTGGGTACCAGTCCCATCCAGGCGGCGAACTCTCGTCCCTTCCGGAAGGCCGAACCGTTGCCGATCGAAGCTACGATCGCGGTTGCCACCAGAGGTCCGATGCCCGGAATCTGTCGCAGTCTCTGGCATGCGGCATCGCTGGAGGCAATCCGCTCGACTTCCGCGTTCATCTCTTCAAGCTGAAGTTCCAGCTCCTTCCACTCGCTCCACATCATCGCTATCAGGTTGCGCATCCTTGGAGTCAGGTTCTCCTCCACGTTCTCGAGCACGCTTGGTATCGCTTCTCTGAGGCGAATCGGACTCTTAGCAAACACCATGCCTCGCTCCAGAAGGAATGCGCGAATCTGGTTGATCACAGCGGTTCTCCGCTGCATCACTCGTTCCCGGACGCGATGCAACGCCTGCAGATCCAGCTGATCATCGGTCTTGATAGAAACAAACCGCATGTTCTGACGACCCACGGCTTCGGCGATCGCTTCTGCGTCAATGAAATCGTTCTTGTTCGACTTCACGAAGGGCTTCACAAACTGAGCGGGGATAAGCTTGACGTCGTGCCCTTGGGCTCGCAAAGCACGGCCCAGGAAGTGTGCTCCTGCGCACGCCTCCATCCCGATCAACGAGCTCTGCATGTTCGCTGTGAATACGATCAGCTGCTTCTGCGTAAACTTCTTCTTCAGGAGCACCTTGCCGTTATCATCAAGGGCTACCAGGTGAAAGGTCGTCTTGCCGAGATCAATCCCTACTGAACGAATCTGCATGTCGATGATCCTCCTTGAACCTGCCTACAAGATCCTCCACGCCCTAGTGGAGTTCAAGCGGCGGACCATCTCAGTAACCCCGTTTTCAGAGAGATTCAGTTCTCGGGGATCGGCAGGGGCGGGAGGGCTGGCTCCGGTTGAATTCTGGCTTGTGGATCAATCGCTTAGAGTCAGTCCACGTACCGAGAAAGACCGAACTGCTAAACCACATCTATCATTCGGAGCGGTGTGAATCACCGCCCGCGACGATACACCCGAGACGGAGAGGAACTACAATGAAAGATCTCTTTGACCCCGCTCTGGCAGAAGACATAAAGCAGCGCATCATGCGCCTCCATCCTGAGAGTGAGCGGCGATGGGGCAACATGACCCTTGCCCAGACCCTCGCGCACTGTACTTCTGGCACGCAGATGGCGACGGGCGTCATCAACCCCAAACGTGCATCCTTTCCTGCCAACGTCATCGGCACGCTTATAAAGCCGCTGGTCTTCGGTGACGACAAGCCCCTGCGACGCAACTCACCCTCCTCGCCGGAACTCTTCTCGGCGCACACCACACAGTGCGACTTCGAGCGCAAACGTGCCCAGCTCATCACAGCTATCGATAGCTTCGTCACCAAGGGCGCAGCTTCCTGCGCCATTGCAACCGTATACGAAGTTGAGCTTCGATAAGGCTGTCAGTTTTTCGGGACACGTCCTGCTATATGGGTGTTTTTGACTAAAACCGCGAAAAGTCAATTTTGGGGCCGAAATTGGAAATTAGTGTGACCTTCAGAGATAAGTGATAAGTGGCGGTCGTTCTTCAACGCTATTTGGCGCGGCGTAGGGCGTCTTCACAGGGGTCCGGACGGCGAAAAGACTTGTCCGAGAAGACGGTTATACGGCCACTTGCCGAAGATATAGATCGATTCGAATAGCTCGATGAGTGACTCGCCCTGTTGTCATCAACTCACATTTAGACTTACAAGGCGTCGTCGCCATAGACGGATATCGCTCATTCCGCCTTGAGCGCTTCGACGGGATCAAGATGAACTACTTTTCGTACTGGAAGCAACGAAGCGGAGAGCGCGATGACGCACAGGAGCAGTGCCGCACCGGCGAGGACGAATGGGTTGTTCGAGGTCACTCCATAAAGGAAGCCGCGAATCAGCCGGGTAGAGAGGATCGCAGCGACTCCTCCCGCGACGATCCCGATCGTCATCAAGATGATGGCCTGCCGCAGAACAAGCAGCACGATACGGAAGCGAGTCGCACCCAGGGCTATCCGAATACCGAACTCCGTCGTTCTCTGGGTAATGCTCCTCGAGAATAGCCCATACAGGCCAACCCCGCTCAGCAGGAGCGCTAGTCCGGCAAAGAATCCGGAGAGAGATGCCAGCATTCTTTCGAGCGATGTCGAGTCATCCATCTTCTGAGTGATCAGAGTCACTTCAGAATCGGGACTCCCCGGCGCAATGTCGCGCAACGTTTTCCGGTAAGCACTCTGAGCGTCCGTGAGTGACCGCGCTTCGATTACGAAATTCATCAGGCCCGGATTGTCCATATCCGAGGCAATGGGCCGGTAGACGACAGGTTGAGGCGGCATTCGCAGATCCTGGAGCTTTACATCGGCTACGACGCCGATCACCCGACAGGTACTTTCCGATGCTCCACCTCGATCGAGCGAGAACTGAAATTGCCGCAATGTCGATCCAAGAGCCGGGGCCTTCGGAAACATCTTCTTCGCGGCGGACTGGCTGACGACGCAGGTATCCGCATCCGCATCACTGTTCACGAAGTCACGGCCCGCGAGCAAAGGGAATTTCCATGGTAGAGAAAAAATCCTGGCCAACTTCATTGAACTGAAGCGGTTGTTTTAACTCCTGTGCAGAAGGTGACACGGTGCTGAATACCCTCGTCACAGTTCCGAATAGCGGCGGAACTGTGACGAGGGCTGCGTTCTGCACTCCCGGCATCTCCTTCAGGTGTTCCGCCATTTGCCAATAGATATGCGTCAGTGCTGTTCCTCTCTCCGAACGAGCCCTGATATCCATCATGACCGTGGAAATATTCTCAGTGCGAAAGCCAACATGACTCAGTCTGAGCTTAACCAGCGTCGTGCTCAACAAGCCCGCAACCACGACGAGCATCAAAGACAACGCGATCTGCGCGCAGACGAAGCTGTTTCCCACCCACTTGCTTTCAGCCCGCAGGGAACGGTTTGCGGATTGGCGCAACATAGGCTCCGGAGCTGTGTGGCTGAGCATCCATGCCGGAGCTATGCCACAAAGCAGCGCGCAAAAAACAGCGCACCCGGCGGTGACGGTAAGTACGGTTGCATCCGGACGGATCGAGAGCGCAATGGGAAATCTTTCAGCGCCGGCAGACAAGAGGCGCAGCAGGATGCGGCATCCCATCCACGCAAATCCCAATCCCAGCAATCCACCGGGAAGAGTCAGCAGCAGGCTTTCTATCAACACCTGCCGCATGAGACGCGGGCGCGGGGCGCCAAGAGCGATGCGGAGCGCGAATTCGCGCGAGCGGCTGACGGCGCGTGCCAGTCCCAGGCCGGCAAGATTGGCACAGCAGATTAACAGCACGATACCAACCAATCCCTGCATCAAAAACAGCGGCCGACGGTAGCGGATTCGTAGAAAGCTCCATCCGGAACGCCCGGGTAGCGCTATCAAATGTATGGGCGGCAAACCATGAAACTGGCGAACGGCTACGGGGGGCAGGACTTCTTCCATCACCTGGCGCGTAACGGCCGATAACTCGGCAGAGGCCTGAGCTACTGTGATGCCGGGTTTCAGCCGCGCCATCGGCGTCAGGTTAAATGAGAGAGGATTGCGCAGCATCGAATCCCTCTGCCGCTGCCGCATCACCGGTTCGTAATTCAGCGGCATGTAGAAATCAGGGCGCGACGAGACCATGATTCCTGCAAAATTCTCGGGAGCTACGCCAACGATGGTGACGCTGTAGCCATTCAAGTGGACGTGACGGCCAATGACGGAAGCGTCGGCTGCATAATGCTCTACCCAGAAACGATGGCTGATGACGACGGCCCAGCCATCCGGACCGCCGCCCGGCTGATCATCGGCCGCGGTCAGCAATCGTCCGGCAGCCGGCCGAACACCGAGGACATCGAAGATGTTGCCGCTCACAATGGTTCCCGGATAGGTATGCGTAATATCGTTTTCGAGGAGATCGGCGCCGTAATCGCACCATCCAGAGATGCCGGAAAAAGAACGGGTGTGCCGCTCGACGGATTCGATGAGCGGCAGATTGAGTACCGGCATCGGAGACTGGGCAACAGGCGAAGGATGGTCAGCCTGCACACCGATGAGGACCAGGCTGTTTGGGTCTTTTACCGGAAGGCTTTGCAGCCACAGAGAGTTCATCAACGTAAAGATCGCTGTGTTCGCGCCGATACCGAGCGTCAGCGTCAGCACAGAGATGAGTACGAAGCTGGGAGACCGGCGGAACTGGCGCAGGGCATATCCTGCATCCTGGCGCAGGTTTTCGAGCCAGGTCCACGACCATTTTTCGGTGATCTGGTCGCGAAGCACGGCAGAATTTCCAAAGAGCCGCATGGCCGCGTGCTCGGCCTCTTGGGGGTTCATGCCTGACGCAATGTTCTCGGCGATCTGCTGCTCCAGATGAAACTGGAGCTCCTTGTCGAGGCGATCGGCCGTGCGTTTGCGGTGAAGTAGCATCAAGAGCCAGACGCGAATCTTTTCAAAAACGCGGACCATATTTCACCTCGCGTCTTTCAGACTTCTTCAATGACCAGATTTACCGCTCCGGAAAGTCGTTTCCAGTTTTCCGTTTCGTGCTCCAACTGCTTCCGCCCGGCCGCTGTCAGTGAATAGAACTTGGTTTGGCGTCCGTTTTCGCTCTCCGCCCATTTGGCTTTGATCCAGCCCTGCTGCTCCAGGCGATAGAGCGCCGGATAGAGTGATCCCTGCTGCACCTGCAAAACCTCTTTGGATATCTGCTGGATGCGTTTCGCGATGGCCCATCCATGTTTGGGGTCGAGCGAGATAGTTTTCAGGATCAGCAAATCCAGCGTCCCTTGTACGAGATCGTTTGGTTTTCCCATGGCCACAATTATCGACACGAGAATTGCAGATAGTCAAGATACTTTGACTATCTTTAAACATAATTGTTGACTATCTACAATAAGAATTGTAGATAGTCATAATATGTCGATGCGGAAAACAATCCAATTGCTTTTGTGCGCGAGCCTGGCCGCATTTACGGGAATGGCCGCGCAGAAGAACCCGACACTATCGCAGGTGAATTCAGAGCAGCGCCTCGGCCGGCTGACTGAGCTGGAGCAGAAAGGCCGCTATGCGGAAGTGACGGAGCCGCTCGCGGAGCTCATACGCTCCAATGCCCTCAATGAGCGCGAGTCCGGCCGCGCACAGCTCCTGCTCGGCATCGCATATCATCAGCAGGGAGCGTTGGCGCAGGCGCAGAGCGCATACGAGAAGGCGCTTCATATCCTCTCGTACACCCCGGAAGGCGCGGTGGATCATGCTTCCGCTCTCGATAACTTTGCGCGTCTCTCACTCGATACGGGGCATCCGGATACCGCATTGCGCATGGAAACCGACGCGCTCAAGGAATACGAGGGATTGTCAGATCACGCGGATATCGCCCGATCCTGTGCTACGCTCGCAAGCCTGGAGATCAACCGGGGACATCGGCGAAGGAAAAGAGTATCTTTCTCGGGCGCTTCAGGAAGCAGGTTTGGCGTCCGGCCTGGATCAGGATTTCTATGCCACCGTCTGGTCCGCTCAGGGATGGCTTTCTCTTCTGAACAAAGACACAACAACCGCCATCTCGGCGTACGCGCATGCCATTGAATTGTGGCGTGCCGCTAACGGCGAGCAGCACATGCTTACCGGATGGGGATACATGCTTCTGGGCAAGAGCTATGCACAGGCGGGCCAGAATGACAAAGCTCTCGAACAGATGCGGAAGGGGCTGAACATCCTGGATCAGGCAGTTGGTTCCAGCGATCCGAAGTATCTTGCCGCACAGATATCTTATTCGCAGGTACTGGATCAGTCAGGCGAGCATGATGAAGCTGTTCGTGTAAAAAACTCAGCGCAACAAGCTCTCAAGAGGCTCTCTCGAGATGCGTGCGCGGACTGTACCGTGAGCGCGTTCGCCCTGCATTGATGCCCAGGATCTCCCTACTATTATCTCTATCTCCACCGGCGGAAGCTATCGTACGCCGTCCGGCAAAGACTTCGGTTAACACTTCGATCCGTTTTTGGCTCGGGATGAATCTCAATTGGAGCATTATCGCCAAGTCAGTGCGCCGGGATAAACCGGCATGGAGCAGGGAATGAAAGAGTCCTACGAGAAAGGAGTAGCGAACCGCTCGGCCCCGAGTTTTGCGTTGCACACCGCGAGGTGTCGGCGAAGCGTAAACAGGGGTACAGGTGGGCTGGGTATTGAGCTCCGAAAAGATGCAATCAGGACGCTGACGCTTTTGACTTGGCGGAAGGCAACATGGGCGGGAGCGATATCGCAAGTTCCTGCTCGGTCCTGCGTAGTCGTAGACCCCAGACACGCCTGGAAGCTTCATGCACGAGAACCGGGAGACCTCGGAGACGCCTGCTGCCAACCAGTAGCAGGACGGCGGGTGAAGGCTCAGGCCGCACGACCCGCATGTACGTAGCCGAGGAGTCGGACAGCGGCATAGTACCGATGAATCATTCGAACAAAATCGAGAAGTCGATGGCGGAGAGTGAGGAGGGAAGGCCGCTGATCGAGGAGAACACTCATCAGGCCAGCACGCGCCCGACACAGAGCGGGGCCCGCGTGTCACTGGGACTGGCGGGTGTGCGGAAAGCGAGTTCTTGATCGCTTCGCCGCCAATCATCCGAGATAAGAGCCGTATGCGCTAACGAGCGCTCGTACGGATCTGCGCGGGGGGTATCAGGCAACTGATATCCCTACCGCGACCTCAGCGACGGCGCGCATTTTACATGGACGTGTAGTCGCCAACTTGGACGCCTGCCGGTTTTACGGCCATTTGCCCAAAACACAGATCGATCTGAATCACGTCCCACTCCGCGGCGCCCTCGCTGTTCCAGTGTCCAATAGACAGCTCGCCTTCCAGAACATAGAAAAACTCTGCAAAGGGGTGCTTATGGAGGGGAATCCCCATGCCCGGCACGACCGTAGTCTCAAAAATGGAGAACGTGTAGCCCGTGTTTTCTCCCAGTGCCCTCCACAGCAACTGCATGGGTCCGATATCCAGCGCAGGGCCGCCTGTTTTGTTGTTCTTGATAACGTTGTGATGAATGACTTCTTCAAGTGGTGTGGGGAAGTTTGACATATCAGTATCCTTTCGCGAACGAAGTTGTGCTCTGGAATGAACGTCCGAGCTTGTGAGTTGCGCAGCTAGCACTCCGCTAGTCCCGTGGGTTTCACAGTTATCTGTCGCATGAATCGTTACAGGCCTTTACACAGCCGAACGGATCGCCCCGATGAAAGAGGTGGTTGATCCTCGCGGAGGCCTTGCTATGTGGTCGTCACCGTCACTGCCTGACGCACATACCGGCCGCTTTCCAGTTGCTGCACCATGAAGGCTGCCAGATCGGCCCGTCCGATCTTGTGCGCCTTCTCGCCGCCCTCCGTGCTCAGCACCCTGGCAACGCCCGTCTTCTCGCGGTCGGTCAACATCGGCGGTCGCACGAGCGTCCAGTCCAAGTCGCTGCTTTCGATCTCGGCCTCCATGCCCGCCTTGTCTACCAGCAGACCCCGCAGAAACGTCCGCATGAGTACGTGCTCGTTGAAGAAGCCAGCGTTCTTGACGCTCTCGCCCGCACCCACCACTGAAATCTTCAGCAGCCTCCGCACGCCATTGCGCCGCATCGCGTCGACAATATTGTGTGCCGCGCTCGTTTCCATCGTCGTCACTTTCCACGGCGTCTTGCCGCCAAGCGCGTCGATGACCGCATCCTGCCCGGCTACCGCAACGTCGACCGCAGCCGCGTCCAGCACGTCTCCCGCAACAACTCTGACATTCGCCTTCTTGTACTGCGCGGCACCACGCACGAAAGCCGTTACCTTATGCCCAGCCGCCAGCGCCTCATTTACCAGTGCCTCTCCGCTCTTGCCCGCTGCTCCAATCACCAGAACTTTCATTGCATCCTCCTTTTGCCTCGTATATGGCCGCCATCCGAATACGCGACCTGACAATTAGAGACAGACAGTAACCATTGGTTGCAAAATAATCAGCGGTTTTGTTGCCAATGGTTACAAATCAACATCCGGTCGCAAAAAGCGTCAAAAGGGACTAAGCTGTTGAAGTGACGTCCACATCACCAAGTCGCCGGATAGAGCGCAAGGAGAGGTTGCGAGGCGAAATCCTTGCGGCTGCCAGCAAAATGTTTGCCGATCGCGGCTACGAAGCCGTGACGCTTCGCGAGATCGCTAAAGAGATCGGCTATACGCACGCCGTGATCTATCAGCATTTCCCCGACAAATGGCACATTCTTGTCGAGTTGAGCAACGAGACGATCGGGCTGATGGTTCAGAACTTCGACGCGATTGCCGCTAAACATCTTGCACCGAAAGAGCGTCTTTTTGCGACTTCACGCGGCTTGATTCAATTCTGCGTTGCCCATCCACAGCAGTTCCGTAACGTCTTCTTCGGGCCCGAGAACCGCAACGGCGTCCGCGCTGGACAATACATCGACGACATTGGCAGGCCATTGTTCGGACGTTTCGTGCAGCTCTTTTTTGATGTTGCCAGGGATGAAGGATTGCCGAGTAAAGATGACTTAGTGGTAGCCCACACCTGGTGGTACTCGATCTTTGGCCTCGCCACACTCATGGTCATCCAAGGTGTTGTGCCTGACTTGCCTGACCAGACTCTCGTGGTCGAGCAAACGCTCGCAACGCTTTGGGCGGGAGTTCAGGCGGTACCGCGATTGCCAAAGAGCGCAATCACTAAGCGATCCGATCGATCCCGTGCCTCAAAGCAACAACAGCTTCTGTCTACGTGAAAAGTCCCCAAACTTGGCGTTCCATATCGGTGCATACGCTTAGGGTTGTGCCTACGCGCTTGCCGCACACGATGATGGTGGTGTTCGCGGCGGCGCATGGCGTGGCCGCCTCAGCCAACACTCTCTAAGAGTCACGGCTCCCGAGGCTTATTCGATATCTGGTTGCCCGCTCTAACCCAGCGCGGAACACGGCATTTCTTGCTAAATGCGCACGTCGCCCGGAGAGTCCTCGTTTTACGCCAAATCGCCAACTCACTCATCGACAAATGAGATCGAGGCAAGTTGCCGAATAGTCGGCATCTCGTACAGTTGGGAGCCATGAACTACGTCACAAACACTTCTACGGATAGCCGGTTTTTCGAGGCGGTTCACATCCGCGTCGGGCTCCCTAGGCGTTTCTCTGAACTAGCCGTTTTCGACTCGCGCGTTCATATCCGAGTACGCCGAATCAATGAGCCTGCTTAGCGCTGCTGCGTTTGTGGCCGTTCCTGGTCTCAACTTCACATGACGCATGAACTTGCCGGTCCCTTGTAACAAGCGCGCTGGATCTGGCAGCGGCGCGCCGTGAAAGAACCCCACGTTCACGTGCGACGTGAATACATTGACGTAGCCGAAGGGCGCATCTCCCAAACATGCAACCGGACAGCCGTCATGCAAAAGCTCCCGGACTTCGTCTCCGCATTTTCGCATCACCTCAAACCACTGATGCGCGATGGCTCCCAATCCACTTGCATGCTCTTTCATCCACGTATCGATGGCAGGATCACGCTCGACAGCGCCGTTGAATCGCAGGAATTCCGTTCTCATCGTCGCTACACTTTTCTGCTTTCGAGACCTGTAGCCACCGTTAGCCGGGACTTTTGGGATCGGTGGGGTGTTCTGTCATGGCGTTTTGAGAAGCATCCGCTGATTCCAGGGTGCCACACTTTCCTCATACTCCATGGGATCGCCGAAACCTTCGGTTTGGACGCCGAGTTGGCGTAGAACGTCCAAGGCCATCAATCGGCGATGCGCGTTGAATGTCATGATATGGGCGAAGACGCCACCGAACGTGAAGGTCTCAGCCGGTTCGCACAGAGCGTCGACGAACGTATCATCCCAGGCGGAGCGGTTTCGGATGTCACTGAAAATACGATGCAGTTCAGCATCGGTCTTTTCGAGCCTTTGCTCCTTTCGAGCTGTTGCGTACTTGACGGACGCTCGTCTGGAGCAAGGTTTTGAGGCTGGAGGCGAGGAGTTCGACTGGTTCCAGCCTACGCCTATACGGCCGTCTGTGGGACAAACATGTGACTCAAGGCACTGCACGACGCGAGCGTTAACCGGGCAAACCCACTCAGGGAGTAAAAGGTGTACGCTTCAAACGAGGTAAAGGCGATGCCGTGCAGGATTTGTATCCAGTTGGAACAGGCAGCTGCGGAGGCAGTTAGATCAGACCCTCCCAATCTTGCTTGGACTCAATGAAGCTGGTATACGCAACCGCGCTCGGCAGAAAGAAGAGCGGACACTCAAGGCAGAGACAGACCTTGAAAAGCACCAGCGATCATGCGCCAAGAGGGCAGACGTCCGGCGTTTTGATTGGTGCTGCGTAGCGGCTTCCGAGTGCTCGGCATATCGGTTCATTCAACCCCGAATCGCTGTGGGTGAGCTTCCTAAGCTCAGGCCGCGCATCTAACGGACAACGGAGTCGCCGGAATGCCCCACCGCTCGTCGAAATCGACGAAGTGGATAGATTCAACCCGGAGTGGTTTCAGGTCCGTTTGTCTTCAGCGCTTTCGTAGCGTCCGCAGATGGTCGGGCCCCATAAGCCAGCAGGTTAGCCATTCTTTCAGCTTCGTTGACTTAATGGCTTCGTCCAGCGTTGCAATGTGGTCGCGGAACATTTGCACAATGCAGCGGAGATTGGTCGTTATCCCCGCGGTTTCCGCTGATTGGGTGAGACGAGCAAGTTGCGCTTCCATCTTTCGAGCGTCCATCAGGGTGGATGAACGCTTAGCTTTGAGTCATTGTGTGGGGGGATTCAAATGGAACACCTTCGATGGATGCATGCTGCTCACGCCGAGTTGGCCAGCCTTGCTGGAACTGACGGCGAAGGTATTCCAGTGACCAGCTGGACAACCGTGAAGGCGACTAGCGGCTTCTGGGAAAACTTCTTCAGCAAAGCAGCTAACTGCCCAGCATCAGAATCGGTGGAGCGCATCTTCCGGCAATGACCTGGCGCGAATATCACGAAGCAACGAAGCATAGCGTTGAATCGCTGAGGAGAGCGCGGCACGTTCTCGATTGGGCGAACATGCCTGATCCGTTTCGTCATTACGAGGGTGTGCCGGTGCTCGATCTGCCAGCAGATCCGCCCGCCCCTGAAATGCCAGCACTTGACGTGCTTCTGGGTACCTTGGGAACCACGCCTGTGGGTGACGGACCGACTCTCCTCTCGCAACTACTCTTCTATTCCGCCGCGATTAGCGCTTCCAAGCGTGTCCCGTCTACCGGAAGTAAGTACGCGCTAAGAGTGAATCCGTCCTCCGGGAATCTGCACCCGACGGAATTCCACTTCCTCACACGGGGTGTGAAGGGGTGGACAGATGGGTGGTATCACTACGATCCATCCAGGCACATGGCGGAGCAGCGCGGGCGCGGTGATTTTGAAATGACGCTGGCCAGCGACTCTGCGCCCATTGTGTTTGTTTTGACCAGTATTGTGTGGCGCGAGGCGTGGAAGTACGGTGAACGGGCATATCGGTACTGCTTGCACGACATAGGGCACGCTTGGCAAGCGCTTGCACTCTCCGCCCGCGCTATCGGTTGCGACAGCTTCGCGGCCGGACATTTCCCGGACGATGAAGTGGCCGAGTTGTGTCGCCTGAACACGGATGAGTGGCCAATGCTGATTGTCAGCCTGCACGGTAGGTCCATTCCAGTTCGCGAAGCAGACACCGGTAAAACAGTCTGGTTCGGCGGGCAGGCGACCCAGCTTTCGAAGGAGCCGATTGCGCACCCATTGATTGACAGCATCCACTTCGCCACGAAACGAAGCGGGAGCAGTCGCAATTCCTTGACAGAGTTTTCCCCAATTGGCTCCGGCGAGATCAGGCTGCCTTCTCCGGCTTCATCAACTGGCAGCTTTGGCGAGGTTGCCCGCATGCGGCGCTCGGCGCTCGACTTCCTGGGTGGAAAGCAATCGATATCATTGGCGGAGCTCTCGGCCATCCTCGCCGTCACAGCCCAGCCATTGTCGGCTGACTTTGCCGGCGCGCGTTTCATTCAGCTGTATTTGTATGTTCACCATGTCGATGGGTTACAACCCGGCGTCTACAGGTTCTGGCCGAAGCATGCCGAGTTGGAACAGGTGAAGAGTGGTGACCAGCGCGTAGCGGCCGCTGGTCTGAGCCTTGGGCAGGACCTGGCCGGTAACGCCTGCGTGACTTTTTCGATGATCGGCGATCTCGAGCGTGCCGCACATATTTATGGCGACCGTGGTTATCGCTATGCGCATTTTGAAGCGGGCGCAATTGGACACCGCCTGTATCTCGCCGCTGAAGCACTTGGACTAGGTGCGACCGGCATCGGTGCGTTCTACGATGACGAGGTGCACCGTCATCTCAACCTGGCCCCCAACCAAGGACAGGTCGTATACCATTTCGCGATCGGTTATCCGGTCCCCGATCCGCGCGTCTCGGCATCAAATGAGCCGCAGGAAATCACATGGTAGGCCTACTCGTTCATGGCGACAATCATTTCATCGTGTGTGGTCCATTGCCGGATTGAGACGCTGCACGAGCACTGATTCGACACCGGTCCATCATTCAGATTGGAGCGACAATAGGACCTAGCGCATCTTGACAACCGTTGCACGGCAAGCCTAGGCTTATTCCTGAGCAAAGTATCTCTTCTTACTCGTTCAGGTTCACTGAACTAAGTCAGCCCATCTGAAGTTTTTCCTCTTAGATTACTGCTAAGGAGGACGAGTCATGACACTATTGACCGGTTGGGAATCTCTCCGTGAATTATCCGCCATGCAAGACCGCATGAATCGCATGAGCCGTCTTTTCCGTGAGCCGTACAGCCCCGAAGGCCCGGAGGAGGCGTTGACAACCACCGCCGTCGCGCCGCCGGTGGACATCTACGAAGACGAGCACAACATTATTCTGAAGATTGATGTCCCGGGTATCGACGAAAAAGACATTGACGTTTCCGTTCAGAACAACACTCTCACCGTCCATGGCGAGCGCAAGATCGAGAAGGAAGAGAAAGAGGAAAACTTCCGTCGCGTCGAGCGGCAATACGGAAGCTTTACCCGCTCTTTCACGCTTCCGAGCTCCGTGGAACCAGGGCAAGTGAGCGCCCGCTGTGATAAGGGCGTGCTGAAGATCAACCTTGCCAAGAAGGCGGAAGCCAAGCCCATGCAGATCAAAGTTAATGTTGGCGCCGAGAAAACCCTTGAAGCCATAGAGTCGGGTAAGGCCGCGTAGTCAGGAGCCAGTGGCAAAAATGGGAGGTGGCTTATACCTCCCACTTAGTTCTCCTCCACGCGCCTCGGGCGCGGTGTCTTCAGTCTGTCTGCCTCAGCGTTCGGCCAGCACCGACGCGTTCTCCTTCGGATGTAGCGCCTTCATAACTAATCAGTGGCAGCTTTCGAGGAACAAACGTATGAACTCATCCCGTTTGAACTGGCCAATCGACTCCCCCGGCTGCTTTGGTTCCGCAGACAATGTCCTCTCTGTACCTCAATTGTGTTCGAAACGGTTCTGGTGCAAACTCTCTCGTAGTGAGTGACTGAAGCTTGGGGAGAATTGTTGCAGGGTTATGCAGCCAGAACAGCAGCCCAAATGTCCGGAGCAGATGCAGGTCTGCCCGGTAAGTTCCCGATCTTGAACTGCTGTTTCCGAATCTTCTCTACCAGTTCAATGCCGATTATCGTTATTGTCGCTGTGTCGAATCGCTTGAAGCCGAGCATCGGCCGAATCCGCTGTTTGATACGGCGATGATCCTGCTCCACAACATTGTTCAGGTACTTGCTGGACCGTATCCCAACCCGGGGCGCTATCGTTCCCACTGATTTCAACTCCGTGATGGCTCGATGTGAAGCCGCGTAAGCATCGAGTGTAATGACCCGCGGCGTGCCGTGCTTCTTTATTGCCTTGCTGAGGAAGCGCTTGGCGGCCGCAACATCGCGTCGTTCACTCAACAGGAAGTCTACCGTTCGACCCAGCTTGTCCACTGCTCGATACAGGTAAGTCCACCGGCCCTTCACCTTGATATAGGTCTCATCACAACGCCATGACCTGCCTATTGGCCGAGAGTATTGGTTCCAGCGCTTATCAAACTCGGGCACATAGCGTTGTACCCAACGCAAAATCGTCGTGTGCGTGACCTCAATTCCTCGCTCCGCCATCATTTGGACTAAGTCGCGAGAGCTCAGTTTGTATCTGAGATACCAGCGCACACAAAGCACAATAATTTCCCGGTCGAAATGCCGTCCCTGAACAAATCCAATGCTCTCATCCAGCACCATTATCGCCGCCCATTCCAAACGTCTCAGAGAGTTTGCACCACAACCGCGCGCAATTCGTCAGCTTCTCGCGGGGCGCTTATCGAAGAATCGGAACAATAGCCCGTAAGCAACGATTGCCGACAGCACACCAGTAAGAAAGTCGGTGAGGACAACCATGCCGGCCGTATAGATCATCAGGGCAACATGGAAACGATTGTGTTTGAGCACCTGGTTGATTTCGGCCGGCTTCACCATGACGGTGGCGACATAGAGGAGGATTCCGCCGATGCACGCCATAGGCACGAGTTCGAGATAGCGCGCCAGGAAAACAGCAAGGATTAGTTTCAATGCGAATTTGCATATGCCGGCAAGAGGCGAGATGGCGCCGACCTTGATGTTAGTGGCAGTGCGGGCTAGCGCACCGGTATGCGGAAAGCCGTTCAGCATCGGAACGATCACCTGAACGACGCCCTGTCCCCAAAGCTCCTTGTTTGGATTGAATGGAAGTCCGCGGTTATCCGCTAATCGATCTGCCATACGGGAACACAGTAGACTTTCAACGGCGGCGACAAAGACAATGGCGACCACGAAATAACCGAGGTCGGCCAGAAACTCGCCCCTCCAAACGATGGCTGCTGGAGGGGTAAAGACGAGGAAATTCCTTGGAATGGATCCGTATCTGTCTCTAACTAGCGTGAGCCCCTCGTCGGCCCAGACCGTGGCAGCAACCAGAGAAGTGATGCCGATTGCGAGTAGCGGCGCAGGGATGAAGATTGAGATGCGAAGTATGTATTTAGTCAGCAAAAAGGTCCCGATTCCAAGACCGATCGCGTAGATGTTTACCTGTTCGAGATTTGCTCCGATTGCTTGCACCTTCCCGATGAAGCCGTGACCGAGCTTGACTTGGAGGCCTAGAACCTCGCCAATTTGAGAGAGCGCGATGGTGATTGCGATCCCTATAGTGAATCCCACAATGATTGAGTGCGGTACTCTGGCCACAATCCGACCCAGCCGCGCAATGCCGAGCACCAGGAGGATGATGCCGGCGAGAATGGAGGCGAGCACAAGCACGGAATGATCGTATTTCTCCATAAGACCGGCGATGACGGGTATGAAAGCAGCAGTAGGGCCGTAGACCTGGTACTTTGAGCCGCCCCACAATGCCCCAATAA
The DNA here is from genome assembly GCF_004217555.1 of Edaphobacter modestus. Lineage (GTDB taxonomy): Bacteria > Acidobacteriota > Terriglobia > Terriglobales > Acidobacteriaceae > Edaphobacter > Edaphobacter modestus. The sequence goes on from NZ_SHKW01000007.1 coordinate 114,214, forward strand.
GGCCAGCCACCGCGCCACCCACAATGCCCTGTTCAGGACGCAGGCCTGAAGCCATCGCAAACCCCATGGCCAGCGGGATGGCAACCATAGCGACGATCAGCCCGGCAGTGAAATCGCGGAATACATTCAGTCTCCAATCACCGTTCCGGAGATCCTCATAGCGGCCGTCGATTGGATTCAGAAAGTATCTAAGCCGACGCAACAGATCGGTTTCGTCCGGAGCTTTCCCCAGCCCCTCTGGCGAAACTACCTCCTTCTTCAGCATCGCTTCCGAACTAAGCATTTCAATTCTTCCGTTCCTCATTGACCACCTCTGCTTTCGCAGCGTGCGCCCGTTCCAGTCACGGTCTCGACCAAATACAATTCAGTCCGGATAACCAACCGGTTGCTGGTGCATTCAGCTCCACATTCTCATTGCCGTTGCGAAGCGGAAAACCGCAACACAGTCGTTGTATTTTCAGGAATTTTGTAATAAAGCCACGCTGCGCGTTAGAAGATCTTGCTTATATCCTTTTTGCTGTCCCTGTCACTTACTTCTCTCCCTGGCTAGCCGTCGGCAACAGAGCGCATACAAGCAGGCACTCAGTTCAGGAGAACGGCCAGGGACATACTCCAAGCCTTCACCAAAAGAATGCGAGCTGGACGACAGGAGGAGCTCTTTCGCGGAACCCGGCTGCAGGAGCAGAGATGAGGGGTTCAGAGCGGTCAACAGCTGCTGAATGGGCGTCCGCGAGAGTACCGGCTAAGCTGCGCCCAGAAGGAAGCGCAGCAGAGAGAGATTCATCGCACTTGGAGCGTTTGTCGGTATCGGCCGGAGCAACGATGAGCGACTCGCATTGTGCGTGTCGTGCGTAGTGAGTGTCCGCTGAGTGGGTGTCGCCCTCAAGCGCACAACCGTAGCCCGGCTCGAAGCGCGCGGGGCGTATGGCGCCGCTCCTTGCCGCCGCTTTCATCAGAGCGGAGCGCGAGCCAGGAACACAAGCCGCCGCGACGAGCAACAGCACAAGCGCGGCAAGCGCGCCGCACAACCAGACTCGAGAGGTGCGTATCAAGCGCCCTCCCTTCCCGTCCTGCCACATATCATAACTCTTCAGCGGCTTATCGGCACGACTTGCACGATCTGTGATTCGTGTAACAGAGCATGATTTGTAGTGTTCAGGTAAGCCGGGTCGCGTTCATCGGCTGACGCCGAGCGCGATTGCCGGCTGGTCGCCGATCCCAAGGGGCAACGGCCACAGCTCAAAACATGGCGCAACTCAGCCGCGCAGGTCGAACTGGTCGCTCCGGGCATGCCACAAAGCTATACACTTTTAACGGTTATGGCTTATTATCGGCGGGCCCTAGTCGCATTGTCATTGGGAGACCAGGATTTCCAGCTTCTAGATTACGTTGCCATGTTGTGTCGTATCAACGGGATTGGCGAACTCGATCTGGTCCACGTCACCGCGCATCGCGCACCGGAACTGCAGCGCAGCTTGGACGATCGAACACAGAGGGTAGGCGAGAGATTTCGGATTACATTCAGTCGAATCGTCTATTCCACCATCTCTTGGAGGGCGACCGATGCGACAAGCTCGTTGAATTCTCTGCTAAACGGCACAATGATGTGATCCTCGTCGGTCATAGCGCCAGTCACAACCCGCGGCGCTCACTTGCCCGGAGTCTTGTTAGAAAGGCCCTGTGCTCTGTCTGGCTGTTTCCGAATAAGGCGCCCGTGAAGCTCAGGTGCATTGTGGCCCCCATAGATCTCTCGGACCACTCTGCGGATTCCCTAAAGGAAGCAATTTACATTGCGATATTGGCTGGCCTCAGAGAGGTCACCACTCTTCACGTTTACTTTGATCCCACAACCGTGACGTATAACGGACGGGAGACCCAGATGCTCCGCAAGGATGAACACGAGGTCGCAAGCTTTCTCCAGAGATTCGATCCTCATGGCCTCCGGATTGTGCCTCGTTCTATAGAGGAGTCCAACGTAGCGCACGCAATTCATCGTGTCTGTACTGAGCAAGGCGCTGATCTAATTGTCATGGGTACGCGCGGCCGAAGCGCCGCGGCATCGATCCTCCTCGGCAGCCAGACAGAACGTACCTTGATGAAATCAAAGATCCCAGTCCTCGCCGTCAGGCACTTTGGGGCCCGACGCGGGCTTCTTGACGTTCTCCTCCACAATCGGCTTCGTCATGGCGAGGATATCCATTTCGACTGAGTCTGACGTTTCGAGCTTCGGGGGAACCCGAGGCAGTCCTTATATAGGAAACCATGCAATCGACCTGACGCGAGACACGCAGCAGGCTTGTTAGTTGTCTCCGGATTGGGCAGCGCATTGGCTGCGCGGCAACTAGGAAACGGAATCCCGGCAACATGGTTAGCGTTCTTTGCCGCCATCACAGTAGTCGTGACACCACCGTCTATGCATTTGGGTTGCACAGTATACTGACACCCTTTCGAAGTTGACCGAATGGCCCTGGCACTCACGGTGATACTGCCGTTCGCAGCCATGGGCATGCCTTTTCCTCTTGGCCTACACCAGCTTGGCCAAACGCGCGCAGAGCTATTGACCTGGGCCTCGCCTATTAATGGCTGTGCCTCCGCGGTCGCTGGTCCTCTTGCCACCCTGCTGGCTCTTGGTGCTGGGCTTCCAACAGGGCTACTTGTGCCTCGGCATGTTATGTGGTGGCGGCTCTGCTGGCGGGCACGTGGCAAAGAGAGCTTGGAATAACCGCGACTGAGCCGAACATCAGCAGATACCGCGCCCGTCAGGGAAGAGTAATGCCGTGCAATTCCGACTCTCCAGGTCAACTCCCGAATCGCCCGTCAGAACTAAGCCGCTGGCGAGGCGGACGAGGGCGGGTGGTGGTTGTTAAGGCGCAATATTCTGGGTTGGATGGGAGTTAAACCCATCTACTCCACCATCTATGCCAGCATTGAATCCGCGCGTGGACGCGGGTGATTCTCAAGAGCAACACTCGATTTCGAAAAGGAGAAACAACCCATGAACATCATCAAATCCGCAATCACACTCAGCTTGGCAGCCGCCATGTGGGTTTTCTGCCACGTGAGTTGTAACTCAGCCTGGATTAGTTGATCGCGCGCACTACCGCGCGGCCGGAATCACTCTTCACAACTCACATCAAGGATGGGTTTCATGCCAGACAAAACATTCACTATCGCGGCCGGTGCGCCGGCTGCTGATAACACCAACACTCTCACTGCCGGCCCCCCGCCGTCCGGCCTTGTTGCAGGACATCTGGCTGATCGAGAAGATGGCGCACTTCGATCGCGAAGTCATTCCTGAGCGCCGAATGCACGCCAAAGGGTGGGGCGCCTACGGTACCTTTACCAGAACGCACGATATTACCCGTTACACCAAGGCAAAGATTTTCTCCGAGATCGGCAAGCAAACGCCCATATTTGAGCGATTCTCGTCTGTGGCCGGTGAGCGTGGCGCTGCGGATGCAGAACGCGACATTCACGGGTTTGCCGTGAAGTTTTACACCGAAGAGGGCAACTGGGACATTGTCGGCAATAATACGCCCGTTTTCTTCTTCCGCGATCCTCTTCGCTTCCCTGATCTCAGCCACGCCATCGAGCGCGACCCCGCACCGGTCTGCGCAGCGCGCAAAACAACTGGGACTTCTGGACCAATCTTCCGGACGCGCTAGATCAGGTCACGATCGTGATGTCGGACCGCAGTCCGAAGAGCTTCCGTCACATGCACGGCTTCGGCAGTCACACCTTCTCGATGATCAACGCCGCCAACGAACGCGTGGGGGTGAAGTTCCATTTTCGCACCCAGCAGGGCATTCAAAACCTCGCCGATGTCGAGGCCGCCGCTATCGTGGCAAACGATCGTGAAAAGCTATGACCGCGATCTGCTCGAATCAATCGAGCGGGTCGATTTCCCTCGGTGGACGCTCTACATCCAGGTCATGACGGACGAGCAGGCGAAGAAGCACAGGCACAATCCCTTCGACCTAACCAAAGTGTGGCCGAAGGCGGATTATCCGCTGATCGAAGTGGGCGTCATGGAGCTCAACCACTACCCCGACAACTACTTTGCCGAAGTGGAGCAGGCTGCCTTCTCGCCGGCCAATGTCGTGCCGGTATGTGATTAGATCATTCCGCGACGAATGTCTTGCGCTTGTAGAGCTAGCAAAACGGCGAGTGCTACTTGCCCATACTCGTCGAGGCGATTTGCAACCATTCGACCACAGATCGGCTACCGAAAGTCCTTGGTGAGTAGTATGCTTATTTCACGTCGGGACTCCCGTAATTAGCTACCTAGAAGGGAGTTTCTTATGGCTATGAAGCCTGTCGGGAACGTTTCCATAACCGATCAAACACCACACCTGGCGACAAGCGAGATCATATTTAGCCGGATTCTCGTCGCGACTGACTTCTCGAAAGCCGCGAATCAGGCTCTGAAAACAGCTATTATCCTTTGCCAGCTCTTCGGTGCGAAGCTTTCTCTCGTTCATGCATGCGCACCTATCCCATATTGTGTCGAGACTGGGCCGCCGCCCGATGCAGACCTCGAGGCCGAGACAGAAGAAATGCAGCAGCTTGTTCAGAGCGAACCCGGACTTAGCGCTTTAATGCCCAAAGTGGTTGTGGCCTCTTCCCAAGCAATCGACCTTATCAATCGGGTTTCGAAAGAAGAGAACGCGGATCTCATCGTCGTAGGATCACACGGCGCCAGCGGATTAAAGCGATTAGTTCTGGGCTCGGTTGCCGAGGCAGTAATGCATCAAGCAACGTGTCCGACCATGATCGTGGGACCAAACTGCAAGCCTGAACAACATCCGTTCCGATCCGTACTCTTCGCCACTGACCTCAATACAACCGGACTTCGTGGCGCGCAATATGCGTCCGGATTATCCGAGCGCTTTCACGGTAAGCTGACCGTTCTCCACGTCATGAATCCGAACTTCAAGGATCATAACGAGCGCGAACTGGTCAGGAGCCGTAGTCGACAGGAAGTTGCTCAACTCCTTCCTTCCGATGTGGAGCGCTACTGCAAGACCAAGATCCTTCTGGAATACGGCAAGCCGGCTGAAACCATTGCAATGATAGCCAGGACTGAGCGCGCCAGCATAATCGTGGTTGGTTTTCGCGATCGAATGCTCGCGGATCACGCGCCTTGGTCCACTATCTCTTACGTCATCCGAGAAGCCAATTGCCCCGTTCTCGGTATTCGTGGTCACCTCATGTGAGAGGTATTTGAAACAGAAACGTGTTTATTTTTAAGTTGCGCGTCTCCAAGCCTCTCAACATCCTTGAGCCATCGTTCTCTTCGCCTGCGGCTAACGGAAACAGTACAATAGACACGTATATCAGTTGCGACTGCCTCGATCGCTACACATTATGAGGACCAACGTCAATCCGCGGAGAACCGTTGTTTTGTCAGCGCCGCATCTTCGCGACCAGGTTGTCCAGGGATGCCGTCTCGAACCTTCAGCCTGTCCGTACTGAACCGCCATCCAATTTGATTCGATATGGAGACATCTCCAGCTAATTGGATGCTGTCGACGACTGTGGCTTCACCTTCCGGAATTTGAAAGCGTTTTGAGGCACCCATTCTAGGACTTTCTTACGCCTCATAGCTGTTCCTTTGTTACGCTATCCGCCTGAACGAGGACTCCTGCGAGCTGCGGCATCCCGCGTCAGCATCGGCCCAGCCAGCTCGCCAGCCTCGTGTTGCGGCGCGCTCGGTGCCGGCCGCCTGCGGCTCATCCGCCAGTCGCTGGTTGAAAACCTCACGCTCTCGGTAATCGCCTCCGTGCTCGGCCTCGCAATCGCTGTCGCAGTCACATGGCTCATCCGCCACAGCAGCTTGCCCGGCGAATTTTCCTCCGGCTCGCCGGTTGCGGATCTGCTCCGGGCGCCGTTCGGCAAGCTGAGCGCCGCCGTCGAAGTTAATAGCTGGGTTCTCGCATTAACAGCAGGCCTCGCGCTCTTGACCACAATTCTCTTCGGCCTTGCTCCGGCCATCGACTCCTCGCGCACCGATCTGCGCACCTCGCTCCAGGGCGCAGCACGCGGCGTCTCCTCGGGCCGCCCGCAGCGGCGGTTACGCAGCGTTTTGCTCGTCTTAGAGATCGGTCTTGCCGTGCTGCTGCTCACCGGCGCGGGTCTGTTGATCCGTAGCTTTGCGCATGTACTTCAAAATGGCACTGGCTTTGATCCGCGCCAGTGCCTCACTGCGAAAATGCAGCGTAACCTCTCCGAGGAGCCGGAAAAGGCGAAAGCTTTTGCGCAACAACTGCTGCAGCAATTGCAAGTGCTGCCCGGGGTGAAGGTGGCGGCCATCGGCAGCGCGCTTCCGCTTGAAGACAACGGCTGGGACAGAACTCTAGCGTTCGGAGATGGACCGCCACTTCCCGTCGGACAGCGGCCCGGGGCCTACACCATCAGCATCAGTCCTGAATATTTCGCCGTCACAGGCACGCGCCTGCTCCGGGGACGCACCTTCACCTATCAAGATAGCGATGCCGCGGTTCCCGTTGCCATCGTCAATCAGGCGTTCGCCCGTAAGTATCTCAGCGGCGACGTGCTCGGCAAACAATTCAGAATCAACATCGACGGCAACTTCATCCCCAACACCGTCGTCGGCATCGTGCAGGATGTACGCTACGACGGCCTGGAAGCGGACGTCCGGCCCGTCATCTATCTGCCGTTTGACCGGGCGCCATATCACGAGGTGAACATCCTACTGCGCACCAGCGTAGAACCTGCCTCGCTGACCGCGGCCATGCGCAAGGCCGTCATCGACATCGACCCAGCGCAGCCGCTTTTCGATGTAGCAACAATGCAGAGCCGCCTCTCGCAATCGCTCGCCCAGCGGCGGCTCATCATGCTGTTGATCGTTTCCTTCGCCGCGCTCGCCATGGTGCTCGCTGGCGTCGGCGTCTATGGAGTATTCACCTACTGGGTCAGCCAGCGCCGAAAGGAGATGGCGATCCGTCTCGCCCTCGGCTCATCGCGTCCTGAGCTGTTGCGTCTCACCGTCTCGCAGGCCATGCGTCTCATCCTCGCCGGCGGTGTCATCGGCATCACCGGCGCCTGGTTTCTTGATCGTCTCTCGGCCAGCATGCTCGTCGGCGTCAAGGTGCACGATCCCGTTTCGCTCTCGCTCGCCTGGGCCCTGATGACGCTAATTGCACTGGTGGCAAGCGGAGTGCCGGCAAGAAATGCTGCGCGTACCAACATGATTTCTGTTCTCCATTCAGAAGAGGAACACCCCACCGGGCAACCGCAGCTCACGACAATTAAGGTGACAATTCCACCACGTACAGCTTTACCCTGGCATACCCATCCATTTACCAATTCAGCTTATGTGCTTTCAGGCACTATCACGGGCTCTGTTGCATTAACTCAAAATTAGCTTCTCGGCATACAAGCTGTAGCGGGCAAGCGCAACCTTCACCCCCTACAGCTTGTGGCTCGAAAAGTTAATGCAACAGAGCCAATCACCGACACGCGCATCGGAGCGCCTGCGCCGGTTAGATTCTGGTCGCCATCGTTCATATATCCGGCCACCGACTCAAACGACCGAAGAGCCGGTTGCGCGGCCACGAAATCTTGTCCGAGCATGGAAGACATGTCGTCATATTTTGTGTGCTAGTAAATCAGCATCAATCTGTCTGAGCCCGGATAGGGAGAGGGCGAAGTAACAGCGCGTAGACTGCGGAAAAATTGCGGTTGTCGCGCCGATACCGAGCGCAAGCGTGATGATTGCGGTCCAGGCGAAGGCGGGATTGCGGCTCAGCTGGCGTATTCCGAAGTGAATGTCCTGGCGGAGGGACTCGACGAGCGTGCCGGCGCGACTGTTCCTGACGGCCTGCTTGACGTGCTCGGTTCCGCCGCATTCGGCGAGCGCGCGGCGGGCTTCTTCGGGAGCGAGTCCCGTAGCGATCTTTTCGTCGGTTACGGCAGCAACGTAACTCGCAATTTCGTCGTCGAGCTCAGACTCGACCCGTTGACCGCGGAGCAGATTGCGCAGTGCCGATTTGATGTGGAACCACATGCGCGCTGACATGCAGACACAACTGGAAATAAAGCTGCGGCCCCTTTTGTCTTTTGGGATGGCTACAGCCTGAGTTTCATTTTATGGGGTCACAATTTCAACTTATGGTGCAAACCACACACAGAGTGTGCGATGCACCATAACGCGACTTTCCCCTTATAGTGCTTTCAAGGAGTTGTCAGCCTCACATCGCTCATAAGCTGACATTCGATGTACCCAAAGGATGAACTTATCCCCTCGGTGTAGCGCCATAAGATGACGTTTCCTTCGGGGAACTGCTGAATGCAATCAATTCTGCCACCCAGTGCAACGTTATGCGGCCACCAAGTGCAAAGTTATTGTGGCCACCTTCGGCGATCACAAAAATCGCTCCGAGAAGAAAATGTTCTGCCACTCCTCGACTTGATCATTTGGAAACAAGAGTACAACTGCTCTATCTCGCACGCGGTTAAGGCAAAGCTCCTGTTTCCCCACCATGACGAAAACGGATATATTCGGCAGCCGAAAAAGAAATCAAAGAAAACTGGCTCCAAGGGTTCCCGTCCATCCGGAAGTACCGAAACCTATAAATACGTAAAGATCACAAGCCTACTTACATTAGCCTAAACGAAGGCATGGAGTTTGATGGCTTCGTGCATTGCCTCTCTTGATGATCTGTCGAAGATGGCGACTAGCGAACTCTTGAATGCTTACAAACGAGGGAATGGGAACCCTCAGTATGCGCCAGCCGGCGAAATGCTGGCAGACATTGAAAACGATTTGCTTGACGGATAACGACCAGCTCTCAGAAGAGCACGTTCGCCGATCATCTCCGATTGCCTAGTTTATTCCGGGAACAGCTCTGCTTGATTGGGAGTCAGACAGGATTTGAATTCCGTGAAGCGGTGAACTTGACAAAGTTACCAGGAGAGTCCGATTGTTGGTGGGTGAATCTTCATTGAGGCCGTCACTCCGCAATGAAAGACTCCCGCCTGAACCACCGCTGTTCGTTCCAGTCATCTTCAATCTAATTTCAGACGCAGAAACCGTCTTTGATTCCTGCGCCTCCCAAGGAAAGAGGAGAATGAACATGTCCAAGGATGTCACCCTCGATAAAACGTCTTTCTCCGGTCATGTTTCGCGCCGGGGTTTTCTTAAAGGAGCGGCAGCCGCAGCCGTCGCCGCGCAGGCAGCCTCTGTGCCGATCGCGAGGGCACAGCAGCCAGACGCATCGACCTTCTGGGGTGGAGGCGATTTCGGCTCCCCTCGCTTCGCTTATCTGGGCACCTACACAGTCGGCAATGGCGGTAACGGAGAAGGAATCTATCTCTACCAGAGCCAACCGATCACCGGCGAATTGAAGCTCCTCAAACTGGCAGCTTCAACTCCCAGTCCATCGTTTCTAGCCGCATCGCACTCGGGAAGATTTCTCTATACGGTCAATGAAGTCTCAAATTTTGAAGGGAACAGCGGATCGGTGAGCGCCTTTTCGGTCAATCGTCAGACGGGAGATCTGACGCTAATCAATACAGTCAGCTCGCAGGGCGCCGGCGCGACCTTTCTGAGCCTGGACGCGTCGGGGAAATTTCTCTTCGTGTGTAACTATGGGGGAGGCACGCTCGCTGTGATTCCCGTGAATGAGGATGGGTCTGTGGGTACGGCTGTCGATGTAAAGACCGATGTAGGCGACGTCGGACCGACGACGGCGACGAACGCTCCTCCAGGCAGCTTTGCCTTCAGCGGGCACGATGCTCCGCACGTGCACTGTGCCATTCCAGATCCAAACAACAAATTTGTACTGCAGACCGACCTGGGGCAGGACCGGATCTATGTTTACAGCCTCAATCCGGTATCAGGCAAACTTACTCCGGCAGAGGTTCCCTTTGTCGCTCTTCCTCCGGGCGACGGCCCCAGGCACCTTGCGTTTCATCCCAATGGACGTTGGCTCTACTCGATTCAGGAAGAGGCCTCGACTTTAACGTTTTTCAGCTACGACTCCACTTCCGGCGGTCTCATTTCGCAGCAAACCATTTCGGCCTTGCCTCCAGGCTTTGCAGGAACGAGCTTTGCATCGGAGCTGCGATTCTCTGACGACGGACGTTTTCTCTACGTGGCGAACCGTCTGTACGACGGCATTGCCGTCTTCGCGGTGAATTTCAAGGGCGAACTTAAATATGTCGGAGAGGCTGCTACGCGGGGTGATTATCCCAGGCAGTTCACGATCGATCCAACAGGCAACTTCCTTTACTCCTGTAATCAGCGCAGCGATAACCTTACGTCGTTCCGGATCGATCGCGGATCCGGGGTGCCTAAGTTTATCGGGCAGTATGTGCCTGCGGGAAGTCCGTCGTGCATCATCTTTCTGCCTTCTGGAAGGTGAGACACGGCGGCCAATAACAAGGTCCGGGCAGCACAGTGGAGATGTGACTGCCTGGACGTTATCTCCTGAGAGGAAGCTAAGGCGTCGTGGACTCGAAGAGCTGATAACGATGGTCGAGTTGCCACTGCTCTGCAGCCTTTTCGGGCAATGTTGCATCAACTCGCAATTAGGCAATCAGCATACAAGTAATGGTGTGACTGATCACGGTCGGACCGCTACAGGCTGTGCAAGAAAGTTAATGCAACAGTGCCGTATAAGGATGTTCGTGATGGCGACGTACAAATAGCGTACATCGATAACCCGAAAACATCCCGAACAGTCCCACAGGATCCTAAATCGGCTCGGTATAATCTATTTACTTTCAGTTACATACACTCATTCTAAACCGCTTAGCTGAATTGGAAGGCGCCTGAAAAGGCCGGCGGTGGTGGTTCGATCCCGTCTCTGGCATGAGGTGAGTTACTGCCAACCAAACACATCCTTGTCAAGTTCTCAGAGCAGGTATATAGTTCTCGTTCGAAGCCCTAAACCTGATGGATCGCAATACCGCCCATAGAGAAAGTACTGTTTAAAGTCAGGGTGTCACGTGGCAACTCTTCCGAAGTCCGAAACAACAGCGACGAAGTTTTCATTCGAGCAGGACGAGAGATGGCTTCTCGTACAACGCATCGTTAGAAGCAAGCCTTTCGTCAGAGCGTCGCAACTTCGGGAAATTCTGATCTATGTGACACACCAGGTTCTTTTGAACGAAGGGATCGCAATCCCTGAGCATGAAATTGCATGCAAGGTGCTTGGACGAAGAGAAGGATTCAACCCGAATGATGACAATATCGTCAGGGTCCAGGCCGGACATCTTCGAAAGAAACTGGATCAATATTTTGCGACCGAGGGTTGCGACGAATCCTATGTCCTGGTGATTCCCAAAGGGACTTACGTCCCCCGCTTCCTACCAAAGCAGAAGAAAGATCTTCGTGACGATGCTGTCTGCAAGACGGAACAGGCTCTAACAGAGCCTCATTCTACCTTCGTGACCGAATCTCTCTCGTCGAGAGTTAACCAGAAGCGAACGCCAATCCTTTTTTACACGCGCAGCCAACGAGACATCGAATCTTTTGCTTCGGATCTTTCCGAGAAACCCCTTGCTGTATCGTCATGGACTCTGGGGTCGCAGCCAAGTGTTCAATGGTACCGGCTTCTAATGGCGTTCGCTCTTGGAATTGGAGCGGTGATTTGTTTTAGTAGATTGACATCGACATCGCCCTCTCTCGCTGCGACGAAGGCTTTGCCTCGAAATATTATTGAGCAGCGCATCTTTGTTGCGAGATCACCGTTATCCATCGTGACAACGGACTCAAGTCTTGTCCTCCTGCAAAATACCCTGCATACTGACATCTCGATCAGTGACTATATAAGTGGTCAGTATCCACTTAATCTTCTTCAGTATGCCTCCAATGCGGAACTGCGTGTCGCCCTCGAGAACGCTGCCAATGGCCGCTATACAAGTCTTGGAGACCTCACCATCGCCTGGCGATGCGAAGAGTTGGCTCAGCAACTCGGAACTCTATCGACACTACGGTATGCGCGCTATATGAGCGTGCGCGACTTTGAGAAGGGCAACTTCATTCTCATCGGAAGCCGTAGAGGAAATCCCTGGACATCTCTCTTTGAACCTCAACTCAACTTCGCCCTTGAAGAAGATAAACAAACCCATCTGTTTCATTTTGTGAATAAGAATCCTCAAAGTGGTGAACAGAAGACTTATTCCAATCAACAGGAGCCGCACGGAGACTACCTGAGCTATGTTGACATCGCGCTTGTCCCTAATCTAACCAAGACGGGTTATGTTCTTCTTCTCAATGGATCCGTGATGGACTCCAACGAAGCGGCCGCACAACTTGTCTTCGATGGAGATTTATCTGTTCCGCTCTTACGTAGAGTGAATAATCAGGACGCTGGCAAATCGCAAGCTATTGAAATTTTTCTTCGTGTTCACTCGCTGCAAGGTGCACCGAGCAAATTCGACGTCATTGCCACGAGAAGCGCCCCCATAAATTCCTGAGCGGAAATTGGTGCCAAGCTCACTTCATTGCGGTGTGCCATCGTTCAGTTGAACTAGTGCAGATTCTAAGGACACCCGGTAATGTTGGGCGCGTTCGGGGACGATCTGGCTGCTGTTGTACTTCACGAGCTGCTTTGAAAGCTGATCGCTGGGAAGATGTGCGACCGGATCAAGGAGTTGTTGCACGGAAGCCTTCGCAGCAGAGTACCTTTGGGCAAAATGGGATAGCTCCTCGCGCGCTGTTTCAGGGCGGTAGCTGATTCGGTCGCCTTCGATGAGAGGATCGGGGGACCATGCAAAGGGCCATTCCTGGTTTAGGGTGTCGTAGGCGGAGTGGAGCCGAACAACAGCTCCGGCAAACCCATCGAGCTTTGTGCGTGTCGACAGAGAACCTGGACCACGACGAACTTCGATGTGGACCGCCTCTGTTACAGGATGCGAAGCGACAAGAATGATCGTCGAAAGAGTGTTGCCGTCATAGGCCCACCCAGGCGTGTTTGAGTCTGAGGGCCGAAATGTGAGTGCCTGGCCGTTGGCTAGAACAGCTTCAGGTGGCCAGTCGGCGGGTAAGCGTAGTTCATAGCCACGACTCGACGGCATGCTGGGATAGTTGCCCCGAACAGGCGTGATCTCAACCGTGAGCGTATCGCCATATTGCGTCGCAGAGATAGGCATAAGCGCGAAGACACCACGCTTATAAGCCTCTGAGTCACTTCCATCTTCGTAAAGTGTGTAAGACGAAGACTGTCCATCAGCCAGCGGCCAGACATTCAGGATGAGAGGATCGACAGGCTTCTGGCCGGTATATTGCATAGGCGGCTGCATTGGAACGATTGCGCCGGCGCGCAGATAGACCGGGACCTGACGAATCGAGAACGAACGTTCCACCATTGCAGGACCCGAGAGATGTTTGCCCGAAGTCCATTCGATCCACTCTCCGTTTGGTATCCAGACACTTTGCTTCGCTAACTGAGTTGAGGGATCAACGGCATGAGTGATCGGCGAGACAATCATAGAGTCGCCATATGCATACTCTCCTTTGTCGCTATAAGCCTCGGCGGCTTCCGGATAGTCATAATAGAGCGGATGTACGAAGGCGGTACCGGTATCGTAGGTGCGGCGTGCTTCGGTATAGATGTAAGGTTCCAAAGCATAGCGAAGCTGAAAGGTGGACAAAGAGAGGCGCCAACAGGGCGAGTATCAACGCTGTTCTGAATAGGTTCCACTGACGAAATGATGCGAATGGGTGGATGGCTTCTCTCATCTGGACTGCTTTCTGAAGCGCACTATTCTTAGACCTCATAGAGATTTCTTTCTATCTGAAATGAGCGTCGGCAAGGTAGAGGCCGGAGGCCAACAAAGCCAATGAAATCTGGGCATCTTGTGTTCGCGGTTCAAAATAAGATCTTCAATGCGACCTGGATCTGACGTGGGGAGTTGACTTGCGAAGAAATATTGCCGCCAAAGGTTGAGCTTGACACACTCGTATCTGGTCCTGAAAAGGCTGGCGTATTGAAGGCATTGAACGCCTCGCCCCGCACAACTGCTTTGAATCTTTCCGTCAAAGAGAATTGTTTGAATATTGAGATGTCGAGATTCTGCAGGCCTGGATTGCGGAGGTAGCCCGAAGTCCGCGACATATTTCCTAAGGTGTAGGTTGCTGGTTGTGAGAAAGCCGCTGTGTTGAAGTACTTGTTAAACCGGCTCTGCACCGACCCTCCCAGACTTGCTTTCTGCCCGTTCCAGTTGGGGCGTTCCCCGGGGTTGAAGATGTTAGCTACGTTATTGGCAGAGAAGGCGAGCGGAGTTCCATTGTGCGCAGAGTAGATTCCATTGAACTGGTATCCGCCGAGAATCGCGTCGACCACGCGGTTCCAGTTGTGTCCAAACCGTTCGCCACGCCCGAATGGAAGACCGTAAACGCCACTAATAACCAGGTTGCGAGATATATCGAAGGTTGAGAGAGAATACGAGTCCTGCTTGAGTGGAATACTCGCATCTTGATAAACACCGTTCGAGCCAAAGTTCGAATTGCTGATGGAATAATCATCCAGCGACTTGCCGCCTGTGTAGGCAACAAGAAGCGTGGCGTTGTTGGTGAAACGCCTTTCCACACGTACCTGCACCGAATCGTAATGCGAGATGGCGCCGATATCCTGATATCCATTGACGGCCGTAAACTGCGGGTACGGTGCGAGCAGATAGCGTCTCTGAACCGTAGCCCCTGAGAGCGGCCCGGAGATCTGGACCTTCCCCTGGAATGGATTCGGTACGGTATCCAGCAGCTTACCGCCCATCGCAAGAGCTGAGTCAGGAAGCTGATTGTAACTCGGGCTATACGGCAGTTGCAGACCGTGGGCTCCGACATAGGAGACGCCGATCAGCCAGTTCGACGGAAGTTGGTATTCGATGCCGAATTGATAGTTTTCCGAATACGGAGAAGGCTGACGGCGCAAGCCAGCAACGATCCCGCCTCCTGTCCCGGTAAGAAGACCGGCGGAGCTTCCTGTCGATGGAACAAATGTCCCTCCGGGAAATGGGTTGGAGAGATAGTTATTAGGCGTGGCTCCATCCAGTGTTCCGAAATAGGTGGTGGTGGCTCGATAGCCTGTGTTCTGAACCGTAGATGCGGCCTGATTCGGGCTATCGGCAAAGTAAATCCCAAACGCGCCGCGAATAACTAACGGGTTAGTCAGGTGATAAGCGAACCCGAATCGAGGCGAGAAGTTTTTGTAATTTGGGTCGGTCGTATTCCTCGGATTGCCGTTGACACCGGCATACTGCAGACCCCCTTTTAGCCCAGCGATCCCGGTCATCCCAGCAAGTGGGGATGGAACATCAAGGTCCAGATAGGTCGTTTGGTTGTGGCGCTCAGTCCTCGGACGAAACAGGTCATACCTTAATCCCATGTTGAGAGTCAGCTTGTTAGTCAGCTTCCAGTCATCCTGAATGTAGGCAGCAAAATAGTGGCTGGTTGTATTGACGATCTTAAAGTAGTGAATGACGCTCCCGGATCCAAGACCGAGGAGATACGAGGCGAACCCGTCTCCTGCTGTGCTTGAGGCCGTCAGAGCGTTCGAACCCTGGGTCATGTTCGTGCCAAAGCTGAAGGCACCCGTCGATGTGCCGTCTTGGTTGGAGTTATTTGCGAGAATCCGGAATTCTCCACCAAAATTGAGCGTGTGATGCGTCAGCACCTTTGTGTTGTTGATGAGAAATGAGTTCGTCAGGAAGCCAGACGTCCCTTTACCTTGCTGGGCGCCAGAACCGATCGCGAGATATCCGGTCGGTGCGATTCCGGGAAAGGTAAGAGCGGTCGAAGAACTCGCAACTGCTGCAGATGCCAGATAGGACGGAAAACCTAAGGCTGTCGGGTCAAATCCATCCGCGGCCGTTGCGGTGTTGTAATAAACATGGCTCACACCAGCCCGCAGTTCGAAGATGTACGTTGGACTCTTGGCAAAGGTATAGTCCAGCCCGGCACCAATCGCCGGTTGAGCCCCCGTTGATGCATTCTGTGCTATCTGAATCGCGGCAGGAAATAGATGAGCATAATCTGATGTCGGATTTCTCTTCGAAAAGCGGAACGACACGCGCTGACGATCGGAGAGAATCTCATCCACCTTGATGTCGTATTGATTGATCGTGACCGGTGCTGAACCGCTGGCGAAGTAATTGTTCTTTCCAAACGCACCGGGAGTATTTGGCAGCGGATAATACTTGAGAATGTTGGCCGCTACAGCATCAAAACGGCTTGGATCGATCTTGTTTCCAGCAAATGCTGTTCGCGTATAGGTTGTAGCTCCTGAGGCGGAGACGCTCTTCTGGGTCGTTGCTGGATCGTAGATCGTAATCGGTGCGCCGGTACTCGTTGTAAGCGCGGAAAAGTCTCCCTGGCGCTCAGCCAGTGTCGGCACTGTTGCCGTGAGAGTACTCGCGGTGTCCTGCCGGAGACCTTCGTAGTCAACAAAGAAAAACGTCTTATTACGACCGTTGTATAGCTTCGGAATATATACCGGCCCGCCGAGGCTGAAACCGAACTGATTCCGCTTGAAACTCGGCAATTTGAATCCATACTTGTTGGCAAAATAGTTGTTCGCATCCAGATACGAGTTGCGGAGGTAATCGTATACGCTGCCATGCAGATCGTTCGTGCCTGACTTGTAAACGATGTTCATGATGCCTCCTGCAGCGTTCCCGAACTGCGATGAAAAATTACTGGTCTGCATCTTGAACTCCTGGGTGGCGTCCACCGAGGGAAAGATGCTGAGCACTGCAACATTGTCCAGCGGAGGAGCGGAGGGAACTCCATCCAGAAGGACGTCGGTATTTCCCGCCCTTGCGCCGTTCACGTTGAACTGAAGACCGGTGAAACTCGAGTTGACCGATCCTGTGACACCTGGAACCAGAAGAGCCAGGCTAAAAGGATTCCTCTGGTTCAGCGGCAGGTTTTCGATGCTTCTGTTGCCGATGACCTGTCCAATGTCTGAGCTTTGAGTTTCCAGCAGCGGCTCAGCCGAGTTCACCTGGACTGTCTCGGCGGCTGATCCCACCTCCAGAACAATTTCCAGTTGTGCCGTCTGATCCACGTTCAATGCCAAACCTGACCGGACGAGGCGCTTGAATCCCGACGCGTCCACCGTGACGGAGTAGGGTCCAGGCGGCAGATTGGACACCTCGAACCGTCCTTCAGCGTTCGTCTGAGTCTTTGTCGTCACCTGGGTTCCGGTATTGGCGATGGAGACCCTGGCATTGGGGATTACTGCGGCGCTTGAGTCGCGGACGATTCCACCAAGCGAAGCTGTAATTCTTTGTGCATGGGATATCGACGCACTTGAAAGGAGGAGAGCGATAGCCAACGACCGAAGAATCCAGGAGCTTTTGGCCAGAGGTTCGAAGATGAGGCGGTTTTTTGAATTGTGGTGCACTGCAGCCTCCAAGAATGAGAGATCAGATCTGACTAAGGAGCGAACCCAGCCTGAAACAAGAGGCGAGCAGTTGGCCTAATCAAGACTCGTCCGTAGTAAATGACCGATCCGAAAAGCAAGCAAGGTTAATTTACCGTCAATCGACTTTCCTTTACGGTATAAAGCGTTTATATTCAATTGGTTGCCATTCAAGCATGGACTGGGCATCGTTCGATAGGGATCCACAAACGAGATTTAAATGAGTCTGATACAGGGTATGGAAAGAGTTCGCTGGAAGAAGGTCGCTCAGTGTAGGCGACCAGTCGGGTCAAAGCCTTCTCGAAAATCTCTGGCTGCAGTAATGGATTTCGGCTCCGTAGCTCTTACATGTTCCTGCTTCTAGCTGACAATGATGTGGCCACCTTGCTCGCGGATTTGCGTACACAGTAATCGGTATCGGCGATGTACGCGAACAATGGTTGGGACCTATACGCGTTAGAAGCATGCGTAGCCTATCCGGTAATCGCTGGACGCCTCGAGCGCTACTGTTCCAGTGGCCATGACGAATCCCGTATTGCTAGGTGGGTAGATAAATATCTGGTCGTGCACTGGGGAACCTGTGGATGTCTGAGCTGCGGGGATACAAACGTTTGGCGGCTGCGCCAAAGGTCCTGCAAAGGTAACTGTCGTGACAACGGAATTGGCTGAAGGAGAACTACCGGTTCTGAACGATACCGCACCAGAAAGGCTCGTACTCTCAGGAGAGATTGAGACCCCGGTTGGGAACGTGCCAGCTCCGGGCCCTGCGACGACTGTGGGAGTCATAGAGCTACCGATAAATTGAGTGGCCGCAATCTGCCCAGCCTTTACAAGCGCCGAAGAGTCTCCATAGGTTCCGTTCCCTACGCACAAACTCGCGGCTCCAGCAGAGCAAGGAGACACGCCGAGAAAGTTCGCAGATGCTGTAGGATTTTCCGACCATCCTATAACATAAGTGCTCCCAGTAGCCCGCAGATTACTTGGAGAAACTAATACCCTCGTGTTAGTGCCCCAGACCAGGCGTAGATTGCCATCCAATGCCCATTCGCTGCGAGTGCCGGTATTATTCAACTGGTTTGTTCCTTGCCAGTGAAAAACCGCACCGGGAGCTATCGAAGTCGTCATGGTCGTGCCTAAAGCATTCATGAACCCATTCGCCACGAATTGAGTGCTTGCACCAAGTTTGAGCAATGTAGCTCCAGTGCAAGAGCCAGAAGCGTTGACACATTCTGCTCGCAAGAAGATGACGTCGTCGCCAGCGTTCCCCCCAACGTTGCCGGTACCACTTACCGACATTACCGTACCGCTGGCATCAGAGGTTTCTACGATTCCATCGATATAACTGTGATACAAAAATGTTCCGTTCTCTACCGAAATACCAATTTGATTTGTTCTGACTCCTGCCCGGAACCCACGTATGGACGTGTACCCAAAACTATTGGTGCCTCCTGTCCTAGTAAAACGCATGGCTATGGAGTTGTTGTTCGCCGTGATATCTTCGAGAGCCATGCCCTCCGTAAAGGAGGTCGTATTGTCGAACCAATAGGCCGCGGAGGAGGGTGTTCCATTAAAATTATTCACTGCCACATTTATGAGGTGAATTTTTGATATATTGGAGTGCCCGGCTTGCTTTGTACCAGTGACTAAGAGACACACTGGAACGAGGAGAGCATATGGCACGAGGTAAGAGGTATCAGCCAGAGCAGGTGGTGAACCTGCTCCGTCAGATTGAAGTGGCAGTGGCGAACGGGAAGACGACAGCGCAGGCGTGCAAGGAAGCGGAAATCGTGGAGCAGACGTACTTCCGTTGGCGCAAGGAGTATGGCGGTCTGCAGGTGGATCAGGCGAAGCGGTTGAAGGAGCTTGAGCAGGAGAACGCGAAGCTGAAACGGTTGGTCGCTGAGTTGAGCCTGGACAAGCTTGTGTTGAAGGACATCGCCTCGGGAAACTTCTAAGCCCTGAACGACGGCGCAATGCGGTCAACCGTGCCTGCGAGCATGGAGTCAGTGAGCGGCATGCGTGCCTTCTGTTGGGGCAACCCAGGGGCACGCAGCGCTACCGGCCGACACAGCGTGAAGACGAGGATGCTCTGACTCGGGCCATTGTTACCCTTACCAGCCAGTATGGCCGCTATGGGTATCGCCGGATCACGGCGCTACTCCAGCGAGCCGGCTGGCAGGTCGGCAAGGACCGAGTCGAACGCATCTGGCGTCGTGAAGGGCTGAAGGTACCAAAGAAGCAGAAGGCGAGAGGGCGGTTATGGCTCAACGATGGCTCGTGTGTGCGGCTCAGGCCGACACACTCGAACCATGTCTGGAGCTACGACTTCGTGAGTGCGCGAACGCACGATGGCCGCAGTGTGCGCATCCTCAACCTGATCGACGAGCACAGCCGGGAGTGCCTGCTGATACGGGCCGAACGGCGCTGGAGTTCGGCCAAGGTCATCAGCGCTCTGGCTGACGTCATGGTCTGGAAAGGAGTTCCCGAGCACATACGTTCTGACAATGGGCCCGAGTTCGTGGCCAAAGACCTGCGCAAATGGCTGGCGAACACAGGAGCAAAGACACTGTATATCGAACCCGGCTCTCCCTGGGAGAACGGCTACTGTGAGAGCTTCAACTCGAAGCTGCGGGATGAGTTCCTCAACGGAGAGATCTTCTACTCCATCAAAGAGCTTCGCGTGCTGGCAGAACGCTGGCGCGTCCACTACAACACCGTCAGACCACACTCTTCGCTGGGATATACACCACCAGCTCCGGCGGCCCGGATGATCGCAACAAGCAAGGGGCATGGAGAAGTGGAAACCGCTACGCGCTTCCCACTTCTCCACACCCCAGACGGCGGCTATCTGAACTCAGAGATAAACGCGCTACACTAACTCCTCATTGGTACAAAACATCGGGCAAGCCACGCAGCAATTTCTGTGTTGATGATGGCTCCGATGTCGGCACCTTGCGCTTGTATCTTTGCAGACAGTATCAATAACGCAAAAATTAAAATCACCTTCTTCATCGCAAAACCTCTATCTGTCCAGATCGCATATTGCGAACATCTGCCTAAATGCAAAAGCTTCCTTGTCAAACTTTGCTGATCACGTATATAGATTCGAGCCGAGACGCAATCAAGGTTAATTTACGGCCTAGAAACTCCGTTTACGGTTAATTCTATTTAGAATCAGGGTGTTACGTGGCAATCTTGCGCAGCGTGGAAACTCATAATGGCACATCAACAACGACGAACGTTGCGTTCGAGCATGACGAGAGATGGCTTCTTGTGCAACGCATTGTCAGAAGTAAGCCTTTTATCAAAGCATCGCAACTCCGAGAGATTCTGATCACTCCTGGACGAAGGGATAGCGATCCCCGAACATAAAGATGAGTTCGAGACCACGATCAGGAGCGTCAAAGGTAAATCGTCTAAAGGACTTTGCTTTGTATATTCTGATCAGCACGGCGATCATATGCGTCGTCGTAGGTGGAGTGGTACTTGCGGGAGAAAACGGACTTGCCTCCCTCAAGTGGCTGAACTTCGCAATTTCACCACTTTGACTTACGGCTTTTGGATAGCTGATAACCGTGCAGCGCTGAGAAGACCTCCACGTAATGGCCTGCCAGTTTCCCCGACAGCTCACTGCGTTCGAGGATGATCTGCTTTCGGTCGTACGACAGTGTGAGCTGCTCACCGACATGGCGCTGTTCGCGGTGGCACAGGATGTCAGTCAAGCGATTCGCTTTCACATTGAGAGGACGGTGCAGATCCTCAGGCTTGGTCGCGGTCAGCGCGAAGCGTTCGTTGAATCGCAGGACGAACCCGGGCAGGAAAGCGTTGCCGGCCACCATATCGCATACCTCCTCAAGGCGTAGCTCCTTGACGAGGCGGCCTTGCAGGTGCGGTTAGCCCGCTCCACGCGACCCTTCGCCTGACTGGAGTCCGCACAGAGGATCTCGTTGCCCGCGGTTGGTGGGTGTGATATTTGTTTGCTGAGCATGTGAACGAACTGTTTGGGCAAGCGAACGTAAGGTATCTTCAGAGTCGCCGCAAATTTACCTGGGAGTGTGCCGTGAAGAAGCTGATGGTTGGTGTAGCAACAGCTAGTATCGTTCTTATGTCTTCGATTGCACATGCACAGCAGCCGCCGCTGATCGACCGTCAGCTTTTCTTTGGAGAGGTTCAGATTGCGGGAGCACAGGTCTCGCCGGATGGGCAGTGGATCTCATTTCTGAAGCCGTACAAGGGTGTGCGCAATATCTGGGTGAAGAAGGCGGGAGAGCCGTTCGATAAAGCGCGGCCGTTGAGCGGGGAGAAGACGCGTCCGGTGGGCGAGTACTTCTGGTCGCGCAACTCGAAGTACGTTCTGTACACGCAGGACAACGCGGGCGATGAGAACTTCAACGTGTATGCGATCGATCCCGCTGCTCCGGCGCAGAGCGCGACGGGGCTTCCGGTGACGCGTGCGCTCACGGACCTGAAGGGCGTGCGCACGATGATCTACGCGGCTCCCAAGGCGAAGCCGGACATCCTGTATATCGGGCTGAACGATCGCGACAAGCGCTGGCACGACCTGTATGAGCTGCATCTTTCAAACGGCGAGAAGAAGCTGGTGCGGCAGAACACGGAGCACATCTCTGGATGGGACTTCGACAACAACGGCGACCTTAGGCTGGCGGCACGAACGAACCAGGCGGGCGACACGGAGATCCTGAGCGTTACGGCAGACGGCTTCAAGCAGATCTATGGCTGCAACGTGCTGGAGCAGTGCGGTGTGGTGGCATTTACTCCGGACAACAAGCAGGGATACCTGATCACGAACAAGGGCGCGATGAACTTTATCGAGCTCGAGACGATTGACCCCGTGAGCGGAGCGACAGCGAAGGTGGAGAGCGATCCTGATGGACGGGTGGACCTGCAGGGGATGGTGACGTCGCGACTCGACCATCGCATCATCTTCACGATGTATGAGGATGACCGCCCGCGCCTGTACTTCCACGACAAGGAGTTCGAGAAGGAGTATCACTGGCTGCAGTCGAAGCTGCCGGGCAAGGCGATTACGTTCGGGTCTCCCTCGGACGACGAGAACGTCTGGGTGCTGAACGCCTTCAATGACAGAGAGCCGGGCGAGACGTATGTGTGGGACCGCAAGGCGAAGACGCTGGCGCTGCAGTACAGGATTCGCGAGGAGATTCCGCGCGTGTCGCTCTCGGAAACCAAGCCCTATCACTACAAGTCTTCCGATGGCCTGGAGATTCCGGCATACCTAACGCTGCCGAAGGGACTGTCTGCAAAGAATCTTCCGCTGATTGTGTTTCCGCATGGCGGGCCCTGGGGACGCGATGCTTTCCGTTACGACACCTTTGCGCAGTTTCTTTCGAATCGCGGATACGCAGTGTTGCAGCCGAACTTCCGCGCGTCCACAGGTTACGGGAAGAAGTTTTTGAACGCGGGCAATGGCGAGTGGGGCCGCAAGATGCAGGACGATCTGACGTGGGGCGCGAAGGCTCTCGTTGCAGACGGCACCGTCGATCCGAAGCGCGTGGGTATTGCCGGCGGATCGTACGGCGGCTATGCGACGTTGGCCGGTGTGGCGTTCACTCCGGATGTGTATGCGGCGGCGTTTGCGATCGTCGCGCCGTCGAACCTGATTACGCTGCTTGATGCGATTCCGCCGTACTGGGAAGCGGGGCGCAAGCAGATGTATACGCGCATGGCGGACCCGAACACTCCAGCGGGCAAGGAGCTGTTGATTGCGGAGTCGCCGCTGACGAAGGCGAAGTCGATTGTGACGCCGCTCGTGGTGGTGCAGGGCAAGAACGATCCCCGCGTGAACATTCGCGAGAGCAACCAGATTGTGGCGGCGGTGCGCGATAACGGCAAGCCGGTGGAGTACCTGGTGGCTCCGGATGAGGGGCATGGGTTTGCGCGGCCGATCAACAATCTTGCGATGGTGACGAAGATGGAGGAGTTCTTCGCGAAGTATCTGGGCGGACGCTACCAGAAGGAGGTTCCGGAGGATGTTGCGGAGCGCCTGAAGATGCTGATGGTGGATCCGAGGACCGTGAACGGCGATGTCACGCTGAAGGGAACGGGAGATGGTAGCAAATAGTCTGAAGTGGAATTCAAGTTCTTACATCGACCGGTTTCGAGTTGCATTTCAGGAGATTCCTGATGGGGAAACGAATCCGTGACTTGTGGGCTATCCCGTTGCCGCCTTCCTGTTGATACCTCGCAACCAGTCGGTACATTTGGCGTTCGCTGACCTGTAAAAGCGAGGCAGCCTCCGTAACCGTATGACGTCCTACAAGTACCTGACTTAAAACCTAATACGCTTCAAATCGCGAGTGCTCATTCTGAAGCTTCATCACAAAGGACGGTTTATGGAACGTTTTAGAACCATCTTTTGACGTGAGTTATAAATCCTCTTAAGTCGTACCACAACTCGCGTCACAAACAAATAGATTATGACACTATTTGTGATATTTTTTTGCATGGTCATTGGATATGCTCGCGTTTCGACGGACGACCAGACGAACCCGGCTCAGCTCGCGGAGCTGAAGAAGCCGGTTGCAAAAGAATCTACGAGGAGAAGATCAGTGGCCGGAATGTCGATCGGCCTGAGCTGACGCGATGCTTTGACAGGCTGGATGAGGGAGACACCCTCATCGTGTGGCGTCTCGATCGCCTAGGAAGGTCATTAGCCGATTTGTTGGAGATAGTGAATACTCTTCAGCTGCGCAAGGTCGCTTTTGTCTCGCTGAAGGAGAAGTTCGATACGAGCCATGCTACAGGACGCCTGATCTTTCATGTCTTCGCATCGCTGGCCGAGTTTGAGAGGGAACTGATCCGGGAGCGGACTATGGCGGGACTGGCCGCCGCTAAAGCTCGCGGTCGGTTGGGTGGACGCAAGCCAAAGCTTGCAAACGACCAGATGAGCAAGATTCGCTCATTGTGGGATGGCAATCAGTATTCGAAACAGGAGCTTGGAACGATGTTTAGTGTGTCGAAATCCACCATTGACCGGATCGTTAGGTCCGGACCGGTAAAGCTGAAAGTTGCAGCGAAAGCACGGAAGCCAAAAAGAACCACAAACAAGCCGAGGGGAGGGAAGTGATGCGAGTAATTTGCACTGGCGGCGGGTTCGACGTTGAGGGAGAAGTGATCGGAGGTGAGGACTTCGACCCGATCAGTCGTACATGCGATCTTGATTCTACTTTCACTGTCCGGTGTGATGATGGAGCATTATTCCAGGTACACGGCTGGATGGTGGAGGTTGAGGCGGTTGGCCTATCTGAGAAGAAGCAAGGCATCGAGCCTGGTTTCCCACTGAATAATGGTTAGATCAAAATCCTTAACGGAGGTTTCGTTTGGATGTGGCTACTACCCTTGACCCAATCCGTACCGATGACTACCGTAGGAGCGAAAGGCAAGGTCACGCATGTTCACCATCGATCGCCGCAGGTTTCTCGCCGGTTCCGCCACCCTTGCAGCCATGGCTTCCATTCCCGCCTCGGCCTTTGCCCGAACGGAGACCATCGAGCGCGAAGCGGGTGTCAAACTCAAACTCGGTCTCAACGCCTATTCATTTAACAAGCAGCTTCGCGAAGGCTCCATGAGCCTCACGGATGTCGTCCATTTCTGCGCGAAGCAGGCAGTGGATGCACTGGATGCCACCGGATACTACTTCCCCGGTTATCCCAATGCGCCAACCGACGAATACGTCTACAACCTGAAGCGCGTCGCCTTTGTGAACGGAGTCGCCATCAGCGGCACCGGCGTCCACAACGACTTCGCCGTCGCGGACCCGGCACCCCGAAAGAAGGATGTCCAGCTCATCAAGGACTGGATTGTCGTCGCCAGCAAACTCGGCGCCCCGGTCATTCGCGTCTTTTCCGGCTCAGCGCGTCCAACTGGCGCCACCTCCGAGCAGGCGCTCGCATGGATGGTTTCCGACTTCCAGGAATGCGCCGCATTCGGCAAGGAGCATGGCGTGGTCGTTGCGGTCCAGCAGCACAACGACTTCCTCAAAACCGCCGCGGAGACCATTCAGCTCATTGATGCGGTTGGTTCCGACTGGTTCGCCTGCATCCTCGATATCGGCAGCCTGCGCTCCGGAGACCCATACGCCGAGATCGAGAAGCTCGTTCCCTACGCGGTCTCGTGGCAGATCAAGAAAGAGGTGGGTCGCAACGGAAAGAGCGAACCCACCGACCTGACAAAGATCAAGGCCATCATCGACCGCTCCGGCTACCGCGGCTATCTTCCGTTTGAGGCCTTGGACTCCGGCGATGCTCAGGCGAAGATCATCGCCTTCCTCGACAAGATCCGCCAAACTTTCGCAGCATAAATTATTGACCTACACCCGACCCGCCGATTGCGAGCCCAGGATTGGCCGGCCTAGTGATGACGTTTGAGAATTCCCAACAGAAGCGTCACCTAATGCTCAGGAGTATACTTCCGCCGGAGAGATGTACATGTCGCATATCGTCACGGGGGTGGCTGTGTTCGGCATCATTGCATTTGTTTGTTTCTGGGGACGTCGCCACAAGATCTACTTGTAAATCCGATTCCTACTCATGATTCATCGCATAGTCATAGAAGATTTCCGCCACAATGCTCAACAAGCGTTTTTGAACGCGTTGGGCATAGCATTTGCGGTCATGATTCTGCTTACTTTAGCGGGAGCAAACTTCAAGCCGTTAAGGCATGCGCATGTAGTGACACTGGTCTTCAAACTTACGCTCACTGCTATGCTCTTGCTGGGTCTCGCAGTTGATTTTTGCTTTCTTACAATAAACAGGTTTGCTCAGGTTCGCGAAAAAGTCCACCAATATGCAGTTCTCAGAGTTTTAGGCGCGTCACCATCTTTCTTTTACTTGCTCCAGTTGCAGGAGACCATTCTCCTATCCGTCGCCGGAACTTTGAGCGGCATCATGTTGACCTACATAGTGCGAATAGTTATGGCATACTTCGTGCCCGACTTGCTTGCTGTCGAGACACTCTACGATCTATGGCCTTTGATCGGAATCGCTCCAGCCGGAGCCTTCTTCGCCGCTGGCGTTATGGCAACAGATTCGATCAATGGAGGGGATCTGATAGAAGCACTGTCGCATAAAGAATAGCTCATACACAAACTACTGTTGTTTGAGCGCCGCCTTAGAGATAGCGAACCGTCCAGATAATCCCGATGGCAGCAAGCGCAATAACGTACATCCATCCCCTCACTGTCCCGACCCGATTGAGCCAGTTGCCTTGCATCATTGCTTCACCTCCAAGCGTCGATAATACGCTTCCATGGTCGTTGATACTCCTGAGTCATTTCCGCGAGCGGGCCAGTAGTACGAAGGTCGAGTACAAACGACTGTTGTTTGAGATCCAACAAGAGCGACTAGCAAGGTACAATTTCGGCAAATGACAACTAATTCCTTGCAGCCCTTTTCGGCGAGAAATCGTCGCGAGAAGAACTGGATTGACGAAGATTTCCCGGATGGAGCGCGAGCCGGCTCGA
Organism: Edaphobacter modestus; assembly: GCF_004217555.1. Taxonomy (GTDB): domain Bacteria; phylum Acidobacteriota; class Terriglobia; order Terriglobales; family Acidobacteriaceae; genus Edaphobacter; species Edaphobacter modestus. The sequence continues at coordinate 141,106 of NZ_SHKW01000007.1, forward strand.
CAGGAGTAACCCGGCCGCGCTTGCCTTTGCTGAAGCCGTATTATGCGTTGATCGCTTTTCCTCTTATTCCCATCGTTCATGCGGGTGTGCCAGTCGTGCTGAAATGATGCGGATATTTGTACCGCGATAGCTGTAAACGACGACCAGCGTTCGTCCCTTTGCGCCCAACCCCAAGAGATATGAAGTGAGCGAACGGGGTGGGAGACAGAGCTGCTGTAGTGTTGAACCATGAAGAAATCGCTGAGCTTCTTAGTGCTGATTGCGGCCACGATGGCCTTCGCCCAGAGACCCGATCCCCTCACGTTTGTTGACCCGTTAATTGGTACTGGCCCAGAAGGACACACTTTTCCGGGAGCGACCGCGCCATTCGGCATGGTGCAGCTCTCGCCCGATACGCAGATTCGCCCATTCAAACAGAGCTATAAGTGGGCGGCTGGGTATCGATACGAAGATACGACGATTCTGGGGTTCTCGCATACGCATTTTTCAGGCGCTGGCCATAGCGATCTTGGGGATTTCCTCATCATGCCGGTGAGCGGTGAGAGTGTGCCGCTTGAGCCGGGCGATCTGGAAAAGACCCGACCAGGATATCGCTCGCGTTACTCGCATACGAGCGAACGCGCCGAACCGGGCTACTACTCCGTGTTCCTTCAGGATTCTGGAGTGCAAGCAGAGTTGACCGCGAGCGAGCGTGTCGGTGAGCACCGATACACTTTTGCCCAGGGAACGAAACGTCATCTCCTGCTCGACCTGCGTAGCAGCATCTATAACTATCCCGGGAAAGTACTATGGTCCCGGATAAGGGTGCGCAAGGACGGCACAGTGACCGGAATGCGGGAGACTCGCGGGTGGGCGTCAGGAAGGCAGCTATTCTTTGCGATCCGATTCTCCGCGGCAATGTCAGGACATGCACTCTATAACAAGGAAGAAGATCCCCCAACGTATCACGGCTTCAAAACGCCTGGAACATTACCGGAGGACACCCAGAGCGTGGAAGGACGAGGGCTGGAGGCGGTATTCGATTTTGCGCCTTCATCCGCCCCGCTGATAGTCAAAGTAGCTATCTCGCCAGTAAGCGAAGAAAACGCAATCGCGAATATGGACGCAGAGACACCGGGATTTGACTTTGACGGCATACGCGCCAAGACCCAACAAATGTGGCGTGAGGAGCTATCGCGCGTCGAATTCAGTGCCTCGCCCTCGATGGAGAAGTCACTCTATACAGCTCTTTATCACGCGATGATGGCACCCAGTACAAGCATGGATGTAAACGGAGAATATCGCGGACCCGATAACCAGGTTCATCGCGCAGAAGGATTCCGCTTCGTCTCCTCATTGTCGTTGTGGGATACATATCGCGCGGAACAACCACTCATGACGCTTGTACAACCGGAACGGCGCACCAACGACCTGGTGCGATCCATGATTGCTTCACAGCAGGAGAGTCCCTTCGGGATTCTGCCTGTGTGGCAGTTTGAGGGGTTGGAGACCTGGTGCATGATCGGCTATCACTCGGCACCGATTATCAGCGACGCGTATATGAAGGGAATTCGCGGCTACGATGCCGGGACCGCTCTTGACGCTATGGTAGCCAGCGCAACCTATGCACCCTATGGCAATCTCGCAGCCTACATGAAGCTGGGCTATGTGCCTGCCGACCACGACGACGAAGCGGCGTCCAAGACAGTCGAGTACGCCTTCGATGATTGGACAATTGCCCGCATGGCCAAAGCAATGGGCAAGAAGACGGTTGCCGACACGTTTGAAAAGCGAGCCGCATTCTGGCGAAACAGCTTCAACGCAGTCGATGGGTTCTTGGAGCCGCGAATGGAAAACGGGGATTATCGCAAGCCCTTTGATCCGGCGAAGGCTGGTGCAGGCAGCGGGTTTACAGAAGGCAACGCGTGGCAGTATTCCTGGTATCAACCCCAGGATGAGCAAGGACTCATCGAGTTGTTGGGTGGCAATCAAAGATTGATCGCTAAGCTGGATGCCATGTTTGACCAGAAGGTGGATCCGGCGATGTATGCAAATGTCGAAGACATCTCCGGAATGATCGGTCAGTACATTCACGGCAATGAACCAAGCCATCACCTTGCGTATCTCTTCATGTACGCAGGCGCGCCATTGAAGACTCAGGTACGGCTGAAGCAGATTGTGGACTCGCAATACAAGCCGTCCCCGGATGGGCTTGTGGGCAATGATGATTTAGGACAAATGTCTGCATGGCTCGTATTCACTTCCCTGGGGTTCTATCCGGTAGCGCCGGGTTCAAACGAGTACGTGTTAGGTCGCCCGTTCGTTGACCGGGCGGTGCTCCATTTGCCGAACGGCAACCTGCTGACGATCAAAAGCGTGAACTTGACCGATGCGCAGGGCTTTCTAAAGGACGTGGTGCTGAATGGCCGCTCGCTCAATCGCAGCTACGTGACACATGAGGAACTGATGAACGGAGGCGAACTGAAGTTTATCTTCAGCAACGAAAAGGAAGCAGAGTGGTCACGTCGCATCCTGCACGCACCATACTCAGATTCAGCGCCCCAATAATGCAATGGGCGATACCTGCAGAGATCACAGGACATCTGCTTCGAACATCAGGTCAATGAGTGGTAAGGCCTGTTGTCACTAGGTGTTTAGTCCCGGCATTTGATGGTGCATACTTTTCCAGAGAGTGGAAGGAGGCACTATGGGACAGATACTGCACCGGAGCGCCACAACGACAGAGGCGATCCGTCGAGCGATACAGCATAGTCAAGAGAGCCTAAGGACGCTTTCGAGGCGGCATGGCATCAACCCGAAGACGGTAGCCAAGTGGAGGAAGGGCAGCTCAACGGCAGATCATCGAACTGGTCCAACCGTTCCCAAGTCCACCGTCTTGTCCATTGATCAGGAGGCCGTCATCGTTGCGTTTCGCAAGCACACTCTGCTGCCGCTCGATGACTGTTTGTACGCCTTGCAAGCCACGATTCCTCAGTTGACTCGCTCCTCGCTGCACCGTTGTCTGGAACGGCATGGCATCAGTCGGCTGCCGGAGGTCGAGGGAGAGAACCTCAGGAAGAAGAAGTTCAACAGCTATCCGATCGGCTTCTTCCATATCGATCTGGCCGAAGTGAGAACCGCCGAGGGCAAGCTCTACCTCTTCGTGGCCATCGACCGGACCTCGAAGTTCGTGGTCGTCGAACTCGCGGAAAAAGCCGACATGCGGGCTGCCGCTGCCTTCCTCGAAGCACTCGTCGAAGCTGTTCCGTACCGTATCCACACCGTGCTCACCGACAACGGAATCCAGTTCGCAGACCTTCCAAAAAATCGCCAGGGGCCAACCGCACGCTTCCGCGGCCATCCCTTTGACCGCACCTGCCATGTCCACGGAATCGAACACCGACTCACCAAGCCGAATCATCCCTGGACGAATGGACAGGTCGAACGCATGAACCGCACCATCAAGGAAGCCACGGTCAAACGCTTCTTCTACAACACCCACCAACAACTCAAAGCGCACTTGTCCGACTTCATCGCAGCCTACAACTTCGCCAGACGACTCAAGACACTACGCGGCCTCACACCCTACGAAGCCATCTGCAAACTCTGGACCCACGACCCAGACAGACGGCCTACCAAACTTGTAATTCGGGCATCACAGATCGCAACAGGGGTTCCTCACCCCTCTTGAGCGCTAAACACACTCGCGTTTGCGGTCCGCCAAGTCACTTTGGCGCGCTCACAGCCTCGTGCGTGTCGTAAAGAAACGTTTGACCGTGGCTTCCTTGATGGTTCGGCTTGTGACCTGATGAAAGTGCTGGTCGTGGGCAGCGGGGTGACTGGCAAGGAGAAGCAACATGAGTTGGGTCGCGATGCGCATGGCGGCGTTGCAGGCGAGCTTAACCCAGAACACGTACGGCTGAAAGTCGTGTCTGCTCCTTCGACATTGAATTTCTATGTCGATGAGCGACTTGGCGATTATCCCTTTTCGAAAATCGACGAGGTTCAGAATCCACTTCAATCAGATAGTCATTGCTTGAGAAGCGCGTCAAGACCGGATTGCGCAATGGCTTCGTCAATCTCCGATTTGGCGCCGCTCGCGGATATCCCCCCCAGAAGCTGCCCATTGACCTTAATCGGCAACCCTCCTTGATTTGGGAAAAATTCTGGGAATGCCAGCGCTTCCACATTGCCTTTTCTTACCGTGTCTGCTCCTTCTCTGGACGGGCTGCCGTAGAAGGCCGCATGACGCGCTTTTCTTTGGGCAAATTGAATCGTATTCAGTGAGGCTGTTTCGCCCTTTTCCAGAAAAAGTATGTTGCCACTCTCATCTACCACGCAAATGGTTACGGAAACATTCAACTCCTTCGCCTTTGCCTCCGCTGCAGAAACCATGATTTTGATACTGGTAAGATCCAGATACTTCTTATTTGGAAGGTCGCTGGCAAAAGCTGTCACCGCTGAAAGAAGGATTGCGGCCAAGAGTCTATTCACGAATTCCTCCCGTAAAATTGTGCCTTCCCAATCTACCAGAGCAGTTCATTCATCTTCAGCCGTAAATGTCCCTCATCGCTTCGCTCGCAAATACACCCTCACCGGATAGTCACACGTCACCAAACTACGGATGCAAACGCCACCATCATCACGACTCCGCATACTACCTCCGTGCTGAACAAGAGATTTGGAGTCTCGGAAGCGATGACTAATACGACCCCATTACCAACATCAATGCGAAGCCTTTATTGGAATCAAACATCATCTCTCCTCTCACAAACGACGGTTTATGAGTCCGTCTAAACCGCCTCATAAGCCTGGTCACAAACAAATAGATCATGACTTCATTTGTGATTTCTTCACGGATAGCAGGATCGCGCTGTGAACGAGTAGGCTATTCGGTTCGCAAGTCTCCAACGGTTCTATCAGAAATCTCTGCGAACTTCAGCGGTTACGTGCGAATAACACGAAAGTTCATCCCATGACTTCTACAAGAGCATTTCTTGGGACGGGTTATCTCGCCGAGCCTTCGTGTAAAGTTGCTGATGTCCTCAGGAGAGCAATTTGAAAGCCTGCCTATTCGCACTTGTCTTGACCGTGGCGATCCGCACAGCCAGCTGTCAATCACCGGAAGTTCCGCAGGAAGATCGAACGAAACACGAGGTTCTGGCCGTGGAGGTTGAACCTTCCGTGCGGCTCGAAGTCCTGGATTGGGGAGGGAAAGGAAGCCCAGTCATCCTGATCCCGGGACTCGGTATGACAGCTCACTCGTTCGATGTGTTCGCAGTAAAGCTCTCCTCAACACACCATGTGTACGGCATCACGCGTCGAGGCATTGGAAAGTCCAGCGATCCCGAGCCTACGACGACAAACTACACGGCAGCCCGGCTTGGAGCCGATGTGGTCGCTGTGATGGACTACCTCAAGATTCCCAAGGCGGTGTTGATTGGGCACTCTTTCGGCGGAGAAGAATTGAGCGCCGTTGGCACATCGCATCCCGAAATGGTCTCTGGGCTCATTTATCTTGATGCGGCGTATGGCTATGCGTTCTACGATCCGCGCTTCGGCAACCTTGAGATCGACGTGCGCGATATCCGTGAGGAGCTTGCGAATATCGATCCGGGGAAACTGCCTCTTGATAAGCGAGATCAGTTGCGCGAGCTGCTAAGCCAGCTACCCCGGCTTATAAAAGACCTTGAATCGCTGCTGCAGCAAATGAACGACCATCCGCCTCCTTCTGATCCGTCCAAACTGCCGCCACCTCAACTGGTCGCGATGTCTAAAGGACAACAGAAGTTCACGAAGATGACCCTGCCTGTTCTGGCGATCTTTGCTTATCGGCATCAGTTGCCCGAAGACGGCATGCTTCAGGATGAACAACGGCGCAAGGCTGCCGGCGAGAACACCGTGTTCACAGAGGAACATGTTGAAGCGCTGAAAGCAGTGGTTCCAGCAGCCCACATCGTGCGTATACCGAATGCGGACCACTTCGTCTTCAGATCAAACGAATCGGAAGTACTGCGAATAACGAACGAGTTCATCGACGGCCTTCCGCGATAGTTTTCAGAAGTCGTCTTATAGGTAGTGGTCACAGGAGTCGGATCGCTGTTCTCTGAAAATGAGGTCTCGGAAACTAAGAGGTCCTCTTGGTGACGCGCGTCAAAATTGACGGTTTATGAGTTCCTCTAAATCGCTCCATAAGCTATGTCACAGACAAAGAGAGTGAGAGTCGAATGCATTGGGGAACCGAAACTCGGTTTGAATATCCTGGAAAAGTTGCTGAAGGGAAGCCGAACCAGCAGTTCCCTGAAGGCGGGCTTGGGAAGCGATAAGGCCGTAGTTTCCCAAAACCCGACTCTGCGGGCGTCAGAGCCGTGGAGACGCAAAAGTCGTGCGTGTACTTCTAACTTCGTCCGGCGACAAGCAGGAACAAAGACCAGATCGCTCGCAATAGAAAGAAGCATACGAAGGTTAATAGCATGGTCCACTTTCGATCAGAGAAGAACCAGCACAGACAAAAGATGGCTAAACAAATGAAGAAGCGGTGTCGGTAAAGAGCGATCTGCCAACCGAATGACAGGCCCGCCGCCAACAGGCCACTAAGTACCATCGGGAAGATGAGAACCTTGTCCTTGACCGAAAGATCTTCTCCTTGTGCTTGATCGGCATTCCTCATAGCAAGTTGGTTAGATCGTATCAGCCGGAGCGCTACGCACTTCTCAGATCCCTGAAAACGGGGTTTTCGCCAAGTTCACCCGGCCCAGAGACGCGCCAACGCGAACTTGGTCAAAAGGCGACTTGAACGAAGCCGCTTTGAGAGCGGCGGACGCATGCGCGTGTGGTTGAGCCAGCCTTGATGGCGCTGCGATAAGTTAAGTGGCAGGGGTATCTCTCAGCGCATGAACCGACCTTCGCTGGAGATGGCCGACATCGTTCACTGTGCCGGTGACGACTTCATAAAGCGCAGTCGCCGGTGGATCAGCTGGCAACATCAGAAGGTGTTGCTGGCCATCACCCGTTGCCGCACCGCTGCGCTGGGCGGGCATCGCGATCAGTGCTCCAGCTGCGGACATTCCGCCATCTCCTACTATTCGTGCCGTAATCGGCATTGCCCCGGATGCCAGGGCAACGCCCGTGTGCGCTGGCTCGAAGCCCGCCAACGCGAGCTTCTCCCTACCCGCTACGTGCATGTTGTCTTCACCCTCCCGCGCGAACTGGCCCCGCTTGCTCTGCAGAACAAGCGGCTGATTTATAACCTGCTGTTCCACTCCAGCGCCGCGACCCTGCTCGAGATCGCTCGCGATCCCCGACACCTCGGCGCCGAGATCGGCTTCTTCAGCGTGCTCCATACCTGGGACCAGCGCCTGCAACATCATCCCCATGTCCACTGCGTGCTCGCCGCCGGCGGCCTCGCTCCAGACCACTCCCGCTGGATCTCCTCCCGCCGCTCCTTCTTTCTCCCCATCAAGGTGCTCAGCCGCGTGTTCCGCGGCAAGTTCGTCGCCGGACTCAAGAGCGCCTTCCATACAGGCACACTCCAGTTCTACGGCACGGTTGGCGATCTCTTCGCATTTACAAAGGCGCTGCAGCAGCACGAACTTCTCAACTCACACTACACGTCGCTCATGATGACCGGAAATGTGGAGATGCCCCACGATGGCAAATACGGATATGGGCTGATGGTCCATCCGTTGAATGGCCGTACGTGCCTGGGGCATGGCGGAGGATATCCGGGCATGAATGGAGACGTCGAACTCTGCAACAACTCGAAGTATGTCTTTGTTGTATTGACGAACGTTGATCCCCCCGTCGCTCAACGGCTCGGATTCTTCATCGCAAATTGGGTTACGCAATCGAGACAGCCACAGGAACAACCGTTCTAATCCTTCCTCAGACTTCCCATCACCCGACTTGGCGATACGAGTTTGAGTCTTTCGATATCGTTTGATATGACTTTTGTTCCTCGAAAACGGGTTACTGAGATGGTCCGCCGCTTAAACCTCAATCTGGCGATGAGGATCTTATAGGCAGATTGAAGGAGGATCATCGACATGGAGATTCGTTCCGTAGGCATTGACCTTGGCAAGACGACCTTTCACCTGGTGGCTCTTGGCGATAACTGCAAGGTGCTGCTGAAGAAGAAGTTTACCCAGAAGCAGTTGATTGCCTTCACCGCGAACCTGCAGACCTCTTTGATTGGGATGGAGGCCTGTTCCGGGGCGCACTTCCTGGGCCGTACTTTACGAGAACAAGGCCACGATGTGAAGCTGATCCCGGCCCAGTTCGTGAAGCCATTCGTGAAGTCGAACAAGAACGACTTCCTGGATGCGGAAGCGATTGCTGAGGCTGTGGATCGGGAGAACATGCGATTTGTTCCGATCAAGACGGACGACCAGCTGGATCTGCAGGCATTGCATCGTGTGCGCGATCGTTTGATCGCGCGAAGAACCTCAGTCATCAACCAGCTGCGGGCCTTCCTGCTGGAGCGGGGTCTGGTATTTGCAAAGAGCCCGGCCAGGCTGCGCGAGCGCATGCCCGAGATCCTCGAGAACGCCGAGGAAGATCTCACTCCGCGTATGCGGAACCTGCTGGCTCAACTTTGGAACGAGTGGAAGGATCTTGAACAGCGGGTGGTCGATCTGAACCAGGAAGTGGAGCTGATTGCCTCAAGTGATGCGGCATGCACGCGGCTCAGGCAGATCCCCGGCGTTGGCCCGCTGGTCGCAACCGCGATCGTAGCCGCGATCGGTAACGGCGCAGCCTTCCATAAGGGGCGTGAGTTTTCTTCCTGGCTTGGGCTTGTGCCACGACAGCACTCGACCGGTGGTAAGGCCCGCCTCTTCGGTATCAGCAAGCGCGGTAACAACTACCTGCGCAAGATCTTCATCCATGGAGCCCGCGCAGTCGTATTGCGATCGAAGCGAGACCGCGTCGCCATGGGCGCGTGGATGACCGCTCTTGAAGCCAGAGCGCCACGCAACGTGCTCATCGTCGCCACGGCAAACAAACTGGCAAGGATCGCTTGGGCCGTGCTGTCAAGCGGCCAGGACTATCGGGCAGTTCAAGAGCCAGTCGCGGCCTAGCTAAGCGTAGCTATCAAGATCAAGTTCTCCCACCGAGGTCTGCACCGGATAAGTAAAGATGAAAGAACAGTCAAACGGCGTACCTGAAACCTGATTGCTCAATAGGCTCTTCCACAGCCGAGGGGTTTTGTAGGACAGGTACGCGGCGTATCTCATCATGGCCAGGAGACTGATCTCCACCAAAAGGCCGGATACATTGACGCAGACATTCCTTCATCCATAAACTTTTCCCTTGCATTCAGACGGCGGACCATACATTTGAGCAACTTTCGATTCAGGCTCGGCTGCACGGTTGCGAAACTTGCTCAAAAGGCGACTTTGCAGGATGTTCCATCCAACTACGGTGGGAGCTGCGTCTGAGGCCGCGGTTCAAAACGTAGTTGTCGTCGGATACATGGACACTAATCTTTCTCTGATATCTTGCTCACATGCTGGCTTTGCACTCGCATTCGCGGTGCACAGTGACTCGCCCTGTGGGTGTCATCCGAGAACAAGTCAACGACGTGGACTCCAGTTTTCGAATTCCGCGCAGCTCGGATTTGCCAGCTAGGAATCGCAAAAATCAACCATGCCATTGCCACTATCGTCGTGACAGCTGTGGCGATAATCCGGCACTCGATCTTCAGATGTGCGAGCAATGCCTTAAGTAATACATAGCGGATGGGCTACTTCGCGCGAGATTGCCTCACAGGCATGGACGCCGAGGTCCCCGCCTGCGGAGCCGTGCACGTTTCAACAAGTTACTTGCCAGAAATAACCGAAGCGTCAGTCGGTCGGCTTGCTGGAAGGCGTTGATATGCTGATACACTGTGCGCATTAACTTACGAGTGAGGTTCTGCATGCCGCATCCCTCGAATGCGACGGTCACGATAGATGGAAACAAGTTCAATGCTGTCTCTGCTCACGTGGGCATCGATACTCACCACGATCATAACGGGCTGCCTCGGATGGGCGTGCTGCGTTGTTCCATCAGCTGCGTCGTCGACATCCACGACACCGTAAACATACCGTTTGCCACTCTGCAAAGCTTGTTCTCGTATGCCAACATAGTGACCATTGAGAAGATCAAGGATATGAAAGTGGAGTTCTGGCAGGACGAGAAACAGCAGGAAGCCATCTGCACCTATACCTTCCGAGGCTGGATCAGCGGTTTCCATACTTCGGGCGGCGGCGGGAGTAATCACGTCCTCCATCTGAAGCTGCATCCCGCGCTCGATCAAAAACAATACATCGACATCAAAATGGGTAACTAGCCGTGCTGAGTATCGACAAGGATGGCGTCGTCCACGATGCTTCCGTCAAGGTTGATCTGATCCCTGCCATCTCCCATGGCCCACTGACGGTGATCGGTGCGCTGGTTGTCCATCAGACTGATTCGAAGACCGCCGCAAGCACGCTGGCAGAATATAAGAGAACTACCCGTGGTACGGGAGCACACTTTCTCATCGACAAGGACGGCACCATCTACCAGACCGTTTCAGTGAAACAAAAGTGCTGGCATGTCGGCCCGATTTATTCTCGCTGCTATCAGAGGCATCCCTGCGTTGCCAAACAAGAGCAGCAATATCGGATATGGGAAAAGACTGACCGCAGAGCTTTCATTCATAGCGTGGATCACATAGAAGAAGGCAAGAAATATCCCGACCGCTATCCTGACAACTCCGACTCGATTGGTATTGAAATTGTAGGCAAGGCAATCGATGAGAACAATTATGAGCAACCTACGACCGACCAGCAGATAGCGATAAAGTGGCTGGTTGGCGAACTGCTTGTAGCCTTGAAGTTACAGCGCACCGATGTGTACCGCCATCCGCAACTCTCCAGAAAGAATGCAGGCGAGGCCCGTGATGCGAATTGGTAGAACTGCCGTAAGGGTGGTGCTCCTCTTTTCTATGGTGGGCGCGGCCAAGGAACGTCACTACCCCTTGCCGTCATCAGCTGTGATCACGATTGGGCAACTGCACATCGACCCCAAAACTGATTCGACGGATATCGATTCCTGCAAGTTCTATCATCTGACAGAGTCCGACATTCGGAAGCAGTTCCGCACCTACCACCAGATCGATCAGAAGGAACTGCATGATCGCTATAGCTATGTTTACTGCTGGATAGAAGGTACGGTGCAGGTCAAAGGAAAGACTTATATATGGGAGAGCCATCTTGATAACGTACTCATCACTACCTACCCGGACGGAGTGAAGAAGATGCTTGGCGGGGAGCCATCCGGGGAACTGAGCCAGTAACACCGAGAAGGATGAAATAGTGGGCTGTGCGCCACCAAGAGAGTCAAGAGCATGCGGGCAGGAACAGGTGCGTAACCCTGCCCTGCTGCGTTGCTGATCCAGTTCAATGCATCACACAAGAACCCTGACAGTCGGTGGGAAACCGCAAATCTGCGGCAATTTACTCAAAACTAGACTTTCCCGGTACTTTTCCATCCGCCAGCCGTCGATTTAAATGGCTTGATGAATGCGGGCTGAACCCCCTCATTGACGTGGCAACCCTACATGAAGATGTAATTCCATCCGTTCAGACAGCTCAGTACCATCAGTCATCTGTGTTTGACAGGGCGATGACCGATATGAATATCTCTGATAGAGAGGCAAGCATTAGTGCATCGAAGCTAGGCTGGACGAGCTGCTAAAGAAGGTAGAGAAGCCTCTCGTCCCCGGTACTAATCACGCTGCCTAGATTTTCCATATGCCGCGGCTATCATATCAATGCGCTATTGCATACGCCCACGGAGGCATACGTGCGTTTGATCGCATCACAAAATCGATCTCCACGATCCTCTGAAAGTCACAGGAAAGCATTGGTTGATAGCCTAAATCATCCAACTATCCCCGACCAAAACGCGCATAGCGGCAAAATCAATTTGAATTGATGGCGTACTCGAAAGCATATTCTCAACTGAATGATCGACAAACTCAGACCGAGCCCAACAAGACGATTCGATGCGTGAGGATTACGGCCGATTGAAAACCTATCTGCTTGCGGTCCTGGCATGTGCGATCGCACTGCCCATAGCTTGGGAACTTAATGCTCCCTCTTCCTGTTTCCTACTGGCTGCTATGGTTAGCAGCCTCTATGGAGGCCGTGGTCCCGGATACGTTACTATCCTCATTTCATCTATCCTCTTTGATTTCTTTTTTCTTCTTCCCCGGTTTCACTTTCTTCACTCCGGCGAATCTTTTCTACGGCTAGTGGTCTTCATCGCTGCCATGGTTCTCGCGACCGCGTTGATTGCAGCTAGACGCCGTGCTGAGGAATCACTTCGCCAGACGCAAGCAAAACTCGCCCAGGCCACGCAGACAGCCACCATGTCGCAGTTCTCTGCGTCCGTCATTCACGAGATTAGTCAGCCTCTAAGCGCAATGGTTGCAAATGGACAAGCTTGCATACGCTGGCTCGCAGTCGATCCTCCAAATATTGCACATGCGAAAGGGGCGGTCGAGCGTATCGTGCGAGATGGTAAGGACGCCGGAGAGATTATCAAAGGGCTCAGGACGCTGTTCCGCAGATCGCCACCAAAGAAGGAACCCGTCGATTTACGACATATTGTGAATGAAGTTGTCTCGCTTCTTCGCGGAAGAGTAGTAAAAGAGAAAGTCATGGTTGAGGTTAACCTGCCCAAAGACCTCCCCACAGTCATCGGCGATCGCATCCAACTCCAACAGGTCCTGATGAATCTGGTCTTGAATGCTATGGATTCCATGCAAACCGTCACGGATAGACCGAAGGCACTCGCAATTCGCTCGACAGAACAAGAGGGTATGGTCCTGACGGAGATCAGTGATCAGGGAGTTGGAATCGCGAACTTCGACAAAGTCTTTGAAACGTTCTTCACGACAAAAGAAGACGGCATGGGGATGGGGCTTTCAATCTGCAAATCGATCATAGAGGCCCACGAGGGGCGCCTGTGGGGGTCACCCGGACCAGTGGCTGGTACAGTCTTCACGTTTGCGATTCCGAGCTCCACAGAGGGAGCGGAAGCGGAATGAGTTCCGATAGATCGATTGTCTATGTAGTGGACGATGACAGCCGCATCCGAGAAGCTTTGTCGGCACTGTTATCTTCTGTTGGATATGATGTCATGACATTAAGCAGTGCCGCAGAATACCTGGCATTCCAGAGACCCGACGTCTCAGCCTGTTTGGTTCTTGACCTCGATCTTCCCGGAATGAACGGCCTCGAATTGCAAAAGCAGCTTGCCGATGCTGGTGGTCCACCCATTGTCTTTCTAACAGGTCATGGTGATATTCCCGCCACCGTAAAGGCTATGAAGGCTGGAGCGACAGAATTTTTATCCAAGCCATTCGAAGAAGAAGATCTTCTCCGCGCAATCGACTCAGCCATTCGTATTGATGGAGAGATTCGGTTGAAGAACACCCAGCTTAATGCAATCAAGAAGCGATATGCATCTCTTACACCAAGGGAACGCGAGGTCCTTCCCTTTGTTGTCTCTGGTCTGCTGAATAAACAGACGGCGTGGGAGCTTGGAACCAGTGAGATCACCATTCGGATCCATAGGGGACAGATTATGAAGAAGATGGAAGCACAGTCTTTCGCGGATCTTGTAAGAATGGCTGCGAAATTAGGTATTCCCTAAGCCGCCTTCTAATACAAAACGATAATTGGCAGCTAACAACAGTTCTCCTACTATCGGACTGTAAGTAGAGGAGCAGTGCCGTTGGCATCCGATAAACAAGATCACATCGTGGCGGTAGTGGACGACGACCTACGAGTGCGAGAGTCTCTAGAACAGCTATTCGACTCTGCTGGAATAGCACATATTTCGTTTCATTCCGCCGAAGAAGCGCTCCAGTATGGTGGACTCACGTCAATCAGCTGCCTGATCACCGATGTACGAATGCCGGGCATTGATGGTTGTGAGTTACAGCGGCGAATGACAGCCGCTCTTCCGACATTGCCCATCATTTTCGTTACAGCCGATCACGACGATGAGCTGCGCCGAAATACGCTCTATCAGGGAGCAGTCGCATTTTTTTACAAGCCATTTGATGGAGAGGAACTCCTCAACACTGTAGATGCTGCGGTAAGGCAGAGTCGAACCTCGGGGGCTTCCAATGTGGATTGTTAAATTGGCCCTCTTACGTCCTTACACCTTTGTCGTCCGGGCGCTCCTGCTCTTTCTAGTGAGCCCGGTCGTGATGATGCGAACACCAGTGGACATCTTCCCATCGATCAACATGCCAGTGGTGAGCATCATCTGGACGTTTCAATGGCCTTGTTCCCTCCGAGTTTACCTACAACCGCAGGCGAACGTGGATGGAGCGATCGCGCAGATACTGCGGAAGCACAAGCTACGCTCAAGCAACTGCCATCTGGGATCACACCTCCGCTCGTTTTTAGTACAGTGCGGCGACCGAGGAAGCAGGGTCGTTACGCGTGGGCAGGTCGCTACTGTGCAGCCGTCATTTCCTGGCCTCTTTGCCTGACTTGCGTTTGCCGTTGCCCTCGTCTATCTACTGCTGGTTGTCAACTTTCAGTCCTGGACTGAAGCATTCATGATCATTTGAAAAGGGAGTGGTCGTGGACAGCCACTCCCCGCTTCATTATTTCAATCTGAGGGTGGTCCATGAGCATTGAAGATGTCCTGATCCATTACGGTTTCCGCTCACAGGGCAGCGTCTTTCCCTACCTGACTGTCGCCGAATGGGTTCATCCCACTGCAACCAACCTGCATCAGCGGGCTTGCACTGTGCTGCAGTTCGGCCATCGCGCGATTGTGCATTGCAGGGTAGGAACTCCGATCTATTCCATCTCGGCTCACGACGTAGAGCATCTGCTCCGGCGTGAGTTTGGTTGCTTTTCCAGCCTGCCAACAGCTCAGGCATAACCAAGATTGTGCAGGGTAAACGTTCCCGGTGATGGTCCCGTCCCGGAGCACTGGCTGGCATCTGCTGGTACCTGCGCTTATGGGAACAATCATGAGTATCGGCGTAGCTACATCGAATAGTGTTCTTATTATCATGTTCGCAAACGAACACTTCACGGAAAGCAAGGATGCATTCAAGGCAGCTCTTGAGGCAGGCGCCACGCGTTTGCGTCCCGTAATGCTCGCGACCCGGATTTCATGGAAGAGTACTCTTGTTGACTGGTCCCGACACGGTAAGCGCCGGTGAAACCTTCACGATGGCCCTGATGGGACGCGATCCTCACGTTGTCCGCATCGATCGGAACACTCAGATGTATTCATGTCGAAGATGAGCGGTGTTGAGTTTTGTCGCCAACTCCGTGAGATCTCTGAAGTGCCGATTATTGTTCTCTCAGCTCCCACACACGAGACCATTAAGGTCGAGGCATTGAATGCTGGTGCCGATGATTATGTTATCAAGCCAATTAGCATGCGGGAGTTTCATGCCCGGGTGCAGGTTCAGCTTCGGCGTCATCCGGTCAAAGGAGCGGAAGCGCAACGAACTCTCATTGCGGGTGACTTTCAAATTGATATCTCTATGCATCGCGTCACTGTTCGTGGTCAGGTAATTCATCTCTCACCATTACAGTTTGATCTGTTGCGCTGTCTCGTTGAACACGCCGGACAGATTCTTACCCACCGAGTCATTTTTCAGGATGTCTGGGGAATCGATGATGACCGGCGCGGACACATTCGAGCCTACATTGCTCAGCTTCGCAAGAAGATTGGATGTTCAGACCATCGCCGTTATATCGTCACCGAATCATGGATAGGCTACCGTTTGTGCGCCTCAGGTGAGGCAGCCTATAAGACTTGTACCACCTGATTGCTTAGCAACGCGACTGGAAGAACTTGGAGTCCTGTTGTTATGTTGGAATGCGCTGTGGTTTCTTCAGCCTTACATTTCCACGGCTGTTGTCTCAGTCGGTGGGTTTCATCGGCTCTTCCGGCAGCCCGTAGACCGTCTTCGGTCGTTTCTTGCGGCCGATCCTTTCGCTATTGGGCATGACCCTCGGAGCGCCTCTGAGATCCTGCTGCGCCTTGATGATCGATCTTGCGTGGCCCAGACGCTTGTTTTGCACGATAGCGGTGTGGCTGACACGCCGGTCCTGCGGCCGGGGTCATGCAGATTGTTCTGCGGCAGCCAGGGAATCGGCAATGGCGCATCGCGGTACGCGGTCAGCAGCCGGCGCGTCTGTCTGGTGCTCAGCCCCAGAACTGCTGCGGCCGAGATCTCGGTACGTCGCCTTGCCAGAACCTAAGATAAGACTTCGATCCGTTGCAGTTCCTGTCCACTCATGCTGAAAAGATCCAATCTCTGCCTCCGATATCTCTCGGAAGGGTAGGACATTTCAACTTTGCAGAAACAGGACATTTCTACTTTGCGCTAATAACGTCTGTTGCTGCAAAGCTAAAGCGTCGTCGTTTCTGCAAAGCTAGATTGTCATCATAATGCGTAGTCGTCGTCGTGCGGTGGGAATGTGTGAAATCACCGCACTTGGTGATTTCCAAGGACTGTGGGAAGGGTGGGAGACCGACAGCTTCATCGTCGGTCTTCCATGCTTTCCATCAGGCCGTCATTTCCACCGCGGGCGCCGCCGCGATTTTCGGTTTGTAATCCGGCCCGTAAAGCCGACGAGGGTTCTTCTTGTATCCGCCCTTTGCGCTGTTAGTCATCACCTTCGGTACATGCTTGATGTCCTGCTGCGCTTTCACCGTTGCGAGTGCGTGGCCGAGGCGTTTGTTCTCTACGACAGCGGTGTGGCTTACGCGCTGGTCTTTGCTGAAGACGCGATAGGGAAGTAGGTGACCTTTCCATCGAACCTCCAGGGGCTGGTCGATGAAGTCATAGATCTCGACATACTGCCCCGCCAGCTTCTCCGATATCTCGCTACGTTCTAGGATGATCTGCTTGCGATCGTAAGCCATCGTGAGCTGCTGACTGACGTGCCGCTGCTCACGATGGCACAAGATATCGGTGAGTTGAGTCGCTTTGACATGCAGTGCACGGTGAAGGTTCTCAGTCTTCTGTGCAGGCAAGGCGAAGCGTTCGTTGAAGTGCTCGACGAACGACGGAAGGAAGAGGTTGCCAGCTGCCATATCGCAAATGCCGGCTAGTCGCAGTTCCTTGACTAGCCGGTCCTGAAGAGTGCGGTTAGCCCGCTCAACCCGGCCCTTCGCCTGGCTGGAGTTAGCGCAGAGGATCTCAATGTTGAGCTCTGCCAGCGCACGACCGAACTGCGTCATCCCGGATCCTCCCATCGCGTCTGGTCGGTTCACGCGGAAGACAGTGTGCTTGTCCGAGTAAAAAGCGACAGGGCAGCCGTGATCGTTCAAATAGCCCTGCAAAGCACTGAAGTAGGAGTCCGTGCTCTCGCTGGGCACAAAGCGTAGCTGCATCAGCTTGCTGGTTGCGTCATCGATGAAGACCAGCAGCGTGCAGGGCTCGCCGCGCTGCTCGAACCATCGGTGATCACTGCCGTCGATCTGGATCAACTCGCCATAGGACTCACGTCTCAGCCGCGGCTGGTGAAAGCTTCGGCGCTGCTTGCGCGACAGCCATAGACCGTCGGCGACCATCCACTTGCGCAGCGTCTCACGCGAGACCTCAACGCCATGTCGCTCGAGTAGGGCCTCGGCAGCAAGCGTTGGACCAAAGTCGCGGAAGTTCTGCCGGACCAACTCCAGCACATATTCCTGAACGCCTGGACCTAAGCGGTTGGACGCGGGCCGACCGCGAGACCGATGGATCATCGCTCCACCACCACCAGCTCGATACCTGGCCAGCAAGCGCTGGGCCTGCCTCAAGCTCACACCCAGCACGCCCGCCGCCGACACCGTCGTACGCCGGCCCGCCAGCACCTCGGTCAAGACCTCAATCCGCTGCAAATCCTGTCTGCTCATCTGCACCCAGCCCAATCTGTCGCCTCCAACCCTGAACTCAGGATGGGGCAGCGACACTTTGGCTTTGCAGAGCTACGACATTATCGCTTTGCTCCTACATTGGCACTATACATAACGGTTATTATCAGACATAGACTCAATGACTTACAAACAGTACTTAGACAATAGCATCACCCGTGGCAGTGGTGCTATTGTCATTAGCGATTCCCCAGAAACGACCGAACGAGGTATAGCGTGGCTACTGTTGTCGCGACTGACTCCAAAGCAAATAAGTTGACCGTTCAAACTTCTGATGGTGACGAGGTGACTTACAGTCCACACCTCGCGAAAGATATGACAGCGCAAAGCACTGTCTACCGCGAAGAACAAAGAGAAATCGCCCCAGGTGATCGCGTCCAGATCAACGAGTCATATCCGAAGCAGGGTGTTCGCAAAGGAGACTTAGGCACTGTGACCGCGATCAGTGACACAAACGATCTTGATATACGCCTCGACAAAGGGAAAAGCGTTCAATCGAACCAGGAACAAGCTAGACACATGGAGCACGGTTATGCCGTTCAAAACTTCAAGGCAGGTGCACCCGAACGAGTTCTCATTACGCAGGAAACATTCGAAGGCCAAGTTGATCCTGCCTCGCTTTCTCGCAATGCGAGAGAGGTCAGTCTCTACACTTCCGATGGCTCGGGTTCGAACCAGGCGCTAAAGGCCCCCAAATGAAAATAATTTGTCTAGAACCCATTCCAAGGAGAAGCACCGTGAACGAAGCCAAGCAAAGTGTGAAGCAACGCGCCGTCCACGAGATGAAGGAGTACCTCCTGCTCTCTTTTTACCTCTTTGCTGTGTTCTCCTTGTTGGTGGTCTACAAATCCGTGATTCTGGCTGAGAATCACATTGAATTTGCACTACATGGAATTGCCTTGTTTAACGCGCTCGCGCTTGCAAAGGTCATGCTCCTTGCCCAGGAGCTACATTTTGCCGACCAACTCCGGGACGCTCCGCTGATCTATCCAACTCTTCTAAAGTCCTTCGCGTTCACTATTGTCCTTGCTTGTTGCAAGATTGCCGAAGACGCCGCTGTCGGTAGCTTTCATGGGAAATCATTCCACGAAAGCATCTCTGACCTGGGCGGTGGAACTTGGAAGGGAATCTTTACGCTCACAGCCTTGCTGTTCGTTGTGCTGATCCCCTTTTTCGGCTTCATCGAGCTGCGGCGTGTCTTCGGTGACAGGCTCGTGGACGCTTTTTTCCGACCGCGGCATCTGCTGAACCTGCCCCCCTCAGGGATGTAAAACGAGCCTCAAAGAACGATTTACGTGAGAGGTTGCTCGACACGCTTTTGCGTCGTCGCGCTCTCGATTTCAGCGTTGATCGCGCCTCCGACCAGGTAAGCCAGTCCTGTCACGTAAAGCCAGAGGAAGAGAATCATGACCGCTCCTACTGATCCGTACGAGGCACTGTAGGTATTAAAATAATGCAAGTAAATGCGGAACAGGACCGAGGCGAGTAGCCACAGAATGCAACTGAATGCCGCACCTGGGGTCATCCACTGCCAGCGGCGTCGGACCTTCAAATTGGGGCCGGAATAATAAATCAATGAACAGGATATAGAAACGAACAGGATGGCAAGCGGCCATTGAATGGCCTTCCAAACAAAGACGACAACCGGGTGCAATCCCAGGCTTGTCCCTATCCAGCCGACAAAATGGTTGCCCGCCAGTACCATAAACAACGCCGTGAGAACAAGAATGGCAATCACTACCGTCAACCCGAGTGCTATGGTGCGAACTTTGAACCAGGCCCGAGCCTCGTGGACGTGGTAAGTCAGGTTCAGAGAGGAAATCATGGACTGTACGCCACTAGAAGTGCTCCAGAGCGCTGCAACAATACCAAACGCCAGCTTTCTGCCGCTAGCATGAGCAGTCAGCTCACTTGCGATATGGTGCAAGAGTTGGAACGCGGAGGGTGGAAGTAACTCTGCAAAATATGACATTAAATCATTTTGAAGTTCGACACGACGTGAGGCGAACAGACCAAACAAAGTCATCAATAACAGAATCAACGGAAAGAGAGCGAATAAGAAATAGAATGCCAGCTCGGATGCCCGTCCGAAAATGTTATTCGTTATGATCTCCTCAAAAACATTGTGAATGAGTTGCCAAGGAGTTAGACCTCCCAGCCTCCAGAGAGATTTGAATTCCTTCGCGGTGGAAGGTTGTTGTTTTGTCATTGACGCAGCCTGAAGTTCTTTCGCCCACATTCTAGTCCGACCCTTCGCACCGATGGGAGCGATGTGTCGAAGTTGAAGCGCGTGCTCGCGTCACGCGGAAAAACCCTATTTCGCGACAGGATTGGGAGCATACCCCGGCGGATATTTCTGCCAGGGATATCCCTTGGCGGCCATTTCCTGTCCCCGGGCGAACAGCTGGGTCATGTAAATCGGGTCGAATTCCGATTTTCTGACCGCGATGAAGTCGGCCGGAATATAAGCCAGGTTATAGTCCAGATGGTCCCGCTCCGCGGTCAGATACATGCGGTGGAGATCGCCATTGCCCTGCGTGTGAATCAGTGACGAGACCGCCTTTGAAGCGATGCTCAGCGTGCGCCGATTGACGTTGGCCCATTCCGGATCGAGCCGGTCATTTCGGATGGTGTAGAGCGTCCGCTTGCGGTCATAGCCGTTCGCGGCCGCGATCTCCCTCAAATGGAAGCGCGGCGGATAATATTTGGGGCCGAGGAAGGCGAACGGCGCGATCAGCGCGCCCGTGCTGATCCCGGTCACGGTCTTGAAGACCGGCCGCCCCGAACCCGTCCATCCGGTGATGAGCCCCGCTCCGAACGCGCCGTTGCCCCCGCCGCCGGAGATGGCAAGATAGGATGTTGCCGGCAGTGGGCCCTTGTGCCCCATGCTTGCGAGATAGGTCGTCTCGCGTTGCAGCGAGAGCAGATATTCGTCTTCGAATTTGTCGAAGTTTAGGCCGAGCACGAACCGCACATTATCGACCGGTGGGCGGGCCCGTGCCACCATGGGCGACGGCACTGCTGCCAGCCGCCGGGTCGAGCAGGCCACAGGGATGAGCGACAGGCTGATCGCGGCAATCAGCCACATCGTCCAGGAGAGATTGGCTTTTCCAGCGTGTCGGGCGCGATTATTGTTCGTCATACCCCTTGCCCCGTTCGGAACCGATGATACGCCTCTGGTACGAGGGCGCTGAGAACGAGCGTTATGCTAGCTTTGGCCAAAACTTTCTTAAAGACTGCCAGGTGAGTCCCCGTGAGCGCTACGCGAACCACATCTTGTGGATGTCGGTTTGCCGCATGATTCTTACGGTATGGGACAGCACAATGAAGAAGATCTGGCTCGGTGGCGTGGTCTTGTATCGGAGCAGGTAGCAAGCGGCACGAGTGTGGCTGTGTTCTGTCGTGATCACGGATTGCGCGACTGGCAGTTCTACGAGTGGAAGAAGCGCTTGCGTTGCTCTGCGGCGGCACCGTTTATCGCGGTGGAGGTGGCATCCACGGAGGCGGCATCGGCACAGCCAGAGCAGATGTCAGGGATCGAGATACGGCATGGGCATCTTGTAGCTGCGGAGAATGATCCCCTGGATGTCGCTGAGGTCGAGTGTGGGCTTCATAGCCGATTCCGACTGGGCACCGAAAGCAGAGGTTTCGTGCCCAACCCGCTCAAACAGGCGGTGTAAAAATCCGCCGCCGCCTCTTTTCTTTTGTTCTTGGGGTTTGACAGGCTGACTCATCGTGTCTCTCCTACGTCGCTTTCTTCATTCTGCTGGACAACGTCGGCAGGGGAAACTTCGGAGTCGCGTCCTCACAGGTTCTTATTCGGGCACTGCTGTCCAGGTTTTGTCAGGATCGAATTCTGTCGCCGCCGTTGCATTTTCGGTCGTGCTGGTGCCAAGGTCCTTGTCGTAGAGGACTCCATTTTGGTTGATGATGAATGTCGCGATACCGGTGGCGCCGTATTTCTCAGGGTAAGCAATGACCGCGAAGCCTTTTGTCATCTTTCCGTTGACGATGTAGTTTTTCGCGCCGCCCCGAGCATCGGGGCCCTGTTTTGTGAGCATGCGATAGAAGTAACCGTGAAATGGCTGCTGCTTTCCAGCCTGCGAGTTGAATCCTTCTGTGGAAGCGAACGCTACCAACGGACCCAGCAGGCTCCTAGGCTTTCCTTCGGCCGATTTCCAGTAAAGTCCGTCCTGCTTTCCTTCGTCGCTAACGAACTTTTGGGCATACTGTTTAACGCCGTCGTGACGTTGAGCCAGGTATTGTGCCTGGGCATCCACAATCGCATTCATCACGTCGATGGTCGCAAGTTCGTTGTCTCCAATGCGCCGTGCGTGTATTTCGGCCTTCCCGGCCGCGGAATCGAAGGACCACTGTCCTCCGCTGTTCTTCGCAAGCGGAATTGGAAAGGGTTGGTTGTCGGTTCCGACTACGAGAACCTCGCTGCCGTCGGTCTGTTTACGCCAGCGGTTCATGGTTTGATATGCAGTTGTGAAGTGCTCGGCCGTCTGCTTGTCCTGCGCGGCGTCGCCGGAGAATATAAGCTCCGCGGCATCTGAGCCAAAGATCGCAAGGAGCGCATTTCGATCGTCCGCTTTTGTGGCGGCGACCAGCGCTGCGCCAGCGTCGTCGGGTGTAGCGAATGTTTTAGGGCGGACTTCTGAAGGGGCCGGTGCTTTCGATGTGTTGCAAGCGACGAGTGGCAGCAATGCCGCCAGGAAAACGGCCATCGTCCAGAATCGGGAAGGACTCATCGAAGGATTCAGCGCTACCGTTAACATTGCGGTCTCCCTGTTACGTAATTTGTTGTTGCTTTCTGGGGACCCTTCCCGGTGCGTTCGCGTCTAGCTCTGGCGATCACGCGAGACTTATCTTCGTCCTCCTCCACGGAAACCACCACCACCGCCCCAGCCTCCACCGCCGGCGCTGCGACCGCCCCAGCCTCCGCCGCCACCGCCACCGCCACTGCCCCAGCCGCGTGCGCTTGAGGATCGCGATTGCCAACCGCCACCGCCTCCGCCAGAGAATCCGCTGAATGCCGTTGATCCCCTGCCGCTTGCACTGGCGTCGCTATGGTAGGCGGACGAAGAGTCGCCCCAACCATGGGCTCCATCGGATGCTGAACCCGATGTGTTTTGCCAGCCTCCGCCGGTGTTCTTATAGACGTTGCCGTTGGCGGCAGCGTACCTGTTGCCGCTGGAGGTCTCCGCTGTCCCAACAGATCCCGCAGCACTCGAATAATGCTGGGTGTCCACGGTCTGGCCGTTCTTCGAGTAGGTGGAGCTTCCCCAGTTCGAATAGGCGTTGGAGCCCTGATGGGTGGCGCCATAGGCTCCGGTGTAAGGGTTGTACGCCTGTCCTACCTTTTGCGTGCCGTAGGCCGTTGACGTCGATGCGCCGCGTGCATATGTGCCTGTGGAGGGGTTGTAGCCAGCGGAGGCGTGGGCGCTGCCGTAGGCTCCATGGTAGGACGCACTGGAGCCGTAGTAACCGCCGTGCCAGGCGGCATTTCCGTAGTAGGCACCGCCGTGATAATAAGCTGCTCCGCCGTACCAGTTGCAGCCCCAGTAGCTGTATCCCCAACCATAACCGCCGCTCATCATTGCGCCGATCGCCAAACCTGCACCGAAGGCGAGTACTCCGGTAGTGACCAGGTCTGTCGTGCTGTATCCCGGGGTTGCTATGGGGGTGCCATAGACAACGGTGGGGTTGTATTCCGGAACATAGACAATCTGAGGATTGGTCGGCTGGATAACGATGGTCTGCGGGGACTGTTGCACTACCGTAATCTGGGGGCCAGACTTGAGATTGCCTGCCTGCTTCGCTTGTGCACGGAGGGTTTGCACCGCTTTCATGACATCGGCTTGCTGGTTGTGATACGCCTCGCCGAGGGACGAGGTCCAGGCCAGGCTTTGTGCCATCTTGTCCAGGACGGATGCGAACTGTGTGAGCGCCTTAACGCTTGGGTCCCAGGTTTGTTTATCGACCGCCTGCGCCACCGCGGTTCCCGTTAGGACCTTATTGGTCTTGAGCCAGTTGTCGGCAACGGCAACCTGGTCCGGAAACGTTGCGGCACTGAGAATCTGGGCCACCAATGCATCCGGATACAGTGCAATGGGCGCCACGAGTCCCTGCAACTCGGAAGCGGTCATTGGAGCCCCCTGGCCCGAATAGTCTGACGCGGGCACCGCTTGTTGCGACTGGTAGAACATAGCAGCACCGGCGTCATTTGGTGTCGTCACTGCGATAAGAGGGCAACACAAAGCAGCTGAAAGGATCTTCTTCCCAAGTGTCACCGTCATCCGGAGGCTCCTTACGACATCGTCAGCACGCGCCATACGCCATTCCACTGCGGCCTCTTCCCGCCATCAAATCGCTTGATCAAGACCTTTGTTGACCAGCACTTTTACATCGACACGCCGGTTGATGTCCCGTCCCTCGGGATCGGAGTTTGGTGCGGCTGCATGGGTTGCTCCGTAACCAGCGGGCGCCAGAATGCGCCGCATAGGCACGTTGGCTGAGTTGCGCAGGTAATCTGTGACAGCGGCGGCGCGTTCGTCACTGAGCTTCTGGTTCTGGGCCTTTGTCCCTGTGCTGGAGGCATAACCCGCGATCTCAATCATGTAATTCTGGGTGGACATTGCGTCCGCGGCCAGCTTATCCAATACTTTCTTGTCAGCTGCCGACAGGCTCGATTGGTCTGGTTCGAAAAAGAGTGCGGCTTCGACTACGGTCTGATAGTCGCCGAGGTTCGACACCCGTTTGTTGACAAGCGAGATTGCCTCAGCATCCATAACGACCCCGGCGCCTGCAGCAGTCGCCAGTTGACCCGCCTGGTTCGCCGACGCCTGCGCCTGGCCCGCTGCGGAGACACCTTGATTGGCTGTGGCTTGCGCATTAGCCGCTGCAGACTTATTGGCCTCGATCTGCTGCTCCTCCGCTACTTCGACGGCAAAAGTGTCAGGATTGAAAGTAATCTTGTCGGCGTCCAGTTGACCCTTGCTGTTGCCAACGCCTTCCGCCGATATGGTCAAACCCGGAAGCATGGCGGTGGCGTCCATATCCGCTTTGCGGAGCCTGAATGATTTCTCGCGTTTAATTATGGTGCTGTCAGTGATGTTGACGATCGATGATGTGCCTTCCTTCTTCACTTTGACGACCACGAGGTCACCGTTGCGGGAGACGATGGTGCCAGTGACCTTGGCCTTCTTGCCGGCTTCGAACTTTTTAGTTGGCGTCGCTGCATGAGCGAAGCTAGCCAGCAAAAGGATGAGTGCGGGAAGGTAGAGTAGCCGCTGTGTTTTGATGGTGATAAGTCTCATTGGATTATCTCCGAATACAGTCTGGATCCTTTGGAGTTGCACCGTCGCCAGCCGGGCGATCCGGCTGGCAGAGCCGTCTCCGAATCGGCCCAGATGCCGATCCGATCACACCGTCAGCTAAAAGTTAGCTGTGGGCGGCGGTGCTGATAACTAGCGTTAATTAATTAAGGTCCCGAGATGAACCTTGTATCAGGGGCCGATTTGGGGGCCAGGTAGGAAACCCTCTCAAACCCGTCATGGAATGCCATAGTAACGAGCAGGGCCTTCGAGGTTTGATGGTCAGTAATTATATGCCGCTTTTGCTAACTGTGGGAGCCTCCCATGTCGCAGACATCGTCGAGCCGCAACTCCTTCAGGCTCTGTTGCATTAACTTGCCTGGCCGCAGTTTGTCTGGCTACTTTTCTCTCTCAGGCTGCGACAGGGAATGTGTCGAAGAGCTTGTTTACGAAGCGAATCTCATCTTTGACCTGCGGCTTACATGTGAGGCAATGCCCTCGACGGATCATACTCATCACTTCAAAGCCCTTGATCGTAGCGGCCGCCGTCTTAATCGTTTGAAAGCCTCGGGTAGGACGAATGACTCGCTTGAGTGCGCCATGGCCGGCTTCGATGATGTTGTTCAGGTATTTGCAGGTTCGATGCAACGGCCGGCGATTATAGGGTCAAGCTGGACTCGCCCGCCATCACTTTGGGCTTTGTGAACTTCGATATGCGGAACTTCGGAGTGCAGGCGCCGGAGCTGAAGGCCATCGCTCGCACACCAGAGTTGCCGTCTGCAACGGGTCCCAGCCCGGTCACTCTCGACTCGTCGCGCAGCCGGACCATTGTGGTGTGGCAAGGCACGAAGGTGCGGAACGTCGTGGGTCTCGAGGTTTCTGCGGCGGAAACGCCGGGGGAATCGGGCGTCATTGTGCTGGATGTACCCGCTGGCAGCCCAGCAGGCACCGCCGGGATCACTGCCGGAGACGTGATCCTCGGCTTCAACAACAAGCCCGTGAAAGACACGCAAGATCTCCTCAGATATACACGCGAGGCTGGCCATGGTTCACGCACAAGCATCGCAATTCTGCGCTATCAGCAGCGGTCCACGGTAAGCATTGCATTGGAGTAGGCAGGAGGACCATATGACAAGGCCGCAAACTAGAATCCTACTCATCGGAACGCCTTCTCGTCGAGGGCGCACTAATCGCATTGACGCTCAGCAAATCCAACGGCGGACCCAAACCATTGCGCAGAGCGGCGCCAACCCCTCCAACTCGATCCGCGCAATGTTTCAGCGATATCTGGCGTAACCATCCCGGAAACAGTGCTCGTTGCGTCGGAGGGGCATAACGCTCGCGGAGTCAATCCGTTCTCATTCCCCCTCGGGGCTTTTGGTCTACCGTTGGGATTCGGGTAAAGTTTCCTTTTCACTGAGATTACCTGCCGCTATTTCATTCGCGACAGTCAAAATCTGTATCGTTTTTGCATCATCCGGATCTATAGCAAGAATCTCTTTTAAACGTTCAATAGCTTCTTGAGTTCGTCCAATTTTGCATAAAAGTAAAGCTGCGTTGCGGGCAAAAACTAGATTAGTTGTATCCGTTTTTGCAGCCTGATCGTAGTGCTCTAAGGCTTCCAGTCGATACCCTTTTCTTTCCAGTTCAATCCCTGTGTTATTAAGCACCGTGGCTTTTTGCTCATTGATTGACTGAACGTTGCTCTCTGCGAATGAGGTCTTGAGTTGTTTCTGGAGATTAGAAGCAGCAGCCATATTTCCTGTCTTGGTGTATAACCTCGACAAACGAAATATGACCTCACGATCATCAGGCACCAACCTCATTGCGATTTCGAACTCTGCTATTGCTTCTTCATCACGTCCTTGGCTCTGGTAGATCTTACCGAGGAGAACATGTGTGGTTTCGTTATCTGGCTCCAAAACGATGGACCGTTGCAAGGCTGCCATACTCCTTTCCGGCTGGTTCAGTGAATACAAGCATTCTCCGATAGCTGAGTACGCTTCAGCGGAATCAGGTTCGAGTTCTCGCACCCTAGTGTAAGAGTAGAGAGCGTCCTGCCACTTCTTCTGAGAGTAGGCATCGCGTGCCTTTAGACGCCAAAAGTCTAACGACACCGGGGTCCTTCTTGTCTTACTCCCCAGTTCAATATCTAACTGCTTCTCTGACTCCGCGTAATTTCCAGCTCTAGAGAGCACAAGCGCGTAGTTGAACCGTAAATTAGGTAAATCGGGGTCAAGTCGTAAGGCGGTTGATAGATGATCCAACGCCATTTCCAAGTTATTAAGACTGGCAAAGGCTAAACCCGCAGACATGTATGTAGGAGCGTATTTCGGCCGCAGAGCAATCGCCTCATTTAGCTCTGTGCTTGATTCGATAGGCTGCGCCATCATGGCTAGACAAATTCCCGTGAGTAAATGAACATCACTATCAGAGGACGTTCCTAATCGAATTTCTCGCAAACTTGCCAACGCTTCTTCGACCTTCCCTGCCTGAAGGAGGCTCCTGGCTCGTGCGAGCGACAGAGCTGTGGCATGGGCCTGCGAATTCGAATGCTGTTGCGCGTAGTTCAGTGGCGGCTTTATAAAGTGGACTCCGACGAGCAACGAGATTAGCAAGATAGTCGGCCGCAATATCTTCGACGATTGAACCCAAAATGGACTGTCCGAAGGAATGAGATACATATTCGATCCTCAAACTGAAATTGAAATACCTCGCAAACGTTGAATGGCTGAGTTCATCCATCGTCTCCCAGTTGCAAAATTCATGTCCAGCCTTCTCAACAGCCCCAAATGCCAATAGTGGAACTAGTTTCGTATTGCTAAACGCCCAAAATCGCCATTCTGTACCTGTTTTATATCAGATACTGATATACCGCTCATATGCAGATAATTTTCCTTGACAAGCCAGTTTCTGGCTGTCTATATCTTGGTCGCTTCGTAAGGGTGCCTTTCCCAACCGGGCGATGTGATTGACGGTCAGAAATTCTTTGGAGAGCGAGCATGTCAGAAATCAGTTGCTATAAGAATGCGAAGTCCGGAAGTTTACATCGTCGATTGCGCAATGCGATTCGAACTTTTGTCTCGAGTGGTCTACTTATTGCGCTTTGCCCCACCGCATACGGGCAGACTGCTACAGGGCAATTTAACGGTCACGTTTTAGACAACACCGACGCTGCGGTTGTAGGCGCTACGGTAACTCTCATAAACCCACAAAGTGGATTGAATCGGGTTGCAATCACCAACGGCGAAGGGCTCTATCAATTTCCACTTCTCCCTCCAGGCAGATACAAGTTGACTGCGTCACAAAATGGTTTTCAGACAGCAGCAAGTCCTGAGCTTCAGCTTGATGTCAATCAAAATGCGACTCAGGATTTTCACCTGCAAGTCGGATCGAAGATGGAGACGGTCGATGTCTCGGCGTCTGCTGAACTGCTCCAAGCCTCATCTACGGAGTTAGGAACCGCGGTAGAGCAGCGTACGGTTAACGAACTGCCCCTCAATGGAAGAAATTTTACCGCGCTGCTTACTCTTGCCCCTGGTGTCAATGCGGTGAACTACTCCCAGAATAAAACAGTCGGCTATAGCACAGGATTCGGCGCGCCGGGTCTGCCAACCGCCACCTTTGTCTATCCATCTGTGCAGGGCCAATGGAATCGGGAAAATCTTTATTTCATGGATGGAATCATCAACACTGCTGCCTTTGGCGGCTCATACGACATCCCGCCAATCGTCGATGCTATTCAAGAGTTCAAGATCCAATCACACAACGACGTTGCGGAGTTCGGTGGTGTTTTGGGTGGAGTTGTCAACCTCGTCACCAAATCTGGCACAAACGCATATCATGGCGCGATATGGGAGTATCTACGTAACAATGCCTTTGACGCTCGCAATCCATTTACAGATTTCAAAGGTAACGTCTCGGCAGCACCGGCTTCCTTTCGTCAGAATGAGTATGGAGGCGACATTGGTGGCCCCGTACGAATTCCCAAGATCTATAACGGCCAAGACAGAACGTTCTTCTTCTTCGCCTATGAAGGATGGAGATATTCGAAGGCGGCGGGACTCACCTACATATCTCCCACTCCTGCCGAATTAAATGGTGATTTTACTAATCCGTCGGTGCTCACTACGAGTCCAACTACGGGCCAAAAGGTTCCTGCACTTTTATACAATCCATTTTCAACAACCGGCACTCCGGGAAATTACACCCGACAACTCCTCGGCGACGGCAGACACATTCCTGCGAGCATGATTGATCCTGTGAATCAAGCTTTTCTTAAGAATTATGGGGACACTCCAAACTTCACCCCCACCACGCCGGGCGGCCCCAATACGATCCTCAATGCAGTTGGTACAGATAATGCCAATCAATATAACGGGCGTATTGACCAGAATTTTGGAGCCAACAACGTCTTGTGGTTTCGATACAGTGTTCTCGCCGGTGGCAATCTAAATCCTTTAGCTGCCCACGTCGCCACTGTCAGCAGTGCAACCAACAGAAACTTCGGTGGTGGATATACTCACGTGTTTACTCCAAGCCTGATCTTGGATGCACGGGTTGGATATTCAGGAAGATTCAACACCGTGACCGAAACCAAACCAATAGGTGTCACGGCCGATTCTGGGTTTCCTGGCGTTGAGGCGACCTATGGGCACGTGAGTTTTACCTACCCAAGCGCCTCATACAACACTATCGGCGGCAGCGGTCCGAGCGGCTCGACTACTCATGAACTCAGTTACGCTGGAAATATTACCTGGCTGCACGGCAACCATCAGATACGCTTCGGATTCCAACAGATTATCCCACAGAGAACTACCGGACTTTCCGGTGGCCATTTTGGCGGCGCTAGTTTCACACATGACCCCAGCGAAACCGCTGATCCACGTAATGCTTCAAGCACAGGCAATCCTCTCGCCTCCGCGCTCATAGGCACTCCACATAATGGTCGCTTTCAGTCCCAACAGAACGGTTTGCGTTTCTATGCGAGTGCCGCGTACATCCAGGATTCATGGAAGGTCACTCCAAAACTAACTATTAGCGCTGGTCTTCGTTGGGATTCTCAATCATCACCTCGTATATTGGTGGGAAGTGCGGCAATGCTTGATCCCAATACGGGTAACTGGATTGTCTCAGGCGGGAAACTACCTCCTCCTTGTGACCCGGGCGCTGGCATCTATGCTCCGTGTATTCCCTCTTCGACTCCGGAAAACAACGCCTCATTAGCGGCGCATCTAAGGGTCGCAGACAATCCAAATCTTGGCCCTGATGGAGTCTACAAAGATTTCGGTCCCCGGTTCGGAATGGCATACAAACTAGACTCCTCTACCGTCCTACGAGGTGGATATGGGTTGGTTTATGACAACCTGCAAGGTGCGATTCAAACGCTCAACGATCGAATGCAAGCGTGGCCGTCTAATGCCTCTCTTCCGCTCGTATTCAACAACACGGGTTCCCCTGTACAAACCATGACGCAAATTGTGCCGACTCTTTCTGCCGCGAACGCCCTTCCGGCCGTTCCAACGCCGTGGCAGCAATCGGGCTGGTATTACGATCCACATTTGAAAAATCACTATTCTCATCAGTTCAACCTGGAGATCCAAAAACAAATAAGCTCGAGCCTGATGGCGTCTATTTCATACGCAGGAAGCGTCAATAGACGCCTTCCACTGACCGGTCTAATGAATAACTCACCTCTCTCCGGTCAGGCTGGAGCAAATCGTCCGTTTCCGTGGGCAGGTACACAGATTATGGCAACCTCTCGCGGTGAATCAAACTACAACTCTCTCCAGCTAAGAGCCGAGAAACGGATGGCCTCTGGATTTGCTTTCGGGGCTGGGTACACCTGGTCTAAATCACTCGATAACGGCGCAAGCGGATTCTTCAACACCGAAAATGGACCGGGGGGGGCTTCACAAGTACAGAACTATAATGATCTCAGTCAGAATTACGGACTATCCGGTAATAGCATCGCCCATATTGTCTACGCATGGACTTTATACGAATTGCCGTTTGGAAAAGATAAGCCATATCTCAATCATGGATTTGCATCTTACGTTGCGGGTGGATGGCAAGCGAATCTAAATCTGTCGGCACATTCAGGACCACCGCTCAGCTTTGCCGATTCGGGCATTGATCCTGCAAATATCGGGAACAGCGGTACTCAGATCTATGCAAGGGCAAGCATTACCAAGAGTCCTAAGATCTCTCATCCAACCAAGAACAGGGCATTCGACACAACAGTCTTTTTCCACCCTCGCAACGAATATGGAAATACAGGACGGGGAATCATACTCGGCATGCCGTTCGATAATCTCGATTTTTCTTTGAACAAAGGAATCTCTATCGCAGATAAAGCCAAATTGCAGTTCAGGGCGGAGTTCTTCAATGTCTTCAATATTCAAAACTATGGATTACCAGGTACCACCTTTGGAGGAAGTAATTTCGGTATCATCACAGGCTTGGCGGCAGGATCTACTCCCAGACAAATGCAATTCAGTCTAAGAGCAAGTTTCTAAATCTTCCATTATTTCTAAACCAGTTAGTCGCTCTGGTGCTTGGAACATCTAGTTGCGGCGATCCTCTATGAAAAGGAACGTTTTCCCGCAACCAGATTATCCTATCGTCCATTTATGGTTTGAAAAGATCGCTAATAAGGATGATCAATGATTGCTCCCCCTGATGTTTATCCGACTATCGAAGATAGCAACAGTTCCGCCCATATCACTCTCCTGAGGGAGATGATACTTATCAGAGAGCTGGAGCAAAGGTCACTAGATCTGAGCACTGCTTCACCTCCAACTGTTGTGGGCTCTGTACACCTGTGCGCTGGTCAGGAAGCGGTTCCGGTTGGAACACTTGCCGGCCTTGGAACTGCTGATCAAATCGTTGCGACATATCGTGGCCATGGATGGGCGCTATCGTCTGGTTTGTCTCTAGTCGAGCTCATGGGTGAGATTTGTCACCGAACCATTGGCATTAACCAAGGCCGCGGAGGATCAGCGTACATGATGGCCCCAGAAAGGCGCTTCATCGGAGAAAATTCCATTGTGGGCGCCGGCCTTCCCATTGCTTGCGGCGTAGCCTTGTCAAATCTGGCTTATAAGAATGGGAGGGTAGTTGCAGTTTCTCTTGGCGATGGAGCATTCAATCAAGGAGCGACTCATGAGGGTATCGCATTCGCCGCAGCGAAGAATCTCCCGGTCCTTATTATCTGCGAAAACAATCGTTGGTCAGAGCTGACCCCTTCCTCTTTGACTTTCAAAGTAGACCGTATAGCCCAGAGAGCAAATGGGTACGGAATTCAGGGTGTAACTATCGATGGGACAGATCCAGTAGTTGTACGCGACACGGTGATACAGGCTGCGGGGTGGGCTCGAGAGAATCGCGGCCCTGTGCTGATTGAATGTCGAGTACCCCGCTTGTGGGGCCACTACAACCGAGATATCGAACACTACCGGCCAAAGGAAGATCGTGACGAAGCAAGGGCCCGAGATCCGATTGTTCAATTTTCTAATAAGTTGCTCGGTGCAGGTTTGATTAGTCAAAATACTTTGACCGAATTGTCCATCGGTGTAAAGAACGAGATGGACGAAGCCGTAGCGATAGTTCTCAACTCGCCCATTCCCGATCCTGCAAGTGCAGCCAGACATGTTTGGGCCTTGCCAAATCCCACCTCTGTCCCTGATAGAGCACCTGAGCTCAAACAGAGCTATGGTTCAAAGACAGCTAGCTATATTCAAGCGGTAAACGAGGCACTCTCAAGGGAATTGGAAACTCGCCCGGAAGTAGTCATATTTGGTGAAGATGTTGGATTCGCTGGTGGCATCTTCGGAGCTTCAAGAGGACTTCAGAAACGTTATGGCATTGAACGCGTTTTTGACACGCCTATCTCAGAGAGCGCGATTCTCGGCTCCGCGGTAGGTGCTGCAATGATGGGAATGAAACCGATTGTAGAAATCATGTGGGCTGACTTTCTGCTCGTCGCGTTAGATCAAATCATCAATCAAGCTGCGAATGTTCGTTATATTACCGGTGGCCGGGCGGGTGCTCCCATCGTCGTCCGTACTCAACAAGGAGCGACGCTCGGATCGTGCGCCCAGCATTCACAATGTTTGGAGGCTGTTCTGGCACATATTCCGGGGCTGAGAATTGCTATACCGGCAACGCCGCAGGACGCATACGATCTTTTACGTTCAGCAGTCGCATCACCAGATCCTTGTATCATTTTCGAGTCGAGAGCACTGTATCAAACAACGAGCATGGTTTCTTTTTCAGATGAAATAGAGCCTATCGGTATATCTCGCCTGCGTAAATCTGGCCGTGACGTGATGATCATCACATGGGGAACAATGCTTTCCGTGGCATTGGGTGCCGCCGAAAGACTCGTAGAAGAAGGTGTCGACGCCGGAGTTCTCGATTTACGCTGGTTATGCCCTTTGGACACTAAAGCGCTGCGTATAGCTGTCGAAGAGGCAAACGGAAAGGCAGTCGTTGTACATGAGGCAAATCGCACAGGTGGCTTCGGAGCCGAGATCGTAGCGACACTTCACGAGTTATTCGATAATAACATTCATCTTGACGTGGTTAGGGTTGCCACTCCAGACGTGAGAATCCCTGCCGCGCCCAATCTACAGCGGGAACTTATACCAACAATCGATGACGTCGTTAGAGTAGTCCGTCAACTGCTTGTCTCAACACAGAGTCGCGTTTGACTCTATTAGGTGATTGTATGGAGTTTTTAGTATTCATGGAGCTTACAAAAACGATTGAAGGTGGTAGCAAGAAGGAAGTTGTCTTGCGTGAACAAGAAAGGTTGCGGAGCCGTCAGCTTTCCGAAAAAGGCGTTCTACTCCGCCTCTGGCGAGTACCAGGACGCCGAGCAAACTGGGGAATCTGGAATGCTAACAGTTGCGATGAACTTCACGATGCAATCGTGTCCTTACCTCTGTTCCACTACATGACGATTACTGTACATCCTTTGGCATCGCACCCTAACGATCCCATACCTTTGTATTCAGGAGCAGGAAAATGAGGTCTATAGAGAAGCTATTCCGACTTGAAGACAAGGTGGCTCTAGTTACAGGGGGCTATGGTGGCATCGGAGAGGCTGTTTGTGAAGGAATGGCACTGGCTGGAGCTAAGGTGGCCGTAGCTGGACATAACGGTCAGCGTGCAGCCGCATGCGCGAAGTCTCTTTCAGATCAAGGCTACGATGCTTGGTCAACCAACTTCGAAGCGACCTCGGTTTCTGAAACACAAAGAATGGTAGATCAAACGATTTCCCGGTTCGGTCGTCTAGACATTCTCGTGAATTGTGTCGGCCTAAATCGTGAAGAGAAGGCCGGACAGGTTACAGAAGAGATGTTCGACTATGTCTATAGCGTTAATCTGAAAAGTGCCATGTTTCAGGCGCAGGCTGCTGCTAACTACATGATTCAGCAGGGCGGCGGACGGCAGATTCACCTTGGTTCTGTTCGTTCGGTTCTTGCTTTACGTGGTCGTGGCTATGCTGCATACTGCGCCGCCAAAGGCGGTCTGATTACTTTGTGCCGGCAGTTATCAGCCGAGTGGGCATCCGACAACATCACTGTTAATGTAGTCGCTCCTACGTTCATCCGCACTGAACAAGTGGGCAGGATGCTTGCCGATCCAGTATTTTCCTCAAAGCTAGTCGAGCGAATACCCCTCGGGCGGATTGGCGAACCGACGGATGTTATGAGCGCGGTCCTCTTCCTCGCATCTCCAGCCTCCAGCTTTATTACTGGCCACACCCTCTATCTGGACGGAGGACTCACAGTAACACAATAAATTCAAATCACTGGGAAAGGTTCAACACGGGAACTATTCTGATGCCTACAAAGTTTATAGATTTGAGCATGGCAGTACACAACGAGATGATAACTTTTCCGCGAGTCGTCCGACCTGCTCTCGTCATGTATGAGACTTGGAAGGGATTTGCCGAACGTATCGGGGCTGCTGAGCACGGTATTGATTCGCTAACAGCGCACTACATGGTAGTGTTGGGCGATCACATTGGGACCCATATGGATTCACTTCGTCACATGCGAGAAGATGCACCTGGGCCTGAGGCGATACCGCTTGAATACTGCTACGGCGACGGTGTTTGCCTTGACTTTCGACACCTTCCGAAGGGAGCTGGCATAAGTGTTGGAGACGTTCTTGAGGCGTTAACCAGGATCGATTACACGCTGAAACCTCTTGACATCGTCTTAATTCATACGGGCGCAGGGAAAATACAGGATAGCGACAGGTATCTCACTGATCATGTCGGAATGACCGGAGAGGCTACAATCTGGTTGCTGGATCAAGGTATCAAGATGATGGGCATCGATGCTGTCACTTTTGACCCTCCTATTTGGGCTATGTTTGAACGTAAGAAGTTCTGGGAAGCTCATCGGGTTATGAATACGCGCGAATATTATCACCTCGAAAATCTTACAAATCTCGACCAACTTCCGAGTCACGGATTCACACTTAGTTTGTTTCCCGTCAAATGGGTTAACACTACAGGCGCTCCGGTAAGGGCTGTTGCCATTCTTAATCAATAGGTCAGCCGTTAGAGGACATAGCTTGCTATCAGAAATACGGTGATATCGGGAGATCGAATGCAATTCCTTTCCATTTCGCGCCCTCACAGAAGTTTTACTGAAAGCCAGTACCTGGAGTTAGTCGATGCCGAAGGCAGACAAGCTCGAACACTCTATACAAATGGCACGATTAGACAGCTATGGCATCGTATGGACGCTCCGGGTGTTTGCATTCTATGGGAAGCAAATGATGCTAAAGATGTCAAGGAGATGCTAGATGCCCTTCCATTTGCGAAAGCAGGAATCGTCGAATTTACGGTAATTCCTCTCAAGCCGTACAAAGGTTTCGGATCGTGATGATTAGCTGTAGTGCAAGGTAGAGGTTCGCTGAGCATGTGTCGAAAACCAAGAGCTAGGAGCCAAGTATGCACGAAGTACCGAATCGTCGAAGATTAGTGAAGCAGTTAGCCATGGGAACGATCGCCGGATTAGTTGGAGGTCCAAAAAGCGTATTCGCTCGGAAGCACGCCAGCTCAAATCAAAAGCTGAAGATTGGTCACACATGCATAACCTGGGGCACCTTTCCCCGTACAGGCGCCGACACGACTCTTGAAACAGCATTGAAGGACATCTCAGCTGAAGGCTTTTGGTCTTTTGAGACATTTCCGGAAGTTCTGGACAGCTGGGATCGGAGAGGTACGCTGACGCCACTTCTTGAAAAATATCCGGTGCCGTTGCGGTCCGGCTACATAACACCTAACCTTATTGATTCGACGCTCAGAAAAGACGAAATTGCCCGCGTAATTCGGCTGTCGAAAATCGTTCAAAAGCTTGGCGGAACTTTCGTTGTTCTGGCACCAAACAGCGTAAAGCGCGATTCCTACTCTTTCAAGGAAAACCAATCGAATATCGTAGCGGCTTTGAATGATTATGCTAGTGCTGTCGTGGATCTCGGTCTAGGCACCGGTCTTCATCAGCACACCGGAACCTGTATTGAAAGCCGCGATGAAGTCTACGCAGTGATGAACGCGGTCGACACCAAAAATCTGAAATTCGCCCCCGATGTCGGGCAACTACAGAAGGGCGGTGCTGACGCTGCGCAAGTGGTGAAAGACTTCCTACCGCTCGTTAAGCATATGCACTTGAAAGACTACAAAGGTTGGGATGCCTATGTTGGATACTGTCCATTAGGTATGGGCACTGTAGATATAGAAGCAATCCTAAATATGGTCGAAAGCGGCGGCCAACAGCCGGACATTCTGGTTGAGCTTGATCCCTCGAAAGATGAGCCGATGGCACCCTTGCAAACCGTACAAAAGACCAAAACTTATTTGCAAAAGCTAGGTTACGCATTTCGATCATAATTCTCCGGAATAGGAAAGAGATCTATGTACAAGAAAGCCGTACGTTTTCTTAGCTTACTCTGTTCTATAGTTGTTGTTACTTCATCGATAAGCACAATAAATACTATCTCTGCCAAGTCACACAAAGAAACCTACTCCAACTGGAGTGACTACGGTGGCTCAGCTGATTCGATGCAGTATTCAGCTATTAAGCAAATTAATAAGAGCAATGTAGGTCAACTCAAGTTGGCATGGTTTATGCCAGCTCCAGGTCCAGTCGGCAGGTTTTCATTTAATCCACTTGTCGTGGATGGAGTGATGTACGTAGTTGGTAAAGACATGGGAATCTATGCGCTGGATGGAGAGACTGGGAAGCAGATCTGGGTGCATGAGGTAAAAGGAGGTCAGCCAACGAAT
Organism: Edaphobacter modestus; assembly: GCF_004217555.1. Taxonomy (GTDB): domain Bacteria; phylum Acidobacteriota; class Terriglobia; order Terriglobales; family Acidobacteriaceae; genus Edaphobacter; species Edaphobacter modestus. Next base: position 178,651 of record NZ_SHKW01000007.1, read on the forward strand.
CGAGGATTCAATTGGTGGTCCTCAAAAGATGGCAGAGATCGTCGGTTGATCTTTGCAGTCGATGGATACATGCAAGAATTGGATTTGAAAACTGGTTTACCAATCGAGTCATTTGGCGATCATGGCAAAGTGAACCTGCGTGAAGGACTTGGGCGTGATCCTGCCAGCATTGGGGAGATTCAAAACGGTACTCCGGGGCGTGTGTTCGACAACCTAATTATCCTCGGTTCGGCGCCAGGAGAAATGTACGGCTCGCCTCCAGGTGACTTACGAGCATACGATGTCCTGACTGGAAATATCGTATGGACATTCCACACTGTCCCGCATCCCGGCGAATTCGGGTATGACACGATGCCCCCGGACGCTTGGAAATACGTTGGTGGTAACAATACATGGGGCGAAATTTCCATCGACGAGGAGCGGGGGATTGCCTATTTCCCACTTGGTTCGCCTACTTACGATCTTTATGGTGCTGATCGCAAAGGTGCTGATCTTTTTGGTGATTGCTTGTTGGCACTTGATGCTCGGACCGGGAAACGATTATGGCATTTCCAACTCGTACATCATGACCTTTGGGATTACGACCCAACTGCCGCGCCAAAACTTCTAACTGTACGTCACGACGGAACGATGACCGATGTCGTGGCACTTGCTGGTAAGACAGGATTCCTCTATGTTTTCGACCGTGTAACTGGGAAGCCACTCTGGCCAATCGAGGAGAGGGCCGTTCCGAAGTCCGACATGCCGGACGAAGAATCGTGGCCGACGCAACCGTTTCCGACTGCGCCGCAACCTTTTGCCCGCCAGCAGTTCACCGTGAAAGATATCAATCCTTATCTCGATTCGATCGAAAAAGAGCGTATCCATGATCTAGTCACCAATGCCCGCAACGAGGGAATTTTTACCCCGGTCACTGATAAGGGCAACCAGATTTCAGTTCCTGGTGAATTTGGTGGGGTGAATCAGGGAAGCACAGCTGCAGACCCATCGACAGGAATGATGTATGTCAAAGCGTATGATCTGCCCACCATTCACGCTATGACAAAGACGCCACCGATCAAAGCAAAAAGCGTGACTGGAGGAACACCGGAGCAGAGGGGTTATGGTCTGTATACGAAGAATTGCATAGGTTGTCACGGGCCGAACCGCGAACGAATTACATTTCCGAAACAAATCGATGTGAACCGCTTTACCACCGTCCTCCGGAGTGGAAACGGAGAAATGCCTGCATTTTCTGAAACCACTCTGAAGCCCGAAGATGTAACCTTCCTCGCAGCATATTTAACGGATCCTGTCGCTGGAGAAGCGGCCGCTGTCGCATCAGTCCGGAAAGCCTCGGCTCCTGCAGGCCCAGCACCGGAAGGGCAAACACGGTACTACGGTCCGTTTGGAAATATTTTTCGCACCAATAATGGACTTCCCGCATTCAGCCCTCCATGGTCCTCCATCGTGGCTTACGACCTTAATGATGGGTCTATCAAGTGGAGACGCCCTATTGGGACGACCCCTGGTCTCGCCGAAAAAGGTATTACGGACACGGGGAGCTCTCTGGCAATTCGAAATGGTCCGGTGGTTACAGCTGGTGGCCTAATCATCATCGGGACTGGGCCAGATCGTATGGTACACGCTCTCGATAAAGATACGGGTCGCACTCTGTGGGAGACCGAATTGGATGCAAATCCCGATGGGATTCCAGCGATCTATGAAGCTGGTGGAAACGAATACATCGCCTTTTATGCGTCCGTAGACGGAAAGCCTCAATCAGTATCTTACAAACCTGGCAAAGCAGGCACGCAAGGTTACTACGTCTTTTCGTTATCCCGAGCGCCGTCTACTTCGCATTGATTCAGCTTGCTGTGATTCTCCAACGTGGAAAGTGGAAATTCCAGTCGATGTCATACCGTATCACGGAGTCAATTTCTATGAAGCTTTCAGGCAAAGTTGCCCTTATTACCGGAGGGGGTCAAGGGATAGGGAGAGGAATCGCCGAGGTGTTCGCGGAGGAAGGTGCTGACGTTGCTTTGAACGATATAGATATCACGACAACGGCTGTGAATGATGTCGTGGAGTGGATTCGTTCTAGAGGAAGAAGATCGAAGCCATTTCAAGCAGATGTCGCCAATCGCCTTGAAGTAGAGGTGATGTTCGAGCAGGCGTGGAGAGAATTCGGACACATCGACATATTAGTTAACAACGCTGGTATAGAAACTATAGTTCCCTTCCTCGATCTCACGGATGAACAATGGACTCGGGTCACAGATGTTGATTTGCGCGGTCCATGGCTTTGTTCTCAAGTGTTCTGCAAACGTGCCGTCGCCGAAAATCGAAAGGGTAACATTGTGAACATTGGCTCAATTCAAGCGGCGAAAGTTCTTCCTGGAAGAACACATTATGCCCCAGCGAAACTTGGCATTGAGGCTATGACTCGTAATATATCCGCTGAGATGACGCCGCTAGGGATACGCGTGAACTGTGTTCATCCTGGCTTCATTGCGACAAATATGACCGCATGGATACTCAATAACCCGCAAATTCTTCCCGACATTCTGAAACAAATTTCCTCAGCGCGACCAGGCCAACCCCGAGAAATCGGAACCGCAGCCGCGTTCTTTGCCTCCGAAGAGGCAAGCTACATAACTGGACAGTCGATTCATGTAGATGGCGGGTGGGCTCTTAAATGAGCACATGTTCGCAGTTGATTTGTCAGAGAAATGATCATTCTAAAGAGTTCGGAAAGGAACAAATCATGGTTAAGATAGCTCGGCTCACACTTGCCGCAACCGCAATGTGCGCCATCTCGTCGATACATCTGGTTAGTGCAGCGCAGACTCCGCAAGGGACAAAGTCGGTGCGACAGGGGCAAATTCGCTCATCAATTAATCATTTGCTCGGATGGCGTGTTGGAATACCGTCGAATGCTTTCCGGTCGCTTAGCTTCTCTGAAGCAGCCGCTTTAGCCGACGCGCTAGGACTCTCAAGCATCGAGGGCGTTAGTAGCCAGAAAGTGAGTCCGCAGACCAATAAGAATCTCAATTTCGACCTGACATCTGAAGACATATCTGTAGTTAAAGAGAGGCTCGTTGAATTGAATCTCAAAATGCCGGCTTACCGCGTTGAATCCATACCGGCAGACGAAGGGTCGGCCCATAAACTCTTCGCATTCGCAAAAGAGATGGGTGTGGAAACAATCATTGCGAACACGGTGCCGGCGGAATTGAGTGCAATCGATAAACTTTCGGTGGAAACGGGCATCAATGTGGCTATTGATAGTTCGAGCGATCCTCAAGCTTTAATGAAGGCCATTGGCAACGCAACTCCGCGGATAGGTGTAAATGCCAATTTGGCCAAATGGATGGAAAACGGAGTTCGTCCCATTGAGGGGCTAAGCATTATCAAAGATCGATTGATGGCTGTTGAGGTCCGGGACCGTAATGCTCTCGGGCCAAATGGCCGTGATGTTCCATTAGGCACAGGGGTCGCAGGTCTGGAACAGTTTTTTCTGCAGATCGCGAAGCAAGAACCTCCCCCTCAAGAGGAGCCGGGGAAATGTGTCAATTGTAGCCGGCCTTATGGTGGCACCAAACCGTTGTTCATTTCACTTGAAGTTGACCCATGGCAGATTATCACCACTAGGGAACCACAAAGCGGGACTTCGGGAAATGTCTTTTCAGATCTGTGGTGTTCGGCAGAAAACTTCGAGAAAGTTGTTCGTCCGGCTATGGGATTCCGCGTCGAGCAAGATGCCCTGTTGATTCCCATCACGCCGACAGATCGGATCCCGAGCGATGTGAAAGCGAAGATTGAGGCCGCCCTGCCTAAGAAGCCGCTCGTAACACCAAAGAAACCACGAAAACTTCTCGTTATCGATGTGGCTCCAGCTGGTGCCTACTATCATGACACGGCAGCCCACGCAAACTTCGCGATTAGCAAGCTGTCTACTTCTACTGGAGCGTTCGAGGCTGTATTCAACAATGATCTGAATAACCTAAAGTACCCCAATATACTCCAATACGACGCCGTCTTCCTTAATAGTGGAGACGGTCCAGTATTTTCCGATCCAGACGTAATGAACGGCCTGATTCGTTTCGTACATGAGGGCGGCGGGTTAGCCGGCCTCCATGGAGCAAGCTATGCGTCGCCAGACGTTCCTGAATTTGGGGAGTTAATAGGTGCTCAAACCGGACCTCACCACGTTGAGAAGGCAACCTTGAAAATTGATGATCCTAACAGTCCATTGACGAAACAATTTTCCACTAGTCCACTAACAGCTGATCTCGGAGGAAAAGGCTTTGTGTACACAGATGAGTTTTATCATTTCCTTCCCTCTGGACCTTATTCCCGAGAGAAGCTGCACGTTCTGCTTAGCATTGACGCTGACAAGACGGACTTGAGTCCATGGCGCGTCCGACCTGATAAAGATTATGGGCTTGTCTGGATCAAAAGCTATGGTCATGGCCGAGTGTTTAACTGCGCGATGGGACATACTCCAACTCTTTTCGAGACACCCGCACTCGCCCAGATGATGTTCGCTGCAATTCAATTTGTGTTGGGTGACCTTCCGGCAGACACGACGCCCAGTGCAATGCTGGCTACTAAATAAAATCTCAGGTCGACGTTTATTGGTTTATTGAGAGTATGAGCCTCGACGATAGCCGAGGCTCATACTCGAGCTTTCGCTAAGATCAGCAATTGTCGTCCGGCTCGTGTTGAACCTGAGATCCTTCCCTCGAACGGAAAATCATCTTTCAAAAGCGCTCTGGACGGCCGTGACTGAATTCCATCCAGCTCGCTGCAGTGCCCTACTCCCGGCGGAAAGGGATATCTTCTTCTTCGTTAGCCTTAAATGAGGTAGTCAACTTTTGACCTTGCAATAAGAGCCGCGGGTGATTATCTAACATTTGTCATCTTGCACAAATGTAGATAATCTATCAATAAGATTTACTATTATCATATAGTGATAAAAACGCATCATCCTTTGTCCAATAGCTCACTAAAGGAGGGACAAGGGCTCCCAGAGAGCGACATGCCAAGAAAAGGGCGGGCTTTAGTGCAAGGATCGGAATGCAGTATATCCAATTGGAGGAACTGAAAGTGCGTGCAGAATCCTTCGATTCTCCAGCCGAGAATCCAAAAGAAAACGAACCAAAGCCGAGGATTCAGTCTGCGGAGCGGACTGTTTCGGTTCTACTTGCCGTAGCCGAAAGCTCCAATGGTCTTAAAACTAAGGAGATCATGCACCAGGTTGGGCTCTCTCGGCAGGTAACATATCATCTCATTCATACGCTACTGACAACAGGGATCATTCGTAAGAATGACAACAGTCGTTATGTGCTTGGTCTTGCTGCACTTTCGATTGCAGAAGGTTTCCGTCGTCAATTGGACCCTCCAGAACATTTGGCTCCAAGGGTTCGTTCGATCGTTGCGGCCACTGGGGAAACGGCCTATGCCGGCGGCTGGGTTCATGACGAAATCGTGGCGCTTGCAACGGCTCGGGGAGAATCACCAGTGGGAGCCGCCGAAATTCCTCAAGGATTCAGCGGACACGCACATGCACGGGCGTCAGGAAAACTGCTTCTCGCGTTGGCAGATCCCAAGGTATGTGAAGAATACCTCGCTAGCCATCCTCTGGAAGCGAGGACAAGAAAAACCATCACGAAATACAGGAAGCTCATGGAGGAGTTTGCGCAAATTCGGAAGCAAGGCTATGCCCTTGATAACGAGGAATTCAATGAAGGTCTACGTTGTCTGGCTGTGCCCGTTGAAGGCCTCGCCGGCCGATTTGCGTTGGGAATTTCTGTGCCTAGTGGCCGTTTTGAAGCAAACTTCAAGCGTTACCTAGAAGTATTGTTCAACGCCGCGAAGATAAAAGGCTAACGAAGTCAGTTGCGATAGGGTATGAGACGCATTCATCTCCTGGCGAGTTGAAGATTCTCGCTTCGACCATTGATTTTCTTTCGGTCCAAATTATGCAGATGGGTTTGCCGGATGCCAAAGTCGCGTGGAAGTAGTAGCTTCATATCCTTTCCCCTTTGGAAAGCTGACTAGCTCAAATTGCATCCCCCAAGGCGACAAAAAATAGATCCAGGTCTGACCGGCATTCGGCCCAGATGTTCTGATCGTCGGTTCCCCTAAAAGCCGAACGTTTTTAGACAAGAGATACTTAACCGCCGCATCAAAATCGTCGACGTAGAAAGCCAGATGATGACCTCCTACGTCGCTATTCTTCGGTTGGACCAGGTTTTGGTCGGGCGACTCATACTGAAATACTTCGAAGTTTGGCCCGTATTTGCACCGGAAGAAGCGCAATCTCTGCATGACAGTTCCGGGGGAAACATTGAGGTGGGTGTTCATCCAGGTGTCATCTGAGATAAAAGGTCCAAGTTCGAACACGTATTCGCAGCCAATAACATCTGTGAAAAAAGAGGTCGCTTCCTCTAGATCAGGGACTGTGAAACCAACATGTTCCGTCCCCCGAAGACCTGGCAAGCCCGATGAAGGTGAATGAACCAATTGGGCTCTCCTTAATAGCCCCGAGATCGTTATGAATCTCAGAGAAGTCTAAAAATATTCTGTTCAATGGCCGGTAAAATGTATCACAATATGATTACTATATCAAATAGTACATCATTAATTGATGATTTGAGCGGTGACAATTGAAATGAATATTTCCAAAATATTAGTCGCTGAATGTTCTATACCTCTGCCGCGGGTCCTTCGCCTTGGCGCAGTCGAGATCCGCACAAGAGACTATGTCGTCATTCGGATTGAAACTGAGGAGGGGCCAGCAGGAGAAGCGATCGGCTACCCTCGTGGAACACCACTCTTTGAAACCTTAAACGGTATGGGTCGCCGCATCCTTGGCAAGGATGTGCAGATGAGAAGGCGCGTTATGTCTGATCTTGAACATTCAAACATCCCGGCAAGGGCCGCACTCACCCGCGGACTAAGTTTGATTGATATTGCTCTTTGGGATATTGCATGCAAAAGTGCGGCGCAACCGCTCTTTCAATACGTGGGTGGCCTTAGGACATCCACTGAGACGACACAAGTGGCTGGCTACTATATCGATCAACGTTCCATCTCCGAAGTCGTTGATGAGATCGGTCATTTGCAAGACGAAGGTTGTAGCAGGGTAAAGATCATGCTCAAAGGAGATGACTCAAAGTTCGACGTTAAATATGCGGAGGCGGCAGCCCAGAAAATGCCAGGTCGTGTTGCAGCGGATGCACATTGGAGTTGGACTACTTTGACCGAGGCTCGGAGAACATCCCGTTATCTCGACTGCCTTGGATTAGATTTTCTTGAAGATCCTTTCCCTGCGTCCGATTGGCGCCTGACTCACGAATTGCGCCGTGACATGGTGACCCCAATTGCTGCAGGCGAAGATGTCTTCGGTGCACAAACGATTTCAGATTTAGTAGCCGGTATAGACATCTTGCGCGTCGATGCCACGACGATGGGAGGGATTACCGGCGCGATCGAAGCAATTAGCCTGGCGGCCGGCAGAGGAAGAACGGTCCTACCTCATGTTTTCTGGCCACTTCATGTACATTTGGCCAGTGCCTTTCCCACTGTAGAGGGAGTTGAGGTAATTCCTATAACTTATGGTGCAGATCCGCTGGACCGCCTGCTTACGCACATGCCTGTCACTAAGGACGGGAGAATGATCCCAAATGAGCAGCCGGGTGTAGGAATCCACATCCGATGGGATGCCGTAGAGCAGCTTTCCAGTCGCCACGCCGTCATAGCCTAAGGTCTACTAAGTCGGTTATTTAAAGTAGTAGCGATTCTTTCAGCTCCGTACAAGCGAGTGTGGTCTAATGGGTGCCGTTAGCTACCTATCTCAAAGGAGCCCACATTGGCCTGATCGGCCCCGGTAATTCTGAGCCAGTTGCGATGTTAGTCTTCGGCAAAATCTGAAGGGAGATTTTGCATGAAGAAGAAGCGCTTTTCAGTGGAGCAGATTGTGGCCGTGCTGAAGCAGGCAGAACTGGGCGTGCCTGTGGCGGAGGTGATTCGCAAGGTTGGGATCAGCGAGCAGACCTTTTATCGATGGAAGAAGCAATACGTTGGCATGGAGACCGATCAGGCTCGGCAGATGAAGCAACTGCAGGAAGAGAACAGCCGGTTGAAACAACTGGTTGCAGATCTGAGCCTGGATAAGACGATGCTGCAGGATGTGCTCAGAAAAAAGTTCTGTAGCCCTCGGGACGCCGTCCGATGGTCGATCATTTACGCGACCGGTATCGGGCGAGCGAGCGCATGCCTGCCGGGTTCTTCTGATGGTGCGAGGCACGTATCGCTATCAGAGTCATCAGGAACCCTGGACGGAGTTGCGGATGCGGATACGCGAGATCGCACAGAGCAGAGTGCGTTACGGGTACCGCAAGATCCGCGTACTGCTGAACCGCGAGGGCTGGGCTGTTGGGAAGCATCTGGTGTATCGGCTGTATAAGGAAGAGGGCTTGGCCTTGAAGAAGCGGCCACAGCGCAAGAGAAAAGCGGTACGGCACCGGGAAGAACGCTTCGTCGCGACAGCGCCCAACCAGGCATGGAGCGTCGACTTCGTGGCCGATCAGTTGCACGATGGCACACGCTTCCGCGCCTTGACGATCCTCGATGTTTACACGCGGGAAGGCGTTGCTATCGAAGCTGGCCAGAGCTTGAAAGGAGAAGATGTGGTGCGAGTGCTAAACCGAGTAAAACAGCAACGTGGAGTGCCGAAGTTCTTGTTCTGCGACAACGGAAGCGAGTTCACCAGTCAAGCCATGGACCTATGGGCCTACCAGAATGGAATGAAGATCGACTTCTCCCGCCCTGGCAAGCCGACCGACAACGCGTACGTGGAATCGTTCAACGGAACCTTCCGAGCCGAGTGCTTGAATGCCCACTGGTTTGGGACGCTGGCCGAAGCAAAAACGGCTGATCGAGGAATGGCGTCAGGAATACAATGAGAGTCGTCCTCACCGATCTCTCGGTGAACGAACGCCGAGCGAGTTCGCCAGTGAGTACGCGGCTAGCCGCGTACTCACTGCAACCTAAACCAGCCGAAGACTAACTCTAGGCTTGGTACAGAAATCCTGGTCCGATCATCGAGAAGCTTTGAAAAGAGAGTTTCGGCAGAGTAATATTGCGGGACTGTTTAGAACTATTGGTTATTGAGCGCCAAATGCCCGTTCCCCAAAACGCCGCCTCAAATCAGCGAGGCGCACCCTGTTTCCACATGGAACGTCTACGTGTCCGACGCAGAGCGCCGCTCGATCAGGTTGTTACCACCATTCAGTGGTGGGAGCGAGCTGTTTCTGTTGCGATCTTCACCACGGTTATAGCTGGCTTGTCCGGCTGCCGGCAGAAACCAACCAATGGTGTGAACATAGCCAATGGTCAGTTACATCTGGACTTTAATCAGGATGTTCAGCCCATTCTGGCTAGTTCCTGTTTCAGTTGCCATGGACCGGATCCTGCAGCACGTAAAGCTGGGTTGCGACTTGACCTTGAGGAATCAGCTTTTCGTAAACGCCCAGGAAAACCTGACGCGATCGTTCCGGGTGATCCGGAGAAGAGCGAACTCATTAGGAGAATCGAATCGACCGACCCGCATCATTTGATGCCGCAGTCTTCCGAGGGCGAGGCGAAACCGATGAAGCCGCAAGAGATCGCGATACTGAAACAATGGGTTGCCGAGGGAGCCCATTACAAGCCCCATTGGGCCTTTGACGCTCCCGTGGTTACAGCTCCACTTAAACATGACGCATCCTGGGCAAAAACACCCATCGACGACTACATCCTTGGGCGGCTTGAAAAAGAAAGCCTGCACCCATCGCCCGAAGCTGACAAGGCAACGCTGATTCGTCGTGTCACTCTTGACCTCACCGGCCTTCTTCCGACACCACAGCAGGTACGCGATTATGTACAGGACAACTCTGCATATGAACAACTAGTCGATCGGCTACTTGCCAGTCCGTCGTTTGGTGAACAACGAGCACGTTACTGGATGGACTATGCTCGCTACGCGGACACTTACGGTCTGCACTTCGACAATAGCCGCTATCTCTGGCCCTATCGCGACTACGTCATCAAGGCGTTCAACACAAATGTGCCCTTTGACCGATTTGTGAAGGAGCAGATCGCTGGCGATCTCATGCCCGCAAAGGATATCGACACTCTGATTGCCAGCGGGTATGTGCGCGCGGGCGTCAGCTCCAACGAGGGAGGGACGATTCCGGAGGAACTCCGAGTCAACCTTGCGCGAGAGCGCGCCGAAGCCTACGGAGGGGCTTTTCTTGGGCTAACTGTTGGATGCGCCGTTTGCCACGACCATAAGTACGATCCGACTACGCAGAAGGACTTCTATCGGCTGAGCGCTTTCTTCAACAATATTAACGAGCTTCCATTCAACGGCGACCGTCCGGATTGGGCTCCAGTCGTTCATATTCCGAAATCTCAAAATGTCGAAGCGTTTAACCGAGTGTTGTCGAAGAGATCCGAGCTCGCAACGGCTTTGCAACAGGAGCAGATGCAGGCGGCCTCACGTATTAAACAGTGGCTGGAGTCCCGGCAGAACACTCCGCAGCCAGTTTCCACGGAAGGCTTGAAGCTGCGGCTTCGCCTTGATGAGGGTGGCGGTGACGTGCTGAAGAACGTCGCTCCGAATGCGAATCCCGGAACATTCTCTCTGGGCAAATCAAAACCGCTGTGGGGGGAGACGACGTGGCTGTGGCCAGATTTTCGCATGGACACCAGCGCTCATGTGGATCTCGGCCAGACTGGAGACTTCGAGTGGAGCCAGAGGTTCTCAAGCGGTGGTTGGTTCATGATCCGTTCGACACCCAATTTTCCGGCGGCGAAGATTAATGGTTCTCTTTTTTCGAAGATGGACATAACGAAGATGAATCGCGGCTGGGATCTGGCGGCCGATCAAGGTGTCATCAGTGTAGACCTGGTCAACAGTGCGGCGAACATTGACCCTGTATTCTCTAAGCCAACGAAGGCCAAGTCGAAGCCTGATAAAAAGCCTGCGATCAAGAAGGTCTCGAACGAACTAGCTCCCATACAGTGGCCAGTCATCCGAGGGCGTGCGATCAGGGTTTCCACTGCAGACAGGGTTCTGAAGGACGGGCAGTGGCAACATATTTTCTTCACTTACGATGGTTCCGGCAAAGCCTCCGGCATAAGAATCTATGTGAATGGTGAGCCTGTGCCTACTAAGGTCATCTCCGACACCCTGGATCATTCGAGCATTGAAACAACTGTTCCGATGCAATTCGGGTGGAGATATCCGAATGCAAGACCCGCCAAAGAGACGAGGTATCAGGACTTCCGCTTGTACGCGAGAGATCTGAATCCGCAGGAGGCAAAACGTCTCCCATACGAAGATGAAGTCGCAGCGATCACTCGCAAGCCGCCAGTGGCGTGGAACCGCGACCAGTGGCACACAGTCACCATGTTCTATTTCAACGAAATCAACGCGTCGACAAAGGTGATGGAGAAGCAGATCGCAGACCTGGACCTTGAACTAGGGAAGCTCTCGGAGGGTGGCGAAGTTTCCATCGTGTCTCAAGAGAAAGATACCGTAGCCTACGCCGATGTTCTCGATCGCGGTATCTATTCTGCAAGGAAGGAAAGGGTCGAGGCGGATACGCCTCACTTCCTTCCTCCTTTGCCGGCAGACAAGCCACATAATCGATTGGCGTTGGCGGAGTGGACGGTAAGTGAGAATAATCCGCTTACCGCTCGAGTTACCGTCAACCGAATGTGGACCGAGCTGTTTGGAATAGGGCTAGTGGAAACGACTGAGGACTTCGGCATCATGGGGCAGAGGCCATCCAATCCTCAATTGCTCGATTGGCTTGCTGTTGAGTTCCGCCGTAGTGGGTGGAATGTCAAGCAAATGTACAAGCTGATGGTGATGTCGGCAGTATATCGCCAGAGTGCGAAGTCAACGCCGGAGCAACTTGCAAAAGATCCCCGTAACCTGCTGTTGGCACACGGTCCGCGCTTTCGTATGGATGCGGAGATGCTTCGCGATATTGCACTTCAATCCAGCGGTCTTTTGGTTAATAAAATAGGCGGCCCGAGCGTGAAGCCATATCAGCCTGAGAATGTTTGGGAATCCGTCGGCTATCCCAGCAGCGACACGACCCACTACACACAAGAGCACGGCGATGCCTTGTATCGTCGCAGTCTCTACACCTACTGGAAGCGGATGGCGATGGAGCCGGATATGGACGCATTCGATGCTCCTACCCGGGATACAGTTTGCACGCGTCGTCAGAGGACCAATACTCCGCTGCAGGCTCTCGTAACTATGAACGGAATTCAGTACATCGAAGCATCGCGAATGTTGGCGGAACGCGTTCTCGTTGAGGGCGGAAGAGACACTAAACAGAGGATTGATTATCTCGGCCAGATTTTACTGGCGCACGATCCTTCGCCTGAGGTGGAGACTACTTTGGAAGAGTCACTGAAACAGATGGAGCATCACTACGCGGCGAATCCAAAAGCGGCCAGAGATTTGGTAGCAGTTGGCGAGCGCGCAGCAAAATCAGCGATTGCCGTGCCTGAACTGGCTGCCTGGACGATGTTGGTGAACGAAACCTTGAATCTCGACGAGACTTTGAACAAGTAAGATGACCAATTCGCGACTGCATGAGTTACCACAATTCGTTGCGAGGAAAGCATTATGAAACAGCATCCTTTTTGCACTGATCCAGAGCATGGCCCGACAATTATGGATCTTCCAATCGTGGAGGGTATCAAGCGAGAGTGGGCTGAGTTACAGACGCGACGCCATTTCCTCGGAAGGGCCGGCAAGGTATTGGGATGGGCTGCCTGCGCGAGTCTGCTTGGTGACAGGGCGGTGACCGGTGTAGCACAGGTAGCAGGACCAGCTATTCCTTCGCGAGAATCTCTGAAGCTGCCCCACTTTGCTCCGAAGGCGCAGCGAGCGATCTATCTTTTCATGTCAGGGGCACCGCCGCAGATGGATTTACTGGACTATAAGCCGGGTCTTGCAAAGCTGTACGACAAGGACATTCCTGATTCTGTGCGTGGAACGCAGCAACTTACAGGCATGACGGCCGGGCAAGCACGCTTCCCCATTGCGCCGTCCCATTGGGCCTTCAAACAATATGGCAAGACGGGAACGTGGGTTAGCGATCTTTTGCCCTATACAGCAAAGGTTGTCGACGATCTGACCATCATCAAATCGATGAATACGGACGCCATCAATCACGAACCTGCGATCATGCTCTTGAACACCGGAAACATGAATGCGGGAAAGCCGTGCCTAGGGTCATGGCTGTCGTATGGACTTGGCAGCATGAATGACAATCTGCCGACGTTCATGGTCCTGCTGAGCAAGACCAATCCGAAGGAAAACAATCAACCGGTCTCCTCTCGTCTTTGGAGCAGCGGTTTCCTGTCATCCGAATATTCCGGGGTGGGCTTGCGGTCTGCCGGGGATCCTGTCCTCTACCTGAGTGATCCCCGAGGAGTCGACCGCGAGGTTCGCCGCAACATGCTTGATGCCGTCAATAAGATCAACTTGAAAACGTATCAGGAACTGGGTGATCCTGAAACTAACTCGCGCATCTCGCAGTATGAGATGGCATATCGTATGCAAGCCTCCGTACCGGAGCTAACCGACATGAGCAAGGAACCTCAGTCAACATGGGATCTGTACGGACCAGATGCTAAGGAACCGGGAACCTTTGCCTACAATTGCCTGATGTCGCGCCGCATGGCGGAGCGTGGTGTCCGATTCACGCAAATCTATAAGCGAGGATGGGATGTCCACTCCGATGTTACAGGTGTCCTCCCCGTGCTCTGTCAGGAGACTGATCGTGGATGCTATGCACTGATCACTGATCTAAAACAGCGAGGACTCCTTGACGATACCTTGGTGGTTTGGGGTGCAGAGTTCGGCCGAACTGTATACAGTCAAGGTGGTCTCTCGCCAACCAACTACGGCCGCGACCATCATCCGCGCTGCTTTACAACCTGGATGGCAGGTGGCGGGGTAAAGCCAGGTATCTCGTACGGAGAGACGGACGACTTCAGCTACAACGTGGTGAAGGATCCTGTTCACGTAAGAGATTTCAACGCCACCCTTCTTCATTGCCTCGGCATCGATCACAACAAACTGACTTATAAAGTTCAAGGACTGGATCAGAAATTAACTGGAACGACTCCGGCCTACGTAGTCCCTGGACTGCTTGCATAGTGAATTCAGGAGATAGTGTGAGCATGGTTGCCAAGATCACCGCATCTACCAAGCTTCTTGACCTCATAGCCGTGTTTAACTTGAACCCAGTATCAACTCGGTGGCACCGATACCAATAACCTGCGACAGATCTTGGTCAGAGCCACGTGAACTGGTCAAGATCGGGGAAGGCGAAGTCTGGAGCACTCTCCTATGCCCCCTTCATTCTTACCATGAATATTGAATCGGATCGGGATCTGGACATCCAGCTTCAGGTGGCACCAAGCAGGTTGTTCTTCTCTCGCCCGACCCTTCTTCAAACTAGTAACGAGATGAGTCCAAAGGAGATCTAAATAGAACGGCGTTCCAATTTAGTGATGCGGCCTGTCTTATTCCAGTCAGATACATAAATATTTGCGTTGCTGTCGATGTAGCAGCCGTGTGCGGCACTGAAGACGGTGGCTCCAATACTGCTGGGTTCGAGCCTATAACTGGCCCATTGTGACTTGTCAGGGTTGTCACCGAGGAATGCGACAGGCACATTGTTCTTATCGAGGATCGTGACGCGGCCTTGCAGCTCCGAAACTATCGCGTTGTCCCCGTGAAAGCTGACCTGGCAAGGACGGCGCATATGCTGAGTTACATGTCCCACAAATCCCCCGTCAAAGTCGAAGTGGCTGAGCCGAAGATTTTCGCGGTCGCATACGATAAGTAGCGGCTGATCATAGCGCATATCTACAGCGAGACCATGACTACAGTTGCACAATCCGTCGCCATCTCCTTTACCAGCGAAGCTGGACTTGTAGTTTCCTTGCTTATCGAAACGGAAGATCCTTGAATCGCCATAACCGTTAGCAATAAAGATTGAACCGTCTGGACCGGGCACAGCCGAGGTGATACGCCACTCGTTAGAGGCTTTGAAACCTGCCTCTTTGGGAGCCGTAATCTTTTGCAGGATCGAACCATCTGTTTTCATCTTGAGAAACAGCCAGTTCTCTTTCGGAGTTCCCTTTTGCACTACGGTGTAGATGACTTCATTTCCGTCCTCAACGGTATATTGCATCGAGTGAACTTCGGGATAATCCGTGGCGATCTGGCGGATTAGAGTTCCATCCGCAGAGTAGACAATGATCCCTGTGTCGCTCTGCGTGCTGATATAGATGTTTCCATCCTTATCGCTGGTAATGGCACCGTGAGTTCCGCCAAACTTCTTCCCTTCGGGTAGCATTCCCCAATGAGGAACGAGATCATAGGTCCATTCGCCGTTGCCCGTACTAAGGCGTGCAGAGTTGGTGGATGCGTTTTTCGACTGTGCTTGCATCTTTGCGCCGCCCGTGACTACTGCAAGAGTAGAGGCTGCTCCAAAAGAGCAGAACGCGCGGCGGTTCACCATAAAACCCTTTGAACCCATCTGAGGGTGCATGGAGTGATCTCCTTATTTGATTGGACTGCTTGAGGGTTGCGCAGGCGTATTGAAAGCGTAGATATGCAGCAAGGGTTGTACCGACGCGAACTGATCGAGCGCCTGGTGTGTCACGCGCGTGCTGCTCAGATTGAGGTAACGGAGTTCATGGAGAACCGCTAACTTCTGTAAATCTCGACCGGTGATTGAGGTATCTTCAAGGTGAATCGCGCGTGCATGGTTGAATTTTGCAAGAGAAGCGAAGCATGCATCCGTCACTTTCGTATGCCCCAGTTCAACGTTCACGATATAAGGAGCGAACGGTTCAAGTCTGGCCAAGTCGGAGTCGCCAAATTTGGGCGCTACATCAATCGTGCGCAGAATAAGCCCGTCCGCAGCTTTACTCGAGACGCGGTCAAGGCGAATGCCCAGAGTCTTCTCTATCTGGATCATTTGAGGCGTGAGAGCGTTGTAGTCACCTACCTGAGGGATACGCTCCGCTGCACCGGGTGCGCGTACTTCCATCCCTGGCAGGGCAGTCGCTTTGGGCGAAGCACCCTGCTGGATCCACCCCTTGATCCATGCAATATCTTTGGCAGCCAAGGGCTTTCCTTCCGACGGCATGAATTTAGGGTGATCCGCCGGTAGGGTGATCCTCGTGAGCAGCAAGCTCTTCTCTGCATGCCCCGGACTGACGACTTCGCCATCGTTGCCGCCGTCCATCACATGAGCATAGTTATCCAATTGCAATCCACCCTTGATCTTTGACCCGCTGTGACAGGAGAGGCAGTTGGAATCCAGGATTGGTTGAACCCGCATCGCATACACGGATGCCGGATCGACCGGTGGATAGTTTTTTTGCGGTTGTAGCCGCTTAATGAATGCCGGCGCAAACTCCGTGAGATACGTCTTGCCGTAAATGAGCGAACCGCCTTGATGGCCCGTCCATGCGGTCAAGATAAGAACTACGATCAGTGATGCTGGGTAGACCCAGCCAACTCTTCCCATAGCCCACGACGGACGGATGAGAGCGCACCAGATCACCCCAAGGCAGAGAAATAGACCGCCCCACATATGTATTCGAACTGCATCCGGTGAGAATCCACCGCCATGAGCCAGTAGCATCCCGAAGACGACCGCTCCTGCGCTACACAGCACGGCGCAACCAAGCACAACTGATGCAGCTTCGCGCCATGCCGAGCGAAATCGTCCACCGAACTCAAGCACAGGGAGCAGCAAAATCAGGCCGATCGGGAGATGCACGACAAGCGGATGAAACCTGCCTAGAAATTGCTGCCAGCTGCCGTGTGTCTGACCGTCGGGTGAGAGGAGCCATGGCAACGACAGCAACGCCAAGGCCAGCAGTACACCAGTAACCCAGTAACTCTTTCGCAAGGCTGCGAACGACAGCCCCCGTGATCTTGTTTTCGGGTCCCTTTGAGTCACAAAGCTCATGCAAAGAGCTCGTCGACGACCCTCGCCGGGGTGGTCCCTGTTAGTTTCTGGTCGAGCCCTTGCGACTTAAACGTCAGCTTATTGTGATCTATTCCAAGGCTATGCAGAATTGTCGCATTGAAGTCGCGAACCGGAACCGAGTCTTTCACCACGTTGTAGCTGAAGTCGTCTGTCTCTCCAAAGGTAATGCCCGGTCGAATACCGCCGCCTGCCATCCAGGTTGTGAAGCAGCGCGGATGATGGTCGCGTCCGTAGTCCTCTTTGGACAGACCACCTTGACTGTAGACGGTGCGACCGAACTCCCCTGACCATATGACGAGTGTGTCGTCCAACAACCCACGCTGCTTCAAGTCTGTGACCAGCGCATAGGCACCGCGATCGGTCTCCTGGCACAACATCGGGAGTAAGCCAACCGCGTGCGCGTGTACATCCCACCCCCGTTTGTAGATCTGCGTAAAGCGCACTCCACGTTCTGCCATGCGACGGGCCATCAGGCAATTGTTCGCAAAGGTGCCGGGAATCTTTGCCTCCGGTCCGTATAAGTCCCAGGTAGTCCTGGGTTCCCTGCTCAGATCGGTTAGCTCTGGCACTGATGTCTGCATACGAAATGCCATCTCGTACTGAGATATACGGGTGTTCGTCTCTGGATCACCCAGGTCCTGGTAGGTTTCGCGATTTAGTTCATTGACGGCATCCAACATCTTACGTCGCGTAGCGGTGTCTACTCCTCCGGGGTTGTTAAGGTAAAGTACGGGGTCCCCGGCGGATCGCAGACTCACACCTGCGTGCTCCGAAGGAAGAAAGCCGCTGCTCCAAAGTCGTGAGGAGGTCGGCTGATTGTTCTCTTCCTCGTTCTTCTTGCTCATCATCACCATAAAGGTAGGCAGATTGTTGTTCATGCTGCCGAGGCCATATGAGAGCCACGCGCCAAGACAGGGTTTACCAGTATTCATGTTGCCGGTATTCATCAGCATGATAGCCGGCTCGTGATTGATGGCATCTGTATTGGTTGAGCGGATGATGGCAATGTCATCGACCATGCGAGCGGTATAAGGCAGCAGATCGCTGATCCATGCACCCTGCTTGCCGTACTGGCTAAAATTCCAGTGAGAGGGAGCAACGGGAAAGCGGGCCTGCCCGGAGCTCATACCCAAAAGGCTGTTGTAGTCACTAACTGGCAGCATGTCGCCGGCGATCTGCTCCTTTACAAAGCGATCGAAAGGCCGATTATCGTTGAAGGCCCTGATCAGATAATCGCGATACGGCCATATCATCCGAAAATTATCCCAGTGCAAACCGTGAGTATCTGAGTATCGGGCGTAATCGAGCCAGGATCGGGCACGCTGCTCTCCATATTGGGGGCTCGCAAGCAAACGATCTGCAACCGTTTCATATGCCTTCGGACTGCTGTCTTTCTCGAATCCATTGACCTCTGTCGTCGTAGGAAGCAGCCCTGTCAAGTCCAGTGTCACGCGGCGAATGAGAGTCGCCTTGTCTGCCTCCACCGAAGGATGCATGCTTTGCGAATCGAGCTTTGCCAACACTAATAGATCTACGGGCGTTTTGCTCCAGCCAGCATCTTTGACCTTAGGAATCGCTGGCCGCGATGGGGCGTCGAACGCCCAATGTGGCTCATAGTGAGCTCCCTCTGAGATCCACTCTTTCAAGATTGCGACCTCCTCTGTCTTCATGGGCTTCGCTTCGCCTTCGGCTGTCTGGGGCATCAGGTGGTGAGGGTCCTTCGATTCGATGCGAGCGATCATCTCGCTCAACTCCGGATGGCCGGGAACGATGGCATCCTTCTTGCCAGATCTCTTCTTGAGGGCCGTCTCTTCGAGGTCGAGTCTAATCCCGCCTTGCGATTACCCGGATCGGGACCATGGCAGCTAAAGCAGTTGGCTGCGAGGATTGGTTGAACATTGGCATTGAAGCTGAGACTCGAACTATTCCGTTGGTTGGAATTCTTGCGTTTTTCGTCAAAACACCCAGACTCCACTACACACACGGCTGAGAGACTTAACACTCCCAACAAGCAGAAAAACTGTTTGATTCTATCTCTACCAATTACGAAAGAACTGCGCACCAAAAGCATGAGCACCACCCTCACGTGAGCACATTACACTGCGCATTTGTCGGTTGCCAATGCCTTTCTGGTCTCTAAATTAATTTCAAGAGGTGAAATTGTAAAAATGACGGGAACCTGACGAACAAACCACCGGTAGAAAACGTGCTTATTTGTCGACGGCCAGTCCGCATCTTAGTTCTCTAAGTATAGAGACGTCGTCTTATGGAAAGCTACCGACAAACCATGCCGACACCGATCCCTGTTACATGCACGCCTGTTTTTGAGGCAGGTTCAGGTCTATCCGTACGATGCGCCCGTTTGCACGAATGAAGGCATTCAACGGCTCTGTTGCATTAACTGGCGCACAGGCCCTTACAGATGCTGCAGATCAGGCAGCAACATCGAACAGCTTGTGATCGAGTGCGGCGGCCAGTTGTGCATCGTCTTTAGTGCCTTGCCCAGGAAGCGGTGTGCCGCGCGTGTTACGGCGGTCCACAGCATGAAGTCGATCAACCGGCCATGCTTGTCGGGCTCTGTTGCATTAACTTTTTTGGCTACGACCTGTAGCGGTCGGACCATGACTAGTCACTCCACTCCTTGTATGCTGATCGCCTAATTTCGAGTTAATGCAACAGTGCCCTTTGCTCTCGGCCTAACCGTCTTGACAGGTCTAGTTTGCGGATTAGCGCCTGCATTCGCAGCCATACGGACCAGCGTAAACGAAACCCTGAAGGAGGGTGGAAGAACCGGCACTCCGGGTAGTGGACACGGGAGGCTGCGTTCAACGCTCGTTGTTGCGGAGATCGCCGTCGCACTGGTTCTGCTAACGGCTTCCGGGCTGCTATTGCGTAGCTTTGAGAAGATGCGCCAGGTCGATCTTGGATTTCGGGTGGACCACACGCTCTCTGCGTTTTATATCCTCCCACAGAAGCGATATGCCATTCAGTCCGCAGTCTATAACTTTACTGACAACTTGATGCGGAATCTACGACACTTACCGGGAGTCAAAGCCGCAGGCATATCTTCCTCATTGCCTGCTGCAGGTGATGGCGGAGGGATCGCAATCACCGTGGAGGGATATGTCCCTCAGAAAGGCGCGGGACTGAATATGGCGAAGGTATCGCTGATGCAGGGCGATCCCTTCCAGGCGCTCGGAATCCGCTTGCTGCGAGGGCGATTTTTCACTGAATCAGACAAGTCAGATTCTCAACTAGTTGCGATCGTGAACCGGAAGTTGGCCGAACATTTCTGGCCCGGTCAGGACCCTATAGGAAAACGGCTGCGCCGCGGCATGCCCGAGACTCCGACTCCCTGGTTGACGGTAGTGGGCATAGTGGATGACGTAAAGCTCGGAGCAGCCGATGGCGGAACTGCAGAACAGTTTTATCAACCTGTAACCCAGCAAGTCGTCTCAGAAGGGGCTTTTGCCTCGGCTGGTGAGTTGACCGCAACCTACGGATACATCGTATTGCACACTGACATCCCCCCCGAGCAATTAGAGAACTCGCTTCGAGCGGCAGTACGAGATGTCGATCCTCAGCTCCCCCTTATACAGATGCAGACGATGGAACACGTGATCTCGGGTAGCGAAGCTCCACGCTTGTTCAACACCGTCCTGATTTCAGCCTTTGCGATGGTTGCATTACTGCTCGCAGTACTGGGGATTTACAGTGTAATCGCATTTTCGATTGCCTTGCGGGAGCAAGAGATGGCGATCCGTATGGCGCTCGGCTGTCAGCGCCAGGGTGTACTCCACCTTGTTCTTATCTCCGCCGCGAAGCTCGGTGCTATTGGATGTCTCGTAGGGCTCCTTGCCGCAGCAGGTGTATCTCACCTCTTGCGTTCTTTCCTTTTTGGGGTCAGCCCTTTCGATCCACTTGTGCTAATGCTTTCTGCCGTCGCCATGCTGTCGTTTGCGCTCGCAGCATCTGCCCTTCCCGCGACCCGAGCAACGAAGATAGACCCGATGATCGCCTTGCGGGGCGACTAGGAGCATCGCGCCGAAAACATAACCCAATGACTCGTCGTGAAGAGGAGGAAATCTTGGCGCACCATGCGAACCGTCCGCAGCGGATGGCGATTATAGATTGCAGGCTCAATCGTCAGAGCTTCGTTCGACTGGCGGCAACTTTCGCCTCCTAACCCGAATCCTCACCCAGATCGAACGAGTGCTCGACGTAAATCAACTTCACACAGTTTCGACTGAGGTCGTCGAGGCCGCACGAGACAGTTTGGTAATCGGTCAAGGATGATCTATCAGACCGCCACGCGCCAAATAGCTTGCAAAGATCTACGCCAGATAATTTTCCAAGCTACAGGATAGCGACCCCCTAGTGTGAGTGCATCCGCGAACCACGAGCTTACGACCTCGGGTGAGTCTGAGGAGATATCCAGAAGCGTCTCGCTTCGTTCGAGTTGCTGATGCGCAAGAATCGCCGTCATGAATCATGAGATTATTTCTCTTCTGCATCTGCCGATTAAAGGTGAACACACAACCGGTTACCACGAGCAGGATCGCGGCGACGGCGGTCAAAGACCACACTCGCATCAGCGAAGAGTTCCGCTGGACGATCCTGGGCCCACTTCCGGCGCGCGCAGCATCCTGCAACTTCAAAGTCACGGCGTTACGGAGAGAATCCGGCGCAGACACCGAGGAGCGAGCTCCGCGGATGTACGCGGACTGAGCTTTCGCTTCCTCAAGCGCAATGGAGCAGGTTAAACAATGCTCCACATGCGCCAAGAGATCGTCTCTCCTCTTCCTGCATGAGCTCTCCATCGACATAGGGCTGAATCCTAGTTTGATTCTCATTGCGAGCGCCTGCCTTGATATGAACTGTTTCCGCCCGCTCCGACGGAAGACAGGGAGAAAACCAAGCCCACCACCACATCCGCCACCCACGATCTCGAGATTGAACTGTACGAATAGACTTCTGACGACGGGTCACCTTTGCCGAAGAGGGTGCGCTGTCAGCATGAATCTCACGAACCTCATGAGCCATGGTGACAGCGCGCTCTCTTTACTAGGCAAAACCTGGCCAGATGGGCAACTTGATTGCATCTAAGACAGACCCTGGTATGTTTTTAGAACAGGTACTTCACCGCGAGCTGCAGTTCGCGGTTGTTGATTTTCGTCGAAGAGATCTGGCCGAACGCTGCCGCTCCAAACGAAGAGTTCGGATTGGAGAACTGCGGAGTGTTCAAGGCATTGAACGCCTCGAATCGCACTTGTAGATTATGGCTTTCAGCATAAGGCATCGCGAAGTTCTTCATCACGGACAGGTTCACCGTCTTCACTCCAGTGCCGATTAGGTAGTTCCTCGGCGTCGTACCAAAGGCGTACCCACTCAACGCGAAGGCGTTTCGGTTGTACCAGCCGTTGATCGCCGATTTATTCGCAATGTATGGGCTGACCCCCTGGACCAGACTCGGTCTCTGCCATGGATTATCGACATTCTGACTGTCTGTGCTTTGCGTCACGTTCACCGGGCTTCCGCTGGCCAGGCCTATCAAACCGTTTAGCGTCCATCCGTTCACGCCGTAGCCAGCCAGCTTATTCTGCGAGAAGTCTGGCAGACGATACACATAAGCCAACACAAAATTATGTCGCTGGTCGTTCGTTCCCGAAGCCCACTCATGCGGATTGCGAACATCCTGGCAGGTGCATCCTCCTGCATTGGTCGAATTGCCCTGGTTGTCGAACATGTGTGACCACACGTACGAGACCGTTATATTCGACCTGGCGTTCACCCTCCACTCCAGGTGCTCCTGAAGCGCGTTGTAGTTCGATGCTCCTGTGAAGTCGAGGGCACGAATACGTGCAAACGTCGGGTATGGTCTCCGCGTCTGAATCGTCCCCGGCCCCGGAGGTGGCGAATTGAAATATTGGATGCTCGTATCGAGATCCGTGCCCTTGGTGCCTACATACGACGTAGCCAGCACTGCGCGTCCAAACTGCTGCTCGATCGTCGCGTTCCACGTCTGTATCATCGCATCCGGCCTGCGCCTGTCCGCCGGCATCGTCACCACGTTGAAGAACGGTGGATTAGGATACAGCGATGCCGGAACCGGAGTCTGGATTATTGCCACCGGCCCAAGCGTCGGATTCGTGATCGTCAGGCTTCCCGCCGTCGGAGGATTCAACTGCAGGATATTGATGTTGTCGAACTGCCCACCGTAGTAAGTAATGCCGTAGCCGCCTCGGATGACCATCGTAGGAGTTGCGCTGTACGCAAAGCCAACGCGAGGCGCGATGTCCTTATGGGTGATCGCCCAGATGTTGTTGAGTCGCTGTCCGGGAGCAGGAGTCAGCACCGGAGGGTTCTGACTGAAGTCCAACGTACGCGAGACATTGTTTGTATCTACAGGCGGAGCATAAATCTCATACCGGATACCCAAGTTCAGTGTCAGCTTGTCGTTCATTCTGTAATTGTCCTGAAAGTACTCCGCCGTCCTCCACTGCCGAGCCGCCGTAATCGGCACCCCCTCCGGGGTAACGGAAGTGCGTGGAACCCCCAGCATAAAGTCCGCCGGAGCAAATCCCGTCATATCGCCGGTAAAGCTCTGCTGTCCGAACGGAGTGTTGTTCGTCGTTGCATTGCCCGCCACCTTGCGAATATCCGCGCCGAAGAGCAATGTGTGCTTGCCCTTGGTCAGCGTTACGTTGTCGGCAAACATAAACGTTCTGCTGTAGTCGAGGTTCGAAGCTGCACGCGAATCGCCCATCCCGAGGAAGCCCGAGATCGTCAGCAGCGGAAAACCTTCCTCGTTCGATGTCAGCGGGCGTCCGTTCGGCCCGCCAACAAGGAATCCGTTAATTCCCAACGACTCGATTGTGAAGCCCGTTCCAGTCCGTACGCTCAACTGTTTCACGTGCTCCAGATTCACACCCGCTCGAGCCTCGTTCACCAGCGCAGGCGAGAAGACATGGATATACTGCAGCGCTGCGTTGTGCATCGGATATGTTCCCGTGTAGCGGAAGTTCGGGTTCGTATCCGTGTTCGGAAAGTCACGCATGCCATAGATGTAATGAACCACGATTGAGTTCTTGTCGTTGAACTTGTGATCCACTCGACCAATGTACTGATTGTTCGACTGGTTGCCGATGCTTACACCTGAGTAGTTCTGCCCGCCAGCAAACGCCCCGTTCGGCAGCGGCATATATGTGTTGATGATGTTCTGCGCTACCGCATTCAACGGGATTTGTTTGTTTGCATAAGTTCCGCCCGTATACGGATTTTTCAGCGTCCCCGAGTACGCGGAAAAGTCGCCATTGCGTTGCGCCGGTGTCAGCACGTTCGCCAGCGAAGGCACTTCAGCAATCGAACGCAATCCCTCATAGCTGACAAAGAAGAACGTCTTGTTGCGATAGATCGGTCCACCCAGCGTTGCGCCAAACTGATTCTGCTTTAGCACGTTATTTTTCAGCGGAGCCACACGGAAGTAGTTCCTCGCATCGACAGCATCATTGCGTATGAACTCGAATGCACTTCCATGAAAGGCATTCGTTCCGCTCTTCAGTTGCACGTTGATGTTCGTGCCTGCGGAGAAACCATACTCAGCCGAAAAGTTTCCTGTCTGCACACGAAATTCTTCAATCGCATCCACGGAGGGATAGCTGTTCACATAGGCCGACCGGGTATTCGTCATCACGATGCCGTCCACCTGCACTGCGCCCCAGTCTGCGCGTCCGCTGTTCGATGCAATCGTGGAACCGGCAGTCGACGACGAGTGGTTGTCCGGGTTCGAAACCCTCACACCCGGAGTCAAAACCGCGAGATCGTTAAACTTTCGGCCATTTAACGGCAGGTTTACCGTACGATTTGTGTCTACGGTTGCTCCAAGAGTTGCGTTCTCGCTCTGCAGTAAAGCCTGCGTAGCGCTGACATCCACCGACTGCTGCGTTCCGCTCAGTGACATCGGAATGTCGAGGTGAATCTGTTGCGAAAGCGCAAGCTGAATTCCACTGCGTACCGTCGGTGCAAAGCCAGGCGCGTTCACCGTTACCGTGTAACGTCCGGGAACCAGGTACTGAACGCGATACTGTCCATCGCCAGTGGTCGTCACAGACTTTTCCTGACCGGTTGCCTCGGCTCGCACGATTACGGTCGCATTGGGGATTACCGATCCTTGGGGGTCCATCACCGATCCAAGAATCGAAGTATCGACCGTCTGTCCGAAAAGGGCCGAGCAAGAGAGGAAAGAGAGTACAACAAAGGCACAGCCGAGCAACTTTCGCATAACACCCTCCAGAAAATGGGTAGCGGCGGCCATCAGGTACACGAAGGACGCGCCCGAGATACTGCGTTGAGTTGTAGGTCGTAACGTGGGGATTTGAGAGATTCTGATGGGATTAGAACGCAGGATTCGTAACCGTGCCTATGGCATTTGTCTTACAGAATCGCGAAAAACGCTCCTGCACTGTTCAACATTACCTTTACCACTAGGGTGCCGCCGAAGTGATTTAGAACCTAGTTGATTCTCCTGGTAGAGATGTCCATTAGGCAGGCGCCACAATCACAATCGCAACAATCCCCTAAGTCACGCAGGTGAGCGAGATAGCCTGGTACGAGCAATTGGCCAGATGTACACATTCGTCGGCGCATTGCTTCAGCTGTTCAGAACGGGGGCCTGATGACGACCGACTTGCCCGCGGATCCATCCGGTCAATCGTTTTCGGCAATAACTCCAAGTGCCGATTCGAACTTGTTCGGGCGCGAGGACTTTCGCTACGAACCCGATACCAATACCTATATCTGCCCCGGTGAAAAGACGCTCCGACGAAAGAAGATCCATCGAAAAGATCGCTACATCGTTTATGAGGCTGCGGCCAGCGACTGCGGTATATCTTCGCTGAAACCGCGCTGCACGCAGGCTCAGAAGCGCAGCGTATCTCGACACCTGTACGAAGAAGCGTTAAACCGGATGCAGGAGCGAGTGACGCCTGCAGCAATGAGACTACGCCGATGTACTGTCGAGCATCCCTTCGCAACCATCAAGTACCGCATCTTCGGACACAGTGGACAACAGTACCCGATGGCGGAGGCCTTCGGGCAAGAGATAACGATGCTCTACGAGGCCCGCGAGCAGCAACACGAGGCGAGGCATCTGCAAAGTTCTCTTTCTCCCCGAAGGGGACCGAAGTTATCGAACCTATCTCTTGAGCGATTCCGAAGCTCAACCAGGTACCAGAACCGTCCCGCCGCCGCCGACATCGCTTTCTGTGTCGCCGCTTTTGCCAATGGCATGACCGAGGACCGGATCGGATGTGCCCTTGAAGACGATTACCTCTCCCGCGATCCCAGCCCTTCCAAGCGAGCTGCCTACATCCGAGAACCATGGAGAAGGCGAGGAGATGGGCCGGGCAAGGAGCATCGATGTCGCGATTCGCCTTACAGCGAAACCCTCCCTCTATTGGTAAAGAGCTCTTTGAAGGCCTGATCTGGGACCGTTGATGCGTGTTGAAACTGTCTATTTTCTACGGCTCGTTGGACAAAATGGCAGCTCTGCAAATCGACCCGGTTCCAAAGCTGCATGCCCGTCACGATGACGACGCATACTCACAGTATCGATTTCTCGGTAAACGGTCGGGTGTCAGAAATGAGTTCATCGAGCGCACTCTTGCTCCCGAATAGATAACGAAGGCTTCGTAGACTGCAAGTTGTGACGCACTTCTCATCTGTCTGAACCGTTTTTTTTCAGATCACGCAGGCAGTCATTTGCAAGCTACGGGTCGAGCCCCATCGTTCCCATCGCCAACAATGTGCTCAGTTCATCCGCAAACTGAGGTTCGTCAAGCGATCCCCAGCGTTCCCATCGAAGTTCGCTCTCGACGGTCTCGAAGATAGCGCAGGACGGAAGACTTAGTTCGTGTCTGGACGGGAAGAGAATGCCATCGGGCTTCTCAGGATGTCTTCGGAGTGCGTCGGACCATGCTTGTGCCACCGCATACGAACCGGTGCAGATTCGGCCGTCGAGTCCCAGCCTCATCTGGCCGCCTTTAGCGAACAAATCGATAAATCGCAGCGGACGTTGAGGATAGATCAGCGCGACTGGGCGTTCGCGCAGCTCTTTTATAGAGACGCTGGTTCTTCCAACTCTTGCATGAATGTCTCTACAAAGGCGCCTGCCAGCACTGGTGATGCATACAACACCCCGCAGTCGCCACTGGCGGAGTCAAACCTATAGTTCAGTGTCTTGCCGAAGAACATCGGACTCTTGTGCTTTTCCCGATAGATGCGAAAGAGTGGACCGTTGAGTGAGGTAATGATAGGTGTGCGCATGTCTATCGCTGCCGATGGCAGCGGTAGATCCCCTGGCCTGGTCAGTGGTGTTGAAGTCAAGCTGCCCCGTGTTCTCCAAGCGACCGTGCCGCCTTCAGCACATCCTCATATTCGCCAGCTCGCATAACCTCCAGAGGAGACTTCCCGTCTAGACGGATATTTCCATTAACAAAGAAGGACAATTTCCGCCACTCATCCTGATTGTGAAGTGCTGCCAACACCTCCTCGAGGTGAGGAACAGTACGGTTTCCTTCGATCTGCCAGGCTGGAAAGACGAACCGGTTTCCAAGCTCGAGCGCCAACAACGTCCCGGCCTTGCGGCGCTTATCTACCGACTGTCTTTGGATACCAAGGAGATTGCCTACCTCCTCCGGCCCAAGAACGCCTCCTTCGGCCTCCAGCAGTTCCTTCCGCATTCTCTGCCCACGGAGCTTTGCTTCCGCCAGAGGGTCCTGTTTCAAAAGCGAATTGAGCACGCTCGGTTGCTGGAGGGCCGAGAGCAGCACTTCCGTGTCTGTGGGGGCTGAGGCTGCTTCTACCAATACCGATGAATCAAGTGTGGCCAACAAATGGTCAACCGCCCGTGTCGCTCGCGCTTGGAAGATCGCGTGCTCTTTTGTCGCAAACATGCCGACGTTCATCTGGATCTCTTTTCTCCACGAGGTGGCATTACCTACAGAGACTCTCTCTGTTTTTGGAGGGATTGCACCGGAGCTCATGAACTTTCCGGACGCCACCGAACGTTTTAGGCCCTGCCCGGAGGCCCTAATCCCGGCCTTTGGCTTGTTCGCTCTCAGTGTCTTGTCCATTTTGGTTTACCTCTTACATGTAATTGTACTCCTCGTAATAAGTAAACCTAGTCTGAAACATATGGAAATGCAGCGATGGACTTTTCCGGCCTGCGGCTCTTTCCTGGGCTTCCCCCATTGGGGTCACAACCCTAAATTGTCGTTCACCGCTACGGCGATCTCCTGATCCGAGCCCAAGTACCTCTCGGTCGTTTGGATGGACGAGTGTCCCAGCAGGAATTTGATCTGCTCGAGATTCCCGCCATTCTTCCGGCATAATTTGGCACAGGTCCGGCGGAGATCGTGGGCCCGAAGTGCTCGATCCTTTGATCTTGGAGCGGTCCGGGACGGTGAGCAGCTCCTTGGCCTGCTCCCGTGTGAGCCAGTACCCCACCCTGATTCCCTTCTGGAAGAGGTTGGGCACGCCGGCGAGGTTGGCGGCCTCTTCCGCGCCGATGATTCCATTGCGCTACGCCTCGCCGATTAGTTGCGAACGGCAGACAAACGAACGTTCACGGTGGAGGCGCTCAGCTTCTTCTCCAACATGGCGGCACGGTACTCCATCAAAAGTGCGCGAGATAACGGTTGCTTTCGCTCCTCGCACAACGCGAAGACCTCATCCAGGGCCTTGGCATAGTTGCGTTTGGAGTGTTCTGATACAACAGAGTTCAGCCATCTCCCGTAGCTCCCGAAATGCAGCAGTGCGATTGAGCTGCGATTCCACCGCTGAAGGGATTAAGGCCAGGGATTCTGTCATATGAGCACGTCGGTTGGTTTCAATTTATGGCGACCAAGCGTGCTAAAGGGCAAATGAGTGTTCAAGATCCAATTTGGCAATGGGCCATTGCCAAATTGACCGGACCTGACGATCCATCGTTTCCCACTGACACGGAACGCTTTATTCCACATCGGGCACTTCCTTCCGCAAGGCTTCTATCTCCGACCGTAGCTTGTGGACGACCTCCTGTAGGTCCTCTACCGTGGGAAGTTCCTCACGCATGGGCGCCGGTAGCTCGCGGGTCACGCGATACGTTGAGACGCCGATCGGCTGATTGATGGTCTCAAGAGCGAATTCCACGATGGGACCGCTCCGGCTCTCGCAAAGGAGAACTCCGATGCTCGGCCCTTCGACTGGCGTTCGCATCGTGCCGTTCACCGCAAGGTAGAAGCCAAGCTTGCCGGCATGTTCTGGCTGGAAAGCCCCCACTTTCAGCTCGATGGCGGTTGTCGTTGCCGATCTTCGTGCAAGGCTTGAATTGGTGCAAAAAAGCCTCCAACTCCCCTCCGGCTACACCGAACTCCTCCAGGAGCTCAAAACACGCATCCGTGGTGCCCAGGTCCGGGCCGCCTTCGCCGTTACCCGGGAGTTGGTGCTACTGTACTGGTCGATCGGCCAGGAGATCAGCCGGAGATTCGACCGGGAAGACTGGGGCGGAAAGATCATCGACCGGCTATCAAAGGACCTGCAGGCCGAGTTTCCGGGTGTCGAGGGCTTCAGTCCCCGTAACCTTCGTTATATGAGGACTTCGCGGAGGCTTGGCCGGACCAGCCAATTTTGCAGCAGCTTGCTGCAAAATTGCCGTGGGGTCACCACATGGTCCTCCTCGACCGCGTGAAGGAGGGCGAGGCTAGGGAATGGTATCTCCGCGGCGCCCTGCAGAACGGCTGGAGCCGGAATGTCCTAGTCCACATGATCTCCGGCCAACTTCACGAGAGGGAAGGAAAGGCACTGACCAACTTCCACCGAGAGCTGCCCACTCCAGAGTCCGATCTGGCGGAGCAGACCCTCAAAGATCCCTACAACTTCGATTTTCTGACTGTGACGGCGGCGGCGAAGGAGCGGGAGATCGAGCGGGGTCTCTTGACCCATCTTCGCGACCTTCTCCTTCGTGGGGAGCCAAGTCCCGTTAGTAGTGGACGGCCCAGACCTTCTACATCGATCTGCTCTTCTACCATGTCCGACTGCACCGATAGATATTTCGTGTTCGATAGATAAAGATTTACTGGTAAATTGGGCGGACGGCAAGGCGTCTTTTGCGATCGAAACACTATCCATATATCTATTCAGGAAAGTATGCGGGCGTGTTCTTGAGCGATCGCATCTTAATAGATCATGTCAGTTAAATACGGCCGCTGGGAGAAGGATGGAATGGTTCACTACTCGAGGCGTCATTTCCTAAAAACCGGGCTCATCGCGGGCGCGCTTGTCGGCACCGGAGAGATGCCGCTTAGAGCAGATCGCAAAACGGCAACGGATTGGGTCACCCTGGGAAGATCCAACGTAAAGGTGACTCGGCTCGCGTTTGGGACAGGAAGTTTTAGCGGCCAAGTACAGCGAGATCTTGGACAAGCTCAGTTCACGAGGCTGGTACGTTACGCCCACGAGCGCGGCATTCGGTTTTTCGAGACTGCTGAATCGTACGGGGAGATGCACAGAATGCTTGGGGTGGCTTTGAAGGGGGTTCCGCGAGACAGTTATCAGCTTATGTCGAAGGTGACTACACGTGAAGGCGTGGACCCACAAAAGAAAATCGACGAGTTGCGAAAACTCGCGAATACCGAATATTTCGACGTGATGTTACTTCACTGGCAGCACACTGCGACATGGCCAACAGATACTAGCCGATGGCAAGATGGAATTCTCGATGCTCAATTGAAAACGGCTGTGGTCAGCCACGGCGCGTCGGTTCACGGTCTTCCTGCATTACGCAAAGTCCCGGGAAACAAGTGGCTCGACATCGCGATGATCCGGGTGAATCATAATGGCACCAGGATGGATGCGGAGGACTACAACACGAACGGCCTGGGCAATGTGAACGAAGTCGTTAGGCATGTAAAGCAGGTTCAAAAAGAAGGTATGGGCGTAGTCAGCATGAAACTAGTGGGCGAGGGTACATTCGATCGGGAGGACCGTCAAGCAGCGATGAGATTTGCTTTTAGGAACGCCGGTGTCGACTGCGTCACGGTTGGCTATAAGAACACAGCCGAGATCGACGAAGCAATCGAGAACCTGAATCTCGCACTCGTATAGCAGACGGGTTTGCCTAGCTCTGCTTCGACTTGTTCATACGCTTAGTCCTTACGTGCGTTCCTTGCGGTCCCCTGGTCAGACGAAACAAATGTGCAGCAGCCTTGCTGCACATTTGTCCGGGGCTACCATCCGGGGCTACCATATGGTCTGCCGGACCGTATCAAGGAGCCCACTCAGAGGGAATGGGTACGCGGCCCGCTCTCGAGTCTGGCTGAAGCCGCAACAATTCCTGGTTCTCCAGATCAAGAGTGGTCTGCACGAGAGGGAAGTGAAGGCGCTTACTAACTCTGAGAGTCAATGCGAATACGCCCAGCTATTCCCTTTCCTTGGAAATCATCCTAAACTCTTCCAAGGAGCGACGATGCCAAGACCCATCTCATGGCTTGCTCGACTACACGAAATCCGACGAGCCGTCGCCTTGTCCGTCCGTTCCCACTATGAGCGTAAGGACATCGAGTCGCTCTTCCACGTACAGCCCCGCACCGCGCAACTCTTACTGGAGATGCTGCCAACCACAGCCATCGGCCGGTCGCGGCTCGTGGAACGGCAAGTACTTGCTGACTTCCTCGATCGCATCCATAAGGCGGATGATCCTTCTGCGGAACTGGATCTCATCCGTGCCCAGGGCGGGGGAGTCTCACGCAAGAAGTTCCGCACCCTCGTTCGCCGTGATGTTGAACCAATACAGGTCGATTCCCTGCCCGCAAATATCGAATTCATTCCCGGACAGATGAGTGTGAGCTTTCGCACGATCGAGGATCTCGCCCAGTCAATGTATAGCCTCGCTCGCGCGATCGAGACGGACGGCGACGAGTTGGCAAGGAGATACGAGGTTCAAGAGATCGCAGATGACGGCAGACCTAATCGATCCGAGATCGAGGCTATGCTGCAGGAGCTTTCCAATCTGGAGGCCACTCGCAGCAGGGGTGCTACTCCCCTGCCGCATCCAACAGCTTCGTAATGGCGTCCTGATAGATCGGTTTCTATCGATCAGTGTAGCCGAGCCTCCGCTTTAGAACCTTCAGTTCTGGCAGATGCGGCGATATTTGTCTCTTCGCGGCGTGTCGTCGATATCGCAAGTTGCATTCTCAGCCTCAGCAAGCCAACAACACCAAAGCTGACAAAAAGGAAAGCTGAGCTGTCTTTCCGCAATAAGCAGTGAACTGCCGCTCCGCCGGTATTACCTCGTATGTTATCGACGAAAACGCACATCATATATAGCTATAGCCGGATCTCTCCATCGCCTCCGGAAAAGCCCCATTGGATCTCCTCCGGCCCCTTGCTTGAACGTAATCCTTTAGTTGCAATATTACTTGTATCTTATTGTGAATATTAGCTATAAGTTCATTCGTATTTATGATCAGGACGGAAAACACAAGACGAACTTCGCTTCCCGTCCCCCACTGTCCCCGGTGCCTGCGGCAGCGAGGCTCGCCGCTCGCCATGCCAATCGCATACGGCTGCTTGCTGACTGAGACCTGTTTGTCGAGTATTTAGGACGGCTTCCGATCGGGCGTTGAACGTCGAGTAGGTTATCTTTGGAGTCTTGGACCACGCCGGAATTAGGCCTCAGAGCATCAGCTATATCTGCCGCTTCCCTTCGTCGTCCTTGACGATCACTGACTGGCTCGAATGCGGAGTCAGGTTGAATGTCAGAGGAAGTTGGGGACCTTCCCGGACCTGTAAATATTCGGTGAGCGTCTGCTTGCCCCAGGATCTCTCGTATCGACCACACATCCCTTGCCCTCCTATTCCCGCGGGATGAACTGATAATTTCTGCGCGCGTCAGCCCAGCTGCGCGGCGATGCCCGCTCTGATTCTCGTCGACTCTTTACCGTCAAGGCCAACCTGAAAAAACCATCTCTCTCCTATTGGGGAAATTTTGGAGATTCTGGTCCTCAAAGGGATGGATCTTGCTGCAGGTCGTTAAGATCTGGCAATTCATTAGACTGATCCATTTGCTTGCACTCGTTGTTAGTTTGTCGAGTATGGCGTGAGGCCGGCGAACAGCTCATCCAGGCTGACCCAGATTCCCGCCCTTGGAACTTCAAGGGTATGTGCCGAGGTCCATAGATTCTTTCACACACCACTGTCCACTTCGAGTTTTGGGGTCGATGATGCAGACAGTGTGGACTCCCATATCACGGTAGTCGGCCGCACGTGCCTTCGTGTCACTGTAGCTGTCGTCCGGTGACAGAATCTCGACCACAAGAACCTTGGGGCTCAACAAATACATCAGGATGCATCTTGGGGAGCACCAAGGCGAGATCGGATCCAAACCATGCTGCTAAAGGCGCCTGAAGGCGCGCGTGCTCATACTTGCCCACGTTTCTCTCCACCAGTTCGCCGTCGACATAGTCCCGATCGGGCCGGTAGCTCGTACGCAGGGTATTCCGTCATCGTAATGTGAACTGACGTCGCCATAAAGCACCCCGAGTCTAGCACTGAATAGATTAGACAGAGCACACATATTTTCAAGTAGTTAGCTGTAAAACCTCAACCTTATCATGTCTCCTTTTAGGTTAAATATTAGCCATAACAAGCTGAATTAGTTCCACTTATTATCCAAACAAATGCGGGATCGCTCCCGGCTCCTCATCTTCCAGAATCGTCGCTAGGATCGGGTTGAGAGCTTGGATTAGCAACTGGGTCTGCTCTATCCCTTTGATCTTTGCGGCTTTCTTGAGACGCCGCTTGAAAGCAACTGGCGATCTGAATGAAGTCGTAACCAGCACAGGATTTCGAGGCTTCATCGGTAGAGCCTCTTCTGCCGCGATTGAGTCAAGGACTAGGGTCGTAAAGTCCACAGCCAGCTGTTGTCTATTCTCCGCCATTGCTGCACTATACACCGATTCGGGCGCAATGATAAGTACAATACATACAGCCCAGCTGTACAGCTAACTTCTCAAACTCGCGGCTATCAGCAAGAAACCAATTCCATGAAATAAGCACTGGAGCTGTACAGCGTGTATGTACACTTCTAACGCGGTTATAGGTTAGGTATGCGGTATAACTAACTAATTTATATACGTTTACTGTGTAGGTCCTTGATCGAATTAGTCGAGGAGAAAGTGTGTTTCACTTCCCTACCTCGAATACACGCGGCAAACCAATTATCCAACTATGGTCGTACCACTTGTGGCGGGGTATGTATATTTATTCGCTGGAAATGTATAGAGTCTCCGCTGTGGAATTCCTGTGTGCCACTGTGGATCGGCACAGCATTCGATCGGGCCTGTTATTCACCGACCTTGCCTCAACATGAAGATTTATGCGCTAAATGAATGATTACATTAGACTTGTATTGACCGCAGTTCCGCGTAGGAGTTTGCACAGGTTTGAAGTCAATTCCCTGCCCAGACCGCAGTTCCCGGTAAAACCTAACCGCAGTTCCGCGTAGCCTATATGTAGCTTTCGGAATTATTTGGCGTAGTGTTTCGGAATTATATGGCGTAATGTCTTTGACATGCGAGAACTTGGCGAAGTGCCTGAGGAAACTCGGGAGCTTGCGATGTCACGGTTTCGGTTGATTCAGCCACATCTCGAGAAGAATCAGCCCCTGCAAACCGTAGCAGCTGACGGAAAGGTACCGTTCCGGACTGCGCAGCGGTGGGTGAGCCAATACCGCAAATTCGGATTGATAGCGCTTGTACGCAAGACAAGGGCTGACCGTGGTGCCCGCAGGGTGATCTCGCCGAAACTTAAGGCAGCCATAGAAGCGCTCGCCTTGAAGAGTCCTCCTCTACCGGTCCGGTCAATCTGGCGACAGATTCGGCAATTTGCGGAGACAATCGGTGAGCCCCCACCTCGCTACGGACTCGTTTACGATCTCATCCGTGAAATCCCAGTTGGACTGCTTACCCTCGCCCACCGTGGAGGAAAGACGTACAGCGAAAAATTCGACCTGGTTCACCGACGGGAAGCGCCGCGACCAAACGCTATCTGGCAAGCCGATCATGCACAATTGGGGATCCGCCTGGTAAGAGAGGCTGGTCAGATCGCCAAGCCCTGGTTGACCGTCGTCATCGATGACTATAGTCGGGCTGTTGCTGGATACTTCCTCGGCTTTGATTCTCCCTCCTCGACACGAACCGCTCTCGCCCTTCGACAAGCGATCTGGCGAAAGGGCCATCCACATTGGCAGGTATGCGGCATCCCCGATGTGCTTTATACGGACAATGGCTCGGACTTCAAATCAAAGCACATCGAGCAGGTCGCTGTCGATCTCAAGATCCAGCTCGTGTTCTCAACACCAGGGAAGCCGCAAGGGCGTGGCCGCATCGAGCGCTTCTTCCGAACCGTCAACGAAATGTTTCTTTGCGAGCTTGACGGATTCGGAAAGAAAAGGCGACGCAAACCAAACCTCTCCATTGAGCAACTTGACGAACTCTTCCGGATATTCCTTTTTGAGACCTACCATCGACAACCCAGCACTGCTGCAAGGACGGCTCCCTCGGTGCGCTGGGAGGAAGGTGGATTTCTGCCTCGCATGCCCGAGTCTCTCGAACAGCTTGATTTGCTGCTCATGCAAGCGGTGAGCGCTCGGAAGGTGCGTCGCGATGGCATTTACCTTCACGGTCTGCGGTATCTTTCCTTGGTTCTGGCCGCGTACGTGGGTGAAGATGTGACCGTTCGGTACGATCCCCGTGACATGGGAGAGATTCGTGTTTTCTACAAGGATCGCTTTCTTTGTTCTGCGGTTTCCGCGGAGCTGGCAGGAGAGACCATTTCTCTCCGAGACATCACTCGAGCGCGCGACCAGCGTCGTCGCGAACTCAAAACGATCCTCCACGATCGGCAACGGGTCGTCGATTCGCTTCTGCAATTAAAAAAAGGGACGAGTTCTGAGGAGATCCATGCAAAAGCAGCCGCCGCACCCCCATCCAAAGTCCGCATCAAAAGGTACCGCAACGAGTGACGGCGTATTCGTCGAGACCATTGAACACCGCAGATTTGTCGAATTTTGCGATGCATGCCGCAATTTTCGCTACATCGGTCTGTGCTACGGGCCCCCAGGTATTGGCAAAACTCTCTCTGCTGTTCGCTACAGTCGCGCGGATCAAATTCAACCAAGAGATGCGTGGACAAATGAAGTGAAAGACAATCGTCCAACAGTGCTCTACACGACCTCTGTGGTCAATACCCCCTCCAGGGTCGCCATCGACATCTCGATGGCGAAAGAGCGAGTCAGAAACATCCTCCTGGATCCAATCCTGCAAGAAGCCAGGATTGTTCTTGACGAGATCAGACTCAAAGACGAGAAAAGACGAAGGGACATCATAGACAAACCGGGTTGCTCTCCGGAGAACCTCCTGCAGTCGATCCCACCTACTTTGAGACATACAAGCACTATCAAGCGAGACAGCGAGCGGTCTCGGACCCGACAACTTTGATCCTGGTGGATGAGGCTGATCGCCTCCACATGAATAGTCTCGAACAGATGCGATCGATCTTCGATCAGGGTACCGCCGGTGGTGCTGATCGGCATGCCGGGCATCGAAAAGCGTATCGCCCGCTTTCCTCAGTTCTATTCCCGCATCGGATTCGTCCACGAATTTCGGCCTCTGGATGCAAACCAGGTCCAGGAACTCCTTGCGCGGTGCTGGGCGCCGGCGGGTATCAAGCTCCCTGATGGGCCGCTCTCCCCAGAAGTTGTCGCAAGCCTCATACGCATGACCGGAGGAAACTTCAGGCTGCTGACCCGACTTCTAACGCAGATCGAACGAGTTCTCAGTGTGAATGACCTTCACCATGTCTCTGTCGAGGTCGTTGAAGCGGCACGGGACAGTCTGGTGATCGGGACAAACTGACCGAGCGTACGCCAATTATTCCCGAAACACACGCCAAATAATTCCGAAACTCGGCGCCATTTAAAGCTGAAAGCTACACGCGCAGGTCGGCGGGCCTTTGGGCCTTGCAGCTGTGCTTGACCCCTTGTAGCTGTGCTCGACCTTTGACCTCTTCGGAGCGGAACCGACGCCAGACCCCATGCAAGGTGAACTCAGGTGAGAAAGCCGCCTAAAGCATTTTCCCTGAAGCTCTATCCGGCAGAACAATACGCTTCGCAAACGGTTGTCGTTCCACGGCTTCGATTGCTCATCGGCTTCCATCGAAAGAGTTTCTGAAACCAAGAGGCGACTATTGGAGTAAACTTCTGAAGCGAGGCAGGTCTCCCGTTCCATCCTATGAATCTTTCTCTCCAAGAATAAAGCGCCGGCGGATATAATTTCGCCACGGGGCTCGAACAGAACTCTTGGGAGTTCCGATGGAACGAGCTTGAAAAACAGCTCCGAAGTCGAAACCGTATGTCTGACGTGGCTTACTTTCTGAGAGAAGGCCTATGCCGAGTTCTTCAAGCATTCCACCGGGAGTTTCCGCTTCGCTGCGTTCCGCCCCCTCGAACAGAGCTCAGGGTGTTGTCGCCCGTCAAAACTCTTCCCGGTCGATGGCTCCGCCCGCCTATCGTGCCCCCAAAGATCTCTCGAAGATACCGGCGCCGTCGGCAGTCCAGCGATACCGGAACCTGGCAGGCGTACAGCAGGTCCGGCCCGCCCATTTCGACGCGCCCGTAAATCGTCCTTCCAGCAACTTGCCCGCGGGAGCTCCTCCCGTCTATCGGCCGCAACCACTACGCGTCACCGCGCAGACGGGCTCGGTTCAAACGAAGAGTGGGGTGAAGAAAGCTCCGCCCGCGTACAGGCCCTTGGAGCAAGGGAGAACGGCTCAGCCGGCACGCACGTATGCCGGCGTTAGACCGCCGGTCGCCGGCAATCTCGCATCGCCTGCATTCCGTGGATTGTCCGGAGCATCTGGCGCGCCTCCTGTTTACCGGCCGCAACCACCTCGCGCCGGAGTCCAGGCGAAATCCGCTCCAGGGCAGGGTGGATCGAAAGCCCCTCCGGTCTACCGGCCTATTCAGCAGGGGAGAACGGCTCAGCCGGCAGGTCTGAATGCCGGCCGAGGACCTTTCCTCACGAACCCCTCGAGGCTGCGCAGTGCTGCGCCTCCTGTCTATCGACCCGGAGCCGCTGGGATCCCCCTGCAAACCAAGAAAGGTTCTCTGCAGGCCCAGCCCAACGGTTGTGCACGACCGGGGTCGGCGCCCGCGATGGGCAACGCGGGAACCGCCACCGCGCAAGGGCTTGGGAGCCATCCGCAGACGCGGGTGACGCCTCGCCTCCCAGACGGGACGATTCAACCACTCATGGGTATGGAGCTGGAGTTACCGATCGTGGTGTTGACCGATCAGGAAGACAAGCTCGTGCTCAAGGTTCCATTCCTGAGGGGCAACGATTTCAAAGTAGAGGCGGACCACTCGCACCGGTTTGGAGAGGCCATCACGAACGGCAAGGGAAACATCAAGGACCCTACGATCGTAGAGATCGTGATGGATCCCTTCGACGAGCATCGCGACGACGCTGAGGATGGGATCTGGTTTTTCAAAGACGATGTGCAGAAGTTTATCGCCGGGGTCGAGAGGCTGACGCAGAATCGCACTCGGCCGGCCACCGTAGGGGAGTTGGCCCTGGAGCTCGGGCTTCGAGTCGAGAATGGCGCGAAGGATTATTTGATCGGTGTCCCCAGCACCAAACCTGCTGCCGACCCTGACAAGGCTTTAGTGCATTTCACCATCGGCATCGGCCAATCCAGAATTGGAGAGGCGTCGAAATGGATTCGGGACAACTCGCGCGAGAACGAGGCGTCAAAGCTGGTGCAAACGTTGTCCACGTCGTTCCGCGAGGCACTGACCGGGTTCATGGCGCAGAGCGGACTCTCCGAGCAGCATCAGACGCTCGCCCTGAACTTTTATTTCATGGCTTACAACAATGCGAAGGCGTTGGATGTTTGGAAGAGTGGGAAGTTCGACAACCTTGGTGTGAGAAAGAACTATACCTATATGCTCTCGCGTGTCGCGTTCACCTCCGTGCTCGCGAGCCTGCCGGGGCCGGTGAAGACATTCATACGCGACTGCGCAGACCAGATGATTCTGGCGATATACAAAGATTTCGAGACCAAGGAAGGGTTGGAGTATTTTGGCGAGATCCTGAAGGGGAAGGCCAAAGCACAGTCCGCGTATTTTGGCGGCATGAAGGAACTGGGGACAGAGATGGTTGGTCCTCCAGGACACAAGGAAGTCGGGATACCGATGGAACTACGTGCTATCGGGACCAGTCGCCAGAGCACCGAGGAGTGGTCTCAGAACGCCGAGAAGCTGATTCGCGCATCGAAGGCACAATTCGCCCCGCCGTTGCGGCTTCCGGACTTTCCAGATCTTCCACCTGTTGATTTCGGGCCACCTCTACCCCCAGGTCTGGGCCTCCCTCCCCCACCCCCGCCGAGGTTGGTGCAGCCTCCCCCCAACAACCTCGGCAACCAGGGACCGCCTCCAATCGTGAACCTACCGGACCTCTGGTAGACGGGCCGTTCCATAGTGATAGAAGGTACCCTTCGGCACCTGAGCCGTGTCGAGAATTTCCTTTATCCCGGTGGCGTAATACCCATTTCGATGCATAAGCTGCAAACCCGTTTCAATGAGGTTATCTCGTGTAGACTTCATACCCATCATCTTCTCCACGGGACCATCAAGTGCTAAGCCCGCCATAGGTACTTGAACAATAATCTAGTGGTGGCAATTCAGATCGTCAGGAGAAAGTCTACCTGCGAAGGCATGTCATTGTGTATCTATGCGCAACTGTACAGAAGCATAGAGTAGGAGGCAGTAAGTATCTCTTGCCTCGCTGTGTTAGCAACCGGCTCGAGTAGTGTCTTCCCAGGATGGTTGCTTATATCTCAAAGCACCTACCAGGCAGTTCGTTTCCGAGGGTGGATGAACTTTCCGCTCGGGCCGTCGTGACCGATGAGAGCAAGATCAACGCTGGTCTTCGCTCCATCGACAATCTCCATCTGGGCGTGCTGCGTGCCCAACTCGATCTTTACCCATCCCGGATGGGCCGCGTTGACCTTAATGTTAGCAGACTGCAGTTCAGCCGCCAGGTGAACGGTGAACTGATTCAGCGCCGTCTTCGATGCGTTAGTTCCTGGCTTGCCCCCGTGTTTTCGAGGAGAGCATGAATCCTAAGTTTTCGGCAGAAATGGGCCTGCCCCACGCATTCTCACCCGATTCGCAGCTGGTACGCCAAATAATTAGCACAGAAGTGTGCCAGATAATTTGTCAAACAACACACATGGAGTTGCCCAGCCGCGCCGTTGGTAAACATAGAGAACGGTATCGATGTCGCGCTTGCGCGGGCTGTACTGGAAAGCCTGCTGCGATGGGCGCATCGCCGCTCTGAGTTGCTAAATCTTATCGAACACTGCCCGCCGTGTCCGGCACACGACCTGCACAAACGCACGCAGCGTAGATGAGTTTCCTCTCGCAGTGAAAGCTGTCAATAAAAAGCGTAAACTTCATGAGTTCTGTTGCATTACGAGCATGTCGTAGTCTGGAGTCGTGTTCGCCACGCGTACATTGGATGCTACTAGGCACGATCCTTGTTTTGACACAAACTGATTGCATTACCTGAAGGTGTCGTCGTGGTGACTTGGCGAGAGATTAAACAATCCACGCTCCCTGAGCCAGATCAAATCCTTTGGCGAGAGACAACCGGTTCATCTTCGTCCGATTACTACGAGGATCTCCACATCACGCGTGACGCTTCACCCATCGAAATTAAGACCGCTTATCGCAGGCTTGCATTGAAGTATCATCCGGATCTCAACCGCCCTTCTGCGATGGAGTTGGCAGCAACTCGAATGAGGCACTTGAATCTCGCTTATCAGGTACTCAGTTCCCCGGATCGGCGTAAGGCCTATGATCGCTCAATCGCCTGAGCCGGTAACATCTTTCCGTCCAATTGCCAGTAACGAGCGCTTCAGCAGGCAAAGCCAAATACACGGATGGTCGCAGGAGGTGCTCTCCCGAGCAAAATTGCTCGTCGCAGGTTGTGGGGCTCTCGGGAACGAGACACTCAAGAATCTTGCCCTGCTGGGTATCGGAACCGTGGGAATGATCGACTTCGATTCAATCGAAGTGATTAATTTGTCGCGCTCCGTCCTCTTTCGCAAGACCGATGTGGGACAGCCAAAGGCACACGTTGCTGCATCACGTCTGGCCGAAATTCACCCCGAGATGCAAGTTACTCCAATGCACCTGGATCTCACATCGGAGTTGGGCGCGGGCACGATTTCCGATTACGATCTCGTCCTCGGCTGCTTGGACAATATCGAGGCTCGTTGGCACCTTAATCGACTCTGCCATGCAGCAAGTGTTCCCTGGATCGACGCCGGGATAGAAGCTTCCGCGGGACAGATCGCTTACTTCGATGCTCTTAATGGCCCTTGCTACGAGTGCAGCATGTCCTCCTCTATGTGGCAGCGACTCAATGAAAGGCGCTCGTGCCTGCTACCCGCTCAGCAGCGGGCCGTTCCGCGTAACATCGCAACCACATCCATCATCAGCTCGCTCGTTGCAGCCTTGCAGGTACAGGAAGCCGTGTCGCAGCTGCACCATCGCTTCGCTCCACCCCAAACCCAGTCAAAGTGGTCCGTTCTCCGAAGCGGCGATCGCATCACAACGAGGCTCGCGCCTTACTCGATCTCCGTACTGCATAGCCGGCGAAATGATGTATGTCTTGCGCATCACGACACTTCGATTGCAATCTTTGACCTCGAAGTGTCACCAAGCCAGATTTCGGTCGAACAGATTTTGACATACACGAATATGGATGCGGTCGAACTTGACTGGGATATCGCGATCGCCCTCGAGTGTCCAACCTGTGGGACAAATCCCGTCTGCCTTCCATCGTTTCGGGTCGTTGCCTCCGATCTGAATTGTCCGGTTTGTTGTGATCCGCGTCGGCCGGAGTGGCAGAGTCGCATCACTCGTGGATCCAGGCTCGCGACTCGAACTCTTGCCGACCTCGGAATTCCGCCGCGCTCCTACCTCTCACTCGTTACTAACAATGAACATCGCCTCCATTGCCGTCTTCAGAAGACGAATAGGATGAGAGCCTGAGTATGACCGTGGACACCATCACCATCACGATAAGCCTCTACGACGGCAGCCGTCGTGCCGAGGTGACCCTTCCCATCAGTATGTCGGTCGGAGATCTCATGGACCAGTGTTCGCGGCGCTGGTCGCTCCCGCATGCCACCTTTGTCTTCCGGCTCATCGGCTCCGATGAGCTCCTGCTCGAAGGCGAGTCTCTGCGGCTTGCCGGCGTTCGCGATGGTGCCGAACTCCAGATCTATCCCATCCTAGAAGGTGGCTAATCCTATGCATCCCGTTCGCCGTCGACGTCTTTTGAGCGATTTCGCCGCCGTTCAGCGGCTTGCTACAGCGTCCGAAGGTCGCATCGTTGTGCAGTCCGCTTCAGGTGATCCGCCTGATTCCTATGTCCTGGGCTTTCATTGCCGAAGCCTTTCCGAGCTGAGTCCCCGCGGTCCAGTCTTCACCGATCA
The DNA here is from genome assembly GCF_004217555.1 of Edaphobacter modestus. Lineage (GTDB taxonomy): Bacteria > Acidobacteriota > Terriglobia > Terriglobales > Acidobacteriaceae > Edaphobacter > Edaphobacter modestus. The sequence continues at coordinate 221,334 of NZ_SHKW01000007.1, forward strand.
TCATCATGTCAAGCTGCAATGCCTGGCCGCTTATCCCGCACAACCGCCGTATGCCACTATGCTAACCCCTGTCGTGCACCCGCACATTTGGCCTAACCGCGTCCTATGCCTGGGCTCATGGAAGCCACATGAGAAACTCGACAGCCTTGTCCAGCGTATTGGCTCCATCCTCTGCTACGACCCGACCGCAATCAACTGGCGCAGCGTAGCCGACGACGATGCCGCCGCCTGGGCTCGTACCCATCAGAACCTGTTCCCTCTCGACCATCCCTTCCCTTCCGTCGCTACGCTCACCTGCGATCATGTCTGATAAGCCCGAACGTGACGCCATCCAATGGCGAGAACTTCCTGGCTTCTCTTCTGCCGCGACCGATCTCCCATCCGTTCCGATCGTAAAAGTTGCTCAGGCTGTCCTGAGATCCGTTCAAGACCACCTGAATGGGGATATCACGATCGAACGGATGGGCTTACTCCTCGGGTATGTCGAGCAGCAAGTCGGCGCACCGCTCATCGTCAACATCCTGGCCTCGCATCCGCTTCACTCACTATCTGCATCTTCCACCCATGTCGCCATGCTCCGCGATCAGTGGCCATCCGCATGGCGCCACTTCACCCCCGTCAAGCCAGATATACAACTCCTAGGCTGGTATCACAGCCACCCAGGGCACGGTATCTTTCTCTCCACAACAGACCTCAACACCCAAGCCCTGTGGTTTCGCCAGCAATGGCATGTCGCGCTTGTCTACGATCCGATCTCCTCTACCCTTGGTGCGTTCTGTGGTCCGCAAGGTTGCAGAACACCAATCCTAGCGACAGACTCCAACGATCGGTAAAAAAATCATTACAGATCCGCAATGGACGCACCGTCCCGAAAGATTCTCCGCAATCCACTCGACGCTCTCCTGTCGGTACCCTACCCCGCACCTACAGGTGTGAATCTCCTCACCCATGGAAAATGGAACCCCGTCGATCGGGTCGGCATAAATATCTTCATTGCTCGCCTGATCCAGCAACGAAAGGACCATAGATGGTTCTTCAGCATTCACTTTTGCGAAACGCTCCTGCTGGACCGCCGTCTGAGGTGCGTTCGCAGGCTCGACCAACACTGTTGCAAAATCGGTGATTGTGTCATCTTCATTCGAAGCGCCAGCTCGAGCCTGTGCCGTTCGCACGATTCGCATTGCGAACCATAGCGCCAGTACCAGCAACAACAGATCGACTGCCAGCATCACCGAAATCACACTATCACCTGATTTAGGCAGTAGCCTCAGAGACGCTTCCCCGATCGGCGGGCGAAGCGATCTACATTACCATTCTCATCATGTTCCGCTGCGCTATTGCACACAAGTACCGATGTGGTATCTCCCCTAATTGTTGTATTCCTCCAAATTGACGGCCTCATAGGGCCGGACTATAGTCAGGTTCGATCAATCATGCGTCGCTCTCGCCTCTTCTTCACGCTCGTGGGCCTGTTCTGTGGCGCGTGCGTCGTGGGATGTTCTTCAATCAGGAAGGTGAGCCACCTGAGCGGACAGATCACTCTGGATGCTATGGTCGCCCCCGACGCCAATCAGAACATGCCCGTAGCGGTCGATCTCCTCATCGTCGACGATAAAAAAACTCTTGCTGAAGTCTCAGCATTCACCGCCCAGGCCTGGTTCGACAAACGGACGACATACCTCCGTATGCATCCGACCACCGTGCACGTATCTTCGTGGGAGTGGATCCCCGGCCAGCAGTTGGCATCAATCAAAATTCCTCAAACTGCAGTCGCCGATGGCATCCTTCTCTTCGCCAATTACTCTACTGCTGGTGACCACAACGCCGTTCTTCCCAAGAACGGTACTATACGCATCGAGTTCGGTCCAAAGGACTTCAAGATCCTTTCCAATTCAAACTGAACATTCACAGGAGCACTCCGCACGTGTCGCAACAGACGCCCCTCAGCACGATCCCTGACGCTATCCTCTGGCATGAAGGCATGCTCCTGCGCCCAGAGCACTTCGAGCAGATGACCTCGCGACAGGAGTTGCTTCTCCAGCATCATGCATCCTCTGCCCCATTCGCCTGGGGTATCTCCCGCATGCTCGTTGACGAGGCAGCACTGTTGCATGGACGCTTTTCTTTGCTCCAACTCGACGCCCGCATGCCCGACGGCCTCATCATCCACCTCTCACGGGCCGACGATCCCGACCAGAGCTCGCAACCCTCAATCGATCTGGCCGCCCTGAACGTGAGCTTCCAGCAGCAGCCTTTCCTGGTTTACCTCGCCGTCGTCGCGCTCCAGCCCGGCGTCTTGGCCGCGTCCGATCTTCGCGCTGTTGCCGTTGCTTCTGCGGACGAAGTGCTCCGTCAAGGAGGAGCCTCGTTGCCCGAGGAGGGCGAAGAGGAAGAGCATCTTCCCATTCCGCGGCTTCGTCCCCGTTTCCATCTCATCGCCTCACAACAGGGCATCTCATCCAAGTACATCAGCATGCCTATCGCAAGGCTAGGTCTCCGCAACGGCGTCTGGGTCCTAGACGAGCAGTACATTCCACCCGCCGATCGAGTGATCTCCGATTCGCCTCTCGCCCGAGGCTGTGCAGAGACCATTCGCCGGGTGCGCGAACTCGCGATCTTCACCCATGATCGTTTTCGAGCCATGTCGGCCAAAGAGCGCGGAGAGCGACAGCACGAACTAACCACTGTGCGCAGCCTCGTTGCTTCCCTTCCTCACTGCGAAGCACTCCTAGCAGCTGGCTGTGTTCATCCCTTCTCGCTCTATCTCGACTTCTGCTCGCTCGCAGGACACATTTCCGGACTCTCTGCGCAACCCATTCCACCCACCTTTCGCCCCTACAACCACAACGATCCTGCCCTCAGCTTCGCCGAACTGGACCTCTACATCAACCAGGTGCTCGCCGAGGGCGACTTGCGACAGTATCTAGGCGTCCCTCTCACTTTTAGCCAGAACGTTTTTTCCGTTCACTTCACGCCGGAGTGGTCCGGTCGCCGCCTCATCCTCGCCCTCCGAGCCTCCGGCAATAACGACGCCGGAGCAGTCGCCTGGTGCGACAGCGCTCTGATAGGCTCACGGAAGTTCCAACAGGGTATGCGCGAACGCCGCGTGCTCGGTGCCGAACGCACTCGCCTTAGCTCCGAACCTGGTCTCTTTGCTGGATCTGGAGTGATCCTCTATCACATTCACGAAAACCACGATTATCTTATGCCAGGTGAGCCTCTCGATCTGGCCACTGCCACCTCAATACTCCCAACCGATATTCCGGTGGAGATAACGCTATATATTCGGCAGATCTCAAACTAATCCTTCCTTCCAGAGCAATAAGGCCTTGAGATCCATGTACTCGATTGAAAATTCCGTGCTTCTCATGCAGTTTCGCCAGTTTTGTAGCGAACTCATGCGCTTGAAAGCACTGGTCGAGAAGTCGTACCCCGTGGACGACGCTCGGCCTATAACTCCCAACGCCGCGCTCGACTCACACATCGACGAGGTCCGTCAAAGCCTACTTACCCTGCTCGAACAGCAGGCACAGCGCACCAGCGACATTGGTGGAACCATTGGCTTCGGCATCTTTCGCGAGGCCGAGTACGTTATGGCCACACTGGCCGACGAGACCCTCCTCAACGCACGGTGGTCTGGCCGCGAACAATGGTCCCTCCTGGAAGAGGAGTTGTTCCATTCCCACGCCTCCGGCGATCTCTTCTTCAGTAAGCTGGATCGCCTTCTCACCAGCGGCTCCGCCACCAACGACCTGGCCATGATCTACTTCCAGGCGCTTGCTCTCGACTTCAAAGGACGTTACCGCAACTCCGATCCCCGCCGCCAGATCGACCGTTATCGCCGACAGCTCTTTCTCAAAATCTACGGTCAGCCCGTTAGCGAACTTAAGCCCCAACCGGTCTTTCTCCAGACCTACGAGTCGACCGTCATCGAAGATGAGACTCGTCACATCCCCAGCTCTCACCTCTGGTGGTTCGTAGTCGCAGGAGTGCTTGCCGTGTGGATCGTCGCCTCCAGCCTGCTCTGGGTCGATCTCGAAGCCGGCATCTCCGCTCGCGTCGAACGGATTCAGGCCGCGGCGCGAACCTCGGGAGCGACCACCCGATGATGACGGCATTCATCCTCGCCACACCCGGGGTCATCCCCCTTCTCTGGGGCTGCCTCGTCCTGCTGCTTCTCTTCCTCCTTGTGCTCATCATCTATATTGGATGGCGCGCCCGGAGAGCTGCAGCCCCTAGACCGGCGCTGAGCGCCGACCCGACTGCCTCGGCCACTGCTGACTCCGATGACGTTACCCCTGCGTTGGCTTCGGAGCTCCCCGCGGCCTTCTCCGGCGCAATCGACATTCTGCGCGCCCGTGCGCACGGCCAGGACATTCGTTACACGCTGCCCTGGTTCCTCCTGCTCGGCCCAGCTGGTGCGGGTAAGAGTAGCCTTATCTCTGACTCCAGCCTCTCTAACCAAGTCGACGAACAGATACAACTCGAACATAGCGCTGGCTTCACCTGGAGTTTCTTTGATAGCGGAATCGTAATTGATGTCGGAGGCTGGGCTCTGTCCTCCGGAGTCGAATCCGCCTCCGCGTGGCGTCGTCTGCTTCGTCTCTTCCTCAATCATCGCCCTGCTCGTCCCCTCGACGGCATTCTCCTCGCCATACCTGCCAGCGATCTGACTGGCCCCAAAGCTCTCTCTCACGCAGCTCTGGTTGAACGTGGAGCTCTCATTCAGCAGCGCTTGAAGCAGATTACTCAAACGCTGTCCTTTCAGCTCCCGATCTACATCATTCTCACCAAATGCGATGCTATCCCCGGCTTTAGCGAGTTCACCGCAGAACTTATACCGGAGGAGCTGCAACAGATCTTCGGCTGGTCCAAGCCCCAGAATGACTCCATCGCGTTTCACCCGGAGTGGGTCGATGAGGGCATCGACTCCATGCGAGTCTCTCTCGAGCGCAAGCAGGGAGAACTATTCGCCCTCAACGAGCCTGGCCCTGGCCGCGATGCCATGTTCTTCTTTCCTGGCGAACTGTTCAGCCTGAGCCCCAACCTGCGTCTTCTACTAAGCCGTGCCATGCGTGGCAACGACCATACCCCACCACCTCTGCTTCGCGGTATCTACTGCTGCGGCTCGATGGACTTTCAGCCACCCGCCTCCACGGCCAGTCCCCATCTCATACCGGTCTCCGTGCCCGTCGGCGTTCACGGACGCGATACATCCAATAGCCAACCAGCGAATTATTCCTGGGCTGCACACCAGATTGAATCCTGGTTGCGGTCCGACCTGCAGATTGCTTTCGTCCAAGACCTCTTCCTGAAAAGGATCTTCGCTGAAAAGGGTCTCGCCACCCCTCTTGCCAGGCACTTCGCCAGTCGTGACCACACACGCACGATCCTGCAAATCGTTAGCGCGACCATCGCGGCCGTCCTGACTATCGGCACGGCCTTTGCCTATCACCGCCTCAGTGTCGATCAGCAGCATCTCGTTCCTCTGCTTGATACCATCCAGACCGATCTTCAGATTCCCCCTCGCATGGGGGACGATGCATTCACGACCGGACGGCACGCCGGAGCCGAAACCTTGATCCACGCCATGGCCGGCTTCAAGACCGAAGGATTCCGCTCCGTCTTTATCCCGGCCTCTTGGTTCAACGACGTCAATACTTCCATCCGCTTGGCGATGATCCCTGCTTTCCGCGTCCTGATACTCGAGCGCTTCCATCAGGGCCTCGAAGCTCGAATGCGTCAACTCTCTGATCCCTATCGCCTTCCTCTGCCGAATATCCCCGGCATCTCCCCAAATCACATTGCGCCCCCGACAGAATCCCTTAGTCAGATTCCCGAATACCTGCAGATGCAGGCCTTCATCCAGCAAACGTCACAGCTGCAGCAGTTCGTCTCCATCTACGACAAGCTCAGCAAACACGACTCCGGATTGCCGGTTAGCTCGATCATCGATCTGGACGGATACCTTCAGCATCGACGCTCCGCGGTCTCCGACAGCGAGGTATCCAATCCCTACTTCAATCAGGCCGTTCACGATGCTGACTGGATTCCTCTTTACTTCGACGACGAGACACGCCGTAAGCTTTCCGTCAAAGGCTTAAGTCTCGCTCAAAACCTATGTGATGCCTGGATCGAACATAATCCAACACGCACGGTCTCAGAACAGCTGGCCGGTCATATCAAGACGCTCTCTCTCCCCTCCCGGCACTCCTATCAGGAGCTGTCTGAGACCCGTGCCTCTTTCTCTTCCACTATCCGCACATACAACGCACCTGACCTGCAGTGGGCAGGAGCTGAAGATTTCATCATGCCGGCCAGTCTGGCTGCCGTGACCGTCATTCCATTTGCCAACAATGCGCTCTTCACCTCCACGCTCCGCGATGAAGCGTCCGCGTACGCCACCGAAAGTTTTGCCCGATTTGCATCCGCAACAGATGAGATAGCCACGTCCCTTACCGGCAACCTCGTAGAAGTGGACGATGGCAAGCTGGGGCTGAGCGATGACGCGCAAAAGATGCAGGTAGCACTTGAAAATCTCATGAGCCTAAGTTTTATGTCGAACTACACGTACGCTGGCGATTCCCTCTCCAACCCGTCCCCGCCGCGCTCGTTCACGTGGAACAAATCCTCGCTTGAAGCCGCTGCCACCCTTCCTTCAATTTACCAGCGCTATCTCAACGAAGATCTCGATCAGGCGCCCGTGTCTCTCCGTTCAGCCTTCAGTCGCATCGCCTCTGAACAACTCTCGCATACGCTAGAACTCGCACTCGACCAGGCCATGCAGCCGGCTCGCCCTATAGGCAACAGCGCTCGTTTTTCCGACCTCAATCAACGTGCGCAGGCTTTCGCCGACGTGGCCGGAACCATCACCTCTTTGGCCGCCGTCCTTCAGCAATCTAACCTACACGCTCCGTTGGTCCAGCTTACTCAGTCTTCGGTCAACGAGGCGGGCGACCTTTTGCTCGCCTTCGACCGGACCCTCGATGCAGAACGGCCTTATGGCGTCTCCACCGATGCCTTCAGGCGCTGGACGGCCGATGGCAAACCCTCCGCGCAGATCTTCGATGCTTCTACCCCCGACGCCATCGACGCCTACTTGGCAGCCCAACGTAACACCGTTGAAGAACTGACTGCCTCCGCCGCTCCCTTGGTTGACTTTCTCCGCTCAAGTCGTGTTTCTCTTCCTCCGCGCATCAGCCGAGTACTCTCCCGTTGGCAAGGGCTGATCAGTGCCGTCGACCATTACAAAGCAAAGCGTCCAGGCAACTCTCTACAACTCCTCGAGGACTTCATTGCCACAGGCGCCGACAAGTTCGCGGCGTCGCGGTCCTGTGATGCAGGCCGCTTTTCTACTGCACGTCAGACCGACTACTTCTCGCTCGAAAATGCGCAGTTCCGTAGCGCGCTCGTTCTCCGCTGCCAGGCCATCTACTCCGAAAGCTTCAACCGCAGCTACAGCCAGCTTGCAGCCCGCTTTAACCGTGATCTCGCTGGTCGCTTCCCCTTCGCGACGCTCGAGTCCTCAAGCCTGCTTGAGGCAGATCCCGAGTTCGTAGCCGGTGTCTTCGGCCAGCATGACGCCTTCGGCGATCTCCTGTCCACCACCGCGGATACCCCCCTTGAAGCCCACATCTTTCTCTCTGAGTTACAGGCCACGCGTCCTTGGTTCACCACTCTGCTCAGCACCGCAACCTCCGGACAACCACCCTCGCTCGACATCCTGCCCGCGTTTCGGGTCAACCGCGAGCAGGAGATTGCCGGCAACCAAATCATCGACTGGTCCCTTCAGGTTGGCGCCGACGTTATCCACGCCTCCGATGCCGAGCGCAAACTTCATTGGAACGTGGGTGACCCAGTGCGGCTTTCTCTCCGTTGGGCTAAGGACGCGCCCTATCTGCCGGCCCCTGCATCCAGTCAACCACATTCAGGGTATGACCTTATTGTCTTCGGCGACACCATCACATACGCATTCAAGGATAGCTGGTCACTACTCCGTATGATTCGCACCTTTGCTCCGTCCATGAGAAAGAACGACAGGCCTAATTCAACCGAGCCGTTTACATTGGCTCTTTCAATCCCGGAAATACCCGCCTCTGCCAACAGTGCAAGATTGCAACCCGTTGCCACCAGCCGTGCTCTGGTCTTCCTTCGCCTCCTCCTCTCCACCCCGGGAGAGAAACAAAATATACAGAGTGACTTCTTTCCCGTAGCCGCTCCCTCTCTTACTCCTCCAACCACATTGAGCGGAAACAGCTTCTCCTCACCGTCAGGAGCGACGTTGAATCGACAGGGGGGAAATGGGCGATGACGAATCTTATCTACGACCGTGAACTTCTGATGCGGCCCATTACCCCTGACGCCCCTGCTGGCGAGTCGCTCCGTTACGACCCTGTCTACGACAGAATCTCCACCGCCCGCCGGCAGGAGGCCGCACTATCGCAGGGAGTCTGGCAGCGCGCCACGCAGCAGGCTGACTGGAACCTTGTCGAAGAACTGTGTCGTAGTGCTCTTGCCACGCGTTCCAAGGACCTGCAGATTGCTGTATGGCTTGCCGAAGCCTGGTTATACCTTTTTGGTCTGCCTGGTTTTATCAGCGGATGCAGTCTTATCGAAGACCTGCACGAACTCTACCTCGTAGAGTTGATCCCATCATCCGAGTCGGCCCGGCAGGCTCTCGAAGGCGGCACTCCTCTCCCTCTCGACAGTGCCGACCCAGCGATTGAACACCGTCTTAACATCCTGCAGTGGATGAACGACAAGTTCTCGATAGCAATTAAACTTCGTCCTCTCACTGCGCCCATCGAGGGCGCCGAAGTTCCGGCGGTCTCTCTCGCCGATATCGAAACAGCGCAGCATAGCCAACGGGCTGCGCGACGCCAGGGGACTCCACATGACGTCCCCTCCGGGGATGCTCATCTTGCTCGGAGCATCCAACTTACTCCGCCTGAATTTATCGCCCAGACGTGGAACGAGCTCCAGCACGCAATCGAGAGCATCGACCAGCTCGGCTCCGCGCTGGACCGCTACTACGGCCCCGCGTCTAGTAGCCTCCTCCGCATTCGGTCAGTACTCCACGAGATGTCCGTGGCAATAGCTTCGGCCGTTCCTGAAATCGATCCACAACCACACGAGGAGACCATTACCTCGCTTGAAACCGGCAGTGACCTACTGCCTGCCGTTCACAAGCCGTCAGCGTCAGTGAACTTTGACAGCGGTGCAAGCATTCAAACTCGCGAAGAGGCCTACGAGGCCCTCGTCCAAATCGCCAATTTTCTCGCTCGCCTCGAGCCGCACAGCCCGGTCCCCTATCTCCTCCATCGCGCCATCGCCTGGGGAGGCATGAGCCTGAAGGAGCTTCTCCCGGAGCTGTTGCACGACCAAGCTGCATTGAAAGATGTAGGGCATCTGCTTCGTTTTGAGGGAGCCGACGCACATTCGATCGACAAATAGCCCACGGAGGAAGTCATGGCAGAAAGTACGCAACATAAGCTCGACCGCGTTCGACCCCCCAGAGTTCAGATCACCTACGACGTTGAAATTGGCGGAGCCATTCAGAAAAAGGAACTGCCTTTAGTCGTTGGCATCATGTCTGATCTCACCGGCGCAACCGTCAACGCTGTCCCACTCAAAGATCGCAAATTTGTCGAAATCGACCGCGACAACTTTAACGAGGTCATGAAGTCTCTTGCCCCAACGGCCTCCATCTCGGTGGCAAATCACATCGACAAGAATGCCTCTTCGCTGCCCGTCTCGCTCAGCTTCCAGACTATCGAGGATTTCACCCCTGCCAATCTGGTCGAGCAGGTCGAAGGTCTTCGCAAGCTCCTCGCGTCGCGCCGTCGCCTTAACGATCTCCTTGCCAAGCTCGACGGCAACGACGCATTGAACTCCGTCCTGCTCGACGTTGTTGCCAAACCGGAAGAACTGAAGCAGCTCAAAGCCAGCAACACAGCCGAAGAGGAGGTCACCAATGGCTAACACGCCCGAAACCGATACCACTACTGTTCCGGTCACCGTCATGGATCGGGTCATTGACCAGGGCCGCATCATCCGCGACGATTCACAGCGTCCCTACGCCATGACCCTCGTGTCCGAGTATGCTACCCAGGTGCTCGATGAGGGCATGACTGTCAACAAGCAAAGCGCCCTTGCCGGTATCAAACAGCGCATCGCCGAGATCGACCAGACCGTCAGCGATCAGCTCAACGCCATCATGCACTCCGAAGCCTTCCAGGCGCTGGAGGCAGCATGGCGCGGCCTGCACTATCTCGTCATGAACTCCGAGACCGGCACCATGCTTAAGCTGCGCCTGCTCAGCGCCTCAAAGAAAGAACTCCTCGCCGATCTCGAAAAGGCCACCGAGTTCGATCAAAGCGCGCTCTTCAAGAAGATCTACGAAGAGGAGTACGGCACCTTCGGAGGCAACCCCTTCAGCGTTCTCGTTGGCGACTACCACTTCGGTCGCAGCCCACAGGACGTCGCCATGCTGGAGCAAATCTCGCACGTCGCTGCAGCCGCCCATGCCCCCTTCCTCACCGCCGCCAACCCCGCACTGTTCGATATGGACAGCTTCACTGAGCTCTCGGTCCCTCGCGATCTGGCGAAACAGTTTGAGTCCACCGAACTCATCAAGTGGCGCTCCTTCCGCGACTCCGAAGACTCGCGCTACGTTACTCTCACCCTTCCCCGCGTTCTGCTTCGGCTACCGTACGGTCCTAAAACCGTACCTGTCGACGAGTTCGATTTCGTAGAGGACGTCGACGGGAAGGACCACAGCAAATATCTATGGGGAAACTCTGCGTACGCACTCGCCCAGCGCATCACAGATGCCTTCGCCAAGTACAAGTGGTGCGCCGCCATTCGCGGCGTCGAAGGTGGCGGGCTGATTGAAGGGCTTCCCGCACACGTATTCGAGACGGATGACGGGGACCTCGCACTTAAGTGTCCTACGGAGATCTCAATTACCGACCGTCGCGAAAATGAACTGAACAACCTCGGCTTCCTCGCCATTTGTCACCGCAAGAACAGCGATCAGGCAGCCTTCTTCGGCGGCCAGACGACAAACAAACCCAAGGTTTACAACACCAGCGAGGCTAACGCGAACGCGCGCATCTCCAGCATGCTTCCCTACATCCTTGCATCCTCACGCTTCGCCCATTACCTCAAGGTCATCATGCGCGATAAGATTGGCAGCTTTATGACCAAAGAAAACGTCCAGAAGTACCTCAACACATGGCTCTCCGACTACATCCTCCTCAACGACAACGCACCTCAGAACGTCAAAGCCGCCTACCCGCTCCGCGAGGGTCGTGTAGACGTCTTCGACATCCCCGGAAAACCGGGCAGCTACACTGCGGTCGTTTTCCTCAAGCCTCACTTCCAGCTCGACGAACTGACCGTCTCTATCCGTCTGGTCGCTGAGCTTCCAGCTCCCGCAGCCTAGCTCACCCATTAGCCGACCTTGCTTCGTAAAGCGGGTCGGCGTCCCCACCATTTGCAAATCAATGCTTGATCATTAGGAGCATCCATGGACGTACTCATTCTCGACTGCGGCACCATCAACGGCGAATGCACCCTCACCGACTTTGCCCAAAAGATCGAAATCCTCTCATATAGCCACGGTGTCGCCCAGCAGATCACCGGAGACCAAAGCAACCAGAAACGTACCTCAGGCAAGCCAAACCACCAGGATTTTACCATCACCAAATACCTCGATCTGGCCACCGCCAGCCTGATCAACTGCTGCAACCAGGCCACAATCCTGCCCACCGTCAAGCTCATCATCGGCCAAAACGAGGGCGGCAAGGTCAACCAGTACATGAGCTACACCCTGACCAATGCTCTGGTCTCTTCTGTCTCAGTCGGCGGCGGCGGCGGCGGCAAACCGCAGGAGACCGTAACGTTCAACTACACCTCCATCAGCTGGGACTACAAGGTTCAGACTGCTGACGCGGGTGACAAGGGAGTGGGTGGCGCCAAGTGGAATCTCGCCACCAACGCGACCGCTTGAGCATCCAGCCAAAACCCGTTCTAGGCCTCCGGGTACCGCTCTTCGACCGTCTGGTCGACAGCACCCCGGAGGTGCAGAACGAACATAATCCTCTCCGTATCTATAGCAAGGCAGCGCTCTTTGACTCCATCGCGCGCGATCTCAGCCGCCTGCTCAACACTCGGAGCAACCGACCCGCAAACACCGTTCACCTCACCGTGCTCGACTATGGCATTCCCGACTTCTCCCATATCTCTGCCGACGACGAACTCGCCCAACGGCCTTTCGTCGAAACGATCCGCCAAGCCATTCAACACTTTGAACCTCGTCTCGAAGAGGTCACAATTGCCTTCGTGCGCGAACCTCGCAACTCGCTCCAGCTCTTGGCTTCCATCTCCGGCAAAGTCCGCCTTGGCAACCACACCGAACCGATCACCTTCTCTGTCCTTCGCCAAGGTAGTCACGGAGAAGTAGAAGTCATTGCTCCCGAGATTCTTCCCTTTGACCCACATGGATGACCGCTTTGCAGCCCTCGCCGCTTTTCGCGAGGAGCTCGATTACCTCCGTATCGCTGGCCAGAACTTCGCCCGCCAGCACCCCAAGATCGCCGAGCGCCTCGAACTCTCACGCGACGGCTCCTCTGACTCACACGTCGAGCGCCTCATCGAGTCCTTCGCCTTCCTCACGTCCCGCATCCAACGTCGCCTGGACAGCGAATTCTCCGAATTTACTACCGCCCTTCTGGGTCTGCTCTATCCCAACCTGGTCAATCCTGTCCCACCGATGACGATCGCCCGTATCGTCATCGACCCTGCTCGCGGCAAGCTGACCACTGGCTACACCGTCCCGCGCCATGCGGAATTCTTCGCCCAAACAACTAACGGTCTCACCTGCCGCTTCCGCACCTCCTACCCAACAACGCTTTGGCCCTTGCAGGTCGTCGAAGCAGATTTCGTCCCAAAGGCCCGATACGACTTCCTCGACGCCAGCGCTCAAACCTCCAGCGTTCTGCGTCTCCGTCTCGAATCCCGCGGCGCTACCTTCTCCGACCTCGAACTCTCCAGCCTGCGCTTCCATCTCAACGGAGCCAGCTATATCACAGGCACACTCTACCAACTGCTCTTTCGCCACTGCACTGGTATCGTCCTACACGACCGGATCACCAACCGATTCGTCTCCCTTCCGCTCTCTAACCTCAAACCCGTAGGTTTCGGCCCAGACGACGACGTTATCCCGAATCCCGAGCAGTCCCATCCTGCTTACCGCGTCCTTCAGGAGTATTTCTGGCTTCCCGAAAAGTTCCTCTTCTTTGATCTCTCTGGCCTCAATCGCAATCCCTCTATCGTTGACCTAGACATCTTCTTACTTTTCGACACCACGCCTCGCCACAACATTCCGGTGACACTCGACACCTTCTCCCTTGGCTGCACCCCAGTCGTCAACCTCTTTCGGCGAACCAGCGAACCCATCCGCCTCGATCACACTCGTACCGACTACCGCATTGTTCCCGATGCTCGCCGCGATCCTACCACCGAGGTCCACTCAATCATCGCTGTCTCCTCCACCTCCGATCCGGCAGACGATAGCCGACGCCTGCGCCCCTTCTACAGCACCGCAGGCAGTACCTCCGCCGGAGATTCCTTCTGGTACGCGCGCCGTATCCTCACCGAGCGCGCCGGTCTCTCTGGAACCGACGTGCTGCTCTCCTTCGTCGATCTCGCTTTCAATCCAAACCTTCCACCTGCCGAAACGGTCTTTGCCCATCTACTCTGCACCAACCGCAACCTCGCCTCGCAGTTGCCTGAGAACGCCCGTCTGCAGACCGAGGAGCCCGGGCCGATCTCCTACATCCATTGCCTATTCAAGCCAACTCCCAGTGGCTACCCTCCGCTAGGCGGGTCTAGCCGTTGGGCACTCATCTCGAATCTCAGCCTCAACCAATTGTCTCTCTCAAACGACCCCGCCTCCCTCGAAGCCTTCAAGAAGATCCTCTCCCTCTACAGCCTCTCCAACTCTCCCGCCACCCAGCGCCAGATCGACAGCATCGAAAAAATGACCGTCCGTAAGGTAACCCGCCGCCGTGACACTCACCCCTGGAAGAGCTTCCAACAGGGCCACGAGGTCACACTCCACTTTGCCTCAGAATCATTGGCAGAGAGCATGCATCTCTTCGGGACTGTGCTGCAGGAGATTCTCAGCCTTTATGCAGGCATCAACTCCTTCGTTATCGCCCGAACCAGTGGAGAAGAGCGCCTACGCTAAGAATGTTTCTTATTAGTTAAAGAGAGACCACCGGATGTCGTTCCGCTCATAGCAAAGCCTGGGCATCAACTCATAGAGGACGCACCACAACAATCAATCGACAGCCGAGCCCCTCATTTGCGAAAGTGTCGACAAATAGGCAAGAGCAAGCTGGCTAATTCGGGGCCATTTAGCCATAGATATTCGTCCCGACCTTTGAATTCAGCACGTACGCAAGGTTAACGCCCTTGGTTAAGCCGCTCTTCAGCTTTCCGGTTCCATCTCGAAATGGATTTGCTCCGTAGGCCGTGTAAAAACCGACCCACGGCTCGCGCCAGCGCTCGAACAACTTGTTTTCGCATTTGCTGGAGCTGACGAACGTACCGCCCTTCTTCGTTATCATTGCCCATGCAGCCCACCAGCACTCGGCGCAATGTGCAATATCGCTCCCCACGGCCAAGTTCACATCATGCGGCGTGTGTCCGTTTAAATGAGAAAAGATCGCATGCTGAATGTATTCGTTAACCTCGGCATGCGCATTGCTGGCTAGCAACGTGGGTCTAACCTTTCCGATCTTCCCCACCATCGCCTTAGTATTACTTGGAAACGAATACTCCATTCCCGTAACCGGAGGCTCCCACAGCTTCACAACGCTTTGCTTGGCCTTCGCGACATACCCCGTCGCTCCGTTCTGCATCACGTTGAGCGTCATATCTCCTTGAGAGTATGAAACTGCAAAGACCCGCGACCCCGAAAAAGGAATGTGCTTCCCTTTGAACTCATCCCCCAGATCCATCGCCCAGTCGTCTACTGCTTCCGCCAAATCATTATCGACTCTGATGCTCGGCGGTTCGATGTCATCAGGGTCGTGCACAAAGTCTGAAAAATGCTTGAAGCCTTCAAATTCGAAGGTCTTGGCGTCTCCGATCAACTCCTTCGCCCGCTTGTAACGACTCCCATGTGTGGTGCACTGTAAGTCATTCTGCAACTTATCCAGCAGCTTCACAGCGGTCGCCGAACCGGTACTTGGACCGACGATCGCACCGCCTTTGAGTTGAACCTTTGCTTGAATCAGGCCGAGACGCGACTGCACAGCAAATGGCGGTAACTGTCGCGCAACTACTGCGTGCTTACCCTGTACCGGCGCCGCCGCGACGGGACGATACATTAGCGGAGCGCCCATCCTATCCTGTATAGGGCTGCTTGGATTTATCTGCACCGAACCTGCACGTCGATCCCTTCCCATTGCTGGCTGGAAGACGGATGGAGCTTTCATCTTCCCCTGCAATGGCAATGTTGTTTGCGGTCGATAAACAGGCGGAGCCCCATAGGCTCGCATCGTGTTGCCGATGGCCTGCAAAGCCGATTCGCTGGGTTGCCCGGTTTGGAATGCCTGCAGCTTCGCCTGCCTATGCGCGCCCTTCATAATCTGATCATGCGTAAAAAACTGATCGACCGGCAATCCTGCCTGCTCCGCATGGTCTGCATCCGGCCGATAGTTCCCGCTGCCATTGCTCCACCAGTCCAGCTTCCCGTTATTGAAGTAAGCCTCGCCCGCATACAACACCGGCCGCCCCTCTGCCAACACTGGATGCCGAAACCGCTGGTGCATCAGCGTCTCGCCGCTGGTCAGCTTCACAAACGTGAACCTGGCGTTCGGCACATACTGCCCGTGCTCTTTGCCCCGTCGCATCCGGTAGTTATCTGCAAAACTGCTAAGGGAGAAGATCTGATCGCGATCCACCGGGACTGCCGCCGAAGGGTTCAGGTTCGGATAAACGCGAGCCTGTCCAATTAGCCCCAACTGAAATGATCCTCTCAAAGCAAATAGGGAAAGTCTGCAACGAATTCTACAGAATCCATTGATGCTCTGCGGCAAAATAAGTGCTCTCAAGTTATAGTTCGGAAGTACAATTACGGCTGAATATGGTCACCCCACCCAAACCATACCGACCAAGCTATGCAACGCCCTTCGGCTTCGCACGTCCCCTTTCAAGTCGAGCCGTGCAGGGTATGTTCCTCAGCAGGCCAAACCCATTCCCTCGTCGTCCCGGCACTGCGGCTCAAGCCAAGCCAAACATCTCCCGCCCCGGCGTCGAATCCTTTCAGGTTGAGCTAAGACCCAAGTCGGGTGGGTGGCCTCTACCACGCGATGTTCAGGCCAAAATGGAGAGCGCTCTCGGCAGCAGCTTCTCAGACGTCCGTATCCATGTCGGTTCCGAAGCATCCTCAATTGGGGCTCTCGCCTTCACCTGGGGTTCGGAGATTCACTTCGCCCCTGGGCAGTACAACCCACACACACCACACGGCCAGTTTCTCCTTGGCCATGAGCTTCAACATGTCGTGCAGCAACGTGCCGGACGCGTCTCAAATCCCTTCGGCTCGGGTGTGGCCGTTGTGCAAGATCATGCCCTCGAATCCGAGGCTGATCGCATGGGCCACATCGCCGCCAACTGGCGTCCACCCAGCAACTAGCCGAAGCCCACCATAAATGACCTCCTTCGGCTGGCGTGAAAGCCCCTCAATTCGTCAATGGCTCTTTACTGAGCCCTACCGCTTCGAGTTTATTCAAGCTGTTCGGCTCCTCGAACAGTTCACCCCCTCGACACCTCTCGCGCTCGGCCCCGACCCCAGCAAGGAGGCGGTCCAACTGCGCTCTCACGTCGGCTTCGACTTCGCCCCCAGTGAACTCCGCACCTTCCTCCCCCCGCAAGACTCGCGACATCCCCCCGAGCTGGTCGTCAACCTTTACTCCCTCGCCGGTGGTGCGTCCCCACTTCCTGACTGGGTCGCCGAGCTTCTTCAGGCCCAAGCTCGTAACCGCGACCATGCCCTTCGCGACTTCTTCGACATCTTCCACCACCGCCTTCTGTCGCTCCTCTACCGCGTCCACTTGCACCATCGTTCCTGGCTCGAACCAATCCAACCACAGAATGCGCAAACCGGAGCTGATGTTCCCACCACACGCCGCTCCCGCAATAAAATGTCCCAGTACCTCTTGGCGTTCTCTGGTCTCGGCCTTCAGGAACTTCAGAATCGGCTCTCCATCCCTGACGAAGAACTCCTCCCCTACGCAGGCCTCTTCTGGCAGCGTCCACGCTCCCTGGTCGGCCTCGAACGCATCCTTGAACACGCCTTGGAGATTCCCGTCGCTAGCCGCAGTCTTCTCGGTTCATGGAATCGAATCGAACCCGAAGATCGGACGCGTCTTGGCGTTCGCTGCTCCTCCAAGCGACGCTCGCTTCCTTTGCGCAGCCGCAATAACGCCCTGGGCCGCACCTTAGTGCTTGGCACTCGCACCTGGAATCCCCAAGGCCGCTTCGACCTCATCCTGGGTCCGCTCTCTTTCGCGGAATTCCAGAAACTTCTTCCCGGAGGACCCACCAACCGCCGCCTCATCGCCCTCGTCCATTTCTACGCCGGCGACGTGCTTGAAGTGCATACACACCTGCGCCTCAGTGCTGCAGATGTACCCGTAAGCCGCCTCGGTCGCTCCCGTCTGGGGTGGACCTCTTGGCTAAAGACCAGACATCTCACTCAAGCCCCGACCGTCACGCTGCGACATCCCTAGGCGAAACGTCCAGTCCAATACAATCGCATCAACCACGATTCGGGATCCAAATCTCATGCCCCTCGACGTCTCGATCACCACTCCGATCAGCGACACGCTCACGCTTGTGTCCCTCGAAGGAGAGGACGGCCTGTCCACCACCTTCTCCTTCCGGCTGGAACTCTCATCTTCAAATTCCTCCCTAGACCTCACCCAAGCGCTCACTCAGGCCATCGCGGTCACCTTCAACCTGCCCGGCGGTCAATCACAGTTCCTTCACGGCATCGTTACATCCTTTGGCCAGGGCGCTCAGTCCGAAAACGGTTCCACCACCTACTTTGCCCGTATTGAGCCCTGGTTTGCTCTTTTACGTATGAACACCAACCAGCGCATCTTTCAGAACCAGACGGTGCCTAGCATCATCACCCAGGTCTTCAGTGATCTAGGTTTGTCGGACTACAAAAACTCCCTGACTGCCACCTACGCCGCTCGCGACTACTGTGTGCAATACGGCGAAACGACCTTCGACTTCCTCTCCCGCCTCATGGAGAGCGAGGGCATCTTCTACTTCTTTATCCACACCGCCAGCGCACACACCCTCGTCTTGGCCGACGACGCCAGCGCTTTTCCTGCGCTACCCGGTATCGACACTATCAACTTCAGCCAGACCGGCCGCACTTGGGAGACCATCGACGCCATGATTGAGGGCAGCCTCGAGCAACAGCTGACCCCGATCAAAGTCTCTTCTGACGACTTCAACTTCATTACTCCCACCACCGACCTTTTCGCCGTCTCCGAAGGATCCGGTGGCGGCACCTTCGCAAGTGTCCTATCTGTCTACCAGTATCCCGGCCTCTTCACGGCTAAATCCGACGGCGAAACCATCACCAGCCTTCAACTCACCAGTTCCGAGGTCGACCAGCGGCAGCTCCGCGGCACCAGCATGTGCCGTGCCTTTCAGGCCGGCGCAAAATTTACCCTCGCTGGCCACTTCAACGCCACCGCCAATACTGCATACGTCCTCCGCTCCGTCGGTCACCAACTTGAGGTCTCGACAGCTCGCTACAGAAACCGCTTTATTGCCTTCCCCGCTTCCACTCCCTTCCGGCCCCCAAGAGTGACCCCACACTCGATCATCCGTGGAGCCCAGACAGCCATCGTTGTGGGTAAGAGCGGTGAAGAGATCTGGACAGACCAGTATGGACGCGTCAAGGTCAAGTTTCACTGGGATCAGTCAGCCGCACAAGACGAGACCAGCTCTTGCTGGATTCGCGTTGCGCAGCCATGGGCAGGACAGCAGTGGGGGGGCTTTTTCCTTCCCCGAATCGGTCAGGAAGTCATCGTCAGCTTTCTGGACGGCAACCCAGACCGTCCCATCATCACGGGCTCGGTTTATAACGGCCAACAAACCACGCCGTACGGCCTTCCAGACGAACAGACCAAGTCCACCATCAAGAGCAGTTCATCCAAGGGCGGCTCCGGCTTCAACGAAATCCGCTTCGATGACAAACAGGGCTCCGAGGAGGTCTTTCTGCAAGCGCAGAAGGACATGAACGTCAACATTCTCGGCGATCAGGCAATCACTGTCGCCAATAACCGTAAGGTCACCGTCACTTCGCAGGATGAATCCCTAACCGTCTCCCAGGGCAACCGTACAGTGGACATCACTCAGGGCAACGAAACCCACACTGTAGGCGGCAAACGCAGCCTTACCGTCAGCGGCGATGAGACTCATACTAACAGCGGCAAATTCAGCCATACCGTTAGCAGCGACTACGTCCTTAACATCAGCGGTGATCTCAAAATCCAAGTCTCGGGCGCTATCAGCATCCAATCCGGCACAACCTTCGACATCGAAGCCGGAACTGCGCTGACCAACAAATCCGGTACCTCCATGACCAACGAAGCCCAGACGTCGATCTCCAGCAAAGCAAACTCTCAGCACTCCGTCGAAAGCTCCGGCATCCTGGAGCTCAAAGGATCCTTGGTAAAGATCAACTCATAACCTCCACTACAAACTGTCATTGACTGAAGAAATTGAACTTTAGAAGGAGAGGCCACATGGCACAACTCGTCTGCATGGGTGCCCTGCTGCAGTGCAGCTTCGGCGCCGCTCCCGCTCCACTTTCAGTACTACCTGTCAATGGTGTCCTCACCAACACTCCCGCTGCCACCGTCGCAGATTCGGTGCCCATGATCAACATCCCTTCCTTCGCCATGTGCTCCTCTCCAACAAACCCCACCGTAATCGCGGCTACCGCTGCGGCACTTGGAGTCCTCACGCCAATGCCTTGCGTCCCGGCCACCCCAGCGCCCTGGTTACCCGGAGCACCAACCGTTTTGATCGGCAATATGCCCGCGCTCGACGACCAATCCAAACTGATGTGCACCTGGGGCGGTGTCATCCAGATCAATTCGCCCGGACAAGCCACTGTTGCAGTACCCTGATCTTACTGCCGTCCACCTTCCGGCCGGAGCACCCCCCGATGAGCTACGATTTCAGCTTCGAAAAAAAGAACGCGGTAATCCTTACCTCATGCGTCCTCCTCATCGCCGTGCTACTCGTTTTGGCGGGCTTTCTTCTAGGTATCCGGTCTAGCTCATCCAACGCCTCGGCATCCAAGCCACAACCTGTCCCTCCTGTGCAGGCGCGTAGCGTGGAGAAACCGAACCCTCTGCCATCTCCACCCACCCCCCTTGACGTAAGCCCCTCAGAGCCATTGCCCGCAAGCGCACCGCTGCAAATCGAGAAACCATCGCCGGATCATAGTCACAAGTCACATCCGTCACCGCAGTTCAGCCTCCAAATCGGCGCCTTTCGCAGTAAGCAGAACGCTGAAGCGAGGGTTAAGATCCTCAAAGATCAGGGAGTCGCAGCTACCATCATGAGCATAAGGGACGCACTCGGAACCACTTGGTTTGCCGTCCGTACCGGCGCCTACTCCGACCTGCCGTCTGCCACCAAAGCAGCACAAGCGATGAGCGCAACGACCAACGAGTTCGTCATCGTACGTCCAGCTCAATCCCTTTAGCAAGAACTCATGCCTTCACCTCACGATCACCACTTCCCTTGCAAGCAGCTTCGCGAACTCAATCACCATTGGGTGCTAAGCGCCTCGGAACCTTTGCCTCGCAGACATTGGCCGAGCGCTACGACGCTGACCGCAGCGCAGCGGACTGGAGGAGGTTTGGACGGCTTCCCGGTTTCACGAACTGCAAACCCAAATACAGAAAGTCGGACGGCCTCTTCCCTTTCGTGCGCTTTTTGAGATTATTGGACGTAGATATTTTTGGAGTTATTTGTCGTACCGTAGCCTCTGGAAATGACGATCGCTTCATTAACTAACGCTCACGACGGCGCGATAGGTGTCTGTTTTTTTCAGCAAGATGGAGTCGGAAGGCACGATCAAAGCAAGGGATCTCGATACCTTGCCGTTGTGCCACGTTGCGCCGAAATATCTACGACAAATATCTTCCCAAGCTACACACTTCTTGTAGACCGAAACATCATCGAACACTGTCCGTGACCTTTGGCTATAGCCAGTACATGAACTATGTCAAATAGGCAGATCTTCTATTCACCTTCCGTCACCTGCTCTTCTATCCACTCTTCTAACTTTCGCTGAAGCTCCTCTTTGCTGGGAAGATAAAGCTGGTATTCACGGGCATGAATATTGGCGTCTTTTGGTAGTGTGATTTCTACAAGCGCAGTGTTCTTTTTTTTGCACATGACGATGCCAATCGTCGAGTTCTCACCATCGGACTTGACGAAGCGATCGAAGTAGTTGACGTACATCTGCATCTGACCCAAATCTTGATGCGTCAGCTTCCCTATTTTTAGGTCGATGAGTACGTAGCATTTCAGCAGCCGATTGTAGAGAACCAAATCGATAAAAAAGTGCTCTTCATCGAAGGTGAAGCGCTTTTGACGTGCTTCGAAGAGAAAGCCTTTGCCTAATTCAAGCAGGAAGTGTTGCACATTCTCGACGATCGCCGCTTCGAGATCGGATTCAGAGTAGACGGCCTTGCTCTCGAGTCCAAGGAACTCTAAGACGTAGGGCTCCTTAAGGATATCCTGTGGTCTCGAAACTCCGTGCCCCTGATGGGCCAGCTCGCGGATTCCCTTCTTATTTCGACTGAGTGCAAGTCGTTCGTACAGGCCAGAGTTGAATTGGCGCTTCAGATCCCGAAGAGTCCAGTTCTGCTGCGTGGCCTCGATCTCATAGAATTTGCGCTCTTGCTCATTTAGTCCCAAGAGGAACACATAATGAGACCAGCTCAGAGCAAAGGGTTGCTCTGCAGCTGGCGTAACGGACCGCCCAGACAGTGTCTGGGCAGTTCGAGAAGGTGCACGTTGCTCCGGCTCACCGAATCGCCCAGACACTGTCTGGGCAATCTGAGGGTCTCGACCCGGATAAGCAATGTAGAAGCGGCGCATGTACTCGAGATTGCTCTTTGAGAAGCCATTGCCGAACTCCGTGGTCAGTCGAGCAGCCAGCTCTCGGATCACTTCCTTTGCCATACTGCGCCCGGTCCGCGCCACCCTGTTCTTCCTCCACAATGCGGCGACCGATCTCATAGTTTGTGTGAACTTGTAAGAGATTGAGTCCCCGGGCCGCGGCTCCGCGAGCCGAAAGGACGAGCTGGCGGATACCATCGTAGAGCTCGATTGAATCAGCTTTCGCCATGAATAAAGTATAGGTTCGTAATTCGTTCGGTCCGTCAGCAGAGGTAAACAGGAATCAACATCTCCAATCCGGCGAAGCTACAGTCCTAAATTATCGTTCACCGCCACTGCGATCTCCTGATCGGAGCCCAGGTATCTCTCGGTCGTCTGGATCGACGAGTGCCCTAGCAGAAACTTGATCTGTTCGAGATCCCCGCCATTCTTACGGCAGAGCTTGGCGCAGGTGCGACGAAGATCGTGGGCGCCGAAGTGCTCGATCCCGATTTGCTTCGATGACTGTTCAACTATTGACCAGACCGCCCAGTCGCTCAAGGTGTCGCGATTGATCTTCCCGCTCTTAGAGACCGATCGGAGCAGCCGGCCATCTTTAATCTCAGCCACGGTCATCCAGACATCGATTCCCTTCTTCACCCAGATCGGGATGGCCACCGTTCGAATTCGCCGGCCCTTGCCTTCGAGGTCTGCCAAGACCCACCGACCCTCTCTTTGCTGGATAGTCGTGACGTCGAGCTCGGCTAGTTCATTCCGCCTGAGGGCGCAGCCGACCAAAAGAGACAGAATCACATAGTCGCGCTTCCCTTTCAGGGTCGAGCGATCGGGGACGGTCAGGAGATCTTTCGCCTGCTCCCGGGTCAGCCAGTTTCCCAGCCGAGTTCCCCTCTGCCGGATGTTCGGGATGTCGGTCAGGCTCGCAGCCTCCTCCTGGCCGATCATCCTGGCGCGGCGAGCTTCGCCGACCATCTTCCGAACCGCCGAGAGCCGGACATTAATAGTAGAGGGGGACAAAGATTCCAGGGTCGACCTCCACTCCATTAAGAGCCTCGTTGGTCATGAAATGAGTTTACCCCTGACAATATACATTGTCGTGGGCTTATAATGAACATTATAAAAGACTTAGATATTGTCAGGGACGAGGGGCCCCGGTCACACCGCATTGGAGTTCCCATGACGATCGGAACCTGTTCCACTGGCTGCTGCTGATTTCAGAAATTCATAATTACGACCCGACATGACTAACCACGGTTGTGGAATCCTCTACTAAGCCGCGAGGTAAAGGCAGGCGGGAAATCCCCGTTCATGCTGGGTGACAGAAACATCATAAAGCGGCCAAAAACACCATAAGCTGGCCAACCCTATCCGTTTCTTTTTCAATACCCCGCACTTGCGGCGAGCCGTCAATGAAACACCATAAAGTGGCCAAAACACCAGTTTGACGCAATATGCTGGCCAAGACTTCGGCGGGCACCCGCATCGCCCTCGAACTTTCCGGAAACAGGACTCCTCAGGCAGTTCGGTTTCACCTTTCCGACAAGCCGGTTAAACGGCCACTTGCGGACTGTGGTTGTTCCCCCCTGTACGACATCTGCCGAGACGGATCGTTCCTAGGCCCAGGAGCATTCACAGCCGATGTGTTGATCAGAGGATCGTTCGCGATGGTCTTCTAAACGTAGAAGCCCTTCCATCCAGGTGCTCGAATCGGTGGGTCGGCTCTCGTACTTGCTTGATCAAGCGGAGACGCCCACCGTATTCGGCCCTGATGTCGCCTCGCCGCGATCAATCGCGACTGCGAGTAATCTCCCATAGAAACCAGGTGCGGCGTTCCGTTTCATCGGTCCAGGTCTCGATCAGGCTCGCCGTGGCCACGTCGTTGTGTTTCCCGCAAACCTCATGGGCGGCACGCATGAATCCCGTTAGGAGGCGACTATCCGCGGTGAGCTCTTCGAGCATGCTTTGGGGCGCGACAAACTCTTCGTTGTTGTCCTGCAAGCGCTGATGCTGCGAAATGTCGCCGATCGATCGAATCGTCATGCCCCCGATCTTGCGCACCCGCTCCGCGATCGCGTCGGTCATAGCGAAGATTTGCTCCCCATGCTCGTCCAAGAGCAAGTGGTAGTCCCGGAAATGACGACCGCTCATGTGCCAATGGAAATTCTTGGTCTTAAGATAGAGAGCAAAGACATCGGCGAGCAATCGGCGTAAAGCCTGAGATATTTCTGCTACGCCTGCCGCCGAAAGATCCGTCGGTGTTTCAAGCCCCCATTCTTCTCTCTCCTTCAACTGTTTGACATTCTTGGACACCATCTCATCCTCCTCCTAAAATTTGTAAAGTTGCACTCTGCCCCTGCAGTCTGGCAAATATTGGAACCCTCGAACCAAACTGCCATCGCGCGAATCGCGGCGGCGGCCAATGCGGCGTGGCATTCGCGCCGCCGCGCCACAATCGGCTATTTCTGAAGAAATACGAGAACCTCCTGATTGATGACATCTGCATGTGTAGTGCATAGCCCGTGGGGGGCGTCGGCGATCACTTTCAGGGTTGCATTCTTGACAATCTTTGCGCTCACTCTTCCCGAATCATCGATCGGCACGATCTGATCGGCATTTCCCTGAATCACAAGCGTTGGGACATCGATCTTCTTGAGATCTTCAGTTTGATCTGTTTCGGAAAAAGCTTTGATGCAGTCGTGCGCACCAATGATCGAGGATTGCATCCCCTGCAACCAGAATGCTTCCCGAACTCCCTCGGAGACTTTTGCTCCGGGTTTGTTGTAGCCATAAAACGGAAGACTCAGGTCTCTAAAAAACTGAGAACGGTCGTTGACGACACCGGTGCGGATATCATCGAAAACCGATAGCGGCAAACCGCCTGGATTCTTCTCCGTCTTGAGCATCAGCGGGGGAACGGCGGCAATCAGAACGACCTTAGCTACACGCTTCTGCCCATTCCGCGCGACGTAGCGGACAACCTCGCCTCCGCCGGTGGAATGGCCGACCATCATTGCATCTTTAATATCAAGGTGATTCATCAGCTCAGCAAGATCGTCAGCGTATTGATCCATATCGTTGCCTTGCCAAGTTTGGCCAGAGCGCCCGTGGCCTCGACGATCATGGGCGATGACACGATAACCTCGCTGTCCGAGAAATAACATTTGTGCGTCCCAGGCATCGGCACTCAAAGGCCATCCGTGAGAGAAGGTGACGACCGGTCCCGCTCCCCAGTCCTTGTAGTAGATTGAGGTTCCATCTTTCGTAGTGAACGTGTTCATTCTCTTTTCTCCTTCTCTGCTTTTGATTAGTTGAAGACGGACAGCACGCTCAGGCGAGAGCCGACTAGTTCTCAAGAGGCGGCAGGAATGTACGGGAAGATCCTCGACGGCAGATGTACAGCTTCACCGAGCGTCCGTCCTGGCTAATCGTCTTTTCAACCGTGGTCACGCCGGACATGTCGACCGGCGTCTTATTCTGCAGCCCGGTGAGGATTTCCTGCGGCTTTGGCTGGGGCAGTGTCCAAAACGGACTGGTGTCCTTGTTGAGATCTGCCAAAAAAGCTCTCACTTGTGGATCGATTCGAGGATCTGTTGCCGCGTTCGGCGCTTGCGCTGAGGCTACTTGAGTCATAACAATAATCCCTCCTAGGGCTAATGTGGCTAACGTACTGGAACGTTTCATTGACTTTCTCCTTCGGACTTCGGTTGGTTCCATCTGGCGCGACCCCCTGCACTAATCGCCTCGAGACTTTCTTGCTTCCGCTTGTTCGCGGAACATCCACTCTCTGACATAAGGCGAACAGTGCAGCACTGAGAGACCCTCCGCGCGACACGCGTTGAGAAAGCGCACGCCTTCGACATCGACATGATCCACCTCCTCCAAGTCCAAAACGACTCGTGGTCCACTGCGCTCGATCTCGGCCTTCACCTGGTCGAGGTGTTCGTACCGCAACTCCCCGCTCAGTCGAATCCGTGTTCTGCGCTTGCCAGAAACCCGTTCAATCCTCAGCGTCATGGATCCCCGCATCCGAAGCCCACCCTTGCGGATGCAACTGCTGGGCCATTGTTAACTCGTTGAATAGCTGCAATTTAGAGAAGCCGCAGATGTCCAATTTTGAGCAAATGGTGATCGCTGAGCAAATCGGGGGATGGATTAGGTAGGTTGCGGAGAGAACCAGCTAGACGGTTGAAACTTTGAACTGATATTTGTCGATTCCCAGGCGCTTGATTTTTGCCTCGAGGGTCGCTCTCGGGAGCTCAAGTTTGGCTGCAGCCCCCGTTGGCCCTGAGATTCTGCCGCGGCTTTCCGCGAGTGCGGCTTCGATCATTTCTTTTTCTTGCCTAAGCAGCGCACCACTAAATGCAACCGTCGAACTTGCGATGTGATGCGGCTTACGCTTAAGCCAGGTCTCATCTACTGAAAAACTATCGCCGTCGCTCAGGATGACGGCCCGCTCAATTACATTTTGTAACTCGCGAACATTCCCAGGCCAGTTGTATGCCTGGAGCAGTTTAACGGTTCTTTTATCGATTGTTCTGAACTTCTTTCCAGCCTTTTTCGCAAAGCGATCAATAAAATATTCAACCAGCAAAGGGATATCCGCCGCTCGCTCCCGCAAGGACGGCATCTCAATCGGAACGACATGCAGCCTGTACAGGAGATCTTGCCGAAACTTACCTTCAGCAACAAGTAGGTCCAAGTTTCGATGAGTAGCCGCCACCACTCTTGCGTCAACAGGAATCGGTTTGTCGCTGCCGATACGTTCGATTTCACGTTCCTGCAGCACTCGCAATAGTGCGACTTGGATCTCCGGGGGCACGTCGCCGACTTCGTCCAGAAAAATCGTCCCTCCATTTGCGGACTCAAAACGCCCCAGGCGCCGCTGTGTCGCACCAGTGAAGGCACCTTTTTCGTGGCCGAAGAGCTCTGAAGCAATCAACGATGGCGGGATTGCGGCGCAGTTCACAGCAATAAATGCCCGCCCGGCGCGCATCGATCGTTTATGGATGGCGCGCGCGATCAACTCCTTTCCCGTACCTGTTTCGCCCAGGATCAGAACCGTCGAATCGGAACGCGCCACCTTGTCCACTTGATGCAGAATTTTTGATAACGCTTTGGAAGAACCGACGATGTCCTCAAACATGGAGTCGCGGTCGATTTGTTCTCGCAACGCGACGTTTTCGTTGCGCGTCCTCTCTTCAACTCGGACGCGATCATCAATGTCAGTTGCTGTCGCGTACCAGCGAATGACCCGTCCCCGATCGTCAAGCAGCGGATTGTATTGAATGAGAAACCACCGGTACTGTCCATCTTTACGCCGAATTCTTTGCTCGTTTTTGAATGGCGCAACGCCGAGTAGTCCCTTTCGGCGCTCATCCTGCAGTCGTGCAACATCCTCCTGATGAAAACTTCGTGCGCTAGAATCCGGCGACATCGTCTCTTCGATCGTTAGCCCCGTGTAATCCAGCATTGTCTGATTCGCATAAAGAACAGTGCCGTCCGTGCTCAGTACGCCGATCATCTGGGGAATGACATCGACAATCTGGCGGATGGCCAGGGCGTTGTCGGCCATCACACGCATGATCGTTGCAGAGATCAGTTTGGCGACCGAGTCCAGGAAGTCTCGATAGGCACGATCCGCAGTCCTGCGGGGACTAATGCCCGCAATGAGTAGTGCGGCCGGCACCTTGTAGTTGACTAGAGTGATCGGCACAACCAACCCGCATTGAGGCGATTCGTTCCATTGCCCTCCCGGCAAAGGCCCAAATTTCTCCTCCAAATCGTCAACCTGCTGGACCGAGTTTGTGTTAACCGCCCGAGCGAGTGGCCAGGCCGCACGCGGCTCCGGGGCGGTGAAATCAACGATCTGCGGACTCGCCGTTCCTCCTGGGTCCAGGCCGACGCAGGCTGCCAATTTGGCCCGTTCCAGGTCTTTGTCCACAGCGTAAAGTAACGCGAATGGTAGGTCGTAGCGGTTTTTGCCGAACACATCACCCGCAATTCGGCATGCCTCTTCAATCTCTTTAGCGTCATCGGAACGGGCCACAAGGTCTCGGAGCGTTCGGAGGCGCCGTTCGGCAACTACACGATCTGTTGTGTTGTCGACCAGCGACAACGAACCGCCAACTTTGCCGGCTTCGAGTTCGATGGGGTTAAAGGATACGGTGTAATACCTCTCTTCGAGGTATCCCCCGCGACGATAGAAGTGGAGCAAATCGTTCGACACGGCGGCTTGGCCAGTGGTTAGTACGTTCTCCATTGTCGATTCGATCGCGGGCCGCAATTCGGGCCACGACTCGAAGAGTGGTCGGCCAAGCGCCTTTGGGTGCTTATCACCGATGAGCGGAATAAACGCATCGTTATAGAGGACAAGAAGATCCGGCCATCCCCAGTGGATGATCATGGGGAGACGGGACCTCGCGCAAAGACTTACGGTCGATCGCAACGCCTGCTGCCACCCGAAGATTGGGCCGAGAGGCGTAGCTGACCAATCGTGCAACCGGATGCGCTCACCCAACTCACCGCCGCCAGCCAGAAAATCGCTTTCTGGCGGTTCTCGATCCTGTCCGGAACCATGCTCTGCTGTCATCGCCCCAGGATTATAGTCCCGTTGCGCGACTCCGCAGGGCCCTAGTGTACGAGCGAACGAACCGGGACATAGCAAGGAAAAATGGACGACCTCAACGCCTACGCACGGAATTCGCACTGGCAAACGGGCGTCAGTTCAGCGATCTCACGAGCCATTTGTCATAGCCGCATTCTCAACGAGCGAAATAATCGCGAATTCACTTAGTGAGAAGTCGCCCAACACGGACAGTTGACCTTCCCCATTGAACTGTTGACTTCAGACCGGGCTCATTGAGCAAAGTCGCAGCGATCAAGTCCGTGCCTAATATTCTCTTTGGAACGTGTAACACGCACCCTCAGGGGACGATGTAAGCACCATTTACAATGGTTGGCAGGAGGCTCTTTTGCCCGTCAAAAAGGCTAAAGTCCTGCGTAAGGCGAAAGGCGAATACCACCACGGCGACCTGAAGACCAGTCTCAAGCAGGCGGCGCTTCGTCTTGTGAGAGATCGGGGCCCGAGAGGTTTTTCACTGAACGAGGCGTCGCGGCTCGCCGGTGTCTCGGTTGCCGCGCCTTATCGTCATTTCGACGATAAGGATGCGTTGCTCGCAGAGATCGTCCGCGATGGATATGAGCTTCTTGAGCGCGAAATACGCAAATCCGTTGAAAAGGTTGGCAACCTTCGAGAACAGATTGTCGAGTCTGGAATGGCTTATTTGCGCTATGCGCGAAACCATGCGGATTACTTCAGTGTGATGTTTCAGTCTGGCCTCGACAGATCTAAATATCCCGAAATCGAGCGCTCGGCAAGGGCCGGTTTCGGAGTGATTGTTGGTCTCGCGCAGCAGTATGAACGCACGCCGGAACTCGCAGAGTTGCGTGCGGTCTCCGCCTGGGCGCTTGTACATGGACTGGCAGGACTCGAGCAGGACGGCGCGCTTAGCAACGCCGCCGGTAAGAGCCGAACTTTGGAACAGTTCCGGCCGATCCTCGAGCGCTTTGTGGACCAGCCCTACAACTGACCTAAAAGACCCTGTGAAGTTTTCTGCATCCGGAGAATAGTCACATCCATCGAATTCAATGTTAGCGGCATTAACATAAAATTTTTACGAGAAGATGATATGTATCATACTAAAGTGAAGCGGATTACGACCATTGCTTCCTCGGAGGGCGGTATGTCCTCGTCTGAACCTGGGCTTCCACCTCAGATTCAAATCAATACCGGGATGGGCCCTTGCGCACTTCTCAACGAGTTCTTCGAGCAAGTGCCGGAGGCCATCGTATTCGTCGACGGAAGGCGTCGCGTAGTGCGGGCAAACCAGGAATTTGTCCGCATGTTCGGTTACGCGCCGGAGGAGATCATCGGTACGCTTCTCTCGTCGCTCATTGTTCCTCCGGACCTTCGCGATGAAGCCGACCAGTTAACTGCATCAATGTCTCAGACAGAGACCGTTTGCAGCGAGTCCGTGTGCGTGCGCAAAGGGGGGCAGCGATTCGAGACTCATCTCCTGGAAGGACCTCTCTGCATCTCCGGCCAAGTGGCGTTCAAGTACATCGTCTTTCGCGAGATCGCCGATCGTGAACAGATTGGCAATGCGCAGGCGGAACCCGAACGAGACCGTCTCGAACATGTATTTCATGAGAGAGATCGTCTTCGATTGCTGCTGGATCTCAACAACCGAGTCGCCGCCCATTGTGGACTTCGCCAGGTCTTTCAAGCCATTTCAAGTGAGCTTCGACGCCTGTTCAAATGCGAGTGCGTCGGGTTGGCATTACCGGACGCGTCTGATGAGACGTTGCGCCAGCATTTGATTGACTTCCCCGAAGGTAAGGGGCACTTCAAGGAAGGCACGATCTTTCCTGTTGAGGGATCGGCCGCCGGCCTTGCATATCGCAGGACCAAAGCAGTGGTGCTCAATAGCTTCTCAGAGGTGAAAGCCAATTGGAATTCAGAGGCATTCAGAACTTTCTCCACCATCGTCCAAAAGGAAGGGACAGAGTCCGGTTGCTTTCTCCCTTTGATGAGCGAGGGGCGAGCATTGGGTGTGCTGCAGTTGATCAGTCGACGGGAATATGCTTTTGCGGGGCAAGATGTTGAGTTTCTCGACCAGGTGGCAAACCAGATTGCGATCACTCTGAAAAATGCCCTGAAATACGACGAGGTGACTGCGGCCAATAGCCGGTTAGCCGAAGCGGAAGAGCGATCACGGAATGAAAGTCTGGCGTTGCGGGAACAGATCGAGCGCACCTCGATGTTCGAGGACATCGTGGGATCCTCCCCAGCATTGCGCAGTGTGCTCTCCCAAGTTGGCAAGGTGGCGCCGTCAGATTCCACCGTATTAATTCTTGGTGAAACGGGTACGGGCAAGGAGTTGATTGCGCGTGCCATTCACAAGCGATCGATGCGCGCCAAGCGAGCATTTATTGCCGTGAACTGCTCTGCAATCCCGCCATCGTTGATCGCTTCAGAGCTCTTTGGCCACGAAAAGGGCGCCTTCACCGGTGCGACACAACGGCGTCTGGGGCGCTTTGAGGCTGCCGATGGGGGAACGATCTTTCTCGATGAAGTCGGCGACGTTCCGCCGGAGATACAAGTCGCATTGTTGCGAGTGCTGCAAGAGCGTGAAATCGAACGCGTCGGCAGCGACAAGCCTATCCCTGTTCAACTAAGAGTAGTGGCGGCTACTCATCGAGATTTAAATCAACTTGTTGCCGAAGGCAAGTTCCGGCAAGATCTCCTGTACAGGCTCAACGTCGTGCCGATTAACGTGCCGTCGTTGCGAGAACGAACAGAGGACATCCCATTGCTGGTCGAGTATTTTGTCGATCGCTACGGGAAGAAATCGGGAAAGAAGTTTAAAACAATCGATAGAGAAACTCTCAAACTGTTTCAAGAGTACAACTGGCCAGGGAACATTCGTGAACTTCAGAATGTAATTGAGAGGGCCGTCATCCTGAGCGAGGAAGACACATTTCTTGTGGACGAGACCTGGCTCAAGCGCGAGCAGCCGGAGGTTGCAGGTCCAACTGGCGCACTGAATGGCGCGCTGCTCAAGCAGGAGAAGGAGATGATCGAAGCCGCACTCGCAGACAGTTGCGGCTGTATTTCGGGGCCTATGGGGGCTGCAACGAAACTGAAGCTCCCGAGGGCGACCCTGGAAGCTAAGATCAAGCGCCTGGGAATCGACAAATACAGATTCAAAGTTCAACCATCCAAGTGATTCGCTCTGTTCCCAACAGCTGATTGCTCATCGAACACCATTTGCTCAAAATTGAGCAATTGCGAATCGCCTAAGTCCAATTTTCCCAATGATTGAAAATGGCCACGTAGTTGCATTAGCCAGCGTGAGTTACGGACCCAGTGATCCCATGACGCTGAAGATTGAACGGATTTCTGGTAAGCGCGGCACGCGAATTCGGCTGAGCGGGGAGTTGCGATGCGACCACCTCGATCAGGTGAGAGCCGAGATCGCATGCGGCAGACCACGAGTTGTGTTGGATCTCGAAGCAGTGGACCTTGTCGATCTCAAAGGAATTCGCTTTCTCAACGCTTGTCGAGCAGAGGGCATCTCTGTGTTGCACTGTTCGCCGTACATCAGAGAGTGGATGTTCCGTGAACAGGGCAGTTGAATTCTGAAGGAGAGGCAGCATGTATCACGCAATTGTGAAGCGGATCGCCAGGAAGAACTTTGAACGGGTAAACCAGAAGGACTTCGACGCCTTGGTCAAGGACTGCGTCCTCGACATTCATCATCGCTTTTACGGGTCTCACGCCCTGAGCGGTGAACGCCATGACCGTGAGGCAGTTCGCCGCTGGTTCGAGCGTCTCGGACGCCTGGGCCCTGGACTCACTCTTACTGTCCATGACGTCTGGGTGAAGGGTCTGCCCCATGACACCACGATCATCATGCGATGGTCCGCAAAAGACACCCTTATCGACGGTTCTCCTTACAGGAATCATGGCGTACACATCCTCAAAATGCGTTGGTTCAAGATTGTCGATATCGACGCGTATGAGGATTCTCAGGCTGTAACAGAGAATCTCAAACTTCAGGCAGCCCATGGGATACAAGAAGCTGCGGAGCCACCGATCGTAAGCTGATGCCCCTCGAGCACGGCTGCCGATCGCGGTCTCATTCCCTCGAAGACAGCCAAGGCATCGACAATGCCGCACCCAAGTTTGCCTGGCGCAGTTTCGTTTCTGTGCGCAACCTCAACGGGGCCTGATAGCTCTCGCCCCTCACCTCCACACACCACTACGAAGGAGAACAGCATTTATGCAACTGACCGGCAACACTATTCTCATCACCGGAGGCGGCTCGGGCATCGGTCGCGGCCTCGCGGAAGCCTTTCACAAGCTCGGAAACAAGGTCATCATCGCGGGGCGCAGGAAGGACGTTCTGGACCAGACGACCAGCGCTAACCCCGGAATGAGTTCGATTCCCCTGGACATTGATGATCCAGCAACCATCCTTTCTTTCGCGAAGAAGATTGTCGCCGAGCATCCTGCGCTCAATGTGTTGATCAACAATTCGGGTATTATGCGTCTTGAAGACCTGGTCAACCACCCCGAAGACCTGTCGGTGCCCGAGGCCACCATCACCACAAACCTGCAGGGTCCCATCCGTCTGACCTCGGCCCTACTACCTCATCTCACAAAGCAGAGCCACCCGGTCATCATGAACGTGACGTCTGGATTGGCGTTCGCACCATTGGCTTTTGCACCTGTGTATTCGGCGACCAAGGTCGCACTTCACTCCTGGACAGAGTCGCTCCGCTACCAATTGGGCAGGACGGGAATACAGGTCATCGAACTGGTGCCACCCTATCTTCAGACCGAGCTTACCGGTTCTCGTCAAGCAAGCGATCCGATGGCGATGCCGCTCAACGACTTCATCGCGGAGTCGATGCAGATTCTCCAGTCCCAGCCCGAGGTCGCGGAAGTCCTCGTCGAAAATGTCAAGCCGCAGCGCTTTGCCGCTGAAAGTGGAACCGAGGGCTACAACGCCTTGGTAAAGAGCTTCAACGATGCAGTTGCCAAGATGATGTCGGCATAAACAAGGAGGTGACAGCAGCTATGCGATCAATCAAAAAAACCGATGTTCCTGAACCTGACACAAGCCAAATCCAGGAAATGTCGCGTCGGAGGATTCTAGTTGGCGGTGCAGTCATGGTCGCTGGGATGAGCCTGCCCCCGGCCGCTTCGGCTCTTTCGTCAGTCTTCCGATCCGATTCCACAAACATAAAGGGGAAAAGCATGTCGCATCATCTTGACTCACCAATCGCTCGCCAGGACGTTCGCCTCGACATCACCGATCTCTACGTATTCCGTGGGGAGACTGGTACTGCATTCGTGATCAACGTCTGCCACTCCATCGCGAAGCCCCCAATTCCCGGATATCATCCGGAAGGCATGTACGAGTTCAAGGTGGATCTCAACGGCGATGCTGTCGAAGAGGTCACCTATCGCCTCACGTTCGAAGAGCGCGATGCACAGGGAAAGCAGAAATACACCATTCGGCGCATTAGTGGTAAAGATGCTGTCGATCCGCACGCAGCCGGTACGGTCGAGGCACAGGGAGTAACGGATGAGACCATAACCGCGCCGTCAGGTCTGCGTGCCTGGGCCGGCCACGCCGGTGACCCATTCTGGATTGAGCCAGATGTACTCCATGCCGTAGGTCACGCGTTCGAAGATGGAACCAAGGTGGATCTCACCGGTTGGAATCCGAGCAAAGCGCACAACTTGTTTGCCGGTCAGACGGTCTATGCCATTGTGTTGGAAGTACCCGATACCGAACTGCTCGCCGATGCAGGCAACAACCGGAAGATCGGTGTATGGGCGGTGGCTACACTCGCAACGGATGCAGGCGGATGGCGCTCGATCAACCGTGTCGGACTTCCGATGATGCCTCCGCTGTTCGCTCAGTACGACGAAGATTTCGGCAATCGCCTCAATGCCGGACATCCTTCTGAAGACTTCGCAACCTACGGAGCACACGTTACCAAGTCCATCGGAGCCGTGGTTGCGGCATACGGTACGGCTGAAGATCCCCACGCATACGCCGAGAAGATCGCGCATCGCATGTTCCCCAACATGCTTCCTTACACTGTTGGCACGCAGGCATCGCTCGGCTTTGTCGAGTGGAACGGACGCTCGCTCACGGACAACGCACCTAATGTCATGTTCTCCACTGCCGCAAACACTCCTATCCAACTTGGGATTGGTAAGGAGTCGGTCACGTCGAAGCCGCGCAAGACGTTCCCCTACGTTCCAATCGCGGTATAGGAATCGATCGACTGGGTTGAGGCCAAGCCCAGTCGATCAACCCTCCTCCGGTTGACCAATTTACAGCCGGAGTCCAAATCCAAAATTTATCTCGACGATGCCCTCTGGCAATGGCCGCGCCAGGACATTCTGCATGCGACAACCATCATGATCGAGTCCAGTACACAACCCGCGACATCCGCTGCAATTCAACAGGCCGAGGAGCGCCTGCAAACTCTGCTGCCGGGTATCTACCGTGGCGGTACAGACGAGGTGAGTCCCGTTTCGATGGGCTCGGCCCCGCTGGCGTTCGATATAGACGGGAACGTTGAATGGGACCGCATGTGGGGCTCGTTCTGTGACCTCGCCATGGCAGGTGGGCCGCCGCACAAGGGCAAGCTACTGGAGCCGGGCACGCAGGAGTCGATCATGGCGGAGCCAGTGAAGTACGCCAAGGTCTGCGACGAAATTGTTCGCGGCATCGCACTGGCTGCCCGCTTGCAGGCAGGGCCGTTCTCCACGCAGGGCTGGCTGCGCGTCGCCTGCAAAAGTCACACCATGGCCGAGTGGCTGCTGCGCGCGATCACCATGGAGAACATCTCCGTGCGCCTCGAAGACGGCGCGATTCTGTTGCCGGCCGGACCTGCCTTCCGCATGGAGAAAGAGATCAAGAACGTCATCACCGTGGCCGCAAAGACTACCCACTATTGGAGTGGCCACCTGATACGGCTCCAGCAACTGGGGATCGCAAACCTTTTCAATCAGCTCGAGAGCGAAGCTCCGTTGCTCCAGCCCGCATGGTGCCCCGGCTCGGAGAATGCTGACGTCCGCGAACGCATTCAACGAGCGCTCGAAGACGCGACGGGCCTTTGGACCACGGACCACAGCTATGCGGACTGGATCGGGCTGGATTGTTGCAGCGTCCCATCAGCGGTCACCACCATGCGGCGCCTCGTGGCGAGCAACATTTTATGTCGGCGGGAGGAGACTGCGATCTTCCTCCCATTGAATCCCGCCGCCGATGCTAATGGCGAACGCCTCGCATGCTTGGTTGCGGAACTTCTAGCCCGAGATGCATAGCTGCCCACTTCTTTGGACGAGGGCGTGATGCCGGACCGGAGCGGATGTTCTGTCTCTCGATTGCACGTTGCCCTCCGCGATAGGTGGGCGTCCCCATCACCAAGCCGCCCATGAACACCAAC
The DNA here is from genome assembly GCF_004217555.1 of Edaphobacter modestus. Taxonomy (GTDB): domain Bacteria; phylum Acidobacteriota; class Terriglobia; order Terriglobales; family Acidobacteriaceae; genus Edaphobacter; species Edaphobacter modestus. The sequence continues at coordinate 257,610 of NZ_SHKW01000007.1, forward strand.
CTAAAGAAGCTATTTTTATGGATATAAATAACACGAAATCTAGATTGATGTTAGTTACGTTGCTGATCACAGCGTTTGCGCTGACCGCAACGGCGCAATCCACTATTGCTAGAGTCGGGGGTACCGTGCTCGACCCTGCCGGGTTTTCTTTGGCTGGAGCGCAGGTGGAGTTCGATTACTCTTCCGGCGCAAGGCTGTCTACGACAACCGGAAGTGACGGCGAATTTGCACGTTCACTGCCCGCGTGGGGGGCATACACGGTTCACGTGGAGGCAACGGGATTTGCGACCACTACGCAGCAGCTCGATTTGAGTGCTTCGACGGGAAATCTGACACTACGCCTGGAACGCGTGGCTTCGCCTTCTCAGGACGTGATTGTTTCGACAGATGTGGGACAAATTTCCTTAGACTCTCCCGATCCTTCACAAAAGGTGATGGTGCGCGAAGAGTTGCTGGATGCCAACCCAGGAAGACCCGGAGCACCCATCTCCATTCCGGGCATGCCCATTGAGACCGCCGCCGGAGGTATCAAGGCCCCTCAATACTTTGTGCCAGGCGTAGCTGGCGATCATGGAGAACCGATTGCTCAGTACGTTGCAGTCGGCAACTATCTGGCTTCGAACAATCTCTCCGCCAACGCGCACGGAAATGGCTATGCCGATCCCAATATCTACGTCTCGGCGGTGCTGGGCAGCGTCGGCACTGACGGCGGTGCCTTCAATGTGTTGGAAGGCAATCACTCATTAAATCTGGCGGCCATCTATAGTCCACGGCCTCAGGTGAGGCGCTTCATCACTCTTACCGGCGACTATCGGGACATCGATTTGAGTGCGGGTTTATCCCCTGTTGATCCGGCGAAGAAGGCATGGATCGCAATTGAAGCCAACTATGGCAATGGTTTGATGCGCACTCTAGAACATCGCCAGCAATACAAGTGGAACGCGATGCGTGTCTTCGATCCCGGAAATCACGAGATCGCCCTGCTCAGCATTGGTTACTACGGACATTCCCACGAGGGGAACCTCGTGCCGATAGGATATGGCGTGCAGGTGAATGACACCATCGACCCTCGACAACAAGACCAGACGCATACAGGAATTCTGGCCGCGAATGACATCTGGAAGATAGGGGCACGCGATGAGCTTTCTTCCTCTGGTTTCTTCCGCACCTATAATCTCACCCTGTTCTCCAACTTCGGTGAGGGGCTGATCCGGCAGAGTGAGTTCCGCACGGTGGAGGGCGCAGAAGTGCGCGAATCTCATAAGTTCACTTCATGGTTGGAAGTGTTGAGCGGCCTTGACTACAACGAAGATGACATTCGCCGCGACAACCTGGATCACTATCTCTCTGCCGATCCCCATGTCCTTGGTCCGTTTCTCAAGGTACTCGCAAACGACATCACGATACGCGAAGTGGCCCCATTTGTGGCCGTGCGCGGAGACCTTGGACCCCATGTTCAGTTCTATGCTGGCCTGCGACATGAGCAAATCGAGATGAACAACACCGATATGATTAAACCATCGCAGTCGTATGACGCTTGGCGGCGCTTCGAGAACCCAAAGGCGACAGTGGCCTGGACGCCCGGGACCGGTCCGGCACACTGGCTGCCTTCAGCATCGTTCAGTATCGGGCAGGCTTTCTTTACCCAGGATCCACGCATCAGCGCGGCAGAGGGTTCGACACCCGAAGCGGATGTTCTGGCCTCACCATTTGAACGCTCTCACTCGGAACAACTGGTCCTTGAAAAGGAAGTCGGCAGGACTGACGTACGTGTTACATTCGGACGCACGACGACGACGGCTACACTCGCCAAGATTGATCCCGACAATGGTCTCGCCGAAGATGAAGGTCCCGGCACTCTCAAATATCTCACTGCAAGCGTGCGGCATCAGTTCAACTTCGGCATGATACAGACGATCTTCTCGAAGGCAGATGCTCGTGATGATGACACCGGCCTTCCTACGCTGGAAGCCCCTCGCACTATCTTTGACGCTCTCACAACTCTGGACAAGCTACCTTTCGGCCTGCATGGTCGAGCCGAGTACGAATATGTGGGACACAAACTGCTGGACGTGGGCAATCCGGATCACCCGGAGCAGTACGAAGCGATCCCTGTCGGGGAAACGCGCATTGCTTTGGTACGTCCCTTTATGGACGGTCGATTGCAACTTGGCGTGAATGGAATGATCGCACGCGGCTATACCGGCCAGACAACAGAAACATTCGCTCCCGGCTGGAAGATTGGCGATTCACCGCCCGCTTGTGCTGCAGGCGTGGATGGAATAGCCAATAACTTCAACTGTGGCACCGTAGAGCGAGCCGTTGGCATTCGCATGGTGTCATGGGTGGGCGGGTCGATCTCCTGGAGATTTGGCAATGGGAACTGACTTAGATCAATGCGGCCATAGACGATGTCTATTGAGGGGCGGATCAATATCGCTGCTGGAGTTGAAATGCGCAATTTGTTGAACGATGCTTCCCGCAATGTCCGAGCCAAGATAGCCGGCATTTACGGAATTCTGCTGGTATTCAATGCAGGGGCGTGGCTCTGGGCCGTTGTCGCGTTTCGCCACTATCCCCTTCTTCTCGGAGCGGCATTCCTCGCTTACAGTTTTGGGTTGCGACACGCCGTTGACGCCGATCATATCGCGGCGATAGACAATGTAACGCGCAAGCTGATGCAGGAAGGCAAGCAGCCAGTTGCGGTCGGCTTCATGTTTTCGCTTGGACATTCGACCATCGTTCTCATCGGATCAGCGGCAATCGCGTCATCAGCGCTCGCACTGCAACACCGTGTGGACGCCTTCCGAACTATCGGCGAATCCATCGGAACAATAGTGTCTACCGTTTTCTTGTTCGGCATCGCGTTTGTGAACCTGATGGTTCTACGGTCGGTTTACCGTGTTTTCACGAGCGTGCGCGAAGGATCGCCCTATGTCGAGGAAGACCTGAATCTGCTTCTGGCAGATCGCGGGTTCCTGTCACGTCTCTTCCGACCGATGTTAGCTATGATCCGGCAGAGCTGGCATATGTATCCGCTAGGACTTCTGTTTGGACTAGGGTTCGATACGGCTACAGAGATCGGACTCTTGAGCATCTCCGCGACGGAAGCCTCGAAGGGGCTGCCGGTGATGTCCACGCTTGTTTTCCCGGCTCTTTTCGCAGCAGGCATGTCGCTTGTAGATACAACCGACAATATCCTCATGTTGGGGGCGTACGGTTGGGCATTTGTGAAGCCCGTCCGCAAGCACTACAACATGACGATTACGCTTGTCTCGGTGGTCGTTGCGCTGGTCGTTGGGGGCATCGAGGCTCTAGCTCTGTTCGCCGGCCGGTTCCACTTCAGCGGAATGTTTTGGGACACTGTGCGGAAGGTCAACGACAACTTTGGAATGCTCGGGTACTTGATCATCGGGTTGTTTGTGTTGAGTTGGATCCTATCGATTGCCTACTATAAGTGGCAACGATTTGATGATCTTGAGATACAGACGTGAACTGTAGTCTCGTATTGAGCATTGCGCCGAGGCTGAACAGGAGCTCGCCCCGCAAATTGGTAGCGAAGATCGCTACTCGAGTTCTGCGTTCGGTGAAAGTTAGTGAACTCAAACAGATATATCGGAATAATTGCCCTGCGTGATACCGCAGACCATCCCGGAGGAAGCGCACCGCAGCAATGACCATGAACGAAATCAGGACACAACCTATGGCATCCGCCGCTATCCAAAAGGTTGAGGAGCGCCTACAGACGCTGCTGCCCAGTATCTACCGTGACCGAACAGATGAAATACAGCCCTTGTCGATGGGCTCGGCACCGCTAGCATTCGATGTGGACGGCAACGTCGCATGGGACCGCATCTGGGACTCGTTCTGTGACCTCGCTATGGCAGGGGGCCCCCGCACAAGGGAAACTGCTGGAACGCGGCACGCCGGAGCAGATCCTCGCAGAGCCCGTCCGTTACGCCGAGGTCTGCGAGGAGATCGTGCGCGGCATCGAACTCGCGGCGCGCTCGAAGGCGACACCATCCTCCTCGCCCGGCTGGATGCGCGTTCAATGCAGCAACCACACAATGGCGGAGTGGCTGCTACGCGCGATCACCATGGAGAACATCTCCGTGCGCCTCGAAGAGGGCGAGATCCTGCTGCCCGCAGGGACTGCCTTTCGCGTGGAAAAGGAGATCAAGAACGTCATCACCGTGACCGCCAAGACGACCCACTACTGGTGCGGCCGCCTGATACGCCTCCAGCAGATTGGAGTCGCGAACCTCTTCTACCAGCTCGGCAGCGAAGCTCCGCTTCTCCAACCTGTATGGGAAGCCAGCGCGGAGATTGCTGACGCCCGCGAACGCATCGAGCGTGCGCTCGAAGACGCGACTGGCCTCCGGACCACGAAAAACAGCTACGCAAACTGGATCGGCCTGGAACTGCGGCGGCATCTCGCCAGCGATCACCACAATGCGCCGCCTCGTGGCAGGCAATATCCTCTACCGCCGCGAAGAGACCGCGATCTTTCTCCCCTGAACCCCATCACCGATCCCGACGGCGCACGCCTCGCACACTCGGTCTCGGAGCTTCTCGCCCGGGACGCATAGCCAGAAGGGAGGTCGTATCGGTGTGCGGTCGTTGCTCTCGCAACTTCGCTCAATACAGCAGGACTGTAAGAGCCCGTTGGAGGAGCGGGTCACTCGCAAGCCCGATGCGCTAGACTTCAAGCCATATGGCCACGCGCAAGAGAAAAGTCGGTTCCTATGCAACAGAGTTGGTCAAGAAGGCGGGCGAAGCCATGTTGACCGCGGTTCAGATCTACAACAACCCCCAGATCGACTTCAAATCGGAACTCTTCATCGTGACCACGGTGGTTGCCTGGACCTATCTGTTGCACGCTCACTACCGAAAAACGGGGGTGGAGTACCGGCAGACCGACCCCTTGATGAGTGGTAAGAGGCGGCGCTTTCTGCGTACGAAGTATGGTGCCGTTCGACACTGGAGCCTTGAACAGTGTCTCTAAAGCAAGGACTGTTCTGTAGAAAAGGGCGTAATCACCAAACCTCATGTTCCTGATCGGGATCAGGCATGAGATCGAGCACCAGATGACGAGCCGCATCGACGAACAGCTAAGCGCAAAGTTCATGGCATGCGCCCTCAACTTCAGCTCCGCCATCAAGAAGCTATTCGACAAGAGGTATTCGCTTGAAAACGAACAGGCATTCAGTATCCAGTTCTCCTCGATCGACGAGACAACCACCAAAGCCCTCATGGCTGAGGTTGATCTCCCTCAGCACATCAAGTCATTCGTAGTACAGTTCGAGACCGGAATGACGCAGGAGGATTTTGACGATCCTCGCTTCTCCTACCGGGTAGCGCTAGTCAAGAAGCTGAACAACAACAAGAACACCGCTGACCGAGTACTGCAGATTGTTCCAGACGGAAGCCATGCCGCCAATGCGATGAACGAAGTCATCCTTAAAGAAACCGAGGGGCACAAGTCACGTCCCAGCACCATCGTCAAACAGATGAAAGCCGAAGGCTATTCGCGGTTCGGGATTACCCAGCACACCGATCTTTGGCGCGAGAAGGAAGCCAAGAACCCAAAACACCGATATGGAGTCGACCTAGAAGGAACTTGGATGTGGTACGACTCGTGGGTTGCGGTCGTCAGGAAGCATTGCCAGGACCACGAAGCTCGGTACAAGCCGACGGCATCGATCTTCGCAGCCGAGGAAGCTGCGACTGCCAAGATAGCTTAGAAGGGTGCTGGCGAGGGTGCTGAAGCCAGAGTTCTGATGCTGATCGGTGCCGAGGCCAAGGATGATGACGAGTTCAGCTCCATGCAGATCTGCGGGGGTCCGGCGTGGCCCGCAACCGAGCCGTCGTGACGTCGAACGGCACAGCGCGTTTCTCCGCCTCGCTGATCCAAATGGCTGTCGCCACATCACGTCGCGAGGATCGCCGTACTTGATGCAAAACAGCCCTGGATTGTAAGAACCGTAACTTTAGTCATGTCAAATTATTGCCGATCACTGTCAGTTTTGGCGCTAGCGCTCGCGTTGAGAGGAACCGCGATAATTGACATGTGGAAACGCAAGAGAGTTCAACGACCCCTCCCCAAATGACCCGTTGTTGAATCCCATGACATAGCCGTCCCCCATTCGAAGGACCTTTTCAAACACGCGCTTCTCGACTCCTGTCATGTCAGCCATGCCGCAATTCCTCTGATGGCGGGCTGCCCAACCCTCCTCTTGCACTTGCCGCCTCCGCTGGCGTGGGCCAGGGCCAAGGCGTGTTTGTTAGCAAACACAGCACAACCATTCAAAAACGGAGGAACGACCCGATGAGTAACACGACAGCAAATCCTTACCGCATTAGCTTGACCGAAATGCTGAAACAAGAAGGACGCACCTTTGAGGCTATGGCCGAAGAGGTGATGTTGGGTATTGGGGAGCAACGGAACAGAAAACTCGCTTAAGGATTCATGCCACCTCGACCCTCGATCGGACGGGCTCCGGAGCGGCCGTAACCGGGGGATGGCAACGATTCGCGACAGACTGGGCCACATGACCGGAACTCAAAGGTTGGGGTCGATCCAATACTTGCTTATCAGGGCTACTCGTCGCCCTATCTCTCAAGCACCTTTCTGCCTGCTAAGAGCCGATCAGAAGCGAGAACCATTCGCAATGGCAAGCATCGTTATTATCGTCGGGCACGGACGCTCCAACCACCCAAGTATTCGCTTGCCCAAGAGCGAACTAACCTAGCAAAATGCTAGACGTGTGGAGGTAGGTATGGACCGATTCAACAGAATAACGCTTGCTGTTTTTCTTCCGTGCGTTGTAGTCCTTTGCGGCTGTCAGCATCTGGCTGTCCATGACACACGGAGTTTACTTGACCCCAATGTTGAGCGGTCAGAGGTCCTCGGCTTAGTGGCCGGTTTTGGAACACCTTTGCCGCTTTGCCGGATTTGATCGCGATGCTCAGGCGTCGATCCACTTCGGGCATGAACCCACGCATGGCGGCCATCATGGGCGTCTTTCAGATTCTCTGGGTCTACTACGGTTTATTGATTAATTCGCGGCCGGTCATTATATGGAACGTGATCGCGGTGTTGGTCAATTTTCTGAGCGTCGGCTTATACTTCTATTTCGACCATAAAGAAAAAGCCTTAAACAGAGCTGTAAAGCAACACCCATAAGTGACCATTCCGGATGGACCTATTGAATTTTCATCCGTTTTAACAGTTGCCTGCCGTGGATGGTTATAGAGACCATCTGAGGTCATTGGTAACGCAAGTTGCTTCTCACTCTTGGTTGCGCGCAGACTTCTGTCACTTGTTACCAAATGTCCAACTGAGTCCCGAACTGGAGCCGTAGTCGCTGCCGGAAAGGTTATTTGGCGGCCGGCTGTCCCAGTTGCCGTAGAACGAGACATTCCACGACAGATTACCAGTGAGCTTGATGTAATAGGTCGCGTTCGCGTTGAATTTCACCCGACCGGGCTCGGAGATAGCCGGCAAAAGAGCAGCGCTTAGGTTCGCGTTGGTTTTATTGAACCGGAAGAATTGCAGCTTTGCTGCGATGAGGCCAGCCGCCAGGCTTTGCGGGGCAATATTTTGAGCATAATCCGTGTTCTGCCCGCCAAAGCCGGCGAGCACTGAGATGCGCGCTGCGTTGGTGTTCGTTAGGTAACGTCCCATACCACCACCGAAGGTGCCTTGCCGGATGATCCCCTGTTCCGTACTCTGCAGGAAAATGCCAAGGCCCTCATCGAACCAATTGTTCCAGCGCATGAGGTGCAAGACATCGACGTCCAGCTGGTTTCGGGTTGATGCAGACGTGCCGGTGCTCGCGGACAAGGTGGAGCTGAAGCTGGCTCCCGCGGCCCAGCGTTCTCGGGGGTATGTGACCTGCGACCCTAAGCTATATTGAGTTGACTGGTTGCCTTTCGAGTAGATGATTCCCGTATTAACGTTGCCGTTGAACCGCTGGAAGAACTTTGCCGAGGTAACGTCCATTTCAACGATCCGCGAACTGTCGATCACTGCTTCTTTTCCCGACGTTTGCGCTACCGCAATCTCCACGGGTCGGCCCCCCGGAGTATTCGTGGTTTTAAGGGGTCCCTGTGTGCACACCAGCATTGAGTCCTTTGATCTCGCCCGTGAGGTGATCGCCATTCTTCATGACAATTACGTCGGTGCTTTCTCGCGCAAAAGAGGGACGTAGTCAGAAGAAATGCACAACTCAGCATGACGGCCGAGTTCATAACCGGTTTTGTCTTCATGATGTTTTGCCCTCTATCGTGATAAGTCTTGGCTACGGGTGAATCGGTCCTTGGTTAAACATCGGCGATGCCCCAAGACCGTAAGCCGGTTTCAATGAAGTCGCTGGCTCGACGGACGCTGCGTGCGATACTCTGACATCATGCGCGGCCACATCGTCCTGAATCCGCTTTTCGCCCCCCTCTTCTAACGCTTTATTATTCTGCCTATTGCAGGCGGAAGCCGATTCAATCCCGATAGCTTAGCCGCATCCCCCGCAAACGCCACGGAGTCTCTTGGACGCTCCGCGACCCAAAAACCAAGCCGCCTAAGCGATGAGCGAACGACGCGGATCTGGCCGTAGTGGGCCGGGATGATGAAGGTTTGCACCTGATCCGGCGCATCAACACATCTGTCGTCTGTCCAGGCAGACGTACTTGCAAATGACTCCAGCCTGACTGAACCATCTTGTTCGGGTGATCCTGAGCGGTCTTTACTCGATGACATGCACAGCAAAGGCTCTGGAGGTTAGGTGCCATGCGGATCGGTTCGACGTGATCAACATCCTGCGCTGGTGTTGCCCGTCCATCTTGTACACAGAGCTGGCAAAGATACCTATCTCGCTTGAGTGCCTCGGCTTTGATCCGTTTCCAGGCTGAGTCATAACCGCGACTCGCTGGTGATCCACGCCACCGTTCGCGCTGCTGTTGCTCAGCGGCTCGATGGTCGTCACACCAACCTGAGTCGGTGCGGTTCGGATAGCCCGAAACCAACAATCGAGCCGAGAGGCTGAGAGATTCCTCTGACTAACTCAGCTTAGGTTCATTTCCTCGATGCACAAAAATCAGAGCCCACAACTCCTTGCGGCCGAACACGCGGCCAATCTCTCTGAACCCGAAGAACGGTAATAGCACGACAAAACACATCACACCCACCGACAAGAGGCCCTTTAGACTTCCTCCCAATATCGGCGGAAAGCTTTCCGCGATAGTACGCCCATGCCACACTCCCACCAGGATGCTCTCTACAATGTGAAAGCAAATGAGCACCACTGTGAAGATGAAGCACTTGTGCAGTATTGGATAGATCAGTGGCCAATCCTTGAACCGCGTTCCCAGGCTAAAGTGCTCACCGAGGAGCAGTACTTTTGCAAAAATGAACGCGTTGATAATCGCAAAGGCGTGCTCCGGATAGTCCAGGTGTTGCTCGGCCAGGATGATGCTCTTGTGGATCGACAGTAATCCAAACACTACCCAGAGATAGAGGAAGATCACGAGAAAGCGCTTGAGTTCGTCGGAAACTCTCTGTTTCAAATGGCGCCGCTGAGGAAGTGGAACGCTTTCTCCCATGGGATCTCCTCTGATACTGTTGCGGAGAATATTTCTTAGTGACTCAGGCAGAATTTCCGCTTTAGATCAAATCAGATCTGACGAGAGCCTAACTTCGTGACAACCCAAAGCACCGGCAGAGAACGCCGCATTGAAGAAGTCAGGGTCTTCATGAATGGTAAGGAATACTACCCTCACCCGACATTGACTTGCCTGAAGGAACGACGCGACTGAAGTCCATCCATGACCAGCAGCAAAATATCCGTCACCAACAGGTCGGGATCGTAGAAAGATACCCCCAGCCGCATGACCGTTTCCAACTGTTGCGACAATTTCGAATTCCTCGCCGAGTTCGCTGCGTCTTGCCAGCATCGCCTGATGATCGACAGCCAGAAAAACTCGCATCTTTGGCACAGTTCACCTTCGCATGCCTATGCTTAAGACTATCCTTTGCTTGCGGGGTGTTGACTACTGTCACTTGCGACAGTAGTCAACGAGGATCTCGTCCATAGCCATTTTGGAAGGGAATCTTTATACTCACGGCCTCACTATTCGTTGTGCTGATCCCCTTTTCTGCTTCAATGAGCTGCGGCATGTCGTCGGTGAAAGGTTCGTGGACGCTTTTCCCGACCGCGGCATCTGCTGAACCTGCCCACCTCAGGGGGCTTAAAACGGGCCTCGAAGAATGATTTACGAGAGAGGTTGCTCGACCCGCCTCTGCGTCGCCGCGCGCTCGATTTCAGCGTTGATCACCCCTCCGACCAGGTACGCCAATCCTGTCACATAAAGCCAGAGCAAGAGAATCATGACCGCTCCTAGTGATCCGTACGAAGCGCTGTAGGTATTAAAGTAGTGCAAGTAAAATGCGGAACAGGACCGAGGCGAGTAGCCACAGAAGGCAACTAAATGCCGCACCTGGGGTCATCCACTGCCAACGGCGTCGCTCCTTCAAATTGGGGCCGGAATAATAAATCAAGGAGCAGGATATAGAAACGAACAGGATGGCAAGCGGCCATTGAATGGCCTTCCAAGCAAAGACGACAACCGGGTGCAATTCCAGTCCCGTGCCTATCCAGCCGACAAAATGGTTGCCCGCCAGTACCATGAACAACGCTGTGAGAACAAGGATGGCGATCACCACTGTCAATCCCAGTGCTATGGTGCGAACTTTGAACCAGGCCCGAGCCTCGGGGACGTGGTAACTCAGGTTCAGAGCGGAAATCATGGACTGTACGCCGCTGGAAGCGCTCCAGAGCGCTGCAACAATACCAAACGTCAGCTTTCTGCCGCTAGCATGAGCAGCCAGCTCATTGGTGATATGGCGCAAGAGTTGGAACGCCGAGGGTGGAATTAGCTCTGCAAAATATGATTCTAAAACGTTTTGAAGTTCGACTCTATGTGAGGCGAACAGACCAAACAAAGTCATCAATAGCAGAATCAATGGGAAGAGAGCGAATAAGAAATAGAATGCCAGCTCGGATGTCCGTCCGAAAATATTGCTCGCCCTGATCTCCTCAAAAACATTGTGAACAAGTTGCCAAGGAGTCAGACCTCCCAGACTCCAAAGAGAATTGACTTGCTTCGCGGTGGTAGGCTGTTGTTTTGCCATTGACGCTGCCTGAGGTTCTTTGGCTCGCATTCTATTTAAGGCCTTGTACGGCAGTCGAAACAAGTCGGCGTTTTGCGACCCCTTTAGCGGCGACACGTATCCTCAAACATCCGTGTGCTTGGTTTTGGATCAAGTGTGGCTTCCTGCAGCGATCCCCTTAGTACTGGAGTCAAGCCACCGAGGGTTCGAGCCGAACTTTCTGGATTGTCCGGTGGCCCGGCAAGGTACGTTCTCGGAGCCCCTTGCGTGGCTTTCTATTTTTTGAAAACCAGCGGGGGACCGCTGACGCGCTTCGCATGGATGTCGACATCCACTTCAACGCGGTTTGCGATCCTGATGAACGGAATGCCGCTATTCATCCCGTAGTCCTTGCGATCAAAGGCCATCATCCCCTTGATCTCGCCTGAGCCTGTGCCCTCCCTGACACCGTCAGCGACAGGGTCTCGGATTTCGAGACTCCGCGTATCGTGAAAGTGCCTGGTATGTCAAAGGTGTTTGGACCGGTCGGAACAACTTTTGTCGAATGGAACGTGATCAACGGATCATGCTGGGCGTCGAAGAAGTCTTTGCCCTTCAGTTTGCCGTCCTTCATGCCGCTTCCGGTATCTACGCTGGCCGCCTGAGCCTTGATGTCCAGGACGCCCGTCGTGACATCCGGAGATGTAAACGTTAGAGAGGCGTCCCATTTGTCGAATTTGCCGGCTATCTCGACCGAAGCCTTCACAGAGAACTTAACCGCACTATCTTCCTGCGTAATTGCGAAACGGGCGTTTGCGCGGCCTAGCTGTTTAGTCCCGGCATTTGGTGGTGCATACTTTTCCAGCGAGTGGAAGGAGGCACTATGGGACAGGTTTTGCACCGGAGCGCCACAACGACAGCGGCGGTCCGTCGAGCGTTACAACATAGTCAAGAGAGCCTGAGGACGCTGGCTCGTCGGCATGGCATCAACCCGAAGACGGTTGTGAAGTGGAGGAAACGGGACTCGACCGCAGATTACCCGAGGTGGACGGCGACAGGCCGAAGCGCAGGAAGTACGAGAGCTACCCCATCGGCTTCTTCCACATCGATCTGGCCGAGGTGCGCACCGCCGAGGGCAAACTCTATCTCTTCGTGGCCATCGATCGAACTTCCAAGTTGGCTGTGGTCGAACTCGTGGAGAAGGCCGACATGCGAGCTGCCGCCACCTCCTGGAAGCACTCATCGCGGCTGTTCCTTACCGTATCCACACAGTGCTCACCGACAATGGCATCCAGTTCGCCGACCTTCCGAAGAATCGCCAGGGGCCAACCGCCCGCTTCCGCGGCCATCCCTTCGATCTATCTCGTCTTCATGTTTCTTCCTCTTTCTTGATCGGTAACATCCCGAATATCTATCAAATAGCCGTAAGAAGCCCTAATCCTAATAACTGGGCCCTCTCAACTCGTCTCGATTCCCATGAAGGACGCCGACATCGTACGTGCACTTATCTCACTCGCTCCCACCAGGGCACTTATGAAGGCGGGAGCAGTTTATAAACTCGGTATCACTCCGACTACTGGCGAAAGTGACAGGTGTTTCTCCAGATGACTGATCTCGGGGCATTGCCTTGGGGACAGCGCAAACACGTCGTCCGCCCTCTCGATAGCCGCTGCAACCATGACGAACACCTGGCTGAGATTCATGGGCGTTTATTCGGACTGACGATCTCCGCGCCGCGCTGAGACGCTCTACCTGGCACCTTCAATCAGGCTGCATGGGAATATGGCGTCGCGTGCTGGGCGTCAATCCCATCCCTGAGCTGCATCGGCGTCCGATCCTGTGCCCCCGAATCGGTCGACGTGGATCCGGACTACGAGCGCTTCTTGGCTTGTCGTTCATGATGAAACACTACCTCTTCCGACCAACGATTTCATGAAACTTCACGGCTTCCCACCGAAAGAAGCTGAACAGTGGTTTCTGATTCAGCTTGTCTCATCGAAGTTCCTATAAAATCTGGTTTCCGCCAAGTTCGAGGGCGGTGCGGACCCAGAATGCGAAGACGGCAGCTCGTAAAGCGCCGTTTGCGCATCGCCAATACGCAAACTCACGGTTCTTTTCGCTCGCTTTGTCCAACGGGCAGGGCTTTCAGGTGATCGGATCCGATCAAGGGTTGCTGCCCGCTCCAGTTGAGGTGAAGCGTCTTGTACTAGCGCGGCGGAGCGCACAGACATTGTCGTGGATTTCAGCCATGTGCGCGGTGAACGTGTGCAATTGGTGAGCGATCGTCTGGATCTGATGCAGTTTCGAGTGAGCAGTAAGTCGCTGGAAGACACATCCCAGGTCCCAGCAGTCCTGAGTCCGGTCGTGCGTATTGCGGAGTCCGAGGCGATGCGCAATCGCGAGATGACGCTGAACCAGTTTGACAGCGACAATGGCGAGCCAATGGTGATGCTGCTTAATCGCAAACATTGGGCCGACCCAGTAACGGAGATAGTGAAGCTGGGATCCACCGAGATCTGGACGCTTGTGAATCTGACGGAGGATGCGCATCCAATTCACCTACACATGGTTCGCTTCCAGATTCTCGACAGGCAAAGCTTTGCAGATTATGAATATCTCGCAAACGATAAGATTCTGCCGACGGGCGAGCGCATCCCTCCGTCACCGCATGAACGCGGTTGGAAGGACGTTGTCCAATGTCCACCGTATGCAACTACCCGGATCATTGTCCCGTTCCAAGGATATGCAGGACGCTATGTGTGGCACTGTCACATCCTGGAACATGAGGCGAATGACATGATGCGGCCGTATGAAGTTATCTCTTAGTTCACTGGGACTCAATCCATCAATCAAATGCTCGAAGGCCTTCGTCCGGCGGATTGGGGTAGTAGAGCCGCCCTTGAGGCGTAAAGCTTCGATCGTAGATGAGCAGAGGCAACTCATACGGTTCTCCTTTGTTGCTCTGAGAGACTGTTGGCCCGAGGTCGCTAGTCTTGGGCGGAGCAGTCTGAGCAGAGGCCGCCAAGACCGTTCCCATTAAAAATGTCGACGTCAAAAACATATCAAGTCTATGAGTACAGAACTTGCTCCTCTGCGGTCGTTATTGAACGACCAGCGTAACCATGGTGGTGTGCTGCAAGGTTGTACTCGCCCCGCCGGTGGCAGTTGCAGTAACAGTAATCGTGTAGGTCTGCGGGTCCTGCACGAAGAAGCCGCCACTGCCGCAGCCAGTTAGCCCAAGTGTTGCCGCGCCCACGATCAATGCAACGAGTACACTGAGCACCGTGCGCGGAATCCGTGCAAACCTCGCTCGGAGACGCCGGTTTCGGAAAAGTGGCAGTAAGCAGATCGCCGAGCTCAGGGGAAGCAGAGGAGTCGATCGAGGCAATGAGGGTGGTGAGGTTACAACGTGGGACGCCACTGTCTTGATTGCCAGACTAAATGCGGTAGCTGCAGAACCCGAAGGAATGCTTGCAGGAGTAAAAATCGCTGTCGCTCCAGCCGGCAGGCCCGAAGCCGTCAGCGTAATTGGAGCGTTCAGGGGGCCATCCTGCGGCTGCAACGAAAAGTTGAAGGTCGCCGTTTGTCCAGGATTGACGGATTGGGTCGTCGCTCCGGTCGCGGTAAAGGTGAAGTCGTTAATCGGCGGCGGCATAATCGTGAGTACAAAGACGCTGCTTGTGATGGGCGGGTTCAGCGAATCGCCTTTATAACTGGCCACAAGGCGATGTAGCCCAGGTAACAGTCCTGCAGTACTGATCGTCGCCAAATTGCCCGTCAGAGTTGCAGAACCGACTGAGGTTGAACCGGTGGTAATGTCCAACAGGTCGACCTGGCCCGTCGCAGTCTGTCCCGCGTTGCTGAAGCTCACCGTCAGCGCGCCGCTTCCCCAAGCCACGGTAGATAGGCCGCTGATCGTAAGGGTTTCGGAGAGTCCGGTGCCTGAATTCAGGCCCGAAATGGTGTGGCCTACACCATCGAGGCCGACTGCGCGAATCAGTTGGTTGTTTGTATCGGAGAACGCAAAGACGCCAGGGGCCTCAACCGTGGGGGCCCGGGGTGTATCGAGGATTGCGTTGACCGCTGGACCGCCATCGCCCGCAAAGCCCTGCGAACCATTCCCCGCTACCGAGGTTATGTTTCCGGTACTCGCAATCATACGAATGCGGTGATTATCGCTGTCTGCGACATAGATGTTGCCCTGCGCATCGACACTCAGGCCGCGCGGTCGTGCCAGCGAAGCGCCAGCCGCTGCACCGCCATCACCAGCATAAGCTTTGCTGAAATTACCGGCCAGCGTCGAGATAGTGCCCGAGGTGTCGACGACACGCACACGCTGATTGTGCGTGTCTCCGATATAAATCTTGCCCACCCCATCGACCGCTACACCATTTGGAGAATCAATTCCTGCGGCGGTCGCTGCACCGCCATCGCCGGAGAAGGCCTGTTCGCCACTGCCGGCAACCGTAGTAATCGTGGCTCCAATGATCTTGCGGATGCGATGGTTGTCTGTATCGGCGATGAACAAATTGCCATTTGCGTCGAGCGCCAGTGCAGTCGGGTTGCTCAGTCGCGCCAAGAGAGCGGGACCGCTATCTCCGGAGAAGCCGGCACTACCGGTCCCGGCGATCGTAGTAATCGTTCCGTTACTTACCATGCGGACACGCTGATTGTGCGTGTCTGCAATATAGATATTTCCAGCGGTGTCGACTGCTACACCTGCGGGAGAATCGAGCAGCGCACGAGTGGCCGGTCCACTATCTCCGGAAAAACCCTGTTCCCCCGTTCCCGCCACCGTGGTCACGATACCTGCCACATCGACCTTGCGAATGACGTTATCGTTTAAGTCCGCAATATAGAGATTGCCAGCAACGTCATAGGCGATTTGTGCCGGAGCCGCCAGGGGCGCCGCGATTGCCTGCACATTGTTCGCGGGTCCGCTCTGCGCCAGCGCTCTGAAATTGCCAAACGCCAGTCCCATGGCAAGCTCTACCATCAATAGACCAAGTACCGAGCACTTCACACGCGACTGTTGCCGCAGTATCACACTTGTCCTTACCATCTGTGGCATAAGCGCCTTATCAGACTGCATACCATTCGTTGTACTTTTCAAACTTTTGTCCCATTCCAGGCCATCTGAGTGCGAAGCCTATCTTCGTCCACTGCCCTGAACCCGAGCCGCCGATAGAGCCTTTCAGCCGCGCTCCCCTTCAAGACCTGCAACCTCATCTTCCAGTCCTGCTCTGTGCATTCGCGCTGTAACTGCTGAATCACCTGCGTTCCGAATCCCTGCCTCTGCTTTTCGGCCACGATCGCGATATCGACCAGACACAATCCACCTGCCGCGCGATCCACCAGGACTCTACCGATGGGATTTCCGCTATCGGCGCAGATAATCTCGTCCACAGCCATCGGATAAGTCGTCCTGTAGCTTGCCTGGCGAAGCCTGAATTGCATCTGCACAAACACTTCGTGCTGCAACGCATCCATCCCGGAGTGGATCAGCTCATCAGCCCGCGTCTGCGCATAAAGTTCCAGCAAAAACGCTTCATCCGCGATGCTCGCCGACCGTAGATGATAAATAGCTCTCCGCATTTGAATTGCTGCTGTCATGAGATTCGTATTGACCTGGATACCCAATGCAGAAGTGTGCCGGCGGTTTGCTCCTCCGGCACACTTTCCGATTATTGACGCGATGGAAAGATCCCCTCGAGGGCGATGATGAAGTTGACGCATAGAAACGGCTGGATATTGCTGTGCGGTTGGCTGCCACCGGTAAGGGTGATTGTCGCGGGAGCAAGAGTTCCTGTCGGCGAAACTCCCCCTGAGGAAGTAGCAATATAGTTGGAGACGGCGACCGGAGCTCGGAGCGATCCAGAGTTCCCTTGCGCCAAAAGGGCATTGGTTGGGTCAGCGACCGATCCTGACTGATTGCTGACCGACACCAGATGATTGTGCTGAGGGATCTCGGTGATGAGCAGGGTCACGGCCTCACTGCCAGAAGATTCTCCGATGGTGTATGGGCTGAGACCAGGCCCTGTGCCCTGGTGAATGGGAACGCGACTTTGCAGATTTGGCAGGGCAAACGTTGTTACGCCGTCCCCGCCATAGTAAGTTCCGAGCAGTGAAAACAACGCCTGGTTCTGGCTGATAGGCAGCAATTGCCCATTACACAAAGCCCATCCTCTGGCCGCGAAGTTCCAGCCAACCATCCTGATCTCACCTAGAAACGGCTCCGCCATGATCTGTATCCCTCTCGTTCGTTGATACTTCGTTCTGATTCTTCATGCTGAATCACCGTCAAGGTGCTGCAGCAGCCAATTTGCACAACCTGAAAAAAACCCTCTCGGAAACTGCAACAGAACATCTGTTGGTCTTGCTGAATTGCATTCCCATCCCGGACAGGTAAGGCTGCTTGTCTCTTCCTGCTCCGGCTGGTCCTCAGTTCTTGCCCGATCCCCGATAGGCTGGACCGTTGTTACTGGCAAATCAGGCCGACAGTGATTTTATTGAACGGATTGATGTTGGTTTCGGAGAAGACAACGCTGATGCTGTCGCCTCCAGATACGGCGAAGGTATGAGTCTGGTCCTGGCAGCTCGATCCGTTGCCGTTCGTAGTCACGGGGCAGGTCATCGCTGTAGCAACGCCATTTTTGTAGACCGTGAGCGTCGTAATATCCGCGCCCGGAGCGGAGTAGTTATTGACCCCAACCTTAAGAGCGCTCATCGTACAGGCCAATGGCATGGCCGCAAAGTTAGTTGCAAGGGTAGTGTTTGGCGCTATATTGGCGCCAGAGTAAAGGGGTGAGATGTAATAGGTTCCGGAGCTTCCAGGATTTACAAACTCCATGACATAGGAAATAGCGTTAACTCCGAGGCCATTGGCACCTGCAGGTCCAGCCGGCCCGGTAGAGCCCGTAGCCCCCGTTGGGCCACTTGGTCCCGTAGCACCATTTGTCCCATTCGTGCCATTAGTCCCAGCCTGAGCGAGAAGTCCCCATTTCACATTGCTGATATCCGGCTGGAAGCCAAGGTTGCCGGATGCCAGCGAGATATAGCTGGAGCCATTGAAGGAGACCGCATCACCCAACGCATACGTCGTTGCGTTGCTCCATGTGCCTTGGAAGCTGACTGGGGGACCCTGCGGACCAGTTGCGCCGGTCGCGCCTGTAGCACCAGTGGATCCAGCAGGTCCCGTTGCTCCTGCCGGACCGGTCGCGCCAGGCGCACCGGCAGGCCCTATCGGGCCGATAGCTCCGATAGGGCCCACTGCGCCCTGTTGGGCCAGCAACGACCACTGAGCCGGATTTGCATTTGGTTGATTACCAATGTTGCCGCTCACTAGCGAGATATAGCTGGAGCCATTGAAGGAGACCGCATCACCCAACGCATACGTCGTTGCGTTGCTCCATGTGCCTTGGAAGCTGACTGGGGGACCCTGCGGACCAGTTGCGCCGGTCGCGCCTGTAGCACCAGTGGATCCAGCAGGTCCCGTTGCTCCTGCCGGACCGGTCGCGCCAGGCGCACCGGCAGGCCCTATCGGGCCGATAGCTCCGATAGGGCCCACTGCGCCCTGTTGGGCCAGCAACGACCATTGAGCCGGATTTGCATTTGGTTGATTACCAATGTTGCCGCTCACTAGCGAGATATAGCTGGAGCCATTGAAGGAGACCGCATCACCCAACGCATACGTCGTTGCGTTGCTCCATGTGCCTTGGAAGCTGACTGGGGGACCCTGCGGACCAGTTGCGCCGGTCGCGCCTGTAGCACCAGTGGATCCAGCAGGTCCCGTTGCTCCTGCCGGACCGGTCGCGCCAGGCGCACCGGCGGGTCCTATGGGACCGATAGGCCCTACCGCGCCGGGCAGCCCTTGAACTCCTTGTATGCCTTGTGGCCCGGCGGGGCCAGCAACACCCGGGGAGCCTTGATTGACCAACGTTACATCAAGCTGTGCCATATGGCCGGTCTCATCATTCTCCTTGCTGTCGAGAAGAACATTGGCCCCACCCGATGCCAGTGCCAAACCACTATTTGAGGCTGGCGTGTCAAGCCATGCCTTCACCTGAGCCGTCACATCCACCGAGATGAATTGTCCAGCCTGCGTCACGTTGACACTGGCAATCGAACCTCCGGTCGTCGGAGCCCCTGCGGCCGTCACGCTGTATTCGCCCCATCCTGCCGTGACTGGCGAAACCGTCACTGCACCTGGAGCGTTCACCCGATTCACAAAAACCGTCAGCGTGGCGTGAGATACCTGTGCCGAAGTCGATCCTGCAGGCAACGACGCCAGGTCAAACTGCAGGAAGGTGACGTTCCCATTCCCAACATAAAGGTTCGAAAGCGCACCATAGTTAACTGACGCATGAGCGGAGTTCACGCTCGCATCGCCACTCAAAGTCACATCCGAGGCAGAGGCTTCGTGGCTGCTGAAAAGCAATAAGCCAAGACAGAGAGCCAGCTGCATGAATTGAAATCGCTTCAAAATACACACTCCTAAGTGAGCACAACCATGATGGACAGAAAGGTTAACGTGTCGTCACAGAGAACCTGCAGAAAAGAGAAACCACAAGAGTCAGATCCACGCTCGGAGAATCTAACGATGTCCTCAAGGACAAGTCAAAAAATGCTTAGCAAGGCTATAACTAATCCAGCGCCTTTTCCGTACAACTTTCGGGTGGGTGTACACAGTGAGCAAGTACCCTATGGGACGCTTCTGTGTTTGGTTTTCGGAAGTTATCAAGACTGAACTTGTTGACGACTTCGCGGAAGTCTAGCAATTGGAAACACTCAGCAACAGAGCCCTCAGGGGTGGGATCAGAAATGTGAAGTTGCCGAAATCCCCGTTTTCCGTGAGGTTCGTTTCGCGAGCCTATCTATACGTTTAGAAGACAGTTGAAGACGGATATCAGACCTCAAAACGCAGCGCGTGCTTGCTTGATTATGTCTGCGATGGCCACTTGTAGCGTGGCGCAATTACTGTCCGGATTGGCGGAATTAGTGTCCGAACTTGGCGCAATTGTCTATATAGGCCATACCTAGGAGCTTGTTGAAATAGCTAGAGCTGACTCCTTTACTGATGAGGTTTTGGGTTGATGCAGGGGAGTTGGGTTGTTTATGACGGCTGGCTGGCGGATTCTGCGGCATGTTTTCTTGCCGGGTTGAAGACTCAACCGGCCTTCAGGCGCACTGCTGCTGTGGGTCCTGCTGAGTATGGCTTTGGATGAGCCTTGGCAGACGCAGCAGGTTATGTGCGGCGCAGCTGAAGACGAAGATCCAGTCGACCTTGGCGAGTCCTCGCACCTTCAGCTGGTCGAGCGGACCGGTCTGCTTCAACCAGCCAAATGTCTTCTCCACGAGCCAGCGGCGGCTGAGGCTGAGCGCATAGCCGGCGTGCCGGGTGGTCCTGCCATCGAGGTTCGAGCGGCGTCCCTTGTCGTTCTTCTGCACATGTGCGGTGACGTTGAGGGCGCGGGCTCCGGCGATGAAGTCCTTCGCGTCGTAGGCCTTGTCGGCACCAACCGTGATGCGCCGCGAGCTGTTCTTCTGCCGCTCGTCGAGCATCAGCAGGGCGGCGTCGCGCTCGGCATGGCCGTCGGCCTGGGTCGCCATCGCGGCGGCGATCAGGCCGTTGCGGTTCTCCACCAGCGCATGGCCCAGGTACGCGAGCTTCGACTCCTTGCCATAGCTCTTCTTGTAGAGCCGCGCCTCCGGATCGGTAGTCGATTGATGGGTCTCGTTCGACCTCTTCTGCCCACGGAAGTTAGTGCCGTCGCCATCATCGGAGCCATCCTTCGGCCGGAAGCTCTTCTGCGATGCCCAGGCCTGGATCAGCGTGCCGTCCACGGTGAAGTGCTCGTCACTCATGAAGCGCTTCGCCAGCACGTTCACCTCGGCGAAGAACCGCTGCGCCACGTCCGACGTCAGCAGCCGGTCGCGGTTCTTGGAAAACACGGCATGGTTCCACACCGCGTCGTCCATGCCCAGGCCGACGAACCAGCGGAACAGCAGGTTGTAGTTCAGCTGCTCGACTAACTGGCGCTCCGAACGCACCGAATAAAACGCCTGCAACAACAGCGCCCGCAGCACATACTCGGGCGCAATCGAAGGACGGCCTGATGCCGAATATAGCGCATCGAAATCCTCGTTCAGCGACACCAGAACTGCATCCGTCAACTTGCGAATCTCGCGCAAAGGATGATCCTGTGGAACCCGCTGCTCCAACGTCACACAACTGAACATCTCACCCTGAACCCGCTCGTCGCCACGCATACAACAGAGACGGACCAACACCCAGATCAGACGAAGCCAGAACCTATTTCAACAAGCTCCTAGAGGTGTAAAGTCGCTGAAGACAACTCTCAAGTCGGCCTCCTCGAATAGCTCGCTAAGCTTCGGAAAGTAGCAGTTTGCAGCAGTCCAGTAATTCCGGGGAGGATCGTGCCACGCTCGATTATTTCGTAGCTTCGCATTAGGCACTTCCGTCAGTCGCCAAACGTGGTCTTCCTCTTTACCAATGGAGATACGCAACCCTGCATCCTCGCGGCAAGTCGCGCCACACCTCACTCCATCCGCAGCGCCTCCAGCGGCTCAATCGCCGAAGCCCGCCGCGCCGGAAAGTAACTTGCCAGCACCGCCGCCACCACCATCGCGCCGCACGCCGCAGCAAGCGCCGTCGCCGTACTCCACGACACAGCAGAGGCTCCTGCACCGGCCGTGTACATGCTACTGTCCAGCAGCGAGCGCAGAAGTCGAGGCAGCATAAGGCTGGCTCCGGTGCCTACCACCAACCCCACCATCGTCAGTAACAATCCACGCCGCAGTATAAAGCCCAGAATCCTCGCGCGTGTAGCCCCCAGCGCAATTCGCATGCCGATCTCCCGCGTGCGCTCCGACACCTGGTAGCTCAGCAGGCCGAACAGCCCGATCACCGTCAGCGCCAGCGCAAACCCCGCAAACACCGTCACCAGGGATGAGAAGAACTTCGGCCGCGCCAGCGAATGGTCGATGATCGCCTGCATCGTCGTATAGCGCGAGACCGGAATCCCGGCATCCGCCTCCCGAATCGCGGCCTCAACGCCGGCAGCCATATCAACATCCGCCGCGCTGCGAATCGCAAAGCTGGTGCGAAACCATCCGTTCAGCGACTTCATCGTCGTGTCAGGCTGCTGCTGAAACGCCTCGTAGATCAGCAGCGCCGGCGGCTCAGCCAGCGAGTGCGAGCGCGCATCGCCTACCACCCCCACCACCACCGGCGGGCCCACCACCTTGTCGCGTAACGCATCGATATGCTCGCCGATTGCAGACCTTCCCGGCCACAGCTTCTTCGCGAACGCCTCGCTCACCACCACCGCCGTAGGGCCGCCCGCTTTGTCCGTGTCAGCAATATCGCGGCCCGCCAGCAGCGGTGTGCCCACGGCAGCAAAATACCCCGGCGTCACGAGCCGAAGCTCCACGATGTACAACTTCTGCTCTTTGCCCGTTGGAGGGATCGCGATATTCAACCCACGGTCCAGGAGAAGCCCATTGATGGCGGCCACATGCTTCACGCCCGGCTCACGCTCCAGCCTTCCCAGCACCTTGTCGATGAACTGCGTCGTCGCCAGCGTCGAAGCATAGCCTGAGCCCTTCAGGTTCACCTGCGCCACCGTCAGATGCTCCGGCTGTACTCCCGAAGGCGTTGCGCGCAGCCGCAGAAACACCGCCAGCAGCAGCGAAGCCGCGGACAGCAACACCACCGCAATCGCCGTCTGCGAGACCAGCAACACCTTGCTCATACGGCCGTCCGCCGCCGACGCTCCCACGCTATGCCCCGCCTTCAGATTGGCGGCCGTGTTGCGCCGCAGCACTATCCACGACGGAGCCAGCCCGCACACCAGCGTTACCGCAAACACCAGCAGCGGCGTCAGCCACGCAGTCGCGGCCATGCTCGCGCCCGCACGCAGAATCGGAACCGGAGAGCTCGCCAACAGCATGCGTAACATGGGCACCGACGCCGCAATGCCCAGCGCCGAGCCGCACATCGCCAGCAGAAAACTCTCCGCCAGCAGCAACCGCACCACCGCACCCCGCGACGCTCCCAGCGCACCGCGCAGCGCAATCTCTTTCTGCCTCCGGCACGCCCGCGCCGCATTCAACCCCGCGAGATTCAGGCACGCCACCAGCAACACCGCCACCACCGCGGCCGTCAGCGTAACGATGCTCGAGCGAACATTGCTCACCATCACCTGCCTGAGCGGCCATACGATGAATACAGGCAATTCCTTCGAAACCGTCAGCCAATCCTTCAGATAAGGAAACTTCTGATAGAGCGGCTTATCCAACGTGGCCACCTCCTCCTGCGCCTGCGCCACCGTCACCCCATCCCGCAGCCGCGCAATCATGTTGTAGTTCTTGCCCGGATATCCCGGATTCTTCTCATCGAGCTTCAGCGGCTGCCACACATCGGCCACCGCACTCAGCGACCGCGGATCGTCACTGCCGAACGCCATGCTCTCCGGCATTACGCCCGCAATCACGAAGCTCTCGCCATTCAGGTGGACCACGCGATCCACCACGCCGCGATCCCCGCCGAACATCTTCTGCCACAACCCATAGCTCAGGATGATGGCCTTCGGTCCAGTCGCGCGGTCCTCATCCGCCGTAAAGTTCCGTCCCACCACCGGCGCTACGCCAAGCGTCGGAAAGAAGTTGTGATCGACCGCCTGCACCGCCACCTGCACCGCTCCCTGTGCGTTGTCATTACCCACCGCAAGGTTCGCGCCCGACGTCGTATCGACGTACACCGCCGTTGACTTTAACGACCGCGCATGCTCGACAAGAAAGTCCGCCGTCGCGCCCGTCTGCTCATCGTTAGCCGGCTGCCCCGGCTGCGTAAACGCCACCCCCACCAGCCGGTCTTGCTGCGGATACGGCAACGGAGCCAGTAGCACCGTGCGTACAAGGCTCACCATCGTGATCGTCGCGCCGATCGCAAGCGCCAGCGTCACCAGCGCCGTCAGCGTGTACACCGGCGAGCGCCTCAACTGCCGCAGCGCAAAGCGCATGTCGCGCACAACATCATCCACAAGCCGCACGCCGCGCCCATCGCGAACCTGCTGCCGCACCTGCTCCGCGCCGCCAAAAGATAAACGGGCACGACGCATCGCCTCAGCTTCAGGCACGCCCGCACGGCGATGCTTCTCCGCCTCACGCTCCAGGTGATACGCCAGCTCTTCGTCCAACTCGCCGTCGAACCTCTCGCGGCCCAGCAACACCCGCAGCCGATACAGCAGATCGTTACCCATGCACCCGCTCCTTAAGTCGTACGGAGAATCTCGCTCACCGCGACCGCCAACCGGTTCCAGTCGCTCGCCTCAAGCGCAAGCTGCTTGCTGCCCTTCGCCGTCAGCTCGTAGAACTTCGCCCTGCGGCTGTTCTCGCTGATCGCCCACTGTGCCTTGATC
This sequence comes from Edaphobacter modestus, assembly GCF_004217555.1. GTDB lineage: Bacteria > Acidobacteriota > Terriglobia > Terriglobales > Acidobacteriaceae > Edaphobacter > Edaphobacter modestus. The sequence continues at coordinate 282,195 of NZ_SHKW01000007.1, forward strand.
CATCCGCGCCGCTCCAGACGGTGCAGCGCCGGATACAGCGACCCCTGCTGCACCTGGATCGCATCTCGCGACCTCTGTTGCAGCCGCTCCGAGATCCCCCACCCATGCATCGGCTGGAGCTCAAGCGTCTTCAGGATCAGCAGGTCCAGCGTCCCCTGCGGCAGGTCCAATCTCTTCTCGCCCATCACAAACATCTCCCCTATCACTTCGACAACAGCAACCTAACAGAGCGTGCTGTCGAAGTGCAAGGGGAATAAATTGTGGAAGAAAGAGGGGGCGCGCGATCAAACGATCGCGCACACGATGCAATGCCTGCAGATCCAGCTGGTCGTCTGTTTTGATCGGAACAAATCGCATGTTCTCCCGATCCACAGCCTCAGCAATGGCTTCCGCATCCAGGAAGTCGTTCTTGTTCGACTTCACGAATGGCTTCACGAACTGGGCCGGGATCAGCTTCACATCGTGGCCTTGTTCTCGTAAAGTACGGCCCAGGAAGTGCGCCCCGGAACAGGCCTCCATCCCAATCAAAGAGATCTGCAGATTAGCGGTGAAGGTGATGAGCTGCTTCTAGGCGAACTTCTTCCGCAATAGGACTTTCCCAGCTGAGCTCAGAGCTACAAGGTGAAACGTGGTCTTGCCAAGATCGATACCAACCGAATGTATCTCCATGTCGATGACCCTCCTTCAATCTGCCTATAAGATCCTCATCACCAGGTTGAGGTTTAAGCGGCGGATCTCAGTAACCCCGTTTTACGTGCACTACAAGAGGACAATGATTACTTCCGTATTGCCGACCACCCGGAAACGCAGAAGGCCCCATATTTACGGCTCAATGGGCCCACGTTCCGTAAGCAACAACTGAGAATCGCAATTGTCGAAAATTGGATGGTTCAGCCGCGACAGGGATCAATCCAAGAGAGGCGATCAGCTACAGAATCGTATCGTTTCATACTTTTACTTCATATAGATTTCTCCTGCGCTGCCGATAAACAGCAGTACAGGAGACTGCGACCTAGCCTCCCCCAACGGTGACGTGGAAGCGGCTGCCCAACTGTCCGTGAGACTGGGACGATTGGTTCTGCGGACAGAAGAAGGTTACGTGTTAATCGGCATTTATAGCAGCTGGCTGGTCCTGGTCTCGTTATTCGTGGCAATGTTTGCCTCCTACACGGCACTGGATATGGCCGGGCGCATCACGGCGTCCCAAACGCGATTTGCCGCGTGCTCGTGGCTAGGCGGTGGCTCATTCGCGATGGGGCTAGGTATTTGGTCGATGCACTTCATCGGCATGCTTGCCTATAAGCTGCCGGTCCCAATGGGCTATGACGTCCGAATCACTTCATTGTCTCTGCTCATTGCAATTGCCTCCTCAGGCTTTGCCCTCTGGCTGGTTTCGCAGAATGAGCTTTCATGGCGGCGTCTGGGCGCTGGCGCGGTGCTGATGGGCAGCGGCGTGGCAGCGATGCACTATACCGGCATGGCTGCCATGCGCATGAGCCCTGGAATTCAGTACACGCCCTGGTTATTCGCCCTCTCCATTTTTATCGCGATCGGTGCCTCAGGCGCCGCTCTATGGATCGCGTTCCATCTGCGCCGGCACTCTTCGCGCGTTAGGCTGCTGCGCGCGGGCGCAGCAATAGTGATGGGCATTGCCATCGCCGGCATGCATTACACAGGGATGGCAGCCGCGCATTTTCCGACGGGCAGCGCTTGCGGTGCAGCGCACGCGGGAGCGGATCACGGATGGCTTGCGATTCTCGTTACCATCAGTACGCTGGGGTGTTTGTCGGTCACGCTGATGATCTCTGTACTCGATCTCCGCTTGGAATCCCGCACAGCGGTCCTTTCGACGTCCCTGGCCAGTGCTAACGAGGAACTCACTTACCTCGCCTTGCACGATAACCTCACCAAGTTGCCGAATCGCCTCTTGCTAGAAGATCGACTGAATCAGGCAGTTCAAACCGCGAAGCGTAAGAACACGCGTTTTTCCCTCATGTTCGTCGACCTGGACGGATTCAAATGCGTCAACGATGCCTACGGTCACCACATCGGCGACGCTCTCCTTGCGGAGGTAGCGTTGCGGATCCTCACGAACATTCGATCCAGCGACACGTTGGCAAGAATGGGCGGAGATGAATTTGTCCTTCTGACCCAGGCTCACGACCCGGCAGATGTGGCCGGAATCGGGGAGAAGCTGCTAACGGTTATCCGCCGCCCCTATGAAATAGACGGCCACGACTGCATGGTTTCCGCCAGTATCGGCATTTCTATTTTTGATGGCGACGACCAGCATCAGAACGAACTTCTGATGAATGCCGATGCCGCGATGTATCATGCAAAGTCGCTGGGGGGCGACCGCTATTGTTTCTTCGAACCGTCGATGAATGCCAACGCACAGCAACAGATGCAGCTGTTGCGCGATCTTCGTCTCGCACTGGAACGGCGCGAATTCTTGCTTCTCTACCAACCCAAGTTTGATGCTCTCACGATGGCTTTGACGGGTGTGGAGGCTTTGCTACGTTGGCAGCATCCGGAACGCGGGATGGTGCCACCGGATCAATTCATTCCCGCTGCTGAGAAGGCGGGCCTGATTGTACCCATAGGCGAGTGGGTGCTGGACGAAGCCTGCCGTCAAATGGCGCTGTGGCGGAATGCAGTAGAGGCCGACTGGACCGTGGCGGTAAATCTGTCAGCCGTGCAGTTCGCTCACTCGGGTCTGACTCAGCTGGTCGCGGCAACTTTGGCACGTCATGCACTCGAGCCGCGTTACCTGGTCCTGGAAGTGACCGAATCAACCGCGATGCGCGACGTTGACAGCAGTATGACGATTCTGAGGCAGCTCACTGAGATGGGTGTGCATATCTCTATCGACGATTTCGGTACAGGCTATTCGAGTCTCCTGTACTTGAAGAGGTTTCCAGCCAGCGAGCTCAAAATCGACCGCGGATTTGTTCGCGACCTGGCGAGAGACACTGAAGATGCGGCGATCATTTCTGCCATCGTCGCGCTTGGCCGCACGCTCAATCTCAATATTGTGGCGGAAGGAGTCGAGACTTCTGTGCAGCAGGAGTTTCTCACTCGTTTGGGCTGCACTTCTCTTCAAGGCTATCTGCTCGGTCGGCCTGTCGGTCCAGACCTGATAACTGAACCTGTTCCTCAGCTAACATCAACTGGTGAAGAATCGTCTCCTCGTGGATTGAGCCTTTGCAGATAACTGCCGGGTGACGGGCAACACAGAAGTTATATACAAGCGGCGTGTTTCCGCGGATCTGATCCCGCCCCGGCACGGCCGGATTACTTCCGCATCGCAGGCCACCCACCCGGAACTGGGATCAATATGGCGGTTCAATGACCGTATTGCGCGAATGGAAGCTGATGCGGCCGGCTCGAATTGTGTATTTCACCTGAGTGAACGTGAGCGGATCTCCAGTAGCCGGATCGGCGGAGAGAATAGCTAAATCAGCGTCCATTCCCGGCGCGATGCGACCCTCATGATCGGAAACGCCGAAACGCTCAGCAGGAGCGGCGGTCAGCATGGCTAAGGTCTGGCGAAAGCCTAGATGTGAGGTTTCAATAGGTTGTCCATCTGATCGAGAACTGGGAAGCTGAGTTTGTGAAGACTTGGCGACACAGGAGACCAGATGGACTACCACCAGAATGCCCGACTGACGGTGCACAGTCGAGAGCAGTTGGCGAACCGGGTTGTGGAGCAGAGATGCACGTGGAAGCAGGCCGCGGCCTGCTTCAACGTGAGCGCGAAGACAGCGGCCAAGTGGGTGCGCCGGTATCGTGAGTTCGGCGCGCCGCCCGCGCAATCAGCTTGCGATTGCTCAATGTCTGGACCGTCCCTGCGCTCTCGATGCCACGAAATGCGTTAATGTCTCCGATTGTCACCGGCTGTTTCAGCGCGATGATGGCCAAGGTCTCGAGCGCCTGGCTGGTGATCGGCTTGGCCACCCACGCCGGGACTGCCCTACGGATGCGCTCGGCGAACTGGGGCTTCACCTCCAGTCGTCCTCCGTGAGTGCGATGCCGTACCTGCACACCTCGGTCGGCGGCATGGAGATCCGCCTCGTACTCCTGCAACGCCTCTTCCATATCCTGCTGGCTGGCGTCCAACGCCTGGGCGAGGACTTGCACCGTCACCGGGCGATCCACGGCGATCAAGATGGCCTCGAGACCGGCTTTCAGCTCCCAACGTTCCATACTTCCCGAGCTCCTCTCGATCCAACTGCACTCCGCAACACTACAAAAAAATCCTATAGACCCAGCTTACCCGCCGCCGCCTGCTTGTCCTCGCGATCGGCGCGAGCGTAGCGCCGAACCATGGCGTTCGAGATATGCCCGGTCTGTTTCATGATCTGCCCATCCGGTACTCCGTTGCCGGAGGCCTCGGTTACGAATCCGGCGCGCAGAGAGTGTCCGCCATAGTCCTGCGCGCCGGCGATCTTTGCCTTCCGCACCGGCTGCTTCACCAGCCGCCCGACGGAGTTTGAGTGCACCCCTGTCCGACCTTCCCGTATGGCCGGCGCTGCGAAACACACAACCGTCCTGAATCCGGGCGATCTTGAGCCAATTCTCGAGCGCGCGAGCACCTGGCAGGTACGATCATGTTCGCCCCAGAGGATCTCCACTTCCCTGCCCTTCGCCTCCTGGTCGGTCATGGAGTGGGGCAGCTTGATTGTGATCCCCTTACAGTGCCAGGTCAGATCCTTATACTGCATGGCCGCCAGCTCGGAGCGGTGCAGCGCGCCGGCAAAGCCGATCAGCAGCAGCGCCTTATCTAGCGCGGCAGCGATGCTTTATCTGTTCTTCCTATACCCGGAGAATTGATTCAATTCGAGGTTCTACAGGGGTCGATAGTTAAACACGTCTTCACGTAGACACGTATACACGGCAAGACCGACTCGCAACATCGAACCTGTCGAGCCGCATCCACTCTGCCGAGGAAGAGAACTAACCACAAGAATGGGACTGGTTTGAGACGGAGGACGACAGCTAGAGCGTGCCGACCACACCCTGGTGTGCTGTTTCTAAAGTTCGTTCACAAAAAGCGGGCAAGCGAATCGAGGATTTGGTCAGCGGTTTTGTGCCAGACGAAAGGCTTTGGGGTCCTGATTGTGTTTTTGAATGAAGCTGCGAATTGCAGTTTCCAGTTCCTTGGTGGAGCGATGGACGCCGCGTCGCAGCTGCTTGTCGGTGAGTGCGGCGAACCATCCTTTCACCAGGTTTAGCCAGCTTGCCGAAGTAGGCGTGAAGTGGAGATGGAAACGCGGCCTTTGGCGAGCCAGTTGCGGATCAGCGCGGTCTTGTGGGTCCCGTAGTTGTCCAAAATCAGGTGAATATCCAACTCCGCGGGGACGTTTTCTTCGATGGTGTCGAGGAAGTTGCGAAACTCCTCTGAGCTATGACGATGTCGCGTATGTCCGATGACCTTTCCTGTCTTCGCATCGAGCGCCGCGAACAGGCTTGTCGTTCCGTGACGCACATAATCATGGGTGCGCCGTTCGATCTGTCCCGGACGCATCGGCAACAAGGGGGCGGTGCGGTCCAGCGCCTCAATCTCACTCTTTTCATCGACACACAGGATCAGGGCGTGGTCTGGCGGCGCCAAATACAAGCAGACGATGTCCCGCACCTTGTCGATGAACAGCGGGTCCTTGGATAACTTGAAGGTCTCGGAGCGATGCGGAGCCAGGGAAAAAGCACGCCAGATGCGGTGAATCGAGAGTGACTTAATCCCACCTTCTTGGCCAACGCCCCTGTGGACCAGTATGTGGCATCGCCCGGAGTAGACTCCAGCGTAAGTGCCATGACGCGTTCCACCTCCTTGTCACGAAGTTTCCGCGAGGTGCCAGGGCGGGGCTCATCCACCAGACCATCCAACCTCTGATCGAAATAGCGCTGCCGCCATTTGCCAACCGTGTGCAGAGTTACAGATAACTGCCGAGAGATCGCGGTGTTACTGCGGCCTTCCGCCGCCAGCAGGACCACCCGAGAGCGCATCGCAAGCGCCTGTGCGGTCTTGGGCCGCTTGCTCCAAGCAACAAGCTGAGCCTGCTCTTCGGCGGTTACGAAAAGTGGCGCGAGGGTACGACCCTTCGGCATCGCAGTTCCTCCCACCCCATCCGAGGTCGTCCCCATCTCTATTTATGACATTTATTTAAGAAACAGGACACTAGTTCAGGTTGACAGCTCCCGCATCAGGCGTACGGATGAATAAGAATAAACAAGTGGTGGCAACCAGAGGCAAAAGGCCCGCCGCTAGAAATGCTGGTCCATAGGAAAATCGATCGACAGTGATACCTATGATAAAGGTAAAGGCGACACTAGCGATTCCAGCCGCGAGCCCACTAAGTCCTGTTACCGTGGCGACTACATCTTGGGGAAACAAGTCTGACGGTAAGGTCAAGCCCATGGTGGACCAACTGGCGTAACCCCATAGGGCCACGCAAATCAGCGCCAGGGCGGCGTAAACGCTGTGGACGCGGGCCGCGGGAATACCTGCGAGGATCGGCAGGGAACTCACAGCACAAACCCAGGTACGAGCGCGAATGATAGAGACTCCGCGACGAATACAGTAACCGGATATCAGCCCACCTGTGAAATTCCCCAGATCCGCGGCAACAAACGGCATCCAAGCAAAGATCGCGATTTGCTTCAGGCTAAAGCCACGAGCATCACTTAGATACTGCGGCAACCAGAAGACATAGAACCACCAAATCGGATCAGTAAGGGCACGACCCAGTACGATACCCCACACATTGCGATTACCCGCCAGGCGAAGCCACCGCTGAACGCCTTTATCCGGCGACTGAGAAGCCATCTCCTGCCCTGCACGGATGAGGGCGACCTCTTGGGGCTTCACGCGCGGGTGACGATCGAGTGGATGGTAGATACGCAACCAGGCAAATAGCCAAAGGAAGCCGAGCACTCCCGAAAAGACAAACGACCATCTCCAGCCAAATGCCAGGGCTATCCACGGTATGATCAGCGCCGCCAGGGCCCCTCCCACACTGGAGCCGCTGTCAAAGATTGCTACTGCTACACTGCGCTCCTCACTGGGGAACCACTCCGCAACGGTCTTGCTGGCTCCTGGCCAGTTCAGGCCTTCTCCAATGCCTAACATGAATCGAAAAGCGACAAAGCCCGAAACAGAGCTGGCAAATCCCATCAACATATTCACCAGGGACCACCAGACCACCGCTGCAATCAAGCCGATCCGAGTACCCACAGCATCCAGGAAGATACCTCCGATCAGCCAGGTAATGGCATAGGAGAGCTGAAAGGCGCCGATAATCTTTGCCAGATCCGTATGAGTAAGGTGATACTGCGCCGCTATCACCGGCGACAATACGGAGAATGTCTGGCGACTGATGTAATTGATAGCTGTAGAACAAAAGAGTGTCCATACTATCCACCATCGTGTTCTTCCCGCACGCATTTTCTGCGGTACGGGAAGAATTGGTTGCTGATTGAGGCCCCGTGTGGCCATCTTGTGTCACCCCTTGGCACAAAATCGTGGACGCGTGCTCCGCGCCCTATTTGCGCAGACAGCATTTCAGGACAGCGTAATCTGGAAGCAACATTTCCCAGTGGACTTATTTAACTAACACGGGGGAATATCCCTCTTAGCGCGACTGGTACCAGGGGTACCGTGGTGCGACCTCCTCGTGGCGAGTGGACGAGACGTATGTGAAGGTCGGTGGCCACTGGAAGTACCTGTTCCGGGCCGTCGACAAGCATGGCCGGTTGATCGACTTCATGTTGATGGATCGGCGAAACACCCGTGCGGCCCATCGCTTCCTGCGAAAAGCGTTGACGACAATGCGCCACTGGCCGCCGTCCTCCATCACCACGGACCAACTCGGCTCTTATCCAAAAGCCATTAGCCGGCTGCAACGAGAAGGCAAGCTATCAAGCAATCCCAAGCATCGCACGTGCAAGTATCTGAACAACATCATTGAAGCGGACCACGGCGCACTGAAGCGAGTCATTCGCCCCACGCGAGGCTTTCAGACAATGAAGACGGCTGCCGCTACGATGAAGGGGTTCGAGGTGATGCGGATGATCCGCCGAGGACATTGCCTCACGTGTAAGCCGCATGTCAAAGACGAGGTGCGCTTCGTAAACAAGCTGTTCGACATCTTCGTTATCGCTGTCTGATGTAAACCGCGCAACGGACGAACTGCGACCAACAAAGTTAATGCAACAGAGCCGTATCTGGGGTCGGAGCAAGTCATTGAGATCGCGGTGAACGATAACTCGGACTGTAGGCTCTCATAGTGAGCGACCCGCCTGACGGCTCTTACTAAGCCGGAAGAAATAAGGTTTTCGTTTATTTCGACTATTTCGACTATTTCGACTATTTCGACTATTTCGACTATTTCGACTATAATTGGAGCGTGAAGAAGATGGAGGGCGCGATGATTGGCGAAACAGTAGTAATGCCACCGTCAGAAGAGGAACAGATTCGAGAGCTTGGTCGGATGCTTAAACTCGGCACACCAACTCTCGTTGGTCCTCAAAACGAGAGAGTAGACCTTCCCGAGAGTGTCTACAACATTCTTAAAGACGTCGTTCGCTACATGGCTGCGGGTCGTGCGGTGTCACTGGTCCCGCAAAAGCAACAGCTCACTACTCAATTGGCCGCGAACCTACTTGGTTTTTCGCGACCCCACCTTATCAAGCTTCTGGAGTCGGGAGCAATTCCGTATCAAAAAGTGGGACAACACCGCCGTGTGATGTTGAAAGACGTCATGGCTTTTCAAAAACAGCGAGATAAAGCGCGCAGAACTGCGCTGGATGAGCTCGCCCGCGAAGCATATCAGGACGGTTCCTACGAAGGAACCGAAATTCCTGAGGGGGGCAGTGACGAGTGAAAGCCGATTACCCCGTCATCCTGGATGCATGTATTCTTCTGCCGATGCCTTTGGCAGACACGCTCTTGCGCATGGCGGAGTCCCCTCGGCTGTACTTGCCTAAATGGTCCGACGACATCATTGCTGAAGTTTCACGGAACCTTTTGGGGAAATGGAATAAGACACCGGAACAGGTCCAGCGTCGGGAGAATGCGCTTCGCGCGCATTTTCCCGAGGCTTGGGTCGAAGGATATACATCCTTGATTCCGGCTATGACCAATGACGAAAGGGATCGACACGTCATTGCGGCCGCAGTGAGCTCGGGAACAAAGCTTATCGTGACGTACAACGCTAAACATTTTCCTGAAAGTTCACTTGAGCGGTGGGGCATTGAGCGCCAAGGTCCATCTACTTTTCTTCTGCACTTGTACGACTTGGAGCCGGGAATCGTGGCTCAGAAACTGACCGAGCAGGCTCACAATCTAAGCATCCCTATTGAAAATTTGCTGCGCAAGTTACGGATTAACGTGCCGAGCTTTGTCTCTTTTTTCTGCGAAGAACAGGGGATAGAACTCTGAAAGCTGATGGTGTGCCCAGGCAACCCAAGTCGCAGCATTACATTCAACGGGCTTACCTGGAAGCCTTTTGCGACCAGACGCCTAACGAAAAGACGGGCGTACTATTCTTGTGGGTTCATTCCGCTAACCACGCGGTTCGGCGGCAGATCCCCAAAGAGTGCGCCGTAGAGAACTACTTTTATGGTCACGAGTTGGACAACGGCCAACGGAGCTTTCTCGGCGAGACCTTCCTTGCTGATCTTGAGAGCGCGCTTCAAGCGGTGTGCTGAAAGCAGCCCAGCAAGGCAATTTGCCGACGACATTGCGCGACCGCTTTACTCTGACGGGCTACGTGGCTATGACGTTGGTCCGCACGCCGGCCAGTAAGAAACACATCGACCAAACCGCTAGGGTCTGTTGCATTAACTCGTTGGAGCGGGTCCAGATTTCAACTGCGCTTGACATCGGCATGGTGCCAAGAAACTGAAATCCCCGCGGCAATACTCCAATGACCGTGTACGGCTCTCCATCGATCCGAATCGACTTGCCGACAATCTCGCGGTCATCGTTGTATCGGCGATGCCAGAGGCTTTCTCCAAGAATGGCGACGCGCTGCGACCCAGGTTCATCGTCTTCCTTGGTGAAGTTGCGGCCCAAATGAGGCGCGACTCCGAGCACGCGGAAAAAGTCCGCGCTCACCCGAAGTCCAGGTATGCGTTCCGGCATTGCTCGCTCCGCTAGGTTGAATCCAACAGGGAGAACTGAGTACGCGGCCAGATGTTGCAAAGTCCGGCTGTGGTCCCTCCAGTACAGGAACAGTGGTATGGACGCGGTGTAGCTTAACCCGGTAGTCGTCACTTTCTGCGTCTGAACAATCCGTTCCGCATGGGGATACGAGAGCGGCCGTATCAGGACAGAGTTGACCACTCCAAAGATGGCGGTGCTGGCGCCGACGCCGAGCGAGATCGTCAGAATCGTAGCGACCGCAAAAGCCGGTGACCTGGCCAGCTGCCGAAACGCATAGCGCGCGGCCCTTATGGGGGACAGAACCGTTCAAAGCACGAAAGTGCGTAGTAATCTGCCAAAAGCGCAATTCCCGGCAGGATTAGCTCGCATGCAACATGCCCCTGCCCGCTACAGCACGAATCCTTAACGGAGGTTTTCGGTTGGATGTGGCTACTACCCTCCCTTGGCTCCACCGACTCCGCGTCCGATCGTCCGGTCTTGTTCGCCGGCTTCGCAGCTACTGTGGAAGGGTCTGACTTCTCCGGTTCGTTCATCATCGGCTACGGCTCCTCGCCTTCCCGACGCGGACCACCCCTTGACTGCAAATGGCCAAACTGGAGATCTCCCGGTTCCCAAGCAAGGAGCGTCCGTGCATGCCAGGGTCTACGACCACGCAGGACCGTTCGGGCACTCGCGATGTCGCACCCGTTCGTTTTGCCTTCCGCATACGTAACTACGTCGGCGTCCTGGATGAGAAATATTTCGTGGCTCAATGGCTGGCCCGCACGCTCCCCTGTCAACGCTTCGCCGCACACCTCACGATATACTGCGCATGACTCGAGGCCGGTGTGGTTCGCTATGCCTTCACCGTAACGGACTTGCACCATCTACTCCTTGCCGGCCTCCCGGCGCACTACATAAAATTCCCTTTCTTGAGGTGTCCCAACAACACCTCAGACGGTCAGTCGGGCGGGCTGAAAGTCTGAAACCGAGCATCTCCTCTTTCAACGGTGTACGCAGTCAGTAATCTCGCTCCGACTTGTTTTTACGAGCACAATGTGCTCTCGTGCGGACATTCCTACCAACGGATGCCACAAGAAACCTCTTAAACCAGCAGCATGCCTCCATCTACGACGACGATCTGACCGGTCGTGTACCCACTTCGCATAAAGCAGAGATAAACCTCGGCAACCTCCGCAGGTTCACCCACCTTTCCAGCTGGCAAAGCAGCGCCTCTCGCCGCGAAAAACGCCTCGCGTTGTTCCTCTGGTAGCCTGTCCCAGATTGGCGTGCGCACAATGCCTGGTGCCACGACATTCACGCGCACAGGTGCCAGTTCGACAGCCATGGCTGCAGCAAAAGCCTCCACGGCCGAGGAGATGCTCGCGCCGATGGCGAAACCAGCCGAGGGTCGCCGTGGTAGCGTGCTAGAGGTAAATACGATTGACCCGCCGGAGCGAATCAGTTTGCTGCCATGTTTCGTTACCAGGAACGCTCCCCAGAACCGTACATCGAAGAAACTTTTCGCATCCTCCAGTTTGGTTTCCCCGAGCAAACGCTGCCACACCGAGTCTCCTGCGGTGTAGACTAAGTGATCAAACGGGCCCATCTTTCCAAAAAGCGCCTCTACAGCCGTCTCATCAGAAAGATTCGCAACATAACCTTCAGCGCCCTCGCCAAGCAGCGTCAATGCGGTGTCCACCCGGCTCTGCTTACTCGAAACCACCACAACATCTGAACCTTCAGCCTTTGCTGCTTCGGCAACGGCAAGACCGATTCCTGAGGTACCGCCTAGGATGAGAACGCGCTTGCCTTTAAGTGTCAATTTGTATGCTCCGTTTGATTTTTTGGTGGAGGTCCTATTTCGCGGTAAGTCCTCCGTTGTTTGTTCGAACACGCTGAAGCGGCATTTATTCCAAATGTGGGGCACTCTCCATTTTCCTAACCCTGGTCATCGCGAGTTTCAATTCACTGTGAATGCTGCGGATCAGAGGGCGAACTCTATGTCCACCGGTTAAGGAAAGAACGGCATCGAAATTGTGAGAACGTCAGGCTACAAACCTCCCCCACTCGAACGGGTGTAATCCACATTTCGCAAATTCAACTTAGCCTTCTCGCGCCCGGGCAGGATGCGGAGATCCAGTCCTTCAGCTTCGTTGCCGATGTCACCCTGCCGCCTATTTCGTGAGGTGTCCCCGAGACGTCTTGTACGTGGATGTACATACGGAATTCCGAGTGGATTAGAACGAAATAGGGTCCGCTGCACCCATGCTTTATCGTCTACGGCACCCTCTGAAGGATCGGGATCTCAACTGCATTAGACCGATCGTCATCGTCGCTCCCGTCGGCGCTATAAACAGCCGGAAAAACCTCTTCCATGCGCCCGTCCTGGTAGAGCTCGTCAAGGTTGGATAGGCCGAAGGTTTCGAGGAAGAGCGGGGTGGTCCGCCAATACTTCTCCCGCCGCGGTCCCCGGCGCGCCGCCCGCGCAATCAGCTTGCGGTTGCTCAATGTCTGGACCGTACCTGCGCTCTCGATGCCACGAATCGCATTGATGTCTGCGATGGTGACGGGCTGTTTCAGCGCGATGATGGCCAGGGTCTCGAGCGCCTGGCTAGTGATCGGCTTGGCCGCCCACGCCGGGACTGCCCTGCGGACCCGTTCGGCAAACTGCGGTTTCACCTCCAACCGCAGGCCGTGAGCACGATGCCGCACCTGGGCCGGCTGGTCGGCCGCGGTCAGATGGTCCTCTAACTCCTGCAACGCCGTGTGAATCCCGTCCATGTCGGTGTCCAACGCTGCGGCGAGCACCTGCAGCGTCACTGGACGATTAATCGATATCAGAATGGCGTGAATATTGGCCTTGAGCTCCCACGTTTCCATCGCGATCCTACCTCTCGTTCCCGGTCATCCCGAACATCTTCGGCGCCCCATCTGGCCTTCGATCCACTACATACGCAACTCCAATTCCCTACCCTCCATCAACCCTTTTCGCTCGGCCAGACTTTCTCCCCAGAATCCGGTGATCTATAGACCCAGCTTGCCCGCCGCCGCCTGCTTGTCCTCGCGATCGGCGCGAGCGTAGCGCCGGACCATGGCGTTCGAGGTATGCCCGGTCTGCTTCATGATCTGCCCATCCGGTACTCCGTTGCCGGAGGCCTCGGTGACGAACCCGGCGCGGAGAGAGTGCCCGCCATAGTCCTGCGCGCCGGCGATCTTTGCCTTGCGGACCAGCTGCTTCACCAGCCGCCCAATGGAGTTCGCGTGCATTCCCTGCCCTACCTTCCCGTACTGGCCGACACTGCGAAACACGCAGCCGTCCTGAATCCGGGCGATCTTCAACCAGTTCTCCAGCGCCAGCACCGGGCAGGTACGATCATGCTCGCCCCAGAGGATCTCCACTTCCCTGCCCTTCGCCTCCTGGTCGGCCTTGGAGCGGGGCAGCTTGATGGTGATCCCCTTGCGGTGCCAGGTCACATCCTTATACTGCAGGGCCGCCAGCTCGGAGCGCCGCAGCGCTCCGGCAAAGCCGGTCAGCAGCAACGCCTTGTCCCGCGCGGCGGCGATCGGGCCCTCGAGCGTGCCCAGAATCTTGACGATGCGGTCACGGGTGAGCGGCTTCTTCATGCTCTGCTGGGTCCCGATGGTGCGCCGCAGGCCGTGAAAGGTCAATGCCAGCACGCGGTGGTTCATGGTGGCCGGGCTATCCAGGTCGGCGGCCTTGTGCACCGCATTAATGGCGGTCAGGCGCCGGGTGATGGTCGCCGCCTTCCTCGGCTTCTCTCCGTTGTCCGGCTTGGACAGATGGGTGATGTAGAGAGCCACGGTCCTGGGCTCGGCGGGAAGCGATGCCAAGTTGTGTTTTTGGCAGTATGCCTCGAAGTCCCGCCAGTCCGAGTCGTAGGCGCGGCGGGTGGCCGCGGCCTTTGAGGCCAGGATGTACTCGCCGGTCAACTGGGCGGTGTCATACAAGGGATCGTCGGGCAGGATGTCGAGCAGACCCAGCTTGAGCGGCGGTCGGAGGGCGAGCTCCCGAGTGGGCTCGGCAGGCTCCGGTTGCGGTGGGGTGGCCAAAGGCGGCAGGATCTCCGGGTTCGAACTCAACTTGTCCTCCCGCTCGCTTAATTTCCGCTTGCTTAATTAAGGATACGAAGATTTTTTTACCGGCCTGGCCTCCAGCCCTGGCTGCAGGAAAATATGGTGCGCCGCCGGCCCTAAATGGCAGATACGCCAGCGTGAATGAGAATGACATATTATCAAACGTTCTCTATATAGGTCTCTAGATGGATACTTTGCAGGTCGGCCAACAATCCCTATGTTGATACAGAGCTGAATTTATGAAGAAATGGGCGACGCAAGCGGGTTGCGCCATGGAAAACGGAGGCCCCCACTCATGGGTAGACAGATCAAATGGCGTCATGAGATCCACACCATCGCCAGCAGTGTCCGCAATTCTCAGACCGAAACCTGGACGCGCCGCGACATCGAACGAGTGTTTTGTGTGTCGCGTGGATCGGCTCAGACCATCATGCGAGCTGTAGGGGAGATTCAGGACCTGGGTGGAAAGCACGTTGTCTCCCGCGCTTCCCTGCTCTCTTATCTGGATGTGTTAATCACCGCGGATGACCTTGGCCTCGAACATCGTGCCAGGCTGAACACTTCCCTTCCCGTCCCCAGGGTTAGACTCCTCAAGATGCAGGTCCCGGACGACCTGAGGACCGTGATGGTCAGAGATCTCCCTCCAGAGATAACGCTCGAGCCCGGCCGCATTGAGATTTGCGGAGCCAATTCTGTCGTCCTGATGGAACGACTCCTCGCGTTGGCCTTGGCTCTACAGAATGACCTCGATACTGCTGCTCAAATACTGGATCCTCCACGGCATACTCCAGAGTTGATCGACAATGAACTCTCGAAGATGTTTAGAGAACTCGCTGAGCGGGAGAAAAACTTCGATTTGTCGGCGGCAGCATACTAGCCGACCGCCGACCGTCCACTCGCTGCCTACAGCTCGAGTCCCCTCTCGGAGTTCCGTATGTACAGCCGCTGTATCGCTTACGCCTGAATACCCATCCCGGAGGATGAGGGCTGCAAATCTCTGCTGAGCTTCACTTAGCATGACCTCGGGGCTTCAACTTGTGCGGATCTTCGCCGATGTTTGAGCCATGGCCATCACAGAAACGCGTGAATATACTGCCACCTGAACACACTATCTGAGCATTTCTGATCTCTGTCCGATTGTTGTTCGATTGGAAGAGTCCGTGTGCTTGGGTGGCAATATTATAGGCAACTCGATGTCGGACATAGACGCACTCGTCCTCAGCTCTGATCTCTCTCGGAGTTCCGTATGTACATACGAGGAATTGCTGACCACCTGAATGCGCAGTAGCACCACTCCCCCCAAACCTGCCAAATTGATTGCTGAACAGCGTCCGGCAATTAAAAACGCAAAAGCATGCACGTATACACGCTTGTACGTGCATGCGTGCATACGTGACTAGATGCTCGCCCCTCGTTCTAAAAGCCACTTCCTTAGTAGGTCATTAATCAAATCTGCAGGAGTCTGTTTGAGCCCAGTACGCCTGAGCTTAGCCAGTTCGACGGCCACGGCATCACGAATATCAGCATCAATGGCTGTGGTGAATTTTTCGCGCGGCGGTTTGGCCACCTGCTTTGCAGCTGTCCGCACCGGTTCGGGAGTCCAGTCAGCAGCAACTGGATGAATGCGGCCCTCGCGAGCCGGAGGTCCCGGAGCAACTATTTCAGCTGGTTCCGGCTGAACCTCAGGCGGTCCTACGATCTCGGTGGGACCGGTCTGCTTCGCGTGTTTTAAATAGGCAAATCCGCCCTTAGTTGCCTGGGACATTCGCTAGTTCTCCTTGCTCTGTTCTGGCAATTGATTCTACGATTTCCTCTATTTCATCAAGAGTGGCGTCGTAGTCTCGCATTGCAAGTCCCGCGATCGGATCACCTTTCACTTCAGAGACCACACAACCCTGTCTCGCCGCGTATTCAAAAGCCTTAGCACGCCTGATCTGTGAGTTCATCACCCGAAACCTTAGATCCGTTAGGACTTCCCTGGCTTCGCGAGCGTCCTTTTGTGGTGCTGGTGGGCAGGAGGTCAAGAGTATCCTGATCGCCGGGCTGGCCGCTTCACGAAAGGTCTCATGAGCGTCCTGGAGCGTATCAAGTGCGAAGGAAGCAGGCGGGGTAGGAATCAGTAACAGATCCGTACCCTCGAGCAAGCTCTGCAAATCGAGATTTTCGGGTCTGGCTGGAGTATCAATCACAAAGTGCTGGAACCGCTGTGCGTCCTTTGCGAGTGCAGTTGCTGGGCCAACATGGAAACCTCGATTATCGTTGCGGCGGGCCCAGAGAGTTGCTGTCTTGTTAGGGTCGGTATCGACGAGCATGGTGGGAGCCTTTTGATTTAGCAAGTAAGCAAGATGAAGCGCACTGGTCGACTTCCCTACTCCACCCTTAAAGCTTGCTACAGTTATGACCATCGCTGCTGCCTTTCTCGGATCTGCACGTGATGACGTTCGAGTGTTCTTACTTGTACACGCCTGCACGTATGCACGTGTGTACGTACTACGATCACTGCATGTCTACATGAGAACGTTAGCACGTATAAACGGATACACGTGAAGACGTTCCTACGTGATCCGGTTACTACTTAGGCACATCATCTAACAAGTGCGACCGGTCGTGGACTGGTCAATGTTCTTACTGTATTCCGGCGCCGCGACTCCCAAATCCATACGTGAGGACGTGTTAGCGTATATACGTGCGTACGCTGATACGTGCAGTAACAAGAGTCTGTAGCCGATCCCTGCATGTTTATCCAGCAACGGGTGGGTTACACCGACAAACACATGTAAACGTATCCACGTCTTCACGTGCTCACCTCTACCACGGCGGCACGCTGTAACGTCTCTACGTCTTTACGTCTTTACGTTGTCGCGTATTTACGTCTTCACGTTGATACGAGTTTACGTCTTCACTCTCCCAAATATGGCTGTCGAGGCGATGCATATAGTCTGGACGTGGACACGTGTTCCCGTGCAGACGTTCAACGTACGCGTAGTGGATTCAACACGGTGTTACGTCTTCACGTGGCCACGTACACACGGCTGTACCAACTCACGAGATCGAACCTGCCGAGCCGCATTCCGCTCTCCGAGCAAAAGGTGCCTGGCAGAGGTGGCGAAAGCAGCTTAAGTGGTCGTATACGTTGATTAATCTCTATGGCTACTAGAGGTCCGTTTATGTTGGACGATATTTCCTCAAGCGGGAATTCCAGCTCACTTCGGTACTGCATACCTTCACCGATACCGAATCCGATATCGAAGAGTTGGCTGGAAATCGAACGTGGGCAGTTTTTTTCATAGGCTTGCGTTACGCGGCAGAAGGGAACTCGTGGACCACCTACCTTGGGTCAAGGTTGCCTTAATCTTAGCGCCGTGACTCCCAAATTCATACGTGAGGACGTTTTGGCGTATATACGTGTGTACGTTGATACGTGCAGCAACAAGAGTCTGTAGCCGATCCCTGCATGTTTACCCGGTAACGGTGGGTTACGCCGACAAACACACATAAACGTATCCGCGTTTCACGTGCTCACCTCTACCACGGCGATATGCTGTCGCGTCGCTACGTCTTCAAGGTTGTCGCGTACCTACGTCTTCACGTTGTTACGTGTTTACGTCTTCAGTCTCCAAAATATGCCCGTCGAGGCGATGCATGATGCATATAGCCTGTACGTGGATACGTGCCCCCGTGCAGACCTTTCAACGTATACGTAGTGGATTCAACACGGATGTTACGTATTCACGTGGCCAAGTACACACGACGGCACCAACTCACGAGGTCGAACCTGCCGAGTCGAATTCGCTCTGCCGAGGAAGAGGTGCCTGGTGAGAGGTGGGCGAAAGCAGATTAAGTGGACTTATACGTTGATTTAGCCTCTATGGCTACTAAAGATCCCGTTTATGTTGGACGATATTGCATCAAGCGGAATTTCCATCCAACTTCGGTATTGCATACCTTCACCGATACCGGAATCCGATACCGAAGTTGGTTGGAAATCGAACGTAGCCGTTTATTTTTCATAGGCTTGCGTTGCGTGACAGAAGGGAACTCCTTTAGGTCAAGAACTACCGAAGTTGGCTGGAAGAGAACCTGTAACTGCCATCGGATCAACACTTAAGCCCATACTTCCAACCAACTTCGGTATGACGGTGTTCTGTCATAATTGGCGCTAATACCGAAGTCGGCTGGAAACCATTCATCTATGTACCTAGTTTATCTGGACTTAGCGTGATTAGCCTCTAAACTATTTGAACCAAACCCGAAGCCAGTTGGAAGAATTCACGTACATCCGGATCCAGGATGCCGGGATAAATGCGCGAAAGTCTTCAATGACGGTACCGAAGTGAGGTGGAAATGTTGCCTTTGGATAAACCTCTAAGCTTGGAAGTGCCTGTTTCAGGCCTGAAGGCGGTATTTCCCGAAGCTGGGTGGAAGAAAAGCCCGAAGTCAGTTGGAAATAGCCCCGAAGCTGGTGGAAGAAAAGCCCGAAGTCGGTTGGAAATGGTCCCGAAGCTGGGTGGAAGAAAAGCCCGAAGTTAGTTGGAAATAGTCCGAAGCTGGGTGGAAAATAGTCCGAAGTAGACTGGAAATGCCTTGCCGAAGCCTGTCGGAAGCACCTCCGAAGTCAGATGGAAATAATACCGAAGCTGGATGGAAAGAAGTGCGTTGTATGTCTCCTATTATCATATGGTTGCAAAAAACCAATGTACTTATCTGTCTTCACAGTTTTTGTTTTCTATAGCATTCTAATCAACAGCAACATAGCTCCGGCGAGGACTAGTGGATGAGCCGTCGTTTCAATAAACCCGCTAAAAGTCAGACCATGGCCCTACTGCCACTACCTGTTGATGTTGACTTGGTAAGATTCGAAACAAATCTTCTCCAAATAGGTTTTTTCAGCGCCCAAGACACACGGAAAAAAAAGCGCGACACTCTCAGGCGTCTTGAGCAGACTATTACACGTGATGGTCAACGCATTCGTGTCACAGCCGAATTTAGATCCTCGGAAATGCTTGGACTTCCATCGACCGCAGATCGCGATAAATTTCTAGCTTTGATGAAGATCGTGAGCGAGCAACGAGCCAGACAGGGCACGATACAAAATCCTATTCGCTTCAGTGGATACAGATTACTCCGAGAACTTGGGCATTCCGACGCCGGCCAGAATTACGATGAGATTTCCAATTGGGGACGGAGGATGGCCGACACGACTATTACGTCCGAACGCGTGGTCTATTTTTCAGCCAGAAAACGCTACTCGGATAAGACAATCCACGTCTTCCGTTCCTTCCAGCGTATAGGTGAAAGCAATCTTGACAACACTGACAGAACGGAAGCCTATGAAGTCGAATTGGAGGATTGGCTACTCGAGAATCTGAATCATGGCTATGTCGTGCCAGAAGACTTCAGCGCGTACAAGATGTTGACGCGGCCCACAGCTAAGGGAATTTTCGGAAACCTTCACATGTGGTTTCATGCTAGCCAAGGTAGACAAGTAGAGAAGGACTATACCGAACTTTGTAACTACTTAAACGTCAAAGCCTATCCACATGCTTCGAAGATCCGGGAGACGATGGGACCGTCTCTTGATGAACTCGTTAAGGTTCGCTATCTCTCGAGCTGGGAACTTGAGCGCATGACCACTAAGCCGGGCTTTAAATTCGTCCTTCTGCCAGGTGAAGAACTTCTGCGTGTAATAGCAATTTCGCACCGCAAGCAGCTACCCGACAAAAGCGGTAATCCCCTCGAGCTTTCCAAGGCTCAGCAGACTGCCATCGACGCATTGTTGGAGCACGGAGTTCTTCCTGCCAAAGCGAAGGTGCTGGTAACGCAACAAGACCCAGAACTGATCATCGATCAGATTGAGTACGCAAGCTCTCAGGTTGTACCCGACTCGAGGGGGCGAAAGAAAATAGGGAATCCTGCAGGGTTCATCATTTACAACATCGAGCAAAGAGTGCCTGTTCCTTCAAGCTTCATGACCTCCAGGAAAAGCCGTGAACTGGCCGTGCGCCAAGAGGAGCAAAGAGAGAAGGAAAACAAGGAGATCCAAAAAGAGTTCCGATATGTGGAATGGACGGAGAATCTCGTTAATGCTGAGATCAACGCTCGCTATCAGGGTGAAGATCTCACGAAGAAACTACGCGAGATCATCTCTCAGCGCCAACGGTCCGACTCCCAATTCAAGACCCTCAGCGGTCGCTATTCTAAAACACAGTTGGAGAGTCTTGCTATGGGACTTCTGCGTAAGGACGTGAAGAACGAGATGTCCCTGCCGAACTATGAAGAGTGGTACGAACGGACTAAGCAGGGTGAGTTGTTCTGACCTGCACTCTATCAACATAGTCGGTGAGGGGACGTAAATAGACTGCGGTGAGCGCATAACAGATGAGAGCTCGCACCGGCGAAGCACGAAGACGAAGTTTCGCTCTGAGCCTGGGCCCTGCCTCTCCGCGCGCAGCCTACTATTGACTCTCCGCTGTCCTGATCCCGCTTTTCATGCTCTAATGTGGCCACAATCGTCGACGGCCGATTTGGAGCCATCCAATGCAAGTTGCCAACGCCCCGCCTGCCAATGCCACCGCGCACGCACCACCGCCCAGTGGTGGCTTTCTCTCTCACTACGAGGGCGAGCTGTCGCTTATCATCATTGCCCTCGGCGTCGTGGTTATCCTGGCCCTCTCGCTCGTCCTCTGGAAGAAAGAGACCTCGGCCGACGATGCCATTCGGGCCTATGCACTAGTGCTCATCATCATCGGGACCATCGTGCTGATCTGCGCTGGATACAGCAATGATCAAATCGCGCCCGCGATGGGCCTCTTCGGTACGGTCGCCGGTTACCTGCTTGGAAGGAAAGGAAGCCAATGACGCGCAACAGTCGTACCCGATACATGCTCGGAATTTTGCTCGCGGCAGCAAGCATAAGTACCGTGTGCACGCCGCAGCAACCGCCCAAGACTGTCTCCATCATCCGAAACGACGCAACCTCAAAAGTCACAGTGGAATTTCACAACGGTGACGAATGGGAACAGATTCCAATCGACGCCCAGAAGGATACCCCGATAGCGGGAGATCGCATTCGAGTTGCAACAACTCGTGACGACAAGGCCATCATGACCGTCGATCTGCCAATCGAAGGCGGCAAGAAGTACCGGCTCTTTTGGAACGACAAGACAAGCATGTGGGACTTCAGGAGCGCCAGCTAACCTTGCTTGCTAAGGTGAGCCACCTCAGCTCGACGAGCGCCAGTAGCATAGAGAGTCATCAACAGGATGCGGCGAAGGGCATCCCGGTCGCGTCGATAAGGCGAGTAATCTCTTCCTGGCCCAACACCGAATTGCGCCAGGTTTGGATATTCTTAGGGGCAGGCGTTACGCAAATACGACCATGGGCCTTCACCCAGCCAATATCCATGCCAGTCCGGAGCAGCAACGCGCACGGGAACTGTTCCTCAAGCAGGAAGGCCTCCGCATCGATGCGTACGCAGGAGCGGGCAAGACTACGACTCTCCGTCTGCTCGCGTCGAGTACGAACGGGCGCGGACTCTATCTGGCATTCAATCGAAGCATCGCGGAGAATGTCCGGGGAAAGTTCCCCACACAGGTAGCTTGCGCGACTAGTCATTCCCTTGCTTTCCGCGCCGTAGCCCGGAGCTTCGGATATCCGGAGTGGAAGCTAACAGGGACTCTCACTCCAAACACAGTGGTGGAAGCGTTCCGAATGCCGGAGAACTTGATCTTCCATTCGGGACTGACGCTTTCGAAGTGGTCGTATTGCGCCGTACTGCTCAACGCGGTGAAGCGCTTCCTGCTGAGTAATGACGAACATCCGCAGCAGGCGCATATTCCACGCTACGGGTGTCTTGAAGCACTCGATGCCGGGGGCTTCGCTCAGTTCGCCAGCCAGGCAATCTCACACGTGCAGGCTCTATGGATGCCATGCGCCACAAGAACGCCGGTCTTCCGCTTGGTCACGATGGCTACCTGAAGCTTTGGGCACTCTCTCAACCGAAAGCGGGGTCGATTACATCCTCGTCGACGAAGCACAGGACCTGAATCCTGTTCTGCTCGGCGTCCTAAGCGGATGGACTGTCCTGTCGTGTATGTCGGAGACCCCTATCAACAGATCTATGAATGGCGGGGAGCGGTGAACGCAATGGCTCATGTGTCAACACCTCACCATGTTCTCCTTTCCCAGTCGTACCGGTTCGGCCCCGCAATTGCCAGCGCTGCAACTGCAATTCTTCGTTCACTCGGAGCGAAGCATCCGGTACGAGGATTGGAAGCGATCCAGTCCCATCTTGCCCTGGTCCATCCTCAGGTCATTCTGTCCCGCACCAACGCCGGCGTCATCGGGAATGTTCTAAAATGCCTTTCCTGCAGGATCCCCTGTCATGTTCTTGGCGGAACCAGTGGTCTGGAGATGTTGTTGACCGATGTCCGTCGGGTCAAGCAGGGACAAGCGGGACAATCGCCTGAATTGCTGGGCTTCGCTACCTGGAAGGACGTTATGTCATTCAGCACCCGCACGGAGGGGGAGTACCTCCGCGGTCTGGTCAACCTCGTCCAGGAGTATGGGGAAGAAACGATGCTCAGGGCGATCGCGGGTTGTGTTCCCAACGAGGGGGATGCCCGGATCATCTGCTCAACGACACATAAAGCGAAAGGCAGAGAGTGGGGTACATCGAAATCGATCCCGATTTCCTCTCCACGCGTCCACCATCGACACGTTCCGAGCACCAGGAATCCATCGCGGCGGAGCTGCGACTCCTCTATGTTGCCGTGACGCAAAAAGTATGCAGTCGACCTACCGCAAAGCCTACTCAGGCGTTTCGGACTGAACCGAACGACGAGTGAGGTCGTCGGCGCTCCATCTGTAGCCGAGGCCATCGTCGACAAAGGTCCCACCTCGGAAGATCCACGCCTGTCCGGTGTAGTGTCTCCTTATCATTCGCCTGCTAAGGAGAGTCGAGAGAGATGACATCGCTGCGCCGGATCTTCGGCTGAACGTGCCAAGCAGCTGCATAGGTGCAGACATTTTGAACAGTGTATCCGGTTGGGTCGACGTACCGGAGCCGATTATTGAGCGTGTAGGCGTAGACGGCCCACGGTCTTTGCGAACACGAACTGTGGAGGAATCATTCTCAAATACCTCCACAGTTTGTCAGTTTCCAACTTGCAGAGAGACAACATTTGACGTTGCAGGAGGAATGTTTGTTTCTGGTGGGAATATCTTGGTAACTTGCAGCTTATATGTACCGATCTTAGAGAGATTGAAGTACTCAAAGAGGTCAATGGTATCGTCAATCGACGCTCCGGGTGGAAGAGCATCGACACGTTCGCTATATTTCATGATCGGAACATTCAGATTATTCTTGTATGAGACTTGAGAACGCTCGACTGAGCCTTGTTGATTTGCGCTTGTGACAATGAAAAGCTGTAGTCAGCGAAAGGCTCACCATTCCGCCGGACCACCTCAATATCACTCGTAGAGATATTTTTAAGAGTTATTTTGACCTCGCATTTACCTCCCACTTTACAATTTGACGGTTGCTGGAACGACTGTCACGCCAGCGAACGATTTATTGGTTTGCCCTAGAACAATCTTGCTTCCTAGAACAAACATCAGAATCGTAATCGACGAAGTGAGCGCATGAGAGAATACCTTTTCTAGTGACATGAGACACCATGACCAGTAGAAGTTAACACGTAATCGCTCCAGATCGGGAGACCGTAGCTTCGTACAAATACATGTGGAGCAATGCTGCTGATAGCTAACGCCCATATTCCATTTGAATCCTTCAGTGCATCACCTGACCATCCCCAATCGCTGAATTGGTGGTATGCCAGCCCTCGGAATGGTCACGTATCACTCTATACGACACCATCCCTCGCGCATCTCTTCAAACATCATGGCATGAAAGTCGCTTCTTTCTCCGAGAGACTCCATATCGCATATGCGCAGGTCCCTACATTTGCCAGCCACTTGAAACTTCCGCATTGACCCCAGTCGCGTCACCTGCGCCGGTCACGTTTTTGATCGTCTGCCGAGTCTAGAGCTCGTCAGACGATCAGCCAAAAGGCATCATCAAGTAGGCCGCAAGCGATCCTCTCTATAATCACCGGGATGGCCTAAGCCATACATTCGCACTGAACGACGGATTGATTTACTCGCGAATCCCGAAACATCGCCAACTCCGAAGCGACACGCTCCATCAGTTCCTCCCAGCCCCCCGAAGAGGATCGGCGGAATAGCCGAGCCGATGAGTACCAAGGCGTGGTCTCCGCATTGAGGCCCCATCTCCAATCAGGGATATGAGAATTTAGGATCCACACTGACTTTCCCATGGCTCCCGCAAGGTGCGCCATCGCAGTATCGACAGTGATCACCAGATCCAGACTTGCGACGATGGCCGCTGTATCGGCAAAGTCCTTGACGGCAGAACACGGCTCAGGCAGATGAAATGGCCAATCGCTCGTTTGCAGAGATGCAGGCCCCTTTTGTAGAGATACAAAGCATACGGCATCCACTTTAGTCAGGGGCAGGAAGTGGGTGAGAGACATTGAACGTAGCGCATCATTCTGGTGTTCTGGATTCCCTGCCCAGACTAGCCCCACCCTCAAGCAACCTTCACTTGCATCGGGTATCGATGGCTCACGCTCCGCCGCTCTCGATAAATCGGGCAGGGAAGGAGGAATGGTCTCAATCGTTGTTCCAAAGACAAGCGGCAGACTCATCAACGGGCAATGGCAATGAAACTCCGGCAGCGGATCGTCCTTCGAAATGCATTCTGCAATGCCTGGCAGGTGCCGCAAAAGACGCTGCAGACCAGATTGGACCTCGAGGACGACTCGACCCCCACGCTGCGCGACCAGCGGCACATACCGAACAAACTGGAGCGTGTCCCCAAATCCTTGCTCAGCGTGGAGAAGAATTGTCTTACCCTCAAGCTGCTCACCTTGCCATTGAGGCTCTACAAATCCCCTCCTCGGCGACGTAAATTTATTCCACTGCCATCGCCACTCATACTCGCGCCAGCCGCGGACGTAGTCGCCATGCAGCAGAAGCGCCGCGCACAAGTTGCAGTGTGCTTCCACAGAAGCCGGTTCTTGTTCGACAAATTGTTCCAGATAGACAATGCCTTCCTGAGAACCCTGAAGAGCGAGCACAGAAGCTAAGTTCTTCAGTACATCCGTATATCCTGGCTCGAAGCTAAGCGCCTTGCGATAAGCATCTGACGCAGCCTCCAGTTCCCCCAGGCTCTGTCTCGAGCTACCAAGACTATGAAACGCCTTGGCATAATCCGGTCTAAGTTCAATGGCTTTATCGAACCTTTCGATCGCTTTGCGATGCTCCTCTTGTTTCGCCAACACACGACCGAGATTGAAGTGTGCTTCAGCATGGGAAGGATTGAGTTCAATAGCCCGAAGGAAAGATTCAATGGCTGTGTTGGGCTGTTCCGATTCCAAATATGCTATTCCTAGGTTGCTGTATACATCTGCCTGCGGTTCCACCAGAGTGATGGACCGCCTGTAGCTATCAACCGCAGCTGCATAGGCCCTTTCGCCAAGGTAGACATTACCGAGGTTATAAAACGCATCAGGAGAGTTGGGATCAAGTTGAATGGAGCGAATATAGCTGGCCTTTGAGAGATCGCTTTGGCCCAACATAAATTGAGCGTTTCCCAACGCGTAGTGTGCAGGAGCATGGTTCGGTGAGGAACGGACCGCTGTCTTTATGTGCTTGACGCCAAGCTTGAAGTCCCCCATGGCCACGGCGATATTGCCAAGAGACAATTGCGCCCGCAACATGCTCGGAGCAGAACGAAGAGCTCGCCGATAAGAGTTTCTTGCTTCTTCCAGCCTGCCTTGTTTTTCTAAAAGGATGCCGAGATTCATATAGGCATCTGCATTGTGTGGGCTGAGATCTATGGCACGACCGTAACTTTTCTCCGCCTCGTTCTCGTGACCGAGTCCTTTGAGTGCGTTCCCGAGATTATTGTGGTATTCGGTGGCGTGAGGATTGATCTCGATACTCTTTGAGATCAAATCCACGGCGAGGTTGGCCTTACCAAGCTGGTTGCACAAGACCCCCAGCAGATGCAGCGCATCAGCATGTCGCGGCTCGCTTGATAGTATCTCTCGGTAAAGAGACGCTGCCTCTGACAACTTGCCTGCCTTATGGTGATTTAAGCCGGCAGAAAGAAGCTCATGAACATTCGGCACTGATCACCTCGGCAACACGACTTCGACATCGGCAACATCTAGATGCTACTCACATTTAGCGCCTCTAGACATCACCGAAACCTTGATCAGATAGCTTCCTTTTCCCAAAACGGAACGAACCACGTGACCGAAGTGCGAATTGAGTGCCGACTTCGTAGGGAGTCCAAAACCTTATGCTAGATCGCGCCTCGCTGAACGCTATAGCCTCATGCAATGAACCGGGCTCGTGTGCCTGTGCAAAGGAAAAACAACGGGAATACGTCCTTGACACCGCCGACTTGGCTAGAGAGATTTGAGGGCTTAGCCTGCGAAGAGCGCTTCGGTGGCTGCACGCAACCAGACTGCGACCGCCTTCGCTCCTGGATCTGGATATCCTGGCAGGTAGTCTGCCAGAAGAGCGGACCAGTGAAGTACGTCTGATAGCTGCTGGAACGTTGCAGGCGGACGATATTCAACTTGGTTCTGGTGCAAACTGTTTCAGAATGAGTGACGGTATGGTTAGGGAAGAATTATTTGCAGGGTTATGCAGCAAGAACAGCAGCCCAAATGTCAGGAGCGGCTACGGGTCTGCCCGGCAAGGTCCCGATCTTGAATTGCTGTTTCCGAATTTTCTCTGCAAGTTCGATGCCGCTTATCGTTGTTGTCGCTGTGTCGAATCGCTTGAACCCGAGCATCGGTCGAATCCGCTGTTTGATGCGGCGATGATCCTGCTCCACAACATTGTTCAGGTACTTGCTGGACCGTACTCTTATGCGCCGTGTTATTGTTCCGGCTGATTGCAATTCCGTGATGGCTCGATGCGAAGCCGCGTACGCATCGAGTGTAATGACCCGCGGTGAGCCGTGCTTCTTCATTGCCTTGCTGAAGAAGCGCTTCGCTGCCGCAACATCCCGCCGTGCGCTCAACAGAAAGTCCACCGTTAGACCCAGCTTGTCTACCGCTCGATACAGATAGGTCCACCGGCCCTTCACCTTAATATAGGTCTCATCGCAACGCCATGACCTGCCCACTGGCCGAGAGTACTGACTCCAGCGCTTCTCAAACTCAGGAACAAAGCGTTGTACCCAGCGCAGAATCGTCGTGTGCGTCACCTCAATTCCTCGCTCCGCCATCATTTGTACCAAGTCGCGAGAACTCAGTTTGTATGTGAGATACCAGCGCACACAAAGCACAATAATGTCCCGGTCAAAATGTCGTCCCTTGAACAAATCCAATGCTCTCATCCTGAACCATTATCACCGTCCATTCCAACCATCTCAGAGTTTGCACCAGAACCTTCGGGAGCAGGTTTCGAGTACGCCGTTGGGAACTGTTCGGTCGTCTTAGCTATCCAGTGCAGACCTTGGTGGGAATTCTAAATAGTCGCCGCCGTAGTGCCGTAAAGTGGAAGCGCGATTCTGCGCTTCCAAGCCGAAGGCGTCTTTTCCGCGCCTGTTCAGGAGGGCATCAAGGCTGTCGGTGGACGGTACTCTTCGCCGCTCGATAGTACCGCCCAGGCGACGCGAGCCAGCTTATTGGCCGCGGCTGTGATCACTACCTTCACCGGGGACCGGCGCTCAAGAGCATCGAGCCATGGACCGAACGGCGATCGTTCTCGCTTTACGCGGAGCACTGCGGATCGGGCACCGTGCACAAGCAGCTTGCAGTTGCTGTAAACGATAATCTAGGACGGTGAGGCAGGTACGTGATGTTCAAAAACTCCTCCCAGTTCGTAAGTGTAGCGTGACAGCTACAGATAGTAAGAGATCATCAAATGCCCGGCTTAAAGTGTACGGTCCCCCGCTTGAGCGGAGGACCGTGTCCAGCTGGTAACAAAATTACTTCACAGGAGCGATAGCGTCCTTCGCTGCCTTGGCGACGCGAAACTTCACCGCGGTTTTTGCTTTGATCTTGATCGACTCGCCGGTCTGAGGGTTGCGGCCGATTCGAGCCGCACGCTGAGCCTTGACCAGTTTTCCTAGTCCGGGAATGGTGAACTCGCCATTCTTCTTGGTTTCTTGAAGCGCTGTCGCGGCCAGGAGATCAAAGATAGCCGCAGACTGCTTCGTCGTCCACTCCAATTTTTCTGCGACAAAGCGTACGAGCTCTGCCTTCGTCATCTTCTTTGCCGCCGTTGTCTTCTTCGCAGGAACTGCAGCGGTCTTCTTCGCTACTGGTGTAGCAGTCTTCTTTACTGGAGCCTTCTTCGTTGCCATGTAACCCTCATTTCAATGTTTAGTGATTAGGAGTGTTTCGTCGTTTACTTCTTTGTTGAAATTCTCTTCGCCGGAATAGCTGGGACTTCTTTCGGAGGTGACAGGTGAGCCAAGACTGACGCACCGAGTTCACGCGTCTCTTCGGTAGTGAGCATGCTGGGAGATTTGGCTGCTTTCGCGGCGAGCTTCTTGATCTTGGGAGAGGTAATTGCTGCAGGAGCTTTAGGCATTGCACCATTCTACGTGGTCTAGCCGCCCGTCCTGGAGTCGCGAGCTTCGAAAATAGTAGCTCTGTTGCATTAACTTTTCGAGCCACAAGCTGTAGGGGGTGAAGGTAGCGCTTGCCCGCTACAGCTTGAATGCCGAGAAACTAATTTTGAGTTAATGCAACAGAGCCTTTAATCCCGGATCATCCCTTGAATGTAGCTCACGCCGGGAACGAACCGTTCCAGCCAACGTCACTTTTTTCGCAGGAAGGGGCCCCCGTCCCCGAAGCGAACCCGGAAGCCGTCCTTCAAATCGAGAAGCTCCTGGGAATGAGGAGTCTTCTTCGGGTCCGTCAATTCGTACTTAAAATCGGGGATCTCAACTTCGGCAACGTTCTGTCCCTCGGCCGCGACAAGCCGCGGCGGGTTTGCTTCGCCGCTTGGGGGCATGCCGATCGATGTGATGTTGCCCTCACCGTCGTGCATTGCGAATATCTTCATGGCATTCTCCCGCGATTAATCTGGGTGCTGGCCGGTCGACTCGGCGAACCAGATGATGTAGTGGCAGCTTACCGTCCCGATGTTTCGAACAATTACTTCCACGCGAAACGTGTAGTCATCGTAGGAGCGCACAATGGTTCGGGAAAAGACTCTTTCAATCTCAACCGTCTTGGTAAAGGGGAAATCGTAATATGACCCCAGGTAAGCAAATACGTTGAACCACCTCACCTTGCCCCAAGCCTGGCCATCCTGCACCCAATGATGTGCCTGACCGGGAGCAAGGTCGTATCCGATTGTCCAAACTCCTCTGTTAATACCTTCGACAGCCACCAAGCCTCCTTTGCCTTCAGATCCTTTGGTTTGCTCGATTTCAGCTTGGATCTCGGGCGCTGACGGAATCAAATCGCAAGCGAGATTTCCTTTTTGCCTTCGAAAACGGGAGAATCATACGCCCAAATCGCCTGCTCCGGCGTTGTTGAGGCGATTTTCATCCAGAAGTATCCCCAACGGTCTGCGATCCGCGCCAGCACCGCGCAAAATTGCCTAGGTGGGAACTACGAGGGGGGTGGAACACTGAGGCTGTCTTTCAGGAATTCGCCCTGTCTACGAGGGGTCCGGTCAGAATTCGGACTTTAAAGCACGTTTAGGACGCCACATGCCAAGACAATGATCAACAGACAAAGGCGACAGTGCCGTAAGCGGATATGGTTTGGAGCAGCCCGATAAGTGATTTGTTTTCAATTCCTGCTGCGGCTTAGCGTGCTCTGCTGTCCGTATTCTGGGCTCTGTTGCATTAACTCAAAATTAGTTTCTCGGCATTCAAGCTGTAGCGGGCAAGCGCTACCTTCACCCCCTACAGCTTGTGGCTCGAAAAGTTAATGCAACAGAGCCCCTTAATCCTGAGCAGCTTGCGGTTCGGTACTATTATGACGATCTATAGTATTGAAAGCTTCCGCGAATGGCCGTCGACGCGCTCGAAGAGGGCTATGACGGCCCTGCATTGAGGTCCTGACGTGCCAGAAGGTTCGAGGTCCGGAGTGATCGGAAAGCGGAGAGAACAGAAATCTCGGGTCGGACCTCCAGAAAAAATCGGATAATCTCCTCTGGGAAGGGATACCGATCATGTTGCTGCGCAAAGGGTTGCTGTTCGCAATCGTTGCCGTGGCGGAGCCCGGAAGGGTCAACGTTACAAGGCGGAATTTGATGTGCCGAAGCCGAATACGTTGTTGCGCGCTCCTGCGCCTGCCACTCCGGCATTGTCTTGGTACGGCAGCTGGCCGGCAAACAAGCCAAGTCGATGGCTCAAGGCATTCCGCAGGAAAGGCGAATTGCTGCCGGCGTCACTTCTTCCGATTCAATTCAAGAACCCCAAAGATTTAGGTACTGGAAAGGTGCTCGTCGCGAGCCGCGGCCTCGGCGACCCGCGTTTCGTTGGAACAGTAATCCTGCTAGTTCACTACGATGGTAATGGCGTAGTCGGACTATTTCTCAACCGGCGCACCGATGTGCCGCTTTCTCAAGTTCTTGATCTCAAGGCCGCGAAAGACCGCTCCGACCCGGTCTATATCGGGGGTCCTATGAAACCTTCGGCTGCATTTGCACTTTTTCAGTCCTCGGCCAAGATTGAAAAAGCTGAGAACATCTTCGGTGGTGTTTATTTGATCTCCGACAAAGGCCTCTTCGAAAAAACAATTTCGGCCCGGCCTGACCCTAACGTTTTTCACGTTTACCTGGGATATGCCGGATGGACGCAAGATCAATTGCGGACCGAGGTGCAATTGGGCGCGTGGTTCGTTTTTCCGGCAGACACCGCCACAATATTCAATTCCGATCCGGATGCTTTGTGGTTGCAGATGATTCGGAAGACAGAGTTGCGATTGGCGAAGACTGAGCCCTTCGTAGAAATCTCCCAGCCAGTAGAATTGTTTTGATAAATCCCGAGTCATTCA
>NZ_SHKW01000008.1 GCF_004217555.1 Edaphobacter modestus
TGGCAGAGGATATGTCCTTGTGCGCATTCAACTGGTGCAGCATCCGCCTATACGTGCTCATAATCTCTTCCGGCTTCTGCATTCGCTGGAACTCTGCGGCGACCTCGGTCACATGTTTCGGGTTGTACCCTAAATCTTCTCCGTAGATCTGCCGGAGCGTGCGCCAGTAGAAGCTCGCAGTCGTCAACAACAGAAACGTCACGGCAATCTGCGCCGCCAGTAAAACCTTGCTCGCAATGGCCGGCTGTCGCTTCATGCTCGACTTCGCCTTCAACACTGAAGCCGGATTCGCGTTCGTCGCGAACAGCACCGGCACAATCCCCACCACGACCGTGCACAACACCGTAAAGATACCTGCAACAGCGAACATCCTCCAATCCGGATGCAACACCACAATCTCACCTGCGCCCGGCTTTGTTAGAAAGTTCGAGAGCATATGGGTGCCCGCAAAGGTGATCGGAAGCGCCAGCGCAGCTCCGCCAACCGCGACAATCAGTGCTTCCATCAAGCACTGTCGCACCAGATGGCTCCGATTCGCTCCCAGCGCAACCCGCACCGCAAACTCGTGAGACCTCTCCAGCGTTCTCGCAAGCTGCAGTCCCGCCACGTTGATGCAGCAGAACACCAGCGCACTCATCATCAGCACCTGAAGCAAGGTGAGAGTGCTGCCATAATCCTCCAGGGCTTGCTGCCCACGGCTTGCGCTTGTCATCCAGAGACTCATCCCCTCAATCGCCGGATGACGAGAAACATAAGGTTGTAACTCATGCCGCAACCACTTAGCTGTGGTCTCCTGAAGATGTGCATTCGCCTCTTTCAGAGTCACGCCTTCACGTAGGCGTCCCACAGTCGTAAATCCAAAAAGATCCTCAGCATGTAGCGGGTCTTCTCTTCCTGCATCTCCTTGTATGTTGAGAAATGCCATCGGGATGTACATCTGCGTGGGCACGTTCGGCGTGATGCCCTCGAATCCCGAGGGTGTCACTCCCACAATCTGCGCTTGCTGCCCTGAGATCGTTATGCGTTCGCCGATCGCCGCAGGGTCCCGATGATACTTTGCGCTCCAGAAGTTGTAGCTCAATACCACGGGCCACACGGGAGGATGTTCCTGCTCGTTATCCTCGGGCGTTAACAACCGACCCCTCTCTGGCCGGACCCCCAGTACATCGAATGCATTGTCTGTCACAAGCATCGCGCTCAGGCTGCGTTCGTGATCCTCCTCATCCGGCGCCATCACGCGATCGTGCACCCACCCCGAAACACTCTCCAGATCTGTATGCCTCGATGCAAGATTAGAGAGCAGCGGATACGACAGCCCCAGTCCCCGCGCCGGATACTTCGGGCCTGTCATTGTTACAAATACAAGACCCTCCGGATTGTGCACTGGAAGAGTGCGAAAGATCGCCTGGTACAGGACGGTGAAGATCGCCGTATTCGCGCCGATTCCCAGGCTAAGGATCAAGATTGCAGTGCCTACAAAAACAGGAGCTCTCTTCAGCTGGGCGAACGCAAATCTGAAGTTTGTTAAGATCGGGCTTAGAAGGCGATTCTCCCAGATCTCTTGCGCGTGGTCCTGCAACAGGGCCTGATTCCCGAACGAACGGCGTGCAGCTTTGAGCGCCTCATGTGGAGACATCCCTTCAAGCTCAAACGCCTCTGCCTTCTCAAGCACATGAGACTCCATCTCCTCCCGGAGCTCTTCCGCCGTCGAGTGCCGATTATTCCGGAACCACCTCATCACTCGCCTGCTCCTCAGTTCGCCAAAACCAATTGAATGCCCTTCAGCATCGCCTCGAACCTCGACGTCTCTTCAACCAGATGCTTCTTACCCGCAGCTGTAATGCTGTACGTCCTCACACGCCGATTCGTCGAAGAGGTCTGCCACAGCGCATCCAGCCAGCCTGCCTTCAACATGCGCTGCAATGCTGGATACAACGACCCTTCTTCCACATTCAATAGGTCTTCTGAGGTCTGTTGAATGTGTTGCACCAATGCATACCCATGCATTGGCTTCACCTTCAACGAACGGAGAATCATCATCTCTAAAGCTCCCGGAAATAGATCTCGCGGCTTTTGCATAGACTTTCACCCCTATTTCTAGCAGGCCTAGAGTAAATATGCCTAACTAATTTTGTCAATCCCGTTCCCATCATCCTCACAGTCCACACCCCGCTCTGCGCTGCGACTTCTCAAAACGGCTTCAAAACAACGAGAGTCTTAGTCAAGGCCGCGAGCACAAGTATCCACCCGAATCTACATCACGGTTGGGTATCTCCCTGGCAATCAAGTGCTGTGGTCGTCCTGTCCCAACACTTGAACATTGGACATCGGAAATTACAGAACTGAAGTTGCCGATAAGCGGGACTTTGCGGGCCCAACGGGATTTCTTGCGGTTTACCCGTTATCCGGCCGAAATCATTAAAGATAGGGCGACTAATCGTACTCATGGGTGCGGCACATGTTCGTTATTGGACGCTCTGTCGCAGAAATAGACACCGAACCTTGAACCATCCCATCTCTAGCGCGATTCGTTTCAATGTCTTGAAATCACTTCCATCTGGTGCACGACGTGCTTTGATGACTGCTAGCAGTCGAAGTGCACTCTCATGTTCAGTGGGCGACTGTGGCGCGCCAGAACTAACAAAGGAGTCGCTAAAGAAGATGCTAAGGAAGCTAATCATCGCAGCAGCGGTTTGCCTTGCGAGCGGAATCGCAGCCTCAGCTCAGTCGGACGGAGCCGCCGATCCCATCTGGCGAGGAGCGATTTTGGGGAAACTACTGTGATGTACACGCAAACCGCTTCCGGCGAGATGAAGTTTACGGCCATGGGCCAGTCGTATACGTTTCAGATGGACGGAAAGGACTACACCTCGCTGTTCGGGGTAACGTCCGCGTGGAAGCAGATCGGCGGCTTGACTTGGGAGATCGCGATCAAGCAGGACGGTAAGTTGATCAACACGACGACGACCACACTTTCAGCGGACGGCAAGACCTGACGACGAACGAAACGGGACCGAAGCAGACAAGCGGAACGTTCCATCGAACGACAGTCTATTCGCGGGCCTCCGGCGGCACCGGGCTGGTGGGAATTTGGAAGACGAAGAACCCACCGAGAATGCCACGCGTCGTGGAACTGGCGCCTTCTGGCGCTGATGGCCTTGCGATCCGGTTTCCGGACGACAAGGAAGGTTGCGAAGCGAAATTCGATGGCAAGGACTATCCGGTGACCGGTCCCGTTGTACAGCCCGCTATGACGTTGGCCATTGAGAAGACCAGCCTGCGATCTTTCGACGTGACGGGCAAACAACACAGCAAGTCGATCTTCAAGATAGCCTTCACCGTTTCGGACGACGGTAAGACCTTGATGCAAACCGGCAGCATGATCGGCACCAGCGAAAAGTTCGCCGCTGTCTACGACCGCCAGTGAGCGTGTCGGACAAGTTGTTCCACCGAGAAAGCCGAAAGCCGACCCTCGAAGCGTCTTCGGGGTCGGCTTCTACCCTTTGAGGCTACAGGTGCCACAACTCCCCATGGCCATGATAAGCAGCAAGGTCTTGGGTAACGGCGCAGCGTTTAGTGAGAACTCCCGTGTGGGGTAGTAGCCACATCTAACCGAAAACCTCCGTTAAGGAAAACAATCTCGGCCAACCCCCACCGGGGGAAACTGCGCCTTCGGCAATTACTACGCACTTTAATGCGTTTTTGAGCCGCTCTGTCGCGCCATAAGGGCCGATTTCCTGCTGGAAAGTGCGCAGTAACTGTATTCTGCGCAGTCTGATTGTATGCCGAGATGCAGGGTGGATGCCCATGGTTCAGCGTATCCACTCCTCCCCATAGGCAGACTCCCGATGCTGATCAGGAATATGAAGTGATAATTTTGACCGAAAGGTGCCATAGCCTGTCTATGGCACCTATTATTTATGGCATAGACAACCTATGCCAAGGAAGAACGTTGAGGTGCCGCTGATGAAACGCGATGAGATACCGCCGGGAACGCTCTCTATGCTTATTCTAAAGACCCTCTCGCTTCATGGCCCTCTGCATGGTTACGAGATGGCAGACTCCATCCAGCAGAGCTCCGAGGACATTCTTCAGGTGGAAGAGGGATCGTTGTACCCCGCACTGCAACGCATGCTGGTTAAGGGATGGGTGACGGCGGAGTGGGGCGTGACCGCCGGCAATCGGCGCGCCCGCTACTACAAGCTAACCGCCGTCGGCCGCAAGCAGCTTGTTCATGAACTTTCACAGTTCGAGCGGGTCTTTGGCGCGATCAATCGCGTTGTGCAGACGGCATAAGGGAGAAGCTGCCATGTTCTTCAACGAAGCAATTCGACGCGTGAAGATGCTGTTCCGCGGCAAGCAGTATCAGGACGATCTCGACGAGGAGATGCGGCTACACAGGGAGCTTCGCGAAAAGAAGTACGTCGACTCAGGGATGTCTCCTGAGGGCGCCCGCGGCGCGGCGTATCGCAGCTTCGGGAATGCGGCTTCCCTCAGAGAGACCAGCTATCGTGCGTGGGGATGGAGTTGGCTTGAAAGCCTGACGCAGGATGTGCGCTACGGCGTGCGATCAATGTTTCGCAGCCCTGCGCTGACGCTGGTGGCGCTGCTCTCGCTTGCGCTCGGAATCGGCGCGAACACCGCGATCTTCAGCTTTCTCGATGCGATCATGCTTCGCTCGCTTCCGGTGAAGGAACCCACGCAACTGGTTCTTCTGGGCGAAGGAAATGAGGGAGGCGTCACCGACAGGTACGGTTCGACCACGCTGTACTCCTATCCGTTCTATCGCCAGTTCCAGCAGAAGAACGCGGTCTTCTCCGACGTCGCCGCAATCTATAGCATGAGCAGCAACATTCACGCCACAATCGATAGCCGCGATGCGACCGAACTGATGCGCGCGCAGGTCGTCTCCGGAACCTACTTTTCGACGCTCGGCGTTCAGCCCTTGATAGGCAGGTCACTCAGCGACGACGACGACAACTCCGAGGGCGATCATCCTGTCGCTGTTATCAGCTATGCGTGGTGGAAGCGTGGCCTGGCCGGCGATCCTGCAGTGCTGAACAGGAAGATCAAGCTCGGCACCATCATGTTCCAGATTGTGGGGGTTGCCCCACCTGAGTTCTTCGGAACCTCAGTCGGGGAGGCGCCCGACATCTGGGTTCCGATGTCGATGATGAAGTCGATACCTGGGGGATGGAATGGATACAAGAACAACTTCTTCCAAGCGAGCTACCTCATGGGACGCTTGAAGCCCGGCGTCTCTCTCGAACAGGCAACTTCAAATGTTAACCTGGTGTACCAGCAGATCACTCGTGCGTTCCCTGACGGCGACCTGAATCCGAGAAACGTCGAACACCTTCGCAACGCACACGTCGTGCTGACGCCGATCGCGAAGGGCCTCTCTTCCTTGCGCGGCAGATTCTCTGAGCCGCTGAAGATACTGATGGGGATTACAGCACTCGTCCTGCTGATCGCCTGCGCCAACATTGCGAATCTTCTGCTTGCGCGTTCGACCGCGAGAGCGCGAGAGCTTGCGGTACGCCAGGCCCTGGGCGCGCGCCGCATAAGAATTGTGCGACAGTTGCTCACCGAGAGCCTGGTGCTTGCTATCACCGGTGGCTTACTTGGGCTGGTCTTCGCTGCCTTCGCCGACAAGCTGCTGCTTCGCATGATCTCCGGCGGAGGTGACATGATCCCTCTCGACATCTCGATCAACACGCGACTTCTTTTCTTCAGCTTCGCGGTCACGGTAGCTACTGCCATCCTCTTCGGCAGCATTCCCGCTTTGCGCAGTACGCGTGTTGAATTGACGGATGCCCTGAAAGATGGTCGCGGTGGTGCAAGCAGCACATCGCGCAGTCCTCTCGGCAAGGCGCTCATCGTTACTCAGGTTGCGCTTTCGCTCGTGCTGATGGTCGGAGCGATCCTGTTTATCCGCAGCCTGCAAAATCTCAACAATGTTGATACCGGCTTCGCTCGCAAAGGTGTGCTTCGAGTGGTGATTGACTCGAACGTCACGGGACTTGGAGGCGGGGATCCGCGCATGATTGCGATGTTTCAGCAGATCGAGCAGAGCGTGAGTTCGATGCCTGGCGTGAAAGCCGCGAGCTTCGCCTCGTTTATCTTCGCCCAGGGAGCCTGGATGACCGGCATTCATGTTGCGGGTATAAATGTCGACGAAAACGTCAATATCAAGCACAACGTCATCGGCAACGGCTACTTCTCCACGATGCAGATCCCTCTGCTGGCCGGTCGCACGTTCGGCCCGCAGGATACGGCCACCTCACAGCGCGTCGCGATCATCAGCAAGCGCATGGCGAAAGACTTGTTTCCCGCAGGCATCAATCCAATTGGCCGTCACTACTACACGGGATGGGACCCGTTGCCTGATACCGACGTAGAAGTCATCGGCATCGTCAAAGACGTCAAAATCTTCGATTTGGAGGAGAAGCCTCAGTACGTTGACTACATCCCGAATCCGCAGCACCCTTGGGTCTACGGAACGCTCGCCGTGCGCTACGAAGGCGACTTCAATACAGTCTCGAATGAGGTGCAGCGGGCAATTCACATCGTCAACCGCAACCTGCCTATCAGCCGCGTCACCACGGTCGACGAGCAGGTCTCGCGCACCATCACCAACCAGCGCCTGGTCGCGCAGCTATCGGCCTTCTTCGGTCTTCTCGCCGTCTTTCTCTCCTGCATCGGCATCTATGGCCTGATGTCGTACATGGTGAGCAGGCGCACCAACGAGATCGGCATTCGCATCGCCATCGGTGCAACACGCGCCAATGTGCGCTGGCTCGTGATGCGCGAGATCGTCCTGCTGGCAGCCATCGGCATCGCCGTGGGAGCTCCCGTTACACTCGCCGGAAGCCGCGTTGTCGCGAACCTGCTCTTCGGTCTTCGTGGCACAGACACAGCCAGCCTTCTTGGGTCCGTCGTCGCGCTGATGCTGGTTTCCATCATAGCTGGCTATCTTCCGGCGCGCCGAGCGGCACAGGTCGATCCCATGGTGGCGCTTCGCCGTGAATGACAAACATTCGAAAATCTGACGTTCGAAGAGTTTAAGCAGATCCGGTCGTAACAGTTCTTTGCCGCCCCGAGGCCTGGTTTCCCCCTGAATGAGGGTCAGATCAAAATCCTTAACGGAGGTTTTCGGTTGGATGTGGCTACTACCCCCGTGTGGTCGACAATACGGAAGGAATCATTCGAAAGACCTGCGGAGGTTGCAGACCGCGCTGCTCCCGGTCATTGGGAGGGCGGCCTGCTCGCAGGCAGCAAAAACAGTCATATCGCAACCCTGGTGGAACGTCATTCGCGTTTCGTCATGCTCATCAAAGTGCCCAGCAAAGACACTACGACGGTTGTCGCCGCGCTGAGCAAGCACGTGCCTAAGCTCCCCGCGACCCTGCGGCGCTCGTTGACCTGGGACCGGGGACACGAGATGGCAAACACAAGAGCTTCACGGTGGACACGGATGTAAAGGTCTACTTCTGTGATCCACAGAGTCCCTGGCAGCGCGGCACCAATGAAAATACCAACGGCCTACTGAGACAGTACTTCCCTAAGAGGACAGACTTGTCCGTCTACTCGCAAGCCGATCTCAACAAGGTAGCCCTGCGCCTCAATCAACGCCCGCGAGAGACCTTGGGCTTTTCAAACCCCGGCGAGTAAACTGCAAGCCAGTGTTGCATCGACCGTTGAGCCCGCCCCGTTTTAGGGAAACGAGCCGTTTTAGCGCCCGCCGTCACTGTCATCCCGGTATACTTGTGCCGCTATGCGCCTAACCCTTGTACTGCTCCTATCCCTAGTCCCATCCTGCCTCCAGGCTCAAGCCAGCTCGATCAACAACTCGCCCTCGTCTGTCTCGGACAATGCGACATTGACCGAAATGTTCACAGTTGATCAGAAGGCGAGAGAGGGCGATCACATCGACTGGGCGAAACTGACGAAAGACGATGAACAACGGAGGAATGATCTCCGTCGGATGCTCTCCGCCGGCGGAGTTCGTACCGGGAATGACTACTTTCATGCGGCAATGATCTTTCAGCATGGCCAAAATCCCGATGAATACTTGGAAGCTCATGTGCTCGCGATGGATGCGGTTGCACTAGGCAGCAAAGAAGCCCGGTGGCTTTCCGCAGCCACGCTGGATCGGTACCTTCTATCGATTTGGCAGCCTCAAGTGTTTGGCACGCAATTTCACGGTGGACCTAACTTCGAGGCCATGACGCATAACAAGATCAACCCGGCGATTGTCAGTGATCCCATGAGAAGCGCTATATGCGTCGTTTCCACTTCGGAGCAAGACAAGGTGCTCGAAACCGTCAATCACGGCGGGAAGTTCGGAAGCACTCAATCGAAGGAAGATCATTGTAAGTAGCCAGTAGCGCTCTCTGTTAGTTTCGCCATGGGAAGCTTGGCTTGCCTGCGGATACAACGCCGGCCTGAGAGACATCGTCAGCCTGCTCCGGCTTCGCAATGGGCCAGAGTTACCGGCAAACCGGGTCGACGAATTCTGACTTCAGCCAAACTCGGTTGGGCAAACAGGTTTTCGGTCGTCTTAGGATTATTGCGGTATTGTGACATGAAAGTTCATTGTCGTGGTAAGTTCAGGGCCCGTATAGCTCTTTGATGCAACATCAAGTATTTCACTTATTTTGGCAACCTACACAGAGAGAGAGTTGATGTGATTGGCGCCCTCCTGCCAATGATCGAGTACGAAAACGCGCTCGTCGAACGTGAGGACATCCTTTTGGAGAAGAGCACACGCCTGCGCGTGCAACGCGGTTAGCTGCTTTGAGAGTCTGGACAATGGTTCTCTTTTCAGTGAGAGGTTAAATGGAAAGGCCGCCCAAGGCCGCTTTGAATAGGATTTATATCTCGGGGGCACATAAATCGTCTCAGACCAAGTGGTTGATGTCCCACAGGGAAGGTTTGAGATCGCCGCGCTGATAGAGGGGATGTGATGGTGTTCCGTCGTTGCATAGCTTGAGGACGTGGAGAGGGCGTCTACCGCCATCTGAGAGCAACCTCGCCACCGTTGGACCCCTATGCTGGAGTGAGCGGTGGGGCTTCCCATAGGCGAACACTATCATTGAGGCCCGTTGAGCCATAGCCTGCAGGTGTGCATCATTCTCAGGGCCGATTGGATCCGCCACGATCATCAGACGCTTCTGATCTGTGGCGCGGTAAGCAAATGTGTTGCCGACCAAGAGTCGGCCATAACCCCAGTCTTCGGCATAGCGCCGACACTTAGCTACGGTTGGGTCGTCTACTGCTGGCGATGCCGTGGAAGGATTCATCATGCAGATCATGACGGTAGGCAAGGAAGTGTCCCATTCTCGCTCTAAGGTGTATCTATACTCGTCCTTCGGTCCACCAAAGACCGCCTTGCTACGAACCCAGATTGGAACTGGCAGGAGGACCTTGCCGCCCGCGTCATGTTTGTTACAGATCACTCTTCAAGTCTCCCACGGTATCGGGTAAACAAACTGATGTGGTTGGCCATAAATGATCAAGGGATTTGTGGCCACGATTGTTTCGTACCGTGCGAAGGCCACCACATTACCGAGATGCGTAACGGTGGCAAATGCATCCGCATCTGAGCGAAAAGCAGGAGGTGTGGCGTTGTGCCTTGCAATTGCCGGCCACCCAAGACTGATCTGGCACGTCCCTATCCAATCGACGCTTCGTCGGCTTTGCACGAGGTCTCGTCTGTTTGGGTATTGCCCTCAGCTTCTCTGGCCAGTGGTTCATCTCTATTCCGTCTATGCCGCGCATCCACTCATAAAGGTACGAAGATCCTCGATCTCGTTAGTGACTCTATAAGGGGGCAAGCTTTCCGTAAACATCTTACCGTAGCCAGGGTGCTGAATGCGTGGATCAAGCATCGCGAGAATCCCGCGATCGGTCGTCGAACGGATGAGCCTTCCGAATCCTTGTTTGAGAGCGATAGTGGCCTTCGGAACCTGATAGTCGAAGAATCCGCTGCCGCCCCTGGTTTCGATAGCCTTCACGCGGGCCTGCAGAATGGGATCACTGGGTACGGAAAATGGGAGTCGGTCGATAATCACACAACTGAGCTGTTCTCCCTGCACGTCGATGCCTTGCCAAAAGGAGGAGGTGCCGAATAGAACGGCGTTTTTGGAAGTTCTGAAGCTCTCCAGAAGCTCCTTGCGTGTCATGGTGCCGTGCAGCAGCATCGGGTAGGGAAGCTCGCCTTCGAGCGCCGCGTGCATCTTTTGCATGAGCTCATAGCTCGTGAAGAGACAGAATGCCCGTCCCTTCGAGATTTTCAGGAGTTCTAGCACCTGTTTTTTCGCACTTTCGAAAAACGATGGATCTCTCGGGTCCGGCATATCTGGCGGAACGTAGAGCAAAGCCTGCTTCTGGTAGTCAAAGATCGATGGCACAATCATTTCGTCCGCTTCCGTGATACCGAGAGAGCGACGAACGTGTGAAAATCCATTCTGCACTGCGAGAGTGGCGGAGGCCAGCACAACCGAGTTGTACCTCTCGAATATGCTGGAACTAAGCGTTTCTGCCACATCAATCGGCGTTGCCTGAATGAAAACGTTCATCTGCGCGCCAGGACCAGCAAGACGCCTCTCAACCCAAAAGACTGCGTTCTCTTCCTTCGATTCGAGGAGATAGCGTAATTCTCCGTACAACTGGCTTGTCCGAGAAACGAGGGATTCGGCACCTTCGAGATCTTCGAGATTAGAAAGCTCCAGGTGCAGGTACTTCATTGAGGAAAGGACGCCTTCGTACGTTTCATCGTATTCTTGCAGGAATTTGCTGCGCGAACCGAAGACCACCCGAGAGGGTTCGACCTTGCCAGGTAGGCCAGTGCAAAGTAGGGCGAATCGATCCACCATCCTCGCCGCCGCTTGTACGATCGCGTTTGCACGCGCTGTGCCCACAATTGCCTGTCGAATATCACGCGCCAGATCTCCGATTCTGCGGTTGCTGACAGAAATTCCGAAACAATCGGAGGCTACATGCTCGAGTTCATGAGCTTCATCGAATACTACGGCATGTGCGGCCGGAAGGATCGAGGCATCTTCGGTCTTCATTTTGATAGCGAGGTCGGTGAAGAACAGGTGGTGATTGATAATCACCAAATTGCTCGATTCTGCGCGGGACCGCATTTCGGAGACGAAGCAGCGCTCGAAACTGGCACATTCCTTACCTATACAGGCATCGGTGCGCGCATCGACGCGCGGCCATAACGTGCTCTTCTCAGGGAACGCAGGAATCTCGGCCCTATCCCCGGTTTCGGTCTTCTTCTCCCAGTTCACCAGGACTTTGTATTCCCGATTTTCATCCGGCGTGAGGGAGGCCGGTTTGATGTCGTACAGCTTTTGACGACACAAATAATTCGACCTCCCCTTCATGTAGCAGATATCAAATGGGCCTAGAAGCGATTCCAGAAAAGGAACGTCTTTGTAAAAAAGCTGTTCCTGCAGCCCCTTTGTCCCGGTTGAAATAATGATTCTCTTGCCAGTGAGAAGAGAATACCGAAGAGATGGGTACATATAGGCCAGGGTTTTACCAGTGCCCGTTCCAGCCTCTACAACGAGATGGGGACCTTCGAGAAGGGACTTCTCGACGCGCAAGGCCATTTGGAGTTGTCCTGGTCGATACTCGAACAGCAAGCCACCTGCATGAGCTAAAGGGCCAGTAGGTGAAAAGAACTCGGCGACAGTCGGGAGCATCGCTTCTGTCCACTTAGTTTTCCCGGTCCTCTTCATACTTATACAAACTATACCGTATCGACGTGAAGAGCAACGAACTTCTTGGCGCCTAACCATTTTGAATGGCAAGAGAGAAGGCTCGTGTTAGTCCGCGAAGCGGGCTAAAGCTCATTCGATGTAGTGGAGAAGGCCCCAACTTCTGAAGGGCCTGCATGTGCAGTGCTGTTCCGTAGCCCTTATGCTCTCTAATGCCATAACCGGGATACTGTTCGTCCAGCTCTTCCATCAAGGCATCGCGGGTAACCTTGGCTACTATACTGGCTGCGGCAATGGTGCGGCTCAAGGCGTCTCCATGCTTAATTGCCAACTGCGGAATTTCGATTTCTATCAGCATAGCGTCGATCAGCAGGAAATCGGGAACGACGTCCAGACCATGAAATGCCTCGTAAAATGCCAGTTGAGTAGCTGCTGCGATGTTGGTCCGATCGATCTCTGCTGCCTCTACGTGTGCGACACTCCAGGCGATTGCCTGGTCTTTGATTTCTTCCGCAATACGCTTCCGCTTCTGCGGAGAGACCAGTTTGGAGTCTCTCAACCCCTCCAATTGGCAATCTCGGGGCAGAATTACTGCAGCTGCTGTTACGGGTCCAAACCAGGTGCCTCGACCGACCTCATCAAGACCTGCAATTATTGTTGCGCCTTCCTGATACGCTTGGTTTTCGTACTCCAAACCGCACACGAGTTTGCGCAGTTGGGAGTCTTTCGTGTTTGCCATCCGGGGAACCTTTCTGAAGTGCCACGAAGGCAAAGATGTATGGAACGGGACACTCTGTGGGGCCGGTCTA
Organism: Edaphobacter modestus; assembly: GCF_004217555.1. Lineage (GTDB taxonomy): Bacteria > Acidobacteriota > Terriglobia > Terriglobales > Acidobacteriaceae > Edaphobacter > Edaphobacter modestus. The sequence continues at coordinate 12,545 of NZ_SHKW01000008.1, forward strand.
TATATCGACAAAAAAGCCAAGAGTCTTCTACGGGTTTGCCAAATAAAGTGAGGGACCGCGCTGTTACAGGCGGCCCTCGGTAACACATTCAATTTATGTGGGGGTTAGTGGTGATAAAAAGAGAAGTCACTGCTGCCTCAACTTCTTCAACTTCTCAAGCAAGCGGCTGCATTCCGTCACCTTTGCGTAGCAATCCACTCGGTCAGATAGTTGTAGGAACTCAATAGAATCGCTGTGAGAACGGGCAGCAGGACGATACCAATGATGTCCTGACTGTGATGCCGTTGCACCAAGACGCCGAGAGTCATCAGCATGATGGCGATCAGTAGACCGAGAACGACCCTGATGAACTTCGCTAGTCTAACCGTCCCGACTATCCCGCTAACTTTACACGCCATCCACATACTTCTCGTCCTTCCTTTCTGACTAAATACTGACTATCCGAGCATTAGTCGTCTTCACTCTTGCCAACAACAGAATCCGATCGAATCTAACTAACGCGAGAAAACGCTTCGACGTCAGATATTGGCTGGAAAGACTCGCCGCGTCGGGCATCGTCGGTGGTTGGCACGTACATGTAGAACTGACCAGACTCATCGAGATTCAAGTATTTTCTGGTTTCGCGGTGCTTATACAGGTGAATGACTGACCTTTCGGCCTTCGATCCCATGTACATGTACGAACCGCAGTTTAGGAGCCCGATTTTCTTCTCAAGAGGCCACCAAACAGTCTTCGAATCGTCCTCCCGCAGGGAGGGATTCAATTGAAATGCAAGGTGAGCTGCATCCTCGGCGTTGAGGCGCAAGCAATCTTCCTCGCCCTGGGTGTAGGACGAAGACTCGGCGCGCTCTCGACTACCGATCAAGGCGATAACCTCGCGGGAAAACCCGAGGAGCAGATCCGCAGCGTCTCTGGTGAGAGTGGTTCCATGTAGGTCAAACGTTTTTGAGTTCATTGAACCTTCTCCTTGCTGTTTTTCATGTCAGCGAGTTCCGCGTATCGGGACAAGACTGACTCTCCCGAAAGGTAGCCAGCGTTCAAGCCGAACATTGCCGAAATCCGTTTACGAACACTCGCGATGAGTTCCGCCTCCTCGGGAATGGGCATGATGGTAGGCCAGCCCTTCGTGTAGAGGAGGTGCTCGGGGATCTCAGCCTCGATTGCATTACGTGCAGCGGCCAACTCCTTCGCCTTCGCGATGCGGTCCACCAAGGAGGCCGGCAGGAGGTGAGGTGCGACGTCGGCCAGCCAGCGGCCGCCTTGGAAAGCGAAAGCGGAGTCCGCTTCGAGCTCGACCATCGCCACGTACACAGCCTGGTTATCCCCGCAGGTTGCTGATGCCGCTAAATCTTGGGTCGACGACATAATGCAGAAACAGCAACTCACGCGAGAGACTCCATATCGTGTATAGGCTTCGTGAAGCTCCAGTCCCGCTTCCTTGATAGTTGCGAAGACCTGTTCGATCCTCCAATCGATGATGGGATTCCAGACTGCCCCTTGGTAGCCTTTGCGTATCAGCCTTGGATCGTCAGCGGCAATGGGCATCCGGCTCCGGGCTGTGCTTTCTTGGCGACGGATACCAGTGACGCTAATAATCGGCATTTGTGCGTTGACGGATAAAATGAAAGCGCTAGCCACGTAGAATCAGCGGCTTACGGGCCGATTGTGCTGCAAAAATGAAAGTGCGGGCGCCCGTAAAATGAAAGTTTCGCCGCCGATTTACGGATTCGATGAAAGTTTTGAAAGACATCGTACTTGCCGAGCATGTGACCTCGACCGACACATTTGTTGCTCGGCTTGTGGGTCTCATTGGCCCGTATTGAACTCGCCCCCGGGGCAGGGATGCTGATTAGCGGTGCTCGGGTCTTCTGGGATCGAGGTGATGCTATTCACCCGGGAAGTCTCCTTCGGTCAGCGCCTGGAAGGTCGGCACCCTCGAAAGACGGTCGCAGAGTTGCCGCGCCGAGCGCCATGTCCAACCCTCTGCGGGAGCGCATCCGCAACCCTTATATCAGTTGTCCGAATAGCCGACTATACAGACATGTGGCTCGCGTTCCATTGTCGGTGAGCTCATTGGCGATTTGGAGCTATCCCAGAATCCATACAGGCGATGTCGGCGTTTTGTGCGACCCAAGGTGTTCCCAAGTACCCAAAAGCCGAGGCACCTTGGAGCACCCAGTTTTTGTGATGGAGTGAAGAGTTAGCGGCGCCCGAGGTGCCCGAATCGGTCTATGCGGGATCAGACCGGTACGATGACCTTTCCAAAAGGTGTCGCAGGCATACCTCAGAACGGGAATATATCCTAGACCGTTTCAGTCCGAAGAAACATCATGATACATATTTCGCTTAATCCAAGCCCTCTGTTCTGACGTCAGTCCGGGAAGGTTTTCGTCGATATACATCTCTTCCATGACCCCAAGATTAATGATCGAATTTGGCAACTTGAGGCCGGGATTTATGCAGAGATCAAGGCGCTTCAAATTCTTGAGATCTCCAATCTTCTCGGAGACGTATTCTAGATCATTCGCCCAAGCAGTCAGCATTCTTAGCGACTTTGCGCATCCAATGCTGTCAGGGATAATCCTTATGCGATTTCCGGAACGTCCGCGCAGCAAGCCAAGAGCACATGCAAGCAAAAGTGCCACAAGCGCGCCCTGCCAGAAAAGATGCAGCAGACTCCAGCCCATCGCGTGGAATAGAGTAATGTCAGTCATTGCGCCCCTTTCTCGAACTCATCGAGCATCTTACGAATATCCGCCAATTCCGCCGGAGAAACTTTTTGTGACGAAAGTGCGCCAAGTACCAGGTTCTTCGCAGAGCCACCGAAGGCTCGGTGGAGCAGATTTCTTGCCAGTTGCTGCTGGGTTCGCTCTTTGGGCAGTCGCGCCTCATACACATGCGAGCGAAATCGCTCGCTTCGCAGCAGCAGACCCTTTTCAGCCATCACCTGCATCTGCTTCAGCACTGTGGTATAGCCAATTTGTTTGTTGCTCAAGGCGTTGTGGACCTCGCGAACTGTGCTTGCCCCGGCAGTCCACAGAATGTTGAGAATCAATAACTCAGCTTCGGTGGGAAGCGGCGTTATCGCTTTCGAGGATGCTCGTTTTCTCATGAGCAAAACCTTATTACGAGTCAAGTCGTATGTCGACGATATCTCTCGTACTTAATCACGAGACTAAAGAAGTGAAGCAGAAGTGGGGGCCTGCGATGAGCTTGGGAGATGAGGACTCGAGACAATCAGGGGACACGACCTTGAGTACGACCTGCAGATCTTGAATGAGATGGGGCAAAGACGCCCGGCTTTTCTGATCGGCGACTGATGATCGCCATGCTATGCTCTTGGTCGCCAGAACCACTTGAGTGATTAACCGGCTTTCCGGAGATGTGATTGCCGCAGGCGCCGGGCTACCGTCACCTGTCCGACCCGCTATTCAAACAGGTGGATGAGTATTGGGATTTAGAGCGAACTGACGATTACCTCCTCAACTGGAGCTAAGGAGTAGGCAGAATTGGCGCACGACACTTGATGCTTGGCGGCACCTAGGCAAGCGTGGTAGGCGAAAATGGCGCACAAACCAGGCTTGGCAGTGCTTTTAAATCCTTTGGATCACGGCATCGAGTAGGCGGAACTATTATTCAGTTTCAACCATAGTAATGCAGTCGGCCCTCGTCCATCCCCATTCGACAAGTGGAAAGATGGATTCCCTCGATGGAGTGTCGTATTGACGTGCGCGTGCAACTCTCTTATGTTCGTCAATATTGAAGCCGAAGGCCATTCGTTTAGCCTCGGCAGCCTGGCACTTCGCTACACGTTTCGGCTCCTCCGCGGAGTAACCGAATGCGTGAGAATACGGCGTTGACAAGTGCTCGCGAAGCCAAAATTCCAGCGGAAAAGCTTTGAATTTGAGGCTGCAAATATGTTCCCCGCCGAACTGAGGCACGGTACCGGCAGCTCGCAGCTCATCCGAGAGTTTATAGTCTCCCTCGATGTGAAGGCGGTAGGGTTCCCTCGTGTCCGATAGCACTGTAATGCCATCAGACTCCAGATGACCATGACGAGCTACCTGAACAAGTCGAACGCCGTATCGTCGAAGTATAGGGAGGATGTAGGTCTCCGCGTCCTGGCGGGTATCCTCATACTCATCACCCGTCTGTGCAGACAGGACGATCAGCTCGTCCAACGAACAGGGCAGGGTTTCTGGCTCAAGCAACCACCGTACCAGGATCGCGGTAGACTCCACGCCAAATCCCCAACTCAGGACCGTTATCATGTAAACCTCGTTTATTATTTTGGCGATGGAGACCCTTAGTCGGTCGATCGACCTGAATGTGCTGGAGAAATAAGTTGTTCATTGACGAAGTGACTGAAGCTGGCTGGACACGCAATGGCAGAGATTCGTATCGCCATCTATGTAATGCCAGCGTCACGAAAAGTGGAAAAGGATGGATCTCGAGGACAGCCTCCTGCGAGACGGTGAAGAATCACGCCACACTTTCAGAAGCAATCGCATATCTGCAAAATTACGATCCACATTTCTGGCACTTGGACGAAACAGGAGCATGGGGCTGTTACAGTGGCATTTGGACGATCTATGGAAAATTCAAAGGGAAAAGCGACACCTACGCCTTCGTTCACTACTTGCCCAAGTCGTCCGACTTCCCGCAGCATCTGGTAGCCGTCTACCGCAGATACTTCTTCGGCCAAGCCCGTTGTATGAAGTGTTCAGGCGCTATGAGCAGCCTGCGCTTCCGTGAAATGTTCTTTAGGCCAGATGGTTGTGCGGTTGAAGGTGATCGTGAAGAATTTCTCGCGTGTGAGTGCGGCTATCCGGTTTGGATAGTCGAGAGCGATCGATACTACTCGGCAACCAATTCATTACGCCAATATGACCGGTTACACAGGCGCAAACAGACCCTGGCGTCGGCTGGAGGAAAATATTCTACGAATGACGTGCGTACGATTCTGTCCCTACAGAACCACCGTTGCATCTATTGCAACGTTCGTTTTTCGGACAAAGTCGCCCCTACCAAAGACCACCTATTAGCGGTTGGCTACGGCGGAACGAACTGGCCGCTAAACATCGTGATGGCGTGCCGATCTTGCAACTCAAGACGATGCGACATTCCATTTCGGACGTACTGTAAGCTTCTCAGCAAAGCTCAGAACCGAAGGATCCTGTCGCACCTTGTACGAAGGCTCCTTGCATTAGAGGAGGAGGGGCTAACCGAGGAGGAAACCCTGTCCTTCCATATCGGATTAACGCTTCACGATTCGAAACATCATCGGTATCGAATGATAATGGGAATGTCCGCTGCAGCACGCCGAAATTCGGCAAGTAACAAACTGCTGCCGCGGACCTCGCACTTAATTCTGAAACAGGAAAACAGGCGCCTCAAAGCTATTTAACTGGTGGATCGTACCTCTTCCGCTGAGGTGGTATTCCCGCTTGTGCGCGAGAGGATGCGGCGGGCGTCGATATCTGAGAATCCTTTATCTACGAGCGTCTTGTACTCCATCCGCCACTTGCGCGTGAAAATGAGGTCTTTGCGCTGCCCCTCATCGGTCAGGAAGTCTGGGAAAGTATCGATGGGCTCCTCACCGGGGAGGAAGCCGAGGTCAGCCACATGACGCTGAGCCGAAGCGACAGCCTCTCGATAGCTGCCATCGCCCATCGCGTAGCCACGAATCGTGAGTACATCGTTCACGTCGTGGCGTAGGAAGGTGGACTGCCAGCCGTTCAGGCCACGAAAGACCAGGACCGAGTGGCCACGCCACTCAATGATCGTGGGCTCCCAGTGACCTTGGTTGAGCGACTCGATCTGTCGAATCGCGTCCTGCTTTGCTTCCTTCGCGTTTGCTCCGCGCCCCGTGAAACCGTGAACCTTGACGTACTTTATCTTTGAATTTGACATAATTTCCTTCACCTTTTGAGCCGCGCAGACGCGTGCACCTTGTCGTCCTTCGCCATTGCCTCAGTCTTCGTCTGGAAGCATGAATGTGAGACAAGGCTCACCGTCGTCGGCTGGGCCACTCACGCATTTCAGTTGCTTCTGTCGTACTCGACCGTCGGGATCGCGGACGCACACGGACCAGCGAGCTTCAAGAGGGCTGATCTCCCGGCGTGTGCGGCGGAACATCCAGACCACATCCCACCATCGACCCTTTATGTCCTGGCAGGAATGCCCTTTGGTATCGGAGACAGCAACGAACGCGTGAAAGGCTGTCGACGTCATCGTGATGGGCCATTTGAGCCCGGCCTCGCGGGCCAGGTCACCGAATGGTTCCGCCGTCATATCGACGAGAACTCCATCCTCGATTGCCTGGGCTCGTGTGTACATGCTGAGAATCTCAGCGTTCTCGAACAATGAGTGGGACATTAGAACCTTTCTCTTCCTGTGCTAAGATATTTCCGGAGTCAGCTGGTTGCACAGCCGACCCCGGTGTATTGCAGGTTTGAAATGCGTGGACTATTGTAGGAAATGCTTGATTGCCGACAATAGCGCAACGAGAGCAGCAACGAGACGAATCACCAACAGCAACGTTTCATTGCAGCCTCGAAAGCTAGACTTCCGCTTCACATACAACCCCTCCTTTCGACGAACGCCGCCAGTTCCCTGGCGGCGTTGGTCTATCGCGTTTAGAGCGCGATACGCGCAAGGCACTGTAATGATTCGCAGTGGCAATTACGCTTAGACCGGCAACCATCGAAAGAGAGATAAATGTCAGATTGCTTTTGGGGCGAGGCTATCGAACCCAGACTGACTCTTCACATCGTCCGCAGTAGGCTCTTACCCAGTCGGTGAGAGGGTTTCTGAAGATCATCAATTCACCACACCGCCCACAGCAAGTCTCGTAGAGGTTTTCCGGTTGCTCTGCCACCGCTGGAGGCGGGGTTGCTTGCCTCGCATTCCGTAGATCGATGAAAAACTGCCTTGCCGCTGTCATTTCCACGAGGTTCGGAAGAATGGCTGCGGGCGTGGCCGGAGGCACCGACTGAACAAGGCGAGGGCCCTTCGGTGGCAAGTTTGTGGGTGTATTGGTGGCGACTTCCTTGAGTGCGAGAGTCCCATCCACGCGTGGGTATTCGTGGGTATTTGATGACATTAGAATATCCATGTGATTGCGGGTAGTGGTGCGGTTGGAATCCACTGCTCTAGCAGTTGGGCAAAGCCGTCCAGACTCCGAGCCGGCAGTCGGTTACCAATATGTAACCCTCGAGTCTGGCTAACTGATGGCTGTTATAACGGATAATGGTTGACCGATCAGAGCTCCATTCGGTTCGGCAGACCCAAATCACTTAGGGAAACATACTCATGTCTGCATCACTTACGTTGTCTGCCCGAAACTCCATCGAATCCGGCTTCATTGAGCTTTCCCTCAGCTGTCAAAACCAATCGTCGTCTGACCTAACAGTCAATTGGACTATTGAGCTACCGAACCATCTCGCAAATTCCGCTGGCCTTACTCCCGCGCGACTAATTTCTTCCCAAGACGAGGACTAGTCGCCACAATTTCGCTTTCCAACAATACACAACGTCCCAGTGGAGATCACGTTATGCCAGACATCGCCATCGAAGTCATGAATTCTCAGAAGTTCTTCAGCCCCGTTTCCTATTGGAAAGAGGGCGTTCATCCAGCATTGGCATCCGCTAGAGCGGATGCACCGCCGGTCGCTCCGTCAGGGCCAAGCTCGCTCATTTCGACCGATACCGGCCTCGTATCCTGTATCTGTGCCGACGTGAAGGACATCGATCCCAAAGTTCAGGCTACGCTGGATGTTCAAAAGCAATACATGATCAGCCTCACGGGCCTCGCTTCTTCGTATGTCAGAACACAAGCGAATACCAAGCAGAACACTGCTCTGATGTTCGACAGTGGTCTGTGGCTGAGTGTCTATAACCATTTACCCCTCATGGCCCCCCCTCAATTGGTGGTAAAGCATCAGGACACCACGATCCAGGGCGTCGAGATCGCAACAAAATTCATCGAAATGATTCTCGGCGTCGCAGTCACCGGGGGGGAGGCATTGGCACCCTTCACTATCTGGCTATCTGGATTGGGATCCCAGATTCGCGCTGGAATCAAGTCCACTAACTCATCCTTCAACTTCACCACGCTGGCGATTGCGCTGACGACCCAGAAGTTGGGCAATCAGACCCGGGCATTCCCATACCTGAAATATTACTCAATCAACTTCACCCAGTCGCAGTTCGAGACCTATTCGTACTGCGGTTCCAGATCTTCCTACCGCATGGTCTTTGACATGAAAACGATATCGACGCTTTGGAACTACGAAGTGTTAGCTGATCGTCCTGATGTAAAGGAAAAACTTGATCGCTTGATCAAGGTATCGCAGCTTGACGATATTGAGAGCTCCGCGAATTTTTTCGCGGTGACCGCGTAGCAAACAAGAGATGGGGGCGTCTCAAGGGGCGCCTCATTTATTTCTAGGGAAACCGCATTTTAGAACTGGGAGAGTTCAATGACGACCATCGTGTACATACTCACTCATCGCGAACAGTCTGTACCCTTGCAAAGTGCGCAAGAACTCCCCCGAACTGCTGAATAGCAATTGAAAGCTTCACTACTCGTAACGCGGGCGATGTTCAGGGTAAAACGGCGGCAAGGCATCTTCGTGGATCTCGACTCCGTAGCGGCCTTCAGACAGCACAGAAGAAATATCACGTCTCCCCTCGTTCAGCTTCTCAATGCCCTTCGCCATCTGGTCCCTCGCAGCTTGCGCAGCCTCATGAGTCAGGTGACAAGAGGGCGTTAGGCCGCCGCAGTACTCGGCATAGATCGAATGGTCGGTCACCAATTCTCCGCAGTCGTAGTACCACCCACTTTCCTCCCTTCCTCCGTAGGCACGGTCTTGAAGGTATAGTCCAACCCAAAAAAGACAGGGCTTTTCTTCTGACTGGAGGGCTACTTCGGGCGTCTCATCAACACAAATCGCACTCATGAAATTCCTTTCCACATAAAAAAGAAGGCCAGGACAATGATTTGTCCCGGCCACTCCAGCCACAAACGTTGAGTGACAATTATTATGGATATTTTCCACAATTCATTGCGGGCTAGATCCTCTTCTAAATTGCTAACTTCCGATAATCGACTCGGTACGAATCGATCCGGATGCCCTTAGCTGAAACGGACGTTTCAGAGTGCACAACCTCTTCAGAAGTCACGGGGCAGTCAGTCGGACGAGCAAACACCGTTCAACAGCCTTTCACCAATAGTGTCGGGCACAACTCCTCGCCATGAGTCGGAATCGAGTATCGGACTACCCAGGAGGTCATCCTGTGCGTTATACCGCGCTTCGGAAAGGGTACGCATCTCCCGCGAAGCGCAGTTAAATTCGAAGGAAATCACTTGATAGCCGCTCTTTTCGGAGCGTTTCACCCAGACTCTTTTGAGCGATCCACTGAGAACGGAGCCTTTCACATCCAGAAAATACGATATTGGAGCGTGTGACTGGTCAAGAGGCCGCCAGCGTTCAACGGAATCGGAAAAGGCTCGAATCCCACGATAGATGCGCTGAAAGTCGTTTACTCCATCGGCAAAACGACCGCTTTGAATGTAGGCATCGCCACGTTTTTCGTAAACGTCATTTATCAGAGAGATTTCGTAGTGACCATCGTTATGCAGCAGCTCATCAGCGAAGCCTTGGTACTGGACCTCGGGATGAAACTGATCATGCATGAGGCGCACAACGTCAGCATCAGAGAGACTCTTTAGCTCCGGATACAGTGCGCGGATCTGTGGAACACTGAGCAGAATCGTTAGATTCCCGAAGGCGAGACGTAGGGCGGCAGAGTAGTCACTGATCGCGCTGCGGAGGTCACCGACCTTCATATAAGCATCACCTCGGGTCTCATAGATGGTGTGCAGATACGAATCGCCGTTCTTGATCTCAAGCGGTATAGCCGTGGTGAAATCCGAAATTGCCTTGTAGTATGCACCGCTCTCCATGTAGGCATTGCCTCTATCGGCGACTGCGGTAGAGTTCTGGGGGCTGATCGAGAGCACCCGTGTGAAATCCTTTATCGACGAGGCGTACTGCTTAGTGTTGAGATATGCTTCCGCTCGTGCCATATAGGCAGGTGCAAAGCTCGGGTCGCGTGTTAGAGACGTTGTGAAGAATGCTGCCGCTTCCTTGTGTGTCTCAACGCGAGCGGCATCGGAGGTCCATGCCTTCTTTGTCCAGAATGAGGCTTTGTTCCGGAGTTCTCCGAGTAGATATGGCGGGACGGGCGATTGAGGTGCCTTGGTGTCAGCCAAGTGAAACTGCGTCGCTGCCGTCGCGTAAAGGCTCTCATCTCCAAACGTAGTGAAAAATTCGACGTAGGCTCCGCGAAGAGCAGACGCACGCCAGTCAGTGGGGAAGTTCTCGACAAGGACATCAAGATTGGCGAGTGTCCACGCGCAAAAGCCCCCACCTTCTTCTTCGGGCTTTGTACCGGAGATGTTGAAGACCTGGGGAGCGCTGCTCCAGTCTGCAGACGCAGCGGAACTTAGGAGATCGAGCGCAGCGCGATAGTCGCCTTTAACAAAGGCAATCTTTGCACGAAGACTGGCAGGGTTGTCTACCAGCGTCGCACTCATGCCGCTGGGATGCGCGGTCGCTTGCGTCAAATCGGATTCAAGTTGGGATAAACCTGGCTTCTCGTCGGCACAGGCATACATCGCGCGGATGGCATAGCCCCCGGGGTAGTTGGGATGGGACCCGATAAATGCGTCGATGAGATGGCGCTGCGAGTCGGAAAGCTTTTCCCCGTGTATTCCTTCGAGCAGTTTACCGAGTTCACGATCATCTTCGGTAACGGCGGGCATTGACTTGGGTGCGCCCTTCAACTCGGGAGGCAAGGTTGATTGGCCGCTCGACTGTATAGAGGGCAACATGCAGAACAGCAATGGGATACCGCACGAGATTGTTTTGCGTCGAGCCTTAGAGAAACGAAGCATCCTAACCTTTCGAAAGCCGAGATGATGAAGCAATTAGTGGCGACAATTATCTGAAATGACACGAGCCAATCCAATCGGGTGGGCTTGCCTCCTTATGGCGAGGATCATCGGTTTCGTGCCCATGCGCGGAACTCGGCGGCTGTGGAAACAACCTCCCGCCTACTGTTTAGAAACTGCTTCAAAGGAAGTGGTAAACCTGTTCAACTCATTTATAAAATTGATGACCCGCTGCGGGTTCGAAAAGTGGAACTCCTCCCACAGACCACTATCGCTCTTGAGCGATACCTGAGCATATTCCGCAATTGGAATCTGGTAGTTATTGGCGAATCTTCGATCTCGGCTTCCATCCTTATTCGACTTCGCCCAGGTCTGCCCGATTATTTTTGAATCGGAAGGCACCGGATCTTCTTCTTGAAAAGCCAGCATAGACGCTTCCCCTTGCACATCGTGATATTCGATTGCTGAGAATGCCTCTCTAGCGGTCCTATAAAGAATGAAGCCTGGATAGAGATAAAAACTGCCACCTTTAGCGTTCTGTATGTGTGGAACCTTTTCGTCCCATTGAATGAGATCGCATTTTCCTAGATTAAACTTCACAAGCTCACGACCGACTCTGAGATTTGCGGTGGTGCGATCATGGAATTTATCTGTAGCCTGTCGAGTCTTCACATCCCAGATGGAGCCACATTCGCACAAAGCGGCAAACTCATCTTTGAGCCTGTAATAGAAGTCCGCTTGTTCTTTAGCTATCTCGATATGTGTGGCAATCGTCGATAGACGAAGCTGTTCTTCCAATTCTGAGACTTTAGCCGTAGCCGTTTCAGCATCCGCCTTACGTTTCTCGAATGCATTTTTGAGCAATCGTTTGAAGAAAAAACCCTTCTCCCATTTCTCGTAGCGGTCCACGGCTTCGACCTTTTCAGTGAGAGCATTATCCAGGTCTCGACTGATTTCGTCGCGTTGCTGAGACGCGTTCTGAATGAGACGCTTTAGGTCCTTAAGTGTTTCGCTTGTCAGTAGCTCCGTGCTGGCGCTATGGACCTGTTCTATCGGAGCGGGATTGACAAAGGAAGGCTGTTGCTCTGAAGGGTAGATGGGGATTGGATTGGAGGGAGGAATGTTAGGAGATACCGACTCGTGATGACGATAGGAAAGGCCAGTGCCGGGTATCGAGAGGGTCTCGGTTAGACCCTCTTGGCCGATGTTCATCGTGAAGGGCGCGCTTCCGATACTTGCGCTCAGGCCCCGCTTAGAAAGATTGAGTTTAAGACCCGGAACGACCGTGAAGGATCGACGAAATCGCCAACTCATTAAAAGCTCCGCTTAGAGTGATCATCGCCATTATCAATGGAAAGGTCATTTCAACAAAGAGCTAAGTCAAGCCCAACGCGCGGCTGTTCAATCTCCTGGAGTCTAGTAACAGAAATGTTTGTGGCCGACGCGAGGACGCGCTAGCCGCTGATTTTGGCTTCGTCTGTCTTCATGCGAAAATCCATGGCAGCTACGATGACCGGCTCTCCGCAAACCGTGAGACCGTTGCTTCGGCACGCGTCGCAAATAGACCTCAGGCCTGAGGAAATTGTCGAAAATATCCATAACCGGGATTTTTTGTCAATTCTGAACCGGACACGTCGCTTCAATGGGTTACAGCTGCAAAATATCCACAATAATTGTCGTTTTACGCAAACGGGCTCTTTAGGGATTACTCGCCACGAACTCGCCATTTAGGATAGAGTTCACGATCGTCACCACATCTGTGAAGTCTGAAGGTAAGTCAGTGTAGATTTCTCCGTAAAGATCGTCGCCGCCTAAGTCGTGTACAGACGCACCCCAGCTGTCGTTCGCTGTGCCGATAGTAATTAGGCGACGCTGATTCAGGCCTTTGACCTCGATCGTTGCACTGACGTAAGAAATTCCGCCAATGTTCTCGGTGACCGCCCCTGCATCATCTGGAAGTCGCCGGTTGATTTCTGCTGCTACCTCATTGAGCACTTCAAGTTCAGACTTCATCGTTTAAGGTCCTTCCTGCGTCTTCTCGTCGTTCTGCATATATCCGTTCACCAACGTGGGGCAGAGCAGCCCCTTGAGCCAAGCCTCGTCCACGCGCTTAAAGCTGTACTCCTCCATGTGGGCCACGACGAACTTGCGGACAGATGCCTCGGTTATGCGGTTCTGCTTCATCTTTAGGGCCTTGATCGTCACCCACATCTGGATTCGGCTGTGATTCACGCCCAAAAGACTCTGAAGCTGGCGTATTGAGTACCCTTCCGCCACCTCGGCGGAGACGTTCATACGGAACAACTGATGTTTAACAGAATGAACGCTGCGTTTCATCGACTTGGCGATTGCACGGATACTCTTTTCGCCCGCGAGTTCGCGAAGTTTCAGCAGCTCCTCTTGGCTCCAGGGCTTCCATGGAAGGAGGCTGAGAGCGAGAGTTTGAGCCCTGTTGGCGAGGATGTATTTCGGACGTTTCAGTGTTGAAGCCAACCGAACGAGCTCGACTGACAGTTCACGACGGTTCCTCGCTCGGCGGTACACCTGGCGAAGCTGATCGTCCATATCAGACGTCCATAGGTATTTAGGCGGCTTGCGGAAGGAGTTCGAAGCAGGGGAGGCCGCGTCCGCGGACGTTTGTTTGATCGACGGCACGTGGCCTCCATATTCAGTTATTCGGGTAGCCCGCACGCGTGCCCTAGTGGGATTGCGAGCGGGTTCAGAAGACGTGCGTTTGTTCTTGCGACATTGCTCTGGAGTTGAAGTAGAGCATCGCATTCGAGCAACGCTTACAGAAAACAATGTGGCGATTCCGCTCGAGGATGTAGTACCTCATATCGGTGGCGCAATCGATCAAAGCTTCCTTCGAGAGGCATTCAAGCTCTCGGTGCTCGAGCGGCATACCGTGATCGATGAAGAGCTGGACAAAATCAGCCTTGCGCTGCTCTACCATGTCCGGCAGTTCGATAGGTCGCCGGTAATCCTGCCAGATAGTCGAAGAACGGAGAACTTTGGAGGCAGGATGGTCAACACTGTTTATCCCGATGTACCGGAGGGAGGTTGAGCGGTCCTGGGGAACAAAGTCATCGTCGCAGAAGGAAGTCGCTACCAGGGTGGCGACGAGTGCCACAGTGGCGTCTTCTGCCGTGCGAATTCCGTCTGGGACGGCAAACTCTGACCACAGAGCCGCACCGCCGACTTCGCGGTCAGCCAGAGACGAGGGTACGGGCGGTAGCAGCGCCGTCCGACCTGCTTTGATACGGCCTAAAGACACGTCGCCGAAAAATGCGAGTGGGTCGCAAAGATCTCCAAAGTTATCAACCTCAGAATCATTTCCGGTCGCCAAGAGCTCGAAGACTTCGCTTGTCGTCTTATTTCTGTCGAGTACAGCGGTCAAACGATCAAGCCTGTGTTGCTCAAGTGCATCGGCCATAGTGTCTGGAAGTTGATACATGCCGAAGTGCTGAACGAAAGGAATGGTTGGGTCGTATTTCATAAGATCAACTTTTCAATATGAATTTTAGTTTGCTTCTCGGCGTGAGCCGCCTACTTTTCGACTGTATTTAGCAGCGGCTAGTGAAGACGGGAGGACGGCTGGTGAAACATGCTCGCTACTACCGGCTCTTGCTGGCGGAAGGACATCTGACGCGGCAGCTCTTTTGGAATATGGTGCGCCGGATCGCGGTGCTGTCACTTGTCGGCGGAATAGCTGAGACCGTGGCTGGGGGAATTCGAATCCAGAGTCAAGAGGGGAAGGAGAGGTGTCTGACAAAACCGGACAGGAAGGCCGTGGTCAGCAGTTGCGGGACTCGCAACGGGGCACCCGGATACCCATGCTACGCCCGGGGACCCGGCCAAAGAAAACATTCATGCGTTGGAGTCCCTGAACAGGTATATAGTGTGTGGGTCAGGGCCGCGACGGATCCATAGGAAGGACCCAAAATGGCAAAGAAGAAGAAAGCGCCTTCGGCGTCGAAAGTGGAAACATACTTCGCCCATGCAAGCTTGAAGAAGAATGCTACGGCTGCGGCAATTCGATCCGCATACAATATCGAAGTCCGCTTTCTAGGTGGACTGACCACACAACAGAAAAACGCCTTCAAGAATGCCGCCGACCGCTGGTCGAAGGTGATCGTCGGCGATCTGCCCAGTGTAATGATCGACGGCGACGTCATCGACGATCTGCTGATCGTGGCGCAAGGAGTAGCGATCGACGGCCCGGGGAAAATTCTGGGACAAGCCGGACCGACGCACTTGCGTCCCGCGAGCGCCGGAGCGAGTGCGTTTCTGCCCGCGAAGGGACTAATGTCCTTTGACACCGCCGATCTCGCCGAAATGCAGGCAGACGGGACGCTGCGGGACGTTATCACCCACGAAATGGGACACGTAATCGGCATAGGAACCATTTGGGAAAACAAAAGGCTGCTGGTTGGCGCCGGGAGCGATAATCCAACTTTCAAGGGCGTCAATGCGAAAAGGGAATTCGGAGTCCTCAAGGGCACGGGTCCGGTCAAAGTTCCTGTCGAGAACACAGGGGGATCGGGTACACGCGACGGCCATTGGCGCGAAACCGTTTTTCGCAACGAGTTGATGTCGGGCTTCATCGCAGCGGCCGGCAATCCGCTCAGCAAAATGACGGTAGCGAGTCTACAAGACTTGGGCTACACAGTCGATCTCAACGCGGCCGAACCTTATGGCTTGCCGAATCTGATGGCCCTTGCGGAGGCCGGAAGTCTTGCGTCTCTCCGTGATGTTCCGCATCCTCACGCGCTTCCGATTTTCGCTCCGAAAATCTTACCAGACGATCGGCTTGTTCCCTGACTTGGGGCCTGAAGCGGAGGCACCTTTTCATTAGGTAGAAGGAGTCGAGCATGGGCCGTATGCTCAGACCAAAAATGCAGGTATTGGCCGATTCGGCGATGGTCGAAACAGCAGTCACTCACATTGTATCCGGCGAACAACCGTACTATTTCAAGAGGCCTGGCAAGGTATCGGAATCCGCCGGCACGCTTCCCGCGGGTTCCAAAGTTATGCTCGTCTCGAAAGGCCGTGGGGACATGAGCCTTGTGGAAGATAAGGAAGGCCGGCGGGTCTACACGGCCTTCGCTGGTCTGCGCCCTATCAAGTAGGCCGCAATCGCACTGAGTCGCGCGTCACGGCATCGGCGCGCCATCCTTGCCTCTGACGCGCCTATGATGATTCCGATTTATCCATCAAGCTATTGACGGCCGCAAACAGTTCATCGGAATCGTCGTTGCCTTCGATCTCCCCGAGGCTCAGAACCTCGGTAAAGCTTCTCCGGCTGTAAACCTTATTCAGACGCTTGACGTCGTATGCAACGTTGATGGCTACCGGAATGATTTCGTGGACTACCGTGGTGGGGACGCCGTCTGGCGTAACTGCACCTTGGCGCTGAATCCTCGCGATGGTTTGACGATGTCCAGAATCGTGCCAGGGAATGCCAAGCGTGACAAGAGTATTTGACACTCTTTGGGAACCGTCGACTCCGGTAGACCACGATGAACTAGCGATGAGGCACGAATCCCGATCCCGCAGGTAAGCGCCGAGATCCGCATCGTCACTGTCGCCGGTACAGCTACGATACTTGACGCCACGCTCGTCCAGAAACGCTGCGATCGTGGCTGCAGGACCATCTACGAAGTAGGTGAAGAACACCGGGTTCACCGCTCGCTCCATAGGCTCATAAGCGAGTCGGACGACAGGGAAGCGATTGTGCGACAGTCCAGAGAGATCTATGCCACCTTCTGCTTCATCGCTGGCCAGGTCCTCTATTGCGATTGCATCGAGTTCTGGTAGATCAACACTCTCCGAATTGATTACTACCCGGCCTTTGAGGGAGTAGAGGTCGCGCAGAGCGTATTCTATACGGACCTTCTCCTTTGCCAAGGTTGAGAGTCCGGGGTTGTTGAGTCGCGCAGCAACATCATCTGGGACCCTGAACGGCAGAATATAGCGGCGAAGCGTTGGAAGTTTGTGATTGATGAACTGGAAACCAAATTCCTGGAGCCGGCCCCGTAGCCGCAGCGCGTTAAGCTCGCTCATTTCCGGAGAAAACTCACCTACGTCCTCCCCCACCAATTCGAACAGAGCTTGGCCCTCGCGCGCGTCAACTCGTACTGGAGTGCCGGTGAGCACGATGATCCGTGTATCGAAAGCGAGTTTGCCGAGCAAATACCGCAGACCCTCCATGCGAGGCTTGTATTTCGTATCCTTTTCCGTCTCTCCCACTTCTGGATCTACGAGATTGCTGGATACCAAAAGGTGGCCTTCGTCGAAGACGATAAGACCCGGGTCGTGCGCGATTAAAGCATCCACCATAGCCTTTGTTTTCGGGCCCTGTTGTAGCTTCTCGCTGTTGCAGACGAAGTAGTGGTGTTTGCCGGGTTCAAGATAGGTTGGGACTCCGCGATCAGAAAAGTGAATGACAGCAGCCGGGTCTTCGGCCTTCATCTCTTGCGCGAGCTGCGGATTGTCCTCGTTCGTGATTTTCTTTGGCGAGAACAGCACAGTGAGGTGAATATCAAACGTGGAGACCACCCCTGGAATCGTTCTAGTCTTTCCAAGTCCGGCCGCCGACGAATTGATGAAACGTCGATGCTCATGGGCGTACCAGAGGGAATAAGCCTGCATCCAGTTCCGGCCCTTGATCCGATGAGCGCAGACCCCCTCGTATTGACGCCTGAATTCTGAAACCAGTTCGGGCTTCAAGTCCGACAGTCGAGCAAGGACGTTCGCTTCCACCGCTTCGATGCCGTTGCCCTTGAGCGTATCCTCGCGGTCTAGCATCTCCCAAACATGGTGATAGAAGCCATTGATGATCTCCTGTTGCAACTCATGTGCCGAAGGAAGCCACAACGTCACGCTGTTGACCAGCGTACAAGCCTCTTCGCTGAGGGTTAATCTCCCCGGAGTTTTCGCTTTACCGCCTCCGCGGCCCTGGCCACCTCCATTACCGTCCTTCGAGGTGCCTCCATCGTCGTCAGGAGTCTGCCCTGAAATAGCGGTTGCAATCTCAGCCATCCGATCAGGAATGTCCTTTTCTTCAATCCCCAGCTCTTTGGCCTTTTCCTTGATGCTCTTCCAGTATCGGGACACGAGAAGGAATCGCCGGCGTTCAGGACGCGGGAGCAGCCCGAGGCTCTCCAGGTCGAGCGCGATTAGGCCGTTGTAGAGTTCGGAGTCAGAGAAGTAATCCGCGTCACCTGTAAAGTCGGCCCAGGAGGTCCACTCCGCATACTCGATCGGGTCTTTAGGTGAGCACTTCGGCAAATACCCGCGCGTGAAGGCCTCGCGGTACTGAGCAGTGTTCTTGATGCCTCTCCGCGTTGCCACAGCTTGTAGCTCGGCGAAGGGTGGGAAGAACGCTCTGCCCTGAAAGGCGCAGACGTCAGAAGAGAAGTTACTGGGATCATTCAAGTAACGTACGTCGACGTCGGCCTCTTCGCCACATTGGCGTCTGCTGCATCCACAAATACAGCTTTGTACCAGAAGACCATCCCGCTCGCGTGCCTTCCCCACAACCACGAGGAAACCACAGAGAGATTCCAAAGGACGTTCTTCTGCCGGGAATCCTTCTTTACCGACCACCAAAGGCAGCAAATCTACTTCGTCAAAAAGAACTTCACTCATCTAGCTGGCGCGTCCACTCTCTTTGTGTACTTTGGGGGAAGAGGTGGAAGAATGCCGAGCTTTGGCTCCCACACCCAGGACACGAGCTTACTGTTAGTGATCAATTCCCGAATCGCGTCAGAGCTGGCCCATTTCCCAACGAGCGTATCCAAATCGAGATACATCGGTAGGGCGGGACCGGCAAGGTCAGTGAGCGTTGCGGAAGCAATCGGCTTATCGTAGGTGAGGTTGTACCGTAGGTTCTTGCGGAAGCCGCGCTCCTGCTTGACGAGCATTCTCACGAGATTATTGTCGTGGGTATTCTCGACCGGAAGCCACTCGGCGGTAGTCAACATAACGGCAATCTCTTGAACTTCCGGAACCCCGTTGGCGTCCATCGTGAAAGTAGCGATTGCCATCAGATGGCCGTCGTCCACATGCTCCCATAACCGTATTACCGGCTGGAAGAGCTTATCGAATTGCTTGTGCAAGTCCGGCGACATCATGAAGGGGAGATCGGGTAAGTGCTTGATCTTGAGAGCGAAGCCAAACCGCGCTTCCGCAATGGTCTCCACTTCACCAACCAGCACCATTAACTTCTTGCCAAAGTTGCCGGGACCCATTATCGGCGACAGCTTCATGGTTCGCCGGTGTATCGTTTCCTCTTGTCGCTGCTTGCCCAGGTGTTCGGGAATATAGAGAACATCCGCGAGAGGAGATCGCTTCGTCTCCTTGGACTCCGTGGCGAGTAGCAGATACTTCCGCACCACAAACCAGCTTCGTTTGCCCATCATGCCGGGAGTCCAGTGATTGAGGCGGGATTCTTCCCATAGATAATGCAGAAAACCGCGAAGCGTCAGCCGCGTCCCGGTCGCCGTGGCACTGCTGTGCTCGAGGGCTTCTTTGGGCTTTTCCGACATGCCATTACGTCGCAGACTAAATGCCAGCTTGAGATTTACGAGTCCACCCTCTTCATGCTGGATCGCTTGGCCATCGACCTCACCGCGGCCAGACAGATCAGCAGGGGTTTCATAGGATTCACAATCAGCCGCATGCTCCTCACCGCTGTCGGGCATACGCTTCACAAGAAACCCTTGCTCGAAGTGAGCGATATACATCGGAATCCCGGGTTCGCGGCAAAGACAAAGCGGTCGCACCTTTTCGCGGTACGCCCGCGCGACATGAACCTGGAAGTCAACGCTATCGGAGTTTGTTTCGATTTCGCCGATCCGATAGCGTGTCATCGCGTGACCTCCAGACGCCGAACAAGTTCGTGACCTAGCTGGTCGGCATCATGGATCATTCGGAGATCGGAATTGGGATGAGAAACGTGGCGCGAGTACCGGTAATGGATGACTCCGAAGGTCAGCACTCCGATGACGGCCCAAATTGCGGTGATCGCGCCCACAATTCTCATAATTCCTCCAAAGACGGGGTATGTCCTTCCCGACGGCATTTCCCAATGCTGACGTGTTCGAGCTGTATGCCCCGTAAGAAGATCCTGATGAGTGCGCACTTTGGCTGCCAGAGGCGCAGGCAGCATCAGATACATATCGAAGAGAACATGTTCAACGATGAACTTGCGTTCAGTTTCGGGAAAATGCTCGTAAAGATGGCTCACCGAGGTTTCAAAGTTGCCGCTCTGAACAAGTTTTGCCAGAAGCCGAGATATGTTTTGAGTGTCCAAAGTAGTTGCGGTGGAAATCATCAACGTCGTCCTCTTCGCACATGACGGTCAAACGACAATATACCATATCGATGTATTAGGAGATGCGACAATTCACTTTTCCGCGAGCAGTGTCAAAAACATCGCTAATTCGTACTGGTACAAATTAGTAATGTTCAGCGGCTGGCTAAAAAATAAGGCGGGAGACGAAACGTGTCACATCTCTTACCATGCCATCCGCATCGCCTCAATATAGAGATTCTGTCGACCTGGATGCTCAGAATTGCATCGGATAACGACGTTTCCGTCAAAAGACTTTGCGCGTGGCTTGGAGATGATCGGTTTCGGGCGCTAGATTCGATGGCGCACTATAATCCACTCATAAACTCTATTGCAGAGGCGGTTGGAGTAGAGAAGGAGATTGTTATTCAAAGCCTTCCTTCCGGCCTTTACGGACTGTTTGGAACATCCATTTCCCCCACAGGATGGCCCGGGACATTCCCTCAGCAGTGGCGCCTATTAGAAGGTACGCCATCAAGAAATTTGGGTAACCAGTATTGCCCCATCTGTCTTCGGAAGTTCGGGCACTATCAGCTTCATGGACTATCGCCGTCTATAGTTGCTGCTTACAGCACAAGTGCTTCCTTCGAGATCGCTGTCCTCATTGCGGAAAGACATTTCGAGGTGCATCCCGGTTTTTCGACTCCTGCACTGCTAATCCAAAAAGAGATCTTCAACTCTGCGCATATTGCGGCAGATCAGTCGTGAATCATGAGCCACCCGAGTTAGTAGATGGGAGAATTTTGAAACTTACCTACGTTCTGGACTCTTTGGTAAGGAATCCCACCTGCGTTGACTACTTTGGAGTGTTGGCCAAACTGTCGATTGAATAACCGAAGGCCTTGATATTGATTGAGACATTCTGACGTGTCGGCGAGAAATTCTTTTCGGTCAAACGGTTAAACAGTTTGTCGTAGACGTCTTTGAGCGTTTCGGGCGTCGTCTCTGACAATGAGATAAAGAGGTCTACATCGGTCCCGGTTGTGATCGCGGTGCCTTTCATGAAGGACCCACTAGGGTGCATCGCGAATAGCATGCCGTTTGCCCATTCACGAATCATTGGCAACAAAAGAGTCTGCACACCCCGAACGGGTGAATTTGGGCCGTTATCCACGGTCTCTCGGGCAAGAATCCCGAGCAGATACTGATCACCTGTCATGGGCATAGGCAGCATGTCGTCAGAGCTGGAAAATCAGTCATTGGCTGCCTGCGCCCAGATTTGAGAGGCATTGGGAACCCACTCTGCTACCGCTTCAACGCCGCCGCCCGCGCCATGAGGCATCTGCCAGAAGGTGTTCTTGGGACCGTTGCCAAATAGAGCTGGATGTGGCGCTGTATACATCTGTTCAGCAGAGAACTCTTCACCGTGAGATTTTGCGAGTACTTCGCCCGTCTTTTCAACGACTCGAACCAGCAGTGCATGTGAGCCGCTACATTCGCTGTGTGTGCACGGGATAGTAACCTTGAAGTCGAAGCCAGGCGTGGAGACAATTTCCACTCCCACCCGACCAACGTGAAGAAGCGAGCCCATTGAAGTTTTAATCGCATGAAGTTTTCGTCTTATCCAATTTAATGTCTGACTAATGGTCCGACTATACATTAGCCGACTTATCAGACGTGAGTCTTTTGTTATCTGTACTTTGTCGCAATCGCCAAAGAAACTGCAATCAATGCTTCCTTCGAGTGTGACCTTTCCAACTTCACAAAAATGATGAAGGTGCTGCAATGCAGAACACTTTTTTTCTTGACACGATCAACTCTTCACGTCGATAGTCACTGTCGCATATCAAAGCAATTCCAAGTCAAATAGTTATCTTCGCCTTCTCCATCGATCTGAGTTCCACTCGTGAAGGATGTGATAATGAGAAAGTTTGTCTGCCTCTCAATTGCTGCGATCGTAATGACGTCTCCCCTTGTGGCCCAAGAAGGGAAAAATTCGACAGAAGCTAACAGTTCGAATCACAAACCCAAAACAACAAAAGAATCCAGTAGCAAACCGCCCACTACGGTATTTACGCCTCAACAGGTCTCTCTAATGCTGTCAGGAGAAAGCACGAAGAGGCGTATCCTCCTCACCCTAAACAACAACCATGGTGTGCCTCTTCCTGTGACACTTACGGTTTTCACTACGTCTGGACAGGCTGTGCAGTTGCCATCCCAGCAACTTCTAGCCAATGAGAGTCGGTTGATCGAGCTTAGTCCAATGCTGGATCAAGCAGGCCTAACATTTCAGGAACTTGGTTAGCTGGATCTGCACTACAGCGGCCTTTTCCTTGGCCTCGGAGCTCAGCTCACGCTCTATCCAGATGGTGATGTTGGAGTGGATTCTCCGCGGAGTCTTGCCAATGACTTTATCTCGCCACACAGGCAGGCAGCCTTTTGGCTGTCCAGTGGTTCAACATTAACCTTGGCGTTGACGAACATGTCCATCGATTCTCTGACTGTCCACCTGAAATGCGGAGTACTCACAAAAGATTTGATCTTGGGTGGGCACGACACCAACATCGAAGATCTGTCAATTTCCGACCTGCTTGAGCACGAGTTCCACGGTGATCAGCGAGAGGACATTGCGAGCGGCTGCGAACTTCAATCGGAAGGAGATCCATCGGCCTTAAGAGCAACAGGGATCATTAGAAGAAACGGCCGATATGATGCTCCTATCCGATTTTACGATTCTCTGACCGCAACATCTCCCGACTTGACCGCACCCTATGTACGCACTTCGGCACAGACGCACATAGCTGTACTCAATGTGTCTAATGAACCTGTGCAGTTCTCCCCTGTGCTTCGAGAGGCAACGTTGGGAACCCCAAAAGAAATTACCCTTCCTCAATACACAGTTGAACCACACAAATCTATTCAAGTGTCGATCGATCCGGCTTTAGCACATCTTCGTCGGCAGGGAGTTGCAACGACAACCCTCACGATCAAAGCGTCGGGATCCAAAGGTTCCCTCGTCGGAGCCCTTACCCAAATCGACTCTGATGGGCTGATTGAGGATATCCCGTTTCGCAGCGCCAATGTAGCGAAGTATGCGGCTGGCGCATATCCTCTGCGCTGGGACAAGGACTACACCAATCAGATAAGTATTACGAACACTGCAGACGTTTCCCTTGTCGCACGAGCCCTGATTACTGCAAAAGATGTTACCTATTCCTTGCCTCAGCAGACCATTGCTCCTGGCCGCACGATGGTCTATGACGTAGATGAACTTCGCACTGACCAAGTTAAAGACCCAAATGGCAATCTGCTGCCGAAAGATGCAGTGTATGGAAAATTTATGTGGTTTGAGATCGGTATGGGGAGATCGTTCGGCCTAATGGGAAGAAACTCTGTGACAAGTAGGGCCGATCACCGTCGCAGCAGCTTCAGTTGTGGCATGCAGTGTGACTATTTCAAGAGAGAATATCCCACCTTTCTCGATCAATCCCCATTTGCGTACACGCCATTTGGCACTGGCTTCGGCTCCCGGATTTCTGACCGAACATACACAGGCTATGGCCCGGTGTACGATCTTCCATACAATTTCTCGAACGCCCCCATTACAAGTGATGGGCCGCAGATTCTTTCATATGCTGCTGATCCGAATAGCACAACGTCTTATGCCGCTACAACCGTGGCAGGCGGCTCGGTCACAGCGGCATATCCGGATGTGATTCTTCAACCCTATTTAGATATGTTCGGTGACTGCTATTACCCTCCAGCTGAACCATTTCAAAACAGTGGCACTGCCGGTGTTAAGATACCAACATCGACTCAGTTCAACTATTTACTTTCAGAGGGACAAAGAATTTGTCCCCCAGAGTCTGCTGGCTGGGATATGGTGCAAAATCGATATATCGCTGATCAAACTGGAAATTTGATTATTGCGTATATGCACTGGCATGAAAACGTCGTCATCGATTCTAGTCACAATGGATTGGGACTGATCTCTATCGACCAACAAGACGTAGACACCAATACGGGTTTCTATAGCGATCATTTGTGGGCCTGTAGTGCCGCCTGCCCTGGCAGCGCGCAAACCCTCGCCACTCAGAACCAAACTGTCACCCTTGGTGGGCAGAATTTTACATTGGTACCTAACAGTTTCGTCTACTCCTGCTCAAAGAACACGATCAATGGGAAGCCCTAATGAACATTCTGAAGGCATCGATAATGTGGATCTTTATTGCTCATGCTGTTGCTTTGGGAGGGCAAGCACCCGGTGGACTGCCCGCGACAGGGGATGAGAACATCCTGCATGCCCTGGTAAGAGTAGGGCATGCAGGTGGTATTCCACTAGGTATCGTCCAACAGAATGATGGCGCGCTATGCCGAACGATTACCGGCATCACTCCGGAACGCCCATCGAATGCAGCGGAAGCGATTCGGCAGCTAGCAATGCAGGCTGGATATGAAGTGACGCAGTCAGGGGGGACTTTGGTCGTTAGGCCTCGCGATGTGAGCGGTAAGCTTGCAACTGCAATGAACTATCGATTCCCACAATTCCCAGCAGATAAAGGTACTATGCGATCCTTGGGAACTACTCTCGACGGTTGGCTCGCAATGACGCTAGGCGGAGTGAAGGCTTACGCTTCCAGTGATGCAAGTTCCCTTGAAGCTAAAGTATTGAAACTTCCTGAAAGTACATCTTCAACTACCATGGAAATCGCGGATCGTATCGTTGAGCTAGGTCCAAAAGGCGTTTGGATTCTTTCCGAAGACCAGAACCCCAACGACAAATCATGGCCTATCCACATGCGAATCTATTCCTACGAAGATAATGTCTGGTCCTTGGATAGGCTGCCATGCCCGATGCCACTCATTAAAGAACCGAAGACAAAGTGATTTAAATTTGGCAGGCTATGATTTTAGGACTCAACTCTGAGATCCAGTAGTCGATAACGATGTGGATTGCAGTTCAGTACACGAAAGCGATGACTGCAGAACAAAATAGCGATTTGCAGATTCGGCAAATCGGGCGATCAGTACAAAACAGCGATAATTCTGACAAGGGAGTGGCGTGAAGCTCATTCGGTGTAGAGGGGTAGAGCCTAGAGTCTCTAAGGCCTTGAGGTGTGCCGCCGTTCCATATCCCCTGTGTTGGCCGATACCATAGCCAGGATACTGTGCATCCAGCTCCTCCATCAGCGCGTCCCTCGCGCGGCAGGTTTAAGTTGGGCCACGGTATCCAGCCACAAAACCGACTATGCTAAGGCGTTCAATCCCGTCAAATGGAAGCTGAGGGCAGTCTGGAAGAGGGCGAATTCCCGCCGTCGAGGCAGCTAGTTACGCTTTAGCGGCACTGCCCATTAGCGGAGGGCTGATGCCGTCACGACTCTTGGGCCAACTTAATGCTTCTATGGTGTTCAAGATCTGATTCCATGAGCTGCCGTTTCGAAAGGCAATCACGCAGAGAGCGCAGACAATCCGGCAACGAGCCTTTGGTAAAGCATTTGACTACGCATGGCCAGATCCCTTAGGTCCTTGTTAGAGGATCGTCTGCTGCTGCAGCTGAAAGACGCTTCGTAAAAAGAAGCATCATGTAACCAATCGTGCCAGTAGGCGCAAGGACGGTAACCTGGGCATTGCGGAACCCGTTCTCCTTACCGGAGTGGATTGCTTGACGCCACATTTGGTTCCCCCGATGGTACTACGTACAGAAGGCTGCGGAGCAGATGAGCGAAGGCTATGGCTCCGGCGATGCCGACGCCGAGACCGGTAATCACCAGCGAGAGGCCCTCACCTTTGGGGTCGTTCATCTCTTCGCTGGGGATCGGAAAGCAGCCAATTTAAGGTGCATCCTCTGAATCCTCACCTTCAATAAGATCCTCCCTGATTCGCCTTGCCGGATTAATCAGCTTCTCAAACGGCGGTTTGTGAAATACACCTACGTCTTCTTTGAACGGATACTGCGCATAAAATTCCCGTCGGCTCGCGCATGCCGGACAGTCGGGACCATCTAAACATCCGCCCATGAGTGTCAACAGCTTCTCGTCTGACAGTTCGATGTACTCCGGAAAGGGAATCGAGGGGTGGCCTTGTATAGTCACCGTCTGTGCTGCCGGATCAACCATAATCAAGGGCCGGTCAAGGTCGAATTCAGCATCTTCACTGCATGTCCATACCGACGCGGAGATTCCGTGACGGCAATCGTCATCTTCAAACCCGCGCACTATTTCGCAGAGGATGTTTTTGGCAAGGAATCCTGTCTGATCCCATCTCCCACGGTTGAGCCCTTCCCTGAGATCGATCGCCACATGGGGGCCTTTCCAGTGGGCATGCAGGTTTATACAGAGATTTGGGCCATTTCCGTCTGTTTCCTGCTTTATGCTGACTACCGCTTTGTCTCCCATTAAGCCCTCCAGTTCGTCGGGTGCCTCAATCGAAGATACTCAACGAAATTCATCAGCCACGTGGAGCGTTTCCGTTATACCCCCAACAGGAGGGATGCCCGACCTGAACTAGGCACATTGTAGCTCCCAATTAGTGCCTTACGGCAGAGACTCCGATTCGGCGCCGTGAGGGGGACCGAAATTCCGCAACGCCGGCAACGTCGTATTTTTGGCAACTCCCGAACCCTGTTTAGGGAACGCTGCCTCATCGTTTCGCATGAGTCCGACAAGCCGATCTGTAAGGGATTCATGCTGTCTTCGCGGACACAGTTTTCGCTGGAGTAGCCTTCTTCGCCTTCGCCCAGCGCTTTTTCTGTGCAGCTACAATACGTGCCTTGGCTTCAGCACTGAGGGGCATCCTTGTCGGGTTTGCAACAGGCGAAGTGGCCTTCGCTGGACGGCCTACTTTTCTGGATGTGGAGGCATCGGTTAGGAGCGTCTTTGCCTGCTGAAGAGCGGTGATCTGAGCATCAATTTGACTAAGGATTGTTGTTAGGTCCATGCGCAAAAGACTAACAGGCTCGTGTCTGCTCAAACGGATTCATTCAATGAAAGTTGCGCGCAGGAACAAGCTACTGCATCTTTCTCTCACAATTTCACCAATCTTCGGGCAGAAGTGATGCAACGGTAATTGGTGGAGATGAGGTGCCAGCGAGCCTATGGAGTTCTTGAGAACTGCTTTCACTTCCCAGCAAGATCGGAAATGCTTTTGCCCGATGAGCCAAGAGCCAAAGTGTCCTGGTGGTCCCATTGGTGAAGGAAACGCCTTTCTTACCGTGACTCGGAGAGAAATTCACCTCAGCAAGCGGGACAGGGTTTTTGAGACCCGCTGAGAAGCCTTCCACGGCATGCGCATATCTGTAATCTAGTGGCATTTGGATGCGAGGGGCACAGCTCGTCTCTGGAGTGGATCGCCACAGTTTATAAAACTTTTCCCCGTCGACGATGACCACGAAGCGACTCTCATTATTGAATGGGGTTCGCCTAACTATCATGAAAGCTTCCTGCTCTGCTTCTATCTTCCAGACGCAGTGATGATACGTGAGCTCCACGACTTCGGGAAAAGGTTGAGAGGTTGATGGCTCTATTACCTCGACAAGCTTTTGTTTGAATGATTGAAAGCTCCGAAGCCGCTGAAGAAAATTCAGTTTTGCCATGTTTAACCTTGTATTATTCGTCCTGTTAGGCAGAATAATAGGATTATCGGTGAAATCCGAGCCCTACGAGATCCGGGGCGAACCGCCGAGCGCAATCGACGAAGCGCTCGCTGCCAGGACGTGGAGGGCCTCTTTGACACTGGCTGTGAGAGAGGATTCGTCCAGGCTCCACTCGACTCCGAGAGTTTGCAGCGAATAGCGTTTCGCGATTCTGCCATCAGAACAACTGATTGCGACAACCTCTCCGCCACCGTGCCACGCGAATGCAATCCCACTCGCATGGTCAATTTCCACTGCTTTGATTCCATAGAGTTGCTGGTGCAGCTTTGGAGTCTGTGGGGCATTTTCAGGCGGCATGTGCTTCATCTCCTCATTAGATTCCGGCAACTCAACCCCCCAGTCGCACGGTCTGTCCGCATTGTGATATCTGAAACGCGTCGCCGCGTTTAGCCTGGTAGTGTGCCGCCGCACGAGTGATCCACTCCCGAATGTCCGGAGGCACGTCTTTGCCCCATTCAAGTTCCAGAGTGTGATACGGCAGGGAAGCAAGCCTCTTGTAGTCTCCGTGCTCCTCCCGTTCACGATCGGCGAATACCAGAGCGCCAGGAAACACCCCAATAAATACCCTCAGGCGAATGATGACATCTGGACTCTGATCGAACATATCCAGAACGAACGCCTCAAATTCCGCATCATTGAGCCAGAACGGAACTTTGAACGCGGGGAGGTCGAGGCTTTGCTTGTTGTGGATCCCGACACGCATCATGCCGTTGTAGAGATCTGCGACGAAGTGAACGCCGGAAGCTCGAACGATCTTGGTGACTCTCGCCGTGGTTGGCATAAATTACTCTCCGTTCGGATGGTGGTTACGCTGCTTACTCTTCCGCCGTGTGTGAGGGCGGAATTTGCCCGGTCGCTTCAAATTCGTCGAGGGCTTGAAGATAGTCCTTGTCTGATATGTCCACACTGAACATGAGGCGTGACTCTGGGCCATCTGCTACGAAGCGCTCGCTTTGTTCAAGGAGCGTTCGCTCAAGCGAATCCAGACGCGGCTTTCCTTTGAGCCACTGGAGGCGCATTTTGTGATGAAGAAGGTCATACTTCCTCTGCCTTTCGGCCAATTCTTTGCTCGTGCTCATTTGAGAATGCTCTCCTGCGATGGGATCGTGGCTCAGCGCGCACGAAGTAGGTGACGGCACCGGATGGCGGCGCCAAGAACAGCAAGAGGGCCGCCAAAGTGGTTGACTGCCTCACCGGAAAGTCTGCGATCCTGTAGCGCGCGAACGCAGTCAACCGACTCAGTGACGCTTAGAATCGCTGCCCAACGCATGGCACGAAGAAGATGGCGGTATCGCTTTTCGATTGCCTCATAGCTCATTGGAGGACCAACGTTTGGGTAAGGGGTGGTAAATGACACGAGCTTTCTCCGATTTTGTTGGGATTCTTTGGCGGGATGGAGCGTTCGATACGAAACGCTGCACTGGTTTAAAAAGAAACCGCCCACCCTTATTAAGAGGGCAGGCGCAGTGCAAGAATCAATGTTTCGATCACTACAGCAAAAGCTAAAGGCAGCTACAGGTTGTTACCCGTAGCTGCCTTGCCATTTAATAAATTGCCGGTGACTGTTAGAAGAACAGTTTGGCGGATACCTGCAGCTGGCGTGGGCCGTAGAGGGTGTTATTGGTACCCGTAACAGCACCGAATGCAGTTGTTCCGGAGCCAGTGAATGGGCTGATGCAGCCTTGCAGTACGGAACCTGCCGGTGCGGAGCCCTTGCATGTAGTGCTATTGGTTGGGGTGTAGGTTGAGTAGGTGGAAGCTACGTTGGTCGCAATCTTGTGGTTGAAAAGATTGAAGGCTTCGCCAGAGAACTGCATGTGAATGTTCTCGTGGATGGGCAGATCGCGGGCGATGCGGAAGTCAACGTTGTTGAATCCTGGACCGACCTGGCTATTGCGACCGATCTGCGGAGGACGACCGGTAGTTGCAGCTCCCGAACTGGAACTCATGGCGCCACCGTAGATGTTGCCTCCCGCGCCTATGTTGGTCGGGTTGCTGGAGGAAGAACCGGCTCCGTTGAAGACCGTACCGCTCATGCTTGCCACAATGGGCTGGCCTGCTGACGCGATTTCGGTTCCAGAGACGATGAATCCATCAACGATGCTCCGGGCCCATTTGTTTTCTTTGAAGAGCTGCGGCTGGTAGACAAAGCTGAGCACAAAGCGATTGCGCAGGTCGATGTCGGACTGGCCATTCTCTCCACGGACATTGTTGGGATCGAGGACGGCGTTGCCTCCGTAGAAGGTACCGAATGCGCCCTGAACCTGATCGGTATCCGTCGCTTTGGCCCACGTGTAGTTCATCAGTAACTCGAGGCCATTCTTGAAAGGACGGCGAACCGTGACTGCCATGGAGTTATACCAGGAGTTGGCCGCACTGAAGCCGGTGTTGTAGGACTGGAGCCTCGCGTCTCTTCGATCCGAGACGAGGTAGACGGGTACGGTGAGCTGATTGACTACGTTGCCACTCTTATCGAGGATGTTGTAGCTGCGAACGCCATGCGGCGTCTGGCCGATGAGATTGGCATCAAGGAAGACTGGGAGACGCGTGGCGCGTGAACCAACATAACCGACCGAGAACGAGATGTGCCCCGGCAGAGCCTGTTCAATGCTTAGTTCAGCTTCATGAGCCAGCGGCGGTACGAAGTTGGGATCGAGGCCGTGGAAGCTCTGCGTGCCAAGATTGCTAGGACCGGAGATCGCCGGAGCCGTGCCGCCCGAGGGAAAGAGGGCGCCGGAGAGAGATGGGCCGGTGGGCTGGAAGGGAACGTTTGGGAAGGTCAAACCGGCTGTTGGAGTAGAGGTGCAGGTCGTGGGCGCGTTTGAGGGTGCCGTGCAACCAGTGTAGTTGTAGTTGACCTGGACGACACCGTTCTCCACGCGCATAGCGTAGTAGGTGCTGCCCTGGTTGAGACCGGAGAAGAGACCGTAACCACCACGGACCACCGTGCCGGCGTAAGGCCCCCAACTGAAACCGATACGCGGCTGAACGCGGTTAGCAACATTCTTGATGGTGCTGCTGTACTGCGTCGATAGCGGCGCGAAGTTAGTGTTGTTTTTGATGGGGGCAGGAGTGAGTTGTAAGTCGTAACGCACACCTAAATTAACGGTGAGGTTCGAGCGGACCTTCCAGGAGTCTTCGGCGAAGCCATCGAACATCTTCATCCAGAAATCATCGGCTCCGGCGCGGTTGCCAGTGTTCAGCTGATCGACGGTCTGGACGAAGCTGGTGTAATGGTACCCTGCGCTCGGATCCGTATCGCCAGACTGGCCACGGAAGGAGTCCTGCGCCCAGTTCTGGAAGTTGATTGTGGTGTTAGCACCGCTGTAATTGTAGACACCGCCACCTTGGAAGAGGTTGATCATCACCTCGTGGACGAGGTTGACGTCGCCTCCGAACTTGAACGAGTGACGCCCATGAATCGTGGAGAAGACGTCCGTTATCTGGGTGCGGTGCTCGTCAGGCTCGGCGATACGGGGAAGAGCGTTGGGCATACCGTAGGTTACGGCACCCATGGAAATGCTGGGTCCTGAGGCGTTGGCGCCTGCAGTCTCGAGATCGCGACCGTACTGAAAGTGAACTTGATTGATCGACGAACCGGAGAGCTGGGTCGTGAGGCCGGCAATCAAAAAGCGCTCGTGATAGCTGGTGGGACCATTGGTGGTGGGCGAGCTGTTCGTGAAGGTGGGAGCGGAGTTGTAGCCGTACGTGCTGTCGAAGTTAGCGAAGTTGTAGTTCACGAAGGCATCATTTTTACTGTTGATGTGCCAATCGATGCGCGGGAAGAAGATGTTCTGTTTGCTGAAGCGTGAGGGAGGAGCGGAGGTGGCTCCGGATGTCTGCAGCAGGAAGTTGATGGCGCTGACGCACTGAGCGCTGGTAATGGTATTGGGGCACTGCGTGGGCGTGATGAGCGCAGTGGGATTGGTTCCCGCCGGCGGCGGCGTCGTCGCTGAGGGGGAGAGAGAAATGTAGTTGGTGTTGGCGTAGAGAGCGCGGCCAACACGGCGGAAGCCATCGTAGGTGAAGAAGTAGAAGAGCCGATGCTTGATGATAGGCCCGCCTACGCTGCCTCCGAACTGCTGTTGCTGATGGATGGGCTGAGTGAGCAGGAAGGGATTACCACCGTTGTGCAGCGCCGAGAATTTATTGAAGGGGTCGAGGGCATTTAGGGTGGGGTAGCGCAGGCTGTAGAACAGGTCGCCATGGATCGAATCGGTGCCCGACTTGGTGATGGCATTAACCTGTCCGCCGACGGCCTGACCAAACTCAACCGAGTAATTGGAGACCTGGGCCTGGAACTCCTTGATCGAGTCGAGCGAATAGACGTAGGGAGCACCCGAAGAACGGCCCCGCGCTTCGGAGAAGAGCATCTGGTTGTTGTTGCCGCCGTCCACATAGTTCTGGTTGTAGAGACCGCTGATGCCGTGGAAGCTGACCAGGCCCGTACCGCCGTCCTGAACGACGTTGGGAGTCAAGAGGACAAAGGCGCTCCAGTTGCGGCTGTTAACGGGCACATTGGAGATCAGCTTCTCGCCGATGGTCTGGGAGACCTCGGTCTTCTCGGTATCGATCAGCGGAGACTCGGCGTTGACGACGATTTCAGAGCTGACCGAGCCTACGGGCAGCGCCACGTCGACGCTCAGGGTCTGGCCGACCGTGAGGGTGAGATTTTTGCGGACGACCTTCGCATAAGAACTGCCTCCGACAGTCACCTCATAGTGGCCGGATTGCAGGAAGGGAGCAGCGAAGGAGCCGTCAGCGCTGGTGGTGTAGGCACGGGTGATACCGGTATCGGTATTGGTGACGACGACCGACGCGTTGCTGACAGTGGCCCCTGTTGTGTCGGTGATGGTACCGCTGATGTTGCCCACACCGGACGTCTGGGCAGTGGCGGGCAGGGCTGTCAAAACTATGAAGATGGCTGCGATCGCAAAGGTAACTCTCTTACACCAACGGGTATGATTCATTGAGTACTGGCTCTCCCTAAAAACGACACCGATAACAAAATGCGGTGTGTAAACGAGGTTTCTGGCAGAAGGAGATTTCGACTGTGAGGTCTGCCGAATCGTTCCAATACAACCAGAATTGAATTTTGGTTGGTCAGCCCAAAGAATAGCGACTGTCAAGGCGAACTATGTCAACATTCGGGTAATAACGAATTGAATGATCTACTTCAATTCCCAGAACGGAACCAACGGTACAAAAGTAATCATTCAGGCAGTGGATGCGCACGTTTTTGCATGCACTGAAAACACTCGCGTTAGTTACTGATCATTCTCAACGTTGGGTTTCCTGAAGGCCCCCATGCGGGGGACCTCCTTTTTCGATTGTTTCTGCAGTTACTACCCGCGTGCCTACCACCGCGTGGACTTGTCGCGTAACGTCGCGCGAATCGGATAGATGGTCGAATAAGCACGCCGTCTAATTCGTTGTTGGAGATGGAGTCGCCTCAAGATGCAAGTCGTTCCAGGTAAGTATCGCTACATTCCTTCTGAAGCTTTGGAAATAGCGCCAACTGTCGTGGTGGGGCAGCATCGGATTTGATGAGATCGCGAATCCATCGCCGCTTTTTGCTCGGTTCGGGTGCGTTCGGCCGTGGCCGGTTGGCACGATGCCAGCTACCTCCAGCAGTGAGGCCATCCTCGAAGAAACCTGCGGCGCGCAGGCTGACGCCAGATTCGTGGAGATGCGTGTAGGTGACGACCTTTTGGTATCCCTTCCGCTCGGCCTCGCGGAATACCCATCCATAAAGCATGGTGCAGGCGTTCCATCCGAGTTTTCGTGGAAATAGGTCTTTCACGCATAGGCGAGTGACTTCGATCACCTTGCGATGGTCAATGTTCGGGGCAACGGGTCTTCCGGCCGTGACGACAGCAACCAGCTCGCCGCACGAGCGGAGGCCGTGACCGAACTTCCATCCCTGGGGAGCGGCGTTGTTCCGATGGTGCTGAGAGACAAAGGCCTTCGCTTCCTGCCACGTAACGGGGCAGAAGCTCAAGCCGGTATCGACGCACCAGGTTGGTGTCTCCTGCGTGATGATCTGGCGCACTCCAACTCCACAGGAAGACTCGAACCAGGTGGCGAATTCCTTGCGGCTGAGATTCGGAAGATGCGTGACCGCAAACTCGTGCAGCTCCCCGCAGCAGGTGTCCAGAGTAAAGCTGCGATCTTCGGCAAAGTAATCAAGCACCTCAACCCGAACTAGCTCTCCACAAAAGTTACAGGATTCGTCTCCTGTTTCCGAGAGATTCAATGCACGACGGCTCACTGCTTGCCTCCCAGGGGTGTAGTGAAGGAACGCCAACGGAAACACAGAGAGCACAGCGTGGGAACTTAGCCATGGTTTCTCCAGACGAAAAGACGCGCGCCCACACAATCTGGGCGCGTCGACAACTTTGAAATTGTTGGTGGTGATTGTTAGGGATGGCAGAGCAAGGCCTTGGCTCTATCGAAGAGTGGTCTGTTCGGTTCGCTTGACTAGCAGCTTAAGGCTGCCCCAGCGCTGGCCAAAGGGAAGGAGGAGAGATGCCCAATCGACATCCAAACTACGGAGCTGATTGGCGTGGACGTCGGTGCGCCTAGCTCGCGCCAGATCTTCATCGAGAAAGACGACCACACCTTTATTGTCCGGACTATTGACCGAGAAAGATACGATTCGTTGACCAGCGAGATCTCTCACCTCGACGTGGACTGAATTGTAATTCTCGAGCCAAGGACCGAACTGATTCCTCAACTTTCGTACAAATACGCTCTTCACTTTCTCTAGAAGAGCCAGCTCGGCGGCGCTCATTTGGGAGTCATCCTTATATACATCTACCGGCTGACGCTGCGGCTCCGAACCCTCATCCCGTATTCCTTTTGATAACCCGTTTATTTCCTGCTGTTTATATGTAAATCCCAAAGACACACACACTCCAGGTTGGTGCAGTTTTGTGTTGAAAAAAGCAACAACCATTAGACAGCAGTTCTGTGCAAAAAAGGATGCAACTTTAGGTATACGGCCACTTACGCCGCCTTTCGGTAGGAATAAACACGCCGGAGCCTTGGAAAGATGCATGATCCTGGACATCACTGTCGACCACTGTGCACCGATGTTGGCCACTGTACAAAGCTGCTTTCAGCAGAGAATTCCTTCCTTTCGGACGGAGCTGATCCTGTTGGCGCCACAGCTCGATCGAAAGAGAAATAGCATCTCATAATCATAGTTATGCGAGGTTATTTCCCGGTTTCCAACTTTTGGTGTGCGGTTCAGTAGAGAGACGCGAATAGAATTCTCAACATGACCTTGCCTCAATATCCGATTCAGAGTGGGATAACCCTGCCGAAAAAAAGCTTTCCCGGCGGATCGAAGTCGCGCGTCTCTCGTGCAGGAGACGCCGTCCGCGCTGGAACCCCATCCCCGGAGGATCTTGCGGTCATTGATACGTGGCGAGCGGCCCATCGCAATGTACTGAATACCTTTCAAGCCATACTTCGAACTCGGACACGGAGCACTGAGATTGTCGTGGCGCAAAGGCATAAGCGAAAGCGAACAATTTTCGATAAGTTACAACGTTTTCCGGCGATGGAACTGGCGAGGATGGATGATGTTGCGGGATGCCGCTTGATCTTCCCTGACCTCGACGGCCTGTATCGTTTCCGCGACAACCTACATCAAGCAAAATTCAGGCACCGACTTCGCAATTCCGTAGACAAATGGAACTACATTAAGCGTCCTAAAGCGACTGGGTATAGGGGCATCCATGATGTCTACGAGTACGACGTTAACTCTGAAAACGGTAGGTTATACGAGGGCCTTTTGCTTGAGGTTCAGTATAGGACCGCAGCTCAACATGCATGGGCGACATGTGTCGAAGTGGTAGGCTTCATCACCCACAGCCAACCGAAATTCCAGCGGGGGGATTATCGTTACGAGACGATCATGGCGTATGCAAGTGAGCTGATCGCACGCAACGCTGAGCAAACCACTTCCTGTTTCCCAGATATGCCAAACCTTGAACTCATAGAGAGGTTTGTAGCTTTAGACAAAGAGCTGGGATTGCTTAAGATCCTTCGTGGCCTCAATACCACCAGCAATGATATATCCAGCGAGAAAAACGTTATTCTCATGTTTTCGGAAGGGGAACAGCTTCAAGTGAAGACTTATCGCCGCTCACCTGAGGCATTGAAAGCGCTCTTCTCGCTTGAGCAGGAGAACCCAGGTAAGGACATCGTGCTAGTCCGCGCCGACACAAGTGATGATGTGCGCATAGCATTCAGGAACTACTTCTCAGACGCTACGGAGTTTATCTCCCTTGTTGATCGAGCATGCCAGAGTTTAGGAGGAGTCACGCTTCCGCAAGATAAGTAATACCCCCGTTCCCGCTCTTGTCCCCGTTTCCGCACCTTCTCTAAGCCTTCAGCATTAGGACGTGTCGGCGGTGCTCACCGGCCAGATGCAAAATGGCTTGGTCGAAGGTGGCGAGTATCAGACCCTTGCTAATCGCCATGCCCAGGAGGTAGGCATCCGTTATTTGATTGTGGCCGTGCAGCCGCTTAGAAAAAGACGCGGTCAATGTGTGCCAGTCATCAGTGATCGGCTGAAAGTGATAGCCCGGATGCTCTTTCAGGCGAGCCAGCATCGCGTTAGCCTCTTCCATGCTCATATCGCCGGTCTTGGGCCGTGTCATAAACCGCAGGAGTCCAGCTTCCGTGAACGGGCAGAGCGCCCACTGCAAGCCGGTCGTGGCAAACCAATCCGTCATTGCAGCGTTATGAACGTGGGACTCGTTGAGCAGAGCAATCAACCCATTCACATCCAAAAGATGAATGGGAGCCTTAGTCAAGATCATCCTCCGAGAGTTCCTTGACCATCTCCGGGGTGATTGCTTGGCTCGTTTTTGCCTTCACAAATAAGCCGAGCCGGTTAGTCTTCAGCATGGAAGATGGCGGCTCCGGCGCTTGTTCAGCCCGCCTCAGCAGTTCGCTAATCGCAGCTCCTAGCGGGATTCCCTTCGCGCTCGCATAAGTGGAAGCGAAGCTGTAAGCGTCAGCGTCGATATTGACATTCGCTCTCATAGAGCCATTATACACGTTTACATGAAAAGGTGCATAAAACAGAATCGGTGCGTATTTTATTTAACGACGCGGTTTTTCTCAGTGGATTCAATCAGATATCGCCTTGCCGACTCAAGGGCGTGCAATAAAAAACACAGTAACCCGAAGAACCGACTTCCTGTTGCTGGGTATATGGAAACTACCAAGCAAGAATGTCCTGCGGCCTATTCGTTGGGTTGCGTGTGTTAAAACCATCTACCGTTGTTGCTGTGGGCGTCGCCCGGAACCAGATAAGCATCGTGCCAGGTGCCCCCGCTGTGGTCGCTTGTACCAGCTATCGCAGCTCATGGTGCGCAAGCCTGTTATGCCCGAGGTGTGACAGGCTTGATAACGCAACTGGCTGGAATCCCGACGTCGGGATTCCAGCCAGGGGGCACCGAACGCTTCATCAACGGAAGCGGCATGTTGAGATGATTCGTGAGATGGCCCCTTAGCGGCTTTGGTCTGGTATTTCGTCGTCCATCCACGGCGCTGTTTCGGAGAACTCCACCCTGTAGCCGAATACTTCGGCCATATGCCAGACATGCATCTGGACGAAAGCGACAGCGTGGCCCAAGAGACGCCTTATGTGACCGTCGGAATAGGAGGGTTCGATGTCTCCTGCCTTCGAGAAGCGAAGTGATGTGGCATGATAGCCGCCGTGGGTCCAATCGCTGAAGTTGCTGTAGTGCTCTCCGTAGAGAGACAGTCGGTCAGTACCTCCAAGTTTCCTGTCAACTTCAGCCGCGAGGTACTCAAATTTGTATTTGCCAGAGAAACGGAAATCCTTATTCCAGAATTGCTCAAGAATTAGGACGTCAGCACAGAGATACAGCCATTCGGCTCTAGCGATGGCGTCCGCCATCGGGCGGAAGAGAGCCATCGCGCTGCCGATCGCCAAGCCAGATTCGCAGAGCATAATGATTGCGCGTAGATGTTCGACGCCGATGGATTGCAGCGCACAGAAAGCGGCGGTTCGGTGGTCTTCAGCCCATTCGTTTGGCAATGTATGCACTATCTCATCAAACGATTTGCTGGCAAGAGCGAGGACGGCAATTGTCCTTTGTTGATACTGTGGCGGAGCGTAAACGACCATGCAGGCAGCCTAGCATGGCCGATATTGATTACCCGATTTCCAATCGGGACCTACGACTTCACGGCGGTGGTGGCTGACATTGGCTTCTGCCGCAATCAGTACATTACCAAAATCCCCGTGAACAGAGTGTCCAAATGGCCGACATTGATGTGCAAGATCAATGCAACAAGCTGACAAAGAAGAAAGCCCTCATTTCAGAGGGCTTTCACTACAAACGCAACAGATAGTCGTACGGTAGGATCTACTACCGCATGGGCATGACGATGTAGATGAACGATGTGAACTCAGAGTTGGCGACCTCGGGCTCAAACCGGGCTGCACTCTGGCCGTCCTTAAAGCTCATCTTGATCTCGCCAGCACCAACCACCTTACAAAAGTCGAGAACGTAACTCGAGTTCACCTTGATTGTGATCGGACCCGCGGCGTACGGCGCATCCACGGTGTCTTCTGATTCTCCCGCCTCCGTGGAGGATGAATTAATTTTGAGCGAGTTGGCACCGAGGTTCAGCTTAATTCCATTTGATTTCTCATCTGCGAATTGCGAAACTCGGCGCAGTGAACGCTCAAAGTCAGCGGTGGGGACGATCACTGTGTTCTTGTTGTTGGTGGGTATCACAGCTGCATAGTTTGGGAACTGGCCGGACATTTTCCTTGTCGAATAGTCCCGCGAGCCCATACGGAAATACATTGAAGTCTCATCCTCGAAAACCTGCACTGTATCCTCGTTGGTCGAGCCGAGCAGGGAATTTAGATCGTGCAGCGCCTTCGATGGAATGAGCAGCTTGCGTGCGGTTTCCACTCCGGGCACTTCTTCATCCTTCGCGGCAATAGCGAGTCTGTGCCCGTCTGTTGCGCACATCGCCACCTTGTTGGCCTCGAGAATCAGTAGGGCACCGTTGAGAGTGTACCGGCTCTCCTCCGTAGATACCGCGATGACGGTGCGGCCGATCAGCGAACGTAGGAGCTGGACCGAAAGCGAAACCGGCTTCAGGTTGGCCGCCGGTGACTGCATCTGTGGATACGAGTCACGTGGCATGCCGACCATCTTCGTCGTCGACCGTCCTGCTCGAATCTGGAGCCAGGAGTTATCGAGGAGTTTGATGCTGACGTCTCCGGCTGGCAGAAGTCGAATGTAATCGTACAACTTCCTCGCTGACACGGTGGCGATGCCCGGCTTTTTCACGATCGCGTTGAACTTCGTGCGCAAGGCCTGGTCCAGATTGGTGGCTGACACCGACACTGAGCCGTCATTGGCTTCAATCAGGAGGTGCGACAGGATGGGGATGGTGGTCTTCGTGGAGACGATGCCCTGTGCGGCCGAGAGTTCGGCAAGCAATTCATCCCGGGTTGCGACGAATTCCATAAAGACGGCGGGTGTGGCTTTGGCCTTGCTGGCAGACGTGACGAGGGACGGTGAAGGTGCGGGCGCTGGAATAACAGGGGCGGTTGACATGGGAGACCTTTCAGGTGGGATAAAGGCAGAGAGCCGGTGGAACGATGCGGCTCTCCTTCCTTACGGCGATGGCAGTGGTGCTAGGCGGCTACGTCGGCGGCTTTCGCTTGAGAGCTGTCGAGCCTGCCATGGATGGCCTTGAGTGTGTCGAGATGTACTGCAGATACAACAGTCAACTCCGGAGAACAACCAGTGCTATCCGCAGACTCCAAAAGTTGTTTGATGACTTCTTTCAGATGTATGTCGGCAAAGGTAGTAGGGGACCAGCTTGGACCGGGATAGATAATCAGGTCGAAAACATCATCCATCTGATTGTCTTTGACATAGATGCAGCCGCGATCATCAACCTCCGACCCCTCCCATTCGATCTCACCATTCAACGAGTATCCCCGTGGTTCGAAAAAAGTGCTTGAGCAGGTGGCTGAGCCAGAGACGGAGTCCGTGACGGCTCTCTCCTTCCTCCGGGATGAGGCGGCTTCGATCTTCGCTGACCTCGAGCAATCCGCCATAGTAGGGAAGATCTGGATCAGGTGAACCCTCAATTGCCTTGAATACAGCCTTAGTCTGAGCAGTTCGCTGAAGGTTCATGACTGCGCCCAGAACCTTTGCATCGCGTTTGGTGAGTGGCGGCGTAACGTTCAGCTCGCCACGGTAAAAGACATCATCAGCCAATTTCGACTCCTTTCAGATTGATGAAGGACTTGTGCAACATGATCGACTATCCAAAAAGCGAAAACTGACTGTCTGCTTGCACAGGTTCCAAGGTTGCGACAGACACTACCGGGCGGCGGGTTGAAGGGGTTTCAATTTTGGAGGGGGGTTGGGTATCAGATATATACCCCTCATACTTTGCCTGCAGGTGTGCCAGGACTGCACGTTCAGCCTGTTCCGTCTCCCTGCCGAGCCGAGACCTGTACATCTCATAGAAGCCAAGTTCACGCAGCTTCTCCTGGACAGCCGCTTCAACATCCGAGTAGGTGTAAGCGGGATCTCCATAGTTCGGCCAGTTCAGGAGGCAGGAAAGAAAGCGAACCTTGGCCGCTGTGCAGGTAAAGAACGCTTGGTAGAAACCCTCCAAATTGTAGTGGGCTATCATCCCAAATACACATGAGAGACGGTTGTAGAAGCCCTTCGTAAACTTCTGTCGCGGGAAGTCGGTGGCGATGAAATTGATCAGGTGGTTTGCGAAGGCGAGCTTCTTCTCTGCGGAATCCCACTCCGTGGGCATGAACTCGTTTTCTATAAAAACTTTCGATGATTTAGAGATAACAACCTCC
Source organism: Edaphobacter modestus (assembly GCF_004217555.1). GTDB lineage: Bacteria > Acidobacteriota > Terriglobia > Terriglobales > Acidobacteriaceae > Edaphobacter > Edaphobacter modestus. The sequence goes on from NZ_SHKW01000008.1 coordinate 53,355, forward strand.
AGGCACACTGGCCCAAAAAAAGAGGCTATGCACGATCGCACAGCCTCTGGTGTTTTTTAGGACTCTTTCTAAGCCGCGACAGGAACGTCGGACTCGGGAAGTTCGGAGAAGGATAGTGGACTGGTTTGAAGAGTATGCTCTGAGGAATCCTCGAAGTAGCCACACTCCGAACAAGAGACGACGTAGCTTGAATCGCCGCAATCAAATGACTGCGAGCACGTCGGCGAGTCACACTTAGGGCAGTAAATTATCGATTCAACGATCGTAGCCATATCATTGGTCTCCAAAGAAAAAGCGCCCGGCATGTTCCTGGACGCAAAAGTAGCCGACGAGTTCACGAGCGTCAGGTCAACGGCTCGCGTATCCAGATGCGCAATCCCTCGCTTGGGGCTTCCACACTCCACACTGCGACAGAGACGCCACTGTCACTTTCTGAGCACTCCTCACGCAGAGGCAGTTGAGGTTCACCTAACTGCTGTGTCCTGCAGAATTCAATAGCTGAATCAGCGGCCGTCCAAGCTATAACGGTTGATTGCACTGTCTTAGTATTGCCACGGCCAAGAAAACACGAGACCAAAAAGCGTCTGCAGATCATTAGAAATTTCCTTGTGCAAGACGGAATTCAGATAGGGGAGAATCCCGTACAGCACAGAATTTCCGATCTCGTTGCACCATCAAGGCGCATCGAGATCGGAGTAGGGTGAGGTTTGGGGCTACGTCAGTATTTTTTCAATGGAACGCTTGGAAACTGGCGAATCAGCATTCCATGTCAGGACCCTTTCCGTTCCGTCTGGGCATAGCGAGGGACGAAGAAGTTCTTCAGCGTGCCCGTCTCCCTCTCCAGATGGACGTAGATTCCGATCGCGTCATGGGTGAAGTCGCCGGTCTTCGCTTCAGCAGCCTCAGCCATCTCTTCGAGTCTGAGCGGACAGCCGTTGGCGTGTACGGCTGTAATATCCATTACAGCTGAGCGAAGGTCGCACAGTGGTTTGTTCACAAGCTCGACGTACTTGAGCGCGATTCGACGAATGATGTGTACTTCCTCAGCGGTGGTTTCCCAGTTTATCGGCACTTTTGTCTCCTGACTTTACGACGCGCAGTGAGCGCACTTAAACTTTGGTAATTTAGGGCCACCCGCTTACGCGGCCTCCCCTATGACAATGTCTTCAGGTCTGGGTTCTGTCCACGGCACGGCGCAGATGAAATAGCCCAAGCGATTCACGCGCCAGAAACCCGGCGTGATGTACGTTTCCTCATCGCCTTCGATAAGGGACCAGACAAGATTCTCGGGTTTGTTGCGTACCTCTTCGACTTCTGTACCCCACGTCTCAAAGAGCTTGCCGTCAAATGCTCCGTTAGCTTGCGGGAAGGTGTTGATGATGGGCTGGTACGTCTCCAGCCACTGATCGAAAAGGTTCGTGGTCGCGGCAACAGTGCCACGGTAAGACGAGACCAAAAAGCGTTTGCTGGTCATAGAAATATCCTTATGCAAGACCGGTTACATTACGCCGCCTGCCCATACGGCGCCGACGGCGTGATTGTTTCTCCCACATATCCGGGTCAATCGGCATTGGCACTGTTCGACCCGTCGCGGCGTTATAAAACGCTCCATGATGATCGAGAGTGCCGTAACGCAGGAGTCGAGTGACCATTGCGAGCGCACTTGTGGCGAGGACGTTGTTGACGAATGGCTCCTGTTTTTGCAAAGCATCCGCAGCCGAACAGCTAGGCTGGGAACCTTCCCCCAATGAGGTGTCCATAATAGAAGGGAACAGTTCGGTCACGGTGCGGAGCCGAACGCGGGAGCGGCGGTTGATCGCATTGAGGGGTTGGCCGAGGACAAACTGACCATTGCTGGCGTTGTTTCCGAGGTCGCACCAATACCTGACGCAACGCCATGGCCCGGTGGCATTATTGAAGGCTTCGTGCATTTCAAGCCGCGCCGAACGGGTATCCACACAGCTAATGACAAGGTCGATCGTGCGGTCATACGAACTGAGGGACGATGCCTTCGTCTTACTAAAAAACTCTTCCTGCGATTTCCACTGGAAGCCGTGAAACATATTGACCCGATTGACGAGGGTTGTAGCCTTATTCTGCCCGATATCCGCGGCGCCGAATGGCTGACGCACACAGTTTGTTGGCGAGACGGTATCTGCATCCATCACCGTCACATCCAACCCGTCGGGCTTCCCCCATGCGACTAACGCGTGGTGAAGATAGGGAAGGCCGAAGAGGACGGTGCTGCCGTTGCCTCCCGAACCAATCAGGAGAACGCGGATAGCTCGCCCGGACACACTTCCATCATTCGAGAGCTGGTGAGTAATCTTCATTTTTTATTCTCCTGATTGATTCGGTAATTACGTACGTTTACGCCGCAAGAGCTTCGCTTGCTGGCTCAAGCGCTTCTTCGTTTTGTGCTGAAGGCTTGTCGAGGATCGCGGCCAGGATTCCTGTTGCGGTCTGCTGTACCAGAGAGAGACTTTCCATGAGAAGGTCTGCATCTCCCGACCACAATTGGATATAGTCGACTGCTGCATTGTTCGTTTCGAGCCCAAGGGCGCTGCAAACCACGAAGGCAACTGCCTCCGCTTCGGTCTCTCGCAGAACCTTCGTCGTCGCCGCTCGCCGCTCCCCCTTGTGCAATTCTTCATGGGCTACCTCATGGATGAGCACGGAGAGGGTTTCCGCAGTCGGCAAGCCGCTCTTGAGCACAATCCTGCCGCCATAGGAGAGGCCATCGGCAGCCATATTGTCGACGTATTCGAGCGCAATTCCGCAGAGGCTCACGTACTTGATCAGCCGGTCCAGGTACTCAGTTGCTTCGCCCTCGACCCTGCCCGTGCTCGGTAGCTCGTCGCCGTCGGTCTGTTCTTTCGAAAACACATCAACGACGCGAAAACCGCGCAGGACGCGCTCTGCGGACTTCGATGAATCTACCAACTGGGGACCTTCGCTGGTCTCAGAGTCCTTTTTGCGGGAGATCACCGGGGCTGTGATACGGATGCCCTTCTCCCCTTTCCGCACGAATCGTCCGAGGGACTTCCATGTTTGAAACCCTGCGACGTGCGTAGCATCGGGAGCTTGCGAAGTACCTACAGAATGCGCATGTTTTGACCTCTAAGATTCACTATCCCCATCATCCGCAGTACGGCCAGACGGTGACGCTGGTACGGAGGTGTTCCTCCTTCGTACACCACCAGGTACAGGTGGCTTTTCCCAACGGAGCACAGCTCCTTGTTCCCGAGTGGATGCTCGACGAGGATATCTGCCGTGAGGTCGAGATGGTTGAACGTCCCACATTGGCGATCTCCGCTCTTCTGGCTCTGCGCGAACTGGTCGATTCACAACAACAGCATTCTCCGCCGTCAGTCTCGGTAGTGTTAGAAGCATCTTCGCCAGGAGGTGCATCCTTTGAGCCATCCACGCCAGAGAGTTCTTCTCTGGGAGATTCCACCGAAGCCGGAACTTCCCCAAGCAGCCGAACAGCGTTGCCTCGAGTTGCTAAGCCACATGCTTCTGGCAGCGGCGACCAACATAGCAGCCAACAACAAGGAGAAAAGCGATGAGCGAGAAGATTCAGTCGAGTCACACTGAACGGGAGGGCCTGCGTTTACACCCGCCAGTCGTCGATGAGCCAGGTTCGCAACCACCTGGAGGGTCAGCGTCGTCAGTACGATCTCAGGGAGCGGGCGCAGGCTCTTGGCTTTCAGCGGGTCATTGTCATCGATGACGACCTTGGCCGCTCTGGAACCGGCTCCGTCGAGCGTCCCGGATTCGGCCGACTGCTCGCGGCGGTGTGCTCAGGCAAGGTAGGTGCCGTACTGGCGCTTGAAGCATCCCGTCTCGCCCGGAACAACCGCGACTGGCATCATCTGATCGATCTCTGTGCCATGGCCGGCACGCTGGTCATCGATCACGACGGCATCTACGATCCCAGTTTACTCAACGACCGCCTTCTGCTTGGTCTCAAGGGCACTATGAGCGAGTTTGAGATTAGCCTGTTGCGCCAGCGCGCCATGGAGGCCCACAAACAGAAGGTCCGCATCCCGCCGGACGATCTATTCCAAACTGAATGCAGTAGACGATCTACGGCCAATTGGAGTAGATTGCCTACAGCTATGGTTGCAAAAGACAAGTACAAGAACCGGATCGAGCTGCTGCAAGGGACGCTAGATATGCTCATCCTGCAGACATTGCAGTGGGGTTCTCAGCACGGTTATGGCATTGTGCAGGTGCTTAGGACTCGTTCTGGGGACGTTCTTCAGGTCGAAACAGGCTCTTTGTACCCGGCCCTCCATCGGCTAGAGCGCCAGGGCTGGGTAACCTCGGAGTGGAAGCAGACCGAGAGCAACCAACGTGCCAAGTACTACCGCGTCACCGCCTCTGGTAAGAAGCAACTAGCCTCTGATCTCAGCCGCTGGCAGCAGATCGTAGAAGCAATCGGGTTGATTGTTGGTCCTGAGCCGAAAGGAGGGGGTGCGTGAGTTTCTTGCCTAAGTCATTGGCCAAGCGCAAAGACGAGCTTGAGGAGGAGATTCAGGCTCATCTTCAGATGGCGATTCAAGATCGCAGGGACCGAGGCGAGCCAGCAGAACTGGCGCGGAGCGGAGCGATGCGGGAGCTTGGGAATGTCGCGCTGGTCAAAGATGTGACGCGCGAGATGTGGGGATCGGTTTGGCTGGAGCGTCTGGGACAGGATCTGAAGTATGCACTGCGGCAGTTGCGGAGGTCTCCGGCGTTCACGATCACGGTTATCGGAACGCTTGCGCTTGGTTTGGGTGCAACGGCTGCGATGTTTACCGTCGTCGATCGTGTCCTGTTACGGCCACTGCCGTATGCAAATGCGCGTGAGCTGGTTGGGATCAAAGAGACAGGCAAGAAGGGGCCCCTTGGTTTGGGAGCGCCTTTTCTCGATCTGCAACAGTGGCGGGAGCGCAGTCATAACCTGAGAGACCTTGCATTTTATGAGGCCAATGCAAACATTGGGCATCTGTCTTTCCTGGAAGGAAATACCGGTTCGATACAGGTCAATGCTACGAAGATAAGTGGAAACCTGTTCGCGACATTAGGGGTGTACCCAACGATGGGCCGCTCTTTTGAGGTGCAGCCGGACAGCGGGGCTGTGCAGGCGGATGATGCACACACGATCCTGCTAAGCGACGCAGTGTGGCGGACTGTTTTCGGGAACGATCCGAAGATTCTGGGCAAGCCAGTGAAGGTCAGCGGGGTCTCGTATGAGGTAGTGGGAGTCATGCCGCGCGGCTTTACTTTTCCTTTCGGCGGAGCGAGCCCGGTGGTGTGGACTCCAGCTGTGCTTGCCGATGCGGACAAGGTGCGGACAAAACATGGGACGAACTATCAAGTGATTGCGCGATTGGGGCCTGGAGTCAGAGTAGATGCCGCAGAAGAAGAGCTGAAAGTCATCCAGGCGGAAGTGGCTAAGGCGTACACAGACCCCTATGATCGCGAACAGGTCACTTCGGTCCAGGTGCAGCGATATGGCGATTCGCTGGTGAAGGGAGATGTGAGAAAGTCACTTCTGGCCCTGTTTGGTGCAGCGGGCGTGTTGTGGCTGATTGCCTGCGTGAATGTGACGAGCCTCTTGCTGGCACGAGCGACGGCCAGGCAGCGGGAGATTGCCGTGCGTGGAGCATTGGGGGCAAGCCGGTGGCGTATCGTGCAGCAGCTTCTGATCGAAGGGCTTGTGCTGAGCGGAGCCGCTTCGCTGTTGGGAGTTGGTTTGGCCACGCTGACTCTGAGACTGTTCGAGCACGGTTTGACGACGCAGTTTCATATCTATACAAAAATGACGCCGAATCTTTCTGTTGTCGGTGTCTTGTTTGCACTAACGGTGGTCAGCGCGCTGGTGTCATCGGCGTGGCCCGCTATTGCAGCAGCTAAAACAGCCATCGAACCTGCGCTGCGTCAGAGTGGTTCGCAGAGTGGAGCGGGGAGAACACAATTTCGAATGCGCGCTCTGCTGGTGGTGGCGGAGATTGCAATGTCGCTTACGTTGCTGGTTGGATGCGGGCTGCTGCTACGCACGATCTATGCGCTGAAGCATGTGCCTCTGGGGTTCCGAACCGATCATGTGATCGTTGCTAACATGAGCATCCCCGCATACAAGTTCGCAGGAAGAGATATGACCGCGGAGCTCTACCAGCCTTTGCTAGAGCGGGTGCAACACTTGCCCGGAGTGCAGAGCGCCACATTGATGACGGAGGTGCCGCTGGGCAAGACCTTTCAGATGATCTTTACGTTTTCAACTGAAGGAAAGAGTGCAGTCGATGTGCGACGACGGGAGATGCAATCGCGGTTTCGCGCAGTGGGGCCGGACATGCAAAAGGTATTCGGTTTCCGCATGCTGAAGGGGCGATTCTTCAATGAGGGAGATACGCCCAGCTCGCAGCCGGTCGTGGTGGTGAATCGTGCGTTCGTGAAGGAGTATTTCGGAGACGATCAGGACCCGGGGAGGATCCTGGGCGAGACGCTTCTCAATTACAACAAAGAGAGGCGCGCTGTTGTCGTTGGCGTGCTCGACGACGCGCGTCAGGTGTCCATCGCCGAACAGTCCCAGCCGGAGATTGAGGTTTGTCTTCCGCAGATCACGCCTGACAGTTCCTTTTACGAAGGCGCGACAGGAATGGCGATGGATTTAGCCGTGCGGACAGAGCGCAGTTCTGCTTCGATTGTTCCTGAGCTACGCGAGTTGTTGCGAAACGCGAGTCCGGAGTTGGCGGCCAGCAACTTTACGACTATGGACCAGGTGGTTGAGGACTCGTACGGCAGCCAACACCTTGCTGCGAGATTGCTGGAGATCTTTGGCGGTGCGGCACTATTGCTATGCGTGGCCGGGATCTACGGATTGCTCGCTTATCTCGTCACACAGCGGACCAAGGAGTTGGGGCTCCGAATCGCCTTAGGGGCGCAGCGCGGCGAAGTGATGTGGCTGGTCCTGCGGCAGGCGAGCTGGATGCTGCTCACAGGGTCGGTCGTGGGATTGATCCTTGCCTATCTCTCAAGCCTTCTGTTAAGGACATTCCTCTATGGCATCGAGCCACATGACCCCTGGACGATGGGAGCAGTGACTCTCTTGCTCCTTAGTGGTGGGCTGGCCGCTGCATATTTACCGGCTCGCCGGGCGGCAAGCGTCGACCCAATTCACGCGCTCCGAGCCGAATAAGAAGTCGACACCTACGAGATCAGCGGGATTGTCATATCTGTCTTAGCCAGTCGTCACCAAAGGATCCTCAGCCGATGCGGGAGTGGAATTATGCCAAGGAATAGGGTTGTGGCGAAGTATTGCTGTGTGGTCGCGCTAATCCTTGGTGTATATGGAATAGATGGACCATTGCTGGGACAGACCACTGTACCTCCGCAGCCTTCACCAAACGAGAGCAGCCTTCGACGCCCGGGACAAAGCTATCAAGAAGCGATGCGTCCACTGGATATCGTGAGAAATTCTCTAGACAACTGGTCTGACGCCGAACTCTCGGCACTCGCGGCGGGGATGCACAAGGCCAAGGAAGCATGTTCGCAAGCAGTGCCGGAGGACTATTCCGGGGATGATCTATACGACCTTGTACGCCTCTGCGCCCTAGGCCAGGATTGGTCCGCTACAAACGTAGCCGCGGCAAGATACGTGGCAAGTGGGAGTGAGATGCATCGGGCACATTCATACGCAATGAGCATCGATGCGCTCATCCACACAGATGACACCGCTCACGCTGTCACAACCGCAAGGGATATGCTTCACGAACTGCCTTACGACCCTGTTGTTGCTCAATCCTTCTGGTACTTGACCACCTACCTCGAACGCAGTTTCGATGAACAAGCTCTCGAGCTCGCCAGTGAGCAGCAGGCTTCTCTGATTACGGCTCTAAGCAATGGTGGTCCATTAAAGGACACTCATGGCGAGGCCGCGATGAGAATCGGAACACTCTACGAGATAGGGCTCCAACTAGCATTCCTACAACGCTACGCCGGGAAGGAGCACGATGCAGAATTCACTATCCATCAACTGAAGACGGCGCTCTCCGGACTGACCTCTATCGACTCTGAGAGCCAAAAGATTATCGACTTGGGGAATACTCGGTATTCGCTGCTTGGCAAACACCTGCCAAGCGTGAATGTCTCCCGATCTTTCCTTTCTGTCGCGGCAAAGGCCAGATTCAACCGAGACCTCCGGGCCTCGACGGTACTGCTGTTGTTTCCTGACTGGTGCGGACAATGCAGAAGGATGTTGAAAACGCTCAGCGCCTTCAACTCAAATGAGGCTGAGGCGAGGATTCATGCGTATGGACTGATGATGGAGACACAACCCGATGATCCATCAGAACCATCTCGCGAAGCGCGCTTGAAGGATCTCGAGGGAACACCGACGCTGATTGTTCCATCGGCGACTTTAGACGCCCTTGGAGCGAAGGATTTTCCATTTGCGGTTGTGACGGATCAGGGTGGCCGAGTGCAATACATCGGTTCGATCCCAACGAATGCCTTCGATCGCGACGGCTATATTCACCATATTGTCCAACGATTCTCCAAAGCATCGTCGTCTGCAAAGGGCGAGCAGCCAATATCGAAATAATCCTCCCTCCCGGAGGTTCACCTCTAGCTCAATTCCACGGAGGTAACGAATTGGATTCGTGCACTCGCTTTAGGTTGTGGAGAGGCGCCGTAGTTTCTATCCTGAGGCGGTTGGCCTATCGTCGTAATCGGCAGCGCCAGTACGAAGAAGCATGCGCAGCATGTTGTTACCGCAAGGAGACCTGTATTCCCGACGCACGAGGCCGGCACTCCATTGATCGCAACGAGCAATGCGCAAACCCCTAATTCTATTGACTCCAGCGAGGTATAGCACTATGTCACCAGTCTCTGCGACGCGATGAGTAAAACATTATGGAAGGAGTAGGTCCGAAATCGGCCCATCACTTCAAGGTAGCGCGTCAAAGCTTCGCTCTTGCCTGCCTTCAAAGCTTCGATCAGTTGCGCAGATGCGGCGGAAATCGCCTCTGAAATTTCACTCTTCTTCTCACTGGTCATAAACCGTCCTCAAACCGCCTGTGCGGCTTCTCATTGGCTATGCCAGCCGCCGACACCGCAAAGGCATCTCAACGGCTAACTCTGGATGAACTGTCCCAACGTCTGACCTGCACTCGCCAGGTGTTGCACCGGAAAGGTTTTCTTACCTACAAGCGACTTCCACAGACCCATGAAGCCTCCCGGATGTTCAGTCAGCTTCTTGGCGGAGTTGGAGTGTGTGAATTCGCTCTGGAAAAAGGCTTTCTCCCACTTTGCGATCGACTCCACGGAAGCCTCTCGAGGCACCTTCGTTGACCCGAGACAGACACTACCCTGATCGTTCACGTTCCAATAAGGAGCCCTGAATAGGTTGGCTTTCGGGGTAGGCCGCTCGTTGATCTCAAGCGCCCGCACATCGAGACTGCCGACTTGGGCGCGAAAGACAAGGGGAGGTTGAGGGAATTGTTTGCCGGACAACTGCTTCAATTCGACGCCTTTTTCCACGGCATAAAACATGGGCCGAATTGCCGATGGGGTCCACCAGACAATCGACTCCTGGGTGCGAACGAGGACGTTATCCGGCAGGAACTCTACCGGCACTACACCACGCAGTTCCTTGATCAGTTCGAGAATGTCCTCTATTCCGATGGGCGCACCAGGGCCGAGGGACGGCGCGCCACTCTCAGAACTGCGAACGCTGTGTTTGGTTACGAACGTGTTCGGCCCACTTACATGATGAGCTGAACCGCCGCTGTACACGAGCAGGGCTTCACGCAGCTCGAAGCTCTTCGATGAACTCAGTTGCACTTGAGCTTGCACTGAAATTGCCTTTCTCGATGGCATTGCAGAGCCTTGCCACCTGTTGGTTGACGAACAGAAAGCTCCGAACATAGTTCAGAACGCGGTGCACATCTGTCACAGAAGTTGGATCGAACGAGTCAACCCAGGTCGGGGCATGTGTCACTTCGTTATAGCTCTGACTCTCTTCGTCAAACGCCTGAGTTATAGGATCGTGTTTGTCGAAGGCGACCGCTCAATTTGGCAGAGGGCAATTGTCGTCCCAGGCGTAGTCGATGTCTAGATTAGCGGGAACACGTTTGAGATATCGGATCTCCTTCATCGCAAGAACCGGTTCAATGAAGTTTGCGAACTTTCCGCTCCGATGCTTCTTGAGAAGATCGACAGAAAGGTGAATTCTGGTCGCCTCTTTTCGGAAGTTCACATCCCTAACGAAATGTGGCTGAGCTTCCTCGACGTTGGGAAAATTGATTTCATTGTCGGCACAATACTGCACGAAAGTCTGCCCTGACTCCACATCAAGGTCCATCTCGATCGACTCTTGCCATCGATCGAAGAAATATACGGCGTTGTTCTGGTCGTAGACATCCAGCCACCCATTCATGGTGCTTAGAAGGACTATGTAGAAGGCCCTGCCTAAACCAGCATGTGCGTTCTCAAGCTGTTCCAAAAGAGCACCGATGCAGAGGAATCCGCAGCCGTCCGACGTTTCGAGCAGGATGAAGAGATCGCCTTTCTTCTTCAGCTCAAGCCCTTGAAGTTCATCGACTATGGCAAAGTCGATAGTGACGATGTTGTTCAGTTCGGACGACCCGAGTTCCGCGAGCCACTGATTGATGGAACTCTTGATGAAGAGGGACAGATTCCCGTTATGGCGTTTCCACAACTCAATCGATCCAAGGCCGAGTTTCGAAATACTGTTGGCGGCAGCGAGTGCGGAGTCCGCTCCTGTGGTGTGAGTGTAGGAGGTTGGTATACCCGACAGGGAAGGAAGGACAAGGCTCGGCCTCTGCCGAGCCATTGTCATTGCAGCCAGGGTAGCAAGGCGCTGGGTGTCGGGATCGGACGATCGACGTACCTTTGACGCCCGATGAGAGAGGCCGTGATTTTGGAGCACTTTTGTGCCTCTGGGCATTGGAGAAACCTTTCGATCATCAATTCGTTTGGGGTGCGCTCCTGCCGGCTGAGTCGCTCAAACTCGGCCTGCAGGAGCTTCTGGGTCTTTGAATCGGACTTACGGAGTGGGGCTGGCATCCGCTCAGCCCTTGTGGCCGACAGATGCCGAGAATGTCACCATGTGCTCGGTTTCGGTGATCTCTTCCGTATAGGAGGAGTTGTTGAGTTCCGGATAAATGCCGGAATAGTGGTTTCGCACCTCTTCGATCGAGAAGCTCTCATCAGGAGAGGGGAGCTTTCTTCCGTCGAGGTAAAAGTTACGCGGCAATGAGACTGTTTTCAGGGCCATGACCGAATGCCTCCTCTAAAATCTCCGCTTCTTCATCGCGGGGGCTGTCAAACATGCTTGGTTGCGAGATGGGAATTGCTGCCGGCGGTGTCGACACAGGAATGTTATTGCCCTGCACCGACACGTCACCGACTTCATCGCTGGTGTCGTCGGTGTCGTCCGAGTCATCGTCCGATCCGTCAGGGTCGTTGTCAGGTTCCGGGTCGGAATCATCCGTAGTGGCGGTGGTTTCGGCTGCGACCGCAGGTGTCGCCGGCTGTGCCTCACCGTTTCCCTCTGCGGGAGTGTCGAAAAGGCTCGGCGGCGCGGGAGCGCTGGGCGGCTCTGGCTTCGCTTCAACCTTTGTCGTGGTCTTCGAGGCAGGCTTGTTCTTGTTCTTGGCCTCGGCAACCTTCTTGTCCGCCTCTTTCTTGGCCTCGGCCAAAGCAGCGTCGGTGTTTTCCTTCAACTGCTGCAGGGAACGCTCGAGCGTCAGGATCGCGCACGCATACGTTTCGATCGCCTTTGGAAGCTCGGCGTCTAGCTCCTCAGCAGTACCTTCGACGACGAACGGTTGCGAAAGCTCCTTCGGATCGTCTTTGCCCTTCGGACGCGGGGTCACGGTGACGCGGATGCGGTCGTCTTTGACCGTTCCGAGCGTAAGAATCATGCCTCTGGTCGCCAGAATAGGCGACAGTTCTTTGAACATGGCGGTTTCCTTTGTTGTGGTATGAGAAGCGACCCGAGAGAGGCCGCCAGGTTTTGAAAGCGAGTTCACTTCGCAGTTTTGTGAGCTGCTGCGGCAAACTCTCGGTTCAGTGAAGAAATTTCACGGCGAAACACCGAGATGCCCTTCTCGCCGATATTGAGTTTGGCACCGTCCGGTGTTGGAAGATAACCCACGTACCCGGTCACGTTGAAGTACAACTGATCGAACTTCACCCCATGAAGGAGCACGTCATACCGGGATTTCGTCTCGCAGATAGAGCGATCGCGGCGGTTCTCGACGAGTTGAATTGCTGGATTTGGCAACTGAAGCGTCCTCCAAAAACAAAAAAGCCCGAAGTCCTCAAGGACCTCGGGCTGTTGCGGTTCATACTCTAAACTAAGTTCAGAATCAATCCCACCCGCAGCCAGGTGCGCCGCAAAGACCGGAATCTGGGTTTAAACACAGTTTGCAGCACTCGATACCGCAGGACTCACAACTGTAACTGTGCTCCCTGCAAACTTCCTTCTTGCAGCGACAGGTACGGGTCGCCTCTTTTTGGCAATTCTTAGTCGCGTAGGTGGCAAATAAGATGGCGATCCAGCTACGATCCTCGTTGTAGGCCTGACAGCGAGCCATATGACTTCATCCTAATCTGTATGAATTGGAGACATGGACAAGGTAGCATATGGTTCTTTGTCAGGCTAACGCGCTAGGGGTATTTGGGAATCGAGGTTGCACCCTTGGGGCGGCGGCATGTTCACTCCATGATCTGCGACCTCAAACCACGGTTCCGTGAGGTAGGTCCGTTGCTCCTCGTCCCAATAAATGGGGCGTGGAATCGGGGCCATTTTCGACGGCTCGTATGCATGCCCCATGCGGGCGCAGGTGGCCTTCCAATCTGCATCTGCGGCTGCGTGGTCGGAGATGAGCCATTCTGTGAAGGCTCGGTAAAACTCGGGTGTCCACCGTGGGTAGCCCGGCAGGTCCGAGAACCTGATAATCACCCCGCCTTGACGCGCAACAACCGTTCGCTCGAACTCATCGGCGTCACCATTGAAATCCTTGCGGATGTGATCGAGCATGTCGGGCTGGCAACGGTACGCCTCAAGACTTCGCACCGCTGCGTGACAGTGAACTTTGTATTCGACCTCATCTCGATAGCTGCAATACCACTTGAATGTTGGATCAGGCATAGTTTTTCTCCCAAGGCTGCGAAGCAGTTCAGGTCAGAAGCAGGACAGAACGTCCGAAAGGAAGTCGGTTGGGTCCGGAAGCACCATGTTCCAGGCGAAGCTTCCGGGATGACGTTGGTCAAGTCCGCCGATTGGATCCTGCACGTAGATTGCGTCGGGCTCCCGCCACTCGCGTACATACATCGTGACCGGCCGCGAAGGCGGCTGTGCGACGGAGAAAAGGGAACTCAGAAAATTAGAGAGAAACATTTTGTCCTCCTCTTTCTGCCGTCGCACGATGCGAGGGCGGCTATTCGTTAATCGAGTTGAAAACGGTCGAGTTGGTCGTAGCTTGTGCTGTTGATCTCATCGGTGACGGAATAATCCATCACGAGACGAAAGTCGTATTCGTTCTTGGCATCGGAAAGGCCCCTGTAATAGGTTCTGCTATTCCGCAGTTGCTCAATCAAGGGCCTTTCTTCGATGTTTATTCCGACGGCGGAATGATTGGTAGGTAGGACGACAGTCTGGACCCGTAGCTGGGGCTGCCGGGTCCGGCTGGGTCGTATCTGTTGCCTTCCCAGAGAAGTACCCAGTGCCAACTTTTTCCTCTCTTGTGAGGCTGCTTGGCGATGGCATAGTTTGCGGGTGGGTTGATCCGCCGTAGTCGATTTGGCACGCTGTAGCCGCGATTGCGCAGAACCCTCGCGAGCGTTTTTGTCTTGGTTCCCTTGGAATGGCCAACTTCCTTGATGATTTCTTCGACGGAGAGGCCGGTGATCATGGCAAGGCAGACTTGGCCGCAGAGGCGGGAACCTTTGGGCTGAAGGAGGGGCTGGATTGGCTGTTGAGGCATTATGAGCAAAAAAACGGCCAAGCAAGGCCGGTACCTTTCATGGGGGCTGGGGATGGGGTTAGAGCTCGCGGCGATCTACCGAAGGCATGAGGAAACCCCAGTTTTGCGGGGCTGGGGCTGTAGCGGCGAGAGCGCGCAGAAAGGCTTCCTGTTTGTTCTCGCGGTCGCGGATAAGTTCGCATACTTCCTTCAAATCCTCCACGCACTCGGAGTCGTAGCCTTCACCGCTAAGAGCTTTGGCTATTGCATCCTCGTGGCGAAGAATAAAGGCTCCGGCCTCGTTCGCAACGTTGGCGTGTGTCTCTTCCCATGCCTTGAGAGCTGCGTCGACCTTCGCGGCTCCTTCCGGCGTCTTCACGCTCTCCGGGGTAAGGTCGAACACACCCAAGGCTGGCACCTTGGCAGCCTCAACGCTCCGCACTGCGTCTTTCTGATCGGCTTCGTGTGCCAACTTGAGGCCTTCCGCAACGACTTCGATGCGCTTCGCCTTGATTGCTTCCTTAGCTTCTGAGGTGAGTAGCGACCAGTTCTTCATGACTCCGTCGCGGACGTTGTTAGGACCAACCAGTTCGCGGAACGACGCGGTAGACATCCCGAAGTGTGTCCACTGTACAATCGCGCTCTCATCGTTGCGCGTCTCCTCTTTGCCATTGGTCGCGCTGTAGGTGTAGAGCGGCCAACCGTACTCTGTGGCGATTTCCATACCGTATGCGGCTGCGGCGTGGTAAGTCTCAAAATCCCCGATGCACTCGACTCCGCCGTCGTACATGTGCGCGTAGATACTGAAGAACTGCGGATTCTCGTCGTCGACCTCGCACTGGGTGCCCTCGGTCGTCGCGTTGTATCCCTTTCCTGCGGCGGCATACTCGTCTTCCAGGATGTTGCGGACGCCGTGAAGCTCCAAAGCGTCATAAAATTCGGGATCTTTGATGATGCTCTCGGCGTAGCCTCCCCACAGCTGCGAATCGCCCGTTCCCTCCGCATTCGTACTCACTTGAACTTCCATCATTGTCAAATCCTTTGCCGTGATTTCCCGCTCACGGCTGGCGGTTGGGTCTAAGCTGCTACTTCGTCGCCGGCGTAGTGCGCGACAGCAAGCGTTTTCAGTTCTTCGATCTTGGCTGGTGTGAAGACTTCGGCATGCTGTTTGTCGATCGCCTTCTGTGTGGCAATACCTGGACGCTTTAGCAAGGTCGTCGAGAAGTCGCCTTTTGTTCCGACGCCAAAGGCGTGACTAAAGCCTCCTGGATATCCCCAGACCACCCGAGCGTCTGATGCTATCCCGCGGCCGTAGGGCTTCCCCGTCTTCAGTTCTAGCAGCGCCGTTTCTTGCTGACCGCCAGTGCCGGGCCGCGTCATCCCCAGTTCGATATGCTGCTCTCTGTCTTCTGCCATCGCTTCTACTTTCCGCCGTGATTCCCGCTCACTGCTGGCGGCTTCGACACACACACGAAAGCCCGGCGCTTGTGCCGGGCTTGTAGTTGATGCCGCAATTTAGATTAGCTGAGTGTGCTGGGGGTAGGCCGTCCACCTCTGATTGGGTTAGTGGCGGGTTCAGCACAGCAAAAACAATCAGGACTTTATACGGGAATTCAGCCTGATTATCAGCGGATCGTCTCCCTGACCGGCACGGTGCCGATTGTGGACTATTACGAAGCCTCTTTTTGCCTTTCTTCAGGAAAATAGGTCTTGTCGATGCAGCTGTCGATCAGCTGAACCAGTGTGTCGTCGACCTGATGCGCGTGATGGTGGTGGTCGTCGATCAAGCGCCAGGGGGTGTTGCTCTTGGCCTCTCCGACGGTGATATAGGTCTTGATACCGAGGCCCTTGAGCAACATCGTGACGAACTCGCCGAACGTCTTGGGCCACATAGTCCATTGTCCTGTACACTGCGAATCTTCTTCATCATGTCCAGGTGAGCCTGAGCGACAGCCACCTCTTCGACTTTGGCACCGTCGTAGTAGAGGGTGTGGGCGTAGGTCCCCTTGACCTTCGCATCCCGCTCCCACTGCACGCGGAAGGCAAGGTCCTGAAAGGCGCGTCCAGTGCGCGTGTAGCGATCCGGGTAGTCGATTTGCTCTACACCCTTGCTGACGTTCACAAACCGCAGCTGCCAGACTCCGAAGTGGCTGCCACCATGGCTGCGTTGGTCGATCTTCATGGGGTCAACCCGTATGGCCATCGCGCTGAACTTGATCGGTTCTCTCTTCATATACTCCCCTTCTCCTTAAGATTGCGGATCGATGATGTTAGGCGGCCTTCTTCGACTTGGCCGGGGCAGCCGCAACGCTTTGCGCGAGGGCGTCCATGAGGCTGAAGGTCTTGGCAGCAGGCTTCGTGCTGATGGAGACCGGACCGTGCACTGTACTGAGATGTTCTATTTACAGCAATCCTGTAGATCATCTACGGTGCAGCTGCTGAGATCTCGCCTGCGGTCAACCTTGAAACCTAGCGAGGCGTCGAGCGCATCGGCCGCAGACCTGAATTCGCGCTGGACGGCCGCGGCGCGTTCAAGGAAGTAAACAGCCTTAGACGGTGATGCCTGGGAGAACGCCTCTTCGAAGGATCCAGCACGTGCCATATCTACATTGACACCTAGCTTACTGCCAGTTCTGTCAACGAATCCTATGACATGTAGCTTCCTATTAGCACCACGAAGGACAGCATAACCAGATTCGCCATAGATTTCCTTGGCCTTGATTCTTGCCTCGCTTATCTTCATTCTGTGATCGTCCTCAGACTTCAATGAGCGGCATCGGGAAATCGGCCGCGAAAAACGGAAAGGCCGCACATATGCCAGTGCGGCCTTGAGTGGTTCAATCGTGATATTTGGAGTTAGAGGTTAGTGTTTTGACCGTTGAGCCTTGATGCGTACTGCTGCGGGATTCTGGGCTAATCCTCGTAGTAGTCGTCGTCCTTAGCAGAGCAGCATGGGTCGTTGCGATCTACTGTGTAGCCGCACTCGAAGCATTTGCGCTGCTTCACCCAACTACCGGTTTCGGCATCGTAGCGGCTGTTTGTGTTAGGACAACCCGTCTCATGACAGAAAAGCCCTTGAATCATCAGTGCGGCACAGGAGTCGCAGTGAATACGTTCTGGCTTCGACAGTGCATCATTTTCCTTCACCGACACTTCGATCACCCGCCCTGTCCGCTTTCCGGTCCATGTTCGACGGTAGACATTATCAACGCGACTAGTTTTTCCGCCCTCATAGCTCTGCTTCTCAGACCGCGCAATCTCCCTTACCATTGCTTCAGTCGCGCGGATACCGCTATTGAATGCAAAGGTAATCTTCATCTGATCGGCTGCTTCGGCAACGTATTCGGTTCGTTTCACTCTTGCACCCCTTTTTCTTCACTCCCTTTACTCGGCAGCGCTCGTGGGCATGATGAGCGCAAAAAGCCCGGCCATTGAAGGCCGGGCCCCTTTCATGTGATTGATCGGTTCAGCTATTGGAACTCGACGCAGTCTTTGTGGTCGTACACAGGCCGGTCAGCATAGTTGCAACCCGCCCTTTTAGGCAGCCTCAGTATGAAACGTGTGACGAATCGCTGCAGTCCGAACGTGGGCATGTACCTCGCATTTGACATAGCTGGCCCATGCACGATCCACGGCGTGAGCTACCACGGGATTTTCCCAGTAACAGGTGTCCGTACCCGGTAAAGAGCGGCACAGGAATCCGTCGGGGTCTCCGAAAAAGGCGTGCATCTCGCTCAGGTCGAATCCTGAGGAGAATGCGATTTCGCGCAACAATGCATTCGACGCCCACTGGCTGGGACTGGAAATCGACTCAGTGTAATCCAGGCGGTAGTTTGAAGCCGCCAGCACCGGCGACTCGACTTCGTTGAAGAGGTTTTCGGGATTGGTGTCACGGAAAGCCTGCTCCGTGGCAGTCATTCTGCGACTCTTGCCAGTCACAGCACGGATCCGATTGGAATCCATCGTGATTGCGGTTGCCGGTGAGGTACGGCGAATCATGGCGAGTACCTCGTCTGCCCGTTTGTTTACGAGTCCCATACCCAATAGGTGAACACGCGCGGGCCGAACTGAGGCGAGGAAACGTTCCGCATCAGACAGGCTGGTAGCAGCCTTCTTCATGGTGAACGCAGGAACAAGTGGGACGCCGGCAGCTTCCTTTGCCGCGGCGTAGAACTCTTCGTGGGTTCGTCTCCCAAGCTGGAGCGGGATGAGGATATGGACGCCTAATTCCGCCAATTGCTTCAATTCTTGCCGATATTGCGCAAGCCGCCGTAGCGTCTCCTCCTGATCTCCTACGCGATCGGGCGCGACGACACTGAGGTTGCTCCCGAGTGCGTGCGCGAGGCGAAGATAGATAGCCAGGCGGCGGCGCCACTCTTTCGGGGTAATGGGTTTTGTGAGTTCGAGTTGCTTTGTATCCGGCGAGTAGCTGACTTCGCTGAAAGCGCCAGAGTCGAGAAAGACAGGCCCTTGCATCTCCTCAAGATCTTTGATGGCAGTCTCACGGAGGTTTGAGGCCGAAGCTCCAATGGGGATTCCTGCGAGAGCAAAGCCTCTGATCTCGCGCGCCTCGTTTACACCAGAAGCGAAAGCCGTAATTTTTGACATGGGGGTCCGTCGACTGGAATGGTGTTTACGTTTGTTTGCTCGTCCTCGATCAGTTCCAGCTTTCGTCGGTGAGAAATCGCTGGGCCGCGTTGGCAAGAGCATAGGCCGACGCAGCGGACCAGGTCTTGGTAAAGCCGAAATCAACGTATGTTACGGTTGCCGCGGGGTCCGTCTGGCGGAGGATGGCTCCGATATGAACGTAATAACCCTCCGAACCGCCCTTTATGGCGTAAGCGATCAGGAAACGGTAGCTGGCCGGAATTCGTATTTAGAGTGCGCTGTATAAGGCAGGAGACATCGAGAAGTCATATTCCTCAGCAATGTTTCCACAATGCTTGTTGATGGCGGTGAGAAGATCAGACACCAAAACACCTTCCTCGGCGATCCCATCGAGCTTGAAGTCGGTTACCATTTCCGTGCTATGCATTTGCCCTGGCTCCTGTCTGCTCTGCGACAATGTCGCTCAGAGAGTCTGCTACCTCGACCGCGAGATCCTGGCCGGTTTGAAGTGATGTACTCGGACACAGCCTTCCGCTCGTAGACGTTGCAACTGTCGAGCACACGAAATACGTCCACTTTTCGTAGCTTCGTTATATCGTCGGCCGCAATCTTGATCTTGATGATGCATTCGGGAATTCTCATTGGGTTTTTCCTGCGAAGCTCGTAGTCGTATCGACTACCTTGGTGGAGAGTTGGGTTCCTAAACTTTGCTGTTCCAAGTTGGATCCTCTCTGGATGATGGTCAGGAATGTTAGGAAGGCCTGCAGTGCTATCAGGCCGCTGTCGGAAAGAGCAAACCTTGTGCCGGCCTGCTTTCCTCGAACTCGTCTTCGAAAGACTCGAGCTCTGCCTGAGCATTCAACCGCTGTTGCTTGAAGTCAGCGAGGACAACCTCGGTCATCACCGATGCACCGCGCCATTCAGTACTTCGTGACTGGTGTACCGGCGCTTGTAACGAACCCCGCAGTGACCGAAGTCTTGAGATTTTGATAAGCTCTCCTAGAAATGGGAGGTCACAAATGCCGCAACCGTCCAACGCGACCGTTAGCATCGACGGACAAAAGTTCAATGCTGTTTCTGCCCATGTTGGGATGGATGCCCTTCATGACGGCTATGGATTACCACATATGGGGTCACTCCGCTGTTCGATCAGCTTTGTCGTTGACATTCACGACACACAGAACATGCCTTTTGCCACGCTGCAGAATCTCTTCTCACTTGCGGGCGTCGTCACCCGAGACAAGATCAAAAACATCAAGGTTGAGTTCTGGCAGGATGAAAATCAAGAGGACGCCATTTGCACCTATAGTTTTCAAGGGTGGATCAGTGGCTTTCACACGTCTGGAGGCGGAGGAAGCAATCATATCCTGAGCATAAAATTGCAGCCTGCTCTGGACCAGAAGCAATACATCGATATCAAGATGGGGAATTGATCCATGCTGAGGATTGATAACGACGGAGTCATTCGTGATGCTCGTATCAAAGTGGAGTTGATTCCTCAGATTTCGCATGGCCCGCTGACGCTGATCGATGCGATTGTAGTCCATCAAACGGATTCATCGACCGCCAAAGGCACTTTAGCAGGCTATCGCACAGGCGCTAAAGGAACCGGCGCTCACCTTTTGATCGACAAGGATGGAACTCTGTATCAGACGGTGTCGTTTCATCAGAAATGTTGGCATGTAGGTCCAATCCTATCAAGGTGTTATCAGAAACACTCCTGTGTTCCGAAAGACGAAGAGTATTATCACTCGCTTACCAAAAGTACGGGTGGGATTAACGGTAGCTATGCGCGAGCAATGGATAAGCGAGAGGAAACCAAGAAGTATCCTGACCGTTACCCAAGCAACAGCGATTCTATTGGAATAGAGATAGTAGGAAGGAGCTTGGACAATTTTGGCAATCACTTCGAATCCCCCACCACACAGCAGCAGCAGTCGTTGCATTGGCTGATCGAAGGTCTTTTAGATTCGCTTCATTTACAACGCACCGATATTTATCGTCACCCACAAATATCGAGGAAAGGCGCAGGGGAGGCTGCCGATGCGACGTGGTAGTTTACTTTTCTTAAGTGTGATCCTGCTTGGAGCAAAACAGCAGCCGGCGCACTATCCACTTCCAAAATCAGCCGACATTACGATTGGTCAGCCACAATGGAAACAAGGGGATATAGATGCAGATTCTTGTAGGCGATATCATCTAACCCCTGAACAGATACGGAAACAATTTCGCACCTACCGCCTTCTCAGTCCGGGAGACGTGCATGACAGTTACACTGTTTTTCAATGTTGGATAAATGGAACTGTGAAAGTGGCTGGTAAGACGTTTACATGGGAGAGTCGTCCCGGAAATCTAATGGAGACGAATTGGCCGGACGGCGCAAAAAAGATGCTCGGTGGAAAGCCATCAGGAGAATTAAAAGATTAAAGGCAACCAAGAGCGGTGGTTTTAGGCTCATTCGTACCTGATTGTGAGGATATCCGCATACGGCTTACACGATAAGGAAGTTTTATCGTTATGTGAGGTTCAATTCGACGGGATCCACTTGAAAAGAGCCGCCACGACCGCAGACCGCGAGCGGCCTCTCGCGCAACGCCCAGCACATGGTCCGGAAAGATATGCGCCGACGGAGCCACAACGCAAAAGCAGTCATACAATAGCTCATCTCGTACTCCTTGCAACATTCTGGGGCCCATATTTCGAGAGCATGGCGACACTGGCTAGGCGGCTGAGACCGTCCTGACTCGGACCGATCGGTTTACCGGCCTCCAGCACGCCGCGTTCGAGGAGCTCGCGCATGGCAATTACTCGTTGACAGTTTTACCCGCGGTTTTGCCTTTGTAGCGAACAGCTCTCACAACCAATTCGTCTCCCATATTCCGGCCGGAAAATTTTGGCCGCTTTCTGATCTCTGCAAATGCACGATTGATCGCCGTACCAAAGCCAGAGGCCTCAACGGTGGCGTTGTCACTCGCGCGGCCACCAGGGAGACCACGGAATTCCAAGGCGGGCGATTCCTTTCTGTAAATTACCCTTCCGCTCAACGCGCTATTTCAAAGCCGCGAATGAGCGAAAGTATGGGATCTTCATTTGGTTTACTTAGTGGCGTGGTTGATTGCTTCCAGAAGCGTCGCAACGACCTTTGCCGGGTCGGTCTCTGTGCTCGGCAAGCTGGTCTCTACGCTCTGGCCATCCAGAAACTGATTCAGGTCAGCGTCTGCGTAGACGTCCGCGCCCCACGTCTCAAGGCTGTCGCCGGCAACGTAGTATTTACCACTCATAGGAAAGAGAACCGTCCAGAGGTTGCCGCCTGAGTGCCAGAGTTTGGCATAAATGCCCTGCATCTGGAACTTCTCAGCGATGGCTTCCATGAGCGCTCTGCCCTCTAGCGGCTCCGTCTCCACTGCCGCTGACTGCCCATGAGCCGCCCGAACGCTGCGGATGATCTCCGGAACCTTGTCGAAGCTGTCACCAGCATATAGGTCGAACATATGCCCGTTGGAGTCTTCAACTGCCACATAAAACCGTTCCGCCTTGGGCATCTCCCGCTTCTCAGGCTCCGGGTGCTCCACGTGCACAGCAAGCAACATGTTGCTGTTCGTCTCCGTCCTCAGATGGAAGCTCGGGCATACGTTGTTGTGCCAGCTCGAATCCTCTAAGATGCCCCGCCTTACCATGTTGTCTAGGTCTCGCGGCACTCGGCACTCCTCCCCGAATTCACGAACCCACAACCTAGCGTCTTTATTCGTCGTCATCGAACTTCCCCTTCCTGCTCTTGAAACTCCGCGTCTAACCCGTGTCACCTAGGGAGCGTCTGCGCAGGGTTTGATTTCTTGATGATGGCGATCCTGCATTGAAGACGGGTGATTTTGGTGGGGTTCGGGTCGAAGCTGAGTTTGATTTGCACCCTCAAGAGTCCGGTCTCAGCAGCCACCGGACGCACTACGCCCCCAGTACGGCCAGGCGTTTGCGATGCAGGTAGAGATTGATCAGAGCGAAGTTCGCGCAGAGCCGGTGATGGTTCTTCGCGATGCCACGATAGCGCACCTTGTCGAAGCCGAAGACGCGCTTCAGGATGCGGAACACATGTTCTACTTTCGCTCTTACTTTCGACTTGGTTGTGTTCTTTCGTTTCGCTTCTTCGTCCACATAGTTTTTGAACTTCGTCCTGCGGCAGGTCATGTCCTGCGCGTGTGGCGCGGCCTCGTGGATCGCCTCTGTCTGGCCCTGATAGCCGCCGTCGCCCCACACCTTTCGCTCTTCGCCGTGCAGCAGGTCGGGCAGCATGTGCTTGTCGGCCACCGAGGCCGCCGACGTGCAGACCGAATGCACCACGCCCTCTTTGCTGTCCACCCCGATATGCGCCTTCAGACCGAAGTACCACTGGTTCCCCTTCCTGGTCTGGTGCATCTCCGGGTCACGCTCGCCGGACTGGTTCTTGGTGGAGGAAGGCGCATGGATAATGGTCGCATCCACGATCGTGCCTGTCGCAATGCGGATGCCCCTGGCCTCCAGATGCACGTTCACAGCCTCCAGCATCAGACCGCCCAGATCGTGCTTCTCCAGCAGATGGCGGAAGCGGCAGGCGGTCGTCTCGTCCGGCGCCGGAGCGACGCCCAGGTCTACACCCACGAACCGCCGCAGCGCGGCAGATTCGTACAACGCCTCTTCCACCCCGGGATCCGACAGGTTGAACCATTGCTGAACAAAGTACGTCCGTAGCATGATCGAGAGGCCCACAGGTTGCCGTCCGTTGCCCGCCTTCGCGTAGTGCGGACGCACCAGAGACTCCAGCGCCGACCACGGAACCACACGCTCCATCTCCTCCAGAAACAGCTCCCGCCGACTCTTCCGACCGTACTTCTCAAACACACCCTGACTCGCCAGACTCTGCTGCTTCATCCCCGCTCACCTCGCCAACCATACGATTAATCAATCAGGACGCGGATGCAGAACTTGTGCAGAGATTCCCTAGTTGGATTTGGGTTGTTTTGGGTACCAGTTCCAGAGACGAGCCTTGCGCATGTAGCGGTGCCCATTTCCAGCACCGGCCCGTCCATCCCGCCATATCCAGGCGCTGTACGTGTGTATTTCGTCGGTGAGTTGAAGTTCGGAAATTGGTGTGGCTACGGTCTGCAACTGGCATCGCAACGCTCATAAAGATCCTCCCGAGCCTCCTTTAGCTTTTTTATCTAATCCCCTATTTATCGGAGTCGGGGAGGTAAAGCAGATGGGAAATCAAAAAGAGCGGCACACGCCGAAACGTATGCCGCTCCCTGGACTGTCGGCCGGTTAGCCGAACAATTGCATTTGGTCCTCATACTCCACAACAGGCTGCTTGCGGCGCGAGGATTGTTTTGGTTTCATGGCAGCGAACATGAGAACGTTCGTCTGCGGCGTTGGGATGGGGTCGGCGACAATAACGGAAGTCTCGACCAAGAACGGCGCGCTCTCGGCCTCGGGTTCGGCTACCTCCTCGACGACAGCATCAAACGAAAGCTCGTCTGTACCATCGAAGGTGAGATCACTTTCCGCCGCTACCTGTTCCAGTACCGCATTCACCTCAACGGTGGTCGGTTCCGGCACATGCAGAGCACGTTCGCGCTCGAGGTTCTGCCAGATGGCGTCTGCAGATTCGCCGACTCCGCCCTCTTCGAGCAGTTCGCGAACCATGGACGTCATCATGTCATCGTCCTCCTCGAAGCCGTCCAGGCCTTCACCGGAGAACTTGCCCTCCATCATCATCGCCACCAGCAGCTTCTTCCCCATCAGGCGAATCTGGGACTCTTGCGCAGTTCCCGTATACATCAGGAACTTGACCCGGACAGCATGCTTCTGACCGATACGCCAGGAGCGACGGCTTGCCTGCCTCAACGTGTACAGAGAAAACCCTGTCTCGTAGAAGTAGATAGTGGGGAATTCGAGGAGGTCTAAGCCCGTCTCGACCAGCTTGGGATGAGCAATAACAACCTGCACACCCTCAGCAAGACGAGCTTCGTACCATGCCTCTCGTGCGTCGGTTCCCACCGACGACTTGAGGACAGCGGTACGGAGGCCAGCCTGTTCGAAGACCCACTTCAGACGAGCCGTGACGTCATGAGCGCCCGTATAGGTGGCGAAGACCTGAACGCGGCGACCTTGGGTAATTTCTGCATTCACGTCGTCGAGTAGTGCCTTCTCCTTCGGGTACAACACACCCTGATCGAGGTCCGCAGGGTCGCATACGTGAACCGTTTCCAACTCCCCAGTCTGCTTATCCCGAACCTTCGCATACAGCGTGTTGAAGCCGAACGGATGGTCTGGATAGCAGAGCAACGTGTTGAGCATCAGACTGGTAAGGCTTGCGTTTCTCGGGTACTTCTTCAGCGCATCCTTGATTGCGTCGCGGATGTCGTTGTAAGCCTTCTCCAGCTCGCCCTCCAACTGCACAGGAATGACGCTCTCGTTATACGCCGGCATATTGGCCGCTATATCCTCGAGCGAAACGAACGCAGTATTCTCCATCAGGTATTTGCCGAAGAGCAAGGGACTGCATCCTGGCTTTCGCTTGACGGTGACTGACGCCTTTGAGGCCTTCGAACATGAGTTGTCTTCGACCTCGCGCTTGACGATCTCCTCAGAGACACCGTAGGTGCTTTGGAATACGCTGCGACCTTCTCCACCCCACGCATAGCCTTCCCGAGCCATTTGCGGGGCATCCATGCGGTAGAGCACGTTGTAGAGGTCGTCGGCGTAGCCGCCCATCATCGTCCCGGTGAGACCGATGAGCTTCTTCGCAATACGACCAAGCACAGCCAGACCGTTGCCCTGGGCGGTGTCGCCTCCGAGCTGGTGCAGCTCGTCGGCAATGGCGTAGTCGAAGAAATCATGCATGTAGCGGCCCATGTATTCGAGCGGCGCCATGCGCTGGATCTTGCTCTTGTCGGCCTGCCAGAGCGCAGTATGGACCTTTGTGCCGTCGCTTGGGCGGGCAAACGTCTCACTAAGCTTCCGGTTGTCGAAAGACAGACGGGTCAGATTACCGCCCGTCGAATCGTCGACGGGACGGCCGCTATCAATGCTGACCACGTTTCCGAGGTTGGGACCGGATTTTGCGACATTGAATGCATGCCGCCAGAAGTAGCTCAGCTTCCCTTTTTCTTTGCTCATGACAAAGAAGGCGTTTTGGGGGCAAAGTTTCTTGAACCCTTTGGGTCCCATCAGGCGGAGCTGCGAGACCGAAAGGCTCAATCCTTTTCGTTCGATCTTGCCGTTGCGATAAACCACTTCGACGACGCCGTGTGGCTTGCGAGGATCGCCGTTGTTACGCATGTCTTCGACGAGAAACACGCGCACGTTGGGGATGGTCATAAAGACTTCGCGAGCCCACTTCTTCGGCAGATGCGGGGGGCACATAACGATCGACGTGAAGCGCTTTCCATTCGCATGGACGAAGCACGTAGCCATCGACATCAGAGTTTTGCCCGTGCCGCATTCTGCCACGATGCGCGCGGAGTTCGCTGTGATGAGGCTCTTCGCGGTCCCCATAATCGCAAGGGCCTGCGCCGGCAGTGGACGTCGCTTCAGTTTGGCGATCTCTGGTGAAAGCTCGTCTTCAGGCTTGTGGAGAGGTTGATAGGATTCGACAATGCGGTCTCCGAGGGAAGACGCGTATTCCCTCAAATAGTCAAAGATAGTGTTCAATGCAGCCATGAAGCGCCTCCAAGTATCCGAAAAAAGGAAAGGCCAACTCTGGTGAGTTGACCTGGTGCCACGTTCAGCAATGGTTTGGTGAAATCAGGTTGTGAGCGGTTCTGCTTCAGCATCCGAAAAGAACTTCCCGCTTTTCAGATCGTCTAGATACCGCCCAAGCGCAGCCAGCATTTCTTTGTCGGAGTAACAGAGCATGATCAACTTCGTGCGACCGCCAGGGAGACGAAGGTAAAGGCCGGAAGCGAGAAAAAGCCTATGAGCCTTCTTCTCCCTGTGCCAATATGCCAGTGCATCTGCCTTGCGTCGGAAGAAGGTGCGGTACGGAACTGTGTCGTCGCAATTCGCGTCGGTGTATCGAAATTGCTCGATTTCCCATCTCTTCTTACGCAAAGGATTCCTCGGATTGAAAACCGGACAGCAGGTCGTGGATGCCGTATTGCCTCCACTGGACCGGACCGTCGCACTTCGGGAGGTCGAGCATACCGAGCTTCACTTGTGAGCCAATCCAGGCCATCACCTCGTCCCGTGTTGTGGTTACAACAACAGGGGAACAATTGAAGCCGTCTATCGCCTTGATCTTGTCCGTGCTGCGCAACATGTGGACTCCCGCGTCAGCCCACTCGGGTGAGGCTGGAAGGCCAAGGAAGGACACAACGCTCGCCCAAATGAGTTCCTCGTCATCATGCAGCACCGTCACCGAACCTTCTGTGCCGTTGAGCATCAATTTTTTGGAAAAGGCGAGCATGTGCCGTACTGGCCGGTTTCTTCCGGGGATAGGCAAGTAGCCGCGGTAGGTCGTCGACTTGTCGCCCATGCACAGGTTGAGCGTCGCTCCATCTGGCAGGGTGGCAGTCAGCTGGGCTCCGGTGCCGATGGCGGCAGAGATAGTAGCCATCTCAGAATCATTTCCGAAGACAGAAAGCATTTGGGTATTTCCGTCGTTCGTGGCGAATCGATCGCACCAAACCTGCACGCGTGTCGACCAGTTTTTGGTCGACACGGAGTATTGCACCTGCGCGAGTCGAAGGTGAGCGTTCTTCATGGAGTCCTTTTTAGTGCAAAAGCATCTCTTCGTTGAGTGAGAGGCGAACAACGTCTCCGGGGATGAAGCGTGCATCCTGATAGCTGCTGGATTGCACGAAGCCACCGTAGGTATTGGGGTAATATCCGCCGTAGCGCCCTACCAGGACCGCCGCGGTGGTTCCG
This sequence comes from Edaphobacter modestus, assembly GCF_004217555.1. Classification (GTDB taxonomy): domain Bacteria; phylum Acidobacteriota; class Terriglobia; order Terriglobales; family Acidobacteriaceae; genus Edaphobacter; species Edaphobacter modestus. The sequence continues at coordinate 80,843 of NZ_SHKW01000008.1, forward strand.
AAGGATTGGAGTCTTTGCTGGTTGATCTGAATCCCCGTACGGGTGACTGAGTTGGTCAGAATCGGAATGCTGTAACTGCCGTTGTCACCCTGAATGGTGATGGTAACTGCCTCAATCGCGATCCTGGGCATGGTGTTGCTGTAGCCGCCTCGTTGTACTTCCGCAACGCGCAGGGTGACAGGTGTGCCGGCAGGCAGGAGCATGCGTCCGCTCTCCACGAGATCCACTGCCAGATAGCCAGTGAATTGGATCCCGGGCACCGCATTCCGGCTCGAGATAGACTGTTCGACTCGAACCGGCAAAACCATGCCGTTTCGGAGCGAGCGGACTGGTGGCGCTGGCTGGTTACCTACCGGTCTTACACTGGCCGCCTGAAGGTAAAGGGGTGCAATTGCCAAGGCTACAGCAAAGAGAAATCTGCGAAACATAGGGTAGCCCTCCCATGGGCTGGGTGACGTGAAGTGGTCGATGTGAAAGCAGAAAACCCCAAACGGTTGGAAGGCCGTTTGGGGCATTGGTACGAAAATTGAATTTATGAAGAGTGGTTTTAGACCCTGTAGCTCGACCAGACTTCGTTGAGATCAAGCACAAAGCCTTCTACCGGACCAGAGCCAGCTATTTGCTCACCAGTCTCCTTCCGGGGATCCTTGCCGGCTTCATATATATAGACAGCGCGAGTATAGGGATCAACCAACCAGCCCAGCTGAACACCGTTGGCCAGCCAAAGCTCCATCTTCGAGAGAGCTTTGCTGAGCGCATCGCTTTTTGAGCGAAGCTCGACAACGAACGCCGGAGCGAGGTGAAGGAAATGGTCAAGTTCCTCGTTAGTAAGGCCACCTGACTGTTCATCCGTGATGTAAGCCGCGTCGGGACTCTTAGATGACCGATCAGGCAAGAAGAATCCCGCACTGGAGCCGCATACACGTCCTCGTCGATGTGTCTTCCACCACACGCGCAACTGCGCGATAATCTCGCTGTTGGCATCGTCTGTACGAAATCCCGCGGGTGCGTTCACTACGATCTCTCCTTCTTTGGTTCGTTCGAGTGCAACATCCGCGTTGGTCGCGCACAGCTGCTCGAAGTCGTCATCGCTCAACACCGGCTTGATGACCAGCGTGCTAGGCATCTTCGGGATTTCGAGACCTGTGCTCATGCCCATTATTCTAAGCCTCGATTGGTTCAAAATGCAGTATCTTCATGGTTTGCCCCGGTAAACCATTGAATTTCCATGAGTTCTTCCGAACAGGGGCGGGAGGAGGAGGAGCCGAAACTCCTCCCAGGGTTTAGTTCTCGCTCGGCAACAGGATCGTTGTTACCGATCGATCTACTTCGGTGATGATGTTCACTTTGCCCTCGGGGCTTCCGGGAACGTTGTAGCTGGAGAAGATCCGGTCATCCCCTCTTTTCACGGCCTCGTTGCTGGAGTTTGCATCGAACTCATCCACATCCCCCCAATCGCCGCGCTTGTGGCGTTCAATCAGGGCATACGGATTGAATCCCCGGCTAACGAGAGCTTGTATGCCCTGCGTCATGACAAGGTGACCTAGCTCAAAGAGCTTGCACGAGTCAGGATCATTGAGCCGCGAAACGATGGCCGCGTCCTCCACAACCGATTCCGAGTCTGCAGGAGTTTCGACCTTTGGTCCGTCTTGGTCCTTCTGCTTCGTCTCGGTCAGTACGAGCGTTTCGCCCGAGGTGAAAACGAGTGCGAGCTCATTCGAGAACCGTTCCTTCGTTCTAATGATCTCTACCCCGTCTTCAACTTCGGTCGTCGTTGTTGTGTGCTTCACAGGACGCCAGCGCGCCAGATGCCGCTTCTCGCCTTGGCCAAACACTCCATTGAGCATTCCTGCAGTTGCCAACAAACCAACGTGGCCGCCATGCAGCGGTGTGATGGGCCGACCCCCTGCAACTTCCGTCTTCGGAAGCAACAGCGGGATAGCCGCCTTCCATGCATTACTTGCCATCATCCGGTCCTCGATCTCATCCAGCGGCAAGCCGTTGTAGGCGATCTCGACATTCCCGGTAGGTGGAACGCTGTACATGCGGTCCGGGTTGGGCGACAGAAGCGGACAACTCCACCGATCTGCCATGATCCGCCCTACGCGCTGGCGCCAGAGGTTCTGATCGTTGCCGTTGTTGTTGTGGCGAACCCCGAAAACGGCACACTGGTCGTACTTCTCGGACTCTTCGCCACCCATGCGGTAGATCTGGATGTCCTTGAAGCGCGTCGTAAGCGTTTCCATTGTGTCGTACACAGCTTTGAAGGGGATGACCATGAGGAGAATGCCCTTGGGCTTCAGCCAGCTATAGGTGTGGCCGAGAAACAGCTTCTCCATGCGCTGATTGGCGAGGGGGCCTACCTCGAAGTCGTATGGCGGATTCAGGTAGAGGAAGGAAAGACGTTCAACGCGGGCACGCACGTCAAAGACATTGCCCTGAATCGTCTGGATGCCGGATTCCTTGGCGCTGATTGCCCGGTTTGCATCAAGTTCGACTCCATAGAGCGTGGTCTGCGAGCCAGTGGTCAGAGCATGGAGCGCTGCACCTGTGCCGCAGCATGGGTCGAGAGCCGAAGTAGGCTCATTGGGGAAAGAGAGACGCGCCCGGAGCATCGGGCCTTGTTCAACGGGAAGTGGGTAATAACCCAGTTTTAGACGGGCCGCAATCCTCACGTTTTTGTCCTTTAGATCAATTTTTTGGGGGGGGTGGTGGCGAATAAACCATAACTTTGCGCACGCGCAAGGTTATGGTTTCTACCAAAAGTTGCAGGTGGTAGTGGTGATGGGGTGACGGTGGGTGGCGGTTTAGAGCTCAGGGGGTAAGGTGCGATTAGCCGACCACCCGGAAACGCAAAAGGCTCCATATTTACGGCTCAATGGGCCCACGTCCCGTAAGCAACAACTGAGAATCGCAATTGTCGAAAATTGGACGGTTCAGTCGCGACAGGGATCAATCCAAGAGAGACGATCAGCTACAGAATCGTAATCGTTTCATACTTTTACTTCATATAGATTTCTCCTGCGCTGCCGATAAACAGCGGTACAGGAGACTGCGACCTGGCCTCCCCCCAACGATGACGTGGAAGCGCTGCCCAACTGTCCGTGAGACTGGGACGATTGGTTCTGCGGGCAGAAGAAGGTTACGTGCTAATCGGCATTTATAGCAGCTGGCTGGTCCTGGTCTCGTTATTCGTGGCGATGTTTGCCTCCTACACGGCACTGGATATGGCCGGGCGCATCACGGCGTCCCAAACGCGATTTGCCGCGCGCTCGTGGCTAGGCGGTGGCTCATTCGCGATGGGGCTAGAGACGTTGGTTATGTCTCTCCCTGAGTTCCACGCATTGGTCGAACATGAGATCGGTGACCGTCGCCCCGAGCCCGATACGATCAACGTCCTTAGAAACAAAATTCCACAGCATCTCAGGGAGGCTTACGACGCCGAACCTGCGGCAATGTTGCGGCTGTTGGAGTCGTGGATTTACGTCAATGACGAGAGCGTGACCGAAATCCCGAACACGAAAGAGTTCCTGCGCGGTTCGAAAACCGACCTGGTCGCTGATTGCGCAGGAGCATAAGTTCAAACGAGATGTTGAGGATGAACTGTGGGATTGGACGCTAGAGTTCAGCACAAACCCGAAATCAAAAAGCACGGCTGTGGTGCTAACGGCGCCCGCGGGCTACGGCATTACCACAATCATGGTGTCCCAGGCGCTCCGGATTGTTGATGGAGGTATCGGGCCTGCCTTCATGCTCCGTGAGGGGGCCGAAGTCAATGAAGGGGAGGTGGGGTTCGCCGCAAGCTTATTTCCCGACGTTGACTGCTATCTCATCGTCGATCAAGCTCGGGACCAATTAGCGAATATTCAAAACGCAATGGCCCAGCGACGACTGGCAAAGAACAACACGCTGTTCATTATCAACGTGAGGCGAAATGAATGGCTGTCGCCGAAAATACGATTTAATGCGAAAGAATTCGAGATTGAGCCACTATCTGACACCGAGATTAACCGGCTACTGGACTTCTTGGGGGCGGAAGATTCTCTCGACAAGCTGGCTGAGTTGGACCGGGAATTCCAATTCAAGATCGTCAAGGACAAACACGAAAAGCAGCTTGTTGCGATGCGTGAGGCTATGGCCGGTGAGGGTGTTGGGTTTGATTCGATCATCGAAGGCGAGTATCCAAGCATCGATGAGGAAAACTCTCCTTCGGTTTCGCGTGATCTATACCTGCTTGTTTGCTGCTTCTATCAGCATGGCATGCTGATACGCCGCGTCAGCGGCCCATGCTCAAGCCCCGCACGAACTCATGCTGTTGCGCCGGACTTCCTGCGCCCGAGGGCGTTTCCGCCCGGACACGCGATGTTTCCCGGCGGAAACGAACACAGCCCAGGTCATTGCATGGGCTGACGTTTCCGCCCGGAACCATTTTCGGCTTCCACACGACCCCGCAAGGGATGGAGTGTCAACACCCTTCCGGTGCGAAGCACCGCGCTCGCACCCGCGATGATTCCGGCGTCAGAACTGCATCCTATTCGCCACCGATTGCGCATCGATCACAACGCTGATTCCACGATGGTTCCCGCACAGCAACTTCAAGTTGCTGCGCAGCAACCTGACAGCACCGCTTTTCTCTTAGCCGCCTGATTCGATGATGGTTCCCGCAGAGGAACTTTAGGTTCCTCTACAGCACCCATTCTGGGGTGACGTGTCATACCTCCAGCCGATGCGAAGCAGCGTGCTCTTCCAGAGGTAGGGAGGATGAGGGGCCAGCTACACCCCACGAACACGCCTACGGGCTTACCAGCGAGCGGGACAGGCTACTTCGTAGGCGTCTCCGTCGCTCATATGTCGGTCGCTTCGCGCGAGACCTCATTCCATGTTTCGGGGAGCTTCCTCGTCCGAAGCTTGGGATCAACGAAGAGCAAGTACAGCTCCTGAAGTCGCCCCTCGAACTGCGATAGCTGGACGTTGATGGAGCAACCGTCGTCCGTCTGTATCCACAGCTCCCCCACAGATTCCCTTCTCGACTTCGCTTTAGGGTTCTCCGATTCGGGGGCTTGCAGGCGGATACAGACGCCCTCATCGCATGGCCCTTCGGCGACCACTTGCGTTCGGCTGATGTCGGCATTTCGCCATTCATCATTGACCTGCAAGATGTCGCTTATCCAACCTGCCTCACGCTCTGACAGCGGCCTCGGCTCGATCTCTTTTGGCTCGTTGCTAACTTTGCTCCTTCGCGGCCAGATCATTTGTTGAAGCCTCCCATCACGTTCTTGATGATGACTTGGCCGCTAGAGTTCATGAAGCCTGTAAAAGCGATGATCGTTCCATTCACCATCGTCTGGCCTTTGATGACGCCCTGCTGGAACTGCCCTGAAGCGATCCCCGCAGCAACAGCAGCTCCGACAGCAGCTTTTACTTCACTGGCAGTTGCCATCACCATCGAGTGCCCGGCTTCCCATCTCATGCCGTGCTGAAGAGCGAACCTGATCCCGCTGCGACCTATTGCGCTGGCGATTTCTGGAGCTGCCATTCCTGCCGCAACTGCTCCATACGCTACTCCCGTTGCGACTGTCGCGTAAGTAACAGCCTTGTCGGCTGCTCCGAGAGTCTGATATCCCTGCGCGTTGTTGCCCCAGCCATAAGCGATGCCCGGATTATTAGGGATCGACGCACCATTGAGGCTTGCGACTCCACCACCGCCAGAGTAGGGCGTATACCCCACGTCGATGCCGCCAGCACCGTTGCCCTTGATAGAACTCATATCCACGGTGCCAGCGATATAGTTCTTCGTCTGCCCGTCCCCGACCTTTACGTTGTCGCAGTTACCAGAGGTAACCGATACCTGCTCCGTTGTGTTGCTCGTCCTCGTCTGGACTACGCAATCGTGGCCGTCAGGATCGACGTTCGTGAGCGGATTATTGTGAACGTAGCTGTACAGATTCAGTGATTGGGGATTCTCAAAATCGGCACTTGGAACATCGACAGGGCCGAAGTCCATATCCGCATAGTCGGGGGACATGAACCGCCCCATCGTACTTCCGAAGTAGCGCGCGCCGAAGTTATCCAGCCCCGACTCTGTATCGCGTTCTTTGCCGGTGAATTTGTAGTGATTCGAACTCGGGCCGGAGCTGTTCTCCTGTCCGAAAGGTAGGAACTGGCTCGATGTCAGGAGGGCTCCATTGCCGTCAGTTAGGACCTCGGCTGAGCCAATCCGGCCATTGTGATAGAAAGTGGAGCTGCTTTGAGCATTCAGAGGGTTGATAGAGGTATCGGACCGGGCGATCCGCTGTCCGTTGGCAAAAATGTAATCGCGCCAGCTTCCATCGCTGAGTCTCTCGGCGAGTGTTTGACCACCGAAACTGACATATTCGGTATAACCTCCATCTGCCCCAATCTTGTGAATTCTTGTGCCATCCGCGGCATAAAGGTAACTCTCGAACGGCAAAACGTTCCCAAGCATTGCAATTTGCGTAATGTTGCCATCGGCATCGTAGTTGAATTGTCTGACGGCGCCATTTTGATCTTGATCGCAGAGCTGGTTTCCCGCACTGTCATAGGGGGTTATCGAGCCTGCGCAGGGGAGATCGGTGATTCTGTTGGTCGCCGGATCAAAGTGATAGATGGCGTTGCTTCCATTCATTAGCGACATATTCCCGACTGAATCGATCTGGTATTGCTGGGCTAAGCCATTTAGGGAGGCCGTGCGAATTCGATCTAGGCTGTCGTAGGTGAAGCTCTGATTATTCGCCGCATTTAAAACATCTTTTATCTGCCATACGCTGCCCGTGTTTCCACTTGAGAGCGCATCGCAGGCGGGGAAAGAAGTTGCAAGCGGGTTCGTGGTCAAGCCGAAACAGTAGAGCTTCTCTGAATAGAGAGCACCATTGGATAGATTGACAAAGTTTATCGCGTCGATCTGCTGGCGATTGTTGTGGTGATACCCGCTCGCCGTTCCGTTGCCATAATACAGCCCTTGGACACTTCCGTCTGGCCAATAAGAAGCTGAGGACAAATAGGGAAAACCAATAGGTTGACCATTCCAGCTGTCATAGGTGACGGAGTTCAACCATCCTTTACTATTCCAGTCCTCAATGATCCGTCTTCCATCAGGGTAGGTCAGTGACTTTATATTTCCAGCCAGATCGTAGGAAGCGGTCACGGTGACGGGCGTTCGTGGCGTTGCAGGAAGATAAGTGGCCTTCGACGTCATACGTCCCATTGAATCGTAGAAATATATCTCGGATTCGCCCGTCGGGATGCCAGGCGAGTTCGTCGTATACAGGAGCCGACCTATGCCATTTGCTATACTCGGCGATACGACGTCGTAACCATAAAGATAATTAAACCCCGGAATCCCACTACCGCCCGCTGAGGTCTTATTAGTTAATCGACTCAGAACGTCATAGGTATAGTTCACCGTAATCCCACGGGCATCGGTCTTCATCGAGAGGTTGCCGTTCGCGTCATAACCATTTACGCAATTGCTCCCGCTCCATTGTCCGTAGCAAGTCGTTCCGGTCTCAAGGTTCTTGGCAGTGAGAAGATGAGACAACGAATCATAATTGAAAATTCGAGTGTCAGATACACCAGCTTGTTGGACACTCTTCAGATTATCTAACGAATCGTACGTGTAAATTGTGCTGGCGCCCGCTGGATCGGAGACCGTAATGAGTCTACCCAGGGCATCGGAAGTCCTGTCCCAGTGGTGACCAGCTTCATCAGTGAAACTTACGGTTGGACCGTTATAGCTCGATACAAGATTCGTTCCGTCGGGCTGTAAAGAGTTTGTCACTCTACCCAAGGAGTCTCTGGTATAGGTTGTGGATCCGTCCGTAGAAAGGGATGAGCCTGAATGTGGATTGAAGACAGTCCATGGCCGACCCATACCATCATATTGAGTCTCTGTTGAGGTCATGTAACTTGGATCCGATTGATCTTGTATTTGGGTAACGTGTGCCATCCCATCTCGGCTGCTTTTACTAACATTTTTCAGCAATGGCGATGTCGACATCAACTTAGAAACCGTCACGCTGGGTGTTGAATCATCATAGTCGTAGTTTGCTTTGCCGCCGTCAGGATAATCGACTTCTTTAAGACGATTGAGCGAGTCGTTATACATGTAGCTCGTAACCTGATTGTTAGGATCAGAGGAGGACACGACTTCGCCAGTGGTGTAGTTATAGGAATACTGAAGCCGTTGGGAGACGCCATTTGCCGGCGGATATGTGATTGTCGATACATAGGCATTCGATTGTCCAGCCGCATTACCTCCCACCGGACTGTCCGCATAGGAATACGTGGTTGTATGGCCTGTTCCTACCATGTCAGAGCAAGCAGTATTTCCGCACGGGTCAGTTTGCGAAACGACCTGACCGGTCTCATCATAGGCGTATGTTGTCGTAGGCGATGTTCCGGAGTTGGACCAAACGACGACTTTCGTGAGGTTGCCGCGGGAGTTTGGTGAGCCATCCGGATTTTGGCTCGCCGGCGCAAAATTAGTCTCATTGTGCGTTCCGCTCGGTAACCCGGAAACGCCCGCAGTTGCCATATTTGTGATGTCAGAGCAATTAGTTTGTTGGCCATCGTAATAGTAGTCGGTTTCAGCGGCTCTCTGGCCGGTTGAATCGTAAACCACCTGCCGACACGGTCGATCCGTAATCGCCACCGAGAAATTTGCGATACCGGACGAATTTGTAGGAGCCACATGCTGTCCGGATAAGAACTGATAGGTCTTGACAGTTGCGCGAGTCGGACTTCCTTGAGGATTTGATCCAATGTGCGCACAGGAATATGGAGGGAACACGCCAGTCACGGGCTGTGTGAACGTTGGCGCTGACTGACCGTAGTCGTATTCGTCCAATTCTGCGACGTCGGTTCCAGCATAGCAGTAAACGGTTTGATTTGTGGATCCCCCCATCGAGACTTTTCGGCTTACAACTCTATAAGGATCTGCCCAAACCTCATCAATCGTCTTCAGTAAATTCTGCTCTCCCCAATCGTAGTATTGGACGGAGGTCTCGACAGGAAGTTGTCCTCCTCCTACAACAGGATCCGCTGGAACAGATCCATACGTGTAAATTGTTTTTGATATCTTTCCCGTTATATTGTCCGCTGTTTCAACCGTCGTTTGTTTGCTCTCCCACAAATTTGGATTCGTCGAACTCCACGTGGTTGAGTAAGAAAAGGTTTGGGTTTGAGCGGGGCCGCTACCACTCGAAAAGCCGACTTTCCTTGTAGCTACAACAGGAGTTTTATATCTGTAAAGGCAGGCCTGGCTCGCTGGCGATCCACCATCAAAGACGCCATCAAAAGTGGCCAAATCGGAAAAGCTATCGTTCTGCTTCCAGGTATATTCGACCCAACCTCCATCGGGATAGTCAATTCTCGAAATCAGACCGTACGGGTTGTTGTCATACCTGAACGCAAACTCTCTGCCGTTAGGCAAACTGATTGATGTTACGACTTTGGAGGTTCCATCATTCACTGGGAGCCCGCCGCCTCCTTGATTGGGCAAGGTGAAGTTCGCTGTGCACCCAACTGGAACTGGGAGCTGAGGTATATTCAGTTTCACCGAATCTGCCGTATAGTGTGTCGTCACTGTGGCAGATTGAACTGTATAGTTGAGGCCGCCCGCAGAATATGTAGCCGGGTTCGCATAGGTCTGAGCGAGGACGCTTCTACCCAGAGTGTCCGTAAACGAGACGCCAATCTTTAAATTTGAATCCGACTGAGTCAAATAATGAGGCGTGACAATATTGCCATTACGATCTTCGATCGAAGTTACCTGAAGATACTGAGTAATAGCTGGCCTTCCTGGTGATGGAGGTATGCCGGGATTCTGCATAAAGCTGTAGACCGTCCCATCATTTGTAGAGACCGTGAAAGGAACTGAAAGATCACTGCATGCCTGATGGTCGGGCTCCCCGGCATGATGGTATCCGTCGCACGAGAGAAGAGAATGAGCTGATACCTGAGCATCGCCTCCAGATGTTGACACGCTATAGAAAGTGCTAACCGTACCGCAATAGTCTTTATCGATAGATCCTCCACTTCCAGGCGCAAGATAAGATTTCGTGAAAAGATTGAGCGCATGCGATCCACCGAATGGATCGTAGAAGTTATACGAGCCTGCGTAACTACAAGTTGCTGTATTCGTTGGTGTTGTGAGCAGGTATGACCAAGTCGACATCGTCGCACGAGGCACAGAATCGGTCCAACTTCCAATCTCCGATTCGAACTGTCCATAACCCGGAAGGTCCGACATCATGTGCTGCGTTGAACCCGAGTTGTAGAACAACGATAGTGGAATTGATATTCCTCGACCTGGCGGGGTGGGGAGGTTGATTGCTAGTCCGACAGTCCCATTTGCTGGATTGACAGTTTCGTTCAGCAGGTGGATATAGTCGTGTCCGGCTCCGGGAATTGGACGTGCGACGTCGTTGCCCAGGTTGTTTGTCTGAGCAATTGATAATGTCACCAAGAAGAATCCACTAACCAATAGTCCTAGGCAGACTGATCTGAATCGATTGGAACAGAGCATCAACGTCTATTCTCTTTCGCAAGTGTCCGTGTAATCCGACTGAATCACTTGAATGATGTTGAATTTGAGGAAACGCCTTGCCAACGATATGAATGACTGGCTCGTCCGTCTACGTAACAAAAGTTGTAGATAGAACTAAGATCGGGGCAAATCGGAAGTATAGGAAGGGGTTTCTTACGGGTAGGTCAAAGGTCACGATTGAATGGCGACGCCCATCTTTTGCTTGGGTATCGACCAGTCACATTGGAGCGCCCGCCACCCACGCGACGTGAGGGCCCCGTCAACCTAATCTGAGTGATTAGAGAACGTGCTGGCTCCGTAATGTCGAGCCTACTGAACCATGCCAACAGATCGTCATCGCCAAGCACAATGACCTCCCGCCTCGCACCTTTACGTGTTCCTAGCGGACTTCACTTCTCTGTCCCGGCAGCCTCTCTCTTTTTGCGGCATGCAGGTAACGCACACCTGCTTCTTTGACGAGATCTTGTATTCGTCGTCCGCTTTCAACCGCCTCTGTAATCTCAGGAGCCAAGTCGCTCGGCACATAAACGGAGAACCGATGATCACCTTGGTAGCCCGAGAGTGCATAGCTGGAGTGCCCCTCGCCTGACGCACAGGCCGAGCAGTTCTCTCGCACACAGGGGCTTCTCCGTAACGAGACCGACTGGAACTTGTGCTACCTCTCGGGAGAGGAGCCACAAGTGACGCTAGGTTGGGACCGTTGCGGAGATGGGTAGGCTTTCATCCAAGCGCAGAATTGGCCAGCATGTAAGCTAGGTGGACGCACTGGCAAGAGCTTGTGGGCGTTCAGCTTTCTGGCTGTTCAGCGTCGAAGGGCTTCAAGGAGGAAGACATGACGTTAAAGCAGTTGACTAAGCTTTGCAGCGCGGTACTGGCGGCGGGACTTTTTTCGTTTTGTCTCGCTCGAGCGCAACCAATGCAAGCCGCGTCCCCGAATGCGCCGCCTCTGGTGAAGGTGGAGCGCGATGGAGCGCATGACTTCGACTTCCTGATCGGAAACTGGAAGGCGCACGTACGGCGGCTCCCTGATCGACTCAACGGCTCGAACGCCTGGGTCGAGTACGACGGCATATCGAACCACAAGAAAATTCTGGATAGCAATGCCAACTTCGAGGAGTTCGAAGTTGACAACTCCGTGAAGCACCTTCACATCAAGGCGCAGACATTAAGGCTCTACAACCCGGAATCGCACCAGTGGAGCATCTATTTACTCGACGTCGACAAAGGTGTGCTCAGCCTTCCGCCAGTCGTCGGTCAGTTCACCGGGAATCGGGGAGAGTTTTTTGACCAGGAGGACTATAAAGGACGGGCGATTCTCGTTCGCTACGTCTGGCTGAATATTTCGCCGCGATCGGCGCGGATGGAGCAGTCGTTCTCGCCCGACGGGGGCAAGACCTGGGAAGTGAACTGGATTTGCGAGCTTTCGAGAGATTAAATGGGGTTACTGACCTCCGCGTTTTGGCAACTCGGAGATTACCCGTGAAAGTCGCTCTATGAGCCCATCATCGCCAATGCAGTGCGCCGGGCTAAACCGGCATGAAGCAGGGAATGAAAGAGTCCTACGAGAAAGGAGTAGCGAACCGCTCGGCCCCGAGTTTTGCGTTGCACACCGCGAGGTGTTCGGCGAAAGACGGCGCAAAGTGTGGGTTGATCTGTGGGTTGAGAACGCCCCTGCAGGAACCCTTAAATGCCTTAACCCCCGCCATCTCAAGCCGCTAATATGGTAGTTCCATGAAAAGCACGCTTGCGCTGTTCTCAGCACTTCTCTGCCTCCCGCTCGCAGGATGCAATTCTCACCAGCCGGGCGTCGCGGATTCGACTCCGTTTTCTAAGCCTTCTGAAGCCCCCAAGCTGCTGCCCGTCAAAGTCGCTGGGAAATACGGCTATATGAACACCAGCGGCCAGCTGGTCATCAACCCGCAGTTCGATGCAGCCGAGGCCTTCTCTGAAGGCCGTGCGGTGATTTGCATCGGCAAGCCCTGCGACTGGTTCGGCAAGCCCGGCGATTCCCGCTGGGGCTATATCGATGAGACCGGAAAGATGGTCGTCACGCCGCAGTACCAAAGCGCTTCGGGATTCAAAGAAGGGCTTGCCTCTATCTGTACCGGTGATGGCTGCAGCGGCAACGACACCGCGGCCGGCCAAAGCCGGGGTTACATCGATCGCGACGGCAAAGTCATCATTCAGCCTCAGTTCGGTATCGCAACCGACTTCCATGAAGGGCTGGCCCAGGTCTGCATCGGCAAATGCGACTGGACCGAGGGCTCCGGATATAACGGGAAGTTCGGTTTTATCGACCATACCGGCCATTTCATCATCAACCCCATCTACGACAATGCCGGCGACTTCGAGAACGGACTCGCCAGCATCACCGTCGGCAAAGGCGACGATGCCAAGCGCGGGTACATCGACAAAACCGGCAAGGTCGTTTGGCAGCCTTCGAACTAGGCACTTCAGTAGGATTTTCAGCGATCCACTGGTTCCGTCTTTCATTCGCCATAGAATCTCTACCTGGGCGGCGAGCACGCATTGACGACGAGGCAAAGGCTTGCAGGCAAGATCGGCTGCAATTGCAAATCAATGCTTTCAGGACCGCCAACGGGTCGCGAGACGTTCTGCGACCGATGCAAGCCCAAGCGCCGCGTCTTAGGCACTTCATGCTCAAAAGCGGCTGGCTGGCACGCACTGTCAGTTCCTCGAGCCGGACCTGAAGACATCGGCTGGGCGCCATCTCACCTTCCTCGACCCGGCAAAAGTGCGGGGAGATGTATGACCGCTGCGGTATCGATAAGAAGCTCGAAGACGGCCAGGCGCTCCAATAGTCGCGCCCACAGCGCAAGCGGAGCCGGGCATTCATCGACCGCCTGAAAGAATCCCGGCAAAATCAACTTATGAAACGGGATACCGCTAAATCTGCACCATCTCCGGTATACTGTATGCCACAATGGTCACGAAAAAGACTCAAGTTGAGCCGCAAAAGAAGTCAAACAAGTTCCGCCTTGTGGTTTTTGAGGGCGATCTTAGCGACGGCAGCATCTCTGAGCTGGCCCAAGCCTTAACATCAGCCCTGAAGCCAATCGCGCCGACCATTATCCGCCAGCTGCCGAACGGAAAAGCACCAGCCCAACTCCTTGCCCCGGAACACGAGGAAGAAGTTGAGGATGACGAAGAGACCGTCATCGAAGGCGACCTGGAAGAGCAGGAAGAGCCGACGCCGGCCGCTTCCGCTGCGCCTAAAACCCCGCGCACAAAGAAGCCACCGAAGCCTCCCACCTACCTGCCCGACCTCATCACGGATATGGCCGCGTTCAAGGAGTTCGCGAAGCAGAAGGCTCCGAAGAGCAAGAACCAGCAGTATCTCGTTGCCGCCTACTGGCTGAAGAAGTTCGGTGGCGTCGAGAATGTCAACGCTGACATGATTTATACCTGCTACAAATCAGCGCCGTGGCCTGCGGGATTCAACGACTGGAGCCAGACGTTTCACAATCTCGTGCATGCCGAGCTGATGCGTAAGGTAGGCAAGGGTGAATTCGCCATCAATCCGACTGGCGAGCATCAAGTCGACAACCCCGCCGCATAAGGACGACCGCACGATGGAGCTGAAGGAGTTCGTTGCAGCTGTGCCCGGCTTTGCCGCGCTCTCGCATCCCGATAAGATCCTGCACTTCGGCTGGTATTTGCACAAGCATAAGCAGCAGGCCACGTTCACCCAAGCGAACATCAAGGCGTGCTACGAGGATCAGCACATCCATCCGCCGAACCTGAGCGACACCTTCACGCGGCTGCTCGCCAAGAAGCCTAAGGTCCTGCTTCAGGAGAAGGCTGGCTATAAGCTCGAGCACAGCACACGGCAGAAGCTGGATGAAAAGTATGGCGAGCACGAGACGACCATCGCGGTTTCGGCGATGCTGAGGGACCTGCCGGGCAAGATTACCGACGAGGCGCAGCGCATCTTCCTGAAGGAAGCCATCACCTGCTACCATCACAAGGCGTTCCGCGCCGCCATCATCATGGCGTGGAACCTGACCTATGACCATATGGCCCGCTGGATTGTTGACGATGCAACAAGGCTCGCGGCTTTCAACTCCCATATTGATGCCCGCGTCGGCGCAACTTCGAAGCGCGCCGGTACCCGCATCAAGAAGCGCGAGGACTTCGAAAAGCTCGAGGAGAAAGAGATGATCGACATCATGGGAAATGCCGGTCTCCTGCCATCTGCGAATACGAAGAAGATTCTTGAGATGCAGCTCACACGCCGCAATATGGTGGCCCATCCATCCCTTGTCTTTGCAGATGCACCGCAGGCCGACGATGCCATCACGAGCCTCGTTCAGAACGTCGTTTTTGTCCTGAAGTAGGACTTCTTTACCGCACACAGCTCTTGTGCGCCGGTATCGCCGCGGACTCGTGCAGATCCATCATCGATATGGGCTTGTCGCAGATGTGGCACTTAATCGTCTGTCCCTCTTCGGTCAGACCGCGCCGCCACGGCTCAACATGAACCGTCGAGAAGGTCACCGGCTTTGTCACATGCTCATTGCCGAACTGGTCGACAAGCACAACTTTCCTCGTCAGCTTAGCCAGCCCTTCGACGATGATCGGCCTGACTGAGAAGTGAATGATTGAAGGCTCATCGTATGGGCCTGCGACGATGAACGGCATGAACACGCCGACAGGCTTTGTCCCTCTGAGATATGCCTGAACGATTCTCAGCGGGATATCAGACTTATGCGCGAGGTTCGCAAGGATTGTCAGGCAAAGCATGGGCTCCTTGCCCATCGCTCCGACATGCCACTTAGGCTCCGGCGCCGTCAGCACGATCACGGACAGCTTTGCATCTTTCCCCGGCTTCGATCGCATGCCGAAAAACCTGCGCAGACCATTGAGCGGCGTGCCTTCCAGCCACGAACGTACTATGGTGGCCCCGAACCATCCCGCGATGGCAACGGCAGGGCCAGCTACAGCGAGCCACTCTTTCCCGGTCATATACCGATTATAAAATTCTGCACGGCTTGATAAGACGTCTCGGCATTGCGTGTTGCCACGCCGTCATGACGCCTCGTCCTGACGGGCCGCGACGCTCGCCGAACATTACCTGCTGACGGACATGGGTGAAAACGCCGTGCGCCCGAAGTCGGACAATACAATCCCCATCATCGAGCATTATGTGCGCGACTACATGATCAAGCGGAGGGGGAAGGAACTGGCGGATCACATCAAGCCACTGCCTATCCAGCAATGGCTGCTGTCGCTTCGAAACGAGAAGGGCCCCGCATGAACGACCGTATCGAAGATCCGCCAGATTATGAACCGTGTCTATAAGGTCGGCCTGCTGCATGAGCGCGTCTCGAAAAACCCGGTATGATGTCGGAATATTAGCGCACAGACCACCCCCATCGCACGGGTAGCAACGTGCCACAACACCGAAGACAGAGGAACCCCAAGGATGGCACAACCTCAAACAGATGACCTATTTGAAAAGTGTTTCGCGAGAATTGATAGGGCCGTCTACCACTCCAACGAGGCTGCGGACACCTGGAATAAGCTTGATGTGCTTGGCTTGCACGGAATTTCCCTCCGTATCGAGAGCGATGGAACTGGTGAGTTCAATGTGCGTCAGCTAGGACCTCTTCCGCAGACTCTCGAACTCCTCATAGGCGAGTACCTTTATCAGTTGAGAGCAGCTCTAGACGGTGCCACCTACGCATGTGCAATCGAGGATTCAGGTCAAAATCCTCCCGCAAAAGCTTCAACCATCGAATTTCCGATTTGCGGTAGCATCGCTGATTGGCCTAAACAAGCGCGGAAAATTGCCCAGCTCAATCCGGGCAGGAGGCGGTTCATCGAAGCCCTCCAGCCGTTCGCAGAACCATCCGTGGATGCCTCGCTTCGTATCGCAAACGCAAATCGTTCGCTCGGCCTCCTAAACGATTTAGCTCGTCTCGATCGACATCGCCGGCTTCACACATTTTTCACGACTATTGGAACGGACGCGCCGATTTTGGATCTTCCGGAGGGAGTTTCGCTGAAGTCGCTCGTTATTCGGCCTTCATCCGACCACACGGGGCCTATAGCCAGATTCTCCCTCGACGGTTGGCGAGAGGGCATGGAGTTGCACGCAAATCCAAACGCCGATATTGAGCTGTCTCTCGAAGGTATGCCACCGGCTGCGCACAACAATGACACATTCGCCAACAGGCTCAAATCCATTGTGATGAATGTTCGCATCGTTATTTCTTTGCTTCAGAAGAATTCGTGGATCGAGCCTGCCAGCTCTAGGTTGAGTATTAGTGGGATTGTTTCTTGACCCCAGCGCACTCCCTGAGGAACGTCAGATATTCCTCCGAATTGGAGAAAACGCGAAGCCTGCTGTGATCGAGCATCAACTGGTTGTAGCGGTGCGCATCGTCAATCGAAACCTGATTGTTGAACTTTCCGGTCGGCGTTGATTTCTCTAAATAGAGCATTGCCTGCGTTGGGCTGAGCGGGTAGTAAAGCTCCATCTTTTCCGGAACATCGAAGCTTTTCCCGTTGGTTAGCATGTTGATGATCGGCTGGTCCGACGTTATGAATGGGACTTCTGTGTCATTGTCGAGAACGACAATTTGAAAATTCCTCCGATCGACAAAGAATGATCCACCGGCCTCGATGGCCATGATGTGACTCAGAACGTCCCAAACTCGTTCCATATCATCGAACAGCACATTTTCCTTCTGGAGAACCCGTTCTTTTACAGCTTTAGTCCTGAAATACTGCACAAACAAGCCATGAATGAAGTCGATTGCCCTCTTAGGGTCTTCATAGAAGCTGAAATCACGTTGCTTGATTAATTCGAGGAAGGGCCAGAATCGACGCTCAATGGAGGCGTGGTAGTTCTCGTTCAAGTTTGCTATAGCTACCGCAAGCAGGTGCCCTGCTTGCGCTATTGCAGCGTCGCTCATATCGTCTTCGGAGGCGCCTCGCTCGACTACGCGTTGCTGTTGTTCCGCAATGCGCTGCTCGAGCAATGCCTTTAGACGCGTTGGCAGAAGGTACATCTGGAGGAAACGCTTGTGGCTGTCCCGGCCATGTTCCCGCAATCCGTCGATAAATAGCTTCAGGCAGTCGACGTCTGGAACCGTAAGTTCTTTCAGTCTGTAGAAGTCATTTTCCCCGCCGACGACAGTCAGGCCCGAACGGCTGACCTTTCCGTAGCCGAGCCACGCGATACGCTCGTCCGCGTCGGCCCAGGCCAACAGATATTGTCGCGGCGTATGGTGGTGATAGATTTTCGGCTGCTCAGTTTCCATGGAATAAGATTATCGCTCAGCCACACCGACCTGGAGAGTCGTTCCTTGATGAGGCTCCGTCGGTATCGTAAAGGCCGTTGTGTTGATTAACTGGTGACAGCTCAGCACCCTTTTCGGCACCCAGATTTGATGAAAAGTCCCGGGCTTGGGTGAAAACCTCTGCCGTGTAGAGGCAAAGATCTTCATTCGCTCGTATGAAGTTGGGTTTGTGTTTACCGAGAGAGCTCGTTGGGACTAATTTATCGATAACAGGCCAAAGCGCTCATTGAACGCTCTTAAGGATGATCGCAACGATAGTCTTCGAAAACACCGTTCTCGTTACTAATGACTGCATGGGTGGAAATGCAAAGATATGGTTCATTTCCGTGAGAAGTGCCAAATTATGCTTTAGCTCGGCCAAATTATGCTTTATCTGAGAGCGGTGATTGTTGTTTGTGTCGAATAAAGGTCAGGTCGGTTTGTCCTGATAAACTTCGCTGTTCTTCGTCGGAGCAGTTGTCAAGCACGCGAAAACACATCGGTTGCTAACAAGCGTGCTGCTGTAGGCCGGCGGCCGTGATTTGTGGGGTAGAATCGCGGAACAATGGAAGGGGGTTCCCCGTGACGACGGCGAAACCGAAGGCCGCAGCAAAGAAAGCGAGCAGAAGAAAAGCGAAGACGGCACGCCCAGACATTATGCCGACGATGGATCGGGCAGAGTTCAATCGATTATTACGCAGGGCAGACTTTGAAGAGGAACTACCTGATGATCGTCTGCTCCTGACATTTCTCTTCTTCAAAGCAAAGGGCGATGCGTTGATCTCCGCGATGGAGGCACTACGGTACGAGATCGTGAAGCGCGAACTCGATAACATGGACGCCGATGGCGAACTTGATGATGAAGAATCCACGTACGTCACGATCTGGAATGAAGAAGATATGCCTGAACAAGTATCGGGTTTGATCCTCATCGAGGCGGATTCACTGATTATTCGTCTCGTACTGGAGGCAATCTACCTACTACCAATTGTTTCTCCTGGCATATTGCGGATTCCACATGAGGATGAAGAATTGCGAGACATGTTCGCTGACTTCGAGCCTCAGATTGAAATCGTCGTTGCTGGCGCGAAGAAATAGGATTGTTCTGGGCGGCCGGCCGCGAGACCGAACCGCCCTTATTGGGGACATTGACGTCCAGGCTTACGCCCACGCGAACTGCCCTTGCTCTGCATTGGCCGCGGACACCGACTCTCTGAAGACGGTCTCGCGATACGCAATGATGCGCTTGCGGAAGCTACCCGGTTCACGCAGTTCCGCCTCTCCGAGGCCAGCAACATAGTCTCCTACGACGGAATAGTCCCATCCTGCGCAATACCATGTTCCGTCCGGTTTTTGCAGCAGCCGTTCATACTCCTCTACCTTCAGGACTGCAGGAACCTGCACATCGAATCCCTTGGCAGGCTTCGGAGCATAGCCAAGATCTGGTCTGCGTGGATGGTACGCGGCTTCCTCACCGCGGATGATTCGCCACGGCATTTGATGCCCAAGCGCCGCCATGATCACGTCGCTATCACGGTGAAGGCTCAATTCTACCGATTCCCCTGCCGCGAGACGGTCTGCTACATCGGACCTCCCCATATCGGAGAGTCTTTGCAGGGCAGCTTCAGATGCCTTTTTCGGGATGGCATCGTACATCGAATCGGTGCCGATCTTGAGGACGATATTCAGATCCGGCATCTCATGGGGCGCTTCGAGCTCCTTCAGCCAGCCAGCGATCATGCTTTCGGGCTTGATGTCGCCTTGTCGAGATTGAAGACTGCCTCCCTCGCAATTTGATGCACAACGGAAGATCCGCTGCATGACACCGTCCAAGCGTCCGATAAAGCCGCAGCTCCAATGAGGAGTGTGTGGATAGCAGTTCTTTTCGTAGGTCTCCTCGAAAAGAACGTAGATGATGTCTCCGGCTGGCGCCTTGAATGCAGCCGCACGCTTGCCTGTGATTACTGTTGCTCCCATTTGGGGATCCTTTCAAGGTGGCGGCAGCGCCACGAGGTATCAACGATGAAGAGGGGTTGAGCTACTCGGCAAGTCTAGATCGAGTCGAAACGCCGGAAGGTGAGGCGGTGCGCCAACTCGCGGCGTACTCGTACACGACGAGGGCCTCGGGCTGGCTAGTGCAGGAGTTTCGTCTGCTGCTTTTCGCAACGAGGGCACATCTTTGTCCATTTTGGTATGACATCTTCAACCTCTGTCCACCCGGCACTGCGTCTGCCGTGTACTTTCCCACACAGAGCTTTGTATTCTCCGGGAGCAAGGAGATGAACGAGGACACCAGAGTCCCTTTCAGCACCATTCGTGCACCTCCCCAGCATTCTCACCTTTAGAAATTTCATCCTGTCCTCTTTCCTCGGGATGATGATGAATGAATCAGGCTGCGACCGTTTCCTGAGTCGGAGCCTTCTGGTAGAGGGCCAGCGCGAAGTTCTCGGAGTCCCAGGCGTGTTTCTCGCCAGTCGCCTTCGAGAACTGGCAATTCTGAGCCAACTCCCATGCGCGATCCTGCAAGACTGTGTCTGTGTCTGGTTCCCGGTCGAGGCGACATGCAGACAGAGCAATGTAAGCGGTGGAACCATCAGCGAGCGTAAGCCCAACGCGAGTGTTATCGCGTCCAGGCCGGTTATAGCCTTTGTCGTAAAACTTCCCGTAAGCCGCCGACCAGAACACTACGCCGGCAGTACCGACAGGAATAGTGAGCCCTTTGTGCTTGCAATTGCGGAGCAGCCGAAGTTTCGTGCCACGCTCCACCTTTGAAGGCTCCAATACATCGCTGTATTCAGCAGCCCGGATGGCTGTAAAGATGAAGTTCTTGAGCGCCTGTAGTGCGCGCTGGAGGATTGCTAAGTCGGAGATTGGATGTCCGAGATCAGGGCCGTGACCAGGGGCATACCCCGCGAAGCGAGTAGAACCAGACATGATCCCGCGAATCTGGTTGCTTTCGTCGTCGAATACTGACACCCAAAAGTCCGAGTCACTGTAGCCGTTATCTTCCCACTCTGTGAGCCTGTGTAGCATTTTTTAACCCCTGTTGTCGAAATGAAGCATAACTTTGCGTTTGCGCAAGGTTATGCTTCCTACCAAAAGTTGTACCTCTCTGAAAATACTTAGAAATAAAGCATGATTTGGACTGGAGGCCGTCCGCGCGCTGACAGCTGTTTGATGATATCCAGGGCATCTTTTGCCACCATCAAAAGCTGTGGTCCAGTCAGTGGAGTTTCTTCTCTTGTGATGCCAAGTGCCACTGCGATCTTTACAAGAGCTTCCGCCATCAATCTGACTTGGTGATCAGTATCCGGGTCAATCTTTGTCCCAAGATTACCGCCAACAGTTATCAGTGCAGCCTGATCCGTGTGGTGAGTCTCCACTACCGTTGCGGCGTTTACATGCCCGCGGGCGGAGACATGGACCGGAGTGCCTGTTCTGCTGACTTCCATGATGGCCGCAACCAATTTGGTTGCAAAGTCGGGGTCGTTCTTGATGTTGGCCAGGCCATCATTCCTGACGATCACGGTGGTGTTATATCCCATACAAACTCCAGTGCGCACAGTTTGCGGACTACTTCGGTTTAACCTTGAGCAAAAGTGGAAGGGCCGCACCAGTGTGTCGGTGCGGCCCAAGTGATTCAGTCGTCTTAGTGGGGTTATGGTTGTTGTTGGATAACTACCCGATGAACGCTAATGCAAAGAACCAGGTTCGGGACTTGATTGCGGATCGTGATAGCCGCATAGAGTGAACCAGCGAATTTTCACCTATGACTACGAACTGGAGCAGCAGCCGGGGTATTCTGCTGCGGGCGGGCCTGCTCCAAGTAAAGACTCAACTACACCCTGTATTGGCGCCACAGGTACATTTGAAGCATTTCGATCCGCTCGCTTGCATGATCGATCCGCAGACGCCACAGGTCGGTGCATCACCGAAGCCAGGAGTTGCAGCGGCCGCCTCTGTGGGAGCAGAAGCGACCGCTTGCGAAACGGCTGTTGGAGACGCCACAAAGAGGCTCATCTGCTCACCATCGAGAAAGCGATGTTTTAGCCAGCGTCCTATGTAGTCCATAGGGGATTTCGCGTAGCCCATAATCTCGTTCCCGGTCCAGCCTGACGGCTCAAATCGGGTATGGGAGAGTTTGTCGCAGATGCTGGCAAGCGGTACGCCATGTTGCAGTGCAACCGAAACCATCATTGCGAATGAGTCCATCAATCCGGAGATGGTCGAACCCTCCTTGGACATGCGGATGAAGACTTCACCCGGTTGCCCATTCCCATAGAGACCAACGGTGAGGAATCCCTCGTGGCCGCCGAAAGCAAACTTGTGCGTCACCGCCATGCGATCATCCTGCAGGCGATGCCGTCGAGCTTGTGGAGGTGCATTGAGGTCCGGAGCTGCCGTCAGCGAGGTGGGCGCAGATTCAACGGCATGAGAGGGATTGGTTGATTCCTTCGTGACGCTGACAGGTTGAGCGGACTTCGAACCGTCGCGATAGATCGCGATGGCCTTCAGCCCCTTCTTCCACGCCATGATGTAGGCATCAGCGATGTCTTCGACAGTGGCGTTGTTGGGCAGATTGACGGTCTTGGAGATCGCACCCGACAAGAATGGCTGAACTGCTGCCATCATGTCGACGTGTCCCTGCCAGCGGATTGAACGAACTCCGTTGGTAGGGGTGAACGCTCCATCGAAGACTGGCAAGTGCGCGTCTAGAAGGTCTGGTGCGCCCTCGATCGTTCCCTGCGCTTCGATGTAAGCAACGATGCGCTCGATCTCTGCTTCGGTATAACCGAGTTGAGATAGACCAGCCTTCACAGCACCGTTGACGATCTTCAGATTACCGCCACCTACGAGCTTCTTGTAGCTGACGATTGAGATGGAGGGCTCGACACCTGTGGTGTCACAATCCATCATGAAACCAATGGTGCCAGTGGGTGCGAGAACAGTCACCTGTGAGTTGCGGAAACCAAAGGAACTTCCCAGATGGATTGCGCCGAGCCACAACTGGTTCGCACTCGCAGCGATCGCATACGCAGCGAACGAATACGCCACGTCCTTTGCAGACACAGCAAGCGCTTTGCTGGCTTCAAAGTGCAACTCCATTACGTCAAGAAAGTAATCGGAGTTGAGGGAATAGCCGGGGAAAGCACCGCTTGTTGAGGAGTTCTCGATCGCGCCGGCAGCCTCAATGCGTGGGAGCTTCGAGGCGATCTCAGCCGAAGCGAGATTGGCCGCTGCTCCCATCAACGAGGTGATTGCAGCTGCCACCGCACGCCCTTCCTCCGAGTCATACGGCAGACTCAGATTCATCAACAGAGCGCCGAGATTGGCATAGCCAAGACCAAGGGGGCGAAAATCATGCGAGTTTCGCGCAATCGCTCCGTTGGGTAGCCGGACAAGTCAACGAGAATGTCCTGAGCGATGAT
Organism: Edaphobacter modestus; assembly: GCF_004217555.1. GTDB lineage: Bacteria > Acidobacteriota > Terriglobia > Terriglobales > Acidobacteriaceae > Edaphobacter > Edaphobacter modestus. The sequence goes on from NZ_SHKW01000008.1 coordinate 104,146, forward strand.
GAGTAAACGTACAGCCGCTGTGAAGCGGTCGACGTCAAACTCTCCATTCGGCTTCAAAAACTTGAGGAGATTGAAACTCGCCAAGTTGCAGGCCGAATCGTCCAGGAACATGTACTCCGAACAGGGGTTCGAAGCGTTGATGCGTCCCGATGCCTTCGATGTGTGCCATTTGTTGATGGTCGTGTCGAACTGCATACCGGGGTCGCCACAGCTCCACGTCTCCTCGGCGATCTGCCTCAGAATGTCGGCTGCCTTCACCGTCTCGGTTACTGCTCCTCCTGCACGGGCTTTGAGTTCCCAGTCGCGGCCATCTTCAGCCGCCTGCACGAACTCGTCTGTGACTCGCACTGAGTTGTTCGCGTTCTGGAAGAAGATCGACGCGTAGGCTTCCGAATCGGGACCGTTGCCGTCATAGCCTTCGCGCATGAGCGCCTGGGCCTTCTTCTCTTCCTTCCCCTTGGCCGCGATGAACTCCTCGATATCCGGGTGGTCAGCATCGAGGATCACCATCTTGGCGGCGCGGCGAGTTTTGCCGCCCGACTTGATGACGCCGGCGAAGGCGTCGAAGCCACGCATGAAGCTGAGCGGACCAGACGCGGTTCCACCGCCTGAAAGCTGTTCATTGGATCCACGAATGACGGAAAGATTTGTTCCCGTACCGGAGCCCCACTTGAAAAGCATTCCTTCGGTCTTGACGAGGGTGAGGATCGACTCCATCGTGTCCTGCACGGAGTTGATGAAGCAGGCGCTGCACTGAGGAGTCTGGTAACCATGCTCTCCGTAGGCGACCCTCTTCGAGTTGGGGTACCAGGACCAGCTACCGGCCTTGTTCTCAGGCTCCAGTTTGTGGCAACCCACGTTGAACCATACGGGTGAGTTGAACGCGGCGTACTGATCGACCAGGAGAAAGGTGAGATCCGCTTTGAAGTTGTTTGCGCTCTCACTGCTCTCGAAATATCCAGCCTCCTGGCCTGCCTCGCTGATGGTATCGACAACGCGACCAATGAGCGGCTTGACGCTCGACTCTCGCTCGGGGGTGCCCATGGCGCCGTGGAAGTATTTGCTGGCAACAATGTTCGTGGCGGTCTGGGACCAAGACTTTGGGACTTCGACGTTCTTCTGCTCGAAGACGACCTTGCCGGAATTGGACTGAATGAGCGCATCGCGCAGTTCAAATTCGACACCATCGAAGCCGTCCTGGCCGTTCTGCGTGAATTTGCGCTCGATTACGAGGCCTTCAGTTTTAGTGGTTGTGCTCATATGAATGTGGCACCGCAACGCGGCGCATCTCCTTTTGGAATCTTCCTAGTTGTTATCGGCCCAGAGGGGAGGCTGCGTAACGCATTTACGCTCAAACGTGAGGTCGGCTACCTTCCGACGCCACAGCTCTACGCTTCGCTCTGCGCGCTTGAGCTTCAACTCGGCCTCTTTGAGCTTCCGCTGGGCGCGGGCGAGCTTCTTGGATTGCGATGGATGCGGTTTAGACAATGACGGGCCCTCACGAACAGCAACTTGCACAGAATCGAGTGTACCCATGACAATTACTCGTCCGATCGCAGGTCTCGCTGCTTCATCTCCCGCTTCGAATCACGTTCGCGAATACGCGATCGTTTATCCATCAACACGCTGGATGGGCGAGGCTGTCCGATGCGCTCTCGCGCGAGTTCGCGGACATTTTGGAAACGATCAAATTTTTTTGTTTTCTTCGCCATAGTTTGCTCCTGGCTATGTTGGGTTGAACCGTCGCAAGCGATGATCAAAGTTCAATGGACTGAACCCTTCTTGACCTAGATGGCCCAATCCGCATAGATCTCGCTGCGTTTGGCGAACTCCGGGTTCGCATCACCGAGAGACGCGACGGCGCGAACGCCGGCGACGTCGAAGTCGGGACCGGAGCCAAGAATGAGAGGGAAGGCGGGCCGGTTGGGTACGGGGATGATGATCTGGGCCGTGTCTCCGACAACCCGCGCATCAGCGGTGGGGAACAAGGTTTGGATCTCCAGCAGGCATTGGGCAGCGAGGGTCATTGGGTTCTCCAGAGTGGTCTGTGTGAGGAAGCTTTGCAGGGAAGAGGATCGACAGAGCCTGATGTGCTGCAGGGGTGAGTGGAGACTTCAGGATGGAGGCGAGGGATAGGTACTGAGATGAAGGGCAGTTCATCGTCTTTTCCTTTCTAGGAAGGGACGGGGCTGGTTCTAAAGTCCAGAGCGCGGCACCCACACCCCCACTCGCATCGTCAGTGCATGAGAGGGAGCTTGAATGTGGAGTGCCATAGGCGTGAAGGTCCACGCTGTGCGCTCGGATCCTGCGGTGCAGAGCTCATCGCAACGAGGCATCGATGCTAGGCAGGAAGCTTGACAAAGTTGAGGGGAGGTATACGAGACCAGTGAGATCTACTGACGCCGGGAAACCAGGCTAGATCGAGTGATGGAAGGGTTCAAGGCTGTGAGGCCGAGCGATCCGCGCTTGCCGCCTCGAATCCACCACACTCTCCAACTGCTCGAGAGCCTGATCGAAATCAAGGTTGAGAATCACATGGTCGAAGTAACGTGCTGCGGCCACCTCAGTCTCATAATTTGCCATGCGAGCCTGTTCGTTTGGACTATGACGATCGGCAACGCGGGTTGCAGCAGTTTCCGCGCATGTAGGAATGATGAAAAGAGTCATCGCATGCGGGATTAGACGCTTCAACGATAGAGCACCAGAAAAGGTAAGAATCAGCGCAACATCCCCGGCTGCATCAAGCGTGGATCGAGGTACGCCGTACCATTCGTTGTATGCGAAGTCGGTTTCGAGGAACTCACCAGCCTGCTCCATCTCGACAAACTGCGAGGGCGTGACAAAGTGGTAGTCTTTTCCAGAGATTTCACCGCTCCGGGGAACGCGGGTTGTGACCGTGATCCCTTTGGTGAGTCCCTTCGTCCGCTGAACGAGGGCTTGGGTAAGACTGGTTTTACCGGAACCAGAAGGCCCGGCGATCAAAAATATCGTACGAGACATAGGGCCTCCTTTCGACTTATCGGCAGTATTGGACCGCACATGTAGAAATGGCCACCCCTGAGAGTGGCCGTGTGATTCAGTTTATAGAGATGCTTTCGGGGTATAGGGGTGTTTCAATCGGGGTATAGGGGCGGTACACGGGAAACCTCCGAGGAGGAATCCCATTTGACCTGCCCCGTTACCGGAGCAAATCAAACTTGATGAAAGTCTACCATAGCCGTCTGCTCCTTGGAGAAGCTGAAACAGTAACAATAGCTTTTGATGGCTCGCAGCAGGGCAAGCCTGCGGAGTGATTCAATGGGAAGAGGATTGGTGTTTAGGGTAGAAAAGTATTCCGAAAAGCTGCAAGTACAGCAGCCGGGTCGCGGTTGGTCGAGGCCAGGCCGGTGTCAAGTGAATCTGCCGCTTCGCTCTGCTCATAGGCGTCCCAGGTGTTGTAGATTTCACCACCCCATGTCGCATTGCTGTCGCCGAACATGATGATCTTCTCATTCGGCAGTGTGACTGTGAGAGAGGTAAGGCCTGCGGCGGATTCGACGGTCGTATTCAGACCGGAGGCATTGAAGGCATCCGCGATGTCTTTGAATTGGTCGTAGACACTGGACTCGTTTGGTTCCGTAGTCTCTGAATCAAGTCCGATCAGAGATTTTTGTGTGTCCCTCCAGCTGATGATTCGGTGGAGCAACTCGTCAAACGACTCCTTGAAAGGGTAGTCGTTGCTACCCCCAACTTTGGTCTCCTCCCACACGCGGTTGAGCGCCACAGAGGCGTCGACGAACGTATTGATGGCAGCAACAAACTGGGATTGCCCAGACAGTTTGTTCACAGTAAGGTCTCCTTATTCAGATCAGAAAGGGATGTCGAGGATAGAGCTGTACAAGGCTGTACTGCACTCAGGCCATACCGAATGGTCAGGCTCTTTGCTCTCTGAAGCTAAACGTGCGAGTTCTTTGGACACGCATTCCTGAGCAATGCGCAACAGGTTTTCCGGACGGTTATACTCCTGCCAATCCCGAACTCCCTTTACGTGAAATGCAACGGTTTTGCGAATGTAAGCACGGCAGTACCTACGGTGTTTATTGAGGCAGGTAAACCGTCCTTTACGGAGAACCCACTCTCCAGCAGTGCGCCAGATCCGATCCCTAACACGGGTATAAGTCTGAACTTGCTTGATGATGTGTGAGCCTTCACCTAATGACTTGGCAATTCGACGAGCACGGGCTAGATTACGTGTCCTGATGTGCCAGCAGTCGGTCTCAATCTCGTCATCATCGTATTCATCTCCGTCGTCATTGCCGACGAGGACAGCGTCCGCAGGATATACGCTGTATTCCACGACACGGTGAACCTTCATATGTCTCCTGAATCTTGTTGTAGGTGAGGTCTAAACCAGCCAACTCGCCGTTGTGGATACCTAAGATGGCAAGCAAAAGGGCAGTGTTGTAAGAAATGAAAGAGCGCGACACCCACGCCCGTTCGCGCATATCGTCAGTATGCGAGAGGGGTTTGATGTGGAATGTCATAGGAGTGAGGGTCCACTCTTGCGCTCGGTTCCTGCGTGCAGAGCACATGCGGGCTTCAATGCTGAGCAGGAATTTCAAAATGGGAATCGACGTAGAAGTTTGTTCATGTCTCGCGCTGAATTGTAAGAGGGTCCTTGTCGTAACGCAGAGCCACGAAGGTCGTATGTCGAAGTCTTTCGGCAGAAGTCCATTCCAGAAACTCGACCTGCGCTACAGCGAGAGGTCGAAGCCAGACTACCTTGGCCATCTTCTCCTTTGTTAGACCTTCACCCCATTGACCAGCGGTCCGATCCGGCAGATTGCAGAACGGACAGATATTAGCGATCAGCTTTTGAAGCTCTCGCGCGATCCGTCGTCGAGTCACTGGAATCAGACCAGCTCGAACCCGGCCTGCGTATCGGAGCTTGCCGCCACGATAGTAGCCGATGAGAAGGGAATCGACCCCCAGTTCGCTTGGCAGGTACCCACCAACCACAAACTCCTGGCCGAGGCTCACGCGCAACTTTTGCCACTGACCTGATCTTCGACCAGGCTCATAGAAGCTGTCGATCCGTTTTGCGACAACACCCTCCAAGCCGTTTGCTTGAGCAAAGGCCAGAGTGAGAGCCGCGGTCTCCATCACCTCAGAGACGATCACACTGTCTGAGGTGGGACAGACTTTGCGAAGAAATTTGCGGCGTTCACTCAAAGGTTTCCTCGTCAGATCAGTGCCTTTGTAAAACATGATGTCGAAAGGGAAGTAGATGATTGGAGGCTTTTGGCTCAGATAGTTCTGGAGAATGCTCAACCGCGGCCGGCCAAGTTCATCGATGGCCGTCAGCTCACCATCGATGACAGTTCCATTTGGGAGTTCGCGCAGGGTATTGGCGACCAGAGGAAACTTGCTCGTGTACGTGGACTGCCGTCGCGACAGAAGACTCACTCGTCCATCTCTGATTAGAGCCTCAACGCGGTGGCCGTCCAATTTCAGCTCGTAACTCCAGCTCTTGCCCTGGGGAAGCTTCTTTACTGCCAGAGCTTCCATAGGCTTTACAAAGCCGAACTGGACTGCACTTTTCATGCGACCTAGCATCTCACGAGCGATCGAATGGCTGCCCTCTAGCACCCGATATCGATATCCCGTAGTGGGAGCATCTCAATGACCATGCCCGAACAAATCACCCCAACGGGCGACATGACAGTGCAAACCGAGAACCTGTGTGCGATCTTCGGAGGATGCGCGAAATGCCCAGGTCACGCGAAAGCCATAGATTGTGGGCTAGTTCACCTCAATCCAGATGCCCTTGTGTTTTGCATTCATGGCTGTCATCAGCTTAGGGTTAGGGAAAAAGCGTGATAGAGCAGCTTTGACAGTTGCGGCTCATAACAAATTTTGGTTGGGGAAGAGCTCCGGAGGAGCCTCCCCGCTCCTTCCGGAGCCACTAAAACTGAGCGTCATGGCAGAGCGCTCAAGGAGGTTGCTAATCAGGCAACCTCCTACCTATTAAGATGCCCCGCTGTTCGTTCTGGTAGTCGCCATTAAGCTAACTTGCGGCGCCAGCTGGGATGGTCTTTTCTGAGTGGCGCCGGATTTTCATTGGACAACTTAGCAACTCATGTGGAATACTCGGCACCTTTCCGATTCAAGCTCCAGAGATTCTCAGGCCCTCATTTTCAACCATCACTTCAGGCCCTGATTTCAATCTACGGAGGTGTCCAGTGGCCGAAACGGCGGTCTGGACGCTTGGTTCAGGGGCTACCGGCCACGGATCCGTAAACAGCCTATGTCCAACAAGAACCCGGCAAAGCGGGTTCTATCCCGAACTCGGGCCCTGGAAGATCAGGAGAGATCTTCTGATGGACGCCTGGTTGCATGCGGCTGAGGTATGCAATGCAGGATTTCCTGGTGAGAACAGCTCGCAGGTGATAGAAGAGATGCGAGCTTTCCCACCAATTTTGCTTTTTCTGCAGGTCGTTAGTCCGGTTGCGTCGATTGCGACGGTGACCACGACTTTGAAGAGCTTAGCTAGGACGCCTCGAGTCATGGTCGACATGGAGAGCGGTGACGCTCTGATGTTCGATAGCCTTCGAGAAGATGTATCGAGACACCCTGATGATTTTGTCAGCTTTCAAACGCGGACCGCCGCTCTGCGATTCATCAACGAGCATGGCTTCGAGGTGAATCGTGAGACCGCACGCAGGATGATTGAGCGGCTGGGCTACTGGCGGGGCAAGATGGTTGTGGTGGTCCCGATCGCCCAGGGTTTGAAGTAACAATAATTCGGTAGGCCTCGTGAGGATGACTACGAGGACGATTTCTTCGATGAGCTAGGGAGCGTCTGCGCAGGGTTTGATTTCTTGATGATGGCGATCCTGCATTGAAGACGGGTGATTTTGGTGGGGTTCGGGTCGAAGCTGAGTTTGATTTGCACCCTCAAGCGTCCGGTCTCAGCAGCCACCGGACGCACTACGCCCCCAGTACGGCCAGGCGTTTGCGATGCAGGTAGAGATTGATCAGAGCGAAGTTCGCGCAGAGCCGGTGATGGTTCTTCGCGATGCCACGATAGCGCACCTTGTCGAAGCCGAAGACGCGCTTCAGGATGCGGAACACATGTTCTACTTTCGCTCTTACTTTCGACTTGGTTGTGTTCTTTCGTTTCGCTTCTTCGTCCACATAGTTTTTGAACTTCGTCCTGCGGCAGGTCATGTCCTGCGCGTGTGGCGCGGCCTCGTGGATCGCCTCTGTCTGGCCCTGATAGCCGCCGTCGCCCCACACCTTTCGCTCTTCGCCGTGCAGCAGGTCGGGCAGCATGTGCTTGTCGGCCACCGAGGCCGCCGACGTGCAGACCGAATGCACCACGCCCTCTTTGCTGTCCACCCCGATATGCGCCTTCAGACCGAAGTACCACTGGTTCCCCTTCCTGGTCTGGTGCATCTCCGGGTCACGCTCGCCGGACTGGTTCTTGGTGGAGGAAGGCGCATGGATAATGGTCGCATCCACGATCGTGCCCGTCGCAATGCGGATGCCCCTGGCCTCCAGATGCACGTTCACAGCCTCCAGCATCAGACCGCCCAGATCGTGCTTCTCCAGCAGATGGCGGAAGCGGCAGGCAGTCGTCTCGTCCGGCGCCGGAGCGACGCCCAGATCTACACCCACGAACCGCCGCAGCGCGGCAGATTCGTACAACGCCTCTTCCACCCCGGGATCCGACAGGTTGAACCATTGCTGAACAAAGTACGTCCGCAGCATGATCGAGAGGCCCACAGGTTGCCGTCCGTTGCCCCCCTTCGCGTAGTGCGGACGCACCAGAGACTCCAGCGCCGACCACGGAACCACACGCTCCATCTCCTCCAGAAACAGCTCCCGCCGACTCTTCCGACCGTACTTCTCAAACACACCCTGACTCGCCAGACTCTGCTGCTTCATCCCCGCTCACCTCGCCAACCATACGATTAATCAATCAGGACGCGGATGCAGAACTTGTGCAGAGATTCCCTAGCTAAAATCGGAGGGGATCAGCTAATTAACGTTGATGGTCAGCGTGACTTGCGGTTCACGTTATTCGGCAAGTCACGCAGTATTACCGCTTTATTAGGAGATCCTTTGGTTGTGGATATCGCTTGAGTGGCGAGAAGTCTACTTTCCAGAAGTCCACCTCGAATAGTTGATCCTCTTGGTCCACATTGACAGTAATACTGACTAGAACACCATCGATATCTGTGTACTGCGCTTCTACTAATGTCCGACCAAATACACGCCGTTCGGGTTGAATAAAGCGAATGCTTCCCATTCCGCCATCTTGCATATCTACGACGCGACAGTTTGCAAGTGTTCTCTCTAAGATCGGTTTCGCAAGAATATCAGAGACAAGTGAGCGGATTAGCTCTTGCTCTTCGTAGTGCAAGGGGCGAGTTGGATTCGAACTAGTGAACTGTGATGCGTCCGACATTGATTGTCCCATCCTGTAATTTAAAGGCATTGTATCGAAGTATCTTCCCACCAACGCTAACTTCGCCAGTTGTCAGGCCTTGAGGTAGGGAATTTTCTTTGCCAGCGAGATCATTTCTAATGGCGGACTCTGCTGATTGTCGATTAATTCCTGCATCTTCGACATGACGAAATGTGTGGTAATCCTGATTTGCATTGTTACCAAATCTCACTTTGTTAGATCTGCCGCTACCACCACTACCTCCACTGCCACCGGCTCCACTACCACCGCCAGCTCCGGGACACATACTCATAGCCGCGGTGCCTCCTGCGACGCCGCCGACAATCCCACCACCGAGTACCGCGCTCCCTTCAGAAAGCAATACCGTTGGGCCACCTACGATGCCTGATAAACCGGGCAAGGCCATGGCACCGCTGCCGGCCATCGCTCCGCTGGTCACTAGCGATCCAACGCAATTAGGTCCTCCCGGGGTATTCATAATATGCGAGAGATTCGACAGATTTTGAATCGTGTTCGACGCTGCCTGAACAGTCCAACTAGCAACCCTCTGCAGATTTATTCCGAAGATTAGGCCAGGGGGATCTGGTAAGTTTGTCGTAACACAAACAGTTGCTTCGTTACCATCCGAGCATCTTACTGAATGCCCGTCCACATCCACATTGGATAATGGATTGTTCTGCACGTAGCCATACAAGTTCAGGCTTTGCGGATTGCTCAAATCGCTGAATGGAACAGCTTCCGGTTCATTCGAATAATCTGGAGTAAGGAAGCGTCCCATCGTGGAGCTGTAGTGGCGCGCCCCGAAATAGTCCAGGCCCGATTCGGAATCCCGTTCTTTGGCGGTGAAGAAGTGCTCTGGAGAAGTGATTGTTTGTGCCGGATTAAGCAGCTCTCCGAAAGGCATGCTCTGATAGGTTGTACCCGGATTGCCGAAAGGGTCCGTGTCCATCCGACGCGTCCCCAACCAGTCGTTGAGGTGGAAGGAGAGGCCGCTGGGAGTATAGGTAGCGATCAGTTCTCCATTGGCATATACATTGGTATGAACCCAGTTTGCCTGGCTATCGGTCTCGGACATCTGTTCGCCATTAGGGCCAAGGACATAACCGGCTGTCTCCGTGAAGCCATTGTTGTCCATATCGCAATTCCACTGACTGATTGAGCCTTTCGCCACGCGCCGACCTTCTGCGTCGTAGATGTAGCCCATCATTGTCGAAGGCCACCCGGGTTGAACCTGATATTGCACCGCGCATACTCTACCTTCGGCATCGTAGAGATACTGGTTTCTTCCATCATTGGTTAGATTGCCGGCCGCATCATACAATAACCCTTGGATTTGATTGTTAGAGTTATACGAAACCGTAGGTACAGGATTGCTGCATGAACTACCGGAGACCGTCTGTGCCAGACGGTTGCCGAATGAGTCATAACTCCAGCAGAGATACTGCTTGAATCCGCTCACCGTTTGGGTTGCAACAGTAAGCCGATTTGCAGAGTCATAACCGATATCGCTCCAGGTTCCGTTCACCCAATCGGAGTAGGCTACGACATTGCCATTTGGCGCATATCCAGAATTGCTACTTCCATCCTTGATTTCGTAACTATAAATTGTGGCATTCTGGCCGGTCCCTGAACTGACAGTAAACAAGACACTGTTGCTTGAGATGCCATTTACAGTTACGATGACATTACCTGAGGTTGCATTCAAGGGGACTTGGAACGCGATCGATGTATCGCTCCACGAAATGACAGTGGCATTTATTCCGCTGAATACTACAGAACTGCTTCCCTGATTAGCTCCAAAGTTCATGCCCGTTATCACAACGGATGTTCCAACGACGCCGGAGCCAGGCGAAAGGGAGGAAATTGCCGGTGCCCCGGCTGCAGGTTGTACGACTACTTCACTTATAGCAGAACTACCGCTTCCGGCAGTATTTGGGTCACCAGAATAACTGGCCGATATCGCGTGGGTTCCCGGCCCGAGGGCACTCGTTACAAATCTGCCCACTCCGCCGTTGCCATTGCGCGTAGACGAGTCCGTTTGGATGTAAGGCCCAAGTGTGGCTGACTGTTCAGTCTGGGCACCCCAAATGTAATATGTCCCGCCAAGGCCACGGAATTGGAGACCGCGCGGGCCGGTTGCGCACCCAGACAACCAGCTAGGAATTTCTGAGAATGTTTTCGAATATCTAGTCCATGTTGTGCTGAGTTGAATGCCAATTAGCGCGCAGTCATTGAGGCCAAGCTCCACATACTCTCCACCTGCGGCTCCTCGCATCCATGCACTCACTGTGTAAGATTGGCCTGTTGCAAGTCCGTCCGGAAACGTGCTGATTGCACCATTACTGGTTCCAGAAGGGCTTGCACAAAACCCTCCATCAACAACCCACTTTGTGGCTGTCGTTGTACCATCCGGAGCGACCAGATCGCCAGTATTGGCTGCGGCGTTCGATAGAGAGCCGCAGTAACCTCCCCACGTTGCAGGGTTACCAATTTGTTGTGAATACGGAACTAGATTCGTGGTCGAAACGACATCAACACTTCCACTGCCGATCGGTGAACCACCGTCGAGAAATGTGACCGTGCCGGTAGGATTTGCACCGCCCGTGCTGACCAGAGCGGAAAACGTTATGCTCTGGCCCACATTCGCCGGCGTTGCGTCAGTAGAGATTTGCGTAACTGTATTTGCTTTGTTAATGGTTAGCGTAGTGTTGGCGCTAACTGAATTGAAATTCCCGTCGCCGTTATAAATCGCCGTGACCGTGTGTAATCCCGAGCCATCGTAATTGAAACCTCCTGCCGAGGCTTGACCGCCACTCAGTGAAGGTGTCGACCATGTGTATCCGTTATCCTGGAATGAAACGGTGCCGGTAGCGCCACCCCCTACAGTTGCTGTGCAGTTCGACGTTTGCGGTCCGTATGTAATTGGATTTGGCGAACAGGAAACAGAAATAGGAGGAGTTGTTTTGTTTATTACTAATGTAGTTGAAGCCGAAGTTCCGTTGTAGTCGCCATCGCCTGAATAATTCGCAGAAAAGGTGTGGTTCCCTAGCGGTTGCCCGTTCCATCCAGTACAACTAACAGGACCAGGAGCGGCACCACTGCACCATGCATTTCCATCCCAATAGGTGGTGATGGTTCCAGAGCCCCCGGAAGTCCGCGCAGTACATGTAGACGTTTGGGGACCATATGAGATCGGATTCGGTGTGCACGAAACGATGATGTTCGGCGTCGATTTATTGATGGTTAAGACTGCCGAAGTTGATGCACTTCCGTAGTCGTTATCTCCTGAGTAAGTAACTCCGATCGTGTAGTTTCCTGCTCCCCAGCCCGCGAACCCACCTGCGTTGCCGTTGACACCCGTGGTCGTCCAGTATCCCCCGTTAATCGTCCACGTCAATGAGCCTGTACCTGCAGACTGCCACGCCACGCAATTCGTATTTTCACTTCCATACGAGATGGGATTGGGTGAACAACTTACCGACACTGATGGCACTGGTTTCGCTACGTGCACGTTCCAAGTAGTCGAAAACACTGCATTCGGATCCTGGGATGCCGGAATAAATGCCGTGACTACGTGATCTCCTGGAGGTAGAAGATGGTAAAAACCCGACTCGTCCCAATAGACAGAACAATAAGTGTAATAATTAACATTACCGTCCGCTGAGCAATAGGAACCTGCTGACTTGACTGTGTCGTAGCTAGAACTGGCAGGTGCCCCATCAACCGTCCAGTGGATGTTGCCATTTGGTGGGAATGTGCCTCCGGAACATGTGAGGCTGTTGTCCGGACCGCAAGGAGTCCCGTTGTCTGGAGCCCCATATCCGGAGAAGGCTGTTAGGCCTACCGGCGTGCCCGCGGAAACCCACACATCTTGCGCTAAAGCATGACTTGGCGCGACCTGAAGCAAGGCGAAAAAGAAAAAGCAGTTCAATAAGGCTTGCAAGTACCTTGGCATTGAATACTCCGCGGGACCAAGAAGATGGTTTTACTTCTGTGCTGTCGTTGCTTCTGTGCCGACACGAAACAGCGAGGCATCTGGCTCTTGCCGATGGATATCATCCAGGACGGTCACTACAGTGACTCCACTGGAGTCCGAGATGCTCGACTTTAGAGTTGCGTGCAATTCAGGGGAATACCAGAGCTCCGACGTGACTGTGCTGGCCTTCGTGTTCGGATCACTTGCAGGAACGCTGTATTGTGCGCGATGCACTAGAGCCTCAAGACCATTGAGCTTTGATATCTCACGACCTGCTGACGAGGTTGAGGCTCTCGCTGTGGAATTCTTCGAAGCCGAAATGCTTTGAAGTCTGGATGTGTCCATCGCTGTAACCGCGGCCTTCCCCTTGAAGGTCGCTTTGTTGGTCTTTGTGTCTTCGTTGAGGATCGAAACGAGTACGATTGGTCTACCGATAACACGATTAGGGCCAGATGAAGCTTCATGAATCTCTCGTCTGACGGTGCCGTCCGAACTCCTCGCGACAACGATCTGTTGCGTCGTCACATTAACAGTTCCATCAGCTGCGGTAGACGTCTTTGTAATCCACTCATTTGCAGAGAACGGAAGATCTCGAACCGTGGTTCCTCCCGATTGCGCGTAGCTAGCTTCCGAGAGGCCCAGAAAAAGTATGCCGGCGAGATAGATGGCCGTGCGCCGATGTTGTTTCACAGATTTTCCTTCCAATTCAATCGGTTGCTCATGGGTGACGACCTCGTAGGTATTCGTATGAGTTTGTTCGGACCGCTGGTAGTCACCGGTTCAAACACATCCTTGTCGACAGTGTTATGGATGTGTGACCGTCTGGCCAGTGATGCGAAGCCTATTGTCGTATGTTCTGGTCACATTGATAACAGGGCCGAGATTCATGTTTTGGATCGAACCCGCTGGACTATACGCCCCAACCGAGAGGAGAGTCGCTGGGTAGCTGGGATACTGCAGTCCATATAATGAGCTGCCGATCGACTGCAATCGACCAGCCGTATCATAAGTTTGACTCAGTTCAATAGGAGCAATTCCGTTGGAGTAATAGGTCAGATTTCCGGCAAGATCGTAGTGCATCGTGCTCGTAGTTGGAGTTCCCGACGAACACTTGCCGCGATGACATTGCTGCTCCTCTTTGATTCGACCCACAGCGTCGTACGTGACGATCGTATGCCGCGTTTCCGGGTTGTTCGGTGGCGAAGAAGGACAAGCCCCAGCTTGAGTCCATTCGGCACCGAGACGACCGGTACCATTGGTTGCTGTGTCGTATTGATAACAGGAGGAGCGCGTTGCTGCTGCGCCTCCCCCGGAATAAGTCGTGCTGATCAGCCGGTTCAGAGCATCATAGCCATAGGTGATCATTGCACCGCGCGCATCGGTCTTTGCTACGAGATTGCCGTTCGCATCATAACCGTTGATGCAGTTGCCGCCACTCCATATGCCATAACAGATGGTTCCCGTCTCGGGATTGGTAGATGTTTTGAGATGAGACAACAGATCATAAGAGAATAGACGAATCCTGCCACTTTGAGTGGCCACCACTAAATTGTCGGCAGCATTGTATGTATAGTAGGTCGTGAAACCACTCCCCGAAATGCCCATTCCGCATGGAGAATCCGAGCCACTGCCGGTCACCTCACACACTTGAACAACTTTACCCCCAAAATTTAGACGATAGAGCTTTATCTTCCCAGATTCATCTGTGAAGGAGTAGTCTCTGCCGTGATAAGAATGAAAGCTAGTGTCAGTTACACCATCGTGGATGAAGCTCTGCGTGTATGGTCTGCCATAGGAATCAAATCCATAGCTAACGCCATTACCAGAAGTCCGTTTGGGAGAGCTGAGCCCGCTGCTATAGTACGGATTTGTGACAAAGGATATGTTGCCAGCAGCATCATAAGTTGTATCTACTGTCCTCCATTGCCCGCTGCCTACTGCGCGCATTGATCTGCTCACGCGACCAAGGTCATCACTAACACTTATCTCATCTAGCCATCCGGCACCGGGTGTCGTCGTACCAGATGCGGGATCCCGCAGTCTGTTTATTTCAACGGTCCTCGCGCCATCGTCGTACGTGAAAAGAGTGGTGGCTCCATCCGCCGGACTGTAGCTCTGTGTCTCTCTACTGAAGTATGGGTCCGCATAGGTATATTGCGTAACATATCCATTCTCTGCCGTCTGCGACGCAAGCTGAGCAGTGTTGCATTCCCATGTTTGATGGGTCGAAATGCCAAGCGGCTTGTCGATCTTCGTTAAGAACGAATGATCGCAATCATCATAGGCAAATACCGTGTGGTTACTGTTTCCATCCCAAGATTCACTTACTAAACCATCGTCGTAGTATTTCTGAATCTGCTGTGTTGCCCAAGTTGATCCGCCGGACCATTTCTTTATCTGAGTAACGTTACCGCGGCGAGCAGGAACGGATGTAGTTAGACTTGCACTAGAGCTGCCGCTTGCAGCAACGCTGTAATCGTCGTGAGAGTATTGCGAGTCAGAAATAAGCGTTCCATGATCATAAAGTTTCTCCTCCGTCATGAAAATAGGCAAAGCACTCGTGTCATATGTAGCTGACCACTCACGATCGGGTGCACTTATATTGGAGTTTCCATAATTGTAAGTCTTAATATTACTTGTAAACCCGTACTCACCGCTAACGTACGAAATGGTATTCCATGAAGACCCGTCTTCTAAGTTTGTAACTTGGGATGACTTGATTACTGTCGCGATCGGCGAGATTCCATCCGATGTGCTAAACGAACTCTGAGCAGTGCAGAACGAAGGCGAATAGGCCGAACTGACGTATGCATAACAGGTTCTCGTGGATAGTCCTTTGCCTTCGCTAATGAATTCGATACCAGATTGATCAACACAATGAAGGACACTCGCACCGGTTGGATCGACGACTATCGTTTTCAAGAATCCTTTGCAAACATCGGTAGTAGTAGATGTCGTAGTTTGATACGTCCATTGACTAGTCCCGTCAACAGTGCGCGTCACGTTCGCTACCTGATATAGGTTTAATGGCAAACTCGTACTTGGCACTGAACTAGGGTCCGTGCAGTTGAAGCCTGCATTGCTGCCAGGATAGGTATAAGTGTGCGTCCCGCCTGTCGGCAGATTTACCGAATTAACCCTGCCATACACATCATAGTTAAATGTGTATGCTTTGCCGTTTGCGAGAGTGATGGAATCGACGAGGATATGGGGAAATGTCGCGCTTCCTGAAATACATGGCCACTGAAGCTGATGGTGAGAGCTCGCACTATCGAAATGTGCAGTTCCGGTGGCAGTCGGATAGGTGAACGTAGTAGTGATATGGCAGGAGGCCGTTTGCACGCAGGAAGCATCAGGATAATAAACTTCGCTAACGCTTGTAGGATCTACTGGGATATTTCCATTTCGATCATGGTTATCGCCTCCGTATACATTCCCATCCGGATCAGTGACAGTCATGCTTCCTAAGCCATACAACGTATCCGGCGCCGTGACCACGGTTAATGTCCATCCATCAGGATCTTCAGGCATGACTGTTATCGTTCGCGGTGATGTGGACGGATAACCATTGCAGACATAGCTCCTGTTGTCGTCTATACCCACTGGAAAGAAGTGCACTGTTCCGTTTAGATCTTCAAAGGAAATTGCGAAATAGAACGGATAAGAGGCAGGATTGGAATCGTCACCACATGCTACATAGGTTGCCTGGGGCTGAAGCCCATTCGGTGCCATTGGGCGCAAACCGCCGCCGGTTAGGTAGGGACACCGCCCATCAGGCGATGACTGACAAAAGACTACGTTCCACACAGGATTGTCATAGACGTACTTGACTGGGCGTTTAGGACCTCTGCCCTCTCTCGAATACAGGATTAAGGGAATGTTTATATTAAGAGTTCCGAGATTGATTTGATCAAGGCCGCCATGATCAAAGGCAGTGAGCGGCGGAAAGCCGGTCGCAGAACTCTGCGCGGACAAATGATCGAGACCAAACGTCCCAAATAGGGAGATCAGGAACAGCACGATATGTCTCGAGAGTTTGTGAGTTTCAACGTTAACGAAGTACATGATTGTATCCTGAGCAACCTATTGAATGGCCTCATTAGCCGCAGGCATATTTTCGATAATTTCGAAATTCACGATGTCAATGTGTGCGACCCGCACTCCCTGCTCCAGTCGATCTACTGAGAAGGGAATTAGGCCAAGTGATGTTTCTCGGTAATCAGCAAATCTGACTTCGGTGGGTACGAGCAACTGTCTGTGAGCAATGTCGCAATCGAGATTTGCGAGGCTTGGTTGTGCCGGATGAGCACGCAACTTCCCCGTTGAATCGCGACATACTTTCGGCACGATTGGGTTTGGACTTTCGGCTACGTGTTGATAACGGATGCCAATTAGACGCTGATTCGACATGTCCATGAACATTTCTTCTTTTTGAGATTGGTCCGAAATTTCAAGTTGAGAAACGTTGAGGGAGTTGCTTGCGGTATCATTGGATTTTCTCAAGGCATTAACCTGAATTGCAGTCGTTTCGGCAAAAGGCTGCGGACCAACGAGCTCGATAGTGAGCCTCTTATCTTGTGTGATTCGCGCTAGAGCATGAGCCGGAAAAAGCGCCGACCCGGAAAGTAAAACCGCTGAGCGCCCGCTCTCACCCGTTTTCAAATTACGCCATATATGCAAACCATTCCCATAAGTCTCACTGAAGGATTGGCCACCAACGTGTATATCCTCGCGCCAACGCATTTTGGGTGAGCTGTAGACATCGATTGTTCCAACTCGTTGCTCTCCTTGCAACAGAGTTATCTTTCCAGACAAATGAACGATACTGAGGTTTGTCTTCTCTTCCACGCCGGAAGTTAGCAACGAGATGGCTCTTGCATCCCTCGTCGCGTCAGGCAATAAACCTTGAGAAGAGAGAGCAGCATTTTGTGAATAAATATATGCTGTCGACAAAGGTAGAGATAGTAGTAAACCGACAACATTTTTAGCATTAAAATCCTGTAGCCTAGGCATAGACCCTCGTCGAATTGTTAGCCGGTTACTGCAAAGAAACTGCGCCCGTCGCCGCATGAAGGGTATAGATTGGAACGTTCTTTCTACAGTCGCACTCTCTGAAACTATGGCGGACAATGCGTCTGAGCCCAACGAAGTGTAAGCACAAGGATTTCCGACGCATTTTTGATTCAAAGGACTAACTAAGTGAGTTGAATTGATTGATCACGCCGACTTGATCGGTAGCCCTTTTTGCACAGGAGATGCTTTCGCATGACATTCCTTTGCAGCTATAGCAACACGATTGAATCGATCGGCAGAAGCACTAAAGAAAGCGTGGTCTGGTAGACGGACAGAGGGCAATGCAAAGCACGGAACGAGGGGTACAAGTCGCACGGGCATCTCCACAAGCGATTAAGTGATGAGCGCTTACCATAGCTCAGTCGGACTCTGAAGGACAAGTAAATTCAGCTGCTCATTTTTGGGGAAATTTAAAGTTCTTTCCCAAAATGGAATCGACAGGATCCAGATGGTCCGTTCGCCACTTTTGCTGGGAAACAATGGAAGCAAGGGTGTGTAGGCATCTCCCTTCTTCGGCGATACACGATCTAACTTGTTGCCTGCATACCGACTCATCGCAAAGAGAGTCGCTTTGAAGGTGTGAAATTCGCAAATAAACAACGACAAATGATCGCAGTTCAAGGTGACGTTGGAGAATTACATCTAATTTGCAGAAGTAATCATCGCTTTTGGGACTTAAGATATACTCCGGCTTGTCTAAGACGGAGCTTATGCCCACATCTCACATTTTTGTTATTGCCGTCCTCGTTCTTGCGTGTTCGACTTCTGCATCAGCGTCGGATCGACAAATTATCTTCGAGAACCCCGTCAAGGAGCAGGCGGTCAGTGCGAGGATTCGCGCTATGAGTATCTCAATTCATGCTGGCGCCCAGAATCAGGACACTTATCTCGCAGAGATCGTGAGCAAATCGGGAAAGCACCAATTCGCAAAACTCGTCGACGTGTATCCGTCGGATGAATCGCGAATCGACCTTCGCGTCCTCAAGAGTCTGCCTCTACTTAAGATGAAGGTAGTTAAAAAAAACTTCTGCGATGTCAAGGCGAACCAGATCTTCTTCTCAAACCAGAGCAGTTTCTTCGATGAGGAGATCAAGGGCGAAGTGGCTCGTGACTCATCAACCGTGCTTCCTTGCTATCAAATTGTTCGCAAGTCCATCCGGATAATCGAGAAAGGCAGTCTGCAGGCGTCTAGATAATCTCGGCGGCGATGTCGCATCACCTTCTCGATTAAGTCGGGAAGCTTTCACCGACAATTCTCGCGCAATGCAATACCTTTTTTCTTCATAGGCTGGTAAATGATGTCGATCAGAACCTTTGTCGTCGCCTAGCCCCTGAAACGGGGACTATCTGTTATGGAGCCTACGGAGCTTTCAAAAGCAGACCACGGGTGGCGTTAGTGGGCATCGTTTGACCTGTAGCTTTCAACTTTAGTTGGCGGACTGTTTCAGAGCTATTTGGCGTAATGTTTCAGGATTATTTGGCGTACACGGCGTCAGCTTGTGCCGATCACAAGACTGTCCCGCGCCGCTTCAACTACTTCATTGGAGACTAGGTCGTTAACATGGAGAACCCGTTCGATTTCGGTGAGGAGTCGAGTCAAGAGCCTGAAGTTTCCGCCGGTCATCCGTATGAGGCTGGCGACAACCTACGCGAATAGAACTGGGGAAATCGCGCTATGCGCTTCTCGATGCCGGGCATGCCGATCAGCACCATACCGGCGGTCCCCTCGTCGAAGATCGATCTCATTTGTTCGAGGCTGTTCATCTGGAGGCGATCGGCCTCGTCCACAAGGATCAAAGTAGTCGGGTCTGACACTGTTCTTTGGTGATTTCCACATTTCCATCCGCCTCGCGCGCATGTTGTTTTACCGCAGTGTTCAATGACAAACGCTGGATTTGCCGGGGCCGCAGGTCTGGGACGTTTGTTCTCCATGACGGCAGCAGAACTGACCATTGATCTTTGTTGGAGACGGCAGTAACCTCCATCCCCTTGACATTCGACCTGAGCGAGCCCTAGTCTTGGGTCGAATGACGACTCGAGAGCGAACACAACAACTGGAGCTGATGCAGGGGACGCTGGATCTGCTGATTTTGCAGACACTGGCGCCGGGACGGGCGCATGGACATGCGATTGCGCGAACAATTGAGCGGCGATCCGATGAGGTGCTGCAGGTGGGGCATGGATCACTGTATCCGGCGCTGCAGCGGCTGCTGCGGTCAGCGCTGATTGCGGCGGAGGATGGCGTCTCGGAGAACAATCGGAAAGCTCGGTTTTATCGGCTGACGGCCAAGGGGCGGAAGCAGCTGTATACGGAGACCTCAAAGTGGGAGAGGTTTTCGAGCGCGATGGCGCGTGTGCTTGCCCCTGTGGCGGAAGAGAAGTCATAGGGGTTTCGTCTCACCGAGATTCGGGTGCGGTGAGATCCTGCGAACCCACCTCAGCGCCTTCGGCGGGAAGATGGGGCGCCTGAACTGATGTTTGTGGAGGGGTTCGACGATGTTTGACTGGGGTCGGCGACGTAAGCAGTTGCTGGAGGAGATTGAAGAGCACATCGCGATGGAGACGCAGGACAACATGGATGCGGGCATGTCTGCGGACGAAGCGCGGCGTGCGGCGAGGACGAAGTTCGGCAATCCGATGACGGCAGCAGAGAACTCGCGCGAGGTTTGGGGTGGCGTGTGGATGGAGCGGCTGGCGCAGGACGTGCGTTATGCAGTTCGGCAGTTGCGGCGGAATCCGGGGTTCGCGTTGACGGCGGTTGCAGTCTTCGCGCTGGGACTGTTCGCAAGTTTATCGGCCGGAGACGGTGACGATGCGAGGCGCTAAGGGACTGGAGCAGGCTTCTGGAGCGCGGGTGAGCGATGGGTTCTTCCGTACGCTGGGCGTGGCACCGTGGCTGGGGCGGGACTTTCTGCCGGGCGAGGAAGAGGCCTCGGCGGAGCCGGTGGTGCTGCTGAGTTACGAGGCATGGCAAAAGCGGTTCGGGGGAGACAACCGAGTGGTTGGGCGTTCGACGACGATCAACGGGGAGTCATATCGGATCATCGGCGTGCTGCGGCGAAGGCACCGCGATCTATGCGTTTGTTGATGCGGCGCTGGTGAGACCTTTGCCGTATTACGATGCGGGGCGCCTGGTTGCGCTATATGACCGCATCCCGGTGGGCGATCGGTATCACCTCTCCTACCTGGATTACGAGGAGTGGAAACGGCGCAACCGGGTGTTCGGGTCTCTGGATGCCGTCCAGAAAGTACCGCACTCGGCATCTCAATACGCTTCAAATCGCGTGCGCTCATTCTTATCAAGCCCATCCCTTGACCATGACATTTCAAATGAGCGGGACCATGACATTTCTAATGGGCTCCTACACTGTCTGTTGCTGCAAAGTTCAAATGTCTATATCTCTGCAAAGTAGAAATGTCCGTCGTCGTCGTGCGGTGGGAATGTGGTAATCCCGCAGGGATTTCCAAGGACTGTGGGAAGGGTGGGAGACCGGACAGCTTCATCGTCCGGTCTTCCATGCTTTCCATCAGGCCGTCATTTCCACCGCTTCCGGGTCCGCCGGCAGCTCCGGTGGTCCGTAGATCTTCCGTCCTCGCTTACGATAGCCGATCTTCTCACTGTTGGTCTTTACCTTCGGAGCATACTTGAGATCCTGTTGCGCTTTGATGATCGCCAACGCATGCCCGAGGCGCTTGTTCTCAACGATGGCGGTATGGCTCACACGCTGATCCCTTGTCGAAGACCCGGTAGGGAAGCACCTGCCCCTTCCAGCGCACCTCCAGGCGCCCGTCGGCGAAGTCATAGAGGTCGACATACTCGCCGCCCAACTCCTCGGAAACAGCACTGCGATCCAGGATGAGCTGCTTGCGATCGTACGCCAGTGTCAACTGCTGACCAACGTGACGCTGTTCGCGGTGACAGAGGATGTCGCTCAGCCGGTCAGGACTAACGGTCAGCCGGCGATGCAGGTCGTCCGGCTTCGCGGCACGAACAGAGAACTTCTCGTTGAAGCGCTCTACAAACTCTGTCAGGAAGACGTTCCCAGCTCTCATATCGCAGATGTTGTCGAGTCGCAGCTCCTTCACCAAACGGTCCTGAAGGGTACGGTTGACTCGCTCCACGCGACCTTTAGCCTGGCTGGAGTTCGCACAAATGATCTCGATGTTCAGCTCGGCTAATGCACGGCCGAACTGCGTCATGCCGGGGCCGCCTTGCGCATCTCGGTTGATACGAAACACGGTGTGCTTGTCCGAGTAGAAGGCGACCGGGCAGCCGTGGGCGTCGAGATACCCGCGCAAGCAGTCGAAATAGGACGACGTGCTCTCACTCGGCACAAAGCGAAGCTGCATCAGCTTGCTTGTCGCATCGTCAATAAAAACCAGCAATGTGCATGGCTCGCCGCGGCCTTCAAACCAACGATGTTCGCTACCGTCGATCTGGATCAACTCGCCGTAGTTCTCACGTCGCAGGCGTGGCTGATGGAAGCTCCTGCGTTGCTTGCGCGACAGCCATAGCCCGTCCTCAACCATCCACTTGCGTAGCGTCTCACGCGAGACCTTGACGCCATCCTTCTCGAGCAGAACCTCTGTCGCCAGAGTGGGGCCAAAGTCGGCATAGCGCGACCGTACCAGTTCGATCACATACTCGCGAATCCCAGGGATAAGGTGGTTGTTCGATGTGCGACCACGAGCCTTGTGGATCAGCGCACCTCCTCCACCATCGCGATACGCTGTCAGCAGCCGCCGTGTCTGCCTGGTACTTAGTCCCAAAATTGCCGCGGCCGAAATCTCCGTGCGCCGCCGTGCCAAAACCTCAGAAAGAACCTCTATGCGTTGCAGCTCGCGTCCGCTCATCGTTACTAAGCCCAATCTCTTCCTCCCGAAGCTCACTTTCGGAAGGGTAGTTTGGACATTTCAACTTTGCAGAAACCGGACATTTCTACTTTGCGCGTACACTGTCACTATACGTAAGTTCCATTATCAGACATAGAATCAATGACTTACGGGGCTTAGCGACCAAACAACCATACCAATCAATTAACCGCAGTGCAAGCAGGCGCATATTGCGAAGATCGTAGTCCATCACACGACCGGATGATGCCTGCTTCATGCTATTCAAGAGATCGGGAGGAACGTGAAGCGCCCTTCAGTTCCTCAATGAGCCGCTCGAGCTCCTGATGCATGTGCGGACTGAGTTCCTGGAAAACAAATCCTGCTCCATGGCCGAAGCGCACCATGCGCAGACTAGCCGAGAGCCGCAGCATAACGGCGTTCGCCCGGAAGACCATCTCAACCGGAGCGCCGATCGAACATACGAATACGTGCCCTGGTCGAGATGAAACAGCCGGACAGGCTGATGTCCTGAACCCGGCCGCGAAACACCTGCGAGCCCTTCGCGACCAAGACCTCGGCATCGCCTTCAACGGCAAAGCGTTCATGACGCCGACGCTCCGCTCCCATTGCATTCGATTGGCCACAGTCCTTAGAGCCGAGGTTCAATGGGTTCTCACTATGCTCGTCCATGCTTCCTCTTCGATAGCGCCCCTCTCCTTCCAGAAGAGAAAAGGACCGCCGAATAGGTTATCGACGGTCCTTCCACATGTCTTGAGCTGCCTTTGCAACTCAGACGGTCATCACTTCTTATGTCGTGTGTCTCAAATGGCTCGCCGTGAATAGCGAAAAGGTCGTGGATCATGCAAAGCAGCGGGAAGGTTCGGAGCAGCTTAAAGGCTCCCGATGACACACTCCTCTGCGTATCGGTCAGCCGCTGAGGCCTAAAGTAGGCCCACATCAGGGTGAACTTTACCGCTGATCGGAATCTTGCATTTCGTACACTGGATCGAATAATTTCCCTCAGCGTCAATCGCGCGTGCAGGTATCTCCACCTCTGAAGGGCAAATGGGACACGTGGCTTTCTTTGTGCCAAGTCCTGGATCCGGTTCCATGATGAGCCTCCTTAGGAGGCCTACCCGCTTAGTTTCGCCGTCGTGTGTCGGGCGGTGGCACCAGCGATAGATATCTTCCGACCGGTTCCTTCTTCGGTCTCGGTGCGGGATTTCCCTCACTCAAGGTCACGCCCGCCAGCAGATCGATGTAGTCCCGTCTGATGTTGCTTGGGTCTAGAACCGCCATGCGATTCGTGGATGATGCCTTTGATTCGTGTGCACATATCGACAGCAATCAGAGCTGTCCCTGGCTTCTCTATATGCGATGATTGCGATACAGCACTCTTATCTAGGATCTTCTAATTGGGCAAGCCATTCGTAATTCGCGATCCGGTACACGGTTATCTTCGCGTAGCAGCGCATGAGCGCATCGTAGTTGACCATCCAGTTACGCAGCGACTGCGCAGAATTACTCAGACAGGGCTGGCTGAGTTGGTGTTCCCCGAGGCCCGGACGTCACGCTTCGTCCACAGTCTGGGTGCCATGCATCTGGCTTCGCGGTTCGTGATCTCTGCTCTGGAAAACGCTGATGACGATGTCGCGAAGGAATTTTTCGAAGAGCTTAAAAAAGCGATTGGCTTTGGCATAACGGTCAAAACTCAAGATCTCCTTGTTTTGCTCGAGATGGATCACTTAAAGAGCACTGGAGGATTGCTCGCAGGAAAAGGGGCTTTCAGGAATCCCTTGTTGCGCGACAATGAAACATACACCGGACTGCTCGGTTTAGCTGAGGCTGCGGTCCGTCTCGCAGCACTCTTCCATGACCTTGGTCATCTGCCATATAGCCACGATTTCGAGTTTGCTCTGAAGGCGTTTGTAGCGACCAGCGCAAGAAGTCCCGAAGCTGGTCAGCAGCCTAAGCTTTCTAAATTGACCACAGGAACTCCTCACGAGATCCTCGGCCATCGATTGGCCGACCTGGTGTTTCAGGGCTTGGCGGATCCGTCTTTGCCCGCCGGCGTGATAGCTGCATTTCAGTTGGCAAAAGATATTCTCGACGAAGAGCCTGAATACGGTTTCCCTGATCCTCAAGTTGGAGCTTTGGGATGGCTTCATTCGCTCGTTGATGGACAAGTTGATGTTGACAGGGCGGACTACCTCCTGCGCGATGCTCGCGCCTTGGGTTTCGAGTTTGCGGGCTACAATCTCGACCAGCTGATAGACAATCTCGTCCTTGTCAAACATCCGTCATTAGGTTTTATTACGGCCATCGACGAAAAGGGAATTGTTGCACTTGAGAGTTTCTGCCTCTCTCGCGCGCGAAGCAACCAGGTACTGACACGGCACCACAAGTCGGCGCAGATTGGGGCCGCTTTTCGATTGGCATCTGTGAACGCTTTGGGGACACCTGCTTCTCAATCGTTTCTCACGGAGCTGGAATCTATCCTTAACGAAACGTCTGATGGCGTGAAGGCCCGCGCTCTTCTAGAAGCCTTCTCGCGCCATGATGATCCTTGGTGGCTTGAGATCATGCGGGAGACGAAGCCATCCGAAGGTCAGGAACTGCTGGTTGCTTCACGCGCTGTGATTTTGAAACGCCAACCGAGTTTACTGAGCGTTTGGAAACGGAAGGGCGATCTGACAGACAAAGAGCGGAAAGAGATCAACGCTCTGGCTGCGCGCGAAACCGATGATCTTGAAGCATTTGAACGCGCAACCCGGAAGCTCCGAGAGGAGCAAAATATCCTCATCGCGATCCATCGTTTCAAGCCTTTTACGAAGACTGCCGATGGGTCCAGTGTTCTGATTGTTCGGACAAGGAACGGTCTCCGCCCCGCGTCCGAAATGTCCTCACTTCTACGGTCACTAGATGCCGCGTGGGTGGATGACGTGCATATGCATGCATTTACATGCGAAAAGAATAAAACGACTGCTGCCGATGTGATCTCGGCTATGAAAAAAGCTCTCGTGGGAGCCAAGAAGGGTCCTGCATCCAAGGCGAAGAGGGCGTCCGCTTCGAAAGCTAAAAAGGCGGTAGCATCCAAAAAGAGAGGTGCGCGTTCATGAGAGATTTGGGTCATAATGGAGATGTGAACATGCTTACGACGACTTCCATTTTCGAAACACTGGGCACGAAGCGTTTTGATTCGTATAAGAGCCTATTGTCGAACGTCGCCTCATTTTGGGAGATGCATGCTGGTCGGCTCCCATCTGAGATCGGTCCGAGGGATGTTGTGGCGAAAGCCGTGTCATTGCATTTGCTCAAGAAAAATGCGGACGGGTCGATTGTGATCATATCGCCGAAGCGAATGAGGAAGTCTGGTCATGGTTCGGCAAGGAAGAGAACTTCCGCCGGACGAGCAGCTGTCTAGATATTTTCTGCAGTTTCTGATTTGACGGCTTAAGCACGGCTGCCTTCTCCGTCTTCTTCCACGGAGAGGGTAAAAAAGTTTGCCCCCCGCTCATATAGGATAGAGTGCCATCCTGAGCTTCTGCTCGAACCTCCAGCTTGTGAGGCGTTAGCCGCACCCTCAGCCCTCCATACTCACCAGGCTGGTGTCACTAGCATTCATGACTGTACATAAGCTACGCTATCATACCTCGAATCAATAGCTTACGAATGATCTCACCAGTGGCGGTGGTGCTATTGTCGTTTTGAATTCCCCTAGGCGCCGATGTGTGTTGGTTCAGCGTGAAATGGAACTGATCCGCCGGAGCAAGCTTCAGTCAAGGAGCAACGCAGTTCTCCTCTTCGATTCTCTGGGTATCAGACCTGGGTGGCAGTAATGCGTAAGTATATGAATGAGCATGGGATGAATGTTCCGTAAGTAGTGAACAGGGGATTTTTGGAGCCGAAGGTCGTACTCTGCTTTTTCGCCTTATATTCGCCTACAATTTGAATATGAGCATGCACTTCACCCAGCAAGGGGCGGTCAAAAGAAAGTCCAACCGTAGCGTGCTGATGAACTATATGCTGCGTGACGGTTGGCAGATCAGCTTTCTTGAAGAGGACTGCAAGACTTCACTGCCGCGGCGGCTAGTCTTCCACGATCCCGGCAAAATCCTCGAAATGCAGATCCGATGGGGTGAGGAAAAGACCAACGAGGATGTCCAGCAAACGATGCGCGACATTGCCATCGGCCGGCCAGGAAGTATATGGCTAATTCTCACACTGGAGCAGTATTCCAAACTCACGGCTGTCAGTCCCGATGCGCCGAATCCCAGCGCGCACCCAAGCCGCGCTTTTGAACGTGTCACGAGGCCGTTCATCGAGCCTCACCTGAAAACCAATGTTGAAGTCGGCAAGGTCCTGGTCTTCGCGTTCACGGTCATCGACTGGTCCGAGATTTTCATCGATCATCGCCAACCTAGTGAACCGTTGCTCGAGACTCGACGCGGGCATAGAAAGAAATCAAATGCTCCGCAGCCTCGTTCGTTCTGCTTTCCATACCGATCCTGTAGGAGAGGTATAAAAGTAGGCTAGCGGTTAATGCGCCTATCCTAAGACCGCCAAGCGGGTGTGACGCATGTGACTTACTGTTATTCCAGGATGATCTTAGGAATTCACGAAAGCCAGCCTGGTCGGCCGGGCAGGCAAGAGTTTTTTCAACCATCCCATGAAAAAGTTCCTCTGGGGCGATTCTCTTCTTCTTTGCTAGATCCTCAAGAATATCCGCGAAATCAGGGGAGATGAGGACTGCTTCCCTGCTACGCTCTCGTGCCTTGATAGTGTTATTAGCAGCTTGCATGCTTTTGAAAATAGCACAACCTCCAGTGTGTTAATGACTTACAGAAACAACATAATGGAAGTGGGGTGGACGAACTTCACTATTCGTCCACTCCTAATACATTACGCAGCCTTCTTCTCCAACCGCGGTACTACCTCCATGTCCATCGCAATGAAGTAGAGCGTTTGGAAGGTGGGAATACTGCTTAGGTCTTTGATGTTGTAATGCTCCAAGATCGCATCCAACCGCGCAAGGTCCATGTCAGCCGAAGCTCGACGAACCTTAGCAATAAGGCCTACCGAGTAGCGAAGCTTTTCGAGCGCGACCTCCTCTTTGTTACCCTGCAATTCTCCGGTAGTGAACTTATCCGTTAAGAGTGCAATGATGTTTTCCGCCAGTGCACTACCAAGGAAGTTCTCTGCTTCCCTGTAGTCGACACGGAAGCGTCGCTCCTCATCGCTCATTTGTGTATTCTGCCTGCCCGCCGCGGGCCTCAGCACCTGGCCCTGTGCCGGGGTTGTCTTTTCACTTTGCTGGTTTGGTTGCTGTTGCGGCTGCGGTTGAGCCGAACGCTGGGCGCTGTTGGTGGATTTTGGCTGACGGTCCTCAGCCCGCAAAGCCCACGACGGAAGTACCGGGAGTTTGGTAGGTTTGTCGTATTCATCCAACGGAACCCAGAGAGCACTTCCAAGACTCTTGAGCTCGTAGAAGTATTCCCCAAGCCCAAACATTGAAGCGGCGCGCTTCTTTGCCTGTGCCTCCGCGCGGGTGTAGGCATTGTCATCGTCCGCCCACATCTCACCGATCGAGGCCTTTTTACTAATGCCGAAGATCTCAAGGGTGGCGGTCACACTGACCTTCCCTGTCGACACTGTCTGGCCAGATCGTATGCGGGTCAAACCTGTCGTCGTCTCAGTCGTGAGTAAAAACGACCAACCCGCTGGTCCGAAAACCTCATTGAGACGAGCACCGTACGCACGGGGATCGGCGTATGGAGCGACCATGCCCTTTTTGCCATCCTTCGACTTGTTTGTGACTCGCCACTGCACGTCCTTCAGGGCGAAGGGTTCTCTGAGCTTCTCGAGCAGTTGGTCAATCTTCTCCTGCGTATATTCGAATGCCATGAATTGGCTCCCTTCTCGGGTGGAAGATCAAAAGTTGATGTACGCCTCAGAACGGTATTGAATCCGCATCTGAGTCGTCGCTGTAGCTTGGCATCGAGGACTCATCGTCATGGCTTACTGCAGAATCGGGCGCTGAAGAAGCGCTGTCGTTCCGGTTGCCACTGGGGAGGAGATTGAGGCGGGATACAACGATCTGAGTCCGATATTGCTTCTGACCGGTCTGCTTGTCGTCCCAGGACCTGGTTTCGAGCTCGCCCTCCAGATAGAGAAGCGTTCCCTTCTTTACGTAGTCACGCACTAACTCCGCAACTCGTGCGAAGCCGACGATGTTGTGCCATTCGGTGCGCTCTGTGACCTTACCGTCGCGCTCTTTACGGCGCTTGCTTGTGGCCAGCGAAAAGTTCGCTGCGAGGGTGTTGCTGTTCGTGTTACGAATCTCGCGATTCTTTCCAACATATCCCATCAGAATGACTTTGTTTACGCCCTGTGCCATTGTCGGTATCTCCAGTAAGAGTGTTTGGCTCTATGGTTGTGGTCTGTAGACCGTGAAATGAAAAAGGACCGAATCTGTTCAGTCCAAGGTGGAGGATTTACTTCATTTCCTGTTAAGACCGACAGCTAAAGGAAGGGGGAACGGATGAACCGATCCCCACGGGGGCGAAACTTATGCCGCAATCGGAAGGCGTGGCTGAGCGGTAGTGTCCAGAATCTTTCGCACTTTCGATCTGAGTGATGCCTTTGGAAGGTTGTTGGGTTGGGGTTGTTTTGCTCTGGCCCCCATGGGGGCCAGAGCGAAAAGGTCAGGCGATGGCGACGATTTCGGCGAGCCGGTCCATCTGGAGGTAGCGTTTGGTTCCCCACCTGGTCGAGGCCACATGCCGGAGCCGAGCCGCCACCAGCATCAGCGCTGAGTTGCCGTCGGGGAAGGCACCGACCACGCGCGTTCTTCGCCGTATCTCGCGCATCAGCCGTTCCAATGGGTTGTTCGTGCGCAGACAGCGCCAGCGCTCCGGCGGCAGGCTGTAGTAACTCAGCGTCTCACCGATGCCGTTCTCGACGATCTCGGCGGCCTTGGCCAGCTTCATCGCAGCTTCTCAATGTCCAGTCGAGCTTTTTGCTGAGCCGCTTCCGCATCTTCCTGGGAGTGGATGGCCTTCAGCATCGAAGCCACCTCCTTGACCTTGCCAGTCGGCACCGCCGTCCAGACGTTGCGGTAGAAATGCACGACGCAGCGCTGCACTTCGCCTCGGGATAGAAGTCGCCGAGGTTCTCCACCAGCCCCAGGCACTTGTCCGACACGAACAGCTCGACGCCCTTCAGACAGCGGTAGAGCTGCTGTCTGCGCCTACATCCGGAACTCGACTTCTATCTCTATCTCGACACGCACAGGGTGATCTTTCAACAAGCCAGGCTTAAAGCGATACTGTTTCACAGTTTCAATCGCAGCTGTATCGAAAAGAGACGCGGTTTCACGATCGGTCTGTTTGGTGCGACTCTCAACCGCGGAACGAATCACACGAGCATCTCGTACGTGTCCGTCTGCGTCGACCACAATACGAAGCCTTGTCGAACCTTCAAGTCGGTGTTTGCGGGCTTCTTTCGGGTATTCAGGCTCTACAGAAAGAGTAAGCTCAGGAGCGGATACGACTCCCTTCTCAACGTGATACACACCATTGGAGTCTGGATTGGTTTTCGGAGCGTGAGCCCCTAGCGCCGGAGCTTCGGGAAGTGGCTGCGACCCTTGTTGCAGCACTAGCGAATAGGATAAAAACAGGATAGCGAGCAGAGACATCGTTCACTTCTCCAATAACAAGAGCATATCACTCGCCGCTTTCGATTCCACCCCACGAACGTCGCCAGTCCACTCGCTGAATAGGAACGTCCACGATGCTAAACACATAGAACCGTAATCGCCGCTTCCACGAAGCAGCTGAAGGAGACCTTCACCTATCTCCGGATCGGCCTCATCTTCGCGATAATGTAGCGCCCGGTGACCCGTCCTAGCTCTGCATCTATGCTGCGGGCTTCGGCCTCTTGAAGATAACGCTTATCGGAAGAGCAGACTAGCTTCACCACATTTTTGACCATGAAAGCATCACGGGAAAAGGGACCTTCTGTTGAGTTCTATATACAACCTCATCACCTTCGCATCCGAGTAGGTACAGGAAGCTACCAATCGTAGGTTCCGTCACAATGTCGTCACGGCGTGCGAGCATCGACCCAACAATGGGCTCCCAAGTCCCAGTTGCACTCTTAGCGTCTATTTGAAGTACATACAATCCTCGAGCTGCGCTTTGCCTCGGTCCAGGTCCAATTCGACTGGCGAAAACACGACCATCTTGCGTTAGGCCAAATCCAGTAAGTAGCGTGACATTATCATCTGGAGATTCCGATCTCGGTCTTATTTCCGTAGTCGTGAGAGCATTCGAGCCCAAATTGTAGCGATAAAGGTGTCCTCCAACTCCGTCGAACAAGACTATCTCATCATGGTCTCCACGCAAATAGATCTGGCTATCTCTTTTCCAAGCATTATGGAAATCGGTTTGCTGTGCTCTCTGTTTCAAATAGTTTCCGAGTAATTCGCCTTTCGCACTGTAGTGTCTTAAGACGCCAAGCTCCCGCTCTTGCATCGAGTTGGGCCGCTTGGCGGGAGCTGCTCCGGCTGCCCATATGGAGCCGTCCGGACCGAAACATATTTGCATTGCAACGTACTCTCCGGTATCAAGATACGTGAACTTACTCTGTCCGAGATCCCCGATCGCTATGAAATTGAGGACAGACTGTCCCGTGAGATGCGCCTGACCACTAGCGGCTAACCGCCGACCATCACTCACTGCAGCATATGATAGCCACACAGAGCTCGTATTCTCTGGCCATAACACAGCTTCATTGGAGACAAACTTACCGAGCGAATCATATACGAAGATATTCGAGACACCACTCTTCACGGTCACATGCTGCAGTTGAATTAGGTAACCATGATCAAAGTAGGCGGCCGATCGGGGACCAGTGATTGCGTCGGAGTATATTGCTGTCTTAGTCGGCGCGGCCAGGTTAAGATTTCCGGCCGTAGTTTGAGCCTTCGAATGTGTTGGCGACACAAATAGTGGCACGAGTAGAAGGCCCGCTCCAAAACAACGCAAAGTCCACATGTTTGTTTCTCCAATATTTAGATCAGTAGAATTTCAACGTCACCTAGCGATCGAGGTGATACATCGAGGCGCCCCTATGGAGACACATCTACTAGCGCTGGTTTGCCATTCTGGACGATGTAATAACGAAACTTCTCCTGGCCGATATAACAAAGGCCCGGCGCGGCAGCGAGCGAAGAAGGCATCCTAAAGAATTTAGGATCACCATAAGATGACGAATCGAGAAGAAGCCAAATCGATTCGACAGGAAAGGTTGTTTCGTTTTGGATCATGGGACGCTCGAAGCGCACAGCGATCCGCTTGTCTGATAGCTGAGCGCCTGACTCCACCGAGTCTGCCGAGGGCTTCACGATTCGCTCAGTCCTTTGCAGAATACCGTTTCCATCGTAAAACTGTAATCTCGAATTTGAAGCCTCGATGAAGACGTCTTGTGGACCAACCATTATCTGATCACCACGGCGATCGAGATATCTAAACTTGTTACCCTGCTGGTTACTCTTAATGGGCTTACCGCTTGAGTCTAGAAAGAAAATGAAAGGTAGGCCAGAATTATCGGCCTGCTCAATAGAGCCAGTGAACATCGATCTGCCATTCGACATTACTGCGAAAGAATCGACATGGAAAAATCCAGGCAGTTGGAGGCTGGTTTGCGCCATGTTGCCTCCCGATGGGGTGTAATGCAGCAATACATGCTTGTGCTCTTCTGAAAATAGAACAAACAAGTCGCCGTTTGAAGCAACGTAGTAGTGCCATTCGCCGTTCGCACCCAGAGTGCCCGGTAGTTCAATAGGAGTAACGTCCGATCCATCACTCGAAACGCGCAGGATGATTTGCTTCGAGTACGTTGAGCCCGTCACGTCGAAATAAACGTTGCCTTGCGAATCACATTGAGCCCCCGAAAATGAGAATGAAGGGGCCGCGATTGGGTAAGTACCCCGTACGGACAACGGCGCAGTTGGTGGAACTTGTGAAGAAACTCGCTGTGCGCTAACCTCAGAACCTATGCACACCAAGTAACCAAGAAAGCAGAACAATATGGCCGCTTTCATTCTCTCCTCCGCGGTTTCGACAGACGCGCGTTTTCCTGCCGCTTCACTAACAGTTGAACTTTCAACCAATCTTCGAATGGTTGCTTGGAACAGTCCGTTCGGGAGTCCGTATATCTGACCGACGATAAGTCGCCAGAATTGCTAATCGAAGACATATCGTGGTCGCTACGAGATCGACTTTAATTGCGGCGAGTGCTGACGCTGGTGCCAGACGTTGAGGTAACGGGCACTTGTTGAGGGCACAACCGTCGGGGACACAAGCGTCACCTGTCCATACAGAGCACCCCCCGTATGTGCCATCTAACTTGTAACAAGTCACATTGCGGCTGAGATCCTTACAACCGTTGTTGTAATTGGCAAACCCTACACATTGCGTTGTGTTTACGTATGCTCCCTCGCAACAGGTAATCGTATGTCGTGCTGCCCGATGGTTATGCGCACACTCTTGAGCGAAACAAGCTACTGCGGTTAAGAATATAGCCAGACTTAGAATCTTCTTCAATTAACGCCTCCGTTCCTAAGGGATCTAGCATTGTCGCTTACAGCACTTTGGCAATCTGAGCGATAGGCCCTTGTACACTATGAATCGATCTAACAATGTGGTCCTCCACTCTTCCGATGAGCCCCGCATCTAATAAACGATGGGCTGAGAAGATCCAGTGTCTGCAACAAGCATTTCGTCCTTCAACTGCAATGACTGTAGCTGATCGCTTTCCCGGGCGCGTTCCGATCCCGACGGCGAGATCACATCGCTTCTACCTAAATGACGAGCACCCTTTTTACTTGATCTCCCGACTAAGCCCATTTCAACCAATCTCGACCAGATGAAACGAACAGATGCCTCGACGGTCTCAGACGACGTATTCACAGTTATTTCAGGTGTATCTGGCGTCTCATATATGTCTGAGACTCCCGTGAAATTATCAATCTCCCCAATGAGCGCTTTGCGATAGAGACCCTTCACATCGCGAGCTACAAGTACATCCATCTCGCACTCGATGTATATCTCCACATATCGAGGCAGCTTCTCTCTCATTTCTTTTCTCAAGGATCTATATGGTGTGATGGCAGCTACCATGCTATCGACTCCGTGGCCGGCCATGTTGTAACAGATCTGCCCGAGGCGTCGGATGTTTTCCTCCCGATCGCGGCGAGCAAATCCGAGATCCGCGCATAAGTGCTTCCTAACCGCATCTCCGTCGAGCAAAGTAACTTTCCGACCAATCAAACTAAAGCGATTCTGAAGTATCTCGGAGATGGTCGTCTTACCTGAACCTGACATCCCAGTCAACCAAAGCGTAAATCCCCTAGCATCGGTGCGCATCGTCGTAGTTTCCCTCCACACCGTTCATCGAGGATATCGAGCGATCAAATAGCCACCGACGATAGGTCACAGCTGGGTTAATCACTTCTGCATCGGTGCGAACGTGACTTTTGTTACCAGTGCCTAACCTTTGCAAACAACAAACCACGGCAACCTTGGACGTCGACGATCTCGAGCAATGCATATCACCCCTAAAGGAGCCGATTGGAGACGTCGTATTCGAGATAGGGAGTTGGAGGATGGAATCAAACACACGCGACGGAAACGAGCAAACTATTACAAGAATGCGCGACGTTCGTGTAAGCATAACTTTCTCCCGGGACTATCCGAGCGACACGGGTTCTGATTTTGCAAAAATCAGGAGGCCGGGAGAATTTTCGCAAAGGTGACAGTGAACAAATCCTATAGGTCTAAGAGCGAGGTGAGTGTCCTACACCCTGGTTCATTCTGTCAAGTAAATTTTCATATGTCACTTTGTGAAACCGGACACATTCGGTATACCGATCCAAGCGATTCCAAGAGCGCCTAAGATTAGTAAGTTCTAATGCAAACGGTTCACATTCCCGTAAGGCTTCGGCGGAAGATCAGCTGTATGCCAGCAGTTCACTTATCAGCCTACTGCCGGGAGGAGTACTATACGCACTGTTCTTGATGAAGCTAGTTGTAGACGCAATAAGCTAGAGGGGAAATGACGAGTCTTTTTCGTGGGGACGAAAGAAAACTTCACCGACCGGACGCTGAGTTTTGGCTGCACAACCATATACCACCCTCGCCGCTGAATCCCAGACTTCGATTTCTCCGATGGATGCACACGGATTCAGAAGAAAACTTCAGATTGCGGGGTTCTGGTACATTCACCGAAGAAGATGTCGGTTATTCATTTAATGAGCTCGGTTATCGATGTGATGAGATCCTCACAAGTTCGGAAGCGAATAACGTCGTTTTCCTCGGAGATTCTCACACCTTCGGAGTCGGATTGCCTGTTGAGGTTCTTTGGACGAGCCGCGTGGCTAGGAAACTCGAGGAGCGATGGGACGTGCCTATCCGTCAAGTGAATCTCGGATGGGGAGGCACTGGCTCCGACTTCACTTCCATGTTGGTGCATCAGACTGTGGAGCTACTGAAGCCTCGTCTCGTTTGTATCCTCTGGTCATTCGTATGTAGACTGTCGTGGTTTCCTGAAGCCAACAGGCAGGTCTTCTTCCTTCCTCGACGTCTACCATTTCAAAGCATTGACGATCACAACGCCTACCTTCATCTAGCTACTGATTCCCATGGGTTCTACAACTACGTTCGCAATTTTCATTTCGTGAATGATCGTCTGCGTAGACTAGGAATTCCCTTTGTATGGGGACATTTAGAACAGTTTTCTCATGTCACACTGAGTAAATTCCTTCCCCTCGATGGTTTTGCAGGCTGCTGGCGAGCAATCGATTTGGCCCGTGACAACCTGCACGGCGGTCCTGATTCACATAGAGTATTTGCTGATCTTATTTACGAGCGGATAGCTCAGGTGGAAAACAATCGAACTTAAGTCGATCAGATCGCACGCATAAGCATTGATTCATCCAAAGCCGGCTCTGCAACTGAATTTAATGAGAAAGGTTCAACCAATATGATTGGCCCGCTGCTCTCATGGCTCCGCCGCTTTTGTCATACTTGGATTGTTAATACCAGACTTGCATGGCGGTTGCGGAAGAGGAAACGTGACGACCCTTTTATTTACTGATCACTATGACTATTTATGGAATCTCTGCAAATGAGCATGATGCCAGTCTGGCCATCATCGACGGTGAGGAAATTCTTTTTGCTGCGAATTCAGAACGCTACTCGAGGAAAAAGAATGACGCACACCTCAACGCGGGTTTGATAGCTGAGGCTCTATCGATCGCTCCTCCCGATCTTGTAGTTTGGTACGAGAAACCGTTGGCCAAGCGTATGCGAAGGATTTGGTCGGGCGAATATAGCAAGGCCATGCGAACTGATGGGAAATGTACCCTACGGCAGGTTGGCCTTGATATTGGCTTGCGGTATGTCACTCACCATGAAAGCCACGCTGCCGCGGGATATTTTACGAGCCCGTTCGATGATGCTCTGGTACTGGTCGTTGATGCGATTGGCGAGTGGGAGACGATTTCGGCTTGGGATGCCAGTGGAGATTCCATAAAGAAAATCTGGAGTCAACATTACCCACATAGTTTGGGTCTGCTTTACTCTGCCTTCACGCAACGCATCGGTCTCAAGCCAAACGAGGAAGAATACATCGTTATGGGAATGGCGGCGTACGGCACACCGATATATTCAGATCTGATATGGCGAGAATTCGTCATGGAATTCGACCCGCCTAACCTAGTTTTGTCAGAAAATGTTCATCGGGGGATTCAAGGATGGCATCCAGAATTTGAGAATCTTTTTGATATCTCGGCATCTATCCAAGCCGTCACGGAATTTGTACTGCTCTCCTTGGTTCGATATTTCTCGAGTCGGTCCACCTCCAAGAATCTAGTCTTGATGGGGGGATTGGCACTAAACTGCGTAGCCAATACGCGGATCGCCCAGAGCCGATGCTTCGAACGGATGTGGATCATGCCTAATCCTGGCGACGGAGGTTCTAGCATCGGCGCTGTGGCGGCATTCAACAAACGTCGGTTGAATTGGAGGACCCCATATCTAGGTCACGAGATTGAAGGTGATTTAGATATTGATCAGGCACTAACGGCTTTACTAAATCGAGAAATCATCGGGATCGCGAAAAGTCGTGCTGAGTTCGGACCGCGTGCACTCGGCAATCGATCTTTGTTGACCGATCCACGAGGATCTGATGCGAAAAATCGAGTGAACACCATCAAACAGAGGGAGCTCTTCCGTCCTTTCGCGCCAGTGATTATGTCGGAATTTGCAGCAGAGTATTTCGATATGCCAGTTCAGTCTAGCCCTTACATGCAATTTGTTGCTCCGGTTAAATCTCCAAACTTGATACCCGCAGTTACGCACATTGATGGGACTGCGAGAGTTCAGACTTTAAGTCGGGAGCAGAATCCATCTTTGTATGAATTACTTCACCGATTCTATAGAGTCACAGGCTGCCCACTCCTTCTGAATACCTCTCTCAATATTAGGACGGAGCCTCTTGTAAATAGCTGGATTGATGCACAGCGGTTCAGTACACGATGCGGTTGGAGTGCCCGGCTTGCTTTGTACCAGTGACTAAGAGACACACTGGAACGAGGAGAGCATATGGCACGAGGTAAGAGGTATCAGCCAGAGCAGGTGGTGAACCTGCTCCGTCAGATTGAAGTGGCAGTGGCGAACGGGAAGACGACAGCGCAGGCGTGCAAGGAAGCGGAAATCGTGGAGCAGACGTACTTCCGTTGGCGCAAGGAGTATGGCGGTCTGCAGGTGGATCAGGCGAAGCGGTTGAAGGAGCTTGAGCAGGAGAACGCGAAGCTGAAACGGTTGGTCGCTGAGTTGAGCCTGGACAAGCTTGTGTTGAAGGACATCGCCTCGGGAAACTTCTAAGCCCTGAACGACGGCGCAATGCGGTCAACCGTGCCTGCGAGC
Source organism: Edaphobacter modestus (assembly GCF_004217555.1). Taxonomy (GTDB): domain Bacteria; phylum Acidobacteriota; class Terriglobia; order Terriglobales; family Acidobacteriaceae; genus Edaphobacter; species Edaphobacter modestus. Next base: position 141,470 of record NZ_SHKW01000008.1, read on the forward strand.
ATGGAGTCAGTGAGCGGCATGCGTGCCTTCTGTTGGGGCAACCCAGGGGCACGCAGCGCTACCGGCCGACACAGCGTGAAGACGAGGATGCTCTGACTCGGGCCATTGTTACCCTTACCAGCCAGTATGGCCGCTATGGGTATCGCCGGATCACGGCGCTACTCCAGCGAGCCGGCTGGCAGGTCGGCAAGGACCGAGTCGAACGCATCTGGCGTCGTGAAGGGCTGAAGGTACCAAAGAAGCAGAAGGCGAGAGGGCGGTTATGGCTCAACGATGGCTCGTGTGTGCGGCTCAGGCCGACACACTCGAACCATGTCTGGAGCTACGACTTCGTGAGTGCGCGAACGCACGATGGCCGCAGTGTGCGCATCCTCAACCTGATCGACGAGCACAGCCGGGAGTGCCTGCTGATACGGGCCGAACGGCGCTGGAGTTCGGCCAAGGTCATCAGCGCTCTGGCTGACGTCATGGTCTGGAAAGGAGTTCCCGAGCACATACGTTCTGACAATGGGCCCGAGTTCGTGGCCAAAGACCTGCGCAAATGGCTGGCGAACACAGGAGCAAAGACACTGTATATCGAACCCGGCTCTCCCTGGGAGAACGGCTACTGTGAGAGCTTCAACTCGAAGCTGCGGGATGAGTTCCTCAACGGAGAGATCTTCTACTCCATCAAAGAGCTTCGCGTGCTGGCAGAACGCTGGCGCGTCCACTACAACACCGTCAGACCACACTCTTCGCTGGGATATACACCACCAGCTCCGGCGGCCCGGATGATCGCAACAAGCAAGGGGCATGGAGAAGTGGAAACCGCTACGCGCTTCCCACTTCTCCACACCCCAGACGGCGGCTATCTGAACTCAGAGATAAACGCGCTACACTAACTCCTCATTGGTACAAAACATCGGGCAAGCCACCCTGTCACGGGCCCCCCACGGCCTGCAATCTCTTATCGTGGGCTAGTCGCTGTCGCTGCGGCTTGCTGAAGCGTACCCCGGATAGGGGCGACGAAAGTGACGTAAAGAAGTGTGCCCGATGGGACGGTCACAACAAGACTCTGTGAAACTTGCAGCCGTTGTATTGCCTGATCCCCTGCATTTCCTATATTGCTCGCGATCTGTTCGCGCGCGAGAGTTGACTGAGTGATGGCACCGCTGTTGTTATTTCCAAAGAAACCAGCTCCCAAGGAGCCAACACTGGTAAGCGACGCCAACATAAATTGCTTCCCTGTGTTCTTGCCGGTAACATTACCCTTTATCTGGTGGAGATATTGGTCGAGGCCTACTGCATTAATCGGTGCCCGCGTCCCACTAGGTAAGTAAATCTCCGAGAAAGCCATGTTCACAAGGCCCGTCGAGCTAGCACCCATAATCTTCCCGATCACGCGACTGCCGGCAGGAATGATTACGGTTCCATTCTGCATACAGTCATATTCGATAACCGCAACTGCTGGAACTCCTCCTACCGTACTGACACTTGCTTCAAGATGAGCCGACACATGAAAGCCAGGCACGAGGCCGAAGTTCGTGATCGGCTCAATTCCTGCAGCATTGACGTTCGTCGCTGGGGACGACGTGACTTGGGCGGCGAAAATCATCGACGGCTTTGTCACTTCTTCCGCGTATGCCCTCGCCTGATCAGTTGCGGAAAGACCCGTTCCCACATATGGGGCTGGCTGATTGGACGTGGCAGACTGATACGTTGGAGGCTGAAAGGGCGGCACAGATCCGAGCTGTTGTCGGTTACCGCCCGGATAGTTGAGCGGTCCCGGTTTGCCTCTTGATTGGCTACCGTATCCAGATGCACCCGCGGCAAGGTTTCTCTGACCAGTACTACCCGTTTCAGACGGAAGTGGGTTGCCCTGGGTCTCGCCAGAACGACCCTTCGTATTTTCGATATCTGCTGCTGATGTCGTAGGCTCGGACGTAGGATCCGTAGACGTACTTGCCTTATCGCCTGGCGTGAAGCTGGCCGAACCCTTTGCGGTTGGTTTCGCAATAGCCCGACTAGGTTGTTGAGGTGGCTTTGGTCCCGGCTTGTCAGTGTGGGAGAGCATTAGCACACCGATGAGCGCAGCAGCCGCTAACGCACCTCCCATCAACAGCACGTTGTTCTTGTTTTCCCCAAGGTCCATTTTTCTCTTGGAGACAAAATACGATTGTGGCTTGCCGTCCTGACCTATACCGTCTTGGCCAATCGGAGGAACCACCTCTTCGGTAGGCATTACCTTCTGTTCTTCAATTACGGGCATTGTCATTATCCTTTTGTTCAATCAGTTCTGCGGACGACGGTGCGACGAACGGCAGAGGGTAGTAAACCGGTGTATCGATCGAGGCCGACGTTGCGATATGCAGAAGAAGGCTCTCTTTCGTTAGCTTCGAATCGGGTTTTGGGAAAGTGATCGATCCGTCGGATCTTGCACCAGGACTGAGCTTCGGGTTATCAAGCCGGTAATCGCTGCTCACGATCGGCTGAGCAAAGTTGCCCTTCTTCTTCGCTTCCTTTTTGCTGATCAATGGGTTGGTCAGCTCTATTTGTGGCGGCATAACGGTAATCCAGTGGTCGCTGATATTGAGCACAGAAAAGCTGACCGTCATGGTCTCCCCCTCCTGACGTACATCCCCGACCGCGATGGCGATGTTATTCGGCGCCAGGGCATTCGCCTTGATGAGCTTGGCGAGTTCTGGCGCAGTCATCCAATGAGGGGCACCAACCGCTCCCTGCATACCGACTGCAGTGTCCGCGTCCATAGGCTGGATCGCAGGGCGCGCACCCATAGCATTCTTCACAGTCAAATGCTGAGTTGAAGCTTCGGTAGGTGCTCCAACATCAGCGATACCTGCTGATTCAAAGAGGCTCTTAGGTCGGCGGTAATCGACGACAAAGTCGACGGGGTCAGGAGAGCCTCCATCACCCGATGAGATGAGACGAAGACTAATTGTCTCGCCGCCAACCAAGGCGATCAGAAGGTTGCTTTCAGCTGCTTGGTGCGTAGACGGTTTCACAAAGACCAGATCCGGCTCGCTATCCTTATGTTCGACCTCAAATAGCGTGGGCGCACCAACGGCCAAGGAACTGACATGTTGCGGCACATGGATCGCGGTTGTAAACAACGGTCTAAGATGAACGTCGCGAACTTCAACCTTACTTACCGGATTGAACGCGAGATGAGGCGTAACTGGCGTTTTGATCAAGGCATTCAGACCACTACCTGGAAAGGCAGTGACCAGAGCGGCGGGCGCAGTAGCCGGGGATAAGTGTAGCTCAGGCAAGACGCGAGGCGTGTTCTCTGCCAGGTTCTCGACCAACGGTTGCGGAGTTGTAGTTGCAGTCTGAGAGAGACCGCTCGAGACTGCCAGCGCAGTACCGAGAGCAATAATACTGGAACGAATCATGGGTTTACCCCTTGGGTGTTTTGGTGGCTGCTGCTCAACATCAACTCTTTGGAATAGTGCGCCTGGATCGCCCGTACGTAAGCCACGACGTCGGGATTGGCGTAGCGCAACCCTCGCTTCTGCGGATATGTTGACCCGCAGTAATAACTCGCCACTGCCAATCGCCAGTCCTTGAATGTGGCGATGAGATCCGCGAGGTAGTGAACTCCGGCTCCGATGTTCTCTGAGATATTGAACGGGTCTGTGACGCCATAGTGAGCTGCAGTAGCTGGCATCAACTGCATGAGACCCGCGGCGCCCTTAGCCGACACCGCTCTCGGTTTCCAGCCGGATTCCTGCGTAATGAACGCATACACCAACTGGCGAGGGACACCATAGTGGTCTGCATAAGCATCGGCGTAATAGACGATCTCTGCGGGATGTTCAGGTCTGCTCGTCGGTCTGCTCTCGGACACGATGGGAATGTTGACTGCATTGGGCACAACGCGGTCCGAATCCTGCGCAAACATCACACGCGAAAGGACGATACCCAGGCCAAGAATACTCAGTTGTTTCTTGGTCATGCCGCTGCTTCTCCGGCATCATCTTTGCTAATCCCTATCAGTTCTTCAGCGTTGAGGCGAGCCTTTGCGACAATGGATTTCAAGTTGTCCTTTACCATAAGTTTGTTGCGGTCCTTCATTGTTTTCCCGAAGAGTGGAAGAAGCATCTCGGTGTCTTCGGGAAGTATTGTTGTCTTACCCAACTGATAGAGCGCCATCGCTATATCGGTCATTTCAGAGATAGAGGGCGGCTTCTCGAGGGTGTAAGCGCGAAGAGCCTCTCCCAAACCCGCAATAAACGCGTGCAACTCTGGCGGAAGCGATGGCGTCTTCCGCGCCACGATCTCTGCTTCCAACACCGCTGAAGGGTGTCCGATCTCCATATAGAACGATCGGCGACGGAGTGCGAAACCCAGAGTGCGCTCGTTGTTGGAGGTTATGACCGTGAAAGGTGGTTGGGTCGCACGGATGGTTCCCATTCCGGGAATCGACATTTCCCATACCGAGAGCAATTCGAGGAGTAAAGCCTCGAAGGCGTAGTCTACTTTGTCCAGCTCGTCAACGAGAAGGACTACCCGTTCCGGGGATTCGAGGGCTTCCAGCAGAGGGCCTGCAGAAAAAAAATCCCTTCCCGAAATGGTTTGGCGAATTTCATCCCATGTGTGGGTCTGATTCTTGGCCTGGAGCAAGACGAACATCTCCTGCAGAGCGCGGTTATAGTCTCCGATAGCCTGCTTGTCCGTGATGCCTGAATAACACTGCAACCGAATGAACCGCAGCCTCTCCGCCATCGATATGCTGAGAGCCAGTTGAGTCTTGCCCGCACCTGCCGGACCTTCAAGCAGAAGCGGACGATTGAGGTTTGCCGCAAGATAAACGACTGTCGAATTCTCAGGAGTGGTCAAGTATCCGACATTCTTCAATGCGTTATGCGTCGTTTCAGGAGATTCAAAAATACTCATTTTCGGTCCTATATCAATCTGGTCGATTCGGATGTGCCTTTGTGACGATGACTACTTGATGTGGTAGGCGACCCCAACGGATATGATGTGAGGGCTCAAAGCGCCAGGAAATCCCTGAACGTGGCTTTGAAAGCCGAGCCACCGCTGATACTCATAATCGATTCTCACGTGGATCGTCGGACTCAGCAGGTAGTCTGTTCCGCCGCCAAAGGCTAGTTCATTGAACCTAAGGCTACCGATACCGTACGGGAAGGAGAATATTCCACGACCATACAGTAGCTTCCCGTACGGCACATATCGGCCAAGCTGCTTGTGAAACCGTGGGCCAACTTCGAGAGTCCTTTCATGTATGTATTGACCGAATACCTCGTGCTCCGCAAACTCGAAGCCGTACCGTACATGAGGGTCGATATCGATATATGCCCCAGCGCCCTTGTATAGCGATCCGTAGTAGATTGATGAGCCTCGGGGAATTCCGGGGTTCGCAAGCGAGAACAAGGCACCGACTTGGACATTCAGACGGCGTTCAGCCGCTGGTAATGCCGACTGAGCCGAGGCGAGCGGGGCGAGAAGCGCCAGGATAGAGGCTGCAACGAACGATTTTCCTAACAACAGATGTTCTCCTATCAACTCTGCTAATTCATCGGCAACAACAGAAAGGGTCCGATTTCTGGATTTTGGTGAACTTGCCCTGTGCGTTACTATACCTTATCGATGTTTACCCGAGACGCATTACTTTTGCTCCCCCTCCCTCCTAGCCTCCTATGGAGGTGCCGAACGGGTTCTACACCAACAGAAATGCAAAAGGGCCGAAACAGAACGATTCGCTCTATTTTGTCCGCCCCTGAGACCAGACTTTGTGGCTTTTGAAGCTGATCAGCGTTAAGGTGTGGTCGGTGAGGTAATTAATGAACTTTGAAACTCATATTGAAGCGCGAATTTCGAAGATCCAGACTGAGCTTTCTGCTTGTCATCGGGATCTCTCCTTGTGCATACAACCCGCGGAGTTCACGGAATTCACAAAGGAAGCGACTGCGAGACTGGGCGCAGCCTATGGAAAATTCTGCGCCTCGATCAAATGGAAAGTTACCCGGGACTGGGCTGCCGGCACAGACTCTCTCAAGATGGGTAACCAAACTAAGGAATACTTACGACGGAATGGTGCGTTTCGTCTAATCGCCGCTGTCGACGATGGAGCATTCGTCCGGTTTCCTGCCGAATCACGAGGTCCCAATTCTTCAATCGACTATCCCCGTCTCAAGATAGGACTCAAACGGACACGAGCAGTCCAGTCCTACCTTTCGCTCGATTTCGAAAATGAGTCACCGATTGCGATCTGCGAAGGGGATAGGGTCGAAACGATACGACAAATGGGAGCGAGGATTCCAAAATCCGGGAAGCCAGTTGAGATTACAGGGCATGTCAGAAAAGCCCTAATCGAACAAGCGACGGAACTCTCTTCCCTGCTCACCGAATTCGATAAAGTCGCTCTTGGGGTCCTACGCAGAGATCGCTTAAAGATGCAAATCGACAGCCTCCAGAAGCAAATACGCGCGTTGACGTCTACTAAGGTCGCGTTCAAGAGCGTACATCTGCCCATTTCACTTGTATCTGAGATTCTTGACCAGATCGTGCGTCTCGCTGGCCCATCCCACTCTGCGACCCCTCTTCTCGTCAAGGGACCCCCAGGCAACGGCAAGACTTTTCTCGCCCAGAAAATTGCGGAGGCTGGTTCGGTCACGTTTCATAAAGCGGGCGTAAATACTCTGAAGAAATCGAATCTCGGTGAGAGTGCCGTTGCAGTGCAGTCGCTGTGGGCGACGGTACGTGCCTCGACGCCATGCATTCTCTTCATTGACGAGTGCGACGCGATATTCGGAACGCGCGGATCCGCCAAAACCGACGCCATCTCTGAGGAGGTCACGAATGCGTTTCTAGCCGAATGGAGTGGCAAGGAGGAGGGTGTCTGGGTGGTCGGAGCCACCAATCGCCGCGACATCATTGACGACGCCATACTGTCGCGCTTCGGAATGGAACTGGAGGTGCCTAACCCGGATCACGAGTGTCGGGCAGCGATTCTTACGCAGGAACTGCGAATTGCCGGCCACCAGGGTCAGCTACCTGACAACGCCGCACGGTTGACTCAGGGAATGTCGGGTCGCGACCTTTCCACCTTGGCACACCGATTTGCCGGAAGAACACCGGCAGAGTTCCCTGCCATCATTCGACATATTCGCTCAGCAGCCAACCCAACCGTAGATGAAGATGCGACCTGGGACACCCTCGTGGTCAGTGATGACACGAAGTCCAGGCTTCAAACAACCTGCGCCCTCCTCAGAGATGCGGAAGGCTGGGCGAAGCGTGGCGTCACACTTCCTAGCGCGATTCTCTTAGAGGGTCCGGCCGGAACGGGCAAGACGCAATGCGCCCGCACAATTGCCAATGAGGGCGGTTTGGGATTTGTGAAGGCGACTCTCGCTGACCTGAAAGGTCAATTCCTTGGGCACGCTGCCGCAAACGTCCGCGATCTATTTGAAAAGGCTCGTGCTGTCTCGCCTTCGATCCTATTCATCGATGAGATCGACATTGTGACTCCGCGCCGCGATGGAGCTGGGTCTACCGATGCGCTAACACAGGAGATGGTAAGCCAGCTTCTGCAAGAGATGAACGGCATTGTCGCACAGCGCCGTCAAGTCTTCGTTTTAGCGGCGACCAACCATCCGGAAAAAATAGATCTCGCAATCCTCAGCAGGTTCACTGAACGCATCGATGTTCCGTTGCCTATTCTGGAAGACCGCATGAGGCTGATGAAATTGATGCTGGACAAGGCAAAGTCGAAGACGAATGCATCGTCTGATGACCTACTCATGCTTGGTCAGATATCCGAAGGCATGTCCCACCGTGACTTGAAGAATTGGTTTTCATTAGCTCAGCGCCGGGCTGTAGGCCGCGCCATCGCCGATCCCGACCTCTACAACCTTACGTTAGATGACCTGATGAGCACTATCCCTGAAGCCGCCAAGTGTAAGCCGCACCCGAAAAATTCCGTTCGTCCCAGTGTCCCAATTCGTTAGCACGAATTGGGACTTCACCATATCAACGCCTCATACAAGAGGCCTCACCGAAAGAAGCATTAATGACAGGGCCACTCCGCCGCGGTTCGCAACCTCAGAATAGGCAGTTTTTACACTTCGGCGTCCTCGACAATGGCAGCCAGTGTAGAGGCTCCATCTTCACCTCTGTAACCGCCAACGTAACGGTCGCCATCGCCATATGCCTGGTCAGCGCAGCCGCCAAGAAAACAATAGATACCCGGCATAAGCTTGAAGTGCTCAGCATGGCGCCACTCCCGAAGCCCATAGAGCTCATTAGGCCAAAGATCATTCCTCCCAAGCCGATAGCAACGCCCTCGGCCAAAGTGGATCCACCTCATATCAAAATACCGGAGGTCAAACTACCAGACATTCCCCAACCTCAACCATTCAAGATGGTGCAACAGCCACCCATTCTTCCAGCGCTCGCACAATTTGTTCAGCCTCCACCAGCGCCCAAGGTCGTCAATCTTTCCCAGCCCCAACCCGCTTCCGTGATAAACAACGCTCCGCATCCTACTCCCGTCTCGCTCGGCCAGCAGAATAATCCGGTCATTTCGTCAGATAATCCAGCGACAAACGCAATCAATCTCGGACAGCGCGGACTTGCAGGGATGAGTTCCAATACTGGGTTGGGCCCGAAAGCAACAGCAGTACATCTAGGCTCAGGCTCGACCTCCAGCCAGAATCTGAACGGCCACGACAAAGCCTCGAAAGCCGTCAATGGCGTCAAGCTCGGAGTTGGAATCGGTACTGGATCGACAAACGCACTCGCGCACGTCGCCGGCCCAGTCAATCTTGGCCAGTATGTTCCTCCACCCATGCCCAAATCATCCGGCCCAACCCCACAGCAAGCCAATGCTGCGCCAAAAGTGCTCTTCAAACCTCGACCCGAATACACTTCGGAGGCCATCAAGCTTCATATCGAAGGAACAATCTCCGTTCGGCTACGCGTCGCCGCTTCCGGTGCTGTTCAGGTTCTAAGCGTTATCAACGACCTCGGTCATGGTCTAGGCGATTCTGCAGTACGTGCAGTTCAGACTAGCCGCTTTCAACCTGCCCTTAACTCATCAGGCCATCCTATCGACTGGGAAGGCGTGGTAAACGTCGTATTCCAACTTGCCAACTAAAACTCTATCCAAGCAATTAACAAGTACCAGAATGACATCACGGTCATCGAAGGGGTTCTAATTATGATTCATCGGAAGCGTACCGCTACCGGATTGTTGCTGATGTTCTGCATCGCCTCCACCGTCTCATCACAGACGGTCCTTGGCTTCCCTCTGTTCGGTAAGAAGAAATCAGAAGACTATCAAACAACACGGAAACTAACTGCGAACCAGGTTGCTCTCGTGGACAAAGCGATTGCGAGCGAGAAAGCACTCGTAAAGACGGTCAGCGATCGGACGCCCCTCGTGGAGACTTACATCCAGCTCATGAAGCCCCAACCGGTCTTCGGTCAGGTTCCTAGCTCTGATCAACATTTCCTGGGGCGAGTCGACTTCGAGAAAGTCATCAGAGATGACGCGTACCAGATAAACCAGAAGACCTCCAAGGGGACCGTCAATGGAAAGGCTGGCTTCTTGAAACAGGCATTCTTCCTTCCAGCCGTCACCAGCAGCTCGCTGCACATGAATTTTAGCGAAGCCGGCTTCGTACAGATGCTTTTAATAGACTCCGCTAATTTTGACCGTCAGCACTACGTCTTTAGTTACGTACGAAATGAATTCCTCGGCAGCATTCCGACTGCGGTGTTTAGCGTAACCCCAATCCATAAGAAAAGATCAAAGGGCCGTTTTTTTGGTCGCATATGGGTGGAGAGCCATTCCGGTTCGATAGTACGTTTCAATGGGAAGTTCGACGGTTCGGAAACTGATCACCGCGATTACTATAACTTCGACAGTTGGCGTACAAACGTGCAGCCTAATCTATGGCTGCCTACGTCGATCTATGTCGAGGCGACTGATAGCCGAAGCGCAACACGAACACTTAGGTTCAAGGCGATCAGTAATGTTTGGGGTTACCAACTCATCGCTCCTTCTGGCGAAAACGAAAAAACGTCGCTTGACGTGGTTGGCGCTACAGATGTCAGTAATGATGGAATGGACCTCAGTCCACTTGGAGCGCAGAGGGAATGGGTCAATCAAGCTGAAAACAACATTATTGACCGTCTTTACCAAGCTGGACTAATTGACGCCCCCAGCGAGTTTGACAAGACACTTGAAGCGCTGGCTTCTAACATCCTGGCTTATAACGGCATTACACCTCCCCGCCCTGTTCGCTGCAGAACGCTTCTCACCGAGCCTCTCGAGTCGCTGGCTGTTGGCGACACTATTCTGATCTCCAAGGGCCTTCTCGATACGACTGGGGTCATCAGCCAAGATGGTGCGCAGCAAATGGGCAACATCAACGGAATACTCGCCTTCCAACTCGCTCATATCCTGCTATCGCATCGGCTCGACACTAAATTCGCCTTTAGCGACCGGACACTCTTTCCATCGACAGAAGTATTTAATCGGCTACCCATGCACCACACCGACGAAGATAATACGGCGGCGGCGAAGAAGGCGATGGAGCTGCAGAGCGCAAAAGAACTTGAAGGCGGGCAGCAATACTTCGGACTCTACCTCAAACAGTTGCAGCAGCAAGTGAAACAGCTGAAAGCGCTGAATGAGCCGCTGATCGGAGACGGACTCGTTAAGAGCGACCGTGATCCAACATTATGGATGGCAGCTTTAGTCACGAAGGCACCGAACCTAGACGCCAACGACCTGAAGCAGCAATCTGCAATGCCACTAAGCAGCTTCCTCCGCCACGATCCTTGGAGCGGTCAGCTTACAGTGAGGCACTCCGCCTACGAGCCTCTTCTCTCCCCTGCTGACAAGATGCCTTTTGATATCACTCCCGTTTACCTCAAACTCAACTACTACCAGGAGGCTGCACAAACGTCCGCATCAAACTGAAAAGGTTGCAGAAAAAGAGGACGGTTGGTGCATCCAACCGTCCTCTTTGCTTTTTGCTGTGTAAAGGTCAGCCTTTCTAACAACTCGAAGTGTAAGCTGGGACTGTGGAAAAGGAACTCGAAGGCACAACTGCAGCGAGCAGGTTGCAAAGCGTTTCGTTGAACGATTGGGTACGGATCCTCGAAATCCTCCGCGAAAAAATACCGCGCCAATCATTTGATACCTGGTTGAAGCCAACTCGTTTTATCGGATTCGAGGGTAAGTCTCTCCTCGTGAGGGTTCCCAGTGTAGATTTTCTCTACATAAAGGACCGCTACACAGATTTGCTACAGGAATCTCTGCTGCGCTTGAAACTTGATTGCGAAATCGTTTTTGTTCCTAGTGATAGCGAAGAAGCCAAGGAAAACGAGCGGCAGTCGCAGCCGACTCCTTCTTCGCCCAGATCTTCCAAGTCCAAACGGCCAGAGAGCGGTCCAGCAGAACTAAATCCTCAATATTCGTTTGATTCATTCGTCGTTGGCGACGGCAGTAAATTCGCTTTCACCGCTGCCCATGCCATTGTGGAGCGCCCTGGTTTAACGTACAACCCGCTATTCCTGTATGGCGGATCTGGAACCGGCAAGACCCACCTCCTTCACGCAATTGGCAACGAGTTTACGTGGAAGCATCCACGTGCCTCCGTTCTATATGCGACTGGGGAGAAGTTCGTTTCCGAGATGATTGAGTCCCTACGGGATAAGACGATGCGCGTCTTTCGGCAGAGAGTTCGTACCGTCGACGTTCTCTTGATGGACGATATCCAGTTTCTGAGTGGTAAAACTCGTTTACAAGAGGAGTTTTTGCACACGTTCGACGCACTCCTGCAACGTAAAAGGCAAGTCGTAATCGCCTGCGACCAATCACCAAGAGAATTGACTGGCCTAGATGAAAAACTCCATTCCCGTTTGGAAGCTGGGCTGGTTGCAGACCTGCAGGTTCCCAATTTTGAGACGAGAGTTGGAATACTTCACAAGAAAGCCGCGCAGGAAAAAATTACTCTCCCAACAGATGTAGCGTTGTTCATTGCGACACACGCACGCGCAAACACACGCGAGTTGGAGGGCGCCCTGACACGATTGATTGCCTGGTCGTCTTCGCAGGGCCTATCAGTAAACATTGAGACGGCACAAACCTGCCTCAAGCACCTGCTTGGTACAAGGGCTAAGATGCTCAAGATTGGTACGGTGGCGACCGCCGTGGCCAAACACTACCATCTCCCTGTGACAGCTCTGAAACAGGAGAAGTCTCGTTCTTTGGCCGAACCTCGTCATTTAGCTATGTACTTGGCACAGCAATTGACTCACGCCTCACTGTCGGAGATCGGCCGCTATTTCGGCGGCCGACATCACACGACAGTTCTGTACTCGATTCATAAAATTGAGAAGCTAATTAAGGTCGATCCAATTATGCGCGATACGGTAGAAGTACTGAGTACGTCACTCGGCCACAACTGAATCAGCGCTATCGTTTGTTGCATTGCTCATCACTGTGCGAGAACCATTGATTGATGGCAGATTTGCAGTCAACTCGTCGAACGCATCAGCGACTGAAATATCGTTCAGTTCGCAGTACTGCTGGAAACGATTCCATGCATTGACCCTTACCCGCATCGTGATCGGCAGAGATTTTGGGGCCCGCGGACCGCGGCGAGTCCTAAATACGTTCCGCTTTTCCTCGAAATTCTTGATGGAGAACCCGTGATCAGCGCTGACTTTCTCCATGTCTTGCAATGTGGCGCCATTGACCTCTCCCTTCATCGGCTCCTTCGGCTGAAATTCGCTGAGGCTCCCGAACGGATCTGTTTTATTCATGCTGCATCCTCCTTCTTCCCGAGAAGAACTTCAATGATCTCAGCTGTGAGGCTTTCAGCATTTTCCAACGCAGCAGGAAGACCATTCGTGTCTGAACTCGACAACTCGGGTAGCGAGAGCTTATATGCAAACATGTGGGAGAATGCGGTTCTTTCATTCAGGCTTGCCGAAAGCCCGGGAATTCCAGCGTTGGCAATGCTCTGTCGAATGTCCTTTTCTTCTCTCGTGACAATGATCGGACTTGTCCGGATAAAGAGAATGAAATGGGGAATAGTCCGCTTAAACAGTTTTTCTTGTGATCGGAGCAACGCAATGGCGCGCGTCGCAACTTCAGCATCGGCTGTCTTAGCTTGCATGGGAATCAGAACGAGATCAGCTCGTGACATCGCAGCAGCCATCTCTTGATTTGCTGTTCCTTGAACGTCAATGATGACAAATTGAACCTGCGTAGCCAGCCGATCAATTAGGTCAGTGAGATCCTCGCCCGGAGTAGGCGTCACCACCAAGTCCTTGTATTGACTTGCGCCCTGACCCCAACGGCCCAACGTCCTCTGAGGGTCTGCATCTATAATCCGCACGCTTGCCCCGCGGCTCGCGAGGGTCGTACCCACCACAATACAGCTTGTTGACTTGCCACTGCCGCCCTTTGGGTTTGCTGCGACTACTATTGGCATCCTGGTTACCTTTCTACCTGTGTTTACCCGTCGTTATGTACGACACAGTTATGTACTCCTCGCGGTGTACGACACTAATACGAACACGTGGTTGTATACGACACCACTATGTACACATAGCTGAGTACTACACGTTTAGGCGGACTTATTTGTGTCGTACTCCGCTTAGCACACGGTAAGTGTACGGCACAGTGGCGCACACTAGACGGTATACGACACAACGGGTACACCAAAAGTAACACCTACTCGTCCACATTCGTGTACTACACAGTGGCGCACACTGAGCCGTACACGACACAATAGATACACCTGGTTGTGCACTTACTGGTGCACTACGCGCGTACGACACGGTGTCGTACACGACACTTTCTAGAACACGGAAGTGCACAAGTAGGTGTCGGGCTCGTGCACCTATGTACACGATGCGTGTACTAGCCGAGACACTTCCAATTGCCAGCTCAGGGGGACTGGCAAAGTGAGAATAGGCAAGCGGCCGCCACCTCACTAAACAGATTGTTATCTGCCAGCCAAGCACACGCTGGGGCGCCAACTTTGCCAGTTGCTGTGAGGCTTTGTCTCACCATACTGCGCGAGTTCGACAATGAAAGGTCTCGCCCTTGTAGAGACGTGGACCTTCCGGCGACCTAAACGTACATAAATTTTCTTTGTTGAGAGGACCTCGGGGTAGAACATCACGGAGACTACAGAAGGGAAGGGAAGTGACTTGGCAGAAGGCAGAGCAATTCTACGAGCCGTCTAGACCGCTGCAGATCCCCTTGAGCCTGATAGTCCTTATTTGGATATTGAAAGGCCGTGCTCTAGGCCGGTACAGCCGCGCTGCGAACCGACTGTGCACCCCGGAGTCCAGACTTTCGGCGTGCGGGGCTTGTACAGGCCCTTCCCGGCCCACACACACGGGGACACTTCAAGAAACGGAACGCAACGTACGCGCCTCTCGGGAGTTTGCATTTGCAGCAGGGTCTACTGGCAAATGGGAGGCACGCGGGCGCGCGGTCACAATGGCAGAATTTTGGACGTGCGGATGTGCGGGAGTAGCGGCTGGCTGCCCGGGCAGTCCAACCTGCGACCCGCAACCCGAACCTAACGGCGACGATCGAGCAGAGCTACAACGAGCTGCGCGGCGGTGAGCAGTACTCCAACGGCGCTGACCAGTACTCCAACGGCGCTGAGCAAAACGGCAACAATCTCCATGACCTCGGCCCCCCCTTTCAAATGGCCTTACTAAGGGGGGCCAAAGTCCGACTTTGGTTCGTTGCCGAGGTCGCCCGGACTCGCTAGCGGAACACCGCTGCATAGTCCGCAGGGTTTTCGAGCATCATTTCACCTCAGTGAGGCCGTACTTCTGCATCGATTCTTCGAGGCCGGTTCGAACGATCTCGTCGTCGATACCGGCGAGCAGCTGATTGGCGGTGTTATCGACCCGGTCCTGAAAGCTGACGCTGGCCACCCACATGGAGACGTAAAGCGACTTGACCCCGACGACCCCAATCTTCAGATTCTCCCTCTGGTCAAAGGTCAGGGTTGCCGCCACCGCGCTCGGCTTCATGCTCACTGGACGGTCATAACCGGGATAGTGGAGACGCGAATGGTCCAGAAGTGTTTCTTGCCATCGGTCGGCGGCTGGCCGAGGGTGTAGCGCGGGCTCTTGGCGATGGCATCACGCAGGGCGCTGCAGTACAACTTGCCAATCTGATCTGCGTCGTTGGCCTGGCACTCGACGTCGATGTTGGGCTTGTCCAGGGCGTGTGCCTGGGTGGCGGTTGCGGCCAGGGAAGCGGCCAGGGCGATTGCGAGTCTTACCTTCATGGAAGGTCTCCTCCTTCGGGGAGGTGCTAGGGGAGGTTTATGATTTGTTTATCGGCCTTAGGCAGCATTAGCAGCAGCCTTGGCGACTTCATGGGGACACTTCAAGAAACGGAACGCATCGTACGCTAAGGCGAATTAAGTTCACCGAAGCCTTTCGTAATCAGCAAGATCTAAGTAGAGAATGCGCCGTTCTTGGATAGGGCACAATTCATTCAACAAGAGCACGCAGTTGAATACCGAAGAAACAATAAAGATCTTGGGATCTCCACAGCTCTCCACACGATTCCACAGACATTCACGACAGTTCCTGTATTGATCCTCGCCTTTTCCAGTATCGAAAGGCGTTGCTTCCTGTATTGGTTGTCGACACTTCCGGTATTGAGCGCGTTCGCAATTAAGGTAGCAAGAGAGATCAAGAGAGATTCAAGAGAGATTCAGGATAGTAGTTCGGTCTGCGGATGCACGAAGAACACGCAAGCGGACTTCCGGATATCCAGTGAGGCTCAAAGTGGATACCCAAAGTGCCGATTTTTTCAAGATCTCTACCGTTTAGCGACTGGAAAGTTTTCTACTCACAATCAATACCTAAAGTGCCGATAATACGTACCTATTTTTCAGGAACTTAGCTCACAAAGCGTGAGTAGAACTTTTATGAAAAAGTCTCTACAAGGTGGACACGAGAAACGATCGATTCGGAATTCAGCACTCATGGTCTAGATTAGGGCATAAATAGCTGACGAATAAGTACTTATCGCTACTCGTAGGACGACAGGAATATCGTCAGTTCCGGTATCGAATTGACGTGAGACGTCAGTTCCGGTATCGAATGAGCCTGCATAGCAGATAAGGCTTCGTCACTTCCGGTATTGAATGACCCGAGGCGTTGAATATCGTCAGTTCCGGTATCGAATGGTCCTGCATAGCAGATAAGGCTTCGTCACTTCCGGTATTGAATGACCCGAGGCGTTGAATATCGTCAGTTCCGGTATCGAATGGTCCTGCATAGCAGATAAGGCTTCGTCACTTCCGGTATTGAATGACCCGAGGCGTTGAATATCGTCAGTTCCGGTATCGAATGGTCCTGCATAGCAGATATAGTCTTCGTCACTTCCGGTATCGAATGACCCGAGGCGTTGAATATCGTCAGTTCCGGTATCGAATGGAGCCTGCATATCAGATATAGGCTTCGTCAGTTCCGGTATCGAATGCTCCGGCTGTTTGAATATCGTCAGTTCCTGTATCGAATGGGCTAAACCAATGTCTACCTTTAGATACTGCATTTGCTCGCTGTACGATTGTCAGGTCACAACAAATTTGGCAGATCGAATGGCCTGCGCAGCTGGGTTAATAATGTTGATTCATCGGTAAATATAATACCCAAAGTGCCGAACGACGCTACGCATTTTCAAAGACTTACAGACAGGAGGGAAATTGGGATCCTCCTGTCCGAGAGTAATTATGAGTCGAACGTGTGATTCGGTTCAGCGGGTAGATGGAGCTTTGGCGCCTTTTCATTTTCTTGATTGAAGTAGACCAAGTCCTTGGGAGGCCCAATACGAAGGCCGTTCCGATTAGATTCTCCAGCTTTAGCCTTGCCGCTGCGCCGGCTGACAACTTCTGCGCGCAACTGGGACCATCCAGCTTGCTTCAAGAACTCAATTGCCTTACGTAGTTCCGCTAGAACACGACCATCGTTGGTATCAGTTGTCCCGAGTTGTTCACGGAGATCGGATATTGGGATGAACGTATCTGTATTCGCAGCGTATGCTCGCCAACAAAGCCACATCACCAGATCTAGGGTCTTCGGTTTCCGAAGGAGTTTCTTGATGAGAACAGCAGGTATTGGGACATGATGTTCTACGAAATCATGAAAGAAATCTGGACCAATTTCGAAGCCGATTGGCCGCGAGTCAGACGAAGACATTTCTGATCCATCGCCGTTATTGGCTCTGAGGCTTTTATTGGAAGACTTCGCCCATCCAGGGGTTCGCGACGAGCGTACGATCGGCAAAACCAGAGTTTCCTTCTCTCCATCCGGTTTCTCGCGCACAATCGAGATAGCGCAGGCGGTGATACGATTCATTCTCTCTTTGAGGAGAGCGTATTGGTTTCCACCAACATTCTTCCCCATAAGATCGAGGAACTGAGAAGCTGCAGTCCACTCCACGAAACGGGCGCCGTCCAGCAAACGAGCACGCTCCCTCATTCGTTTATCGCGTTCATCTTCGCTGAGGTCATCAGTAATTCGCAGCGATTTATCGTCACGGATCCGCTTCTGAATCTTTCTCCGCTCAGAGAGGGCACGATCGACAAGAAAGTAGAGCGGCCCACGGTCTTGCCCGTAGGGAATGGGCACACCCTTCTCAGTAGACGCAAACGTGACCTTGAGCATTGATCCGTCGGCTAGGCGAGCCTTCCTCTGCCACTGCGTATCCGCTACTTCCTCGTAGGGCAGTCCGCAAAGAATCAAGGCCTGCGCCACCAACCAAATCTCGGTCATTCGCCCATTTTCGCGAACGTCACGGATATCTCGGGCATTGTGGAAGAGAGCAAGTTGCGATCGCTGTTCCTCCGCAGGTCGATCCCTTGGCTTCTTGACTTGAGTGTGGTCTTTGGTCAAATACAGTCTCCTCTGCCTGGTGTTAATGTTACGCCTAGCTCTAGACATCGCTCCGAGTTTAGAGTGTATGTGTACATACAGAACTCCGAGAGGCTCCTTTAGTCACTCTTTTTGGTAGCGCCAACGGGGTTCGGCAAACGAAGATGTAGGACATGCGCCTTCTAATCTTTTTAGTTGCTGGACTTGTGTGTAGCGTTGCTGCGGCTCAATCCACCCACCCCTCTCTGGCAGACCGTATTGACGTCAGCCGGACGATCATCGCTAAATTGGATCGCGCTGCGCAGAACGACCCGCCCCCTAACTTTGCGTCAGAAATCTTGGTGCAAGCACACAAGGATGCAACAACGTTCATAGGTCTAGCGGACATGCTTTCTACTTCAATCCGTGAAGGGAAGTCGGCTGGCGCGTCCTCTATGGTGAATCTCTATTTCCGGTTCACTGATCTGTACGACCAGTACGATCTGTTCGCTAACGCGACGTCAGGACCAAGGCAGATTGATTTACAAAAGGTGCGCTCCGTCGATATGGCCAAAGAATTCTACGAAACAAAGACAGTCCTCCAGTTTGCCGCACTCGGTGAGGTGATTAGAACGGAGGGCGAACTGCAAGCCTGCCACTCTCGACAGTCGCGTTAGTCGTTGCTAGGCCAGAAATCAGCCGCTTGTCAGGACTCAAAGGTTCGCCAGGTAGCTCCGACGCTGCAGATCGCCGCTATTGGCGCGCCTCTGCGCATCACAGGCTGTTCGCTGGACGGTTGCCGAAAGTAGCAACAGAGTGAGGAAAAATTCGGGGTTTTTCACAGCCCAGGATGGGCTAATCTCCTGCACCACCCAGCACCCCCGCCTTATTCCGGAAACCGGAATTAACGATTCCGCTAGACGACGCGGCGATCATCGGGACGAGAGTTTGGTCCATATTCGACTCAACCAAGACGGATTCAAACTGCGCAGGTAGACCGTTCTTTGGGCTGCCTGCTTCACTGCGCGTAAGCTCGCCTTTTGGCGCAGCATTTCAGCGCCCCCCGGTACGGCAGCTTCAAGTGATTGACTCAGACCTCCGATTAGCCCCTCCAAAACGGGATGCAGACGCACACCAATAGGGTCGCCTTCGGGGTCTAGCCACTTATCAGAAATTCCCTCCAGTTCCACCATGTAGGCATTGATTTGTGCTGTCCCCATTTGGTCGTTGGCGTACACCTCTTTCACGATTTCGACGACGCGCCACAGTTCCGATGCGGTTGGGCAATTTGGGGCCGCGCGCCCCAGCTCGGATTCCCGTTGCTCCGCCCACTGAGCAGACTCAGCAAAGAACTCAATCGCAGACGTCGAACTGTCCTCTGATTTCATGCGCTCAATTCTACGTTGGGTGTTTTCGCCAGAGGCCCGCAGGAGCAACGCGCCGGAGGCGCAGGAAGCTTCGGCAAGGTATCTCACCCCCACCGAATTGCCACGGCGCGCACCTTGGGCCGTTGCGCAGTACGCAAAGTGACGTCTTGCAAGGGATGGGGTGGCAGTTGCGCCGTCGTGATGTCGCAATGAACCTAGACGACTGTCTGGGCACTCTTTCTATGCGTCTGGACCGGTCACTCATAGGGAAACTTTTGCAGGATGATGAGCGGAACATCCAATCTCAAAAGCGACAGCTTCAGGGAAAGTTCTATGCTCTTCTGGGAGTTGTAAAGCATCAGTTCTCGATTGTTTTGTTCATTTGCCAACTCACAGGAATAGTCGTAGGCCATACATCTCTTGCGGAGCCAGAGATAC
This sequence comes from Edaphobacter modestus, assembly GCF_004217555.1. GTDB lineage: Bacteria > Acidobacteriota > Terriglobia > Terriglobales > Acidobacteriaceae > Edaphobacter > Edaphobacter modestus. Next base: position 161,155 of record NZ_SHKW01000008.1, read on the forward strand.
CTAACTGTGATAATGAGTGTCTTCATCGGTCCCTTGATCGTTTTGGCTACAGGCACCCGCAGTTGCGGCAGTTCGGCAGCGCCAGGTAGATCGTCTGATACGCCGTGTCGTAGGCTTCGTTGGTCTGCAGCTGCGGATGGGTCGCGTCGAACCCGGCCAGCGCACTAACCCGCTTCTTGAAGCCGCTCCTGTGCCAAACGGTGTTCGCGCAGAAGGACTCTGCAGCCGGGTCATCATGGACGGCTTTGGCCTCGTCAAACAACGCCTGCACTCGCGGCTCAAGGTCGCATATCTGTTGGAAGGAAAGATGGCTCATAGAAACAGGGTAGCCGGATACTAACCGGCTGACATTAAAATTCAATTCGTCGGACGGCTGTAAGGACTCAAAGGTTCCTTAGCCGTTCTGACAGAGCCCGCCTACGCCCCGCTGATCAGCTTGAATCCGTCTGCGATTAGATCTTCCTCCTCACCAAAAAAGGGCAGATCGACCTTCTCCTTGGGCGACATGACCGCTCGGTCTAACGCCTCATCGGCGGCCTTTGCCATCGGCCGCCCGACCCAGCGCAGGAATTTGTTTCTGGACTCGAAGTCCTGTTGGTACAGCTTCGTCACACCCTGACCCCAGACGCGGATGCGCTGAATGTCCCGGTCTTTCCCCATGTCGAAGTGAACGACTCTAACCGACATATGGAAGTTCTGGAATTCGGGGGCAGGTTGGGCTTTGAGGCTCGGAGCGTCCTTGTTGAACGATACGACTTTTGCCATGGTGCTGATGTTACAGCCTTTTCGGTTGCGGTTCGTACTATTCCACCGCCAGGCGTCACCGACTACAGGAGCTGGATAAGACCTACAGGACTTAACACAAAGGCGACAGTGCCGTAATAGGATACGGTTGAAGCAGCACGATAAGTGATTTGTTTTCAATACCTGCTGTGGCTTTGCGCACACTGCTATCCGTTTCTGGAACTAGCCCCTCAATCGGCCGCTATTTTCTCGGCTGTACATACGGAACTCCGATATGGAGCGCCATTGGATACGGCGGCCCGTTGCTCACGCTCAGCCAAATCTTGGAACATGGCCCTGAGCTCGTCGTCGATCCGCTCGCTGTGCCGGCGCGGCGGGTCCATCCGCTGGGCAGCAGTTTCTAGATCGTTTTGCAGCGCCATCGCCAGGAGGAGCAGCCTTTCGACAAGCATCTCTGAGTTGGCACCCAAAATCTCGATCCTGCCCGGCTCGAGCGTCACTTCTGGCGGTAGGTCTCTAACCATAATCGTCCGGAGATCATCAGGAACCTTGATTTGGAGACCCTTCACCTTCGGCACAGGCTCATAGGTGTCCAGTCGAGTTTTGTGAGCGAGATGGAGATCGTCCGCGTTGATCATGGCCTCCAGATAGGCCAGCAGGGAAGAGCGGGAGACAACATGCTTGCCCCCGAGGTCTTGCACGTCACCTACAGCCTTCACGATGGTCTGGGCCGATCCGCGGGAGACACAGAAGGCCCACTCTACGTTCGCGCGGGTCCAGGTCTCGATCTTGGAGTTCCGGACGGTAGAGAGGATCGTGTGTATGTCATGCCGCCACTTGATCTTTCTAGGCAAGTTTTTAGTCCTTTCTGTCCAATTTCATCCTCCCGCTTTGTTAGCCGACCTGCAAAGTATCGAAATAGAGGCCCCATATAATTACCATCGATAATGAATACTTACCGTTCCTTATGTGCTAAAGTGCCTGATATTGAGTAAGTCAAAGGAAAGGATGTCGGTTGGAGTGGCAGGAGCGATATTTCGAAAAAGAAGGCCAAAAAGAGAGGTACTGGGGGCTGTCCAAATCCTCATCGATCGCTTGTAGGGCATCCTAGCGAGGCAAATTGTTAGGGTTTGAGGTCCCAAACAGGGTAATGAACCGTTCTGGAGGAGCTGCGATCTGGTCGATCAAATCCTTATGTACAGGGAAACGCTGGCCGGCACCGTTCTCTATGAGCACGCAGCCGGGAACAGTGGACTCGTCAGCGACGACGGTATGGAGGTTGAAGTCAGGATGGCCGGGGTAGTACTCCTGGTCGGCCGGACCGCTGGTGTACCAACACCCTACTCTTGTTTGGTTGGGACTTATTGTGAGGTGGGAATATCGAGCGGTCATCGAGTTCTCCTAAATGTCGACGCAATGTAGTCGAAAGCCTGTAGATGCCCGGTATCTTCGGCTATCAGGTGTTCATGGATTAATTGGAGGGAATTCATCCTGCGCCGAGGTGGCGGGGTGAGGGCAGGGAGGAACGGAATTGCGTATGTACAGCCGGATTAATGCAGCAGGGGATGGAGAGAATCTTATCGACGACGACGTGGAAGTCTTCGAAGCGTCTCTCGATGAGTTGGAACGTGAGGCCCTGGAGAGATCTTTGGCACGAAATACCAACCGGGCCTACGAGGGCGACTGGAAGGATTTCACGGACTGGTGTGTGGGCCGTTCTGCCAATCCGCTGCCGGCAGATGCAAGGACGTTGAAACACTACATGCTGGATCGGAGCCAGTCGCTTTCTAAGGCGACGTTAGAACGGCGCATTGCCTCGATCTCCAGATATCACAAGGAAGGTGGGCATGTCAGTCCCACGACCGACTACGGTTTTCGCAAAGTCATGTCAGGAATTAGGAAGAAGAAGATAGAACCGCAACGGGCCAAGCACGCCCTATTAGATGAGGACCTGATTGACATATTGAAAGAAATCGACGGTGACACCAACATCGGACTACGCGATCGAGCACTGCTCCTGGTTGGCTTTGGTGCGGCCCTGCGGCGCTCAGAGATTGTTGCCCTCGATAGGGAGGACATCCGGTTTACACGCGAGGGAGTAGCTATCAACATTCGTCAGTCAAAAACTGACCAGGAGGCCAAGGGCATAGAGATCGGCATTGTGCGCGGCCGTAAGCCTGATTCCTGCGCGGTGACGCAGCTCGAGCTCTGGCTTGCAAAGCTCAACATCGAGAGCGGACCAATCTTCCGGCGCATTCGGAAGAACGGTGTCATCCTTACCGACAGGCTCTCCGATCAAGCAGTGGCTGCGATCGTCAAGCGTTATGTTGGTCACGCAGGCCTCTCGCCACAAGACTTCAGTGGGCATTCGCTTCGAGCCGGCCTTGCAACCTCAGCCGCAAACGCGGGCCACTCGTATGGCAACATCATGGCGCAGACCAGGCATAAATCGGAGAAGATGGTGCGTATATACGTGCGAAAGGCTTCCATCTTCCGGGATAATGTCACCGCTTCACTGAAGCTCTAAAGTGGGACAGGATCTATTGCTGCTGTGTATTCCTAAGTCTATTGCCTTATGTAACTATTCGGCTCATACGTTATCTTGCTCGGAATAGGTGAAACCATTGAATGATATTAAAGAGATTCTGAACGCAATGGACGGGCTCATAGCCCGCTTGGTTCAGGCAAGAGCGTTATTGACTGAGCTGGTGCCCTCGGAGGGAATTCAGGGACTCCGTAGAGCGGCCAAAACTCCGTTGCTGGCATCGGTAACTGCAATGAGCGGAGCCAAGTCGGCCAGGATAAGGAGAGGCCGTGGTCCAATGAGCCAAGAGGCTCGTGAACGGATGGCCGCGGCACAGAGGGCTCGTTGGGCAAAGACTAAGAAATTAGAGGCGACGCAGTCGAGTGCCGGTGCCAAGCCTACCGCGAAGGCAAAGAAGCAAAGAACACAGTAGCGAAGAAATCCGCAGCCAAGGAAGCCTAGGTGCCGGTTGGATCCATCGTCTTCCTCATGCTTGATCGCATTCAATTATCCTAGCTCCGCGTCTGGATATCGCGGCGGGATCATGGGTAACTCATTGATCGATATAAGGTTGCGTCATTGACGTCTCTATGCCGTTGAATCACACGTTTAGAAGTCGCTGACCTTCAGTTTCAGGTAGTGATGGTGGCCTTCTGCGTGATGATGGTGGCCTTCTCTGCAAAGGATGGGTATGAATCCTAAACCGGATCGAACAGCCGCCGCCGGCCTTTTCAGGGCCTTTTGTTGATCGCTCTAACCACCTGAAATCAGCGGGTGTTATTGATGAGGAACAATTTAGGACCCTGATAAAGTGGGATAAAGGAGGCGATTTTGGTACGTTTTAATATCTGTGGTGTGCGCTATTGTACCTGCCCCCCGGTGACCGCCGTTATTTCTCTAACCTCAACTCGCGATTCGATAAGCTCCGTAGGGGCCGGGGCTGTTGTGCCGACATCTCTAGGTGCGGTTTCGTTGATAAAAAAGGCCAATTTGTTATGTTAGGCGGATCGGGCGGATACACTGACGACGCCGGAGTTGATTGTGTTCTCGCGCACCGAGTACTCCCCAGCAGCACCATACACGACGCGCGATACGGGATCCAGGCCTCTCAACAAGAGAGACTCCGCAAGTCTTGTGCACCTAAGATAGAAAAGTAGCTGGTGGAGATGTGTACTTTTGCTCGCGGTTTACCAGCGCGTGGCGAAGGTTGGATTCGAAACTATAAGGTCCCATGCGGTTGAAGCGAGGTAGAACCGGCGCGTGCTTTCTAACTTTGGAAAGAAATCACCCTGGTGGAGGGCTTGTCATGTCCAGGGAAGAGTTCGAATCAGATTGGATCGGTTGAGAAAATGAAGGCAGAGCTGACGTCTCTCTAGATAGAGGCCATCGTGCCACCCACGGTCCAACCGGGTGCCACGGTCCCGCAGGCATTCGCGGCAGGTGTAAACGGCATCAAGAGCCGAACCCGGCCCATAATCGGTTCAAGAACTTCACATCTGCCGCCATCACAAGCATCAGTTAGCCTTGAGTCAACTACGGCTCAAAGACCAGGCTGCGCCAGCGATCTGGAATGCAGTGCTTTGCTGCTTAGCTATTAGAAGCGTCGCTTCTTCGCTATCACCTAATACACTTTTGCTATTTGCAACAGAGCCCGAAATCAAACAGTGAATCTTTCTGAGACGTGCAGCTGCCTTTACCGTGGCAGCGCAAGCGCATCGAGCACCACAGATTTTGTCAGAAGTTCTGGCAACACATGTGGACTGGTATCGGCGCTCGCCTGATACAGCACGTAAGTGGGTACGCCACTACGACGGAGCTCGGTCAATATAGTGGTTATCTGCGGATCATATTGCGTCCAGTCGGCCTTCAGCAGAGTCATGTGGCGCGCGGCAAACTCGTCCTGAACTTCCTTTGACCGCAACACGAGCCTCTCGTTGACCTGGCAGCTCAAGCACCATGCTGCCGTAAAGTCGATGAAGACAGGATGGCCAGTTGCGCGAGCCTGCTCTAGTGCTTGCTTAGAATAAGGCTGCCACTCCGCAACGATATCCTTGGGTCGGTGTAAAGGTAGATAAAGTCCGAGAAGGGCGATGAGTGTCGCGGCGATCGTGCCCTTCCTTTGCGCCGGCCATTTGCCAAGGCACCAACCTGCGATTGCAAGTGCAAGAAAGCATGCCAGGAGCATGGAGATGCGATAGACACTAAGCGTTGCATTGGTGCCGGAGATGAAGAGCCGTCCGTACACATATGTCAGCCAGATTACCGTCAAGAAAAAGACCGCGGCGGTCGCCTGTTTGAAGGTCTCCATCCACGCGCCAGGACGAGGAAGAAGGCGCGAGAGTTGTGGTTGAAAGCTGAGCAAGAGATATGGCGCAGCCAAACCAAGGGCAAGCGCACTGAAGATGGCGAACGTCATTGTAGGAGACTGAGTCAATGCAAAGCCGATTGCCACTCCCATCAGAGGTCCCGTGCACGGGGTCGCGACCACGGTTGCAAGAACGCCCGTGAAGAAAGTGCCCGCAAATCCTGACTTTTGTGCAAGTCCGCCGCCGGCGCTCGTCAACGAAAGTCCAATGTCGAACTGACCTGCCAGAGAGAGGGAAAAAAAGAAGAGTCCACTTGCGAGCAGAACCACGAAGACAGGCGATTGCAGCTGAAATCCCCAGCCTGCCTGGCTGCCGCCCGCCCTCAATACAAGAAGCGTCGCAACAATCGCCCAGAACGACACAAGGATGCCGGCGGTGTAAATCGCGCCATGTGCGCGCAATTGGCGGCGCTCCTCGCCCGATACAGAAACCAGGGCGAGCCCTTTCAGAAAGAGCACGGGGAAGACACAGGGCATCAGATTCAGGATTACCCCGCCCACAAACGCCAAAGCGATTGCTCCTATTGCAGTGAGCGGAGTTCCCTGTCGAGTGGAAGAGTTTTCCTTGTTCTTGATGGGAACTTCACCAGGCGCGACCGCGGCTTGAACCTCAAACGCCGTTCCGTTTCCGAGCGTTACAATTCCGTGCAACCGGTCTGGCAATGTGGTCAGATCTTCTGCACGCTTCAGCCGAATGCTCACTCCATCAGGAAGCGGTTCTGAGACCTGATTCGCCGCATTAACAATTTGACCGGAGTCGTACGGATAGAATTCGGCGTGTGATTGCGATATGCCTGTTGCCAGAACGACGACCATGTCCTGCTTCCCAGCAATCACCTTTGCATTCATACCTGCCGGCAGCTGCTTCGGGATGGAAGCCACTGCCTGAGATAACACAGCATTTCTGGTCGCCTGCGCGCCCGGACCAACAGTGACGTCAAGCCCAAGTTGCGCTTTACCGGGCACGCAAATTTCACGACACACAAGCCAGCGCACACTGGCGCCCAGATGAGCAGGACGGGGTTTTACGTTGGAAGCGGCATTGATCTGAATAGGAAAGATGACGCTGTTCTCATACCCGAAATCAGTGAGAGGCCCGAGCGGCAATCTAGTTGGCGCAGGAAATTGCATAGCACCGGCTGTGATTCCATCGGGAAGGTCCCACGTGACGCGGGGAGGTTGACCAGAATCGCCTGCATTAATCCAATAGACATGCCAATGATCTTCTGGAGTCAAATGAAGGCCGGCCTGAAGTAAGCCTCCTGGAGCAATCGTTTGACTATCGAAGACCAGCTCAACAGTGATATGCGGCGCATGCACCGGTCCCGGCCCGCCATCGCTTACCGAAGGCATCTGTGCGGTTGACAAAGCGGAGAGACCCAACACAGAGGGAAAAACCAGAATGACCCATGCGAAGATGCGTGTTCTCATGGTTAGCGATTGAATCACGCAGAAGATGCATATGGGAAGCCTATTTTCACGCGATCACCGATTTTATTGTAACTTCGTAGTAAATCTGCGAGCGGAAAGGAACACCCTGCATATCGGAAATTTTAATGATTTGAGCGTAGATCAAACAAATTGCAGTAGACTGCCGGATCCCAATAAGGGATGAATCAAGAGCGGCACTGCAGGATTGAACCTAGGCCGCCAGCAATATAGTTGGTGCTGCGAGACAGCCCCTTACGCAGTATCGTCAGGAACGCGCTCCGGCCGCCTTCTCATAGCTCAGGCCAGACGCTATGGCTGCCGTCGTCTGTGAGGAACAGGCTGCCGTCCTTCCGTCTCTGACCGCTACACACTTCTACACCCCACTAGGTTCTAATCGATCGATCTAGGTAGCACCTTCGCTGAGGATCAAAGCGGCGGCTGCGCGCAAGCGAGTGTTGTTGCCATTATCCGTGCAGCGAATAATTGGTATTGTTGCAATCGACTTGCGACGCAATTCCGTTTCGACGATCGGCCCGATAAGATTCCACTGAACAGCTAGGTCACCTACGACAACAATCTCTCGCGGCGCGAGTCCTGAAAGAAGTATTCGCATGCCCCTACCCAAATGGATCGCGCTGCGGGTTAAAGATTTCAAGGCATTGGCCTCCTTTTTGTCGGCACGGTTAAGCAACTGCTCAAATGTCTGCGCAGCATTCCGTCCAGCAAGTTCACGATGATAGCGGAGACTCGCTGTATTTGAGGCTAGCGTCTCCCAGCAGCCACGGTTGCCGCATGCACAAAGCTTTCCACCCTCGGTTTGAAGTTGTACGTGGCCAAATTCTCCGGCCATTCCCTGATAGCCCCGCAGAATTTTTCCATTCACATAGATACTGATCGCTATACCCTCAGAGACATTTACGATGACCAGTCCGTCGTTGGCATCGCTATTGCCTAGCCATATCTCCGCCAGTGCGCAGGCGTTCGCAACGTTATCCATTCGGACCGGCAAACCTGTTACGGATTCGAGTTCCGCCTGAAGGTTCTCTACCGGCCACTTCAGTCGTGGGGCGAATATAGTGCTGCTGGAACGGGGATTAATTCGCCCAGGAAGACAAATACCTATTCCCACAAATGATTTTTCTTCATGCTCCGCTATAAGCGCATTGATGGAGTTGCATATAGATGCAACAGCTTTGCGCGGATGCCGAGGTGGAACGATTATCTTTTGTGTTCTGATTTTTCCGGAAAGATCGACCACGGCAGCGGTGATTCGCTCTGGATGAATATCGAGCGCAATGACGCTACGCCGCTCATCGAGTTGAATGAGTATAGGCCTACGCCCCCTTGGGCTTTGGCTAGCTGGCCCCTCAAATAACCATCCCTGGCTTATTAAGCCTTCAACAATGAGTGAGACGGTGCTAGCCTGCAAATTACTCTTACGCGCCAGGTCGGCCCGAGATATCGGCTGGGATGTGCGAACGAGATTGAAGATGAAATTCCGATTGATCTCCCTTGGCGTTCGATTTGTAGCAGGCTGCCTCTTCTCTCCCGCTCGATCTGTGGATACATGTTTTCGCATACTAAGCATACTAACCAGCTGTTTCAGTTCAAGCCCTTTAAAACTCATGGAGCCATACCGCGACTTCAATGAAGTTCCGACCTCAAATTCAGAATCGGGGTATTTTAGCGGGAAACTGGATGACTTCAGTATCTCCTGACTGGGAAAACGGACAATTTCGACGTCGCCTTATTTTCTTCTTGCCTTTTCTAGCAACTCCGAATTAAAGTGACCCGCGCTACAAGAACAACGGATTTTAATCCTTGAGTTCTGAATAGACCGAAGCGTCTATGTCTCGCGGAAGTCAGATGTCTGTTCGCAGCAGTACGAGTTTGGAGACTAACAGTGAAAATTTTGCGAGTACAAGTACATCGTGCAACGTTGTTTTTGCTAATAATTATTGGGGTTTTACTTCCACAAATCGCTTTCTCCCAACTATTGCAAGGCACACTCAATGGCACTGTTACCGATACTGGACACGCATCAATTCCAGAGGCGACAGTGACGGTAGTCAACGATGCAACATCCGTCACACGTACTACAACAACGGGGGGAGGCGGAGACTTCTCCATCGTGACGTTGCAACCCGGGACTTACACCCTCACCGTATCGGCCTCAGGTTTTCAAGGCTATAAACAAACCGGCGTGGTGGTGAAGGCAAATGAGGTAGCTCATATTGACGTCGGACTTTCAGTCGGTGGCGTAACTCAGAGCATTACCGTTTCGTCACAGGCGGCAGCTCTTCAGACGGACCGTTCCGATGTGCACACTGATATAAGCGCAAATCAGCTCAGCAGTCTCCCTCTTGCGCTAGGGCGGAACTATCAGTTGGCTCTCGCCGTCGTAACCCCTGGCGTTTCACCGCCCCAAAGCAGCGGCTCGTTCAGTGCGAATCCAAGTCGCGCAGTCGGCTATTCGGTTAATGGCGTCAGCGCTGTTACCAATACAACACGCATCGACGGTACCAGTTCTACAGACTACAACGCTCCGGACAAACCGATGTATAGCCCTGCGTTAGAAGCTATCGAGAACATCAATGTAGTAACAAACTCGCCCGACGCAGAACAGGGGATAGCTGGCGGTGCTGCCGTCAATTTGACAACCAAGACCGGCACGGGGCAGTTACATGGCTCGATCTTCGAATACCATACCGATCAGCATTTGCTGGCTTATTCGTGGATCGGCAACAGCACACAACCCAAGCCAAAGTACATCAACAACCAGTTTGGCGGCACAATCGGTGGCCCCCTTAAAAAGGATAAACTGTTTTATTTTCTGAGCTATCAGGGGACGTACGTCACTATCGGCACCACTCTCTTTGCACAAAATCCTACAGCGGCGATGAAAGCAGGGGATCTCTCGGCATCACCTACCCCTATCTATGATCCGGCAACGGGGAATCCGGATGGATCTGGTAGAACTCCTTTTCCTGGAAATAGAATTCCTACGGCGCGTATAGACCCAGGTGTTCTAGCTGTTCTGAACTTTGCGCCGCTACCAGATCCAAATACCCCAGGCACGGGAACCTTGGGGCTCGCACAGAACTATCGCAGCACAGGCAATAGCAGCTCTAAACAAGATCAGTTTGATACCAAACTGTTTTATAACGTGAACAGTAAACTCAGTACTTTTGTTCGATTCGGCCTTAATAAAGTGAGCTGGATTAATCCGCAGCAGTACGGCATGCTTGGCGGACCCGCGTATAGCCCTTCGAATACTGCCACCGGCACCGGCGTTGGAATGATTTACAGCGGCACAATTTCGGCAACGTATATCTTCACGCCTCATCTTATTGTCGATGCCAATTACGGCTATACACGCAATAATGCTGATGGAACACAGCAGTTACTCGACCAGAATCTTGGCTACACACTGCTTGGCATTCCAGGACTTCAGAGCAGCAATAAAGCTGAATGGGGGCTGCCCGTGCTTGCGATTGATGGTTTCGGGGGGACGGCTGCAAATCTGCCGGAAGCGACAATCGGTCCGGCCAACAACTTCCAGCCGCAATTTCTTAGAAATGCCGAAAAGGAGTACGTAGGCAATCTCACCTTTGTCAAAGGCTCCCATAATATTCGCGGAGGCCTTGATTTTACGCAGCAGCATGAAACCGAAATAGTGGAACAAGCCACGTTTTGCAACTACTGCGCAGGCTCCGGTGGCTTCCAATTTTCACAGGGAGCAACCCAACTGAAAGGTGGCCCTGCAGGCAACGACTATAACGCCTTTGCCTCATTCTTGCTAGGTCTCCCCTCAAATGCCGGTAAGGTCACCCTCATCCCTCCGCAATATCGTGAATTTGCCCACATATTGGGAGCCTACGTACGTGATCAATGGCAGGTTAACCGAAAGCTTTCGCTCACCTTTGGAACACGTTGGACTTATTATCCTTTTGCTGATCGAGGTGATCGCGGCATGGAATATCTGGATGCAGCGTCAAATCGCATGATCATCTGCGGACTCAACGGCATACCTAAAAACTGCGGCATTACAAAGAACGATAAGCGCTTTGAGCCGCGCGTCGGCGCCGCTTACAAAATAAACGATACGACTGTAGTGCGCGGAGGATTCGGATTGAGCACCGATCCTACAAACATCGGCGGAGTTCTGGGAAATCGGCAAAACTATCCCGACATCGTTGCATCAACTCTAACGGCACCAAATAGCTTTTCTTATGCCACGACGCTTCGTACGGGATTGCCACCGGTTGTCGCCCCCGACTATTCATCGGGCAGCGTGGCTGTACCGAAGACCGCTGGCGTTTTCACCGTCGACAACAATACATTTGTACGTGGCTATATTGAATCGTTCAACGTGACTCTTGAGCAACAGATGAAAGGAGATTGGCTTACTTCTATTGCATATGTCGGCACACGATCGATCAATCCAATTTCGACGATTAATGCGAATTGGTCGCCTATTGGAACAGGTTCTGCTGGCCAGGTCCTAAACGTACTCTCCGGCCGTACAGGCAGCACCAATACGATCGGCACCTTCGGAAATAGCAAGTATGACGCTCTACAGATGCGTGCGTCTCATGCCTTTGCTCGTGGGTATGGGGTAACTGCTACGTATACCTTCGCTAAGGGCATAGGCTACACATCTCAAGTGGCCATTCCCAGCTTCTATTACTTGAATCGCGGTAATCTCTCCAGTCTTGCAAGACATACGGTGGGAGTTGCGCTAACGCTCTCTAGTCCTTTTGGCAAAAATGGCAAGTTCCTGCATAACGGAATTGGCGATATCCTCCTTCGAGGATGGCAGTTCCAGGCAATTTCTACACTACGTAGCGGCACGCCGTTCACTGTAACTGCCTCCAATACAACCTTAAATGCGATCGGGTCAAATCAATTTGCTGATTGCATAGGGCCACTGCGTAAGCTCCGGAGTGTCAATCAGTGGTACGACAAATCTGCTTTTGCCAATCCAACACCGGGAAGATTCGGTACGTGCCCGACAAATAATTTGTGGGGTCCCGGCTTAATCAACGTAGACACCGGCTTGGCACGCACATTTCACCTATATGAGCGATTCAATCTGGAGGCACGGGGCCAACTGTTCAATACCTCTAACACACCTCATCATGCTAATCCGACCAGCAGTCTTACCAGCAGTGCATTCATGCAGGCCAGAGGAATAGCCAACTCTGGAAGAGATGGCATCGATCAAAGAACTGCACAATTCAGTCTAAGGCTAAGTTTCTGACATCGAGGCTGAGCTTTCGCTATTCAGCTCGCATCGCTAGTTGATTTGTGTGTACTTCATTGCGCAATACACGCAATTCGCGAAGATCAACAAACCGGGAGCTTCTATAAAGGGGTCTACCAATGAAGCATAGAGATTGCTCGCAGCGAAAAACCATATCGAGCCACACACGCATCTGGATTCTGGTCGCATTCTGCGTGCTGGCGGTTCTAAATGCTCCGATCCATCTGTTGGGGCAAGACGACAGTGTTCATACTGGAGCCGATGTTCCGCCAGTTCTGAAAATTGGAGCGCATGCTCCAGACTTCACGTTGCCCGGCGTAGATGGTAAGACCCACAGCCTGAAAGATTATTCGGCCAGTAAGGTTCTGGTTGTGATCTTCAGTTGTGATCATTGCCCGGTTGCGCAGATGTACGAGCATCGCATCAAGCAACTGACGTCCGACTACAAGACTCGCAACGTTGCCGTAGTTGTGATCATGGGTAACGATCCGAAAGCAGTTCACTTCAGTGAAGAGGGATATACAGACGTAGGTGATTCGTTTGCGGACATGAAAATTCGGTCAGCGTACCGTAATTTCAACTACCCGTATCTTTATGACGGTGATACTCAGGCTGTAGCTCTAAAGTATGGCCCAACAGCAACACCGCACGCATTCGTCTTTGATCAGCAGCGAGTCCTGCAGTATGAGGGGCGGTTGGATAATAACGCGCGCGAACAGCTTGCTACAAAACATGAGACACGCGACGCCATTGATGCCTTACTTGCGGATACTCCTGTTCACGTGCAAAGTACCCCGGCTGTAGGCTGCTCGACGAAGTGGGCTTACAAGGAAAAAGGGGCAGCCAGCGAGATTGCCGCTGGCGACCAGAAGCCAGTTACTGTAGAGGCCGTTTCAGCCGGTGAGTTGAAAGCCCTACGTACCAATCAGGGCACAGGCAAACTCCTTCTTGTCAATTTCTGGGCAACATGGTGTGCGCCATGCATAGAAGAATTCCCGGAACTTCAGAAGATGGTACGAATGTATGCGAAACGCAAATTGGATATTGTGACGGTGAGCCTGAACAGTCCGGACGAAAAGGGCTTTGTGCTTGATTTTCTCCAGAAGCAACATGCCATCAATCGCAACCTTCAGTTCAGCGGTAACGATTCCGCAGATGCGGTGGCTGCATTTGGTCCTGACTGGAAGGGCGGAATGCCCTATACCGTTTTGATCGACACCAGGGGAAATGTTCTCTTCAAAACGCAGGGAGGAATGGATCCGTTAGCAGTGAAGCGCGCACTTCTGAAGAATCTTCCTGATGATAAATACAACGGCCAACAAGCCTATTGGCAGAGCAGCTTCTGACCGGCTAGGGGGGCGGATCACAGCCAAAATCTGCTTCCGCATTACACAACAGGTTTTTATGGAAAGGAAACGAATGGGTATCTCGAATGTGTCTGCAGCAATGTCAAGATCCGCGCGAACAACCTTGACAGCCTTGCTGGTCGCCGGCGCGCTCTGTGCCAGATCTAACTCCAGCTTCGCACAAAGCACACCCCAGCGTCCCAAAATTCTTGGTCTCGCGCATATTGCTCTCTTCGCGCATGACATGGATCAATCGCGTAAGTTCTACTCAGAATTTCTTGGGTTTGAAGAGGTCTACCCTCTGAAGAATCCAGACGGCTCACTTTCCATGTCCTTCTTCAAGGTCAACGATCATCAATACATCGAGCTGTCGCCTGAAAAGCAGCCAGACACCGATCGTCTGAGCCATATCTCATTCGAGACCGACAACATCGAAGCACTTCGCGCCTATCTAGCCTCCAAAGGTGTGAAGGTGCCGGATCAGGCGAAGCCGGTACGAGTTGGCAACCTTGCCTTCAACATCACCGATCCGGCGGGACATACCGTGGAGATGGTGCAGTACATGCCGGAGGGTGAAACGGAAAAGAATTACGGTAAACACCTGGGTCCAAACCGGATCTCAACTCACATGACCCATGTCGGCATCATCGTGAGCGACTTGGAACCTGAGTATAAATTTTATACCGAGGTACTTGGCTTCAAGGAGACATGGCGAGGAAGCTCGAATGGAACGGTGCTTTCGTGGATCAATCTGAAGGCGCCGGACAGCGATGATTATGTCGAATTAATGCTGAATAAGCCCGAGCCTGCGCCGACAAAGCGCGGCACTGCGCATCACCTGTGTCTCGTAGTCCCGAATGTCAACCAGGCCGTTGCAAAGTTGAAGGCGACTTCCTACATGAAGGTCTATAGCAAAGACATCGACATTCACTTGGGTAAGAACCGTAAGCAGCAGGCTAATCTCTTCGACCCGGACGGAACGCGGACTGAAGTCATGGAGCCCACGACGATCGATGGCAAGCCCACGCCGCCATCGAGCGCGCCGCCACCGCAGTAACCATAAATGGTTCTTACAGGAGTGGGCCGCGACCCTCTAGGGGAGTAGCGGCTCGCAGTACTTCGTGGTATCAAGCTTCCATATTGGTCAGGGAAACGGGGAAATTCCATTGCCACTCACGACAGATCGCAGACAGTTTCTTCTTCGCTCTGGGGCTGCGTTCGCGCTGTCCGGTTCTGTCGGCATGCCTTCCGCGGCTCAGGCAGCCCCGGCCAATGGGAGATCGGCACGCCTGATGCCAGGGCTTTGTGCTTTTTCATTCGGCCCGCTCTTCACGAGTGGGGAACTTAGCCTTGAAGCCTTTTTCGACCGCGCAATTGAGCTCAAAGCTCAGGCGGTCGACATCACAACGTATTACCTCAAAAATGACGATCGGTTGTATCTGACCCACCTACGAAACCTTGCGTTCCGAAATGGAGTGCCAATCGCAGGCGCCGCATGCAGGGCCAGCCTGCTTCGTCTAGGGAGTGAAACACAGGAGAGCTCGCTCGCAGAGATGAAAAAGTGGATCGATGTTGCAGAGGCGCTGGGGGCGCCTCACCTGCGTGTCTTTCCTGGAAAGGCGCCTGCCGGGGCATCGAAGGCTGAAAGCATCAACACCTTGGTGGAAGCATTTAAGCGGGCAGCAGATTATGCAGGGTCGAAGGGAATCATCCTCGGCATGGAAAATCAAAATGGCCTGGCTGACAACTCAGAGACCTGCTTGGAAATTATCGGGCGGGTAAATTCGCCGTTTGCAGGTCTCACGCTGGATATCACTCACTTTGTCCGCACCGCTTCGCGCGATTATTACAGTCAGATCGCTGCATGTATCCCTATCGCGACGCAGACGCATCTTCGAAATGGGAACTTCGACGACGGAAGTCCAGTTGACTTAGAACGTATCGGACGCATCTTCGCGGAAGCAGGGTACCGGGGCTATATGTCTGCTGAATATGAAAGTGGCGGGCGAAGCAGAATCCAGATTATGACGGATGTTCCAATTCTCATGGCTGAAATCCGACGTTTGTGCGGTACCTATTCCAACGTGTAAGAAAGCGAGCCAGCGATGGAAACACGGTATAGAAGAAGACAGGTTCTGCAGATGTCGGCCAAAGCCATTGCAGGCTGCATGGTAGCTCGCATCGCCGGGGCGGAGACCTCCGCCCTGAAATCTGATCACGGCTTTACTTCGCTCTTTGACGGAAAAACGCTTAATGGTTGGACGTCTAAGGCGCGCCTCGCCAACCAGCCGTCGCTCGGTGTCTGGAGGGTGGAAGACAGCGCCATCGTGGGCGGCCAAGATCGTGCAGGTGTCGGTTCGTATCTCGTATCTGATCGCACCTTCAGCGATTTCGAGTTGGAGATTGAAGCGCGGCCAGACTGGCCTGCAGACACCGGAATCTATGTTCGCGCGAACGAACAGGGAGCAACAGGTTTTCAAGTGAATCTTGACTATCGCCCTCACGGATCGATAGGAGGCTACTTCGGCAATGGATTTGGAAGCTTTCACGCATATGAGTACGGCTTTACGGCAGAGCGAGACGCAAGCGGGCATGTGACGCGACTGATTCCCGGAAAACCGCAACAACCCAATGATGCGGGACACCTGGTGAAACCTGATTACATGGTTTCCGCCGAAGATCTGCTGAAGGTGTGGAAGCTTAACGATTGGAACCGGTTCCGCATCCGTTCTGTGGGTGCGGTGCCCACGCTCACTACATGGGTTAACGACTTGAAGGTGTCGGAATTGGTGACGTCAAAGATGGTCGCCTCGGACTGGAATCCCAACAAAGTCGTGGATATGGTAGGACGCGCGGGTCATATCTCGCTTGAAGTGCATAACAACGCCCCCGGAGATTGGCTCGGCAACGATCGGTGGGCCCCGGGGGCACTCTGCAGGTGGCGCTCTATCCGCGTCCGTGAACTTTGATGTGAGCTAACGGGCGGCAGGCAAGCGCGAATGCACGGCGCAGTATCGTACGGTTCACCAGGTATCAAGGAATGGGATACAAGGATAAGAGATGGGTGATGGACATCGTAGTCTGGAAGCGCAGGAAAGAGGCGAATCCACATACGGCCTGGAGGAAGAGTTCCGGCCGCCAGGGCGGATGACGCAGTATCGGTGGAAGATATGTGCACTTCTCTTCTTCGCAACCACGTTGAACTACATGGACCGGCAGGTGCTTGCATTGCTGAAGCCTACGTTGCAGGATCCCGTAAACGGCATCGGCCTCACCGAAGTTCAGTTTGCTGCAATCGTATCTTTATTCTCTGCCGCCTATGCCATCGGATTACTGCTAGCCGGCCGCTTCATTGACCGGGTGGGAACCCGGATTGGATATGCGTGTGCCCTGACGTTGTGGACCGTAGCTTCCGCGAGCCATTCGTTGCTCGGTTACACAGCAGTGACGGCTTACCTTCATTCAGCCGCGGTGTTTTTGGCGGAAGTATTGCGGCACCTTCCAGGAGGAACATCTGCAGGTTGGCTTACTTCCATAAGCCAACTTTCAGGAGGCGTCATCGGGTTCGCCCTTGTGCGGTTCATATTAGGGCTGGGCGAAGCAGGCAATTTCCCAGCCGCCATTAAGGCCGTAGCGGAGTGGTTTCCACGCAAAGAGCGTGCGCTTGCAACTGGAATCTTCAATTCAGGTACAAACATCGGCGCGACCATTGCGCCATTCGCGGTCGGATTCTTGCTCTATCGATTGGGATGGCGCTATTCCTTCCTCACAACCAGCGTCTTTGCGGTCATCTGGCTGATACTCTGGCTCACCGTCTACAGCAGCCCCGCGCAAAAGACCGGAGTTTCTCCAGCCGAGTTGGCCTATATCAATCAGGATGTGGGAAAAGAGATCGAGGCGAAAGTCCCATGGTCGATGTTGCTGCCGCATCGGCAGACATGGGCCTTTCTGGTCGGCAAGGTATTTACTGATCCCATCTGGTGGTTCTATCTCTACTGGTTACCGGGTTTCTTACACGCAAGATTTGGACTCTCGCTAACTTCCATGGGCTTGCCGCTGCTGGTCATCTATAACTTCTGCACGGTTGGCAGTATTGCAGGAGGGTGGCTGCCAGCGCGCCTCATCGGGAAGGGGTGGACGGTAAATCGTGCACGGAAGACCTCAATGTTGCTTTATGCGTTGCTTATCACTCCGATCACTATGATCGGGCACGCCCATTCCGTGGCCTCCGCAGTGGCTCTCATCAGTCTGGCAACAGCAGCACATCAAGCATGGTCTGCCAACCTCTTCACCCTTGCCTCCGATATGTTCCCGCGCAGGGCAGTGGCCTCGATCGTTGGCATTGGTGCCTGTGGCGGCTCAGTATCGATGATGTTCTTTGGACTTTTCATCGGTTTCATACTTACGTTAACCCGCGGCAACTATGCGCCGGTATTTGCTCTTGCGGGCCTGGCATACCTGGTGGCGATCGCAGCCATCCACTTACTTGTTCCACGGCTTGAAATCGTTTCGCTGGACGCCTGAATCACCAGTTATTAGAAATCCCATTTGAGCGGAACAATTCACGAATACACACGTTATAGAGGGGAATAATGAAATGAGTTCAAACCTAACACGTCGTAGCTTTGTCGCTGCTGCTGGCGCCTTCACCGCAGCATCCGCTCTTCCAGGTATGGCTTCAGGCCAACGCCTTCGGTATCTCCGCTATGGCTACGCAGCTATGACATGGGGAGACAACGAACGTCAGGCAATAGAGGATATTGCTGCGGTGGGATATCCCGGCATCCAGTTCCGTGCCAACGCAGTGAAGGATTTCACCGCGACTGAGCTGAAAGACCTGTTGGCAAAGCACAACCTTAGGTTTGTGGCGCTTTCAAGCGGCACCATCTCATTGGAGCAACCCGAAGGTCCCCAGATCGAAGCTCACATGGTCAATGCGAAGTTTGCGAAGGCAGCAGGTGCCGAGTATCTGCAGATTCTTGACGTGCTAAAGGGACATCCGCGAACCGCAACGCCAGACGAATGTAAGCGGCTCGGCAAGATGTTGAACAACCTTGGAAAACAGACTGCAGACATCGGTCTGCTACTCGGGTATCACAATCACCTGAACACGTTGAGTGAAATGCCCGGAAATCTTGAACAGATTATGGACTATAGCGACCCGGCGTACGTGAAGCTTGAGCTTGATACGGCGCATATCACTGCAGGAGGTGGGGATCCAGGCAAAGAGATACGGAAGTATCGTGACCGCTTACTTTTCATGCATCTCAAAGATGTCCGTCCTATTCCGCTGAAGCCGGGCGCGAATTATCCGTTTCAATTCGTTGAACTCGGCAAGGGAACTGTCGACTTCGCAGGAACATTTGCCGCATTGGATGCCATCAACTACAAGGGATGGGCCGTTGTGGAGTTGGATCGAGAACCCGACGACAGCAAGACGCCTAAGGAATCCGCGCAAATCAGTAGGGATTTCTTAGTACAGAAAATGGGCGTAAAGGTCTAGGCGTAGCATTTGGTTGCAAGCAAGGAAAGTGCGACGGGAAACGTCGCGCTTTCCTGCGCATCTGGCCCGCTGCATCTTTCGGCTAAAATTCCGCCCGAATAGTGACAGGCTGTTCCTTTCGGCAGGAATCGTACAGGCCGGTCACTACCTGCAGGGCGCGGAAACCGTCCATCCCTGAGCACATGGGTTCTCGTCCTTCGCTACATGCTTGCGCGAAGTCCTGGAATTGGCGCTCGAAAGGGACAATCGAAATCGCCATCGGGTCCGATGCTCCGGACGAGGCCTTTGACATTAGCGGTGGCGGGTCTCCAATGTCGTTTTCCACGTCCCAGGTCGTCAGCTTGTCGCCAGTGATGATGGCGGTGCCTTTGGTTCCGTGTAGCTCGAGACGTTCCGGATATCCGGGCCACAGTGACGTGGAGGCTTCCATTACTCCAATCGCCCCGTTTGCGTACCGGAACGTTCCCACCAGCATATCTTCCGACTCAATCGAGTGCGTGGCACCTAATTTCCATTCGCCAAAGACTCGCGCCACAGGTCCGACAAGATGGAGCAGCAGATCCACCTGATGGATCGCTTGATTGATGAGCGTGCCGCCCCCCTCTCCTGCCCAGCTTCCTTTAATCGGACGGCTGTAATATTCGTCAGACCGATGCCACTTCACATATGCATCGGCCTGTAGCACCCTTCCAAGCCGGCCGTCTGCAAGTGCCTGCTTTAGAAACAAGACAGAGTCGTCAAAGCGGTGCTGGCTCACGACGCCTAACGGTATATGAGCTTTCTCTGCCTGCGTCACCATCGCTCGCGCGGTCTGAAGATCAACCGACATAGGCTTTTGCATGAGCAAAGGTTTGCTATATCTGGCACAAAGCCCCAGTATCTCCATGCGAACACTCGGAAGAGTACAGAGATCCACATAATCCACATCCGGCCGGCGACAAAGTTCTTCATTGCTGCCCACAAATTCCGCACCTGTCGAGATCGCGAATTCCTCGCCTCGCAACCTTCCGCTGTTAGCACATGCAACAATGGGAAATCCAATGTTGCGATAGGCCTGTGCGTGCTTCACCGCAATTGCTCCTGTTCCGATAATGCCCACGCGCATGCAAAGGCTCCTTCTAAGTGACTGTCGTCTTACGCATCCGGCCGGTCTTGTCGAGGCCGTGGTTCGGTTCAAGGGGAAACCCGTCTCACTGCCTTTACTCCAATCGATGCCAGTGATCTTTCCGTTTCAACTTGATCAGTCTCTTGCTTACGTAGCATCGAAGAGTTCAACCCTGGAATTGCGATCAGAATCGTCGAGCGAACGGTTTGTCACGTTGCACCATAGTCAATGATCTTCTCATATTTCGGATTGTTCTTCTTATGCAGGCGCTTCCACTCGAAGAAGCGGTCTGCCGGAACGATGCAGCGACGATTCTCAAAGGAATTCCTCCAAAGACCAGGCTTTGAGAAGCGCGTATTGAACGTGAGTCGCTTAGGAAAGGTAAAGCCCCAATACATCAGCTCGATGTCGCGCTCGCCTTCGTCATTCGAAAAGTCGACGGGCTGCATTGGTTCCAGGCGTGATGTCGTCATTGGCCATGAAGTCGATATCATCGAGGCTGGCTTTCACATGAAAGGCGTCGGCGATCTTCTGCTTGTCGGAGCGTCCTTCCGTAGCGGCCGCACATTACTCGTTGGTCTCGTCGATCTTGGTTGTTGAGTTTCGGTCAAGGTCCGCTCGGCGTTTCGCGATGTATTCCTCGGAAAAATCCCGCTTGCTGAACATGTCGGCGATCTGGTCCCAGTCCTTGAAGCTGCCAATGATCTCACCAAAATTATCTGTCACTTCAAAACCGTGACCGGTCTTCGTGATGATTGCTGTTTCCAGTTCGTCCACTTTTTGTTCCTCACATCAGTTGATGACAGGCGAGTCGACTTCGTTGCACTTGTAAATTTGGCGGGTCGGCTTCCGCATTACGTCTTTCGAGGCCTGCTCAGCTTTCACTCACGTTTCGGTGTCGCGAGCGTCGCATGAAGCACATGTCTATACCAACAGTGCGTTATCCCTAGGGAAACTTTCTGCCGTGACGTATCCAAAACTTCCGCCGTCGGGTTGACGAAGTCGCAGAGCAATTCGATCCAGCAAGGGTTTGAACCGAAGACCGGACAGCAGAAACCACAGGATGTGAGGTTGGGCTTGTCCCTTTGAAGACAATCCTGCCCGAAATTACCATTTGGGGCAGGGTTGGGAACGTCTATTCAATCTCCAATGATAAGTGTCTTCCCGACGGGATGGATATTTATTGCTGCGTTCACATATTTCGCCCATATACCACCGCTACACGCTTGGATTTCTTGAAATACAAGAACCAAATGATCGAACCCACAAGCATTCTTAGACCTCCGGGGTCCGAAGTAGAACCGCTCGAAGTGGAATCACTGGTCGAGCTAATGAGCTCACCGATAACGAGCAGCGCGCCAATACAGAACTGAATTGCTAAGAGTACCTTCGTCAGGCGTAATGCCTGAGGTTTAGCCTTCCAGAGGTTAACTCCTGTGAATACAGAGAAAATCGCAAGGCAAATATCAATGAGTGAATAGCCGGACGGATGGGACAAAGAGGAAATCACAACTATTGCAGGGGAGACGATTGTGGTGATGAAGCAAAACCAGAGAAGCCAGCCACCGACTCCATTTAGATTTGGGTACTCATTCCGAATGGCGTCCACCGCGAAATCAAGTGGCGGTTCCGGTGATTGGCTGGTTACTGCTGGATGCATCGGAATTGCGCTTGTGACCTGAGTAGCCTGTTGAGCTGCGACAGCAGCAGTCGGCGAGGCGATGAGCTCTTTGCCGCAATTGAAGCAAAACACACCAGCATCGGGATTTTGGGAGCTGCAGCCCACACAATACATGTCTAACCTCTCAGATCGGCAAAGAGAAATGTATTAATCTTTGCTGGCCCGAGTGAGATGACATCGCTGTGAGCCAACGGTCGACTGGCACGAATCAATTCTTGCTCTGAATCGGATGATGGCTGATCCAACCGTTCTCCGTTCAGGTATGTGCCGCATGTGCTACCTCTGTCAATTAGCCAGTAATCATGGCGTTCGATTCCTTCACGTCGATAAACGGCACAATGAACTCGCGACACCTCGCGGGGCAGTAGCCCGACGGCATCGTTGACAAAGACATCGACCGGCTTATCCAAAATCGGTTCCAAAGGAGTCGCCAGCCGACCAATGATGATTTCGTCGCTTCTGAGCGGGACAATCGCTTGAGAATATGGACCTGCGCCTAAGAGGTAAACGCCGGTATCGAGGGTAGATAGCACCTGCCTGATTTTCCGTATTCGATCCGAACGCCCCTCTACTGTGAACAGAGCGACGTCCTGCAGGCGACCTGTAACCGCGAGGTCGTCGAGCATGCTAGCGAGTTGCTTTTGATTCTTCACGTCTTCCAATGGTCGGCGTTCTATCTTGCTCGGAGGGTGCTGCCACCGTATCCGACGGTCTGTACATCACGAGGCAACAGTGCGTTTAGTTGACGGCAGGCAACCCTGAGAGCCTCCGTATCTCCACTTGCGATCGCACGATCAGCATGGATTAGCCAACGATCAGCTTGTGTCTCATCTAGCATCTTCGATTTTTCACCGGCCAGGTATTCACGGTATCCCAACCAGTAGTCAGGTGTTCGCAGCCAAAGTTCAATTCGTTGCGCTGATAGCGCATCAATTGCTTTACGCAGAATGTCGGGGTCAGCTACGAGCGCAAGTTCGGTTTTTCGCTTCAGATCGATAAACTTGGCCCGATCTTCATTAGTGCCGACCTCTTCGAGAAGCGCCTGCGTCCAGCGCAGTTCGTCCTGAGCTTCCTGTTGCATTTTGGGTGCTGTCAGGATTACTTCGATTCGCCGCCTGGCTCGACGAAGAGCAACCAGTTGTTCCTCACAGCTCTTCAGATCCGCATCTGTTCCTCCATGCTGCAACAAATTCTCAATTCCTTGAACTACTTCCTGGCGATTCATCGACTCAAGCTCAATCAATGCTGGCTTGCTCTTGACCGCTTCCGCGAGTTCCTGACTCTCATTGAGAGCATTCCGCTCTGTTGTAAACTCCTGCTCCAGCTCCGCTATCGGAAGCGTCGGCTTAACAAGCCCATCTAGGCTGAAGTCCCTTTCGAGGTCAAGAACCGGGATGTACACACTCGCTTTGATCGTTCGTGAATCGTCGATAGCCAACCGTATCTCCACCCCAGAGTCAGCAGGGATATCGCGATCAATCTCCGAACCAGTTAGGCTGAACTCACCAATCTTGCGATTCTCGTCAGCAGCATCGGTTGCTTCCCCCTCTATGATAGGGATCCGTAGTGCATCGTCGCCATTACCGCGTCTAATCAGGCCTATCGTCACATGCTTCGCCGTGGCTTTCGCGGGTAGCGGCGTCCCCTTAACGAACAGAACGTGTACTCGATTGCCAGCTTCGGCGATGCCTATATTGTGTGTCAGTGGCGGTTTCGTAATTGTCAGGCCAACGGTGTACGTAAACAAGGTCGGCGTAACGGGACAGGCCCTGCCACTCTGGTCAAAAAGTTCAATGTGGTATTCATTTGCGCCGCCTAACTGAGCCAGCAGGAAACCACTGAACGTGCCTGCTTCATCTAGGGGAATCTTTCCGCTGTCCCAGGGCGGCGTACCCCTTGGATTAGCAAAACGAATCGTATACCCGCTGAGCGGTTTCTTCGATAGAGCAGTAACTGTTCCACCCACGAGCGGTTCAAGATCGCTTCCGATGGGATCGTATGACAATGCGACTGTATATGTTCCGTTTGCAGTGGCAGTGGAACGCCTTGCAGGTAGCCGCCTGCCCCCAGCAAAAATCGCAGCCCCCTGGGCTACAACAGTTAGGGGATCGGCCGAAAAATCCACCTGAATTCCTAAGCCTTCCTTCGGGTCGGCGAGAATCTCTCGAAGGAAGGGCGTGTACGTTGGACCTCCGACAAGGATTGTCCGTTCGATATGAGACGCCGATAGTTTTGCCTCTCCCAAGACGCGCCTACACATATCAATTGAACGATAGAGAAGAGGACGGAGAACTGACTCCACCTCAGCCCTGGTCAACAGATAGTCCAGCTCCACGGGTCTCCCGTTGTCATCGTTACATACGGAGTCTTCCTGGATTGACTCTGCCTTTTCCTTTGAAACGGCAATCTTGGCAGCCTCCGCCCACCCCTTCAACTTTGCGAATGCCCGAATCCACTTTTCGTTACCGCGACGAAAATCTGTGAGCGTATATTTTCTAGTCAGATGTGGGACGAGGAAGTTGTCAACCAAAGCCCAATCAAGGTCGCCGCCGCCGAGGTAGTTGTCGCCGCCATGGTTTACTACCTGTATCTCTCCATCGCGCACATGAATGACCGCTGCGTCGAACGTCCCTCCGCCAAAGTCATAGACTAGCCAAAACGCATTCTTCTGTGTTTCCCGAAATCCGTAGGCCAAAGCAGCAGCAATCGGCTCTTGCAACAATGGACTTGATACAAATCCTGCGAGGGATGCTGCGCGCTTCGTAGCTTCAGAAGCTGGAAGGTCGAAAGAAGCCGGTACGGTAATGACGGCAGCTTCTAAGTCTTCACCCTTCTGTTTCTTTACTTCATCGCGAAGCGCCTTTAAAACCTCAGCGGATAGCTGCTCTGCATTCATGCGGGTTCCGCTACGAGTGAAGTCCTTACTTTGAGTTGTTCCCATCCAACGCTTGAATGCTCCAACTGCGTCGCCGGGGTAGGACACCAGCCGATCCTTGGCGCTTCTTCCTGTGCGGATGCTCCCATCCTTCTCAACGGAAACTGCCGATGGTGTATAGGGCCAACCTTCGTTGTTGCGAATAATCATGGCCCCAGTGCTTTCAAGCACAGAAATGCAGCTATTCGTCGTGCCTAGATCGATTCCGTAGTCAATCGTCATCCGTTCCATTGATCTCTACCTCGGGAGAATTTTCGGAGTTGCCACAATCACTTGACCCATCTGTATTCGCTGACCCTGGAGATAAACCGTAGGCCGGATGGTTTCAGCCACAATCTCTCGGTCTATACCTGGGGTTGGCTGGAATGCTAAGACTTCAAGTGATTGGCCAGAGTCATACGGCTGGTTGTAGTGATCCTGAATTCTTAAACTAACCTGCTCTAAGGAGTCCCAGAGGCGCTCCACATGACGCGCTATCTTGGCCAGGTGAGGCTTTGGTTCTCCCGTAACAGAGTCAACGCTGCCCCTCCGCAGATTCCATGCGGAGTTAGCAAGATCAAGGAAGAAGTTTTCGGGTACATTCAAGAGACGTGTAGCGACCACGCCTTCCGCTCCGAGCGGGGAGAGCGGTTGGGCACCTCGGAACACATTGGCAGACCTGAAATCTTTCATTGGGTTTTCACCATCTCGTTGAGCTTATCAATCTTCATATTTGTCTCTCCTAGTAAATCTTCATAATCACTGTGGAGGGTGTGGCCGTGTGAGATGTCTGCATTGAAACTGGCAACATTCCGATTATGCCGATTCCTAAGGCGTTCGTATTCGTCACGGTCAATCTCGACCCCGGCACTATCATCGCTCTCCATGCGCTCTAAGGCAGCCTTATCAGCATCAATCTTGCTTTTGTAGTCGTCCATCTCAGAATTGAGGGTCTGTATCTCATCCTCAAGGCTCCTCAAGCGCATTCGGGATTGTGCGATATCGTCCCGCAGACTAGTGACACCGGCATGATCCGATCTCACAATGGGACCTTCAACCCTTGGAGACTCTGGAATCGACACAGGCGTAACCGGTGGATTCGAGTCAGTCGTGCTTCCCGATGCAGGAGAGCGTTCACTTGTATTGCCAGCATCGCCGCCTCCCAACAGAACCAAAATCACAACAACGAGAATGGCAACCGCCATACCGACAGCCACTTTGCCGAGCTTAGGTAGCTTGCGCCACGCGCGACCTATTGCATAGCCCCGTCGAACCGCGTTGGAGTCGCTTTGAGGTGCGCTGGCCTGCCGATTGTCGGAACGCGAGGAAGATTTGCTCCGAGCTTCAGCGGACGCGCCAGGGCGCCACTGTGCCGAAGCTGCCGCTAAGTGCCGCTCCACTACTCCGATATCCTCCGCCAGTTTGGCTCGAAGTTCCTTTCCGTGAGCAATTGCTAGGCAATCTTCAAAGAGAGGAAGTGCCACAGCCCATGCGTGGGTTTTGTTCACGTAGTCTATGAGGCAACCTCGAATCGTACTTGCGACTTCATCGTGAGCATCATTTCGACGGTGGTCGTTAATCCCGACGAGGCAGTTGAGGGTCTTTAGGATTGATGCCTTTGCGGTACGCAACCCCTCGACAACCTGCGCTCCCTGCTCGGGGGCAGAGTCCACCTTCGAGGTCGCCTGTCGGCAGATTAGGGTCAAATGTTCCAGTAGAGGGGTGAGCGCACGGTAAAGAGCCTTGTCTGCTTGATCCGTTCCGAAGCCGGATGAATACATTAGCTGCCGTTGTCGCGCGGCCTCCGCGTATTCACCCTTTTCCCCAGCCTTCACGGCACTCTGAGCGTTGATGTAGAGCAGGGCTTCTGGCAGAGTTGCCCATATACCGTGAGCAAGCTCCGGTGTTAGGCGCGGATCGTTCATTTCTCCAATGCGCCGAATGTAGTGATCCCAGAAACGACTATTGGTCACCACAGCGTTCCAATGACGAAATGCAACGCTCCAAAGGCCTGAAGCCGAAATACTTTGCCCAGAGGGGTAGAACTCTCAACTTCTAATGCCCTCAAGTGATTAATACAGCCAGATTATGGGCAGCTACACCTCGGGGATCATCTCCATCAGCCCGCCGTCTCCATTCAGCTAAAGCCAGATTTGAGTCGTTCGCTTCGAGTGAGGCGAATGCGCTATCCGCCACGCCATCCGCCCAAAACCAGAAGAAATCCTGTAGCAGCCTTTGCGCGGGGTCCTTTATATGAGAAAAGGCGGATTCAAGGTCGTCATCGCTTGGGTCAACAACAGTCGGAATCAAACACTTTGGCTTCCACGCACGACGTAAGCTCTTGCTCATCCCAAACTCTTGGTAGGCACGCTTGATTTCACGAGTTGTTGCGGTAACTTGTAGCCCCGTGAGACGAAAGGCATTGAACTGATACAGTTTTGAGTTCGCGACGGCAATCAAGGGAGCGTAGGGAGAGGCCTGAGCGTGACCCGTAGGCTCGACTTCATTCGCTCTGGGTGGGTTATCGGATGATCGTTCAGTTGATCGAGGAGAAGAGGAGGTAGTGAACTCGTTTTCTGGAGCGGTAGCGGTATCTTCGAAACCAATTGCAGCTTGAACATATGCCAAAAGATCAGCACTGGGTCTCTTCGTTGTGAACGCAGCGCAATCGATTCCATCGCGCACCAGACCGCTAAGAAGATCCTGAAAGTCTACGTCTCCGGCAAGATCAGTCAAGAAAAGAACCTTGCAACCGGTCGCTGTGAAGATGTGACTCGCCGCTTCGAGGCCTGATAACCCTGGCATGATCGGATCAATGATAAGCAGAGCAGGCTCTCTCTTTGCAGCCTGAATAGCTTCGTCTGAAGTGTAGGCGAGCGACACGTTGTAGCCGCTGCGCCTTAGAGAAGACGCGACATCATTGGCTGCTCTCCGGTCGTGATTGGCAATAAGGATTTCACGATTTGTCATTTCAACTCGCCTCACATCGAAATGCCACGACGCCACAACCTCAATCTTGCTTCATATTTTCGACTCAGTTCCGGAGACTCCTTGAGCGCTTTCTCCATTAGGCTGACGGCTTCACTAAGTCTTTCTGGGTCCTGCGCGACTGCTATCGAGCGCAGAGCCAGTTGCCGCCCCAAGTGTTCTCTCGCTTGAGGTGTGGTTCCAAGAACTCCCTTCGAAGTGTTCCCGTGGCTAGCGGTATCGCTCTTAGCTTTCTCCATTCGTTTGGCGTCAGGTCGCCATGCCTCAAGGGCATTAAGGAATTCCATAGCCGAGCGATACCGTTGCTTTGGGTCGACTCTTAACGCTTTGAGAACAACCTGATCCAATGCAGAGTCGCAGAGCGCATTCCATCGGCTGGGCGGTGGTGGTGGACTGCTGAATGTGTCAGACGTCCCATGTGATCGCCCCTCTTCGAGATCGTATGGCAAGCGGTCGGTCAACAGTAGAT
The DNA here is from genome assembly GCF_004217555.1 of Edaphobacter modestus. Taxonomy (GTDB): domain Bacteria; phylum Acidobacteriota; class Terriglobia; order Terriglobales; family Acidobacteriaceae; genus Edaphobacter; species Edaphobacter modestus. Next base: position 189,491 of record NZ_SHKW01000008.1, read on the forward strand.
AGAGAGTGGTTCCTATAGCCCAAACGTCTCCAGTCAAGGAGTCACCCTGCGGGTCCTGAAGTGCTTCGGGTGCTTTGAAAGAAACGGTACCTCGTGATGTGGCCATGAGCGTCAGTGGATTGACGTTCTTTGCTAATCCAAAGTCGGAAATCCTCGCCCGAATTCCGGTGGTTTCGTGACCGATCAAGATGTTCTGTGGTTTGATGTCTCGATGAATAATGGGCGGATTGTGTGAGTGTGCGACCGCGATCCCTTTGCAAACTTGGCGCATCACTTCAATGGCCTCCCGCAACGGCATAAATTGTGCGCCGAACGAACGCCAGTATTGGGAGAGACTGCCTCCGGCGATGTACTCCATCGTGAAGAAGCCGAAGGTGTCCCCTATCAGACTTGCCGTATTAGCGTCATACACCCGAACGATATTAGGATGATTGATCTTGGACAGAAGGACGGCTTCTCCGAGCATCGCGGAAACTTCGTCTGGCGACCAGCCAGGCGCCTTGAAAAACTTCATCGCCTGTCGCCCCAGAAATCTGTGCTTGACCCGATACACTTCGGCGAATGCTCCCTCACCGAGAAAGGCCTCGACCTCATATGTATCGTTTATGCAAAGTCCATCCGTTAGCAAAGCCATATTTGTACGAGGGAACTCCTGGCAGAATGTTCCTAATTTCCACAGACCACAGTTAGGCGTTGTCCAAAACCAAGATTCTTCAGTGTCAAATCGATTATCAACAGTATAGCCGTCGGCAACACCGCATAGACGTGCGCCCGAATCAACGCAGCCCAACTTGCTGTGCGCAGTCCCTGTCTATCCAGCCCGAGACAAAAGACGCTTTGCGCCTAGTGCACGGAGGTTTCCTCCCAGGCTGCAGCGGATGTTGCCAGCTTTCGTCTCCCACCTCGGAGGGCCCGTTTCGAGACTGTTACGAAACTTTATGCTCGAACTCGGTTCATCGTTGCTACAACTTCCGATTTATTGACGATTTGGCTGGTATCTTGTCGGCCGCCGTAGGGTGCATAAACCGGCGAAGGTCTTCGATATCGTTTGTGATGGTGTAGGGAGCTACTCGTCTGCAGCGGATTCAAGCTTGTGGTTCCAGAACGCATCCCGTCCGAACATACGCACGTCGTGTTCCATGGCCTCGAAGGTTCCGGAGTTGAGGAATCGTTCAGGATTGAACCGAATATCCGCTACAAGCTTTTCCTGTTGCGCCGCGGAGATCTTCCGATAGGACTGCGAGTGATGCTTTGCTCGCTCCATCCAATAGTCAAAGATTCCTCGTGGAAGCTCGTATTGTCGCGGCCCCACCGTTCCGCCGTTCGCGGTGATCTTGGTACCTTGCCAACGCTCAACGAATTCGATCATCCCGAAGAGAGCGAACGGACCAATCTTGGCAAAGGTGAAAGCGCTGGACTCGGAGTTCGCGAGATCGACATCAACGCTTCGCATGAAGTAGCGATTGACGTTCGGCTGGAATTGCCGACCTTTAGGAGCCCTCCCAATAGCACCTAAAAGTACCAGTCGCTGCTCGAATCGGCCGGGATGCGCTACTTCGTCAAGTAGGAATTGTGCCCATCGTGCGAGGGCCTGTGTACTTTCACGCTTCTGTGCTTCGCTGAAATGAACGATCAGGTCTCGCTGAATTGCGTAGGTGAGGATACGCCAGGATATCGATACGCAGAACTTCAGGAACCAGTCGGCGTACTCGACCTCCGCGACATTCTGCCTCTGCATCGGATAGAAAATTGAATTCGCAAATTGTCTCTCTAAACGTGAAAACCGCTGCTCACATTCTTCGCATAGAAGTGGAACCTTCAGGCCATCTTGGGCACGTACCTTCGGGTTAGTCCCCGACCTCAGGAAGCCGGTCGCTGAGGTCTCACGCAGCCAGCGAAAGACAAATGCGGGAATGATGTGACTCGCCCGAAGGGATGCTTCTTTCTTACAGAGACCACACACTGGCATGGAAATAGTCTAAAGAAAGTGGCAATTCCAGTGGAATTTTAAAACTCGACGGGATCGTCCGGAACTTCAACCTCCCGTAAAGGGAGTTCTGGGAGGGTTCATCTCCGGCCGCAAGAATCCGCATACCATCTGTGCTCGCCGACTTACACTATTGGAAATGCCATCGAAGGCCGGGAAGAAAGCTGCACGAAAATCTGCGAGGAAAGCTGCGCGGAAGAATTCGAAATCGACGCTCCTCGCTAAGGGAGGAGGTGCCGGGCCCGCTGCGGGAGTGACGTTCCAGGGAGGGGTTGCCGCTCTGTTGGCGGCGAGCGGGCTGGGAGAAAGGCACGTTGACGAGCGGCTGGAGCTCGGTCAGGAATCAGTTGTCGAAATCCGGCTTGAGACGGAAGCTCCCATCGACGATCTCCTTGTCATGACGAGTGCGCCTGGTCGGCTCTTCTTTCAGGTGAAGACAAACCTCAGTCTCGCCAAAGCCAAATCGGGTGAGATGGCCAAAACCGTCGGGCAGTTCGTCCGACAGTGGCGGCTTTGCAGCGAAGCTAAGCGGACCAACGGCTGGGACTATCCTCTCGATAAGAACTGTGACCGGCTCGTGATCGCGGTCGGTCCTGAAACACCGGGCACGGTCGCCATCCATTTAGGAAAAGCGCTTCTCCGGCGCCGCGAAGGCGCAAAGCCGAGTAAGACGCCCCAGGCCCAGAAAGACGCCCTGCACGATTTCACCGTATTGTTGAAGGCGGCGTGGAAAAACATCTACAAGACCGCGGCAGCAAAGCATGACATTGACGACATTCTGGACCTGATCGTCGTCCTGAAACTCGACTTCCACGGCGCCGATCTTGAGCTGGGACGGGAATTCCTTAGAGGCAGCCTGGTCCAGCCTCAGACGGTCAAATCCTCCTTCAAGTCGCTTGCCATAGAATGCCAGGACCGGATGGTGCGGAGCACCGGGTTCACGGTTATGGAGATTCGACGGGTTCTTGAGCGCGGCGGCATCAGGCTGCTCGCGCCCGAGGACTATCGCAAGGACATAGCCGCCATCCAGAAGAAGAGTCTCGAGGCGCAGGAAAATCTGAGCCTTTCGACCATGCTGAAGACGGACGATGGCAGCCTGATTCCTATCCCGAGGGAGGTGTCGAAGGTAGCGAAGGCTGCGGCGACGGAAGGATCATTCCTGCTCATCGGCGAGCCGGGTGCCGGCAAGACGGGAGTGCTTACCGATCTAGCAAAGCAACTCGCTTCCGACGGTCACGAAATAGTGGTGTTCTCTGTCGATAAGCCAGGGTCGGGCGGACTGAAGGATGATTTGGGTCTATCGCATTCGGTGCGGGAGGTCCTGGAGAACTGGCCGGGACCCGCTCCTGCCTATTTATTGATTGACGGTCTCGATGCGGCGCGAGGAGGATCGTCCGAGGCAGACTACCGGAATCTCATTGGCACCGTACTCAAGTTGCCGGGCGACCGCTGGAGGGTGATTGCCTCGGTCCGCTCATTCGATCTGAGAGCCGGTCAGCAATACAGGGCTCTCTTCAACGGGACACCGCCGAATGCAGATTTCGCCGTCACGGGGACGGACCTCGCTAATGTTCGCCACGTCGACGTCCGACAATGGTCAGAATCGGAGTTCGAACAGCTGCTGAAGAAAGCGCCCAAACTCCGCAAGGCCATCGACGCAGGCGGCTCACGGCTCCGGGAAATCGCTCTCGTTCCGTTCAACACACAACTCCTCGCGGACGTCGTAGGGCTCGGCGTTCAGGATGCAGAGCTCGGCTCGATCCGAAACCAGACTGAGCTGCTCAGATTCTATTGGCAGCGTCGCGTCGGGTCCTTTGGGGCTGAGGGTAGAGCCTGCCTGACATCGGCGCTTACTGCGATGGAGAAAGAGCATAGCCTGGAGGCGGATTCAGGTCCTCTCGAGCTGGCTCACGCCGGAACCTTCGATGGTCTCCAGCAGGCGGGAATCCTGGTGTCTCGAAGGAACGGAAGGCTGATCACATTCCGCCACAACATACTCTTCGACTACGCCGCCAGCCGCCTCTATCTCGATCCGTTCAAGCCCGAGAAACTGAAGGAAAAGTCCCTGCGGAACAGGGGTGTGGGGCTGCTTCTCGGCCCAGCGTTGCAATACGCTTTGCAGGAGCTCTGGGAGGACGAATCAGAGCAGCCGGATCACAATATTTTCTGGGACCTGGTGCTTCTTATGTCCGGAGACCGTTCCATCGATCCGATGTTTCGGAGCATCATTGCACAGAGAGCGTGCGAACTGACGGGGTCGGTTGCTGACATTCGCCAGTTGGCAAACAAGATCACGGACACACGAGCTTCGTCGGAGGTCCTGTCCTCGATTGCAGGCGCTCTCACGATCCTGCTGGAGGACAACCCCGAAAAGGTAGACTCTGCCCCCTGGGCTTTTCTCATCGAGAAAGTGAGCACGATGGGAAGCCTGTCCGCCCCGGTGGGCTATCTGGTCGAAAAACTGCTCAAGGCGAACATCACAACCGAATCATTCCGTGCGATCGGGAAAGCGGCGCGGAATCTCCTTGAACGTGGCTTCTCAGCTGCGGACTCGGAGGCAAACCGGAATTTTGTACGTTTCAGCGTCGCATCGGTGGCGAGCACGTACGCGTCGGATCCGCAGGCGTCCAGCACGCTTCTTGAAAGAGTATTTGACAAGAACCGTCTGAAGAAGTTCGCCTATCTCGAAGTCCCCATGGTGGCGCTGAAGATCGCAACCATCGCCAAGGTTGACAGCGACTTTGCTGTGTACCTCTACGGCCAAATCTTCGCTCACCATGTTGATTCCCAGAAACAGAAACTGCTCTCTGGAGGCCGCATCCTTCCGATGAGCGGCAGTGAGTCCGACGTGTACGGTACGGCGAAATATGCTTTGGTTCAACACTTCGCGGACTTTTTGAAAGATGACCCCAAGGCCGCTATGGAAGCGCTCATCGGAGTCATGGAGGGATACGTCTCCACGACCCATCCGAAGGCAAAGAACGTAAAGCAGCGGACACTCGTAATCGGTAACGCGACGATCCAGTTCGCCGAAGACGGCAGCTTCGGTTGGGTCTGGGAGATAGACACGACTCATCCCGAGAGCACCGGAATGATCTTCCAGCAGCATATTGCCAAGCTGCGACAGGCGGATAAGGAGGAAGCGGAGAAGATCGTTTCCGTCCTTTTTGAAAAGAACCGTCTTGCCATCCTCTGGGCTCGCCTCTTGATGGTTGCCACAGAACGTCCGGAGGTCTATTCAGAACTGCTCTGGGATTTGGCGACGAATGAGCAGATCCTGTTGTCCTTGGATACCAGAAAGGACGCGATCGACGCGATTGCAGCCTTTTATCCTCTGCGCACGGTGGCGGAGAAGCAGACATTCGAGGAGAACGCCTTGCTTCATGGTTCGGCGGATTCCGGGTACCAGTCGGTCCGCCGGAGAAGTCTCGAAACTCTCTTCCAGACGATCGGTGAGCAGAACCTCGTGACCGAACAGGCACGGGAATTTGCGGTCCCAGCTCCGAATGTGCCACTTGCGGTGAACGCTCGCCCTTTCTCCATCTCTGGGGGCGTCATGCCATATGGCTTATCGGAGCGGCTCCTCGACAGTGGCGTTGACCTTGAGGCGCCACAGCACTCCGGACTCTTCGCTCTTGCTCAGCAAGTCAACGAGTCCCTCGAGCTATCAACAGGACTAGGTCAAGGAATCAAAGATGTATCCCATGCTGCAAGCGAATTGCGACAACTGGCGGAGGCGATTCGCGATGCCGAGCACGCGCAGGCGCACGAAAATGTCCTGAGGACATCTCGCGACGTGCTCAGTAACGGAACGCGCGCCGTCCTCGATTTTGCCCAGAGAACCAAGGCTGAAATCCCCGACGAAGCCTTGGCTACCCTTCGCGAGATTGCATTGAGCCTTTCCCAGTCCACTGATTCGAAATCAGGGCCGATGCTCCGAGCCAATGCAGTGACGCAATTATTCATCCTGTGCCAGCAGTCTGGCGCAGACGCTGCGGTGAAGCGGGTCGCTGCGCTTGCCTCGGATCCAGAGCCCAGCGTAAGGCAGGCCATCACACGGGATCTTGCAACCCTCCTCAACTTCTTTCCTGCAAAGATGTGGAAGCTTGCGGAGGGCTTCATCCAACATGAGCAGGATCCATTGGTTCTCGGTCAGTTGGTAGCCGCATTCCTCGCAGGGCTTCGCAATGTCGACCCCAAGCGAATCGAATCCATGTCGCTGAAGATCCAGGATCGTTTCCCCTATCAACTCGTAAACAAAGGAAAGGACTCGAGAGCTCCGCTTTGGAAGCACAGCGCAAAGGTGATGGCCGGACTCTACGTATGGAACGACAGGAAGAAATCCGGTGACCGGCTCTTCGACTGGGCTGCCAGTCCGCAGATCTACGAGGACCAGATTAGAAACGCTCTCTACGAGGTTCGCAAGGCTGTCTGCCAGGGCTACGATGCCTGTACTCCCGAACTACAGGCTGCACGCCAGCGCATACAGAGGCTACTGGGCGCCGTTGTTCAGCATTCTGCAGCTGCCCTTGAGCAGCATTACTCGCTCGGTGCAACGTCTCAGAAGGCAAAGCTTGGGGATGGTCGCCGCTACGCGAAATGTCTCGAGTATGCCTGCATGTCGCTTTATTTCGGTTCAGGAGCATTCCATGAGAGGAACCCCGGCCACGACTCTCCGATCCTGACCGATGCCGGTAAACAGCGCTACGTAAACGACGTTCAGCAGATGCTTCGACGTCTCGGGGATATCTCCATCCCGTCAACCATCTACCAGCTGGTAAAGCTCCTAGATTTCCTTCTCCCCGGCGAACCCGCATTGTGTTTTGACCTGTTCACCCATGCGCTGCGGGAGAGTGGCAGAAAACATGGCTTTCAGGGTGAGCAATTGGGAGTGGATGTCCTTGTGCGAATCGTCAGTCGCTCCCTCGCAGACTTCGACTACATCTTTCTCAACAAAACCCGGCGAGAGGACCTTGTTACCTGCCTCGATATCTTTATCGACGCTGGCTGGCCTGCGGCCTTGCGGCTCCTTTATCGTTTGCCGGATTCGTTCAGGTGAAGTTTTGCCGGGGCGCTATGGTATCGATCCGGGCTGGTGATTTGTGCCTCTGACTGGCGAAGGACATCGAGCGCAGAGATCAGAAAAAGATACTGTGAACTGCGATGCTCGCAATGTTCTTCCGATGTCGTCTCGGCGGACGACGGTGTCATTTCAACACCTGCGCTGAGCTTTGGACATACCGAATTCAAACTGTAGTAAAGAGCCCGACCTCGATCATTTCTCGCAAGCGAGCAAGCTACTTTCAGGTTGGGCGCAAATGCGCATCGAAACTTTCATCCTATTCGGAATTTACTTTCATTGTAAGAGGAACTCGCCTCATAAGTTCTTGAATCCAAAAAAGCGAAACCTTCACTTTAACCGTCACACGATTGTTTGTTGCCAAACCAAATGAAGAGGGGAGGCAGCAAGGCGGCTTTCCTCCCCTCTTTTTGTTTATTCACTGATCCGAGCGATGAAGTTTTTTGTTCTCGACTAGGCAGGAATTTCCGCAAATCTTTTTGCGTGCGCCTCTTTGCGTAAGCGTTCCTTCTCGATCTCCGATTCGCGGTGCTTTTCGAGGAGCTCGAGTAACTGACCATTGGGTGATTCAAGTATGTGGATCGCCATTCTCAGAAAAATCCGGATGACGTTCGTATACTTCAGCTTCCACCGCTGGCAGACTTCTTTCAATCGAAAATACTCAGGCAGAGGCTGCTTAAACGTAACGCATTGCAGAGGACGCTTATCGGTTGGGCTATTCATATCCCTGATGATTGCGAGCATCACTGCTTCTTCATGATCAGTAGGTTGAGCTTGGTTCAAAGAGAAGGGTTCGGCTTCGGAAAGTAACGTAATTTGATCCAACACTACTCAACCCACCTTTGCTTTATATTCGCCTACCGGATTTGACTGTATCACATGCGAAATAGCAAAGAAAGACCAGACGTAGTTGAACTGTCTGGTCTTTTATAGATAAGGATCGACGTTGTATGTAGAGGATGGATGATGATGACGATCTACTCCACAGTTATGTTGACTTGCTTACTGTGCTGGATGGCGCCAGAAACACCGGTAAGGGTCACGTGATAAGTTCCTTTGGGTGTAATTGGCTTCCAACCAGATTGAGTTCCTGTCGTACCGCAACCGGTAAGCAACAGGAGCCCCAGGCATGCAGTTACGACGCCCGCCCCGAACTTTCGTTTGCGACGTGAGTTGAAGGCGAATCCGACCATAAAGAGAGCCGAGATCGCGGTGAATTGACCAGGATAGGCAGTAATGGTCAGTTGCGGGCTTGGCCCTCCGGCTCCATGGCCATTCAGCGAAACGGTTTGAGATTCTGATGGGAAGCTGCAACCTAAAGATGTCGGAGCGGAACACGTAAACCTGACCGTACCTGCGAACCCGTTGATCGGAGTAACCGCAATGTTCGAGGTCAATGTCTGACCTTGCTTGATGGACATAGCCGAGGCCGTAAAGGCAAAATCAGGAGCGAGCACCGTACCGCTTCCCGAATCAGGAGCGAGCACCGTACCGTTTCCGGAAGCCGTTTGCCGTAGATAATTAGAATCTCCGGAGTAGGCTGCACTGATCGTATATGTCCCGATAGGAGGCACCGAAGACCAGGAGGCGGCTCCTGACGCAACGTCGGCGAGCCCAGTCAGCGGATGTGATCCGTCCGACGGTGTGAGTGTGAAGGCAATTGAACCGGTTGGGGCAACAGCCCCCGCACCGACAAGTTGAACATCAAAACGCACACTCATCCCTGAATTAACCGATGGTTGCGACACAGCCAATTTCTCGATCGGGGTCGCCTGCAACACTACCTGTGTGAATTTGACAGGTTGCGACCAGGCTGTATTAAACGCGAGCGATAGGGAAATCGCCGCTAAGAATCTCAATGAAGCTTTCATTTTCATGCAATCGCCTCGTATAAAAGACGTATCGGAGGCCTGCGAAATTTCTACAGGCCTCCGAGGTTCTTACTGGTAGTTGGAATCGCCGTTATAGGTGAACTCCAAATTGTGAGTTCCACCCGTCAGATTTGGGATTGTCAACTTACCTTGGCCTGACGCGCCAAGCGTGATCGTGCCGAGTGTAGTCGCGCCTTCCGTAACCGTAACGGTTCCAGTCGGAACTGCTCCAGGACCAGATGCCGCCACGCTGAAGTCGATCGGTTGACCGTACGTTGATGGGTTGGGACTGCTTGACACACTAAGGGTCGCAGCTACAGTACTGACCGATTGTGCGATTGCCGGCGATGTTGCAGCGACGAAATTCCCGTCTCCTGCATAATGCGCAGTGATTGAGTGCATTCCTGCGGAGAGAAGATTCGTCGAGTAGGTTGCATTTCCCGACGTGTCAAGTGTTCCGGTTCCAAGCACAGTAGCTCCGTCGAGGAACGTTACGGTACCTGTTGGCGTCGTATTTGGCCCGCTCACGTTCGCCGTGAAAGTCACTGACTGCCCGTAGGTAGAGGAGGGTCGTGAACTGGTTACGGATACGGACGGGGAGCTCTTATCAAAGACCAGGGCTTGGTTGAGAGTACCAGTGCTTCCCAAGTAGTTGGAATCGCCTGAATAGCTCACATTGATCGGGTGGGTGCCACCCAGGAGGGCTGCGGTTGAATAGGTCGCAACACCGCCCTGGCCGCTAGCCGATGCTCCGGTCGTCATAACATAGATTCCCGCAGTAGCTGCCTGTTCGAGTTGGACTCCGAAGAAATCAATACTTTCGGGACCTTGATTTGCCATCCGGATAGACAGCACCGCATTCGGGTTCGCACCCGCAGGAAGCGTCATCGGCAGGACGAACCGTTGCCAGCCATTGGTTGTTGTAACGGTAGCTGTCTGCAAATTCCTGTCGCTGCCGTCCGTCAAATTGATCGTCACCTGCGCGCCCGCGCTAGACTGCGCCCAAAAGGACACCGCCATCGGCTGGCCAGCGAAAGTACCGTTCGCCGGCAGTTTCAAGCCAGAGTAACCAGCTCTAGTAGTGTCTGGGAAAGTGATAGTTGTAGCTGAGGTGGCGGCACCGTCAGGGCCTGCCGTACCGCTGCCAACTATAGGGGCTGTGGCTGAGCTATCAGAAGTCCAGTGCGTGAAATCAGCAGAATATGCCAACAGGTTTGTCGCGTTCGAAACTGTAACAGCGGCGGTACCGAGAGTTGTAGCGCCATCCATGAAAGTCACGGTTCCCGTTGGCGCGTACATTCCAGTATTCACAAGCGCGGTGAAAGTGACGCTCGACCCTACCGCCAATCCTGTCATCGGGTTAGCCGTTAGTAATGCGATCGTCGGGGCTTGGTTTACCACCTCAGAGGTGGCAGATGTCGTCGCAGTTTGGAAGTTGGCGTCGCCACTGTATACGCCCGTGATCGGATGGGTGGCGGCGACGAGCGACGTGGTAGAGAAAACTGCTGTAGTATCCGTGACCGGAACACTACCTAAGCTTGTAGCTCCATCCATGAAATTAATAGATCCAGTTGCACCGACTGGCACGGAAGCAGTGAATGTCACTTCGTTCTGGTAGATGCTCGGATTCAAATTGGATGTTAACGTTACAGGGGAAAATCCGCCTGTTCCCGGCAACACAGGCGAAACGGTTAGTGAAAGATTGCCCGATGTTGCGGCAGTGAAATTGCTATCGCCGCTGTAATGCGCAGCCAGCGTGTGGTTGCCGCCCGCGAGTGAACTAAGCGTCAGCGTCGAGATCGCCGACGCTACTGGCTGCGGGCTCCCGATTGCGGTGCCATCGTCGAACCATTGCACGGTTCCAGTCGCCGTGGACGCCAGAGGAGCGGTCAATGTCGCAGTCAGCGTGACCGGTTGCCCATACGTGGTGGCGAGAGTAGAGGATGTTGCGGTAACGGTTGGGACGGCAGGATTCACCGTTTGGGTCAGATTTGCGTTTGTGGCCTGGGACCAAACTACTGCCGGGATCAAAGACAGGCACAATATATGCCGAGCTTTACTCAAGAGTCGCTTCAAGAAGCCACCTTATTCATTGACTTGGTGTCGGAATTAGTGCCTAGGGAGAAGCTCCACTAACAGCCGGTGCACCAGAGGGAACGTATTTGCGTAACTATACCATATCAATGGCAGGGTTACTTTGGACACGTTTTTCCTTAAAAGTCGGCCTCAAAAGTAATGCATTAGTGTAATAATTCCGGTACAGCGCCCGACAGTTGCTATAGAGATCTCGGCGCTAATAGGAGAAAGCTTTTAAATGGCTTCACTGATTTCTGTTTCAACCCAGTCTGCTGTGGTTCCTTGTAAACGGGAAGACATTGAACAAACGCTTCATGAACGTATGGCGATAATTGGGCCCTATCTGGAAGCATTAGAAAAGGTCAAATCATCTTTCAAACCAAGCAGCTCCGATCGCCAGACATTCGATGTGCTGTATCGTTTGGTGCAAATGACCGAGATCAGCCAGATTAAGCATGCTGAAAGGGTCTCCGACTTCCATTTGAGACGGGCACCTCTCATTCTTGCCGAGTTGGAAGGCCAACGATAAGAGTCTCTTGCGTCGCGGCAAGCCAAGCAGGCATACTTGCTAAATCTCTGTCGTTGAGTGAAAATTTAATGTACTCAATGCATCGTGATTTCAATTCAGTGATCACGGCGATAAAACATGCCTAAAAAAAAAACCGACGATCCTGCTGTCTACATTTACTCAAGTAACAATGAGCTTCAGAGGATTCTGAAGACCTTACAGGAAAACAGCCGTCTAACGTATAGACAACTACTTCGGCAAATGATCGAAGAAGTGTCTGCGTCGGACAAGTTGCGAGAAAAAGTGGCTGCCTACTATAGACAGTTCGGTCCTGACTGGGAAACCCCAGGCCCTCGGACTATCATCCGAATCAGCCAGGATGAAAACACGATCGCGCTGGCCTCAGTCTTAGCGTTTGAGCTTTGCGGCACTGGTAGTGTCGCCAAACTGGCACGTCTCCTCGTTCGGTTCTATGCGACCGAACGCAAGATGGAATTACAGCCTACTCCCACTCACAAGAAATTGACGCCAAGACGCGACTTAAAAAAGAAGGTGGCCGTTTCCAATATCGTGCCGATTCGGTCGAAGGGAACGCAGGGTATTGGCGGCGAGCCGAAAATCGCGATGAGCTTTAATCTCGACATCGAAACGGACGAACTGTTAAGACAATTGATGCAGGTCCACCACAAGAAGGGCAACCATTTGGTGAGCTTTCTCGCCGAGAAGTACGCTGCTGACGAGAAGCACATCAAGGCCATTCGCAAGTCCGTTGTGGAGGAAAGCGAAGACGGGACAAAGAGAGCGGTGTTGAAGAGAATCAATTTGACCGAGATCGCCGATTCGTTGATCACGCACTTGAGCTTCGCTTCGATCGGAAGTTCGAATAAGAGTGCGATGATCCGAGCCCTAATTCGCCTCGAGGCTGCAGCTCAAAAATTGAGAATTGCGAGTGCGCCAAAGTTGCGGTCGATTCAGTAGACACTGATCTATACCATATCGATCTACGCGGTGTATACTCGTCTGCATGTCGACGAGTTTGCGACCACCTGACCCAAATGTCAGCCCTACGGTACAAGCACCAGAACGACAGGCCCTTAAAAGGCCATTGGCACGGTCCAGTTCGTACCCGCGTAGATCGGATCCTTTCCGCTGCTCTCATTGCGGCACCAGCCACACGCTTCGGGCGTTCCCGAGCGTCTATGCTAATGGTTCGTCTATCTCACGGTACCGCAAGGGTCTGTTCATCAAGACAGGATGGGCGGAAACTAGGCGCCAGAGTTACCTGGCCGAAAAATGCACTCCTCCGAAGAAATGGCGGATCTTCTGGCGCGCCAGCTGGCTTTCGATGGCATTTGCACTCACGTTCTATGGACGAGGAGTGTTCCTCCCTTTCGTAAACATTGGGTATGACATCTCTGTGATCGGAGCGGTGCTTGCGCTGAGCGGCATCTTTCTAGTTGTCGACGCTGTTCGCTGGAACCAAATGAAGTATCCTCTGCGACACGAGGAATGGATGAACAGCTACTTCTGCGTCAAATGCAGCAGGGTCACAATAATAGAAGCCGTGTAGCCCACAACGCACCCATCAGCTGCGATACGAACCATAGATAGGTGTGTCTATGAAGTCGAGTGAATGCGACGAAGGTTTTCGAGGACGACTTCGTGATCGCGAGGGAAGTCGGTTTCGGTATAGACGCGCAGGGCCGCCTCGTAACAGGCGATCGCCTGCCGCAGGTTCGCCTCCCGATTGCCGCTCGGCAGAACGCTCCAGGCACTGCCCAGATTGTTCTGCGTCGTCGCCCAGGCCTGCGGGAAGTCGGTTTCGGTATAGGCGCGCAGGGCGGCCTCGTAACAGGCGATCGCCTGCCGCAGGTTCGCCTCCCGATTGCCGCTCGGCAGATTGCTCCAGGCATTGCCCAGATCGATCTGCGTCGTCGCCCAGTCCTGCGGGAAGTCGGTTTCGGTACGGACGCGAAGGGCGGCCTCATAACAGGCGATTGCCTGCCTCAGGTTCGATTCCCGATTGCCGCTCGGCAGACTGCTCCGCGCAATGCCGAGATTGTTCTGCGTCATCGCCCAGGCCTGCGGGAAATCGGTTTCGGCATACACGCGCAGGGCGGCCTCGTAACAGGCGATCGCCTGCCGCAGGTTCGATTCCCAATTGCCGCTCGGCAGACCGCTCCAGGCAATGCCCAGATTGTTCTGCGTAAACGCCCAGGCCTGCGGGAAATCGGTTTCGGCATAGACGCGCAGGGCGGCCTCGTAACAGGCGATCGCCTGCCGCAGGTTCGATTCCCGATTGCCGCTCGGCAGACCGCTCCAGGCAATGCCCAGATTGTTCTGCGTCATCGCCCAGGCTTGCGGGAAGTCGGTTTCGGTACGGACGCGCAGGGCCGTCTCGTAACAAGTGATCGCCTGCCGCAGATTCGATTCCCGATTGCCGCTCGGCAGACCGCTCCATGCATGGCCCAGATTATTCTGCGTCGCCGCCCAGTCCTGCGGGAAGTCGGTTTCGCTATAGACGCGCAGGGCCGCCTCGTAACAGGCGATCGCCTGCCGCAGGTTCGATTCCCGATTGCCGCTCGGCAGACCGCTCCAGGCAATGCCCAGATTGTTCTGCGTAAACGCCCAGGCCTGCGGGAAGTCGGTTTCGGTATAGACGCGCAGGGCCGCCTCGTAACAGGCGATCGCCTGCCGCAGGTTCGATTCCCGATTGCCCAGCGATGCCTGCTGTAATTCCATGCCAAAATAGAGAAGCGCCTGTGCCTCATCGGGAGACAATCTCGGTTGCTCCAGCAAACTGACAGGCTCCCACCAGCGGAGCAGTTCGAAGTGCTCCCGCATTCTTGGCGGAATCGCAATACGTGCAGCCTCGGCTAGCTTCGTCCATGTCCTCAGCGCATTGGATGGTTCTAGACAATAATCGTGATACCAGGCCAAGGCTGCCTTCTCATCTATCGGCGCTTGGGATGCTCTCCGCCATAGCTCGCGCCACAGTTGGTGATTACGTACTCTCCGCTCCTGAGCTAACGGTTGGTTTTCCAACGCCCATCGCATCTGCGCTCTCACCGCAAACCAGCCCAGTCGCCCCGCCACCGGATCGACAAAGCTATACCCGGGAAGCACACCCCAGGCCGCATCCTGTGCGGCGCTGCGTTCTCTTGAATAGGCAGATCGGGCGCCAGCTTCGTCAAACGACGGAGTCATGGCAAGCTGTTCGATCCACCAACGCTCCGCGTCGGAATCCAAGGATCTGAGAAAGCGATCTGCCAGCGCGCGCCAGTCTTGTGGACGGAACGAGAGCGTTTCAGCGTCGGGTTCGTGACCGCTACGACGCTCGGCAGCGACAATATCTGCGCAGAGGCCCAGACTGAGACAGTGATATCCATAACCGTACGAATCGTATGCCGTCTGGAGAATTGCAGTCTGCAGATGGGCGTCTTCGATTTCGGACAGCGCCAGGAATCGGCGCGCATCGGTCTCGGCCAAGCCACCAACCAAATGCTGCTCCAGGCAGTCAGCCCAACACGGATCTGCCTCCTCCCAAGTCAATTTGTTCTGCCCCGCAATCACCGTAAGTGCGAAATCGAAGTTTGCGGCCAGGTCGCGAATCCACTGCTCCCGGAGGTGCTTCTGGACACTGTTCTGCAGTCCCGAACCCACCGCCTCGTACGTGTCGAAAAAAAGCACCGCCCGGGCGGCCCGGTTGAAATGAACTGGCAGATTCGCATCCATGTCCTCTGTCAGGTAATTCAGAAGCTCGTCTCCGATTTCCTGGCTTGTCCGGGAGTGCAGCGCCAGCGCAAACTCACTGCCGAGCTGTGTGGATATAAATTCACCGAGCGGCAGATCCTTGATCCGGCCCCAAAGGGTCTTGCTCAATCGATCGACTAACATCTTCGCACCCGGAAGCTGCGCGCCCGGTATGATTTCCTTGGCAATCTCGGCCGCCAATTCCATGGCGAGTCCAATGCCCTCGGCATACATCGAGGGTTCCTTGCCCAGGTCTTGCTTATAGCGCATCATGCCGAGGGCAAGATCGAAATGAGGTGCCGGCTTTCCGAGTTGCTGGCGGACTTGTTGAAGAGCCAATGACGAGTCCAGGAGAAATTGCT
The DNA here is from genome assembly GCF_004217555.1 of Edaphobacter modestus. Taxonomy (GTDB): domain Bacteria; phylum Acidobacteriota; class Terriglobia; order Terriglobales; family Acidobacteriaceae; genus Edaphobacter; species Edaphobacter modestus. Next base: position 205,128 of record NZ_SHKW01000008.1, read on the forward strand.
GGCCTCTTCCTACAGCAAAATCGAGGAACGTTACCGGAACATCGCGTGGTATTTCTTCCCGCAGTTTTTTTAATAGCCAGGTTTTGCCGGCTCCACCGACGCCGTAGAACATCAAGACCGGCAATTCGCCAACGGAATGGATAAGAGCGTGAAACTTGGCGCGAAGATCGTCGCGATCCGTAAATCGGGCGATGTCGGGCGATAATTGCGGCGCTTTACGGTAGCCGGTGCGTGCCATACATTTTCTGTCTCCTCTCCGAGGGGGGCCCACCAGATTAGGGCAAAGCAAAAGGAGCGCGCTGTCGGAATTGAGGAGATGGCCGGAGGGAGCACGAAGAGCGCTGGACCTCGTCGCTGTGCCAGTTGTACGCGAATAATACTCCGGATTTCAGAAGAACGTGAAATTTTTATTGGAGGGCTGCCCTGTCCTCGCGCTCCTGGCGAAAGGAGTAGTAGGGTCACTACGAGGAAGGTCTTCATCGGTTACTTGCCTCATATAAAGGAATTGCCCAAAGGTCTGCCCAGTCTTGAGCGGAGACGTGCTGGACAGAGGGGATGATCGTGCCGGATGCCCAGTACAAGTTCGAGGGGGCAAGAAGCATGTCAGGATTTCGCGATAGCGTTTGGAGAGCGGGCCAAACAAGGAGCTGTTCTACGCTCTGACCGCTCTGACTCTGTTCGGAGACCAATCCACGCCACTTCGTCCACGCTTCCGTCATGCTCCCTCTCATCTCACAACACTGCTCCCTCACGCAGCACCAAGCAAGATGTGGTTTGCATACCGCTCACCTTCTTCTTACACGTTCGTACGTCTCGGAGCAGCGCAGGTCCCTCGAATAGACTTTTGAGACGGCCTCCATTCGGCCGTGGAATAGCGTAGCCGCCTGCATTCACAATGCAGCGAAATTTCTGCACTAAATTACAATTTTGGGACTTTGCATGGTCGGAGAACAATGAAGAGATCTTTTACCTTATTCCTCTTTCCAGTCATTCTTTTGTTGAGCCATGCAGCCATGGGGCAATCCAACACCGGTGACCTGGCCCTGCAACTTACCGAAGCGTCCCAACATGGGAACGCTGAGGTGGTGAAGCTGCTAATAGCTCAATGCGCCAACGTAGAAGGCGACAACGGCGGTGGCGACACGCCACTGAGAGTGGCCGCCCAATATGGTCATGCCGAGGTGGTAAAGCTGCTCCTGGCTAAGGGCGCAAATGTGGAAGCCAGGAGTTCTTCCGGTAGTACCGCATTAATCCAGGCAGTAAATGGTGTAGCGGCGGATATAAAAGAGGAAACCGCCGGCCGAGTCGAGACTGTCAAGCTCTTGTTAGCCAAGGGTGCCAATGTAGAAGCGAAGCAGGCTAGTGGCTACACGGCGCTGATTCTGGCGGCACACGATTACGACACCGTCGAAATCCTGAAACTGTTATTGGCCAAGGGAGCCAATATTGAGGCTAAGAACGATATCGGAATGACCGCGCTCATGGCGGCAGCAGACAAGAACAATACCGAGGCGGAGAAGTTGCTTTTAGCCAAGGGCGCCAACATCGAGGCCAGAGATCAGGATGGCAGCACGGCGCTGATGTATGCCGTCAGTAAGGAGCATACCGATTCAGTGGAACTGCTCCTGTCCAAAGGAGGAAACCTCGAGGCCAAAGATAATAACGGCCAGACGGCGCTGTTCCGGGCGGCGATGGACGATGATTCTCACGGAGACTTAGGACCTGGCGACTATGTTGAAGTCACAAAGCTGCTGCTAGCCAAGGGTGCCAATGTCGATGCTAAGGACAAGAATGGCAGGACAGCGCTACAGATGGCGACCCGGTCATACAAGCAGTATGTAGTGAAGCTGTTAAAGGCAAAGAGTTCAAACTAAAATCCTTGGTTGAGCTGCTGGATATGCTGGCGATATCAGCCTTGCATCCAACGCCGCGCGAGTAATTCAGCTGTGAGGGGAACATCGCTGGGAGTCTGAAAGGAGCCTCTCGCCTTGATAGCTGATTCACGTTGTCTCAAAGACTGTTCGTAACGAATCTGCTCTGCCGGCACAACAATCGGGCTGGTCGGAATGTTGCCTCCTAAGGCCAATGTACCTGACTTCACAGGAGGTTTGTGTATCAAGGGCTTCTCCCGGGATTGTTGAGTTGTACGAAAACGAGCTACCGGTTTGGTCCCTGACGTAACGCTCTTTTCGATTCTTTGAATTGTGGGTTCGATTGGTGCCATTGCGTTACGCTTGTGGCCGTAAACCGCGGTCAGAGACGCACTGCGATCCTCTGTAGGTGCTACTGACATTCTTTCCGCGGACGGCTTTCGAACTTTGGATTTTGACGTTTTCCTGTGTGCATCGCCTCTCTTCGCAGACTTTGATTGAGCCGTTCGGTTAGGAGTTGGAGTCACCAACTTCCGTCGGGAGCGGGGTAGGTTAAGTTCGGCCAAAATGCGCCGAACCTTGAGGAGGCGCTCCACATAGGCGTCAATTAAAGAAATGATATTCGCGTATTGCATTAGTAAGTATCAGTCTATCCCGATACGAACGAAGCACCACGCTTCATTCTTGCAACTTCCCGTTTTGACCCGTCATCCGTCAGGGATATGGCCCAGATACGCTGGAGCTCTCAAACTTTTGAGGAATTCGGGAGCAGAGCCGATAATGAAAGTATCTGAGTCATTTGTAGTCATTCTCTCTTTCATGCCTGTGAAGATCGTTACTCTTTTACAACTCTTTCTCTTTGCGGTGTCTCTTGGCCTGTCTGTGATGGCCGCCTTGACGTTCACGCGTCGGCGCCAGGCACCGCAATCAGGCTTGTTGGTCCTGGCGATGTGCGCCGAAGCTTTTTACTGCTTCGGATACGCGCAGGAGATGGCGCAGACCACGCTAGCCGGAGCCATCTTCTGGCTCCGTGTGGAATACATCGGCATTCCGTGGATCCCAGCGCTATGGGTTCTGATTGGACGCCGGCACTTCGGCCTGCGAGGCCGCGCAGCGCTTTTGTCGATCATTCCCGTGATCGTGGCCTTTGCCGAATGGACCAACGGCATGCACGGTCTATATGACCGCTCGATGATGCTTGTGCAGCGCGGTCCTTTCTGGGTGGTCGAAGTGCATAGAGGCCCCATTGCGTGGCTGAATCTTGCCTTTCTTTATGGCTCCCTTTTTTACGGAACGGTGCTTTGCCTCTCTCGCATTCGCGCTTGTTCGGGCCTCGGCCGGTTGCAATCGATTTTTTTTGCCTCTTCCTGCGTGCCGCCTCTCATCGGCTACCTAATATATTTTGTGGGCTGGAGTCCTTGGGGACTCGACCTGGCACCGCTGGCACTGTGCCTCACAGTCGCGCTCGTTTACGTTGCGGTATTCCGGCTGGAGTGGTTCCACCTTGTCCCGACGGTTCGCTCGCTTGTGTTCAGGAGCATCCGCGATTCCGTGCTTGCGATTGATCTGCGGCATCGTCTGGTGGATTTCAACCCTGCGGCATGCGTACTTTTCCCGTGGCTCTCCGAATCCTGCCTTGGGCAGGAACTCTCCAGCGTATTTCCCGAACGCTCGGGCTTCTTGGAGGAATTCAGCACTTCGGACAGTGTGCGAGAGCTGACTCTGCCGGTGAATGGCGAAGAACAGCATTTCGAGATGCGCGTCTTCCCGCTGAACTGGGGGACGCAACAATTAGGCTGGGCTGTGATCGTGTCGAATATCACGGCCCAGATTGAGCTTGTGCGGCGGTTGCAGCATCATGCCGTAACCGACTCCCTAACTGAGATCGCAAACCGCCGCGCCTTCGATGCCGCTCTGGAGCGCGAGTGTGTGCGCGCGTCACGCTATCACTCACACTTTGCCCTCTTGCTCATTGATGTGGATCATTTCAAGACAATCAATGATGGTTCAGGTCACGCCATGGGAGATCAGGTATTGCACTTGGTAGCCCGCCGCATCACCCAATGTGTGCGCTCCACTGACCTGCCTGGCCGCTACGGCGGCGATGAATTCGCAATTCTGCTGCCCGAAACAGGTCTGCATGAAGCCTCGAAACTGGCTGATCGTATTCGAGACGAAGTGGGGATCCCAGCGGCTGAGATGGGAGAACAACGGGTACGGGTCACTGTTAGCGTAGGTCTTACGGTATACACGCCCGATGATCCTGCCGATCCCAGAGAATTGCTGGAGCAGGCAGATCAAGCCCTCTATTCTGCCAAATCCGATGGGCGCAACCGCGTCCGGCTGTGGAGGGGCCTCTCTACCCGTGCGAACACGCCACGGTAAAACTGAGGACTTGGACGAATGAAGCTTAGTGAAGCAAGAATCAAAGCCAAAGAAATCTACGGTGAAACTGGCTACGCGGTCTTACGCGGGGCTAACAAGAAACTTTGCGTCATTGGTTTCGTCGACAGAACCGGAAGCAGACTAGGTATCAACGTCGATTTAGCGAGTGCGGCAAGTTTCGAGGAGGCATTTCTTGCCGCGCCTCCATCCACGGCTGTCTATTTCCTCAAAAGGACAGCTGAGATTCAAACAGAGTTTTTGGCTGCCGCCGCTGCGCTTGAGGCCACTCTCGGTTTCAAGATCGATAGACGTAAGGATCTCAGAAATCTCACTGTAGAGGACTTGCGTAATCGCCAGAAAGCGCCCGAAGAGATCAGGATATAGCGAGCGTCGTGTGTCCAACGAACATTACCTTGGTTCTCACGTAGGGATCATTGAGCCGAAGATTCGGTGCAAACTAAAAACTTCTCGCCTTCGTGGCATTGAGAAATGTTCCTGCCAGGCGAAGTCAAAAGAGTCGTGTCTTCGTAAGCTCATCTGCGGATTCGAGCACGAAAACGAAGCATATGAATCCGGCGCCACAAAGATCGCCGGGCTCGATGAAGTGGGCAGAGGGCAGCCGAGATTGACCGCACCAACATAGCAACTGCGACCGAGATGGCGATGTACCGCCAGGTTGATTGCTTCCCACAAGAATACGTTTCTTTTTATGCGGGTGACCCGCATCACCATCTACTTCATTCGTGCCGAGCGACGCCGCTGTTTCCTCGTACCGACGACTTCCTTTATGCGAATGCCGTGAACGAGCAACATGAGTTTCTTTTTAAGCCTATATTCCGAGGTCGTACCCCCTTTGTATCTTCTACAACCAGCTTACGGTTCTTGTCCCGATATACGAAGTCAGCACGATAGTAGGCGGCCCTCTCTCCGACCTGCTTTCGGGATAACCTCATAGCTGACCTGGTATCGCAACTCTGAGATCTCTCCGAGCTGCTCCAGCCATTGAAGGTCAATGGCGCGTTTGGCTTCATCCGCCGAGTCGAAGGTTCTCCCGTTCGCCTCGGTCTTCTCGGCGTTGTACTTGTTCCGTTTGCTGGCTTCCTCCGGACCAGAGCCCCCGATGTAGCGGGTCCAAGCGACTCTCTCAGCATTCTTTGACAAACGACCCACTGACATCTCCTTTCTTAAAGAGAAATGGCTGGCGCGAAGCCAGCCAGGGGAGTTCCGGAGCGGAATTTAGCTCCGGAGATAGGCGACGTCGCGGCGATGACGGAGCACGCAAGCCTCTCGCTCAGTCAGGCCGACGAACTCCACTGGAGCAAAGCTGATTTCATCGGGATAAAAAGAGAACAGTCTCCGCTCCTCTCCGTCAGTGAACACAGCAAAGACCTCGGGCATCGAATCGAAGGGGCCTTTCGGCATGGGCGTGATCCGCGCTGACTTTATAGTTGGTTCTGGCATCAATCCGTCCTTTGTAGTGGTTGCGTTCTTGGGCTAGTGGTTTGGAAAGCTCAATTGCAGACCCTGGCCAGCAGTGTCCTCGGTGTACAACTCCGTCGAAGGTTTTGTCTTTCGTTAGAGACGGAGGGCTAGGCCGGTTGTCTCAGCGATGATCCGGCGGTCTATATACCTACGTACCGTTGTCGATACCTCCTGCTTCAGGCAATCTTTTCCTAAGCAACACAGACCTGGGAGAGGGGCTGTAGAGAGCGCGCCTGACGATACAGGCACTTCTCTACAGCCCCCATTTTTTTGGGTGGGGAACATCGGCTTCAGGTCTGCCGATGCCGCGGGCCCCTTCGTGCAGAGGAGGAACTTCACTTACAAATAGGGTCTGTTGTGACACTCTTACCTCATTTCTGTCCAAAAAAGAAAGGCTAGGGTTACCTAGCCTTTGTGTAAATCACAGCCCGAGCCCACGTGCTGCGGCTCGATGCCTCACACATTTATTGGTAATTCGTGTCCCCGCTGTAAACACCTTTGATGTTGTGTATATTTGCGGGCAAATTAGCGGTCGAGTAGGTGCCCTTGCCGGTGGCATCCAAACTTATCGTTGTAAGCAGCATGCCGCCGTCATAAAGAACAATTGAGCCAGAAGGAATTGATCCGCCTACGCCAGTGAGTTGAACATTGAATGCAATTCGGTCTCCGTAGGACGACGGATCCTGTGTTGAAGTGAGGGTGATCCCCGGTGTCGCCTTGGTAACTAACAACGAGGTTGTGACCGTCTGGGAGCTATAGTCCGCAGTGTCCGATGGGCTGAACGTGGCGGAGAGGGTTTGCGTGCCTGCAGCAAGCACTGTGCCCGAGGCGGGCGAGTAGACGAACGTACCGGCAAGACCTCCAGAGGTCGCATTGAGCTGCGCCCCCGAAAGGGCCGTGCCGTAAATGATCGAGCTTGGCGTTGCCCAGCTCAGTGTCGGCGTGGCCTTGTTCACCGTCAGACTTATTGTCGTTGTCGCTCCGTTGTAGTTCGCGGAATCAGTAGGAATGAAGGTCACACCAAGAGTCTGTGTGCCAGCGCCCAACACCGTGCCCGCAGCGGGCGAGTAGACGAACGTGCCGGCAACACCGCCAGAGGTCGCGTTGAGCTGCGCCCCCGAGAGTGCCGTCCCGTAAGTGATTGCACTTGGCGTTGCCCAGCTAAGTGTCGGCGATGCCTTGTTCACCGTTAGGCTGAGTGTCGTTGTCGCCCCGTTGTAGGTAGCGGGATCGTCAGGAATGAAGTTCACACTAAGAGTCTGTGTGCCAACTCCCAACACCGTGCCCGCAGCGGGCGAGTAGACAAATGTACCGGCAATACCTCCAGAGGTCGCATTGAGTTGCGTCCCCGAAAGTGCCATGCCGTAAGTGATCGCGCTTGGCGTTGCCCAGCTCAGTGTCGGTGCGGCCTTGTTGACGGTCAGGCTCACCGTCGCTGTCGCTCCGTTGTAGCTCACGGAATCGTCAGGAATGAAGTTCACACTAAGAGTCTGTGTTCCAGCGCCCAACACCGTGCCCGCAGCGGGCGTGTAGACGAAGGTACCGGGAATACCTCTAGTGGTAGCGTTGAGCTGCGTTCCCGAGAGTGCCGTGCCGTAAGTGATTGCGCTTGGCGATGCCCAGGTAATAGCCGGTGTTGCCTTGATCACTGTTACAACGATCGGCTGGGATATCGACGAATAATCGTTTGGGTCTCCTTCATAGTTTGCGACGATTGAATTATTGCCAACCGGAAGCAATAACGTTGTCAGTGTCGCAAGTCCGCCCTGGCCGGTGGTTGGGGTGCTGTAGGTTGCTACGTAGGGACCAACAAGTGTTGATTGTTCAACCTGTGCGCCCCAAACATAGAAAACGTCGTTTGGGGTCCAATCAACAACTTGGAACCCACGGCCAGCATCTGCGACGCCCTGTGGGATGTTTTGCAAGGTAACACTATAGCGATGCCAAGACGTAGTAAGCGCCGCTCCACCACCCGCGTTGTCATTCAGTCCGAACCCGACAACTTCTCCCCCCTTCGAACCGCGCATCCACACGCTAATTGTGTACGTTTGTCCAGCGGTCAGCCCCGCTGCGATAGTATCTATAGCGCCCACCGCTCCGCCGCTTCCACAGCCGGGCGCTCCCGGAATCGTGAACTTGGTTGCGGTCGTGGTTCCATCGGGGGCAGAGAAGTCCGATGTATTGAGCACGATGCTTGACGAGTCGCCACAGTATCCACTCCATGATGTACCGCCGACCTGTTGTGAGTACGGAATAAGGTTCGTTGCGCTGACAGAAGTCAGATTGCCGCTTCCAATCTCCACACCATTGCTTTTGAAGGTCACTGTTCCGGTGGGGGCATTTCCACCCGTATCCACAAGTGCGGACAATGTCGTGCTATCGGCATAGGGGTAAGCGTTGTTGGACGTAGTCAGTTCGGTAACCGTCGAGGAGATAGCAGGAATTACGACCTGCGTCACCGAACTGCTTGAGGCTGCAAAGTTGCCTTGTGCCGCAAAAGAGCAACCGATGACATGCGTTCCAACAGGAAGGCCCGTTCCGCCCCAAGCGACTCCACCAGGTACTGTCGAGCTGGTCACAAAATTCCCGTTATCTGTATAGGTGATCGTCCCGGTCGGCGTGCCTCCCGGCGATGTCACCGTGCAAGGCCAGGAAACGTTTTGACCTTCCTTGGTGGGGGTAAGAGTGCTCGTTATCGTCGTCGTCGTTGGCGCTTGCAGGATCGTCCAGATCTGCGGAGCAGTTGACACGGCATTGTTGTTTGCATCTCCAAGATAGTTGACCTGAAACGTATGATCCCCCGCAGGATTTGTACCAAGGCCTGTTGCTGCTGAGGCATTGCCTCCGCCATCGAGAGGAATAGTTGTCCACTCTGCTCCGTCATAACGGAAGTCAACAAACCCACAAGAGGTATTGCAGCCGACGTGAACCGATACGGTAGTGGCCTGTAGGCCGAAAGTAATCGGATTGGGCGAAACACTGAACGAAACGCTTGGCGTCGTTTTGTTAATTGTCACAACCGTGCTACCGCTGGCACCGTTGTAGTTGGCGTCACCAGACGAGTTTGCGATGACGGCATAGTTTCCCGCTGGTTGGCCGTTAAAGCCGCTCAGGGAGAAATTGCCGCCTCCATCGAACGAGCCGCTGCCCCACAAACTGCCAAGGCCATTCCAATACATTGTTACTGGCCCGCCGCCACCTGACGTGTGTGCTGTGCAGGTTGTGGACTGGGATCCATACGAGATCGGGTTGGGCGAACAGGCGACCGTAACTGTCGGAGTCGCCTTGTTGATCGTGAGAACTGTCGAGCTGGACGTCCCGTTGTAGGTACTATCGCCTGAGGACGTGACTCCGATGGTATGATTCCCGGCGGGGTAGTTGTTGAATCCTCCCCCTGATACGTTGCCAGCGCCGTCCACATTACCCGTGAACCAGGGATTGCCGTCAATTGTGAAAGCGATCGTCCCACCACCGCCGGATACGTGTGCACTGCAATTGGAAGTCTGAGGCCCATACGTGATCGGGTTCGGTGAGCAAGATACGCTCAGCGTCGGTGTGAGTTTTCCCGTTACGATGAAAGGGGCAGCACCTGAACCGGCATTTGTGTATTGGTATTGCTGGCCAATGGAATCTGTGTAAACGTACCCATCGGATACGTAAGAGAACGAGACGTTATGATTCCCGGGACCAATCGAACTAGTTGAATAGCTCAGGTTAACGTATATGGGGTTAAAGCACGTATCCGTGCCGTGACCTGAACCGTCGTCTGCGCCACATTCAAGCGGAGGTCCTAAATTGAGGACTGGTACAGCCTGACCGACCACACTTCCATCGATCACAACATAGTAGGTTCCGCTCGGTACAACTCCATTTGGGCAATTGTATGGAAAAATGCAGTTATTGGATGTCAGCGTGCTTTGAACTACACCAGTAATCTGGAAGTTACTGCCAATTGGCGCGTTATTCGGCGTAATTGTGGGTGAGCCGACCCCAGGTGAGGCGGTAGTAAGCCCGACTCTCAAAAGATGCGCACCAGGAACGAGCGTAGCTCCTTGATGCCTCGCTAGTTTAAGCAGCGCGTTTTCCACATTAGCATGTGGAAGTGTGGCACTGCCACTCAGCTCACCAGACCTCATAGGTAGATGGATGGTCACAGTGCGATCCGATCGCACAAAGCCATTGGCACTCTTGTAAGCTACCGTGATAGGTACAGGACCACCTTGACTGTGGATCACGAGTGAGGCAGTTCCATTGTACAGATTTGATGTTGAGACAATGTTTCGGTTGATGCCAACAGCAACTACGCCCTCTGGTACGGATACTCCCACTATCGGGTGAACCTCGATTTGCAAGGTGATATCAAAACCAGAATCGGTAATCTTGACGTCAGGTCTGAAGGACAATGACGTTGCGTATGGATTCCTGAGTATTTGGATCTGCGACGTACTAGAACCAGAACACATTTGTGCGATAAGGATGTCCTGCGACCGTACAGAAGGGTCTGAATAGACACGCGCGGGAACTGCTCGTTGGACAACGCAACCGGTTGTTGGCCTTACAAGAAACCGATCCCTCATGGTCCCGGTATTGTCACTGTTGCCAAACCAGGTGATCGACGCGTCCGAGGAGATTAATAATCCAGAATGGCCATCAGCGAAAACATCTCCTTTAGACATATCTGCACCAGCAAAGCTAACAGCATCGAGCTTCACTTGATCATCTTTACCCCAGAGGATCGAATTGTGCTGTGTACCTTTGTCGTCGCGCCAGCTATATGCGATGTCCGGCTTGTTATCTCCGTCATAATCCGCGGCAGCTATTGCCTCGGTGGCTACACTCAGTCCTTGCAGCAAATTGAACGTGACCTTGCCGTTCTCATTGAACGTACCAATGTATGTCTTTCCAGTTTCAGCGTTTGCTGGGCACGAAACGATCAGCTTTTCATTGTGATGTCCATCGATATCAGCATGATCGAGGACACACTCTGGCCCTACTTCGATGTTCGAGGGCAGTTCAACGATGTCCTGAGTAACGCCGGATCGAAACTGGTTAGGGTTCAGCATGTATAGGGCGCTTCTGGCACCGCCATCCGCATCAGCCAACATGATGACCAATAACTTTCCACCCCCATTGGGGTCGATAGCTGTTATATCGTGCACGTTTGAGTGCAACTTTGTGGCATTGGGGACGAATCCATCTTTATGATCCCCAAGAAGCAACCACAAATCTGAGTGATTGACGACAAGTGTATCGGGCGATTTATCACCATCAACATCAGCCACCAAGAGGCGCTTAGTGTCCCCGGCCCCTACGCTGTAGCTGCGATCATCAGTTTTCCATTCCTGAGCATTGACTGCACTCGCATGCAACCCAAAGCAACTTCCCACGACGATGCCCCAACCAGCAAGCACTCTGATTGATTTCAATGGTTTGCCCCCCCCATAGCTAAATACTATTGCGGACTATACCATATCAATTGACTAAAACCCGAATTGTTAGTTGGGTAGGTAGGCGTGGAGGCGGGCAGAGATCTGATGTTGCTTTCCGTTGCCAAAGGACGAATGCATTGATAATAAAAGTGGGCCGTCTCTACGAGAGACGGCCCAGGAGCCGACGTAACCAGCAGTTTTCCAACTCACCAGTACGTCATAGCAGAGATGATAAATGCGTTGCTTGGATTTTGGGCTAAGAGCGACACCAATTCTTAGCCGCGTTCCCATTTTGGATCATGAGGAAGGGAGCTAGAAGCTTGATGCAACGCTGGTTCTAGTCTCTCTCATCATGGCAGAAGCAGCCTTCTCCACTCGTTCTTCGTCGTGACTTTTCAGCATTATGTGAGCCAGTTCGTGCGCGATAACGTGCTCGGTCAGGTTCTCGTGCGTTTTGGTGAATGGATGAATAACTGCAAATCCTCGCACATAGGTTACTTGCGTTTGCAGGTCCGTCGTCGCTAGGATCTCGCCTTTGACGCCGACCTGTCCAATATGATTCAGGACGCGGTTCCATGCAGGTTCATCGCATGCGATGATCCAAGTCCATTTGGTGGGATGTTGGTAGCCATCGATAATCGGCGCAACTACAGCCCTCTCCTGCGTACAATCGGCCGGAGGCACGTTGTTTTCGGCGAACGTAGAGTAAAACTTAATAGTGTTCTGTGCGTGGGCTTCCGTGTAAGAAATAGTCAGCATCAATGGTACCAACGCATGGAAAATGAAGAATCTAGTATGGTGTTTCATGAAATCTCCTTCGAGGGGATAGTCGAGGCCCAATGAATGTCTGGCGTCGTTGAAGTTCACAGGAGTGGGGAGGCGAGAGGATGTCCGAGCAGCACAGGCCAAGAATTTGGCTAAACCGAACCGAGTGTTCCCGAGCATGTCTCGGGCGCGGCCCTTTGTACTGCCACAAAGCGGAAACTATTGCCACTTGTCTTTCATCGGCACAAAGCAGAGACCGTTGAATCAGTCGTTAGTTCGCACAGACTTCCGGCGATTTGAACGATAAAAAAAGGAAAAAGGGCCGCACCATATGGGTGCAGCCTCAGTAAAATCAATCGTTTTATAGTGGTTAGTGGTTTAGGTTATGGAACATGTAGTTTCATTTTCGTGTGACTTATTTTCGGACACACTAGTTGTCAACTCATCAGTACCAAGTTCCACCAGCATCTGCACGGGTTCCGCTTCGTTCCCCGTATCGCGACTTGTGTGTACACCAAGCTGTACACTCCAAGAGGCGAACTGCCTAAAGCGCCTGAAGCCTATGATCGGCGGAACACTCAATTGACGTAATAGATAGAGAACGGGCGAAGCTGCCGTCACGTTCCGAATACCAGCAACGTCGTAGCGGAAGCGTTGAAACTCGGCCGAAAGGCTATAGGTTCAGACAGGTCCCTAGAATATTTGGAAGGCGCACTAATTCGCGGCGTTAAAAGTTCACGCCATTTGGAGCACAATTCGAGCAACCATCCCACCCAACGGTCTGGCGGAAAATTTCCGTAAGCTTTCGGGGAGAGCAGAGGATAGGGAGGCGAGCAACATAGGAGCGATATGCTGCCGCGTTCAATGATACCTATAGCATCTTCGACATTCGCCCAAAGCAGGGCACCGTCGTCCGATATTGCGAAGGCCACAATCTTGCCTTGCACGATGTTGCCGAGCTTTGAGTTCGCAGCGGTGGAAGACCGTCTCTGTGTAGGGTTCTTTGCTGTGTAAGACGTGGTACACGACGCGTGCGAGCTTATGCGCCGTTGCTGTAATGGTCTGCGCAGTGCCAAGCCTGGCTCGCATTCTGCGGAAAAACGCACCGAAGTAGTCCTTGGCACGGGAGAGTGATTTGGCACCGTGCCGGAGCACGATGGCTACTCGGTTCTTCACCTTCCGTGTCTTGGTGGAGAGCACTTTACCGCCGCTGATTCGTTTATCCGGACAGAGCCCAAGCCAGGAGGCAAAAGCGGAGGCATTGCGGAATCGACTGACCGGGTCCGACCTCGGTGAGGACCACTTGTGCGGCGATGGCACTCACTGCCGGGATATCGTGGGATCGACGCCAGCGATGCGGTACAGTTCACTGTGAAGATCGAATAAGGGATCATTTCCCATCCGCTGATAGGCGGTACGTTTGGTGCGCTTTGGTATCAGGGCAGGATGCTCCGTGGCGTTCGGCAAAGTGTGCATAAGCCGTGCTATCTCGTCATCCAGTTCGGCGATGAGCTTCTGGTAGTGGCGATAGCCATCCAGCGACTGCTTCAAGGTGAACAGGTGCTCAGGCCGGTAGTCTCCTACGAGTGCCTGCGCGACTGTCTCGCGAGGGCTCTTCACCCGAATGTTACAGCGGTGCGCCAGGCACAAGGGATCACGGTTGCCTGCGAGGATCGCATCCAGGATGGCCAGCCCACTGGCACCCGTGATGTCGCTCAACACATGATGGATCTGCAGGTTCATCAGGCTGAGAGACTTCTGTATGTGCTGCGTGTGTTCGGCGGCCATCTGGAGCAGGCTGCCGCGGTGTCGCCAGAGAGTGCGCACCGCACAGATGTCTTCCGGTGGGCGGAAGCTGGCCTTCAACAGTCCTACCGAGTGCAGATACTGAATCCACTCACAGTCGGACACATCACTCTTGCGGCCGGGGACGGTCTTCAGCGAATGCGCGTTGACCAGATAGACCTTGAAGCCACTCTCTTCCAGAATCTGAAACAGTGGGATCCAGTACACCCCGGTGGACTCCATTGCTACCGTCCGGATGCGACAACACTGCAGCCATTCGGCCAGGGCGTAAAGATCGCAGGTGAAGCTGCTGAACCTGCGCGTTGCTTGCTCATCACGGTCGGGTGGAACGGCTACGTAAATCTCCTCGGCTCCAATATCGATTCCAGCTGCATCGGGCTCCAGAATCGCTGAGCGGCGCTCTCGCTTCTCTCCTCGCTTTCCCATGGTCGCCTCCTTATAGCCGGAGAGTGCGGCCCGAGGTGCGATTCCTTCCAGTCTCCTCATCGAGATCGCTGCCCTCTTCTGCAGACGTCATCACTGGACTGTCCGCTACCTCAGACCCACGCTTTGCGACGGGCTCGGAAAGCACCAATGTCGGTTTCGGGCCGTAGCTTGCCGCCATCTCCAGCACCTATATCTTCGCTCAGAACCATGTTCCCTATGTCACTGTCTGGGCAAAGCCCAGTCTCCCGCTTTGCAGGCAGTTCGACGCACAGTAACGTTCTGTGGTCTTCGCCCAGTTCCTTCGGGATGACTTGGGCATAGGTATACTCCAACCGACTCCAGATGCACGCATCACAGAAACTCGCCCCTAGAGCAGCTATTGATGGGGGCGGACACCATGCCCCCGTCTTCACTCTTCGTGAGCAAGTGCGCGATGCGAGACAGGCTCGCGGTGGTGACAATCATCATCACCACCGCTGCGAGCATACTATTCGGTGAATTTGAGGTTGGCGGGCCGCGTTTGGTTGGACGCTGAACCAGTTGTTGGCACCTCATTGCCGACTATCTCGAAGGTCGCGTCATTCATCCAGACCTCGCCGGTTCCTGTAAGCAGAATGCCAAACGAGATAGAGGTCGCGTCCTGGGGAACATCGAGGACAACATCACATGTCTTCCACGTCTGGTTGCCCTTAATCGGCCGATTCTGCATATTGTCAAAAGCGACTGAGGTGCTCCCTTTGTCGACTCTCATCCAGACACCGGACCAGTCGGAAACGTCCTGTGAGCGGACCCAGGCGCGTAAACGAACACGTTTTCCGGCATAGTCATTTGCGCTGATCGTTTGCATCAGTGTGCCAAACCCACCCGTAGCCGGTACAGCCGACTTCAGGAATGCGCTTGGCAGGCCATTTTCCACCATAGCCTGGTCTACGCCAGTTTGATAATTGGCTGGCTTAGAGCCGGCCATGAACCAACCGTTCGGGGCGTGGCTGACCGGAACTGTTGATTGCGCCTGTACAAGCTTCAGACTAAAACTGGTGCTAAGAGCGCAGGTTGCAAAGACAAGGAAGCATCCGAAGATAGCAGAACCAACCGCACGAAGACGAGGGTGTTGCGTTTCAAGTAAGTTCATAATCAGTCTCTCCAGAACTTCCCCGCCGAAGAATCCCGAATGAATTAGGAGGCTAGCCCCACTTTTTGTGGTGTGTCAATTAGAACTTTAGAATATAAATCTCACACTGTTCTTATCTTGTACGGCAAATATCCGTAGAAACGGCGTTTTCGCCAAGTTCACCCGACCCAGAGACGCGCCAACGCGAACTTGGTCAAAACGCGACTTTTCTGGCAGTTCGGTTTCACCTTTCCGACAGGCCGGTTACACGGCAACTTGGCGAAGACATAGACCGATGTGAATAGTTCGATGAGCGCATTGCCCTGAATGCGCCAGTCGAGATTTGAATGGCCTGGCTCAACGCAAGGCCAGAAAAAGCGGCAGTGCGAGACAATGAGTCATGAGCATTTTTGCCCAGCAAGACGCGGTAGCGGAACCTCTCTCTGTTTTTGGACCTCGCAACGGATACAGTACCCAGATTGGTTTCCTTGTGTCGCAGCTCAACTGGATGCGCGCAGTGGTTCTCTCGCGTTTGCAGAATCTGTCGGTTGAAGAACTCGATTGGCTGCCGCATCCGGATGCGAACTCGATTGGTCCTTTGCTGATGCATCTCGCCGCCGCCGATGTCTACTACGGTTTGAACACCTTCGATGGTGTCCCTTGGGGCCGCTTCTCCTATGAAGCTCGCAAGAAGTGGGGGGTGGCGATCAACCTTGGTCAGACTGCGCGAGTCCGCTATAAGGGCTTTGATCTGCAGTACTACATATCGCATCTGTCCGAGGCACGGGAACATACCCTGTCGGAGTTGAGCAAGCGAGACGACGAATGGCTCATGGCGATTGACCCCTCCTGGAGCTGGGGAGCTACTAATAACCTTTGCAAATGGTTTTATGTGTGCGAACACGAGTCTCACCATCTGGGCCAGATTGATCTCATTTTGAAGCAGCTACCAGGACGGCAGAGTCTCGACAGGCGTAGTTTGCACAAAGGCCAGTCGTCGCGTACCGCACTCGGCGTGGCGTTGCGACGCGCGACTCATCAGGTCTATGACGCAAGCCCCTTGGTATTGAATGACCCTGTTGCCGTGCCGCTGCTGGGGAGCAGGTACGCGAAAGTCCTGGCTGACTCGGAAGAAGATTTGTATGAGGACTCGTCCCGGATGATGCGAGCGTGGTTGGTAGCCCGCAGCCGCTTCGCTGAAGACCATCTCGCACGCGCGGTGGAAGGCGGTGTTCACCAGTATGTCCTTTTGGGAGCGGGTCTTGACACATTCGGCTTCAGGAATCCGCACGCGGGGCTCGAGGTCTACGAGGTTGACCATCCTGCGACGCAGTCCTGGAAGAAAGAGCTGGCTGAAGCGAGTGGAGTTGTGGTCCCGAAGTCTCTTCACTTTGTGGCAGCTGACTTCGAAACGCAGAAGCTTTCCGAACGGCTGGAAGAGGCAGGGCTAGATGCCAATGTGCCGACGGTTTTCGCGATGCTCGGGGTGGTTATGTATCTGACTACTGATGCCTTCGGAGAGACGCTCAAGTACATTGCTGGCTTTCCAGAGGGGAGTGGTGTGATCTTTGACTACGCGGTGCCGCGCGACATGCTTCCACCAGAAGAGATCGATGCCCGGGATGAGCTTGCCAGCCGTGTCGAAAGTATCGGCGAACCGTTTCGGTTGTTTTTTGGTCCCGATGAAGTCAGGGACGTGCTTGGCGCTTTTGAGTCGATAGAGGACGTGGACGATAAGGAGCTAAATCGCCTCTATTTCGCAGGCCGAACCGATCAGCTCAACCTCAAAGGGAGGTCCGGGCACATGATCGCTGCTTTCCGAGGCTCTTCGTTGCTACCGTGAACGCTCTTCTCTTCTTTCATCATGCTGGCCGCACCGAGGGCACTCAACGCGAGCCACATGGCCGTAAAGTCGCCTTCTCGGACAAGTGAAAACGGGGCGGTCTCAACCGGTCGGTGCAACACCATCTGATATGAATTCATTTTCTAAAGGGGGTGTTTATGGCACAAGGAAAACGGGACAGGCTTTCCACTGAGCAGCGGATCGACATGTGGCGCCGCTGGAAGTCGGGCGAGTCGTTGCATGACATTGGACGTGCCTTCGGTAAGGGGCATGGTTCTATTCGGTTCCTATTGACGCAGCGTGGCGGGATAGTTCCTGCTGCTCGTCGGCGCTCGTTGCGAACGCTCACGCTGGCCGAGCGGGAAGACATCTCACGTGGAATTGCATCCGGTTCGTCGATTCGGGAGATAGCCCATGGGTTGCAACGGCCTGTGTCGACAGTGAGCCGGGAGGTGGCGCGTCATGGCGGGCGGCCACTCTATCGAGCCAGTGAAGCCGATCGTCAGGCCTGGGAGTCGGCTCTGCGACCCAAGGTGTGCCTTCTTGCCATCGACGAGAAGTTGCGGACCATCGTGGCCAGTAAACTGATCCAGGACTGGTCGCCGGAACAGGTTTCGAAATGGCTGAAGGTCCACTATCCCAGCAACGAGAGCATGCATGTGTCCCACGAAACTATCTACCGCAGCTTATTCATCCAGGCCAGGGGAGTGCTGAAAAAAGAGCTGGTTCAGCACCTCAGGTCCAAGCGGCTTATACGTCGCTCACGACACTCGCGGGCTGCGGGACAGTCTCGAGGTCAGATCGTCGATGCCATCTCTATTCGCGAAAGACCTGCGGAGGTTGAAGACCGCGCTATTCCCGGTCATTGGGAGGGCGATCTGCTCGCAGGCAGCAAAAACAGTCATATCGCAACCCTGGTGGAACGACATTCGCGTTTTGCCATGCTCATCAAAGTGCCCAGCAAAGACACAGCGACGGTCGTCGCCGCGCTGAGTAAGCACGTGCGTAAACTGCCCGCGACCCTGCGGCGCTCGTTGACCTGGGACCGAGGGCACGAGATGGCCAAACACAAGTGCTTCACGGTGGACACGAATGTGAAAGTCTACTTCTGTGATCCGCAGAGTCCCTGGCAGCGCGGCACCAATGAAAATACCAACGGCTTGCTGAGACAGTACTTCCCTAAGAAAACCGACTTGTCCGTCTACTCTCAAGCCGATCTCAACAAGGTAGCTCTGCGCCTCAATCAACGCCCGCGAAAAACCTTGGGCTTTGAAACCCCGGCGAGTAAACTCCAAGCCAGTGTTGCATCGACCGGTGAGCCCACCTCGTTTTGGGGGAAGTTCGGCGACGCGTATCGGCATTGAGCGAAGGACTACTTCCGAGTTGGCGACAAAACGTCCCACAACACAGAGAGACCCGATTCCAACTCAATGAACGCGTTCTCCTGTTCTCTTCAAATTAGAATGAAAAATACTTCGAAGCTGTTTCAGGAAGTTTCATTTATGCCTTGTACGGCCTTGCTCTGGAAGAGACGGTTCAAAGTATTGTGTGTTGCGGTCTGCCTTCTGGTCGAAGTTGCTAACGAGAAGATAATTGCGCAAAGCCCAGTCCACTCCATCCATACGATAGTGACCCCCCTCGTTGGTGAGGACGTTGCGCGGCCATGTGAGTACGACATGGTAAATCCATCATCAGTCAAGAAAATTCGTGCCGTCTTCGTGGTTTTTGAGCGTGGACCAGGCAGCGTGCGGTTCTACAACGACCCCGATATTCAAACGTTTGCGGACAAGCATGAACTTGCGATGATGATGCCCCGACACTGCTCGTCAAAGGTCTATGAAGACATGGACATTGACCCCTCAAACGGCCTCGGACGGGGCCTATTTGCAGCCTTGGATCAATTTTCAATTCAGACAGATCATCCTGAACTAAGAACGAGCCCAGTAATTCTGCTTGGCTTTTCTGGCGCCGGCGCATTTGCTGCCCGGCTCGTTGGTTTCGCGCCCCAGCGAATTGCGGCAGCTGTTCTCTCCCATGCTGGCCAAAATCATTCGTTGGGTTTGAACACACTTCAGCTTAGCGACGCTAGCCTTACGGTTCCTGAACTCGTCATAGTGGGCGGCAAAGATCAAACTGTAGGGACGGAGCTTTCATACGCTTACTTTTCTCGATATTGGAGGCTTGGAGCTCCTTGGCTCTTCGCCACGCAAAACGATGCCGGACATTGTTGCACGTCTGATGCGAAAGATTTGATCCTTGCTTGGCTGGATGCCATTCTAAGGAAGCGCCTGCATCAGGTAAGCGGCAGTCTTGCCACTATCCATAGGACGAACGGCTACTACGCTTTCTTCCGAAAGGATCCAACTGAGATCCGGGACAGCGGAAAACTCATCACCTCGAACGCGCGAAATCTAACATTTCAGCGAAGTGATAGCGCGACACAAAACAACGCAGAGGCGGCCGGGTATCTACCGTCAAGAAAGACTGCGTCTGAATGGCTGAGCTTTGCCGATCGGCCCGCCCAACTGAACGCATCACCCACGGGACCTAAGCCTTGATCTGCCCCAGTATCTACAGCGTCTTCGCCCGAAGGAACGACTACGAAACCTTGAGAGAAACCGATTGAAAACGCATCTCTCAAAAAGACTAAGGTTTAGCGCGTGAATCCGACCGAGCTAACCACATCGATCTGATCAGTCCAGATGCCGCCGCTGTACCCTTTGGGAAGCTTTTTCAAATCCGCACCGTCGTTCAGGCCTTTAGTCCCACCGGCCTTGTAGGAGTCCACGGCAAAAACACTTGTGCCGGCGGCATGCATGCGCCATAGAAATCTGTCTGGCCAGCCCCACAGCCACGGCGCAATATTTACTGGCACAAAGATCACGCTGTTCCTGCATGAATTGGGCACATGACCCATCTCACCCAGCGCGATGTATCGCACGAAACAAGTCTTGATCGATTTAGGAGACATTGTCTTCATTGCAGGCAAAGTCCTTCGGAGAGCCTCAATGGGTCGATCTCCCCCTGTCACGGCGAGCCATTGCAACTCGTCTCGAGGCATCGTGAGCAAAGTTCTTGCCAGGGCCTCACCTTCCTTCGGATCATTGCTTTTGATGTGAAGAATGAAGTGCCTATTAGGAAAACCGGTAAGAACTTCCTCCAGCGAAGGCATGAGACCGATCCCTTTGCCACGCAGAGGATATGTCTTTCCGTGGTCAGCGGTGTAGCCGTGGCCAACGTCCAGGGATTGTAGATAGGCGAGCGTTTGATCGCGTGTCACCCCGTGCCCGTTGGTCCGACAATCGAGAGTCCAGTCATGGAACACCGCCCACTTACCGTCAGATGTTGGGTGTACGTCGAAGTCGACGAAATCGGCGCCTTCTCGAAAAGCCTCGGCTATAGCGGGAAGAGTGTCTTCAATGTAGTCATTGTGGGGAGGCAGAATACGGGTCGCGGTGCATGTATCATCACTCACGCCATCGTGGGAGTAATCCTGATGGACTCCCCGGTGGGCAAGCAGTGTGGGATGCGCAGCGAAGCGCTTAACCAGCAGAGACGAGTTCGCCACCCAGACAACAGCAATTACGACCGCCGCAAGAATAAGACGCGGAGACCCCCATCGCATATACTCACCTCAGCAATCTAAATGAGTAACTCCTCAGATAGACTGTGCATCATTTATATGAGTAAATCCTCAGATAGGTCAAGCCCGGAGCGTCGAACACCGCAAAGACAGCATGGCGAGCGACGAGTCATCACATTGCTCGACGCGGCGGATGCCGTGATCGCTCAACACGGTTACGGAGGCACCACGATGACCTTGATTGCCGAACACGCTGGATCTGCCATCGGCACTGTATACCAGTACTTCTCGGATAAAGATGCAGTTGTTTATGCACTGAGTGCTCGCTACGCCGACGAGATGGCCTCGCTGTGGCCTCCGCTGGCCGAGCGGTTGCGCACGCTCGATCTTGATTCATTTGTCACCACACTCATGCAAGCCCTCGTACGATTCATGACGGAGCGGCCTGCGTATGTGCACCTCATAGCTGCTCCGAAGCAATATAAACGCGATGAAGGAACCCGCTTCCGTTTGCGGGAGAGCTTCGCTGCGCTGCTACGAGACAGGGACCCTCAGTTGTCGCGCACTGAAGCACTTCTTGTAACAGGCGTCGCGCTACGGATCATCATGAGTGTTGTTCAGGAATATGCGCGCGCGAAACGAAGCGATCGGGACAGAATCGTCGAGGAGTTTAGCTTTGCACTGAAAGCCTATCTGACGCAGCGTATTCGCAGACCCATCGGTCCGCAAAAGTAAACGCGCTTCTGCTCATCGATCCGCCTTTCTCCCGAAAAGTCCGCTTTTGACCAAGTTCGCGTTGGCGCGTCTCTGGGCCGGGTGAACTTAACTTCCCTAAGAAAACCGACTTATCCGGTTACTCGCAAGCCGATCTCAACAAGGTAGCTCTGCGCCTAAATCAACGCCCCCGAAAGACCTTGGGCTTTGAAACCCCGGCGAGTAAACTTCAAGCCAGTGTTGCATCGACCGGTTGAGCTCGCAGAGGTTTTCGGCAACTTCCCTTTTGGGCGGTTCGGATCAATTTTCCGGATAGCCGGTTACACGGAACTTTCGAGCGTTGTAAGCAGTCACGGCCGGGGGTAGTTTGTAGAGCCTGCACCGGCAATCGAGAAGGCGGTTTATTGCATTTATTGTGACATAAATGCAATTCGATTGCAGGTTGATAGCGGCTATCTATTTCGCGGAAAACGAGCGAATATTTCACTTTATTTTGGCAACCTAGAATGATGATGAATTTTGCGGAGCGTTGTTGACAGTCTTTTAGTTCGAATCCACAGCCCAGTAACTTGTTCTCGCCGACACGAGCATCTCCGGATGATGTGCCAGCGAAACCTTGATCGTATGCAGTCCCGGCTCCGTTGAAGTCGGAGTAAAGTTGAGAATATAACTGTTGCGAATATGATTGCTCAGGACATTTATATCGCTCTCCAATTCGCCGCGGCCATCGAAGCTCATTGACTCCCCACCCGAAAGATCGGCCACCTCCGCCGACAGATTCTTCTGCATCGCCCCAAAAATCAACCTCAAAGGCGCATCAAGCTTGAAATATCCCTGGGTAGGCCTCGCTGGATCGTTGTAACGCTTGAACGAACCATCAGAAGGAACTACCGAGATCGGCGGATTCACATGCGGATTCTTGAAAGCCAGCTTCGCCTCCGTCTTCTGCGCGGAAAAAGTAACGCTATAGACCGCGGTGTTCGTCTCTCCTAGATTCCGCACAATCTCCTTCATCGGCGTCTTGCTGCCATCATCACGTTCCTGGCTGATCAGCAAAATAGCCCTGCGATTATTAACAGGCTCTTTCTTCAGCAAATTGAGAGCATACGTAATCCCATCGAAGATTGCTGCGCCACGATCTCCCGGATCCGGCTTATCGATCGCCTCCTTCCACTGGGCAACATCCGACGTAAATGGAGATGCCGCCTCCGGTTGGCTATCAAAATTAACAATCGACACTCGATTTGGCGCTCCTCCAAGCAGCGAAGCCAGGAGCGGCTCAAGATTCGCATAACTGGCAAACTGCCCTCGTGCCACACCGCCCGTCTGCAATAGGACCACAAGCGACAGTGGCCGTTTCGTCTCTTCTTCCAGCGTCACCTTTTGCGGAACTCCGTTGTCCGTCAGAACAAAATCCTCCGCCTTCAGCGAAAACACCGTCTCTTTGCCGGTCGTCTGCACCAGCGTCGGTACAATTACCAGCGTACTCGTGGTGTGCAGCGTTGTCTGCGCAATAGCTGCCGCCGCAAACGCCGCGACCAGAATGCCGGATTGAAAGACGGTTTTCATCTAGGTTCTAAGGTTAGACGAGTCCGCGCCCCTCGTGGCCTCGGAGAGACGTGATTTACGGCCTGAAAACAGAGCTTAGCTTCGTCCAAAGACTTTACCTCGATATGGCGCGATAACCTGCAGGTCTGGCTTCAGGAGTGAGTCTGCCGTGCTCTTCTTCCAGGCCAACAGCCTTGTCTGAGGTGACGCCATGATGATCGCGTAAAGCTTGAGTTATTTCGGGGTAGAGGGGCGAATCTTTGCGGACTAGCCAACACTCGCGATCGCCCTCGCCATAGTGCCAGTGCTTTCGCTGTCTATAAAACTCCGATCCATACGATGTAAGCCAGAGCTCGTAATGGTTCGCGTGCGCACCAATGGTGAGGTTACGAGTCAAATGTGGCCAAGAGCGCTCGGCATAGTTGGGCGACCACGAGGGCAACACGAGACAACTTTCCGGTCGGTCGGGATGAAAGACGACCAGGTCCGGTCTGATCCGTCCAACATCTGAGCTTTGCAGGGGCCGGTGGGCGAACTCGGGTGTATTGAGCCCCCACGCGTCGTAGGTGGTCCAGCTTGAGAAATATGGGATGAAACCAGCCTCAGAAGTGAGAATTGTTCCATGCCGGGTAGCGTGGCTTAACTCTTCCGCGATGCTCTTAACTTCTCCGAACTGCTCATCCCGAAAGGTCCTTACCTCTCTGGACAATGGCAACATAAGAAGCACTGACCAAGCCAAGCATCCGACCCTGAAAACAAGTACTTTGTGTTCTCCAAGCGCCGCCCAATTCGCAGCGATGATTATCGCCGTTGCCAGTGGCAAGTAGAAAAAGAACCGGGCCGCGACATTTTGATCCAGTCTCATTGCCCAATAGAAAAAGGTTGGAACGGCGACGAGCGGAACTATAAGCCAAAGATGCCGCGCTTCGGCACGAAGGATGATTGGCGCGAGCATGACTATAGCGAACAAGAGGTAGATCAAGCTCTGGTGCAGGGAATGAGGGACGAATAGCCCTAGAACCCGATGGGTGTCAGCCTTGACCAGAAATGGAAGAGGAAATAGTTCCCCGAAATATATCCACCGCCACGAAAAGTAGATAATCCCCGGAGCAGCAAACAATGCCCCTATCGTAGCGGCATTCTTCCATCGCAGCGGTCCACGAACAATGAGGTAGGCGAGCAACGGGATCGTGAATACCACAGCATCCGGGCGGAAGAGGCAGAATACGAAAGCAGTCAACGACGCTCGCTCTAGCTGGCCTCTCATCACAAAAAGCACGAAAGTCGAGAGCAGAACGGCGTCTGGCAACACCGCGAAGCCAGAGGCTGCAGCAAGAATCTGAGGCATCAAGGCAATCGATCCCACGATCGCCAGCAGCCGCAAAAGCGAGACTTGCACCTCAGCGATCTTCAACAGGGTTACGGCCAGCAAGATCAGGGACAAAACATTCATGCCCGCAGAGAACCATAAGGGTGGGATATGAAGGCGAATGCCTGCAGCGACCAATAACATCCAACCAAAATCCGTCGCGCCCTCAACATGTGGTCCATTGGCCAGGAACGTGATTGATCCATACTCCGCGAGGTTTCTGCTGTATTGAAACAAGATGATTGCGTCTTCTGCTGGAAGGAAGCGAAACGGCACAAATGCGAGTGTAATTAAGGCCACTCCGCCATAGATTGAAAGAAGCGTAAGAACGGTGCGATCGAACATCTTCACGCCGCTTTTGCTGAGATGATTGACCATATACTGCTCTGTTGTGGAAGTCACCCCGGTATGCACTTATGTATTTCTCCTTCTGGTTCGGCTACTTATATTTCCCGCTGCAGCAAATGGCCAGCGTAAGAGTGGCCTTGGATTTGAATAATTCAAGGGTTACCGCAAACTTGGGAGTGAGCACACGCGCTGGAAGTCTCTCAAAGAGATATCCAGTTCATAGTCACATATGACCTCAGCAAAGGATCGGCAAACATAAGTCGCTTGTGCGTGCGCACTGCAAATATGAACAGCGCCGATTACTCTAGGTTTCATAGGCCAAAGTTCATTGTTCGCGTTTGGAATTTCATTTTATGGAACTCATATTGCCCTCATACTTACGGCTCTCATAAACCGAGAAATATCTTATCTAATGGTCGATGATTGAGCATAATCGTCAAAAGGAAAAGTATGACGTCACATACACCGTTCTGTTTCCTGGCGAAGACAAGGCAAACGGCCCAGTCGCCGGAGTGAGCTGTTGCCCGAACAAGGGTGAGCTCAAGACCCCGTTCGGCGGCGCGAGATTCACCATATTGAAGATGTTTGTCGCTCCGACGATCATCGTCAGCGTGTGACGAGGAACATGTTCGGCGGCGGGCTTTTGCGCATGCGAAGCATTTGCGACAGGACGACTGCCAAAGTTGAATACTCTGTTAACTGTCAGATGAACGGTCGCACTCGTGGGGGCTGTCCCCAATCCATAGGGCACAATTCTTTCACTCTTTCCCGAGGGATTGAGATCGAGACACCCATAGGCAGTGCTCAGGACGTCAGGAGCACCGCAGGTTCCATACGTCGGTCGCGCATTCGATTGATTGTTGCCCGTAAGATCGTTGCCGATTGTGACGTTATAGGGTCTATTCGCTTCCACGATCGCGATTGCCGTCAAGGTCACGCGATAGGGAGCCTTGTAGGTCATGAAGGCCTGCAACTGATGGGCTGGAGCAAAGCTCGCGCGCCCATAGTCGAGTGAAGGTATGCGTGATACGGAGGGAAAGTAGTTAATGCCCTGCGTGTCCGTCGTGGCATGGTTGTAGGTGTACACCGCGTGCAGAAAGAAATTCTTGTAGGTCGTATTCGTTGTAAGAATTACCTGGTGCTGCCTGAAGTCTCCGCCCGACTGAAACTGGTAGTTGTACGTTGTTGGGGCTGGCCCCGTTATCCTATACGTCTCGGGATCGAAGAAAGGTGCGTTCACATTGTTTGTATAGTACTGATGCACGCCACGAGTGAACAGATAGTTGAGATTCAGTGAACCGATCTTGCCTAAGCTGCGGTCCACGCCCAGAGCCGCCTGTACGTTGCGCGAGATCCTAAACCCCGGATCGAGCGTATAAATAGAAAGCTTCGATTCGCTGGCGGTTGCCAACAACTCGGCAGGCACGGGATGATTCGGATCGTAGAAGCTCGGGTTTCGCAGCACATAGTTCTGCTGAAAAAATCCATTGTTGTGGATCGTCTGAATCTGCAACGCCGGTGTAACGCGGTTATAGAAGATTCCTCCCGCCGCGCGAATCACCATCTTCGGTGAAGTCTTGGCTCCAGCCTTCGGCGACCAGGCAATGGCCACGCGCGGCGCCCAGTTCAAGTGATCGCGAACACGATTTTGTCCCTCCATGCGCAGCCCATAGCTCAAATTCACATTGGGCTTCCACCGCCACTCATCCTGGAAAAAGATAGCTCCATCGAACTGAAGCAGTCTGGCCAAGGGATTCACGATGACAGTTCCCGTATACAGATAAGGCTTTGGCATCGCCGCGTGATAGTCCGCAAGCGACTGGAACTGATAATTCCCATTCGATCCTGTATCGGCGTAGTCAGCCACGCGGTACGTTCGCGCCAGCAAGCCGAGGCGCATCACGTGCGATCCCGCCGTTAGCGTCGCGTAGTCATGCAGCTCCATATTATCTTGGTGATTGCTTGTGGTTCCCGACACGCTGCCGCCCGTAACGAACGCTCCCTGCACGGTTACCGCAGGCTTCGTGCTATCCGGTGTCTGATTGGTCCGAATCCGCCACCATCGAGTGCTCACCTCGTTCAGCAGCCTCGAACTCACGATCATTGTATCTCGCAGCTGCAATATGTTCTCGATGTCGGTGCTACTGTAACCCTGCTCTGGGAGATTCAAGCCGCCTGTCCCTGCACCGGTACGCCGCGTGCGAAACAGCACCCACTGTCCCTGCAGAATGTGCTTGCCCACCTGGCTGTCCACTCGTCCGAATACATTCGTCGTGGAGTATGGCGCGACCAAGGCCTGGCTTAGTGTTCGAGGATTTGCGGAGGTGTCCGTAGGATCGACCGCACGCAAGAAATTTTGATTCTGCCTCTCCCAATACTGCGCCGCAAGAAAATAAGAGGACGTCTTAGTGATCGGTCCCGTCATATCGCCCGAACCGGAGTAATACTGATAGCTCGGCTGCGCAGTGGCCAGGGGATTCGATGTATTCAAAACGGAATTCAGATAGGAACCACGCAGGTGCCCGTTGAACTTCACCGCTCCCGGCTTTGTGATGATGTCGATGCGACCGTAACCAATCCTGTCGTTCTCCGCAGAGAATGGGTTCTGGTTCACCCGTATCTCCAGAATCGAGCTCTTCGGAGGCAGTTGGCCTCCCGTATATCCATCGATGTAAAGTTGTCCCCCATCTGGACCAGCCGCCGGACCGGCGAGCGCCTGGAGCTCTGTCTGTAATGCATCGGGATCGTCCGCCAGAGCGTCAAGATCGCCTCCCTTCAGCACGGTGGAGTTGGCATTTTCATCCGAACTCAGACTCACTCCATTCGTCTGCGTCGTCACCGTCATCTGTTCCTCAGCGGCAATGCGCAAGGTCACCGTCATCTGCTTTGCGCCGGTGTCTTCCACCATAATTCCTGTCGCACTATACATAGCAAATCCCTGCGCCCCGACTTCCAGATCATAGGATCCGCTATGCAGTTTGACAAAAGCATAACTCCCATCGGCGCCGCTCTCGCACTCACTCACGACACTGCCGTCACGCCGCAGGGTCAGATATGCCTTCTGTACGACGGCGCCGGTACTGTCCTGCACCTTGCCTACAAGCCTTCCCGAACTCTGCGCCAGCATGGCAACGGAGCTATACAGAAACAGAAGCAGCACCAATCCTGCTGTTTTCATTTTCCTAAATCCTCTTTTTGAAACAGCACATCACTGTCGCGTTCCGAAGAGCACGCTCGCCGCATCGAACTTTTCGCTAATCTATGAGTCCCTACATAGCGCCTTCATCGGGTGCAGTGTCGCTGCACGTATTGCAGGAATTCCTCCAGCGCATAGTGTGATCGCTACCAGCAGGCCGGCCGCGCCCAGCAAGTCGCTCATCGCAATAGGCTTCCCAAAGTGGAGATAGTACGTCGACAGATACTCCACCCCGCGCAAGGAGACTCCCCCGACAGCCGTACCTATAACGATCAGCGCCACCATCTCGCGAAGCACCATTCCCGCTGCATGCAGCGGAGTCGCTCCTAACGCCACACGAATTGCAATCTCAGGAATGCTCAGCTTCACACGCATCAGCAAAAGGCTCAACGTAGCCGCTCCACATAACAGCAGAGCCACGCCACTAAACAACATCGTCATATACGAGAGCAGCCGTTCTTTTCCAAGTGCATCATTCAACTGTCGTTGCATCGGCAAGAAGCGCGAATATCCCGTCTCAGGGGCGATGTGCGCTAACACGTCAAGGTAGGCGGCTTCTGCCTCTTTTTCATGCTCCCCGCGAATCAGAAATACCATATTGCTGGTATTGCCACCGTAACGGATCGAGACCGACGTGATCGGCAGAAACAAAATCGCAGACTTCGGCGCATGAATATCCGCATACTTTGCGGACTGCACAACACCCACCACCACACACTCCGTATTGATCTGGTTGTAAAAGCTAACCCTCACGCGCTGTCCCAGCGCGTCGCTTGGAGCTGCATTGAATATCTTCTTCGAAGCGAGGTCATTCACAATGCAGCGACTCTCGTCGGTGTCCTCATCGGTAAACTCACGGCCCGCAAGCAGGTTTGTCTGCAACGTCTCAAAATAGCGTGGCCCTACCTGGTTAAAGGACGTCTGCTTCACCTCATTGCTCTTCGGCAATGCAACCTGAATCTGCGGATCGAACGTTGTAAACTGCGTGATCCATGTCATCG